>NZ_JAULSZ010000001.1:0-2130714 GCF_051707265.1 Pectobacterium sp. S5
CCGCGAAGCGGTTCGGGGTTCAGTGACACCCGAACTTTAGTGCGGTTTCCCGCACTTTTCGTCTGTCAACTTGTTTACGGTTATTTTAAGTACAGATTTCCATCTTCATCTATATCAATGTTTTTTATCGCATTTTCAATCATGTAGTGAACTAGATCTGACTCGGAATAAATCTTCTGCTTTCCCTTCATGATCGCCTTCTTAGTCAGAGAAAAGGCGAGTTCTCTCAGCTCGACGGCTTCTTGCTTTTTTAACCGGACTGTCGTTTTTAGCGCTTCGCTCATATGCCCTGACCCAAAAATTAGATGACATCTCAATTCTATGTGTTTATGCACATGCTGTCTGTTATATGTTGACATGTTACATGATACTAGTTTACGCTCGCCATCATTGTTATTAGTTACATGTATACATATGTACGTGTTATCGAACAACATTACATACAAATGTACGTGCTATTGAGCGGAATTCGCTTATGTTTTTTGACTGGCTGTCTATCGAACAGGATTTTGGTTATCAGTTGCCGATTCTTTCTGATGTTGCTTATCAGAGAATCCACCTTGATAGCGGTGAGGCCAGCGCCTTATCACAGCCTACTTTTCAACATCGTGGTTCCTTTTGCGATGTCGTATCAATATCTATTCGTGGGTCCGTATTAAAAATGACTGGAAACCCATCAAGATGGGGACGATTAGATAATTTATTTGGGTTACCCACGATCGATGCATGTGTTTTTGTTTATAACAACATATTGATCGACTTAGGTTTGCCGACATTTACAAAATGCACGAAGACCATGTTTACTCAAACGAAAGAAAGTCAAAAAACTCACACTGTTTCCGATGGTGCTATTATTCGTGAAATTCATATAACGTCGAATAGAGCCGTGGGGAAGGGAAATGAAGATGACTACATATCGGGTTTGTCTACACAGCCATATCGTAATAGCGTACCAAGATTACACTCTAATGGAAAATCCGTTGACTGGTTATCTAAAAAAGGAAATATAAATCTAATTTACCCTACGGTTTATAACAAGGCTCATGAAATTGAAATACATAATCTTATAAAAATAAAAAATAAATTCTCAAATTCATCATTAGAATATAAATATATATTGGATGTTATTGAATACTGTAAGCTTAGTGGAATTGTAAGGTTTGAACAAAAATTAAAGTCTAGATTTTTACAAAAAAAATCACTCACATATTGGGGGCTATCTGATTATTCATTACTTGCGAAGCTACATGATGATTTTCTTAATCTAGATAAAAAACTCTCGGTGAATGCTATGGATTTTGAAACTATTAGTGAGCAGTTGCTTAATCAAGGGGTAGTGGATACCACGCGAGCAGCCAATACTACAGCAATGTATGCAATCCAATGGTTTCAAGGTCATTCATTTGATTTTAATAAAAGACAAGTAAAAAGTCATCGAGCACGGCTTAGAAAAATAGGTATTGATATTGCTCAAAAATGCAATATTTCAAAATTTAGTCCTGTCATCGTGAAAAATGTAAGAGAAATTGTTGTCAGTGAATGTTTAATCCCTGATTGGTATAAAAAACTAGTTTATTTAAAAGCAGTCTAGTGAGTGACTTATGGCTAATTATGGGTTGTTTGTGAATGGAAAAATGCTGGGGACAAGGCAACAGCAAAAACGAGGAGGGCAGGGATATCATAATGAAATAGGCATAGGTCTTGAACTACCAGACGGATTCGGTGGGATTAAGCAGGATTTAATCATCATCCGCGTGTCTCAATCCCTGGTTAACTCTGGTGTATTAAATCAGGCGAATAATCTTGTCGGGAAAATGGTTCAAGTCCCTATTTATGTCCGTCCTTGGTCAATGGAGGGAAGGGAAGGTGTCACTTACAACCTGTCTGGGGAGACGGGTATTAAAGAGATAAAGTAGCCAATCATGAACCAGACATCATCTATTACAATGCTTCAACTAAAATGCTTCATAAATCTATATGAATTAAGACGTTACGATGTTGCGGCGTCTCGTGTGTTTATTACAAACTCAACGTTTTCAAAACATATCTCAAACCTTGAGGGATTACTTGGTACTCAATTATTTCAGCCCCTCAGTGGGAGAACGCCAGGCTCAGTAACTGTTGTTAACTTGCCTTCTTCTGATGAGTTATATCAGGTAGCAAAAGAAATGGTGTTTATTTCGTCCACGGTAAAACTGGATAGATTAAAAATAGATTCATTTTATTTTATTATTTATCTTTCATACTTAAAAAATATGAGATTACTTTCTAGGGAATTAAATAAAAACATATCCTATGTAATGGGGCATGTCAATCACATTGAAAAAAACGCACAAACAACACTCTTCAAAAGATATGTAGGGAGAAATAAAAGCATGATTTTAAAGATAGAGGCTTACTATCATATTAAATGTGCATTGAAGATTATTAAGTTATTTGAATCATCATCGTTGATGTATAAAAACAAAGGTGAGTTATTATGATTAATTACATCAATCAATCTGTGAGTGATTTCATTGAATGGTCATGGTTGCATAACATCCCATGGTATGTATTAACTGTAGGCATTTTATTCGGTGTTGCTGGATTAATTCTCGAAAGAAGAAACAAAAAACCGAAAAAGGACAAGTGAATGGATGTTCAAGTTGTTCAACCTATTTTTGAGGCCATAGATAATGGTTTGAATGGAACATTGGCAACTGGAACATCAAAAATGATGGCGGTTGTTAGCATCATCATTGGCGGGTTCTGGGGGGTGTATATTGGGTTACGATCGCTGAGTTGGTACATTAGCGGGTTGACCTCTGCCATAGAGGATATTTTCTGGCAGGTATTTAAATGTATGTTCATTACATTTTTTGCATTCGGTATTCAGCCGTATGTATCAATTGTTGTTCCATTTGTGAGCAGCGCACCATCTGAACTAACAGCATTGCTCACGGGTGATCAATCTGGTTCAAATAACCAAATTGATGTATTAGTAAATTCTTTTATTAATACGGTAATACAAGTATTCAAAGCAGTCGATTGGGGAATATGGGGCGATGAAATAAAAGCGTCGATTGCAGGCGGCATCTGTCTGATTGTCTTAATCCTTTCAGGAATTGCCTTCCTTGGTGTTTGTATATCAACACTTATTGTATTGAAAGTATCAACCACATTATTCCTTGCGATTGGTCCATTATTTATCGCACTTGCATTATTTGAGCAGACTCGCCAATATTTTTATGGCTGGATAAGTGTGGTCGGCGGATTCATGTTAGCCAATTTAATGTTTGGCATGGTTATATCAATAGAAATTAATTACATAACAAAAAATATTATTGGTGATGATGGTTTTTTTAAAATTCAATGGATGAGCATATTGTCTATCCCTCTGATATTTGGTGCATTTACCGCTATAGCTCAGGCGCTCCCTGATTATGCTGCACAAGTAATGGGAGGCGGCTCGGTTGGTAATAGTGGCGGTATGCGTGGGATTATGGGGGTTAGAGCCGGAATTAATGCAGGGAAGGGGATTTGGAAAGGAATTGGACTTGTCCGTAACTTAAGAAAAAACCGAATAAAATAGTGACGCGCTAAACAGCGATTTAAGCGGCTGATGGTCGAAGACAAGAGAACGTATCAGCGATAACGGATAAACCCAATCACGCTGGCGAGAACGCCAGATTCAGCCTCCTTGCCCATTGGTTCGTATAATGTNAAAAACCGAATAAAATAGTGACGCGCTAAACAGCGATTTAAGCGGCTGATGGTCGAAGACAAGAGAACGTATCAGCGATAACGGATAAACCCAATCACGCTGGCGAGAACGCCAGATTCAGCCTCCTTGCCCATTGGTTCGTATAATGTATATTATGTTAAATCACCTGTGGTGGTTAATAAGTTCACAAGTCACATCCACGTTACGATAAATCAATACGTTAGTAATTTCTGACTTCCCTCTCGTTTCTTGCGTTAGGTTCAGAGTACATTTTCTTCATAGCCACAATCATTATGAGGTTAAGTCGTGTACTCACTCAATCAGTTGGTTATCTCCGACTGTAAACGGCAATGGATCCTGATGGACATGGCAACCTGTTTGCCATTGTTGTATCCACTCAGGTATCACATTGATCATCTTGCTCATCGTTCATTGTCCACACAGAATGCTTCGCTACAGGCTGTGAAATTCTTCTACGAATTCTGGCAGCAAAAGCATCGCGTCACGTTTTGCTACAGCTTCTATTCATCTGGCCATAATCCGGACATTGCTATCGGGGAAATGCCCGATTTTTTACTGTATCTTGAAAATGGTCGCATCATCCAGTCAAAGCGACTGCCATTTACGACGGTCTCTGAGCCCCACGGTTCTACTAACGCAGCCCGATTTAGGGCGGTGGTTCACTTTATTTCTTTTTTAATTAACACTTATATATCACCAACATTTTGTGATGATTCTCCCAAAGCATTATCACTTGTGGCTTCACGTTTACATACCCGTTTGCATCTTTGCCGGGACAACTATCGAACACTGACGGCTCGGTGTTAATCCTGTCTGGCAAAATATGGTTGCCATGATGCTGACAGGAAAACTGACATCCGCTCAAGATTGGCAAGGTTACCGAGTGACAGGAGTGGTTGGCGATCAATTGCATTATGATATAGGTGGCTGTTCCAGAACTGATGGTAAGTGTCCTTTCTGTGAAGTGCGATGCTGTTACGGCTGCTTGTATTACCGCCCTTTCACTGACGGCGATCATCAGGCAGTTTTGGATAGTGTAATCAAAGAAGCTGATGAGTTAATAATCATTTCAGATAGTGTTGGTAACGCGCGTAATCCTCTCATTTCCATTCATGAAACCACGCAATTTGAAATCCAGTCTGTTATTGCTCGTTGCCGTTTTCATCTGAAAAAAGAGGTACATGATGAAAAAAAACTTTGAGCAATTTCAAATGTTCATTACCGAACAACAAACCTGGTTTGAACAACATCTTGCAACTGACTTCGCCCACTCATGGGATGACTCTGCCTGGGCATGTGGTACCAAAGGCAGCGGTTGGTTGAGAGGAAATGGTAAAAATTCGTTGCGATTTGATGAAATCAGTCGTTTCAAAGGCATTGAAGGTTTCCATACAATTGACAATGCTTATATCAAATTCATGAAGTCCATGCTGGTACTTGTATACCAAAGGAGAAATCAAAACATCTCCCCCGCTGTGGCTATAGCAACCTTGATGATTTTAAAACGCTGGTACCACGCATTAGTGGAAACTACCGGACAAACTCACCCAGTTTATTTGACCACAGGCGTTATTCGCCGCGCAATGGATGTCCTCAGTGCTGCATCAACACCTGGAGACCCTAATACGGCTAATTACAAAGGTCGCTGTGTCAGTCTTCAAAAGCTTATAAATCATCAGGCATTTACCCTCGTCACTTTACAATATGTTTCTGATAATCAATATACCAACCAAACGAATTTGACCCGTAAAGCTCAGGAAACCATTGCGCTAAAACGCCAAGATAAGCTGGCTGATATGGCTACCGAGGGTGAGGATTCATTGATTACTATTCGTGGTTTCTTGAACATTGTTGCTTTAATCCATCGAGTAGAAAGTGATGCCGAGAAAATAGCTCTGAATTGCTTGTTATTACTCATTATTACTGGTTTTCGTTCTGTTGAAGCATTCAACCTCAGACAGGATGCTCTGGTCAAACGTCATATTGATGACTCAGCAGCACGTAAGCGGCTTAAGGATAAGGGACTTCCAGATTATTTCCTTGGCATACGCTATGTTGGTGTTAAAGGTGCGGGAGAACGCACACACTGGGTAGAACCATTAGCTGTACCACTGGTTGAGAACATATTCAAAGTGGTCAAAAAATTGACTGATCCGATGCGTCGCCGCCTGATCTATTTGCGGGAAAAAGAATTTAGCGATTATCTACCGATAGGCATTAACGCCCTGTCCGATGAATTAATCGAGTTGGATAATGTGGTTGAGCATGTGGTTGAGTCGTGCTGAAGCACAACGGTTAGTCTCAACAGAGAATGTGCTATCAGGAGAGATAAAAGTTGAAGGAGAAATCAAGACATTGGCACAGCTTTTTGCTTTAGAGCACAAAAAACTGACTAGGGGGAACCTCTGATGCGCGGAAAGGAACTGGACACACTGATTGAACATGAACTACAACTGATGATGATTGAAGGCTTTGATAAGTCGCCTATTTCTGCCAAAGCTTTGCATACCCGCCTTAAGGAAAAGGGTATTCTCAACGGAGGTTTAAGCACACTGAGCAGCTTGGAGAGAAAACGGCTGATCGCAGCCTATGTTGATCAGCAACTCAATCCACTGAACTTACGCCCTAAAGAAAAACAACAATATGTCAACCGCAAAACTCGGCAGGCACTGTTGGCTAGAAATCAGCAGTTGCAGACGGAAATCAGCGAGCTACGCGATCAACTGACACAAAATACAGTTGCCTTAATTGCAATTGTTAAAGCGGTAAAAATTAATACGGCAATTCCTGTAGAAAGTTTGCTTGCACCTCATGTGATCAGAGAGCTACATAAGTCGTAACGAAGCCCCTGTCGATGGCCATTTTCTACATCTGTGTCAATCGGATAGATTCTTACTAGGTGATTTTTATGTGGGATATTTTTCTTAAAGTGTTGCAGCTGTTGCCAGTTCCCCTAGTCACGCTGATTGTTGCCAATATTATTCCTTATCTGTCTTACAGGCAGAATGCCGATAAAAATAAAGTAGCGCTGATGGATACAGTGGCCCGAGAGCTGGACAGAGAGCAGCCTTGTGCCTACCTAGTTGAGTCCTGCGTGGCTCGCCTGCACAACATCCGTCCCCTTTCCTGGGCATTTCTACGGGTGGTGCTGCCGTGCAACCATTCGCTGGAAATCATTCGATTGGTTTCATCCGGGCGGCGAGTCCTTGATTTGTTTGAGGTGTCGGTGGCCAGTGGCCGTCCGGTGGTGCAGTACGCAGCTGCATTAAGCGACTCGTCACGACGTAGGAATACGATGTTTGCATGCTTTTTGTTAAGTGTGTGTTTTCTCGCCCTCCTGACGTATACCGAATGGCAACTGCTGAACCTGTTGTTTGAAAGCAGTTTGCGGGATAACGTCAGTGCCGCAGTGTATGGAGAGGTAATGTATAAACTGCTGCAGATGCTGTTGTGGGCCGCGGCCGTCTTCGTATTTACCTTTCAGGGGGTGCTCCTCAAACGCGCTGATAAACGGCTGTCACAGGTCAGGATACTAATTGCCTCCAATTTTCCTGCACCTACCCTAGACAATGAGCAGGAGTCGGAAAATACAGGAGCTACTGGCTTATAAGCCAATTACAGCCGCCGCCATTAAGCATGAGCTCTGGCAGTATGTGTGGCATGATAAAACTTCAGCTCAAGTCTGAGCTGGGCAGCAAACCCACTCTTCATTATGCTGCGTCTTGTGTTCCGTAGATACGGGCTAATCGATGGATCTCTGCCCATAGTTCCTTGCCCGTGTTATGCCTAAGGATCTCCGCGACAGTGAAAGTACGTCCAGGGGGGGAAATGCCATTGAGTACGTTATTCCGTTCTTCCATGAAGAATGAATACTGCATTCTGTCACTGAAGTTCTTCAATAGAGGTAATATTTCAGAGACGCCACGGAGCACGCCTTTTTCCGATATTCGTTCGTCATCAGTGAACTGGAACGCTGGATAATAAAATTCACCGTCAATCTCAAGAGCCAGCAACTGGTGAGAATTTTTCCAGTTTTTGACTGTGGTTTTAGTTCGACCCAGAATCTCGGCCGCTTCAGCAAAGTTATACACGCCACCATCTTTTTTCAGCGTTTCAAGAAAAAGCGCTTTGCTGTACAACCGACGCTGCTGCTGTCGTTTTTCTTTTGTCATACTGCTTATGGTGCGGTTTTTCATATACTGTAAAATGACATCAAGGGCAAAAACCGCATCCGTCTCGGCCATGCTTGCTGCGTCCACCTGTGTGTTACCCGTCCGAATATCTTCAGCCACTTCCTTGATAAATTTTTGCAGACGTTCAGCTGGTATCCCTCTATCTGGGTAACAGTTACAAGCACTAGCCTTTTGTTTACTCGCCGCTGCCATCGTCGCCCCTTCTTTTCGATTTTACTGACTCACGAATACGACAAATCGAAAACATATGCAACTTTTACTCAGAACTTACCCTCATGAGCGTTATGACATTTTGCCAATAGAGACTATTGCTGCGATGTTAATATTCAAAGCTAACAATGTATTATACCCAAAAGGTCTCAAAGTGAGTTGTCGACGAACAGCCCTCGAATTGTTCGTCAAGATTTTGCACATGAGCAAAGTTAATCTGACCCAATTCTATGTTAGGCTTTTATTCGACGAGTGATAATTTGGGAGAAATGATATGAAGTGCCCTAGTTGTGGCGGTGCCGAGCTGGTATCTATGGTTAAAGGTGTGCCTTACACTTTTCGGGAACATACTGTCGAAATAGAGATTCAAGGCGATCACTGCCCTGAGTGTGGAGAAGCTGTACTCAACAAAGAAGAATCAGAGGAGTTGCGAGCCAAAATAAGAAAAGCTCGTGATGAGATAATATTGAAGCACACCACATAACTGAATAGCACAGACGTGTTTTGCTTGTCTAACCACCTTCGCAAACAAACAACTAGGAGATGACTTCAAAAATACAGAGATTACTAACTCAGAGCTTGAACCGCCGCAGTTGGGCTTCAGGGACAAAATAAATATTGCCACGTGCCCGCGAGCACGCAACATAAAGCTTATTGCGGGATGACGGTGGCAGTGCCTGTAACCCCTGCTTATTCAAGAGTCGCCAGTGCTCTGTACCCATCACGATGCAGACGTCATTGAAATGGTCTAGGCCCTTACTAGCCCCCCAATTCATTGAGTAGCAACCATAACGGTAATGCTCACGGTAGAATAGCTTAATAACAGAGTCATCTGTGTGCAGAACTGAGACGCGCTCCGCATCGTTCACCATTTCAATCTTGGTGTCATATGCTCTGTGTGGTTCGATATGGATGTTCAGTTGGTCGGTAATGAAGCGACATACCGTAGTGGAGCAGCGCCATGTTCGGCTTAGTGTCTCACGATCAACTGTTACACCGGAGTACTAAAACGAGCCTCATATCCGGTAATGTCCTCGTGCAGTGTAGCATTGACGTTGCCATCCCGGCTCGTATCGAATGTATGTTGATAAAAATCCCCAGCAAACAATATCGACACGTCTGCACGGCAGAGAGCCAGCAAAAAGTTAAAATCATTTCCGGCAAAATCCTGCACTTCGTCGACAAGTAACTCCTCATAGTAGCGTACCAACCGATCGCAAATAGATGGCAACATACCCCGTGCAATCAGGAGTTGCGTAAGTCGCCGATGGTACAATCGGCCACTGCGGTCCTGATAATGCAGCGGATTTGTGCGCGGGAGTTTTAACGGTGGCTGAGCGAAACTAAGGCCGCGCGAGGCAAATCGCTCCTGCAAAAAGGGACGAAAACAGAAACAGTACAGAAACTCAAACCATGTCATCACTCGGATCCCTTCGGGCATAAAGCCAAACTGTTTTATGATCCTAGCTCGCAGATGCGCTTCGTTATTAACAGTGTGTGTCAGGATCAGGCTTCGACTATCTTCTCTCAGTCTCTGTGTCAGCAGAGTAGTTTTACCTGATCCTGCAACGGCAAAAATCACGCTCTTATCCATGCCAGCGCCTCCCTGATATAAATAGGTACTATTAGTTTGGTGTTGTCCTGCTGCAGAAGCTTGAATGCCGCTTCTGCCTTGTTAGCCAGCATGTAGGCCTGCACAGTCAGCGTCCGGCGATCCCTACCCAGTAGTTCCTCGCAAAATACGGTGTTGTCTTGGTATAGACTGATTTCGAATGTTGAACGGTTGTTGTCGCTATCAGCAAAAATACGGGTAGCATCACTGAGTACATCAGCGTAACGCTCAACGCAGTTCTGCTGATAGTCGCCGTCGTTGTCACGCATTGCAGCAACACGGTTACCCAGCAAATGGGCTAGCTCAAGATAGCGGCGAAAACTTGTTCCGCCGATGGCGATGACATGTATACCATCATCCTCCGGAGCCTTGCTGTACAAGCGTCGATAAAAGTCCTCAATCAAGATAAATTCGGCATCCCCCTCAACGAGGAGCACACGTCGTGACAGTGCAAACTCAAGAACGTTATTATCCGGTGCTTTAATAAAGAAGGAGGCAGTCTCCTCTGATAATTCATTAAGCCGCACTGGATGAGACTCTCCAAGGAGGATCGCTTTACGCAGATCGAGGCGTGACGAGATATGGCTACTGTGTGTGGCGATAAACAGTTGTGTCTGCCGCTCAGCAGCAAGCTGGTTGACCAGCCTCTTCATACTGACGTGACTCAGGTGATTCTCCGGCTCTTCTAGCAATAGAATATGCAACTCTCCCTGCTGTTGCTGACGTTGCAGAGCAAATTCTGTCTTGATGAAACACTGCCGTCCCTTACCGCGGTTGCGGATAGAAATGCCTTCCTCAGTAATGTCTAGATTAGCTTCAAGGCTGGCACGGGTACCTGAGCGGACGCTGAACTGATAATTCTCCAGTGCGTCGTTGACCACAGATAAATGTTGCTCACAGAAGTCGTTTTTCTGCTGACGATAGCTGTTTTCCAGCCGGTACCGCTCAGCTACTGGCACATTTACACTGTATACCGTGCGTGTATATTCCTGCGCAGCGTGATCGCTATCTATACGTGCGCTGTCAAGCATCAAATGGCGCAGGTAGCGTCTGAAGCCAGCAAAATGACTTCCAGAGAAGGTGGTAAACTTGACTGAATAATACTCAAAGGGAAAATTATCCCGATGTTGTTGCAGCAAAATCTGGATGTCCTGTCCATACTCATCAATCATAGGGGCGATACGCATCCTGAGGCCGTCGGCGTCAACACCAGCTAGATTCTGACGGCCGTTCAGATCAGGGTTTGTCCCTTCACTGAGGAATACGTCTGCGATCAGTTCGGGGAGTTGATCGATGCGGCGTTCACTTGCCTGAAAGTTCTCCACAGCCGACTGTGACAGTAATGATTCCACGCCCAACGTTTCAACCCGATGCCGACTGTCACTCAGCACTAGATCCATCGCCAGTAGTATGCTGCTCTTGCCGGACTCATTGTCGCCAATAAGAATATTACGGTCAGCGTTGAATTCCAGATTCAGTGCAGGAAATTTTTTAAAATTTTGCAGCATCAATCGAGTGATTACGGGCATCGTTTTATCCTTATTGTCGTTCGGCCTATATGCATTTTTTATGGTAGGTCTAGCTACGACAGAATTCAGTACGGTGGTTGTCTGGTTTTGCGCATCGTGCTCTCCTCAAAGGAACATAATCAGTATGTCGGAATGAATGGTTCAGTTTGATACTTACAATGCCATCTCGAAAACACCTTGAGTGTGGATGGCTTCATCTTCAAAAAGATCAAGCTGTCGTATATGAGCAACTGCCTGTTCAGGATCGGTGGTAAAAAGAACAACCGCTAGGTCTTTTAACGCCCTTGTGCAGCTCACATAGAAAAGCCGACGCGTTCGATCCATAGTTGTTTCTTCGCCGGCATCCATATGTTTCTGGTCGTTATCTGAGGGCTCTTCAAGACCGAGATATCTTTCGTAGGAGAATTGGGAGTGGTTACTTTCGGCGTCATCCAGAACGACAAGAACCCTATCGAACTCAGTACCTTTTATGCCTTGCTGAGTCCAAAAGGGAGAACGTTCCGAAATGTAGGTATGGTATGGCAAAAGCTGATTTGCGGGGCATGCCAGAAAAGCATCCATTGAGGGCATTTCCTTATCAATATCAACGTCTTCTTGAATATCATCGTCATCATTGTTTTCGCCTAATTCGGACCCAGGCTGAACAGGAAGAACTGCATTTGGATCCAGATACGATACCAATCTAGGGTCAAGGACTAGTAAATCGGAGGAATTTACTTGTTTTAGAAGATCGCCTATTGTTGCTCCGGAATCTCCCACTATGCCTGCTGTTATCGAAGCAACAAGTTCACCGAGTACTTTAAGGCGCTCCGCCACGCTCGCCCCAACAAGAGACTCTTTGTCAAGAAGATGTGAATACTCTCGGATCAATCGCATCACTTCAAGTTGTTGGCCATTCGTATGAGCGATAGCGATCGGGATCAAAAACTTTACACACGATGAAATAGGCCATGCAGACCCGTCTAAAAAACCATCTTTAAACGCTGACGGAGCTCTGGAGTTGAGTGCAGAATAGAGATTTCCAAACCCTAAGCGCCTTGCGGCCATCTGGTGAACAATGACGAGAAGCTTCACTCGCTCTTGGTCATCATCACCTGGTCGCCAAAAATCGTCACCGGTTCTTGCCGCCATCCATTCACGTACATGAACCAGATTGGCGTCCCGTGTTTCGTCCGCAGGCAAAATAAAAAGATGTGCAGATCCTTCAGGGGTAGGAACTAATCCTTCAGGGCCTAAACGTTGGCCAGGGGTTTGAACGAGGTCATCGCCATCACGGCGAATAGCATTCGCGAGGTTTAAAACCCTAGTTGAGCACCGGAAATTTTCAGGTTTCGGAATGTCAGCCCACGTAGGCTCTGCTTCAATTTGTCCAGTTCCTGTAACGTATATTCGTTGCATCGGATCGCCAAAGAATCCGAGGCAAAGTGTCACTCCGGGTTCACACTCAACAGTCTTCAAAGCTTCCACGACCGCAGTGGTCGTGTCTTGGCTCTCGTCCACAAAGACGAACGGGAATTGGCGCGCGAGAAGGGTCCGGAAGAGAGGGCGTTCGGAAATAAGGTAAGAGACAAGTTTCAGAATGTCGTCATGGCCCAGAATACCCTTTGCGTAATTGCTACCTGTTCCGTATCGGAACCCTTTGACTGCTTCTATCCGCTCCGACTGCCGACGAAGGCGCTCCAAATCTCGGGTGTCCTTATCCTTCGTGCGCTGTTGAACCCTAGGGCCATAGGTTGCCCGTTTTTCTTCAAGTGCATCAATTTTTTCCACGATACGTCCAGACACCCAGACACGAATATCGTTCTGGAAAGGCTTAGTTAGCAGCCACATAAAGCTGTGGATCGTTGAGACGTGAACCAGAGGGTCACTACCGACGTCCCTCCAAATCTCTCCGGCCGCAATCTCGGTATAGGTAATACAGGCAACTCGCTGACGGTTCTTCTTGAGCTTATCGCCGTGTATTTGGATGACCGATGACAGGCCTTTAATCAGCGACGTAGTTTTTCCTGAACCAGCACCGGCTTTCATAATGAAACTACGTGGTGGAACGTTTACAAGGCAGTTTCGCAGGTCTATGTCGGCCTGGGTGTCTGGCTTATTTGCCCTGTTACTCATACTCGCCTCCCGACACAACATCTTCTTCGGCGATGAGTTCGGGCAGCACGGTTTCGAGTTCGATCCGTATTTCATCTTTAAGCCAGACAAGTCCATCACGGATGTAAGCCGGCACATGCCACGCGTCCTCGTCTTCGGTGAGAACGGCAAGCGCAAACTTTGTTTTATCGAAACTCTTTCGCGAAACTTTTTTATGAAGACCTTCGGCAAGAGCAGCAGGACTAATGGCTCCTCCTTTCACAATCAAGCCTAAAGGCTTTCTCGCTATGGCTTGGGACCAGTCCGGATTTTCGAGGCCGAAATCTTCTTCAAGCGTACGCCCACACAGGATTTCGGTGGCCTCATTCCAGGTTATAGCCCGCTCAGTCTGATAGGCAACGCGAACCTTCGCATCGTTTTCAAATACGTGAGTTTTTTCCGCTTCAGATGCGTTGCGCAAGTCTTCGATTGTGAGCTTCCCTGGAAGCCATTTGATAAGAGTTTGGTTCGACGTTGCGGCGCCCGGTGTACTTGGTAAACAGGCCTTGCCATATTTCTTCTTAGGTGCTGGAACCATCAGTTCACCGCCAGGAACTTGCACATTGTCTTGGACCTGGCCGGCAGCATCGTCTTCCGCGTCGGCTGGAACCTCAAATTCTTCGAGTTCTTCCTCCTCTTCAGCATCGTCAACCGCCTGAGCTTTAAGTGCAACACTATCAATATCAGTAATGATCAGCGTGGTCAGACCGAGAAACTCGATGAGTGACTGGAAACGGTGCCCAAAGGCACCGCCAACCTCTAAGACGCATAGGCAAGCTGAGCGGAGAGTCTTCGCGCTCTTTCTAATCATGACAGGGAGGAGCAATCTCTCAACGTTACCTTCAACGAGAATAGCGGCATCTGAAAAAAATAGATCACAATGCGTCAGCTTCAGATATCGTTCTAAAAAATCACGATCATCTGGTTGAGATTGGTAGAACGCCGATAGATTGAGGACTTCAGTCACCTGTTCTGAGCCAGTCTTTTTGCGTCGAAAATAGCGAATCGGCTTGAATCCTCGCTCGTAAAGGATGTGCGGCGAGTGAGTCGTGATGACCATCTGACTGCCAAAAATGCTTCCATCGTCGCCCTCTATATTCAGTAGTTCAAGAATATTGCGGATGAAGACCTGTTGGAGCTGAGCGTGGAGATGAGCCTCCGGCTCCTCCACAAAAAGCAGATGCAATGGAGGGCGATTATCCATCGTCGCCCACCTGGCTTGGGAGTCTAGAATCTCTACAACCATGTAGATCAAATTTTTGAATCCAAGTCCATTATAACTGTCAGGAAGAGTGGCGGTTTCTTCATCTTCCCCATCTCCGATCTGATAATGAACCCGTGCATCTTGGCTCATGACGTGAGCGGGATCTAGTGCTGACATTATCTTAAGTCGCGGATTATTGACTCCCGGATAGCCAAGCCTGGCAAGCTGATCCAGCATCGGCTTGAATACGCCATCCAAGTGAAGGTTGAGTGCCTGCTCGGAGTCGAATAGTGCCTTAAGGGCTAAATGATCGTCTTGTCTTTGATTAAGGTTGCGTTTGTAGAAGCGGCTCAAACGCTTTGACAGGTCTTCTGATCTTCCCCCTGCTTCTGGATTAGGATCTACAAGATGTCGTTGAGCACCCAAATTATCGATATGAATAAGCGATTTTAAAATTGTTCCGCCGCCTGGTTCTCCATTTAATTCATCTGGAACGTAATTTCCAATCTCTTGGAAGGTCGCCTCATCAAATCGTGTGCGATCCAAGATGAAGTAGCGCAGCTCATATTCTCTCTTGAGCTCGCGCTGGAGATAGTCCGTCAGGGAGCGAGGCCATGGAATATATTGCGAATCTGGCGGCAGTTGCGCTGCCTGTGCAGCACCTCTGGCTTTAGCTTCCTGGAAATTTTGAATAAGGTTAATGGAGTTTTTGGCGGTCAGAGAAACTCTTATGCCTACCTTAGTACCTTCCCACGCTGTACTCGGAAGCAATGGAATCACGAGATAGAGATCTGGCGCTGTGACCTCGAACCAAAGATCGAGCTCTATGCTTGGAAGGGAGATCCCCTCGGGTATTGGATCAGCCAAATTGATATTTCCGGCCTCATCGAAGCTTTTCCAACATGAGGAACTAAAATCGTAGAGGCTAAAACGGTCCCTCCCCCCCCGTAACGAACGCATGAATTGCTTGAGTTGCTGACGTTTTGCCGCTGTTATTCGATCCTACAAATATTGAAATATCGTCAGCCAGCTCAATATGAGCATCCTTAAGGCGTCGGTAGTTCCTGAGGCGATAAGAGTGAAGATGCACGAAAAACCCTCCGCTGATTTTTAGAATTTATAGCAAGTCATTTCACTGAAATGTTCGTACTCTCTTTGAAGTGGTAAACAAAAACTGGTCACGGCTTTAGCGTTTTTACAGTATCGATTTTCCGATTCGTTTGGCGATATTCGTGCAGCCTGAGTGGCTGGTATTGTGAAGCTCCTGAAAACTGTACACGTATGATATCTGGTTCAACAGGTCGATTATTCCATTACCTACCACTGCTGCGGTAAACCCTTAACATCTACGAAACACGCACGCTGGGTGTCAAAGAACAGATCACCGAAATGGCTTTCAACGGTACAGACGTTCGCGATACTGTAAGGACGCTGAACATTGGCATCAACACCGTCATGTCGTTAACGGAATGTTCAGTGCTGCTCCCCCCAACAATTTATCATTGTCCAAATCGAAAGGAAGAGCGTGCAGGCGTAGCTTGTTGGGTAGCATAAAAGGACCAATAGGTTCAGAGAAATCGTCAGTGTAAGGATATATCAACACCATAATCTGCTGCGGCTGCAAATAGCGCATGCCATAAGCCAGCATTTGATATAAATCACTCTGAGCCAGCCCGTAATTAGCCCTATTAGAGTCTGGACACTTCCATTTCGTATCCAATACCCACCGATTTTCACCATCAGTCAGTAATAAATCAGGTTTAAGAAGAAATAGCTTTGTCTCTTGGTACTGGCTCAGGTATTCAGTCGCTGCCTGGGTGTATAAACGGGCTCCCGGAAACAGTTGCCGTTGCAGCACTTTAGCCACATGCTGTTCAAACAAGCGTTCCATTGGAAATAACAGGCTAATACCCTTCGAAGCGCCTTGAATAGCCAACGGTAGATGTTCACCTAAAACAAGTTCGCACCAGGGTTTGATTGCCGTGTATTGAGCCATCAACCGACTATTGCGCCAGCAGGAAAAATCTTGGGTCACATTCCGGCTTGGCGTGACCTCCTGCATTAACTCGATGAGTTCATGCGAGAGACGCCAATTCTGACTGTCCTGTGCAATACTCCCTATCTTATTTACAGCCAGTCGAAGCAATCTATTTTCTGGACGATCCGACAGAAACAGCGAATGCCGTTGATGAAACTGATGTCGCCGCGCCGGTAGTTGGCGCATCTGGCGTACAATATCGAGCTGGCCACGTAAAAAAGGCTGCTCGTCCTCGACCCACTGATAATCGAAGCGCAAACCTCGTTTAATCAGGTGATTAAGTTCTGTCAAAAATTGCCGCATTACCCATTCACTGAGCGGATATTGAAAGAGGTTTAGATCGGCAACCCCGGCCTCACGCCAGGGTAAGTTCAGTGCTGAAGAGATAAGCCGGCACATCAGCTGACGGTTTTTTTCAATACATCCGGATGATGTGTAGTGCTTGGGAAGGATCTCGATATGGGTACCGCATGGGGTACTAATCGTGCCGACGTAGCTATCCAGTTTTAGAGTCCGGCGATCCTTTAATTCTACCAACCGTATACCTTTCTCTCCGAAGGTAGCCTGGAGCTTACACATCCAGTCAAATGCGCTGCCGCATATTCCTGCGTGATCAAGTGTTGGCGTATTGCCAGGTATTACAGGTGTACTCAGGTGCGCATACTCGCGCACCGTTATCCATTTATGTGCCACCTATGCATCCCCAAGAATATACTGATAGCTCTCAATATGATGAAATGCTTGGGAGTTGATAACCCAACGTCGATCTTGGAGGGATAGCGCCAGCGCACGCTGTGCACCGAACAATCGCTCTAATGCAGCTGCACCATCGGGCTGGCTGATAAACCGACAGCGTTCGTCATACTGGCTACTGTCATTGAGCACAAGGCTAATTCTCTCCCAATCATCAAAAAAGTATTCCTGCAGTAGCGGAATAATTTGGTTACTGAAAATTTTCGAGAGTCGTTTAAGCGAAGGATCTTTTTTTAACGGCAACATTATTGCGTGACCAATGCAATGGTCACGATCCAACAGCACTTCAATGCGTTGGTTAATTGTTTCAAGTAGCCGACCGGCATTTACACTTTGCCCGTTATGTTCGATATTAACGTCAGCTAGCAATACGTAGTTGGGCTGCAATTCAATAAAGCTAAAGCGGCGGCGTAACGCGATATCGAGGCCCGATAAAGAGCGGTCGGCGGTATTCATCGTACCAATGATCCATAAATTTTTCGGCACGCTAAACAGTTTCTTAGAATATGGTAGTATGACCTCTAGCGATTCGGCTTCTTCCCCTCGTTTTCCCGCTTCGATGAGCGTGATTAATTCACCGAAAATTCGCGAAACGTTTCCACGGTTGATTTCATCAATGATCAATACATGTGGCAGAAGTTCTGGTTTAGCACTGTTAGTGAGTGGATGCCCGGCGGCCCGTAACGCGGTAAAAAGATCGGTGACATTTATACGCCATAGCGGATACATCGTCATTGGCCGCAATGAACAATGGTCGTTAAGCGGCAGGATATTAAAGCGGATATTACTCAGCAACCATTTAACCGGTAGCCGATGGACATAATCAGTTCTGACTCCTGCTGGGGGCTCCGGCTGATACTCATAAGGGCCTTCAACCACACCGACGGCACAGATTTCGTAAACGCTCGCGAGACAAAGCAAAATGTCCCCTGGTTTTGCCTCATGGCTAAAATAAGTGAGGGAGTTACGATCATTACGCCCTAAATCAAGAGCGGGATCGTACAAGTCAACGGCAGTGAGGTCGCCGACTTTTTCCCAACCTATACGTGCTTCACCGTGTGTAAAACAGTACTGTCTTGTTTCCTGGTTTGAATTGACCTCTTCAATAGAGATTTTCCAGATTCTCGCTTGCGGGTCGATACCCAGCGCTTCTTCCGTCGCACGTTCGCGACGCGCATTGTTACAAATACTCTTGAAAATGCCATCTTCAATGCAATAGCTCAACTGCGCGTACTGTTCTTCGCCATCAATACTATCATTTACTCTGGCGCGAATTCCCTCGACAAAATCTTCATAGCTGAAGCTTTGATGGAAAGTAACAAAGGCAATACGCTCTGCTTGTACGAACTCATCAAACCGCGCTTTGAGCACGCGGCGTGCCGCCATATTACTTTCGTCAAAACGAGATAGAAGTTGAGGGTCAAGAATTTCGAGGGCTTTATTGATGGTGCTATAAGTTTTACCTGTGCCAGGAGGCCCATACAGTATTTGGTTTAATGGCGGAATATCTGGCAGATTTTCGGCTAATTCATATTCATTCGGCTCGTCATCCTCGTCTACTTCAGCCTGATCTACCTGCTTCCATAGCTTTATGCCATATTCAAGAACAGGAGTTTCTCCCCTGTGCGCCATGAGTGTGCTATAGGCTGTAGCATGATTGATTTTGCCTACACCACACAGCTCACGTAGTCGTGCAAGTTGGTAAATAGACAGCAGTAGTGGATGATTATGATCTTGATAAATAAAAGCTAATTTCCATTTCAACGATGTTTCGAAATCAAGTTGTTGTATCGTTTCTAGGTCGCTATGCCCGATCGCATCGAGCACAAATAGTATCTTTTTCTTAACTGTCGCGAAAGCTTCTTCCGCGGTAGAGCCGTACTTCTTTTTCCACGAATAAGTCTCATCTATGAGAATAAAATCACGCTCTCCTTTCGGTGGAGCAGCTCGCATATAGATGCCAAATTTTGAAGCATCTCCTCCAGCGTTAGAACCAAGATGTCGGCCTGGACCAAACTCTAACCACCAAGCCAGCGTCTCTTTATTTCCAGTATCGGTATATTCTTCCAGCGTCATTTTAGCTAACCGGTTATATGGCCAGTGCTGTAAAAACATATTCAGGGCTTCTTGTCTTTCACGAAAATGGATACTCATTGAACTCCCTCTCAAATTAAATTATATAAATTCGCACCAACTTGGAATATTTTAATAACGATCTATTACCGGCATTTACGTTCCTAATCAATATTTTCTCATAATAATTGAGTGTCAGCGAACAATAATCAAATCATATATACCACTTTATTGGTAGGTTGTGTGAGTCCAAGCTCTTTATTTCCCAGGCTACAGATTGGAAACGTAAAGTTTCATCTTCGGTCTGGATAGGGTAGACTTTAGTACAAACTGTAGTAAACCCTAACGGTAAAGAAACCCCAAATTTATTGTGAGCATAAGTCACTGATTTCTTCATTATATCCCTATGGTACTTGTTATCTAGGCTTAATTTAAAACGCTTTTCGTTAGTTGTTGTATTTAGAAGTTTAGTTCCATCTGGAAATCTAAAGGGGGGAGCGCTAAGCAATGTGTTCAAATCTTTTGACTGACCAGCAATAAGAAAAATACAATTTGATTCAGGATGTTGTTTTTTTATAAAAGCTAACCTATAAAGATCATAAATAATGGTGTCTAATTTACAGTGTGATGATCCAGCCCACTTAGCTTCAATGAACACATTTTTTGCATCCGTTTTTTCAACATGTCTGTTTATTAATGCGAAGTCAACTCTTCGGGAAGCACCTTTCTTTTTTATTTGATTTAGAGCAGGGTGTTTGTAATTTGAGTAAACTCTTGCCCCATCGATTCTTGTTAATACAGTACTAAGAATATCCCCGACTGAAAACTTTAAAAAATCCTCATTGAATAGACCAGCCTTATTACAACAAAATGAATAATGAAGATAACTGCCTACACCTTCTGATAACCGCCTAGCAATGCTTAATTCCATATGAGATCTCTTGCTAAATTTTTAAAAAAGTTGGCTAGCACATGAAACATAGAGGTAGAGAAACTCCAGTTATTATAAAATATGTTTATGGCAATTATTATTTCCATAATTACCTTTTAACAACCCAGACGTGATTATACATCCGATCACGAGGCGAACCATGAGTTAGTTTTATCGAATTACTGGGCAGAAAGTGGCTCAGAAGCATCCCAAAAAATACGGATGCTCTCTGGCAACAATTTTCAGGAAACATACCAAAGAACGGAACATCTGTGCATCTGACAAATAATCGCCATTATCAGATAAGATGCTCCTCTGATCTTTGGCAAGTTTAGTTACTAATTCATCCATGATTTATTCCTATAAGAGAAAAGCATACATGCTGAAAACATGGCCATAGAATGGTAAGGGCTATAACGCCTTGTAAGTCTTAAAAACTGCACCAACATGCCATTAGTGCTCGCTTCACGCAGTTCGGACAAAATAGATCTCAATAGCCCTCTTACCCGATCGATAACCCTCAGGTAAAGCTAGCCAGTCTTGACAACGCTACCGCGCCCAGAGATATCAGTTAGGGTTAAGTATCGGCGTATCTAAATGTTACAGAAATTCATGGATTGTTCAAGAAGACAATCAGATAAACCCTAAACCCTGTTCATTCCAGACGTTGATCTTTCAGTTTTGCCGCCGCGTCGATTGCCGGTTGCAGACTTCTGATGAGCTCTTTGAGCTCATAAAGGCATCGGCAAAGTGCACCGTCAGGCTGACTCGCATTGACAAACGGATTGCCGCCACGAGGAAGCCCGACATTAATGTTCGCAAATCTTGCGATTATCGAGAACCAAGTACAGCTGGAAATCTTATTAAGGGTGTTGATCGTTTCAATATCCAGAGCCAGCCGGGAATCCAACAGGCGCATGACATTCGTGTGAATATGCTGGTTGCTGTCCTGAAAATAAATGAACCAGTCAAACTTAACAGATGGATCACCCGGTACCCCCAATGGTGACGTTTTGCTGGAGGGGGCAAGAGCCAAAAAAACCGCATAAACTTCCTGTTCGGTGGAATCATAATTCAGCGTGGGGGAGATGCCGCGTAAGTGACTCTCGAAACTTAATTTAATCCGTAGCAGGATAGAATGCTCAAAGTCTGCAGTGATTTTCTTTGCTGCAAAAATAGGTGGGTGAATGCAGAGCAGATAAAATATGTAGCTCGCGATCACCGAGCCTAGCACTCCCTCCACCACCGGGCTGACCGACGACATAAAACGCACCGGGGCGGGGATGTCATTCAGAACCACCACCTTGAACAGCAGTATGGCCAGACTGCTGAGGCCGATCCAGTGATAAACCGCATCGACCGAACGGAGAAGTAGCCACCTTCTTCTACAGCAGTTACGGATGTTTTTAATCATTCTTTCTTCCCTAAAAAGCACGCATCAGTCTGACGTTCCCGACACATTAAAATGATAAATCTACCCCGCCGTTGGTCATTTCAATGATGACCTGCTTGATCGGCACCTTAAAATCGTTGGGATTGATACAGTCATGTGCCCCAACGATTTCGCCAGTGCGAATTTCGCCGGATTGAGATCGATACCAATAATTCGCCACGCTCCCTGAAGCACCGCGCCCTGGTTAACGGGGGGATATTCTGTGTCAGGCTACTCCAGATATTGCGCGGAGCACAGGGCATTCTGCAAGAGTTTTGATGGGGCTAATTATGAGATTACGGTCAGATATGGTCATGAACCAATGTTAATCCGGCTACCAGAAAATGCTCATAGGAAGCGGATTCTCTGCTAGTTCATGAAGTTATATGGAAGTGAGTTGATGTTTATATTAAAAATATTGAATTAAAACAATGTGGTATGGCACAATTTCCTTATAAACTGAGTTCTCACACAACATAAGTTAAATTACATATGGAGAGTGCCACGCTCATAAACATTCACAGACCTCTACCAATCATATACTTAACTCATGTGCTCCCTTCCTCTCTGGTCGATGGCCCCATATAACGACTTATCATGATGCACCACACTCTGTCACCGAAAGTAAATTGGCAGGGTTTCTTCTGACAGTATCCACATTGGAATGAACTGTGCTGAGTTCAAATGTGAGCACCTAAGTTTGAGCTTTTCATAAAATCACCCTGCCCGGCAAACTTGCAGGGTGATTGAAGTCACTATAGTTGCTTCAGAGGGTAAGAATTAGATGTGCTTGAACCGTCGCTGTATACCTCGGTGATGATAATTTTTTTACCATTAATGGCATATTTTACAGTGCCATCTGCCGGATTATCTCTCCAGCGTCCGGAACTGTCAGGGTTGTCAGATGCCCACATGACTTGATCGCCTATGAGTTTGCATTTAATGGCCCACCGAGTGCTATCACTCTGTCTGATATAATGTACGTAGGCTATGCCTGATTCCACTTTATCAAGTTTCATGATCTTATGGTCACGGCCAAACATTGCTGCGGAAGCAGCCTTACAAATCTGCCCTACAGTGACTTCAGAAGCATGTATTGGTGCACTAAAAATCAGCGGAAAAAGAAGTAAGAGTTTTTTCATCAGGTCCCATCCGGTTTGTTTATCTTTGTGAGCTATGTTGGTGCTCTTTTTTTTCATTAAATAAAATGAATAATTATATATTACACGGTTATTAATGATAGATTGTAATTAATGCTAGGGATGTTATTTTTTGTATACCACCCTATCCTTCCTGAATTTTACTAGAGCGATAATGATAATCATGGAAATAATTATTAGTCTAAGTTAATTTATAAAAATAGCTTGGAAATTATCACTCCAAATGTATATGTTGAATAGGTTTTGATTGCATAAATCATCACGTTCAACAGGCCGCATTTAATAAATAAACAAGTCTTAGCTATAACACATTGATTACACAAGTAAGAAATACCAAAAAAAGAAGATTCCGACCGTTAGTGCTTTGTGACTTAACGTCGAAATCTAAATACTCCGGGCGAATCTAACTCTATTAGAGGGTCGCTTGAGGAATAAATTTATTATTTCTGAAGGAATCCAAACATGGCAGACAGAACTAACATTACCAAAAATAATTTTTTCGCATGGTCTCTGTACACGGCTTATCGTAACCCCATTACAATTGGAAACTGGGTTGCCGCCGAATGGCCCGGCCAGGCGATTTCCAGTGCGCAGGATATGCAAAATGATATTGATTTTCGCATCGACATGCTCATCAATGCTCTGAACGTTGCAATTGCCAGTGCCGCCAATTGCAACAACTGGGTTCGTTACTTTGTTGTGCCAGAATTCTATTTCCACAGTGCCCACGGTCCATATCCTGGCCTGACGATCAACGGCAACTCTGCTTTTGAATACTTAATGAGCCAACTTAGCATGCGTGTTAAAAACACGCTTGCAACGTCCTCAGAAGCAGGCCGAGACTGGGTGATCTGCACGGGTAGTGTACTGACCACAAATATTACCGATATTAAGCAATTTCTGAATGGGCCAGAAGTCCAAAAACGCCTGGCGGCGTTGAATGCGGCCTATAATAGCTCGCTGCAAAAAAACGCCTCTCCCGAACCAACAGCGCACATAGGGTTGATGCGGCTGAAACCACTTGAGACAGTATTATCCCAATCCAAATCCAACACTAGTTATGATGAGTTAAACGCGTTGGTAAATGCATACCGACAGGATCCGCTCTGCACCGTGCGCAATCGTGCGGGGATTCTTGTTTACAATGGTGGCCCCACTGGCAAGATTTTGTCTAATATCGTTGAAAAACAGGCTGAGTCTACTGTTGACCTGACTTTAGGTGTACTCCTGAACGGTATGATTGATACCGGTGGGCAGATCACTGAATGGCTGGCCAATTATCCTCCTGTCAGCATACTAAGCGGCGATAATCAGGGAACAGGTACCGGTATCTACCGCAAACCTGGGGCCCGTATGCCTATTGTGTCTTATGATCAAAATGTCGAACTGGGAGTAGAAATTTGCCTAGACCATCGACTGCAACGACTTCGTCGCACCGTGGAAATGGTGGGTAATAGCCCTCTTGATATTCAGCTTGTTCCCTCGGGTGGCATGCAGCTCCTGGACTACGGCATCGCCGGTGGAAGTAGCGGCGCTATTTTTAACGCAGATGGCTGTGACTATATCCTGGATCAATACAATGCCAGCGGCAAACCCGTCATCACTACAGATGGTCAGCCCAGTAATGGCACCACCAAACAAGTTATCACAGGGGTTTATACCTCGTCTGCCCAAACCCGGTCCGAGTCTAATGGCATTGCTTATTTTAGCCATAGCCAACTGGCCTATCGCACGACCGATGTCGGCCCAGCGGGCTATGTGAACCCTGAAGATACAAACAACCCTGGCGGTATTACCTTTAGTGGTGACGCTTCCAAACCGGCTAACGCATACCTCGACTTATATAATTCGCCAGTAATAACAGCGGTAACCTCTTCTAATCCGGCTGTTAATGACTACTTCACTGCGGGTCTTGGCGAGGTGCATCAATACTCTCCGCGGGGCTGATTGATATAACGACTCTCTTTTATCCGGCTGGACCTCTTGCTCAGCCGGATAAAAGATCCACGGTCAACGGAAAAAATGTGAAGGTCTCGACCAAGACCGATCAACGCATAGTTAATCCGCCATCAACCGAAATCGACTGGCCAGTGACAAAAGAAGATGCATCGCTGGATAACCACAGCACCACATCAGCAATTTCATCCGCTCTGCCATGACGCTGCATTGGCACACTTTTAACCATCGCATCCAGAGCCTCTCGCTGACCCGAAGCCGCCACATTTTCAGCCATTGGCGTCCAGATTAACCCAGGACATACGGCGTTAACTCGGATATTACGGGCTGCATATTCAAGGGCCGCGCTTTTGGTCAGTCCTAAAACACCGTGTTTTGCTGCATGGTAATTTGCCCGTTCTGCGCCACCAACAATGCCGCCAACCGATGAGCAGTTTACAATGATGCCACTTCCCTGCTTACGCATCTGCTGAAGCTCGTATTTCATGCATCCCCAGACACCGCGTAGGTTCACCGCGTTGACGCGGTCAAAATCTTCGGCTGTTGCATCGGCGATCTCTACCAGTACATTCTGAATACCCGCGTTGTTGAATGCGATATCCAAACGACCATAAGCAGCAACGGTTTCATGAATCATTGCTTCAACGTCTTCGAGATTTGCTGCATTACAAGTGATAGCCTTAGCGTTGTATCCTCCCGCGATGAGATGGTTCGCCGCAGCATGTACGGCTTCTGAATTAACGTCTGCCAGTACGACAAAAGCGCCCGCTTTTGCGTAGGCCTGAGCGGTGGCAAGACCAATACCTGATGCTGCACCAGTAACCAAAGCGACTTTATTTTCAAATGAAAAAGTCATATATAATCCTCTGATTATTTTCAAATGTGTAAACGGGTTATTCAAATTAACAGATATATTCCTCGACTATTCCGAAATAACCCCATGTGTTTTTTATTCCAGGTGCTATTTAGATAATTACAGGTTCTTCCCAAAGAATTCTGCCAGTTTGTTTAATGCCGGATTAACAAACTGAGGTTTATCGTACAAATCAAAATGAGAGGCGCCGGGAATAATCATTAATTCTTTCGGCTGCTTAGCATTATCATAAGCTTGCTGACTGAATATACGCGTTTCTGCCTTTTCCCCTGCGATCAACAGCACCGGTCTTGGTGATACCTGATCCATATGTTCCAGAGGGTAATAAGCCATATGTAACCCAGGGCTTGTTACCACATAGCGGTTTTGAACATTAGGATGATTGCCACGAGGCGTAAGGTAGTAATCTGTAGCTTCACGAACAAAATTGGGGGTACTGGCATTTACTGTATTCCGTGGTGGAAGCAATGACTGAACCAGCAAAGGCGCGCCAGCGGCTTCTTTGTTTAGCTGTTCATCTACACTTTGCATTAATTTCTGGCGGTCCGACGCCGAAACCGGCATTCCCTCAATTCCGTTACGAGTCGCTTCACCTATGTCATACGTCACCACCCCAGCCACGGCCTTAACTCGAGCATCTGTTTGCGCTTCGTGGAGGGTATAGCCGCCTCCAGCACAGATACCTAACGTGCCAATGCGTGCAGCATCAACCTGTGGCAGGCTGCTGAGATAGCCGACGGCACTGCGGATATCCTGAACACGGTCAGCCGGACTTTCAAGATTGCGAGGTACGCCGCCGCTTTCGCCATAATGAGATGCATCATAAGCCAGCGTAATGAAGCCGCGTTTTGCCAACTGTTGGGCGTAAAGGCCGGAAGTCTGTTCTTTCACGCCTCCCCAAGGATGGGATACCACAATGGCTGGGTACGTTTTCGAACTGTCATAGTTTGGCGGCAGGTATAAGTTAGCCGCCATTCTGACAGGTCCGTTCTGAAATGATATTTTCTGTGAGCCAACAACATTAATACCTTCAGCTACCGTGGACGGATTACTTGCAGCAAAGGTAGAATTCGCAATGAATAATGACGCGCATAGTAACGAAATTTTCAGTAATGACATAAATTCCTCATGAGTTATAAATTTTCAAGAGATAGGTTATTCTTGACAGAAAAAATCACCCACCGATAAATATTCAGTTAATTTTTTAGTGGAAGTTTTTTTCAGAATAATGCGGAGTGCTAGATTAATAAATCAAGCAAGAAAGCCTATTAAGTATCACAGACTTAAATTAATTTACCCAGCACTCCAGTGTGATAAAATCGTCTGTAATTTAACTCTGTGATGATTGCGTATCATCATCTGTCATTAATTTACATCACCAGATTATTATTAACCAGAGCCTCTGATTGTTTGCAGTTATAACTCAAATTCATTAATCTACGGAGTATATTTTCTAGCAGTATACAGGTGTGTTAGGCTCAACGATATTGATTGGACTCGGTAGGATCTTTTTCGTGAGTAAGGATAAACATGGCGCGTGAAGGTTTCACTGATTTAATCGCTCTGATCGCGGTGGCACAAACAGGAAGCTTTACCCGAGCAGCAGCCCAACTGGGTGTCACGCAACCCGCCCTGAGCGCGAGTATCCGGGGGCTTGAGGAGCGACTCGGTGTGCGCCTTCTGTTACGTAGCACCCGCAGCGTAACGCTGACAATGGCCGGGCAGCACCTTGTGGATCGCATCGTTCCTGAATTTGAGCAAATCGATAATGAGCTTAAATCCCTGAACGATCTCCGAGACAAACCGACGGGCACACTGCGCATCACCGCGATTGATTATGCCATCAGGTCCATTTTGTGGCCCAAATTATCCGTCTTTCTGCAACAATATCCGGACATCACCGTTGAACTCATCAGTGAATATGAAAGCGTGGATATTGCAGCAAGAGGTTATGATGCCGGGGTAAGATTTGGAATGGAACTCGCTCAGGATATGATATCCGTACGTATCAGCCCCGATGTTAAAAATGCCGTAGTCGGTTCCACAAGCTATTTAGCCAGACACTCAGCCCCGCAAGTTCCTGCCGCTCTCAGTCAGCACAAATGTATCCGGCTACGTACATCAACATATGGTGGCCTTTATGACTGGGAATTTACTGATAATGAGCGAACCTTTAATGCCAGGGTCACGGGTTCAGTGATATGCAATAACGCCTATGACATTCTGGAAGCCGCCAAAGATGGTTTTGGTCTTGCCTATCTGCCACAGGACATGGTTCAGCCCTATATCGATTCAGGCAAAATGGTTTCCGTCCTTCAGGATTGGTGCCCTGTCTGGCCTGGTTTTCATCTCTATTATCCGAACCGACGCCAGCACTCAAGAGCGATGGCATTAATGGTCGAGGCACTACGCTATCAGGAAAAGCAGACATGATTCATCGTTCACGTCTCACCATCCCTTATACAAAGGCCTTTCAGACACAAACTCCTTACTTAGCCGTTGATACAGGCTATGTTTCCAGCCAGAAATGAGGCCAGCCATGTCAGGTGAAAATTTCAAAGATATTGTCGCGTTCATTACCGTGGCGAAGGAACGCAGTTTTACCCGGGCGGCTGCGCAATTGGGGGTTTCTCAGTCAGCGCTGAGTCATACTATGCGTAATCTTGAAGAAAGGCTTGGGCTGCGCCTGCTTACCCGGACAACCCGGAGTGTATCTCCAACGGAAGCGGGAGAGCGTTTACTTGAGCGTGTGGCTCCTCGTTTTGATGCGATCGCAGATGAACTGGCTTCCCTGCGGGAATTGAGTCATAAGGTCGCGGGGACAGTCAGGATAACCGCCTCAGATTTCGCCTTTAATGCTTTTGTCTGGCCCAGACTGTCAGGAGAGTTACTGAAGTATCCTGAGATAAAACTGGAGATTTCCAACGACCCTGCACTAACAGATATTATTTCTGAGCGATTTGACGCTGGCATCAGGCCCGGTGACCAGATCGGGAAAAATATGGCGTCGGTGAGAATTTCTCCGGACCTGCGAACGGTAATGGTTGCGTCCCCTTCTTACTTTCAGGAAAACGCTATCCCTCTGACACCCGATGATTTAGAGAAGCATTCATGTATAAACACGCGTTTTTCTCTGAGTGGCGGCATTAATGCGTGGGAACTGAAGAAAGAAGATAAAACCCTGCAATGCCGTGTGGATGGGCCACTGATCTTTAATTCTGTTTATGCTGCCCTGGATGCGGCTCTGGCGGGATTTGGACTTGCCTATATACCCGAAATCCTCGCCCGCCCCTATCTCGCCAGCGGTCGCCTGCAGAGGGTTCTTCAGGACTGGTGTCATCTGCGTCAGGGCTTTCACATTTTCTACTCAAGTGAGCGCCAACTGCTGCCGGCCCTGTCACTGATTATTGAAACGTTACGCTATCACCCTGAAGCGTGAATAGCGCCGTCATAAATTTGAGGGCAAACTGCGGATTTAACATATTCCGCAAAGCGGTTTTATGAAACTGTCTTATATACCCCGTATCCAACGATCAAATCGTTGTCTTTTAAGTATTAAGACCATTTTTTAAATAGTAGACTTGCATTCACCCCACCAAATCCGAAACCATTAGATAATGCATAGGTTAGTGGTATTTTTTTAGCATGTAATCCAATTATATTCACGCCAACAGCATCAGCATCTGGGGTTTGATAATTTAATGTAGGTGGAACAATGTCATCTCTTAGGGCAAGAAGCGTAAATATTGCCTCAATTCCTCCTGCTGCACCTAACAAATGCCCTGTTGCAGATTTAGTTGATGTCACCGCAACACTATTATCTGCAAATATCGATTTAATTGCTGCCAATTCACCTTTATCCCCTACTGGAGTAGACGTTGCATGTGCATTAATGTGATTGATATCTGATGGCTTTAACCCTGCCTGATTAATTGCAGCCATCATTGCACGCGCTGCACCGTTGCCATCTTCAGGCCCAGCAGTAAGGTGCCAAGCATCAGATGAAGTACCGTATCCAACGAGTTCGCCAAGCGGTTGAGCACCACGCTTTAATGCATGCTCAAGAGATTCGATCACTAATATGCCAGCACCTTCCCCCATAACAAAGCCATCTCGTTGCTGGTCAAAAGGGCGTGAAGCAGTAGTCGGAGCATCATTAAATTCAGTAGATAACGCTCTTGCCGCAGCGAACCCACCCAAACTTACCCTATGGATTGTGGATTCACTTCCTCCACAAATTGCGATATCTGCCTCACCTGCTTTGATCATTCTCGCGGCATCGCCTATTGCTTGAGCTCCAGCCGCACATGCAGTAACAGGAGCACCAATAGGTCCTCGGAATCCGTAATTAATCGAAACATGGCCAGCGGCTAAATTTGCTAAAAAAGAAGGAACTGTAAAAGGTGAAAGCCTGCGGGCTCCTTTTTGGTCTGTAATTTGCACCGCTTTAGCAATTTCATTAAACCCGCCAATACCTGTTGCAATTACAGTCGCCGTTCTATTTTGTTGCTCTTTGTTTTTAGGAAACCAATTTGCTTGAACTAACGCTTCATGAGCAGCAACCAATGCAAATTCAATAAAGCGATCCATTTTTTTACGATCTTTACTGGAAATATATTTGTCCGGGTCAAATCCAAACTCTGAATTTTCGTCAACTGTTGGAACTATACCGGCCACTTTACAAGGTATATCATGGCATATTTCATCTGGTAATGACCGGATGCCTGATTCCCTATTTAATAAAGAACTCCATACATGCTCAACATTGCATCCTAAGGGGCTAACAATTCCCATTCCAGTGATCACGATTCGTTTATTAGATGATTTCATGATTATTCCTGTTGTAACAGTAATGAAGGAATTACGTTTCAGATAGAATCTGTAATAATTCCTTTCGGTTAATTGAATCGATCAGTGACTATCAGACACTGGGTTAATTCGTGATGAAGGTGGAAGGAATTTTTCAGTCATCCCTAGAGAACTTTTTTTAGCAATGTACTGAAATATATATTTAATATCTGGCGATGCGGCAGGCCCTATAATTGTTTCATAGTCTTCGCTAGTGATTTCTTTACCTGTTTCTTTATCTACTAAAATAGGGTTTATTAGCCTTTGTGTCTTTTTCTCAACCAATTGTATTTGCCTACCTTCGGGCGAAAAATAATAGCTCCCCCATTCCGCCATTGCAATTAATACAACACGAAAATTTTTCGTCATTTCAGTAGGATAATATTCGTATCGAGGAGGTTTTTTGTTGTAGCATACTTTTTCTAAAAAACCATTGTCCACTAAGTTTTTAAGTCGCTGGGATAATATGTTAGTTGCGATATTACAGCTTCGTTGAAATTCATCAAACCTAGTAAGCCCAGATAGACTATCTCTTAGAATCAATATAGACCATCCGTCCCCTATCCTACCTAAGCTACGAGCTATCGGACAAGCAGCCTCACATAGTTTTTCATTTGCCATTTTAAGATCTTCTGTTAGCAGCATTTGTTTTAAACTATCATAAGTTACTTGCAAAAAACAAGTCACCATTCAAATAACTGCTTGCGTTGCCCCCCAAAGTAAAATAAAAATATAAATCAACGACATAACCATATATTCTTTTGGTCGCTGGGAAATGAAGGTACAAATCAGCGCGGCCTGGAGCATTGCCGCTCGCCCCGCTTTCTTGTAACCTCCCTTGCTATAAGCCTAATCCTGAACACAAAAATCTGAAACTACCGGACGTTACATGACAGCTCATACTTCTAAAGATCCTTTGCATGGCGTAACACTTGAAATGCAAGTCAATGCGTTGGTTGCCCGTTTTGGCTGGGTTGAGTTGGGTAAACGGATCAACATCAATTGCTTTAAAAGCGATCCAAGCGTTAAATCCAGTTTAAAGTTTCTGCGTCGGACACCCTGGGCGCGTGCCGAAGTTGAAGCTCTGTACCTTGATTCCCTGGACGGTTCCGCTCCCGTAAAATCAGATGATAGCGCTGCTGATCCCTGGGCTAATAGTCGCAAAAATAAGAGCTAACCAACGTGAAAAAGCCAGTCGTACTTATTGCCGCTGCGCTTCTACTTGTCAGTTGCGCGTCTAAACCACCGAGTTCGCTTGTCACCCCGCTTCCGGTGAAATCGCAGCAGAATAAGGAACCCATGCGCGGTGTTTGGCTGGCGACCGTTTCCCGCTTGGATTGGCCGCCGATAGCATCCGTCAATGCCAGCAGCCCTGCTATGCGCATAACTCAGCAGCAGGAAGCGCTGACAGGCAAGCTGGATAAATTGAAAAGTCTCGGTATCAATACCGTATTTTTCCAGGTTAAGCCTGATGGTACCGCGCTCTGGCCTTCTAAAATATTGCCCTGGTCAGATATGTTAACGGGCAATATTGGTGAGGATCCGGGCTACGATCCGCTCCAGTTCATGCTGGATGAAGCGCACAAACGCGGTATGAAAGTCCATGCCTGGTTTAATCCCTATCGCGTCTCCGTTAACACGAAGCCATCAACTGTGACGGAACTAAATCGCACCCTGTCACAAAATCCGGCCAGCGTATTTGTGTTGCATCGTGACTGGATCCGCACGGCAGGCGATCGCTTTGTGCTCGACCCAGGTGTCCCAGAAGCACGAAGCTGGATCACCAGTATCGTGGCCGAAGTCGTGGCGCGTTACCCTATTGATGGTGTGCAGTTCGATGATTACTTCTATGCCGAATCATCCGGCTCGATGCTTAACGATGGTGAAACCTTTAAAAAACAGGGTCAGGGATTTGGCTCAAAGGCGGACTGGCGGCGGCACAATACACAACTGTTGATTGAGCAGGTGTCGCGCACTATCAAGCAGTTGAAACCCGAGGTTGAATTTGGCGTCAGCCCAGCTGGCGTATGGCGCAACCGGTCACACGATGCGGCAGGTTCCGACACGCGAGGTGCGGCCGCTTACGATGAAGCTTATGCTGATACCCGCCTGTGGGTGCAACAAGGGCTGCTGGATTACATTGCCCCGCAGATCTACTGGCCCTTCGCGCGCGATGCGGCTCGCTATGATGTCTTGGCAAAATGGTGGGCGGATGTGGTGAAACCCACAAACACACGCCTTTATATTGGCGTTGCGCTGTATAAAGTGGGTGAGCCTTCAAAGAATGAGCCTGACTGGACGATAAATGGCGGCGTGCCGGAGCTGAAAAAGCAGCTCGATTTGAATGAGTCTGTGCCACAAATCAACGGGACGATTCTGTTCAGAGAGAACTATCTCAATCAGCCACAGACCCAGGAAGCGGTTAATTACCTCAGAAACCGCTGGAATCCAATTTAACGAACGGCAGAGGCTTCAAAACCTCTGCCCCTTCCTCTGGTACTGATTCATGCCTGAATCAAGCGCTTAAATAATAATTGCTGAATATCTTGTCGGTGAGCAAGAAGAGCGTGGACGGTAACCAGATTATTTTCGATTGAATAGAGGACTCGATATCCTCCTGAAGTATTATATTCCCTGTATTTTCCGCACCCGATTTTCAACAGTTCTGGGCTGATCTGACAGCTCAAAGGATACTGCCGGATTTTACTCTCAAATTGGTCCAAAATTTCATTGATCACCGGGCCGGGTTCTACATCAACACGGCGGAGATGGCTGACAATATCGCTGATACAGACTCTGACCGTCGAGGTGTATTCTATCGTTACTCTCGGTTCTTCCATTTAGCGTCCCTTCCTGATGACATTGTCAGTTCAGAATTCCAGCCCATCCAGCAATTGATCCCTGCTGAACACTTTTCCTTCAGCTTTATCTTTCTCAGACAGTGTTAGAAGCTTCAGCAGTGCAATAGCATTTTCCCGTTCCTGCTGTTGATCGTAGGATTCAATAACGTAGGCAGGAACGCCATTCTGGGTCACTAGAATAGGTTCAGCGAGGTCAAGCGTGGCTGCGTTTTTCTTTATATAGCTAATCGTCTCGATCTTCATGGTGCTTTCCTCCTGATATCGATTTCAGTCTTAATTTAGTCTTTATATAGACTGAAAACAATGCGTAAAGCATCATCACGCCTCTCTCTTACTTGTGGTTTTCTCCCTGAACGCTATAGCTAAACGTGCTGTTTATCCCTCTTATTGCCGCTTTTTCGGTTCAAGAATTCTGCGGTAGGCGGATTTTTTTTGCTTATTTAATAAGCATGTAAAGTAGTCATGACATCATGATTCGTGAAAAACCAATCAACCGGTTGATTTTTATGTGAAAAAATAAAAGTTTCGAAACGAAATAAATCATTGAGTCGGTGACTGAAAAAACCTATATTGGCCGCGTTTTTCTTATAGTAGTTACGTGTTTAATTCATTTATTCAACTGTGGTTGCCTGCGAGCTCACGGTTGTAGGAGAGATATGATGACGGATAAAGTCCGTATTGACAGTTTAGGTGCGAATTCATTAAACGGAAACAATGAAACCTATTTGGCAAGACAAGCTGAATTTGAATCGAACGTGAGGAGTTATCCACGCAAATTGCCTCTGGCAATTGCGAAAGCCGAAGGCGTGTGGATCACCGATGTTGAGAATAATCAATATCTTGATTGTCTGGCTGGGGCGGGAACGCTGGCGCTTGGACATAACCATCCTGACGTGCTGAAAAGCATCCAACGTGTCATTACTAGCGGCTTGCCGTTACATACACTTGATCTGACAACGCCGTTGAAAGATCAGTTCTCCGAGTATCTGCTTTCCTTACTGCCTGGTCAGGGCAAAGAGTACTGCCTCCAGTTTACTGGCCCTTCTGGCGCCGATGCTGTTGAAGCTGCGCTGAAACTGGCAAAAAAATACACCGGTCGTGCTGGTGTGATCAGCTTCTCCGGCGGCTACCACGGCATGACGCATGGCGCGCTGTCGGTAACGGGTAACCTGTCACCGAAAGAAGCTGTCGACGGCATGATGCCAGAAGTCCAGTTTATGCCTTATCCGCATCAGTACCGCTGCCCGCTGGGCATTGGCGGTGAAGCTGGCGTGAAAGCATTGACCTACTACTTTGAAAACCTGATCAACGACGTTGAGAGTGGCGTACGCAAACCGGCGGCGGTCATTCTGGAAGCCGTTCAGGGTGAAGGCGGCGTTAACCCGGCACCTGTCGAGTGGTTGCAGCGCATCCGTAAAGTCACGCAGGAACACGGTATTCTGCTGATTATCGACGAAGTTCAGGCGGGCTTTGCTCGTACCGGTAAATTCTTCGCCTTCGAACACGCTGGTATTGAGCCAGATATCATCGTGATGTCCAAAGCAGTAGGTGGCGGCTTGCCATTAGCTGTACTGGGTATCAAGAAGCAGTTCGATGCCTGGGCTCCGGGTCACCATACCGGTACCTTCCGTGGTAACCAACTGGCGATGGCAACCGGCCTGACGACGCTGAAGCACCTCAAAGACAATCAGGTAGCAAACAAAGTCGCTGAGCAAGGTGAATGGCTGAAAGCCAAACTGGCTGAGCTGCAAAAACGTTATCCGGTGATTGGCCACATTCGCGGTCTGGGATTAATGATCGGGATTGAGATTGTTAAGCCTAATGAAGCGCAGGATCACATGGGTTGCTACCCGGCTGACGGTGAGCTGTCTGCCCTGTTGCAGAAAAAATGCTTTGAAACGGGCCTGATTCTGGAGCGCGGTGGCCGTCATGGTTGCGTTCTGCGTCTGCTGCCTTCCCTGCTGATCAGCAATGCTGAATTGGAAATCTTCCTGGATAAATTTGAAAACGCCCTGCTGTCTGCTGGCGTGAAGCCAGTCTGAGTGGAGCGAATGACCACGATGTCCCAATTAGTGGAAACAGAAGCAGTGGAAACAAAAATTAACCCGATTCTGGCCTCTTCTGCACAGAGTATCGAAGCCTATCAGGACGCGATTACGCAGAGTAGCCAAGCCGTCATGCAGTGGCTGCAACAGCCTGAGATGTATCAGGGCAAAACCGTTGCTGAACTGCGTGAACGCATCACGCTGGATTTTAATCCGCAGGGCCTGGGTAACCAGGCCGCTATCGAGCGTGCGATTGAGTACTTTTTGAAAGACAGCCTGTCGGTGCATCACCCACAGTGCGTCGCTCACCTGCACTGCCCGAGTTTGGTGGTTAGCCAGGCAGCGGAAGTCTTGATTAATGCCACGAACCAGAGCATGGACTCCTGGGATCAAAGCCCGTCAGCGACCATCATCGAGATGAAGCTGATTGAATGGCTGCGTACTCAGGTTGGCTATCAGTCTGGCGATGCTGGCGTGTTCACCAGCGGTGGCACCCAGAGTAACCTGATGGGGCTGATGCTGGCGCGTGATGCCTTCTTTGCCCGTCAGGGACATTCGATCCAGCAAGATGGATTGGTTGGTAACCTGAAGAAAATTAAAGTGTTCTGTTCTGAAAATGCCCATTTCTCGGTGCAAAAGAACATGGCTTTACTGGGTCTGGGTTATCAATGCGTTACGCTGGTAAAAACCGATCGCTTCGCGCGGATGGATCTGAACGATTTAGCAGAGAAAGTGGCGCTGGCCAAGGCTAACGGTGAGCAGATTCTGGCGATTGTGGCGACGGCCGGTACCACTGACGCGGGTGCGATCGATCCTTTACGGGCGATTGCCACACTGGCGGCAGAACATCAGATTTGGGTACACGTTGATGCAGCCTGGGGCGGCGCGCTGCTGCTGTCCGAGAAGTATCGCGATTATCTGGACGGCATTGAATTGGTGGATTCCATTACGTTGGATTTCCACAAACAGTTCTTCCAGACCATCAGCTGCGGCGCTTTCTTGCTGAAAGAAGCGCGTCACTATGAGCTGATGCGCTATCAGGCGGCTTACCTGAACTCTGAGTTCGATGAAGCGCAGGGCGTCCCTAATCTGGTGTCGAAATCATTGCAGACGACGCGCCGTTTTGATGCGCTGAAACTGTGGATGGGTCTGGAGGCATTGGGCCAACAGCAGTATGCGGCGATCATCGATCACGGCGTTACGCTGGCGCAGCAGGTTGCTCAGTATGTGGATGAACATGCCTCGCTGGAATTGGTGATGCAGCCACAGTTGGCAAGCGTTCTGTTCCGTTTCCGCCCGCAACAGCTGGCGACAGCGGATGACGCGACTATCGCATTGCTTAACCAACGCATTGGCGATGCATTGCTGGAATCAGGTCGTGCCAACGTAGGCGTCACCGAATTTAACGGTGTTACCTGCCTGAAACTGACGTTGCTGAACCCAACGGTCAGCCTGGACGATGTTAAAGTTCTGCTGGATCTGGTTGAAAGCACGGCACAGCCTCTGCTGACCGCGTAATTCCCCTGCTTTACTGCATCGTGAAAAGCCGATAACAATAATAGGTTATCGGCTTTTTTATTGCTGAGTTTTCTGGCCGTATTATTTCACTGGCACACGGATACCGTGGTTACGGAATAAATAGTCACGGAATAAGTAGTTACGGAATAAATAGAAACGCTAGGATAGATGAATAAATGACATCACAAAAAGCAACGCTAATAGGGCTAATCGCGGTCGTGCTGTGGAGCGCGATTGTCGGGCTGATTCGAAGCGTGAGTGAAGGATTCGGCGCAGTCGGCGGCGCGGCGATGATCTATACGTTAAGCTCGGTGATGCTATTAATGACGGTGGGTTTTCCTAAAATAAAAACCTTCCCGGTATCCTACCTCATCATCGGCAGTATTCTGTTTGTCTGCTACGAACTGTGCCTCTCTTTATCTCTTGGCTATGCCAACAACAGCACGCAGGCAATAGAAGTCGGCATGGTTAATTACCTCTGGCCGAGCCTGACGATCCTTTTATCCGTATTGGTTAATCGGCAAAAAACCAGTCTGGTTATTATCCCCGGCATGTTGCTTGCAATCACGGGGATTGGCTGGGTATTAGGCGGTGATGAAGGTTTATCTTTGAGCAGTATTATGAATAACCTCTATAGCAATCCATTAAGCTATGGGCTGGCTTTTGGCGGAGCGATTATCTGGGCGATTTACTGCGCGGTAACAAAGAAAATCGCTAACGGCGCGAACGGTATTACCCTCTTATTTATCCTGACGGCATTAACGCTGTGGGTTAAATATCTACTCGCCCCTCAACCTGAATTTATTATCAGCCCGCCCGTTATCATCAGTTTGATTCTCGCCGCTGGCGCTATGGGGTTTGGTTACGCTGCGTGGAATATCGGTATTCTGCACGGTAATGTTACCGTTCTGGCGACCGCGTCTTATTTCATCCCCGTTATTTCCGCTGCACTTGCGGCATTTATTCTTAACTCGACGTTAACCGTGGCCTTCTGGCAAGGTGCGGCAATGGTCAGTCTGGGATCGCTGCTGTGTTGGTGGTCAACCCGCTCCGCTACATTGAAAAACGCCTCGGAGCAGGCCAATTAATGCGCCAGGATGCGGGGCAAATTAATACGAATATCCCGGCTTTTTCGGCAATGTATCCAACTGCGGTTTGATAAACGGGTCGTAAACGTCATCTTTCCAGCGCTCCGGCTGGATTTCGTTTAACGCGACAGAAAGCGATTCGTCGGAAGAACCGAAATGCTTCTTCAGGACCGCAGCAAGATCTTCCGCGACAGCTTTCTTCTCTTCTTCAGACAGATTCCTTGGGAAGTGTTTGACATCGATATGGGGCATGGAATAGTCCTTTTCAGTGATGAAACAGCACGTTGGTTAAGCTAGCCAGTGAGTTAAGATAGCTAGTGTGCATGAAGACGGCAATAGGATCGTTCGCCCGATGATAAACAATCCGCTTGAGACAAATTGGCCTAAACTCATCGAAGTGTGTCATTCAGGCCACTGTTAGCGATCTGCCAGATTCTTATACTGCTCCTGTTTGGCACGTAACAGCGCTGCCAGTTAACCGGATATGGGAGCAATAAGATGAAAATAACGCAGATTCGCAATGCGACATTACGACTGGAATTTGGTGGGAAAACGTTTCTGATTGACCCGATGTTGGCACCAAAGGCGACCTATCCTGGCTTCCCGGGAACGGCAAATGCACATCTGCGTAATCCACTGGTCGATCTTCCTCTGCCTATGGCGACAATTCTGGATGTTGATGCCGTGATTGTGACGCATACACACCTCGACCATTGGGATGATGCAGCCATCGATGCTATCCCGAAAACGATGCCGATCTTCAGCCAAAATACGCGGGATGCTGACCTCATTCGGCAGGCGGGGTTTACCTCGGTGCGTGTACTGGATGAGCAGACAGAATATGACGGCATAACGCTGATCAAAACGTCTGGCCAGCACGGTTCTGATGAAACCTATGCTAATCCACAGATGGCGGAACGACTAGGTGATGTTTGCGGGATTATCTTCCAGCATGCGCATGAGAAATCGTTTTATCTGGCTGGCGATACCGTCTGGAATCAGCATGTTATTGCTGCACTGACGCATCACACGCCCGATGTGGTGGCGCTGAATATCGGCAATGCGGTCATTCCCGGCTTCGGTTCTATTATCATGGGAAAAGAGGATGTACGGCGTGTACATCAGCTCGTACCCAATGCGACGATAGTCGCAACACATATGGAAGCGGTGAACCATTGCCTTCTGAGTCGGGCTGAACTGCGTGACTATTTGCATGAAGAAAAGCTTCAATCCGTCGCGCACGTACCGAACGATGGCGAAAGCGTGCAATTCTGAACCGGACAGTAACCGGAACCTATTGATTATTTGATGAGGGCTATTATGGCTGTGCTAATCGTCGCGGTTGTTGTCTCCGAGAATTTTAGCCCGTTTCATTTATCCATACCGGGTATGGTTTTCAGCGACATGCTCTATGAAGAAAAACAATTTGAGCTCTTTTTTTGTGCGGAAACGCCGGGTATAGTGGCATCTGAACACGGGTTTTCTATCAACGTCGAACACGGGTTTTCCGCGTTAGAAAACGCCGATTTGATCGTGGTTCCCTACTGGAGCCATCCAGAGACGCGCCCTTCTGCACCGCTTCTGGATGCGTTACGCACTGCCGAAGCCCGCAAAGCACAGATCGCCGGATTATGTTTGGGGACTTATGTGCTGGCTTATGCCGGATTGCTAGATGGCCGCCGCGCCTCGACACACTGGGCATTTGAGCAGGATTTTATCGCCCGCTTTCTTCATGTGCAGTTGGATACCAACGCGCTCTATGTCGAAGACGAACATCTGGTTACGTCTGCGGGCACGGTAGCGGCAATAGACTGCTGCCTTCATCTGGTTCGTCAACATTGCGGCAGCGCTATCGCTAACCGCGCCGCCCGCCGTCTGGTGATCCCGCCTTACCGCGAAGGTGGGCAAGCCCAGTTTATTGAACATCCGGTGCCGGAAAATACGCGGGATAGTAAAATCAATCAACTGCTGGACTATCTACGCAGCCATCTCCGTTCGCCCCACTCTTTGGATGCGCTGGCAAGCCGCGTGCAGATGAGTCGCAGGACATTTACCCGACATTTCTTCCGAGCCACAGGCATGACGGTTAGCGACTGGCTAACGGCGGAACGGCTCCATCATAGCCAGACATTACTGGAATCGACATCTCACTCCATCGAAGCGATTGCGGATAGCGTGGGTTTTCAGTCAGCGGTAACCTTTCGCCAGCAGTTCAAACAGCGTTTTAGCGTGAGCCCGACCGACTGGCGTAAAACATTTCAGGATAAAAGCGGCACCCGCTGATGTTCATCGCCTGCCGAAAAATAGCCAGATCATTATATTATTGGTGAAGATACGGATTGCCACCTATCCTTAAAGTGTGATGATGCTCACAGTCATCAATACCACGAATACAACACTCCACTGACAAACACACGCCCTTTCTGACTAACGTTAATCGTCCATCATTACTCTCTGTTTATCCACGATAAAACATGGAGAACCCATGCAAACGCGTAATACGAAGCTGATTATCTTCAGCGATCTCGATGGATCGTTGCTCGATCATGAAACTTATCGGTGGGATGCCGCGCAACCGTGGCTGACACGGCTGGCGAATGAGGGAATTCCGTTGATTATCACCACCAGTAAAACGGCGGCTGAAGTTGAGCCCTTACGGCGGGCGCTTGGGTTGGAATCGTATCCCTATATTGCGGAAAACGGCGCTATTGCCGTGCTGCCGCCGACATGGCAATCACATCCTGATTATCCAAGGAAGAGGATGGGTGCAGGGTATTCCGTTATCCGCACCCAGTTGGAATCGCTGCGCGCATCCGGTTTCCGTTTCAAAGGCTTTGGCGATATGAGCAGTACGGAAATAGCAGAAATGACGGGATTAACCGAGCAAGACGCCCAACGCGCGCAACAGCGAGAAGCCACTGAACCGCTGCTGTGGCTGGACGAGCAAAATGCCCTACCGCGTTTTTGCCAGTTATTGGCAGAGACGGGTCTGACTCTGACCCAAGGTGGTCGCTTTTATCACGCCATGAGTGTCCAAACGAGTAAGGGATTTATGGTTAACTGGATAAAAACACAGCATATCGAAAAATACGGTACTGACATCAAAACGCTTGGTCTGGGCGACGGCCCGAACGATATACCCCTGTTATGCGCGGTGGACTACGCCGTATTCATTAAAGGCAAGGGAAATCAAATTGTTAACCTGCCTGAATCATACGGCGGCAAGCTATATTGCACGCAAAATGCAGGGCCTAAAGGCTGGAGTGAAGGACTGGATCACTTTATCAGCAACGATCATTTCTCGGCATGATCTAGCCGCAAAAGGGTATGGGAGCATAGGATGAGCGAATTTTATCAAGATGGCATCATTACCAATTTTCACAATCTCACTCAAAGAAGCACAGAAGAGTTGGAGTATGAACTTCAGGTATTTTCTGGGCAAAACAGCATGGGGCTGATTCTGCCCTCTCTGTATTCGGAGTTGGAAGGCCCCGCGCTGAGTCATATTGTCGATCAACTGTCTCAGGTTTCTTACCTTGGCGAGATTGTGATTGGGTTGGATCGCGCCGATCGGGAACAGTTTCTTTATGCCCGAAAATTCTTCTCTCGTCTGCCGCATCGACATCGAATTCTATGGAACGATGGCCCGCACCTGAAAGCGCTCAGCGACGAACTGGCAGAAAAATCGTTAGCACCGGAGGAACCCGGCAAGGGCCGGAATGTCTGGTTTTGTGTCGGCTACACGCTGGCATCGCGTCGTTCTGATTGTGTCGCTTTGCACGATTGTGACATTGTCACCTATGACCGTGCAATGCTGGCTCGCCTACTCTATCCCGTGGCGAATCCGCACTTTAATTACGACTTCTGCAAAGGCTATTACGCTCGTGTTGCAGAGGGAAAACTGAATGGCCGCGTGGGGCGTCTGCTGGTCTATCCGTTACTGAAATCGCTGCAAAAGGTCTACGGCAATTCCGACTATCTGGATTACATGCGCAGTTACCGCTATCCGCTTTCCGGCGAGTTTGCGATGCGTACCACCATTTTGAACAACCTGCGCATTCCTGGCGATTGGGGACTGGAAATTGGTGTGCTGTCAGAAATTTATCGCGGAACCGCGACCCGCCGAATTTGTCAGGTGGATATCGCCGATCGCTACGACCATAAACATCAGCCGATGTCTGAAGACGATCCTAACGCGGGATTGCAGCGCATGGCGGCGGACATCACAAAAGCACTGTATCGCAAGCTGGCGATTCTCGGTGTGAATATCACCACGGACTCTTTCCGCGTCCTGCGGGCGACCTACTATCGCACCGCGCTTGATATGATCGATGCTTTCGAGCATGACGCACGTATGAACGGCCTGAGTTTCGACCGTCATAAAGAGGAGTCGGCGGTGGAGTTATTTTCTGATGTCATCACCTTTGCAGGTCATGCCTATAGCGATGTCCTGGGTGATAAACCGTTTGTGCCGAGCTGGAACCGCGTGCAGTCTGCGTTTCCCGATATCCTTGAGCGGTTGTATGCGGCGGTAGAAGCCGACAATCAGGAAACGTGATGTCTTCCGCTATGTACTTGCTATCTCATAGGGCAAACGCATCATGATGCATCATTGCATGCGTCATGATGGCTCCCTTGCATAAGTAATTCATATCATTCGATTTAATCACTCGATGAATCAACCAGTTTTCCTTACCTTTAATCGACGCATTAGAAAACGCGGCATTTCCCACCAGACGGGCACACTTGTCGTAAGAAAATATTATTTCACCTATTTGACAAGGTATTAGCGTTCAATCGATTAATGAAGTTGGCGCGCTTTATGCTTTAGCTCTCCTGTCATTATGTAACTAAGGAGAGTGTTTTGATGAATTTTTTAATCAATGATAGCGACGTGTTAAACCCAAAACGCAGAGCATTATTAAAACTTTCGGGCGCCCTGCTGGGAACGGCGGCGGTAACTACAGGGTTAAGTTCGCGGGTTTTTGCCGAGACACAACCTGAGAGCGCCGCATTTACCGCACCATCTGCCACTAACCCAATCCGTATTAACTTCAATGAAAATCCTCTAGGTATGTCGCCCAAGGCGCAAGCCGCTGCGCGTGAGGCTGTCGTGAAAGCCAACCGCTATGCAAAGAATGAAATTTTACTGCTTGGCAATAAACTGGCGACGCATCATCAGGTTGAAGCCCCTTCCATCTTGCTGACAGCCGGATCGTCCGAAGGTATCCGAGCGGCCATTGAAGCCTACGCCTCGCTGGATGCACAGCTGGTGATTCCTGAATTAACCTACGGCGACGGCGAACACTTTGCGAAAATTGCCGGAATTAAAGTCACGAAAGTCAAAATGCTCGACAACTGGGTGTTTGATATTGAAGGACTTAAAGCCGCCGTGGCAGGTTACAGCGGCCCTTCCATCGTTTATCTGGTTAATCCCAACAATCCAACGGGTACGATTACACCGGCGGATTTAATCGAACCGTGGATTGCCAGCAAGCCAGCCAATACGATGTTTATCGTCGATGAGGCTTATGCCGAGTTCGTCAATGACCCGCGCTTCCGCTCAATTTCACCGATGATCACGCAGGGTGCAGAGAACATTATTTTGCTCAAAACGTTCTCCAAAATACACGCTATGGCCGGTATGCGCGTTGGGTATGCCGTCGCCCATCCCAAAGTTATTGCGTTGATGGGAAGGTATGTCGCGGGCGAAAAAATCAATTTTAGCGGTGTGGATGCCGCATTGGCATCTATGGACGACTCGGCATTCATTACCTACAGCAAAAAGAGTAATGATGTGTCGCGTCAGATTCTGCTGAAAGCGCTAGATGACCTGAAACTGCCTTACTTACCGTCAGAAGGAAATTTTGTTTTCCACCAGTTGGTCGTGCCGCTTAAGGATTACCAAAAGCATATGGCAGACGCAGGCGTGCTGATTGGCCGCGCGTTTCCTCCGGCGGATAACTGGTGTCGTATCTCGTTAGGGACACCGCAGGAAATGCAGTGGGTCGCGGATACTATGCGCGAATTCCGCAACAAGAACTGGATTTAATCCTTCGTCATACCAACCTTGCCGCACTGCCGTGGCCGACATTCGCCTCTCGTTCTGAGGGGCGATTATTCCTGAACCGCATCGTTGAAACCGGAGTAACGCTTGACCCACGGGGAATTGCGCGGCTAAATGATCGCATGCCTTTCATTATTTATATTGATATCAGGCACAAGCAAAATATGAAAACGGTCAGGGAGAAATAAGAGCATGATTATTTTTGTTACCGGTGCAACGGCTGGGTTTGGTGAGTCAATTACGCGTAAATTCATTAGTGCGGGCCATAAAGTGATCGCGACTGGCCGCCGCCAGGAACGTCTGGATGCGCTGAAGGCGGAACTGGGCGATGCGCTGTATCCGCTAAAACTGGATGTGCGTGACCGTCAGGCGATTGAACAAGCAGTTGCCTCCCTGCCAGCCGAATGGCAGGCCATTGATGTGCTGGTGAACAACGCTGGACTGGCGCTGGGTCTGGAACCTGCGCATAAAGCATCGGTCGACGATTGGGAAAATATGATCGACACCAACAACAAAGGGCTGGTGTTCATGACCCGCGCGCTGCTGCCCGCTATGGTGGAGCGTAATATCGGCCACGTCATCAACATCGGTTCTACCGCAGGAAACTGGCCTTATGCGGGCGGTAACGTGTACGGGGCGAGCAAAGCGTTCGTGCAGCAGTTTAGTCTGGGATTGCGTGCCGATCTGTCTGGCACCCGAATCCGTGTAACAAATATCGAACCGGGCTTGGTCGGTGGAACGGAGTTCTCGGCCGTGCGTTTCAAAGGGAACGATGACAAAGTCAGTAAAACCTATGACAACACGACGCCGCTGACTGCCGAAGATGTGTCTGAAGCCGTTTTCTGGGTAGCCACCCTGCCAGCACACGTCAATATCAACACGCTGGAAATGATGCCCGTCAGCCAGTCTTTTGCTGGTTTAAGCGTACACCGCGAAGGCTAATCATTACTGAAACACAAGCATTAAGGGCATGAACGCTGTTTCATGCCCTTTTCTATTTTCAGCGCCCTTTCCTTTCAGTGCTGCGCTGCACGGTTATAGTGCCGTTGAAGCGAAGGATGTATACTTCTCGTTATCGGTAACCTTCCTTTTTGTACAAAGCGCGGAGGTTACAGGGAACGGCGGTCGCCTTTTGTTGTCTATCGCTTGCCGTGCGCTTTATCGTTCTGCGGCATCGGCGTTTGTTTTTATCATTCGTTCTGTCAAGGTGAAACATGAACCACTACTCTTTTTCTTCTTTGATTCGGGCCTTCATCCCGCTTTCTCTGGTTATCGTTTCCGCTGCCTGGCAGCCTGCCGCACTGGCAGAGACACGCCACATCATTGTTGATTCCGGCGACAGCGCGTTGTCGAAAGAAGCGGCGCGTCAAAGCAAAGAGCAATGGGACTCAACCCGCTCGCTGCGTAATAAAGTGAACAACCGCGTTGAGAAAGAATTTGATAAAACGGAAAAAGCGATTGATGGGCGTGAAAAATGCAACGCCAGCTACAACGTCAATGCTTACTGGGAAAATACCACCGATCGCTGCCTCGATCGTCGTACTGGCCGCCCCGTTACCCCCTGATTTTTTACCCACGCCTTCTGGCGTGGGTTTCCCCTTTTCTCTTCGTAGTGCAGAAAAGTAGTACAGCAAACTAGTGCAGAAAAATAGTGCAGCAAATTAGCCTGCACCCGAGGGGACATCACCGTTAAACTCAACGATTATCGCATATCGTAGAACCCGCATTGTTATCCAAAATGGAGCGCATCAGGATGAATATGGATCTCATGCAGTTACTTTCACGCCCTTTTCACATCAAACTGTGGGGTGTGTTTATTATGTGTCTATTGGTCAGTTCGTGTGCAAGCACCTATCCGAAGACGGATAACATCACGAATATCACCAATGACAATGGGACGCTTATCGCTGAGTCTGCTAACTACGTTTATAAGTTCTCCGACGCACGCACTCAAAAAGAGTATCAGGACTATTACGCGTTTTATCGTGATTACAAAGACATCATCCTTGGCGTGAGGGTCGATTTTTCTCTCCGTAATGGCCAGGTCTACGCGAGATATAAAAACGTGATTGATACTCGCCGATTGACCCAAAAGCAGGAAGTGGATTTACGCGAACTCTACGCGGCGAGAATTCCTTCAGCAATGGGAGAAGGTGAAGTGACGTTTAGCGCGAATGGCACATTTAGCGAGAAAGAAGGTTCACTGGTCAGCCCGACAACACAGGGGCGCCTGCTGCAGCCCATTCCGGTAGTGATCAACAGCAGCGATAACTCTGGCAAAGAGGTGCTGCTTGCTCCCCTCATGATTCCAGCCGTTATTCTTTTCCCGCTATTTATGATGTATGGCTGCGCCACCGGGCCCTGCGTTTAAGCTTCTCCGGGCCATCATTGATGGCCTGATTTCGTGGCTTTTTCGCGTTATCGTCATCGTTTGATATACTCAAAGAGACTTTTTTCAGAGAAAAGGATCAAAAGATGAAAAAAACCGTCATTTTTGGTGCCGCGTTATTCCTGGTTACTCCGTTGGCTGCACTGGCATCTTGCGAGAGCGTGAAAGCGGATATTGCCCAGAAAATCATCGCCAATGGTGTACCAGAATCCGGTTTTACGCTGGATATCGTCCCGAACGATCAGGTGAATCAGGCCAGTGGTCAGGTGGTTGGTCACTGCGAGAGTGATTCATACAAAATTGTTTACACCCGCCATGCTGAGAGCGACGCTAATACGGAAAGTGCGCCAGCGCCAGCAGAAGGTCAGCCGACGACCACACCGTAACCCTTCCTCTGGATGTCCAAAGTAAATGTTCAAAAGGCGCTTTCGCGCCTTTTCTTTTGCCTTATTTTTGTCTGGTTTCAGCCTGCCCCGGTCGCTGGCTTGCCGGGATCATTCTGGCGGAAAGTAGCGTGATAGCCGCGATGAGTGCAGAAACGATAAATACGCCGTGGATAGACGAGGCGACTTGCGATGCCAGCGTATCGAGCTGGTTGACGCTCAACAGGATGCGCTTGGCCGGATCCATAAGCGTCTGGAGCGGATCGCTCACGTCCGGCAATCGCCAGTGCAGACTGATATTTAGCGTGGCGCCAAGGATGGCCGTTCCCAGCGCGGAACCTAGCATGCGGGTAAACATGGCGGAAGCCGTCGCAATGCCGCGGATGGAATAGTCCACCGAGTTTTGTATCGATACCAGAAACGTAGTGCTACTCAGCCCCATTCCTGAACCGATCAAAAATGCCGCGAGTCGTGCCCACATAAGGTTGCTGTCCGGTTGAACGGTTAGCAGCGTCAGACTGCCGATAATCAGCACAATACCGCCGAGCATTGCCGTAAAGCGGTAAGACGTCAACAGCATTAAGCGCCCGCTCAGCGTACTAGCCAACGGCCAACCAATCGACATCATCGCCAGTATACTGCCGGCTTCCAGTGGCGTTTTCCCCATTACGCCCTGAATAAACGTTGGCAAAAAGGCGCTCACGCCCATCATGGCGGCCCCGACGACCAATCCGCCGAGATTACCGGCGATAATGACCCGATTGCGCCACAGGGCCAGCGGAAACAGCGGCTCCGGCGTGCGCTTTTCCTGTCGAACCAGCAGAATGCTGCCCACGGCGGAGATCGCAAGCAGCGGGATCACCCAGTAGCCAAACACTTCAGCCTGTAGCAGCGCCATCAGCAAACTGGCGACGGACACAATCAGATAGAACGCTCCCATCCAGTCCAACTGATGCTGGCGTACGGCATTCATCGTCGGCAGATAGCGAGCCAGCAGGAAGATAGAGAACAGCCCAATCGGCACGTTGACCCAGAAGACCAGCGCCCAGTTGAAGTGTTGCACGATAAACGCCCCCAGCAGCGGGCCGATAATCGCAGAAAAGCCCCACACGCTGGACAAATAGCCCTGTATTTTCGGGCGCTCGGTCGAGCTGTACACATCAGCAACAATAGTGAAGGCAATCGGCGTAATCGCGCCAGCGCCCAGCCCTTGCAAGGTGCGGAAGACGATCAGCCAGCCCATCTGCGTCGAGAATCCGCACAGAATCGACCCCAGCAGGAACACGATCATGCCGAAGAAGAATATCTTTTTGCGGCCATACAGATCGGCCAATCGGCCATAAATTGGAATACTGATCGACTGCGTCAGCAAATAACCCGCAAAGACCCAGCCCAATAGGGAAAACCCGCCTAAATCCGCGATGATGGTCGGCAGCGCGGTGGCGACAATCGTCACTTCAATCGCGGCCGTGAACATAGCCAACATACAGGCAATTAAAATCCAATGGCGATGTGGGACAGGTGTTTGCTGCGGGTTATTCTCTGTTTTCATTATATTTTCAGGATAAGAAGAAAAACTGCCTGTGAGTATAACAGGTGGCGTGACGGAGAAAATTTATTCCCGCAGAGAAGCGGGAATAGAAGACAAAAGAAATTAATAGCTGACGGCAGAAAGATCGATATAAGACGAAAGATCCCGCTGTTCGGCGCGTGGCAAGTAAGGCAATTCACCCAACTGCGGCGCCGGAATTTTTTTCCGCAAAACGTGAATGATTTCTGCGTAATTCGCCAGTCCGGGGTTAATACGGTTAGCGACCCAGCCGACCAGCGGTAAACCATCGTTGATGATCGCCTGTGCGGTCAGCAGTGCATGGCTGATACAGCCCAGTTTGATGCCAACAACCAGCACAACAGGCAGCTGTTCCTGCACCACCCATTCGGAATACGGACGCAGATCGTTCATAACGGTTCGCCATCCGCCCGTGCCTTCAACCACCACGATATCCGCCGTCTCGCCCATGTGGCGCAGGCCTTGCGTCATCGTGCAGTAATCAATGGTTCCTTCGCTGGCGCTGATTTCATCTTCCCGCAGTGCGATAGGGTTAACCATGTTATAGGGCAATTCGAGCGTAGAGGCCGCCTGTAGCAACAGCGCGTCTTTATTACGCAGGCCCGCTTCCGTCTCTTCGCACCCTTTTGCTATCGGTTTGTAGCCCGCAACCGATTTGCCTGCCAGCGCCAGTTTTTGCAGTAGCGCCTTGGATACCACTGTTTTGCCAACGGCGGTATCAGTACCAGTGACAAAAATACGTTTCAACATGGGATAACTCCAGACCACCTGAATACCAAAAAACAAGCACAGCTAAAATGCTTTCCAAGCGTGAAAGTCTAGGCTATGCCTCATTCGGGCAGTTTGCGTTAGCGCAATGTTTTGTTGCTCTACGCCTTTATGGTTATCCCTGTAGCAGTTTAACCAGCAGCGATCCGTTATAGAGCGCGTCCTTGACCAGTGCGGCACCGGGCATCGTGCCCTGATTGTAGAATTGGGTCGCTTCCACCTGGAGATTGTGGCTATAGGGCGGGAATGATTGCTGTTGAATACAGCCTAAAATGGCGGGATGTAAAATGCTGGCCGCTTTATTCAGAGGAGATCCCACCAGAATTTTATCGGGATTGAAGAGATTCACCATGATGGCGACAATGCGGCCGACGTTATGACCGACATCGTTAATGATATCTTTGGCTAACTGATCGCCCTTGAGCGCGGCGTCACACAAGTTCTCAACGCTAAGCGGTGAACCGTGCAGAAGTGAACTCATAGAGGTATTCATGCGCTGTTGCGCCAGTTCCAGCATATTTTCCGTGCTGGCGACGGTTTCGAGACAGCCGTGATTGCCGCAATAGCAACGCTTGCCATAAGGATCGACCTGCGTGTGCCCGATTTCGACCAGATTCCGGCTTCTCGCATGGAGGATGCGGCCACCGGTAATCACCCCCGCACCGACGTTATGGTCGATCACCACCTGAATTACATTTTGGCAATCGCGCGAGGCGCCGTATAGCGCTTCGGCCATCGTCCAGGCGCAGATATCGTGCTGCAAATACACTGGCAACCCGGTGCGCTGTTCCAGCGCTGGGCCAATCGCCATTTCCTCAACGTCATAAAATGGCATCCGGTGAATAATGCCCTTACTGGCATCAATCATGCCCGGTGCGGTAATCGCGATTGCCGTTAGCCGTTCCAACCGCTTTTGATGACGAATAAAAAACTGGTCGATTTCATTCAAAATACGGTCGAGCAGCGGCTGTGGCGATACGGCGGGAAGCGGGATTTCTTCTTCCACAACCAGCTTGCTGCTGAGATCGCGCAGCGCCAATAACAGGGTATTGTGGCTGATGCGTGCGGAAAGATAATGCCAGGCTTCGGTATCGAGAATCAGGCCGATAGCGGGACGCCCTCTGCTGCCCACATCCTGATATTCAGTTTCCTGTACCAGATGGGCTTCCAGCAGTTCGCGGACGATTTTGGTAATACTGGCGGGCGCGAGCTGAGCACGTTTGGACAGTTCGATACGTGATATCGGGCCGTACTTATCGATCAACCGATACACTGCACCGGCATTCATTTGTTTGATTTGATCGATGTGTCCTGGTTGACCGTCGGTTATCACAAACCTGGCTCCTACTCATTATTGCTGGCACTGCTGTTGAAAAATTTATCTTTATTATTGCGGCATGACTATTTTTCACGCTGCAAAATAAAAAAACTGCGGGTATGGTGGGGCTTTTCACTAAACTCGTCAAATATTTGATTCGTTATGTGATTTAGCGCGCATATTTTAACGATTATCCGCCCAGCATCAGCGACATCAGCACTTTCGCCGCTGCACTTTGCGGCTGATGTCGTGCTGTAACCAGCCAGACTTCCGTTGTGGCGTCCTCTTCTTCCAGCAGCAAATATTTCACGCCATCGACCCGAATTCGCAAAAACGATGCAGGCAAGATGGACACGCCCAATCCCGCGGATACCAGCCCGACGATGGTCATCGCCTCGCCCACTTCCTGCGTAATGTAGGGGCTGATGCCATAGCGTTTCAGCAGCGTCAGCGTATCGTCATACAGCGCCGTTCCAACCGCGCGGGAGAAGAAAACGAACGGCTCATTCGCCAGCTGTGTAATGCTGATGGCCCGACCTGCGTCCTGCTGCGCTAACGGATGGGATTCCTGCACGACGGCAATCAGCGGTTCACGCAGCAGTAACTGATGATCCAATGCGTCCGGCAACGGGTTATTGCGCATAATGCCGATATCGAGCTTACCGTTTAGCAGCGGTTCAATTTGCTGTTTGGTGTTGAGCTCCATCATTTGAATATGCACTTCTGGGTAGGTTTGGCGAAAACGCAGCAGGCTGCTGGAGATCTTTTTGATAAACGGCGCGGACGACGTAAAGCCGATCGTTAATTCCCCAATTTCGCCGCGTTGAATGCGGGACGCCCGTTCCGCCGCCTGATCGACCTGACTGATAATCGACCAGGCCTCTTTCAGGAACATCTCGCCAGCTGGCGTGAGTTGGACATTCCGGTTGTTGCGCGCCAACAATTTCGCCCCCACCTGCTCTTCCAGAATCTGAATCTGTTGGCTCAGTGGCGGCTGTGAAATGCGTAATCTTTCTGCGGCTCGGCCAAAATGCAGCTCTTCAGCGACCGCAATAAAATAGCGAAGGTGACGTAGTTCGATATTCATACTTTAAACATATCAATCATGATTATTAATATATTATACAAAATAATATCACTCTTCTATGATCCTCACATTGTTGTTTTACGCCTGATGTACCCTTTCCGGTAAGGAATTATTGTGAGTAACCTGCCATCTTCTGCACCGAACGACTGGCCTATTCCTGCGGCCGACGATGCGGATGATATTGCCCCGAAATCTTCTGGTAAAACGCCCTATATCACGCGTGGTACGCCACAATTTATGCGCGTCACGCTGGCGCTGTTTTCTGCCGGGTTAGCAACGTTTGCCCTGCTGTATTGTGTTCAGCCGCTGCTGCCAGTGCTATCTCAGGATTTCGGTATTTCGCCAGCGACCAGTAGCCTATCGCTTTCCGTCTCAACGGTGATGCTGGCATTTGGGCTACTGTTTACCGGGCCACTCTCCGACACGATCGGTCGTAAGAATGTGATGGTTGTGTCCTTGATGCTGGCCGCGATCTGTACCGTGATTTGCGCTTTTATGACCAGTTGGAACGGCGTATTGATCATGCGGGCAATGATGGGTCTGTCGCTAAGCGGCGTCGCGGCCGTCGCCATGAGCTATCTGAGTGAAGAAATTCACCCCAGCGTGCTGGCATTTTCGATGGGGTTATATATCAGCGGTAACTCAATCGGAGGCATGAGCGGACGTCTGGTCAGCGGGGTCTTAACGGACTATTTTCCGTGGCGCGTCGCCATCGGTACGATCGGCGTACTGGCGCTCATTGCCGCGATCACGTTCTGGCGTATCCTGCCGGAATCACGCCATTTCCGCCCCGGTTCGCTACGCCCGAAAACGCTGCTGCTGAACAGCAAACTGCACTGGCGCGATGCGGGCTTGCCGCTGCTGTTCCTTCAGGGATTTTTGCTGATGGGCGCGTTCGTTACCCTGTTTAACTACATTGGGTATCGGTTGCTGGCTCCGCCTTATGTACTCAGTCAGGCGGTGGTTGGCTTACTTTCCGTGGTTTATCTCACCGGAAGCTACAGCTCGCCGAAAGCCGGAGCATTAACGGCCCGCTACGGACGCGGCCCAGTGCTAAGCGTCGCAATCCTTCTGATGCTAGCGGGACTGGGAATGACGGCACTGAGCCCGCTCTTCGCGATCTTTGGCGGGATGATGCTTTTTACCGCGGGTTTCTTTGCCGCCCACTCGGTAGCCAGCAGTTGGATTGGTCAACGGGCGCGGCGCGCGAAAGGTCAGGCATCATCAATGTATCTCTTTTCCTACTATCTGGGCTCCAGTCTGGCCGGCACGCTGGGGGGATTCTTCTGGCATTCATTCGGCTGGATGGGTATTACCGCGTTTCTGAGCGCCCTGTTACTTCTCGCGCTGGCAGTCAGCCTGGTACTCAAACGCCGCCTTTAAACTCCTTTCTTACCGGAGTTTGCCTGAATCAGGTAAACTCCGCGTTGTTTCCGCTCGCCCCCCTCGATGCCCCGTTAATCCTGCCTGAAATAATGACGACCACGATTGCTGAAGTGTCCATTTATCAGTATAAAGATAAGTATGTTGTAACTAAAATAAAGTTTACCTATGAACCGCTATACACTAATCGAACGCATGAACCACTGCTTCCAGACATTAGAGCAGAAACTTGCGCTGATGCAGCAACAGTTTACAGAGTATCGGCTTCTAGCCGGGCGCGTCTATTCCCTTCCCCATGTGGAAAAAGGAACGGAGCACGATCCTATCGAGCATATCGCCGTCACGCAGTACCTCGGGCAGGAGGCGCGCGATAAAGGGTTAGCTCACTTTCAGCGACTGTTCATTCACCACTATCCGGAAACACTCAGTAGTAAAAGCGCGATCCGCTTGCCGGGCGCACTCTGCTTTTCCGTCAACGCCGCGCAGTATCAACAAGCTCAGTCGCTCATCACGGAAATTAACGCACTGAAAAAAGAGTTGGAACAGATTATTACCGTCGAATCCGGGCTGGAGCCGGAACAGCGCTTTGATTTTGTCCACACGCATCTGAAAGGATTGATCACGCTGAGCGCTTACCGTTCGCTGACGATCATAACGAACCCCGCGTCAGTCCGTTTTGGCTGGGCGAATAAGCACGTCATCAAAAATATGACGCGAGTGGAGCTACTGGAGAAACTAACCAAAAGCCTGAATGCGGCAAAAAACGCAGCACCGTATACCAAAGCGCAGTGGATTGAGCATGTCGAGCAGGAGATTGACGCTGTATTATCGCTGCCGGAAGACGCCGTATTGAAAATTAAACGCCCAGTAAAAGTGCAGCCTATCGCCCGCGTGTGGTATCCCGAACAGCAGAAACAGGTTCAGCATCCCTGCCCGTCTCCCCTGCTTGTGCTTTGTCAGCAGGAATTCGGCGGTGACATCCCCATTATCGGCGAACTCAATCCTTATGACGCCAACAACATCAAGCATAAACACAAACCGAAAGCGGCCGAACTTCGCCTGCTCATTCCGCGTTTACATCTGTATACCGATGCACCGGAATGAAAAAGAAAAAGCCTGCGGGTAAACACCGGCAGGCTACAGGATAAAACGCTGACTATCGCGCCATTACTTTTTCAGGCTACCGACCATCTCTTCTGGTCGAACCCACTCATCAAACTGTGCTTCGGTTAAGTAGTTCAGTTTGAGCGCAGCCGCCTTCAGCGTCAGTCCTTCTTTGTGCGCTTTTTTGGCAATTTCTGCCGCTTTGTCATAGCCAATATGCGTGTTGAGCGCCGTCACCAGCATCAGCGATTCGTTCAGCAACTGATTGATGCGATCGCGATTCGGTTCGATTCCTACCGCACAGTGCTCATCGAAGCTCTTCATGCCATCAGCCAGCAGGCGAATCGATTGCAGGAAGTTATGAATCACCATGGGGCGATATACGTTCAGCTCAAAGTTACCGGACGCACCGCCGATATTCACCGCGACATCGTTGCCCATCACCTGGCAACACAGCATCGTCAGCGCTTCGCACTGGGTCGGATTGACCTTGCCTGGCATGATGGAGCTACCCGGCTCGTTCTCAGGAATGCTCAGTTCGCCGATACCACAGCGCGGGCCGGACGCCAGCCAGCGTACATCGTTAGCAATCTTCATTAACGATGCGGCAAGCCCTTTCAAAGCACCGTGCCCATGAACCAACGCATCACAGGTCGCCAGCGCTTCGAATTTATTCGGCGAAGTCACAAACGGTTGACCGGTCAGCGTCGCCAGCTCGGCCGCCACGCGCACCGCATATTCGGGATGCGTGTTTAACCCTGTTCCGACCGCCGTGCCGCCCAGCGCCAGCTCGCAAATGTGCGGCACGCTGTTTTCGATATGCTTCAGGTTATGCTGCAACATCGCGGCCCAGCCGGAAATTTCCTGCCCCAGCGTCAGCGGCGTGGCATCCTGTAAATGCGTACGGCCGATCTTGACGATATCCTTAAACTGCTCAGCCTTCGACGCCAGCGTGGCGTGTAACGCTTTCAATTCAGGAATCAGGTGTTCGTTGATCGCGACGACAGCGGCGACATGCATCGCCGTCGGGAAGACATCGTTGGAACTCTGACTTTTGTTGACATCGTCATTGGGATGAACCAGCCGATTGTTGCCCCGCTCTCCCCCCAGCAGTTCACTGGCGCGGTTAGCCAACACCTCGTTCATATTCATATTGCTTTGCGTGCCAGACCCCGTCTGCCAGATCGCTAACGGGAATTCCTCGGCATGCTGGCCAGCCAACACTTCGTCCGCCGCCTGAATAATCGCATTTCCCCGATCGGCTGGCAGAAGCGTGAGATCCATATTGACGCGGGCCGCCGCACGCTTGGTTTGCGCCAGCGCATAAATCAGCGCACGGGGCATTTTCTCTTCAGAAATACGGAAGTGTTCCAGCGATCGTTGTGTCTGTGCGCCCCATAACCGTTCAGCAGGAACATCAATCGGTCCCATTGAGTCTTTTTCACTACGCGTCGTGCTCATTACCTTTCCTCCTTAAAACACACATTCAAATAGTAGAAGACATCGAATCACATCGCTGGGCCTATTCTGATAACACTCACTGGCCTTATCACGCTTATTGGTCGACTAACACTGTCTGGTATCGCGCTACATAAAACATTACCATGAAGCGAAGAAGATGCAGTGTATTCATAATCACTCAAGCAATTAACAGCTAGCATCACAGAAATTAACAATTAATGTAATAGCAGGGAGCCGACATGCAAAAAATGCTCAATTGCGTCCAGCACTATGCCTGGGGCAGCAAACACGCCTTAACTGAGCTATATGGCATTGATAACCCTAACGATTTACCAATGGCGGAACTTTGGATGGGTGCCCATCCTAAAAGCAGTTCGGCGATTATTGATGAAAAAGGCAACACCCGCAGCCTGCGAGACGTGATTGCCGAAGACGCGACCGCCCATCTTGGCGCAACGATCGCGCAACGTTTTGGCGAATTGCCCTTTTTGTTTAAGGTATTGTGCGCGGAACAGCCGCTTTCCATTCAGGTTCACCCCAGTAAATCGTCGGCAGAACAAGGCTTTGCGAAAGAGAATGCCGCAGGCATCCCGCTCGATGCGGCCGAAAGAAACTACAAAGACGCCAATCACAAACCGGAATTGGTCTACGCATTAACGCCCTTTCAGGCCATGAACGGGTTCCGAGAATTATCTGAAATTGTGCAGTTGCTAGAGCCAGTCGCCAGCGCACATCCGTCAATCACCGCGTTTTTACAACAGCCCGACGCGAAGAATCTCGCCATGCTGTTCACCAACCTGCTGAGTATGGAAGGCGAGCAAAAATCGCGCGCGCTCGGCGTCTTGAAGGCGGCGCTAAATAGTCAAAATGACGAGCCTTGGGCGACCATCCGCGCGATAACCCAATACTATTCTGACGACAGCGGATTGTTCTCTCCGCTGCTGCTGAACGTCATTACGCTGCAACCTGGCGAAGCCATGTTCCTGTTTGCACAAACGCCGCATGCTTATCTGAAAGGCGTGGCATTAGAAGTCATGGCGAACTCAGACAACGTGCTGCGTGCTGGGCTAACGCCGAAATACATTGATATTCCAGAGCTGCTGGATAATGTCGTTTTCGAAGCCAAACCCGCAAACCAGCTGCTGACGACGCCACACCGTCAGGGGAATGAACTCAGCTTCCCGATTCCTGTTGAAGATTTCGCTTTTTCGCTGCACGAACTGAGCCAGAGCCCACAGACGCTCAGCCAGAATAGTGCCGCCATTGTATTTTGTATTGACGGCCATGCCGTCCTGCAAAAAAATGAGCAGCGGCTCTCGCTACGTCCGGGAGAATCCTGCTTCATTTCCGCCAGTGAGTCACCGATAACGGTTGAGGGACAGGGGCGTCTCGCTCGCGTATTTAACCGATAACTTGTTCCATACGCTGCGGTTACCTGTGGGAAGTTGCCAGCGTTTCGCGTTGAAAACGCGCATTTTTTTACTAAAGGATGAATAAAAATGAAGAAGTCGTTAGTCGCCGTAGGCGTTATTGTTGCTCTGGGTGCCATCTGGACCGGCGCATCTTGGTACACCGGCAAGCAGATGGCTCAGCAAATTGATGGTTTTACCGATACGCTGAATACCAAGCTCAAGCAAGCCTACCCGAACGCGGGCCTGAAAGTCGTCTATCGCGACTATAAGGGTGGCGTATTCAGCAGTACGCTATCCTATGTGCTGCAAGCGGATGGCTCGATAGGCACAGCAGAAGGCGCGAAGATCCTTGCGCCCGGTGAAGAACTCGTCTTCAACGAAACCGTGTCTCACGGGCCGTTCCCGCTTGCACAGCTCAAGAAGTTCAACCTCGCTCCGGCGATGGCGTCTGTCCATACCGAGTTGGCCAACACACCAGCCATCAAAGCCTGGTTTGAGCTGACGAAAGATAAACCGTTCTTTACGGCCGAAACTCGCGTCGCTTACAGCGGTGATACACAGTCACTCGTTACGCTGGCCCCTATCGATCATCAGTCGCCAGAACAGAAATTCTCCTTCAGCGGCGCGGAAGCCGTGGTGGATATCGGGCACGACCTGCGCAGCAGCAAGCTGGATACCACCATCAGCAGCGTGAAGATGGAAAGGAAAAATGCCTGGGGCCAAACAGAGAACGTCGATCTCACCGATTTCTCCATCAAGGGAACCAACCAAAAAGGCAAATTCGATCTTGATTTAGGCGATGGCAATCTGTCCTTTAAAGCGATGACGTTTGCCGTAGAAGGCGGTGAACCCGTTACGTTGAACGACTTCTCTCTGCAAAGCAGTGCCACGGAAGATGATAAGAATCTGGCGGGCAAACTGGCCGTAACGCTGGGATCGTTAGTCATCGGCGACCGCAATCTGGGTTCTGGTAACGTGAGTATGTCCATTTCGCAGCTTGACGGCGCGGGCACCAAACAGTTCCTCACCGCCTATCAGGAAAAAGTGCAGAAAATGTTGCAGGATCCGACCGCTATCGATCCTGACACGTATCAGCACGACGTTGCCATGTCGGTTCTGCAATATCTACCACAGCTGCTGAAAGGCAACCCGAGCATTGCCATCTCTCCGGTCAGTTGGAAAAACAGCAAAGGCGAAGGCACATTCACGCTGGCGCTGGATTTAACCGATCCGTTGCAGAGCACGGATAAAGCGAACGATGCAACCCTGTCGGATGAAGAAAAAATCATTCGTCAGTCGGTCAAAAAACTCGATGCAAAACTCAATCTGCCACTGGATATGCTGGCGGAATTGATGGTGCAGATGAGCCCAAAAACGACCAATGCGGAAGAGCAAAAACAGCTTACTGACATGTCGAAACAACAGGCTGAAATGATGGCCCAGATTGGTGAAGCTAACCAACTGAGCGTCACAAAAGACAACGCCATTACCAGTTCACTGCACTATGCCGATGGTCAAATTGATTTCAACGGCAACAAAATATCACTGGCTGATTTCATTGCACCGTATTTCTCCGTTCCAACGGAAGAAGGTGAAGAGTCTCTGCCTGGCGCACCGCAAGAGCCGATCGCCCCACCGGCACAATAATTCGGTAGCATTACGCGCTAAAACACACGGTGGCCGCCCCAGCAGCCACCGTTTTTTCTGCCCTACACGTTCTGCTTCATATTGAGATGACACCATGTCCGCGTTGAAACCCTTCATGGAAACCCATCAGGCTGCGATCTATTTTGTTGCTGTGATAACGGCAGTGGCAACAGCACTGGTGCTGCCGGGAACGGATCAACTGGATGTCGTGATTAATCCGGCGCTGGCGCTGATGCTGTTTGTCACGTTCCTGCAAGTGCCGCTGACCACGATCGGAAAGCGCATCACTCAGGTCAGATTCATCGGCGCGCTGCTCGTTGCCAACTTCATCGTGATTCCCTTGCTGGTCGCGGCGCTGTTGCCCTTTCTCCCCGCCGAACCGCTGGTGAAATTGGGCATCATATTGGTGCTACTCGCTCCCTGTATTGACTACGTAGTGACATTCGCACATCTGGGTCGCGCAGATGCCGCCCGCCTGTTGGCCGCAACGCCTATTTTATTGATGCTGCAAATGTTGGCTCTGCCCTTTTACCTGACGCTATTTCTCGGTCACGATGCTGCGGGGCTTATCGTCTTCGCGCCCTTTATCGAGGCGTTTATCTGGCTGATTGCCGTGCCTTTAGCGCTGGCCGCGCTTCTGCAATGGTTAGCGGCGCGGCAGCGCACAATGGCAACATTTTCGGATGCATTGAGCTATCTTCCCGTTCCGGTTACCGCTCTGGTGCTGTTTATCGTCATTGCGGCGGTCATTCCTCAACTCCGTACCACCTGGGCATCGGTGCTGCTCGCGGTGCCGTTTTATCTGCTCTTTGCGCTGCTGGCACCGCTACTCGGTTGGTTCACTGCCCGCGTGTTTCGATTGGATTCGGCTGGCGGGCGCGCCGTGGCCTTCAGCGCCAGCACGCGAAATTCTCTGGTTATTCTGCCGCTGGCGTTGGCAATACCCGGCGCACTGCCGCTGCTTCCGGCCGTGATTGTCTGCCAAACGTTAGTCGAGTTGCTCAGCGAACTCATTTATATCCGAGCTATTCCTAAGTTGAACGCCCGTTCTACGGGTCAAGAAAAGTAATAACAGCTTGTTTTTGCTCAATGATTGTCCATAACACATGAATTTCGACGGTAACAATTAGCTATTTACCACGATTTCTTTTTATACTTTGTCGTACGAAAAACAGTAATCAGACAATAATATTATGATTGATTCTCGCTTACCATTGACAGACATCCACCGCCATTTGGATGGCAATATCCGCGCCCAGAGTATTCTGGAGCTAGGCCGCCAGTACAATATTGCATTACCTGCCAGCGATCTTGACACGCTCCGCCCTCACGTCCAAGTCACCAAGAATGAGCCTGACTTACTGAGTTTTTTACAAAAGCTCGACTGGGGCGTAGCCGTACTCGGTTCACTGGATGCCTGCCGCCGCGTGGCTTACGAGAACGTTGAAGATGCCATGAAAGCCGGGTTGGATTACGCAGAACTGCGTTTCTCTCCCTACTATATGGCGATGAATCATAAACTGCCGATTGCTGGCGTTGTTGAAGCCGTGATCGACGGTATTACCGCTGGCAGTCGTGATTTCGATACCGATATCCGTCTGATTGGCATCATGAGTCGGACATTCGGCACCGAGGCCTGCCAGCAAGAGCTGGACGCCCTGCTGTCACAACGCGATCGCATCGTCGCACTCGATCTGGCGGGTGATGAATTGGGCCATCCTGGCGCGCAGTTTACTTCTCATTTCCGACAAGCTCGCGATGCCGGCTGGCATATCACCGTTCATGCGGGAGAAGCGGCCGGACCAGAAAGTATCTGGCAGGCGATTAACCATCTGGGTGCAGAGCGCATCGGGCACGGCGTCACCGCCATTATCGATCCTCGCTTGATGACGCACATGGCGGAGCATGGGATCGGCATTGAATCCTGCCTAACCTCTAACATTCAAACCAGCACCGTGGAAACACTGGATAAACATCCGCTGATCCACTTCCTGCGGTATGAAATCCCCGCCACCATCAACACGGACGATCCTGCAGTTCAGGGTATAGAGATTCGTCACGAATATGAAATCGCGGCCCCACTTGCTGGCCTGACGGCGGTAGAAACCCGCAAAGCACAGGAAAACGGCCTGAACATCGCCTTTATCAGCGAGCAGGAAAAGCAGCAGTTGCGTGAAAAGGTTCTGCGCAAACGCGGTGCTACGCAGTAATTTTTATCATCAACACATAAAAAACGGCTAACCACTGTTAGCCGTTTGACACAAGTTTGCTACAGATAAGTTACAGAGATAAAGAGATCAACCGGCAGGGTTAGCCGAGGAGTGGTGTGACGTAATCAGCCACTTCTTCTGTTTCACGTCCCAACCGTAAGTGTAGGTATAACGCGCTTTAGCCTCACTTCCATCACCAAATTTGAAGGTGTAAGTTCCGGTATCAACGGCGTCATTGCAGCCGATACGGATTGTGCGGGTGTCAATCTTACCAACTGGTTTTTTCGCCAGGAAGTGTTCGAAGTAATCAATGCGCTCTGCATCTGTCGTACGCGGTTTATCGGACAGCGTTGGCAGCAGCACCGCGTCTGACGCATAGTTTGTCGCAACTTTCTTCGCATCACCCGTTTGCAGCGATGCATTCCAACGGTCAAATAACGACGCAATCTCTTTTTGATTGGTTTTCACACATTGTGCACTCTGAGCAGCCTGCACAGATGCGGAAGCCAAAGTCCCTAACATTGCTAAAGTTAACACCGTTTTTTTAAACATATTTCCCTCGATCTCAAAATAATAATTATCATTAACTGTGTCTTACTCTATCGCCAACATATCTCGATGAGCGATTATTGTTATAACGTAACGCAACAAAAAAGTAACACCACTACGAAACTATCACTGTAATAGATTATTTCTTGTGTTTCCGTGGAGTTACAAGTGTTTGTTACAAATGACAACGCCCTCGGCCTATGTAGACCGAGGGCGTTTTGTATGAGGCGAGAGACCGATAATCTCTTACTGACGAGGCGAATCCTGTTCCTTGTTTATCCGTTTAGCATAGCGCTGAGCCAGCGCAGCACAGACCATCAGCTGAATTTGATGGAAAATCATCAGCGGCAGCACCATCGCACCGACAGCGGCGGCAGGAAATAGCACGTTTGCCATCGGAATCCCATTCGCCAGGCTCTTCTTCGAGCCGCAGAATACGATGGTGATCTCATCAGCGGTATTAAAGCCCAGCTTACGAGCAACCAGCGTATTCACCACCAGCACAATCGCTAGCAGCACGATCGAACAGCCGACAACGGCGAGCAATGACCAAACGTTGATCTGTCCCCAAATCCCCTGCACAACCGCTTCACTGAAGGCGACATACACCACCAAAAGAATCGATGACCGGTCAGTGATATTAATCAGCTTACGGTTACGTTCAACCCACTTGGCAATCAACGGGCGAGACAGATGGCCAATCACGAAAGGCACCATTAACTGCATGATAATAGAACCAATAGCGTGTAGCGTATCCGTTTCGCCCCCTTGCGTATGCATCAGCAAACCGACCAGAATCGGCGAGAGAAATACGCCCAAAATACTGGATGCCGAGGCGCTACAAATCGCTGCTGCAACGTTACCACCGGCCATTGAGGTATAAGCAATCGCTGACTGCACCGTCGCTGGTAGTGCGCACAGATAGAGGAAGCCCAGATACAAGGTCGGCGTCAGCACAACGGGCGACAGCAGACTCATGCCTATTCCCAGCAGCGGAAACAGAATAAACGTGCTGGCAAACACCACCAGATGCAAACGCCAGTGCCCCATGCCAGTGGTAATCGCTTCACGCGATAGCTTCGCGCCGTGCATGAAGAACAGCAGAGCAATCGCCGCCGTTGTCAGATTCTCAAAGAAAACTTTCGCGATGCCTTGAGCAGGAAGGAGCGACGCCGTCACCACCACCAGAATCAGAACCAATAAGAATTTATCAATGCGTAACCGTTGTAACCACCCCATGCCCAACACCTTTCCCCTAGCCTGTTATCAGCCGAATGAACACCCTAACAAGACGGGCGACCCGAAGATCGCCCAAAGTTATCTATGACTAAATGTGAATCCAGAAATCTGAGCCGATAAATCTGTTTACAGACAGAAAACGGTGGTAATGAGATAAAGGCATCAGAAGCGCCTTCCGAACATCGTAAATCGAACGTAAAAAGACGCATGTACCGCATTTTTACCCTCGACCCATTCACCGTTCGATTGATTTTCTCAGCAGTCTAGGGCGATCCTAAGATCGCCTGTTTAAACAAACCATTAACTATCTGGAATAAAACGCGGTAAATCTAGCTATTTTTCACCGTGACGGCTTTTTTCTGCTCGTGGGAAAGCAGCCCTAGCTCGATCAGTTCCATCACCTGAATCGCCTGATGCACGCTGACGGGGTTTTCGCCTTTACCCGTCAGCGCATCGCGCACTGCCGCATAGTAAGCCGGATAGTTACCCGGAATCGTGGCGATCGTTTGCTCCGCCGTTATGCCATCGCGAGACAGCGTCAGCACGCCATCGTGCTTATCCTGCCCCCAGTCGGCCAGCGGTGGGCGCTCACCCGCCTTCAGGCGATCTTCCTGTGGGTCAAGGCCGTATTTTACAAAGCTGCCGCGTGTGCCATGCACGATATAGCGGGCAGACGCGGCCGCCACCAGCATGCTGGCGTGCAGGACAACCCGGCGTTGCGGGTAAATCAGCGTCGCGTGGAAATAATCAATTGCCTTACTGCCAGGTCTCAACCGTGCCATATCGACCTGAATCGCCACCGGCAAGCCAAACAGCTCCAGCGCCTGATCCAGCAAGTGCGGCCCAAGATCGTACCAAATTCCGCTACCTTCACTGCCGTCTTCCCGCCAGCGCTGACGCACTTCGGGCCGGAAGCGATCGAAATGCGATTCCATATACACCACATTTCCTAACGTTCCTGCCGCCAGCAGCTGTTTCAGCGTCAGAAAATCGCTGTCCCAACGGCGATTATGGAAAACAGAAAGCATTTTTCCGACGCGGTCGGCGATAGCGCCCAAGTCATATGCTTGTGACAACGTCACCGTAAAAGGTTTATCGACGACGACATGCTTGCCCGCTTCCAGCGCCTGTTTCGCCAGCGGGAAGTGCGTGTCATTGGGGGTAGGAATAACAATGAGGTCAATATCGGGATCGTTAAATAACGCCTGAGGGTCTTTCTCTACTCGCAGATTTGCCCAATCTGCATGCACTTTTTCAGCACTGCTGCTGGACACGGCCACCAGCTCCATACCCGTCGTACCTGCAATCAACGGCGCGTGGAATGTCTTACTGGCATAGCCATAGCCCAGCAGTCCAACACGAACGGTCTCACTCATGACGATTCCCCTTAGCTTATTTTGACTTTGTGATTTCTCACTCAGTATATACCCGTCATCCGCCAGATTGCAGAGAGGGATAATAGCCAGGGGAATCTGATTCGTTTTGGTTCGCTATCCGCTCACGGCGCTGGGCATCCGTTCTTCCCACGCCACGGGCAGCGTTTTGGCTGCCGGATAGTTGATTTCACTGCTGCGACGGCGGAAATCGCTGGGGCTAACGCCGACCCGCTTACGGAACACACGTGAGAAATACAGTTGATCGTCATACCCCACCACGCGACCAATGTTGGCGATAGATTCCTGCGTCGTCTGCAATAACAGCTTGGCGCGAATCACGCGCTGATCTTCACGCCAGCGCAGAATGTTAATGCCTACCTGTTCACGGAACAGATGCGCCAACCGAGAAGGCGACAGACAAACGTGCCGCGCGACTTCGTCAATACGCAGCTCTCCAGCCAGATTGCTGGTAATAAACTGGCAGGCCTCTATCACACGCGGATCCATGATCTTCTGCGGGCTCTGTGGGTCTTCTTCCATCGCTCTGAGCAACAGCCGCTCCAGCAGATTCATACCCAACTCTTCTGAAAAACGACGCCCGGAACGCTGGGTTTGCTCGATATTGGCAAACAGCCTGTCGAATTCCAGCAACAGTTGGTTATTCGGCAGGCTCATGCGACCAATACCGCTGCTTTTGGTATGCCATTCTAACCAGTCAGCCCAGTAGGCACGCGGGCGAAAATAGACCCAGCGGTGATACCAGCAGTCGCTGCTAGATGAACGACCATAAAAATGCTTCGATTTCGGCGGGAACAGCAGCAGGTCACCGGGATTACAGAAAAAGGTCTCATCGCCATCAAAGACCTGACCCTGACCTTTCATGGTGAGGTTAATGATGTAGCCTTTCATGCCATCAGGACGATCGATAAAGAAGTCGAGCGGCCCTTCTGCCAGAATCGGTGTCATACCTGCCACAAGATAAGCGTTGAACGAATATCCCGGCAGCAGCGGATTAGGCTGAGAGTCATGCGCCATACGGTGATACATCGAGCCTCCGGTACACGCGAGTAATGAGATAAAGCGGCAGGCTCACTTAGAGCCATCCCATTAGGACTATTTTATTTGCCATTTTGAACCTGGGCAGTGCTCGCACAAACGCAATTGCGTTTGAACGCCCCTTGGGGCGGCCCGTAGGGTGAGCGTAGCGAATAATCCTCACGTACTACGTGTACGTTCCGGTTTCTGCGCGCTGTCCGAGTCCAAACTGACTGCACCAATAACGCCTACTGGGATAGGCTCTGACCTGCCGCACGGGCATTTATACCGTTTTCTTCGACAGCTGTTTGTAGCGGTCGAAGATAACCGCCGCCAGCAGAATCAGACCGCGTACCACATACTGGGCAAACGGAGAGATGTTCAGCAGGTTCATCGCGTTTTCAACCGTACCTAAAATCAGCACACCGGCGATGACATAGGAAATTTTACCGATCCCGCCTTTCAACGACACACCGCCCAGCACGCAGGCAGAAATCACGATCAGCTCATACCCGATGGAGGTCATCGGCTGGCCGCTAGTCATACGCGATGCCAGAATGATCCCCGCTGCCGCCGATACCAGACCGGACAAGGCGAAAATGATGATTTTGGTACGTACGACCGGCACCCCAGCCAGACGCGCGGCTTCTTCATTGCCCCCAATCGCCAGCGTATTGCGGCCAAAGGTGGTTTTGTTCAGCAGCAGACCAAACAGAATCATGCAGCCGATGGTGATCCAGATTGGCGCAGGCAAGCCCAACCAGTTGGCATAGCCCAGTTCAAAGAAGCGCTCATCTTCAATCCCTACCGCTTTACCATCGGAAATGATGTACGCCAGACCGCGCGCAATCTGCATCGTTGCCAGCGTGGTGATCAGCGCATTGATCTTCAAACGAGCAATCACAAACCCGTTAAGCAAACCGAACGCCACACCCAGCAGCAGCCCGGCACCGACGCCGATCCACAGGCTTTCACTGATATTGATCACCACCGCCGTCGCTACGCCAGCACAGGCAATAATAGACGCGACCGACAGGTCAAAATCACCGGAAGCCAGACAGAACAGCATGCCGCAGGCCACCATACCGGACATGGAGATCGCCAGCCCAAGCCCTTTCATATTGATAAACGAGGCGAAGTTGGGGACGAAAATCGCACAGCCAAGAAACAGCACGGCAAACACCACCAGCATGCCGTAGTTATCCCAAATGCGAGATAATCCCGCGCCGTTTTTCTTCTTTTCTGAGGTTGCAGACGTAACCGTTGACATTATTTTGCTCCTTCGCGGTCAGGCAACCGCAGATTCGATATCGGGGGTTCGTAACATGGCCAGACTGAGCACCTTCTGCTCCGTGGCATCGGTATGCAGCAGTTCGCCGGAGACGGCACCTTCGCGCATGACGATAATCCGGTCGGCCAGCCCAAGCACTTCTGGTAAATCGCTGGAGGCAAACAGCACCGCGATCCCCTGATTCGCTAGTTCATAGATGACATGATAAATTTCGTGCTTCGCGCCGACGTCAATGCCGCGCGTGGGTTCATCGAGCAAAATGACCTTCATCTCTTCGGACAGCCAGCGGCCAAGAATGGCTTTCTGCTGGTTTCCCCCGGAAAGATTCATAATCAGCTGTTCATCGGACGGCGTTTTGATGTTCAACGCGTCAATGCGCTTCGCGGCGTTATCCGCCTCCCACTGATTATTAATAATAAAACCGGCTTTCAGGCTCTTACGCCTTGCGCTGATATTGATGTTGTCACGCACCGAGTGCACCGGAATGATGCCGTCGGCTTTACGATCTTCCGGGCAGAGCATCACGCCCTGACGAATCGCATCAATGGGGGAATTCACCACCAGCGGTTTGCCATCCAGCAGCACCTGACCGTTGGTGATTTTGGTCGCGCCAAACAGCCCTTTCATCAGTTCGCTGCGGCCAGCGCCCACCAGACCAAATAGCCCGACAATTTCCCCCTGCTTCACGTTCAGGGAAACCGTAGATTTCACGCCCGGCGCTTTTACGTCTTTCAGCGTCAGACGCTCTTCGCCGTGCGGACGCGGCGCATAGCCATAGATATCCCCCAGGTTACGCCCTACCATCGCCTGTACCAGCGACTCATGGTTCACCTGCTGCATATCGTCGAACGTGCGCACATAGCGGCCATCTTTAAACACGGTAATGGCATCGCTCAGCGCAAAAATTTCTTCCATCCGGTGCGAAACGTACAAAATGACCCGGCCTTCACTGCGCAATTCCTTAATCACGCGGAAAAGCTGCTCGATTTCACGGGCAGACAGCGAACTGGTCGGCTCATCAAAAGCAATAACCTTGGCGTTACGGGCCAGCGCCTTGGCGATTTCCACCATCTGCCATTGCCCGATAGAGAGGTATTTCAGCGGGGTATCAGGATCGATATCCAACCCCAGATGCTGCAACTGAAGTTTGGCTTCATAGCGCAGCAGCGAATAGTTCACCATGCCGTATTTATGCGGCAGCTGACCTAAGTAGATGTTCTCGGCGACCGTCATTTCCGGCACCAGATGCAGTTCCTGATAAATGATGGCAACGCCCGCATTCAGGGCATCCATCGTGTTGTTGAACTGAACAGGCTTGCCCTGAATATGAATTTCGCCCGCTGACGGTGAATAGTTACCGCTCAGGATCTTTAACAGCGTCGACTTGCCCGCCCCGTTTTCCCCCATCAATGCATGGATCTGGCCGGCATGGCAGGAAAAACTGATATCCGAAAGCGCCTTAACACCGGGAAATTCTTTGCCAATCCCATGAAACGACAAATAGGGTGACTGTGCTGTCATGTCTGTTTCCTCATAACGATGCAGGTAGAGCGCGGATAACCTCGACCAGCATCATGCTGACCGGCGTTATCCGCGTCTTTACGAAATCAGGCGTGATTACATCAGGCCTTTTTTCTCCAGTTCGACCTTAAAGTTGTCACGAGTGATCAGCACCACGTCGGTCACTTCGGTGAATTTCTCCGGCTCAACGCCTTTGGTCACCCAGTCATTCAGCATCTGGATACTCTTGTAACCGTGGATATCTGGGCTTGGCAGCAGTGAACCAAAGAAGCCCGTTGCCTGGCCTTTAGACAGCTCGCTCACCGCATCCACGCCGTTGATACCGATACCAATGACGTTTGCGGCTTTAAAGCCCTGACCTTCCGTTGCACGCACGCCACCCAGCACGGTGTTGTCGTTCATGCCGATAATCAGCCAGTTTTTCACGCCAGGATGCTGAACCAGCATGGAGTTAGCGGCGTCAAATGCACCGGGGATATCATTAGATTTGGTCGGCACTTTGTAGATCTGTTTTTCTGGGAACCCTGCGGTTTTCAGCGCGTCCATAGAGCCAGACGTGCGGCGACGTGCGGTATCCAGCTCATCAGCGGTAATCGCCATCACGGCGGTTTCCTCTACTTTCCAGCCGCGTTTAGTCATCTCTTTATACAGTTCCTGACCCTGACGCTCGCCAATTTTGGTGGCCGCCATCATCACCAATGGCACGGTATCCATCGGTTGGCCTTTGGCATTCACGAACTGGTCATCAACCGCAATCACTTTCAGATTGTAGCTGCGTGCTTTCGCTATAATGGCTGGCCCCAACTTCGGATCCGGCGTACAGATAACAAAGCCTTTCGCGCCACTGGCCGCCAGACTGTCGATCGCGTTCAGGGTCTTTTCACCATCAGGAACTGCGATTTTTATCACATCAAAACCAAGGTCTTTCCCTGCTTTATCAGCGAACTTCCATTCCGTCTGGAACCAGGGTTCTTCCGGCTGTTTAACCAGAAAGCCCAGCTTTAAGTTCTCTGCCATAGCTGATTGTGACATAACAGCGGCCAACCCGATTGCTGCCAGCGCCTTAGTGAATTTATGCATGATGTTCTCCGGTGTAATTATCTTTTCATTCGTCAGCAACGCTGAAACGAGTTCGAGTTCCTGGTAGGGTATTTCCGGTCTGGATAAAGGAAAAACACAGGCTTAGCACGATTCCTTTACTCAGTAGCATTCAGACGCTTTATGTTTTAGTCGTTATTCTCGGTAAGAATGTAGAGCTTTATCACAGTCCGGAACAATGACAGGTTTGTGCATACATTTAGCGAATTTAACCAATCATTAACCTTTGACCAGCATCACAAAATGGCTGCTGGCGACAGAAAAATACATACTTCCAGCTAACCGCTCCTCACCGCCTCTCGTTATCCCTGCCATCGTAAACACCAACGATCTGGGATTAATGAGGAGCAAAGCATGAGTGCGGGCGCTATTACGATTGGTCTCGACTTCGGCAGTGATTCGGTACGCGCCTTAGCCGTTGACTGCCAAAGCGGGCAAGAGTTGGAAACAGAAGTGGTCTACTACCCCCGCTGGCGCGAGGGGAAATATTGTCAGCCTGCCAACAACCAGTTCCGACACCATCCACTGGACTATATTGAATCGCTGGAACAGGCGGTTAAGGTCGTGGTCTCCCGCCTGACGCATGAACAGCGGCAGAGCATCATCGGTATTGGCGTGGATTCAACCGGGTCAACTCCCGCGCCGATTGATGAGCAAGGCCAGATCCTCGCACTACGCCCCGAGTTTGCCGACAACCCCAATGCGATGTTCGTACTGTGGAAAGACCACACGGCAATAGAAGAAGCAGAAGCCATCAACGCGCTGTGCCGGAGCGGCCAGTTCCCGGATTACACCCGCTATATCGGCGGCGTTTATTCGTCCGAATGGTTCTGGGCCAAAATCCTGCATGTCTCGCGCGACGATGCCGCGGTGCGTCAGGCGGCCGTTTCCTGGATAGAACTGTGCGACTGGGTGCCCGCCCTGCTTTCTGGTACCCAAGCGCCAGCCGATATTCGTCGTGGACGGTGCAGCGCCGGACACAAATCACTCTGGCATCCGAGCTGGGGTGGACTACCGCCAAAAGATTTCTTGCACGCACTCGATCCCTGCCTGACCGAGACATTACAGTACCCGCTGTTTACCGATACCTGGACCGCCGAACAGCCGGTCGGCACCATCACCGCCGAGTGGGCACAGCGGCTCGGCATCCCCGAAACGGTCATCCTGTCGGGCGGTGCGTTTGACTGCCACGTCGGCACCGTCGGCGCGGGCGCACAGCCTTATACGCTGGTCAAAGTGATTGGCACGTCCACCTGCGACATTCTGATCGCTGATGACGCACGCATTGCCGATCGCGCCATCGCCGGTATCTGTGGGCAGGTCGACGGCAGCGTTGTTCCTGGTTATATCGGCCTCGAAGCCGGACAGTCCGCTTTCGGTGACATGTACGCCTGGTTTGGGCGACTGCTGGGCTGGTCGTTACAGGAAGCCGCGAAAGACCATCCTGAACTCAAAACGTCATTACAGGCGATGGAAGCCAAACTGCTGGAGCGACTGACGCACAGCTGGGCGGAGAACCCGACGCTGGATCACCTGCCTGTCGTGCTGGACTGGTTCAACGGCCGCAGAACACCATTCGCCAATCAGCGACTGAAAGGCGTGATTACCGATCTCAATCTGGGCACCGATGCCCCCACGCTGTTCGGCGGTTTCATTGCTGCCACGGCCTTTGGCGCGCGCGCAATTATGGAGTGCTTTGAAGATCAGGGCGTTCCCGTCGAGAACGTGCTGGCGCTGGGCGGTATCGCGCGGAAATCTCCCGTCATCATGCAGGTCTGTACCGACGTGATGAATCGCCCCTTGCAGATCGTCGCCTCCGATCAGTGCTGTGCTCTGGGTGCCGCGATCTTTGCCGCCGTCGCCGCTGGCGTTCACGGCGATATCCCAACGGCACAGCAGCATATGGCCAGCGGCATAGAGCGCACCTTAATGCCAGACAGCCAGCGCGTCGCCCGTTATCAGCAGCTTTATGAGCGCTATCAGCAGTGGTGCCGCCTCGCGGAACCAGCCTATAGCCCAACGTCTACGGCAAAAAACTAATTTTATCCCTCTGGGGATCACGTTACAGGAGTCATCATGGATCATTTTAAGCAGCTTGAAGTCTGGTTCGTCATCGGTAGCCAACATCTCTACGGGCCGGAAACGTTACGTCAGGTAAAAGAGAACGCGGAAAAAGTCGTCGCCGGATTGAATCAACAGGCCAACCTGCCCGTTAAGCTGGTACTGAAACCGCTGGTGAAAACGCCAGACGAAATTCTGGCACTGTGCCGCGATGCCAACTATCAGGATAACTGTGTCGGCCTGCTGACCTGGCTGCATACCTTCTCTCCGGCCAAAATGTGGATTGGCGGCCTGAGCGTACTCAGTAAACCGCTGCTGCAATTCCACACCCAGTTCAATGCCGAAGTACCGTGGGACACCATGGATATGGACTTCATGAACCTGAACCAAACCGCGCACGGTGGACGTGAATTTGGTTTCATCGGTGCCCGGATGCGGCAGGCGCATCAGGTTGTCGTCGGCCACTGGCAGGATAAGAACGCCCATGCCCGTATCGGCAAATGGATGCGGGTTGCCGCCGCCATTCAGGAAAGCAAACAGCTGAAGGTTGCGCGCTTTGGCGACAACATGCGTGAAGTCGCCGTCACCGAAGGCGATAAAGTCGGCGCGCAGATCCAGTTCGGTTACTCCGTCAGCGCCTGGGGATTAGGGGATTTAACCTCCGTGGTCGATGCCGTATCCAAAGGCGATATCGATGCGCTGATCGAAGAATACGAGGCCAGCTACCAGTTGACGGATGCGGTGAAACTCAACGGCGCGAACCGTCAGAACCTGCTGGATGCGGCACAGATTGAACTCGGGATGAAACGCTTTCTGGAACAAGGTGGCTACCACGCGTTCACCACCGATTTTGAAAACCTGTACGGCCTGAAACAGCTGCCGGGTCTGGCGGTACAGCGTCTGATGCAGCAAGGCTATGGATTCGGTGGCGAAGGCGACTGGAAAACCGCCGCGCTGCTGCGCATTATGAAAGTGATGGCTGGCGGGTTGTCAGGCGGGACGTCCTTCATGGAGGACTACACCTATAACTTCCAGAACGGTAACGATCTGGTCGTCGGCTCTCACATGCTAGAAGTCTGCCCGACGATTGCGAAAGAGCAGAAACCGATTCTGGATGCGCAACACCTTGGCATTGGCGGCAAAGCCGACCCTGCCCGTTTGATTTTCTCAACGCCGGCTGGGCCGTCCCTCAACGCCAGTGTGATCGATATGGGCGACCGTTTCAGAATGCTGGTTAATCTGGTCGATACCATTGAACAGCCGCGCCCACTGCCGAAATTGCCGGTTGCCCGTGCTATCTGGAAAGCCCAACCGTCGCTGGAAGTGGCGGCCGAAGCCTGGATTCTGGCTGGCGGCGCGCACCACACCGTCTTTAGTCAGGCGCTGGATCTCGAACATATGCGGCTCTACGCCGAGATGCAGAACATTGAGCTGCTGGTGATCGATAACGACACTCGACTCCACGAATTCAAAGATGCGCTGCGCTGGAACGAGGTGTATTACAAACTTTGTAGCCGCTAAGCCCGCACTCAGGGGCCGGTTGTCTACGGATGCGTCGTCCGTGAACAATCTGCCCCTTTATCGGTACTTTTTATCTATAAGCCTTTTCCATCCCACGCGCTGATTTTCCATCGCCCTGTCGCCCGAAACGCCATCACATTTTCCTGTCAATCTATTATTTTTCATTTTCATTCGTTTGTTGTTGAAAAATAAGCGTACTTTTTTCATCACCCTCTAGACAGGCTTTTTCGCTTGAATATACTTAGTCATCTCAACCACATAACTATTAGACCAATCACCATGACCGTTCATGACTATTTGCTCAAATTTAGGAAAGTCAGTTCAACAGAAAGTCTGGAAAAACTCTTTGATCACCTCAATTATTCTCTGACAGACAGTCAGGAAATCATCAACATGTACCGTGCTGCGGACCATCGGCGGGCCGAGTTGGCATCTGGCGGGCGCTTATTCGATCTCGGCTGCGTGCCAAAATCTGTCTGGCATCACGTTCTGTAGTTGTTAGCAACAAAAAGAATAGTTATGCAATAATTTCCTTCCGGGATATTACGCAGAACGCTCAGCTCGTTACTGTATAATAGCCCGGCGCTTCTGTTATTAAGCGAATCTGACCTTCCGCCCCTTGAAGGGGACGGCGATAACCCTACTTTGGGTATGTTGTCGAAAACCCAACAATGCCTGATAATAGTCTGGTTTTGTTTTCTAGGCACCGTAATGACCGAATACGCATTGCTCTTTGTTAGCATCCTTCTGGTAAATAATTTCGTCTTAGTGAAGTTTCTTGGGCTGTGCCCCTTTATGGGCGTGTCCAAAAAGCTCGAGACGGCGATTGGCATGGGCATGGCGACCACGTTTGTGATGACTGTCGGCTCCATGTTTTCCTGGTTGGTCAACGAATTTATTCTCGTTCCGCTCGATATTCTCTATTTGCGCACCATGGCCTTTATTCTGGTGCTCGCCGTGGTGGTGCAGTTCTCCGAGATGTTCGTGCGCAAAGTCAGCCCTGAGCTGTACCGCCTGCTGGGGATCTTCCTGCCGCTGATTACCACCAACTGTGCGGTGCTTGGCGTCGTGCTGCTCAACATCAACCTGTCGCACGGTTTCCTGCAATCGACGATTTATGGTTTCGGCGGCGCGGCGGGCTTCTCGCTGGTGATGGTGCTCTTCGCCGCCATTCGTGAACGCCTTGCCGTGTCAGATATTCCTGCACCGTTCCGCGGTTCGTCTATCGCGCTGGTCACCGCAGGCCTCATGTCGCTGGCATTTATGGGCTTTGCCGGACTGGTGAAATTCTGATGATCGCTATCTGGATTGCCATTGCGGCATTAAGCGCCCTCGCGCTGGCATTCGGTCTGGTGCTCGGCTACGCCTCCCGTCGGTTTGAAGTCGAAAACGATCCGATCGTGGAAGAAGTGGAAGCCATGCTGCCACAAAGCCAGTGCGGCCAGTGCGGTTATCCTGGCTGTCGGCCCTACGCCGAAGCAGTCGCGCTGAATGGCGAAAGTATTAATAAATGCGGCCCCGGCGGCGAAGCGATGATGCTGAAGCTGGCTGAAAAGCTCAACGTCGATCCGCAGCCGCTGGAAGGTGATGCCGACGTTCAAGCTCCCGCCCGCCATGTTGCGTGGATCGATGAAAGCAACTGCATCGGCTGCACCAAATGCATTCAGGCGTGTCCGGTTGATGCCATTATCGGTAGCACCAAAGCGGTACACACCGTCGTCAGCGATTTGTGCACCGGCTGCGATCTCTGCGTCTCCCCTTGCCCGACGGACTGTATCGAATTACGTCCTATCGCGCCGACTCCCGCTAACTGGAAATGGGATCTCGATACGATTCCAGTACGCGTTATTCAAGTAGAACGACATGCTTAAGCTGTTTTCCGCCTTTAAAAAAGACAGAATCTGGGATTTCGACGGAGGCATTCATCCGCCGGAAATGAAGACGCAGTCCAGCCAGATACCACTGCGCCAGATCCCGCTGCCAGAACAGTTCATTATTCCCCTCAAGCAGCATCTAGGGCCGGAAGGCGAGATCTGTGTCAGCGTCGGCGATAAAGTCCTGCGCGGTCAGCCGTTAACGCGGGGAAAAGGCCGCACCTTGCCTGTTCACGCACCGACATCAGGAACGGTGAACGCGATTCGCCAGCACACGACGGCGCATCCGTCTGGTCTGTCCGAACTCAGCATCATCATCGTGCCGGATGGCGACGATCGCTGGTGCGAACGCCAAACCTTGACGGATTACCGTGAACATAGCGTCGATACCTTGCTTGCCCATCTGCATCAGGCTGGCATTGCGGGCTTAGGCGGCGCCGGCTTCCCTACTGCGGCCAAGTTACAAGGCGGGATGCGCGGGATTGAAACCCTGATTATCAACGGCGCAGAGTGTGAACCCTATATCACCGCTGATGATCGACTCATGCAGGAGTGCGCCGAAGAGATTATTCAGGGCGTCGAGATTCTGTCATTCCTGTTGCAACCGAAACGCATTCTGATTGGGATCGAAGATAACAAACCGGAAGCCATCAACGCCCTGCGATTGGCCTTGGGCAAACGCAGCGACATGCAGCTGCGCGTCATCCCAACTAAGTATCCGTCAGGCGGTGCCAAGCAGCTCACCAAGATTCTGACTGGCAAGGAAGTCCCGTTCGGTAAACACTCCGCCGCCATTGGCGTACTGATGCAGAACGTCGGAACGGCTTTCGCCATCAAACGCGCCGTGATCGACGGCGAACCGCTCACCGAACGCGTGGTGACGCTGACCGGTGAAGCCTTGCGCCAGCCTGGTAACGTCTGGGCACGGTTGGGTACACCGGTACGTCACCTGCTCAAACAGGGCGGCTTCCACGTCAATAAGCAGCCGATGGTCGTGATGGGTGGGCCGCTGATGGGCTTTACCCTGCCGTCACTGGATGTCCCTATCGTCAAAATCAGTAACTGCCTGCTCGCGCCGTCACATGCGGAAATGGAGCCCGTTGCTGAAGAACAATCCTGCATTCGCTGTAGCAAATGTGCCGATGCCTGTCCGGCAGGCCTGTTACCGCAACAGCTTTACTGGTTCAGTCGTGGGCAAGAACACGAAAAAGCCCGCAATCACCATCTGTTTGACTGCATCGAATGCGGTGCCTGTGCTTACGTCTGCCCCAGCAATATTCCGCTGGTGCAGTATTACCGTCAGGAAAAGGCCGAAATTCGGGCCATCGATGAAGAGGCACAGCGTGCCGCACAGGCCAAAGTGCGCTTTGATGCTAAACAGGCTCGTCTGGAGCGGGAAAAGGCGGCACGTGAACTGCGCCATAAAAAGGCAGCGGTTAGCGTCTCCACCACGGATAAAGATTCCGTTCAGGCCGCGTTGGAGCGCGTACGCCGTAAGCAAACCGCCGCAACAGAAGTCGGTTCGCCAATCGAGGTCATCCCCGACGCACAGCCGGATAACAGTGCCGCCATCGCCGCGCGTGCTGCCCGCAAAGCACAGGCTCGTGAACAACAGACACAGCAGGAAGCGCCTGCGACCGAGGTTCCCTCTGCCGAGCTTGACGATCCCCGCAAAGCCGCCGTGGCCGCCGCTCTGGCTCGCGTTAAAGCGCGTAAGGCTGCACAGCAATCTGAGGCAGTAAGCCCAGAAAGTACAGAAGAAGCGGCAACGCCTGCGGTTTCCAACGTGGCGGCAGAACCGATTGCTGTTGTTGAAGTACAAGAGTCGGACGATCCGCGTAAAGCGGCCGTTGCCGCTGCTATCGCGCGAGTTAAAGCTCGTAAAGCCGCACAACAGCCTGCAACAACCACGGAAGAACCTGTTTCGGCGGCTGCTCCTGACGTAGTCGCAGAACCGATTGCCGTCGTTGAAGTACAAGAGCCAGAAGATCCACGCAAGGCTGCCGTTGCTGCCGCTATCGCGCGCGTTAAAGCTCGTAAAGCCGCGCAGCAATCAGCAACAACCACGGAAGAGCCTGTTTCGGCGGCTGTCCCTGACGTAGTGCCAGAACCGCTTGCCGTTGTTGAAGTACAAGAGCCAGAAGATCCACGTAAGGCTGCCGTTGCTGCCGCTATCGCTCGCGTCAAAGCCCGTAAAGCCGCGCAGGCATCGTCATATCAAGAGGAATAAATGGCTTTCAGAATTGCGAGTTCACCGTTCACACATAACCAGCAGCGCACACAGCGCATCATGCTGCTGGTCATTCTGGCCTGTCTGCCGGGTATGCTGGCGCAGTATTACTTCTTTGGCTACGGTAACCTGATTCAGGTCGGGCTGGCGTCCGCTACCGCGCTTATCGCAGAAGGCGTGACGCTGTCACTGAGAAAATTCGCTGTACGCACCACGCTGGCTGATAATTCCGCCCTATTGACCGCGGTGCTGCTCGGCATCAGTCTGCCACCGCTAGCCCCCTGGTGGATGGTGGTCATGGCAACCGTCTTCGCCATCATTATCGCCAAACAGCTGTATGGCGGCTTAGGGCAAAACCCTTTTAACCCCGCGATGATTGGCTATGTGGTGCTGCTGATCTCTTTCCCGGTTCAAATGACAAGCTGGCTGCCGCCCACGCCGTTGCAAACCATTCCCGTCGGTTTCCATGATGCGTTAATTATCATCTTTACCGGACACACGCCTGACGGGTACACCATGCAGCAACTGATGCACAACGTTGATGGCGTCAGTCAGGCTACCCCGCTGGATACGTTTAAAACCAGCCTGCGCTCCGGCCAAACGCCGCAGGACATTCTGCAACAGCCGATGTTTGCTCAATCGCTGTCCGGTATTGGCTGGCAGTGGGTGAATATCGGTTTTCTTATCGGCGGACTGTTTTTGCTGATGCGTGGCACCATTCGCTGGCATATTCCGGTCAGTTTCCTGCTGTCGCTGATGTTCTGCGCCTCACTAAGCTGGATCATTTCGCCGGAGAAATTCGCGCCACCGATGTTACATCTGCTGTCCGGGGCGACGATGCTCGGCGCATTTTTCATCGCAACCGATCCCGTTACCGCATCAACCACCAACCGAGGGCGTCTGATTTTCGGGGCGCTGATTGGGTTACTGGTCTGGCTGATTCGTACCTATGGTGGCTACCCGGACGGCGTCGCGTTTGCCGTTCTGCTGGCAAATATCACCGTGCCGCTGATCGACTATTACACCAAGCCACGCGCTTACGGCCACCATCGCTAAGGAGACGCCCATGATGACGACAATGCGCCGCCACGCGACAACACTGGCCTTATTTGCTGCTGGTACGACTGCATTAACCGCCGTGGTGAACATGTTAACGGAACCGACGATCTCGCATCAGGCGATGCTGCAACAAAAGATGCTGTTGGATCAGGTGGTTCCCGCAGAGTTATACAACAGTGACATGCAAAAAGAGTGTTACGTTGTCACTAACCCTGCACTCGGATCATCAGCGCCGCACCGCGTGTTCATTGCCCGCCAGAATGGTGAACCCGTTGCTGCCGCACTGGAAAGTACCGCGCCGGATGGCTATTCTGGTGCTATTCGGCTGCTGGTCGGGGCCGATTTTCACGGTAAGGTACTCGGTGTTCGCGTTACCGAGCATCATGAAACACCGGGGCTGGGTGATAAAATCGAAGTGCGAATTTCTGACTGGATCACCCGATTCAGCGGGCAAACAGTACAGGACGAGCGGGATGCCCGCTGGGCAGTGAAGAAAGAAGGCGGAATGTTTGATCAATTTACCGGCGCCACCATTACGCCACGCGCCGTCATTAACAGCGTAAAACGCAGCGCCCTTTACCTGCAAACGCTGCCGTCACAAATCAACACGCTGTCCGCCTGTGGAGAGAACCAATGAGTCAGACCAAAGCACTTTTCATTGAAGGGTTATGGAAGAACAACTCGGCACTGGTTCAATTACTGGGCCTTTGCCCCCTGCTGGCCGTGTCATCAACCGCGACTAACGCGCTGGGATTAGGGCTGGCAACCACGCTGGTTCTCACCTGTACCAACATGGCCGTCTCCGCGCTGCGTCGCTGGGTACCGGCGGAAATCCGTATTCCCATTTACGTCATGATCATCGCTTCGGTGGTCAGCACCGTACAGATGCTGATCAACGCCTATGCCTATGGCTTATATCAATCGCTGGGGATTTTTATCCCGCTGATCGTGACGAACTGTATCGTTATCGGCCGGGCAGAAGCCTTTGCCTCCAAGAATGCGGTTTTCCCTTCCGCTATTGACGGTCTGGCAATGGGTTTAGGGGCGACCAGCGCACTGGTGGTGCTCGGCTCTTTACGTGAAATTCTGGGTAACGGCACGCTATTCGACGGCGCAGATTTGCTGCTGGGCGGTTGGGCTAAGGTTCTACGGATTGAGGTTGTCCACCTCGATTCCCCGTTCCTGCTGGCGATGCTGCCACCAGGCGCGTTTATCGGCCTGGGACTGTTGCTGGCCGTGAAATATTTGATCGATGAGAAAATGAAACAACGCCGAGCCCGTGCCGCTGCCGCCGAAGGGAAAGCGGTGCCAACAACGGGTACCGTAGGGGAATCGCGGTGAACAAGGTCAAACGGGTTGAGATCTTAGCGCGTTTACGCGACAACAATCCCCATCCGACGACTGAATTACATTTCAGCACGCCGTTTGAACTGCTTATCGCCGTATTACTTTCCGCACAGGCAACCGATGTCAGCGTGAACAAGGCAACCGCAAAACTCTACCCTGTTGCCAACACACCGGAAGCGATGCTTGAGCTCGGCGTAGACGGCGTGAAAGACTACATCAAGACGATCGGCCTGTTTAACAGCAAAGCAGAAAACGTCATCAAGACCTGCCGTTTATTGCTGGAAAAGCATCAGGGACAGGTTCCCGAAGATCGCGCCGCGCTGGAAGCCTTACCCGGCGTAGGACGAAAAACGGCAAACGTCGTCCTGAATACCGCGTTTGGCTGGCCGACGATTGCCGTTGATACGCACATCTTTCGCGTCAGTAACCGGACAGGATTCGCTCCGGGTAAAAATGTCGAACAGGTAGAGGAAAAACTGCTGAAAGTGGTTCCGGCAGAATTTAAAGTCGACTGCCATCACTGGTTAATCCTGCATGGTCGTTACACCTGTATTGCCCGCAAACCGCGCTGCGGTTCCTGCCTGATTGAAGATTTATGTGAATTTGGCGAAAAGGTCGACGCCTAATCTGCTGTGGTCTGGTGGAATCTCTCTCACCAGATCGCCTTCTCCGTTCTTCCTCACCCCACCTCGCCTTTCGCTCTCCCACGATCGGCGTGATCTGTGTGTTCTCTGCATCTTACTGCTCAGACAACGATGCGCTTAGGCGGTTTATTCGATGCGCTGTAGCGTATTTCGCTATCAAAAAGCCTGTATAAAAGTACAAGTAACCACTATTTAAGGCTAATAAGTTATTTTTAATAGAAAATTTAGTGATTGAAAATCACGAGAGGTGACTATATCAATATTTATCTTATTGCATGCTATTGATGGATTTTTATACTCACTGCATATTTAGTGATATGCAAAACATTAAACCGCATATTCATTCATAGTTAATGATATTGTCTTGATTTTAAGTAAAAGGCAGATTATATCCCTTTTGTGAAAAACAAATAGGTAAAACCAATATAATCATTTGAAGCAAAAGAAAGTTATGAAATTAAACTCTGCATAACATTTAATTTCTGGTTTTATCCAACACCTAAAACCACTTGTAACAAAACATGTCAAATGACTTGCCTGTCCGTAAAATCACGTCAATATAGCGCCGTTTTTCCTCCCCATAACTAGTCAAAAGAGGTTGCAGTTTCACTGCTTCACTCTTGTTATTTTCTCGTTAAAAAAAATGAGACAGGTAAAATCAGAGGTCTTTGTGTCAACAGCAAACAACAACAGCGAATCCCCTGAAAGCGTCAGCATGAACGCTTTCAAACAACCAAAAGCGTTTTATCTCATCTTTAGCATCGAGCTGTGGGAGCGTTTTGGTTACTACGGCCTGCAAGGCATTATGGCGGTTTATCTGGTCAAAATGCTGGGCATGTCCGAAACCGACTCCATTACTCTCTTCTCCTCATTCAGCGCGCTGGTATACGGTTTCGTCGCCATTGGCGGCTGGCTGGGTGATAAAGTCCTCGGCACCAAACGTGTGATCGTGCTGGGTGCTATCGTGCTGGCGATCGGTTACACCATGATTGCCTATTCAGGCCACAGCGTGACGTGGGTGTACATCGGCATGGCGACCATTGCCGTCGGTAACGGATTGTTTAAAGCCAACCCGTCAGCCCTGCTGTCTACCAGCTATGCGAAAGACGATCCGCGCCTGGATGGGGCTTTCACCATGTACTATATGGCGGTGAACATCGGCTCCTTCTTTTCTATGCTGGCTACACCGGTACTTGCCGCGAACTATGGCTGGAGCGTAGCCTTCTCCCTGAGCGTGGTCGGCATGATTCTGACGCTGATTAACTTTATGTTCTGCCGCAAGTGGGTCAGTACACAAGGTTCTCAGCCAGATTTCCAACCGATCAATCTGCCGAAGCTCGCCGTCACGCTCGCGGGTATTGTCGCGCTGGTCGCCCTTTCCACCTGGCTGCTGCACAACCAGAGCGTCGCACGCTGGATTCTGACGCTTATTTCACTGGCCGTTGTTGCCATCTTCATCAAAGAGATGCTGGCGGTGAGCGGTGCAGAACGCCGGAAAATGATTGTCGCACTACTGCTGATGCTGGAAGCCGTTGTCTTCTTTGTGCTGTACAACCAGATGCCAACATCGCTGAACTTCTTTGCTATTCGCAACGTTGAACACTCGATTTTAGGTTTTACCTTTGAGCCAGAGCAGTATCAGGCGCTCAACCCGTTCTGGATTATGGTTGCCAGTCCGATTCTGGCTGCGGTTTACAACAAAATGGGCGACCAACTGCCGATGGCGCACAAGTTTGCGGTGGGTATGGTGTTATGCTCCGGCGCGTTTCTGGTGCTGCCGTGGGGTGCCAGTATGGCAAACGAACAGGGTATCGTGTCCGTCAACTGGCTGATCCTCTGCTATGGCCTGCAAAGTATCGGGGAGTTGATGATTTCCGGTCTGGGTCTGGCGATGGTCGCTCAACTGGTACCACAGCGCCTGATGGGCTTTATTATGGGTGCCTGGTTCCTTACGTCAGCGGGTGCCGCCATTATCGCGGGCTACGTTGCTAATATGATGGCCGTGCCTGAGAATGTCGTAGACCCGCACGCGTCTCTTGAGATTTATAGCAATGTCTTCATGCAGATTGGTATCGTCACGGGCATCATCGCCGTTCTGATGCTGCTGACCGCGCCGAAACTGACGCGTATGACGCAGGATGTCACCGACGCCCCTGTGGACGCTGTCACTACAACAGCCTCTGCCTGATAACTCGCTGGAACCCGTCACGCAAAAGACAGTGTGACGTGTTATTGGTGAAAAATTAGATGATAGTCAGATGATAAAAAGCCAGACAGTGTCTGGCTTTTTTTACGTTGGTTGATCCGGCCTGAATGACGTTTACTTCACTGGCAGCGTCACATCTTTGAACATCGCTTCAATTTCATCATTCGAACGCAGCGCAACGGCAGAATCAACAACATCGCGCGTTAAGTGCGGCGCAAAGCGCTGGATGAAATCGTACATGTAGCTGCGCAGGAACGTGCTGCGGCGGAAGCCAATTTTCGTCGTGCTGTAGCTGAAGATGCTGTTAGCGTTGATGGTCACCAGATCGGTTTCCGTCTGCGGATCGACCGCCATATTCGCAATAACCCCGACCCCCAACCCTAAACGCACGTAGGTCTTAATGACATCGGCATCCGTTGCGGTAAAGACGATACGCGGCGTAAGGCCAGCGCGATTAAACGCCGTATCCAGCTCGGAGCGACCGGTAAAACCAAAGGTATAGGTGACGATAGGATAAGCGGCCAGTTCTTCGATGGTGATATCGGTCTTAGACGCCAGCGGGTGATCCGGTTTGACTACCACCGCACGATTCCAGTGGTAGCACGGCAGCATGATCAGGTCGTCGTACAAATGCAGCGCTTCGGTCGCAATAGCAAAATCCGCAGAGCCTTTCGCAACGGCCTCAGCAATCTGCGTCGGCGAGCCCTGATGCATGTGCAGCGACACGCGAGGATAGCGATCGATGAAGCCTTTGATGACGCTTGGCAACGCGTAGCGCGCCTGCGTATGCGTGGTCGCGACATACAGCGACCCTTTATCAGGATAGGTATGTTCCCCAGCAACCGCTTTGATGGCATCGACTTTCGACAACACTTCACGTGCAATGCGGATGACTTCCTGTCCGGCGGGTGTCACCTGTGTCAGGTGTTTTCCACTACGGGCAAAAATCTGAATGCCCAACTCATCCTCCAGCATGCGGACCTGTTTACTGATCCCCGGCTGGGAGGTGTACAACCCTTCTGCGGTAGAAGACACATTCAGGTTGTGATTAACAACTTCAACAATATAACGAAGCTGTTGTAGTTTCATAATTTATCCCATTCCCAATTGAAGTGTGCGCGTGGCATCTCACGACGTTCTGACGACGTTCCGTTTTATTGACTTTGATTATACTCGTCATACTTCAAGCTGCTTGTGCGTTGGCCGCCTTTACTCACCCCAGTCACTTACTTATGTAAGCTCCTGGGGACTCGCGCAGTTGCCGCCTTCACGCAACTCGAATTATTTAGGGTATACGCCTTAACCACCTGGCGCATATTTCCATCAATTAATGTCATTTAATCATAAAAACTATTTTTATATAACCATTTTTGCATGGCGGCAGCGATAAAGAACGCGGTGCAGGCGATTATCACCGAGGTAAACCGCATTATTCTCTATCACGGATCAACAATCCTTATGCTACCGCAGCACAATCTTCATATATCTGTTTTATCTGGATATTTTCTGCGATCAAAAAAGCCAGCCTTGCGGCTGGCTTGATTTAGCGATGTCTTACACATAACCGAGTTATGTGCAGGGTAACTGAAAGAAGTTACTTCTTCCCTTCAACCCATTTGCCATCAATGTAAAAAGCTGACCAGCCCGTTGCCTTGCCGTCTTTCTCTGACGAGACATATTGCTGCTTGGTCTTACGGCTGAAACGTACCTGCGTTTTGTTGCCGTCTTTATCAGCCACAGGAGCATCGGCCAGATAGCGCAGTTTTTCCGGTAAACGATCCTTGAATCGCACCAGTTCTTCTACCAGCGGCGCCCGCGTTTCGCGAGATTTCGGGAACGTATTAGCGGCAAGGAAAACCCCTGCTGCTCCATCACGTAATACGAAATAGGCATCAGACTTCTCGCAAGGCAGCTCAGGCAACGGCACCGGATCTTCTTTCGGTGGCGCAACATCGCCATTACGCAGGATCTTACGCGTGTTACTACACGTCTCGCCGGTGCATGCCATGTATTTACCGAAGCGACCCATTTTGAGGTGCATCTCGGAGCCACATTTCTCGCACTCAACAATCGGACCATCGTAGCCTTTGATGCGGAATTCACCGGCTTCGATCTCATATCCGTCACAGGCTGGGTTATTCCCGCAAACGTGCAGCTTGCGCTGATTATCAATCAGGTAGCTGTCCATCGCCGTACCGCATTTTTCGCAGCGACGACGAGCACGCAGCGCGTTGGTTTCGGCATCGTCGCCTTCCAACACGTTCAGCACTTCCGTTTCCGGTATCAGGTTGATCGTGGTCTTACAGCGCTCTTTCGGCGGCAGTGCATAGCCGGAACAGCCCAGGAACACCCCGGTACTGGCAGTACGGATACCCATTTGACGAGAGCAAGTTGGGCAGTCAATGCTGGTTAATACCATCGCATTGGGACGCATGCCGCCTTCTTCAGGATCCTGCTCTGCTTTTTCCAACTGCTGGCTAAATTCGTTGAAGAACTCATCCAGTACCGCTTTCCATTCCGCCTGATTATTGGCGACCTGATCGAGGCGGCTTTCCATCCGTGCGGTGAAATCGTAATTCATCAGTTCGCGGAAGTTCTCTTCCAGTCGATCGGTAACGATTTCACCCATTTTCTCGGCGTAGAAACGGCGATTCTCCGCTCGGACATAGCCGCGATCCTGGATGGTTGAAATAATAGATGCGTAGGTAGACGGACGACCAATCCCGCGTTTTTCCAGCTCTTTAACCAAAGAAGCATCGCTATAACGTGCAGGTGGTTTAGTGAAGTGTTGCCCTGGCAGCAGTTTCTGCAGCGACAGCGCTTCGCCCACCGCCACGGTCGGCAACGTGCGGTCTTCATCATTTTTACGCAACGCAGGCATGACTTTCGTCCAGCCATCGAAGCGTAGTGTACGGCCTTTGGCACGCAGCTGATAATCGGCAGCTTCCACGATTAACGTAGTGGAATCGTATTGCGCTGGTGTCATTTGGCAGGCGACGAACTGACGCCAAATCAGTTGATACAGCTTCTGCGCATCGGCTTCCATATCTTTCAGGTTGTCAGCTAACACGCCGACATCGGAAGGACGAATCGCTTCGTGCGCTTCCTGCGAGTTTTCTTTGCTGCTGTAAAGGTTCGCTGACTCCGGCAGATAGCGCTTGCCGAATTCTTCGCCAATATAGCCACGTACCATCGTCAAGGCATCCTGACTGAGGTTCGTTGAGTCGGTACGCATGTAGGTAATGTAGCCCGCTTCGTACAGACGCTGCGCCATCATCATGGTCTTTTTCACGCCGAAGCCAAGGCGCGTACTGGCAGCCTGTTGCAGCGTGGAGGTGATGAACGGTGCGCCCGGCTTGCTGCTGGTCGGCTTATCTTCACGATCGGCAACCACATAGCGCGCGTTCTCAAGCAGGCTGACCGCTGCATGTGTTTGTTCTTTATTAACCGGTTTAAACGGTTTGCCGTTGTGGTGCGTCACCTGCATTTGCAGTTGAATATCGCTGCCTGCCAGCAAATCAGCGTGCAGTTCCCAATATTCTTCCGGCACGAACGCTTTGATTTCACGCTCGCGATCGACAATCAGGCGTACCGCAACCGACTGTACGCGCCCAGCGGACAGGCCACGGGCAATTTTTTTCCACAGCAGCGGAGAAACCATGTAACCCACCACGCGATCCATAAATCGACGTGCCTGCTGGGCATTCACGCGGTCAATATTCAACGTGTCGGGTTTTTCAAACGCCTGTTTAATGGCATTTTTCGTGATTTCGTTAAACACCACGCGGCTGAAACGCTGATCGTCACCACCAATGATTTCCCGCAGGTGCCAGGCAATGGCTTCCCCTTCGCGGTCAAGGTCGGTTGCGAGATAGATGTGGTCAGCATTTTCCGCCAGTGTTTTTAATTCGGAGACAACCTTCTCCTTACCCGGCAGTATTTCGTAGTTGGCTTTCCAGCCATGATAAGGGTCGACGCCCATACGATTAACTAGCGCGGATTTCTCATCCTTTTTGACTTTCTTTTTCGTTTTATCTTTAGTCGTTGAGTCCGCGCTCTTTTTACTGACTGAGCCACTCGTCGGCAAATCGCGCACATGACCGACGCTGGATTTAACCACGTAGTCATTGCCTAAATACTTATTGATCGTTTTGGCTTTTGCCGGGGACTCGACGATAACGAGAGCTTTACCCATATGTACTATTACCTGCTGAATTCTTCTGAAAATCAGATATTTTTCGGGGCATCCAGAGCGGATTCTACTGACTGCGCAAAATCCCACACTCTACCTGATAAATATTGCCACGCAACCTAATTAGCATGGAAACTCTGTTTTATCCGCTTCCTGCCACACTGAATATCGGCAGGTAAGCACCTAAAATGTAGTCCCTTTGCATCATAATCTACGCTTTACGCTGAAACCGTATCGCAGTACCCTTTCTCTTGGTGCGACTTTTGAAATAACCGCATTGCGTTTTAAAATCGCTGTGTTGATTTTAGAAATAGCCTTATTGATATAGTGCAACGCCCCCTTTTTTCAAGGGTGAGTACAGGAGTAACAATCATGTCACCTGAACATCAGGTTAACGAAGAAAAGCGTCCTATTGACCGCCAGAGCTTATTAATTGAAGCCAATGACATCATTAAACATCACGATGATTATTTGCATGGCATGGTCGCTGATAGCGTAGAACAAAAAAACGGCGTGCTGGTTTTTCGCGGTGAGTTTTTTCTCGATGAGAACGGAATACCGACCTTAAAAAGCACCGCGGTATTTAACATGTTCAAGCATCTTGCGCATGTTTTATCCGAAAAATATGACTTGATCGATTAAATAGCTTGATCGATTAAAAACAAATGCCCGCAAATTCGCGGGCATTTGATTGTGTACGGCTTAATCTTTTAGCAATTACAGCAGGGGCTTTGAACCACGTTGCCACCAGCGCAGCATCAGTCGTTCTGCGGTATCGCCAGCGCTGCCCGTCAGACGATCCAGCAGGCGTTTACGCCGCGTATAGCGAACGCTTAAGACTTCATGGTTGGCCATTTCAGCAATCAGCAGATCGTCACTGGTGCCGATAGCGTCAACTAACCCCAGATCTTTCGCCTGAGAGCCAAACCAGTGCTCTCCCGTCGCTACCGAATCAATATCCAGCGAAGGGCGCATCTGCTGTACAAAGTCCTTAAACAGCGTATGTGTGACATTCAGATCTTCGCGGAATTTCTCACGGCCTTGTTCAGTATTCTCACCAAACAGCGTCAGCGTACGTTTGAATTCACCCGCGGTGTGCAACTCAACATCAATGTCTTTGTTTTTCAGTAAACGGTGGAAATTGGGGATTTGCGCCACGACGCCAATAGACCCGACAATCGCAAACGGTGCCGCTACGATGCGGTCAGCCACACAGGCCATCATATATCCGCCGCTGGCAGCCACTTTATCCACGGAAACCGTCAAACGTACGCCGCCCTGACGTAAACGTTGCAATTGTGAGGCCGCCAACCCATAACCGTGCACTACACCGCCAGGGCTTTCCAGACGCAGCAAGACTTCATCTTTCGGTTTCGCCACAGCGAGCACGGCGGAGATCTCTTCACGCAGCGAACTGACTTCGCCCGCATCCATACTGCCGTTGAAATCAAGCACGTACAGGCACGGCTTAACACTTTTCTCTTCTCCACGTTTGGCGCGCTGTTTATCTTGCTTCGCGGTTTCTTTTTCTTTCTTCTTTTCTTGTTTCGATAACAGCTTACGCTCGGTGTCGCTCATACAGGCAGTCTGCATTTCGCGCTGCATTTCCTGATATTGTTCACCCAGATTCGTGACCTGCAACTCACCTTTATGTGGGCGTTTACGCTGCGTCATCCCGAATGCCAGAACGACTAACGCACCAATAGCCACCACGATGGTGAGTACCTTAGCCAGGAATAAACCGTACAGAGAAAGTAATTCCACAAACACCGTCCTCATTGACTGCGTATTAATTAATGTTGGTTTACTCACCAACCATGGCGTTGACGTCGTGCGCCATTCCCTTCCTATAACCTAACTGATGGCACGCAATATGGCGATGTTATTCCTGCGGTTTTTACGCCTGTTGCTGCTTTTTACAACAGCACGGGGATAAATAGAGGCAGTCTCATTGAAAACATACGACATTTGAGGCATAACACCCCCATTCACCCTGCCCGGATGCGCCGTTATCTGACGTTCCGAGCGGCACGACCGACGCATATCGTCGTGCCGACACGCGATGGCAGGTCTATTATCTGAAGCGTGGCTGTTTTGCGCCACGGCAAGAGGAATTCATTGTGCATTACCAACCTAAAATCGATTTACTGCAAAACCGCATCATTCTGGTCACCGGTGCGGGCGACGGCATCGGTCGGGAAGCTGCGCTGACCTACGCCCGCTACGGCGCACACGTCATCTTATTAGGGCGGACAGAAAGTAAACTTCAGTCGGTTAAACAGCAGATCGAGCAGGATCACGGTACGCCAGCACACGTTGTTGTTTGCGATATGCTGGCTTTATCCTCCGCGCAGTGCTTTCAACTGGCTGACGAACTGGCGCAGGTTGTGCCGCATCTGGATGGGGTTCTCCACAACGCCGGATTACTTGGGGAAATCGCCCCTGTCACACAGCAAACGCCAGAAATCTGGCATCAGGTTATGCAGGTCAACGTCAACGCAACCTTTATGCTGACACAGGCGCTGCTACCTCTGTTATTAAAATCACCGTGCTCTTCTCTGGTTTTCACCAGTTCCAGCGTGGGCCGCGAAGGTCGCGCCGGCTGGGGAGCCTATTCCGTATCCAAGTTCGCGACAGAAGGCTTGATGCAAGTGCTGGCCGATGAATACCGTTCACAAAATCTACGAGTGAACTGTATTAATCCCGGTGGAACGCGTACGGGAATGCGTGCATCGGCCTTCCCCAATGAAGATCCGATGAGACTGAAAACGCCAGCAGATATTATGCCGCTGTATCTCTACCTGATGGGCGATGACAGCCGCCGCAAGACGGGGATGAGTTTTGACGCACAGCCGGGCAGAAAAGCCGGTCCAGCCGAATAATAGAGAAGACACGCACGATGAGCGATGAACGCCACCAGCAACGCCAACAGCGCCTGAAAGAAAAGGTCGACGCCCGCATTGCCGCCGCGAATGAAACGCGCAGTATCCTGATCGTCTTCACCGGTAACGGGAAAGGAAAAACCACCGCAGCGTTTGGTACCGTCACGCGAGCGATAGGCCACGGATTGCGGGCGGGCGTGATCCAGTTTATTAAAGGTGAATGGCCTAACGGTGAGAAGAATCTGCTGCAACAGCACGGCGTGGAATTTCAAGTCATGGCGACGGGCTTTACCTGGGATACGCAGAATCGCCAGACGGATACCGAAGCGGCACAGCACGTCTGGCAGCATGGCAAACGCATGCTGGCCGATCCACAACTCGACCTCGTCGTGCTGGACGAACTGACGTATATGATTAGCTATGATTATCTGGATTTAAGTGACGTTGTCACTGCATTAAAACAGCGCCCTACCAGTCAGACGGTCATTATTACCGGACGAGGTTGCCATCGTGATTTGCTAGAAATGGCCGATACCGTGACAGAAATGCGTCCGGTAAAACACGCGTTTGATAACGGGATTCAGGCACAGCAAGGCATTGACTGGTAGTCGTTAGCCTTATTGCTGACAAAGGCCGGTGCGCGGGAGTAACGGATAGATCGTAAAGACGCTGCAAGTACGTCCATGTAAGCTCGGATTGCGCCATCCCTGGCGCAAACGCTTTACTCTTCTATTCCGTTACGCCCGTTTTCATTCGGTAAATAGGTTTGTCAATAGCCTATTGCGGGCAGCGAAGGCTGCCCGTGAAGCGTAGGAATAACGATATTAACCGTTGCGCTTCGACTTTGGCGAGGTACGGCGCGCCGGAGCACTGTTGAGCTGGCTGTGACGTTTTACCGCCCGACGGATCTGGTTCGCTTTCACCCGACGGCGCTCACGCTCAACTGGCAGTTTCGATACCGTTTCTGCCGGAAGCTGCACGAGCTCACGCAGATAGTTCAATTGTTCCAACGGCATTTCTGTCCAGCCACCACGCGGAATGCCTTTCGGCAACGAAATGTCGCCGTAGCGCACGCGAATCAGGCGGCTGACCTGCACGCCAACCGCTTCCCACAGACGGCGAACTTCACGGTTGCGCCCTTCGGTCAGCGTCACGTTATACCACTGGTTCAGACCTTCACCGCCCTGATAGCGGATAGTGCGGAATGATGCAGGGCCGTCTTCCAGCTGTACACCTTTACTCAGCTGTTTGATCTTTTCGTCGTCAACAACACCGAAGACACGCACGGCATATTCGCGCTCAACTTCACGGCTTGGGTGCATCAGGCGATTAGCTAACTCACCGTCGGTCGTGAACAGCAGCAGACCGGAAGTGTTGACATCCAGACGCCCTACTGCAACCCAGCGAGAGCCCTGAATTTTTGGCAGACGGTCAAATACCGTCGGGCGGCCATCAGGATCGTTACGGGTACACAACTCACCTTCCGGTTTATAGTACATCAGTACGCGGCACACGGACTCTTCGGTTTCCTTAACGGTAACCACATGACCATCGATACGGATTTTGGTGGCTTTCGTCACTTCAACGCGATCGCCCAGAGTGGCAATCTTACCGTCAACGCTGACGCGTCCAGCCTGAATGATAACTTCAACTTCGCGGCGTGAGCCATGTCCGGCACGCGCCAGAACTTTTTGTAACTTTTCGCTCATTGAGCAACCTCTAGTGTCGCCTTCCCAGGCGTCGGGGGGGAGTCATAACTGCTGATAAAATTCAGCACGTTACGTAAAAATAGTGTGTACGTAAAAATCGTTCGTCGTATTAAAAACTGGCGCGATTATACCGATCTTCGCACCATTTGTATTCCCATTGTTACCGCTCGTCGCTGCACTTATAGGAACGGCGTGACATCACCGGTGCCTTCACGGGCGACGCGCGGCACGGATTCGGTCAAGTCGATAACCGTCGTCGGCTGTTGACCCAGCGAGCCACCGTGAATAATCAAATCCACCAGTTTTCCCAATCTGTCCTGAATTTCTTCTGGATCGGATTCGGCGAAATCATTTCCCGGCAGCATCAGCGTAGTCGACATCAGCGGTTCATTCAGCGCGGCCAGCAGCTCCAGTGCGATAGGGTTGGACGGCACGCGCAGGCCGATGGTTTTACGCTTTTCATTCATTAAGCGGCGAGGCACCTCTTTCGTCGCTTTCAGAATAAACGTGTAATTACCCGGCGTATTATTTTTAATCAACCGGAAAGCCGAGTTATCAACATGGGCATATGTCGACAGTTCGGACAGATCGCGACACATCAACGTGAAGTTATGATCGCTACCCAGATCGCGAATCCGGCAGATGCGTTCCAACGCGTTCTTTTCGCCCAACATACAGCCCAACGCGTAACCGGAATCCGTTGGATAAACAATCACCCCACCTTTATGCAAAAATTCCACCGACTGATTGATCAATCGCGGTTGCGGATTCTGTGGGTGAATATAAAAAAACTGGCTCATGACCCTACCTCGTACGTCTGACATTTCGCGGCGTTGTGAATTCCAACCCGCTTCATCGTGCAAATAGTGCAATAGAATTATTATAGAACGTGTTGATGGTAAAAGATTGTTATTCCATGAATTTGTTATTTCAAAAAGAACGACATGGCATCAACACGGCTATGCATCGCTAGTCTACCAACACGGGATGATGCCAAACGGGTTCGACATCGGCAGGCAACCACAGCTTGCGGCCCAGCTCAATCCAGGCGCACGGCAGATGGAAATCCGATCCTTGCGACGCCATTAGGTTGAAGTCGCGCGCATAGCGCCCCAGCTGCGTACGCTCATCCGGTGCCTGTTGGCATTGCGCCACTTCCATCGCGATCCCGCCGCTTTCTGCGAAGGTAGCTAACAGACGCTTTAACCATTTGGCCGTCAAATCGTAGCGCCCCGGATGCGCCAACACCGACACACCGCCGGATTGATGAATCGCCTCAATCGCTTGCGGAATGGTGCACCACTGCGGTGGCACGTAGCCGATTTTGCCTTTCGCCAGATATTTTTTGAACACCTGATTCATATTCGCCGCGATACCCAGTTCGATCAGATAACGCGCAAAATGCGCACGTGTAATCTGCCCTCCGGTCGCCAGACGCTGTGCGCCCGCCAGCGCATCGGGAATGCGGTTTTTTTCCAATCGAGCCGCAATCTGTTCCGCCCGACTCTGCCGACACGCTGCCTGCTGTTGCAGCAACCCCGTTAACGCTGGATGTGCAATATCCATCCCCAACCCGACAATATGGATCTCATGATTTTCCCACAGCGTGGAGATCTCCACGCCGGGAATCAACCTCAGGGGCAACCCCTGCTGTGCAATCGCATTCTGCGCTTCGTCAAGTCCAGCCGTCGTGTCGTGATCGGTAATGGCCAGCACGCTCACCCGCATGTCTACCGCCCGGCTGACCAGCGCCGTCGGCGTTAAAAGGCCATCTGATGCCGTGGTATGGCTATGCAAATCATAAAGTGGAAATGACGATATCGGTTGAGAATCTTCTGGCACAAGCCTATCCATTAACAAGAATAATGCGAAGGCCGCATGATGCCATTAATAGGAAGCAAATGGTAATGCCCGCCGTTTCCCTGAGTAATAAAATAATCATATTGAAGGTGTTGACATTTTATCGCCGAACCAGTTAACTAGTACGTAAGTTCGGTACGCAGACAGTATACAAACAGTGAGATGATGATAATGGCAACGCAGAAAATGATGAAACATGGTTGGTGGCGCGCTTCCCTATCGCGGGTGGACTAATCACGCATCGCTGTTATCACACATGCAGATATTCCCAGGCCCGCTTAACTAAGCGGGCTTTTTATTTGATGGGCACAACATTAAACGGGTAGCAAGAATGCAAACAACACAACCTAAACTGGAACTGCTGCGTATCGAGGCCGTTTATCGTAACGACCCCAGCGCCATCTTCCATCAGCTCTGCGGTGCCAGACCGGCAACGTTGCTGTTAGAGTCGGCTGAAATCGACAGCAAGCAAAACCTGAAAAGCCTGTTGATCGTCGATAGCGCACTGCGCATCACCGCATTGGGCCAGCAGGTTTCCATTCAGGCATTAACCGCAAACGGCGCCAGCCTCCTGCCGCTTCTGGATGCCGCGCTGCCAGTGGAGATTATCAATCAACCGCGTCCGAACGGTCGTGAACTCACGTTCCCACTGGCAGACGCCATGCAGGACGAAGATGCTCGCCTGCGTTCGCTGTCCGTGTTTGATGCCTTACGCCAGATTTTGACGCTCGTCGCCTGCCCGACAGACGAGCGTGAAGCCATGTTCCTCGGCGGCCTGTTCGCCTACGATCTGGTCGCAGGATTTGAAGAATTACCTGCGCTGAGCCAGCAGCAGCGTTGCCCAGATTTTTGCTTCTATCTGGCAGAAACGCTGTTGGTGCTTGACCACCAAAAACGAGTGACCGCACTGCAAGCCAGCCTGTTTACACCGAACCATAGCGAAAAGCAGCGTCTGCAACAGCGTCTGGAACAGCTGCAACTTCAGCTCACCCAACCCGCGCCTGCGCTGCCGCGTCAGTCCATCGAAGATATGACGCTGAGCTGCAACCAGAGCGATGAAGCCTTCGGTGAAGTCGTCAGTCAGATGCAAGAAGCCATCCGCATCGGTGAAATTTTCCAGGTCGTGCCGTCACGTCGTTTCTCTCTGCCGTGTCCTTCACCGCTGGCCGCCTACCAAACGCTGAAGGATAGCAATCCCAGCCCTTACATGTTTTACATGCAGGATCAGGACTTCACGCTGTTCGGTGCCTCGCCGGAAAGCTCGCTGAAATACGATGCTGACAGCCGCCAAATCGAAATCTATCCCATTGCCGGTACCCGCCCGCGCGGTCGCCGTGCCGATGGCTCGCTGGATCGCGATCTCGATAGCCGTATTGAGTTGGAAATGCGTACCGACCATAAAGAGCTGGCTGAACATTTGATGCTGGTAGATTTAGCCCGTAACGATCTGGCGCGCATTTGTCAGCCGGGTAGTCGTTACGTTGCAGATCTGACCAAAGTTGACCGCTATTCCTTTGTGATGCATCTGGTCTCCCGCGTAGTGGGCACATTGCGTGAAGATTTAGATGTGCTGCACGCCTACCGCGCCTGCATGAACATGGGCACGCTGAGCGGCGCGCCGAAAGTCCGGGCCATGCAGCTAATTGCCGAAAGTGAGAAAACCCGACGCGGCAGCTACGGCGGCGCGGTGGGCTACTTCACCGCTCACGGCGACCTGGACACCTGCATCGTCATTCGCTCCGCCTATGTCGAAGATGGTATTGCCACCGTTCAGGCCGGTGCGGGCGTGGTGCTGGATTCTAACCCTCAGGCCGAAGCCGACGAAACACGCAATAAAGCCCGGGCCGTACTGCGAGCCATTGCCAGCGCGCACCATGCAAAGGAGATTTTCTGATGGCCGATATCCTGCTGCTCGATAACATCGATTCATTCACCTACAACCTGGTGGATCAGCTGCGTGCCAGCGGTCATCAGGTCGTGATTTACCGTAACCATCTGCCTGCCGACGTCATCATCGCGCGGTTACAGCAAATGGAAAAACCGATCCTGATGCTCTCCCCCGGCCCCGGCACGCCAGCCGAAGCGGGTTGTATGCCGGAACTGCTGCAACGTTTACGCGGTCAGCTGCCGATTATCGGCATTTGCCTCGGCCATCAGGCCATTGTGGAAGCCTACGGCGGCCATGTCGGTCAGGCGGGTGAAATCCTGCACGGCAAAGCATCTGCCATCGACCACGATGCCAGCGGCATGTTTAGCGGTTTGCCGCATCCGTTGCCCGTCGCTCGCTACCACTCGCTGGTCGGTAGCAACATTCCTTCGACGCTGACCGTCAATGCACACTTCAACACGATGGTCATGGCCGTACGAAACGATGCGGATCGCGTCTGCGGTTTTCAATTCCACCCTGAGTCGATCCTGACCACGCACGGCGCTCGACTGCTGGAGCAAACGCTGGACTGGGCGTTGGCTTAACGAGGGATACGATTATGCAACTGTCTGCTACACAACCGTCTTCTAAGACCCGGGAACCGTCTACTGCTCAGGATGTCATGACAATGCAACACATATTGGAAAAATTATACGGCGCGAACCCTATCAGCCGTCAGGAAAGTCAGGCGCTGTTTGGTGCCATTATTCGCGGTGAACTGGAAGCCAGCCAGCTGGCAGCGGCGTTGATTAGCATGAAAGTGCGCGGCGAGCATCCCGATGAGATCGCCGGCGCCGCCACGGCCTTGCTGGCCGATGCGCAGCCGTTCCCACGCCCTGACTATTTATTTGCCGATATCGTCGGCACAGGCGGCGACGGCACCAACAGCATCAACATTTCGACGGCCAGTGCCTTCGTTGCTGCCAGCTGTGGCCTGAAAATCGCCAAGCACGGCAACCGCAGCGTATCCAGCCGTTCCGGTTCCTCTGACTTGCTCTCCGCTTTCGGCATTAAGCTGGATATGAGCGCGCAGGATTCCCGTCAGGCGCTGGACGATCTGGGTGTGTGTTTCCTGTTTGCTCCGCAATACCATCTGGGCTTCCGTCATGCCATGCCGGTACGTCAGCAGCTCAAAACGCGCACCGTCTTCAACGTGCTGGGGCCGTTGGTTAACCCCGCTCGCCCACCGCTGGCGCTGATTGGCGTGTATAGCCCCGAATTGGTTCGTCCTATCGCCGAAACGCTGAAAGTGCTGGGCTACCAGCGTGCCGCGGTTGTACACGGTGGCGGAATGGATGAAGTCGCGCTTCATGCACCGACGCAGGTTGCCGAGTTGAACAATGGCGAGATCGAAACCTACGAACTGACGCACCGCGATTTCGGGCTGGATGCGTATCCGCTGTCGGCATTACAGGGCGGTACGCCAGAAGAAAATCGTGACATTCTCGCGTCACTGCTACAAGGTAAAGGTGAACGCGCGCACGCCGCGGCGGTTGCCGCCAACGTTGCGCTGCTCCTGAGATTGTTCGGACAAGAAGATCTGCGCCAGAATGCGCAACAGGCACTTGAAGTCATTCATAGTGGACAGGCTTATCAGCGCGTTATCGCCCTGTCCGCCAGAGGATAATGGAACCATGCAGGAAACCGTATTACATAAAATTGTGCGTGATAAAGCGCTCTGGGTTGCGGAACGAGAAAAAGCACAGCCGCTGGCCTCTTTTCAGCATGAGATCGTTCCCAGCCAGCGCGACTTTTATCAGGCGCTGAAACAAGATAAGCCCGCCTTTATTCTTGAATGCAAAAAGGCTTCACCGTCGAAGGGATTAATTCGCGATGATTTCGACCCGGTAGCGATAGCTCAGGTCTATAAAGATTACGCGTCTGCCATTTCCGTTTTGACCGACGAGAAGTATTTTCAGGGCGATTTTGCTTTCCTGCCGCAGGTTAGCGCGGCAGTACATCAGCCGGTGTTGTGTAAAGACTTTATTATTTCGCCCTACCAGATCTATCTGGCTCGCTACTATCAGGCCGATGCCATTCTGCTGATGCTGTCCGTGCTGGACGACGAGCAGTATCAGCAACTGGCCGAAGTAGCACACAGCCTGAAGCTGGGCGTGTTGACAGAAGTCAGTAATGAAGAAGAGCTACTGCGGGCCATTCAGCTCGAAGCACGCGTCGTTGGGATCAACAACCGCGACCTGCGCGATCTCTCTATTGACCTCGACCGTACCCGGACGCTCGCACCGCGTCTGCCTGCTGGCGTCACTGTGATCAGTGAATCCGGTATCAATTGCCAGGCACAGATTCGTGAACTCAGCGCGTTTGCTCAGGGCTTCCTGATCGGCAGCTCACTGATGTCCGAGCCGGATCTGAACGGCGCGGTACGCCGCGTTATTCTAGGTGAGAACAAGGTCTGCGGCCTAACGCGTGCAGCAGATGCACAAGCCGCCTATCACGCAGGTGCGCTCTATGGCGGTTTAATCTTCGTCGCCAGCTCCCCACGCTATGTTGACGCCAAACAAGCCGCCGACGTTATGACGGGTGCCCCACTGCGCTATGTCGGTGTTTTCCGCAATGCGCCTGTCGAACACATCGTTGCTATCACAACGCAATTAGGGTTAGCGGCCGTTCAGCTGCACGGCGATGAAGATCAACAGACCATCGACCGGCTACGCCAGCAATTACCTGCAACCTGCCAGATTTGGAAAGCGCTGAGCATCGCGGATGCCCTGCCTGAGTGCAATCTCGCCCACGTCGATCGCTACGTGTTTGACAACGGTCAGGGCGGCAGCGGTAAAACCTTCAACTGGTCGCTGCTGGCGAATCAGTCATTGGATAACGTGCTGTTAGCCGGTGGCCTGAATAGCGATAACTGCGCACTGGCAGCACAGCAAGGTTGCGCAGGACTGGATTTCAATTCCGGGGTAGAAAGCGAACCGGGAAAAAAAGACTCACATAAAATTGCTGCGGTTTTTGCGACATTACGTCAACCACAGCACTAAAACAGACGGGAAAATTATGACATTACTCAACCCTTATTTCGGTGAATTCGGCGGACAGTTTGTTCCGCAGATCCTCATCCCGGCGTTACGCCAGCTGGAAGAGGCTTTCGTCAGCGCACAAAAAGATCCTGAATTTCAGGCTGAATTTACCGATCTGCTGAAAAACTACGCGGGTCGTCCGACAGCGTTAACCCTGTGTAAAAACCTGACCGCAGGGACAAAAACCAAGCTGTACCTGAAACGCGAAGATCTACTGCACGGCGGTGCGCACAAAACCAATCAGGTACTCGGACAGGCGCTGCTGGCTAAACGCATGGGTAAAAGCGAAATCATCGCCGAGACCGGGGCGGGCCAACACGGTGTCGCAACGGCGCTGGCTTGCGCCCTGCTCGGCCTGAAATGCCGCGTCTATATGGGTGCCAAAGACGTTGAGCGCCAGTCGCCGAACGTCTTCCGCATGCGTCTGATGGGGGCAGAAGTGATTCCAGTTCATAGCGGTTCTTCCACGCTGAAAGATGCCTGTAACGAAGCGCTGCGTGACTGGTCCGGCAGCTATGAAACGGCACACTATCTGCTGGGGACGGCGGCTGGCCCGCATCCTTATCCGACTATCGTGCGCGAGTTTCAACGCATGATTGGTGAGGAAACCAAAGCGCAGATCCTGGAAAAAGAAGGTCGTTTGCCAGATGCGGTATTAGCCTGTGTCGGCGGTGGCTCTAACGCGATTGGGATGTTCGCTGATTTTATCGATGATACCGATGTCCGTCTGATCGGCATTGAGCCGGGCGGCTTGGGTATTGAATCCGGGCAGCACGGCGCACCGTTAAAACACGGCCGCGTGGGTATTTATTTCGGTATGAAGTCTCCGATGATGCAAACGTCTGACGGGCAAATTGAAGAGTCCTATTCTATTTCTGCCGGGCTGGATTTCCCGTCCGTAGGGCCGCAGCATGCCTATCTGAACAGCATTGGTCGAGCCGACTATGTCTCGATTACCGATGATGAAGCGTTGGATGCTTTCAAAGCGCTCTGCCGTGGTGAAGGGATTATTCCCGCGCTGGAATCCTCCCACGCGCTGGCACACGCTTTGAAGATGATTAAAGCGGAACCGGAGAAAGAGCAACTGCTGGTGGTCAATCTGTCCGGCCGTGGTGATAAAGACATCTTTACCGTGCACGATATTTTGAAAGATCGGGGAGAAATCTAATGGAGCGCTATCAACAGTTATTTAACCGCCTGTCAGAGAAAAAGGAAGGCGCGTTCGTTCCGTTTGTTACGCTGGGCGATCCCTCCCCCGAGCAGTCCCTGAAAATTATCGACACGCTGATTGCCGCCGGTGCCGATGCGTTGGAGCTGGGCGTGCCCTTCTCTGACCCGTTGGCAGATGGCCCGACCATTCAGGATGCCAACCTGCGCGCCTTTGCAGCAGGCGTCACACCAGACCAATGCTTCGAAATGCTAGCGGCCATACGTCAGAAATACCCAGAAATCCCGATTGGCCTGCTGATGTATGCCAATCTGGTCTTCAGCAACGGTATTGATGAATTTTATCAGCGCTGTGCGCAGGTTGGCGTCGATTCAGTTTTGGTGGCGGATGTGCCGGTAGTGGAGTCTGCACCGTTCCGTACGGCTGCGCTGCGACACGGCATTGCCCCCATTTTTATCTGTCCACCCAATGCTGACGATGAACTGCTGTGTGAGATCGCCTCTTATGGGCGTGGCTACACCTATTTAGTGTCACGTGCGGGCGTGACTGGAGCAGAAAAGCGTGCGCAACTGCCACTGAATCATCTGGTTGCCAAACTGAATGCGTATCATGCTGCCCCGCCGTTACAAGGATTTGGTATTTCCGATCCTGCTCAAGTGCGCGAAACGTTAGCCTCAGGCGCAGCGGGTGCCATTTCAGGGTCTGCGATCGTACGGATTATCGAAAAAAATCTGAACCAGCCCGACGTCATGCTGTCCGAGTTACACGCCTTTGTGAGTGAAATGAAAGCGGCTACGCGTTCATAACACGTTTCAGGCGCGCGATTTGTGCTTCACACAAGTCCTATCGCGCGCCGAATAATGTTTCAAATTATTTCTTATTTAATTAACGCGAAGCATCTTCAATTATTATTTAGTTTCCACTTTATTATAATTGTAAGAAATGTTTTCAAATTGAAATAATTATTTAATTCCGCATCAACAAAATAAATTAATTACCCCTTAACTTTTAAACCGCATAAATCCCACGAATAAAATACGAAGAAAATCACAGAACTGAGATCATTTAAAATTTTCTCTTTTTAACGATCTTGTTCACATTACTGTAAGAAATAATAAATAGAATGGAATCGCTGAACAAAAGTGGCAGCGCGTTTTTAAATAATAATTCTCTTTGACTTGGGATAATAAAATGAAAGTTAAAATATTGACGATGGTGGTAACCTCCTTAATCAGCTTAAGCTCCATGGCTGTGACGATTGACTATCGTCATGAAATGAATGATTCGGCAAAGAACGATCATAAAGATCGCCTGCTGATGTCTCACCGTTTTGACAACGGTTTTGGCTTGTCACTGGAAGGCAAATGGGGTCAATCAAAAAATGATACCACCCCAAATAAACCGTATAACGAGACGGTCAGCAACGGTACAGAAGTTACCGCCAGCTATCAGTACAAATTCAACAAAACGTTTGGATTGGAAACCGGCCTAAACATGGTTACCACTTCAGACGACAACAACTATCGCCCTTACCTCAAAGGCACCGCCAACATTACCGATTCTTTGTACTATGGTCTGCGCTACCGTGCATCTTACCTGCGTAAAAGTAACAACATCGGTAATACCAGTACAGCTGCGAACCCTACCGATATTAAAGGCTACACCATCACCAGTACGCTGGGTTATAAACTGCCTGCGAACTTTGTGGTTGAATACGAATTTGAATACGACAAGAAGACCAAAGCTGGAGCTCCTGGTTACATTGCCGACAACGACAACTATGGCCTGACTCACAACGTTAAGTTAGCGTATAAATATGACAAAAACTGGACGCCTTATGCTGAAGTCGGCAACGTTGTTGGCAGCAAAAACACTGACGAGCGTCAAACTCGCTACCGTGTTGGTGTACAATACAATTTCTAATGGCTAACGCCATTTAGATAATTGCTGTAATAAAAATAGCGTTCTCTTTATTGGTTTGTTATTTCCTGTCTATAAAAACGGCGAAGTTATTTACTTCGCCGTTTTTTTTACTCTTTGAGAGAAATAAAGAAATTAAATTAACAATCAGAAGCGATAACCTACGCCAAACATAAAGGCCCATGGATCAAGTTTAGTATGGATACTTTGCTGATCGTTCCCAGCTTTAAACTTCACATCGGTATCAATATCCATCCACCACACGGACATATTAAGCAGCCAGTTTTTATCCAGGTTGTAATCCAACCCTGCCTGCGCAGCAAGGCCCCAGGAATTCTTCAGGCTCAGATCGCTCAGCCCTGCACCTTTCCCCGTATCATTAAATTTCTCATCGAAGAACAGGGTGTAATTCAGGCCAACACCCAAATAGGGACGTAATTTATCTTGAGTATCACCAAAATAGTACTGCGCGACCAGTGAAGGCGGCAGGTGCTTAACTTCCGCAATAGTCCCCGTTCCCGGTGTTCCGACTTTATGTTTGAACGGCGTGGCGGCAAGTAATTCAACCCCAATATTGTCCGTCACCATGTAGCTAAACGTCAGACCCAGTTGAGTATTGTTACTCACCTGAAACTCACCTAAACCCAGTACGTTGTCCGAGCTTTCAGCAGGCCGTACGGTTGTTGAACCCGCCCGAACAATGAAATCACCCGCTTGATGAGCCTGCGCCAATGCAGGCATGAGCGCCGCTGCCAACAATAAGAAAGATGTCTTTTTCATTACCCACTCCATTTATAGGGTTTAAATTTCGAGCGAAATATACCCCTAAGTAGGTATTCTTGTTTTAAGCCAGATCACATCTTTTAAAGATTTTAGGCCTAAATTGAACTGAATCATTTATCGCTAACTCATTAAAATTCATGAAATTGATCCAGATCAATAGTACCGTAAGAACATCGCATATGCCGCAGGTAGCGATAAGCGCCATTATGAGCAGCCATGCCGTACTGACCTCATAGTGAGGGGAAAAGCAGCATTGCGTCGTTGACGGGGTGCCACAGCGCGAATTAACAGGTTACAATTGGGAGTTAAGTTCTCTCTGTCGATTTATCTTTTTTCAAGGAGCCTGCATGCCTATCACGGCTAACACGTTGTACCGTGACACAATGAATTTCACCCGCAACCAGTTCATCAGCATCTTAATGATGTCACTGTTGACGGCATTCATTACTGTCATACTGAATCATGCACTATCGCCTTCTGGAGACGAGTTACAGATTCTGAGCAGTTCCAGCAGCGATCTGTCATCTTCTGTCGAAGCTGGCTTGATGGATATGATTCAGCAGATGACGCCGGAACAACAAACCGTGTTACTGAAAATGTCGGCAGCAGGCACCTTTGCTGCGTTAGTGGGCAATGCGCTGCTGACGGGCGGGGTTCTGATGCTGATCCAGCTGGTTTCTGACGGACAGCGCACCAGTGCACTGCGAGCAATTGGCGCCTCTGCCCCCTTTTTACTGCGTCTGCTTATCCTGATCTTGCTGTGCACCCTGCTCATCCAGCTTGGCATGATGCTTCTGGTCATTCCTGGCGTGCTGCTCGCTATTGCGCTGAGTTTGTCACCCGTGATTGTCGTTACGGAAAAAAGCGGGATTTTCAATGCGATTAAAGTGAGTACCAAACTGGCTTACGGCAACCTGCGTGCAACCGCGCCTGCCATCGTGATGTGGCTACTGGCTAAAATCGCCATTTTGCTGATCGTGTCGAAGTTACCGATTTCCTCACCGACCGTGCTCGGCGTGGTTCTGAATGGCTTGGGCAACCTGATCTCCGCGATCCTGCTCATTTATCTGTTCCGCCTTTATATGCTGCTGCGCGCTTAATTACCGCACTCTACCTATGCCATCGCTCTGGTGGCATAGGTTCCGCCAGATCCCCGTTCGCTATCTACCCAATCGTAATTTTCTGCAAATTATTACAATATCTCGGGAATGGTGTTCCACAATAAAGGATAATGGCATGAGCTATCGGATAACTCTCGCGGGTTATGATTACGACACTGTTGAGTGATGGATTGACATAATGAAGCAACTTCTTGATTTTATACCGTTGGTCGTTTTTTTTGCGGCCTATAAACTTTATGACATCTATATCGCATCGGGTGCACTGATTGCGGCAACGGCGCTGTCACTCGTGGTCACCTGGGTGATGTATCGTAAAATAGAGAAAATGACGCTGGTCACCTTTGCCATGGTCGTCGTTTTCGGTTCGCTAACGCTGGTGTTCCATAACGACCTGTTTATCAAGTGGAAAGTCACCATCATCTACGGCTTGTTCGCCATTGCCCTGCTGGTTAGCCAGTTTGTAATGAAACAAACCCTGATTCAGAAAATGCTGGGTAAAGAGTTAACTTTGCCGCAACCCGTCTGGGGGAAACTGAATTTCGCCTGGGCTATGTTCTTTCTGGTGTGTGGACTGGTTAACATCTATATTGCTTTCTGGTTACCGCAAAACGTTTGGGTTAATTTCAAAGTCTTTGGTCTGACCGGTGTGACGCTGCTGTTTACGCTGATTTGTGGCGTTTATATCTATCGTCACTTGCCTAACGATCAGGAAAAGTCAGAAGAAGAAAAAAGCGAACAGCAGCAATAGCCAAAGCGAGATAGACACAATGAGCACACAAAACGTGTTACCACAGGGCGAACTGGTTCTTCGCACGCTGGCAATGCCAGCTGATACCAATGCGAACGGCGATATTTTTGGCGGCTGGCTGATGTCGCAAATGGACATGGGTGGCGCGATCCTGGCGAAAGAAATTGCCGAAGGACGTGTCGTTACCGTACGGGTTGATGGGATGTCATTCTTAAAACCTGTCGCTGTTGGCGATGTGGTTTGCTGCTATGCGCGTTGCTTACGCACGGGCCGCAGTTCTATCAACGTCAACGTTGAAGTGTGGGTGAAGAAAGTCTCCTCTGAGCCGATTGGTCAGCGCTATCGGGCGACCGAAGCGTTATTCACCTACGTCGCCGTAGATGAAGAAGGCCATCCGCGTGAGTTGCCTGCGGGTAAAAGCAACTTCACGCCAAGCGAGTAACGTCTGGCATCAGACTCAGCATTCGCTGGCGCAAGTACCTAAATTATTACCGGATGCATTGTTACCAAATATATCGTTACCAGATATAAAGACATAACGAAAACGGGGCGCTATCTACACAGATGGCGCCCCGTTTCTTTTTCATATCGGCGTGAACTATTCGACTGCCGCCCCGCCGTCAATTTTAAAGACGATGGTCACAACCAAATCTTTGCCCGGTTTACCCGCTTCATAACGCCATTTACGCATGGCCTGTTTGATATCGCGCTCGAACATATTACGTGGCTCAGCAGAAAGCACGCGCACGTTGTCAACACGTCCAGACTCGTCCACATCAAACTGCATTTTTACCCGCCCTTCAACGCGCAGAGAAAACGCACGCGCCGGATACTGAGGCTGTGCGCGGCTCAACGGACGTGGCCCACTTGACTGCGTGCTTGCTGCGGGTGCCGGTGCCTGCTTCACTGGCGCATTCGTCACATTGCGCGTTGGCTCTGTGCTGGTAAACGGCGAAGGCGGCTGTTTTTCAACCGTCGGTTCACGTTTAACCGGCTTAGGTTGCTCCACCTTCTTCACCGGCTTAGGCTCCGGTTTAGGTTTCGGCGGCTTGGGCTTTGGTTCAGGTAATGGCATAGGAACCGGCTGCGGCACGGGCTCCGGTTCTGGAATCGGTTCCGGCTCTGGTTCGGGCTGCTTAACCGGCTCTGGCTCCGGGGCAGATTTAGCAGCAGGTGCCGCTTCATAGGCCGCAGGGTTCACCATCACAACGCTGATGGGCTTAGATTCCTGCGGTAATTCGATTGAATTATTAAATGATGCGTACAGCAAACCTGCAATCAGTGAACCGTGAAAACCGACTGAAAGTATGAATGGCCATGAGTAACGGCGGGTCAAAAAAAACTTTTTTTGCGGCATAGTCTGTCTTTATCCTCTTATGCCGCCCAAGTTTAAATGCAAATAGCAATCATATTCAATAACAACCCGTGGAATTGTTAAAAAAACAGAAATCGTGGGGGGATTACTCTGGCAAATCAACCTATTGTCCTCGTACTATTGTCTTCAAACAACATCACGTATGATGATAGAAACACGTTTCTCTTACCCGATAGCGTTTGACCGCTGGGGGTCTCAAACCCGGCACCCCAAACGATGAAGGGTACCTTCCCACCTGTGAGGTCGCTATGCTCTACGTCATTTATGCTGAAGATAATGCTGATTCATTAGCAAAACGCCTGTCGGTCAGACCGGACCATCTTGCCCGTTTACAGGCATTGCGCGATCAGGGTCGACTGATTACCGCTGGCCCGTTGCCTGCAATCGACAACGAAGATCCCGGTCAGGCTGGCTTTAGCGGCTCCGTGATTATCGCCGAATTCACATCGCTGGATGAGGCAACGACATGGGCCAACGCCGACCCTTACATCGCAGCGGGCGTCTATAAACACGTCAGCGTGAAGCCATTCAAAAAAGTGTTTTAAGGGTTCAATTGATACAGGTCATGGTTGTACTAGAAAACCATGACCCTTTTCGCCCCCGTCAAAAGCTGAAATATTTTAGTCATTTAACAGTGATAATTTGACCGCTATTCATTTATAGAGGGTCAGCAATCATGTTAATGCCTGCGATTTTGCGAAACGGAGTTGCTACTATCCGCCGCCGTCATCGCCTCAGTATTCTCTCCGGATTGTTATTGATCATTGGGTTATTTTCTTTACTGCAATTGGTTTCCGTCGGCGTCATTTCGCAAACGATGACGCAGGTTCGGCAGGATATTTCCGCTAACGAGAGCCTTCGCCAGCAGCAAGCCTTAATGGATAAAGCGCGGATGGAAGTGATGAGTGCCAGCGATAAACTCAACCGCGCGGGCATTTATCTGTTGGTAGATAAAGAAACGGGGTCTGAAGGCAGTTGGCATAGCCTGATGGATGAGGCGGAAGTGTCTCTAAAACAGGCGCAGGAGCACTACCAATTACTGGGGACGGTCACAACAGCTGAAGCGGACACTGCGGCTTTTATCGATTTGAAAAAGAGCTATAGCCAGCTTTATTCCGGGCTCGTCGAACTGGCCGAGGGAATAAAGACCACGAATCAGATCGATATTTTCTTTGCCATTCCGGTACAGGCCTACCAGAGCGATTTTACCCAGAAGTATTCGCACTATCTGCAAGATACCGATGCGCTGCAAAAGCAGCATGGTCAACAATTTTTATCCTCTCTCGATAACGCAAAAACGATTTTCATTACAGTTCTTGGCCTCTTGCTGGCGATCGCCATCGCCGTGTGGATTGGCGTAAGCCGGATCATTATTCGTCCGCTGACGCACATTATTGCCCATTTAAAACTGATCGCTGCGGGCGACCTTTCGCATGCGGTCAATACAAAAACGCGCGGTACACGCGAAGTTGAACAGCTTAATGCTAGCGTCATTCAAATGCAGGAAGGTCTGGTGACCTTGGTCAATCAGGTTCGCCAAGGCGTTGACCATATGGTGACGCAGGTCGATCGAGTCGCGGCAGATAACCATCGACTTTCCGAACAGGCAAACCGCCAATCCCACGAGCTCAAAATCACCACAGAACATATTATTCAGCTTAGCCAGCATCTGGAACAAAATACCCAGCATACCCAACAGGCTAATTTGCACGCGGAAGACACCAGCAAGATCGCCGCACAGGGTGAGACAATGATGAATGACGTCAAGGTGGCGATGTCAGACATTGCAGGCAGAACGCGTGAGATGACGGAAGCGATTGGGATGATTGAGAACGTGGCGTTCCAGACACATATTTTGTCGTTGAACGCCGCCATTGAAGCCGCACGAGCCGGAACGATGGGACGCGGCTTTGCCGTTGTCGCGCGGGAAGTCGGCACGCTGGCTTCGCAAAGCAGCCATTCTGCCCAAAATATTAATGTGCTGATTCGTGATTCTGATAACAGCGTCACCGCCGGAACGCGACTGGTGAACAAACTGAATGACAGCCTGCAACACATCATTCAGACCGCGAAAGGCACGGGAACGTTTCTGAGCGAGATTTCGGAGATATCGCACCAGCAGAACGAGAGTATTCATGAAGTCACCGCACGGCTTAGCACGCTGAACGACACCGTAAGAGAAAATGCGGGACAGGTTGAAGCCTCGGCACACACCTTCGCCTCACTGCTGGAGCAAACAGAACGCTTAAATACGTCGGTATCGCTGTTCATCCTACCCTCGACGGAAGATGACATTAACCCGATGATCGATCAGATAGAAATGGCACAGCGCATTCCAGCGATGGGATAAGCCGATGAGAGAATAAACCCAGAGCGTGATAAATCGTGTGATAAAAAAATAGCGACCATACCTCGGGTCGCTATTTTCCTCACTGGCTTACCAGTCGTAGGTTACCGCATAGAGCAATGCCCGGCGCTGCTGCTTTTGTTGCAGATAACGGGCAGAGCGAATATGACGATACGTACGTGATTGAGCCTCTAACCAGCGACTTCTTCTACGCTGGACCTGACGTAACATCCGCCAGCGACCCACTTCATTCCGACTGCGTTTCATTATGCGACTCTTGTTAATACACTCGCGCGGGGCATTATACCCCCCTCATTCACGGCGACAATCAGTGAATCCCTTTCTCCGACATTCTCTTCTTAGCCCGCTACGCTATTTTATTCAGAGGAAAGGCATTTCCCCTTTTATAAATCTATGCGTACACTTTGTTAATTCTTTGCAGAAGGGAACTGTGCTGCTTTTATGTCGACATTTTATACCGTAATAAGTTGGTTACTGGTTTTTAGCTACTGGTTGCTGATTGCAGGTGTGACCCTGCGTATTTTAATGAAACGTCGGGCGGTGCCTTCTGCGATGGCTTGGCTGTTGGTGATTTATATTCTGCCACTTGTCGGTATTGTCGCTTATCTTTCGTTTGGCGAGCTCCATCTCGGCAAACGCCGAGCCGAACGTGCCAGCAAAATGTGGCCATCAACGGCAAAATGGCTACGCGAATTAAAAGAATATCGCCGTATTTTCGCGACGGAAAATAGTGAAGTCGCCAGCGCGTTATTTCAGCTGTGTGAAAGACGGCAAGGGGTTGGCGGCGTTAAAGGCAATCAGTTGCAGTTAATGACAACGTTTGATGACACTATTAAAGCGTTATTGCGTGATATTGAGCTCGCACGCAGCAACATCGAAATGGTGTTCTACATCTGGCAACCCGGCGGTCTGGTTGAGCAAGTCTCCTCTTCCCTTATCGCCGCGGCACGACGCGGGGTACACTGCCGTATTCTGTTGGACTCTGCCGGCAGCGTACAATTTTTCCGCCAGCATCATCCCGAGTTGATGCGTACTGCCGGGATCGAAGTGGTCGAAGCCCTGAAAGTGAATCTGTTCCGTGCTTTCCTTCGCCGCATGGATTTGCGACAGCACCGTAAAATCATCCTGATCGACAACCGTATTGCCTATACCGGCAGCATGAACATGGTCGATCCCCGTTTATTCAAACAAGATGCTGGCGTCGGGCAATGGATCGACCTGATGGCACGCATTGAAGGCCCCGTGGCGACCACGCTGGGGATTATTTACTGCTGCGACTGGGAAATGGAGACAGGCAAGCGCCTGCTTCCGCCGCCGCCGGATGTTAACGTTATGCCGTTCGAACAGGAGAGCGGCCATACCATTCAGGTTATTGCTTCTGGCCCCGGTTACCCAGAAGAAATGATTCATCAGGCGCTGCTGACGTCCGTCTATTCGGCACGTAAGCAGTTGATCATGACGACCCCCTACTTCGTGCCCAGCGACGATTTGCTGCATGCCATCTGTACCGCAGCTCAGCGCGGGGTTGATGTCAGCATTATCGTTCCACACAAAAATGACTCCGTGCTGGTCGGCTGGGCCAGTCGCGCATTCTTCACGGAACTGCTGGCCGCTGGCGTAAAAATTTATCAGTTCAAGGACGGACTGCTGCACACCAAAAGCGTACTGGTTGATGGACAACTCAGCCTGATTGGCACGGTGAATCTGGATATGCGCAGCCTGTGGCTGAATTTTGAAATTACGCTGGTGATTGACGATGCCGGATTCGGCAGCGATTTAGCCTGTGTACAGGAAGACTATATCGCCCGTTCACGCCTGTTAAACGCGACGCAGTGGCAAAACCGCCCTTACTGGCAACGCATCGTCGAGCGGCTGTTCTACTTTTTCAGCCCTCTGCTATAAATATCCCCGTCATACTTCAAGCTGCATGTGCGTTGGCTTTCCTCGCTCACCCCAGTCACTTACTGATGTAAGCTCCTGGGGACTCACTGCGTCGCCGCCTGCCTGCAACTCGAATTATTTAGGGCATGCTGCGTTTTCCCGTGTTCTAATAAGGCTATTGGGAATTAACAGGAATTACGTTATGGATTTGAATAACCGTCTGACCGAAGACGAAGCATTGGAACAGGCCTACGATATCTTTTTGGAACTCGCGGCTGATAACCTCGATCCGGCAGATATTCTGCTGTTCAACCTGCAATTCGAAGAGCGCGGTGGTGCAGAGTTATTCGACCCTGCTGAAGACTGGGCCGAGCACGTTGATTTTGACCTGAACCCTGACTTTTTTGCCGAAGTCGTGATTGGGCTGGCCGAAGAAGACGGTGAAGAAATCACGGATATTTTTGCCCGCGTGCTGATTTGCCGGGAAAAAGACCACAAACTTTGCCACATTTTGTGGAAAGAGTAATTCCTCTTACTTAAAAGTAAGGCGTCTCCCGCAAGAGACGCCTTTTTTACATCGATAGCCGATAAAACAGATTACTGTGCTTCGGCTTCTGCCACCGGTAATAACGCCTGCGGATCGACCTTCAGACACGAAACAGCGTGCGTAAAGCTCCCTTCCAGCAATGGACGGGTTTTCGAGCACTCAGGGCCGACAATCGGGCAACGCGTGCAGAACACACAGCCCGATGGCGGATTGATTGGCGAAGGCAAATCCCCTTCCAGCAGTTGTATCTTCTTGTTCCGCTCCTGATCGGGATCGGGCGTCGGCACAGCGGACATCAGCGCACGGGTATACGGGTGCTGCGGATTTTTATAGACCTGATCGTACGTTCCCAGTTCTACCGCATGACCCAGATACATCACCAACACGCGATCGGAGATGTGTTTCACAACCGATAAGTCATGAGCGATGAAAATCAGCGACAGACGCATTTCGCGCTGTAGCTGACGCAGCAAGTTAACCACCTGTGCCTGAATCGACACATCCAACGCGGAAACCGGCTCATCACAGATAATCAGCTTCGGTTCCAGAATCAACGCACGCGCGATGCCGATACGCTGACACTGCCCGCCAGAGAATTCATGCGGATAGCGGTTGATCAGGTTTGGCAGCAGCCCAACCTTCAGCATCATCGCTTTCACACGATCTTTTACCGTCTGTCGATCCAGCTCTGGGTGATAAACCTTTAACGGCTCGGCAATAATTTCGCCGATGGTCATACGCGGATTCAGTGATGCCAGCGGATCCTGGAATATCATCTGAATATCGCTACGCGCAGCGCGCCACTGAGCAGCGCTCATACCCAGCAAGTCTTTGCCCAGCCAGGTGACGCGTCCGTCGGTCGCTTTTACCAGACCGATAATCGCACGCGCCAGCGTGGACTTGCCGCAGCCGGATTCACCCACCACGCCCAGCGTTTCGCCTTCATATAAACGTAGCGTCACGCCATCAACGGCTTTCAGTTTTTTCGGCGGCTGCCAGAACCACTGCTTATCATCTCTGACATCAAAGTGGACTTTCAGATCGTCCACTTCTAACAACACCTTTTTCTCGTCCGCGTTGTTCATACCACCTCCTCAATCGCTCTAAAGCAGGCGCGCAAGCGGCCATCACCAAAAGATTCCAGCGCCGGTGCGCTATGGCAGACATCCATTGAATACGGGCAGCGTGGTTGGAACGGACAGCCTTTCGGCAAACGTAATAAGTTAGGCGGATTGCCCGGAATGGTTGCCAGCACGTCATCTTCCGCATCCAGACGCGGCACGGCGTTGAGCAGGCCAACAGAATACGGGTGGCTCGGATGATAAAAGACGTCGCGTGCAGCGCCGTATTCCATGGTACGTCCGGCGTACATCACCAGCACTTTGTCACAAATACCCGCCACCACACCCAGGTCGTGGGTGATCATGATGATGGATGTATTGAACTCACGTTTCAGCTCGTTCAGCAGCGTCATAATCTGTGCCTGAACCGTCACATCCAGCGCCGTTGTCGGTTCATCGGCAATCAGCAGCTTCGGACGACACAGCAGCGCCATTGCGATCATCACGCGCTGACGCATCCCACCGGAAAACTCATGCGGATACATCTTCATACGCTTGCGCGCTTCCGGCATTTTGACCGCATCCAGCATTTTGACGGATTCTTCAAACGCTTCGCTTTTGCTCAGGCGTTTGTGCAACATCAGCACTTCCATCAGCTGTTCGCCAACGCGCATGTAAGGGTTCAGCGAGGTCATCGGGTCCTGGAAGATCATGCTGATTTCTTCAGCGCGCAGCTTATTCAGTTGGCTTTCAGGCAAATTGAGAATTTCTTTGCCACGAAAACGTGCCGATCCGCCAATACGGCCATTGCGAGCCAGCAGCCCCATCAACGCAAACGCGGTTTGTGATTTACCGGAGCCGGACTCACCAACAATCCCCAGCGTTTCACCAGCGTTGAGCGTGAAGTTCAGGTCGTTAACCGCCGTTACATCGCCATCCTGCGTTTTGAACGTTACCCGGAGATCCTGAACATGTAGCAGCGCGTCGTGCGCGCCAGTTAATTCAATCTTGCTCATGTCGATATTCCTCAGCGATCTTTCGGGTCGAGGGCATCACGCAGGCCATCGCCGATAAAGTTAAAACAAAACAACGTCACAACCAGAAACGCCGCCGGATAGAACAGTAACCACGGCGACACTTCCATTGAGTTCGCACCATCATTCAGCAAAGCACCCCAGCTGCTTAACGGTTCCTGCGTTCCCAGACCCAGGAAGCTCAGGAAGGATTCGAACAGGATCATGCTTGGCACCAGCAGAGAGGCATACACCACCACCACGCCCAGCACGTTAGGCACAATGTGGCGCAGCACGATACCGCGCGTGGAGACACCGGAAACCATCGCTGCTTCAATGAACTCTTTACGTTTCAGGCTCAGCGTCTGGCCGCGCACGATACGCGCCATATCCAGCCAGGACACCATACCGATAGCCACGAAGATCAGCAGCATGTTCTGCCCGAAGAACGTCACAAGCAGAATAACGAAGAACATGAACGGGAATGAGTTGAGGATTTCCAGCAGACGCATCATCACCGAATCCACTTTCCCGCCCAGATAACCCGACATCGCGCCGTACAGCGTTCCGACGATCACCGCAACCAGCGCCGCTGCGACGCCGACCATCAGCGAGACGCGGCCCCCGATGGCAACGCGGACCAGCAGGTCACGGCCCGAGGAGTCCGTACCAAAATAGTGACCAGACGTCATATCCGGCGCGGCTGACATCATTCCCCAATCTGTATCCGCGTAGTCAAATGCAGACAGCATCGGGGCGAAAATCACGAACACGGTAATCACGGCCAAAACAAGCAGACTAGCCAGCGCCGCACGGTTGTGGATAAAGCGCAGACGCGCATCCTGCCACAAACTGCGTCCTTCAATCTCAGACTGCTCGGTGAAGTTCTCTAACGCTTCAACGTTTTTTCGATTCCAAAACATAACGCCCCCAATTAATAGCGAATTTTCGGATCGATAACAGCGTAGAGCACGTCAATGATCGCATTAAATAGAATGGTTAAGCCGCCGACCAGAATCGTCAGGCTCAGCACCAGTGAATAGTCGCGGTTCAGTGCACCGTTTACGAACAGTTGCCCAATACCGGGTAAACCAAAAATGGTTTCAACAACCATCGAACCGGTAATAATCCCCACAAACGCCGGCCCCATATAAGAGAGCACAGGCAGCAGCGCAGGCTTTAACGCATGGCGCAGGACGATGCGGCGCATCGGCAGCCCTTTAGCGCGCGCGGTGCGAATAAAGTTAGAGTGTAAAACCTCGATCATCGATCCTCGGGTAATACGCGCGATGCTGGCGATATAAGACAAAGACAGTGCCACCATCGGTAAAATCATGTATTTGGGTGCCCCACCGTTCCACCCACCGCCGGGTAGCCACCGCAGCGTAATGGCGAAAATCAGCACCAGCAACGGCGCGACGACAAAGCTGGGTATCACCACCCCCGTCATGGCAAAGCCCATCACGGTATAGTCCCATTTCGTATTCTGATTCAGTGCGGCGATCACACCAGCACTCACACCAAAAACAACGGCCAGAACGAATGCCGCAGCCCCCAGTTTTGCAGAAACAGGGAAAGACGTCGCGACCAGATCGTTCACGGAATAGTCTTTGTATTTAAAAGAAGGACCGAAATCACCCTGCACCAATTGCAGCAAGTAGTTGCCATACTGCGTCATAATGGGGTCGTTCAGATGGTATTTGGCTTCAATATTCGCCATCACTTCCGGCGGTAAATTGCGCTCACCGGTAAAAGGGCTACCGGGTGCCAATCGCATCATGAAAAACGAGATGGTGATCAGGATAAATAACGTTGGAATCGCCTCTAAACAGCGGCGAAGAATAAATTTTAACATTGCTCGTACCTATAAAAGGCTGGCAGCACAGCAGCGTGCGCCAGCCATTATTATTAGTGCTTGATGATATAAAGATCTTTCACGTAAACATTATCCTGCGGATCGTTGCCCGTTAATCCGCCAACATAAGGTTTCACCAGTCGGGTATTCGCATAGTAATAGACCGGTATGGTGACAGCGTCTTTATCCAGCTGCGATTCCGCCTGCTGGTAAACCGCAGCGCGCTCCTCATCGGTTTTCACCTGCAAGGATTTCGCCACCAGTGCATCAAACTCTTTGCTCTTATAGTGCGAGGTGTTACTGCTGCTGTCTGACAGCATGCTGTTCAGGAAGGTTGAAGGTTCGTTATAGTCGGCACACCATCCGGCGCGAGCAACATCATAGGTTCCCTGATGACGCGTGCTGAGGAAGGTTTTCCATTCCTGGTTTTCCAGCTTAACGTCCACACCGATATTCTGTTTCCAGATAGAAGCCGCTGCGATCGCCATTTTCTTGTGCAGATCGGAGGTGTTATACAGCAGGTTCAGCGTCAGCGGTTTGTCCGCAGTATAGCCCGCTTCCGCCAGCAGTTTTTTCGCTTCTTCATTACGTTTCGCCTGTGGCCAGGTGAACCACTCTGGAACGGATGCTTTCAGGCCATCGATATACGGTGGAACAAAGCCATAGGCAGGAATATCGCCCTGATTCTTCACTTTGTTGGTCAGAATATCCTGGCTCAGACCCAGACGCAGCGCGGTACGGACTCGTACATCGTTAAACGGCGGCTTCTGGTTGTTAACTTCGTAGTAATAGGTACACAGGTACGGGTTAACCTTCACTTCATCCGGGATTTCTTTCTTCAGCTTTTGGAAGAGTTCGATTGGCAGGTTGTTGTACGTCATGTCGATTTCACCGCTGCGGTAGCGGTTAACGTCCGTCACTTCAGACGCAATCGGCAGATACGTCACCTGATTAATCACGGTGTGGGCGTTATCCCAATATTGCGGGTTACGCTCCAGCACCATTTTTTCGTTTACGACCCAGCTTTTCAGCTTGTAGGCGCCGTTGCCAACCCAGTTTTGCGGCTGCGTCCATTTTTCACCGAATTTTTCGACTGCCGCTTTATTAACAGGTGACATGGCTGCGTAAACAGGCAGCTTATAGAAGTAAGGCACCGCTTCGGAAAGCGTCACCTCAAAAGTATGATCGTCGATCGCTTTCACGCCCAGCGTATCCGCGGATTTTTTGCCGGCGATGATGTCATCGATATTCAGCAGATGACCATATTGCAGATAGCTGGCGTAAGGCGATGCCGTTTTTGGATCGGCCAGACGCTGCCAGCTATAGACGAAATCTTGTGCGGTAACCGGCTCACCGTTGGACCATTTGGCATCTTTACGCAGGTGGAATGTCCACACTTTAAAATCTTTGTTATCCCAACTTTCCGCTACGCCAGGAACGGTTTTGCCATTGACGTCGGAAATAACTAACCCTTCCAGCAGATCGCGCGACACGTTGGATTCCGGCACACCTTCGATTTTATGCGGGTCAAGGGAGGAAACTTCAGCACCGTTGTTACGGACCAATTCCTGTTTTTCTGCTAACTGAACGCCTGCGGGAACGGTCGCGGCGAAGGCAGAAACAGCCATCGTGCTACTTAATGCCGCGATAATAGCGGCAGCTACTCTTTTTTTAGTTGTGATGTGTGTCATTCTTTTCTCCTGTAATGTTGTCGTGCTAGTTATCCCAGCACGATTCCTAAATTAGAGCCCGGTGAGAAAGCGATTAATCGATTCGACTCACGACCCATTCCCACATGGCAGGAATGGGTAACCAGAGATTAAACACCAAATTAATCACTGCTTGCTCACTTCATTTGCATCAAACCGTAAACAGCCGCGGATTAATGCTTAATGATATAGAGATCCTTCACCCGTATATTATCCAACGGATCCTTGCCAGTAATGCCACCGACATAAGGTTTGATCAGTCTAGCGTTCGCGTAATAATAGACCGGTACAATCGCGGCATCTTTATCCAACTGCGATTCTGCCTGCTGATAAACTTGCGCACGTTCGTCGTCCGTTTTCGCCTGAACCGCCTGCTCCATCAGCTTGTCGAACGCCGCACTTTTATAATGCGCGGTGTTGTTGCTACTGTCTGACAGCATGCTGTTCAGGAACGATGTCGGTTCGTTATAGTCCGCACACCATCCGGCACGCGCAACGTCATAATTGCCCTGATGGCGCGTGCTGAGATAGGTTTTCCACTCCTGGTTTTCCAACTTCGCGTCAACGCCCAGATTCTGTCTCCAGATCGATGCCGCCGCGATCGCCATCTTTTTATGCAAATCTGACGAGTTATAGAGCAAATTAAACGTCAGCGGTTTCTCGGCGGTATAACCCGCTTCCGCCAGCAGTTTTTTTGCTTCTTCATTACGTTTCGCCTGTGGCCAGGTAAACCACTCTGGCGTATGCGCTTTCAAGCCGTCCGTAAACGGAGGAATATAGCCATAGGCAGGAATATCGCCCTGATTTTTCACTTTATTGGTCAATATGTCTTGATCAAGCCCCATGCGCAGAGCCGTACGTACCCGGACATCGTTAAATGGCGGTTTCTGATTATTGATTTCGTAATAATACGTACAGAGGTAGGGATTGACGTTAACTTCTTGTGGGATTTCTTTTTTTAGCTTCTGAAATAGCTCAATGGGCAATTTATTATTGGTGACATCAATCTCACCCGCACGGTAGCGGTTGACATCCGTCACTTCAGAAGCAATCGGCAGATAGGTGACCTGATTAATCACGGTCTTGGCGTTATCCCAATATTGGGTATTACGCTCTAGCACAAGCCGCTCATTCACGACCCAGGATTTAAGGCGATAGGCGCCATTCCCTACCCAGTTTTCCGGTTGGGTCCATTTATCACCAAATTTCTCCACCGCGGCTTTATTTACTGGCGACAGGGACGAGTGATTGAGTAATTTATAAAAGTAAGGGATCGGTTCGCTTAATGTGACTTCCAGCGTATGGTCGTCGAGGGCTTTTACGCCCAGCGTATCGGGAGATTTCTTGCTGGCGATAATGTCATCGATATTCAGCAGATGACCATATTGTAAATAGCTGGCGTAAGGAGAAACGGTTTTCGGATCGGCCAAACGTTGCCAGCTATAAACGAAATCTTGTGCGGTAACCGGCTCGCCATTGGACCATTTGGCATCTTTACGTAAATGGAACGTCCAGACTTTAAAATCGCTACTTTCCCACTTCTCAGCGACGCCAGGAATCGGGTGTCCATCAGGATCGGAAATCACCAACCCTTCATATAAATCGCGCGCGACGTTGGATTCCGGCACACCTTCTATTTTATGCGGATCCAGTGATGACACCTCAGCGCCATTGTTTCTCACCAGAACCTGTTCTTTCGCCAGCTCAACACCGGCAGGTACATTAGCAGCCTGAACATTCACGCATGACGCCATCACTGCTGCGGCAATCATACTGGTAACAAAGCATCGTTTTGTTTTGCGAATTTTCACTTTATAAACGCCCCTGTCTTGATACAACGCCATACCGGACCCTATGTATAAAAATCGCCGTCACATAGAGCAGAAAAGATCGCCTATTATCCAAATAAATCATAAAATTAATTTATGGGTGAATAACGAATAGCAGGTCGACACTCGAAGCTATCAAAAGCAGACACATTCGCCAATATTTTTACATTGATGTTGCTTAATTTTCTTTACTACAGCCTGGTAAACGTTTTATTTCAATCATTAGACATGATCATTAACCCCATGATAAACAATGTTTTTTCTGTTTATTTGCAGATATTTTTTAAATATTCAGCAATTTATAGATTTTGGACAAAAAAACATCGTAGTGGGTTTCATCATTTTCACAGCACAAAAATGATGATGCATGCTTACCTGTCCGCGTCATTATCTGACAAGAATGTTATTATTTTAACAACTCCGTTACTCATCTTGCACGACAATAGCACACGATTCCCTTACGGCAGGCCACGCGTAAAATAACTAACTCGATTAAGATATAAGCGTCGTTTATGCGAACACGTTTTATACGAACAGATCATTCCGATTATGTGCACAACATCGTGCCCAGAATTTCCCCCCTAACAATGTCCTGCTCCGGTACCCACCCCATCCCTTACAATCCCTTTTAGGTAGAAAAGCCGCTGATTTTGTCTGGTTAATGATAGGTGTTATCAATACCAACCTGCTGAATGGTGTCAGCTTAAAGAAAAGTCGATATAGATCACAAAAAAGGCACCTATAAATAGGTATGCTCATTTCATACCGTAACGGACGCGTAGATCTTCTTAATTTTGACGTAATTTCAAAACAATATTTCAAAAATTTACGATATCGGCGGTTACAGTATTTTAAAAAGCAACAATCGCGCCACAACGGCGGCTGACAAGCTCTTTGAGTCAATTAATGCGAAATAGGCAGAAAAGAATAGCAAGGTAACGAAAACGCCCCCCGCTCGTTTATCTATACTGTTCTATCCGGCGAACAATTGACTGAAAGAGTTTAACATTTATCAGGAGAGCATTATGGCCGTAACCAACGTTGCTGAACTTAACGCATTGGTCGAAAGAGTGAAAAAGGCACAGCAAGAATTTGCCACTTACACTCAGGAACAAGTGGACAAAATCTTCCGCGCCGCCGCACTCGCTGCATCGGATGCCCGTATCCCGCTGGCAAAAATGGCGGTTGCCGAATCTGGCATGGGGATCGTGGAAGACAAAGTCATCAAAAACCACTTCGCATCCGAGTACATTTATAACGCCTACCAGGATGAAAAAACCTGCGGCGTCCTCTCTACTGATGACACTTTTGGTACCATTACGATTGCCGAGCCGATTGGTCTGATCTGCGGTATTGTTCCCACCACCAACCCCACTTCTACCGCAATTTTTAAAGCGTTGATCAGCCTGAAGACCCGTAACGGGATTATCTTCTCTCCCCATCCACGTGCAAAAAATGCGACCAATAAAGCCGCTGACATTGTTCTGCAAGCGGCAATTGCGGCAGGTGCACCGAAAGATATCATCGGCTGGATCGATCAGCCTTCTGTCGACCTGTCCAACCAGCTTATGCACCACCCAGATATCAACCTGATTCTGGCGACTGGCGGCCCGGGCATGGTGAAAGCCGCATACAGTTCCGGTAAACCAGCAATCGGCGTAGGTGCCGGTAACACGCCTGTTGTCGTCGACGAAACCGCGGATATCAAACGTGCCGTGGCGTCTATTCTGATGTCGAAAACCTTCGATAACGGCGTAATTTGTGCGTCAGAACAGTCCGTCATCGTGGTAGACAGCGTCTATGATGCTGTGCGTGAGCGTTTTGCCACCCACGGCGGCTACATGCTGAAAGGCAAAGAACTGCATGCCGTACAGGGTATCTTGCTGAAAAACGGTTCACTGAACGCCGACATTGTTGGCCAGCCTGCACCGAAGATCGCAGAAATGGCGGGCATCACCGTCCCAGCGAACACCAAAGTGCTGATCGGTGAAGTGACGGCCGTCGATGAATCCGAACCGTTTGCGCATGAAAAACTGTCTCCAACGCTGGCGATGTATCGTGCGAAAGACTTCAACGATGCCGTCATTAAAGCGGAAAAACTGGTCGCAATGGGTGGCATCGGTCACACATCCTGCCTGTATACCGATCAAGACAATCAGCCAGAGCGCGTGAATCATTTCGGTAATATGATGAAAACGGCGCGTATCCTGATTAACACCCCAGCTTCTCAGGGTGGTATCGGCGATCTCTACAACTTCAAACTCGCTCCATCTCTGACGCTGGGCTGTGGCTCTTGGGGCGGAAACTCCATCTCCGAAAACGTCGGTCCGAAGCACTTGATCAACAAGAAAACGGTAGCCAAGCGAGCAGAGAATATGTTGTGGCATAAACTTCCTAAATCCATTTATTTCCGTCGTGGCTCACTGCCTATCGCACTGGAAGAAGTCGCCTCCGATGGCGCAAAACGTGCATTTATCGTGACTGACCGCTTCTTGTTCAACAATGGTTATGTCGATCAGGTGACGTCTGTACTGAAACAGCACGGACTGGAAACCGAAGTGTTCTTCGAAGTTGAAGCGGATCCGACGCTGAGCATCGTGCGTAAAGGCGCAGAGCAAATGCATTCCTTCAAACCGGATGTAATTATTGCGCTGGGTGGTGGTTCTCCAATGGATGCCGCGAAGATCATGTGGGTGATGTATGAACACCCGACGACACACTTCGAAGAGCTGGCGCTGCGCTTTATGGATATCCGTAAGCGTATCTACAAGTTCCCGAAAATGGGCGTCAAAGCCAAAATGGTGGCGATTACCACCACATCCGGTACCGGTTCCGAAGTGACGCCGTTTGCCGTGGTGACCGACGATGCAACTGGGCAGAAATATCCGCTGGCGGACTACGCGCTGACGCCAGATATGGCAATTGTTGATGCCAATTTGGTCATGAATATGCCGAAATCTCTGTGTGCGTTTGGCGGGCTCGATGCCGTAACTCACTCGCTGGAAGCCTATGTTTCTGTGCTGGCAAACGAATATTCAGATGGCCAGGCGTTACAAGCGCTGAAACTCCTGAAGGAAAACCTGCCAGACAGCTACCGCGACGGCGCGAAAAACCCGGTTGCCCGTGAGCGTGTGCATAACGCCGCGACGATTGCAGGTATCGCGTTTGCCAACGCCTTCCTCGGCGTTTGTCACTCCATGGCGCATAAACTGGGCTCTGAATTCCATATCCCGCACGGCTTGGCTAATGCCCTACTGATCTCAAACGTGATTCGCTATAACGCAAACGACAACCCGACCAAGCAGACGACGTTCAGCCAGTATGACCGTCCGCAGGCTCGCCGTCGTTACGCGGAAATAGCCGACCACCTGCGTTTGACGGCACCAAGCGATCGTACCGCGCAGAAAATCGAGAAATTGCTGAACTGGCTGGAAGAAATGAAGACCGAGTTGGGGATCCCAACGTCCATTCGTGAAGCGGGCGTACAGGAAGCCGATTTCCTGGCTAAGGTCGATAAGCTGTCAGAAGATGCGTTCGACGATCAGTGTACTGGCGCTAACCCGCGTTACCCGCTGATTTCCGAACTGAAACAGATTCTGCTGGATACTTACTACGGTCGTAAGTTCTCTGAAGAAGAAAAAACAGAAGCGGTTGAATCTGTAGCAAAAGCTGCTAAAACCAGCAAGAAAGCTGCACACTAACGTTCTGGCTGTAACCGCCTTAACCTAAAGGCGGTTTATCTCTCAACGATGCCCAACCTTTTAAGGTTGGGCATTTTTATTACTCGTACTCCGCATCGACACGCATCAATACGCCGTTTATTACTCGCCCTGCCTGCCGGATATTTAACCGCCTTACTCGCTTTCTTTACGGGTTAATCCCAGCGCAATTTTATAATGCTTACGGCACACGGAAACATAGCTCTCATTGCCGCCAATAACGACCTGCTCTCCTTCGTGGACGGCATTACCTTGTGCATCTAACCGCAATACACAGTTGGCTTTACGGCCGCAATGACAGACCGTTTTTAACTCGATCAGCTTATCTGCCCACGCTAATAAATAGTGACTTCCGGAAAACAAATCACCACGGAAATCAGTACGCAATCCGTAACACAATACTGGGATATCTAATTGGTCCACGACATCGGAAAGCTCCCCCACCTGCTCGCGGGTTAAAAATTGACATTCATCAATTAATACACAATCTACGGGCTGAGCACGGTGCTCTTTCTCCAGCAATCCAAATAAGGATGTCTGCGGATTAAACAATAATGCCGGAGAAGAAAGGCCGATCCGTGAACTGACTATCCCCACGCCATGCCGATTATCTATTTCTGCAGTGAACACCAGCGTGCGCATCCCACGCTCCTGGTAGTTATATGACGACTGCAATAGCGCCGTCGATTTCCCTGCATTCATTGCAGAATAATAAAAATAAAGTTGGGCCACTCGGTCACTCCAAAAGGCAGGCTATATGATCTTCGGGTCGTAAAAACTTATTGTAACAACTCGTCTTCACGCTGCGCAATGGGCTATTCCTCGGCCACATTTTGTCCATACGCCCGCCAGCGACGGCCTGTTATGATAAAAGATATAAACGTTCCTTATAACAACGGCGCGGCATCAATAAGTCATTCTCTGCCTTTTGAGGTAGAAAAGCGGCATACCAAATGTATTTTTTTGATAACAGGAAAGTATTTATATTTATGTAACATACGATGTGAGATCTGTTTTAAAAATGACGTTTTTTAACAAACTTACAAATTTGACTATTGCAGAAAGGAAAATAGCACTCTATTATCACACTACACGCCACCAATAATATTATTTGAGATTATCACAATGAGCGAAGCACTAAAGATTCTTAACAACATCCGTACTCTGCGTGCCCAGGCAAGAGAATGTACCCTGGATACTTTGGAAGAAATGCTGGAAAAACTGGAAGTCGTGGTTAATGAACGCCGCGAAGAAGATAGCCAGGTTCAGGCTGAAGTTGAAGAACGTGCGCGTAAATTGCAGCAATATCGCGACATGCTGATTGCAGACGGTATTGACCCTAACGAATTATTGCAGTCTTTAGGTTCAGTTAAGGTTGCAGGTAAAAGCAAGCGCGCTGCCCGCCCGGCAAAATATCAATACACTGACGAAAACGGCGAACTTAAAACCTGGACTGGCCAGGGTCGTACACCGGCAGTAATCAAGAAAGCAATCGAAGAGCAAGGTAAATCTTTAGACGATTTCCTGCTGTAATCGTTTATAAGTACTGAATACAAAAAACCCCCGATAACTATCGGGGGTTTTTCTTTGGTCACGTATATTGCAAAGAGAAACAGATATGTCGCCGTTTTTGGCTGCTCTCTGTTTTTGTAAACAGAGAGCAATCATTACATTCTGTTATTTTTCTTCTGCTTCAATCGTTTCCTGCAGCCACTGCGCAAATTCCTGGCCTAAACCATCATGGCGTAAACCATATTCCACAAATGCCTGCATATAGCCTAATTTATTACCACAGTCATGGCTCACACCTTTCAGGTGATACGCTTCTACTGTTTCTTTTTCCATCAACATCGCGATGGCATCGGTTAACTGAATTTCATTACCAGCGCCAGGCGGTGTTTTCTCCAGCAGAGACCAAATATCCGCAGAGAGGACATAACGGCCAACGACGGCTAAATTAGACGGGGCTTCAGAAGCCTTAGGTTTTTCAACCACACCAACCATCGGTGCGCTATCCCCTGCTTTTAATTCCACACCTTTGCAGTCAACCACGCCATAGCTACTTACATTTTCAACGGGCTCAACCATAATCTGGCTACGGCCTGTCGTAGAAAAGCGTTGCAGCATTTCGCTCAGGTTATCTTTCTTCAGATCGGATTCATATTCATCAATAATCACATCCGGCAGAATAACCGCAACAGGCTCATCCCCAACTAACGGGTGCGCGCACAATACGGCATGGCCAAGCCCTTTGGCTAACCCCTGACGTACTTGCATAATGGTGACGTGCTTAGGACAGATGGATTGAATCTCTTCCAGCAGCTGACGTTTAACGCGTTTTTCTAGTATGGCTTCCAGTTCAAAACTGGTATCGAAATGGTTTTCGATAGAATTTTTAGAAGAGTGTGTAACGAGAATAATTTCATTAATCCCTGCGGCGATACACTCATTAACAACATATTGGATCAGCGGCTTATCTACCAACGGCAGCATTTCTTTAGGAATGGCTTTGGTGGCAGGCAGCATACGCGTCCCTAATCCAGCAACCGGTATGACCGCTTTTTTTACTTTTTTATTCACAATAGACATAAACAGCCTCTTATATACCGTTCAAATAATGAACTTTATTTATCTAATCAAGATAACCGCAAGAGTATAACGACTTTAACAAGAGCACGCTTGTCCCAACGTTACCGTTCAATAAAAATAAGATAACTCCCTACATAGTAGGAAATAAAAAATAATACCGAAAGATGGGTATTACCTGAAACCGGCACCATCTCGCGCTATCAGACTATTCTGTAGTCAACATCAGTCGTAAACGGCCACCGCCGCCCCATATCTGGCATTGCCATGCTTCGCACTGATAATTCAACTGGTTGAGATAAGCGCCTTCAAGCGTGCCTAAAGGGACGCCGCTATTCAGCGCTATCTGTTGTTCGTTAACATTCAACGTCGCGTTTAGCCCGGCAGAAATCAGTATCAGCTGTTTTAACTGCTGATGGTAATACCCTACGAGCAAAGGAAAACGACCGTGCAGGCTCGCCTGCCGCAACAACTGGTTTACCTGCTTTAATAGCGTCGGCAGATACGGCAAACGGTGTTGTTGATCGGCCAAATGCTCCTGAAGCACTCCATTGAACAAGGTTCGAAGCAGTAACGCTGCCAGCGTCCCACTATTATTAACGCCCTGAGTGACATCAAGACAATAGAACGCCAACTCAGTCTCCGAAAGCGCGGCAATATCCAGCACCAACCCCGGCTGTTCCGCTGCCGTCAACTGACGATAGTTAATACGGCAGCGAGCAAGCGTTTGCTGAACGGGCGGCTGTAGTTGGGCAAGCAGTTTGGTGACGGCTTCAGGAGATTGATTCAGGGAATCCATGTCCTGCATGAGTTGATCCATCTCATTCAGCTGTGAGGTGAACATATCAGGATATAGGCAGGACATCACAGCTTCACGCAAACGTGCATAATCACGAATCGGTTTCAGCAACACATCCTGAACACCAAGCCGCAAGACTTTGGCAATGTCCGCCATCTGGCTGGTTGCAGAAATGATCAGTATTGGCGTGTCGTTGTCTTTCAAGCGCAGACGTTCAAGGAACTCGATTCCTCCCATCGTCGGCATACTCAGATCGCAAATCATTAAATCGGGTTGGTAATGTTCAAGAGTACTTAGCGCATCTAATCCGTTAATCGCTTCCTGAACTGAAGCCCCAAGAGAAGTCAGATAACCAGCGAGCACAGATCGAAAAACGGCCTCGTCATCAATGACTAAAATATGCTTACCCGCTAGTGGTTGTTCCATCAGTACCCCTTACTTCAAACACCGAATAATCACATCTGCTTTAGCGCCAGCGTGCCGGATAGACGACACGCCCTGTCTTCTTCGCTACATGTACTTTAACTACATGCAGCACGCTTCACTATGCCTCTTTGGCGAGCGGCAACAATTCATCACGCATCTTTTCCACCGCCTTATAACCCGCCTCAATCGCCTCCTGCGCCCGATGAAAATCTAAGGTAGCAATCTGGGGACAATGCGGTTGCAGCAGCACATCCGGCGGATCGCCCGCCATCCGCGTCATCTTCAACCGATTTTCCAGAATTTGGATCGACGTACTCATTATCTCCATCGCCGTTGGCGAACTTTCCGCTGGCTGACGACGGCTACGCAGTAAACGTTCACGAATTCTACTGCGCCAATCTTGCGGAACATTCTCCACATCAATGTCTGACGCTGTCGGTTTGATCGACAACAAATCCTGATGATTAAGACTGGCATCGTGCTGGAGATCAACCGCGATAACAATGTCGGCCCCCATTGCCCGCGCCAGGGACACGGGAACAGGGTTTACCACCGCGCCATCCACCAGCCAGTAATCGTTAAATCGAACGGGGGATAGCAGGCCCGGCATACTGCAAGACGCGCGCATAGCCTGATGCAAGTCGCCTTCCGTCAGCCAGAGTTCACGCCCTGTGCTGAGGTTTGTCGTCACTACGCCGTATTTGATATCACAGTCTTCAATCTGTGTTGTATGTAACAAATGCTTCACACTATTAAAAACACGATCGCCACGCAACAAACTACCGCGCTGCCAGGAGAGATCCATCAGTCGAATCACGTCCCAGTAGCCAAACGCCCTCACCCAGCGATCCATCGAAGATAGATTGTTTGTGGCATACGCCGCGCCAACCAGCGCGCCGATAGAACAACCGGCCACAACATCAATCTTTACCCCCATTTCTGTTAACGCATTAAACACACCAATATGCGCCCATCCTTTCGCTGCCCCAGATCCCAAGGCTATTCCAATTTTTTTCCGCTGCATGATCGATCCACCTGCCTTCATTTTAGCGCACATTGCTACACGTAGAGTTTCTTAGGTAACATATCGGCATCCTGCATAGTGATCTGTTTATTATCTATCAGTTTTTATCTTAAATTTTCTTCAGGAGACGTTGTGTCAGAATCTTGCCCCTGTTGCAGTGGGTTGCAGTATAACGCATGCTGTCAACCGTACCTCACGCATGCCGCAACAGCGGCTGAGCCCGCCATATTAATGCGATCGCGCTATACCGCCTATGTCAAACGCGATGTCGATTACCTTATCGCCACCTGGCATCCCGATCTTCAACCCGAGCAATGGCGCGAGTCCCTCGCGGAAAGCTGCCAGAATTCGCAGTGGCTCGGCCTTACTATACTGGCAACGTCTCCCGGAAAAACGCCCGATGAGGGCTATGTGGAATTCGCCGCACGTTATATATCGGAAACCGACAACCAGCGAACAGAAGTGATGCGAGAACGCTCACGCTTCCTTCGCCAGCATAATCGCTGGTACTATATAGATGGCGTTCATTTGCAGACTGGCAGAAATGAACCTTGCCCGTGTGGTTCCGGCAAAAAATACAAGAAGTGTTGCGGACAATAGAACACAGGCAGTCGCTCACGCGGCCTTATTGCTGCGTTACCATAAGATCGTTATTTTAGTTTTTGGACAGGATCCACACGCTCATGCAATCCCAAAATATACAAAGAAAAGTATTACGAACCATTTGCCCCGACGCAAAAGGGCTCATCGCGAAAATTACGAATATTTGTTATAAGCACGAACTGAACATCGTGCAAAACAATGAGTTTGTCGATCATCGCACTGGCCGTTTTTTCATGCGGACCGAGTTGGAAGGGATTTTCAACGACACCACGCTGTTAGCCGATCTGGATAGCGCGCTTCCCGAAGGGTCTTCTCGCGAATTAACCGCGGCTGGCCGTCGTCGCATTGTCGTTCTGGTGACAAAAGAAGCCCACTGTCTGGGCGATCTGTTGATGAAAAGCGCCTATGGTGGTTTGGACGTCGAAATCTCTGCCGTCATCGGCAACCACGATACCTTGCAGACGCTGGTCGAGCGGTTTGATATTCCTTTCCATCTGGTTAGCCATGAAGGGCTGACTCGCGAAGAGCACGATCAAAAAATGATCGCGCAGATCGATCAATACAAACCCGATTACGTCGTGCTGGCGAAATATATGCGCGTTCTGACACCAGCGTTTGTTCAGCACTACCCGAATCAGGTGATCAACATTCACCATTCGTTCTTACCCGCCTTTATCGGTGCTCGCCCGTACCACCAGGCTTATGAGCGCGGAGTAAAAATCATTGGCGCGACGGCACACTACGTCAACGATAATCTGGATGAAGGCCCAATCATCATGCAGGACGTCATTCACGTCGACCATACTTATTCAGGCGACGACATGATGCGTGCAGGCCGTGACGTTGAGAAAAATGTCCTGAGTCGTGCGCTGTACCGCGTGCTGGGACAGCGTGTTTTTGTCTACGGTAACCGCACCATTATTCTGTAATTGGTTGATCGGGCATCTTTTTGTATAAGGATGCGTCGAACGGAATAAAAAAACGGCAACCGCATTTATTTTTGATATATACCGCTTTACAGGGGCGCGTCATTTGATATGATGCGCCCCGCTTGAAGCGAAAGCTTCTTGCAGCAAGGCCAGTGGTGGGGTTCCCGAGCGGCCAAAGGGAGCAGACTGTAAATCTGCCGTCACAGACTTCGAAGGTTCGAATCCTTCCCCCACCACCATTTCAAGTAATACTTCTGAATTAAATCCCAACGCCAAAGTATCAGATTCCCATCAGGGGAAGGTGAGAACCTTCGACTGAGGTTCGACAAAACCGGCACGGTTTTGAGCAACGCATTGCGTTGACCCGTAGGGTGAGGTGCGAAGCACCGAGTTATCCTTCCCCCACCACCATTTCAAAGTAGTACTTCTGAATTAAATCCCAACGCTAAAGCATCAGATTCCCATCAGGGGAAGGTGAGAACCTTCGAATAAGGTTCGACAAAAGCGGCACGGTTTTGAGCAACGCGCAGCGTTATTTCCCCACTCGTACTCGCACCAATATCAGGCGCTATATAGAATGGGGGAAATATAGCCTTACGCCTTCCCTTTCCAGCGCCCAGGAACATAAGAAAATACAGGAAGCTGCCACGACCAGCGAATTGCTGCCAGACGCACGGCCAAACCAATCGTGAATGACGCCAGCAGGTTAATATCGTGATTAATATTAAGCGATTTTAGTCCCAGATATAAAAGTGCGACTAAAAGCGAGACGCTGGCGTACAGCTCTTTCTTCAGCACCATTGGCGTACGGTTGCAGAAAATATCACGCAATATTCCACCGAAAATTCCGGTTACGATACCCGCCATCACCACCACCGTCGTTGAGTAATTCAGTTGCAGTGCGACGTTGCAGCCAATCACCGTAAAAGCAATCAGCCCCATAGCATCCAGCACCAGAAAGAGTCGATGCAGATGATGCATGAAGCGTGCAATGATGATCGTGAAAAGACCCGCACCAATGGTGAGATAGATATAGCCGGGATGTTGCGTCCAGCCGATGGGATAATTACCGAGGAGAATATCGCGAACAGTGCCACCGCCAAGCGCGGTGATAAAGGCAATCATGCCTACGCCAAAAATATCCATATTACGACGTCCAGCGGCCAGCGCCCCGGACATCCCTTCAGCCGTAATCGCGATCAGATAGATGTAAGTCAGCACACAAGTTATCCTGTGAAATGTGCCACTCCCTCTGTCCGCTTTACCTGAGAGTTTACGCAGCAGTGCTGCTTGCCCCTTCGGTGGGTTGCATTGCAACCTCTCTCCAGTTGGCTTCAATGGAATTCGCAGTTAGGGTAGCCTGAGCGATTATGGGAGTTTGCGCCTTCGGCGGAGCGTCCTAGTATTACTGATACTATACGCCCTCTCTCCTGCGAGGTGCGGAGTATAACGGTCGACAAGCCTCGTGTTCAACTGAATATAAGTGAATCTTATTTTTAACGATTCTCATCTGCACCAACTGTCTCTAAAACCGCCATAATAAGCCCATCAACGCCGTTAGAAAGTGCCGCCTCACCGTGACGGCATCCCTCATTTTCTGCTACCATCTGGTCACATTTTTTAGCGAATGGCAGCGAACATGAAATTTGTATCTTTTAATATCAATGGCCTGCGGGCGCGCCCTCATCAGTTGGCCGCCATTATCGAACAACACCAGCCGGATGTGATCGGGTTGCAGGAAACCAAAGTCCATGATGACATGTTTCCGTTAGAGGATGTAAGCCAATACGGCTACCACGTTTATTATCACGGACAAAAAGGTCACTACGGCGTCGCGTTGCTGTGTAAAACGCAGCCCATTGCAGTTCGTCGCGGTTTCCCAACGGATGAAGAAGACGCACAGCGCCGGATCATCATGGCTGACTTTGCCACCGAGCACGGCACGCTCACGGTCGTTAACGGGTATTTCCCGCAGGGAGAAAGCCGCGACCATCCGGTGAAATTCCCCGCGAAGACGCGCTTTTATCAGGACCTCCAAACCTATCTGGAACAGCACCACAGCGCGACACAACCGCTGATCGTGATGGGTGATGTCAATATTAGCCCTACCGATCTGGATATCGGCATCGGCGAAGAGAACCGTAAGCGCTGGTTGCGTACGGGTAAATGTTCTTTCCTGCCGGAAGAGCGTGAATGGATGGCGCGTTTGCAAGGCTGGGGGCTTATCGATACCTTCCGTGCCGCGAATCCAGACAGCAACGATCGTTTTTCATGGTTTGACTACCGTTCCGCCGGGTTCGATGACAACCGTGGCCTACGTATTGACCTGATTCTCGCCAGTACGTTCCTGGCCGAACGCTGCGTCGCTACCGGGATTGATTACGATATCCGAGGAATGGAAAAACCGTCCGATCATGCACCGATCTGGGCACAGTTTTCGTTGTAGAAACTTTCGTTGTAGAAATAGTTCGCTGTAGAAATAGTACGTTGTAAAAGATCGTACGTAGTAAAAATAACATCACCGCTGTGCATCAAAGCCACAGCGGTGATTAAAATAGGTAAAAGTATTAAGCGTAGTGCTTTTTAACGTACGGTTATTGCTTAACCAACTGCCATATCAAATTGTTCGTTCCCAGCGTTTGCTTGTCCCGCACGCATTGCAGAATCCCCCCTTCGACCTTTACCACAGCGCCCTCAGAGTAGTTCCGATTTTCATACACGCAGCAGCGCAGGCAATTGTTATTTTGCTCACGTACCGTGGTCCCTGCGCCCCACACTTCCGGTGGAACAGGAACAACAATATCCGTTCCGCCACGATTAGCCTGTGCCAACGTGGGCAGCACCAGCATCACACTGGCGAAACACAAAGACACTAACGATTTCATTGCTCCCGCTCCTTCGCTTTTTTAGTCTGGGGCTTACGCCGTTTTGAGGCACCCGACGCCGGTGCAGAAAGCCCTTTAAACGCCCTCACCGCGCCGTTCTGTTTCGCTTGCTGAATCAGTTCCTGCAAGGAGTGGGTTAACGGTTGCATAAAATCCTGATAGCGACATTTCTTCTCGCTGATTTGCGTCAACGTCGCTTCCCAATGTGCTGTCATGTCAGGGTGCGCCGCGCTCGCAGGCAGTGAGTGAATCAACGCCCGCCCCGCTTCGCTCGCGTGAATATAGCGGGCTTTCTTAAACAGAAATGTCCGTTTAAACAATAGTTCGATAATACCCGCGCGCGTCGCCTCGGTTCCTAACCCATCGGTCGCCCGCAGGATTTTCTTTAGCTCTTTATCCTGCACAAAACGCGCGATGCCTGTCATCGCCGATAACAGCGTGGCATCGGTAAACGGCCGCGGCGGCTGTGTTTGACGCTCAACCACCTCACCGCGTTCACACAATAACTCATCACCTTTTGCCACCACGGGCAACGGCGTCCCTTCGTTTTCTTCGTCCCGCTCTTTGCCACCTAACAACGTGCGCCAACCGGCTTCGGCCAGGAACCGCGCTTTGGCAATAAATTTACCGCCCGCAATATCCAGTTCAATGACACACTTGCGAAACACGGCGTCCGGGCAGAATTGCATAATGTACTGCCGCGCGACTAAACCATACACCTTGCGCTCATTCTCCGTCAGCGAGGCACTTGCGCTGCGGGCGGTGGGAATAATCGCGTGGTGAGCATCAACCTTACCATCGTCCCAGCAGCGATTACGTCGATCCACATCCATGACCGGTTGTGGCAACAGATCGGGCTGGTGTACGGATATCGCATTCAAGACGGCATGACGCCCGGCAAAATGCTCCTCTGGCAGATAGCGACAGTCAGAACGCGGGTACGTAATCAGCTTATGGGTTTCATAGAGCTTCTGGCACACGTCCAGTACCTGCTGCGCACTCAGCCCGAAACGCTTCGCGGCTTCGATCTGTAACGTCGACAGCGAATAAGGCAACGGCGCGATTTCTGATTCCCGTTTATCATTATAGCTGGTGACAATCGCGGGCTGGCCTTCGATACGCTTGACGACATGATCCGCCAACGATCGATGCAGCAATCGCCCTTCTTCATCCTGATAAGGTTCACAGGATTCGCTGGGCTGCCACATCGCGACAAAACGCTCATCGGCAGGCGTCACGATATGGGCTTTCACTTCAAAGTAATCTTTGGAAACGAAGTTTTCTATCTCTTCATCTCGGCGCACCACCAGTCCCAGCACCGGCGTTTGCACGCGGCCAACCGACAGCACGCCGTCATAGCCCGCATTGCGCCCTAATATCGTATAGGCACGGGTCATGTTAATGCCGTAGAGCCAATCTGCACGAGAACGCGCCAGCGCCGATACACACAACGGGATGAACTCTCGGTTCTCACGAAGACGAGAAACGGCACGTTCTACCGCCTGTGGGTTGAGATCGTTAACCAGGCAACGACGTACCTGCTGGCGTTTTTCTTCCGGCAGCGAAAGATATTCCAGCACCTCATCCACCAGCAGTTGTCCTTCACGATCGGGGTCTCCCGCGTGAATCACTTCGGTGGCATCATTCAGGAGCTTTTTTATGGCGTTGAGCTGCTTACTGACCGAAGGCCGCGGCTGCAATAGCCATTTCTGGGGAATGATAGGGAGATCGGCAAGCGACCAACGAGCATAGCGCGCATCATAAACATCCGGCTGCGCCTGCTCCAGCAGGTGCCCCACGCACCACGTCACAACATCATTTTGACCGCAGGCAATAAAGCCATCGCCGCGTCGATGCGGTTTGGGTAACACGTCTGCAATCGCCCGCGCAAGGCTGGGCTTTTCGGCAATAAAAAGTCGCATTATTCACCATCAAGCAGACTGGGCATTTCCCGCGTAACTCGCGGGAAAGCACGCTGTAAAACGGGGTGGAAATCGATATTGTTCAAGAGATGACGATCAGAAGTAGTGAACAAACGCGTCGGTATCAAGCGGCGTGACCGTCGTCGAAGCCTTGAGCACGGGTGTCCCCAGATAGAGGAAACCGACAATTTCATCCTGTTCACGGCAGTTGAACGCTTCACGCACCAGCGTATTGTGCGTCCAGGCGCCGCTACGCCAGATACCGTTAAAGCCCTGCGCCAATGCCGCCATCTGCATGGCCTGAACCGCACAGCCAGCGGAAACAATTTGTTCCCAAAGCGGGACTTTCGGGTTCTCTTCACAATGCGCAACAACGGTGATAATCAGCGGCGCGCGATAAGGTGCCTGACGCGCTTTATCGATACCAGCTTCGTCCAACCCTTCCTGCTGCGCTGCACGGGTCAGTAGCGAACTAAAACGATCCAAACCGTCATTTTCGATCATAAAAAAGCGCCACGGCTTCATTGCACCATGATCCGGCGCACGCATACCAGCGTGGATAATGTTATTCAATGCGTCACCCGTCGGTGCTGGCGCGGTCAGGCGCGAGGCCGAACGACGATTCAATAGCAATTCAAGAGCATCCATCGCACATCTCCTGTCTGGCAATATAATTTCTGCGGTACAACCCATTTCTACGGTAGAAACGACTGAACGGCAACGTTGCGCGCCACGTTAGCACAAGTAGAAGTTTTGTTACAAGATAACCCCGCCAGCGCGCGCTCCCACGGTGATTTAATGCTGACTTTTTACTGTCCGCTCATTAGGATACTATCACTCCTTGTGCTTCATCACTTGCCAGAGGGCGAGTTGAAGGACGTAGGGCACACGCTGTTTACCCGTTCATGGAGATATCATGCGCACATTGTGGCGAATTTTTAGCGGATTTTTTAAGTGGACATGGCGTCTGCTTAATTTTATCAGAGAATTTATTCTCAATATTTTCCTTATTGCTCTGATTTTAGTGAGTGTTGGGATCTACTCACAGGTAAAAACGACACCTGAAGAAGCCACGAAGGGTGCGCTGCTGGTCGATCTGACGGGCGTGGTCGTTGATCAACCCACCGTTAACAACAAACTGCGTCAATTAGGACGCGAATTCTTCGGCGCATCGAACAACCGTCGCCAGGAGAACTCTCTGTTCGATATCGTCGACAGTATTCGTCAGGCGAAGAGTGACGACAACATCACGGGAATGGTGCTGGATCTCAGCGACTTTACCGGTGCCGACCAACCGTCTATGCAATACATCGGTAAGGCGCTGCGCGAATTTCGCGATAGCGGCAAACCTATTTATGCGGTCGGCGACAGCTACAACCAGTCTCAATACTATTTGGCCAGTTTTGCCAATACGGTGTCATTGACGCCACAAGGCAGTGTTGATCTGCACGGTTTCGCGACCAACAACCTCTACTTCAAGTCCATGTTGGACAAGCTGAAAGTGACCACCAATATCTTCCGTGTGGGAACCTATAAATCAGCCGTTGAACCGTATCTGCGTGACGATATGTCACCTGCTGCGCGTGATGCCGATGGCCGTTGGATCAATGCCCTGTGGCAGCAGTATTTAAATACCGTTTCTGCTAACCGCCAGATTACACCTCAGCAGCTCTTCCCGGGCGCAACCCGTATCCTTGCAGGCCTGCAGGCCGTTCAGGGCGATACCGCACGCTATGCGCTGGATAACAAGCTGGTCGATGAAGTGGCATCACGCTCCGTGACTGAGCAATCGCTGGTTAAAGCGTTCGGCTGGAATAGTCAGAAGAACAACTTTAATTTCATCAGCATTTACGACTACACCATCAAACCGCCGGTGCAAAACAACAACCAGATCGCAGTTGTGTTTGCCAATGGCGCCATCATTGATGGTCCGGAAACGCCGGGAATGGTCGGCGGCGATACCACGGCGGCACAAATCCGCGCCGCGCGCCTCGATCCTAAAGTCAAAGCGCTGGTATTACGCGTCAATAGCCCCGGTGGTAGCGTTACCGCGTCGGAGCTGATTCGTTCAGAACTGATGGCGCTCCGTTTGGCGGGTAAACCGATTGTGGTCTCCATGGGCGGCATGGCGGCATCAGGTGGCTACTGGATCTCAACGCCTGCGAACGCAATCATCTCCAGCGCCAGTACGCTGACCGGTTCTATCGGTATTTTTGGCGTGATTACCACGTTCGAAGATTCGCTGGAAAACCTTGGCGTCCACACGGATGGCGTGGCTACCTCGCCGTTGGCCGATCTGTCGATTACGAAATCACTGCCGCCTGAATTCTCGCAGATGATGCAGTTGAGTATCGAACGCGGTTATAAGAACTTCATCGATATCGTGGCGCAGGCTCGTAAGAAAACGCCTGAGCAAATCGATCAGATCGCACAAGGTCACGTCTGGGTCGGTAGCGATGCGAAAGAAAATGGTTTGGTCGATCAGATCGGCGATTTTGATGATGCCGTGAAGAAAGCCGCTGAGCTGGCAAAACTGGGACAGTATCAGTTGAACTGGTATGCCGAACAGCCAGGCCTGCTCGACACGATGCTGAATCAGGTGAACGCTTCCGTTTATGCCCTGCTGCCCGTTGCCGTCCAGTCTATGCTGCCAGCGCCGGTCGCACAGCTGGCAGAAGTCATGCGGTCACAGCCGTCCATCATGAATAACCTGAACGACCCGCAGAACCGGTACGCATTTTGCCTCAACTGCGGAGAAGTCCGGTAGCGTTTAGACAGACCTCAAATCTAGCCCGGTAGTAATAGTCATTACTTATGATGATATTATCGGGCTACTTTTCCCTCTATAATTTTCGGTTTAATCCTGACTCACACCACCATGCGAAAGAAATCCATTTATGTCGCCTACACGGGCGGCACCATCGGTATGCAGCGCTCGGCCAATGGCTATGTTCCGGTATCCGGTCATTTACAGCAGCAGTTGGCAAAAATGCCGGAATTCCACCGTGAAGAGATGCCGTCGTTCACGATTCATGAATATGACCCGCTGATCGATTCGTCTGATATGACGCCCGCGGATTGGCAATCCATCGCGGACGATATTCAAAGCCATTACGATGATTACGACGGTTTCGTGATTCTGCATGGTACTGACACGATGGCGTTCACCGCTTCTGCGCTCTCGTTTATGCTGGAAAATCTTGCCAAGCCGGTTATCGTGACAGGGTCACAAATTCCGTTAGCGGAATTGCGCTCAGACGGCCAGACCAACCTGCTGAACGCGCTGTACGTTGCGGCTAACCATCCGATTAATGAAGTTGCACTCTTCTTCAATAACAAACTGCTGCGCGGCAACCGCACCACCAAAGCTCACGCGGATGGCTTTGATGCTTTCGCTTCCCCCAACTATCCACCGCTGCTGGAAGCCGGTATCCATATTCGTCGGCTGGCACCGACCGTAGAATGCAGCAACTGTCCGCCGCTAAAAGTGCATCACATTACGCCACAGCCTATCGGGGTGATTACGATTTACCCCGGCATTTCTGCCGATGTCATCAGCAATTTCCTCCGTCAGCCGGTGAAGGCACTTATCCTGCGCTCCTACGGCGTTGGCAACGCGCCGCAAAGCCCTGGGTTGCTGCACGAATTACGTGAAGCCTCCGCACGCGGCATTGTGGTCGTCAATCTGACACAGTGCATTTCCGGGCGCGTGAACATGGGCGGCTATGCGACAGGCAATGCGCTGGCGCATGCGGGCGTTATCAGTGGCTTTGATATGACCGTCGAAGCCGCATTGACCAAACTGCATTACTTACTGAGCCAGCAAGACTTAAGCGCCGATGATATTCGCCAGTTGATGCAGCAAAACCTGCACGGGGAATTGAGCGATAAAGATTGAGTTAATCACGGAGTCGTAATGAAAAAAGCATTGCTATTAGTTGATCTGCAAAATGATTTTTGTCCCGACGGTGCATTGGCTGTTAACGAAGGCGACCGCGTCATTGAGGTGGCTAACCGCGCTATTGAGGCCTGCATAGCCGCTGGCATCGCGGTAATTGCCAGTCAGGATTGGCACCCCGCTAATCACGGCAGCTTTGCGGTTAATGCAAATACCAAGATCGGAGAACTCGGTGAGTTAAACGGGTGGCCACAGATCTGGTGGCCGGTTCACTGCGTACAGGGAACATCCGGCGCTGATTTTCATCCAGCACTGAATCAGTCGGCTATTCAGTGGGTGGTGCAAAAAGGAACCCAGCCGGAGATCGATAGCTATAGCGCTTTTTTCGATAACGGACATCGGGTAAAAACCGAATTGGATGCGTGGCTACACGCCAATCACATCACTCATTTGATTATTCTGGGGCTGGCGACAGATTATTGCGTCAAGTTCAGCGTGTTGGATGCGATTGCCCTGGGCTATCACACTGAAGTCTTGGTGGATGGCTGTCGTGGCGTGAATCTTTCGCCTGATGACAGTGAATTCGCATTACGGGAAATGGCACAGCGTGGGGCGATACTGACGGATATGACGCAGTTTCTTACTACGTTATCTGCCGCCCACTAACGCTACGGCTACTGACAACTGAAATAGCGGCAGCCGTTGCGGCTGCCTGCTTATGTTTTACGCGTTGGGTTTCAGCGTAATAATGGCGTCAGCGATGTTAAACTCGCGCTTAAGCTCCTGCTTGCTCTTCATCACGATTTCGCCATCAGTGCCAATCGTCATGTGCTCAGCCTGTTCGTTATGGCGAGCCTGCCACATCATCACCATTTGCAGACAGTTTTCTTTCTGTTCCGCCGTCAACGCGACACCGTCTGGCCATTTGCCCAGCTCCACCGCCGTGACTAACCGTTGGTAAATTTCTGGCGTCATGGCGTCGATCAGATCATTGAGTTCCATATCCGGTTTCTGCTCCGAGAAAGGTCAGATTTATTCTTACTGGGTTCTTGTGCTAAAAGCGTTTTTAGTAGCTGAATCGTTTAAAGCAAGCTATCATCTAGCTTATCGCCGTCGCACTTATCGCAGACAGATTACCCGTCAACGCGTTCGCCATCAACGTCGTCGATGAAACTCAGTGAAGCCGAATTCACGCAGTAACGTTCACCCGTGGTTTTCGGGCCATCAGGGAACACGTGCCCCAGGTGCGCATCACACTGCCCGCAGCGGATCTCGATACGGCGCATATTGTGTGAATCATCTTCCAGATAGCGAATGGCCTCTGAAGAGACCGGCTGATCGAAGCTCGGCCAGCCACAGCCGGAGTCGTATTTGCTGTCGGAATAAAACAGCGGAGCCTGGCAGCACAGGCAGTGATAAGCGCCAGTGCGCTTGTTATGCAGCAATTTGCCTGAAAACGCAGGTTCCGTACCACGTTGCTGGGTGACATAGCGCTGCATCTCTGTCAATTCAGTATTGTCGGACGGGGTACGCGAAGCGGAGTCGTTAGTCATGGAAGTCTCACAGCGGGTGTTATCAATTCAATTAATCCTTGATTATAACAAAAAATTAACAACCTGACAGGCTGTTCTGGCCTAATATTAGGAATGTTATTAGCATGAACATTTAATTGTGATGCGCATCACATATTGAGATTACACAGGCTTTATATGATGCATTCCGCCCTCATATCAGGCTTAGATGTTACTTAGTTACAGGGTCGAGCGGTTTTCGCACAAAGTTTGGTCATAGGTTTGACTTACAGCAACTATTGACACGATTCCGCTTGACGCTCAGCAAGGTTTTTGTAATTTTACAACCAACCTTTTATTCACAAACCAATAGCTGGTGGAATATATGACTATCAAAGTAGGTATCAACGGTTTTGGCCGTATCGGCCGTATTGTTTTTCGCGCTGCGCAAGAGCGTTCTGACATCGAGATCGTTGCAATCAACGACCTGTTAGATGCTGAGTACATGGCGTACATGCTGAAGTACGACTCAACTCATGGTCGTTTCAACGGCACCGTTGAAGTTAAAGATGGCCACCTGGTTGTTAACGGCAAAACCATTCGTGTTACCGCAGAGCGTGATCCTGCAAACCTGAAGTGGAACGAAGTCAACGTGGACGTTGTTGCTGAAGCAACTGGCCTGTTCCTGACTGACGACACTGCACGTAAACACATCGCTGCTGGTGCGAAGAAAGTCGTTCTGACTGGTCCATCTAAAGATGACACCCCAATGTTCGTTATGGGCGTAAACCACAAAACTTACGCTGGTCAGGAAATCGTTTCTAACGCATCTTGCACCACAAACTGCCTGGCGCCACTGGCAAAAGTTATCAACGACAACTTCGGTATCGTTGAAGCACTGATGACCACCGTTCACGCAACCACTGCAACGCAGAAAACCGTTGATGGCCCGTCTCACAAAGACTGGCGCGGCGGCCGTGGCGCAGCACAGAACATCATCCCATCTTCTACCGGTGCTGCTAAAGCAGTAGGTAAAGTGATTCCTGAGCTGAACGGCAAACTGACTGGTATGGCGTTCCGCGTTCCTACCCCTAACGTTTCTGTTGTTGACCTGACTGCACGTCTGGAAAAACCAGCGTCTTACAAAGAAATTTGTGCAGCAATCAAAGCCGCTTCTGAAGGCGAGCTGAAAGGCGTTCTGGGCTACACCGAAGACGAAGTAGTTTCTACCGATTTCAACGGTGAAAAACTGACTTCCGTATTCGATGCTAAAGCCGGTATCGCACTGAGCGATAACTTTGTGAAACTGGTTTCCTGGTACGACAACGAAACTGGTTACTCAAACAAAGTTCTGGATCTGATCGCTCACATCTCTAAATAAGCGTCAGCGATGATTCTGTGAAAAAAGGGCGACGTGATGTCGCCCTTTTTTATTGTCTATTGCAGATTTCTTTTTACCACGAAAAACAATCAAAAAAAGGCACTATCATGCATAACACAATGTTCTCACTCCCCGTCACGAAGCAAATTAGCGCCACCCTCACCCAGCGTCAGTTGGACCAATTACCTATCATCATCGTTGACCATCCTGAAGTTCGCGCGGCAGTCGCCTTACAAGGTGCGCACCTGCTTAGCTGGCAGCCAACAAACGAAGAGCCGGTGCTCTGGCTGAGCGACAACACGCCTTTTACTCATCACGTTGCGATTCGCGGCGGTGTCCCGATCTGCTTCCCTTGGTTCGGCCCTTTCGCCGATCCTAATCACGGTTTTGCCCGTCTGCTGCCGTGGGAATTTACCGCCCACAGCGAAGATGAACACGGCGTACAGCTCACCTTTACGCTGAAAGACAATGAAGAAACACGCAAGAGCTGGCCGCATGCGTTCACGCTCATCGCCCGCTTCAAGCTGGGCAAGGAATGTAGCATTGAACTGGAAGCGCATGGCGATTACAGCATTACCAGTGCGCTGCACACCTATTTCAATATCGGTGACATCAGCGATATCCGCATTGCGGGTCTGGGTGAGACCTTCATTGATAAGGTGGATCAGGGCAAGCTGGCAACACAGCAAGGCGATCTGGTCTTTACTGACCGTACAGACCGCATTTATACCCACCCGCAAGACACCAGCGTGGTACATGATGCAGTGCTGAAACGCGCTATCGAAGTGCACCATACGCACCATAGCGATGTCGTATCATGGAACCCCGGTGCGGAACTCTCTCGTACGATTAGCGATATGACCGATGAGGGCTATAAAACGTTCGTGTGTGTGGAAACCGCGCGAATTAATCAACCGTTTGTCGCATCCGCCAATGCACCAGCGCGTCTGACGACGGTTATCCGCATCAAGAAATAACCACAGAAATACTTAGCTATATCGGTGTATGGCGATATCGCCATACGCCCTATTCTGCAAATCCTTTCGCTTCCGTTACACCACGTCCAGATGCTGTTTGCGCGTTGGCGGTGGAAAGGCTTGATCTAGCTGTGCGATATCTTCCGTCGATAGCACCACGTCCAGCGCTTTCGCATTTTCCTGAACATGCTTCACAGAACTGGCTTTAGGAATCGCGATCACGCCCGGTTGACGAATTGCCCACGCCAGTAAAAGTTGAGCAGGCGTGATGTTATGTTCGCGTGCAATACGGTTCACCACCGGATGCGAGAATAATCCATCACGTAAGCGCCCTGCCTGCGCCAACGGACAATACGCCATTACCGGAAGCTGCTGTTGCTGACACCACGGTAGCAAATCAAACTCAATACCGCGCGATGCCAAATGGTAAAGCACCTGATTGGTCATGCAGCACTGTCCGCCGCTTAGCGACCAGAGCTCTTGCATATCCTCAAGGTCGAGATTGGAAACGCCCCACTGACCGATTTTCCCCGCCTGCTGCAATCGCTCCATCGCCGCAATCGTATCCACTAACGGGATACCACCGCGCCAGTGCAGCAGATACAGGTCAATACGCTCGGTTTGCAGTCGCTTCAGGCTGCGTTCACACGCCTGTATCGCCTTTTCGCCTCCCGCATTGTGCGGATAGACTTTCGACACCAGATAAACGCTGTCACGGCGGCCACGTATCGCTTCACCGACAACCTCCTCCGCCCGGCCTTCCGCATACATTTCGGCCGTATCAAGCAGCGTTAACCCAAGGTCGATCCCCGTTTGCAGCGCCGTCACTTCCTGCGCTTTCATTCGGGCATCTTCACCCATGTACCACGTTCCCTGACCGATCGCCGGTACGCGGGTGTCATCTGGAAAACGAATCGCTTTTGTCACGTGTTCCTCCCTGTTTGCCGTCAACGTAACGAGTTTGCCATTAAACCTAACATGGCATTCAGCGCACCATAAACGTGCAAATGGGGTGATATCACCCCATTATTGTACGGCAAATGCACTATGCTTACGAAGAGCATTAAAAGCGCTCATGAAAAGCATCAGAAGCGATAGCTGACGCCTGCGCTCATTAAGATGCTGTGGTTACTATCAACAATCGGGCTGTCTTTCATTTCGTCAGACAGACGCGTGTAGCGGCCCACAGCCCAGGCGCTCCAGCTTTGGTTAATCTGATAACCCGCGCTCAGTTCAAGATACGGGGCCCAGCCATCGCCAGGGCTATACTGGTTAAAGCCAGAACGGGCGGACTCCTGTGCGCTAACGCCGTAGTAATACTGGTTCATGTTTTCACTGAACCAGGTGGCACCGATACCGGGAGTGATACTCAGATCGCCCATTGAGAAGCGGTAAAGATAGGCGGTATCCCACGCAAAGCCGTTGCTGTAATCCAGCGTATCCCCGGCCAGCACAGTACGAATCTCACCCCAGTCGGCGGTATGACGATAAGCCGCACCCGCCATCAGCGTACTGCGGCGTTTGTCCAACTGCTTCATACGCAGATCGTCGCTATCTCCCGGCTTAAACCCTAAAGGCAGGTAGTACGCCGTTAAAGAGAAACGATTTGCGCCGTCATTCCACAGGTAGTATCCCCCCCCCAGCCCGCGGAAATAAAAACTTTCACTTTCATAATTCAGTACAGGAAGCGGATAAACATCATTATCAACACCACGGTATACGGACGTTGAACCCGCAGCGCCAAGGCCCAGAGAGACATCTGCGGCATAGGCTGAAGGCAGGAGCACAGCACCAGAAATCAGTGCGGCCAGCACACATAGTTGAGGTTTTTTCACAGTTTTCTATTTCCTATTACAGATAAATATCATGAAACATGATAAGCCAATTACACACGTTCGCGTTCAGGTTATATAAAAATAACATTAACGAATAACCTATATATTCGATAGGTTTTACGTGCGCTAACGTCGGTAATAGGCAGTGTCCTTAAGGCTGAACGCCCATTCTCTATAATGTTACACGGATTTTCCTGAAAGTGAGTCCTTGAAATATCTTAAAAATACGTCTGTGGACTAGAGGAAATTTTACGGATGCAAACTACGCTTTAATACAGAAGGTGACGTCTTCCTGACCAGCCGGTATGAATAAAATCACGACGCCCTGATGCGACAAGTTGGCATAAGGGTTGCTGGACTCAGGAGATTTCTTCTTTCGGAGGGCAATACATTAATAGGCATATATTCCACACGCTCTCTTAATCTGTGCTAATCGACGAAGGACGGGCATCGCTATGAACATATTTGATCACTACCGCCAGCGCTACGACGCTGCCAAGGACGAAGAGTTCACTCTGCAGGAATTCCTTACCATCTGTCAGCAGGATCGCAACGCTTATGCGAACGCGGCTGAACGATTGTTAACGGCTATCGGTGAGCCTGTAATGGTGGATACCGCCCAAGAATCACGAATGTCGCGCCTATTCTCGAACCGGGTGATTGCTCGCTACCCTGCTTTTGAAGAGTTTTACGGCATGGAAGAGGCCATCGAACAGATTGTCTCTTACCTGAAACATGCCGCGCAGGGATTGGAAGAGAAGAAACAAATTCTGTATCTGTTGGGGCCGGTCGGCGGCGGAAAATCTTCTCTGGCCGAACGCCTGAAAGCGCTGATGCAGCGCGTACCGATTTACATCCTCAGCGCTAACGGCGAACGTAGCCCGGTGAATGATCATCCGCTCTGCCTGTTCAATCCGCAGGAAGATGCCGCGATACTTGAGAAAGAGTATGCCATTCCACGTCGCTATCTCGGCACCATTATGTCGCCGTGGGCGGCTAAGCGTCTCCAGGATTTCGGTGGCGATATTACCAAGTTCAAAGTCGTCAAAGTGTGGCCATCGATTCTGGCACAGATTGGGATCGCGAAAACCGAGCCCGGCGATGAGAACAATCAGGACATTTCAGCGCTGGTCGGTAAAGTCGATATCCGCAAGCTGGAGCATTATGCTCAGAACGATCCCGATGCCTACGGCTACTCCGGCGCATTGTGCCGCGCGAACCAGGGCATTATGGAATTCGTCGAAATGTTCAAAGCGCCAATCAAGGTGCTTCACCCGCTGCTGACTGCGACACAAGAAGGCAACTATAACGGCACGGAAGGCATTGCCGCCCTGCCGTTCAACGGGATTATTCTGGCGCACTCCAATGAATCCGAGTGGGTGCAGTTCCGTAACAACAAGAACAATGAAGCGTTTCTTGACCGCGTGTATATCGTGAAGGTGCCGTACTGCCTGCGCGTGTCCGAAGAGGTCAAGATCTACGACAAACTGCTGGACCACAGCGAACTGACGCATGCCCCTTGCGCGCCCGGCACGCTGGAAACGCTGGCCCGTTTCTCCATTCTGTCGCGTCTGAAAGATCCAGAAAACTCCAGCATCTACTCCAAAATGCGGGTTTACGACGGAGAAAGCCTGAAAGATACCGATCCGAAGGCGAAGTCCTATCAGGAGTATCGCGATTATGCGGGCGTCGATGAGGGAATGAACGGCCTGTCGACCCGCTTTGCGTTCAAGATTCTGTCGCGCGTCTTTAACTTCGATCACAGCGAAGTCGCCGCTAACCCAGTACATCTGTTCTACGTGCTGGAGCAGCAGATCGAACGCGAACAGTTCCCGCAGGAGCTAGCAGAGAAGTATTTAGAGCACCTGAAAGGCTATCTGACGCCGAAATACGCCGAGTTTATCGGTAAAGAGATCCAGACCGCCTATCTCGAGTCCTATTCCGAATACGGCCAGAACATTTTTGACCGTTATGTTACCTATGCGGATTTCTGGATTCAGGATCAGGAGTACCGTGACCCAGATACCGGCCAGCTGTTTGACCGTGAATCATTAAACGCCGAGCTGGAAAAGATCGAGAAGCCTGCGGGCATCAGCAACCCTAAAGACTTCCGTAATGAGATCGTCAACTTCGTCCTGCGCGCCCGTGCCAGCAATAGCGGCCGGAATCCAAACTGGACCAGTTACGAGAAGCTGCGTACGGTCATTGAGAAGAAGATGTTCTCCAATACGGAAGAGCTGCTGCCTGTGATTTCGTTTAATACCAAAACCTCAACGGATGAACAGAAAAAACATGACGACTTCGTCGATCGCATGATGGAGAAAGGCTACACCCGGAAACAGGTTCGTTTGCTGTGCGAATGGTATCTGCGGGTGAGGAAGTCATCATAATGACGCACGATGCTGGCGACAGCGTTTGGGGGAAACATGGCCTATTTTATTGACCGACGACTGAACGGCAAAAACAAAAGCACGGTGAACCGCCAACGCTTTCTGCGCCGCTATAAGTCGCAAATAAAACAGTCGATTTCCGAGGCCATTAATAAGCGTTCGGTGACCGACATCGAAAGCGGGGAGTCAGTCTCGATCCCCAATGCAGACATCAACGAACCGATGTTCCATCAGGGCCGTGGAGGACGCCGCCACCGCGTCCACCCGGGCAACGATCACTTCGTACAGAATGACAAAATCGAGCGGCCACAAGGAGGTGGCGGCGGTGGTTCCGGTCAGGGGGACGCCAGTAAAGATGGCGAAGGCGAAGATGAGTTTGTCTTTCAGATCTCCAAAGATGAATATCTGGACTTGCTGTTTGAAGATCTGGCGCTGCCGAATCTGAAGAAGACCCAGCATCGGCAGATGAACGAGTACAAAACGCACCGCGCCGGGTACACCGCTAACGGCGTTCCTGCAAATATCAGCGTGGTGCGGTCGCTGCAAAACTCGCTGGCACGCCGTATGGCGATGACAGCGGGTAAACGGCGCACGCTGCATGAGTTGGAAGAGTCACTGGAACAGCTGGCGCACACCGAACCTGCACAGTTGCTGGAAGAGGAACGGCTGCGGCAGGAAATTACCGAACTACGCCAGAAAATCGCCCGCGTGCCTTTTATCGATACGTTTGACCTGCGCTACAAGAACTACGAGCGCCGAGCCGAGCCGTCGAGTCAGGCCGTGATGTTCTGTTTGATGGACGTGTCCGGCTCGATGGATCAAGCGACAAAAGACATGGCGAAGCGCTTTTATATTCTGCTGTATCTGTTCCTCAGCCGAAATTATAAAAACGTCGACGTCGTCTACATTCGCCACCACACGCAGGCCAAAGAGGTCGATGAACAGGAGTTCTTCTACTCTCAGGAAACTGGCGGCACCATTGTCTCCAGCGCGTTAAAGCTGATGGAGGAAGTGGTTCGCGAGCGTTACGATCCGTCGCAGTGGAATATCTACGCGGCACAGGCCTCGGATGGCGATAACTGGGCTGATGACTCACCGCTGTGCCACCAGATTCTGGCAAATCAGCTTCTGCCGATGGTGCGTTACTATAGCTACATTGAAATCACTCGGCGTTCACACCAGACGCTCTGGCGTGAATATGAAACGCTGCGCGATAAATTCGATAATTTCGCAATGCAACATATTCGCGATCAGGATGATATCTACCCTGTCTTCCGTGAACTCTTCCGTAAACAAACGGTAGGGCATTGACCCCTCTCGATCGGCCAGTTATCTGTTAATGATTAATCGTTAGCTGGCTGATTTTTTCTCTCTGGGCATTTTTCTATAAACATGCATTTAAAATACATGTATTATAAATGGCATTATACCTGCACAGAGAATCGCTTATGAACATTGATAAATTCAAACACCAGCACAACGAAATACTCGAAAGTATTGATACCCTGCGTCAGCTATCTCGGGCCGGTGTGACAGAGAACGCTACTGACATCGCCCGCGCCATCGTCGCCATGAGCTCAACCATCAAGCTGCACCTTTCCGCAGAAGATCGCGTGCTGTACCCTTCGCTTCAGCGTAGCGGTGACGAGCAGTTAACGAAGATGAGTCAGCATTATCAGAATGAAATGCAAACCATTGCCGCCGATTACGATGCGTTTTCCCGTCGCTGGAATACGGCTTCGCAGCTGGTGGGGCACGACAGGGATTTCCGGGCGGATGCCAATAACGTGTTGCGTAAGGTCTATGAACGCATGCAGCGGGAGAATCATGATTTTTATCCCCGCATTGAAACGGCCTGAGTGGATTAAGCACGTTTGACTAAAGGGCGGAAAATCTCTGTTCCGCCCTATTGATTCTGTTGATTAGCGCCTTCATGCAACCTCGCCACGCCATTTTCCTTCGCATCATCGTGACATTGTCACAAAGATAACGCTTTCTTTCCGCCAGTGTGCGCATTACCCTGTCGAACCCATAAAACATAGATTTCTGCTTTTGTTATGCAACGATTTGTTCTGATTTTACTGACTCTGGTTCTACTCGGCCCTCTGGGCATCGACATCTATTTACCGCTTATTCCCGCCATCGCCGTGGCACTGAACAGCCCTGAATCGCTGATTCAATCCACCGTCGCCCTGTTTATTCTGATCATGGGATTAGGCCAACTACTTGCGGGGCCGCTGGTCGATAAATACGGCCGACGTCCTATGGCGCTGGCTGGCGTGATTATCTATCTCATCGGCGCGATCATGGCCGCGCTGGCTACCAGCGCTACGCTATTTGTCCTCTCACGTCTTTTTCAGGGGCTGGCCGTCTGTTGTACCGCCGTCGCCATTTTCAGCAGCGTGCGTGACAAACTGAACGGCGACGATGCCGCCAGAACCTATGGTTTTCTTAACGGCACGCTGAACATTGTGCCGGCGCTGGCGCCGCTATTAGGTGGGCTTTTGGCTGAAGCCTTCGGCTGGCGTGCGCCCTTCTGGTTCCTTGCAGGCTACAGCATCCTAGTACTGGCACTCGTCATCCGCTTCCTGCCCGAAACGCGCCCGGATTCAACGTTGCCCGTACACGGCTTGCCGCTGCGCCAATACGCACGTCTGTTGTCCGACCGCCAATTTCTGGGATTCGCCTCAGTCAACGCGGGTGCAATGGGAATGGCATTGACCTATGTCACCTTCTCTCCCGTAGTGTTGATGAATGAGGCTCAGCTCACGCCGCTTGAGTTTTCCATTGCCTTTGGCGTGAACGGTTTTTGGATCATGCTGGTCAGCTTCTTTGCGAATCGCATTATTCGCAAAGTCGGCCGACCGCGCTGTCTGGCTATCGGTAGCCTGCTGATGGGTGCTGGGTTTGTTTCGCTGCTGAGCGGCGTCGTTCTCTTACCCGAAACGATGCAAGACACCTGGCCGACCTATATGCTGCCCGTCGCGCTGGCCTGTGCCGGTCTGGCATTTTTGATTGGCCCGTCCACCAGCTATGCGCTGGAGCCTTATTCCAATGAGGCGGGGATTGCGTCAGCGATGGTAGGATTTGTGCAGATGGCGGGCGGCGCTGCGCTGGGCTTGATGGCTATGGCTATTCCTCTGCCGTCAAAAGTATCACTGGCGCTGGTGATGCTCTGTGCCGCCCTGCTGGCAATACGCGCCCGTCTGCTGACGCGGCACCACAAGAGCAGCATTACATCGCTGCCCCGCACGTAGTTAAAAACTAAGTAGTTCAAAGCTAAGTAGTTAAAAAATAAGTAGTTCAAAGCTAAGTAGTTAAAAAATAAGTAGCTCAAAACTAACGAGCATACCTTTCCACGGACAAATCATCGGCTTCAATCTCCGGTGATTTGTCCGACAGAATATCCGCCAGCAATTTCCCCGATCCACAAGCCATCGTCCAGCCCAACGTGCCGTGCCCCGTATTCAGGTACAGATTTTTCAGCGGTGAGCGCCCTACCAGCGGCGTGCCGTCTGGCGTCATCGGACGCAATCCCGTCCAGAATGTTGCTTGCTCAATCGGGCCGCAATGGGGATACAGATCGCGCACCACCATTTCCAGCGTTTCACGGCGCTTGGGATTCAGCTCGGTATTGAAACCTACAACCTCGGCCATTCCTCCGACGCGAATGCGACGATCAAAGCGAGTAATCGCTATTTTATAGGTTTCATCCAATACGGTAGAAACCGGTGCCAAGGCGTCATCCGCCAGCGGAATCGTCAGTGAATAGCCTTTCAGCGGATAAACCGGAATATCGAACCACTGACGCAGTAATCCGGTGGAATAGGAGCCGCAGGCCATCACATAGGCATCTGCCACAATCATTTCATCGTCGCACTGGACGCCCGTAACGCTTTGCCCTTCCACCCGCAGTTGGCGAACGTTACGCCCCAGTTTAAAGGTGACACCGACATCGGCAGCCATAGCCGCCAGTTGGCGAGTGAACAGCTGGCAGTCGCCCGTCTCATCATGCGGTAAACGCAGCCCACCGGTCAGTTTTCCCGCCACGTTCGCCAACGCAGGTTCAACCGAGGCCAGCTCATGACGAGTCAGCAGTTGATACGGTACGCCAGCCTCTTCCAGCACGGCGATATCGCGTGTCGCGTTTTCATACTGCTGCTCAGTGCGGAACAGTTGCAGCGTTCCACCTTGCCGACCTTCGTACTCGATACCGGTATCTCGCCGCAGCGCTTGCAAACAGTCGCGACTGTATTCCGCCAGACGCACCATCCGCGCTTTATTGGTTTTATAGTGGCGCGCATCGCAGTTGAGCAACATTTGCCACATCCAGCACAGCTGTGCGGCCGTGAAATCCGGCCGAATGGCTAGCGGTGCATGACGCTGAAACATCCACTTTATCGCTTTCAGCGGTATTCCCGGTGCAGCCCAAGGCGCGGCATAGCCGGGGGAAATCTGTCCGGCATTCCCGGCGCTGGTTTCCAACGCGGGCTCCGGTTGTCTGTCGATCACGGTAACATCATGCCCTGCCTGCACAAGATACCAAGCGGTACTCACGCCAACTACACCACTTCCCAGAATCACAACCCGCATGCTACCGCTCTCCCTTTCTCTCCGCCAAAGACCGTCTAATCTGCTGGAAAAATGCTTATTGAATGGAATAAAACACTAGTTAAAAGGTAAAACTGAAGACTACTCTAGCAGTTGGGAAGGAATTGTCACCCGCCTCGACGATAACATTTATCTATTGTTATCTCTTCGACTCGTTGATTCATCATTGGGATCGTAACGAAATAACTGTGAAATCATTCACAAAATACGTATTCGTTTTTTAGCTGAAAAGAGTAATAAAGATAAAAAAGGTGAAAATGTTAAATATCAATTTAATTAATAAGTTAGTTATATTGCTTATTTTTAAATCGTGATAATCATCACAGCAATAGAACCAACAACATCACTGTCAAGACACACGACCTCGTAGTTAAATACAAAATTGCGACATTCATCAAAAAAACGCCTTATCAGTTTAATAACATTGTGTTCACACGATAGTTATTCATATTTCCAGAGGGCGACGATGAAAATTGGATTAGTCATTAGCGGCGGCGACGTTAGCGGAATAAATAATTTCATCTTTCAGGTGAATAGAATGACTGCCTCTGACATCGTCATTTTCGATGGTGGAATTAATGGCCTTATCGATAACTGCTGTAAAGTCCTCACTCGCCGCGATTTGGTGGATTACTCCATCTCAGCAATGCCCCTGATTACTTCAGGGAGAAAAACCGGAAAATGCAGAAAAACAGACTATGAGCAAATCGTCAAAAACATTCAAAAACAAAAACTCGACGCGCTCATTATGGCTGGCGGAGATGGCTCATTCCAATTTTTAAAAAAACTCAGTCACTATGGCGTTCATTGCTATGGCGTAGGAATGACAATTGATAATGATATCTCAGGGAATAGCTATACGATCGGTTTTTCTACCGCCTGCGAGCAGGTAATGAGTGAAGTAGAAAAATTGCGAAATACAGGCCGGGGGTTACAGGGCCGGGTATTCATGATCGAATTACTCGGTGGATATTGTGGCGAATTAACCTTGCAGGCAGCATTAAAGAGCAACGCAGACATCGCACTCATTCCAGAATCACCGTGGGAGATTGATAAATTATCACAATGTATTCGGGAGAAAATCGCAGAACAAAACAGCGTGATTATTTTATGCTCTGAAGGCTATACCCATGAATATACTCCTGGCTTTCAGGGCGCTATCGATACCATTATCAAGAAACTAGAGCATAAGATTGGCATCCGTATCCGAAAAACTATTTTGGGATATGGTTTACGAAATGGCGCGCCCACCGGGGAAGAAATTATTCAGGGCACCCTGTTAGCAGAAGAAGTCGTTCGGTGTATTAATTCCGGACTGACCAATAAAATTATCATTATCAATAATAACAACAAGGCTATTCCTATCGACCTGGAGGATTCCGAACGACGTTTGGTTGATGTCGAAAGTCATTTTTATAAGCTCGCGAAAGCCCATCACCTTATATGAGGCCATGATTATGTTGAAAGTACTTTGCGTTTGCGGTTGTGGATTAGGTTCCAGTTTCGCTATCGAAATGACAGCCAAATCCGTACTAAAAAAATTAGGTATTGATGCAGAAATAAATCACACCACGATTTCAGAGGCCTCTGCCTTCAATTATGACGTCATCCTAACCCAGAAAATATTTGCTGACATCCTGAACAGCGATGCCAGTGAAGACGAGAAAAAAAGAGTCATTATTCTTAATAAATTGACTGACAAAGATGAAATAGAAGAAAAAATTTTAACGTATATCCAGGCTCATCAATAGCATGAGGTGAAACATGAACACCGTTATCAATTTCATTGTGAAAGACTTATTAGGCCAGGCATCCATATTGATCGCGCTGATCGCCATGATCGGGTTGATTTTGCAGAAAAAATCGGTAGGAAAAACCGCAGAGGGGACGTTCAAGACGCTGCTGGGTTTCCTCATCATGATGGCAGGGATTAACATCATCGTTGATACCCTGACTTATTTGAACAGTATCTTCACGCAAGGCTTTGGCATGAAAGGCTACATCACCGATGTCGCCGCCATCGCCGGGTTGGCAAACCGCGAACTTGGGTCAGAAGTCGCGTTAACGCTCATGGTGATCTTTGCCGTCAACATCCTTATTGCGCGCATTACCCCCTTTAAATATATCTTCCTGACGGGACAGGCTCTGCTGTGGATGGCAACAATCGGTACCGTAATTGGCTATAAGGCAGGTTTGACCGGCGCAACGCTGATCCTAACCGGCGGCATATTTGGCGGCATTATGGCCGTGCTGATGCCCGCGCTAGCACAGCCGATTGTCCGTAAAATCACGAATTCCGATGATGTAGCTCTGGGGCATTTTTGTACCATCGGGTATCTGGTGCAGGCCGCCGTCGCGCGGTTAGTTGGTAAAAATTCCAAATCCACGGAAGATTTAACGCTGCCCGATAACTTCAAATTCTTGCAGGATACCTACCTGTCGATGGCCGTCGTCATGGTGCCGATGTACCTCATCCCAGCCGTGGCGGCAGGACCGACCTACATCGCGCAATACGCCAACGGCGTCAACTATCTGATGTACTCCTTCATGCAGTCCATGCAGTTTGTCGCGGGCGTTTTCGTTCTCTACAGCGGTGTCCGTCTGCTGCTTAATGAGCTGGTTCCCGCATTTCGAGGTATCGCCATGCGGCTGGTCCCTAACGCCAAACCCGCGTTGGATTGTCCGGTGCTCTTCCCCTATGCACCCAACGCCGTCATTGTCGGGTTCCTCGCCACCACCGTCGGTTCTATTCTCGGGATGCTGATCTTCCCGATGTTTGGGCTGGCGATGATCTTACCGGGTTTATTGACCAACTTCTTTGCGGGCGGCACAGCCGGTATTTTCGGTAATGCGCTGGGAGGACGGCGCGGCGCAGTCATCGGCGGTGTCGTTCATGGCCTTTTCATTACGCTCTTGCCCGCCATTCTGGTGCCATTACTGGAAGATTTCGGATTTACCGGCGTCACCTTCAGTGATTCTGATGTCATCAGTACTGGCCTGATATTAGGACACGCTTTCCAGCAAGACTGGTTATTTGTCGCCGCCTTTGTCGCGTTTGTTGCATTCATTGCCTTTATTGCGAATCGTAAACTATCGCAATAGCGTATTGGCCTGTCGTCATTATGCAAATAGCTTAAGGAGTCACTATGTTTTCTCTACTCAAACGTTTTTTTTCCCCGGGTCCCTCTTCCGGCCCTCGCGATAATAAGGATGACAATCGCGTCAGGGAAATTGAGGAAGAATTAGCGGAGCTTGAGTTTCGTTTAGTTCAAGATCCTGCTCATAGTGAAACGCAAAAAGCGCTAATGATTAAATACAATCAGGCCATTCAGGTATTTTCTTCTCATCCTGACTATCGGGATCGCGTTGATGATATTTTTATTCAGATAGATGAACTCAGAAACACCATTCGGGAAAATATATGAGGATTTATGAGCATAAAAAATTTCCTTTTGCAGCACGATTGTATTCAACTGGGCGTGATATGTAAGACATGGGAAGAGGCTATTTATTGCGCCGCACAACCGTTAATCCGTGCAGGATGTATTACGAAGAACTATCCCGTCGCGGTAATAGAAAGCACGAAGGAATACGGGCCTTATTATGTTTTTGATGAAGGCATAGCTATTCCCCATGCGCGCCCTGAATGCGGGGTTCAGGAGAATTGTTTCAGTTTACTGACGCTACAGACTCCGCTCTCGATTCAGGGAAGTGAACCGGTGGATATTTTAATTATGTTCGGCGGCGTTAACAGCGATGCGCATATTACAGAAGGTATCGCCTCAATCATCAACCTATTGGAAAAGGACGATATGCTCTCTCGTATTCGAAGCGCCACGACGTCAGATGATATTGTCGGAGTATTATGAAAAAGCTTATTTTAGTCAATGGCATTCCCGCATCAGGGAAAAGCACGGTAGCACGTATCATTGCGGATAAATTGAGTCTCTATCGGTTAAGTCTTGATGAAATAAAAGAGCCGTTCATGATGCAGTTTTGCGATGTGATTGATAGAACGTTAAACAGAAAGCTGGGGTACGCCGCCTATCAAGCCATGTTTAATATTGTTAGACAGACTCCTGAGAATAGTATTCTGGTTCTTGATGCCTGGTTCGGTTTTCGCGAGAAAACCGTATTGCAAGATTATCTGGCTTCATGTGATATCCACCATACGCTTGAAATATGGAATGCCATCTCATCTGTTCGGGTAGCAGAGCGATATCAAGCCAGAGTTAATGAAAGAATAAAAGGCCATCCCGGCGATGAATATCTCCCGGAATTAATGTCACTCGCGCATCAGGCCCAACCGATGCGTATTGGAAAGTGTTACACGGTTGATCAGGATAAGGAAATTAATCATCAGGAATTAATTCAATGGATCAAAACACACCTGGATTAATCGCTTATTTATATTACTTTTATGAGGGTAATTATTATGAACACCATGACAACTGCTGAACACCGAGGATATCAATTAATTTGTAACGCAACAGGCGCCATGATGGTTATTGCCTGCGATCAACGTGGCGGTATGCGAACAGTATTAGCACCGACATCAGAAGCACAGGCCGCGATTACCAATGAAACATTAGGAAAAACAAAATATGACATCACCCGCTATCTGGCGGCGGAGGCAGGCTGTGTGCTGGTTGATCCGATCTGCGCCATACCGGGCCTGATAGACGAAGACATTTTGCCCCGCGATACGGGCCTGCTCATCGGGCTTGATGCGTCAGGGTGGGAAACAACGCCAGAAGGCTACCGGATCTCCACGATGGTTGAAGGCGTAACGGCACGTAAAGTGCGCGAATGGGGTGCCACTGGCGGAAAAATCATGATTTACCTTCGCCCAGATAGACCAGACGCCAATACCCGCAACCTTGCCACACTTCGTACCGTGATTCAGGATTTTGCGCAGGAAGATTTACTGCTCGTCGTCGAATTCCTGACCTATCCGCTGGAAAATGAATCTCGTGAAGACTATACCCGCCTCCTGCCCGAACTCATTCCAGCAGGCTGTCAGGCTTGTATCGACCAAGGCGCAAAGGTCTTAAAAATCCCTTACCCTGGATCTGATGAGGCCTGTGCACGCGTGACCGCACTCTGCGGTGACATTCCCTGGGCCGTCCTATCCGCTGGCGTCGATCACGCGACGTTTCTCCCTCAGGTAGAGAGCGCGTTGAAAAATGGTGCCTCTGGCGTGATTGCCGGTCGTTCTCTGTGGAAGGATTGCATCTCACTCGATCGAGACGTTTCTAAAGAGAAGCTGTCTACGATTGCCGTTTCCCGTCTCAACGATATTCAGGCGCTATTAAAACGGTATCAACGCACCTAGTCCAAACGGCATTTCGCGCTCTCTCCGGGGAGCGCATTTCCCTGTCAATCGACAGCGTAATACCGGTTTCTTTTTTCTCCCCTCAGCGGCCTTTCTCCATCAAACACGCTCAATTCGTCAATTGCCGCGTTTCCAAAGCTCAGCTATAACTAAATGAACCACGATGATTTTTTGACAGGAGCCAGCGGGAAGGCAGTAAACGAGATCTCACGTACAGACTTGTTATGTTAGGGGGCGCGCTGATGGCTATATCGACGGATAATCAGGTAAAAAAAACACTTCGCCTGAGTGATGGACCGGACTGGACGTTTGAGTTATTACAGGTTTACCTTGATGAGATTGATCGGGTGGCGAAGCTGTATCGTTTGGCAACCTACCCTCATCAGATTGAAGTCATCACTTCAGAACAAATGATGGACGCCTATTCCAGCATAGGCATGCCGATCAACTATGCCCACTGGTCGTTCGGGAAGAAATTTATCGAAACCGAACAGCGTTACAAACACGGGCAGCAGGGGCTGGCCTACGAAATCGTCATTAACTCCGATCCCTGTATCGCGTATTTGATGGAAGAGAACACGCTGCCGATGCAGGCGCTGGTCATGGCGCATGCCTGCTACGGACACAACTCGTTCTTCAAAGGTAACTACCTATTCCGCAGTTGGACCGACGCCAGTTCCATCGTCGATTACCTGCTGTTTGCCCGGCAGTATATCGCGCAATGCGAAGAGCGTTATGGCGTAGACGAGGTGGAACGCCTGTTAGATTCCTGCCATGCATTAATGAATTACGGCGTTGACCGCTATAAGCGCCCGCAGAAGATTTCGCTCGAAGAGGAAAAGTCCCGCCAGAAAAGCCGTGAGGCCTACCTGCAAAGCCAGGTTAACGATCTCTGGAAGACCTTACCGCGTCGCGAACAGGGGGCTGCACCAGAACAAGCCAGACGTTTTCCGCAAGAACCGCAGGAAAATCTGCTCTATTTTATGGAGAAAAACGCGCCGCTGCTGGAGCCCTGGCAGCGTGAGGTTCTGCGTATCGTGCGGAAAGTCAGCCAGTATTTCTATCCACAGAAGCAGACTCAGGTGATGAATGAAGGCTGGGCCACGTTCTGGCACTACACCATTCTGAATCATCTCTACGATGAAGGCCGAGTCACCGAGCGCTTCATGCTGGAGTTCCTGCACAGCCATACCAATGTGATCTATCAGCCGCCGTACAATAGTCCGTACTACAACGGGATTAATCCGTATGCGCTGGGCTTCGCGATGTTTCAGGATATCAAGCGTATTTGTCAGTCACCGACGGACGAAGACCGCTACTGGTTCCCCGATATCGCGGGTAAAGACTGGCTCGATACGCTGCATTTTGCGATGCAGAACTTCAAGGACGAGAGTTTCATCAGCCAGTTCCTGTCGCCTAAATTGATGCGTGATTTCCGGCTGTTTACGGTTCTGGACGACGACCGAAATAACTATCTGGAAATTGCCGCGATTCATGACGAAGAAGGCTATCGTTTGATCCGACAGGAGCTCTCCGCGCAGTACAACCTGAGCCACCTGGAACCGAACATTCAGGTCTGGAACGTGGATTTACGCGGTAATCGGGCGCTGACGCTGCGCTATGTTCCGCATAATCGTGCACCGCTGGATAAAAGTAGCCAGGAAGTGTTGAAGCACGTCCATCGCCTGTGGGGATTTGACGTTTATCTGGAACAGGCTAACACGGATGGTAGCATCGAGTTGATTGAACGCTGTCCGCCGCGTAACGGGACGGCAGCCACATAACGGAACTCGGTTCACAGGTCAGCGACACGACTAAAGAGAAAGGGGATTCAGGCAGCAACCTGAATCCCCTTTTCATATTCTCACAATGACGCTGCGGTATGAGCCTTAGCGGCGTACTTCCGCGATGTCCCGCGGGATCGCGCTCTGCATACTGTGCCAGATCGCCCCACTTTCTTTACCGTAATGCCTGACGACATCCATCACCTGATCGTAAAGCTCTTCGCTGCGCAACGCGTCCAACCGACCGTAAAAATTCACCGCCAGCTTGCGGGCTTCCGGATTGGAAAAATAGTAACGCCCTACGCGAATATACAGCCCTTTCAGGCCGTTCAGGATCAGACCATAAATCGGATTGCCGGAGGCAAAGGCCAAGCCACGAAACACGTTGTAGTCAAGTTGTGCAAAGGCTTCTGCGCTATCGTCTACCGCGCTTGTCTGAGTTAATACATCACGCACTTTTTCCGGGTTATGGCGTAGCGCCGTCCGAATAAAAATGGCGGCGATGTTGGTGCGCACGGCCAGCAGGTTATCGATCAGTTGCGGCACGCTATCGTGATCGAGTCGAGCCAGCGTTTCCAGAATATTGAGCCCGGAGGTTTCCCAAAAGTTGTTAATTTTTGTGGGTTTCCCGTGCTGTATCGTCAGCCAGCCATCGCGGGCTAGGCGCTGAAGCACTTCACGCAGCGTAGTACGGGTCACGCCGATCAGTTCGGAAAGCTCTCTTTCCGCGGGCAAAATAGAGCCAGGAGGAAAGCGGTTATTCCATATACTTTCGATAATGTATTCTTCCGCGAATCCAGCCGGACTTTGCGCCTTTATAACCATGTGTTTGATAATCCGTAGCGGTGATTGCCGAAAAAAGCTAAGTCATAATACCAGACGAAAGAATCATGATATAGCGCCGCACTCGGGCACCAAGCAATTTCAATGAAAAATTGTGACTGCAAACCGCCCTCTCACGCCTTAGAACGGTAGACTTCTGCCCGTTTGTAAAGTTTTTACGATATGATAAAACCATCAAACTATTCTAACGAATAAGGATTCCTCTTCCATTATGATCGCCATGCCTCTCCACCGCGCGCTGCTAAAAAATTTCCTGGGATACGCGCCAGACTGGTACAAACTGACTATTTTTTGCTTCTTGCTGATTAATCCGCTGCTGTTTTATTTTGTCAGCCCGTTTTGGGCCGGTTGGTTACTCGTCGTGGAGTTTATTTTTACGCTAGGCATGGCGCTGAAATGTTACCCATTACAGCCTGGCGGCCTGCTGGCACTACAGGCAATCTTCATCGGTATGACCAGCCCGCAGCAGGTGTGGCATGAAATAACGGGGAATATTGAAGTCCTCATGCTGCTGGTGTTTATGGTGGCAGGCATCTACTTCATGAAGCAACTGCTGCTCTTTGTGTTTACCAAACTGCTGCTGCGCATTCATTCCAAAACGCTGCTTTCACTTGCTTTCTGTATCGCCGCCGCCTTTCTTTCCGCGTTCCTTGATGCGCTAACCGTGATTGCCGTTATTATCAGCGTCGCGATCGGGTTTTATGGTATTTATCACCGTTTCGTTTCCCAGCAAGGTGAAGACGAGGCCGATATCAGCGATGACAGCGCGCTAAACAGCGAGGAGCAGCATCGTACGCTGGAGCAGTTTCGGGCATTCTTGCGCAGCCTGCTCATGCACGCTGGCGTCGGTACGGCACTGGGCGGCGTGATGACGATGGTTGGCGAACCTCAGAACCTGATTATCGCGAAAAGCGCCGGTTGGGATTTCGTCAGCTTCTTCCTGCGTATGTCACCGGTGACCGTCCCGGTGTTTATTTGCGGTATCCTGACCTGCGTGCTGGTTGAGCGTTTTAAACTCTTCGGCTATGGCGTAAATCTGCCAGACAACGTGCGCCGCGTGCTTGAGGATTACGATCGTGACATGACAGAAAAGCGCACGCCGCAGGATAAAGCGCGTTTAATTGTGCAGGCGGTGATTGGCGTCTGGCTCATTGTCGCGCTGGCGTTTCATCTGGCTGAGGTCGGGTTGATTGGCCTTTCCGTGATCATTATGGCTACGACGTTCTGCGGCGTAACTGAAGAGCATGCCATTGGTAAAGCGTTTCAGGATGCCATGCCGTTTACCGCGCTGCTGACGGTCTTCTTCGCTATCGTCGCCGTCATTATCGATCAGCAACTGTTTTCACCGATTATCCACCACGTCCTGCAATCTTCTGAGAGCGCGCAGCTGACGCAATTTTATCTGTTCAACGGCCTGCTCTCATCGATATCGGATAACGTCTTCGTTGGCTCGGTTTATATTAACGAAGCGCGCAACGCCTTTGAGAACGGTCATATCTCGCTACCTCAGTTTGAGTTACTCGCTGTCGCGATCAATACCGGCACCAATCTGCCTTCCGTCGCCACGCCGAATGGGCAAGCCGCGTTTCTGTTCTTGCTGACGTCCTCTCTGGCACCGCTTATCCGTTTATCTTACGGGCGCATGGTGATCATGGCTCTGCCTTACACCATTGTGATGACGCTGGTCGGGTTACTTTGCGTTGAGTTCACGCTGGTACCGTTCACCGATTTTCTGATGAATAAACAATGGATTTCTTTGCCAGACTTGACCATATCGGGCAGTCACTCATAATCACGATCGTGTATAGTAATCACCGTGGCGACAATTTCGGTCTTGATGACATCATCAACATCATTTTTGTCGCGACAGAATGATATAAAAGCATCAAATAAACATATCGTTACGTTTTGCACAGTGAAATGATGGCAGTGAAGCCAGAACGGTTTACACTGCTGCTTCAATCATGTTTAGCATGGAATATTTTTATGTTGCGATTTCTTAATCGTTGCTCACGCGGGCGTGGTGCGTGGCTGCTGCTGGCGTTTACTGCTTTAGCGTTGGAATTGACCGCGCTCTATTTTCAGCATGTGATGTTATTAAAACCGTGCGTGCTGTGTATCTATCAGCGCTGTGCGCTGTGGGGCGTGTTCGCGGCAGGTATTGTGGGTGCCATCGCGCCAACAACGGCGTTGCGTTACCCGGCCATCGCACTATGGATATACAGTTCTTATGAAGGGTTCCGTCTGGCATGGAAACACACGGATATTTTGTTAAATCCGTCGCCGTTTACCACCTGTGATTTCTTTGTCAGCTTCCCGTCATGGTTGCCTTTAGACAAATGGCTTCCGGCCATTTTCAATGCGACAGGTGATTGCTCAGTACGTCAGTGGGAATTCCTTTCTATGGAAATGCCGCAGTGGCTGCTTGGCATCTTTGCCGCTTATCTGTTGGTTGCCGTGCTGGTATTGATCGCTCAGCCTTTCCGCCCTAAGCGTCGCGACCTCTTCAGCCGCTAATGAAATACCGAAAAGCCCGACGAGAGTCGGGCTTCTGGTAACTGTTTCTACGCCTCACAGGCTTGTGCCACCCCTCACTGCTGTGGTCTGTAGATATCGCGATAATGGCCTAATCTTTCATTAAAAAAAGGTCTTTTTTCCTGCGGGATTCTTCGTGATATTTCATCTGCGTCGATCTTTTTTTCCTGACTTTCCATAAAAGCAATGGTGGAGGCAGCAAAGTCGGTGTACTGCTCGCTGTACTCAAGAATAATTTTCTCAAAGTTAATCACATGCTCTCCCTCCTGCTGGTTTAACCGCTTTAAAATTATACAACACGTCACGATTTGTGCCGGAGATGACAGCATGATTCGCACAATGAAAAAGAGAAATGTGAAGTAACAGACAAAAACAGATGGGATGACGAATGAACGCTGATTATCCCCCAATAAAAAGCCCCTCTTCTGAGTGATTCAGATTGAGGGGCCTCTTGTTTTAATCAGATAACAGCCTAGCGCCGAACAGAAACTATCGCGCCCACTCGGGCTTGTTTAAAATGTGGTCCTGCCAGTCCACCACCTCAGTCTCACGCACGGCGATATGGCGCACGGAGATACGCTCACGGTGCATCGCCGTTTTAGTACCACAGACCAGCGGGTGCCACTGCGGTAAATCTTCACGTTCATGGATCAGGCGATACGCACAGGTCGCGGGTAGCCAGTTAAACGTCAGCAGGTTTTCACGCGTCAGCTTGATACAGTCCGGCTCGTACTCAAAGCGTTTCTCATAGTTACGGCACTGACAGCTTTTAATATTCAGTTGATTACAGGCGACGTTGGTAAAGTAGATTTCCTCCGTATCCTCATCAATCAGTTTATGCAAACAGCACTGACCGCAGCCATCGCACAGCGACTCCCATTCATCGTCGGACATCTCAGACAACGTTTTTTGCTGCCAAAAAGGGCGTTCAGTCATGTCTCTTCCAGTTACCTTAGTTGTATAAATCGATAGCGGTGTAAATAAAAATGCGTGATTCTGGCGGGCGCGGCGGGGAAATTTTGCTGCCCGTCGTTCAATACGGGCAGCCGGGGGCGTTAGATAATACGCGTGCTTAACGTCCGGTCATTTACCGTAATCGTCAGCATATCGCCAGACAGGATCGGACCGACCCCTTTTGGCGTACCCGTTAAAATAATATCGCCCGCGCGCAGCGTAAAGAAACGGCTCATGTAAGCAATCAGCGGCAGAATCGGCGTAATCATATCACGCGTGTTGCCCTGCTGGCGCACTTCATCATTCACTTTTACACCCAGATCGGTTTGCTGCGGATCGCCAAACTCGGCAACCGGAATAAAACCAGAGATCGGGCAGGAACCGTCAAACGCTTTGGCTTTTTCCCACGGTTGACCCGCCTTTTTAAAATCAGACTGCAAATCACGCAGCGTCAGATCCAGTGCTACACCATAACCCGCAATCGCCCGAGCGACGCGTTCTTCATTCGCCTGCTTTAACGGCGTACCGATCAGCACGGCCAGCTCGACTTCGTGATGAACCGAACCCAGATTTTTAGGGATGGCAACGGGCTGGCGTAAGTCACACAGTGCGGTTTCAGGCTTGATGAATAAAACGGGCTCACTTGGGATCGCATTGCCCATTTCTTTGATGTGTTCTGAGTAGTTGCTCCCGACGCAAACGACTTTGTTTACTGGGAAATCAAGCAGCGCGCCCTGCCAGTCTCTGTGTTGATACATGGGTATTCTCCTGCCCTGTCTGTTGGATTATCGCTGCTTTCGTGGCACAGAACACGACCAAAAGGAAAACAGCTATATAAGAACACGATGGTGCAAAACCATCGTTATATCATCGCAACGGGGGTTACCCCAACAGATTTCAGGCGCGCAAGGCTGGGGATCCGATGAGGAGGAAACGAAGTCCTATCTCATCAAAAATGGAAACAATTAAATTGTGGCGGGATAAAACTCAAAAGGTGAATATTTATCGCGCGGAATATCATGCAAACGGCTGAGATATTCCACGCCAAATTATGTTTGCGGCTTTATCTGAAAGTGCATTTTGGTATTATTTTTTTACACTTATACCGGCGTGGTTAATAAGCTCTCGACCGGTGGAGGAACTTGCAGATAAAAGCCCTGTTCCTGTAGCGCAAGTTTCACTTTTTCTATATCCGCATTCGCCAGTTTTTTACGCCCCTCCAGCGGTAAGAGCATGGCCAACTGCGGCGTGCCGAAACTTTTCATTAATTCTTCCGGCACGCGTGAGAAATCGTCTTTTTTTTCAACATAAAGATAGGTCTGATCGCGTTTAGCACTTCGATAGATCACACAAAACATTTTTTTTACTCTATTTGATGGGAATGCCATCTTGCCTGTATATAATTGTGACTATAACATGCTTACAGCGCTCTGGAATATCATGCCTTAAATGTTACTCTAGGGATTAAAAGATGCTGAAACTGAGTCAGGATAGATGTCACAAACGCCAATAGAGCTAAAAGGCAGCAGCTTTACCTTATCGGTTGTTCATTTGCATGATTCCCAACCCGAGGTAATTTACCAGGCACTACAGGAAAAAATAGAGCAAGCGCCTGCTTTCCTGAAAAATGCCCCCGTTGTCATTAATGTTGCTGCATTAACAGCGGAAACCGACTGGATAAAATTGCAGCAGGCTATTTCGTCAACTGGCCTGCATGTCGTTGGCGTCAGCGGATGTACCGACGACGCATTAAAGAAAACCATTGCGCAGGCGGGGCTTCCCCTTCTGAGCGAAGGTAAAGCACAACGCCGGGTAGTCGAGCCCGTCGCCGCCGTTCCTGCTGCGGTGAAAACGAAAGTCATCAACACCCCCGTTCGCTCCGGCCAACAGATTTACGCCCGGAACTGTGACTTAATCGTCACAAGCAGCGTTAGCGCGGGTGCTGAGGTGATTGCCGATGGCAATATTCATATTTACGGCATGATGCGCGGCCGAGCCCTCGCAGGCGTTTCTGGCGATGTTCAGAGCCAGATATTCTGTACGCATCTGGCCGCAGAACTGGTCTCGATTGCTGGCCGCTACTGGCTGAGCGATCAGATCCCTGAAGCTTATTTTGGGCAGCCAGCACGGATCAATCTGAACCAGCTGGACAATGTTTTAACGATAAAACCTCTAGACTAGAATCTCCCAAGGAAACATTTATGGCACGCATCATTGTTGTTACATCGGGTAAAGGGGGCGTTGGCAAGACCACATCAAGCGCGGCCATTGCTACCGGTTTAGCCCAGAAAGGAAAAAAGACGGTTGTCATCGATTTTGACATTGGTCTGCGTAACCTCGACCTGATCATGGGATGCGAGCGTCGCGTAGTGTATGACTTCGTCAACGTGATTCAGGGTGATGCCACGCTGAATCAGGCGCTGATCAAAGATAAGAGAACGGATAATCTCTACATTCTGCCAGCATCACAAACGCGTGATAAAGATGCGTTAACGCATGAAGGCGTAGAAAAAGTGCTCAACGACTTGGGCGAGATGGAATTCGATTTTATCGTGTGTGACTCACCCGCCGGGATTGAAACCGGTGCGTTGATGGCGCTCTATTTCGCTGATGAAGCGATTATCACCACCAACCCGGAAGTCTCTTCCGTTCGCGACTCCGACCGTATTCTGGGCATTCTGTCTTCGAAATCACGTCGTGCAGAGCGTTCTGAAGATCCGATCAAAGAGCATTTGCTGTTGACGCGCTACAACCCAGGCCGGGTGAGCCGTGGCGACATGCTGAGTATGGAAGACGTCCTTGATATTCTGCGGATTCCGCTAGTTGGCGTCATCCCGGAAGACCAATCCGTACTCCGCGCCTCTAACCAGGGCGAACCCGTCATTCTGGATGCGGAAGCCGATGCAGGTAAAGCCTACGCGGACACCGTTGAACGTCTACTTGGTGAAGAACGCCCTTTCCGTTTTGTTGAAGAAGAGAAGAAGGGTTTCCTTAAACGACTTTTTGGGGGATAAATTATGGCTTTACTGGACTTCTTTCTGTCCCGCAAAAAAACGACAGCCAATATTGCCAAGGAACGGCTGCAAATTATTGTCGCGGAGCGACGCCGGGGAGATAGCGAACCCCATTATCTGCCGCAATTAAAGCGAGACATTCTTGAGGTTATCTGTAGATATGTACAGATTGATCCTGAGATGGTGACAGTTCAGCTTGAGCAAAAAGGAGATGATATTTCCGTGCTTGAGTTGAACGTTACATTACCGGAAGCGGAAGAAACGCCTAAATGATTTTTCTGCTGTAGTATCCCCTGCTTTTACGCAGGGGATATCTATTCCCGTCATACTTCAAATTAAGTGCGTTTCATTTCATAATAAACTGTATATTTAGCCAGTATTTTATTTCTTATTTTGTTTTTTTCACCGTATTCTTATCACCCTATTTGCTGCTTTTTTCATGATTGCATCATCACAGCAAATAAGGCGTATTGATAAGACGTGTTTACCGGTGATTAATAACCTTGCACAATTTCACGCAGTTCATCGCCATATAACTGGCCGCGCCAGCCAGACAACATTTCCGGCATTCCCGCATCTTGCCCGCTTAATTTCCAGTGCCAGTTCAGCAGACGATTAATTTGGCGACGTGAAGCCAATAGCTCGGCAGATAATCCACTCTGTTCGCTCACGCGCTGCACCAGAGCTTTGATATCTTTAAACGCTTTTTTATAGCCGGGATAGTCGATCAAATTAATCACCGGCGGTGGACAATCCGCGTCAGCAATGCCGTCCGTCTGTGCAACACAGTCCAGCAGTGTTTTGCCGTGGTAGCGGATTTCCGGGCCGCTCAGCCCCAGTGAACTCAGTTCACCCAGCGACGTCGGCAGACAACGCGCCACCTGCAACAGGTTCTCTTCACGTACGACGAAATTCACCGCGCTGTCTCGCTCGCGAGCTTTACGCAAACGCCACTCAGCCAGACGCTGAAGGCAAGCCAGATTCCGGCCACGCAGCTGCCAGGCGTTGCCAAATTCGCGATAGGCCAATGCCGGCGCTAAAATATCCTGTTTGCGCTGACACAGCAGGAGACACTCATCCAGCGCCGCGTTCATCCACCCTGCGGCTTGCGTATCAGCCACCAGTTGAATGGCCATCGGCAGCAGATAGAACACATCGGCAGCAGCGTAATCACACTGTTTTTCGCTCAGCGGACGTGCCAGCCAGTCCGTTCTCGACTCGCTTTTATCCAGCGTCACGCTCATGTAGTCGGCCACCAGCGCAGCGAATCCATAAGAAAGCGGCTTGCCTAAAAATGCGGCCAGAATCTGTGTATCGATGAAAGGCGTCGGCACTGTTCCAAATGCATTGAGAAACACTTCCAGATCTTCGCTGCCCGCGTGCAGGAATTTAGTGACCTGTTCGTCACGCAGTAACGCCTGAAAGGGTGCCCAGTCGGTAATCGTTAACGGGTCGATAAGTGAAAGCTGTTCGCCGTCATACAATTGAATCAACCCTAATTGCGGGTAATACGTGCGGGTTCTGACGAACTCCGTGTCCAATGCCACCTGCGGAAAGCGTCGCGCCTGGGTGCAAACCTCTTGTAACCCAATGTCGGAAGTGATCAACTGATAATTCAAAACGTCATTCTCTTGGTTGTCTTTACTTTACGGTTCTGGGTCAAATCCGTATCGCCGTAAAAAATTCCCGGCGGAAATTTTTAACGTCGCAAGCGACGGCCCATAGGGTGACGGCTGTAAGTCCGCCATAAAAAAGAACGCCGGATAAACCGGCGTGAAAACATCATATCGCGTCCTGCCTCTCTCTGGCAGTCGTTTTTCGTGGAAAATAGTCAGGCGGCAGCGTCTTTCTTCGCCGTTTTCTCGCCGCGTAATTCGCGACGCAGAATTTTCCCCACGTTAGACTTCGGCAAATCGTCGCGGAATTCGATCTCTTTCGGCACTTTGTAGCCCGTAAGGTTACGGCGGCAGTGGGTAATGAGTTCTTCTTTCGTTAACGAGTTGTCGCGTCTGACGACAAAGGCTTTGACTGCCTCACCGGATACTTCATTCTCCACTCCAACCACCGCGGATTCAGACACTTTGGGATGACGGCTGATCACATCTTCAATTTCGGTCGGATAGACGTTAAAGCCGGAAACCAGAATCATGTCTTTCTTACGGTCGATAACCCGCAGGAATCCTTCATCATCAAACGTGACAACGTCACCCGTCGCCAGCCAGCCGTCTTTTAACACCTCATCCGTCGCAGCAGGCTGCTGCCAGTACCCTAACATCACCTGCGGCCCACGCACCCACAGCTCACCGGATTCCCCCGGACCTGCGTCATTGCCGTTATCATCAATGATTCTGACATCCGTTGACGGCATCGGTAGCCCAATACTGCCGCTGTAATGCTTCAGATCGTATGGGTTGCCCGATACCACCGGAGAACTCTCCGTCAATCCGTAGCCTTCGAGCAGATGTTTACCGGTCAATTTTTCCCAGCGCTCTGCCACCGACTGCTGCACCGACGCGCCGCCACCTGCGGATAGCCGCAGTGCCGAAAAATCCAGTTCGTGGAATTCTTTATTATTAAGCAACGCGTTAAATAACGTATTCACGCCCGTGATTGCGGTAAACGGATACTGTTTCAGCTCTTTCACCACCGCTGGAATATCGCGGGGGTTAGTAATCAGGAGATTCTTCCCGCCCAATTCAAAGAACAGCAGGCCATTCACCATCAGCGCATAGATGTGGTACAGCGGGAGTGCGGTCACTACCAGCTCAGTTCCTTCACGCAAAACGGCACCGTATGCACCTTTACACTGCTCAAGATTCGCCAACATATTGCGGTGCGTGAGCATGGCGCCTTTAGCGACGCCCGTGGTGCCGCCGGTATATTGCAGAAATGCTAAATCAGTATTGATGATGTCGGGACGAATATACTGCTGACGCCGCCCTTCCTGCAAAACACGACGAAACGATATCGCATCCGGCAGATGGTATTTGGGCACCAGCCGCTTAATGTATTTCACCACGAAGTTAACTAACGTGCCTTTTGCCGTAGAGAGCTGGTCACCCATGCGGGTCAGGATAACGTGCTTCACCGCCGTGTTATGGACGATCTTTTCCAGCGTATGCGCAAAGTTAGACACGATAACAATCGTGCTGGCACCGCTGTCTTTTAGCTGATGTTCCAGCTCACGCGGCGTATACAGCGGGTTAACATTGACAACCACCATACCTGCACGCAACACGCCAAACAGCGCGACGGGATATTGCAGCAGATTGGGCATCATCAACGCGACGCGATCGCCTTTCTGCAATTTAAGCTGATTTTGCAGATAGGCCGCAAATGCCCGGCTCCGCTCTTCCAGCTTACGAAACGTCATCACTTCACCCATGTTGACGAACGCAGGCCGATCGGCATAGCGCTTCACGCCATTTTCAAACATTTCAATCAACGACGAATAGCGATCTGGATCGATTTCCGCCGGCACATCCGCCGGATAGCGTGATAACCAAATTTTTTCCAAGACGTCACTCCCGAGATATTTTTTTAGTGGCATCGTCGTCGCCCTCAGAGGCTTATTGTTATTAACATTATTTTAACTCAGCCTACCAGTTAGCTAACAAACAATGTTCAGGTTGCGAGAACGATCACTAATTTATTCTTTATTCAAAAAAAATCAGGCAACCTGCGTCGCCTGATCTCTTCACACTGAACGAAATAATTTTAGAGCCTACCCCATAGGGCGTTATTGGCGCAGTCAGTTTGGACTCGGACAGCGCGGAAAAACCGGAGCGTACACGTAGTACGTGAGGATTTTGAGCACTGCCCAGGTTCAAAATGACAAGTAAAATAGCCCTATTCTTATTCTGTCACGACATTCTCAATCCGTGTCGGACCCGGCCAACCGCCGTCAAATCCCCATCCGGGGCCCCAGCCGTAGCCGTACCCCGCACGCCATCCCCACGGGCCATAGCCGCCGGGTGGCACCATCAGACGCTGCACGACATTCCAGCGTTTATAGCCTTGCGCGTCGATCACGACATAACGATAGGGTTTATCCCCGATAGCGCCCTGTTCGGTGCCGACAATCGGCCCGACAACGGTAACCAGTTGGTCTTTAAAATCGACGGGTTCCAGAAAGCGATTCACATAGGCAATAAAACGCCCTTCTGACGGCATATCCAGCAGCGGTTTTGCGCCGCTATCCAGCGGCATGCTGGCAATTTCCAGCCGCGTTTTATTCGCTTCATTGTGGATGCTGACCACTCGTCCGCCAAAGCGTGATTCCTGACCGACATAAATCTGCGGCGCATTCATCACACGCACCAAATCGTCCTGCGGCGTTGGCGACGTACCTTTAATGGCATCCGGCACCGTGACACAGCCTGACAGCAGAAGCGCTGTCGCAACCAGCATACCGAGGCGTGCTTTTTTCTGATTCAGATGCACACTTTTTATTTGTACGGACATAGCACAACCCCCTCTTCAGATATCTGATAGTTAGACTGCTCAGCATCGAATAAGTTGCTGTTTATGACGGGTATACTTCACGCCAAATGTGCATTCTGACTAGTCGCGGCCGGGCAGCTTTTTCCAGGTTACTTCATTGCGCAGGTAGCGTGGTTGCGCATTCTCGACGCTGACCGCTTTTCCTGCCTGCCATAGCTGATAGGCCAGCGGCAACATGTCCTGCGCCTGCGGCAACAGCACCTCGCCCTTTGATAACACCAGCGAGGCATGGCTGACCAGTTCAGGGTAAGTTTCCCATCCGGTGCCTACCGTGGCCCATTCACCTGACAGCGCGGCAGTTAATGCCTGCACCTGTTCAGGTTTCAATACCGCTTCCTCGGACTCCCCCTGCCAACCGCCGTCAGCATTGCGCTGATAGCAGCCCCAGTACACTTCTCCCATCCGCGCATCGATGGCCGCCAGCACCTGCGTTGCCTGCGTCAGGCGGAAAGCGCCCTGCGCCATGGTCGCCAATGACGATACGCCAAGCAGCGGTAAATCCGCTCCCAGCGCGAGCCCTTGGGCAATACCGATACCAATCCGCACGCCGGTAAAGCTTCCCGGCCCCTGACCAAAGGCCAGCGCATCAAGATCCTTGAGCGTCAGGCCGCTGTCGGCCAGCACCTGCTGAACCATCGGCAGAATACGTTGTGTGTGTTCACGGGGACAAATTTCGAACAGAGAATGAATTTCACCTTCATTCCAGAGTGCGACGGAACAGGCTTCCGTTGCGGTATCAAGCGCTAGAATTCGCGTAGACATGCCAACCTCAGGCAGGATAAATAAATCTTAATGGCCCGTATCATAGCATAAGCCCCTGTCGTGCCGCAGCCCTTCCCACCATCGGTCAGACCATGCAGCAATCGCCAGTGGGGAATTAGGTGTTACGCGTCAGGAAATTAATCGCCTGCCCAATGTCGCGGGTACGTGGCGTCGGCGGCAGGCTGTTAAGGAACACGGCACCATACGGACGCATCACCAGTCGATTATCGCAAATCACAATCACACCGCGATCCTCAACATCACGGATGAGGCGACCCACGCCTTGCTTCAGGGTAATCACCGCATCAGGAACCTGCACATCGTCGAAAGGTTCACCGCCACGCAAGCGACAGTCTTCAATACGCGCCTTCAGCAGCGGATCGTCCGGTGAGGTAAACGGCAGCTTATCGATAATGACGCAGGAGAGCGTATCGCCGCGCACATCGACACCTTCCCAGAAGCTGCTGGTCGCCACCAGCAAGGCATTACCCGCCGACACAAACTGTGACAGCAGTTGCGCCTTGCCAGTTTCGCCCTGTAACAGCACCGGTAGCGTCAGCGTGGCGCGGAATTCGGCTGCCAAATCGCGCATCATCTGATGCGAGGTACACAGCATAAAGCAGCGCCCCTGATTCGCCTCGATCAACGGTCGCAGCATCGCCGCCAGCCTTTTTGCCGCACCGGGACGATTGGTTTCCGGCAAATTACGGGGGACGCAGAGCAACGCCTGATTGGCATAATCAAACGGGCTGGGTAACAGGAGCGTATTCGCGTTATCCAGCCCCAGCCTATCGGTGAAGTGGAAGAGTTGGTCGTTAACAGACAGCGTCGCGGAGGTAAACACCCAGGCCGCAGGCTTCTCTTTTATCAGTTCACGAAAGCGATCGGAGACGGACAACGGCGTCAGCGCCAACACGAAATGACGTGAATTACATTCGTACCAGTAGCTGTAACCCGGTTGCTGCACGTCTTTCAGCCGTTTCAGGCGGTTGCGATAAAGCGTGGCGCGCTCAAAAGCGGCATCCAGCAGCGCTGAACGCCCGAGCGACAGTTTCGCGACGTCGTAACACAGCTCCAGCGCATCATCCAGCAGCAGCAGCGCACGCTGAAGCGACGGCTGTTCGAGCACATCACGCAGATTGCCGCGAAACCCCGGATCGCCCAGCGCCAACCGAAAATCCTGCGTGCTTTGCGTCAGGCGATCGGCACTTTTTTGCAGTTGAGAGGCGTCGCGCACTTCGGTGCGGTAAGCAATGATGATGTCTTTTGCCAGATCCAGCAGTTGGCGGCTGGAAAGCTGCTGGCCGAAATATTGGCTGGCGATATCGGGAATCTGGTGGGCTTCATCGAAAATGACGACGTCGCTTTCTGGGATCAGCTCCGCAAAACCGCTCTCCTTCACCACCATATCGGCGAGGTAGAGATGGTGGTTAACCACCACGATATCGGCATCCATCGCCTTACGCCGTGCTTTCACCACGAAGCACTCTTTATAGTGCGGACAGTCGCTGCCCAGACAGTTATCGTTGGTGCTGGTCACTAACGGCCAGATCGCGCTGTCTTCCGCCACACCTGAACAGGTCGTGACATCGCCTTCCGTCGTTTCCGACGACCAGCCGCGCAGCCGAACCAGTTCGCTCAGCGTTTCGCCGGGTAAATCACCGCCGCCCAGCGATTGCTGTTCAAGCCGTTCCAGGCAGAGGTAGTTCGAGCGACCTTTCAGCAACGCTAATTTGCCTTTGTACTTCAGCGCCTGCGCGATCGTCGGTAAATCGCGGCTATAGAGCTGATCCTGTAGCGCTTTTGATCCGGTCGAAATGATGACTTTTTTATCTGAACGCAAAGCAGGCGCAAGGTAGGCATAGGTTTTACCGGTTCCGGTACCCGCTTCCACCACCAGCGCTGTTTTATCGTCGATAGCCTGCATGACGGCCTGCGCCATCTGCCGCTGTGGCTCACGAGGCTTGAAGCCTGTGATTGCTTTCGCCAGCACGCCGTCATTAGCAAAATCATCAATTACACGATCGTTCGTCACGCCTGCTCTCTTTTTCAAGGGAATGCTGTATCTGTAAGCCGCTAACCGTTTCAGGTCGCGGCAAAATATCGCGCTGATTATGCCAAGAGTCACCCAACGCTACCACCTTAAATCAGGAAAGCGTGCCGCAACCTGCTGTGTTAGGCTTGGCGGCTGGCATTGGTTGATGTCACTCTTTTAATTATCCCCACAATGGAGAAACCCACCTCATGGCGATCACACGAATTAATCCTGAAGCACGCTGGTCAGACGCCGTCATCCATAACAACACGCTCTATTACACCAGCGTGCCGGAAAATCTGGATGATGACGCACAGGCGCAAACGGAAAACGCGCTGGGCGCGTTAGATGCGATCCTGCAACAGGCGGGAACGGATAAGAGCAAGCTGTTAGACGTGACGATTTTTCTCGCCGATGCGGATGATTTTGCCGCTATGAATGCCGCGTGGGATGCCTGGGTCGTGGCGGGTAGCGCGCCTGTACGCTGCACCGTGCAGGCTAAATTGATGCACCCGAAATTCAAAGTCGAAATCAAAGCGATTGCGGCGATATAAGCCACCGTCTTATATATCCAGAGGGAGAGACGTGGTGGTTACTGCTCTTCCTCTTCTTCACCATCATCAAAATGGTGTTCTTCGTCGCTGTCATTACTGTCGTTAAATTCGTCATCCTCTTCGTCAAACATCATCGCGACGGTGTCACCTTGATGATTCTGACGGATCTCCGCCGCAACCAGTGCTATCGCCTGGCCGCTGCTCATGCCCTCAGACATGAGTTCCTGAATACGCTCTACAGCATCTTGCTGCTGCTTGTGCGTCAGCGCGGGCATACCTGCAATCATGATAGTTTCCTGGTTGGTAAATTCGCGCGTATCATCGCATGCCCGCTTCGGCATACACCAGCATTTCTGCTTTGTGGTACGCTGTGGTCAGGAAAATCGACGCGCTATCAACACAACCATACTGTAGACACAACACGAAGAACATGATTGCCGCTAATACGACTCACGTAACCGACACCAGCGATTTGACTACAGCGACGGGCTCCGCCGCTATCTATCACGCTCTGCCTTACTACCCGACCGTGCTGCTCGATCGCTTTGCGCCCTTTTCCCAACAGCCGTGGGCGATGTTGCTGCATTCCGGGTTTGCCGATCATCCGCATAATCGCTTCGATATTATGGTCGCCGATCCGCGAGTCACACTTTGCACGCGTGGAGGCAAAACGGAAATCACGCGTGACGGTGTAACGAACATCGTGGACGGCGATCCATTTGCTTTACTGCAACAGCAGCTTGATTCACTGGCGTTGCCCGCTGAAGTACATCCTGATTTCCCTTTTCAGGGAGGCGCACTTGGCCTGTTCGGCTACGATCTGGGACGTCAGATTGAAACGCTGCCCGCACAGGCCGAGCAAGATATCGATTTACCGGATATGGCGGTGGGTCTCTACGACTGGGCGCTGGTTGCCGATCACCATCGAAAAACGTTAACGTTGATCGTACATCATTCCCTTCAGGCACGGCTCGACGGGTTAGCGACTCCGCCCGTTAACGCCCCCAAAACCGATTTCAGCCTTACCAACGCCTGGCAGCCGAATATGTCACGCGAAGCATATGGCGAAAAATTCCGCAAAATACAGGACTACCTTCTGGCGGGAGACTGTTATCAGGTCAATCTGGCACAGCGCTTTTCCGCGGCTTACGAGGGTGATGAATGGCAAGCATTTTTACGACTGTCAGCAGGCAATAAAGCCCCCTTTTCCGCCTTCCTGCGCCTGCCGGAAAATACCGTCATCAGCGTATCGCCGGAACGCTTTCTCTGGCTGGAAAATCACCGCATTCAAACGCGCCCGATTAAAGGCACACTGCCGCGCCTCGCAGACCCAGATGCCGATAAACAACAAGCGGTGCGGCTCGCTAATTCGGAGAAAGATCGCTCAGAAAATCTGATGATTGTCGATCTGCTGCGTAACGACATCGGTCGCGTTGCGGTGCCGGGCAGCGTCCGTGTGCCGGAGTTGTTCGTCGTCGAGCCTTTCCCCGCGGTGCACCATCTGGTCAGCACGATTGAAGCACAGCTACCGGAAGATTGCCCTGCAACCACGCTGCTACGCGCCTGTTTCCCCGGCGGCTCGATTACCGGCGCGCCCAAAATCCGCGCTATGCAGATTATTGAAGAACTGGAACCTCAGCGTCGCAATGCCTACTGCGGCAGCGTCGGCTACATCAGCCTGTGCGGCACCATGGATACCAATATCACCATCAGGACGCTATTAACCGAACGCGGCAGAATTTACTGCTGGGCGGGCGGCGGCATCGTCGCCGACAGTCAGGAACAGGCTGAATATCAGGAAACGTTTGATAAAGTGGGCCGCATTCTTCCCCTACTGGATGGTTCCCAGACAATTCAGGTACCAAGTCAATGAGTGAGATCGCCTTGCCGCCAACGGCCTTTGCGCTGAACGATTTTATTACGCGCTTTCAGTTACAGCTTCCACCATCGTTGCGACCTGTGCACCAGCAGCGTCAGGCTGCGGTTCTGGTGCCGATTATTTGTCACCCTACGCCCACGTTGTTATTGACCCGACGTTCTGCCGATCTGCGTAAGCATGCTGGACAAGTGGCGTTCCCCGGCGGGGCGGCGGATAAAGAAGATCGTTCCAGCATCGAAACGGCGCTGCGTGAAGCGCAGGAAGAAGTGGCTATCCCACCGGAAAATGTTCAGGTGCTGGGCGTATTACCGCCGCTGGATAGCGTAAGCGGTTTTCAGGTCACACCGGTCGTCGGGCTGATCGCCCCACAGACTCGCTTTCATCCCAATGAAGACGAAGTCGCCGAACTGTTTGAAATGCCGCTGGACGAGGCCTTCGCATTGACGCGCTATTACCCACTGGATATCGAGCGCAAGCAGCAGCGACATCGGGTTTATCTTTCCTGGTATCAGCAGCAGTTTGTCTGGGGGCTAACCGCCGCCATCATCCACCAGCTCGCCTTACAGATTTCCGACAAGCCCTAAGCCCGAGGCCGCGTTCAGCGGCTTTTGGCTCACCACTTCTTTTCCCTCGCCAAATATCCTTATTTAAAAAGCGGCCTTTGCGATCAAAAAGCATCCACCCATAGCATTTACAATGACTTAGATCGTATTTAGGATAAGTTAAATTATGTGATGACATAAGTTTATTTCATGCGAAAAAGAAAGCCACACGACATATTCCACACTACAATAGCGCGATTTGACGAGTTTTATTCTAATCTTGGGGTATATATCCACTAAAATTCAGGTCATGTCTCGCTGGAACCGAAATCATCAGATAATTCGCAGCATAACTATCTGATTATGATGAAGGAACCGGATGCAGGCGATCAGATAACAAAGAGTGGATACGACCCTAAGTCTTTGAGGAGTTTCGCGTGATAAGCGTTTTCGACATGTTTAAGATCGGTATTGGCCCCTCTAGCTCTCATACGGTTGGACCGATGAAGGCCGGTAAGCAATTTGTCGATGAATTGATCAACCAGGATCGACTGACCGCAACCACGCGCATTGCCGTCGATGTGTATGGCTCGCTGTCGCTGACGGGTAAAGGCCACCATACGGATATCGCTATCATTATGGGTCTGGCGGGCAACATGCCAGATACCGTTGATATTGATGCCATTCCCGGTTTCATCCGCGATGTTGAGCAACGCGAACGCCTGCTGCTGGCTAACGGACAGCACGAGGTCGATTTCCCACGCGAAGGCGGTATGGTTTTCCGCAGTGAAAATCTGCCGCTGCACGAAAACGGCATGACGGTCACCGCCTTTGCCGGCAATAAAGAAATTTATAGCAAAACCTATTATTCCATCGGTGGTGGCTTCATCGTTGATGCAGAGAATTTTGGCAAAGACAGCGCCACTGATGTATCCGTTCCTTATACGTTCAATTCCGCCAAAGAGATGCTGGATCACTGCAAACAAAGTGGCCTGTCGCTTTCTGGGATGGTGATGCGTAACGAGCTGGCGCTGCACAGCCGTCAGGACATTGACGCCTACTTTGCCGATATCTGGCAGACAATGCGTGCCTGTATCGATCGCGGCATGAACACCGAAGGCGTATTGCCCGGCCCGCTGCGCGTACCACGTCGTGCCTCTGCGCTGCGCCGTATGCTGGTGTCTACCGATAAGCTGTCCAACGACCCGATGAACGTGGTGGACTGGGTCAATATGTTCGCGCTGGCGGTGAACGAAGAAAACGCCGCAGGTGGCCGAGTGGTTACCGCACCAACAAACGGTGCGTGCGGCATCGTCCCTGCCGTCCTCGCCTATTACGACCACTTCATCGAGCCCGTTAGTCCGACCATTTATATTCGTTATTTCCTCGCGGCGGGCGCGGTCGGCATTCTGTACAAAATGAACGCCTCCATCTCCGGTGCCGAAGTGGGCTGTCAGGGTGAAGTGGGCGTGGCCTGCTCCATGGCCGCCGCTGGACTGGCAGAGCTGATGGGCGCGAGCCCGGAACAGGTTTGTGTCGCCGCCGAGATCGGCATGGAACACAATCTGGGTTTAACCTGCGATCCGGTTGCCGGCCAAGTACAGGTCCCGTGCATCGAACGTAACGCGATTGCTTCCGTTAAGGCGATTAACGCCGCCCGCATGGCAACCCGCCGCACCAGCGAAGCACGCGTCTCGTTAGATAAGGTGATTGAAACCATGTACGAAACGGGTAAAGACATGAACGCTAAATACCGCGAAACCTCACGGGGCGGACTGGCGATTAAAGTGCAGTGTGATTAACGTACTCTGTAATTAAAAAGCAGTGTGAGCTATTCGTTTTAACTCCACACCTGCTTTTATTCACACCACGAAAAAGCCCCGCCACATTGGCGGGGCTTCATTTTGTCATCTACTTACGCAGAACGACTTACGCGTCTTCATCCTCTTCCCGATCGACGATACGTTCTACACGCACCAGTTCAATACGGTATTCGGACACTTCGATGATATGGAAGCGCAAGTTGTACAACTCAATGATGGCACCGACTTTCGGGAATTCATCACTATGCGCCAACAGCATTCCTGCCAGTGATGCATACTCTTCCTTCGGATCAACCAGCTCGCTGCTATCCACCACCTGTTGCAAAGCGTGTAGATCCGTTCCGCCTTTCACCAGCCAGCCTTCGCCGTCTGGGATGATATCCAGCGTTTCGTCTTCATCCGGGAACTCACCCGCGATCGCTTCCAGCACGTCCAGTGGCGTGACCAACCCTTGCACCACACCAAATTCGTTGGCAATGATGACCAGGCTACCTTTCGCACGACGCAGAACGGGCAGCAGGTTAATCACATCCAGCGTTTCCGGCACGACGATAGGTGGGTTAGCCGCAGCAAAATTTTCCACATCAGTTTGTGTTTCCAACGCCACCAGCAGATCCTTGGCACGGACCACGCCGATAATTTCATCCAGCGACCCGCGACAGATTGGGAACAGGCTGTGAGGCGTATCCAGCAATTGCATACGGATCTGCTCGACAGAACTTGCACTATCCACCCAGGAAATTTCAGTCCGCGGCGTCATCACGCTACGCAGTGAACGCGAGGCTAACGTCAGCACGCCGCTGATCATATTGCGCTCTTCTTCGGCGAATTCCTCTGTTGTGAGCTTCTTCTGCGGTTCATCAGAATCCACATCGTCCGTGTTTTTCCGTGAGCCCATCAGGCGCAGAATGGCCTCTGCGGTACGTTCACGCAAAGGACGGTGCGACTGATGCTTCATAAAGTTATGACGGGCAATCTGGTTAAACATTTCGATCAGGATAGAGAAGCCAATCGCCGCATACAGATAACCTTTAGGAATATGGAAGCCAAGACCTTCCGCCATCAGGCTCAAACCAATCATCAGCAAGAAGCTGAGACACAGGACAACCACCGTTGGATGTTCGTTAACAAAGTTGGTCAACGGTTTAGAAGCAATCAGCATGACACCCATTGCGATGATCACCGCCGTCATCATGACGCCCAAGTGATCGACCATGCCCACCGCAGTAATCACGGCATCCAGCGAGAACACGGCATCCAGCACGACGATCTGCGCCACCACAGCCCAGAAACTCGCGTGGGCACGATTGCCGTTGCCATCGTGCGTTTTATTCTCTAGCCGTTCATGCAGCTCCATCGTGGCTTTGAACAAGAGGAACACACCGCCGAACAGCAAAATCAGGTCACGACCCGAGAAACTGAAATCGCCAAGGCTAAACAATGGACGCGTCAGTGTGACCATCCAGGAAATCAAAGACAACAGCCCCAGACGCATTAACAGCGCCAGGCTTAAACCGATAATGCGGGCTTTATCTCGCTGTTTGGGGGGTAATTTATCCGCCAAAATGGCGATAAACACCAAATTGTCGATACCCAGAACAATTTCCAGTACCACCAGCGTCAATAAGCCTGCCCAGATTGAAGGATCTAGCAAAAATTCCATGTCAGACTCCAGAAAATGAACGAGCAGATGACATCAATGCATGAGCCGCATTGAATGGTAATAAAAAGAGTTGGTGTGAATCAGAGAGATTCTGAATGTGGTCTGAGTGACCAGCTGAGTACAGAAAACCGCCAGCATTAGCGGGAAAACAGAGAACGTTTTGTCGGTGACAGTCCATGGGAAGGGCTGATGCCCGGTGCTCCTAAGCAATTTAAGGGACGTTTACTCTAACAGGTTGTTACCAATATTCACAAAGAATTTCTTCCGGCCGACTTCGCATTGATAACACGTCCAAATTTTCCCATTCAGAGCCCTTTTAGCCCTTGGTTTAACTGGTCAGCATTAGAGCATCATCACACTATTTATTTTTTCGATAAGTAAAATAAATCTGTCAGTCACGATTTCTAGCCTGACAACCTGGAGGAACACAGTGAATGTCATGAATCCACGGTAAAATTTTTTCTTGCAGCCATACTAATACCGCGACGGTTAACGTTCAGCTTGTGAACGCTGACCCAGTTTCCTGACACATTGACTCTTTTTTGATCGTGAACGTGAGGAGGTAGCAAGTGAGTATTGCAATCATGTTGTGCACTCACGGCGCCACTGCGGGACCGCTGTTAAAGACAGCAGAAATGATTCTTGGCGAGCAAAGTAATGTCGCCTGGATTGATTTCGTTCCTGGAGAAAACGCCGAAACATTGATAGAAAAATATCAGGAAAAACTCACGCAGTTAGACACATCACAAGGCGTGCTGTTTCTCGTTGATACCTGGGGCGGCAGCCCGTTCAACGCCGCCAGCCGCCTCGTCACCGACAAAGAAAACCATGATGTTATCGCCGGCGTGAATATTCCCATGCTAGCGGAAACCTTTATGGCTCGGGATGATAACCCGTCCTTCTCCGATCTGGTTTCTATCGCGTTGGAAGCTGGTAGAGATGGCGTAAAAGCCCTAAAGCATCAGGAAAAAGCCAAAGTAGCCCCCCCTTCTCCTCCACCGCCCCCAAAAGCTGTCCCCACACCGGCAGGACCCGGCGAACATATGAAGATTGGGTTGGCGCGTATCGACGACCGTCTGATTCATGGTCAGGTCGCCACCCGCTGGACGAAAGAAACCAATGTTTCGCGCATTATTGTTGTCAGTGATGAAGTTGCTGCCGATCACGTGCGTAAAACGTTGCTGACTCAAGTTGCGCCACCGGGCGTTACCGCGCACGTGGTGGATGTGGCAAAGGCCGTTCGTGTTTATGACAATCCGAAATATGCCGCCGACCGCGTGATGCTGTTGTTCACCAATCCGACGGATGTATTAACGCTGATCGAAAATGGCGTAAACATCACCTCGGTCAATATTGGCGGTATGGCATTCAAACAAGGGAAAACGCAGGTGAATAATGCCGTCTCTATCGATGAGAAGGATATTGCGGCATTCCGTGAATTAGATAAACGCGGTATTGAATTGGAGGTTCGAAAAGTATCAACCGATTCCCGGATTAAAATGATGGACTTGATTAACAAAATGCCGCGTTGATACCTATCGTGCTGCGAAGGTTATTAACGCTACTGTCACCATCAATAATAGTTTTATAGACCTGACGATTTTCAAGATAGGTATTTATGTCGACATTGAAAATTTTACGTTGACATAGAAAATCAACGGGGATGGCGATTTATTTTTACTCAGACACATTTTATAGGAGAAGTACGATGGAGATTACCACACTTCAAATTGTGCTGATATTTCTCGTCGCATGTGTTTCGGGGATGGGTTCGATTCTTGATGAATTCCAGTTCCACCGTCCACTCGTCGCTTGTACGCTGATTGGCGCAGTATTAGGTGATTTAAAAACCGGGATCATTATTGGCGGTACGCTGGAAATGATCGCGTTAGGCTGGATGAACATCGGTGCAGCTGTCGCACCAGATGCGGCACTGGCGTCCATTATCTCAACCATTCTGGTTATTGCTGGCGGTCAAGGGATTGGTGCTGGGATTGCTCTGGCAATTCCGCTCGCTGCTGCTGGGCAAGTATTAACCATCATTGTTCGTACCATCACCGTTGCGTTCCAGCATGCGGCAGACAGCGCGGCAGAGCGAGGTAATCTAACGGCTATCAGTTGGATTCACGTCTCTGCCTTGCTGCTACAGGCCATGCGTATCGCGATTCCTGCGGTGATCGTTGCCGTTTCCGTTGGCACCGACGCTGTTCACGCACTGCTGAACTCCATTCCAGACGTTGTCACTAACGGCTTGAATATCGCAGGTGGGATGATCGTCGTTGTCGGTTACGCGATGGTCATCAATATGATGCGCGCGGGTTATCTGATGCCGTTCTTCTATCTTGGCTTTGTTACCGCTGCCTTCACTGAGTTCAATCTGGTGGCTCTGGGCGTAATCGGTATTGTGATGGCGGTGCTGTATATCCAACTCAGCCCGAAATATAACAAGGTTCAAGGCCAGTCTGTCGCATCAGGCAATAACGGTCTTGATAACGAACTGGATTAACAGGAGTGAGAGAAATGGTCGAAAATACGAAAGTCAAAAAACTCACTGAAGGCGATATCCGCGCGGTGTTTATCCGTTCCAACCTGTTTCAAGGCTCCTGGAACTTTGAACGTATGCAGGCACTCGGCTTCTGTTTTTCCATGGTGCCAGTGATTCGCCGTCTTTATCCTGAAAATTCGGAAGAGCGTAAACAAGCGATCAAACGCCATCTGGAGTTCTTCAATACGCAGCCTTTTGTTGCCGCTCCGATACTTGGCGTAACGATGGCGATGGAAGAGCAACGTGCGAACGGTGCTCCTATTGACGACGCGGCAATAAACGGTCTGAAAGTCGGGCTGATGGGGCCACTAGCGGGTGTCGGCGACCCGATATTCTGGGGTACCGCCCGTCCGGTATTCGCTGCGCTAGGCGCAGGGATTGCCATGAGCGGCAGCCTGTTGGGGCCAGTGCTCTTCTTCGTCCTGTTTAACCTGGTTCGCCTGCTGGTGCGTTACTATGGCGTTGCCTATGGCTACCGCAAAGGGATCGATATCGTCAGCGATATGGGCGGCGGTTTCCTGCAAAAAATGACTGAGGCAGCCTCTATTCTCGGCTTGTTCGTCATGGGAGCATTGGTCAATAAATGGACTCACGTCAACATCCCGATGGTGGTGTCGACAGTGACGAATCAGAACGGGGAAACCACGGTGACCACCGTTCAATCCATCCTTGACCAGCTCATGCCGGGGCTCGTTCCCCTGCTGCTGACGTTCGGCTGTATGTGGCTGTTACGGCGCAAGGTAAATGCGCTGTGGCTGATTATGGGCTTCTTCGCTATTGGTATCTTCGGGTACTGGATCGGTCTGCTCGGCGTGTAATGTTCAATGGCCGGGTGCCAATACGCCCGGCCATTTTTATTTACGGTCACAGATAGTTAACGGACAAGGGTAATACGGATGACAATGACAGATATCACGCTGGTGGTGTTGATTGCGTTAGCACTGGCTTATGCCATCTACGATGAGTTCATCATGGATAAACTCAAAGGAAAAACCCAACTCCTCGTCCCGCTGAAGCGGATGAATCGACTCGATACGCTGATTTTTATCGGCTTAGTCGGCATTCTTATTTATCAAAATGTGATAAGCAATGGTGCCATTATCACCACCTATCTTTTGATTTCGCTGGCTTTCATGGCGTGCTACCTGGCTTATATTCGTCGTCCTAAACTGGTGTTTAAAACAACCGGATTCTTTTATGCGAATATATTCATTCCTTATACCAGAATTAAAAATATGAATTTATCTGAGGATGGCGTATTAGTCATCGAACTGGAGAAGCGTCGTTTATTGATACAGGTTGCACAGCTCGACGATTTAGAGAGAATATATAAATTTATGATTGAGAATCAATAAGGTAAGTTTATCTTTAAATTATTTAAAATAACGTTGGCTATACACCTCATATTTAGATGGTATTTTAACCACAATGACTTTGTCGTTATTTTATACGATCCTCCATTATCAACGCCCAAATGAAAATAATTATCAATTGCATTATTAACACTTAAAACTTTTAGTGTTGTTTGCACCACAAATAATATGGTAAGGTTGCGCCGTCATTGGGGAGTAGCCGATTTCTGATTAATTAACATTCACAATAATTCATCAGAAATGCTCGTATCAACATACTCGTTTTATCTCCTATTACCGGAGCATAGACGTGGTGCGGGCGGCCAAGCGTGATTGGCAGGCGAGACCATAGACACGTAAGATCGTCATTCGGGTTGGGGATGATCTACGTGTATATGGTTAATCGTCCAGCCGAGGCTACTTAAAATGAACATGTCAGCAACACTCATCCTAGCATTTGGTATGTCAATGGATGCCTTCGCCGCGTCAATCGGTAAAGGTGCCGTACTGCATAACCCCCGCTTCCGCGATGCCATTCGTACCGGCCTCATCTTTGGCGTTATCGAAGCAATCACCCCGCTCATCGGCTGGGCACTTGGTTTTTTTGCCAGCCAATATATTCTCGAATGGGATCACTGGGTTGCCTTTACCCTGTTAGTCATTTTGGGTGGCCGCATGGTCGTTGAGGGGCTCAAAAACTCCTCAGACTGCCGCTGCGAAAAAGTCAAAAATCATAGTCTGGCACTGTTAATTTGTACTGCGGTTGCCACCAGCCTGGATGCCATGGCAATTGGCGTCGGGTTAGCGTTTCTCCAGGTCAATATTTTCCATACCGCGATGGTCATTGGTTGTGCCACCATGATTATGGTCACGCTAGGAATGATGATTGGCCGCTATATTGGCCCGATTCTCGGCAAAAAAGCAGAAATTATGGGTGGGCTGGTTCTGATTGGTATCGGCTGTAATATCCTGTATGAGCACCTCGGCTACGCCGCCTGATAAAATACATTTCACATTAACGGGCAGCCCGACTATCGCGCTGCCCGTTTTTATTATTCCTGATTACGCACCTACCGCATCGCTATCAACACGCTGATGCAAGCGGATAATAAAATCCGTTTCACAACTAAACGCGCTGGCCGCTTGCAGTCGCTCGCTAACGTCTGGCGTTGCTCGCCAGGCAAAAGGCGTCATTTGCAATAGCGCCGTGGCCTCATTCCCAGATAACTGCATTGGGTACGCGAGCGTTTGCTGATCAATAAGCTGAAAACCTGCGAGCACTTCATCTTTACTCGGGTGTAATAACACCTCATCGTAGACTTCTGCTTTCAGTTGATAAAGATGTCGTGGCCCCGGAGACACCGTCACCACCCAACCGCCAACCTTAACGGTGCGCTGCAATTCCGCGTCATTACACGGCGCATAGATCTTTACCACAGCATCAAGGGATTGGTCCTGGAAAGGCAGTCGCTGGCTGGATGCGACGCAAAACTCAACGTTGTCATACCGCTTTGCCGCCCGCTGAATCGCCGCCTTGGAAACATCCAGCCCGTATATCGTCATCGTTCTGCGCGATGTAAGACGATGGGCAAACTCTGCGGTGTAATACCCTTCACCACAGCCGATATCCAACAACGCCGCAGCGTCATCTGTCACAATACGATCAACGTGCTGCGCAACGGCGTCACGTAGCGGTTGATAATGACCGGCCTCCAGAAAGCTGCGACGCGCCTGCATCATTTCAGCGCTATCACCAGGCTGCTTTGAACGCTTAAACTGTACCGGCAACAGGTTAACGTACCCTTCTTTCGCACGGTCAAAACTATGTTTACCACACGTCCATTGCCGCGGGTGTCGCTCCAGAGGTAACTGGCATAGCGGACACTGATAACTCATCGGCACATTTTCCTCATTAAAAACGTCTTCATTGCATTATGCGTGTAGATAAAAGTATTACGGGTGTAGATAAAACGCAGACAACAAAAAACCCGCACCATGGCGGGTTTTGCAACAGAGCTGTAAAATTACAGCGCAGTGACGTTTACTGCAGAAGGACCTTTCTGGCCATCCTGAATTTCGAATTCTACGTTCTGGCCTTCAGCCAGAGTTTTGAAGCCGTTGCCTTGAATTGCAGAGAAGTGTACGAATACATCTTTGCTGCCGTCAGCAGGAGTGATGAAACCAAAGCCTTTAGACTCGTTGAACCACTTAACCTGACCTTTAATCTTTGCCATTTCAAATATTTCCTTTAATTGTTTAAACCGCCAAAAAGGCGTTATACAGACAAACCAAAGTCGTTACTGCTTGAGGCACTAAGATAAGGATCGGCAGAGAAGCAGCATGCAACACTAAAGGTTGTACTTAAGTCTTCTTTACTGAAAATGCCATTCATATACAGAACTGTACCTCGTTTTACCCAGAAGCGTTATTGCACACTATGTAAACGATGGCAAGGGCTTTTTTATCAGTCGTGGACATGCCGCACAAATTCACGTCATCCTTGATTCATTAATACACGATAATGCTTGCTGACACCTATATTCACAGGCGGCGTCTAACACGGCACAATAAGCGTACTTCAGATTCTATTATGCAAAAAAATACGCGACAACCGTCGCATTTCTGGCACAGAGGCGTCAGCAGTCATAACAAAAAGCTATAATTGACGCGCTTATATGAAGAGATATTGACCATTAACAAAAAAGCGCGCCCGACATCGGCCACGCTTATATCAATGTTTAAAATCGATTGTCATTTTTATGCTATCTGTATCTTTTGCATTAATACATTACATAATAGAAATTATTTATAGACTAATCTTTCGTTACGCAGGGAATTAACTGGTTTGAACCAATAGCACAATTAATGCCATCAAAAAAGTCAATAAGACCAAACTTGCCAACTTCCAACGTCGTTCTGATTTTGTGCTCATATCACTGACAATCCTTTTGTATAAAATAGAGACATCACTCACATTCTTTATGGTTTATCGGCAGAGATCAGAACTTTCTTAAGGCGACATAAGATTTATCTCGCTTTTTGGCGTAAATTTCACCATGTGTATAGCTATGTATAGTTGCGCGACAGTTCACTACCGTTACCGTTAGACTTTCGTTGTAACCTTAAGTACGATTCATTAAATTAAAGCAACATTTCTGTTATCAAAGGAGCATGATGCGTTCCTTACCCGCGCAAGCGCGTGCAACGTGCCTGCGAACAGTGACTTCTTGTGTCATGAGACACCCTCCAATATTCATTCCCCGCCCTTTTCTGCCCCTTGACTTAAATGATATTGATAATTATTCTCAAGTAACACTTTCACGGTTTGTAAGGATATCCGCATGATCGGTTTTCACGCTCATTTACCTGCCCTATTCCGTCGCATCGCGCTGCCGTGCGCTTTACTGCTTTTAGCCAGCACCTCTGCTCAGGCGGCTGAAAAGCTTAAAGTCATCACGACCTTTACCATCATTCAGGATATCGCACAGAATATTGCAGGCGATGCCGCGACGGTTGAGTCCATTACTAAACCCGGTGCGGAGATTCATGATTATCAACCGACACCGCGTGATATTGTTAAAACACAGTCTGCACAGTTGGTGCTGTGGAACGGCATGAATCTCGAACGTTGGTTTACGCGCTTTTTCGAGAACGTGAAAAATGTGCCGGCCGTTGTGGTGACGGAAGGCATCACGCCGCTTCCTATCCGCGAAGGTGCCTATAATGGCAACCCAAACCCGCATGCCTGGATGTCCCCTTCCAATGCATTAATCTATATTGAAAATATCCGCAAAGGTCTGGTGCAAGCCGATCCCGCCAATGCAGAGACGTATAACCGTAACGCCAAAGCCTATGCGGAAAAAATCAAGGCTCTCGACGCGCCGCTGCGTGAACGTCTCTCCCGTATCCCAGAGCAACAACGCTGGTTAGTCACCAGTGAAGGCGCATTCAGCTATCTGGCGAAGGATTATCAGTTCAATGAAGTCTATCTCTGGCCAATCAATGCTGACGAACAAGGTTCGCCGCAGCAGGTTCGTCGTGTTATTGATACCGTGCGAGAGAAGGCTATCCCTGTCGTATTCAGCGAAAGTACTATTTCCGATAAGCCAGCAAAGCAGGTCAGTAAAGAAACCGGGGCGAAATATGGCGGCGTGCTGTATGTTGATTCGCTGTCTACAGAGAAAGGCCCTGTGCCGACCTATATCGACCTGTTACAAGTGACGGTGGAGACCATCGCTAAAGGATTTAATCAATGAGTAGTGATCGAGCAGTACAGTCATTAGACGTCAATGATGTTTCGGTTACTTACAGCAACGGGCATCAGGCTATTCGCCATGCTTCTTTTTCCCTGACCGGTGGAACGATTTGCGCCTTGGTTGGCGTCAACGGCAGCGGAAAGTCGACGTTGTTCAAAAGCATCATGGGGTTGGTCAAACCAACCTCAGGGCAGGTACTGCTCAACCAGCAACCGATCTACCAAGCGCTGAAACAGAATCTGGTTGCCTATGTTCCACAAACAGAAGACGTAGACTGGAATTTCCCCGTTTTGGTTTCCGACGTGGTCATGATGGGCCGCTACGGAAGGATGAACTTCCTGCGCATCCCCAGCAAACAGGATCGCGCTATTGTAGCGGAATCACTGGAGCGCGTCGGGCTATCGACGCTGCAACATCGCCAGATCGGTGAACTGTCCGGTGGACAGAAAAAGCGCGTCTTTCTGGCGCGGGCGCTGGCTCAACAAGGCAGCGTGTTGCTGCTGGATGAGCCTTTTACTGGCGTAGACGTCAAGACAGAGAACGCCATTATCGACCTGCTTCGCACCTTGCGTGATGAAGGGCATTTGATTCTGGTGGCAACCCATAACCTCGGTAGCGTTCCTGAATTTTGTGACAACGTTATTTTGGTTAATCGCACCGTTTTAGCCGCAGGACCGACGCACAGTACCTTTACCCAAAGCAATTTGGAGAAAACATTCGGCGGTGTTCTGCGACACATCAACCTCGGGGGATCTCATCTTCACGATGATGATGATGTCCGCTCGGTGACCGTGTTGACAGACGATGAGCGTCCGGCCGTGTTCTATGGGTCGACCAAGAGCGATCCTCCTGCGTCACGCGTGATACCGGAGGAGAAAAAGCCCTGATGATCGATATCCTGTTGCAGCCATTCAGCTATAACTACATGGTCAAGGCGATCTGGGTCAGCGCGATTGTCGGCGGCGTGTGTGCTTTTCTTTCGGCGTACCTGATGCTGAAAGGCTGGTCGTTGATGGGCGATGCGCTCTCCCACTCTGTCGTCCCCGGTGTTGCAGGAGCCTATGCTCTGGGCCTGCCCTATGCGGCGGGTGCATTTTTCACCGGTATGCTCGCCGCACTGGCAATGTCCCTCATCCGTCACATTACCCGATTGCGCGAAGATGCGATTATCGGCTTTATTTTCTCGACGTTTTTCGCTGTCGGCCTGCTGATTATTTCGCTCAACCCAACATCGGTTAACGTGCAGTCCATCATTTTCGGCAATATTTTGGGCATCGCCGACGAAGATGTCCTGCAAGTTGAAATCATCATCGGCGTGACGTTCGTGATTCTCTGCCTGCTGTGGAAGGATCTGCTGGCTGTGTTTTTTGATGAGAACCATGCCCGCTCGATCGGCCTTTCCCCACTGAAGCTGAAAATTCTGTTCTTTACGCTGCTGAGTGCCTGTACTGTCGCGGCGCTGCAAACCGTCGGTGCAATTTTGGTCATTGCGATGGTGATTACACCAGGTGCCACAGCTTACTTGCTCACCGACCGATTTGGTCGTCTGGTTGTGATTGCTATTGCACTGGGCGCGATCACCAGCGCGGTCGGGGCGTATCTGAGCTTCTTCCTTGATGGTGCAACCGGCGGCGTGATTGTCACGTTGCAAACCGTCGTCTTCCTGTTGGCATTTGTCTTCGCACCTAAGCATGGGTTGCTGGCCTCGCGCCGTCTGCGGTTACGCGATCAATCAGGAGATGCACTATGACGCTCATTAGCTGGCTCATCGATCCCCTGACCTACCCGTTCATGCAGCGTGCGCTACTCGCCGCTGTGGTCACCGGTACGGTCTGCGCCGTGCTGTCGTGCTATCTGGTGCTGAAAGGCTGGTCGCTAATGGGTGATGCCATTTCCCATGCCGTGCTGCCCGGTATCGTTGTTGCGTTCTTACTGGGGATCCCGCTGGTCATCGGAGCTTTCGTTTCCGGTATTTTTTGTGCGGTAGCAACGGGATACGTGAAAGAACACAGCCGGGTCAAAGAAGACACGGTAATGGGGATCATTTTTTCCGGTATGTTTGCACTGGGGCTCGTGATGTTTGCGCGCATCGATACCGATCAGCACCTGAACCATATTCTGTTTGGTAACGTGCTGGGCATCACTCAACAAGAGCTGACGCAAATCTTACTGATTGCCGGGGTGACGCTGGCCGTCATCTTGCTAAAGCGCCGAGATTTCATGCTGTACTGCTTCGATCCCAATCATGCCCGCGTTATCGGCCTGCCCGTTAAGCTGCTGCACTACGGATTACTGAGTCTGCTGGCGATGACCATCGTTGCATCATTACAGGCCGTCGGCGTTATTCTGGTGATCGCGATGCTGATTGCGCCTGGCATTATTGCCTTCATGGTCTGTAAGCGCTTCGAGCGGATGGTTCTCGTCGCCACGCTGGTTTCCGTCATTTCCTGTATTGCTGGCACACTGATCAGCTTCTACATCGATGGTGCCACAGGCCCTTGCATCGTCATCGTTCAGGCACTGTTCTTTACGCTAGCGCTGACCTACCACCAGCTTAAACTGCGTCGTCAGGCAACCTCTCAGGTTGCCACCGACACGCTGTAATCCTTTCTCTCTACAAGTCCCTTAGCATGACGTAACCGGAAAACAACCGCTGGTTACGTCATTAATCTGCGATTTCATTTCTTCATCCAGCAGATTGAGCGTCATCCTAACCCCGCTATTTTTAATTCCGGCTATACTTGTTTCTCGCTATCACCGCCTATCGGTTATCACTGTGCTATATACCTGTAATACTTCAAGCTGCATGTGCGTTGGCTGCGTTCACTCACCCGAATCACTTACATGAGTAAGCTCATCGGGATTCATTCTATTGCCGCCTTCCTGCAACTCGAATTATTTGAGGTATAGATTCCATTTTTATTGCGCTCAATGGGTTACCGTAAACAAATCGCCTCAGTGAATAGCAGGGTATCTGGCAACATCAACGGGAGGATGACCTTATGTGGCAAGCTATCAGCCGACTTTTGGAAGAACATCACGGTGCTGCGGATATTCAGGAGCGTCGAGAATTATCCGGCGGTGAAATACATCCCGCCTGGTACGTCCGCTACGGCGAGCACGACGTCTTCGTAAAATGCGATAGTCGTGAAATGCTGACCAAATTCACGGCTGAAGCCGATCAACTTCATTTGCTGAGCCGCAGCAATGCAGTGCGTGTACCCACCGTCTATGGTGTCGGTAGCTCACGCGATAACAGTTTCCTGCTTCTGCAATATCTTCCCGTCAAACCGTTGGATGCGCACAGCGCCTGGTGCCTGGGTGAACAGTTAGCACGCCTGCATCAATGGAGCGACCAGCCGCAATTTGGGCTGGATTTCGATAACGACCTCTCAACAACGCCGCAGCCAAACAGCTGGCAGCGGCGCTGGGCGACCTTTTTTGCCGAACAGCGTATTGGCTGGCAATTACAGCTGGCGGCAGAAAAAGGGATGCATTTTGGTCACATTGAAACGCTGATCGCACGCGTTGAGGAACGTCTGGCAGGACATCAGCCTCAGCCGTCGCTCTTGCACGGTGACCTATGGCCAGATAATTGTGCGAATAGTCAGGATGGCGCTTATCTGTTCGATCCGGCCTGCTATTGGGGAGACAGAGAATGTGATTTAGCGATGCTGCCGCGCTATCCGGCCCTGCCCCCACAGATTTATGATGGTTACCAAAGCGTGTGGCCGCTGGATAAAGGCTTTATCGATCGCCAGCCCATTTACCAGATTTATTATCTGCTTAACCGGGCCAATCTTTTCGGTGGTAAACATATTGTTGAGGCACAACAGCTCATTGAGCAGCAGTTGTTGATCTAAGGCGAGACGGTGGCACTTAGATGAGGGCTTGATCTAAAAATGAGAAGAATACGGCGTCTGGCGCAATCGTTGCGCCAGACCGTCAATCAGACTGGCAACCCAAGTAAACGTAACACCAGGTAGCCAATACCCGCGATAATCACTGGCAGGATATAAAGCGGAAAGAATTGCACAAAAATCGAGTGTCCAGGAACAATAACACGTGATTCCAGCGTCTCACGCGTATTCCCGCCATCACCTTTCATTTTTTCCAGAATCAGTTGATCTTCAATGCCTTCCTTAATGGTCTTCGCCTGACGCGACATCCGGGCACCCGAAACTTGCAAAGCCAGGCCAATAAAAATCAGGATGTAGATCAGCCAAAACATCAGCGTCGCCCCACTGAAAAAACGCGTGAAATCCGGTACTGGCGAGTTGTACCAAAAAATGTTCAGGAAAGGCGTATTAAAGCGCACCATGTCGACCATCAGGTGCACAAAATCCAGAAGAACAGCGTCAATGCCCTGTTTTTTCTGGGTATAAGCGTAGAGATAATTAGCTAGCGAGACGAAGGTTGAAAGCAGCGCGGGAATAAAAAGGATCCATCCGGCAATGCGTTTAACGACGGCAATACGGCCAGCCTGTTGATACGTCATGAGAACCCCTTCTTAGCGACGCAACATCGGTAATGTATCGTTTTAGTACGACGGGTAGCCTACTGTAACTTTACGCGCAGTCAACACTTTATCTCCCGCACCGCCTGATCGGCCACAATAGCGGTTTACTCCGTCATACATCACGCTGCGTGTACGTTGGCTGTCACTCAGCCCTTCCAAGTGCCTCTCCCCACTGGTCCAGCGCTTCACGTTGTTCAAAATGCTCGCGTAGCGCCCTGCAACTCGACTTATTTAGGGTATAGTTTACCAGTAAATTTTCTTTTCCTTTGCTGACGGAGCCAGTGGTATGTCCTTTGATTCTTCTATACGAGCGGCGATTTTCGATATGGATGGGCTGCTGATTGATTCAGAACCGTTGTGGGACAAAGCCGAACTGGAGGTTATCGCCTCGCTTGGCGTCGATATTTCACGACGAGAATCCATGAAAGATACTCTGGGTTTACGCATCGATATGGTGGTCGAACTCTGGTATCAACATTCCCCCTGGGCGACACCAAGCCGGGACGAGGTTGTCCGCCGCATTATCGATCGCGCCATTGAACTCGTTGCCGAACAGCGTCCCCTCCTGCCCGGTGTCGAACACGCGTTGCAACTGTGTCGTGAACAGAATCTCAAAATCGGGCTGGCTTCCGCTTCGCCGCTTCACATGCAGCAGCAGGTGCTGCGAATGTTTAATCTGGAACACTACTTTGATGTCTTAATGTCAGCCGAGACGCTGCCGTATAGCAAGCCTCATCCAGAAGTGTATTTGAATGCAGCAAACGGACTCGGTGTTCCTCCGACACAATGTGTGACGCTGGAAGATTCAGTGAACGGCATGATCGCAACCAAGGCGGCACGCATGCGTTCAATCGTTATTCCACAGGCTGAGTTTCGCGATGACGCACGCTGGGCGCTGGCCGATTATAAGCTGGATTCTCTGAATCAGCTTGCCGCTAAACACGTAGTCTAGAAATTTGGGTGTAGGAATTAGGAATAAAGAAGTAAAAGAATAGAAAACAAACATCGCGGGATATGACGAAAGCGTGGCCAGTCTATTAGCTGACCACGCTTTGAGGCATTACAGGAAATCTGCTCGCTTAGGCGAGAAAGCATCGATCAGAACGCTGCCGTCTTCCAGCGAGACCACGCCATGCATCTCGTTTTTCACCGCCAGATAGGCGTCGCCGGTTTTCAGGATACGTTTCTCGCCTTCGATCACCACTTCAAAGCTGCCAGCGGCAACATAAGCAATCTGATCGTGAATCTCATGGAAGTGTGGCGTACCAATCGCACCTTTATCAAAGTGCACGTAAACCATCATCAGCTCATCGCTCCAGGTCATGATTTTACGTTTAATGCCACCGCCCAACTCTTCCCATGGCGTTTCATCATCAATAAAGTATCTTCTCATCATCATCTCTCCTCTAACGCTTTTATTGCCCATACCTTTTATTGCGTCAACAAACCGTGCACGACCGACAACAAGGGTATGACTATGGATTGCGACATTTTAGCCACATCAGTACCAGAAGAAACATAAAATAAGCAAAACCATGACGGCCCTCAAGAAATAAATAAAACATTATTTCATTTTTATTGAATTCGCATCCCATCCAAACTATCATCCCGCATAACAAGAAAGAACCGGGCAGGTTGAGGAACAGGTGACGTTGTCACTGCCACGCAACATTATCTGTTTCGCCCGGCGCTTTCACCAAGAACGGTTAGTAATGAAACGGCAGTTTTCCACATGATGGGCAGCAGTAGGAAACCCGTCATAGCGTAATAAAAAACGAGCGGGCGGTGATTTCACCGATCTGGTCGATTCATTCCGGTGTTAGCACCAGACGCTACACCTTTATCTGGGGCATGGTTGGCGAGAATCACGTTTTCGGTGACATGGATCACGTCAAGGTTAGCGAGTTACGTTAATCGCTTTCAACCGGAATTACCGGTGTTCCCTACAGTAACAGCTAACGACTAAGTATTTTGTCGCTTATAGAGAGATTACAGATATGATTTTAAATTCTTTTGATTTGCAAGGTAAAGTTGCTCTGATCACGGGTTGTGATACGGGTTTGGGTCAAGGCATGGCTATCGGTCTGGCACAAGCAGGCTGTGATATCGTCGGCGTCAACATCGTTGAACCGAAAGACACTATCGAAAAAGTCACCGCACTGGGACGCCGTTTCCTCAGCCTGACCGCCGACATGAGCAATGTCTCTGGTCATGCAGAGCTGGTAGAGAAAGCTGTTGCTGAATTTGGTCACGTTGACATTCTGGTCAACAACGCCGGTATCATCCGTCGTGAAGATGCGATCGAGTTCAGCGAGAAAAACTGGGACGACGTAATGAACCTGAACATTAAGAGCGTTTTCTTTATGTCTCAGACCGTTGCTCGCCAGTTCATCAAGCAAGGTAAAGGCGGTAAGATCATCAATATCGCTTCTATGCTGTCCTTCCAGGGTGGTATCCGCGTTCCTTCTTACACCGCATCAAAAAGCGCCGTTATGGGCGTAACCCGTCTGATGGCGAACGAGTGGGCAAAACACGGTATCAACGTCAACGCAATTGCACCGGGATATATGGCTACCAACAATACCCAGCAACTGCGCGCCGATGAAGAACGCAGCAAAGAAATTCTGGATCGTATCCCAGCTGGCCGTTGGGGCTTGCCACAGGATCTGATGGGCCCGTCCGTCTTCCTGGCATCCAGCGCATCTGACTACATCAATGGTTACACGATTGCCGTTGATGGTGGCTGGCTGGCTCGCTAAGGGAAATTTTTCTTAGCGGCATTTCGCCAACCTACGATAAAAAGCACAATTTCGGTTGTGCTTTTTATTTGTTTTTCAAGTTGTTATTTCGTTTTTCATGATTCTTTCTCCTGCCAAAATCCTTTCTTAAAAAAAATCAAAACAACGTTCCGACTTTGATCACACTTTCGATATTGCGTGCATGACGACAAGGTTAATAGCGCAATATAATCAATCAAAACAGTGTTTCTATTTATAAGGAACTGTTCACACGGTTCCATAAGAAGGTACTCCATGAGTATTTTTGAAAGCTTATACACCAGCAGGAAATCGCAGCTCGACGAATGGGTTGCAGCACTCGATAGCCACATTGCCTGCGTTCAGGATAAAGGCCGCAGCCAAAGTCAGCCGACATTATTATTGGCTGACGGTTTTGATGTGGAAAATTATGCACCTGCGATGTGGAAATTCCCAGATGGACATAGCGCACCTATTTCTAATTTTGCCAGCCAGCAAAATTGGCTAAGAACGCTGTGTGCCATGAGCGTCGTTACGGGTAATGAGAGTTACCAGCAGCACGCTATCGCACAAAGCGAATATTTCCTGGATCATTTCGTTGATGATAATAGCGGCCTGTTCTTCTGGGGCGGTCACCGCTTTATTAACCTGGATACGCTGGCAGGCGAAGGGCCAGAATCCAAAGCTCAGGTGCATGAATTAAAACACCACCTGCCCTATTACGCGTTGTTGCATCGTGTTAATGCGGAAAAAACGCTGAATTTCTTTCAGGGTTTCTGGAACGCACACGTTGAAGACTGGGATTCTCTGGATCTGGGTCGTCATGGTGATTACAGCAAAAAACGCGATCCAAATGTGTTCCTGCATGCCCGCCATGATGTTGTCAATCCGGCACAGTGGCCTGTTCTGCCATTAACGAAAGGGCTGACTTTTGTTAATGCTGGCACAGACCTGATTTACGCCGCGTTCAAATACGCAGAATACACGGGCGATAGCCACGCAGCGGCCTGGGGTAAGCATCTTTATCGCCAATATGTTTTGGCCCGCAACCCAGAAACCGGTATGCCCGTGTATCAGTTCAGTTCACCACAGCAGCGCCAACCGGTGCCGGAAGACGATAACCAGACGCAGTCCTGGTTTGGCGATCGCGCCCAACGCCAGTTTGGCCCAGAGTTCGGTGAAATCGCGCGTGAAGCCAATGTGCTGTTCCGTGATATGCGCCCACTGCTGATTGATAACCCACTGGCAATGCTGGATATTCTCCGCACGCAGCCTGATGCAGAAATGCTGGACTGGGTTATTTCAGGGTTAAAAAATTATTATCAGTACGCCTACGATGTCACCAGCAACACGTTGCGCCCAATGTGGAACAACGGCCAGGACATGACAGGCTACCGTTTTAAACGCGATGGCTATTACGGCAAAGCGGGAACGGAATTAAAACCGTTTGCATTAGAAGGTGATTATTTATTACCGCTGGTTCGTGCTTATCGTCTGAGTGGCGATGAGGACCTGTACGCTCTGGTTAACACCATGCTGACGCGGCTGAACAAAGAAGACATTCAGCACATCGCCAGCCCGTTACTCTTGTTGACCGTCATTGAACTGGCCGATCACAAACAATCAGAATCCTGGGCACATTACGCCGCGCAGTTGGCTGGCGTTTTGTTTGAACAACACTTCCATCGTGGTTTGTTCGTTCGCTCCGCACAGCATCGTTATGTTCGTCTGGATGATAGCTATCCGCTGGCTTTACTGACTTTCGTTGCCGCTTGTCGCAACAAATTAAACGATATCCCGCCGTATCTGACACAAGGTGGATATGTTCACGGTGATTTTCACGTTAACGGGGAAAATAGAATTGTTTATGACGTGGAATTAATTTATCCAGAGTTATTAACAGCTTAATTTTATGTTTTTTTTAATGGTTCACAATTAATCAATAGGTAAGCATTATGAATGAAAACAGAATGCTGGGGTTAGCCTATATCTCCCCCTATATTATAGGGCTGATAGTTTTTACCGCTTTCCCCTTTGTTTCGTCATTTATCCTCAGTTTTACTGAGTATGATTTGATAAATCCGCCTGAATTTACGGGTCTTGAGAACTATCACCGTATGTTCATGGAGGATGATCTCTTTTGGAAATCAATGGGCGTCACCTTTGCCTATGTATTTCTGACCATTCCATTGAAATTAATCTTCGCACTGTTAATTGCGTTTGTACTTAATTTCAAATTACGTGGTATCGGTTTCTTCCGTACTGCTTACTATGTGCCTTCTATTCTGGGTAGCAGCGTGGCAATCGCCGTTCTGTGGCGTGCTCTGTTCGCCATCGATGGCTTGCTGAACAGCTTCCTCGGCGTATTTGGCTTTGACGCCATCAACTGGCTGGGCGAACCGTCGCTGGCACTGATGTCGGTAACCCTGCTGCGCGTATGGCAGTTTGGTTCCGCCATGGTTATCTTCCTGGCTGCATTGCAGAACGTTCCGCAATCACAGTATGAAGCCGCCATGATCGACGGTGCATCCAAATGGCAAATGTTCCTGAAAGTAACGGTACCGCTGATTACACCGGTTATTTTCTTTAACTTTATCATGCAGACCACTCAGGCATTCCAGGAGTTTACGGCCCCTTACGTCATTACTGGCGGCGGTCCAACGCACTATACCTACCTGTTCTCACTCTATATCTATGATACGGCGTTCAAGTATTTCGATATGGGCTACGGTGCTGCCTTGGCATGGGTTCTGTTCCTGGTTGTTGCGGTATTTGCGTCTATCTCCTTTAAGTCGTCGAAATACTGGGTGTTCTACTCCGCTGATAAAGGAGGAAAAAATGGCTGACATGCATTCAAACCTGACTACAGCACAAGAAATTGCCGCTGCAGAAGTACGCCGTACGCTGCGTAAAGAGAAACTCAGTGCCACCATCCGTTACGTGGTTCTGCTGTTCGTTGGCTTGCTGATGCTTTACCCACTGGCGTGGATGTTCTCAGCGTCGTTCAAACCGAACCACGAGATCTTCACGACACTGGGCCTGTGGCCAGAACATGCCACCTGGGACGGTTTCGTTAACGGTTGGAAAACCGGTACGGAATATAACTTCGGTCACTACATGATTAACACTTTCCAGTATGTGATTCCGAAAGTGGTTCTGACCGTCATCTCCTCGGTGATTGTGGCTTATGGCTTCGCTCGCTTTGACATTCCGTGGAAGAACTTCTGGTTTGCCACGCTGATTACCACCATGCTGTTGCCAAGCACCGTACTGTTGATTCCGCAGTACCTCATGTTCCGTGAAATGGGCATGCTGAACAGCTATCTACCACTGTATTTGCCGCTGGCGTTTGCAACACAAGGGTTCTTTGTGTTCATGCTGATCCAGTTCCTGCGTGGTGTACCACGTGATATGGAAGAAGCTGCCCAGATCGATGGCTGTAACTCCTTCCAGGTGCTGTGGTATGTGGTCGTGCCGATTCTGAAACCAGCCATCATCTCTGTTGCGCTGTTCCAGTTCATGTGGTCAATGAACGACTTCATCGGTCCGCTGATTTATGTCTATAGCGTGGATAAATATCCGATTGCGCTGGCGCTGAAAATGTCTATCGACGTTACTGAAGGCGCTCCGTGGAATGAAATCCTGGCCATGTCCAGCATCTCCATTCTGCCATCCATTATTGTTTTCTTCCTGGCACAGCGTTACTTCGTACAAGGCGTGACCAGCAGCGGAATTAAAGGTTAATAGAGGATTTATCATGGCTGAAGTTATTTTCAAAAAGTTGGAAAAAGTATACACCAACGGTTTCAAAGCGGTTCACGGCATCGACCTGACCATTAAAGATGGTGAATTCATGGTTATCGTCGGCCCGTCTGGCTGTGCGAAATCCACTACGCTGCGTATGCTGGCGGGTCTGGAAACCATCAGCGGCGGTGAAGTCCGTATCGGCGAGCGCGTTGTTAACAATCTGGCGCCAAAAGAGCGTGGGATTGCCATGGTGTTCCAGAACTACGCCCTCTACCCTCACATGACGGTAAAAGAGAATCTGGCGTTTGGTCTGAAGCTGAGCAAACTGCCTAAAGAGCAAATTGAAGCGCAGGTCGCTGAAGCGTCCAAAATTCTGGAGCTGGAAGACCTGATGGACCGCCTGCCGCGCCAGCTGTCTGGTGGTCAGGCACAGCGTGTGGCCGTAGGCCGCGCCATCGTTAAAAAACCAGATGTGTTCCTGTTTGACGAACCATTGTCTAACCTGGATGCGAAACTGCGTGCTTCGATGCGTATCCGTATTTCTGACCTGCATAAGCAGTTGAAGAAAAGCGGTAAAGCAGCAACAACGGTCTATGTTACCCACGATCAGACTGAAGCAATGACCATGGGCGACCGTATCTGCGTCATGAAACTCGGTCACATCATGCAGGTCGATACGCCGGATAACCTGTACCACTTCCCTGTCAACATGTTCGTTGCTGGCTTCATTGGCTCACCAGAAATGAACATTAAGCCGTGTAAACTGGTCGAGAAAGACGGTCAGATTGGCGTTGTAGTGGGTAATAACGCGCTGGTGTTAAACAGCGCGAAGCAAGACAAAGTCCGCAGCTATGTAGGACAAGACGTATTCTTCGGCGTTCGCCCAGACTATGTTTCCGTGTCAGATACGCCATTTGAAGGCAGCCACTCACAGGGTGAGCTGGTTCGCGTAGAAAACATGGGTCACGAATTCTTTATGTACATTAAAGTCGATGGCTTTGAATTAACCAGCCGCATTCCTTATGACGAAGGTCGGCTGATTATTGAGAAGGGCCTGCATCGTCCGGTGTATTTCCAGTTCGACATGGAAAAATGCCATATTTTTGATGCAAAAACAGAAAAAAATATCTCTCTTTAACAGGAGTAGTAACCGATGAAAAAAGCGATCCTACACACGTTAATAGTTTCATCTCTGGCATTAGTGGCAATGCCTTCTTTAGCCGCTGATAATGTTGAATTGAGAATGTCCTGGTGGGGCGGCAACAGCCGTCACCAGCAGACGCTCAAAGCGATTGAAGAGTTCCATAAGCAGCATCCAAACATCACCGTGAAAGCGGAATACACTGGCTGGGATGGTCACCTGTCTCGTCTGACAACACAGATTGCCGGTAACACCGAGCCAGATGTGATGCAGACCAACTGGAACTGGCTGCCGATTTTCTCTAAAAACGGCGATGGTTTTTACGATCTGAACAAGGTTAAAGATTCTCTGGATCTGACCCAGTTCGAGTCAAAAGAACTGCAAAACACCACCGTCAACGGCAAACTGAACGGTATTCCAATTTCTGTTACTGCTCGCGTGTTCTACTTCAACACCGAAAGCTGGCAAAAAGCGGGACTGGAATATCCGAAAACCTGGGATGAGCTGCTGAACGCCGGTAAAGTGTTCAAAGAAAAACTGGGTGACCAATACTACCCTATCGTGTTGGAACACCAGGATTCTCTGGCTCTGCTGAACTCTTACATGGTTCAGAAGTACAACATCCCTGCTATTGATGTAAAAAGTCAGAAATTCGCCTACACCGATGCGCAATGGGTTGAATTCTTTGGCATGTATAAGAAACTGATCGACAGCCATGTCATGCCTGATGCGAAATACTATGCCTCTTTCGGCAAGAGCAACATGTATGAGATGAAGCCATGGATCAACGGCGAGTGGTCTGGTACTTACATGTGGAACTCCACCATTACTAAGTACTCTGACAACCTGCAACCACCAGCAAAACTGGCATTGGGTAACTATCCGATGCTGCCTGGTGCGAAAGATGCCGGCTTGTTCTTCAAACCTGCACAGATGCTGTCTATCGGTAAGTCAACCAAGCATCCTAAAGAGTCTGCTCAGTTGATCAACTTCCTGCTGAACAGCAAAGAAGGTGCTCAAGCGCTGGGTCTGGAACGTGGCGTACCGTTGAGTAAAGCCGCTGTGGCTCAGCTGACGGCTGATGGCATCATCAAAGACGATGCACCAGCGGTTTCTGGGTTGAAACTGGCGCTGTCTCTGCCGCATGACGTTGCTGTTTCCCCTTATTTCGATGACCCACAAATCGTTTCTCTGTTTGGTGATACCATCCAGTCTATCGATTACGGTCAGAAATCAGTGGAAGACGCAGCGAAATACTTCCAGCGTCAATCAGAGCGTATTCTGAAACGTGCAATGAAATAATGTCGTACATGTTTTAGGCTGTAATTCATCCCTGCCGCACTGACGGCAGGGATTTTTCATTTAAATTAAAACAACCGCCATATCCAATTCGATCTCCCTCACAATTTGAAACCCCATTTTACTTTTTGTTACCCAAACCGATCTCGATCACAGAACGTAATTTAATAATAAATAGAATAGAACTTGTCCCAAAAAGCATAATGCGTGTTTTTATTAGAGATGTCCTAACCAGTAGGGAATATAACAATGAAATTTAAATTATTAGCTCTGGCAGTTACGTCATTAATTAGTGTGAATGCAATGGCCGTGACAATCGATTATCGTCATGAAATGCAAGACACTGTCAAAAACGACCATAAAGATCGTCTTTCAATGTCCCACCGTTTCGCTAATGGTTTTGGTTTATCTGCAGAAGCTAAATGGCGTCAGTCCACTTCTGATAACACACCGAACAAGCCTTTTAATGAAACCGTCAGCAACGGTACTGAAGTAGTTGCAAGCTATGTTTACAGCTTCAACAAAACCTTTTCTTTAGAACCAGGTTTCTCTTTAGATTCAAGCTCTGATTCCAACAACTACCGCCCTTATCTGCGCGGAAAAGTGAATATTACTGACGATCTGTCCACCTCTCTTCGCTATCGTCCTTACTATCTGAGAAAAAGCGGGAATACAAATAAAACGGGTCCTACCAACAGCACGCAAGAAAATGGCTTCAACCTAACTGCTGTTGTTAGCTATAAATTCCTGAAAGATTACCAGATTGATTACGAGCTGGACTACAAAAAAGCTAACAAAGCTGGCGCTTACCAAGCAGACAAAGAAAATTGGAAAATCGAACATGATGTCAAGCTGGCTTATAAGCTAGACAAAAACTGGAAGCCTTATATGGCGGTAGGTAATGTTGTCGGTGATAAGAATACTGACGAGCGTCAAACTCGTTACCGTGTTGGTGTGCAATACAGCTTCTAATAACGGCTTTGTTATTTAAATAAGCGTTATTAGTTGGCAAAAGGGATGTTATTGTTAATTGATTCACTCAATTTTATCATTAACGTCCCTTTATTATGATGTCCGTCGTAGGTTAAGCAAGTTAGTTACGTTTCGTTGTTACATGTGGTGTCGTTAAATGCGATTTAGCCACATGCGTTTTATCTGTTGAAATGGCTGTGTCTGATTTACCCTCTTCGTGTATGAATGTTATTTCTTTATTAAAGTTTGCGGTTCAGGGTAGTCATTTTTTCTCCGATGTGATGGCTACCCTATTTTTTACCATCGCCCAACGATTTCCCCCTCCTTCCCTTTGTCAGGTGATCTATCATGATTGTTCGTTCTCTGCTTGTCGGGGCCATTATGATGTCTGTAAATGGATTAAGTTACGCTCAACCTGTTTTTCCTGTCTGGCCACACGGTGAAGCGCCGGGTGCTTCTTCTTCAACGGTACAGCCGCAAGTGGTCGAGCGCAGCAAAGATCCTTCTCTTCCCGATCGGGCAGCAACCGGGATTCGCAGCCCCGAAATTACCGTTTATCCGGCAGAGAAGCCCAATGGTATGGCTTTGCTCATTACGCCCGGCGGTTCTTATCAACGCGTCGTGTTGGATAAGGAAGGCAGCGATCTCGCACCGTTCTTTAATCAACAAGGCTATACCCTTTTCGTGATGACCTATCGCATGCCCGGTGAAGGCCATAAAGAAGGCGCTGACGCCCCGTTAGCCGATGCCCAGCGTGCAATCAGGACCTTGAGAGCCAACGCCGAGAAGTGGCGCATTAACCCACAGCGTATCGGTATTATGGGATTCTCCGCTGGTGGTCATGTTGCAGCCAGCCTTGGAACCCGATTCGCCCAGTCCGTTTACCCCGCGACGGATGCCATTGACAGCGTAAGCGCACGTCCTGACTTCATGGTGCTGATGTATCCCGTTATTTCGATGCAGGCGGATATTGCGCACGCAGGCTCGCGCAAACAGCTAATCGGCGAACAGCCGACGGAAGCGCAGGTGCTGCGCTATTCTCCAGAGAAGCAGGTTACCGCTCAGACGCCTCCCACGTTTCTGGTGCATGCCGTTGACGATCCGTCAGTGTCGGTTGATAACAGTCTGGTGATGTTCAGCGCGCTGCGGGAAAAACAGATTCCAGTCGAAATGCATCTGTTTGAGAAGGGCAAACACGGTTTCGGCCTGCGCGGCACCAAAGGACTTCCTGCGGCTGCCTGGCCTCAGTTGCTGGATAACTGGCTGCGTGTTCTACCTGTAAACAACGAACAACCGAAATAAATCATTACGCCGTCACCGCTTCCGCAGGCAGAGATAATCTCTTATACTGTATAAAATAACAGTTTTATTTGAGAAGTTTCATGACTGCGGAAGGACACCTGCTGTTTTCTGTTGCCTGCGCGATTCTGGCTAAGAAAGTTGAGCTATCGCCAGCGCTGGCTACCGGAGACTGGTGGCACATTATTCCCGGTGCACTCCTTACCGCGCTGCTGCCCGATATCGATCACCCTAAATCCGTCCTCGGGCAGCGCCTGAAGTGGCTTTCTTCGCCCATTGCTCGCCTCTTTGGCCATCGCGGGTTTACGCACAGCCTCCTTGCCATCGCCGCCGGTATTTTCTTTATTCAGACGCGCCTGCCGCCAGACTGGCCGATTCCGACCGATGCCTACCATGCCATGATCGTCGGTTATTTGAGCCACATTCTTGCGGATATGCTGACGCCCTCTGGCGTTCCCCTGCTCTGGCCCTGTCGCTGGCGTTTCCGCTTGCCGATTTTAAACAGCCAAAAAGGCAATCAGCTGGAACGCTTTCTGTGTCTTGCCTGTATCGTTTTTTCGCTATATCAGCCACAAAAGAATCTGGATTGTTGCACCTATGAGCAGTCATTTCGCTTTTTACAGTCCGCGCAAACCTATCTCTTTCAATACGTGAAGTAACAGCGTTACCTAGCGTCAGACATATCACTGTAACATGATGGCAAAAGACCTGCTATCCTGTGCGCGTTTGTTATTTTTCATCGCAAAAAATCACGCTACCTCCGCCGATCTCCATTACCGCGCGAGATCGTGGGCAGCGTGACGCGATTCACTGATAGGGAGCAAAGCCGGATGAATTTTCCGCTACTCATAAATATTCTGCTATTTGTCGTATTACTGCTCGGATTAGGTTACGCCAGCCGTAACCCATCCTGGAGTCTGGCAAAGAAAGTGTTGCTGGGTTTGGTTGTCGGGGTGCTATTTGGTCTGGCACTGCATCTGATTTATGGCGGCGACAACCCGGTTGTTAAGCAGTCCATCTCATGGTTTAACATCGTAGGTAATGGCTATGTGCAGCTGTTGCAGATGATCGTCATGCCGCTGGTCTTTATCTCCATCCTCAATTCCGTTGCCAAGCTGCATAATGCCTCATCATTAGGGAAAATCAGCGTGTTGACGCTTTCTACCCTGTTGATCACCACGCTGATTTCCGCGTTGGTCGGCGTTTTTGTGACTAACCTGTTTGGCCTGACGGCTACCGGGCTGGTGCAAGGTGCGCAAGAAACCGCGCGATTAACGACGATTGAAAGCAACTATGCTGGTAAAGTCGCTGACCTTAACGTGCCTCAGCTTATCCTGTCATTCATTCCTAAAAACCCGTTTGCTGAACTGACTGGTGCTAACCCGACGTCTATTATCAGCGTCGTCGTCTTCGCCGCGTTCCTTGGCGTTGCGGCGTTACAGTTGCTGAAAGATGACGCGGTCAAAGGCGAACGCGTTTTAACCGCCATTGATACGCTGCAATCTTGGGTGATGAAGCTCGTTCGTCTGGTGATGAAGTTGACCCCTTATGGCGTCATGGCGCTGATGACCAAGATGGTCGCCAGTTCTAACCTGCAAGACATCCTCAAGCTGGGCAGCTTCGTTGTCGCGTCCTATCTGGGTCTGGCGATTATGTTCGGTGTCCATGCACTGATTCTGTCGTTCACAGGCATCAATCCGGCCCGTTTTTATCGCAAAGTCTGGCCGGTACTGACGTTCGCGTTTACCAGCCGCTCCAGCGCGGCGACAATTCCACTCAGCATTGAGGCGCAAACGCGCCGCATTGGCGTACCGCAATCTATCGCCAGCTTTGCGGCGTCTTTCGGTACGACTATCGGTCAGAACGGCTGTGCGGGGCTTTACCCAGCGATGCTGGCCGTGATGGTCGCGCCAACGGTCGGCATCAACCCGCTGGATCCTGTCTGGATCGCGACGCTGGTCGGTATTGTCACCATCAGCTCTGCTGGCGTAGCCGGTGTGGGCGGCGGTGCCACCTTCGCTGCGTTAATCGTCCTGCCTGCGATGGGGCTGCCAGTGACGCTTGTCGCGCTGCTCATCTCCATTGAACCGCTTATCGATATGGGCCGTACCGCGCTTAACGTCAGCGGCTCAATGACGGCCGGTACCGTCACCAGCCAGTTGATGAAGCAGACGGATAAAACGGTTTTCAACGCGCAGGATGACGCTGAGTTGACGAACCGCTAAGCCACGTTTGCTGGACAAAAGAAAACGCCGACGGCTAATGCTGTCGGCGTTTTTTTATGACGGACCGTTGCTGCACAACGTTGAAAACGGTCCCTATGTTTTTTATGACGCTTTTCTAATAACGATATCGTGCCATCGGGCTAATTAGCGCTGCGGGTTAGTATCGTAAGCCTGGCAGCTCTGGAAGCCTTTATTGAGAACCTGACCCGTTTCGCCGTAGCTAACGAAATAGTTCTGCGCAGTACCATCGCGGTTTTTCAGCAGATAATCGCTACAGGTGCCTTTGGCATTTACCAGACGTTTTTCCACTCCGCTACCGGCGAGTTGATGAACCTGCTGTTTCGTCATTCCGACTTTCACATCTTTCACCACGGGCTCATTGACATAGCTTTCTGCCTTGTTATAAGCCGAACATCCCGCCAACATGACAGCACCTGCTGCCGCAATACATACCAGTAATCTGTTATTCTTCATCTCATCACCTCATTATTAATGGGTCACCCTAAGGCTAGTCGGCGGCGACCACTTTTTCAAATCATAACACAGAGATGTAACATATTGGCCGATAGTCGAAAACAGGTTATCTATAGGGAAAATGACTACCTGACAGCTTGTTCTTTTTCTTCACGCCAATTCGTTTTACACTCAGGCAATCGTAATAATTCTTTTGCAGTATCAATAAGTTCAGGAGGGGATGGCATGTCATTACAAAACGACATTATCACTGCGTTGGGAGTGAAAAGCAGTATCGATCCAGCACAGGAAATCCGTGTTAGCGTTGATTTTTTAAAGAATTATCTGAATGCTCACCCGTTCGTTACGTCGTTAGTTTTGGGTATCAGCGGCGGTCAGGATTCTACGCTGACCGGCAAACTGTGCCAGACGGCTATCACGGAATTACGCAATGAGACCGGAAATTCTCGCTATCAGTTCATCGCCGTTCGACTGCCTTACGGCGTGCAGGCGGATGAAGTTGACTGTCAGGATGCCATCGCTTTTATCCAACCAGACCGCGTACTAACCGTCAACATCAAGCCTGCGATTGAAGCCAGTGAAGCTACCTTACGTGCCATTGGCGTGGAGCTTTCCGATTTTGTAAAAGGCAACGAGAAAGCCAGAGAGCGCATGAAAGCGCAGTACAGCATCGCGGGCATGAATGCCGGGCTTGTCGTCGGCACCGATCATGCAGCAGAAGCGGTAACGGGCTTTTTCACCAAATACGGTGATGGCGGTACCGATATCAACCCGATTTTCCGACTGAATAAGCGTCAGGGTAAAGCGCTACTGCACGAACTCGGCTGCCCTTCTCATCTTTATACCAAAGCCCCGACCGCCGATCTGGAAGAAGACCGTCCGTCCCTCCCCGATGAAGTCGCGCTGGGTGTCACCTATGAAAAGATCGACGACTATCTGGAAGGCAAGCAGATCGAGGCTAACGATGCAGCCATTATCGAAAACTGGTATCGCAAGACCGAACACAAGCGTCGTCCGCCCATTACCGTTTTTGATGACTTCTGGCGGTAAACTATCGCAATGAGCACTACCGGATGCAGGTAACAGCATCCGGTTTGATTTTTTTGCACCGTCCTCATAATCAGGTATGAATATGACGCCACAGCGCGCCACGCTCACGGGCTTACTGGCGATCGTTTTATGGAGCACCTCCGTCGGGCTTATCCGTAGCCTGACAGAAGCACTCGGCCCCATCGGCGGCGCGGCGATGATTTACTCCACCAGCACGCTATGTCTACTGGCTTTTTATGGCCTTCCTCGCATTAAAACGCTGCCCAGAATTTATTTATTCGCAGGCGGCGCGATGTTTGTCTGCTATGAGATATTTCTGTCGCTGTCCATCGGGCTAGCGGATAGCCGCATGCAGGCGATAGAAATAGGAATGATTAACTATTTGTGGCCCAGTTTGACCGTGTTCTTTTCTCTTTTTATCAATCAGCAGAAAAGCCGTTTCCTGCTCTGGCCCGGCCTTACGCTCTCGCTAGGCGGCATCGTGTGGATTATGAAAGGAGAAAGCGACTGGACACCAGAGCTACTGTGGAACAATATTCTTGCTAACCCGCTGGCCTACAGTCTGGCGTTTTCTGCGGCCCTGACCTGGGCGCTCTACTGCAATATCACCAAGCGTTACGGACAGGGAAAAAGCGGCGTCTCGCTATTCTTTTTCATCGCCTCCCTCATGCTATGGATTCAATATTCCTTCAGTGCCGAAGGGGCGATTTCATTAACCTTACCGAGTTCGCTGCAACTGCTCTTTATGGGCACATCGACCGCATTAGCCTATTCCGTCTGGAATATCGGTATTCAGCATGGCAACCTGACGTTGCTAGCAACCGCCTCTTATTTCACGCCCGTGCTTTCCACACTTCTGGCCGCGCTCTGGCTCAATATCACGCCCGCTATTTCATTCTGGCAAGGCGTCGCAATGGTCACGGCAGGCTCACTGCTCTGCTGGTATGCAACACGCTCGCCCACGAGCTGATCTTCCGCCGCCCCTGCTGTTTTCGTCTGAATTTACCGCTAACAAAACCCTAATCTGCTCGCGGTCACATTCTTCACGCTAACCTGCTATAGTCGTCCCCACATTTCGTTACCTAAAAAATAGTCACACATGTTAAGGCGTTTCTTTTCCTACTATTCCCCTTACAAAGGGTTATTCGTCCTCGATTTCGGCTGTGCCATTATCGCTGGTCTGCTTGAATTAGGGTTTCCGATGGCGATTAAAGCGTTCATCGACAAACTATTGCCGGCTCAGGACTGGTCGCTGATCCTGTTAGCATCGGTGGCGCTATTGGCGGTGTATCTGCTAAATACCGCGCTAATGGCCATCGTCAACTATTGGGGACATGCGCTGGGCGTGGGTATTGAAACCGATATGCGGCGGCAGGCCTTTGAGCATCTGCAAAATTTGCCGTTCCGTTACTACGACAATATGAAGACCGGCCATATCATCACCCACGTCACCAAAGATCTGGAAGAAGTCGGGGAAATTGCCCACCACGGCCCAGAAGACCTCTTCCTCGCGATCATGACGTTTATTGGTGCGTTCATCCTGATGGCGACGGTTCACCTGAATCTGGCGCTGCTGACGATCATTATCGTGCCTTTCATGACATTTCTCGTCAGCCGCTATGGCGCCCGCATGACGGAAACCTGGCGCCAGCTATTCGGTCAGGTTGGCAACTTCAACGCCCGAATTGAGGAAAGCGTTGGGGGCATCCGCGTCGTGAAAGCTTTTGCCAATGAAGCGCATGAGAAAAAACTGTTCTCCAACGATAACGAAAACTACCGCCGTACCAAGTTGCAGGCCTATCGCATCATGACCGCCAGTATGACGCTCAGTTACCTCAGCACGCGCCTGATACAGCTTATCGTGATGCTGGCCGGTATTTGGTACGTGATTCAGGGGGAACTCACCTACGGTGGTTTTATCGGTTTCCTGCTGCTGATTGAAGTTTTCTTCCGTCCGGTCGCCAAAATTACTTCGGTGCTGGAGAGCTATCCCAAAGGGATTGCGGGATTCAAACGCTTTACCCAGTTGATCGACACCGTTCCCGAGATTGCCGACGCTCCCGATGCGCATGATGTTGGGCCGCTGAAAGGCGATATCCGCTTTAACCAGGTGAGCTTTGGTTATTCCGCCGATCGCCCGATTCTGCGTAATATCGATCTGTCGATTCGCGCAGGAGAAACCGTGGCGTTTGTCGGCCCCTCCGGCGCGGGCAAAACTACCCTCTGTTCCCTGCTGCCCCGTTTCTACGATTTAACCAGCGGCGCCATCACCATTGACGGCATGGATATCCGCCAGATGACGCAAGCATCGCTGCGTAACCAAATCGGCATCGTACAGCAGGATGTCTTCCTGTTCGGCGGCACCATTCGGGAAAACATCGCCTACGGCAAACTTGATGCCAGCGATGACGAAATCATGGAGGCCGCACGACGTGCGCGGTTAGATGAGCTGATCGAAAACCTGCCTGACGGACTAGATACCGTGGTCGGCGAGCGCGGCGTTAAGCTATCGGGTGGGCAAAAACAGCGTTTATCTATCGCGCGAATCTTCCTGAAAAACCCGCCGATCCTGATTCTGGACGAAGCGACATCTGCGCTGGATACCGCAACGGAGCAAGCAATACAGCAATCGCTTAGCGAGCTTTCTACTGGACGTACTACGTTGGTCATCGCACACAGGCTGGCCACCATACAGAATGCAGGACGCATTGTGGTGGTGGATAACGGCAGCATCATTGAGCAAGGCAGCCATCAGGTGCTGCTGGAACAAAGTGGTATCTATGCCCGATTACATCAGGCGCAGTTCGGTCAGGTCTGATTACTATCTTCCTCGGCGAGGGTTCTCCTCGCCTTTTCTCTCTGCTTTCCCACATAGATGTGACTTCAGAGGTTTCCCTTGCGATAAATTGCATTTAAAATGCATCTATTATGATTTTATCAGGACATGACGCACATGGCGAGAAAACCCCTGGGAAAATACCGACAGCGGGAGATCCGTACCGTCGGATTGATGATCGAGCTGTATGAAAAGCATCATCCTGAAACCGACGATAACGCGCAGCATAAAGACTTATTCAACTACGCCATAAAGCGTCTGGAACGCTGCCAATTCGGCGAAGATAAACCCGCGTGTAAGCATTGCCCCATTCACTGCTATCAACCCGCCCGACGTGAGGCGATCAAAGCGATTATGCGCTGGTCGGGGCCACGGATGTTGTTGCGCCACCCGATTCTGGCAATACGCCATTTAATTGACGACCATCGGCCCGTGCCGGACTATCCGAAAAAGGAGACCGCGCCAAAAACACCAAATGGACGGGCAACGCGTTTAGCCTCGCAGCATACTGCACCAGCAGATACCGAATCGACGTTGAAATAGATAATGTGAAGACGAATAAGATAGGAAAAGGCCGCTTGCGCGGCCTTTTTGGGTGACTCTGTTACTCTTTGGGAGAGGCGTTCTCTACCCTGCTTTTTAGCTTTTGCCCCGGACGGAACGTGACCACACGGCGCGCCGTAATCGGAATATCTTCGCCAGTTTTTGGGTTACGTCCCGGACGTTGGTTCTTGTCTCGCAAATCAAAATTGCCAAAACCTGACAACTTGACCTGCTCGCCATTTTCCAAAGCGCGACGAACTTCTTCAAAAAACAGCTCGACTAGCTCTTTGGCATCCCGTTTGCTCAGCCCGAGCTTCTCAAACAGGTATTCTGACATTTCAGCTTTAGTAAGCGCCATAGGTTCAATCCCTCAAGGATGCTTGGAATCGCTGTTTTAATGCTGCTACGCATTCTGCAACGGTAGCGGCAATTTCCTCTTCTGCCAGTGTACGCGTGGTATCTTGCAGGGTCAGACTGATAGCCAGACTCTTATAACCTTCCGCTACGCCCTTCCCTCGGTACACGTCGAATAAGTTTACGCCAACTAACTGATTTGCGCCAACTTTCTTACACTCAGCCAAAACATCACCCGCAGGGACATTTTCAGCGACCACAACGGCGATATCGCGACGGTTCGCCGGGAAGCGGGAAATCTCGTTCGCCTCAGGCAATACGCGGTCTGCGACCTTATCCCACAACAATTCGAACACCACGGTGCGCCCGTTAAGATCCAACTTGCGCTCCAGTTCTGGGTGAATAACGCCAATGAATCCAATGCGTTCTTCGCACAGATAAATAGCAGCACTTTGTCCTGGATGCAATGCCGGATTATTTTCGGCTTTGAACTCAATCTCAGACAACTTGCCCGTCAATGCCAGTACCGCTTCCAAATCGCCTTTTAAATCATAGAAGTCAACGGCCTGACGCGCCAGATCCCAATGCTCTTCATAACGGGTGCCAGTAATCACACCCGCCAGCATCAGATCCTGACGAATACCCAGGTCAGCACTGGTGTCAGGTACAAAACGGAGACCGCTTTCAAACAGGCGCAGGCGGCTTTGTTGACGGTTTTGGTTATACACCGCAGCACTCAGCAAGCCACTCCACAGCGATAAACGCATCACCGACATCTCTGCGGAAATCGGGCTCGGCAGGCTCAGCGACGCTTCATTAGGGTGGATTAACCCCTGAATTTTCGGGTCAACAAAACTGTAAGTAATTGCTTCCTGATACCCGTGATCGACTAATAATGTCTTCACGCGCTTCAATGACATTGACGCTTCGCGATGCGAGGTCATAATCAACGGCGCTTGAGTCGGAATATTCGGAATGTTGTTGTAGCCGTAAATACGCGCGACTTCTTCAACCAGATCCTCTTCAATTTCCATGTCGAAGCGCCAGCTCGGTGCCGTCGCCTGCCAACCTGCATCGGTTTTCGCGACGTTACAGCCCAGACGTTGCAGAATATCGTTCACCTGCTCATCGGCAATCACATGGCCAATCAGGCGATCCAGCTTTTCACGGCGCAGCGTAATCGTTGCGCGCGTCGGTAAGTCTGCCTCGCTGGTCACATCAACCACCGGACCCGCTTCACCGCCACAGATATCAATCAGCAGGCGAGTCGCGCGCTCAATGGCTTTGTGCTGTAACGCTGGATCAACACCACGCTCGTAGCGGTGAGACGCATCAGTGTGCAAACCGTGACGACGTGCACGTCCGGTAATCGACAGCGGGTTGAAGTAAGCGCATTCCAGCAGAACGTTTTGCGTTTCTTCATTGACGCCAGAATGTTCGCCGCCAAAGATACCGCCCATCGCCAGCGCATTCTGCTGGTCAGCGATAACCAGCGTATCCGCATTCAGCTTCGCTTCGTTACCATCCAGCAGCGTCAACGTTTCGCCTTCTGTCGCCATACGCACGATAATGCCGCCGTTGAGACGGTCAAGATCGAACGCATGCATTGGTTGACCGAGCTCCAGCAGAACGTAGTTAGTCACGTCAACCACTGGATCGATAGAACGAATACCGCAACGACGCAGTTTTTCACGCATCCACAGCGGCGTTGCCGCCTTAACGTTGATGCCTTTCACCACACGGCCTAAGTAACGCGGACATGCCTGCGGCGCATCGACCTGAATCGGGAAAGTATCCTGAATCGTTGCGGCAACGGGCTCAATAGCCGGTTCATTCAACGCCAGTTGATTCAACACGGCGACATCACGCGCCACGCCAATGATACCGAGGCAATCTGCACGGTTCGGCGTCACGCTGATTTCAATCGCGTTGTCATCCAACTTCAGGTACTCACGGATATCCGTGCCAATCGGCGCGTCTAACGGCAGTTCGATGATGCCATCATGATCGTCGGAAATACCTAACTCGGAAAATGAGCACAGCATGCCTTCAGACGGCTCGCCACGCAGTTTAGCGGCTTTAATTTTGAAATCGCCCGGCAACACAGCACCGACCGTCGCCACCGCCACTTTCAGGCCCTGACGGCAGTTCGGCGCACCACAGACGATGTCCAGCAGGCGCTCGCCGCCGACATTGACTTTCGTCACACGCAGTTTGTCTGCGTTCGGGTGCTGCCCACATTCAACCACTTCACCAACAACCACGCCGTGGAATGCGCCAGCAACTGGCTCAACGCCATCCACTTCCAGCCCTGCCATCGTGATCTGTTCAGATAGCGTTTCACTGTCAACTGCCGGGTTTACCCACTCGCGTAACCAGAGTTCACTGAATTTCATGATGTATACCCGCCTTACTTAAACTGTTTGAGGAAACGCAGATCGTTTTCGAAGAATGCACGCAGATCGGTCACGCCATAGCGCAACATCGTCAGACGCTCCATGCCCATACCGAACGCGAAACCGGAATACACTTCTGGATCGATACCGACATTACGCAGGACATTCGGGTGCACCATGCCGCAACCCAGAACTTCCAGCCATTTACCGTTTTTACCCATCACATCCACTTCAGCAGACGGTTCGGTAAACGGGAAATAAGACGGACGGAAGCGAACCTGCAAATCTTCCTCAAAGAAATTACGCAGGAAATCATGCAGCGTGCCTTTCAGGTTGGTAAAGCTGATGTCTTTATCGACGATCAACCCTTCCATCTGATGGAACATCGGCGTGTGGGTCTGATCGTAATCGTTACGATAAACACGGCCCGGCGCGATGATACGGATAGGCGGTTGCTGCTTTTCCATGGTACGAATCTGAACGCCAGAGGTCTGTGTACGTAGCAGGCGTGTCGCATCAAACCAGAACGTGTCGTGGTCAGCACGCGCAGGGTGGTGCCCTGGAATATTCAGCGCATCAAAGTTGTGATAGTCATCTTCGATCTCTGGCCCGGTAACAACCGAAAAACCCAGCTCGCCGAAAAAGGTTTCGATGCGATCGATGGTACGCGTCACTGGATGCAAGCCACCATTTTCAATGGTTCGGCCCGGCAGGGAAACGTCGATGGTTTCTTGCGCCAGACGCGCATTTAACTCAGCGGATTCCAGCATGTGCTTACGGGCATTCAGCGCGTCCTGAACGTCTTGCTTAGCCTGATTAATGACAGCACCAGCCGCAGGACGTTCTTCAGCCGGCAACTCGCGCAGCGAGGTCATCTGAAGGGTTAAGTGACCTTTTTTGCCCAGATATTCGACGCGCACATTTTCCAGTGCGGCAACATCCTGAGCCTCTTCTATAGCTGTTCTGGCTTTAGCAACCAGCTCTGCGAGATGTGGCATTGTGTTCCTCTTTTTCTGCCTATGTGGCCAACGGTCATGATTGAAGAATGTCGTTTTACTCAAAACGATAAATGTTACTAAAAACAAGAGTAAAAACCGATTATTGTAAACAAAAAAGCCTCCCTATGGGAGGCTTAAGCGCTACTTTTCGTTTCTTTTCTTACGCGCAAAGCCCCCTGAATTCAGGCGCTAAAGTAAAAAAAGAAACGGAAAATAGCAGCGTTCATACTTGCGTTACCTTGTCTTGTAAATAATAAAAAATAAACGTGTAGCGCTCGACGAAAAGAGGGAGCCAAAGCTCCCTCTCTCAACTGACTTACGCCAGTGCTGCTTTCGCTTTTTCGACCAGCGCGCTGAACGCTAACTTATCGAATACTGCGATATCAGCCAGAATCTTACGGTCAATTTCAACAGAGGCTTTTTTCAAGCCGTTGATGAATTTGCTGTAAGACAAGCCGTTTTGACGAGCTGCCGCATTGATACGTGCAATCCACAGCTGGCGGAATTGACGTTTACGTTGACGACGGTCGCGGTAAGCGTATTGACCAGCTTTGATTACTGCCTGGAAGGCAACACGATAAACACGCGAACGGGCACCGTAGTAACCTTTCGCTTGTTTCAATATCTTCTTGTGACGTGCACGGGCAACTACACCACGTTTTACGCGAGCCATATGCTCTCTCCTAAAGTCTTATTCTGAATTAAAAAAAGGTTACTTATGCGTACGGCAGACATGCGATAACAAGACCCAGATCCCCTTTGGAGACCAGACCTTTTGGACGCAGGTGACGTTTACGCTTAGTTGACTTTTTGGTCAGAATATGACGCAGGTTAGCATGCTTACGCTTAAAACCACCGCTTGCGGTTTTTTTAAAGCGTTTAGCGGCGCCACGTACTGTTTTGATCTTTGGCATTGTTATTTCCACTTCGCATTGTTAATAAAACGAATCAGATAAGGCGAACAAAGCCGTACAACACAGAGGTTGTACGGTCTTGCTACTTGAATGCCTTACTGTTTCTTCTTCGGTGCTAGCACCATGATCATCTGGCGGCCTTCGATCTTCGATGGGAAGGATTCGACAACTGCCAGTTCACTCAGATCGTCACGAACGCGGTTAAGCACTTCCATACCAATCTGTTGGTGCGCCATTTCACGACCGCGGAAACGCAGTGTGATTTTAGCTTTGTCACCGTCTTCAAGAAAGCGAATCAGGTTGCGTAGTTTGACCTGATAGTCGCCATCATCGGTACCAGGTCGGAATTTGATTTCCTTGACCTGAATAACTTTTTGTTTTTTCTTCTGTTCCTTTGTGGACTTACTCTTCTCATAAAGGAACTTGCCGTAATCCATAATTCGGCAAACCGGCGGCTCGGCGTTCGGACTGATTTCAACTAAATCAACACCTGCTTCTTCGGCTTTTTCTAATGCTTCATTTAGACTTACGATGCCCAGCTGTTCGCCTTCGACGCCTGATAGGCGTACCTCGTGTGCGCGAATCTCTCTGTTGATGCGATTAGGACGCGCCGGTTGAACTCGTTTTCCGCCTTTAATACCTATACCTCCAATTGATGAAGACTACGGCTGCGAATCTCTTGCTGCAGCTTACTGATGACTTCACTGACGTCCAGGCTCCCCAGGTCTTTACCACGACGAGTACGGACAGCAACTTTTCCTGCCTCGACTTCTTTGTCGCCACAAACCAGCATATAGGGAACACGTCGTAAAGTGTGTTCGCGGATTTTAAAGCCTATCTTCTCATTTCTCAAGTCTGCTTTTACACGAATGCCCGCTTCTTGCAGTTTTCGGGTCAATTCGTTGACATAATCAGACTGGCTATCGGTGATATTTATAATCACCGCTTGAACCGGGGCTAACCAGGTCGGAAAGAAACCAGCGAATTCTTCGGTCAGAATACCGATAAAACGCTCCATTGATCCCAAAATAGCCCGGTGGATCATAACCGGAACCTGACGCTCGTTGCTTTCGCCAACGTAAGACGCGTTCAGACGACCCGGTAATGAAAAGTCGAGCTGCACCGTACCACACTGCCACGCACGATCCAAACAGTCATGCAAGGTAAATTCAATTTTTGGGCCGTAGAACGCCCCTTCACCCGGCTGATAGGCGAATTCGATGTTATTTTCAGTCAACGCGGCAGCCAAGTCGGCCTCAGCGCGATCCCACATCTCATCGCTACCAATACGTTTTTCAGGACGCGTAGACAGTTTCACCACGATTTTTTCAAAACCGAAGGTGCTGTACATGTCATACACCATCTTGATGCAGCTGTTCACTTCATCACGAACCTGCTCTTCCGTACAGAAGATGTGCGCATCGTCCTGAGTGAAGCCACGCACGCGCATTAAGCCATGCAGAGAGCCTGACGGTTCATTACGGTGACAGCTACCGAACTCAGCCATACGCAGCGGCAGATCGCGGTATGATTTCAATCCCTGATTGAAAATCTGTACGTGGCCTGGGCAGTTCATTGGCTTGATGCAGTATTCACGGTTTTCTGATGACGTCGTAAACATCGCTTCTTTGTAGTTTTCCCAGTGACCGGTTTTTTCCCACATCACGCGATCCATCATGAATGGACCTTTTACTTCCTGATACTGGTACGACTTCAGCTTCATGCGTACAAACGCTTCCAGCTCGCGGAAGATCGTCCAGCCGTCGTTGTGCCAGAACACCATACCTGGTGCTTCTTCCTGCATATGGTACAGGTCAAGCTGTTTGCCGATCTTGCGGTGGTCGCGCTTAGACGCTTCTTCAAGACGTTGCAGGTAAGAGGCCAGTTGCTTTTTATCTGCCCATGCGGTGCCGTAAACGCGTTGCAGCATTTTGTTTTTGCTGTCACCACGCCAGTAAGCGCCGGACGTTTTCTGCAATTTGAAATGGTGGCAGAAACGCATATTCGGTACGTGCGGACCACGGCACATATCGATGTATTCTTCATGGTGATACAGACCTGGACGATCGTCACGACTGATGTTCTCATCCAGAATCGCAATTTTGTAGGTCTCGCCGCGTGCAGCGAACGCATCGCGCGCTTCCTGCCAGCTGACTTTTTTCTTAATGACGTCATAGTCAGTGTCGGCAAGCTCGTGCATACGCTTTTCGAGCAGCTCAATATCTTCCTGAGTCAGGGTACGGTCGATATCAACGTCATAGTAAAAACCGTTATCGATAACGGGACCAATCGCCATTTTGGTATCTGGCCACAGTTGCTTAATCGCATGGCCCAATAGGTGCGCACAGGAGTGGCGAATAATTTCCAGACCGGCTTCATCTTTAGCGGTGATGATAGCTAACTGCGCATCGGTATCGATCTTATCGCTGGCATCAACCAGTTCGCCATTGACACGTCCTGCGATACAGGCTTTTGCCAGACCGGGACCAATATCAAGTGCAACATCGAGGGGAGAAACGGCGTGGTCGTAATGACGCTGACTTCCATCAGGAAGAGTGATAACTGGCATTATAATTCCCTTATTTACAGTGGTGAGCCACACGAAAGCTCACATGCAAAAAATCGCATATCAATTGAAAATCAAAAGTGTTACCCCTGCTATTTCTCTTTACTCTGTGAAATATATACACATGATGCGAACACTAAAGGTGCGCATTAGCGTGACACGGATAACGTCGGGGCAATAATACACCTTATAACTTACGTGTTAAAGCCGGATGGGTAGCCTGTTCATCTTTGCATCGTGATGAACAGGCTACGGAGGTGTTTACTGTGTCTGTACCGACTTCAGCGATGCATTATTTTTGCGGCAGAATCGGAAGCCAAGCCAAATAACGGCAATCCAGAACGGAATTAAGATGACCGAAATGCGAATCCCCGGAGACAGCAGCATAATCACCAGAATCCCTGCCAGAAACGCCAGACACAGGTAGTTGCCCCACGGATACCAGAAGGCTTTAAACGCAGGAACAATGCCCTTCTCTATCATCGCCTGACGAAAACGCAGGTGAGCAAAGCAAATCATGATCCAGTTAATCACCAGCGTTGAAACCACCAGCGCCATCAACAACTCAAAGGCTTTTCCTGGCATCAGGTAGTTGATCGCTACACCGAACGATGTCGCTAACGCTGACAGTGCGATAGAACGAACGGGGACACCGCGTGCGTTGACCTTCGCGAGAGATTTCGGCGCATTTCCCTGTTTTGCCAAACCGTACAGCATCCGGCTATTGCAGTACACGCCGCTGTTGTAAACCGATAACGCTGCCGTGAGTACTACGATGTTAAGTACGTTTGCGACTATATTGCTATTTAGCGCCTGGAAGATCAGGACAAACGGACTCCCGCCATCGACGACATTTCCCCACGGATAAAGCGATAACAAAATAGACAGCGCGCCGATATAGAAAATCAGGATGCGATAGACCACCTGATTGGTCGCCTGAGGAATAGAGCGCTTCGGATCGGCCGCTTCGGCAGCAGTAATACCCACCAATTCAAGACCACCGAATGAAAACATGATCACGGCCATCGCCATGATCAATCCACTTGCGCCATTCGGCATGAATCCGCCATGGATCCATAAGTTACGCACCGTTGCCGTTTCGCCGCCATTGCCACTCAGCAGCAACCAACTGCCGAAGACAATCATCCCAACGATGGCAAGCACTTTGATAAGGGCAAACCAGAATTCCGTTTCCCCAAACATCCGCACATTAACCAGATTGATAAGGTTGATCAGCACGAAGAATATCGCGGCGGACAGCCAGGTTGGCGTTTCAGGCCACCAGTATTGGATATAAATCCCCACGGCCGTCAGTTCAGCCATCCCTACCAGAATAAACATCGCCCAGTAGTTCCAGCCAGCCAGAAAGCCCGCAAAATCGCCCCAGTACTTATAAGCAAAATGGCTAAACGAACCCGCTACTGGTTCTTCCACCACCATCTCACCCAGCTGTCGCATAATCAGAAACGCAATCATTCCAGCAACCGCATAGCCCAATAAAACGGACGGCCCTGCCATTTGGATAGTCTGCGATATCCCTAAAAACAATCCGGTACCAATCGCGCCACCCAGCGCAATCAGTTGAATATGTCGGTTCTTTAACCCTCGTTTTAGAACCAATTCCTGTTGATCGCTTGCTATGTTGTTTTGAGCATTTGCCATGTTGTTTTTGTGCTTCCTGTAAAGCCTTCTTCATTTTATAACAATGCCTGCTCATGCCATCAGCATGAAGGATGGCGTGAGCAGGCAAAGGGATAGATGTTTACGCGTTACACAGTGATTGAGCCATTAACGTTCTGGGATGACACTTTTAAACGTTAACTCCACATCATCACGATCGCGCTCAGCGGCAAGCGCTTCAGGCTCACTTTTCTCTGCATTCTGAGGCAGCAATTTTTTCAATAACGCTAACTGCTGGCGTTGCTGTTCTACGATTTCCTGCAACAATTTCACTTGCTCATTCGCTCTGACACTCGCCCGATTAACAAAAAACCAGACCAGCGCGGCCAGCAGCACAATTAGCAAGACAAAAACCACTTCTAATATGTTCACAACGACTCCACTTATAACCACTTATGACAGGTACCTGTGGGCTATCTTAACACCGTGGCATAGCCAAGTTCGATACCTAACCCTATCCGTTATCCACATCGTGTTGATGCGCATCGCTATCGTATTGGTGCAAAAATAAAAAAAACGTGGGGAGCGTTTTTCAACATCGCTTACGACGGCCCGCAGGGTAGCGGCCTGGAATGGCACGCAATAAAAAGCCTGTCGACAAGGACAGGCTCAGGCATTGATAGGGAATATCAGAAAGGGTAATCGTGGTAGCCCATTTGCTCAGAGATATTTCTGGCCGCAGTGTGCAGCATCGCCACATATTCGTGTTTATTGTCTTCTGAAAAACGAATCGTTGGGAAAGAAATACTAAGACCAGCAATCACCACGCCAAAACGATCGAATACTGGCACAGCGATACAACGCAGCCCTTCTTCCTGCTCTTCTTTATCTTCCCCGTAGCCTTGCTCACGCACGACATCCAATTGGTTGAGAAGCGCTTCAGCAGAACACAGCGTGTGCGGCGTACTGCGCGTGAATTCGACAGTCGACAGAACCTCTTCCACTTCGCCACGATCGCGCCATGCCAACAGCACTTTACCAATTGCGGTACTGTGCAGCGGATTACGGCGACCAATGCGCGAATACATACGCAGGTTATACATCGAGTCAATTTTGTGGATATAAACGATGCCGTCTTCATCCAACGCGCCAAGGTGGATTGTTTCCCGCGTTAGTGCAGACAACTCACGCATCTGTATATCCGCACTGCGGATTAAATCTACGTTCTGCAATGCCTTTGCCCCAAGTTCAAACAACTTGAGCGTCAGCGAATATTTCTCTGATTCACCTTCCTGCGCAACATAGCCCAGGGATTTCATCGTCTGCAAGAAGCGGTAAACGGTACTCTTAGACATCATGACTCGCTGAGAAAGCTCGGTAATACCAATTTCTCTCTCTTCACCTAATGCCTGTAAAATACCAAAAACCTTTAAAACGGACGACACGGAATCGGGTTGTTTATCTAAATCTGCACTAGCCATTTTTGTGGTTACCCTACTCAGTTTTTTTTGTTTTAAAAAAAATAGAACAATGGTTTTAGTATAAAGGGAACGCTTTGATTATGGCAATGGAGCAATAACGATAATCAAGTTAAGTTTGAGAAATAACCGCGTCAGAGACTTAATAAATAATATGTAAGAAAATATTTTAAAATAATCCGCGCCATAAAATGTGACGCGGATTTATTAGTATTATTAGTGCCAGACTGAATCAGGAACCTTCGCCAGATACAGCGCAGGCTTTCCATCTACGTCAGAAGTAAACAGGACTTGTTTATTATCCGGCGTAAAGGAAGGATGTGGGTGAGTAACCTGACGGTCCCCTTCCAACACGTCCCATGATGTATTGTGTTGCGCGATACGATGTTCTTTACCGGTTTTCAGATTGAAAACATACAGGAACGGGTCGTTCTCGATCTTGTAGCCACCATCGTCCTGCACGTCGACTGGCGCATCGGAACCGTCGCCGACCAACAGCGTGCCATCATAGTTACTCATCAGGTGAGAACACGGCGGCATTACGCGCAGTTGGCGATCTTCCAACGTAACCGGGTCGATGCTGCGGATGTAGCGATTGGTATCGTCTTTAAGGTAAGAGACGTAAATCATCGCTGAACCATCTGGAACCCAGAATTCGTGGGTGCAGCTTTCGCCTTCCGCATGCTCTTTCACTTTACGCATGTTGGTGCCATCTTCATTGATGAACCACATACGCGCATCAACCAGGTCATGCGGACCTTCGTGGCAGAACGCAACCGTGTTGTCATCACCCGGACGGTAGATTGGGTGACCCAGCCACTGGTTTTCCTGAAGGATAGTCTCTGCTTCGCCCGTTATCAAATCGACGCGAATCAGACGACAGCAAGGATTGGTGAAATAGAATTCCTGGAACTTTTTCCAATCGGTCAGGGGTTTCCAGTCTTCTTTTTTGATCTCAATACCGACCATTTTGGTGCAATCGGAATTGGCAACCCAGGTACCGTAACCGACCCAATCGTCAGGCACCTGATAAATCGTTTTCTCTTCCAGCGTAGCCAGATCGACACGCATCAGATTACGGGTATTTTTAACGTAATACAGCGCATCGTCATTCGGAGACAGGAAGCCACCGAAGGTGTTGTCGCCTTTGCCTTCCGTCAGCTGCGTGGCGCTCTGCTCTTTTAAATCCAGCAGATAGTAATTCCACGGGCCATCAAAAGCAGCACCAAACAGCAGCTTGCTGCCGTCATTGAAGAAACACTTCTGATAGAAATAGTTGCGGTGGCAGATAACATCGGGCGGGGTTAAGCGCACAACTTCGGTGCCGGTTGCTGAATCCTGGTAGGTATGAAACGTTAGGGGGATCTTGTTACCTTTGGCCATCCGTAAATCCTTAGAACTTATCATGAAGAATCTGACGCCACACGCGCATACTCTTCGATAACCTGACATTCCGTTCGCCCGATGAATCGGTCATCCCGACACCGGTTGTTCAAAAATCAGGCCACCAATCTCACGCGAGACGCCTGTTATATCGGCATTATAGAAACAATGTTTCATTTTTCCGTGATCGTGGTTTTATTTTATAAAACATTCTTCATATTTTCACCACCTGTTTCAGATCGAATGAAAACATTCGGGCAGAGAAAACGCAGGAACGATGAACCAATAAACGCAGAAATAACAAAGGCCCGAATGGGCCTTTGGGAAGATAGCTTCAGAAGATAATATCGTAAATTACTTCAGGTATTCGCCGGAGCGCAGCGCTTCGATACGCTTATCCAACGGCGGGTGTGACATGAACAGTTCGCTGAAGGATTTCGATTTTCCGTTAATGCAGAAAGCCATCATGCTGCTCTCTTCCTGCGGCTCATAGCTGGTCTTCAAGCGTTGCAGTGCAGCGATCATTTTCTCGCGCCCCACCAGCTTGGCTGAACCGGCATCCGCATGGAATTCACGGTAGCGTGAGAACCACATGGTGATGATGCTGGCAAGAATACCAAACACCAGTTCCAGCACGGTGGCGACAGCAAAGTAAACCAGCGGATTGCCATTGCTGCTTTCACCTTCGTCACGGTTGCCGGACAGGAAACCGGAAACAACCTGCGCGATAAGACGAGAGATAAAGATAACGAAGGTATTTACGACCCCCTGAACCAACGTCATCGTCACCATATCGCCATTCGCGATGTGGCTGATCTCATGCGCGATAACCGCTTCCGCCTCATCACGGCTCATGTTTTGCAGTAAACCGGTACTCACGGCCACCAGCGACGCATCACGGCGGGCTCCCGTTGCGAACGCATTGATGTCCGGTGCATGGTAGATTGCTACCTGCGGCATCGCGATCCCAGCCTGCTGTGACTGTGAACGAACCGTTTCCATCAGCCAGCGTTCAGTTTCGTTACGTGGTTGTTCAATGACTTCACCGCCAACGGACCGTAACGCCATCCATTTAGACATCAGCAATGAAACAAACGCACCGCCAAAGCCAAACAGTCCAGCCATAATCATTAAGCCCGGGACACTGCTGGACTGAATTCCCGTCAGGCTGAGTACCAGCCCGAAAACCAACATCACCGCCAGGTTGGTGATCAGGAAAAGCGCAATACGCATCATAAAGGTCTGATTTCCTCTTGCAGAAAGATAAAGTTTGCACCCATACATCGTATGGGTTGCCGTGGCATTTTCAAGCATTCTTAACTTTTCAGTGACTAAATCCACATAACTTTACACGTTTCAAAAGGAAAGCGGCATCCTGCCTGCTGTCAATCCTGATATGTCAGCGTGATAACGTTGAGCGAAATTCGATAAATTCGGCCGCGTGATCCACCTGAATCGCCCCCACCCCAGCGCGAATTAATGCGCCCCATACGGCGTCAGGTTCGTCTAAGGCTCGCGTGTCGCTATAGTCGAGCGAATGCGAGCAATCCAGCGTGTTCACCCAAATCCGTACCCCAAGCCGTTGAAACTCGGCATACGCTTCGGTCACCGCATCAATATGATCAAAATTGGCTTCAACAATGCCGACGCCAATATCATCAATCTGTCGCAAAATATCGACAGTTTCCCCCCGTTTGAGGTGGATCATTGGCATATAGGGCACCTGGGTATCCAGCGACGGTGATGCAAGGGGAAAACGGGCAGAGGCAAGATCAACCGGGCTTTTCATGATCACGCCAGTACTCAGGCCTTTATCGCGAATATCGCGGGCAATCACACCAAATTCCTGCTCATGTTTGACATCCACATTGATGACAATACGCCCCCGCGCCTCTTCGAGAACTTCATACAACAGCGGGACTTTTTCGTTACTCAATGGCCATGCAGAACCGCCATCGCTCCCGCGTAGACGAGCCTGACGAATCTCCGCCAGCGTCATCTTGCCAATGCAGCCGCGCATATCGCTCGTGCGATCGAGCGTATCATCATGAATCACGACAACGTGGCTATCTGCCGTTAATTGCGCATCAATTTCCACGATATCAACGCCCAGACGAATCGCCTCACGCAGCGCCGCCAGCGAATTTTCCGGTGCCGAATCCCACACGCCGCGATGTGCCACTGCCAGAACCGTCGCGTTTTGCGCCGCAATCACGTCCTGAGTTATGCCTCTATTTTGCCTTGTCATCTGTCGAAAACTCCAAATCAACGGGAAATATCACGAGTGACGAGAAACCGACTGCGCGAAATGCTGCAACAGGAGATCGCCCCGCGAAACCACATTGTCCAGCGCCTGCTGCGGCGTTTCTTGTTCTGCCCAGACCTTCTCCAGTTCTTCATCCATAATGGTACGAATTTGCGGCATGTTGCCCAAGCGGAACCCACGCGTATAAGGCAGTGGCGGTTTATTAGTGAGCTGTTTCATGGCAACATCGCTGCCGGGATATCGGGCATAAAACCCCTGCTCGCGCGTGAGATCGTAGGCAGGCTGTGTCACGGGCAGATAGCCCGTCATCTGATGCCATTCTGCGGCATTTTCCGGCAGCGTGAGGAAATGCAGGAACTCAGCGATCCCTTGATAATGCGATGCCGCTTTCCCTTTCATGACCCAGAGGCTTGCCCCTCCGATGAACGTATTCTGCGGCGCACCTTTCGCTTCTTCGCTGTAGGGCAACATACCGACACCGTAGTGAAATTTGGCATAGTTCTGAATCTTGCGTAGCCCGCCCGATGACGTGGTCAATATTCCGCAGTCACCGTTATAAAAGCGCGTGGTGCCTTCATCATTGCGGCCGAAATAGCTGAATTCCTTCTTCTTCATCATCTCCGCAAGCTGGGTGATGTGCGCAACCTGCAACGGACCATTCACCAACAGGTGCGCGTCGACACCATCGAAGCCATTGTTTTTCGTCGCAATCGGCAATCCGTTCCAGACGCTAAAGGCTTCCAGTAATATCCAGCCCTGCTGACCTGCATTCGTATAGCCGCATGTCATTCCACTCTCACGCAGCCGCATCGCGTCGTACGCCAGCTCATTCCAGGTGCGTGGCGGCTTATCAGGATCGAGCCCCGCTTTAATAAACGCATCTTTGTTGTAGTAGAGGACGGGGGTTGAACTGTTAAACGGCTGGGAAATCAGGTGCCCAGTCTGGCTATCGCTGTAAAACAACTCCACTGCAGGCAAAAAGGCTTTTTCGTCATTATCGATACCAACCAGCTTGAACAAATCGAACACCGGGATAATCGCCCCGCTGTGCATCATATTCGGTGTACCGACATCATAAACCTGCAAAATATCTGGCGCGTTACCCGTGCGGTAAGCCGCAATACCAGTAGCCAGCGTCTGTTCATAGCTGCCCTTATAGATAGGCTCAACGTGATACATCGTCTGAGACTCGTTAAACCGGTTGACCAGCCGAATCAATTCCGTGTTCAGGTTGCTGTCCATACCATGCCAAAACGTCAGTTCAACAGCCGCCTTGGCAGACAGCGGAATGAACAAGGCCGCACTTAACAGCATTAAAAAAACAGACGTGAACCCAAACCGAATCATCATGATGTTTTCTCCGGTACGATTTGTTTTTAGGAAAATCGCGTTGCTTTTAGGAAAATTTCATTTTGGAAAACGTGTTTTAGGAAAAAGGCGTGCTGATAACGACGCTAGGGTTCGCCTGTGACACGTAGATGATCGGGGAGTGATGAACTGTATCGCGATATTTCAGCAGGTAAGTGAGGGGAAATCGTGTGGCAGAAAAACCTTATGTCAGAAAAATGTGGTGGCGGGCAGCCTTTCGACTGCCCGCCACGGTATTCGATTAGCTCTGTGCGTGTGCCATATCCGTACGCATTGAGGCCTCAACGGGTTGATGTTTCGGTGGTTTCACCCACAGGGTAATCAGTAGCGAGATAACCGACATAATGATGATGGCCATAAAGGTGGCCTGGAAGCCCCCTAACTGCGCGGCAATAAACGAGCCAGACAGCGCACCGATACCGAACCCCTGATAAATCACGCCGTAGTTTTTGCTGTGATTTTTCAGGCCGAAGAAGTCACCAACAATCGCTGGGAACACGGTGATATTGCCACCAAAGCAGAAGGCAATGGCGCTGACACAGGCAAAGAACAGAAGCGGATTAAGCGGCAGGAATGTCATCACGGATACTGCCAGAATCGTCACGAACAGGGTAAAACTGATCACCCGCATACGTCCGACATTATCGGAAAGCGCGCCAAGCACAATACGTCCGACGGTATTAAAAATCGCAATCGCAGACACGGCGTTGGCCGCCATTGCCATATCCATTCCGGCCATTTGCACACCGATATCCTTCACAATGCCGATCAAATACAGGCCGCTCATACACGCGGTGAAGAAGATAATAAACAGCAAATACGATTCTTTGGTTGCCAACATTTCAGCCAGCGAGAAATCACGCGTCTGCCCCTGAACCGCAGCCTGTTGAACGGGTATCGCAGCAGGTTCTTTCAGCAGTGAGCTACCGACCAGAATCATCGCCATGACGATAATGCCCCAGTAGAAAAAGGCTTCTGACACACCGACTTCCGCAATCAAGAAGCTGTTCACGTATTTGAACAGCAGGCTTCCGGTACCAAATGCGCCAACAGAAATGCCCGCAATCAGCCCTTTGCGGTTAGGGAACCATTTGATCAAATTGGACAGTGTCGTAATGTAAGCCGTGCCGTCTGCAAAACCGACAACAACCCCCATCAGCAGATAAATCAGCGTCAGAGACGGGCTTGCTGCACTCGCCATCAGCCCTGCACCCAGCGCGATACCAGCGATCATCGTTAAGCGGCGCAGACCAATACGTTCCTGAAATTTACCGGCAAACAGCGTGGCAAAGGCCAGACAGAAACTGGTGATGGAAAACGTCGTCGCCACTGAACTCAGCGTCCAGCCGAATTTGTCCACCAGCGGTTGGTTGAATAAACTCCAGGTGTAAATCGTGCCGAGTCCCATTTGGGTGATGATAGTACCGAGGACAATCAATCCCCGGTTTACAGGTTTGGTATTCATGGGCTTTCCCCTACATCAAAATTGGTCCGATTCACTCGGCACGCTAAAAAATATAAGCTGATGTGGAGAAGAGAAAATCCATCAAAACACTGTCAGCTTATGGGCTGAGGCCAGTATACAAGCGGGCTGACAGTGGTTGATCGAATGGGGAATGAGATGCCTGAAACGCGGAATGAAATGCCGTTAAAGACGCATCAATGACCTGAACGCCTTTATCTTGCTTCGGCTTACCGGGACTTCAAAATCCAGATCGTTCAATCGCAGGATATAGGTATTGTTAAACCACGGCACAATTTCACGGATTTTCGTCAGGTTGACGCAGTAAGAACGATGGCAGCGGAAGAAATAGTCTTCCGGCAAGCGGCTGCAAAACTCCGTAATATTCATCGGCATGATGAATTCCTCACGCCGGGTATAAACCAGCGTGACCTTTTCCTGCGCGGCCGCATAGTAGATATTGTTAATATCCGTGACGATAATCCGTTCGTCCTTCATCAAATTAATGGTTTGCTGTGCGCCTCTCGGAGTCCCCGCCAGCGTGCCTGTTTCAACGGCAGGTGCCATTTGCCGCTGTTGCCAGGTCGTTTCCAGTTTACGCAGCATCGTGATGATGCGTGATTCATGATACGGCTTAAGAATGTAATCGAAGGCTTCGACTTCAAATGCTTCAACTGCGTGTTCTTTGTACGCCGTAATAAAAATGATGTAAGGCTTATGCGCGAATTTGCTGATATTTTGCGCCAGCCAGACGCCATCTAACGAAGGAATATTGATATCCAAAAAGATCGCATCGACGTCGTTATGTTGCAGGTATTTCAGTACATCCAGCCCGTCATCGAATGTCGCCGCAATCGTAATACCACTGTGCTGTTTGATAAGGTAACTCAGCTCTTGCTGCGCGAGGAACTCATCTTCAACAATAATGGCTTTCATGGGTTGCCTCCTGTTTGTTCAGCAGCAGAATATCCCGGCTGCGGCACCTGAACGGCATCCGGCAACGCCGACGGGGTTTTATCTTCTCGTGGGATGTAGAAATAAATCTCAGTCCCAGGTTCCAGACGGCGAATATGCAAACCGTCGCCATAGAGCAAGCGAACCCGGTGATGGACATTCAGCAGACCAATTCTATTCCCAGGCAATTCGTTACGCGCGACGCGATCCATCGTTTCCTGACTAATGCCATTACCCGTGTCTTTTACCGCCACCAGCAGCTTATCGCCCTGCTCCTTCACGGATAACACAACGGTTCCTTTGCCTCTGCAAGGCTGAATACCGTGCACAATCGCGTTTTCTACCAACGGCTGAATTAATAAGCTGGGGATTTTGTACGCTAAATCGTCGTCGATATCGTAAATCACCGTTAGCTTGGCGCCGAACCGCGCCTGCTCAATCGCGATATAATCCTGAATCTGGTACAGCTCTTTCTTTATATCGATCAGCGCATCGTCGTTGAGTTCGAGGTTATAGCGCAAATAGCGAGACAGGTTGATCACCAGTTGGCGCGCGGTATCGGGATTAATACGAATAGATGAGGAGATCGCATTCAGCGCATTAAAAAGAAAATGCGGATTGATCTTACTTTGCAGCGCTCTCAGCTCCGCTTTATTTGCCATATCACGCAGTTGCTCGGTGCGGGACACTTCAATTTGCGTTGACATGATTTGCGATAAACCGACGGCCATCACGCGTAATGAATAGGTAATTTTATGCGCATGGCGATAATAGATTTTCAGCGTGCCGGTTACCTGCCCATGTTCCCACAGCGGGATGACGATCATCGAATGGATTTCCGGCGTCAGGTGCTGTTCATCATTATTTTTAATGATGATTTTCCCGTCATGAATCGCCTGTTGCGTCATTGGGCTGATAATGTCGTGGCCGATATTATACTTTTCTTCCCCAATCCCCACATACGCCTGAATGTGCTGCGTGTTCGTTATTGCCACCGCATCTGCATTAATTTCAGTCCGAATGATCCTACAGATAGCCGTCAGTGAATCGCTGTTGATATTGCGGAAATATGGCAGTGTCTTATGCGCGATATCCAGCGCGAGTTTAGCCTGTCTGGCAGCAATGACCTCTTTTTCATTCGCCACGCTTTGCACCAGCAGGACGATCAGGCCAATACAAATGGAGCCAAGAATCATCGGCACCGCAATTTTTGAAACAATATCCAGCCCTAACTCGATTGGCGTCGCCCATGCTACAACCAGCAGCATGGTTAACGACTCACACAGCATGCCGCCCAGAATCCCGATGCTCCACTGCTGTTCTTTTTTGACTTTTTTATTGATGTAGCCGGAAGTGATACCGGCGATGATGCTGGTAATCAGGCAAGGTACGGAGGTGATGCCATCGATATCAATGAGATAACGATGTGCCCCCGCAATGATACCCGTCGCAATGCCGACCCAAGGACCGAAGAGAATACCGCCGGACATCACGGCAATCACCCGCACGTTGACGAGCGACCCTTCAACATTAATGCCGGAATACGTACCAAACAGCGCAAACAGCGAAAAGATGGCCGTCACCGTCACCCGCTCTCCTGGCGAATGCTGCTCTTTTTGCAGTAATTGCCGGAACTGACGCGTTCTTGTCAGGAAAAATAGACAAATCAGCATCAGCGCGGCGCGGTCAAAGACCGCAAGGAGCATCTCAAATATTTCGTGCACGGGACATCCGGTACTGGGTTACGAGCCAGCACTATAGAAAAAATGTGATCCAGATTCCACTTTTTAGTCTGTGAACCGCGCGGGGAGCGCAAAGTATAGAAGCCAGCGGACGCTGGCTTTCTGGTGAGGCGGGATGGTAAAACCGCTGTTCGTCTATCTTGCTTAAACGTCTATTGGCTTATTCAGTTTCAGTAACTGGGTGAATTCCTCGGCAGGCATTGGATGTCCAAACAGATATCCCTGCGCTTCCTCACACCCTTTACCCCGCAGACGCTCGCTCTGCTCTAATGTTTCCACACCCTCTGCAATCACACCCAGACCGAAACTTTTCCCGAGATACAGGATCGCTCGAACAATCGCCGCATCCGGCGGCGACTCGCACATGGTTCTGACAAAAGTTTGATCGATCTTCAGCCGAGTCACCGGGTAGTTTTTAAGCATACTGAGCGACGCATAGCCCGTTCCATAGTCATCAAAGGCAATACCGATTCCCGCTTCACGCAACGTATTTAACGGCTGCAACATACTTTCGTCGTAACGCAGGATGATATTTTCCGTGATTTCCAGCTCCAGCGAACTTGGCTGTAACCCAGTACGCGCAAGAATATCCATAATCTTTTGTGCCAACATACCAGTACGAAACTGTGCGCTGAAAAGATTAATGCTGATACGAAAATAGCTGTCGCGCGCCTGTCTCCATTCCGCCGCCTGCCTGCATGCCGTTTCGACGATCCAATCACCGACTCGTTCTGCCCATGGGCCGTTTTCCAATGCGGTAAGAAATGCCGCGGGGCTAAGCAGCCCTCTTTCCGGATGACGCCAGCGCAGCAGCGCCTCGGCACCCACAATCTCATTCGTCGCCAGTTTGACCTGTGGCTGGTAGAACATCTCAAACTCATGCTGCTCGTAAGCGCGCACAAATTCTAACTGGAAGGCATGCTTAGCCTGAAAGACCTCAAGCAGCTCGCGCGTAAAAAAGCGGTAGCAGTTTCGACCTTCAGACTTCGCCTGATACAGTGCTAAATCCGCACTGGTTAACAGGTCCTGCACGGTCAGCCCGTATTCTGGGTACAGCACCGCGCCAATACTGGCACTAATATTGATTTGATGATCGTCAATAACCATCGCCTGCGAAATTTCATGGATGATTTGCTCGGCAATTTTGCCCGCGACCTTTTTGTCACTCAGACCGGGAAACAGCAGCGCAAACTCATCCCCACCCATTCTCGCCACAACATCACCGGAGCGAACCGTGGCTTTTATTTTTTTGGCGACATGCACCAGAATATTATCGCCGCTGGAATGCCCCAGACTGTCATTCACATCCTTAAACCCATCCAGATCGACCATCATGATACAAACCGCAGGTTCATTCTTTAGTGCAGTTTCCAGATTGGATGTCAGCAACGTGCGGTTTGCCAATCCAGTTAGTGGATCCAAATGCGCCAGCAAAAACAGCCGCTCTTCATTGCGCCGCCGTTCTGTAATGTCACGTAGTATCGCGCCATAGCTAACATTGTCGTTGTCTTCCCACATCGAAACCGACAATTCGACTGGAACCAGGCTACCGCTTTTGGCTTGTACGTTCAGTTCCAGCGTCACGCCTTTCATCAGCGAATCCCGATCGGTGACCAGATGATTGAGCTGCACAACAAAGGCATCGGGCACGATGGTATTAATACTGCGGCCAATAATCTCCTCGTCAGTATATTCCAGCATGTGTTCCGCGGCGGTATTCCAGAAGGTGATCATCCCCTTCTCATTAACGCACAAAATGGTATCGGGCGAGGTATTGGCAATATTTTCAAAACGCACCTGACTGGCTTTCCGCGCCAGTTCCAGACGTCGCATCTCCAGCTTATCCATGACTAATGAAGCCAGATCCTGCAAATTATGTTCATCACGTTTGGTGAATGTCGTTCTGGGTTTCAAATCGATAATGCACAAGGTGCCGATGGCATGCCCGGACGGTGTAATTAATGGAATACCGGCATAAAAACGAATGTAGGGAACGCCCACAACCAGCGGGTTGTTTTTAAAACGCGCATCCTTAAGGGCATCGGGCACTACCATGATCTTTTTCTTTAGGATCGTATGCGCGCAAAAAGAGATATCGCGAGGCGTTTCGCAAAAAGGAACGCCCACGCTCGCGGCAAACAGTTGGCGTTCAGCCTCTACCAACGACACCAAAACGATAGGCACGCTGAAGATGTTAGCGGCCAGACTAATCAGGTTACTCAAACCCGGGTCGAATAATACGTTCTTAATTCCATACTCACGAAGAGCAGCAAGACGTTTGTCTTCATCTTTGCTTATTGGGGCACGACTCATGGGTTCCCCCCTCCCACCGTATTAATGTTCAGATTAGACAAAAATTTAGCGATAAATCCAAAATGTTGCAGTAATGAGCACGATAAGAACAGCAAACCAACGTTAGCAAACCAAAGCCCCCTATCTTGCCAAGAGTCAAAATGCATGGTGGCTGGGTATGAGTATGGCAAAAGATCCAGACTCTATCCTCCCTGAAAATCATTAATAATAACAAGTGAAAGAATCAATTAAGATAATAGATGAAAAGCGAAATAGAAAGATACCGACGTACTCACAACGTTGAGCGATGGGGGAAGAAAAGGAAGGAGAAGGTTGGTATATTCAAGTGCTCATGACCAGATAACGACAACGTATTATCAAGTTATTAACAGAATATAACCAACCAGAACGTCATCAGGCGGGGAAATAGGTTATTGAATGCTCAGGTGTATCATTTTTTGCTCGGATCACGACATCCCAGATCCCGGTATAAGGAACAGTTAAATACACTTCGCCTTCTGCATGACGGCAAATAGAATCCTGCGTTGCACTATTCTCTTCGGTCATGGTTGCCTGTTCACTACTGCTCATTTGCACTTCAAATGTATTTGTACACCGAACAATTACCGTATCACCACCAAACAGACTTAAACACGTGCGAATTACAGACATACATCCTCCGCGACACGCAGTCATGCGTATGCTTAATGAAACGAATTTATTGGTTATATTTCCCACAGCGGGATTTCCATAAAAGCAAAATGCATACGTTCAGATTGTGATTTAGATCAAGTGACGCTCACGTTTAAAGCAAATCAGGGGTGGAATAAGACGATACTATGGCTGCCTGATACTTATTAGGATTTTTGATAATTGAGCGATAGTGCTTACTTTGATGTTATCCCATGTATCCATGAGAGTCTTTGCCTTAAAAACAACTTAAATCGTTTTTAAAGTTGTATCCATGTGTGTCTTTTGCACATATCGGCGTGACATGACGTTGGTTTTTTTTAAACAAGATTAATACCTGCTTGATAAATGACAACCTAGGTTGTACATTGAACGGATGAAAACGACACTTGCAGAACGATTAAAGACCGCCAGAACTGCACAAGGGCTTAGCCAAAAAGCACTTGGCGACATAATTGGCGTATCTCAAGCCGCCATACAGAAGATCGAGGTGGGGAAAGCGTCGCAGACAACCAAAATTGTTGAGCTTTCCAATGCACTACATGTTCGTCCTGAATGGTTGGCAAACGGCGAAGACCCAATGCGTAGCAGCGAAGTCACTCGCTCGCTTCAGGAACCCAGCATTCCGCCAAAATCCGAATGGGGCACCGTATCAGCTTGGGACAGCACGACAGAACTATCAGAGGACGAGGTGGAAGTGCCCTTTTTAAAGGATATTGAGTTTGCCTGCGGCGACGGACGCATTCAAAGTGAGGATTACAACGGCTTTAAGCTCCGTTTCTCCAAAGCTACGCTGCGTAAGGTTGGTGCAAATACGGACGGTTCAGGCGTTCTTTGCTTCCCGGCTGCGGGTGACAGTATGGAACCCATCATTCCTGATGGAACGACCGTCGCGGTTGATACCAACAACAAACGCATCATTGATGGAAAGCTCTACGCCATCGCTCAGGAAGGCGGCGGCAACGACAAACTAAAACGAATCAAACAACTTTACCGCAAACCAGGCGGTCTTCTCGTCATCCATAGCTTCAATCGCGAGACTGACGAAGAAGCCTACGAATCCGACGTCGAGATCATTGGCCGCGTGTTCTGGTATTCGGTGCTGTTGTAGTCCGATATTGGCGGGTATCCCGCCATCATAGCTCTCTCTTTTTCTCTCATCAAAGCTGGTGGACCAATACGGACACCGGCTTGTTTTATCAATACATGTTTTGCCAATAAAAGGGCTGCCAGTAACCGCTTTACCAATAAACGTTTCAGCGCTAAAAAACGTTTACCCCCGCCCAAGTAACCTTACCTACTCGCAACAGTTTTATACAATCCCCGTGCTATTGTTTCATCAACCCTTGTTGATGTTGTGTTATTCATCCTGTCTATGTTGTTCCTTTCCCGCCCTGTGGCGGGATTTTTTTTGCCCCTCATCTGGCCTCTTTTGCGTGTAGCCTCGCGGGTTGTCATTTCTTTTTACAACCAAAAACAACTCAAATTAAAACTAAAGATGTTGACACAAAAACAACTATAGTTTTAAATAGACACATGGCAGCAGGGCATCCCTGCAAAGGCAACAACCCAGTTTTCACGTCAGTAACAACACATAACAATAGGGTGATTTATGACTGAACCACAATTTCGCAGTAAAGGTCCTGAGCTTCTGGTCGAACTTTCTCAACACGTTGCCGATACGGTCAAAAACGTCACGGAGTTAGATCCACAAACCGCTGAGCTGGTCGGCAATGCCGTTGCCAAACATATGATGACCGTATGGGGTGGGCAAAACGTTTATTTCCCGATGGGAATTTCCTGGCGCGCGTCTCAACGCGACCTTCAAATCTATGAAGAGTTTGACGGGCGCAATCACAGCGCTCTGGCTAAAAAATATAATGTCTCACTGCAATGGATTTATAAAATTGTCAGAACGATGCGAAAAGAGGAACTACAGGAAAAACAGCATACCCAGTCATAATGCAAAAAATCATGAATTAAAATCTCAGGCGCTAATTAAAAGAAAACAATAAAAAAAGATGATTTAATAATAACTATAATCTTTGTTTTTAATAAAAATGACCTAAATCATAAGAATTGTGCAAATGTCGCAAGATACTCCTATACGCTGACGTCGAGCAACATACGCAATTTGAAGCATAAAAGATATATTCAAAGATAATACCGTCTGGTAATTAATAGAATGGGTACGTTTGCGTATCCATTCTTTTTTATATCTCTCATTTTGCTCTTAGAAAAATCGTCCTTCTGCACGCTTTCCGCGGTTTTCATTCAAATCGATCAGCTAAAAAAATCACAAACATGCATTTACAATGCATAAATCAATTTTTAACCATTCCGAGCGTGATAACGTTGCCCCACAATCCCTTCGGTGTATTGAAAGCGCCGAGTGAAAAAAATAAATGGGGGCAATTGAGAGCAATGAGCGAGAAAGCAAGAAAGCGGTGGCAACGCCGCCCAGGAACCACTGGCGGTAAACTTCCCTGGAATGACTGGCGCAATGCATTGACCTGGCGCAGAGCGACGCAAATCCTGCTACTGGCGTTCAACGTTTATATCGGCATCACCTTCTATTTTTGGGTACGCTACTTTGAAACTGGCGGAACGAGCCTTTATATGTCGAGGCCCGGTGGTATTGAAGGCTGGCTGCCAATTGCCGGATTGATGAACGTTAAATTCACGTGGGAAACGGGTAACTTTCCCCCTATCCACCTTGCGTCAATGCTATTACTTATCGCATTTATTCTCACCAGCCTGTTGCTGAAGAAATCGTTCTGCTCCTGGCTGTGCCCTATCGGCACGATTTCCGAGTGGGTGGGCGCAGTGGGGAAGAAAATAGTTGGACGTCATTTCATTCTTCCGAAGTGGCTGGATATTCCGCTGCGTAGCCTGAAATATCTATTACTAGGTTTTTTCCTCTATATCGCCTTATCAATGCCAGCACAGGGAATTTATATGTTCCTGATGTCGCCCTACGGCTTGATCGCCGACGTCAAAATGCTCGGCTTCTTCCGCAATATCGGCACCATCACGTTAGCCTGCGTTTTTCTTTTTACGTTTGTCAGCCTGTTCGTCCGCCATTTTTGGTGCCGCTACCTTTGTCCCTACGGTGCACTCATGGGGGTATTTTCGCTGCTGTCGCCTTTCAAGATTCGTCGCAATACCACCAGTTGTATCGATTGTGGCAAGTGCGCCAAGGCCTGCCCATCTAACATTCCGGTAGATAAACTGATTCAGGTGAGAACGGCGGAATGCACGGCCTGTATGACCTGCGTCGAATCCTGCCCGGTGACCTCAACGCTCCATTTCTCGCTGATGAAGCCCTCAGGCTCGCAGGAAAAAGGCAGCGAAACAACTAAACCGCTATGGCGACAAACTGCACTGTCCGGTATTGCGATGACGGTGTTGGTACTCGGTATTCTTTTCGGCATGATCGGCTTTGCGATGTACATCGGCGGCTGGGACAGCCCGATTCCCGAACACATGTACTTCCAGCTCATCCCCGGTTCACAGAGCATTGGTCATCCATAAAGAAAAAGGGGCCAAATTGGCCCCTGATTTTCATCTGCGCTGAATCGCAGATTACATATTATCAATAATGTCTTGCGCGAACTCGCTACATTTACGCAGCTTAGCGCCTTCCATCAGACGTTCGAAATCGTAAGTCACGGTCTTGTTTTTGATCGCGCCTTCAACGCCCTTAACAATCAGGTCAGCCGCTTCGAACCATTGCAGGTGACGCAGCATCATTTCAGCAGACAGAATAACGGAACCTGGGTTCACTTTGTCCTGACCTGCATATTTCGGTGCCGTACCGTGCGTGGCTTCAAACAGTGCACATTCGTCACCGATGTTCGCGCCCGGAGCAATACCGATACCGCCAACCTGTGCCGCCAAGGCATCAGAAATGTAGTCACCGTTCAGGTTCATACAGGCGATCACATCGTATTCAGCAGGACGCAGCAGGATTTGTTGCAAGAACGCATCGGCGATCACGTCTTTTACCACGATCTCTTTGCCGGTGTTCGGGTTCTTGATTTTCACCCACGGGCCGCCATCGATCAGCTCACCGCCGAATTCTTCACGCGCCAACTGGTAGCCCCAGTCTTTGAACGCGCCTTCGGTGAATTTCATGATGTTGCCTTTGTGTACCAGCGTGACGGAATCACGGTCGTTGGTGATCGCGTATTCGATTGCGGCACGAACCAGACGTTTGGTACCTTCTTCGGAACACGGCTTCACGCCGATACCACACTGCTCAGGGAAACGGATTTTGTTAACGCCCATTTCTTCACGCAGGAATTTGATCACTTTGTCTGCTTCAGCAGAACCCGCTTTCCACTCGATACCTGCATAGATGTCTTCGGCGTTTTCGCGGAAGATCACCATGTCGGTCAGCTCAGGCTGTTTAACCGGGCTAGGTGTACCTTCGTAGTAGCGTACCGGACGCAGGCAAACGTACAGATCCAACTGTTGGCGCAGTGCAACGTTCAGAGAACGAATACCACCACCGACTGGCGTTGTCAGCGGGCCCTTAATCGCCACACGGTATTCACGGATCAAATCCAGTGTTTCTTCCGGCAGCCAGACATCTTTACCGTAGACCTGCGTGGATTTTTCACCCGTATAGATCTCCATCCAGGAAATCGCGCGCTTGCCCTGATAGGCTTTCTTCACGGCGGCGTCAACGACGTTGATCATGGCTGGCGTTACATCGATACCGATGCCGTCGCCTTCGATAAACGGAATGACCGGATTGTTTGGAACAACCAGTTTGCCTTGAGCGTCAACCGTGATTTTCTGACCTTCTGTCGGTACAACTACTTTGCTTTCCATTAACCTCTCCTTCGAGCGCAATTTTGTTAATGACTTGTAAGATGCGTGTCAATACTACTTGAATATTTAGCCCGCGCCAATCGCAAACCATTTGAGTATAATGCTTTTGTTATCCGCGACTATAAAGATGATGAATAAATTCTCTGTTAAAAATCACAAAGTTAAACGATTCAGCTCACAGCCGGCAAGAAAAAGGCAGCCTGACAACGCGCCGCGCCGCATCGTTTTGTTCAATAAACCCTTCGATGTGCTACCGCAATTCACTGATGAAGCCGGACGCCGGACGCTGAAAGATTACATTCCGGTTAGCGGTATTTATGCTGCCGGGCGTCTGGATCGCGATAGCGAAGGCCTGATGATTCTCACCAATGACGGCAAGCTTCAGGCACAGCTAACCCAGCCAACGAAGAAAACGGCCAAAATTTACTATGTGCAGGTCGAAGGTATTCCTGACGACGCCGCACTGACGCGCTTTCGTACGGGTCTGGACCTAAATGACGGCAAAACGCTGCCCGCCGGTGCGGAGATCGTACCCGAACCTGACTGGCTGTGGCCGCGTAATCCTCCCATACGCGAGCGTAAAAACATTCCCGACTGCTGGTTAAAAATCACGCTGTATGAAGGCCGTAATCGGCAAGTTCGTCGTATGACAGCAAATATCGGGTATCCTACATTACGTCTGATTCGATACGGCATGGCTAATCAGACCGTAGAAAACCTGTTACCCGGAGAATGGAAGGAGATAATGGATGTTTAAACCCCATGTGACAGTCGCCTGTGTGGTACAGGCCGAAAACCATTTTCTGGTCGTCGAAGAGCTAATTAACGATAAATTATTGTGGAACCAGCCCGCGGGCCATCTGGAAGCCGACGAAACACTGATTCAGGCTGCAAGCCGTGAGCTGTGGGAAGAAACGGGCATTCAGGCCACACCGCAGAGTTTCTTGCGTCTGCACCAATGGATTGCCCCCGACAGCACACCGTTTCTGCGCTTTTGCTTCGCGCTCGATCTGCCTGCGCGGGTCGATACCCAGCCGCACGACAGCGACATCGAATGCTGCCGCTGGCTGACCGCCGAGGACATTCTGCATTCGCATCAGCTTCGTTCGCCGCTGGTGGCCGAAAGTATTCGCTGCTACCAGCAGCCAGAGCGCTATCCGTTAACCGTATTGGGCGCGTTTAACTGGCCATTTTAGGCATCTTGCTATTCCTGCCGTGAACGTGATTAACCACCGCACGGCAGGAATAGCGATGCAGCCCTCGGTTCAACATGCTAAAATATGCCGCTTGTTTTTCGCATCAATGCGTCAGTAAATTTCAGTTCGTGAGACTTCCATGTCAGATAACAGCCAGAAAAAAGTGATTGTCGGTATGTCCGGCGGTGTTGATTCCTCCGTTTCCGCTTACCTGTTACAGCAACAGGGCTATCATGTTGAAGGCCTGTTCATGAAGAACTGGGAAGAGGACGACGACACGGAATATTGCTCAGCGGCCACAGACCTTGCCGATGCACAGGCTGTTTGCGACAAGCTGGGTATCGAATTACATACCGTCAACTTTGCCGCCGAATATTGGGACAACGTTTTTGAACTCTTCCTTGAAGAATACAAAGCGGGCCGCACCCCCAATCCCGATATCCTGTGCAATAAAGAAATCAAATTCAAAGCCTTCCTAGAATTCGCCGCTGAAGATCTCGGCGCAGACTATATCGCGACAGGCCACTATGTCCGTCGTCACGACGTTGACGGTAAAAGCCGTTTGCTACGCGGCATGGACGGCAACAAAGACCAGAGCTATTTTCTTTATACGCTGAGCCACGAACAGATCGCACAAAGCCTGTTCCCGGTCGGTGAGCTGGAAAAACCGCAGGTACGTAAAATTGCCGAAGAGTTGGAACTGGCAACCGCGAAGAAAAAAGACTCTACCGGTATTTGCTTCATCGGTGAGCGCAAATTCACCGATTTTCTGGCGCGCTACCTGCCCGCACAGCCGGGCCCGATTCTGTCCGTCGACGACAACAAACCGATGGGACAGCATCAAGGGCTGATGTACCACACGCTGGGGCAACGCAAAGGTCTGGGTATTGGCGGCGTCAAAGACGGCGGCGAAGACCCTTGGTACGTAGTGGATAAAGATGTCGCCAACAATATTCTGTACGTCGCGCAGGGTCACGAACACCCTCGCCTGATGTCGTACGGTTTAATCGCACAGCAACTACACTGGGTCGATCGTCAGCCGCTCACCGCTGAATTACGTTGTACGGTGAAAACCCGTTATCGTCAGGCGGATATCCCCTGCACCGTCACGCCACTTGGCGACGATCGCATTACCGTGCGTTTTGATGAGCCCGTCGCAGCCGTGACTCCGGGCCAATCTGCCGTGTTTTATCTGGACGACGTTTGCCTTGGCGGCGGCATCATCGAAGAGCGCTTACAGGAGTAACCGTGGCTAAGAACTATTATGAAATCACGCTAGCACTAGCGGGCGTTTGTCAGTCGGCACACTTAGTCCAACAGTTGGCCCACACGGGGAACTGTAATAACGATGTGCTGCATACCTCGCTGAACAGCGTTTTGAATCTCAATCCGGCGTCTACGCTGGCCGTTTACGGTAATGACGAGCAAAACCTGAAAGTTGGGCTGGAAACGCTGCTCGGCATTCTGAATAGCAGCAGCAGTAAAGGCGCAGGTGCAGAGCTATCACGCTACGCTTTCAGCCTGATTGCGTTAGAACGCAAGCTGAATGCGAAGTCTGCCGCGCTTGACGAATTGGGCAAACGCATCGGGCAGTTGGAGCGCCAACTGGAGCATTTCGAGCTGCTCTCCGAGACGATTGTGAGTGCGCTGGCCGCGATTTATGTGGATGTCATCAGTACGCTGGGGCCACGTATTCAGGTTACCGGTTCACCGGAAGTGCTGAAAAACAGTCAGGTGCAGGCTAAAGTGCGAGCTGCGCTGCTGGCCGGTATCCGCTCTACGGTGCTCTGGCAACAGATTGGCGGCGGACGCTTGCAGCTGATGTTCTCACGCAGCCAGTTGGTCAAAGAAGCGAAACAGATATTGGCGCGTTGCCCATCCGTTTGATGGTATTCTTGCCGCTATGATCGACGCTGGTGTGAGTAACGCCAGCGTCACAAAATTGATTATTGTTAATAATTCATTGTCCTTATCGAAATTAATCGTTATTGAAACCAATCTCAGGAGTTGCTTGCGATGGAATTATCCTCACTGACCGCCGTTTCCCCTATTGATGGACGCTACGGCGATAAAGTCAGCACGTTGCGCACCATTTTCAGCGAATTCGGTTTGCTGAAATTCCGTGTGCAGGTTGAAGTACGTTGGCTGCAAAAACTGGCAGCCTGTGCAGAGATCCAGGAAGTTCCTGCATTTGATGCTGACGCAAACGCTTTCCTTGATAAAATTGTCGCCGAATTCAGCGAAGAAGATGCAGCGCGCATTAAAACGATCGAGCGCACGACCAACCACGACGTGAAAGCCGTTGAGTACTTCCTGAAAGAAAAAGTTGCCACTGTTCCGGCGCTGCACGCCGTCAACGAATTCATCCACTTCGCCTGTACTTCAGAAGACATCAACAACCTGTCTCATGCACTGATGCTGGATACCGCTCGCCGCGACGTCATCCTGCCACAGTGGCGTCAAATCATTGATGCGCTGAAAACGCTGGCGCAGGAATATCGCGATATCCCGCTGCTTTCCCGTACACACGGCCAGCCCGCTACGCCGTCCACTATCGGTAAAGAGTTCGCTAACGTGGCTTACCGTATGGATCGCCAATATCGCCAGCTGCAACAGGTTGAGATTCTGGGCAAGATTAATGGTGCTGTCGGTAACTATAACGCCCATCTGGCGGCCTATCCGGAAGTCGACTGGCACCAGTTCAGCGAAAGCTTTGTTACCTCGCTGGGCATCAACTGGAACCCGTACACCACGCAGATCGAACCGCACGATTACATCGCCGAGCTGTTTGACTGCATCGCGCGTTTCAACACCATTTTGATCGACTTTGACCGTGATATTTGGGGCTACATTGCCCTGAATCACTTCAAGCAGAAAACCATTGCGGGCGAAATCGGTTCTTCCACCATGCCGCACAAGGTTAACCCGATCGACTTCGAGAACTCGGAAGGCAACCTGGGTCTGGCGAACGCCGTTCTGGGGCATCTGGCTAGCAAACTGCCGGTTTCCCGCTGGCAGCGTGACCTCACCGACTCTACCGTGCTGCGTAATCTGGGCGTAGGCGTGGGCTATGCGCTGATTGCGTATCAGGCCACGATGAAAGGCATCAGCAAACTGGAAGTGAACCGCGATCGTCTGGCTGACGAGCTGGATCACAACTGGGAAGTGTTGGCAGAGCCGATCCAAACCGTGATGCGTCGCTACGGGATTGAAAAGCCGTACGAAAAACTGAAAGAGCTGACGCGCGGCAAACGCGTTGATGCTGCCGGTATTCAGGAATTTATCGATGGTCTGGCGTTGCCAGAAGCGGAAAAAACGCGTCTGAAGGCGATGACACCAGCCAACTATATCGGCCGTGCTATCGCGATGGTCGATGACCTGAAATAACCGTTCTCAAACCCGATCGCAATCTCTCTCTGGCGGGCGCCCTGCCCGCCAGTTTTGCATAAGACCAAGCATTTCCAGCCTGTTTATACCCGGTTTACCCTCCCTGTGGATAATTTAACAAATAAAATAAATAACGTTCTCTGCGTATAATGTTGATACGCAGGGGCGACATACGTGAAAGATATGGCGCATAGCAGTATTTCGATAAACATGGCCATTTCTATTCGACAGAGGATATAGCGATGCGAATTCTGGTCGTTGAAGATAATGTATTATTGCGCCACCATTTAACCGTTCAGATGAATGAAATGGGGCATCAGGTTGACGCGGCGTCTGACGCCAAAGAAGCGGATTATTTTCTGCATGAAAATATGCCGGATATCGCCATTGTCGACCTCGGGCTACCCGATGAAGACGGCATGAGCATGATCCGCCGCTGGCGCGCCCATCAGGTCAAGCTCCCAATTCTGGTGCTGACCGCCCGTGAAGGCTGGCAGGACAAAGTTGCGGTGCTGGAAGCGGGAGCGGACGATTACGTAACCAAGCCGTTCCATATGGAAGAAGTCGTGGCGCGCCTGCAGGCACTGATGCGGCGTAACAGCGGGCTGGCATCGCAAGTCATCAGCCTGCCGCCCTTTGAGATCGATTTATCGCGCCGCGAACTGGTAATCCACGGCGGTCCAATCAAACTCACCGCGTTTGAATACACGATTATCGAGACGTTGATTCGCAATAAAGGCAAAGTCGTCAGCAAAGAGTCGCTGATGTTGCAGCTGTACCCCGATGCAGAACTGCGGGAAAGCCACACCATCGACGTGTTGATGGGGCGATTACGTAAGAAAATTCAGCAGGCAGAAGCACCGGATGTGATCACTACCGTGCGCGGACAAGGATATCGTTTTGATATTGATACCCCCTCAGGCTCAGCATGAGCGATAAGAAGCAGCCCTTCTCGCTTCGTATTCGTTTTTTACTCGCGACAGCGGCCATCGTACTGGCGCTGTCGCTCGCCTATGGCGTCGTCGCCATTATCGGTTACAGTGTCAACTTTGATAAAACCTCATTCCGCTTGCTGCGCGGCGAAAGTAACCTCTACTACAGCCTTGCGCAGTGGCGCGATAACCAACTGAATATCGTCACGCCACCCGACGTTGACATCAATTTCCCCACGTTGGTGTTGATATACGATGAGAATGGCAACGTGCTCTGGCGCGAAAAACACGTTCCCGAGTTGGAAGCGCTAATCAAGCCGGAATGGCTGAACAAGACGGCCTATCACGAGTTGGATACCGATACCGATACCAGCAGCGCGGTATTAACGGGCAATACCTTACTGCTTAGCAGCCTGCGGGCGCTGAACGGTGCGCATAGCAATGCGTTAACGCACTCCATCGCCGTGAACGTTTACCCCAAAACCGATCATCTCCCTTCCATCACGATTGTTGTAGTCGATCGCATCCCGCAGGAACTGCAACAGGAAGATGTGGTGTGGGAATGGTTCAGCTATGTGTTGATCGCCAACCTTCTGCTGGTGCTTCCCCTGCTGTGGCTGGGAGCACACTGGAGCCTGCGCCCTATTCAGCATCTGGTAAAACAGATCGCCGAGCTGGAAAAAGGGACGCGCGATCAACTGGATGAAAATCCGCCGCGCGAATTGTTCAGTCTGGTAAAAAACCTGAATATCCTGCTGAATAACGAACGCCAGCGCTACCATAAGTACCGCACAACGCTCACCGATCTCACCCACAGTTTAAAAACGCCACTGGCGGTTTTGCAGACCACGTTACGTGCGCTGCGAACCGGTAAAGAGATCACTATCGATCAGGCTGAGCCTATTATGCTGTCGCAGATCAGCCGCATCTCGCAGCAGATTGGCTATTACCTGCATCGCGCCAGCGTACGCTCCGAACATAATCTACTGATACGTGAAGTACACTCGGTTCCAGCACTGCTGGATGGCCTGTGTTCTGCATTAAATAAGGTGTATCAGCGCAAGGGCGTTGTATTGACGCTCGATATTCCGCCAGAACTGACCTTTGTGGGCGAGAAGAATGATTTTATGGAAGTCATGGGCAATATTCTTGATAACGCCTGTAAGTACTGCCTGGAATTTGTCGAAATTAGCGTGCAATACTCCGATCACAAACTGCATCTGATTATCGATGACGATGGCCCCGGCATCCACGAAAGCAAGCGTGAAATGATCTTCCTGCGTGGGCAACGCGCCGACCGAATGCGCCCCGGACAAGGTATCGGCCTTGCCGTTGCCGTCGAAATTATCGAACAATATCAGGGTGAGATACTCATCAGCGACAGCGCACTGGGCGGTGCCCGAGTCGAAGCTATTTTCTCCCGCCAGAACCTGAGCCAGAATGAGGGATGAAAGGCAGTACAGCGCGCGATGCTTCCGCTATACTTATCGCCAAAATACTGATTGTTTTAAAATACTGATTATTTCAAGAAAAATCATATCTTCAAGAACAGTCATTTCCTCAAAAAAACACGTTTCTGGAAAACAGTATGGACTATCAGCTCAATCTCGACTGGCAGGATTTTTTAGCGAACTACTGGCAAAAACGTCCGCTCCTGATTAAAGGCGGTTTCACGCATTTTATCGACCCGATTTCACCCGACGAACTCGCCGGGCTGGCGTTGGAAAATGAGGTTGATAGCCGTCTGGTCAGCCATCAGAACGGACGCTGGCAGGTAAGCCACGGTCCTTTCGAGAGCTACGATCATCTGGGGGAAAGCAATTGGTCGCTGTTGGTGCAGGCCGTCGATCACTGGCATGAGCCCTCTTCTGCCTTGATGCTGCCCTTTCGACAACTGCCGGACTGGCGTACCGATGATTTGATGATTTCATTTTCCGTTCCCGGCGGTGGCGTAGGGCCGCATCTGGATCAGTATGATGTGTTCATCATTCAGGGAACGGGGCGTCGCCGCTGGCGCATCGGTGAAAAAATACCGATGAAGCAGCACTGTCCGCATCCCGACCTGCTTCAGGTCGATCCGTTTGACGCCATTATTGATGAAGAGCTGGAGCCGGGCGATATCGTTTATATTCCACCGGGTTTCCCGCACGAAGGCTATTCGCTGGAGAACTCGCTGAACTACTCGGTGGGTTTCCGCGCGCCGAATGCTCGCGAGTTGGTGAGCGGCTTTGCGGATTATGTGCTTTCCCGTGAGCTCGGCAGCTATCGCTACAGCGATCCTGATGTACCATCCCGCGATCATATCGCCAGCGTACTGCCGCAAGAGCTGGATGCGCTGCAAAAAATGATGTTGGATTTGGTGCAGCAGCCGGAGCATTTCCAGAACTGGTTTGGCGAATTTATTTCCCAGTCCCGTCACGAGCTCGATCTCTCACCGCCGGAGCCGCCTTATCAGGCTGGCGAAGTGTATGAATATCTGCAACAGGGTGAACCACTGCGTCGTTTAGGTGGCTTGCGGGTCATCTGCGTTGGCGATAGCTGCTTCGTTAACGGGGAAAAAGTGAATAGCACGCACAAAGCGGCGCTGTTTGCGCTGGCTGAGCACCCTGCTATTGGTGCAGAACAGTTGGGCGACGCGCTGGAAGATCCCTCTTTCCTCGCGCAGCTTACTGTGCTGATTAATAGCGGTTACTGGTACTTTGCGGATTAAGACCAATCTTGAATACGGGTTAGTACAAAGATAAGGCGGGAATGTCCCGCCTTATTCATCTCTGCAAAATGGAAACACTTACGGCTTCGCGCGCAGCGCCGTCAGTTCAGCAATGCGCATAATCACAGACACCGCCTTTTCCATGCCTTCCAACGTGACAAATTCATGTTTGCCATGATAGTTGTAGCCGCCGGTAAACAGATTTGGGCACGGTAGCCCTTGAAATGACAGGTGTGCGCCGTCGGTGCCGCCGCGAATCGGCTTCATATTCGGCTCAATATCACAATCCCGCATCGCCTGCTGCGCCAACGCAATAATGTGCGGATGCTGCTCAACCTGCTCACGCATGTTGTAATAGGTATCGGTAATCGTGACTTCAATATAGCAATCTGGGTGCAGCCCCGCGCCGACTTTTTCCGCAATATCCAGCATCGTCTGTTTACGCTGTTCAAAGCCGTTGCGGTCAAAATCCCGGACGATGTAATGCAAATCTGCGCGTTCCACAGAGCCTTTCATGGTGTGAAGGTGGTAGAACCCCTGATAGCCGTCCGTCTGCTCCGGCGATTGACTCTCCGGCACATGCTGGTGATAGCGCGAGGCCAGCGTCAGCGCGTTCACCATCACGCCTTTGGCGCTACCGGGATGCACATTGTTGCCCACGATTTTCACCTGAACCGACGCAGCATTAAAATTCTCATACTCCAGCTCGCCGACACCACCGCCGTCCACGGTATAGGCCCACTGTGCGTTAAACGCTTTGACATCAAAAAACTGAGCGCCCTTGCCAATTTCTTCATCAGGCGTAAAGGCAACGCGAATATCGCCGTGCGGGAGCTGACTTTTCTTCAAACGCACCAGCGCGGTCATAATTTCCGCGATCCCCGCTTTATCATCCGCTCCCAGCAGCGTTTTGCCGTCTGTGGTAATCAGCGTGTGCCCCAGTAGCTGGTGTAACACCGGGAACATCACGGGTGACAGCACTTCATCCCCCACGCCCAAGGCAATATCGCCGCCGCGGTAGTTTTCCAGAATCTGCGGATTAACATTCTTGCCGCTAAAATCCGGTGATGTATCCATATGTGAAATAAAGCCGATGGCCGGAACGGGCCAGGCAACGTTTGCTGGAAGCGTCGCCATCAGACAACCCTGCTTGCTCAGCGCGACTTGCTCAAATCCCAGTTCGAGCAGTTCCTGCTGCAACGCACGCGCCAGTTTCAACTGACCGTCGGTGCTCGGCACCTGCCGAACGCCGGATTTAGACTGCGTATCAAACGAAACGTAATTCAAAAATCTGTCGAGTAATTTATCCATCTTATTTATACCCCCTGAACCCTGAAAGGCATTATGGATAGGGCTACCCCGGTAGATATTGCGTCAGGTCAGTTTTTTCCCGATTTAACAAATCGGCAGACCAGAATTCAGGCCAAAAAGCAGCGACCGTGTCACGAAGAACCTCTAAATCAGGTAACAATCAGGAAACATACACCCTAATTCATTGGCTTAATCGCTATCAATCGGCAGTAAGTAGGCCACACAAGTTGGCGTCAGGCAGCGTTTCCCGTAAAATGCCGCCCTTAACTGCGCACGCTGGCTGAAAGGTGATAACCCTTGGTACGATCGCAACGGAGATACCGTTGATCGGCCAAATCAGGACATAGAGCTATACCTTAATGAAAGAAAACTCCCTGACTGTGCCGGTCGTTGAATTGCTCAACGTCCATAAAGGCTTTGATGGCAAAGACATCATTTCACATTTTAATCTCACCATTAATAACGGTGAGTTTCTGACGATCCTCGGGCCATCCGGCTGCGGCAAAACCACTGTACTACGCTTGATTGCCGGTCTGGAAACGGTCGATAGCGGCAACGTCATGCTGGAAAAGCAGGACATTACCCACCAGCCCGCTGAACAGCGACACGTTAATACCGTATTTCAAAGTTACGCCCTGTTTCCTCATCTCAGCGTGTTTGAGAACGTGGCATTTGGCCTGCGCATGCAGAAAACGCCCGCCGCAGAGATTGCGCCACGCGTGATTGAAGCGCTGAAAATGGTGCAACTGGAAGAGCTGGCGCAGCGTCGCCCGCACCAGTTGTCTGGCGGCCAGCAACAGCGCGTTGCCATCGCCCGCGCCGTCGTCAATCAGCCGAAGGTTCTACTGCTGGATGAATCCTTGTCTGCGCTCGATTATAAGCTGCGTAAGCAGATGCAGAACGAACTGAAGGCGCTGCAACGTAAGCTGGGTATCACCTTTATTTTCGTCACGCACGATCAGGAAGAAGCGCTGACCATGTCCGACCGCATCGTGGTAATGCGCGATGGACGCATCGAGCAAGACGGCACGCCGCGTGAAATCTACGAAGAGCCAAAAAATCTGTTCGTCGCTAGCTTTATCGGTGAAATCAATATCTTTGATGCTGTGGTGCTGGAATTGTTGAACGAACAGCGGGTACGCGCTCAGGTCGAAGGCCACGACTGCGTTATCACCGTCAGCTTTCCGGTCAACGTCGGCCAACACCTCAACGTACTGCTACGACCGGAAGATTTACGCGTCGAAGAGCTTGGCGACGGCATGCAGGCGGAAGGTATGGTTGGCTATGTGCGCGAGCGTAACTATAAAGGCATGACGCTGGAATCCAACATTGAGCTGGAAAACGGCAAGATGGTCATGGTCAGCGAGTTCTTTAACGAAGACGATCCTGACTTCGACCATTCACTCAACCAGAAAGTAGACGTCACCTGGGTGGAAAGTTGGGAGGTAGTCCTGCACGATGAAGAAGTCGCGTAAACGCTTTCAAAACATCATTATCACACTCATCGTTGCCTGGCTGGTGCTGTTTGTTTTCCTGCCCAACCTGATGATCATCGGAACCAGTTTCCTGACGCGCGATGACACCCATTTCGTCAGCCTGGTCTTTACGCTGGAAAACTATACGCGACTGGCCGATCCGCTTTATGCCTCTGTGCTGCTGCATTCGCTGAACATGGCCGTTATCGCCACGCTCTGCTGTCTGCTGCTGGGCTATCCGTTTGCCTTTATTCTGGCGCGTTTACCGAAAAAAATTCAGCCGCTGATGCTGTTTCTGCTGATTGTGCCCTTTTGGACCAACTCGCTGATCCGTATTTACGGCCTGAAAATCTTTCTGAGTACACGCGGACATCTGAATGAGTTTCTGCTCTGGACGGGTCTTATCGATACGCCGCTGCGGATTATGTATACCTCTGAAGCGGTGATTCTCGGTCTGATTTACATCCTACTGCCGTTCATGGTGCTACCGCTCTACTCCAGCATTGAAAAACTCGATAAATCCTACCTTGAAGCCGCCCGCGATCTGGGTGCCAATAAGTGGCAAACCTTCATTCGCGTCGTCATCCCGCTGACCATGCCGGGGATTATCGCCGGCTGCCTGCTGGTGCTGCTGCCTGCCATGGGCTTGTTCTTTGTTGCCGATCTGATGGGCGGTGCCAAGAATTTGCTGATCGGTAACGTTATTAAAAGCCAGTTCCTCAATATCCGCGACTGGCCGTTTGGTGCCGCCACCAGCATCTGCCTGACGCTGGCCATGGGCGTGCTGCTCTTTATCTACTACCGCACAGCCCGCCTGCTGAATAAAAAAGGAGAGCTGGAATGACCGGACGCTTAATCCGCGGTGGATTTATGTCCATCATTTACGCTTACCTGTACATCCCGATCGTTATTCTGATCGTGAACTCGTTTAACCAAGCGCGTTTCGGCATCAACTGGCAGGGATTTACACTAGACTGGTATCGGCTGCTGATAAACAACGACAGCCTGCTCCAGGCCGCGCAACACTCACTGACGATGGCCGTTTTTTCCGCGACGTTCGCCACGATGATTGGCTCCCTGACGGCCGTCGCGCTGTATCGCTACCGCTTTCGCGGCAAACCTTTTGTCGGCGGCATGCTGTTCGTGGTGATGATGTCGCCGGATATCGTGATGGCGATTTCACTGCTGGTGCTCTTCATGCTGCTGGGCATATCGCTTGGATTCTGGTCGCTGCTGTTTTCCCACATCACGTTCTGCCTGCCGTTTGTGGTGGTGACCGTCTATTCGCGCCTGAAAGGCTTTGACGTGCGGATGCTGGAAGCCGCGCGCGATTTGGGTGCTAGCGAAGTGATTATTCTGCGCAAAATCATTCTACCGCTAGCTATGCCGGCAGTAGCCGCCAGTTGGCTGCTCAGCTTTACGCTGTCGATGGATGACGTGGTGGTGTCCTCGTTTGTCACCGGGCCCGCGTATGAGATTCTACCGTTGAAGATTTACTCGATGGTGAAGGTCGGCGTCTCCCCTGAAGTCAACGCGCTGGCAACGATTTTGCTGATTCTATCGCTCGTGCTGGTGCTCAGTAGCCAGCTGATTTTACGCGACCGCACCGGAAAATAAGGTTGCGGTAAGCACGATGAATACTGTTATTTTCATATCTGCTTGTAAGGACCTATTCCAGTAGGCGTTATTGGTGCAGCCAGTTTGGACACGGACAGCGCACAGAAACCGGAGCGTACACGTAGTACGTGAGGATTTCGAGCACTGCCCTGGTTCAAAATGGCAAACAAAATAGCCTAATGGGATAGGTTCCAGGCGGGTATTTCCTTTGGGACTCGTAAGGAGGTAAACATAATGAAAAAGTGGCCACACCTACTGGCAGCCTGCGCAATGGCGTTTGGCATCAGCACCGCCAACGCCGACGATGGCAAAACGATCTATTTCTATAACTGGACCGAATACGTGCCGCCGGGCCTGTTAGAACAGTTCACTAAAGAAACGGGCATCAAGGTGATTTACTCCACCTATGAATCCAACGAAAGTATGTATGCCAAGCTGAAGACCTATAAGGACGGTGCTTACGATCTGGTTGTGCCTTCAACTTATTTCATCTCTAAGATGAGCAAAGAAGGCATGCTGCAAAAGATCGATACCAGCAAGCTCAGCAACTTCCATAATCTCGACCCAAATCTGCTGCACAAATCTTTCGATCCGAATAACGACTACTCCATTCCCTATATCTGGGGCGCAACGGCGATTGGCATTAATCATGAAATGATTGACCCTGCCAGCATCACCAGTTGGGCCGATCTGTGGGATACAAAGTACAAAAACAGCCTGCTGCTGACCGATGACGCGCGTGAGGTGTTCCAAATCGCGCTGCGTAAACTGGGTTACTCCGCGAATACCACCGACCCTAAAGAGATTGAGGAGGCCTATAAAGAACTGCAGGCTCTGATGCCGAACGTGCTGACATTCAACTCAGACAACCCCGGCAACCCGTTCATCGAAGGTGAAGTCAATCTGGGTATGGTGTGGAATGGTTCTGCCTACGTGGCGCGTCAGGCCGGTACTCCGCTGGATGTTATTTGGCCCAAAGAAGGCGGCATCTTCTGGATGGACAGTCTGGCGATTCCGGCCAATGCCAAAAACGTTGACGGTGCGATGAAGCTGATCGACTTCCTGCTGCGCCCGGAAGTCGCGGCACAGGTCGCGGAAACTATCGGTTATCCAACGCCAAATCTGGCGGCGAAAAAATTACTGCCGCCAGAAGTTTCAGGGGACAAAACGCTGTACCCAGATGATGAAACTATCGCGAAAGGCGAATGGCAGAACGACGTTGGCAGCGCCAGCACGCTGTATGAAACCTACTTCCAGCAGCTAAAAGCCGGTCGTTAATCGCGCACGCTATCGCGATGCAGATCGGATTTCTCTATCGGCATCGGCAGATCGTTGGCAAACCTATTTGCCGAACAAGAACGGTGGTAACGGAATAGAAGAGTAAAGCGTTTGCGCCAGGGATGGCGCAATCCGAGCTTACAGGGACGTACTTGCAGCGTCTTTACGATCTATCCGTTACTACCGCTCGACGCGCTTTATCTACAACCTCTAGCTTTCGTTACCATAAACTATGTTTCTACTCTGATTACAAATATCATCTCAAACCCATCAAATTGACAGCTAAAAGCATTATCCTGACGGCATTAGGAAAATAATTACGCGCAGCTTCTTCTATAATGATTCAACACTCATCAGAATCACGATAAGGAACTCCACTATGTTGCAACTCTCCAGCCACAGTTTTCAGGACGGCGATACTATCCCAGGCGAATTTGCCTTTGCCGTACCAGACGCAACTAGCCACATTGCACTGTCTTCTAACCACAATCCCCATCTTGCCTGGCACGGCGCGCCCGAAGGGACACAGTCTTTCGTATTGATCTGCCACGATCCAGATGTACCCAGCCGCGGTGACGATGTGAATCAGGAAGGTCGCGAAGTTAGCGCCTCTCTGCCGCGTGTCGATTTCTACCATTGGCTATTGCTGGATATTCCAGCCAGCATCAATGAAATTCCTGCCACCTCACATTCCAGCGGTATCACACCGCGTGGGAAAGCGGGTCCGGATGCACCGACAGGGCTCCGACACGGCATCAATGATTACACGGGTTGGTTCGCCACGGACGAACAGATGAAAGGCACCTACTATGGCTATGATGGCCCTTGTCCGCCGTGGAACGATGCGATCGTCCATCATTACATCTTCACACTTTATGCTCTCGCGACGCCGGCTTTAACGATAGAAGGTGAACTTAACGGAGCGAATGTTCGCATCGCACTAGCTAACGCACCGGTATTGGCAGAAGCGACACTCACTGGGCTATATACGCTGAATCCCGCATTATCATGATTTGTTATAAGAATGACTGGCTATGAGCGTGACCGCTTTACGCCCTGCTTCTCCGTCTCTCATTGTAGAGGCGGACTGGCGATTGCCATCAGGCCAGCCGCTACAGCGGTATGGCCTGTGCGCGCTAGCTCAGCCTCACTTGCGTACGCCACAGCAGACAACGCGTTTCCATTTCTATGAGGCCACGCTTCTGCTGGTTCTCTCTGGTCGATTAACCATTTTTGAACAGCACGAAACGACAGTTGTCGACAACCCAACTCAACTTTGTCTGATTACGCCTGACGCAAATGCCGATCTGGCGAAAACACCCGGCGGCCATGACTCCGCTTTCCGGTCGATCTTTCTGACGTTTTCATCCACGCTTCTGGCGCGGTTTTATCATCGCTATCCTAATGAATTTCCCGCTACGCATCATCCGCGCCCCTTCACTACCCTCACGCTGGATAACGATCTCACCCACACATTGCAGTATCTGGTTGAGGGGATTACGGGCAACGCACTTAATGAATCACGTCTCGAACTGCGGCTGATGGATATGCTGCTGGCGCTGTCGGAACGGGGATATCGTTTTGGCGCACCGCCACAGCCTGGTGTTACCACTCAGCTACGCACGCTTATCAGTAAAGAGCCGGAACACCACTGGACCGCACAGTCTGCGGGTCGCCTGCTGGCGATGAGCGAGGCCACACTGCGCCGGAAGCTATCCGCCGAGCAGACACGCTTTGAAGTGCTGTTGCTGGAGACGCGAATGCAACACGCGATGATGCTGGTACAAACGACGTCATGGAGTATGCAGCGTCTGGCAGAAGCCTGCGGGTATAAATCCTCAGCGCGTTTTTCCGAACGGTTTAAAACTCGTTTTGGCTGTTCGCCAACCAAGATTCGTTAGTCCGTCATTGACGGTACAGCGCTGTCATCCTGTAACACTCATCATCAAAAACAACGATTAGGTTCAAAAAAAAGCGCCCTGTCGGATAAACCCACAAGGCGCTTGATGATCTCAGACGATCAGAACGATTTTAGCGTATGACTCTTTACTCTTTCTCTTCCTGTGCCAAATCGTTAGCAATTTTCACCGTTTCATCCAGATAAGGATCGGGTGCCTGATAGTCCTTCGGCAGATCTTCCAGTGACTTGAGCGGTTTTTTACCTTCTCTCGTCAGTCGATCGTTAATCCGCTTCAGACGCATCGCTTCATCATCGTCATTCTCTTTCTCGCGCTGGGCAAGATTGAGCGACACGATGTTACGCTTATCCTTCAGCGCGTTGTAGCGGGCAATATCTTGCGCGACATACTGGAACTCAGGATCTTTGGCGATACGCTCCTGATGATGTTCATTCAGTTTGCTAATCAGTGCCTTCAGATCGCTGCTCTTCGTGTAGTTAGCCGCTTTGATGCTGTCCCACGGTAGCGCGTTATCTTCAAATTTCTCACCGGTATCTACCGTTTCCGTGCCGGTTGGCATCATCACGTCAGGCGTCACGCCTTTCATCTGAGTACTGCCGCCGTCAATACGATAGAACTTCTGAATCGTATATTGCACGGAGCCCAGCGCTGGCCAGTCAGGACGCAGCATCTGATCGTAAATCCGATTCAGCGAGCGATACTGCTGCACGGTGCCTTTACCAAACGTCGGTTCACCCACGATCAAGGCGCGGCCATAATCCTGCATTGCCGCCGCGAAGATCTCGGAAGCGGAAGCACTGAAGCGATCGACCAGCACCACCAGCGGGCCTTTGTAATACACAATACCGTCGGTGTCGCTGTCTTCACGCACTTTGCCATTATTATCGCGCACCTGAACCACAGGGCCGCCAGGAATAAACAGACCGGAAAGCCCTACCGCTTCCGTCAGCGCACCGCCGCCGTTAGTACGTAAGTCAATCACAATGCTGCTGACGTTCTGTTTTTCCAGCTTCTGGAGTTGAACCTTAACGTCATCCGTCAGGCCGACATAGAAACCGGGGATGTCCAGCACGCCGACTTTATCCTTGCCGACCGTCTTGACGGACATCTTAACCGCGCGGTCTTCAAGGCGAATACGTTCACGCGTCAGCGTAACAATGCGGGTTTTCGTCCCTTTGCCAGCAGGCAGGATTTCCAGACGGACCTTGCTGCCTTTCGGGCCTTTAATCAGCGCAACGACATCATCCAGACGCCAGCCGATAACATCCACCATTGGCTTGCCGCTTTGGCCTACGCCAACTACGCGGTCACCGACGGTAATGTTTTTGCTTTTCGCTGCCGGACCGCCTGGCACCATGGAATTAATCATGGTGTAGTCGTCATCCATCTGCAACACCGCGCCAATCCCTTCGAGCGACAGGCTCATTTCGGTATTGAATTGCTCGGTGTTACGCGGTGACAGGTAGCTGGTATGCGGGTCAATTTCACGCGCAAAGGCGTTCATGACGAGTTGGAAAACATCTTCGCTGTTGCTCTGCGCCAAACGGCGAATGGCAAACTGGTAACGCTTGGTCAGCGTCTCTTTGATGTCTTTATCATCTTTACCGGTCAGCTTCAGGCTGAGCCAGTCATATTTTACCTTGGCATCCCACAGGCGGTTAAGTTCACCCGCGTTCTGCGGCCAAGGGGCTTTGCTGCGATCGAGTTCAAACGTATCATTGCCCGTCAGATCGACCGGTTTATCCAGCAGCGACAATGCATATTGAAAACGCTCAAACCGACGCTTCTGCGCCAGATTGTACAACGCGTACGGAATATCCAGTTGACCGGATTTCAGCGCGTCGCCCAACTGGGCTTTTTGCCCGGAAAATTGTGCCACATCAGAGGCCAACAGCACGTTGTGGCTGTAGTCCAGCATATTGAGGTAGCGGTTAAAAATTTTCTCAGAGAACTGCGCATCCAGCATAAACTGGCGATAGTGCGAACGCAGGAAACGTGAGGCCACCCTGTCGCTAACGGTAGCATGTTGAGGCTCCTGATGTAGCTGAGGAATCTGTTCAACACGCGTAATGTTTTCATTTGCAAAACTAGAGCCCGCCAGCAGTAAGCCTGCGATGGCGGTTATTTTGACTAAGTTGTTCATGCCCAGGTTGGCCTCCGTATCAGAACTGCAAGTGTTCTGCGCGTACAATCATTGCCAATCCAGAAGCCAATTGTACTCTGACTTCGCCTTTGGCAATTTCAAGCACGGTGGCATCCATGGCGTCTTTGCCGGCTCTGACTTTGATTTCCTGACCGATTTGCAGTTTGGAAACATCCGTAACCGCTACCCGTTGACGCTCATTACTGGCAGGCTTTGCCTGACGAGATTGAGCATTCGCGGATTGCTGAGAAGAAGGCTGCGATTGGCCGGAAGAAGGCTGACGTGGATTACGCGGTGCGTTGTTTCGAGATGCATTGTTTGAAGCGTCACGGCGCGGCGCACGTTTCTGAGCGGGACGAGGCGTACGCGCTGCTTCTGCCGATTCTCCGGCTGCTTCACGTTTTTTAGCCTGTTGCTCAGCACGCTGAGCCTGAACTCGCGCTTTCGCTTCTTCCAACTGCTTACGAGCATGATCGACATGCTGCTGTTCCAACTCACCGCATGGGTTACCATCCAAATCCACACGTTGGGCACCCAATTTTACACCGTACAGATACCGCCAGCTTGAGGTATAAAGACGCAGCGCAGAGCGTAATTGCGTCTTACTGACGTTATCGGACTCCGGCACACGCTCAACAAGATCCTGAAAAATACCGATCTTTAACGGACGAGTTTCACCTTCAGTGGTGAAACAAAGCGGGAACCGCTCTGCCAAAAAGGCAATGACTTCTTTACTACTGTTCAACTTAGGTTGATTTTCCATGAAATTTCCTGATTACAACGGGTTTGCCAACCGGCGCAGGCATGAACAGGCGTCATTATAATGACGCCATCGGCAATTGCCACGTTAACCTTGCTTCAACGTGAGAGAATTGATGAATGTCATCACATCGCTCGCTTCCAGTTGAGCACAAAGTACGCTCACCACGGCCTTCAGCCCTTCTTCATCATCTGCGTCAAAACGCTGATAAAGGGTACTGTCAATATCCAGAACGCCAATCGGTTGCCCGTTAACGACAAGCGGTAGCACAATTTCAGCATTACTCGCGGCATCACAGGCGATATGACCAGGGAACGCATGGACATCATCCACGCGCTGAATGCGATTTTCAGCTATCGCCGCACCGCATACACCTTTGCCAACCGGAATACGCACACAGGCAACCTTGCCCTGAAATGGTCCTAGGAAAAGCGTGTCGTTATCCAACAGGTAAAACCCTGCCCAATTAACCCCATCCAAACGCTCAAACAGCAGCGCACTACTGTTTGATAAAATCGTAATAAAACGGTTTTCATCCGCGATAAGCGATGACATATCGCGAATGAGATCCTGATAAAATTCTTGTTTATTCATGCTTGTTTATTCATAAAGTATATTGTTGTCTTTTCAAAACAGTGCGAACAGTTTCCACACAGACTGCATTAGCATCGGTTACAGAATGCCATAAGATTCGCGCCTTCGCGCGAAGAATCATCCGCTTTACTGTACCGCTGTCGTGCATATCATGCTATTTCCACCTGTAAAATAATATCGGGCAGAGATCAGAGCCTTATTATGAATTTATCATTCAGTGAGCCTTCAGTTACACTGAATAGCTGTGAATATGTTATCCATCGTGGACTTAACACCTTTTACCGGATCGCAGGAAAGATGAAAATACATAATATAGTCAGTCCTGCGCCGTTTTCCTCCCCCCGACCGCCGCTAACGGGTGGTGCGAAAAACACCGCGTCTACCATAGATCGCTATCATCGCTGCCCGGAGTGCGATGCCTTTTTTGCGCTGCCGCAGTTGAAGCGAACCCAGACAGCCAACTGCCCACGTTGCGATGCCAAAGTCAGTTCAGGCAGAGACTGGACTATTTCCCGACTTGCGGCGATGGCGGTTGCCATGTTGGTCCTGATGCCGTTTGCCTTCACCGAGCCGTTGATCAGTATTCGCTTGCTGGGTGTGACCATCAATGCCAGCCTGTTCGAAGGCATTTGGCAAATCACCCGGCAGGGGCATCCGCTCACGGCAAGTATGGTTGCCTTCTGTACGGTTGGTGCCCCGCTCACGCTGGTTTTTTCTCTGTTATACCTGTTTTTTGCCCCTCGAATTGGAATGAACCTGCGGCCCATCCTGCTCATGTTGCAGCGGTTAAAAGAGTGGATGATGCTGGATATCTATCTGGTCGGCATGGCCGTTGCCGCAATCAAAGTCCGTGAATTTGCGGATGTTCAGGCGGGAATCGGACTGGTTGCCTTTCTGGCACTGATGACCTTAAGCCTGTTGACGCTGATTCACTTAAATACCGACCAGCTTTGGCAGCGGTTTTATCCGCGCATGAGGCCGTTGATTGCGCCGGATCGCTATCGAATCTGCCTTTCCTGCCACTTCACCAGTTCACCCGACAACCGGGGGCGTTGCCCCCGTTGCCATATTCCGCTTCGCTTGCGCCAGCGGCAAAGCCTGCAAAAATCCTGGGCAGCGCTCATTGCTTCTATAATTTTACTGTTCCCCGCCAACCTGTTGCCCATATCGATTATTTATGTCAACGGTGCACGTACGGAGGACACGATTTTTTCCGGTATTCTTTCGCTTGCGTCAGGCAATGTTCCGATCGCGCTGGTGGTCTTTATCGCCAGTATTCTGGTGCCGTTTACTAAGGTTATTGTGCTGTTCGGGCTGCTGGTGAGTATCCATCTCCGATCAGAAGGCAACATAATGATGCGCATGAAGATGCTGCGCGTGATCCGTTGGATCGGTCGCTGGTCCATGCTCGATTTATTTGTGATTGCGCTGACGATGTCGCTCGTCAACCGCGATCAATTACTCGCTTTCACCATGGGGCCTGCTGCCTTTTACTTTGGCGCAGCGGTGATTCTCACTATCCTTGCCGTTGAATGGCTGGATAGCCGACTGATGTGGGATAACACTGATGTGGAATAACAATGCAAGATAATACGCCTGGGACACCAACTGAAGCTACCGTGAAGAACAAGCGTCGCCTGTCGCCGTTTTGGCTACTGCCGCTGATTGCGTTGATGATTGCCGGCTGGCTGATTTACACCAATCAGCAAGAACGTGGCACGACGGTCACTATCGATTTCGTCTCCGCTGACGGTATTGTCGCCGGGCGTACCCCCGTGCGCTACCAAGGGGTGGAAGTCGGCACCGTGCAAAATATCAAGCTGAGTGAAGACCTGCGCACCATACAGGTCGAAGCCAGTATCAAAAGCGACATGAAGGAAGCGTTGCGCAGCGGCACGCAGTTCTGGCTGGTTACCCCGAAAGCGTCTCTCGCTGGGGTTTCAGGGCTGGATGCGCTGGTGGGCGGTAACTACATCGGCATGATGCCCGGTTCCGGCGAGCCGCAAGAGCGCTTTTCAGCGCTGGATACGCAGCCCAAATACCGCGTGAATACCGGGGAACTGCTGATTCATCTCCATGCAGACGATCTCGGTTCACTGAATACCGGTTCGCTGGTTTACTACCGTAAAATCCCGGTGGGAAAAGTCTACGATTACACCGTTTCCCAAGATAGCCACGGTGTGATGATTGACGTGCTGGTTGAACGTCGCTTTACCCATCTGGTGAAGAAAAATAGCCGCTTCTGGAATGTATCTGGCTTTAATGCGGACATCAGCGTCAGCGGCGCAAAAATTGAAATGGAGAATCTGGCGGCGCTGGTTAACGGTGCGATCGCGTTCGATTCACCGGAAGAGAGCGAGAATGCGGGTGCCGAACAATCCTACCGCCTCTATCCCGACCTGGCACAAAGCCAGCGCGGTGTGAAAATCACGCTGGATTTACCTTCCGGCGACAGCCTATCTGAAGGCCGCACCCCGCTGATGTATCAGGGGCTTGAAGTCGGCACGCTAAATAAAATCACGTTGAACCCCGATGACGGCAAGGTCAGTGGAGAACTCATCATTGATCCTTCCGTCATTTCGCTGATGCGAGAAGGTACGCGAATCGAACTCAGTAAACCCCAGCTTTCGCTCAGTGACCTGAATGTTTCACGTTTGCTGAGCGGCCCAACGCTGACGCTTATCCCCGGTGAAGGCGAACCGCGCCAGCATTTTGACGTGCTGGATAGCGGGCAACAGCAGCTCACCCAGCCCGGCGCGCTTTCTATTCAGCTCACGGCAGCACAAAGCTATGGCATTGATAGCGGTCAACCTGTACTGCTGCATGGTGTCCAAGTTGGGCAGGTCGTGAAACGCACGCTGGACGAACAAGGTGTCAGCTTCCTTTTGGTGATCGAGCCGCGATATCGCCAGTTATTACACCGTGACAGCAAATTCATCGTGAACAGCCGTGTGAATGTGAAGATGGGGCTGGATGGGATTCAAGTGTTGGGTGCCAGCGCGCAAGAATGGGTCAGCGGCGGTATTCAGGTTTTACCGGGCAGCAAAGGTGAGGTTCAGACACGTTACCCGCTGTTCAGCGATCTCGAAAAAGCCGAAGAAGGCATTCGCGGTGCCACGCCTTCTCCGACGCTCACCTTAGTAACCGACAGCCTGCCGGATATTCAGGATGGTTCCATCGTGCTGTACCGTAAGTTCCAGGTAGGCGAAATCATGCGGGTGCGGCCGAAGGCGGATACCTTTGAGGTTGACGTTTATATTCGTCCTGAACACCGTAAGCTGCTGACGGAAAACAGCGTGTTCTGGGCAGAAGGCGGGGCCCGTGTGCAGTTGAATACGTCGGGCCTGACCGTGCAAGCCTCCCCGCTGAACCGAGCGCTTAAAGGAGCGATCAGTTTTGATAATCTGGAAGGCGCCCCAGAAATTAAAGGCGGAAAACGCGTCCTGTATAACAACGAAACGGCGGCACGCGCCGTGGGGAGTCGCATCATTCTGCGCACCTACGATGCCAGCAAACTCGCGCCGGGCATGCCGATCCGCTATCTGGGAATCGATATAGGTCAGTTGGATTCGCTGAAACTGTCCGAGCAGCGTAATGAAGTGCTGGTGCAGGCCGTCCTCTACCCTGAATACGTGCGTAATTTCGCCCGTTCCGGGACGCGCTTTTCCGTCGTCACGCCGGAGATTTCCGCCGCCGGTGTGAATCATCTGGAGACGCTATTCCAGCCTTATATCAACGTCGAACCGGGTAACGGCAACGTAACGCGGAGTTTTGAGCTGCAACAGGCCACCATCTCCGACTCTCGCTATCAGGACGGCTTGAATATCAGCGTTGATGCGCCGGAAGCAGGCGCGTTGCAGGTTGGTACGCCAGTGCTGTTCCGCGGTATTGAAGTCGGTACGGTAACCGGGTTGTCGCTGGGCACGCTTTCCGACCGTATCGCCGTGTCATTGCGTATCAGCAAACGCTATCAGCATCTGGTGCGCGACAATTCCGTCTTCTGGCAGGCTTCGGGTTACAACCTGGAATTCGGATTGGTTGGCGGCGTCATCAAGAGCGGAACCTTCCAGCAGTTCATTCGCGGCGGTATCGCGTTTGCCACGCCCCCCAGCACGCCTCTCGCCCCCAAAGCACAGGAAGGAAAGCATTTCCTGCTGAGGAACGAAGAACCCAAAGAGTGGCGCCAATGGGGTACAGCGATTCCAACACCGAATAATTAATGCTTATCACCTGACGGGGCGGCGATGGTCGCCCTGTCGTTTTCACGCACCGTCTCGCCGTTTTCACATAATGTATGAAGGATCCGTGCTACACTTCGCCGCTTCTTCCCCTCGTTTTACAGAATAACCTGTACGGAACCTCGCCGTGGCAAAATTTATCCCAGCCAACCTACCTGCTGAATTTCTCGACACTATGCGGGACATCATGCCTTCATCTCTTTCGATGGAGGATTTTATTGCTGCCTGCCAGCGTCCGCTGCGCCGTAGCATCCGCGTGAATACGTTAAAAATCAGCGTCGATGCCTTTTTTCAGCTTGTGCAGCCTTATGGCTGGCAGCTTGAGCCGATTCCCTGGTGTCAGGAAGGTTTCTGGCTGCTGAATGCGGAAGAAGAAAACACGCGGTTAGGCAATACACTGGAGCACCTGAGCGGGCTGTTTTATATTCAGGAAGCCAGTTCCATGCTGCCCGTCAGCGCCCTGTTCCACCATAATGATGCGTTGGAAATAGTTTTGGACGTTGCGGCCGCACCGGGATCCAAAACGACGCAAATCGCAGCACGACTGAATGATGAAGGGGCTATCGTCGCCAATGAGTATTCAGCCAGCCGGGTAAAAGTGTTGCATGCCAACATCAGCCGCTGCGGCGTCAGCAATACGGCGATTACACACTTTGACGGGCGGGTTTTCGGTGCAGCGCTGCCGGAATATTTTGATGCGATTCTGCTGGATGCCCCGTGCTCAGGTGAAGGCGTGGTGCGTAAGGATCCCGCGGCAATGAGTCACTGGTCGCAAGAGAGCATTACCGATATTGCTGCCACACAGCGCGACCTGATTCTGAGCGCGTTCCATGCTCTGAAGCCCGGCGGCGTGATGATTTACTCCACCTGTACGCTGAATAGACAGGAAAACCAACAGGTCTGCCGTTGGTTACAGGCACAGTTTCCTGATGCGTGCGAATTTGAATCTTTACACGATCTCTTCACCGACGCCGAACGCGCCATAACCGAAGAAGGTTTCCTGCACGTCTTCCCACAGATTTATGACAGCGAAGGCTTCTTTGTTGCCCGTTTGCGGAAAACCGCCAGCGTGCCACCGCTACCGCGGCCTGGCTATAAAGTGGGTAAATTCCCGTTCTCTCCGATGCCGCCCAAAGATTCTGCATTACTCACACAGGCGGCAGGCAAACAGGGCATTCACTGGGATGAGACGTTACTTCAGCTGTGGCAGCGTGATAGCGAGATCTGGCTCTTCCCTGCGGCGCTGACCTCCGCTTTTGGCAATATCAGATTCTCACGTATTGGCCTTAAGCTCGCTGAGCGTTTCCCCAAAGGTTTCCGCTGGCAGCATGAAGCCATTGTCGCGCTGGCCGATCCGAACGCGAAGAATGCCTACGCGCTAACCGATCGCATCGCCTGCGAGTGGTTCCAGGGTAAAGACAGCTATCCAGAACCGCTGCCTGCTGCGGATGAGCTGATTTTAACCTACCAGAACACGCCTGTCGGTCTGGCAAAACGCATCAGCAGCCGGATAAAAAACAGCCTGCCACGCGATTTAGTGCGAGATGGCGCATCCCCTGCCCAGCCTCTTTCTAAAGAATAAATGCGGTTTCTGCATCAGGTGGCGATAAAACCACCTGATGAACCGCCCGTTCTCCCTTTCCTCACTGATTTTCATCTACAATTATCCTGACAGATAGAGAAAATCGGTAATGTCTGGAGAACGACATGTTTGCGTTAGTGATATTTGTTTGTTATCTCGGGCATGGCTGTGACGATTTGGTCGTCGGTGCCCACAACACCGAAGCACAGTGCCTGCAAGCGATGGATGAACAGCGCCTGCGCCGCGCCGGCTGCTTCCCCATCGAAGAGTATATTGACGGCTTCTGGATCCCCGCTCAGGAGTACGCTGACTTTTAGTTTTCCCGCCTGAGTATCTTCATCGACACACGCCAAAACCGCGCATGCCAAAGTGAAAGTGATTAGCATGTGCGGCGTTATATTCCGGCCCCAGCGCGTTACCGAAAAAACGACAGCTTTCCCTGAATGTGGTACGCAAATAGCTACCGCGATCGTCCGTTGTCGACCACTGATTCAGGACGCTAACCTGCCGACCGTCAGAGAGACGAAAAGCGGCAATATCCCACGCGTCTGCCGTCGCATGCTCGCTCAATCGCCCTTCCGGTCGATGGTAGATATTCCGACAGGCGTAGCTACCCATATGGTCGATACGCGTCAGCGACGTGCCAAGAGATTGTGCCTGCGGCACTGCGACCTGTGCCACAAACATGGTGCTACTCAGCGCCAGTGGGCAACTGGCAAGAAAACTGGAACTGAGCGTGACCGAGCCAAAGCCTTGTACCCGCACGGGCGATGCTACCGGACATTGCCCACTGATATCATTGGCCTCGGAGAATCGCAGTCGCCCGTTTTCCTGCGCCTGCTTTAATATTGCCAGACAGGCCTCAGGATCGTTGGCGACAGACTTCATTTTCAGCCGAGTAATAAACGTGGGTGGATCGTCAACGGACAGTGGAGAGAAAGGATCGTAACCGGGCGGGAGTTGACGCTGGATCCAGGGTGCCAGAGCCACTAAGGCTCCTAATATCGCCACAACTATTACCCATCCCCGCATCCGTTTAGTCTCCCGATTATTGTCTTCTCCTGAATAATATTATGCTATTAACGTGAACTCGGCCGGATTCATCCCCAAAGAAACTCCCGCCTCCACGATTTTCTGCCACTCCTGATCGGACAAATAAATACCGTCTGCGCTACGTTGCGCCTGCGAAATACGTTCTGGTTCACCAGCGATTAAAATAGGCTGTGTCGGATCGGGAGCCGTTGAAGTGCGAACGTAATCCAGCATCGCATCATATTCTTTCTGCAACCACGCCATAGAAACCATACTGGCGGGATCGATAACAATCGTCGTCATGTTATTCACTATCGCCCCCTGACGTGTGTTCTCCGGTTGAATCGTTCCGCCGCCCGACAACAACCCCGCCAGCATTTCAGCCGCTAAAATCAACCCACCGCCTTTATGTTTCGCAATGGGTTTCAAGGCACCGTGATTTTCACCTTCCCACATGACTTTCGGATCGTTAGTGGAAGCACCGTGACAATCCAACATGACCTCTTCATCAAACGTTTTGCCTGCCAGATACGCGACGCGGGTTTTCCCCAGCGCAACCACGCTGGTGGCGAAATCCAGAACAAAGGCCGCGTTATGCTCCGTTGGCGGGAACGCAATGCAGATAGGGTTCGTCCCGAAACGGGCTTCGCTGCCACACCACGGGGCTACAATCGGGTCGAGATCGTTAACGTTGACGAAGTGTATCGATACGAGTCCGGCGTCCGCCGCCATTTCCCCATAGGTGCCGATGCGTCCCAAGTGGCAGGTAGACGACAGCGTCATTAAACACACGCCCGTCGTTTTCACCCGCTCAATAGCCGCCTGCATTGCTTCTTTACCCGTACGCTGACCAAAACCGCGATCGCCGGTAAATTGCAGCACCGCCCCGCTGTCACGTACTAAACGCGCGGGCGTATTCGGGTGCATGATGCCTTTCTCGATAAACGCCACATAGTGTGGCAACATCCCTACACCGTGGCTGTCATGCCCTTTCAGGTTTGCAGCCACGAGATGTTCAGTGACAATTCGGGCTTCGTTTTCTTCACATCCTGCTTTTTGCAATACGCCTTGCGTCGTCGCCATCAGACGGCTGACTGAAATCTGCATCTCTCTTCCCTTCATCTACTGATTTACGCTTCACCGATTTCATCCTACTGCGGAACTGGAGCGAATAAAATATAAACAAATCAAGCAAGATACCAATCAGTGCGATTGCTTTAACCATCTGGTGAAGGATCTCCCCCAGCAGTACCATCCCCGACGTTGTAAGGCGTACACAGAGACGGCTGACATATATAGGGTTGCCTGCTTATCGGGCATAGATAATATGGATTTTATTTAAATGAAAAAGACATCGCGTTTTCTTCTGGCGCTTGCCGGATTATGGTTTTCCGTTACGGCTTATTCCGCAACGTCCTCTTCGACTCAGATAGAGGAAACCCGGATACCGGCCATCAAACTGATCAATACGCCAGATAATCACTCGGCCTTCGTAACAGGCAGCGTACCCGCTCTGGAAAAAATCACTGCACAAAAATTTTGGCTCAGTAATTCCACGGAAGCGTGGGAGATGAACGTTCACCCGGCACCGCGCAAACAATATGTCATCACGCTGAAAGGCACGTTGAAATTTCGGGTTAGCGATGGTTCCACTTTTCTGCTTTCTCCAGGGACAGTCTTGATTGCCGCCGATACGCAGGGAGAAGGACATAGTTGGGAGATGGTTGAAGGGACTGAATGGGTCAGGATTTATATTCCGATTGTGGATGATAGTGATTACTTCACCCCCGATTCATCGGTTACCGTCGCGCCTAAAGCGCACTAATTTTTCGCTACATATTGGCGACAGAAGCCTGTCGCCAACCTATTAATCCTTATTCGCATCAAACGGATCATCGACATCATCCTTGCTGTCATCACGTTTACGCGGAATCTCCCCCTGATCTTTAGGTGCATCTTTTGCTGGATGGTCATTTTCATCCTTGTGTTTAGTGCCCGTATTTTTCTCAGTCATCGTTTCCTCCCGTTACGTCGTGTTCTATCAATTTAGTCGATAACGGCTATAAACGGGATATGAACCTGTCGATGAGATTGTGATAAAAGGCATTTTATAACAAAGGTAGAGGAATTCTGTTCGTTCGCTATGCAGCAGTTAATAAAGCTGAACGCTTACGGATGATTAGGAATAAAGCAATATAAGCGGCTGGGTTCTGAACATAAAATGCAGCAAACTGCTATGAGATATAAATAAACAAAAACCCCTAGCTTTACGCTAGGGGTTCTGAGTGCTTTTCTTGACTGCTCCGGATTAAACCATCATCGCTACCGCAAGAGAAACATTAATTCATTTGGCTATTACAGCGCGACAACGTTGCCAGCTGATGGGCCTTTCTGGCCATTTTCAATAGTGAACTCAACCTTTTGGCCTTCGTCCAGAGTTTTGAAATCGTTGCTCTGAATAGCAGAGAAATGTACGAATACATCTTTGCTGCCGTTGTCAGGAGTAATGAAACCAAAACCTTTACCAGCGTCAAACCATTTTACTAAACCAGTCATTTTATTAGACATAGAAATTACCTTAATTTGTATAGCGCCTTCCGGCAAATAGGGCCTGTGCACAGAATTTAATTAGCAACGATAAGGAGGCTCAAAAGAAGGGATATCTATGGATAACACTTTGAAATGAGAACTGCTTTACTAAACTGCTTTTTACGTCTGCGAATCAAACCGACGAGTCATTAACTCATGTATCAATATCTTTAGCAAGCATTTATTTTAAAAAACCTTTAAAAGGCCCACAGAGACGAAATTCGTCTCATCTCAACACCTTAATTGGCAAGAATCGCCAACCGGTACACCAGAAAAACAGCGGTCATATGAGATTCCACCTGTACTATTTTATGCGCACATACAAAGTGCAGGGTAAGCCAAAGACATGGAAGGCTAGATGCATTATTTCTCGTATTGATTTTTTGAAGCAAAAAAAAGACTGAACACGATTCCTTTAGTCGCCAAAAAAACAATCAACGCATTGAAATATAACAATTTAAATAATATACTTGATTAAAAACCCATCTAAAATACTATCCTTTGAAATCAAACACATGCTATATTTTTCGGACATGGACGGGAAAATTTCGGGTGTAAAAATGGAAATCATTAACTATCACGGAACGACAATCTGCGTTTTAGATGACAACGATACCCTGCCCGCTTGTATGCGGCGACTCGGTTTAGGTCTTTAAGGTACTCGTTAACGAATCGAGCCTGCATATCGTTAAGCCCGTATTCATCAGGGTTTAGCGTCCAGTTATCGTCCGCGCTTTCAATTAACGGGCAATTCGAATCAATTTGATTTTCAATTTGAAGAATTGATTTTTTCGCACGCTCTTTGAGTTGCGCAGTGCGCAGTTTTTTCTGCGCAGTTTTTTGCGCACTTCGTGCAGCAGTTGGCTTCTTGATGTAACGACGGGCAGATGCGTAATTCAGTTCCTGCGCTTCACACCAGTCTTTGGGGGAAATGCCGATTTTAGCATGATCGGACAGGAACCGTTGCTGAAGCTCGCTCCAGTCGGGTTTTGCCATGATAATCCCTCAGAATTAAAAAATTGAGTTCTTTGCGAGGTAGCCCCCTTGATTTTGTGCCAAGGAACCCTCATCAACTTAAGGCCTTCACATTCGTTGGCTCTAATAAAAGGGATTACTATGTCTTTTTCCATAAAACCTGACGGTGATTTCGAATACACCTTTGAAGGTGAAAGCTACCAAGCTGAAATTGAACAAGTTGGCGATCCTGTTAAAATCGCTGGCCGAAGTTTCAAGGAAGATACCGATACATGGGCATACAAATTTGGGGCAACTTTGGTTGATGACTCTATTGTAACTTGGGATGTGAGCGTTGAAGTAGGTGACTCCCCGTTCCACGATACAAGTAGCAGTGGAGTTTCAGGGCTGCCTGAAGGTGTTGAGGTAGAATACGACCCAGAGTTCGAGTGCGAACCTGATGAGGACGACGATTACTAACTAGTCATCTTCCTGCGGGTGACATTCTGTGCCCGCATTTTCGCGAAAATCATTAAAGTGGGCTTTGTGATGTGCAATATAAATTTACACTAGGGCGGATAAGGATTCTTTCAGTGTTTTTTCCTGCCCATCTGTGAGCTTCAAAAATTCAACTTCATGCTCTTCGAGCCACCTGAATCCAATCTCCACTGCGGACCTGTGAGCGATATCGTCAGGACCTGCCTTTAACGCTTGCACTATCTTTTCAAACTCCGAATCTTCGACTGTATGCATGATGCCCTCCTGTTTTTTGGCATTCAGAATCCCATCACGACATTCTTCTTTTCAAGCATTACCACAGGCACTCAGTGAATGCCTGCTGTAATGCCTGCTGTAATGCCTACTTGACCGCTCCTACAAAACATAAAAGCCTAAAATTACGAGGCTAGGTGAGAAAAATCAATGCTCAAAGTAAAAATTAAGATCCGAGAATTCCGTCTATCTTTTTCTGGAGGTATCCATCAAATAAGCGTTTTGATACATCGACGATGGTTCCTATACTGGCATCTTTGAATCCTGTTTTGACAGTATTCCAAACTTCTTTATTACGAATCGCCTCAAGAAAATCATGACCATTGGCTGTAAGACGCAAAGGTAAAGCGGCCCACGAACCGCCACCATCAACGGACTCAAAAAAACCGAATCCATATTCTCCATCAGTTCTAGCAATCAAATTACGATCGTCTAACAGGCGCATATGAAATAAAAATGTATTTGTGTTGCAGTCATACCCTGCTTGCTGTAATTCATTTACATCCGTTTGCGGTTGGCCGGATGCCTCAAAAGCCTCAAGAAGTCCTTTTAAATACTCATGATCTATTTTCATACTCACACCTCTTTTTGTTTGTGAGTATAATCTAGCACCTTCTAAGCTCTATTACTGTATAACAACTGTGATGCCTGCCACACTCCGCAGTGGCCACGTCCATGCCCATGAGTCTCTATCGCTCAGTAGCCGCTAATAACCGGTGCACGTCTGGCATTCGCGCTGCTTTACCGGTACACATCTTCTTTATTAACCCTCACCAGCGTGTGTTGCAGTTCGGACCTGCATCTGGCTATCAGAGAGACTTGGGGTCGCATCATGACTGCGACTTATACGGGCGGTCTATCCACGCTGCTACTTCATGTTCTTTTCTCCAGTCAAATAAAAAACCGCCCGCAGGCGGTTTAATCATTACTCAGGCTTATATCAAATCGCCGATAAATTTCGCCCGAACTTGCAAACGTGCATGAGGTGCACCTTTAACTGCACCATCCAGCACAAAACCACCTGGGTTATCCAAGATGGCTAGCTCCATGGTGTAATTGTTAACACCCAGCACGTTAACAGCTTGAGGGTTGTGCTGAAACACGTTCAAATCCAGTCGATTTCCATGCACGCGACCTTGATATGTAAAGCCAAAGTCGCCACCATTAACCGTATCACCATTTACTACAACCGTCCCTTGACCTACTGCGTTGTTGTTGCTGATAAATTCTACAAAATAAATTCCATCTTTCATTCGTGTAGCCTCAATTGAGTCGCCCCCAAGTTAGGTGCAAATTTAATATCGAGGTAAAACATTTCAAAACAACTCCATTCATTAGAGATTTTGGATAATCCTTTTCATTTTTGTGACGACTGTACCCTTACTGTCTCTATCTCTCTCACCCCAGCTAGTTGATTTAGCGCCTTGTCGAGTGTTGTTAGTAACGGGTCAATCCAGTAAACGGCCTGTCCGTATGTTAATCGGCAGGGGGAGGTAGAGGCACCAGCAGTGGCTGTGTTAGTTCCGCTGGCAACGGTGTGCATTGCGCTGGCACGTAAACGGTACGTGTGAATTCCAGAGCCATGCGGCAGAACGCATCGCATAAATATCCTGTTCTAATAGCTCTGGTTTGGCAGTCAAGTCCAAACCTAATACCGCACCACAATGCATGTAGTTCGTCGCACCTGTGACTTGAATCAACCTGCGAGTTATTGCTGCCAGTCTTGCTACCAACAACGCGGCGAAGAATAGAGCTGGTGTAGTCAATACCGAGGAAACCGATGAACACACTTCCCATCGACGCAAAATTCGAGTCCCAGCCGAGCGTAGACAACCCATCATTGATGTAATAAGCCACAGGGGCTAATGCTGGTGGCGATAAACCGACAGATCGCAGCACTGACTATAAACACACTCTCGATACTCTGGATATTGAAATTGCGCTGGCGCTGCTATCAAAAGGGTTCGATATATACAATATACAGGGGCCAGAACACAGGAAGGCTAAAGGGATTATGGAACACAGTGAACCGCTATGGAGAGACTGTGGCCAGCGGTTACGGAAAATCCCAGGCATTCTGGATTACTCACGCGCCGCCATTTTTCACTGATCCGCAACGCACCAGCCAGCATTGGTGATATGCCGCTCTACATCAATACCGCTCTAAGTGAGGTAGACCACGCTCACCCATCAGCAGAACTACTACGTCTGGCTGTATGAGAAAGAACGCGGAAAGGAATTTGCTCAGAAGTTACTGGGTCACAAATCAGCAAAAATGACAGAGAAATATCTGGATACGCGAGGGAAGGAGTACGTTTATTTATAAAAGACCGTATATATAACTTCGTGGATTTTCGTAAAAATAAAAAATAAACACTTAAAAATCAAATGCATAAAAAAAGACTGAACACGATTCCTGTATTCAGTCTAGGGAAATGGCTCTTGGGAGAGCCGTGCGCTAAAAGTTGGCATTTATACAAGCTGTACTAGCCCTGTAGAGTTAAGCTTAGCCAACTCCCCCGCGTTTTCCAGCCTTAACCTATTCGCAATCATCACAAATGGAACATGTTTCACACTTTATCTTAACCACAAAGAAATAATTATTTAACATTGATAATTAAATCAATCACTTCATGGTTTAGCATCTGGCTGACACAGCTGCTCTGCACGTTCGATAAAGGGCTGAAGGCTTTTTTTCTGTCCGGGATGCTTAGGGTCATCCAGCCGGATCGCGTCTATCGGCTGCGCGCTCACCTGCCCAGATTTCATTTGCGCAATCGCAACATCGTTTAGCGGATATTGCATCAGCGTCCCGGTATGTAAGGCATACAGCGCATTGCCAGGGCGGCAAATCAGTTGAACTTCTTCACGCGTGAAAGCCCAGCGATCGCCGTATTCAAACCGGCTGACATTTGCCAGTTTAGCGGCAGCAAAAGCATTCACAGAAAGTGAGGTAAGCACGATAGATAGCAAAAATTTCTTCATCATGGTATTCCCGACATCGCGTATTCAGACAGTGATGTGTGTGAGTTTTGCGGTCTTATCCGAATCAGAGAAAGACAGCCTCAAACCTTATAAAACAGAATGTTGTATATCGCTACTGAGACGATCATAGCGACAGAGGGAGGTGAAGTCGAGTGCGGAATTCAGGAATAACATCGCTAGCTTGGGTCAGGCAGAAGGGTCGTTCGGCGGGGAAAAATGGCGGGATAAGGAGAATGTTATCCCGCGTCATTCAAATAATCATTGGCCAACAGAAGCGTCGTTTGCCGTTAGGCTGACGGTGCCGCCATAGACATTTTTTTCAGATCCTGATCGATGAAGAACAGGCCGCCTTCGCTGGCTTTGACTAACGCCAGTTTGTCCAGAATAGAGCGGAACAGTTTCTCTTCTTCGTGCTGCTCAGCAACGTACCATTGCAGGAAGTTAAATGTGGAGTAATCCTGCAGCGCCATCGCCTCATGTGCCAGCTCATTAATTTTTGCTGTAATTAGCTGTTCGTGTTCATAGGTCAGTTTGAAGACATCAGCCAGTGAATCAAAATCAATCGGCGGTGCAGCAATCGCGCCTAATACAGGCAGGCTTCCGGTGTCGTCCAAATAGTCAAACAGACGCTGCATGTGCTGCATTTCTTCCTGAGAATGTGTCTTCAGAAAACTGGATGCGCCTTCAAAACCTTTGTCACCGCACCATGCGCTCATTTGCAGATACAAATTCGCGGAATAAAACTCCAGATTAAGTTGCTCATTCAGCTTCTGAATCATTTCTTTTTTTAACATGCTAACTCCCTATTTTCCCGGCAGGTGAAATTATTCAGGGCATTATGCCTGAAAAAACAAAATAAAAAACACTTTATTAACATTGATGGACGATCAAAATAAAACACATAACAATCAATAATTTAAATATTAATTGATTGATATTTATTATCATTTAACCCTTGATTTAAATATATTATTGCGAATCGTTTTTATTATCAAAAATAACAACCACGAGCGATATCATTTATGGCACACCTGTATTAAAAATGATTCCCATTTCATAATGAGAATAATAAACATCCACATGCTAAGGGGAACACTTGCCATTTTCCTGTCGCTACTTTACCGTGGCACACATCAATTTGTGGTCAGTAGGCAGGAGAAAACAGTATGGGATACAATCTGGCAGAACTGTCCAAAGAGGATATGGATAAAGTTAACGTAGATTTGGCGGCCTCAGGCGTTGCCTTCAAAGAGCGTTACAATATGCCGGTCATTCCAGAGGTCGTTGAGAGAGAACAACCTGAGCACTTGCGTAACTACTTTCGCGAACGCGTGATGTTTTACCGCCAGCGTTCACTGCAGTTCTCTCGTTTACCCTACGAGCCCAAGTCTAAATAGCGATTCCCCTCTAAGGTTACCTTGCCGTGGAAAACATCCCTTTCCACGGGTTACATTCTTACACAGCAAAAACGATTTTCTGCTTGCATATCGGTCCGCACAAGAGGTTAATGGAGTGGCAACCTACCCTTTTATCACGCGAGGCAAGATATGAGTAAAGGTCTGGATAGCAAAAAGAACAGTAAGAAGAAGCCCCTGAAAACGGCCGCCGAAAAACGGGCTGATAAAAGGGCAAAGAAACCGCAGGCAGATATTACCTGAGTTGTGATGTGATCTAAGTAATGAGCCATGCCGATCGGGTAAACCCGAAAACGGGTTTACCCTCATAACCGCAGTTGTTAGCTCTTATTCGTGTGCTTCCTCAGCCATTTCAAGCACCATCAACAGAAAAGCATATTCCAACGCAATATCATCATAGCGTTTAAAACGACCGGATTTTCCACCGTGCCCCGCATCCATATCGGTGTATAGCAGCACCAGACGATCGTCCGTTTTAACTTCCCGTAATTTCGCCACCCACTTCGCAGGTTCCCAATACTGAACCTGAGAGTCGTGTAACCCAGTAGTCACCAGCAAATGCGGATAGCGTTGCGCGGTAATACCGTCATAGGGACTATATTGCTTGATGTAGTCATAATAGATTTGTTCATTAGGATCGCCCCACTCGTCATATTCTCCGGTCGTCAACGGGATAGACTCATCCAGCATTGTCGTCAACACATCAACGAAGGGAACCTGAGCAACAACGCCCTTAAATAGATCGGGAGCCATGTTCACTACCGCGCCCATCAATAGTCCGCCCGCACTGCCCCCCATCGCGAACATGTTATCCCTGTCGCCATAACCTTTTTCTATCAATGCCTGAGACACATCGATGAAATCAGTGAAGGAATGCATTTTATTGAGCAGGCGACCATCGTCATACCACTGTTGGCCTAGCTCACCGCCACCACGAATGTGCGTTAAGGCAAAAATGAACCCTCTGTCCAGTAAGCTCAAACGGCTAACGCTAAAATCGGGATCCATACTATGGCTATAAGCGCCATAGCCATAGACCAGTATCGGGTTCTTACCAGGGCTGAAATGGTCGCGATGATAAACGAGGGAAACGGGCACATCGACGCCATCCCGAACCGTGATCCACAAACGTTCGCTCCGGTAATTATCTGGGGAGAAATCCTTCACTTCGGCTTGTTTAAGTAACTGCTGTTCACCCGTATCCAGATTCAATTCATACAGCGTGCTGGGCGTTGTCATTGATGAATAGCCATACCGCATCAATGCTGTTTCTGGCGTAGGGTTGTACGACAGCCACGTCACATAGCTCGCATCATTAAAGGTGATCGCTTTTTCTTCCTGCGTATGCCAGTGAATCTGGCGTAAGCTAGTCAAACCGCGTTCCCTTTCTTCAACCACCAGCCAATCACGGAAAAGCTCAAAGCTCTCCAGCACACGGTTTTCACATGGTGCAATCAGCGTTTCCAGCGTTTGCTCATCGGGTTTAGCTGAACGGTAGAGGCCAAAATTTTTACCCTCTCGATTGGAACGCAGATAAAACGAGTCCTGATAGTGATCGATACCATATTCATGATCTTTTCGACGTGGAATGCATACCTGCGGCACCGCATCCGGGCGCGTCGCGTCGAGTAATAACACCTCGCTCGTCGTGGTACTACTGAGATAAATGGTGATGTAGTGCTCTGATGTTGTCTTACTCAGGCTAACGTAATAGGTATCGTCTTTCTCTTCATAAACCAGCTCATCCTGTGCCGGATCGCTACCCAAGCGATGTCTGTAGACCTGATACGGCAACAGCGTTTTCTCATGTTTGCGCACGTAATACAGAACCGTCGAATCCGCCGACCATTCCGCCCCTGCGGTCACATTTTCGATCACATCCGGTAGCCACTCACCGCTGTTCAGATCGCGAAAACGAAGCGTGTACTGCCGACGGGATAAAAAGTCCTCCGAGAGCGCCAGTAGCGTGTTGTCAGGGCTAACCTCAAGCGTGCCGAGACTATAAAACTCATGCCCTTCCGCACGTTGATTCCCATCCAGCAGCGTTTCCCATGCGTCTGTTGCCTGCTCAGGTTGACGCAGATAGATGGCGTACTCTTTACCCTGCTCATAGCGACTTTGGTAGCGATAGCCTTTTCTGACATACGGCACAGACATATCCGTCGACGGAATCCGTTTGACCATTTCGTCATACAGTGACCGTTTGCGTGCGTCATGAGGTGCCATGACGGCTTCGCTATAGGCGTTTTCCTGCTTCAGATAGTCCAACACCTGCGGATCGGTACGCTGGTCATCACGCAGCCAGTAATAATTGTCGATACGCGTATCGCCATGCGTACTTAGTGCGTGGGGTCTTTTTTCAGCTTGCGGTGTCTTCATGGCGTCGGATCTCGTTGTCTTGACATAAAATTTTCGCTTTGCAAGAAGAGTGGCACGATTGCCCGGCAATGCCAAGCCACGTCCTTGTCTCTTGGTGCGCTTTTGCGCACCGCATTCCACTGCACGCCCTCTTTAATGCGCACGCAAACGTTTTCGTTTATACTGCGGCCATTTTTCACAACCCGATCAGGTATAAGGTTATGTTAACAATTGGAACCGCCCTGCGTGCGGATGCCACACGAGTGATGCTGCTTGGCTCCGGTGAATTAGGCAAAGAAGTGGCGATTGAGTGTCAGCGCCTGGGAATCGAAGTGATTGCGGTCGATCGCTATGCCGACGCCCCCGCCATGCAGGTTGCGCATCGCAGCCACGTCATCAATATGTTGGATGGCGACGCATTAAAAGCGTTGGTTGAAGCCGAGCGCCCTGATTACATCGTGCCGGAAATTGAAGCCATCGCTACCGACATGCTGGTGACGCTGGAAAAGCAGGGTCACCATGTTGTTCCTTGTGCTGAAGCAACACGCCTGACAATGAACCGTGAAGGTATCCGTCGTCTGGCTGCCGAAACACTCGGCGTTCCTACCTCAACCTACCGTTTTGCCGACAGTGAAGAGAGTTTTCGTCAGGCGGTAGACGCGATTGGCTATCCCTGTATTGTTAAACCGGTTATGAGTTCTTCTGGCAAAGGGCAAAGCCTGATTCGTTCTGCTGAGCAGTTAGATCAGGCGTGGCACTATGCCCAGCAGGGTGGACGAGCAGGCGGCGGCCGCGTCATCGTGGAAGGGCTGGTTAATTTTGATTTCGAAATCACTCTGCTAACCATCCATGCGGTTGACGGCATTCATTTCTGTGCGCCAATCGGTCATCGACAGGAAGACGGCGACTATCGTGAATCCTGGCAGCCACAGCAGATGAGTGCGCTAGCGCAGGAACGCGCACAGAAGATGGCTAGCGACGTCGTGAAAGCGCTCGGCGGCTATGGCCTGTTCGGCGTTGAGCTGTTCGTCTGCGGCGATGAGGTTATTTTCAGTGAAGTCTCCCCTCGCCCGCACGATACCGGCATGGTGACGATGATTTCTCAGGATCTGTCCGAGTTTGCTCTGCACGTTCGAGCTTTCCTGGGGCTGCCAATTGGCGCGGTTCGTCAGTATGGCGCATCGGCTTCCGCCGTGATTTTACCGGAACTGGATAGCAACAACGTGCGCTATCAGGGGCTGGAAAATGCTCTGATCCCTCATACGCAAATTCGCCTGTTTGGTAAACCGGATATCAGCGGCAAACGCCGTATGGGTGTCGCATTAGCCAGTGCAGAAACGACAGATGCTGCTGTGGCAATCGCTAAGCGCGTTGCAGCGGGCGTAAAAGTCAGCGGCTGATACCGTTCTATTGCTGGTGGGGTGAAGTAAGACGTCACTGCCATAAAAAAGGCCACTCGCAGTGAGTGGCCTTCGTCATTCAGTCACGAGCAAACTTACGCTTTTGCACCCGCAACAGCTTCACGAGCCAGTTCCGTAATACGTGCATAATCACCGCTTTCCAGCGCGTCGTTCGGCACCAGCCATGAACCACCCACGCACAGCACGCTTTTCAGCGCCAGATAGTCGCGGTAGTTATTCGGTGTAATGCCACCGGTTGGACAGAAACGGATCTGAGCAAACGGACCGCCGATCGCCTGAAGCGCTTTCACGCCGCCGTTAGCTTCAGCTGGGAAGAATTTGAACTCACGCAAGCCATAATCCATACCCAGCATCAGTTCAGATACGGTGCTGATACCCGGGATCAACGGGATGTTGCCTTCCGTCGCCGCTTTCAGCAGCGGCTCGGTCAGGCCAGGGCTGATGGCAAACTGCGCACCCGCCTCAACTACCGCAGCCAGTTGCTCAGGGTTTGTTACCGTACCCGCGCCCACGATGGCTTCCGGTACTTCTTTCGCAATCGCGCGAATCGCTTCGATGGCACAGTCGGTACGCAATGTCAGTTCCAGAACGCGAACGCCGCCCGCGACTAACGCTTTTGCCATCGGCACTGCGTGTTCCAGTTTGTTGACCACAATCACAGGAACAACGGGACCCGTTGTCAAAATCTGTTCCGCGCTCGTTTTCCAGTTTTTCATCAAAAGTTATCTCCAGTCATGCCCGAAGGCACCATTAATTATATAGCGCGCCCCTGCCACAGGGATCTGCGTCGCCGCAGATGTCCGACCGCACCGTGAGCCATACATTAAAAACTGTGGGAGGCCGACCGTCCTCGGTCAGCCTCCCCATTACTGACGTATTATCAAAAAATTACTCAAACTCATTCCAGGAACGGCCATCGCGGGTAATCATCGCCACGGATGCCACTGGCCCCCAGCTTCCGGCCTGATACGGCTTCGGTGCATCGTTGTCCATCGCCCACGCATCCATGATGGAATCCACCCACTTCCAGGCTTCTTCAACTTCATCACGGCGGACGAACAGCGCCTGAATCCCACGCATGGTTTCCAGCAGCAGACGCTCATAAGCATCCGCTAAATGCTGCTGATTAAAGGTTTCCGAGAAACTCAGATCTAGTTTCACCGTTTGCAGGCGGTGTTTGTGCTCTAGCCCCGGAATTTTGTTCAGAATCTGGATTTCTACACCTTCATCCGGCTGCAAGCGAATGATCAGCTTGTTCTGCGGCAGTTGTTGGTAAGAATCATGGAACAGGTTCAGCGCCGGGTTTTTAAAGTACACGACGACTTCTGAACATTTGGTCGGCAGACGTTTACCAGTACGCAGGTAGAACGGCACGCCAGACCAGCGCCAGTCATCGATATCAACGCGAATCGAGACGAAAGTTTCCGTGCTGCTGCTTTTGTTCGCGCCCTCTTCTTCCAGATAGCCCGGCACTTTATGTCCCTGAACAAAACCAGCCGTGTATTGGCCACGAACGGTCGTTTCATGCACGTTGGAGCGATCGATACGACGCAGTGAACGCAGCACTTTCACTTTTTCATCACGGATGCGGTCGGTCGTCAAATCAGACGGCGGCGACATCGCAATCATCGTCAGAATCTGTAACAGGTGGTTCTGGATCATATCGCGCATCTGGCCGGCTTTATCAAAATAGCCCCAGCGCCCTTCAATCCCAACTTCCTCGGCTACCGTGATCTGCACATGGTCGATCGTCCGGTTGTCCCAGTTTGAGGAGAACAGCGAGTTGGCAAAACGCAGCGCCAGCAGGTTTAGAACGGTTTCTTTACCCAGATAGTGGTCGATGCGGTAAACCTGACACTCGTTAAAGAATTCCGCGACCTGATCGTTAATGACGCGAGAAGACGCCAAATCGGTACCTAGCGGTTTTTCCATGACCACACGCGCTGGCTCTTTATTCAGCCCTGCGGTTCCCAACCCTTTGCAGATCGCACCGAATGTACTCGGCGGCATGGCAAAATAGTTGATTGTGGTACGATTTTTCTGGTCAAGCATCTTGCCCAGCTTGTTGAAGGCTTTGGTGTCTTCCACATCAAGATTGCAGAAATCCAGCCGACTGCTTAGCGTTTCCCACAACTTATCGTCGATGGCTTCTTTCATAAAGGTGTCAAGCGCTTCGCGCACGACGCGGGTATACTCCGCTTTATCCCAATCCGCACGGCCCACACCGATAATTCTGGTGTCCGCATGGATGTGACCTGCTTTTTCCAGTTGATAAAGGGAAGGCAGCAATTTACGGCGTGCCAGATCGCCCTTAGCACCGAAAATAACCAGATCGCACGCTTGGGCTGTTGAAGTTACCGCCATGTTCATCTCCTCGTTGCAGGATGCTGTAATTTTATTACAGCGATAATGTACTCTTTTTGACTACAGCCAGTAAACCCATCATAAAAATGCCAAATAATGGTCGGTATTGACTGAAAACCATGCATAAATCGGTCTGTACAGTGGCTGAAGTCACTTATGCATTCGCCCTAAAGCGAAATTTTTCGTCGTTTCTGACAGCCGATTACTTTTCTGAAAGTTAGACACATGTCATGTTCTGGCAAAAAAAGGACCCAACTTAGCATGTTGCCCTCTGCCAACCACTACAGGGTCGTAGTATATTTTCACGACGTGTATTTTTTCACGTAATGCATGCCAGTGTACCTTTAGTTGAAATTGGAAAAAACTTACATGGCCTTTGTCGTATGAATATGCTGGAAAAAATCCAGAGTCACCTGGAGCTCTTGAGCAAATCAGAAAGAAAAGTTGCTGAAGTGATCCTGAGCACGCCACAGACAGCCATTCACTCCAGCATCGCGACCTTAGCCAAAATGGCCGATGTCAGCGAGCCAACGGTTAATCGTTTCTGTCGCCGCCTTGAAACTAAAGGTTTTCCCGATTTTAAACTACATCTGGCGCAAAGTCTGGCAAACGGTACACCGTATGTGAACCGTAACGTTGAAGAAGATGACAGCGTTGACGCCTATACCAGTAAAATTTTTGAATCCGCCATGGCTGGTCTGGAGCAGGTGAAATCCAGTCTGGATGTCACTGCCGTCAACCGCGCCGTGGATTTGCTGACGCAGGCGAAGAAAATCTCGTTCTTTGGCCTGGGCGCTTCCGCCGCTGTCGCACATGATGCGATGAACAAATTTTTCCGCTTCAATATCCCCGTCGTTTATTTCGACGATATCGTCATGCAGCGCATGAGTTGCATGAACTCCAGCGACGGCGACGTCGTGGTATTGATCTCCCACACAGGCAGAACCAAAAGTCTGGTCGAAATGGCGCAGTTGGCACGCGAGAACGACGCGACCGTCATCGCCATCACTTCGGATGGCACGCCGCTGGCGCGTGAAGCGTCGCTGGCCTTGCGACTTGATGTGCCTGAAGATACCGATGTCTACATGCCGATGGTGTCCCGTATTGCTCAGTTGACGTTGATCGACGTTCTGGCGACTGGGTTCACGCTGCGCCGCGGGGAAAAATTTCGTGATAACCTGAAACGGGTCAAAGAGGCCCTACGTGAATCACGCTTTGATAAAGACGAGCGGCTGATTAACCCCTTCAGGTGATAGATAAGTTTTACATTGTGCTTTGTTTTTTAGTTATATTTTATACCCTAAATAATTCGAGTTTCAGGCAGGCGGCAAGCGAGTGAGTCCCGATGAGTTTACTCAAGTAAGTGATTCGGGTGACTGAACGCAGCCAACACACATGCAACTTGAAGTATGATGGGTAATGAAAATGAGCGGTATCATCAACCTGCTTCATCTTGATATGGCCACAGACTACAGGCATGGAAAGATGGCGGGGATTACCTGTACAGTATGATAATCAGACTCAACACGATGTTCGGATAACGCAGGTGAAATAGTTTTGTTGTAAAGTGACATTTTGCACCGTTATTCGACGCTTAATCGCAACACTACAGCTTCACAAGTGAACGGAGTTATACATGTCCAGACGGCTCAGAAGAACCAAGATTGTCACCACCCTGGGGCCCGCTACCGATCGCGATAATAATCTTGAAAAGATTATCAATGCGGGCGCTAACGTAGTACGCATGAATTTTTCTCACGGCACAGCAGAAGATCATCAATTACGTGCCAACAAAGTTCGTGAAATTGCGGCTAAATTAGGCCGCCACGTTGCCATTCTTGGCGATCTACAGGGTCCAAAGATTCGCGTTTCTACCTTCAAAGAAGGTAAAATTTTCCTGAATATCGGCGACAAATTCTTGCTGGATGCCAATTTAGCGAAAGGCGAAGGCGATAAAGAAAAAGTCGGGATCGATTACAAAGGCTTGCCAAGCGATGTGGTGCCTGGCGACATCCTGTTACTGGATGACGGCCGCGTACAGCTGAAAGTCCTTCAGGTTGAAGGCCTCAAGGTTTACACCGAAGTCACCGTTGGTGGACCACTGTCTAACAACAAAGGCATCAACAAACTCGGTGGTGGTCTGTCTGCCGAAGCCCTGACGGAAAAAGATAAAGCCGACATTATTACTGCCGCAAAAATTGGCGTCGACTATCTGGCTGTCTCTTTCCCACGTACCGGGGAAGACCTCAACTACGCACGCCGCCTCGCACGCGATGCAGGCTGTAACGCCAAGATCGTATCAAAAGTTGAACGTGCCGAAGCCGTCTGCTCAGATGCAGCCATGGATGACATTATTCTGGCTTCCGACGTGGTGATGGTAGCGAGGGGAGATCTGGGCGTTGAAATCGGCGACCCAGAGCTGGTAGGGATTCAGAAGAAGTTGATCCGTCGCGCTCGTCAGCTGAACCGTGCGGTCATTACCGCCACGCAGATGATGGAGTCGATGATCACCAACCCGATGCCAACGCGTGCAGAGGTGATGGACGTCGCCAACGCCGTGCTGGATGGCACCGATGCCGTGATGCTGTCAGCAGAAACCGCCGCGGGCCAATATCCGGCTGAAACCGTCGCGGCCATGGCGAAAGTGTGTTTAGGTGCGGAGAAGATCCCAAGCATCAACGTCTCCAAACACCGTCTTGACGTACAGTTTGATAACACGGAAGAATCCATCGCGATGTCTTCCATGTACGCCGCCAACCACCTGAAAGGGGTTACGGCGCTGATCGCCATGACGGAATCTGGTCGTACCGCCCTGATGATGTCCCGTATCAGTTCCGGTCTGCCAATTTTCGCAATGTCTCGTCATGAGCACACGCTGAATCTGACCGCACTGTATCGTGGCGTCACTCCCGTGCATTTCGACAGCTACACGGACGGCGTTGCTGCCGCCAATGATGCGGTGATCCTGCTACGCGATAAAGGGTTCCTGATGTCTGGGGATCTGGTCATCGTCACACAGGGTGACATCATGGGTACCGTGGGCACCACCAACACGATCCGCATCCTGCGCGTGGAATAATCGTTGCTATAACCGTCCGCGACTGAGTTGGCGGGCGGTGTTGTGCTAGCGCGAAGCGCGAGACTAAAAAGTGTGATAGCAAAAAGCCGGACGGTTTCTCGTCCGGCTTTTTATCTATGCGGCCTATCAGCCCACTGCTAGCTACCGTATAAACTAGTCGCGGTATAAATCATCCCGACAGTACGGTTCAATTTCACCCGGCTTACGGGTTTTCAGCAATTTCAGAATCCAGGTGTACTGCTCAGGATTCGGTTTGACCAGAATTTCCACTTCTTCATTCATGCGCCGCGCAATGTATGCATCATCCGCGTCCGCCAAATCGTCCATCGGCGGGCGAATATACACATCCAGACAACCGTCTTTAGCGTTATATACTGGGAACAACGGCACAATGTCAGCGCGACACACTTTCATCAGACGTCCGACGGCAGGCAGCGTCGCCTTATAGGTTCCAAAGAAATCAACGAATTCGCTGTGCTCCGCGCCGTGATCCTGATCGGGAAGATAATAGCCCCAACACCCAGAGCGCACAGAGCTGATAAACGGCTTAATGCCGTCGTTGCGAGCATGGATGCGGCCACCAAAACGACGGCGTAACCGATTCCACCAGTAGTCCACCAGCGCATTCTTCTGGTTGTGGAACATGGCCGCCATACGCTGGCCGCGTGAGGTCAGCAGCATCGCGGGGATATCAACCCCCCAACCGTGCGGAACCAGAAAAATCACGTTCTTCTCTTGTTCCTTAATGCGATCCAGAATGTCTTCGCCATGCCAGCGAACGTATTTCTCGATTTTCTTCGGGTTACGAATTCCCACTTCCACCATCATGATCATCGACTGAGGAGCCGTCGCAAACATGTCATCGATGATAGCTTCGCGCTGTGCTTCCGTTAATTCCGGCATGCAATACAGCAGATTAATGCGGGCACGGCGGCGTGCGCCTTTTGATATTTTCCCGACAAAACGCCCTAACCCACCCAGAACCGGATTTCTTAATCGCGCGGGAACATAGGCAGCGAGCGCCATCACACCAACGCCTAACCAAACGCCCCAATAGCGCGGATGAAAAAAGGCGCGTTGAAACTGGGGAACAAATTCAGCGTTCGATTTTTTTTCTTTTTCCATGCCTAAACTCTTCAGATCAATCAATAAACATAATCATAATTGCCGCTCGGCGTTTAGCAACACCGACGACAGTTACGCAAAAACACGCCGGCTCGATAATAAAGAATCAGGAACCCGTGTTCTATCAAATGTTCTATAAATGAAAATGCCGGCAGCAAGCCACCGGCATAACATGCAGTCAGTAGAATTAATCAAACTTAAGCTGCGGTACGACTTCCTTCACCTGCGCCAGATAATCACGACGCTCTTTACCCGCCAGCCCTTCAGAACGCGGCAGTTTAGCCGTTAACGGGTTTACCGCCTGCTGGTTGATCCAGAATTCGTAGTGCAGATGCGGGCCGGTAGAACGACCAGTGTTGCCGGACAACCCGATGCGATCACCACGTTTCACTTTCTGTCCCGGTTTAACCAGGATACGATGCATATGCATGTAGCGCGTGGTGTACTGACGACCATGACGGATGGCAACATAGTTTCCTGCTGCACCGCTGCGTTTCGCAATCACGACTTCCCCATCCCCGACGGCCAGAACCGGCGAACCGACCGGCATGGCAAAATCGACACCTTTATGCGGTGCGACGCGCCCTGTTACCGGGTTCAGACGACGTGGATTAAAGTTGGAGGAAATACGGAATTGTTTCATGGTTGGGAAACGCATAAAGCCACGCGTCAAACCGGAACCTTCACGATCGTAGAATTTACCGTCTTCTGCACGAATCGCGTAATAGTCTTTGCCACCAGTATTCAGACGCACGCCGACCAGTTCGCTCTGCTCACTTTTACCATCGAGCATTTCGCGGGACATCAAGACAGAGAAGGTATCGTCTTTGCGTAATTTACGGAAATCTAGCTGCCATTGCAGCGCTTTGATCACGTCCCGCACTTCTGTGCTGGTCAAACCGGCGTTTTTTGCACTGCTAACGAAGCTACCACTGACTCGGCCATTCAGGACGCTATTGCGCCACTCGCCTTTCAGCGTCTCAATGCGCTCTTTAAAATCGTTACCCACGCGCTCATAAATGCGTGTTTCACGGCGGGACATCTGCCAGGTCAAACTTTGCAGGTCGCCGTTCTCTGCCAGAGCCCATGAAATTTGCTGACCGATCTTCAGGTTCCGCAAATCTTTATTCTGCTCTGCGAGCTGGGTGACGTCTGCAATATCAATACCGTACTGCGTCAAAATGCTGCTTAAGGTATCGCCCGTAGAGACCACGTACTCGTGTACGCCGCCTTCATCGGCAACCTTATCATCCAGCTCATCTTGTGGAATGTCGTCATCCGGCGAGGGTTGGTCTATCGGTTCACTGGCCTCAGGTGTCAGCGTACGCAGCTGGCTGGTTTCCAGATCGATATCTTTCACGATGACGGGGGCATCATCGACGTGGGGATAAACAAAAGGCCGCCAAACAGCAACGGCCAATGTCACAACGGTAAGCGACCCCAGCATGACGCGATGGGGCCGAGGTAAGCTGTTATACGCCAGAGCGATAGTTCGGACTATCTGCTGCACTTATTCGTATCCTCATAATTTTTCCTCCAGACAGCTCACATACTGGTTCGATAGCTGCAACAAGAAATCGGCATAGCTATCTCTACCCAGTGCAATATTGCTTCCCAATGGATCGAGTACACCCGAGCGCACGTCGGTTCCCTTGGCAACAGCATTAATAACGGCTGGCCTGAATTGTGGTTCAGCAAAAACGCATACGGCTTTGTGCTCAACCAACTGTGTTCGTATTTGATGTAAACGCTGTGCTCCGGGTTGGATTTCGGGGTTAACCGTGAAGTAACCCAAGGGATTTAACCCATAGTGTTTCTCAAAATACCCATAGGCATCATGGAACACGAAATACCCTTTACCCTGCACAGGCGCTAGCATCTTAACAATTTTTTCATCTGCTTGCCCGATTTTATCCGTGAAATAAAGCAGATTCGCGTCTAGTTTGTCCTTATTCTGAGGCATAAGTTCCAATAATTTTGCATGAATGGCAATTGCCGCCTGTTTTGTCATCTCCGGCGACAGCCAAATGTGCATATTGTACTCACCATGGTGGTGGCCATCGTCGCCGTCATCATGGGCGGCATGGCTATGATCGTGCCCCTTTCCATGGTCATCATGCGCCTGTTCATGTTCCCCCTCATGATCGTGTCCGGCCTCTTTTTCCAGCTCAGATTTAATCGCTGGCAGTGCGGAAAGCGCAATCTGCTTTTCAGGTGAGACTTTCGCTAACGGCTTTCCGAGAAAGGCTTCCATTTCCGGCCCGACCCAAATCACCAGTTCTGCGGACTGTAAACGCTGGACATCAGACGGGCGCAAGGCATAATCGTGGGGCGACGCGCCATCAGGTAACAAAACCTCAGTGGGCGTCACGCCATCGGCAATAGCCGACGCAATGAATCCCAAAGGACGAATTGACGTAATGACCGCAGCGGATGCCGCGCTGATTGACATCCCGCTTGCGAGTAGCGCGCTGGCAACAAACACACTTTTTAACCATTTTTTTTGCTGAATAGATTGCTGCATGAAAGTCGATCCCATCGATTTTTATGGTGTTGTTTGTTATATTATAACGTTACATGGGTTATGCAAACCAAATTCTATGTCCACATTGGTATCACTTAATAATATTTCAGTTACATTTGGCAGCCGGAAGGTTCTGTCAGATATCTCTCTTACCTTGCAGGCAGGTCGAATTCTGACGCTGCTCGGGCCGAATGGCGCAGGGAAATCGACGCTGGTGCGCGTGGTATTGGGTCTACTGTCCCCCACCTCCGGTTCGCTAGCACGGGATCCCGCGCTGCGTATCGGCTACGTTCCGCAGAAGCTGCATCTGGATACCACCCTGCCCTTGACCGTCAGCCGTTTTATGCAACTGCGCCCCGGCGTGAAAAAGCAGGATATTTTACCGGCACTTAAGCGGGTTCAGGCTGCGCATCTGCTGGAACAGCCGATGCAGAAACTTTCCGGTGGCGAAACCCAACGCGTGCTGTTGGCGCGTGCGCTGCTCAACCAGCCCCAACTGCTGGTATTGGATGAACCGACACAGGGTGTCGACGTCAATGGGCAACTGGCGCTGTACGATCTCATTAACCAATTGCGGCAGGAATTTCACTGCGGCGTGCTGATGGTGTCACACGATCTCCATTTGGTGATGGCGAAAACTGATGAAGTTCTTTGTCTCAATCAACATGTTTGCTGCTCCGGCACACCCGAGGTCGTTTCGCTTCATCCCGAGTTTTTAGCGATGTTTGGCCACCGCGGCGCAGAGCAACTGGCGGTTTACCGCCACCATCATAATCATCGTCACGATCTACAAGGACGTATCATTTTGAAGAGACAAGGTGGAAACGACGCATGATAGAACTGCTGTTTCCTGGTTGGCTGGCGGGGATTTTGCTGGCGATTGCGGCCGGTCCGCTCGGTTCGTTCGTCGTCTGGCGACGGATGTCTTATTTCGGTGACACGCTGGCGCACGCATCTTTACTCGGTGTCGCCTTCGGCCTGCTGCTGAACATCAACCTGTTTGCTGCCGTTATTGCCGTGACGCTCATTCTGGCGTTGGGGCTTGTCTGGCTGGAGCGACGCCCCTATCTGGCTATCGATACGTTACTCGGCATCATGGCACACAGCGCGCTGTCGCTTGGGTTGGTGGTCGTCAGCCTGATGAATAACGTGCGCGTGGACTTGATGGCTTATCTGTTTGGCGATTTGCTCTCTGTCACGACAGAGGATCTGTGGGTTATCGGTGCTGGTGTCATCGTTGTTGTGGCCATTATGTGCTGGCAATGGCGCGCACTGCTTTCTATGACGATCAGCCCAGAGCTGGCGCACGTCGATGGCGTGAAGCTACAGCGCACCAAGCTGCTCTTGATGCTGACCACCGCGTTAACGATTGGTATCGCCATGAAATTTGTTGGTGCGCTGATCATTACGTCACTGCTGATTATTCCCGCCGCCAGCGCCAGACGCTTCGCACGGACGCCGGAACAAATGGCGAGTATCGCGATTATTGTGGGAATGATTGCCGTAACGGGCGGTTTGGCCTTTTCAGCTGGCTACAATACGCCCGCTGGGCCGTCGGTGGTGCTGTGCGCATCGCTGCTGTTTATTATCAGCCTGATTAAGCGACAACCTGCCTAGCCCGCGAGTAAAAAATCAAAAGGAAAAAGCCCTTCTGAATATACATCTCAGAAGGGCTTTATATTTTGGAAATTGCACGAGCCGCGTTTATTGCCGGTTAGCCATATCTGGAATGATTAAATCACCCCGCAAGACATACGATCCCAGCACATCCTGTGTTTTCTCATTGAGCCAAGACACGATTCTGGCCGCTATCGCATCCATCGAATATTCAATGGCCGGTATCGCCGGAATGCCAGGAATATCGAGAGACCCCGCCAGGCTGAATACCATGATGTCTTTTGGCACGGATTTGTTAAACGCCTGAAGCTGAGTAATAACCCGTTTGGCTTCCAGCTCATCCGCCACCAGAAGCGCATTGAAATTCAGCGTCGTGCTGTTATTGAGCAACACTTGCAGTGCCACCGACGACGATGAAGATGCATCCATAAAGATCAGGTTGCGGTTGAACGGTAAGAAGTTATTTTCCAGCGCCCGCTTATATCCTAAGAGCACCTGCTCCGCTGAACTGCTGGCGGCGGGATTGATCAGCGCAATTTGCCGTCTTCCTTGCCGAATCAGGTAATTACACGCGGTTTCTGTGGCGAAAGCGTGATCAAATTGCAGACTGTTCGTGGTATCCGTTTCCATGCAATCGATCAGAATGATGTTCTTATCAGCCAGATTCAGCGGAAAACGCGCGCCGATGATTAAAATGTCATCACACAGGCCGCTGGTCAGCTCATCAAGCACGTTCATTACTTCAGCCCTGCTGCTGGCAAAGCGCAACAAGAGATGCTTTTGATGTCGGCTAAAGTGTTTTTCCAGCGCATAAAGGTAACCGGTCGTCTGGTTGATGTTGTCCTGAGCGCAAATGACGCCAATACATCCAGTTGATTGACTTAACAGCGATTGGGCGATGACGTTTGGCCGATATTTAAGCTCATCAACCGCTTTTAACACTGCAAGACGGCTAGCTTCCTTTACGCCGCGTGAACCACTCAACACCCGGGAGACTGTGGCTTTGGACACCCCAGCTAAACGCGATACATCGTTGATTGTAGACATCATTTGCCCCTGAAAAACGCTAAATCTGACTCAAAACCCTGAACACCAACCGCGCATTGCGTTGCTTCGCAGTATAACTGTTTCTATCCAGCATGGAAACCGATTATCCGTTTAACATCCAATGCGTAATTCTGCCAATAAGATGTGATGTAAATCTAATTAATACCGCCAGAAATCATCACATCTTGACGGTCATCACACTTCTCTTTTCTTTGCATGGAAAACGGTTTCCATATGATATCCAATCATATTAGCAATAACTTTTTACATTGTGCGTGGCGGAAAATGCGGTCCGCAGCGGAAAAAATAGACTGGTCTAGGTGCACGTTTATAAAAGACTGCCACACTTAAAACTTTCGTTAAGCCTGTCGATACAGCAGGTTACGGTACAAAACGTGGCGATAACGTACGTGGTGACGATCTGTCGTCATCACGGCGACACATGAAAAAGGTGTTCACATGAGTTCCTTATATCAATCAATGATTGCCGCTATCGAACAATCGATTACCCCGCTTGCAGGGCGTTTGGGGCAGCAAAAATATGTGATCGCTATCCGCGATGGCTTTACCGCCGCGCTACCTTTTATGATCATCGGCTCGTTCATGCTGGTGTTTATTTTTCCTCCGTTTTCTGCCGATACGACCGTCGGATTTGCCCGTACCTGGCTCGATTTTTCTATCACCTATCGCGCACAGCTGATGCTGCCTTTTGAGCTGAGTATGGGGCTAATGACCTTTTTCATCTCCGTCGGTGTGGGTGCCAGTTTGGGACGACAGCTTAATCTCGATTCCGTCATGTCCGGCCTGCTGGCGTTTATGGCCTTCCTGCTCGTCGCTGCACCTTACGCCGATAACAAAATTTCCACCGAGTATCTGTCAGGGCAAGGGATCTTCACCGCCTTACTGACGTCTATCTATGCCACCCAAGTTTATGCGGCGCTGAAACAGCACAACATTACCATTCGCTTACCGAAAGAAGTACCAACGGGGGTCGCCCGCTCGTTTGAAATTCTCATTCCCGTGTTGGTGATTGTCGCAACGCTGCATCCGCTCAATCTCTTCATTGAAGCGCAAACGGGCATGATCATTCCTGAAGCGATTATGCACCTGCTGGCACCGCTGGTTTCTGCCTCAGACTCGCTGCCTGCCATTCTTCTGTCTGTGCTGCTGTGTCAGCTTTTCTGGTTCTCGGGGATCCACGGTTCGCTGATTGTCACGGGTATCATGAATCCATTCTGGATGACCAATCTGGCCGTGAATCAGGCCGCACTGGCGGCAGGTGAAGTCTTACCGCATATCTATTTACAAGGCTTCTGGGATCACTATCTGTTGATTGGCGGTGTCGGTTCGACGCTACCGCTGGCATTTCTGCTGTTACGCAGCAAGGTCACGCACTTGCGCACCATCGGTAGAATGGGCGTCGTACCTAGCTTCTTTAACATCAACGAGCCGATCATGTTCGGTGCCCCCATCATCATGAACCCGATGTTGTTCCTCCCCTTTGTCTTCGTACCGATGGTTAACGCCGTGTTGGCTTACACCGCAACCAAGATGGGATGGCTGGCGCAGGTGGTGTCGTTAACGCCGTGGACAACCCCCGCCCCCATTGGCGCATCGTGGGCCGCAAACTGGAGTTTCAGCCCGCTAATCATGTGTCTACTGTGTATGGTGTTTTCCGCGCTGATGTATTTGCCGTTCCTACGGGCCTACGAACGTACATTAATGAAAACCGAGGAACAAAAAATACAGGGCGATCTGTCACTGACAAAAACGGTGAGCAGTAATTAATGGGATTAATAAAAAACAGCAATAGATATTAAATAGAAGAAAGGAAATAAAGCGTTCAGGGTCGGGGTATTTTTATTATTCCTATTCACCGACCTAGACGACATTCAAGAACGTGGCATAGAAAATACGTGCTGCGAATATTCGTTCACATAAAAATAGGTCATATGATGATTACATTAGAAGATGCAGTAATGGAAATTATCGTCAATGCTGGACAATCGCGCAGCCTGTGTTTTGAGGCGCTACACGCCGCGCGTAAAGGCCACATCGATGAAGCCAAAAACCTGTTGAAGGAAGCCGATGGCTACGCGCGTAAAGCCCACCACATGCAGACCCAACTGATTGAACAGGATGCGGGAGAAGCCAGACAGCCGATGACATTAATTATGGTGCACGCCCAAGACCATTTAATGACATCACTACTCGCTCGCGAATTATCAGAAGAAATTATTCATCTTTACCAGAGGCAATAGTTCATTTTAATACCCTTATAGGGAGGGTCGATTACGTCAGTTATTTAATTAACTTGTACCCGTAAAAAAAATAACAATCACCTTGTTCTGAGCGCCGTGCCATTATTCACGTCAATCAGAGCGGGATGGTTATTGTCTGAAAATAACTTACCGAATTGAGATGATGATGAAAAATTCCAAAAAACTTCCAGTTACTCTGGCGGTGCTGGCTGCCCTTTGCTCCGGTTCCGCATTCGCACAAGAAACGATTACTCCAGAGCAATTAGATCGTATCGTTGCTCAAGCAGTGGAAAAAGCGCTGGCGGAGCGTCAGGCAAAATTAGACGCGATTGCCAGTAAACAGGTCGACCCGCTGACCACGCCGGACGCTCCCAAGACACCTGACATGGCGATACCTTATGGCATCAACTTCACAGGCTATGCGCGTTATGGGGCGCAATTCCAGAGCGGTGACCAGAAATATGTTGCGGTTGACGGCTCCTATAACGGCGCCTCCGCGCTGGGTCGTCTGGGCAACGAAGGCAATGGCGGTGAATTCCAGCTTTCCAAGGCATTCAAAAGTGACAATGGCGCAATCTGGGATGTCGTCGTGATGATCGACCACTGGGGCGACGAAGTTAACCTGAAAAAAGCCTATGCGGGAGTCACCAACCTGTTTGCTTCTCAGCCAAATGCCTATCTCTGGGCCGGACGTGATTTCCACCAACGCCCACAGCAAGGGATTAACGACTACTTCTGGATGAACCACGATGGTCAGGGCGCGGGGATAAAGAACTTTGATATCGGCGGTATTCAATTCGATGTCGCGACCGTCGCTGCGGTGGAATCCTGTAACCCCGAAATCATCACGAATAATGCGAACCCCTCGCGTATCAGCTGTACTGGCAGCTCCGGCACGGGCGATAAAGGCAATTACGCGCTGACGTCCAAAGTACATGGCATCAAGCTGGGGCCGTTGGATCTTGCGCTGTACGCGAACTACGGTTTTGACTCGAAAGCGGTGGATAACGATGCACGCCTGAAAGCCTGGCAAGGCGGCGCGGTCCTGAGCCACACGGGGAAAAATAGCCTCAATCAGTTTATCACTCGCTATTCGAACAATGCGGATAACAGCGTTTACAACAAAACGGACAACCTGAAAACCTTCTATGCCAGCTTTGAAGGTAAATACAAATTCACGCCGCAAACACAGGTCGAATATCTGCTGGCCTACCACGACTACTCGAATGACTCAGCCAGTCAGGACGATCGTCGTAACTACAATGCCATCGTTCGCCCGATGTATTTCTGGAATGATGTGCATTCCACCTGGCTTGAAGCGGGCTATCAACATGTAGATTACGGTCAGGGTGGTGATAACAAAGGGTGGAAGCTGACGCTTTCCCAGAATGTCTCGATCGCCATGGGGCCGGAGTTCAGACCGATGCTGCGCTTCTATGTCACCGGCGGAGAAGTGGATAACAAACACACCGCACGGACAACGACTGGCGTCAACACGCAGCTCGATTCGTTCAACGTTGGGGCAATGTGGGAAGCCTGGTTCTAATCACATAAAGTCAGGGAGACCGCGTGGTCTCCCTGAGTATGGAAAGCATTTCTTAATGCGATACGTTTTTCACACGTTAACTTAAATCTTCACGCGTTAAGCCAAAATGACGATAGGCATGCTGTGTCGCCATCCGACCGCGTGGCGTACGCTGAATGAACCCTTGCTGAATCAGAAACGGTTCCAGCACGTCTTCAATGGTTTCGCGCTCTTCGCCAATCGCTGCAGCTAAATTATCCAGCCCGACGGGGCCGCCCATGAATTTATCGATGATCGCCAACAGCAGCTTGCGATCCATGTAGTCAAAACCTTCGGTGTCCACCGCCAGCATATCCAGCGCCTGCGTCGCCACGTCACCGGTAATCGCCCCTTCCGATTTAACCTCGGAGAAATCGCGCACCCGTCGTAATAATCGGTTGGCAATACGCGGCGTACCCCGCGCGCGCCGCGCCACTTCAAGCGCGCCCTCGGATGTCAGATCCAGTCCTAAACACTGTGCGCTGCGACTGACGATATACTGCAAATCATCAACTTTATAAAACTCCAAACGCTGCACAATGCCGAAACGATCGCGCAGCGGTGAAGTTAACGAGCCTGCACGCGTTGTTGCGCCAATCAGCGTAAAAGGCGGCAAATCGAGTTTGATCGAACGGGCGGCCGGCCCTTCGCCGATCATGATATCCAACTGATAGTCTTCCATCGCCGGGTACAGCACTTCTTCCACAACGGGTGACAGGCGATGAATTTCATCGATGAACAGCACGTCATGCGGTTCGAGATTGGTCAACAGCGCAGCGAGATCGCCCGCTTTTTCCAGCACCGGCCCCGATGTCGTGCGCATATTCACGCCCATCTCGTTAGCAACGATGTTCGCCAGCGTCGTTTTACCCAGACCAGGAGGACCAAAAATTAACAGATGGTCCAGCGCATCCCCGCGCTTGCGGGCCGCCTGAATGAAAATTTCCATCTGCTCACGCACCTGCGGCTGCCCCACATATTCAGTGAGGAATTTAGGGCGGATCGCACGGTCGATAAATTCTTCTTCGGGAACGGCGTCAGCGGAAATCAAACGATCGGCTTCTATCATGAATACCTCACAGCGCCGCGCGCAGTGCATCCCTGATCAGGGTTTCACAGTCAGCATCAGGACGCGCAATCTTGGAGATCATGCGGCTAGCTTCCTGTGGTTTATAGCCCAGCGCAACCAGTGCAGCGGCGGCTTCCGCCTCGGGTTCGCCAACACGGCTGTCTGCAGTAGCAGGCGATGCCAGCGGAATATCGCTGACCGGATTAAACAGATCGCCACTCAAGCCTTTGAAGCGATCTTTCATTTCAACAACCAATCTTTCCGCCGTTTTCTTACCGACGCCCGGCAGTTTAATCAATGTGCCGATTTCTTCGCGTTCGACGGCGCTGACAAACTGCGTCGCAGACATCCCGGAGAGAATCGCCAGCGCCAGCTTCGGCCCGACGCCATTCACTTTGATCAGCTCACGGAACAGCGCCCTCTCCTGCTTATCATTAAAACCGAACAGCAGCTGTGCATCTTCGCGGACAACAAACTGGGTAAAGATGATCGCTTCCTGATTGAGTTCAGGGAGTTCGTAAAAGCACGTCATCGGCATATGGACTTCGTAACCCACGCCGTTAGCTTCTATCAGCACCTGCGGCGGCTGTTTTTCCAGAATAATGCCTCTGAGACGACCTATCACGTTGCGCTTCCTTTTACGTAGGGAAAGAATGGCTTGAAGTATGACGAGTATATAACATAAAAAAGGCTGGATGAATATCCAGCCTCCTGTTTCAGCGCAGTCTTCCTGCCAGTGGGTTCACTTTCGCCGCCGCGGTGCGCAGCAGGCTTTGGCTAAAGTGGCAGTGAGTAATGGCAATCGCCAGCGCGTCGGCGGCATCCGCCTGCGGACTGGCCGACAGTTTCAGCAGTGAGCGAACCATATGCTGCACCTGTTTTTTATCCGCCGCGCCCGTTCCTACCACCGTTTGCTTAACCAACCGCGCCGCGTATTCAAACACGGGCAGATCCTGATTCACACCCGCGACGATAGCCACACCGCGTGCCTGTCCCAGCTTCAAGGCTGAATCCGGGTTTTTCGCCATGAAAACCTGCTCAATCGCCATACAGTCTGGGCGAAATTGCGTAATGATCTCACTGACACCGGCGTAAATCAGCTTAAGCCGCGTGGGCATGTCATCCACCACGGTACGGATACAGCCGCTGCCGAGATACGTCAGATGACGTCCCTGCTGACGGATAATGCCATAACCCGTCACGCGCGAACCGGGGTCAATGCCGACTATTATTGTCATAGTGCCGCTCCGCCGATTCGCCCGTGTGGATAGCTGTTGCTACGTTGCATTACCAACCTGCCATTACAGCAGTTCAGCTATCTCATCGGAGATCTCACCGTTATGGTAAACCTCCTGCACATCGTCGCAGTCTTCCAGCATGTCGATCAGACGCATCAGCTTCGGTGCCGTTTCTGCATCCATATCCGCTTTGGTAGACGGAATCATAGAGACTTCAGCTGATTCCGCTTTCAGGCCAGCCGCATCTAATGCATCCTTCACATCACCGAACGTTTCCCACGGCGTGAAGACATCGATCGCACCGTCGTCGTACGTCACGACATCATCGGCACCAGCTTCCAGCGCTGCATCCATGATCGCATCTTCATCCAGACCCGGCGCGTAAGAAATGACGCCTTTCTTAGTGAAGAGGTACGAAACGGAACCGTCGGTACCCAGATTGCCGCCAGTTTTCGTAAACGCGTGACGCACTTCGGAAACGGTACGGTTACGGTTATCACTCAGGCATTCCACCATGACGGCCGTGCCGCCCGGGCCGTAGCCTTCATAAATGATGGTTTCCATGTTGGCATCATCGTCACCGCCGACGCCACGGGCAATCGCGCGGTTCAACGTATCGCGCGTCATGTTGTTGGACAGAGCTTTATCGATCGCAGCGCGCAGACGTGGGTTAGAACCCGGATCGCCACCGCCCAAACGGGCTGCGGTAACCAGTTCGCGGATAATCTTGGTAAAAATTTTACCGCGTTTGGCGTCCTGTGCTGCTTTACGATGCTTTGTGTTAGCCCACTTACTATGACCTGCCATAAAAATCTCCGAAAAAAGCCTGTTCAGGCCGGATAAATAACAAATTCCTCAATCGCCTGCCGGTTGCTCCAGGACTTGGTCAACTGCGCCGCGTGGGGCACATCCAGCCACTGGTAAGCAAGATGCTCGGATAATTGCACCTCGCGCTCAGCAGGTAACGCCAGACAAAACCAGTGTTCGGTATTGTGCGTAACCCCCGGCGCATAGCGACGTCTCAAATGAGCAAATAGCTCAAACTCAATACAGCGCTGACAGTCAAAGAGTGATAACGCTTCCGCGGATATATCGATGTTAACTTCTTCTTTGACTTCACGCTGTGCGGCATACGGCGCGCTTTCCCCTTCTTCTATGCTGCCAGTTACCGACTGCCAGAATTCAGGATCGTCGCGCCGTTGCAACATCAGCACCCGCCCGGTGTCACGGGCATAGATCACCACCAGAACCGAAACGGGTCGCTTATATACCATCTTATTCGTTCTCGGATTTTCCATCCTGAGCCGCTTTCCCTTTCACGACAACCGCAATGGCAAGCTCGTCCAGCGAAGCCGAGTTGGCGAAACTTGGCGCTTCCGTCATCAGACACGCTGCTGCCGTCGTTTTCGGGAAGGCGATAACGTCACGAATGTTATCGGTGCCCGTCAGCAACATCACCAGACGGTCAAGGCCAAACGCCAGACCCGCGTGCGGCGGCGTACCATATTTCAGTGCGTCGAGCAGGAAGCCAAACTTCTCACGCTGCTCTTGTTCGGTAATGCCCAGAATGCTGAACACGGTTTGCTGCATCTCACCACGGTGAATACGCACGGAACCGCCGCCCACTTCATAACCGTTAATGACCATGTCATACGCGTTGGCGATTGCCGAAACCGGGTTGGCAGCCAGTTCAGCAGGCAGCATGTCACGCGGTGCGGTAAACGGATGGTGCATCGCAGCAAGGCCGCCTTCGCCATCTTCTTCAAACATCGGGAAATCGACAACCCACAGCGGTTCCCAACTGTTGTCTTTTGTCAGGCTCAGATCGCGACCCAGCTTGAGACGCAGCGCGCCCAGCGCATCGGTCACCACTTTCGCGCTGTCCGCACCAAAGAACAGGATGTCGCCATCTTGTGCCGCAGTACGCTCCAACACGGCAGACAGAACGTCTTCGCTCAGGAATTTTGCTACCGGGCTTTGAACGCCTTCCAGACCCTTGGCACGCTCATTGACCTTGATGTAAGCCAGCCCTTTCGCGCCATAGATTTCAATAAACTTGCCGTATTCATCAATCTGCTTACGGCTCAGCTGTGCGCCGCCCGGTACGCGGATAGCGGCAACGCGGCCTTTGGCATCGTTTGCCGGGCCGGAGAAGACTTTGAACTCAATGTCTTTCACCAGATCGGCAACGTCGACCAGTTCCAGCGGGTTACGCAAATCTGGCTTGTCGGAACCGAAACGGCGCATGGCTTCTGCGAACGTCATGATCGGGAAATCGCCCAGATCGACGCCTTTCACGTCCTGCCACAGTTCACGGACCAGTTTCTCCATCACTTCACGCACCTGTGGTGCGGTCATGAAAGAGGTTTCCACATCGATCTGGGTAAATTCTGGCTGTCTGTCAGCACGCAGGTCTTCGTCACGGAAGCATTTGACGATCTGATAGTAGCGGTCAAAGCCGGACATCATCAGCAGCTGTTTGAACAGCTGTGGGGACTGCGGCAGCGCATAAAATTTGCCTTTATGTACGCGGCTTGGCACCAGATAGTCACGCGCGCCTTCCGGCGTCGCTTTCGTCAACATCGGGGTTTCGATGTCCAGGAAGCCGTGGTCGTCCATAAAACGACGCACAAAACTGGTGATGCGTGCACGCGTTTTCAGGCGCTGCGCCATTTCAGGACGGCGCAAATCCAGATAGCGGAATTTGAGACGCGCTTCTTCGGTATTGGTTTGGTTGGAGTCCAACGGCAGCGCTTCAGAACGGTTAATAATCGTCAGTGCGTTGGCAAAAATTTCGACTTCACCCGTCGCCATATCTTTGTTGATTTGGCTTTCTGGACGGGCGCGTACGACACCAGTAAGTTGGATGCAGAACTCGTTACGCAACTCGGATGCCAGTTTAAATGCGTCCTGACGGTCTGGGTCAAAGAACACCTGAACCAGCCCTTCGCGGTCACGCATATCAATAAAAATCAAACCACCCAGATCGCGGCGGCGGTTAACCCAACCGCACAATGTCACTTCCTGGCCCACATGGGACGAATTCAACTGCCCGCAATAATTAGTACGCATCACGATGTCCTTTTACTCATCCGCCAGCTCACACGTTCTCACGGTAGATTACTTTTCACGGTAAATCACAGTGCAAAAACAGTGGCATTTTCGCTGCACGGCATGGTTTTTCTGGGTTACTGTCCGATGAAAAAAGGCGGCTATTATAAAGGATATTCGCCCGAACGATAAGCATGAAGGTAACGCTCTGCGACGCCACCGCCTACTCTTTTTACGAAATTTCCTTTCTGGTTAACAGAATGTTCACGAATAGAGATGGAGTTGTTGCAAAACTGAACGACAGAGGAAACCCAAGTCAGCAGAACACGATGGTCCGAAAACCACCAGAAAGGCAACTTCTCAGCAGGCCAATTTTCTGAAACGTCATCGGCCCAAAGGCATACGACATGCCAACGCGCACAGCATGAGGATTTGAGGAAACCGATCTTCCCTTTTAATAAAACCTGCTAAAATTACCAAGTAACTGCTTATTTTTATAAAAATTTTAATAAAAAACGCTTTTCCATTATTGGCTAATGCGTATGGTTTACATGGAGAACAAGTATGTATTCATTTGTTGCCCGTCAACCCATTTTAAATCAACACCTCCAAACCGTTGCCTACGAGCTACTTTTTCGCATGGACATCACCAATAGATTTCCTGACGTGAGTCCTGAATTTGCAACCGCACAGCTTATTTCCGATCAGTTCTTAACCAATCCGTTGACAAAATCTGTGGTTGAACAGCCTTACTACATTAATTTCCCCCATCAGATGTTGATCAATGGTCAGGCTGAGGTACTGCCACAGGAAAAGGTCGTTATTGAGATCCTTGAAAATTCGATTCCCAATAATGATCTCTTTGCTGCCGTAAAAAAGCTAAAAAGAAAGGGCTTCAAAATTGCACTTGATGATTTTTCGATGGATTCAGAATGGGATCGGTTTTTGCCTTACGTTGATATCATCAAATTCGATTTAACTCTGTCAACCTTTGATGATATTGAAAATTTCATCAAAAGAACCACACAGCGCAAGCTAATCTACTTGGCAGAGAAAGTAGAGACACATGAGCAGTACCTGAAAAGTAAGAAACTGGGCATCTCACTGTTTCAGGGGTATTTTTTCAGTCGTCCTGAAATGATCAAATCAAAAAAATTGGTCAATAACTCCAGCAATACCATCAGGTTGCTGAGAGAAGTCAATAAACCTGAGATCAACTACGCCACTATCGAAGAATTAGTCTGTGCCGATCTGTCGCTTTATTATAAATTGATGCGCCACATCACCAATATCAAATACAACACCCGCTTTGGTATCACGGCAACCACCATGTCTTTCCGCGCGATGGCGATGCTGCTTGGACAACGAGAGCTTAAACGTTTTGTGTCATTAATTAGCATAACCAACAGTAATGAGAATAAACCCAGCGAGCTTTATCGCACGAGTTTAATTCGCGCCAGATTCTTCGAGTTGTTGCATGCCTCTTTCAATGTGAAGGACGATACTACCGAGGCGTTTCTCTGCGGATTATTATCGCTGCTTGATGCCGTATTAGATTCACCCATGCCGCTGTTGCTCTCACAAATCGCCCTATCGGAAAAAATTAACCAGAGCTTATTAGAAAATACCGGCGAGCTTGCGATTTATCTGACGTTAATCGCGAAATATGAACAGCAAGACTGGGAAGAGCTTGAACAACTGTTAACCCAGTTGGGTGTCGATGAAGAAAACTTCTTTAGCATGATCATGGAGGCCACACAGTGGGCGGACGAGATTTTATAAACGATATCTCTCGGTTCGCTCGCGCTGCCCCGACAATTACGCAATAATCGTAGGCATTCTGCTTGAGATTCAATGACGTTATGGTGCGATGATGTATATCGGATTACCACAATGGCAGCATCCTGCCTGGAGTCGGTTAGGCTTAAACGACCTTGCCGACTACAGCCGCTATTTTACCTGTGTTGAAGGTAACACGACCTTTTATGCGTTGCCTTCACGCGAAGTTGTCGGACGCTGGCGTGATATGACGCATGATGACTTTCGCTTTTGTTTCAAGTTTCCCTCAGCGATCAGCCATAAAGCTGCCTTGCAGAACTGTGATAGTGATGTAAGCCTTTTTTATCAATGCCTTGAACCGATTGAACACCGTATCGGACAGCTCTGGCTACAGCTTCCCGCGACTTTCAGCCCTGCGCAGTTGCCCGTTTTGTGGCGCTTTCTTGATGCCTTACCGCAAGGATTTAGCTACGGTGTGGAAGTCCGTCACCCGCTGTTTTTTGCTAAAGGCGATGAAGAGCGTGCGCTGAATCAGGGGCTACAGCAGCGCAGAATTAACCGTGTGATTCTCGATAGCCGTCCGGTTCACCACGCCGCACCAGATAGCGCGGCCATGCGTGAAGCCCAGCGGAAGAAGCCTCGCGTGCCGGTACACGCCGTGCTGACTGCCACGCAGCCGCTGATTCGCTTTATCGGTAGTGAAAAGCAGGAAGAAAATCTTCGCTGGTTCGAGTCATGGCGTAACAAGCTGCCGCAGTGGCGTGAGGCAAATCCCTTCTTCTTTATCCATACACCCGATATCGGTGATGCCCCACCACTGGCACAACAACTTTGGCCATTACTCACCGAGATCGACCCAACGTTGCCACCCCAGCCGGATTGGCCACAGCAGGCGACACTCTTTTGAACCGCCCAATACCGCATGTGTTAGTTCATTTAGTTATAAACAATTTCGTAACGTAATCCATTTCCGCTAAAAAAATCAGCCTTTACAGGCGACAGCTGCGTTAGGTAAAGCTATTATTCTGCAAGCCGTTTTCGGTTAGGTCACGGAGTAAAAAATGGTAAGTGCGCTCTATATCGTGCTTGGCGCAATCTTGTTGATAAAGCTGTCTATTGATGTTGTAAAACTCAGAATGCAGTATCGCGTGGCGTATGGCGACGGCGGATTTTATGAATTGCAAACGGCGATCCGAGTACATGGCAACGCGGTGGAATATATTCCGATTGCGGCGATTCTGCTGGTGCTGATGGAAATGAACGGCGCCCTTATCATCATGATCCACTTCTGCGGTATTTTATTGATTACCGGGCGTTTAGCGCACTATTACGGCCTTCGGCATCGCGAATTCCGCTGGCGGCGCTCCGGTATGTCGGCAACCTACGCCTCACTCATCCTGATGATTGCAGCAAACCTCTACTACCTCCCCTGGGATCTGGTTTTCACGCTGTATTGATGGCGTGAAACAAGAGCGGTACCTGTTCCTCCCGGACGCACGAACATTTATGCGCCCGGGAATCAAAAAGCTTGTCCACATGTGGAAGGCGAAGATCATATACCCTAAATAATTCGAGTTTCAGGCAGGCGGCAAGCGAGGGAGTCCCGATGAGCTTACTCAAGTAAGTGATTCGGGTGAGTAAGCGCAGCCAACGCACATGCAACTTGAAGTATGACGGGTATGGCGTATTCTGCTAGAATACGCGCCTCTTTATTACTCTCAGTGCACTTTCCGCCATGCCAAACCGCGATATGCTTTTCTCTGTGCCAATTGCCAATTTAGGCGACTGGACATTCGACGAACGCGTTGCCGACGTCTTCCCCGATATGATCCAACGCTCCGTTCCCGGCTATTCCAACATCATCTCGATGATTGGCATGCTGGCAGAACGCTTCGTCCGCCCGGATAGCCATGTTTACGATCTAGGATGCTCGCTGGGTGCGGCTACGTTGTCTATGCGACGTAATATTGCTGTACCGGGCTGCAAAATTATCGCGGTAGACAATTCTCCGGCAATGGTGAAGCGCTGCCGCAGCCACATTGACGCTTTCCGTTCCGATACGCCTGTCGACATTATAGAAGCCGATATCCTGAATATTGATATCGAAAATGCGTCTATGGTGGTTCTGAACTTTACCCTTCAGTTTCTGGAACCTTCTCAGCGTCAGGTGCTCATCGAGCGTATTTATCAGGGATTGAATCCCGGCGGCGTGCTCGTGCTCTCAGAGAAATTCAATTTTGCGGACAAAGACGTCGGTGAATTGCTGTTCAACATGCATCTCGATTTCAAACGGGCAAATGGCTACAGCGAGTTAGAAATCAGTCAGAAACGCAGCATGCTGGAAAACGTCATGCTGACCGACTCGGTAGATACCCATAAAGCTCGACTGGCAGATGCCGGTTTTGAGCACAGCGAGATTTGGTTTCAGTGTTTTAATTTTGGTTCGTTATTAGCCGTGAAAGCAGAGGAAAAGGCGTGATCGATTTCGGCAATTTTTATCAACAAATCGCAAAAGGCCCACTCAGCCACTGGCTTAACACGCTACCTTCACAGCTCAGTAGTTGGCAGCAGGAATCGTTGCACGGTAAGTTCAAACTCTGGTTTAACTCGCTGGAACACCTCCCGTCGCTGACGCCAACCTCTCTGGATTTGAACGACAGCGTCACGGCGCGCATGGAACCCGATATTTCCATCGGCCAGCGTGAAGGCATCGAAAAGTTGCTGCGTAACCTGATGCCTTGGCGTAAAGGCCCCTTTTCGCTTTACGGCGTAGATATCAACACGGAATGGCGTTCTGACTGGAAATGGCAGCGTGTTCTGCCGCATATCAGCCCGCTGAAGAATCGCCTGATTCTGGATGTAGGCTGCGGCAGCGGCTATCACCTGTGGCGGATGGTCGGCGAAGGCGCCACGATGGCAGTCGGCATCGATCCTATGCAGCTGTTCTTATGCCAGTTCGAAGCTGTGCGTAAGCTGCTCGGCGACGATCAGCGTGCGCACGTTCTGCCGCTCGGTATTGAGCAACTCCCCGAACTTGCTGCGTTTGACACCGTGTTTTCTATGGGCGTGCTGTACCACCGTCGTTCCCCGCTTGATCACCTGTGGCAATTGAAGAATCAGCTGGTGGCGGGTGGCGAACTGGTGCTGGAAACGCTGGTTATTGAAGGCGATGAAAATCAGGTGCTGGTACCGGGAGAACGCTACGCGCAAATGCGCAATGTGTATTTCATCCCTTCCGCCGCGGCCTTGACGAAATGGCTTGAGAAATGCGGCTTTGTTGATGTCCGCGTCGTGGATATCTGCACCACGACAACGCAGGAACAGCGCCGGACAGACTGGATGATCACGGAATCACTGGCTGAATTCCTCGATCCTGAAGATCCGACGAAAACGGTGGAAGGTTACCCCGCTCCGGTACGGGCCGTTCTGGTTGCACGTAAACCAGGGATCTACCAGTAAGTCTCATTCGTTCTAAATTACTGCGCTTGACAAAAAAAGCCCCAGCAACACGCTGGGGCTTGGTACTTGCCATGCACACCTGATGGTATGCGGCGCGGCAAAATTGAAGAATGACGGTGTGGTGTTTAGAACAACGCTGTCTCTCTCCCCCTACACCGTGAAATCCCTTACGTTATGACACGTACTGCATTTCACGGTCCGGGCTGACGGCCCGCTTCATGGCTTCCACCACATCACCATCCACGCAATACTGGCTAAACTCATCCAATTCCGTATCAGAACACATCGACACGCCGATTTTACGATAGCGCATCGGAGACGGTGTCCACTGGCCTGCCGAACTGTGCAGTTCTCGGATACCGGCCTGCTGAAATTTGTGCACGTTAGTCAGTCGCACGCCGGAACCCGCCATAATAATTGGACCGCGACTGGCCTGTGTTAGTTCACGTAATAACCGGAGCCCATTTTCCGCTGTCTGCTGCTGCCCAGAGGTTAATATGCGCGATACGCCAAGTTCAGTGAGCTGTTCCAGCGCAATGTACGGGTTCAGACACATATCGAACGCGCGATGAAAAGTCACCGCCATCCCTTGAGCCGCCGCCATAATTTCGCGCATTTTGGGCAAATCAATGTGTCCTTCCTCATTGAGTGCGCCAACAACAACGCCGGGAAAACCCATCTCACGAATCTGCTCAATGTCATATTTGATGGCAGCAAATTCCGTCGCGCTGTAGCAAAAATCGCCCCCTCGCGGGCGCACAATCGGGTGAACAGGAATCGCGACCTTTTCGCGCGCGCCACGCAGCGCACCATAGGATGGCGTTAACCCGCCTTCTCGCTGTCCTGCACAGAGTTCAATCCTGTCAGCCCCAGACTGCGCTGCTGTTATCGCACAATCAACGCTATAACAGCATACTTCCAGTTTCGTCATCGCTGCTCCTCCATGTAAACTCCCAGACCACTTTTCTTAATTATCGAAAAATCGACGAATCATCACGCCGATTAAAGTAATAACTATGGCATTCGCATTCATATCGTGAGGAGACAGGAGTCACAATGAACGCGATACATTGCCGAAATAAACATGACATAAACCACAGTTTTATTAATCTTTTCCACAGCAAAAGAAATTGGCATGAATAAAGTGACACGCCACGCTACCTTCCAGCCAATGTTATCTTTCTGATTACTTTAGGTACTGGTTATTCGCTATTTTCATAGCGATGACATTTCGCTTGCGACAACATCGCGTATATCAAATGGATGAAATTTTATTGTCACTTTCCCGTTGGTTACCGCCAGCGTCGGATTAGGGATTCGTTCTTTTTCGCCTTGCGGAGAACTGAATTTAAGCTTGATGCCCGGCGTACGCAGTGCGTCATCAGACAAGCAGGCCAGCGCACGCTGATGCAACGTTTCCGCGTCACCAGGTAACACCAGCTCCACATGCTCCCATCCTTCATGCGGGTAATGCTTTTTCCCCGGCCACGGTAGCTCGATACAGGTAATCTGCCAGGGGCCGACCGCGATGGCATTATCCAGAATAAACAAGCAGATTGTGCGGCCATTGATTTGGTTTTCAGACAGCAGGCTGCCGACCTGTAGCAGCGCCGCTTTCCATGATTCAGCCGTCGCATTCTGATGGCAGCGCAACGAGATATGATCAGCATGAAATGCGCCTAAATCCAGTTGAAGCACATCGGCCAATTCCTGTAGCGTTTGCTCAAAACGCGCTAAATCCGTTATCAAATCATCGGGTAACATATCGGGTAAAACTCCTGCGGCATCTCATATTGTCAATCACCATTTACGCAGTGAGAATATCACACCCATAACACATTCTAATTAAATTCTATTTTTCTCCAGGTACATTTATTTACACCTTCATTACATGGAACGCATTAAATGCAAAGAAAAGGTAATGATACCGTTTGATTAATAAGCGGAAATGTTTTTTACCTGGTGTAATCTGCGATACTTCTCGCAATCTATTCTGGGAGGAATCTTAAATAAAGCACGCCCCATTGAACGCCGAAAAAAAAACGTATAAATTAATAAAACAAATAATAACGCAGAGATATCACCATGGTTTTACTCATTATATCCATCGCACTTATCGCTATTGCGGCATATGCTATTTTTCGTCATTTTAAAACCAGAGACTCACATAAGATTGGTTCACATAGTCGGTCAAAAAAACGTTAAGATCGCGATTTGATTTATTTTTATTCTACCTAAAACTACTTTTTCTTTTTTGTCGTGTTCTCCTTATCCTTTTTTATCTCGTTCCCTCTTCTTTACTCTCACACTTGCCGGGTGTTTTTTCACCTGAACATCCCTTTGCCTCGCCCCGTCTGCTGACGAGGAAAGGCAAATATGGTATAAGCAAGGCTTAATTTTTTATTTAAGGTAAACCGGTGAATATTCAGGCTCTTCTCTCCGAAAAAGTCAGCCAGGCGTTAACCGCCGCGGGCGCGCCAGCAGACAGCGAAGCTCAGATTCGTCAGTCGGCAAAAGCACAGTTTGGTGATTATCAGGCCAATGGCGTCATGGCCGTGGCCAAAAAACTGGGCATGCCGCCGCGACAATTGGCAGAAAAAGTCGTCCAATTTTTGGCGCTGGAGGGCATTGCGGAAAAAACAGAAATCGCAGGCCCGGGATTTATTAATATTTTTCTCGATAAGCAGTGGGTTGCGAGCCAGGCTGAGAACGCCCTGAATGCACCAAAACTGGGTTTAACGCCCGTTGAACCACAAACGATTGTGATTGACTACTCTGCTCCTAACGTCGCGAAAGAAATGCACGTTGGTCACCTGCGCTCAACCATCATTGGTGATGCATCGGCCCGTACGCTGGAGTTTCTCGGCCACAACGTAATTCGTGCGAACCACGTTGGCGACTGGGGTACGCAGTTCGGCATGCTGATCGCCTACCTTGAAAAAATGCAAAACGAAAGCGCCAACGAGATGGATTTGTCCGATCTTGAAGCGTTCTATCGTGAAGCGAAAAAACACTATGATGATGATGCCGATTTCGCCGAACGCGCGCGCGCTTACGTGGTGAAATTGCAGGGTGGCGATGAATATTGCCGTCAGATGTGGCGCAAGCTCGTCGATATCACCATGACGCAGAACCAGATCAACTATGAACGCCTTAATGTCACGCTGACCAAACAGGATGTGATGGGTGAAAGCCTGTATAACAGCATGCTGCCGGGCATCGTTGCCGACCTGAAGGCAAAAGGTCTGGCGGTTGAGAGCGAAGGGGCAACGGTTGTTTTCCTTGATGAATACAAAAATAAGGAAGGCGAACCGATGGGCGTCATCATCCAGAAAAAGGATGGCGGCTACCTCTACACCACAACGGACATTGCCTGCGCCAAATACCGTTATGAAACCCTGAACGCCGACCGCGTGCTTTACTACATCGACTCCCGCCAACATCAACATTTGATGCAGGCCTGGACCATCGTGCGTAAAGCGGGTTACGTACCTGATTCTGTCAGCCTGGAACACCATATGTTCGGCATGATGCTGGGCAAAGATGGCAAACCATTCAAAACGCGTGCAGGCGGAACGATCAAACTGTCCGAGCTGTTGGATGAAGCCTACGATCGTGCATTGAAGCTCATCGCAGAGAAAAATCCACAGATGGAAAGCGATGAATTAACCGCGCTGGCGAAAGTGGTTTCTATCGGCGCGATCAAATACGCCGACCTGTCGAAGAGCCGTACCACAGACTACGTTTTCGATTGGGACAACATGCTGGCGTTTGAAGGCAATACCGCGCCTTACATGCAATACGCCTATACGCGCGTCGCGTCTATTTTCAAACGTGCGGGCATACAGGAAGACAGCTTAACGCAGCCGATTACGCTGAGCGATGAGCGCGAATTTGCGCTTGCCACGCGTCTGCTGCAATTTGAAGAAACCATCACCTCCGTCGCCCGTGAAGGCACGCCGCACGTGATGTGTAGCTACCTGTACGATCTGGCAGGTCTGTTCTCTGGTTTCTACGAGCACTGTCCGATTCTCAATGCCGAAAGCGACGACGTGCGTCAAAGCCGTCTGAGACTAGCGCTGCTGACTGCGAAAACGTTGAAGCAAGGTCTGGATACGCTGGGCATCGAAACCGTCGAGAAGATGTAATTCTCCATCGACTGAAAATCGATCCGTCGATTGACAGCAAAAACGCCATTGGTGCTGCCACCAATGGCGTTTTACGTTATAGGCAAAGACAGGCACGCTACGACTCGTTGTCACACGCTACGGCGGGCGAAATCCCGAGGGCGGAATCCCAACAACGCTAGCGTGGCAAAATAGGATCCGGCCCCTGCGACCACGACCAGCAACAAGCGCAGAATTCGCATCGTCATATTGCCGTCATCCCACGCGGGCATCCACCACAGCATACCCAGCAAAACCAGCGACATTACGATAACCGCAACGAGAAGGCGAACCAGAAACCCCCGCCAACCCGGTAGCGGCTGGAAAATATCCTGTTTACGCAGTTGCCAATACAGCAGCCCTGCATTCAGGCAGGAGGCCAGACCGATAGACAACGCCAGACCCGCATGCTGTAGCGGACCGATAAATATCAGGTTCATCACTTGCGTCAGAATCAGCGTGACTATCGCTATTTTGACTGGCGTCTTGATATCCTGCCGGGAATAAAAACCGGGCACTAACACTTTGACGACAATCAGTCCCATCAACCCAACCGAGTAGGCAATCAACGCCCGCTGGGTCATCAACGCGTCAAAGGCGCTAAATTTGCCGTACTGGAACAGCGACACGGTTAAGGGCTTAGCCAAAATGCCTAATGCCACCGCACTCGGCAGCGCCAACAGAAAACACAGGCGGAGCCCCCAATCCATCAGGCGGGAGTATTCGTCATGATTACCACTGGCAAAACTCTTCGCCAGTGATGGCAGTAAGATCGTCCCTAACGCCACGCCGAGAACGCCGGAAGGAAACTCCATCAGACGGTCGGCGTAATACATCCATGACACCGCCCCTTCGCTGAGGAAGGACGCGAAAATGGTGTTGATGATTAACGAAATCTGGCTCACCGAGACGCCCAGAACCGCAGGCCCCATCAGCTTCATGACGCGCCAGACGCTCGGGTCACGCCACTTCAGGCGCGGCAACACCAGCATGCCAATCTTTTTCAGATGCGGTAGCTGATAGCCGAGCTGCAGTAAGCCGCCAACCAAAACCGCCCAGGCCAGCGCCATCACCGGTGGGTTAAAATACGGGGCAGCAAACAGCGAGAAGCCAATCATGCTGACGTTAAGTAGTGTCGGAGCAAACGCGGGCACCGAGAAACGGTTCCAGGTATTTAGCACCGAACCGACCATCGAGGTCAGCGAGATCAGCAGGATGTAGGGAAACGTGACTCTTAATAGATCCGAAGTGAGCTCAAAGCGCTCTGGCGTCGCGGCAAAACCGGGCGCGGTCACCATGATGACCCACGGTGCGGCGACCATCCCCGCCACAGTGACTAACGCCAGAATCAGCGTCAGCATGCCGGAAACATAGGCAAGGAATGTTCGCGTGGCCTCGTCGCCCTGCTGGCTTTTATATTCGGCCAGAATCGGCACAAAAGCCTGTGAAAATGCGCCTTCCGCGAAAATTCGGCGGAGCAGGTTAGGCAGTTTAAACGCCACAAAGAAGGCGTCCGTCGCCATACCTGCACCAAAAATACGAGCGACGATAGCATCACGCACAAAACCTAAAACGCGCGATAGCATGGTCATGGAACTGACAGCAGCCAGTGATTTAAGTAGATTCATCCGATTATGTTCTGAACGGTTCAGGACCGATTATTAGCCCGTTGAGGTTATCCTGATTGCGAGGTGGGACTAGTCTACGCATTGCACGTGTAATAGCTACCGCACATTGTCATAACCGCCGAACTTTTCAGCTTTTTCCCAGCAATTTTTCAATCATGCGCTGGGACAGCAACGCTTGGTTACCTGATGTTTCCGCTGGTTTCCGTTGTTCAATGGCCGCGATGAAATGCTGCACCGCACCGACAAATCCGCGTTGTTCCAGCGTCGTTTGCCAGGATGGTACGGCCGGGCGGATCGTTATTCCGTCGCGATCTTCGCGCCATTCACGCATCTCATCTACCTGATAGAGGCCCCCATGGGTAACAGCCTGAACCCATTCGCGCTGGCTTCCAGCCTGACGGTGCATGCTGGTCGTCACCTGACAGCCGCCGCTCTGGAAATGGTGCTCGGCATACAGCAGTTGACCGTCCGCATTCGCATGCAACACGCCATCAATCAGTTGAGCGTCGCCGCCCGCAAGCCAGAGTGCAGTATCTACCACGTGCAGATAATCATCCAGCAGAGTAAAACGGACATCCTGCGGCCCAACGCCATTAATACGGTGTTTATCCATGCGCAAAGACGCCGGCTGATCCAGCCGCTGTTTTAGCTGCTGATAGCACGGTGCGAAATGGCGATTAAAACCAACCATCAAAATTTTTTGTTGTTGATCTGCCAATTCGACCAGTGCTTCCGCCTGCTCCAGCGTCTCTGCCAGCGGTTTATCCACATAAACATCGACACCGGCATTAAGCAATTGGCTCACAACGGAAAAATGGCTGGCGGTACTGCTATGGACGAAGACCGCATCGCACTGTGCTGCCAGCTCATCCAGCGCCGAGAAGTTCGTCATCCGATACTGCTGACAAATCCGCTGCGTTTTTTGCTGGTCGGGAGAAAACGCGCCGACCAAGTCCCAGCGTTCAGCCTGACTGAGAATCGGCAAATAGGCTTTCTGCGCGATGGATCCCAGCCCAACGACGCCGATACGAGGACGTCGGGTGGAGGCGTTATGTTCTGAAATACGATGTTCTGCGATGCTTTCCGCAGGCGTAAGCTGAGGCTTCATGACGAGCTTTCTCCCTGATACAGATTCGTTACGCTAACAGTGCGGCAATCTGCCGTTTGAGTTCAGCGACCTCTTTTTCTAACGCTTCAACCCGTTCGGCCAGCGGTGAATGATCACTTCCGCAGTCCACTTCGGGAGCAGCAACATCACTGACATCACCGCTGAAAAGATGCTGATAGCGGCTTTCCCGTTTACCCGCTTCCCGCGCCAACCGGACGACAAACGGCCCATCCTCACGCTGTTGCAACTGTTCAAGGGTGGATTCCGCTTCACCGACATCTGAAAATTCATACAAACGGGCCGCACGCGTCCGCAGTTCACCCGGTGTCTGTGGTCCGCGCAGAAGCAGCGTCGCCACCAACGCCACTTCCGCAGGCGAGAGCTTCAGGTCACCAAATTCAGAATTGCAAAAACGATGTTCATACTTCACGACACGGTTACCAAACCCGCTGAGCGTGCGCAGAAAATGTTTCTTCACGAGCAAATCCAGCGTTTGCTGAACCTCGCTTTCGCTCAGTTCCATCACAGGTTCACGGTTGGTTTTCTGATTACAGGCCGTGGTGATACCGTTTAACGACATCGGGTATTGATCGGGTGTGGTGATCTGCTTTTCCAGCATGCAACCAATCACGCGGGCTTCACGAGCATCTAATTGGTATTTCATCATTTTTCCTTAACGCGGAGACTTCCACTCGGCGTTGGTCAGCGCGGTTAATACATGATCCTGCCATTTGCCATCAATGAGCAGATAATTCTTCGCATAGCCTTCACGCTCAAACCCCAAACGCGTCAGTAACCCCCCACTACGCTGGTTATGCGGCATATAGTTAGCCATGATGCGATGCATATGCTGCTGACGCTGCATATAACGTATTGCCGGTTGCAACGCTTCATACATCAGCCCCTGCCCCTGCCATTTCTGACCGAGTGAATAACCCAGATAGCAGGCGTGAAACGATCCCCGCAGCACGTTGCTGAAATTCGCCACGCCGTATACTTCGTTTTCATTCGGATCCAACAGGAGGAAGTAATAGGCGCTGCCCTGCTTATGCATATCATTAATCACGCTCAACCGCGCCTGCCAGCCTGATGGGTAGCAATGGCTGGCGTCTCTCACAGGTTCCCACGGCTTAAGAAAATCACGGTTTTCAGAATAGTATTCGGCCAGACGCCATGCATCGCGTTCATGGGCCAGACGCACCACCAGCCTGTCAGTTGTCAATTGCACTCTTGCTGGCGTTGAACGGTAGCCAAACATTTTTCCCCCTGCCTCTCCATGTTATCGATAAGTAAAATTCATCGCCGCTGAAAAAGTGACTATTCCACACAAGCAGAAAATATCGGTATTTCTGATAATCCTTACTATAACCACATAAATTCATAGACGTAAAATCCCCGTCGTCGAGTTATTGCGCAGTTGAGTCAGGAAAGGCATTTTTTCTCGCCGAAATGCTACTCGGATAACGTTAAATCGATAAAAAAATATTATCCAACAATAGGCTATACCAAAGTCGAATTAGAGTACAAAATAGTCACGTCTGTTATTTTCCTCCTTTCTTTGTTGTGGTGAAACATGCCTCTGATGTCGCAAGCTCGGAGCTTGGGTAAATATTTTTTATTACTCGATAATATGCTGGTGGTTTTGGGATTCTTCGTTGTCTTTCCCCTTATTTCCATTCGTTTTGTCGACGATCTCGGCTGGGCTGCATTATTAGTCGGTATCGCATTGGGATTGCGCCAGTTTATTCAGCAAGGACTCGGTATTTTCGGCGGGGCCATTGCTGACCGTTTTGGTGCCAAACCGATGATTATTACCGGGATGCTGCTACGCGCCTCCGGTTTTGTATTCATGGCGATTGCCGATGAACCCTGGCTGCTCTGGCTGTCCTGTGCGTTGTCCGGTTTGGGTGGCACGCTATTCGATCCGCCGCGTACCGCACTGGTCATCAAGTTAATTCGTCCGCAGGAACGTGGCCGTTTTTATTCTCTGCTCATGATGCAGGATAGCGCGGGTGCCGTTATCGGTGCCCTAATCGGCAGTTGGCTGCTCCAGTACGATTTCGAGATTGTCTGCTGGACAGGTGCGGTCATCTTTGTGCTTGCCGCTGCGCTCAATGCCTGGCTGCTGCCAGCCTACCGCATCTCAACGGTCAAGACACCAATCCGGGAAGGCCTGACGCGCGTGATTCGCGACCGCCGTTTCCTGATGTATGTCTTAACGCTGACGGGCTACTACATGCTGGCCGTTCAGGTTTTGCTGATGCTGCCCATTATGGTCAACGAACTCGCCGGAACACCGTCTGCGGTGAAATGGATGTACGCCATTGAAGCGGTGCTGTCGCTGACGCTGCTTTACCCTATCGCCCGCTGGAGCGAGAAACGCTTCCGGCTGGAACAGCGCCTAATGGCGGGGCTTTTCATCATGTCCGTCAGCATGTTCCCAATCGGGATGACGACGGAGTTGCAAACTCTGCTGCTGCTGATCAGCCTGTTTTATATTGGTTCCATTATCGCCGAACCTGCGCGTGAAACTTTAAGCGCTTCGCTGGCAGACTCCAGAGCCAGAGGCAGCTATATGGGCTTCAGCCGACTTGGATTGGCGCTTGGTGGCGCGATTGGTTACAGCGGCGGCGGCTGGTTATTCGATACCGGACACGCACTGAATCAACCGGAACTACCGTGGTTCATGCTCGGCACCATCGGGTTCCTGACGTTAGCCGCACTGTATTGGCAGTTCAATCAACGCCGTATCGAACCCGCAATGCTGGGTGGTCATTAATCTGAATTTTACCGACGAGTTTGATCTCGTCGGTAAAGCCCTTCTATACTTTCCTAATACATTCAAACAATTGTTATCGGCGCGAGCCTTCTCGCACACTCGGTCTATCTTGTTTGATGATGGGTTACACGCTTGGTCGCCCCGCGGCCTTTGTCTACAACCTGTGATTTAGGAGACGATGCATGAAGCTCTACATTTACGATCACTGTCCCTACTGCGTTAAAGCGCGCATGATCTTCGGCCTAAAAAATCTTCCTGTCGAACTGCAAATAGTGGCGAACGATGACGCTGCAACGCCAGAGCGATTAATCGGCCAAAAGATGGTGCCCATTCTGCAAAAAGACGATGGCAGCTACATGCCAGAAAGCATGGACATCGTTCATTTCATCGATAATTACGACCGCAAACCGCTGTTGACTGGCTCAACCAGTCCAGCCATCGCCGCCTGGCTGCGTAAAGTCACCGAGTATACGCCACGTCTGATTATCCCTCGTTTTGCTCAGGCAGCCTTTGAAGAGTTTGCCTCCGCTTCCGCCCGGCACTATTTCGTCAATAAGAAGGAAGCCCAGCTAGGCAAATTTGCTGACCATCTGAGCCATTCACAGGGGCTGATTAAGAAATTGAACAATGATTTACAGGATCTGGATCCGCTGATTGTTCAGCCGAATGCCTGTAACGGTACGTTATCAACAGACGACATCAACCTCTTCCCGCTGCTACGTTCGTTGTCCATCGTTGCGGGTGTTACGCCGCCTTCCCGCGTTGCAGACTATCGGGATAATATGGCAAAACAGACTCAAGTCACGCTACTCAGCAGCCTGGCAATCTAACCGTTTAGTTTTACTCCGCCGCTTCGTTCTGAAGCGGCATTATCCGCCATTTCAGTGCTATCCTATTGTTTACCCTGCGCATCAGGCGCACGCTGCTCTTGCAGAATCGTGTTGATTGTTCACATAAAGCGATTGTTCATGTGAATAGACCACCGTAGAAATGAATTGTGCGCGTTAATAGCATCAAGAGGTCAGAATAATGAAAAAATCAGGATGGATGGCAGCGGCCGCAGTGCTGCTGGCTTTTACACTCAGCGGCTGTAATAAACTCACGCAATACACGCTCAGTGAGCAAGAAGTGAATGAGTACCTGCAAAAACACAATGATTATCAGAAACAGCTGGGCGTGCCTGGCGTGGTGGATGCCCATATCGTGTTGACCGAGCTATCCAGCCAGATTGGTCGGGCAGAACCGGGGAAAGTGACTCTGACGGGCAATGCGAAGGTCGATATTTCGTCTCTGTTGGGCAATCAGGCTGCCGACATGAAGCTGACGCTGAAAGCACAGCCGGTTTTTGATAAAACGCAGGGCGCGATTTACCTGAAAGACATGGAACTGGTTGATTACACCGTACAGCCGGAAAAAATGCAGGCGGTAATGAAAACGCTAAGCCCATATCTTAATCAATCGCTAAAAAGCTATTTTGACCAAAAACCAGCTTACGTATTGAATGCGGATAAGAGCACGGCGGAATCGATGGCGAAGAAGATGGCAAAAGGCATCGAAATCAAACCTGGCCAGATTGTTATCCTATTTACTGACTAATACTGACTCGCCGATAGCACACATCATGTCTGCTATCGGCGCACTAGGTTTCATACTGCGAAGTTTCATACTGCGAGGTTTCATACCGCGGTATTATTCTTCCGCTTCCGACTCGTCTTCTTCGTCGCTTTCACCCAGTTCATCTCGCATCGCTTCCAACGCTTCACGGCACACTATCGCCAACGTACGATAAAATGCGGTGGTGGCGTGACTTTCCACTTTCCCGAGAAAACGATCGCTCCACGGTAAAAGATACTCATCGAACAGGGTAATCTGTGCCGCCGTTTCGTCTTCTTGTGCCTGATCTTCCAACCATGACGCTGCAAGCAATAAGCTACCAAAATGACCAACCGCACCACCGTCATTTAGCGGCATGCCGCGCTGTTGTAAAAAGGTACGAATTTCCGCGTCATCAGCATCGCTTTCATAGGACGAACGCAACGGTGACACCGCGCCGTTTTCGCTATCAAACAGTGCCTGATAATCCGCCTCCATTGCGGGCAAATCCAGTCCCTTTTGCAAACGCTCCAACAACGCATCCTGTTCTAACGGCCAGTGCTGCACCAGTTTCCCGTCTTTAATCAGCGTGAATAACGGCGTCAGCAAAGGATCTTGCGGTTGGCGATAAAACAGTGTGCCCAATAGGCGGCACACAATAGAAAACTCGTTCATTCATAACCCTATTTATTGTTAAGTGACATTACTTTTAGGTGACAGCGTCACAAATCAGCAAGTTCAGCGATAGCAGGCATTCCACGCTGTTCGAGGAAATCCAACACGCGCCGAGGGCTTACGTTCAATATCCGATCCTGCGGAAAATTAACTTCCTGCAAAATACGTTCGCAGTGGGTAAAGTCTCCCAGAGAAAACGCAATATGGGAATCAGAACCTAAAGAAAGTAATCCACCCGCGTCACGAACGGCTTCAGCAATCGCCCGACAGTTTGGCTCACTGCCTTGGCGTGAATGCATGAAAGAGGAGTTATTTAGCTCCAGCGCAACGTTGTATTTCGCCGCAGCTTCCGCAATCGCGCGGATATCGACAGGAAATTTCGGGTTGCCGGGATGGCTAATGATATGCGCATCGCCACGTGCCATAGTCGCAATCATCGCTGTAGTATGCGTGTCTTTATCCTGTGGTGGAAAAACCGGCTCATGAAAGCCCGCAATAATCACATCCACCTGACCCAGCATCGGTCCGGTGCAGTCGATATCGCCTTCAATGTTTTTAATATTCGCTTCGATACCGCGCAGGATTCCGACGCCATCAACCAAACGCGGCCAAACGCGCATGTTCATGAAGTGCCAGTAATGCGGCGCATCCGCCATATCCGGGCCATGATCGGTAATAGCAAACAGGCGGATGTTCTTCTGCTGTGCTTCGACGATGTAATCATGCAGGGTACTGTAAGCATGTGTGCTGGCAACGGTGTGCATATGTAAATCGACGGGATACATAGGTTCTCCTGGGTCAACGTTTGCAAATCAGCATACCATTTTCAGGGCTATTCCGCAGCCAGTGAACGAAATTACAACGCATGATTAACAATACTGAAACATGATCTTTGGGCGCATAACTTGGGAATGCGCGATGGCGAGAATGAAAAGCGGTGAGCAAAGCAACAAATTGCGTTAACTTTAGCTAATTGCGCGCATTGAATGCAGAAGTTTGTTGACGCTGTTCGGCAATTTCCCTACATTAGCGCCGTCCGCTGCTATGCGATACAGCGAGGCCACGGTGAGGTGTCCGAGAGGCTGAAGGAGCACGCCTGGAAAGTGTGTATACGTGAAAACGTATCAAGGGTTCGAATCCCTTCCTCACCGCCATATAAAAGAAAACGCCCTTGACGCAAGTCAGGGGCGCTTTATTTTATATCGTTGGAACGGATGAGAAGCCTTGACAGGGTTCGACAAAACGACAGGACTGGCGTTTTGGACCGCCAAAGGCGGCCCGCAGGGCGAGCGGCAGGACGCCGCGAGTCAATCCCGCCACAGATGTACGCCGAACTGCCCTTGACGCAAGTCAGGGGCGTTTTCTTTTATATCGTTGGAACAGATGAGAAGCATCGGCAGAGTTCACGCTGACATCTGAACTCTGCCGTTTTGTCGCAGCTATCTTGCCCCCAACGCCAAATAGTTGCCCGCAGACTCATCTACACGAAATTGTTCAACGGTGCGTGACAGATCCTGTGCCTGCTCATTCAGCGATCTCGCCGCAGCCAGCGCTTCTTCAACCAACGCCGCATTCTGTTCGGTACTCTGATCCATCTGCGATATCGCGAGATTGACCTGTTCAATACCAGAACGCTGCTCCGCACTCGCCACGCTGATCTCTCCCATCATGGACGTGACGCGGTGCACGCTTTCAACCACTTCACTCATGGTATCGCCAGCCTGCTTCACGAAATCTGTGCCCTCACCCACCTTGGCAACCGAGTCATCAATCAAGCCTTTAATTTCCCGAGCGGCGGATGCCGAGCGCTGTGCCAGCGTGCGGACTTCACTCGCGACTACTGCGAAGCCGCGGCCTTGTTCACCGGCACGTGCCGCTTCTACCGCCGCATTCAGCGCCAGAATATTCGTCTGGAAAGCGATGCTGTCAATAACACCGATGATATCCACAATCTTACGCGATGATGTGCTGATGGAGTCCATCGTCACCACGACCCGGCTGACAACATCCCCACCACGCACTGCCACATCCGATGCCGACACCGCGAGTTCATTCGCATAGCGCGCGTTGTCCGCATTCTGTGTCACTGTCGCGGTCAGCTGCTCCATCGCCGCAGCCGTCTGCTCTAATGCGCTGGCCTGCGATTCGGTACGAGCAGACAAATCGCCGTTACCCGATGCTATCTGCGTCGAGGCTGTGGCAATGGAGTTTGTGCTGCTGCGAACCTGATTAACCAGATGCGACAGATTGTCACGCATCGCACGGATAGCGTAAAGAATACTGGTTTGATCGCCCGGCTTCGTTTCAACATCGACGCGCAAATTGCCTTCCGCAATTTCGCGCACAACCTCCACCGCATATTGCGGCTCGCCGCCAAGCTGGCGCATCAGCGTTCGCAACATATTCCATGCAAACGCGGAAATGATTAACAGCAGAACCAGCCCTAAAGACAGCAAGATCAGCGCATTACGCCAGAACGTTTGTTGGATATCGTCAATATAGTCACCGTAGCCAATCGTCCAGTCCCAAGGTTCGAATTTAATGACGGCATAAAGCTTCTCAACTTTATTCTGCTGCCCCGGACGCGTCCCTTCCGCGATCACCGTGCCAATCGTATTGCCTTGAAGCGACGCGCGGTAGCGTTCTCCCGCTTCTTTACCGCCATTAGCGTCGATGATGCCAATGCGTTTAGGATTAGGGTGAACGTAGTTCACATCATTCGTATAGCCGCGCACGAAGAAATAGCGATCGTCCTGATGGAAACTGCCAATCGCCCGTTTAGCCTCTTTCTCTGCTTCCTCGCGTGATAGTTGACCGCTTTTCTCAAGGTCATATGCCTTTTGAGCCGCCGCGTGAGCCAGTTGAACCAGCGTAGAAAGCTGGCCGGTGCGTTCGCTCATCATCGTGTTATAGAGCGTATTCAGCGCCACCGCAGATAAAATTAACATCCCTAACAAGGTCGTACTGCACAGCAGTGCAATTCTGGTTCGTAATTTCACGATATTCTTCTCTCTAACCGCTTTTCAGAAAATTCCGAGCAAAAAACTACACTACATTGCCGCCTTGAGCCATACCATCCAGGTAGTAATGATAGATTTTTTAACAATAAATAATGAATAATTACCTAAATCGCTCAATTTAAAATCAATATCGAGCAGTAACGACTAAAAAAATGATCGAAATCGAAATTAATAGGTAAATAACGTTACAGAAGTAACAACGCTCTGGATCGTTGTGAGAGGACATCTATTTGTTGAGGACGTGTATCGATCGAGTGTATCGATCGTGTCTGTCGGTTGAACTTTGTATCGATTGAACTCTGTATCGATTGAACAGAGAGAAGCAGAATCAGGGCATTTAGCCCCTAAAAACAAAAGCCTCCGCAAAAGCGGAGGCGTTCCCTTTAATGACAAGGCGCGCTAAGCGGTAACAGCCCTGTCCTCCATGGCTTTTCGCCAACCTCCCAACCAGTAAGACCGGGCATTAATTGATTGATAAGGACAAAATTCCTTTGGTCTACCGACAATACCTGCTTGATAACCACGTGAATGAGCCCGTTCCAGGCGATCGCGTTTCTGTCTCTTCATGCCTTATTTCCCTCATCATTTATCTGGTGGAAAGAAAACAATGATTACTTTATAAGCAACCACAGACTATCAATACCGATTCTGTCGCCAAAGGTCAAGGCGCAAAATTCACGCCAGTGTCATATTTGTGATCCAAAATAGGAATTTTCCCCACTAAAAAACGGAAAAACTTAACTGATTGAAAACAATAAAAAACCTCTAAAAACGTAATGCAATCACAGCATTACATCTTTAGAGGCCTGATTTTTTAGGGATTTGGTTTTTAGAACCATCGTTATTTCAAACCGTGACCGGATAATACCGAGCACCTGTCATCGTTATTTCAGTGTCCCCGCCTGCTGAGCAATCGACTGGGAAACCTGCTGCCAGCCTTGCGCCAGCGTTCTTACCAGCGCGTCATAACCATCTTCTGTTTGTGGCAGCATCACGCTAAAGGGGCGTTTAACCACTTTCCCCTGATAGGTCAGCATCCATTCGCCACGGACGATAACATTGCCATCATAACGGCCGTGAAAGCCCGTAACCGCCACGTTCAGAACCGCTTGTTCGCTTCCCTGCGGCTGCGTGGTCACGACCCAGCCGGGCAATTTATTCCCCAGATTAGTCACCAGCGCCTGCTGTAATTGCTGATCCAACGGGCTGGCCCACAGGTTGTTACTGGCAATGACATACTGCACATCGTTAGTCTGATAAACCAAGCCTGCATTGACGAGATAATCCGCCACGCTGACATGTTCAACCCATAGCGGATGGCCCTGAGTCACCGCAGCCTGTATCGTATTGGTCTCCGCGATTGTCGGCAGCTGATAATACGTTTTCTGCGTATTGCTACTGCTGCTGCACGCGCTCAATACCAGAGCCAGAACCAGTGTCCATGCTTTCATCATTATTTTGCCCTCTTCGGCTGAGGATCCTGACTACCCGAGGCCTCAAAGACCAACGCATTACTTTTCTCGTTCAGGGTACGCAGCACAGGCTGTAGCTCCCTCAGCACCTGATCCAAGCGCTGCATGTCCGCCACCATCTTGTTATACGCTGGTGAACCAGGCTGGAAGCCTTTCATGCTGCGATTCAACTCAAGCAACGTTTTTTGCATATCTTCCGGCAGATCCTGCATCGCTTTGCTGGACGTCAGCTTGTTCAGCGTCGCCAGCGTTTTTTGCATTTCACGCAGCGTTGCCTGACTTTCCGTCAGCGTCTTCGTTGCTTCATTGACCATCGGGTTCAGCGGCAGGTTATTCACCTTATCCAGCACCGCCATCAGCTTCTGCTGAATCTGTGACAGGCCACCGTCAATGGTAGGCAGAACCGGGTAGCCATCCAGGACGAACAGCCGTTTATCCACTTTCTCTTTTGGATAAAAATCGAGATCAATATAGAGCGCGCCCGTCAGGAGGTTAGCCGACTTCATCGACGCACGCAGCCCCAGAGACTGGGCTTGCTGCAGATGCTGTTCAAAGTCGAACGAGCCGCCAATTTTTTTCTCGAACCGATCGGGCTCAATACGAATCAGCACCGGAATGCGATAATCATCATCCAGTTCCTGCTTCATATTGCGTGGGAAAAACGGTGCTTCAGCAACCGTTCCCAGCCGAATCCCCCGGAATTCAACCGGTGCCCCCGCCTGCAAACCACGGATCGATTCGCTAAAGAACAGCAGATACTCTTTATATTCGGTGTATAGCGAGTCCTGAATACTGCGTTGGTTATCAAACAGTCGGTACTGTGCCATTGTCTTGGCCGCATCGCCCAGTTCCCATCCAGCGGGAACATCAAAGCTGACGCCGCCGCTGAATAGCGTAGTCAGCGAGCCCATTTCGACACGCATGCCCTGCGCCGACATATCGAACGCAACGCCGCTGTCTTTCCAGAAGCGAACATTGCTGGTGACTAGACCGTCATACGGCGCAGAGATAAACAGCTGATAGCGCATTTTGCGCGCTTTCGGATCGAATTCGCTGGTTTCCACCGATCCTACCCGATAACCGCGGAACAGGACCGGATCGCCCGCATTCAGCTGCCCGGATTGCTCACTGTCTAATATCACCCTGATACCTTTCGCATCCGGTGAGGCCAGCGGCGGCGCATCCAGCAGGGTAAACTCGTTTTTATCATCTTTACTGGCACCGGGCTGTAGCTCGATGTAAGCGCCGGATAAGAGCGTCCCCAGACCGGACACCCCTTCGCGGCCAATTTGCGGCTTCACCACCCAGAAAGCGGAGTCCTGCTTGAGCAGTTTATCCATACCGTCATGCAAACGTGCTTTGATCTCCACCCGATGGAGGTCATCACTCAGCACGACACTCTCTACGATCCCAACGTCTACGCTACGACTCTTGATGGCAGTTTTTCCCGCTTCAATGCCTTCTGCGTTGCTGGTAATCAGCGTAATTTGCGGCCCCTGATGGCTGAAATGGTAAAACAGTATCCAGGCACCGATCAGCACTGTGACAATCGGCACAATCCAGACCGGCGACCAGCGTTTAATCGTTTCTACATCCGCAATCGCATGGTTATCTTTCGCCAACGGCAGGCTCCTTATGAAGAACATCATCGCGACGATCCCACAACAAGCGGGGATCAAACATCATCGCGGCAAACATGGTCAGAATCACCACGGCCGCGAACAACACCGCCCCAACGGCGGGATAAATACTCATCAGGCGACCGATACGCACCATCGCAGACAGGACGGCAATAACGAACACATCAATCATCGACCAGCGTCCAACAAACTCAACCATCTCATAGATAACATGCATCCGCTCGCTGTCTTCCGTTTTCTTGGTTTTGCGATTCGCCTGCCAACAAAGCCAGCCTAACGCCAGCATTTTTAGCGATGGCACCATGACGCTGGCGATAAAAATCACCAGCGCGACGGGATAAGACCCCATTCCCCACAGCAGGATAACGCCCGACATAATCGTCGATCCCATGCGATCGCCGAAGGCTTCTGTCACCATGATCGGCATCAGATTCGAGGGGATATACAGCATGATGGAGGTAATCAGCAGGGCCAGCGTCCATTGCAGACTGTGCTTCTTACGGGCATGTCCACGTGAGTGGCAGCGCGGGCAGATTAACTGGTTGGCTGGCAGAATGGCGGTGCAACATGTGCATGAACGCAGCCCTTGCGATAACCCACTTTGTCCCAGAATCGGTGGCGCAGGCAGCGCGGGGGGCGGCACGATGTCATTCCACAACCAGCGGCGGTCGAGGCTTTGGAAGGCCAGCAGCTGTAGCAGACAGAACAGGACAAAAGGCATAAAACTGGTGCCGATGCCGATATCACCATAGGCCATCAGTTTGACAAAGCTGACCAGCACACCAGCCAGAAAAATTTCTGCCATACCCCAGCTTTTGAGGTGGAACAGCATTTTTCCCATGCTTTTTTTCAATGCCAGCGGCAGCGAAGCGTGTAGGCAAAGCAGAATGAGGGTCGCCATACTGAAAGCCGGGACCAGTTGGACAAAAAGCATAAACAGCGTCGCGACGCTGGCGTAGTTTTCCGCCACCATCACTTTAGGAATTTGTATCAGGGTAATTTCGCTGGTGATTCCCGCTACACGCATAGAAACGAAGGGGAAGAGGTTTGCCAGCAATAGCATGATCAGCGCGCTCACCGCGTAGCCAACAGGCCGTTTACGCGGTTCCGTCTGGTGGTTGGTTAGCGTGGTTTTACAGCGTGGGCAGGTCGCTTTCTGGCCGCGTGACAGCTCAGGTAACTCCACCAGCAGGTCACACTGCGGGCAAAGCATATAGTCATCGTGGTGATGATGTTCGTGTTCAGGGTTATGTTCAGAACCATGTTCAAGGCTATGCCCATGAGCAGGGTCATGTGGAAGATCGTGCTTGTGTTGAAGATCAGGGTCATGCCGATCGTGATGGGAACACACGCATTCTCTCCTTCAAAATTCGTCAGCTTATAACCAAAAAACCATCAATACGAGACGTTACGCCCGTATTGATGGTGCTACACAGCAACGCGTATTAGTCGTTTTTCTGTGCTTCCAGCTCTTCCCAACGTTCGAAACAGGTTTCCAGCGCACTTTCCGCTTCCGCCAGCGCACTTAAGACCTGCTGCGTCTCTTCGCGTGGGCGGTTAAAGAAACTGGCGTCATTCATTTGCGCTTGCAGCGACGCAATTTCCTGCTCCAGTTGCTCAAGACGCTGCGGCAATTGGTCTAATTCGCGCTGCTGGTTATAACTTAATTTCCCCGTGCTTCGTTTAGCGGACGGTGCGGTGTTGACCGTCGCCGCTGGCGCGGTTACCGCCGATGCAGCCGTCATCCGCAGTGGTGTCGCCGTTGCACGCTGCTGTTGCGCATCAAAATACCCGCCGACAAAGCGAGAAATCTTGCCCTCACCTTCAAAGATCCAGCATTCGGTAACCGAATTATCAACGAACTGACGATCGTGGCTGACCAGCAGAACCGTTCCCTGATAGCTTTCGATTAACTCTTCCAGCAATTCCAGCGTTTCCACATCCAGATCGTTGGTCGGTTCATCGAGAATCAACAGGTTACTGGGTTTGAGGAACAAACGCGCCAACAGCAGGCGGTTACGCTCCCCACCCGACAACGCTTTTACTGGCGTCATGGCGCGTTTCGGATGGAACAGGAAGTCCTGCAAATAGCCCAGTACATGACGTGAACGGCCGTTGACCATCACTTCCTGTTTGCCTTCTGCCAGATTGTCCATCACCGTACGTTCTGGATCGAGTTCAGCACGGTGCTGATCGAAATAGGCAACTTCCAGCTTAGTGCCACAGTGCACGCGTCCGCTGATCGGCTCTAACCCACCCAGCATTAATTTTAGCAGCGTGGTTTTACCGCAGCCATTCGGCCCGACTAACGCAATCTTATCGCCGCGCTGCACCTGAGCGGAGAAATTGCTCGTCAGCACTTTATTGTCAACCTGATAGCTTACCTCTTCCAGCTCAAACACAATCTTGCCGGAGCGGGCAGCTTCTTCAACCTGCATTTTCGCTGAGCCCATCACTTCACGGCGCTGCGCGCGATCCTGACGCATGGCTTTCAGCGCTCGTACGCGGCCTTCATTACGGGTACGACGAGCTTTAATGCCCTGACGGATCCACACTTCTTCCTGCGCCAGCTTGCGATCGAACTCTGCATTTTGCAGATCTTCTACCCGCAGCGCTTCTTCTTTCCCTTCCAGATATTTTTCGTAGTTACCCGGCCAGGAAACCAGTTTTCCGCGATCGAGGTCGACAATGCGGGTCGCCATATTGCGAATAAATGAGCGGTCATGGGAGATAAAGACAATGCTGCCCTGGAACGTTTTCAGGAAGGTTTCCAGCCAGTCAATCGTCTCAATATCCAGATGGTTAGTTGGTTCATCCAGCAGCAGCACGCGCGGCGAACTCACCAGCGCCCTGCCGAGTGCAGCTTTACGCAGCCAGCCACCGGAAAGCGAAGCCAGCGGCGCATCGGCGGACAGACCAAGCTGTTCCAGCACCTCGTGAATACGGCTTTCCAGTTGCCACAGGCCCTGATGCTCCAGAACGTCCTGCAACTTAGCCAGTTGATTCAGGTTCTTTTCACTCGGATCGCTTTCTACCAGACGCAGCATGGCGTGATAGTTTTTCAGGTGATCCGCCTGCGCGGCGACCCCTTCAGCAACAAAATCAAAGACGCTACCAGCAACATCACGCGGGGGATCCTGTTGCAGGCGCGCGACAATCAGATCCTGTTCATAGGTGATACGACCATCATCCAGCGGGATCTCTTTGGCCAGAATTTTCAGCAGGGTCGATTTGCCCGCGCCGTTACGGCCAACCAGACAAACGCGCTCATTCTCTTCGATATGGAGTTCGGTGTTATCCAACAGCGGCGCATCGCTGAACGACAGCCACGCACCTGAAACACTGATTAAAGACATCGGTTACTTTTCCTCACCGGCATGCGTTAGCAGCCAGCAGTTATGAATTTGACGATTACGGGCAAAATCCTGCGATTGGGTCTGTGCGGTAATTTCTTTGGCGTTCAGCCCCAGCGCAGTCAGACCGGCGGTATCCATCTGGAAGCCGCGTTTATTGTTCGAGAACATGATGGTGCCGCCACGGCGCAACAGACGTTTGAGATCTTTCATCAGCGCCAAATGATCGCGCTGGACATCAAACGACTCTTCCATACGTTTTGAGTTAGAGAAGGTCGGCGGATCAATGAAGATCACATCAAATTGCTCATGACCGTTATGTAACCATGACAGGCAATCTGCTTGGATCAGACGGTGCTGACGCCCAGTCAGGCCATTTACCCGCAGGTTTTTCTCTGCCCATTCCAGATAGGTACGTGACATATCAACGGTGGTCGTTGAACGTGCGCCGCCCAGTCCCGCATGCACACTCGCCGTGCCGGTGTAGGCAAACAGGTTAAGAAAATCTTTGCCACGGCTCATCTCACCCAGCATTTTGCGGGCGATGCGGTGGTCGAGGAATAGGCCGGTATCGAGGTAGTCGGTCAGGTTGACCCACAGCTTGGCACCAAACTCTTCCATCAGCAGGAAGTCGCCTTTCTGCGCCAGTTTCTCGTACTGGTTTTTACCTTTCTGACGTTCACGCGTTTTCAGCACCAAACGGTTCGACGGTAATTCCAGCACGCTCAGCGTCGCGTTGATCACATCAAACAGGCGCTGACGGGCTTTTTGTGCATCAATGGTTTTCGGCGGCGCATACTCTTGTACGACGACCCAACTGCCGTAGCGGTCAACCGCCACATTATATTCAGGCAGATCGGCATCGTAGATGCGATAGCACTCAACCCCCTGCTGCTTCGCCCACTTCTCCAGCTTGCGCAGGTTCTTACGCAGGCGGTTGGCAAAGTCTTCCGCGATTTGCCCCGCAGATTCACTCTGTGTTTCCGCCAGTTGATAATTTTTCTGTACGCAGTCCAGCGGGCCATTTTTCGCTTTGAATTGGCGCTCAGCACGCAGTTGCAGACAGCTCAGCAGTTCCGGCGATGCGCTGAACAGCGAGAGCTGCCAGCCACCAAAGTCGCTTTTCATCTTACGACCCAGCATATTATGCAGGGCGATCAGCGCGGGTTCACTTTCCAGACGCTCACCGTAAGGCGGGTTGCTGACAACCGTACCTTTCGGGCCTTCCGGCAGTGGATTTTTTAGCTGTGCAGCATCTCTCACGTCGAAAGAAATCAGTTCGGCAACGCCTGCGCGACGCGCATTCGCTTTGGCGATCTCGATCACTCGGCGGTCATTATCCGATCCGAAGAAACGCGACGTCGTCGTCTGCAAACCTTGGCTAGCCCGCTGCTGTGCTTCCGTCGTCACCTCTCGCCACAGTTCGGCATCGTGCTTTAACCAGGCGTTAAATCCCCAGTGCGTACGATGCAAGCCGGGCGCGCGATCGGATGCGATCATAGCCGCTTCGATCAGCAAGGTACCGGAACCACACATCGGGTCGACCAGCGGCGTGCCGTTCTGCCAGCCGGAGCGTAAAACAATCGCCGCCGCCAGATTCTCTTTTAGCGGTGCCAGCCCAGCCAGATCGCGGTAACCACGCTGATGTAAGCCGTCGCCGCTTAAATCCAGCGAAACGCTGGCCATATCACGCTGTAAAAAGACGTTAACGCGAATATCCGGCTGCTGTTTCGCCACGTCTGGGCGCTGCCCGGTTTTGCGTGTGAAGCTATCCACAATCGCATCTTTAACTTTTAATGCGCCGTACTGGCTGTTGCGGATATCTTCATTGGTACCGGTAAAATGCACGGCAAAGGTTTTATCGATGCTGAAGATCGTTGACCAGTCAATCGCCTGCACGCCCAGATATAAATCCAGATCGCTGTGTACCTTGAATCCATTCAGCGGCAGCAGAATGCGCGATGCCAGACGGCTCCACAGCAGGCTCTGGTACAGCAGGCGGTTGTCACCCTCAAAATGGACACCGCCCTGCACAACCGCACAGGACTGCGCACCCAATGATTCGAGTTCGCTTTTTAATAACTCTTCCAATCCCCGCGCCGTACTGGCAAACAAAGCATTCATGTCGTCACTATCACCAAAAAATAGATTCATAAAAGAAATTGAGGCGCATTATAGCTAATCCGAGACGCTTGTCATAAAGTTGCCGTTTTAGTTTGGCAAGGAACAGGTCAGTGATTGGCGTAACGCGGCTTTATATTCATCCGGTAAAATCGATGCGGGGGCTACAACTCTCCCACGCAATGGCGTCTGTCAGCGGTTTGGCGAACGATCGTGCCTTCATGATTACCGAATCGGATGGCACATTTATTACTGCCCGCCAGTATCCGCAAATGGTGCTATTTACCCCCGCCTTGTTACCCGATGGACTGTTTATTGCCGCGCCGGATGGTCAAACGGCCACTATCCGTTTTGCCGACTTCACCGAAACACCTCAGCCGACAGAAGTCTGGGGGACGCACTTTACGGCACTCGTCGCCCCTGAAGCCATTAATGTCTGGTTAAGCCACTATTTTCAGCGTGCCGTACAGCTTCGCTGGGTGGGCAATGAGCCATCGCGGCGAGTTAAGCATTATCCAGACGTTCCTCTGGCCTTTGCCGACGGCTATCCGTTTCTGTTAATTAATGATGCCTCATTTCAGGCGCTACGCCAGCGCTGTTCCGCCGGCATCAAAATCGAACAGTTTCGCCCCAATTTGGTCGTAACGGGCGCGGAAGCCTTTGCCGAAGACAGTTGGAAGACCATTCGGATTGGCGAGGTTATTTTTGACGTCGTCAAACCCTGTAGCCGCTGCATTTTCACCACCGTCAGCATCGAACGTGGCCGTAAGCATCCGTCAGGAGAACCACTGGCAACGCTGCAATCTTTCCGTACCGCCGAGAACGGCGACGTTGATTTTGGGCAAAATTTGGTCGCCAGAAATACGGGTATCATTCGCGTAGGCGATACATTGGAAGTGTTAGCAACCAAACCGCCACGTCCTTATGGTTCTGGTCAGGTGGTCGAAAGCCTTGTGGTTCCCGAAAAAAGCGAACAGGCCGTCACTATCCACTATCAGGGAAAATCGTTACAAGGGAACAATCAGCAGATTTTACTGGAACAGTTGGAGCAACAGGGTATTCGAATCCCCTATTCTTGTCGGGCAGGATTGTGCGGTTGCTGTAAATTGACCTTAGTCAGCGGAGAGGTTTCCGCACTGAAGCAAAGCGCCGTCAGAGAAAACGGCGAAATTCTTACCTGTAGCTGTATTCCACAGAGTGACGTTCATCTGCAATAGTCGAAGAAAATGCAGTTTGAAGTCTGATTAATCTATACCCTAAATAATTCGAGTTGCAGGAAGGCGGCAAGAGAGGGAATCCCGATGAGCTTACTCGAGTAAGTGATTCGGGTGAGTGAACGCAGCCAACGCGCATGCAGCTTGAAGAATGACGGATATATGACGAGGTTTAGACGACCTTGGCGTACTCAAATGCCGACGTGCCTTCACCCAACGTGGTTTCCCACTCAGCCCTATTCTGAACGACGGCAGGCATGAGTCTGTCGTGCATGATTTTTATGGCGTCGCCCAGCCCCATGGTTTTTCCACTTAATGACAGTTGTTCTTGCGCCAGCAAACAGAGGCAAGCTTTATCCCCGGCTTCCGCCACCAGGAAACAGGCCATTTCATGGGTTTCCGTGAGCTGTACTTGTACAACATCACCCGCCTGCGGCGAATACATTACGGCATCCGGCTGTTGGATGAAGTGCCAGCTTTTTGGCATAAGCGGTTTTAGGAACCGGCTTGCGACCAGTGCATTCAAAACTAATTCGCCTTGGAGGTCACGATGCAGTGCCGCTTTCTGACATTTATCGTTATAGGTAAAAAATAGCGCGGCATCGTCAACACAAAATGCACATTCATTGAATGCATCCGGCGTTAGCATTTTAGACGGAAAACGAGAACGGAATAACATGCCGTTAGCCAAATCCAACATCAGGCGGTCGTGTTCGGTATCAAAATACCAGCGCCAGTTATCGTCAGGTTTTAGCTTCATATTATTTACCCTTCGCCTTCACAGTAGAAATATCAGAAATGGCTGATTGTGTTTTCTCACATCACAATAATCGTTCATCGTCACAAACATTGCGGCAAGAAGATCAGTCATCGGTTGATAGATTATTTACGCAAACGGATAAAATATAGACTAGCCGGGGGGATAAATAAACCCCCAGCTAAAAATGAAAGGCATTTCGGATTAAATATGTGTAACGATATCTTTAATCAGGCGAGGACCATGGAAAATAAAGCCTGAATATATCTGTACCAGCGACGCGCCAGCTTCCATTTTTTCGCGTGCGGCGACCAAAGAATCAATTCCGCCAACGCCAATAATCGGCAAACGTCCCGCTAATTCCTGTGACAAACGGCGGATAATTTCCGTGCTGCTTGTCTGCAACGGACGTCCACTTAATCCTCCCGTTTGCCCACAGTGGTTTAACCCCTGAATCAGTTTTCTGTCGAGTGTCGTATTGGTGGCAATCACGCCGTCGATGTTATGGCGAACCAAACTGTCGGCAATTTGGATCAATTCTTCTTCAGAAAGATCCGGCGCGATCTTTACCGCCACGGGAACATATTTCTGATGCTTATCTTTTAATTCTGTCTGCTTGTTCTTTATCGCCAACAAAAGATCGTCCAGCGCTTCACCATATTGCAGGCTGCGTAATCCCGGCGTATTCGGTGACGAAATGTTGATCGCGATATAGCCTGCGTGAGGATAGACCTTATCCATACAGATCAAATAATCGTCTTTACCTTGCTCAACCGGCGTATCTTTATTCTTGCCGATGTTGATCCCTAATACACCGCCAAAACGTGTTTTCTTTACATTCTCGACCAGATAATCCACGCCTTTATTATTGAAACCCATCCGGTTGATCAATCCTTCCGCTTCCACTACGCGGAATAATCTCGGTTTGTCATTACCGGATTGTGGACGCGGCGTTACCGTCCCCACTTCAATAAAACCAAATCCCATTGCGCCTAACGCATCAATACATTCACCGTCTTTATCTAATCCCGCCGCCAGACCGAGTGGATTTTTAAAAGATAATCCCATGCAGGTAACGGGTTTAGTCGGAACGGATTGGCGGACGAGAAATTCAAAAGGCGTGTTGGTAATACGGCGTAATTGTTGGAAGGTCAGCTCATGTGCTCGCTCTGGATCGAGCTGAAACAGGGCTTTTTTGATAACGGGATAGAACATATTGTCTCCTGAGATCCCTATCGCAAAGGTATCTTGCTTACGCTGGAAGTAAGCAATAGTGGATTACGGTTTAACTCACGGTCGGTGATGGTAATTCCATCTTTGCGGAAAGTAAAACGTTTGCGGGAACCGGAGATCGTGATGCGGGAATTATCGCCACACGCGGCAGGATACCGCGTGTGGCTGTACTAATCGCGTGGCAGGATTAGTCTTGCAGTGCCTTGCTGATTTTCTCGAACAGATCGCCAGACAGATTTTCCAACGTCTTCAGTTGCTCCAGCGCCTGACGCATTTGCGCCTGACGTTTAGCATCATAGCGTTTCAGACGGATCAACGGTTCGATCACCCGCGCCGCGACCTGCGGGTTACGGGTGTTCAAGTCGCTCAGGATCTCCGTCAGGAAGCGATAACCGCTACCGTCTTCAGCATGGAACGCCGACGGATTAGCGGCCGCAAACGCTCCCACCAGCGAACGCAGGCGGTTAGGGTTGTTCAGGCTGAATGAACGATGTTGCAGCAGCTCACGCACGCGGGTCAGCACATCGGCTGCCGGGCTGGTGGCTTGCAGCACAAACCATTTATCCATGACCAGGCCATCCTGATGCCAGCGATTATCAAACTGCGTCAGCAGGTCATCACGCACCGGCAGTTGAGCCTCAACCGCCGCCGACAGCGCCGCCAACGAATCAGTCATGTTATCCGCCTGACGGAACTGCGCTTGCACCAGTTTATCCGCCTGATCGGCATCGTTGAATGCCAGATAATGCAGGCAGACGTTGCGCAGCGCGCGTTTACCCATATCTGCGTGTTCGATACGATATTGCGGCGCGTGATTCGCGTGGTATACCGCCAGCCACTCATCCGCCATCTCTTTCGCCATCGTACGCGTCATACTCTCACGCACGGCAGCGATCGCCGTCGGATCGATGATGTCAAACAGCTCGGCAATCTCATTTTCGCTCGGCAATGTCAGAATCTGAGACGCCAGCATCGGATCCAGCTTTTCATCCAGCAACACGCCACGGAAAGCATCCACAACATGCATCGGCACGGAAAGCGGCTGTTTCTGCTGATAGCGGGAAACGTTCAGACGGATATAGTTAGCCAGCAGGCTTTGTGCTGCATCCCAACGCGAGAACGCATTGCTGGCGTGGCGCATCAGGAACGTCAGCTGTTCATCGCTCCAGGCATAGTTCAGTTTTACCGGTGCAGAGAACTCACGTAATAAAGAAGGAATCGGGCGGCAAGGTACCTGATCGAAAATGAACGTCTGTTCAGATTCGGTCACATTAAGCACCGACGCCAACAGTTGGCCGTCTTTTTGTAGCGGAATGACCTGCCCTTGCAGATCGTACAGTTCAATATCCAACGGAATGTGCAGCGGCAGCTTCGGCTGTTTATCGGCACCGACTGGCGTCGTTTGGCTAACACTCAGCAGATATTGTTGCGTCTGCGGATCGTAATCATCACGCACAGTCAGCACCGGCGTACCCGATTGGCTGTACCAGCGGCGGAACTGTGTGAGATCGACACCGGAAGCATCTTCCATCGCCAGCACAAAGTCATCACAGGTCGCTGCGCTGCCATCGTGACGCTCAAAATACAGACGAATACCGGCCTGGAAGCCTTCTTCACCTAGTAAGGTGTGCATCATGCGGATCACTTCCGATCCCTTTTCATAGACCGTCAGCGTGTAGAAGTTGTTCATCTCGATCACCTGATCGGGACGAATCGGATGCGACATCGGGCTGGCATCTTCAGCAAACTGCGCACCGCGCATCACACGCACATTATCAATACGGTTCACCGGGCGCGAACCCAAATCGGAGCTGAACTCCTGATCGCGGAACACCGTCAGCCCTTCTTTCAGGCTAAGCTGGAACCAATCGCGGCAGGTGACGCGGTTGCCTGTCCAGTTGTGGAAATATTCATGGCCGATCACCGCTTCAATATTCAGATAGTCTTTATCCGTCGCAGTTTCTGCCTTGGCCAGCACGTATTTAGAGTTGAATACGTTCAGCCCTTTGTTTTCCATCGCCCCCATATTGAAGAAATCAACGGCGACGATCATATAGATGTCGAGATCGTATTCCAGACCGAAACGCTCTTCGTCCCACTTCATCGAATTCTTCAGCGAGGTCATCGCCCAGCCAGCACGATCGAGGTTGCCACGGTCAACATACAGTTCCAGCGCCACATCGCGACCAGAACGTGTCGTAAAGCGATCCTGAAGGACATCAAAATCTCCGGCAACCAGCGCGAACAGATAAGCCGGTTTCGGGAAGGGATCCTGCCATTCAATCCAGTGGCGGCCGCCTTCCAGCTCTCTTTGCGCGATACGATTGCCGTTAGAGAGTAAATAAGGATAGCGAGCTTTATCCGCTATGATGCGCGTCGTGAATTTCGCCAGCACGTCCGGTCGGTCGAGATAATAGGTAATGTGGCGGAATCCTTCGGCCTCACACTGCGTACAGAGCGCATCGCCAGAAAGATATAGCCCTTCCAGCGCGCTATTGGCGGCGGGATTGATTTCCGTTTCGATGCTGAGCGTGAAACGTGCAGGTAATTGCGTCAGAATCAGGCCATCGTCCTGTTGCTGGTAATCTGTCCAAGGCTGACCATCGACGCTCAGGCTAATCAGTTTCAGCCCTTCGCCATCCAGCTTCAACGGCGCGCCAGCGTCCCCCTGCAACACCACCTGACTAACGGCTTTTACGTGAGTTTTTTCAGCATGGAGATCGAAATCCAGTGCAATGTCGGTAATGGTGTAATCCGGCGCACGGTAGTCATGGCGATATTTTATTTGCGGCTGTTGATTCATATAAAGTTTCCACCTCGTCATAAGCATCAAAGATCAAGTCTAAGCCTGTTATCTTAATGTTACCACGACAAAATAATGAGGATAATCATCGTACCGCGGTTCACTCCCGCACGTCTCGCTATGTTGTCGTAATGTAATAAACGGATAATCAAGGTATACTGACCGAACATTGCTGATTGTCCCAATGGTGGATAGGCATCTTACAAGGATGCTGTAACGCATTATGACTTTGCACACTTCCCCGATTCTGCACTCATTGCTGGATACCGATGCCTACAAGCTGCACATGCAACAGGCGGTGTATCATCATTATTATGATGTCGACGTTGCGGCTGAATTTCGCTGTCGCGGTGATGAGTTATTAGGCGTTTACGCTGATGAGATAGCCCATCAGGTCGATCTGATGCGTTTCTTGTCATTAAGTGACGATGAGTTCACCTATCTTTCTTCTCTGCCGTTCTTTAAGCCGGATTATCTCCACTGGCTGCGGGACTTCCGTTTTAATCCGCAGCAGGTTTCGATCAAGAATCATGCTGGCAAGCTGGATATCCGCATCACCGGGCCATGGCGTGAAGTGATTTTGTGGGAAGTTCCCTTGCTGGCCGTGATCAGTGAAGTCGTGCATCGCGATCGCTCGCCCGACGTCACGACTGAGCAGGCGCTCACCCAGCTGTATGCCTCGCTGGAAAGCTTCCGCCAGAACAGCGCTAATGTGGATCTCAGTCGGTTTAAGCTGATGGATTTCGGCACACGTCGACGTTTCTCGCGTGATGTCCAGCAGACGATTGTTACGACGCTGCGAGCCGACTTCCCTTATCTCATCGGCACCAGCAACTACGATCTGGCACGCCGTTTGGATATTACACCTGTCGGCACGCAGGCACATGAGTGGTTTCAGGCGCATCAGCAGATTAGTCCGACGCTGGCAAACAGCCAGCGCGCCGCGCTACAAATGTGGCTACGTGAATATCCCACGCATTTGGGCATTGCATTGACCGATTGCATCACAATGGATGCCTTCCTGCGCGATTTCGATTTGCCGTTCGCCGAAGCCTATCAGGGGCTGCGCCACGACTCTGGCGATCCGGTCGATTGGGGCGAAAAAGCCATTGCGCATTATCAGCGCCTGAACATCGATCCGATGAGCAAAACGCTGGTCTTCTCCGACAACCTAAATCTGGATAAAGCGCTGACGCTGTACCGTCATTTCGGACAGCGCGTGAATCTGGTATTTGGTATCGGCACGCGCCTGACGTGTGATATCCCTGGCGTAAAACCGCTGAATATCGTCATCAAACTGGTGGAATGCAACGGCAAGCCGGTGGCAAAGCTCTCCGATAGCCCGGGTAAAACCATCTGCCAAGATCAGAACTTCGTGTGTGAGTTGCGCAAAGCGTTTGACTTGCCCCGCGTGAAAAAGGCCAGTTGAAACGTCCCCACTATCCCCTAATACCCTAAATAATTCGAGTTTCAGGCAGGCGGCAAGAGAAGGAATCCCGATGAGCTTACTCAGGTAAGTGATTCGGGTGACAAATCTGCCGGGAGCAGATTTGAACGCTGCTTGCAGCGGCCCTTCAGGGCGAGGCCCACGATGGGCCGAGTATTTGAGCACTGCCAACGCACATGCAACTTGAAGGATGACGGGTATTGACCAACTTTGCAGCAGATTCACCAGTATGAGCGAAAACTTCGCGCCATTCCGGTGATTTCTGCTTGTGTCCTGTTGCATCGCAAGTAACATAGCAAATGGCTCGGATTGGGCCATTTGGCGTTTTAACCACGATATTTTTCTTAAACACGATTAATTAAAGAGAGAATTTTATGAGCGTAGTGCCTGTAGTCGATGTACTGCAAGGCCGTGTCGCCGTTGACAGCGAAGTCACCGTGCGCGGCTGGGTACGTACCCGGAGAGATTCTAAAGCCGGTATCTCCTTTATCGCCGTTTATGACGGCTCCTGCTTTAATCCATTACAGGCTGTCGTTAATAATAATCTCTCCAATTATCAGGATGACGTACTGCGCCTGACTACTGGCTGCTCCGTTGAAATCACCGGTAACGTCGTCGCGTCTCCGGGTGAAGGCCAGAGCTTCGAACTGCAAGCCACCAACGTCAATGTTGTCGGCTGGGTTGACGATCCCGATACCTACCCGATGGCGGCAAAGCGTCACAGCATCGAATACCTGCGTGAAGTAGCGCATTTGCGTCCGCGTACGAATCTGATCGGTGCCGTTGCGCGCGTTCGCCATACGCTGGCGCAGGCGATTCACCGCTTCTTCCACGAGAACGGTTACTTCTGGGTATCAACCCCGCTGATTACCGCATCCGATACCGAAGGCGCGGGTGAAATGTTCCGCGTTTCTACTCTCGACCTAGAAAACCTGCCGCGTACCGAACAAGGTAAAGTGGATTTCAGCGAAGATTTCTTCGGTAAAGAAGCGTTCCTGACCGTATCCGGCCAGTTGAATGGCGAAACCTACGCCTGTGCGCTGTCCAACGTCTATACCTTTGGCCCAACGTTCCGTGCGGAAAACTCTAACACCAGCCGCCATCTGGCTGAGTTTTGGATGATCGAACCGGAAGTCGCTTTCGCCTCTTTGGATGACGTCGCGGCGTTGGCCGAAAACCTGCTGAAATATGTTTTCCAGGCCGTCCTGAACGAACGTGCCGATGATATGGCGTTCTTTGCTGAGCGCGTTGATAAAGAAGCCATCACTCGACTGGAGAAATTCGTCAGTTCCGATTTCGCACAAGTGGATTACACCGATGCCGTCGAGATCCTGCTGAATTGCGGACAGCAATTCGAGAACCCAGTTTACTGGGGCGTTGACCTCTCCTCCGAACACGAGCGTTATCTAGCGGAGCAACACTTCAAAGCACCGGTTGTCGTTAAAAACTACCCGAAAGACATCAAAGCCTTCTACATGCGCATGAATGAAGACGGTAAGACCGTTGCCGCAATGGATGTTCTGGCGCCGGGAATTGGTGAAATCATCGGTGGCTCTCAGCGTGAAGAGCGTCTGGCGCAGTTGGATAGCCGTCTGGAAGAGATGGGACTGAATAAAGAAGACTACTGGTGGTATCGTGATTTACGTCGTTACGGCACCATTCCACATTCCGGTTTCGGTTTAGGTTTTGAACGATTGATTGCCTATGTTACCGGTGTACAAAATGTGCGCGATGTTATTCCTTTCCCACGCACACCACGGAACGCCAGTTTCTAAATAAAAATTTAATATAAGTAAAACAAATATGTAGAAAAGAAGAGTCGGGTTTCCCGGCTCTTTTTTTTTAATTTTTGTTATGTCTCACAAAGTTCCCTGAATTTTACATTTAGACACACATTATTTCCATTTGTTACTCGATTACGAACTTTGTAGCATCTTTAGGGTGGATTAACTGGCGAGTGAATGGAAAACTGCGTTCAGACACAGGAAGACACCAAACTTTCAGGAATAGTTCCGTAAAGAATTATTTATGGCAGTGGCAGGTGTCTAAATAACACCAATGAGGGTAATAATGATGAAACGCAACATTCTTGCAGTAGTAATCCCAGCTCTGTTAGTCGCGGGCACAGCCAACGCAGCAGAAATCTATAATAAAGATGCTAACAAGCTGGATCTGACTGGTCGTGTACACGCTGGCTATACTTTCAATAACCAGAGTGATGAAAATGCAGACAACACCTATGCGCGTCTAGGCTTTAAAGGCCAGACTCAAATCACCAGCGACCTGACTGGCTATGGTACTTTTGAATATCAGTTTGATGCTAACAAAACTGAAAGTCGTAACGGTAATGCGGGCAAAACTCGTAAAGCATTTGCCGGTCTGAAATTTGGTGACTTCGGTTCTTTCGACTACGGTCGTAACACAGGTGTAGCTTACAACGGTATGGCTTACACCGACGTTCTGCCAGAAAACGGCGGCGACAGCAGCATCACTGATACCCTGACTGGCCGTATCGGTAACGCAGCAACCTTCAACACTACCAACTTCTTTGGTCTGGTTGATGGTTTAGGTTTCGGTCTGCAATACGTTGCTAAAGACGATGAACAAGGTACTAACGCCACCACAGGTTTGCCAGTTTCAGTTGATCGACTGGACCGTCAACACGGTGATGCGTGGGCAACCTCCCTGTCTTATGATACCGATTTCGGCGTAGGTGCAGTTGCATCTTACGGTTCGTATGACCGTACCCAAACTCAGCAAGCTGCTGCTGGCGCTAAAGGCGATCGCGCTGACGTATGGTCAACTGGTCTGAAATACGACGCTAACAATATCTATGTTGCAGCAACTTACGGTGAAGCTCGCAATTTCTTCTTGACCAGCAGCAATGATGGCAGAATTGCTGACGAAAGCAAAATCTTCGAAGTGGTTGCACAGTACAACTTTGATTTTGGCTTGACTCCAACTATTGCTTACGTATCTCGTAAAGACAAAATTGATAACGTCGCAAACGACTATGCCGTTAAATACGCAAGCATCGGCGGTACTTACGCATTCAACAAAAATTTCTCTACCTATGTTGAGTACGATATCAACCTGCTTGATAAAGACCAGAATAAAGCATTCAGCCAAGAAAACGGCGATATCGTGAACGTGGGTGTTGTTTACCAGTTCTAAGTTGCCTCAGCATAACGTAACGAGTTAATCGTTCGTATTGCATGAAAAGACAGAGCCTCGGCTCTGTCTTTTTTATTGAAAGCCCGATAGCACACCATTTTTACGAGCAATCGCCTGCAACGTTGAAAAACGCTCTCCCGCATTTTCTGTTTCTGCTTTACGCCACGCTGCGCCAATTATTCTCGCCTAACCAGTCTTTTATTTCGTCTCTCTCGTTCTCCCTGTTATTTCCCTTTCTTTTTGACATCAACGGTTGGCAAAGCCTTTTACTGACGGTACTCTGAGAATTCTTATTTCATCTCAGTTATGGAACATTCTGGCAATGTTTGAAAATATCTCTGCCGCACCGGCCGATCCTATTCTCGGGCTGACCGATCTTTTCCGCGCCGATGACCGCGCGAATAAAATCAATCTGGGTATTGGTGTCTATAAAGATGAAACCGGTAAAACTCCGGTTCTGACCAGCGTAAAAAAAGCAGAACACTATCTGCTGGAAAATGAAACCACCAAAAATTATCTGGGCATTGACGGTCTGCCAGCATTCGGTCAGTGCACACAGGAGCTGTTGTTTGGCAAGCAGAATGCCATCATTGCCGACAAACGTGCCCGCACGGCGCAAACGCCAGGCGGAACAGGTGCGTTGCGCGTAGCCGCTGATTTCATTGCAAATCAAACGTCTGCAAAACGCATTTGGATCAGCAACCCAACCTGGCCAAATCACAACAACGTCTTCTCTGCTGTCGGTTTGGAAGTTTGCCAGTACGACTACTACGATGCTGCAAACCACGCGCTGGATTTTGATGGCCTGCTGAACAGCCTGAATGCCGCACAAGCCGGTGACGTGGTACTGTTCCACGGCTGTTGCCACAACCCAACCGGTATCGATCCTACCGCTGAGCAGTGGGCTACATTGGCCGAACTGTCAGTAGCAAAAGGCTGGCTGCCACTGTTTGACTTCGCCTATCAGGGCTTTGCTCGTGGGCTCGAAGAAGATGCGGAAGGCCTGCGTCTCTTCGCCGCGAAGCACGATGAACTGATCGTATGCAGCTCGTACTCTAAAAACTTCGGTTTGTACAATGAGCGCGTCGGTGCTTGCACGCTGGTTGCTGCAGATGCCGCAACGGCAGACACCGCATTCAGCCAGGTGAAAGCGGCTATTCGCGCAAACTACTCCAACCCACCGTCACACGGCGCGACCGTTGTTGCGACCATTCTGGGCAACGATGCACTGAAAGCCGTCTGGGAACAGGAATTGACGGCGATGCGTGAGCGTATTCAACGCATGCGTCAGCTGTTCGTGAATACCTTGCAGGAAAAAGGGGCAAATCAGGATTTCTCCTTCATCATCAACCAGAATGGGATGTTCTCATTCAGTGGTTTGACCAAAGAGCAGGTTCTGCGTCTGCGTGATGAATTCGGCGTTTACGCGGTGAATTCTGGCCGTATCAACGTTGCAGGAATGACGCCGGAAAACATGGCTCCACTCTGCGAAGCGATTGTTGCCGTACTCTGATCGTTCTGCGATTAAAAAAGCCGACACACTGTGTCGGCTTTTTCATTTCTGTCTTTTATTGATAAATTTCTGCCCTTTATTGATAAAAAGAACAGAAACTACCAAATCGCGGCATCTTCACGCAGGAAAGGGTTGGTCTTGCGTTCATGTCCTAAGGTCGACATCGGGCCATGTCCTGGAATAAACGTCACATCGTCACCCAGCGGCAGCAGCTTATTTTTGATAGACGCAATCAACGCCTGATGATCCCCCTGTGGGAAATCGGTACGCCCTACGCCGCCGTTAAAAATAACATCGCCCACCTGTGCCAACCGCGATTCTGCATCAAAGAAAACAATGTGGCCCGGTGTATGGCCTGGACAGTGGAAAACCGCCAGCGTTGTCTCGCCCACGCTAACCTCATCACCTTCCTGTAACCAACGCGATGGCGTCAGCGGAGCACATTCTTCCAGACCAAACATCCGGCTCTGTGCCGGCAGCCCTTCCAGCCAGAACGCGTCTTCAATTTGCGGGCCAATAATTACGACCTGATAGTGCTCGGCCAATTCCGCCGCTGCACCCACATGATCCAGATGGCCGTGCGTCAATAGAATCTGCTTAACTGAAATGCCTGCATCCGCGACGGCACGTTTGATTTTTTCTGCATCGCCACCGGGATCGACAATCGCCGCTTCATTCGTTTTTTCACACCATAACAACGTACAGTTCTGGCTAAATGCCGTCACCGGGACAATTTGATATTTCATATCACTCCATGTTGAATAAACTGAGCGGTTCGCTCTGCATAACGAACCGTATCAGGAAAAATTTAGCGCTGCGGTAGCGAATTACCAGGTGCGAACGGGGCCAGTATCGATGTGAACGAAATCACTGCGTGGGTAATAGCCAACGCCGCCGGCACGCATTTTCATCGCCGCTTTACGAATGTTAGCGAGTTGAACGCCTTCAATATGGAAATCCATCGCCTGCCCTTTCGTGTGGTAGCTCTGCTTTGCTACACCTCTGCTATGCGCACGTAATTCGTTATTCGTATCTATCGCGCGATAACCAGAAATCAGCTGTACGGGCTTGTTGGTGCCCAACATGACCTGTAAGCGATAGAGCTGATCGAAAAGTTGAGGATCAATCGTTTTGACTTTATTGGCGCGATAGTCGCGGAAAAAGTGATTCAGGCGGGAAAGTTCTGACTTATTATACCGTTTGCCATCAAAGAATTCCGTTTTCAGCAGCTCTCCGGTATTCAGATTGTTCAGCGTCAAAATTCGTGGTCGGGGTGTAGATAACGTCGCAAATGCCTGACCGGGAAGCAGTGCGATACCCAACGCGGCACCACCCAGTGCAAGCCACTTACGGCGATGATTGTCAATGTGATCCATAGAACAAGTACCCTGGCTAAAGAACGGTATAAAAGGAGGCACAAAACGTGCCGCCTTGAACCTTAACTGCCAGAGAAAAGTGAGTCAACCCGCTTTGCTTACGGGTTTGCGGGAGATCGCATCGATCCCCCGCAAAAACGATAAAATACCGATACCGCTAATGCCCGTGTTTTCAATACTTACTGAAGCAACAGCCCTGCTCTGGACAGCACTTTCGTCCCGGCACGAGCGGTGTCATCATAATTGTAAATATCTGTTCGGAACTGTGGTCTGCCATCTTCGGCCACCCACGCGGTCAGGTAATAGAGGTTGACCGGAATCCGATGTTTCATCGACACGAAGGTGGTATTTCCCTGATCCAGTGTGGAAGAAATACGACTATTATTCCATCCCGCATCCTGCAATAGCATGCTAGCCAGTTCCGATGCCTTATTAACTCGCACGCAGCCGGAGCTCAGCGCCCGGATATCACGCTGGAACAGATTGTGATTAGGCGTGTCGTGCAGATAAATCGCTTCTGAATTCGGCATATTAAATTTGTAGCGTCCCAGCGAGTTATTCGCACCTGGGGCCTGACGCAGGCGATAGGGGAAACGCTCTGCTGAGACCATCGGCCAATCGATCATGGAAGGATCGATCGCTTCAGCATCCTGACTCCAGCCGGACAACACCGTGTAGCCATGGCGCTGTAGATAACCGGGATCGCGCACCACTTTAGGAATGATGTCCTGCCGAGTCAGCGTCGTAGGAACATTCCACGGCGGGTTGACCACGACGTTATACAGCGAGCTGCTCATCAATGGCGTTTTGCGTTTAGGCTGCCCGACAATCACGCGCGATGATAAGCGCTCAGCGCCATCTTGATAATAGATCAGTGAATAATTGGGGATGTTCACCATGATACCGGTGTGAACATTGTCCGGTAACAGACGCAGACGCTGGATATTCAGCGCCAGCAGCGTTGCGCGCATTTGCGGGGACACATTGAGCCAATCGCGCGTACGCTTACCAATAACGCCATCACCCTCCAGCCCTTGCCAATGCTGGAAGCGTTTAACCGCGTCAACCAGTTCGCCAGTATAACGATCGTCGATAGCAGCGCCCTCGACCTGCGGAGCCTGTCCTGTCGATACTGTCGTCGCTGCGGTATTTTCGTTAAATAGCGTAATGCTCTCCGTTGAAGACAGCATGCCAGTACGTTGCAGAATTTCACGCAGTACCGCCAGTTCCCGACTTTGTTGTTCCGGGCGCAGAGACTCCGCCAGATTCAGGCTCGGCCACGGGCGATTGTCCGTCAGCATTGTCTTCAGCGCTTCATGCATTTTGGCGTATTGCGAATGCTGGGGTGCCAGCGAAACGACATAAGCCGCGCTGGTGCCGGATTTCACGGCCTGTTGCCATTGCGTAACGATATTGAGCGCTGGCGATTGCAGACGGTAAGGCACGCTGCTGTACAGCCAGTCGTTACCGCTGCGTTCTACACCCGAGACGAACTGCAAATAGCCCAGCATCGCATCCGATAGCACAGCATCACGCGCAAATCCGGTCAATTGCGGATCGGTCAGCCAGGTTACCCATGTAGTGAACTGCGGCTGTACGCCAGCTATCGCCAATTCGGCCAGCTGTTGTTGAAACTGTTGAACCGCACGGTTATCTGCCCACATAGGTTGCATCTGATGTTGGGCATAAAGCGATGATAAATCAGAGAGATAATGTAACGACATACCGTGCGGCAGAGCAGCCAGAAGCCCTGCACGGCTATTTTCTACAGACACCACGCCCGAGCTTTGCGATAAGCCGGATACCACCGTCGGAGATGCTGCCAGCACCGAAAACGAAGGAGACAGGCTTCCGACCCAAATACAACCCACGCGTAACAGCAGCCTGACCATTTTTCGTTTATGTAACAACAACATCCATTTATCCCCTGTACTCATTAATCACTATGCTTTCACGATAATCCACGTTGGATATGGAAATAACAAACCGAATTCGCTCGTATACGGTCATACTGGCGTAAGCACATTCTTTAGGTTTTCTTATGTAGAAAATGAGAAAGAATGAAATATGATCATTTTTATATAGCGCCCGTTATTACGGTACGCCACCTTGCAACATAAACCGCAAATCCTTCTACGGTCTGTAATCGTTTCATCGTCAGTATATAAAGAGAAAAATATTTTTGCTTCTTCTTCTGGTTATTATCTTACGCGTTTGATGAAGCTATTCGTATTCAACATTCCCTTTACGCAACGCTTTACGAAAAAAATAAAGCCGCTTAAAAAAGCGGCTTTATCATTATAGAGGAAAATAGCGGCAAGGTTTACAACGATAAAATTTACCGCTCCCCGCTACGAGGCTTGCTCTTGCGTCTCTGGCGCTTCCGTTCCAAAACCACGCAGCCCGACCACATGGACGTGCTCGTTGTTCTGGTAGACTTTACGTACCAGTTTATAGGTGGTTCCCTTCTCGGGGCTGATATTTTCCGGTGCCGCGATGACCAACTGCATTTCCAGACGATCGCAGAGCTCAAACAGCGTCGCAATCGACTTGGCATCCAGGCGCGCCGCCTCATCGAGGAACAGCAGACGACACGGAATAATATCTTTACCACGCAGGCGCTTAGACTCTTCTTCCCAGCTCTGTACCACCATAACCAGAATCGACATCCCGGTCCCGATGGCTTCCCCAGTCGACAGCGCCCCACTTTCTGCTCGCAGCCAGCCATCCGCGCCACGGTTAACCTCAACTTCCATCTCAAGGTAGTTTCGGTAATCCAGCAGCTCTTCACCGATCGTTTGCGGCGTACGCTGCCCCATATCAATTTCAGGATTCAGGCGCTGATACAGTTTTGCCAACGCTTCAGAGAAGGTCAGACGGTTGCTGTTAAACAGATCCTGATGCATTTCCTGCTGTTCGGACAACACATTGAGCAGCGTGGTATGCGTTTCGCGCACGTTAACGTTGAGGCGAACGCTCTTCACCTGACCAAACGCAACCGCTTGCAGCCCCTGATTCAGCATCCGAATACGGTTCTGCTCACGCTGGATCGTTTTACGGATGATGTTTGCCACGCTGCGAGAGCTGATGGCCAGCATCTGTTCACGCGCCGTCAGTTCTTCAGTCAGACGGTTAAGCTCGATTTCCATCTGCTCAATGGCTTCTACCGGATCATCGGTGCGAATAATATCCTGACGGATACGCTCGCGCAGATGCTGGTAAACGGCGATATAGAACTGAATCTTGCGTTCGGGCCGCTTCGGATCTTCGGAAAGCCGCAGCACATCGCGCAGATGTTCGTTATCCGCAACCGCCAGACGCAGCGCACCCAGCGCCTTATCCGACATGGAACGCAGTTCATCGCCTTCCATATATGCGAGTTCACGACGGTGCAGACGACGCTCGACGCCGTTGTCTTTCACCAAACGCATGACCGCGCACCAGCCCGCTTTCGCCGTAACAACCTGCTCACGCATCTGGTGGTAATCACGTTCCAGTTTGCGCAATTTCTTCTGCAAACTGTCCATTTCTGCTTCACAGAACGTAATCTGTTTTTCCAACTGATTACGCCGCGAGCGGTTGGTGCTTAATGCCGCATGCAGCTCATCACGACGCTGACGGGCGCGCGCTTCGGCATCAGCGTCCGCACGTACACCGATATCCTGAAGCTCTTGCGTCAGTTCCTTCAGCATGTCCTGCTTGGCATCGTAAGAACTTTTCAGCGATGCCTGAACCTGACTGTACTGCGTCAGCTGTGCCTGATGCTGGCGTAGCTGCTCACGTGCTTTTGTCCGTTCTGCCTCAGCCTGTTCCAAACGATGGCGCAGTTTGTCATTCAAGCCAGCATTCTCACCCAGCATTCCAGCCGAATCGGCATAGCTGAAGTGCGCGCGACGCTGCACCACCTCAGTCAGTGCAAACGCCTGCTGTTTTGCCTGCCGTTGTGCGTTCTGCGCCTGCGTATAATCTTCCTGCAACTGCTCATGCTGCTGCGGATCGCTTTGCAGGACAGAAACCAACGGTTCCAGCTTAGCCAGCGTTGTACCGTGTTGCTGAATGAAGCGAGCAGACTCTTCGGTTTCATCCAATTCCGCACGAATCTCTTCCACGCGATCCTGCAATGTCTCATCACAAAGCAGGCTAATGCGCGGAATCAGTTTATTCAGCTGTGCGCTGGCTTCTTTCGCTTGTTCGTACTGCTGGCGCTGCTGCTGATTTTCGCCATCAAAGCTGGCCACCGCACGATCCAGCTCGCCGCGACGGGAACTGAGCGTACGGATTTCCACTTCGGGATCGTCATCAAAAACGACTGCCAGATGGGTACCGATAAAGCGACCAAAAGACTGGTGCAAGCGCTGCGTTTTCTGCACGTCAAACGACAGCGTTGCGTACTGTTCCGCCAGCGCTTCGCGCTCATCACGCAGGCTTTCCAGGCGCATTTCCCGCGCGGCGCGGCCAAACAGTGGCACTTCTGGGAAACGCGAATAACGCCACTGGCGCTCCGCGACTTTCACCACGACAGCACGTTCCAGCTCGTCAACGGCAAATACGCTGTCATCAAACGACTGTGGGTCCCCCTCGATCAGATACAGATCTTCAGGACAGTCTTCGAGACCAGCAAGTTGATCGCGCACCAGCGAGAGATCGGACACCACAATCGCATGGCGGGAAGGACCATAAAGCGCCGAGAAGTACGGCGCATCATCCAGTGTCACGTCATCATAAATTTCAGACAACAGCACGCCGCCAAAACGTTCCGCCAGCGCGTTCAGGCGCGGGTCTTCCGAACCGCCGGGCTGACTCAGGCGCTCAACCTGCGCTTCAATCTGGCGTTTGCGAGCAGCGATGTCGTCACGTTCAACCGTAGTTTCACGCTCGCGCTCCAGCAGTTGCTGCATGAATTCCGTCACCTGACGGCTATCTTCAAACGTTTCGCCGCTCTGCTCACTCAGTTGCGTCAGCATTTCCTGTGCGGCCAGCCAGACTGGCGCTCGCGCCGTCAGCTTCTGAATGCGCTGCTGGGTTTGCTCCAGCTCTTGGCGTAGTGCCATACGGCGCTCGCCCGCTTCTGCCACCAGCGATGACAGCGTTTCGATGCGAGCATCCAGTTCTTGCTGGAGGGATTCCAGCTCTTCCGGTTGATAATCCTGACCGTTGCGTTTGCTGAAATCCTGCAATAACCGCTCGGCATCCTGCTGTTCGCGTAGGCGCTGTTCCAACTCAGACAGACGCATCCGCAGCGGCTGTACCCGTTCCGCCTGATAGCGTTGTGAAGAGCTGTCACGCAGCAAATCGCGCGCAACCTGCCAGGCTTCGTTGCGATTCACCGCACCGACAATCTTAGTCACCAGCTGATAGGCTTGCTCAAACTGGCCGTGCGCCGCATCGGCCACGCTCAGTTTCTGCTCCAGCATCAGCAGAATTTCTGTCGCTTCCTGCTCTTTCGCCTGGTAGCTGTCCAGCCACTCATCCGCATTGTCTGCCGTTAAATCTGGCAACTGACACAGCGTGCGGGCACGTTCCAGCGCCTGCTGAGCCTGCTTGTACTGAATGGCGCGCGTTTGCTGCACGTCCAGCGCCTGCTGATAATCGGCAAGCTGGCTTTTCAGCTCATCCACTTCCAGCTCGGTCGCATCGGCACGTTCTTCGTTTTCCGCCTGCTGCTCCCGTGCTTCTTCCACCACCTCGTTCTGTTCTTCGAGGCGATAGCTCAATTCTTCCAGGTCGGCGTTATAACGCTCGATTTTTTCCTGCTGGCGCATGGCAGTCTGCACCAGATTCAGGTGATCGCTGGCCGCCTGATAATCCGTTTCCAGATCGCCTTCGGCACCGCTCTGCTCCGCCAGCTCTCGCGCCATTTCTACATGGCGATATTGCTCGCTGGACAGTTGCTTACGGCTGGAGAACAGGTCACGACGCAGTTCCAACGCCCCATCCAGATGAATACGACGCTCATTGGCGTGCCGCATATAGTCAGCAGCAACATAGGACGTCGCTTCAGAGATCAGGTGCTTAAACAGATCGCGATCTGACTGGGTAACGCGAATCGCTTCCAGCGTCATGCGGTTTTCACGCAGCGCCGCTTCCATATCCTGAAACGCTTTACGCACGCCGCTATTTTCCGGCAGCAGGTAGTCACGCAGCGAGCGAGTAATCGCACTGGAAATACCGCCGTACAGCGAAGCTTCGATCAAGCGATAGAACTTACTGCGATCGGAAGCAGAACGCAGGCGACGCGGCACCACGCCCAAATCAAACATCAGCGAGTGATAGTCGGTGATGGAGTTAAACTGCTTGAACTGAACGCCTTCCATCTCCTCGACGCGATCTTTCAGCTCCTGCAATGAGAGCACACGCGCCTGACGATCGCCGACCACCTGCGTCAGAATTTGCGTCGGCTGTATCGCCGTCGGTAATCCCTGAATAGTGAAAGGTTTGATATCGACTTTACGGTCGCGCCCTGCAACCTGCTGGAGACGAACCCCAACCAGCACGCGCTGATGACGCGAGTTAACGACATCCAGCGTGGAGTAGCAGACGCCGGCGCGCAATTTACCGTGCAGGCCTTTATCGCGCGAACCGCTGGTAGCACCGGCTTCGGTGGTGTTCCTGAAGTGCAACAGCGTCAGGTCAGGGATCAGCGCCGTAATAAAGGCGGCCATCGTGGTGGATTTCCCGGCACCGTTACCGCCGGATAGCGTGGTAACCAGTTCATCCAGATCGAAGGTGCGGGCGAAAAAGCCGTTCCAGTTGACCAGCGTTAGTGAGCGAAATTTACCGCGTTCAATCATTCCTGTTCATCCTCAACACTGAGAGCCCATCCCAGTAGGCGTTATTGGTGCAGTCAGTTTGGACACGGACAGCGCGCAGAAACCGGAGCGTACACGTAGTACGTGATGATTTCGAGCACTGCCCAGGTTCAAAATGGCAAATGAAATAGCTCTAATGGGATAAGCTCTTATTCATCCTCGCCCGTTTCTGGCGCGGTATCATCGGTGCGATCATTGTCGTCACTGTCATCTTTCAGCGACAAACTACCTTCAACAGGCATCGCTTCACCATCGCGAATCATGCGTAGCTGTGCTTCGCGGGCATCATCGCCGCTGCGCACATCGGCCCCGAAGCGGAACACCGATTCAGTAATTCTGAATTTGCTGCTGTCATTGCCCATAAAGTAGATCATGCCTAACCGACGTAAGCGGTTAAGTGACGTTCTGACTTTTTCCTGCAATTTTTGGCGATCCAGATCGGAACCGGTTGAACGCTGGTTAACCAGCTTCAGCAGTTTGCTTTCGTCCGCCAGACTCAGCAGCTCTTCATACAGCTCCTGCTGGCTGAAAATGCCTTCGTGCGCCAAACGCTCTGGGCTCAGATAGAGATAGCAGAGAATTTTCCCTACCATCATATCCAGCTCAGACAGCACCGAGCGCGGGATCAGCGTGGTAGAACGCGGACGCAGATAGAAGAACCCTTCCGGCGCGCGAATCAGCTCTACGTTGTAACGGCTGTAGAACTCTTCCAGCACGTCCTGGAAATCCATCAAAAATACATGGTTCTCCAGTTCTTCAATGCCAACATGACGCCCGGCGCGTAATTGGCTGTCCAGCGCAGGAAAGAGGTTATTCGACAGCGCGGTTGCCAGCTTCACTGGCATAAATTGTTCAATATTTGTCGATGACATGGGCCTGTACCTTGGCTCCGTAATCATTGATCGCCTGCCACAATGCAGGCAATCCGGTGAAATCTGTTTCGGCTACGCCCAGACGTACTGCCTGGTCGACCACGATTCGGGCAACATCAAAATGCCGCGAGCGAGGATGCTGTGCGAGGTACTCACGCATTACTTCACTCAAATCCAGCGGAATCTGTTGCGCTTTATATTTATGCAGCGCCTGCTCGACTAGCGCGATCAACTGCTCGCGCATTTCACTAAACTCTTCGTATTCCAGCTCCGGCGGCAGTTCACCGGTGACTTCTTCACTACGCAGCGTCAGCTCTTCGTCACGCATATCCAGCAGGCGATCCGCGTTGGCAAACGTCAGCGCCCAAGGGCTATCGAAATAGCTCTGCACCGACTGACGCAACCGCTGGGCAAAGACGCGGTTTTTATCCATATCAATCGCGGTACGGATAAACTTATGTACGTGGCGGTCGTAACCAATCCACAGATCTATCGTCTGCTGTCCCCAACTCACAATGCGGTCGAGTTTGTTTTGCAGGTCAAACACCAGCTTGTCGACAAACTCCAGATTATGCGGATTATTCATAATCGCATCCTGAATGCTCAACAGGCTCGTCTGCAATTTGTCGCCTGCGGCTTCCAGCGTATCCTGCAACTCACGCAGCGTCGATGACGTTTCCGTCAGCAGTTGTTCACAGCTACTGATCGCGGCTCGCCAGTCCTGATTTAACAGCGCGGCGATATCGTCTTTAACGCCCTGCTGCTGCTCATCCATCACGCGCTGTGACAGGTCGATACTGTCAAAAATTTCTGCAACGGAATATTTCAGCGGTGCAAATACGTTGCGGTGCCAGTGAAACTCATCACCATCTTCCTCCGCCGCATCGGCTGCGCGACTGAGTTCTTGCGCAACGATAGAGAGCTGCATGGAAAGGCGCAGCGTCGAGAACTCACGCTGCCGAATGTAATAATCGGTAATGCCAATCCCCAGCGGCGTCAGACGATAAATCGCATTACCTTCGGCCTGCTCGCTGGTAAAGCGGTTAAGCAAGCGCTGCCGCACCAGATCGTTAATCGCGTTATTGGCGCGAAGGGTAATAGTTTCATTCGTCTGATCAAATCCCTGACTCACATGACGGAAGGCATCAATCAACTCACCTTCACTCATTTCACCATCCATGCGTTCGCCGTTAAGCGTGGCAATCGCCATCAAAAACGCCAGGCGTTCGGTGGGGAGGGAAATGGAGAAATCGTTTTTTCGTGCCCAGGCGACCAGTTCGGGTACAGTCTGGGAAAAATCACTCATAATGCATCCTTCAAATGGGGTTTATGCGCCATGACATGGATATAACGGCCCAAACTCACAAAAGGCTCTTGCCGACAATACCGCTGTTCAATTTCCAGAATGTCGTCAAATTTCTCAACTTGCTGCTGTTTGTTTTTCAAGTAGTCATGAAACACGCGCACACCCGTTTTCCCGCTAATGGTCAGCCCCATCTCATCAAGCCAGCCGTACACGTCTTGCGGGTTCAGCGGGTGATCCGGCGAGAGCGAGCGCCGTTTGCCCTTAGGCATTCCGGCCTGAACATAATCAAAGTTGCCCACCACCATGTTACGCATCAACAGCCCATGATGGTTATAGAACATCAGGGACAATGCGCCACCCGGAGACAGGCTATCGTACAGTGTTTTCAGCACCTGCTGCGGTTGCGCGACCCATTCCAGCACCGCATGGAACAATATCAGATCGGCGGGGCTATCCATATATTGCGCGATATCCTGTGCGGCACACTGCACAAAACGCATATTATGGGTAACGCCCTGCTCCGCTGCCGCATTTTTGGCGCGCTGAATCATCTCACCGGAAACATCGCACAACAATACCTGATGTCCTAAAGCCGCCAAACGACAGGCCATCTGCCCTTCACCGCCTCCCGCATCAAGGATGCGCAAAGGCCGTGCCGGAAGTCGGGTCAAAAGATCGCTAAGATCCTGCCACAATACCGCCAGCCGAAGTCTCCCCTTCGTCGTGCCATAGATATTCTGAGCAAATTTTTCGGCGATATCGTTAAAATTGCGATCCTGCATCAGTCATTGTTCCGCATCATATAAACGGGGATCTCGTGCAGGACATGTCTGCGCGATGCGATTTTTTTCCAGCCTGCCATTTTGGCACAGGCTGGCTTAGAATAAATGGCCTTACCGCATGATATCTTCCCGGATGCGGTTTTTTCACTCAAAAGGAATGCAATTTTATGCTTTTCACACTCAAAAAGTTCGTCGGTGGCCTTCTTCAGCCCCTGCCATTGCTATTGCTTCTGATGGGTGTTGGTCTGTTGCTGCTTTGGTTTACCCAACGGCAACGCACGGGGAAAGCGATAATATTAGCCAGTTGGCTGATGCTTATTCTGCTCAGCCTACAGCCTGTTGCCGATCGACTGTTGTTACCTCTGGAATCACACTACCCAACCTGGCGGCCAACGCCGCAGACGAGCAAAGCCGAGTATATTGTCGTGCTAGGCGGGGGATATACCTATAACGCGGAATGGGCACCCAGTTCTAATCTCATCAGCAACAGTCTCCCACGCGTCACGGAAGGCGTTCGCCTTTATCATGCCAATCCCGGCGCAAAATTGATTTTTACCGGTGGAGCCGCGCAGGGTAACCCTGTCAGCAGTGCAAAAACCGCGGCGTTGGTCGCCGAAAGTTTGGGGATTCCCCAGCAGGATATCGTCATTCTGGATACGCCAAGGGATACGGAAGAAGAAGCGGCTGCAACCGCTAAGATTGTTGGCGATCGCCCTTTCTTGCTGGTGACCTCAGCCAACCATTTGCCTCGCGCCATTCGATTCTTCCAGGCTGAGGGGTTAGCGCCGATTCCCGCACCAGCAAATCAGATGGCGATCACCTCCGCGCTCAACCCGTGGGAAAAAGTGTTCCCTTCCGCTTACTATTTATCGCACAGCGAGCGAGCCTGGTACGAAACGCTCGGTCGCCTCTGGCAGGCACTGAAGGGAACTTCGGCAGCACCACGCGACGCGGAACAACCGCAGACTCACTCCAGCCAGGGAGATAGCTCTCGGGAAGCCACATCAAATAGCTGACGGTCTAGCTGCCCCGTATGGATATAGCGGGAGACGGCTTCCCAAATGACGTATAGCCAGCGCCGGTAGACAAAGGATTCTGATACCGGTGCCTGTTTCAGATAGTGATAAAGCAGCTGCTCCGGCATACCGGATTCACAAAGCCGGAAGAGTTCATACTCTCTGGGTGCCCACAGCATCATTCCCGGATTGATCATTGCCAATAGCTGATCGCTACGTGCATCCTTCAACATACTGCGCAGCGACAGGTTACCGTGTACCAACACACAGCCATCCTCGAAATCGTCAAACAACATATCTAAGCACTGGCGCGAACGATAAAGTACGCTCCGATCCTGCTGCGTAAGCTGCGGTGCATTGACGTTGAGCAACGTGGACCACAGGACTTCCAGACGCTGTTGGTACCAGCTGAACCAATCATTGTCCTGCGTGCTGTCCACGGAACCGACGCAGCCATGGCTATCAATTCGGTGCCAAGCCAATACATTTTCAACAATTTGGTCCATCAGCAGCGTCCAGCGCTGGCCGTTTCTTGGCGGCGCTTCCACCGATACACCGCGCAAGCGCTCAATCAGCAGCAGTTCCCGATAAGGCTGCTGTTGCGTCAGTACCAATCCATAAACGGTTGGCAAACGTACGTCGCCTTCACGCGCCAGCATCGAAAGCTTGTAGGCTTCCTGCTGCGCCACGCCCTGACAAACATAACTTTTAGCCAACAAAGGCATGGCGTTGCCTTCTTTATCATACAAGGCATACAGATCCGCATACGGCTGTTCGCTTATGCGCTCAAGCCGGCTGAGGCTTTCCCCCAACACCGTACTGAGTTCTGATTTCAATTGTTCCATAAACGGCTATACCTGAGTTGAGCCAAATGGCTCCACTCACCATGATGCGGCGAACAGAAGACAAATACTTCAACGCAGATCAAATAAAAGAGGATCAAGGGCAGCAGGGAGAACTCCCTGCTTCGGTTGTTGCAGCGCGATATTCCCTGCTCGTCAGCAGGGAATATCGGAGTGACAGGCTAGTGCGTTAACACACTGCCATTATTCGCGTTCGAAGGCACCCAGGTCTGGCGCTGAACCTTTGTAAGGTAGTTTGACATCCCCACCCTTGTTGATCAGCGCGCTGCCTGAAGCAAGACGCAGGCTCTTCAGTACTGGCAAACTGCCGTCAGCCTGACGCGGTGCGTCCCATCCGGTCACGGAAACGCTCTCGAAATCAGAATCTGATACCGCAATTTTCAGATCCCACGAGTTGTAGCGCATGTTCGCGCCATCCGAGAACGACAGGTCTTTCCCACCGTGAGAAACATTGTTGCGTAGCGTACCCAGCCCAATCGCTTTTCCGTTGGCATCAATGCCGCGGATATTAAAGTTCGGGTTATTTTTATAGCCCGTGTTGTTGAAGAAATCGTTCGCTACCGGATGGTGATTGGCATAAAAACCGGCCGCTTTATTTAAAAATGCAACCGAGTTACGCACAGTATGTTTCACCGCATTCGCCACATAAACGCCGCCGTAGCCACCGATTTTAAAACCATTGCCGTTACCCGCAGCCAGTGATTGTGTCGTCCCCGGTAAATAACCGTGTGACCAGGCCCAGGAGTTTTCAATCAACACTGGAGAATAGGCATTAATTAAATCGAAGCCATCATCCGAGTTTGACCACGCCCGGCAACCGCGGAAAATATTACCCGGTTGGTTAGCAGGGATATGTGCACCAAAACCATCTCCACTTTGGCCAGCACCATTAGAGGTCAGTGGATCGTAATTATGGTGAGAGTCACTATTCAATACCAGGTTATTCCCCCCACGCTGGATGAACAGCCCCGTCCCCATAATATGGTGAATATTCAACTGCTCGAATATATTATTGCTGCCCCTTATCCACACGCCCCAGGACTCATGGTTAAGGTTATTACGCTGTGGGACACCGGTTATTTCCAGTCCTTTTACGGAAACCCAATCTGCAACGACGTTGAACCCTTTAACCCGGCAATCATCCTGCATCTGGCTGAAATCAAAAATCGGCACTTCTCCGCTAGATGCCCAATACTCAATGCGCTTACCTTCAGTACCGCTCTTACTCAGCGTGATCGCATTCACCACATCGGTACGCGTCGTACAGACGTTTAGCCCTTTGGTAAACACGTATTTACCGCCACGGATCCACAGGCGGTCGCCAGGGTTTAATGTTTTCTGTGCGCGGTCGATTGTTTTCCAGGGGGAGTTTTTACTGCCGTTATTCGCGTCGTTGCCGTTGGGAGCCATGTAATAGACCGCCGCGCTGCTGCCCGCGGCAGCCCCCATTAACATACCGCCGAGAAGAATTTTTGCGATGTAACGTTTAGCATTCATATCATTACCGTCCTTAGTTGAAATAACAAAAACGCCATGCAAAAACATGGCGAATTGATAGTAGCATTTAACTATGAAAATAAAAGTTCCACTCGCGACGATTTAATTCATCATGGGAATAAGCCATCCGCATAAATAAAGCGACGTAGCGTAATTTGAGAATTTTTAAGAATACTTATCTAAATAAGTGCTAAATAATTTAAAAGATAATATGTCGTATTAAGAGAGACGTTATACCCTAAATAATTCGAGTTGCGTGAAGGCGGCAACTGCGCGAATCCCCAGGAGCTTACACCAGTAAGTGACTGGGGTGAGTAAGGGCAGCCAACGCACAAGCAGCTTGAAGTATGACAGGTATATAGGGAAAATCTATTCCGGCAAGAATAGATTCCCCCCATGACGTATTTATCGCAGCATAGCGTGGTAGATCTTACTGACCTGCCATGACCTGTCGCACACGGGCCAGATCTTCTGGGGTATCCACGCCGACGCTAGGAATAGCTTTGGCGACCGCAACGTGAATCTTCTCGCCGTACCACAGCACACGCAGTTGCTCCAGTAGCTCGATTTGCTCCAGCTGGCTCGGTGCCCAACTGACATAACGACGCACAAAGCCCGCACGGTAAGCATAGATGCCGATATGGCGCAGAAAGTGATCGCCAATGGTTTCCTTAGACTGAGCAAAACGCTCTCTGTCCCAGGGAATCGTCGCTCGGGAAAAATACAGCGCGTATCCCTCAGCGTCAGTAACGACTTTTACTGCATTCGGGTTAAATGCTTCTTCGCTGGTTTCAATCGGCACCGCCAGCGTTGCCATTCCTGCTTTACTGGCGGCAAGATTCTCCGCCACCTGACGAATGATAACGGAAGGAATGAGCGGTTCATCGCCCTGAACGTTAACGATGATGTCATCATCGGTAAAACCGTAACGTTCGATGACTTCAGCCAAACGCTCTGTACCAGAATTATGATCGGCGCGGGTCAGGCACACTTCGCCACCAGCTTGCTGCACAGCGGCCTCGACGTCGGGATGATCGGTGGCCACAATAACGCGCTGTGCCCCCGATTCCAGCGCCCGCTCCATCACATGGACGACCATCGGTTTGCCATTGATGTCCGCCAGCGGTTTACCCGGCAGTCGGCTTGACGCAAAACGCGCAGGAATGATCACAGTAAAGGTCATTGTGTTATCTCATCAGCCCCGAGTTTACGCGCTTCGTTTTCCAGCAGCACAGGAATACCATCACGAACCGGATAGGCCAAACCATCGACCTTGCAGATCAGTTCCAGTTTCTCTTTATTAAAGTACAGCCGACCATTACAAACAGGACAGGCAACAATCTCAAGTAAACGGTGATCCATGCTTCCTCCATCTTTGACCGATCGATGACCGATATTTTCTTTCTCGCTACAGCAGCGATCTAATAAGGTGATATCCACAAGGGATATCTGAAACCGTGGTAGCAGACCAATTTATGTTCTACTGCCCGCATTCCGATTAAGCACATTTTCCAGTTTGTCGAGCAACTGCGTGCCGTAGGGCTCAGCTAAAACGGCATCGACGGGCAGATACCACCAGTTATCCTGAGCAAATGCCTTACATTTTACGGCATCTTTCTCCGTCATCAGCAGCGGCTGCATCGCATCCTGAGTCAGCGAGTCGAGCTGTTCTGGCTGGTACGATTGATGGTCAGCAAAGGCGACTTCACGTGCAATGCTAACACCGGCATCACGCAGCGTCGCAAAAAAACGCGGGGGATGTCCGATGCCCGCCATCGCAACGACATCATGCAGTTGGCTCAGCGGTCGTGATTCACCAGAAAACAAGTTAACCGCCATACCCGCCGTTAATGTCATGCCTATCTCGTTTGCTCGCGGCGTACCGCCGTTAACAATGACGGCATCCACTGACGCCAGACGGCTTTCTCGTTCCCGCATTGGGCCAGCAGGCAGCCACCATCCGTTGCCAAAACGCCGCATCCCGTCAATCACAACCAGCTCGATATCTCTTTCCAACGCATAGTGCTGTAATCCATCGTCGGTGATCACCACATCTAGCGTGTGCTGTGCCAATAATGCACTCACCGCATCCCGCCGACGGGGAGCGACCGCAACGGGCGCACTGGTACGCTGGAAAATCAGCACCGGCTCATCACCGGCCTGCGCCGTCGTTACCGACTCATCCAGCAGCAGCGGATAACGTTCAGCTTTCCCACCGTAACCGCGTGACACCACACCGACACGATAGCCTCTGCGTTGCAACTGTTCGACGAGCCAAATGACGACCGGTGTTTTCCCATTGCCACCTGCCGTCAGATTCCCCACAACCACGACGGGAACGGGAGATCGCCAGCTTTTCCGCCACCCTAGTTGATAGCTCTGGCGAATCAGAAACGTGATGAGTCCGTATAGCCACGAAAGCGGCAACAGCAGCCAATAGAGCCGCGACCGCCCAGACCAGATGCGCTCAATCATTCGCCAAACTGCATTCTATGCAGTTGAGCATAGGCACCGTTCGCCGCCAGTAACGCAGTATGATCACCACGCTCAATGATTCTGCCGTCTTCCACCACCAGAATCTCATCCGCTTTTTCAATCGTGGAAAGGCGATGTGCAATCACCAGTGCGGTACGATCTTTTTGCAGCTCGTCTAATGCAGCCTGAATGGCACGTTCAGATTCCGTGTCCAGCGCCGACGTCGCCTCATCCAATATCAGGATCGGGCTATTACGTAGTAGAGCACGGGCAATTGCGATACGCTGCCGCTGTCCGCCAGAAAGCATCACGCCATTTTCACCAATGATCGTATCCAGACCATGTTCCATCTTATTGATGAAATCCATCGCATACGCCATTGTCGCCGCACGCTCAATATCCTCACGGCTATAGTGCTCATTGCGTGCATAGGCGATGTTGTTCGCTACCGTATCGTTGAACAGATGGACGTTTTGAGAAACCAGCGCGACCTGATTACGCAACGAAGACAGGCGATACTCACGTAGGTCGTGACCATCGAGCAGAATTTCACCTGATTGGATGTCGTAAAAACGCGTGATCAAACTGGCAATCGTTGACTTCCCAGAACCAGAACGGCCAACCAACGCCACGGTTTTACCCACGGGAATATGCAGATTGATATTCTTCAGCGCCAGATTTTCTCTTCCTGGATAGGCGAAATTTACCTGACGAAATTCAAGTTCACCTTTCGCACGATCGATCTCGAGTTTGCCCGTGTCACGCTCCTGCTCCATATCCAGAATCGCAAACAGCGTCTGGCACGCGGCCATACCCCGCTGGAACTGCGCGTTAACGTTGGTCAGTGATTTTAACGGACGCATCAGTGCGATCATGGAAGAGAACACCACCGTGATCGTCCCCGCCGTTAGCGTTTCCATCACGCTGGGGAAGCTGGCAGCATACAGCACAAATGCTAACGCCAGCGAAGCAATCAACTGGATGATAGGATCGGAAATCGACGATGCGGACACCATTTTCATGCCCTGCTGACGCATCCGGTTGCTGACCTGATCAAAACGCTTGGTTTCTACTTCCTGACCACCAAACATCAGTACTTCTTTGTGGCCTTTAAGCATTTGCTCCGTGCTGGTGGTGACATGCCCCATCGTATCCTGCATATTTTTACTGATATTGCGGAAGCGTTTGGATACCACGCGCATGGCGATCGACACGATCGGCGCAATCACAATCAGAATGATGGACAACTGCCAACTGTAGTAGAACATCAGAATAAACAGGCCGATAATTGAGGCCCCTTCTCTGACAACCGTAATCAACGCGCCAGATGACGACGCCGCGACCTGCTCCGAATCGTAGGTGATTCGGGATAACAACGTCCCAGTTGACTGCTGATCGAAGAACGACACCGGCATGCCCATAATATGGGAGAACAAGCGGCGACGCATATTCATCACCACTTTGCCGGAAACCCAAGAAACACAGTAGCTGGAGACAAACCCAGAGAGCCCTCTCACTAGCATCAACCCAATGACGACCAGCGGCATCCACAGCAATACGGAACGTTCTGCTTTACCAAATCCCTCATCCAATAAGGGCTTGAGCAGAGAAAGCATTAACGTATCGCCAGCGGCGTTAATAATGAGTGCGATTGCAGCAGCAGCAAGCCCTGCCTTAAAAGGAGAGATCATCGGCCATAGGCGGCGAAACGTCTGCCAGGTGGAGAGATCTTTATCATTCAGCATGTAGTAAACCTGAATCGGGAAGAAATAGCCGACCATTTTACTCATTATACCGCTCTACGCCAAACCACTGATGATACCAACGAGGCGATATGTGATCCCTGAACCGCAGAATGTGCCATGAATCGCTGAAAAAACGTGCACTTAACTGCCCGAATGATGCGGTATCCCGCCATGAGTAGCCATATTGCCGATATCGTTCAACAATCTTTACTGAAGGCAACCGCCACGGGTTATAACGCGCCGCTGAAGCCATAGCAAACTCGGCATTAACCGCACGAATAAAGGGAGGAGATGATGATGTCGTACTGCCATGGTGAGGGATTTGTAACAAATTCGCATGCAGGGCACTGCGATCTAACCTAATCAATGCCTTTTCCGCATCTGACTCCAAATCGCCCGTCAGTAGGACACTGTATTTTCCATCATCAACGCGAATAACGCAGGAGTCGTTATTTTCCGCTCGTTCTACAAGCTCCAACGGCCACAGCACGGTAAACGTGAGATCCTGCCAGCGCCAACGTTCGCCGCGTTGGCAAGAACGATGATTCATCGCATTGGTCGCGCTATATATCGTTGCTTCAGGGTAAGCAAGCTGTAGCGTTTCCAGCCCCCCAATGTGATCCATATGGCTATGGCTCAGGATAATGTTTTCCACGTCGACACCCCGCCATCGCAGGTAAGGTAGAATTTCTCGCGTCGCCATATCACCCCCTTCCCAGCGGTTTCCCGTGTCGTATAACACCGCTTTCCCACGCTGTTCGATCACAATCGCCAGACCATGACCAACATCCAACATGTCCACACGCCAATCCGGCTCATCAGTCTTTATGCGAAAGACCAGTAAAACCACAATCAGAGCACCGACACTCGCCGGATAGATGCGCCACCAGCTAAAGCGCCATATCACAACCGCGCCCCAACCCGCGACGCTCACGAGCAGCAGCGATGCATCAAGATAAATCCATCCCGTCTGTAGATACGTCAGCGGGGCGAATACCACACGCAGCGAAATATCCGCCAGCCACCAGAGTATTTCACCCAGCGGCGCGAATGCCATCGTGCTCAATGCCAGCAAAATGAGTGGTGTGGTAACGAAGGACACCAAAGGCACAGCCCAAAGGTTTGCGGGCAGAGAAGTAATACTGAAACCGTGGAAAATATGAAGCTGCAAGGGCATCAGTAGCAGCGTGATTCCCGTTTGCAGGTGGATCCAGCGCAGCCAAAACCAGCGCCGTCGAGTCTGTAACCGATGAGGAAGCGGTGCCCATTGAAACCAGAAAATCAGCGACGCAACAGCAAGGCAAGATAGCCAAAAACTGTCTGACAGTACGCTCAATGGATCGCTGACCAGAATCAACGCGACACACCATAGCCAGACCTGCCAGGCTGAGCCATTGACGTTCCACACTTTTAGGCAAATCCATACGCTAAGCGCCAGTGCCGAGCGCACCGCAGGCGGATTTCCCCCTGCCAGCCAGACATATCCCCAGGCAACCACAGCGCTCGTCAGTAATGGGAAACGATAGCCAATCCACTGCACGGGAAAGCCATACTGTAACGCCCGCGCCATTCCCCAACCAACCAGACCCGCAAGCACGATATGGAGACCAGAGATCGCCATCAGGTGCATCGTCCCGGTATTCTGAAGTAGCGCCTTGAGTTCCGGGCTAACCGTTTTCATCTCACCAAACGTCAGCGCCAGTAAAATAGAACGCCACGCTAATCCCTGCACCTGCTGCTCCGCCTGTACAATCGTGCGCTGGCGAAAGTCACAATGACTATCAACTGCCTTTGCCGTGAGCACACGACCCGACAACGGTTGCCGTTTGGCTATCGCCCAGCGTTGGCTATCAAAGCCGCCTTCATTGAGTCGACTGTGAATGGGTCGCAAACTGGCGGTGATTGCCCAACGTTGGCCACCACACCAGTTTTCCATAGCCGGTGATAAGGTCAGTTGGGCATATAATGGAGGGAAGATCCGGCGCTGATCGATCTCTTCCAGCCGAACCGTGATCCAATCATCACCATGCTCGTTGAACCGTATACTGCTGATCGTCACGACAGCGTTAACCTGACCCTGTGTAACGCGATCGACTTGTAACAGTAAAGTTTGAGCATTCAACGATGCCCAGCAAAAACTCATGGCAACCAGCGCCACACAGCGTATCCCCGCGTGACGATATCCGACTAGCATCACGCAGGTGGATAGCCCAATGCCCCACCACAGCAGCATTTGTGCGGGAATCTGCGGTAAGAAAAGCAACGGCAGAATACCCAGCACGCTCGTCCAAGCCAGACTATTTACGGACATCATCCCTTTGACTAGCATCGTCCCTTGCCATAACACACCCTTCCCTCTTTCCCTGTGGTTCGTCCTGGCATGTTGCAGCAACTCAAACTGATGCAACAGAACGAAAACGTCGGGTAGGGAAACGCTTCGCAAGAAAACAGCTAAATGTCAGTAAATGACATCCAAGCTGTGAACCTGATTCCACTTTCAGCTTCCTGCGTTTCCCTCAAATAGTGCGATGACAACAATCTGGCTGCGGCGTACCACATTAAATCCCGAGCGCTTTTTTCACGACAGCTTCGGCAGGCTGGCCTTCGCGGTTGGTTACGCCGTTAAGCCAGCTTGAAAGCCGTTCTGGGTGCTTCGCCAGTTCTGCGCGCGCCGCTTCTTCGGCAGTTTGTTTATCATCCAGAATGCGGGTAATGATGGCATTCTCCAGCGCGACATCAAACGTTAACTGACTGAAAAAACGATTAATATTCGGACACTGCGTGGCGAAATCCTTACGCGTCACCGTATTCACCGTAGCGCTACCGTAGTTAGGGCCGAAATAGGCATCCCCACCACTTAAATACTTAAGTTTGAAGCGCGTATTCATCGCGTGCGGTTCCCAACCGAGGAAAACGACCCACTGATTGCGGCTCGTCGCACGGGTCACCTGCGCGAGCATCCCGCTCTCGCTGGACTCCACGAGGTTCCAGCCTTGCAGCCCAAGATCCTGTTTATCCAGCATCTTTTTAATATTTTGGTTAGCTGGCGCACCCGGTGCGATACCGTATATTTTGTGGTCGAACTTATCGGCGTATTTTTGTAAATCGGCAAAGTCTTTTACACCTGCCTCTGCAACATATTCCGGCACCGCCAGTGTGAATTTAGCGGCCGGGAGATTCGCCCCGAGCACCTTGATTGAACCATCCGCAATATATTTGCTGATAACCGGTTCCTGCGCGGGCATCCAGTTACCGAGAAACACATCAACCTGCCCGGTTTTCAGCCCCTGAAAAGCCAGCGCCACGGAAAGATTCTGCACCTTTTGCTGATAGCCCAGCGCCTTGAGCACCACGCCAGACACGGCGTTGGTTGCCGCGATGTCCGTCCAGCCGGGATCGGATTGCGTAACCACCGCACAGCGTGGGTCTTCCGCGGCGAAACTGGTCACAGGCAGTAGCGCAGCACTGGCCAACAGCATGAATACCGACAATGATTTCTGCTTCATTATTCTTCCCCGATTGGTTTTTTTAACGGCTGTGGGTAGCGAGCAAAGGCTTCCTGCTCATCCAGTGTTTGATGGTTGCGAATATAGCGTTGCGAGGCTGCCTGATGAGGCTGGAAATCCCATTTAGGAATCGCGTCACGGCCTGCTATACGGGTTAAAAACAGTCTCTTTTGCTGGCTCGCCAGCACCTGTTGGTTCAGGTCGTCCAACTGCCAGCGCGCGGCCACTTCTTTAAAAAAATCCTGAACAACGCCCTGATATTCGCTGTCTGCCGCAAGATTGCGCTTTTCATCCGGGTCCTCTTGCAGGTTGAACAGCTGGGGTGCTTCACTCAGGGAGTGAATGTATTTCCACGGCCCACGCCGTATCATCACCATTGGGCCTATTGCCCCCTCAGCCAGATACTCGCTGTATACGCCATCTGGGCCAACGTCTCCACGCAGATGCGGTACTAAGCTGCGTCCATCCAGCGGCGCAATCGCCTGCGCTGAGCGATCCTCACCGCTAGCCAGTTCGCAGAGGGTGGGCAGCAAATCGACCAGCGAAACGTTCTCTGTGACACGACGCGGCGCGAAACGTTTCGGGTTATGCACAATAAACGGAATGCGAACCGCATTTTCGAAGAACGTCATCTTGTACCACAGACCGCGTTCGCCCAGCATTTCACCGTGATCGGCGACCACAAAAACGAGGGTATCGTCTGCAAGCCCAGTTTCTTCTAGCGTGCGCACAATCTCACCAAAACAGTCATCCACATAGGCCATCGCACCGTAATAGGCATGGCGGGCTCGGCGAATGTCATCTTCGCTAAGCAGCCCCTCCTCCAGTTGATACATTGCCCGCAGGCGGGCGGAATGGGGATCGTCCTCAACGTCGCCAGCCTGTGTTTTCGGCAAATCGATATCCTCGGCGTTGAATCGGTCGAGATAGCGGCGGGGAATGGCGAACGGATCGTGTGGATGCGTCAACGACAGCAGCAACAGGAACGGCTGATCCTCGGGGCGACGGGCGGCGTCATACAACCGTTGGCGCGCCAAGAACAGGGCTTCATCATCAAAATCAAGCTGGTTGGTTCGCACGCATTCGCCCGCCTCCAGCACTGAACTCATATTGTGATACCAGTCCAGATGCCGCTCGGGATGACGCCAGTCAGGCGTCCAGCCAAAATCCGCAGGATAGATATCCGTCGTCAGCCGCTCATCGAAGCCATGTAGTTGGTCGGGGCCACAAAAATGCATCTTGCCGGAAAGCCAGGTGCGGTAACCCTGTTCGCGTAGATAGTGGCAGAACGTCGGCGAATCGGCGTGAAACTCGGCGGCGTTATCGAATACGGCATTCCGTGAGATGAGCTGGCCCGTCATCAATGATGCCCGCGACGGCGCGCACAGCGGACTGTTGCAATACGCGGATTCAAATACCACGCCTTCACGCGCCAGCCTGTCAATATTCGGGGTCAGACTGACATTATTTCCATACGTTCGTAATGCCGAGGCTGTTAATTGATCGGCCATGAGAATAACGATATTCGGTTTATTTATAAGCATAATTAACCAGAAATTAAAATTGATTAAATGAATCGTGATATTTTTATCGCACGCCCTTTTCATTCTGTGAAGGGGGTATTTTATTATCATGGGATAAGGTCAGATTATGGCAAGTAAATTACAGTTACCGCCGTTACAAGTATTAGTGGTGTTTGAGGCGGCGGCGCGCCATGGCAATTTTACCGCAGCGGGAAATGAGCTTAGCCTTTCTCAACCAGCCGTGAGTCAGCGCATTCAACTGCTTGAAAATCTGCTGAATACACCGTTATTTGAACGTCGTCACCGTGGTGTAGAACTCACCGAATCAGGTAATGGGCTTTATCAAATTGTTCGCTCTTGTCTTAACGATATCAGCGAACAACTGGAACGCACGCGCTACCAGCGGAGCACATTGCGAATCGATACCGATATGGGGTTCGCTAGTTACTGGCTGCTGCCACGTCTGAACGACATTCAGGCGCTGATTCCCGGTGTAGAGGTACAAATTTCCACCTCGCCCAACGACTACAACTTTCGCGACAACAATGCGCATCTGGCCATCTATTTTGGCAACGGAAACTGGCCGGGTACGCAGGCGCAGCGCCTGTTTCCCGAAGACGTCGTTCCCGTTTGTAATCAAAATCTTATCGATGAAATCGGAGCCAATGCCTCGCCTGACAAACTACTGGAATATCCGCTAATAAAACTGCCAGAAACGCATCCGCAGCGCTGGTTAACGTGGGAAGACTGGTTCCGACAGCATCAGGTTGTCAGCCAGCAGCATACGGCATCACGTACGTTTAACGCTTACTCTCTGGTGATTCAGGCCGCGATTGAAGGTCAAGGCATTGCCCTCGGCTGGCGCCCCTTAATTGACTCGTTTCTCGCCAGCAAACAACTTTTCCGCTGCGGGCCAGAAATGCGAACCGAGCGGGGATATTACTTAATCTCTGCCAGTGGAAAGCCGTCATCAGCTCAGCAGGAAAAAGTAAAAGCGTGGTTATTAGATGAGGCGTGGAATTTCCACCTCAAAAAAAGTGCATTGCAATAATATCGCTAAACTAATGCGGAATAGTTCTATTCTCTGCAATGAAATCTTTAACTTGGCCTGGTTATTTTAGGTTAGCGTATAATGATTCTCAGAAAATAGGTGATATGGCCATGTCAGAGCCAATTATCGAATTGCGTGCAATCAATAAAAATTATTCCAGAAAAGAAAAAGGCAGTCTTTTTTTTCGCGCTAAACAGCAAACGTCGGTTAATGCCTTGAATAATATTAATCTGCAAATTTATCCGGGCGAAATTTTTGTCATCGTTGGCCTTTCAGGTTCAGGAAAATCAACGCTTTTACGCACGCTGAATTTTCTGATTCCCCCCACTGGCGGTTCGGTGTTATTTGACGGTCAGGAACTGGCATCACTCTCATCCGCGCAAATGATCGCCCTGCGTCGTCAAAAAATGGGCATGGTCTTCCAGTCTTTCGCGCTTTTCGATGAGCGCACGGTATTGGATAACGTGGCATTCGGTCTGGAAGTCGCCGGAGTGAGTCGTGCAGCACGTCATCAGAAAGCACAGGACATGCTGGAACAGGTCGGGCTCGGTCAGGTCGCAAACCACTATCCCCACCAGCTTTCCGGTGGGATGCAACAGCGTGTCGGGCTTGCCAGAGCGCTGGTGGTGAACCCGTCAGTGCTGCTAATGGATGAGGCGTTTTCCGCGCTGGATCCCATCATTCGTCGGGAAATGCAGTCGCTATTGCTGACATTACAGGCGCAGCAGCAGCGCACCATCGTGTTTGTCACTCACGATATGGAAGAAGCGCTACGGTTGGGAACACGCATTGCCATCATGGAACAGGGCAATCTGGTGCAGGTCGGTCAGGCGGAAACCCTCATCAATACCCCAGCGACACCCTACGTGCGCCATTTTTTCTCCGGCGTGGACACCTCACGCTGGCAACTCGCGGAAAATTATGCGGAAAGCTACGCCGATACCTCGGCAACGCGCCGATAAGGTCAATGTATGCGTTATCCACTCGATTTTAGCCGCCAGATTGACAGCGCGATCCACACACTCTTGTCGCAAAGCGGGGGCTTTTTTGACGCGTTGGCGGCGAGTATTGATGCCTTCGCGGGGGGCATGGAGACGCTCACGGGATGGTTAACACCCTGGGGGCTGGTGATCCTGTCCGTGGGTATCGGGTTCTGGCGTATCGGAAAAGGGTTCGCCCTGTTCGCATTGCTTGCCACGCTCTACATCATCTATAGCGGGTACAGCGAACACGCATCGATCACTCTCGCGCTGACGCTCTCTTCCACGTTTTTCAGCCTGCTGTTCGGTATTCCTCTGGGCATCTGGAGCGCACGCCGCGCGGTAGTGGGCAGCATAGTGCGTACGCTGTTAGATTTTATGCAGACCATGCCCGCCTTTGTTTATCTGATTCCCGCGACGATCTTGTTTGGTCTGGGTCGGCCGCCCGGTATTTTCGCCACCATTTTATTCTCCATGCCGCCAGTCGTACGTCTGACCGATTTAGGGATCCGTCAGGTAAATGCTGCCCGCATTGAAGCGGGTGTCGCCTTTGGCTGTACGCCGTGGCAACTGCTGTGGAAAGTACAGTTACCCGCCGCTCAACCATCGATCATGGCAGGGGTGAACCAGACCATTATGATGGCGATGTCGATGGTGATCATTGCCTCCATGGTCGGTGCGGGCGGGCTTGGCAATGACATTCTCAGTAGCATTCAGCAGCTTGATATCGGCTTGGGTTTACAAAGTGGAATGGTGGTGGTGCTAATGGCAATTTTGCTCGATCGGCTTTCCGCCAGTTTTGTTCGCCACAGGGAGCGCTAACGTGCCGCTTTAGTCAGGATTAACAAGCTTTGTTAAAAACCTGACGCGCTGCAAAAGAAAAAGGACCGCAGAAGCGATCCTTTTACAGCAGAGCCGTTTACAGTAGCTATTTACCGTAGCTGTTTACCATAAGAAATGGCGCATCAGGTTACTTAACTTCGCCCATCGCTTTCAGCTTTTTAGACAGTTCACGGCGCTCTTTCGACAGATCGGCGTTTTTGATGATGTAGTCATCGACGCGGTCTTCATAATCACCGCGCATGTTGGCGATGATATTCTGTACGTCCTCAATGGACATGCCAGGTTTAAGATATTCGCTCAGGTTGTCCAGCAGCAGAACGCGCTTCTGGTTATCACGAATTTTCTTCTCGTTGTCGACGATTTCACGCTGAAGTTTGTTTTTACGACGAAACATGCGCACGAATTCCAGCACATCCTGGAAACACGGCTTAGTGTCCTTATCCATCTTTTACCCTTACCTTAAGTCATACATAAATTCTTTATGCATTCACCATACAGGTTATACCCAGCGTCTTTCAAGCAGTGCTTACGCCCTTTGCGCTAACACCTCGCTGAGCGGATAATCTGTCATCAACCATCAACGATAATATACCGCGATACGCTGGTTATGAACCTGCTCGATGGCCACTTCCGTATCGAAAATATCTTCTAACACCTCGGACACCATGATGTCTTCCGGTTTTCCCGTGTAGATAATCTGCCCTTTGCGCATTGCAATAATGTAATCCGAATAGGCGGAAGCGAAGTTGATATCGTGGATAACCAGCACGATGGTTTTACCTAGCTCATCGGCCGCACGGCGAATCTGTTTCATCATCGCCACCGCATGTTTCATATCCAGATTATTCAGCGGCTCATCCAGCAGTACATATTCCGTGTCCTGACACAGCACCATCGCGACATAGGCTCGTTGACGCTGGCCGCCGGAAAGCTCATCTAAAAAGCGATCTTTCAATTCGGTCAGGTTGAGGAATGCCAGCGCAGCGCTGATGCGTTCACGATCGTCAGCATTCAGCCGCCCTTTGGTATAAGGGTAGCGGCCGAAACCCACCAGCTCCGCTACCGTTAAGCGGCTGGTAAACTGGTTTTCCTGACGCAGCACGGACAAACACGTCGCCAGCTTATCGCTTGGCGTGGTCATCACGTCCATGCCGTTGACCTTTACCTGTCCGCGATCAGCGTCCAGCAGGCGACTGATGATGGACAATAATGTCGACTTCCCTGCACCGTTCGGGCCGATAATCGACGTGACACCACCACGAGGCACCGTCGCGGTGACATTATCTAATACCTTAACGTTATTATACGCTTTGGTTACATTGCCGATCTCAATCACACGGAAACCTTTTTCAGTAGCAACACAATAAACAGCGATCCACCCACAAATTCGATCACGACCGACAGCGCCCCAGACATATCCAGCAGATGCTCAAGCACCAGCTGTCCACCAACCAGTGAAATCACACCTAGCAGGAAAGCGGCGGGCAGCAACAGGCGATGCTGGCTGGAACCAATCACTAAATAGGCAAGGTTCGCGACCATAAAGCCCAAAAAGGTGAGCGGACCGACCAGCGCCGTTGAAATGGCAACCAGCACGGAAACCAGCAGCAGAATGATCGTGACGCTGCGTTTGTAGTCGATACCCAGGTTAATCGCGTTATTACGCCCCAGCGCCAGTACATCAAACCGAAAGCGCATACGCCAGATCACCACGGCGACCACCAGCGTAATCACAACCGACAGCGCTACCAGTTCAGGCACTGTACGGGTGAAGGTGGCAAACATCCGCCCCTGTAAGATGGCAAACTCGCCGGGCGTCAGCAGACGCTGCATTAAGCCCGCCATGCTGCGAAACAGCGTGCCGCAGATAATTCCGACCAGTAAAACCAGATGCAGGTTATTGCGGCTGCCGGTAAACAGCCAGCGATACAGCAGCGCGGAGAAGAGAATGAGCAGCAGCGTCTCAAGAACGAATTTGCCTTCAACGCCCAGACCCGGAATGCCGCTAACCCCGAAAACAAATACTAACGAGGTCTGAATCAGGATAAACAGGGCTTCAAACCCCATAATCGACGGCGTCAGCACCCGGTTATTCGTCACCGTTTGGAACAGCACGGTCGACGCACTGGCGGCAAACGCTACCAGCAGCATCGTCGTTAGCATCAGCCCGCGGTGCGTCAAAATGTAGCGCAGGTTGCTGCCTAGATTGATGGTCATAAACAGCACGATCACCACAGCAGCCGCAACAGCCAGCCACATCAACCGCTGCGTCGGCGATAACCCCGCACGTTTTTCGCTGACGGCTCCGGTCAGCACCGTATTACGTTCATTGACTGACATGGCGTTTCTGGCTTAGCAATAAGAGAAGGAAAACGGCAGCGCCAATGACGCCAAGAATCACGCTCACCGGAATCTCGAAAGGATAGCGAATCACGCGGCTGATGATATCGCAGCACAGCACCAGACCGCCGCCGAGCAGGCACACCCACGGGATCGTTTTGCGCACATTGTCGCCCATCATCATGCTGATCAGGTTCGGCACGATCAGTCCGATAAACGGCAAGCTGCCGACCACCACGACCACCACACCGCTGACGATGGCGATAATGCTCAGCCCCATCATCATCACCTGCCGATAGTTAAGGCCGACATTAACGGAGAACTCGCGGCCCATGCCCGCAACCGTGAAGCGGTCAGCGATCCAGCAGGCCACCAGCGTTAACGCGCCAACCAACCAGAGCAGCTCGTAACGCCCCTGCAAGACACCGGAGAAATCGCCGGATTCCCAACTGCCAAGCGCCTGTAGCAGATCAAAATACATCGCGCCAAACGTGGTAATTGAACTGATCACCGCACCCAGCATAATGCCGACCAGCGGCACTACTAGCGCGGATTTCAGCACAATCCGCTGGAGCAGCATCATGAACAGGAAAGTACCCGCTAAAGCGAACAGGCTCGCCACCACCATCTTGGTGAAAATCGTCGCACCGGGCACGGCGATCATCACCACCAGCAAACCTAAGCTAGCCGACTGTGTGGTCCCCGCCAGAGACGGTTCAACAAAACGGTTTTGCGTCAGCAACTGCATGATGAGACCAGCCACACTCATGGCGCTGCCCGCCAGCAGCAAAGCTAGCGTGCGAGGAACGCGGCTGATAAAGAAAATATCGCGCATTTCCGGGTCGTTCCACACAGCCTGCATATTCAGTTGCCCTGCCCCAACAAACAGGCTGACAACGATCATACAGGCCAGAAAGACAAGACCCAGCGAATAGTAAAAAGACTTCATTGATTCTGCCGTAACCTGCCGTTATTGCTTATCTAACGCGTCACTGACGGTAGTCACGAGGTTTTTATAGCTTTGCAGCCCCCCAGCGATATACAGCGATGCAGAATCCAGATAGATCACGCGATTATTTTTCCAGGCGTTGGTTTTGTGAATCAGCGGGTTATCCAGCACCTGTTGGGCCGATTCCCCACCTGGGCGACCAATCGCACTGTCACGATCGAGGATGAACAGCCACTCCGGGTTCACGCTCAGTAAGAATTCAGAGGTCACCACGTTGCCATGTCGGCCGGAATCAGGGAACTCGGTCGCGGGTTTAAAGCCCAGCTCATCAAACACGAAGCCAAAGCGCGATTTAGGACCGTAGGCAGACATTTTGCCGCCGCTGACCATCAGGACCAGCGCATTGCCTGCATTTTCGGTTTTAGCGCGCGTTTGGGCGATCTGCTGTTTGAAATCATCAATCTGTTTCTTCGCTTCATCTTCTTTACCGAAGATTGTGCCCAGTTGCTCGATGCGTTGGATAAAGCTCGTCATAAACTGGTGCTCATCCACGTCCATCGAGATCGTCGGTGCGATGCCGCTCAACTTGTCGTAGGCGTCGCGCGTACGTCCACCGGCAATAATCAGATCGGGCTTCGCGCTGCTGAGCGTTTCATAGGCAGGTTCAAACAGCGTCCCGGCGTTCAGGTAAGTATCGCTGTTGTACTTTGATAAAAACGCAGGCAACGGCGTACTGCTTTTCGGTACACCGGCAATCCCGTCGACCTTCAACGCGTCCAGCGTATCCAATGAGGCAGGATCAAACACAATCACTTTTTTCGGCGGCTGTGGAACCTGAGTGGTGCCCTGCGCATGCTCAATGCTGACCGTGTGACTTCCTTCTGAAGACGATGCCTGCTGATCGCAGCCGGCCAGAACAAACATAGATGCCAATAACGTCGCCTTCACTGCAAACGTTGCATTCAATCGCACCGCATTTAACCGCATAAGTGTGTTCTCCATTTCGCTGTTTGTTGCCGAATGCTACCCCGCAGAGTGATCTACGGGGCAATAAAGAATTTAATTATCATTCGCATTAGAACGAAAATTGTAACCGAATGGACACAGTCATGCCTAGCGATTCTATCTACCCTCCTATTGATGTAAGTCAGGGAAGTGATGCAAATCAGGAAAGCGCCACAGAAAAGTGGATTCAATGGTATCCTTGCCGTTTTCCAGATTGTTTTGCCTGATTTCAGGCTCAGCGCGCACACGTAGCTAACTGCATATATGGCCGAGAAAACACAACCCACTTTTTTCATTCATGACTACGAGACGTTCGGTAAACATCCTGCGCGCGATCGCCCCGCGCAGTTTGCCGGTGTCCGTACCGATATGGATTTCAATATTATCGGTGAGCCGCTCGTCATTTATTGTCGTCCGGCGGATGATTACCTGCCGGAACCGGAAGCGGTGATGATCACCGGAATTACGCCACAGGTCGCGCTGGCAAAAGGCGTCAATGAAGCGGAGTTCGCTCGTCAGATCCATGAAGCGTTCAGCGTGCCCGGCACCTGCATTATGGGCTACAACAACATTCGCTTTGATGATGAAGTCAGCCGCAATATTTTCTATCGTAACTTCTACGATCCTTACGCCTACAGCTGGCAAAACGGCAATTCACGCTGGGATTTGCTGGACGCACTACGCGCCTGCTATGCCCTGCGGCCGGAAGGTATCGTGTGGCCGGAAAACGATGACGGCTTGCCCAGTTTCCGCCTTGAGCATCTGACGAAAGCCAATGGTATTTCGCACGAGCAGGCGCATGATGCGATGTCCGACGTTTATGCCACCATCGCTATGGCGAAGCTGTTCAAGCAGGCCCAGCCTAAACTGTTTGAATATCTGTTCCCGCTGCGTAACAAAAACAAAATTTCCGCGCTGATTGATATCCCGCAAATGAAGCCGCTCGTTCACGTGTCTGGTATGTTTGGCGCGGCAAGGAGTAACACCAGTTGGATTGTACCGCTCGCCTGGCACCCGGATAACCGTAATGCGGTCATCATGTGCGATCTGGCTGGCGATATGACACCGCTGCTGGAGCTGGACAGCGCAGCATTGCGTGAGCGGTTATACACCCGCCGCGATGCGTTAGAAGCGGATCAGAGCGCCGTTCCACTCAAGCTGGTGCACATCAATAAATGTCCGGTCTTAGCACCGGCCAATACCTTACGGAAGGAAGATGCAGAAAGGTTGGGTATCGATCGTCAACGCTGTCTGGACAATTTGGCGCTGCTGCGCAACAACGCAAGCGTCAGAGAAAAAGTAGTGGAGCTGTTTGCTGAAGCCCCCGCGTTCGCCGCATCTGATGATGTCGATTTACGGCTTTATGATGGCTTCTTTGGCGATGCTGACCGCATGGCGATGAAGATTATTCAGGAAACTGCCCCGCAGAACCTCCCCGCGCTGGATCTCACGTTTGCCGATAATCGTCTGGAACCGCTGCTCTTCCGCTATCGCGCCCGCAATTTCCCCGGCACGCTGGACGACCGCGAACAACAGCGTTGGTTACAGCATCGGCGTGCAGTATTTACGCTGGAGCGCTTGCAGTCCTATCTGTCAGAACTCAGCAACCTTTATCAACTGCATGAAGACGATAAAGAGAAAATGGCACAGCTAAAAGCGCTGTACGCCTATGCGCAGGAGCTGGTGGGCTAAGATAGCCGCAGCCATAAAAAAAGCGGAGCACATGGGCTCCGCTTTTTCTTTCATGCAAGTCGTCGGTTTATTTAAACCGGTTCTTCGCTACATTGCGGTACTGGCTGACGGAAACTGCGTGTCACAAATGCCAGATAGAGCAATCCAATCGTTGCCCACACCAGACCCAGCGTCATCGAGCTGGCTTCCAGATTCACCCACAGTGCACCTACCGTCAACGCGCCCAGCACTGGCATCACGAGGAAGTTAATGGTGTCTTTCACGGTGCGGTTACGGCGCTCACGAATATAGAACTGTGAAATGACCGACAGGTTCACGAACGTAAACGCCACCAGCGCACCGAAGTTGATCAGCGCAGTGGCCGTCACCAGATCGAACGACACCGCAGACAGTGCAATCACGCCAACCAGCAAGACGTTCAAAGACGGTGTACGCCATTTCGGGTGGATATAGCCGAAGAAGCGCTCTGGGAATACGCCATCACGCCCCATGACATACATCAGGCGAGACACGCCAGCATGTGCCGCCATACCGGATGCCAGTACAGTGACGCAGGAGAACACCAGAATAACGGACTGGAAGAATTTACCCGCAACGTACAGCATGATTTCCGGCTGAGATGCATCCGGCTCTTTAAAGCGCGAGATATCTGGGAAATACAGTTGCAGGAAGTACGCCACGGCAACAAAGATCACGCCGCCGATCAGCGCCGTCAGGAAGATGGCTTTTGGAATCACCCGACCTGCATCCTGCGTTTCTTCCGACAGCGAACTGATACCGTCAAAACCCAGGAACGAGAAGCAGAGAATGGTTGCACCGGTAATCATCGGCACCACGTGGGCGTTCTCAGACCAGAACGGACGCGTACTGGTCAGCGTACCCGCACCTTCGCCCAGATAAACACCGTGAATTACCAGACCGAGGAATACCGCCATGATCGCAACCTGCACCACCACGATAATGGAGTTCAGGTTAGCAACCAGACTGATGCCACGCAGGTTAAACAGCGTCATCAAGCCGACCAGCGCCGCGACAAAAATCCATGACGGTACGCCGGGGAAGATCGCTTCCAGATAGATTTTCGCCAGCAGGATGTTGATCATCGGCATGAACAGATAGTCCAGCAGTGACGACCAGCCGACCATAAACCCGACGTGCGGGCTGATCGCTTTTTGCGCGTAAGTATAAGCAGAACCCGCAGATGGGAAACGTTTTACCAATTTGCCATAGCTCAGCGCCGTGAACAGAATGGCGACCAGCGCAAACGCATAGGCCGTCGCCACATGGCCGTCGGTCAGGCCAGACACGATACCGAAGGTATCAAAAATGGTCATCGGCTGCATGTACGCCAGCCCCATCATAACGACAGGCCACAGCGTGAGCGTTCTTTTTAACTGAGCACGTTTTGCGCCAGCATTAGGCAGCTGAGAATCAAGCGACATGGCGCACACCTCCGTTCATCACGGCAGGCGCATACGCACCGGAAACAAATGAATGGATACAGGACTCGCCTGAATCACGATGAGAAGAGGTGGCTGTAACAGCACCAGAGATAACTTGCGACTGCGTCGCGCCATAACCAATACCTTTGCAGCACAAACCGGCGGGCACCGGTGCGAAACGTGTTAATTGCCCCATCTTTCCTTTCCTCACTGTGCTCACAGGCACACACAAATTATCTATCCGGATCGTTGTCCGGCCTCTTTGGTTGAAGACCCTATACCCAGCAAACCTGAGTCACAGAGAAAGGCAAAAAACCACACCAATACCCCTGTAACCTGAAGTATGACGAGCATAAATGTAAAAAAATAACCGACGCTATTAGACGTCGGTTATTTGCAAGGCGCGTATTCTGCACCACTCGATCTCATCTGACAAGGCTCTGAGAACGTTGGAAACCATTTATTTATCCCCACCCTTCTTCGTACTGCCTATACGTTGGCTTTTCGCATGAATTATGGGTAATAAGTAGGATAAATAAGCGAATACTCGTTATAAAAACGTTGCTGTTATGTGTAAAGCCCAAACAAAAAGCTGTGCTTAAAAATTACAACTCCTGGAACCGCTTTTTCTTTTCGTTTTGTAATCTTTCCAACTCAAAAATCACCTGCTGAAGATCGCGTTCCTGCGCCGCGTTCAGTGAAGGGAATTTGAAACTCAAACGCTGCGTCAGTTTCAATTCACCTTTGTTGTCGACGATCTTCACCATTGCCTGACCGACGAACTGCAAATCAACGCAGAAGAAACCGTGGTCAGCCAGGTCCATCTCGACGCTCTTAATGATGTCACCGTCAGTCAGCAGCCCCGTGGTATCCCGGTCGGTATACAGGCTCAATCCACCCAGAGAGAGATCTTTGATGGTGAACAGGAAAACACTCTCATCCGGCAGTTCGCCACGGCACGTCAACGGCGGCCACAGCGGCGTGTTGATGCGGAAATAGGTTCTACGTTGGATAAGATAAAGCAGTTCAGGAATCTGCGCGCTAAAGGCTGGCAGCCCGTCGTAAGTGACCGTTTTCGCAATTTCAGCATTAAATTCAACTTTTGCACCGGCAGGCTCAGCAACAAAAGACAGCGCTCCCGCATACAGTGCGCGGTTGTTTTCACGCTCAATGCCGCCTAAATCGAAGACAAACAGGTTGTTATCGGGTACGACATCAAGAATTTTACTGATGAACTGTCCATGAGGATGATGAACCATCAGAGACGTATCATTTTTCTTTAACTCGCGCAGTGTTGCACAGATGGCCAGTTTGTTGCGCTTAACAAACTGCTCTTTCAAATTTTCATTCACCGCTTTCATCCCCACCATTGTTTACACAGAATATGTGTCAATGGCTTATATTGATGCACGCCTCTTCGTTATCTTTCAAGTCCCATGTGTGCCAACACGATGTACTGCACTGGCTGCATATTGAAAACGATTACTCGGAGTACCTGAAACAGCATGAAACCTACCTTAAATACCTCGAGTGACAGGACAAAACGCTATCGTTTTGAACAACGTAAACGTTGGCCCTTAGGGCGAGGCACACTTATGCGCCTCGTCACGTGACAAGCGAAGAACAAACTCGTGGAAAGGAATTTGAGCAGCCAGCACGTACGTAACTTGAAGTATGACGGGTAGAAGTTGGTGAAAACGATATCGGCAATTTTCTCAATAACTTTAGTGGAACAAGAGGAAAAGTGTTAAGGCGCGGTCAAATAATAAAATGCACCGCGACCACCATCGCAAGGCCTGCCCGCGCCTTTTATCGCACTCGTTCGCTTGCTACTCGGCAGGATAGTGATACAGCAGCCAGGTTAACGCCAGTAGATCGGCGCTGCCGCCTGGGCTAAGGTTTCTGGCAATCAGCGCGTCGTCCATCTCTCTCAGCGCCTGACGATCCAGCGGACCCGCCAGCAATCTCTGTGCGTAATCTTGCACAAACACCAGTCCGTCCATTCCGCCGCGTGAAACGACATTGGTGTCAGGATTGTGAGCCATCAACACCAGTAGCGTCCGTAACAGCGCGGTTTCGTCATCCGCTCCGGCAGCAATCGCCTGCTGCAAGGCAGGCAACGCATACTGGCATACGGTACTAAAACCGCTGGCGGCTTCTCCCCTCGCCCCCGTCAGGCCATGGCGCTGATAGAGATGTTCGCCCGCCGTCGCCGCACCAGAACACGTCTCCAGCTCACCCCGCACCAAATCGTGACACATTGCGGCGACGCTATCGCACAGGCTGCGCTGCGTGACACGCTCTCCTCGTCCCGCCAGCCAACCGGCTGCGGTACACAGCAGGCCAAACGCGAAAATCCCACCTTTATGGGTATTCACGCCTTTCGTCGCCGACAGCATCGCCTGTTCGCAGGCGATGCCGATAGGCCGAACCTGAGACAGCAGCTGCGCTAGCGGTGTGTTAGCGTGCTGATAACCCGCATCGGTAAAATGCCGGAACCAGGGCGAAATCGCCTGAATGCTGGTCTGAAACAGCGCGACATCCATATCGTGGTGAGATCCGTTATTGGCGCGATCCACCAGTCCGGGCTTCGGCGTCAGCATCACTTCCATCGTCAGCGCATTCGCCACCCGCTGGTCGATATCCGGTAACGCGTCGCGCTCCCGATAATCGCCGACTGCGGAACGGGATACCGCAGTCGACAGTACACCGTCAGGCTGGCGTAAAGTAGGCATTAACCTTTTCCTCAATGTGCTTAAGTAGTTCAGGCAGCGAATGCCGACGCGAACGGCTACAGGCGTGTGCCATCTGGTCACACAATAGGCACGTTCGCCCGCTGTGCGCCAGCATCGATCGGCCAATCGATCCGTCTTCCGGGCTGAAAATGTCGAAATCCCATAGCCGCCCCAGTTCATGGCTATCTTCCAGCGCAATAGTCGCGGCTTTCACCGACAGCGCATCTTTAGTGATCGCCCACAGCCCTTCTGCCCCGGTTGCCAGCCAGCATGTCTGCTGCTCCAGCACCGTCCAACCTCTGGTCTGACATAGAAACGTGAATGCCTTGATCGCTTCGGCCATCACCTGCCGATAGCCTTCGCTATCTTTTACCGGCCCCGGCGTGACCAGCGTCAGCGACACCAGCGTCGCACCGTAGCGGGCAAGCCATTCTTGTTGGCGAACTGCGCGGCGTTCCTTCGCCGCGAGTAAGGTTTCCAGTGAGATGGAAACAGTCTTTGTCATCGTCGATTCCCTCATGCGTTTACCGCTTATTCGTCGGCTTCTTTCACCTGACGAACGACGTCAATCACGCTGCCATCGCGATAGCGAATCACACCGACGATGCGATCGTGAAACTCGATCGCGCGTGGTTCACCCACCAGCGCAATCGCACGCTGATACAGCGCTTCAATCGTCATCACCGTCAGCCCCGCCTGTTTCAGGCGTTCAGCAACCTCAGGTCGCGCCGGGTTGACGGCAATGCCGTGATCGGTCACCAGTACGTCAATGCTTTCTCCAGGCGTAACGCGCGTCGTCACCTGACGCACCACAGTCGGGATGCGGCTACGAATCAGCGGCGCAACGACGATGGTCAGGTTTGCTGCCGTTGCGACGTCACAGTGTCCGCCGGACGCACCGCGCATCACGCCGTCTGAACCGGTGATCACGTTGACATTAAAGTCGGTGTCAATTTCCAGTGCGCTGAGAATCACCATATCCAGCTGATCGCAGCAGGCCGCTTTAGAGCTGGGATTGGCGTAAACGTTAGTGGAAATCTCGACGTGATTCGGGTTCTTCGCCAGCGATGCGGCCGCATTGGCATCGAAACACTGGGTGTCGATCAGCTTTTCGATCAGCCCTTTTTCGTGCAGATCGACGATACCGCCCGTGATACCGCCGAGAGCGAAGCGTGCCACGATGTTCTGCTGACGCATTTTATCTTCGAGGAAACGCGTACAGGCCGTCGAAGCCGCGCCCGAACCGGTCTGGATCGAGAAACCATTTTTGAAATAACCGGCATGCTCAATCACGTCTGCCGCGGAACGGGCAATCAGCAGCTCACGCGGGTTGCTGGTGACGCGCGCCGCGCCGACGCTGATTTTGGCTGGATCGCCAACTTCATCGACCTGAACGATGTAGTCCACCTGATCCTGCACAATGCTGGCCGGCATGTTCGGGAACGGCACCAGCGCTTCGGTCAACAGCACCACTTTACGGGCAAACTGCGCATCGACCATCGCATAGCCCAGCGAGCCGCAGCTTGATTTTCCTGCGGTGCCGTTGGCGTTGCCAAATTCATCGCTGCACGGCACTCCCAGAAAAGCGACATCGATATTCAGTTCACCGCTTTGCAGCAGATGGACGCGACCGCCGTGGGAATGAATCTGTACCGGTTCTTTCATTAATCCGTGAGAAATGGCATCGGCCAGCTTGCCGCGCATCCCCGAGGTGTAAATCCGGCTGACCACGCCTGCTTTGATGTGGTCGATCAGCGATGCGTTACAGCTCATCAGCGAGCTGGATGCCAGCGTCAGATCGCGAAACCCCATCCGTGCCAGCGTATCAATCACCCGATTAATGACTTTATCGCCTTCGCGGAAATGGTGGTGGAAAGAGATCGTCATTCCGTCTTTCAGTCCGCTATGACGAATCGCCTCTTCCAGATCGGCGCACAGTTTGCGCTCATGCTTTTGGGTGACATCATTCAGCCACGGCGTATGTTGATTAGCGTTGACGAAGGGTTGCAGGTGGCGTTTTTCCGGGTACTGCTTTTGCAGTGCTTCAATAAAATGACTCATTGTCTAATCCTGTGATTCCTGAAAGCGGCAATTGCGGTGCAATCACGCAATGGCTATTTGCGAACGCCGGAGGCCTGAGCACGTCCCAGCACGCTTCTGGCGTGGTCGATAATCGGCCCGTCGATCATTTTCCCGTTCAGGGAAATAACGCCCAGACCGGCACGTTCGCCCTCGTCAGCGGCTTTGATCACCAGGTGGGAATAGTCCACTTCATCCTGTGTCGGGGCATAAGCGTTGTGTAACAGCTCAATCTGGCGTGGGTTGATCAGGGATTTGCCGTTGAAGCCCAGTCTGCGGATCAGATCGACCTCTTTCAGGAAGCCCGCATCGTCATTAACGTTGGGATAGACCACGTCAAAAGCGTCGATACCGGCAGCGCGAGCCGCGTGCAGCACCGCGCAACGGGCATAAAACAGCTCTGTGCCGTCACCGCGTTCCGTTTGCATATCCATCACATAGTCAAACGCCGCCAGCGCAATCCCAATCATGCGCTCGGAAGAGCGTGCAATCGCGACGGCGTTAATCACGCCCACCGCCGACTCAATCGCGGCCATGATGCGCGTAGAACCAACTTCACGGCCGCAGGCTTTTTCGATACGAACCAGATGGTGTTCCAGCTCATCAACATCGTCAGTAGAGTCAGTTTTCGGCAGACGAATCACATCGGCCCCGCCGCGCACCGCCGCTTCCAGATCCAGCAGGCCAAACGGCGTACTGAGCTGGTTAATGCGTACCACGGTTTCAATATCACGATACATCGGGTGTTGGAGCGCATGGAAAACCAGCAGGCGCGCGGTATCTTTCTCGCGCAGGGAAACCGCATCTTCCAGATCGAACATAATGGAGTCAGGCTTGTAGATAAACGCATTGGACAGCATGGCGGCGTTCGCGCCCGGGAGGAATAACATACTGCGGCGAAGTTTATTCATTACAATTTCTCCCATTCAATCTGCTGTCCGTCTGCGGCGCGCAGTACCGCGCTTTGCACGCGGGCACGGATAACACAATCCAGCGCACCTTTGTCATCCACAATGATCGTCCCTTCCTGTACGCCCAGTTCTTTCAGCGTGTCATTCACGACCTGTTTGATTTGATGGCCGAACTGTTTAATCACTTCGCTGTTGATGACCACGGTGAGTTTCCCGTCAGCCGGTGCCACTTTGACCAGCAAATCGCTGGATTCAAAGGTGCCTGCAAGGGACTCCTTAACAATCTTCATAGACTTATCCTGATTAATTTTAATTACGCGTATTCGGGTTCGTAATAGCGCTGTAAATGCGCAAAGGTTGAGGCTGGCACGATGTCCTGAATACGGCTGTACTGCCGAAGTTTGAGTAATTTCCTGACTTCCGAGGCGGAAATTGCCAGTCCTGAGGTTTGCCGTTTACGTTCAATTTCAACCACACTTAACGCCGGGGAAGACACCGTCTGGTCTTTCTCCAGCCAGTAGTGCATGTCCTGGTTGTACTGATACGTCACCGGGCAAAAGGGTTCGGTGCCGACGAAGCGCTGGGTAATACCGAGCGCTGGCGCGATATATTTCCTGAAAATGATTAAATCCAGCGCCGCATGGGCACGGGTGATGAGTTTCTCTTCCTTCAGGAAATAGCCGGGAAAGGTCGCCTTAGAGATCATGTAGTTCGAACCGGCATGTACCGTCACATTGCGGATGTGTTCCACGCCGCGTTGCACCATCTCCAGGCGTTCACTGAACGGGAAAAAGGACACGTCTTCCCGCACTACGAATACGTGCAGCCAGTCACACGACTGTGCCGCATGTTCCGCCAGATAGCGGTGGCCCAGCGTGAAGGGATTCGCGTTCATCACAATCGCGCCGATCTTTTTATCTGTTCGCGTGGCAAGCAGTTCAGGGTGCGCAAAGGCCGCCAAAGACTGGCAATACTGCTGGATGCCAATCGGCGTGTTTTCCATCAGCACCGCGCTGTCCTGATAGCACGCCAGCGGGTAGAAGCCACATCCGCGAAAGATGTCGACATTTTCCGGTCGGGTATAGAGAAACAGGTGGAAGTGGCCGCGCTGAGCCGCCTGCTGCATGACTTCATTCACCACCTGCACGCCCAGATTGAGGTGTCTGAATTCAGGATCGACCGCAACGCACTTAATGGTGTTGGCGGCCAGCCCCGCGCAGGCAATCAGCCGCCCGCCCCGTTTGCCAACCACAACGATGTCAATATCGTCATCCATGCCGAGCTGGCAGTGTGCAAGGAACTGGCGCACCGCGTCCCTCTCCTGCTCCCGAAGGCGCACATCCAGCGTGTCAAAAAAGACGGAATCATTGGCATACATCACGGTTCTTCCTGCAACTCGAATTATTTAGACAATCTATTGCAGGCTGCCGGTTTAGTGCCGACAGCCTGGTACTGACACGGATATTCAGTGCGCGACGGCTTCAGCGGCTGCCGGAACTGATTTCACCGGCGCAGCGGCATCCACGATCGTGTTACGCAAATGGCCAATGTTTTCGATTTCAACTTCAATGCAGTCACCGGCTTTCATAAACAGCGGTGGATTGCGTTTTTTACCCACGCCGCCCGGTGAACCGGTAATGATCACGTCGCCTGCGCTTAGCTCGGTGAAGGTGCTGATGTATTCAATCAATTCCGCGACTTTGTGGATCATGCTGCTGGTATTGTCATCCTGTACCATGCGGCCATTCAGATACGTACGGATCGCCAGCACATGTGGATCGGGAATTTCATCCGTGGTGGTCAGATAAGGGCCGAACGCACCGGTTTTCTGCCAGTTCTTGCCAGCGGTAAACCAGCTGTGCTGCCAGTCACGCGCAGAACCATCCATGTAGCAGCTGTAGCCTGCAACATGAGAGAGCGCGACATCCTGAGCAATATTCTGTCCACCTTTACCGATAACGACCGCCAGCTCGCCTTCATAATCGAACTCGCTGGAATAATGCGGTTTGATCACCGGCGTCGCATGTCCGGTTTGTGAATCCGCAAAGCGCACAAATAAGGTTGGCGCGGGATTCTCTTCATTAAATTCCTGACGCTTAGCGGCGTAGTTCATCCCCACGCACAGTATTTTCCCTGGTGCGGTAATAACCGGTAAGAACGTCACATCCGCGACCGGAATATCCGGCGTGCTCATACTGAATTCGTGTGCCACGTGTAGCGCATTCTGCGCCAGCAGTGTTTTCAGATCGGGGTAACGGTGGCCAATTTTACCGCCGAGATCGATTAATCCCGTTGGTGTATAAATGCCGTAACTGTCCTTACCGTTATAACGATAGCTTGCAAGTTTCATAATATTTCCTGTGCAAAATAAACCCACGTGCAGTGGCGGTTTTTATTCTGTTAGCTCAGCTCATTTTTCAACGTAATACTTATTTAGCTCCGCGCCTTTTTATTTTCTGAATGACATCAGACTAAAAAGTTGGCGAGCACGAGCAGTGAAATCGAAACGTTAATCGCACCGCCGATACGCGTCGCAATCTGCGCGAATGGCATCAGCACCATACGGTTGCCTGCCGTCAGAATCGCGACGTCACCAGTACCACCCTGTCCGCTTTGGCAGCAGGAAATAATGGCAACATCAATCGGATGCATACCGATTTTTCTACCCACAAAGAAGCCGGTCGCGACCAGCGTCACTACGGTAGAAATAATCACCAGCAGGTTTTGAATCGTAAAAGCGTTCACCAGCTCCTGCCACGGCGTAATCGCCACGCCAACGGCAAACAGAATCGGATACGTCACAGAGGTCTGGAAGAACTTGTAAACGACCTGAGAACCTTCCAGCATTTTCGGTGAAACACCGTGAGCCAGCTTCACCAGCACCGCCGCGAACAGCATGCCAACCGGTGCAGGCAGGCCAATGACTTTGTGACCAAGCATACCCACCATATACAGCAGGATGGCCAGCAGTGCGCCAGAGGCAATCGTCGTGACATCGGCTTTGCCGCTAAAGGCAGAAACCGGTGTGCTGCTTGCGCCACCGCCCAGATTATTGTCTTTATTCGGCATCAGTTCGCCTTCACCAGTCAGGTGTGGAAAGCGTTTACCCAACTGATTCAGAACACCGGCAAGGATGATCGCGGTCAGGCTACCCAGCATAACGATAGGCAAGACGCGCCCCAGTGCAACGCCCTGATCCATATGCAGAATCGTGGCATAGCCGATGGACAGCGGGATAGCGCCTTCACCCACCCCACCTGCCATAATCGGCAGAATCAGGAAGAAGAAGATTTGGAATGGATCCAGGCCGAGCGCAATACCGACGCCCATGCCCACCAGCATCCCAGCGATTTCACCGCACAGCATAGGGAAGAAAATACGCAGGAAGCCCTGAATCAGCGTCTGCCGATTCATACTCATGATGCTGCCGACAATAATGCAGCAGATGTAGAGATACAGGATGTTGGTACTTTTATAGAACTTGGTCGTGGATTCAACGACAACGTCCGGCAGCAGGCCATAATGCACCATCGCCGAGGGGATAAAGGTCGCACAGATTGCCGCCGCCCCCATCTTGCCGATAATCGGCAGACGTTTACCAAATTCACCGCAGGCAAACCCGAAGAATGCCAGCGTCGCCACCATCACGACAATGTCACTCGGCAACTTGCCACTCAGGCAGTCGATGCCGATTAATACCCCCGCCAGCACAAAGAGTGGCACAGGGATAATACCTACTTTATAGGTATCCAGAACGTGCCACCATTTTTCCTTTAATGAGGCCTTCCCAGCCGCCTCATTATTTACCACAATATATGAATCATCAGTCGTACTCATCACTCTGTCCCCGTTTTATTTTGTCCGCGAATGATAGGGGGCGATTACCTATTATTATGTGATTCCCTTCAAATTAAAAAACGAGTTTTAAAGGCGTTTATGGTTTTTATGGTTTATATTCAAAAATCGTTTATTACGCAGGCGGCTAGCTGATTTTACGCTCAAAATAAATTTTACGGTTTCTATGGAGTTTATGGCTTTTATTTCCTAAAAATGACTATGTTGATAAAACGTAATTAAGTTGTTTATTAAAGAAAACAGATGCGTTTAATTTTATCTATTTATTACCATCATCATATTGGTAGCAACATATTTAAACGTGTTATTGCTCACAAGTTTTTTCCTCTCAGCCCATTCTTATTACCATTCGTGATAAATTCATCAGCTATTTTTCGTTCACCAGCAGGCTACCGCACATCATGAGAGTGAGACTTTCCTTTCATATCAAATTATTTATCTATTTGATCGTCTTCTTCTCTTCGTTACTTCTGATGACGGGTATTTATTATTATCACGATATCGATAAGCAGCTCTATTCCGAGCTGGGTACACGAGCGCAGGTACAGGCCAGAGAAATCGCCATCATTCCGTCACTGATTGAGTCCGTGAAGCATAAAGACATTAAGCAGATAAGCACGCTCGTCCAGCAATTGAAGCTGCGCAGCGACGCTAGCTATATCGTGGTCGGGGATAATCAGGCGCATCACCTGTTTCATTCTGAAGATGCCAGCCTTGTCGGCACGCAGATGGTGGGCGGTGATAACGTTGAGGTGCTCGCTGGGAAAAGCACGATCACCGTGCGCCGGGGCGGCATTGGCATTTCGCTACGCAGCAAAGCGCCGATCGTGGCTGATGGTCAGGTGATTGGTATTGTCTCCGTCGGCTATCTGAAAACCCATATCGATAACCTGACGTTCAGTAAACTGGCGCATATCCTGCTGGCGATTCTGGCGATGTTTGTCGCGCTGTTTCTCTTTTCCTGGTGGTTCTCGCGTAATCTGAAGAAACAGATGTTTGGCCTCGAACCTCTTGAGATTCGTATGCTGGTCAGGCAGCAGAAGGCGCTGCTCGAATCGATCTACGAAGGGGTGATCGCCATCGATAAGCAGCACCGCATTGCCGCCATTAACCATGCCGCCAAAGAAATCCTCGGGCTGAACGAACCGTCCTATCTGTTGCGCGGCAAGCCGATTGATACCGTCATTAAGCCCGTGCCCTTTTTCTCCGGCGAGGCCATGTGGAACAGCGACACCCACGATGAAATCTGCCGTTTTAACCACGCTACCGTGATTGCCAGCCGAGTGCGGATCATGCTGGAGGATGAGCTTCAGGGCTGGGTCATCAGCTTCCGCGGTAAAAATGATATCCATACGCTTAGCATGCAGCTTAGCCAGGTGAAGCGCTACGCTAACAGCTTGCGTATTTTGCGCCACGAGCAGCTGAACTGGACGGCGACGCTGGCCGGACTACTGCACCTAAAACGCTATGACGAAGCTATCAAATATATTGAAGCGCAATCGGAAAGCGCGCAGGTGGTGCTGGATTTTGTTTCTCGTCGCTTCTGTTCGCCCGCGTTGTGCGGGCTGCTGCTGGGCAAGTATGCGACGGCACGAGAAAAAGGCATTGAGATTGTTTTCGACCCACGCTGCCAGCTCACCCACATTCCACCCGCACTGAGCGAAACGGAGCTGATGTCCATCATTGGTAATTTGCTGGATAACGCGATGGAAGCCACATTAGCCACCACCGCGCCACATTATCCTGTCGAGGTGTACATCTATAACAGCGAACAAGAACTGGTCATTGAAATCGCCGATCAAGGAACGGGTATCGATCCGGCCATTGCCGATAGCCTGTTTGAAATGGGCGTGACCAGCAAAACACAGGGCGATCACGGGCTGGGGCTGCATCTGGTCGCCAGCTACGTCAATCAGGCTCAGGGAATGATCGAAGTCTCGGCCAACCAGCCGAATGGCAGCATATTTTCCCTATTTATTCCGATGTCCCCCCCATAATTTGAGCGGCAGCATATTGAATAACGCACAGACCGCTTGGGGTATAGCGGACACATTATTTTATAATTCAGAGACTAACAGGGATTTACACCATGCAGCACACTGAACATTTCGATGTCTTAATCGTTGAAGATGAAAGTAAGCTGGCAAATATTCATGCTGAATTTATTGAGAAACATTTCAATCTGCGTGTCGTCGGGATTGCCGCTACGCTTTTTGAAGCCAAAAAGCTCCTTCAGCAGCACAGGCCGCGCCTGATCTTGCTGGATAATTATTTGCCCGACGGCGAAGGGGTTTCGCTGATTGAAAGCCAACTGCTTAAAGGAATGGACTGTTCCGTCATCTTTATTACCGCCGCCAGCGATATGAATACCTGCGCTCAGGCGATTCGCTGCGGGGCCTTTGACTACATTATCAAACCGCTTTCCTACCCACGGCTGCGCTCTTCGCTGGAGCGATTTATTCAATTCGTGAAAACCCAGCACACTTACAAAATTGTCGATCAGCAGAACGTCGATATTCTCTATCAGCTGCAATCGTCCGGCACAGCCACCTCATCATCAGCAAAAGGCATTGAAGAGAACACGCTGGGGCTGATCAAGCAGATTTTTGCCAACGATGGCGGCGATACACTCTTTTCTGTCGATGATATCGTCGAAAAAACAGGACTCAGTAAAACGACGGCGCGCCGTTATCTGGAGTTCTGCGTTGAAAACCAGTTCCTCGACATCGAAATGCGTTACGGCAAAATTGGTCATCCACGCCGGCTGTATCGTACAAAAAGCACCGGCTAGATCTTGTAGCCCTATCCTATGACGGCGAGGTTAGCCGTCATAGGGCATGCGGTACAGTCAGACGACGGTGTGCGATAAAAATTGGGATAAAAGTCAGATAAAGTAATAACGTCATTCACTACTTGGGAACGCCTCCTCAGTATTACGTCCAAACTTAACCATTCGTTATTTTCATCCTATTTATATTTCAATATATGTCTAAATTAACCTATTCCTTCTCAAATTTTTAAAAATTAAAAAAACAATCACAATTTCCTGTGCTTATTCTTATAACGGTTCGCATAACGCAGATTGGTAATTCAACCGGAGCCTGCTGTGCAGTTGTCCAAAAATAAGAGAGAAGCCTCACAAATTATTATTAGTTTCTTCACTCACACTAAAAAAAACCACTATAAATCCGATAAGCATTATGGGTCATATACTCTAAATAATTCGAGTTTCAGGAAGGCAGCAAGCGAAGGAATCCCGATGAGCTTACTCAAGTAAGTGATTCGGGTGACTGAACGCAGCCAACGCACATGCAACTTGAAGTATGACGAGTATCTTTTTATTAGTTTGTTACCTGACACCAGTAATTCATCCCCGGAGAGACATCATGTTCTTAGCCAAAAAAATTAGAAATCTTAAAATATCCCAAAAGCTGTATCTTGGGTTTGGGGTGATCCTGCTACTGGTCATCATTGCATCGCTACTGAGCGCAGGTCGTTTCAGAGAAATTCGTGATATCTATGAAAAAACCAATCTTATTTACAACATCAACATCGAAGTCTTTCAGGCCAAAATAAACCGCCTGAAGTATTTTTATTCGTATGAAGAGAAGTCGCGTGAAACTATGGCGGGCTTCGTTAAACATGCATCAGAGTTAACCACGGAAGCGAAAACGCTCTCATGGAGTCCAGAAGGCGCCCCCCTCGTCAACGATCTCGGCCAGAATCTGACTGAATTCCAGAACGCGATCACCGAGATGGGGAAAGCCACGCAACGCGTGGTAGAAAATCGCGACAAAATCAGCGCCGCCAACGGGCAAAACGTTACCACGGATTTTTACGCCAAGCTGCGCCAGCAGCCTTCTGATAGCACGACGCAATATCAGGCTGAAGATTTGGCAGCGCAGGTTTCAGAACTCAAGCAGTTATCCTATGAACTACAGCTTAAGCAAAATGCCGATGCCGCGAAGAAGCTTGATGAGGCTTTTGGTCGCTTTGACAGCAGCTATCAGGCCGTCACTGCGACGCTAACGCCGGAACAACAGGTCGCCGCAGAGGGTCTGCGAAGCTATGTCACCAGCTATAAAAAGCTCAACGCTGACTACTTCCAGAGCATCAGCGGCCTGAAAAAAGCCGAAGACGGCGTGAAGGTCGGCGGAGATAAAAGCAGCGCCTCCATTAAAGCGCTTATCACTATCGTCAAAGAGAAGAATGACGCACTGGCATACGGTTCCGCGACTATCACGATGATCATTGGCCTCATCGCCGTCGTGATCGGCATTATCATTTCGCTACTGATTACCCGCCAAATCACCCGCCCCGTGATTCACAACCTTTCTCTGGCGGAAAAAATCGCCGCAGGCGATCTAACCTCAACCATTGTGGCCGATCGCGATGATGAGCTGGGTCAGCTAACGGCCGCCATGGGGAGAATGAACGAAAAGCTGCGCCATATGATCAGCGATGTGCGTGACAGCGTGGACAGCGTGTCAACCTCTGCGGCCAAGATCGCCGCGGGTAATAGCGACCTCTCCTCGCGCACCGAGCAGCAGTCTGCCGCCGTAGTAGAAACCGCCGCCAGTATGGAAGAACTGACGTCGACCGTGAAAAACAACGCCGAGAACGCCAAACAGGCGAGCCAAATCAGTACCGAAGCCTCGCAAAATGCGCACAAAGGCGGCGAAGTGGTTCGGAATGTGGTGGATACCATGTCAGGCATTTCAGACAGCTCACGGAAGATTGCCGACATTACTGCCGTTATCAACAGCATTGCGTTCCAGACCAATATTCTAGCACTGAACGCCGCGGTAGAAGCCGCGCGAGCCGGTGAGCAAGGCCGTGGATTCGCCGTGGTTGCCAGCGAGGTGCGGACGCTTTCTCAACGCACCTCACAAGCCGCAAAAGAAATCGCCAGCCTGATATCTGAATCGGTGTCGCGTATTAATGTGGGCACGCAGTTAGTCGCCAATGCAGGAACGGCGATGGATCAGATCGTCTCCTCTGTCTCGCGGGTTAACGACATCATGGGGGAAATTGCCTCCGCCTCTGATGAGCAAAGCCGTGGCATTGAGCAAATCTCCCGTGCCATCAGCGAACTGGACACCACCACACAGCAGAATGCAGCGCTGGTGATGGAATCCTCGATCTCCGCTAACTCGCTGGAAGAACAGTCTGCGATACTGGAAAGCATGGTAGCGAACTTCCGCCTATCCGATCATGAGGGGCGTAAACCCAAAGCAAATCTCTCCGGTTTGCCGCCACAGCAGAAACGCCTGCCGCCTGCATCAAAACAGTCCCAGGACTCAGGCTGGACAACGTTCTAACTCCTAACTTCTAACGTTCGATCCCTCAGCCCTGATATGACGTCAGGGCTGAATTCACCAATAGAATATTATTTCAATGATAAATAAATCGTTAAATAATCAGTAAGCTACGTTATTTTGGCCGTATTCCCATAAAAGACTATGCATTTGCACAGCGCGCCTTGATACCCATCACAAAATGTTATTATCCCCTACTTTGGCTCTAACATCGTGATAAGAAAACCCGATAACTCATAGTAGTTAGAAACGACATCGTCGTTAATAGTGAAATAATCGTTAGCAATAAAACCGTAGTCATTATTACTAAAATCGTTATACATGGAGAGTTATAATGCAGAATCTTGCTAGTCGAATCCGTAACACAAAAATCGCACATAAACTGTATGCGGGATTTGGCATTATTTTATTACTCGTTATTGTTGCCTCATCGCTTAGTACAAAAAGATTTAAAGACATCAAAGATATCTATGAAAAAACCAATCTTATTTACAGCATCAATATTGAGGTATTTCAGGCAAAAATAAACCGCGTGAAATATTTCTACGCCCCCGATGAGAAGACAAAAGATATTCTGGCGAAATTTGTTAAAAGCGCGACAGACTTAACAGACAGCGCAAAAACTCTGGCCTGGAGCGCCGATGAGTTAGGCCACATCAATAGCTTAAAAGAAAACTTAGAGGGCTTTCAGACATCGGTATCCGGTATGTCTGTTGCAACACAAAAAGCGGTTGGGATTCAGGGAAAAATGAATCAGCTGCATGCACAAGCCACGCTGGAACCTGTTGCACAGACCATTCATAGCACCAGCTCATTCCCCGATAACGATGCTTATTACGCGATGAGCAGATTGGCTTTCTTGTTAAGTGAAGTGCAAAAGCTGAGTTATGAGCTGCAAATAACAAAAGATGAGAAAACAATCACTGCACTGAATAACCGTTATGCGGAAACGGAATCAGCCTATCAGGCCTTACCGATTTTACCTGCCGATCTGAAAGGTCAGGCTGACGCATTGCGGAATTACATCAAGCAATATCAACAGATTAATGCAGACTATTACACCGCTTTTGATGACGTGAAAAAAGCAGAATATCTGGTCATGAGAGCAGGAACGAAAAGCAGCGCAGACATCAACGCGCTGACGGCCATTATCAAAGCGAAAAACGATGAACTGGCCTATAACTCCGCCACCATTACCATGATTATCGGTCTCATCGCCGTCATCATCGGTATCATTATTTCGATCTACATCACCCGGATTATCACCAGACCCATCATCCATAACCTGTCGCTGGCGGAACGTATTGCCAGTGGCGATCTAACCACCTCAATTCAGACCGATCGCCACGATGAACTGGGGCGACTCACTCACGCGATGGGGACGATGAATGAACAGCTGCGTCACGTTATCTCCGAAGTGCGGGATAGCGTCGGTAGCGTCAGCCAGTCGGCAAGCAAAATTGCCACAGGCAATAGCGATCTATCATCGCGCACCGAGCAGCAGTCGGCAGCCGTCGTTGAAACCGCGGCTAGCATGGAAGAATTGACGTCAACGGTGAAAAACAACGCCGACAACGCCAAACATGCCAGCCAGATCGCTGCCGATGCCTCCAAGAATGCGCTGAAAGGCGGCGAAGTCGTGAAACAGGTTGTGACGACCATGGATAATATCGCGGCCAGCTCCAAAAAAATCGCCGATATTACTACCGTCATCAATAGCATTGCTTTCCAGACCAACATTCTGGCGCTGAACGCGGCGGTAGAAGCCGCGCGTGCCGGGGAACAAGGCCGTGGTTTTGCCGTGGTCGCAGGCGAAGTACGCAGTTTATCGCAGCGCAGTTCTCAGGCAGCCAAAGACATCGAATCCCTGATCGCAGAGTCCGTCGAGCGTACCAATGCAGGGAGTCATCTTGTGGCGGTTGCGGGCGAAACCATGGAGCAAATCGTCGATTCCGTTTCCCGCGTGAACGACATCATGGGGGAAATTTCCTCCGCCTCTGAAGAACAGAGCCGGGGAATTGGGCAAATTGCACAGGCGATCAGTGAACTGGACACCACGACACAGCAGAACGCCTCGCTGGTAATGGAATCGTCCATTTCTGCCAACTCGCTGGAAGAACAGGCCGTGCTGTTAGAGAAGTTGCTTGAGCACTTCCGCGTGTCCCAATCGGATAACCGCGCAGGCTCACGCGCCTCATCCTCCACGTCACGACACGCGCTGCCAAAACGTGTGTCAACGACAGACAAAAAAGCCGCGTCGTCAGAAGGCGACTGGACGTCGTTTTAACACCTCACGCCCGGATGCTTCACACACATCCGGGCGTATCAGAATCCCTGTTGCGGTATCAAAAATCGTGGCAAACATCGTGGCAAACAAAGCAGCACGCATTGCGGTTAGCGCTACAAACCCTCGTTCAATGGCATCGTTGAAGGATTAGGGTACTGATACTCAAACCCAAGTTCATGGCAGATACGCTGCCCATCAACAATCTTCCCCTGATCGCTGTCGGTTACGGGTGCAAACTGCGGCGGAGACAGGTGCAATCTGCGCGCCTGCTCAGGGTAAAAATCCTGTTTGGCCGGATGTTCTGGTGCACACAGATTATAGATATGCCCACCGTTTGGTAGCTTCAGCAGCAGCAGGATCGCCGCCAGCACATCCTCTTGATGCACCAGATTCACGCCCTGGTTACCGCGCAGCAAATTGGTTTTGCCCGCAAGGAAACGCCCAGGATGGCGTTCACCACCGACCAGCCCCGCAAGACGCAAGATATCCACGGAGGTATCAGGTAGATGCTGCAACCACTGTTCAAGGGACACCAGCGTTTTCCCTGCTACCGTCGTCGGCTGTAGCGGCGAATTTTCTTTTGCCGTGCCGCTGCTATCGCCATAAACCGAGGTTGAACTGGTGAAGATAATACGCGGGACATGAAACACACGCGCCATATTCACCAGTTGCTGTACCGCTTGCGCATACCCTTCGCCCCCTTCCGCCGTTCGGCTGGCGGGCAAGGTCACGATCAACACGTCAACCTGTAGTAATGCTCTAAGCTCGTCTGCGTCGCATTCCAGTTCCGGCGTCAGCGCCAGTTGATAGCACTCAATGCCGCTCATTCGTGCTGCTTCCACGCCATCCTGAGTGGTTTTCGTCCCTGTCACGTGGTAGCCGTGCCCATTCAGCGCCAGAGCCAGTGGCATACCCAACCAGCCCAATCCAACAATCGATACTTTTTTCATCAGCCGTTCTCCCCTGCAAGGAGCCTGTTAATTAACATCATGCACCGACAACAGAGTAAACGGCTTTTACTCCCATCGCTACAGAGCCTGTCCGATTTCAGCAGCGCGTTCTCTCTATCAAAGGCCGATATCCAGCGTGATTATGCTGGCGTATCACCCAAGCAAAATGAACTTCCCATATCTGCTAAAAAAATGTTGCACAACAACCCGAACATGGTTTAGGTTATTCGACAGAAATCATTATTGATTTAATACACATTGACACAACAAAGAGACATCTTATGACACGCGTTCTGTTTAACCACCATCATCACCATCATCCTGATTAGTCTTTCGGGCAGTTGGTGCTGGAAGACGTTAAGATCTTCCAGTGGCGCAGAACACAAAGAGAGCCCTCGGAAGATCACCTTCCGAGGGCTTTTTTTATGGCTCAATGTTTCTAAAATTTTAAATTTGACAGGTTAATGAGGTTTCCATGCTGGATAAAACACGTTTACGGATAGCAATGCAGAAGTCAGGCCGCCTGAGCGACGATTCACGCGAACTGCTGGCACGCTGTGGGATCAAAATCAACTTACAGCAACAGCGTCTGATCGCGTTCGCAGAGAATATGCCGATTGATATCCTGCGCGTACGCGATGACGATATCCCCGGTTTGGTGATGGATGGCGTGGTCGATCTGGGCATCATCGGCGAAAACGTGCTGGAAGAAGAGCTGTTAAACCGTCGTGCTCAGGGTGAAGATCCGCGTTACTTCACGCTGCGTCGTCTGGATTTCGGCGGTTGCCGCCTGTCGCTGGCGATGCCGCTGGACGAAGCCTATACCGGTCCTGAATGTCTGCAAAACAAACGTATCGCCACCTCTTATCCTCACCTGCTCAAACAATATCTCGACAGACAATCTGTCAATTTCAAATCCTGTCTGCTCAACGGTTCCGTCGAAGTGGCTCCACGCGCCGGTCTGGCCGATGCTATCTGCGATCTGGTATCAACCGGTGCCACGCTGGAGGCCAACGGCCTGCGAGAAGTCGAAGTCATTTACCGTTCCAAGGCCTGCCTGATTCAGCGCGACGGCGACATGCCAGCAGAGAAACAGCAGCTAATCGATAAGCTACTGACCCGTATGCAAGGCGTAATTCAGGCACGTGAATCAAAATACATCATGCTGCACGCGCCTAGCGAACGTCTGGACGAAATCATTGCCCTGTTGCCTGGTGCCGAGCGTCCGACCATTCTGCCGCTGGCCGGCGATCAGCGTCGTGTTGCCATGCACATGGTCAGTAGCGAAACGCTGTTCTGGGAAACCATGGAGAAGCTGAAATCATTAGGTGCCAGCTCCATTCTGGTCCTGCCTATTGAAAAAATGATGGAGTGATGACGATGGCTGACAACACCAAAAGCACTGGCAGCTTCAGCACGCTCGTTGACTGGCAGCGCTGTTCAGTAGAAGAGCAGCGTCAGCTACTGACTCGTCCGGCGATTTCCGCGTCAGATCGCATTACCGCTGTCGTGAGCGATATTCTGGCAAACGTGAAAAGCCGCGGTGATAACGCCTTACGCGACTACAGCGCGCAGTTCGATAAGGTTCAGGTGAATGCGATTCGCGTCACCGAGGCTGAGATCGCTGCCGCCTCCGCTCGTCTGGGCGATGAAGTAAAACAGGCGATGGCGATCGCCGTGCGTAATATCGAGACATTCCACAACGCGCAAAAGCTGCCCATTGTCGATATCGAAACGCAGCCAGGCGTACGTTGCCAGCAGCTCACTCGCCCCATCGCAACCGTCGGACTGTATATTCCTGGGGGCTCTGCCCCGCTGCCGTCAACCGTGTTGATGCTGGGAACGCCTTCACGCATCGCTGGTTGTGGTCGCGTGGTGCTGTGCTCACCGCCGCCGATTGCCGATGAAATTCTGTATGCCGCACAGCTATGTGGCATTAAAGAAGTCTTTCAGCTCGGTGGCGCGCAAGCGATTGCCGCGATGGCGTTTGGCACCGAGAGCGTGCCAAAAGTGGATAAGATTTTTGGCCCCGGCAACGCATATGTGACGGAAGCCAAGCGTCAGGTTAGCCAGCAGCTTGATGGTGCAGCCATTGATATGCCCGCTGGGCCATCCGAAGTTCTGGTGATCGCCGACAGTGGTGCGACGCCCGCGTTTGTCGCCTCCGACCTGTTATCACAGGCAGAGCACGGCCCAGACTCACAGGTCATTCTGCTCACGCCTGACGCAGCAATGGCTAAGGCCGTGGCGGACGCTGTTGAAGAACAGCTCACGCAATTGTCCCGTGCGGACATCGCGCGTCAGGCGCTTGCCAGCAGCCGCGTCATCGTTGCGCGTGATTTGGCACAGTGCATTGAAATCAGCAATCAATATGGCCCAGAGCACCTGATCATCCAGACGCGTGACGCCGAGTCACTGGTTGATAGCATCACTAGCGCAGGTTCCGTGTTCCTTGGCGACTGGTCACCGGAATCCGCTGGCGATTACGCCTCCGGCACCAACCATGTTCTGCCGACCTATGGCTATACCTCGACCTATTCCAGTTTGGGTCTGGCCGATTTCCAGAAGCGAATGACCGTACAGCAGCTCACGCCGCAGGGGTTACTGCAACTGGCGCCGACCATAGAAATATTGGCACAGGCCGAACAGCTGACCGCCCACAAAAACGCCGTTACCCTGCGTGTTGCAGCACTGAAGGAGCAAGCATGAGCAGCATTGAAGAACTGGCACGTGCCAACGTCCGTGCGTTGACCCCCTACCAATCTGCCCGTCGTCTGGGTGGGAACGGCGATGTCTGGCTGAATGCCAATGAATATCCTCAAGCACCGGAATTTCAGTTAACGCTGCAAACGCTGAACCGCTACCCGGAATGTCAGCCGGTCATGGTGATCAACCGTTACGCTGAATATGCTGGCGTAACGCCGGAGCAGGTTCTGGTCAGCCGCGGTGCCGACGAAGGTATCGAGCTACTGATCCGCGCGTTCTGCGAACCGGGGAAAGATGCCATCCTGTTCTGTCCGCCAACCTACGGCATGTACGCCGTCAGCGCCGAGACGTTTGGCGTGGAGCGTCGCACCGTAGCCAGTAAATCAGACTGGCAGTTGGATCTCGACGCGATTGAAGCGCAGTTGGACGGCACCAAAGTCATTTACGTATGCAGCCCAAATAACCCAACCGGCAACCTGATTGCACGGGAGGATTTACGCCAGTTGCTCACGCTAGCACAGGGCAAAGCGCTGGTCGTTATCGATGAAGCCTATATTGAATTCTGTCCGCAGGCGACCACCTCAGTCTGGCTGGCCGAGTTTCCTCATTTGGTGATTCTGCGTACCTTGTCAAAAGCCTTTTCACTCGCTGGACTACGCTGTGGCTTCACGCTGGCGAACCCTGAAGTGATTCAGCTTCTGCTGAAGGTGATTGCCCCTTATCCACTGTCTACCCCGGTGGCAGATATCGCCGCGCAGGCGCTGAGTCACGAAGGGATCGCTAAAATGAAGGCGAATGTTGAGGAGATTACCTCCGCTCGCCGCTGGCTAAGCGATGCCTTAAAAGACATTCCCTGCATTGAAGAAATCTTCCCCAGCGAGAGTAACTATCTGCTGGTGCGCTTTACCGCCTCCCCTTCTGTATTTAAAACGCTGTGGGATCAAGGCATTATTCTACGTGACCAAAATAAGCAACCAAGCCTCGCGGGCTGTTTGCGCATTACTATCGGCAACCGCTACGAATGTGAACGCGTTGTTGCTGCATTACAATCATTGCCGGGCATCAACGCTTAATTTTAAGGAGCTCACGTGGGCCAGAAATACCTCTTTATCGACCGTGACGGAACATTGATTGCTGAACCGCCTGAGGATTTTCAGGTTGACCGTCTGGATAAACTGGCGCTGGAACCAGATGTCATCCCCTCGCTGCTAGCGCTGCAAAAAGCGGGCTATACGCTAGTGATGATCACCAATCAGGATGGGCTGGGAACCGATAGTTTTCCGCAGGAAACCTTCGACCCACCGCACAACCTGATGATGCAGATTCTGACATCGCAGGGCATCAATTTTGAGCACGTGCTTATTTGCCCGCATTTGCCAGCGGATAACTGCACCTGCCGCAAGCCCAAGACTGAACTGGTCACCGCCTATTTGAATAATGGCCTGATGGATGTGGCTAATAGCTACGTCATCGGCGACCGCCAGACCGATATTCAACTGGCGCAGAATATGGGCATAATCGGCCTGCTCTACCAACGCGGTGGACTGAACTGGCAAGCGATTACCAACCAACTGACCAAGCGTGACCGTCATGCGCACGTCAACCGCGTCACGCGTGAAACCGCGATTGATGTGAACGTCTGGCTGGATCAGGAAGGCGGCAGCAAAATCAACACTGGCGTCGGCTTCTTCGATCACATGCTGGATCAAATCGCCACCCACGGCGGGTTCCGCATGAACATTGAAGTGAAAGGCGACCTGTACATTGACGATCACCACACGGTGGAAGATACCGGTCTGGCGCTGGGCGAAGCCCTGAATAAAGCGCTGGGCGACAAACGCGGCATTGGCCGTTTTGGCTTCGTCCTGCCGATGGATGAGTGTCTGGCACGCTGTGCGCTGGATATTTCAGGCCGTCCGCATCTGGAATACAAAGCAGAGTTCAGCTACCAGCGCGTCGGCGATCTGAGTACGGAAATGGTCGAACACTTCTTCCGCTCGCTGTCTTACTCCATGGCTTGTACGCTGCACCTGAAAACCAAGGGGCGCAACGATCATCACCGTGTGGAAAGCCTGTTTAAAGTCTTCGGACGCACGCTGCGTCAGGCCATTCGCGTCGAGGGTGACACGCTGCCGAGCTCGAAAGGAGTGCTCTGATGAAGGTCGTCATTCTTGATACCGGCTGCGCTAACCTCTCTTCGGTGACCTACGCCGTGCAGCGGTTGGGGTATACGCCCGTTGTGAGCCGTGAGGCCGAGATTGTCCTGCAAGCGGACAAGCTGTTTCTGCCGGGCGTTGGCACCGCGCAGGCCGCGATGAATCAACTGGAAGAACGCGACCTGATTGCGTTGATCAAGGCCTGTACCCAGCCCGTTCTCGGTATTTGCCTCGGCATGCAGTTGCTGGGCACAAACAGCGACGAAAACGGTGGCATCCCAACGTTGGGGATTGTCGATACGCCAGTGAAAAAAATGGTTGACCACGGCTTACCGCTGCCACATATGGGCTGGAATCAGGTCATTCCGAAAGCCGGACATCGTTTGTTCCGCGATATCGATGACGGTGCCTATTTCTATTTCGTTCACAGCTATGCCATGCCGGTCTGCGAAAACACGATTGCACAAGCCAACTATGGCGAAGCCTTCACTGCCGCGCTGGAAAAAGATAACTTCTTTGGCGTGCAGTTCCACCCTGAGCGTTCGGGTGCTGCGGGCGCGCAGCTGCTGAAAAACTTTCTGGAGATGTAGAACGTCATGATTATTCCCGCATTAGATCTGATTGATGGACAAGTTGTCCGTCTGCATCAGGGTGATTATGGCCAACAGCGCCAGTATGGCAGCGATCCGCTCCCCCGCTTGCAGGATTACCAGCAACAAGGTGCAGGCGTGCTGCATTTGGTGGATTTGACTGGTGCAAAAGATCCTTCTGCCCGTCAGATCCCGCTGTTAACCACGCTGCTGGCTGGCGTTAGCGTACCGGTTCAAATCGGCGGCGGTATCCGCACCGAACAGGACGTGGAAGCGTTATTAAAAGCCGGTGCCAGCCGTGTCGTTATCGGCTCCACCGCGGTTAAGCAGCCGGAACTCGTTCAGCAATGGTTCACCCGCTACGGCGCAGAAGCGCTGGTGTTGGCGCTGGACGTGCGTATCGACGCCAACGGCACAAAATTCATCGCCATCAGCGGCTGGCAGGAAAATTCAGACGCCACGCTTGAGCAGGTCGTCGAACAATATCTGCCGTTCGGTCTGAAGCATGTACTGTGTACCGACATTTCTCGCGACGGCACGCTGAGCGGCTCCAACGTCGAACTCTATCGTGAAATCAGCCAGCGCTACCCGCAAATTGCCTTTCAGGCATCCGGCGGCATCGGTAATCTGACAGATATCGCCAATTTACGCGGCAGCGGTGTACAGGGCGTGATCGTGGGTCGTGCGCTGCTGGAAGGTAAATTCAACGTCGCGGAGGCTATTTCATGCTGGCAAAACGGATAATTCCCTGCCTGGACGTGCGTAACGGTCAGGTCGTCAAAGGCGTACAGTTTCGCAATCACGAAATCATCGGTGACATCGTCCCGCTGGCGCAGCGCTACGCGCAGGAAGGGGCCGATGAGTTAGTCTTTTATGATATCACCGCCTCTTCCGATGGCCGTGTGGTCGATAAAAGCTGGGTATCCCGCGTCGCGGAAGTGATTGATATTCCTTTCTGCGTGGCGGGCGGCATTAAAAGCGTGGAAGAAGCGGGTCAAATCCTCTCTTTCGGCGCGGATAAAATCTCCATTAACTCACCGGCGCTGGCCGATCCAGAGCTGATTACTCGTCTGGCCGATCGTTATGGTGTGCAGTGTATCGTCGTCGGGATTGACACCTGGCACGATGCGGCGACGGGCCGCTACCACGTCAATCAGTACACCGGCGATGAAGCGCGTACCAAAGTCACCACCTGGGAAACGCTGGATTGGGTTGAAGAAGTGCAGAAGCGCGGTGCGGGTGAGATTGTCCTGAACATGATGAATCAGGACGGCGTGCGCAACGGCTACGATTTACACCAGTTAAATCTGGTGCGTGATGTCTGCAATGTTCCGCTTATTGCTTCCGGCGGCGCAGGCACCATGGAACATTTTCTGGATGCGTTCCAAACCGCCCACGTTGATGGCGCGCTGGCGGCATCGGTGTTTCACAAGCAAATTATTAATATTGGCGAACTGAAACAATATCTTAAGCAACAAGGTGTGGAGATTCGAGTGTGTTAAGCGAAAAGTTCTTTCTAAACGACGAACAACGAAACCAACTCGATTGGGAAAAAACGGATGGCATGCTGCCGGTTGTCGTGCAACATGCCGTATCTGGTGAAGTATTGATGCTGGGCTACATGAATCAGGACGCCTTGCAGGCCACGGAAGAGAGCGGAAAAGTTACGTTCTTTTCACGCACCAAGCAGCGATTGTGGACGAAAGGCGAATCTTCCGGCCATTTCCTGAATGTCGTCTCTATCACGCCAGACTGCGATAACGACACGCTGCTGATTCTGGTTAATCCTATCGGCCCAACTTGTCACCTTGGCACCAGCAGCTGTTTCTCGCCTGCTGCCAGCGACTGGACGTTCCTCTATCAGTTAGAGCAACTGCTGGCCGAGCGTAAGCATGCTGACCCGGATAGTTCTTACACTGCACGTCTGTATGCCAGCGGCACCAAGCGCATTGCGCAGAAAGTCGGTGAGGAAGGATTGGAAGCGGCATTAGCAGCGACGGTGCATGACCGCGAAGAACTGACTAACGAAGCAGCAGATTTAATGTACCACCTGCTGGTGCTGTTGCAGGATCAGGATTTAGATCTGGCGACCATCATCAATCGCCTAAAAGCGCGTCACAATAAGTAAACCTATTCCCCGCGTTATCCGTCGTTGATAGCGCGGGATGATATATCCGATGTCAGATAACCACGTCATAACGATGGAAGTGCGGAGAAGATGATGGTTATAAATGTAAAAAAGCACCCGATATGGGTGCTTTTATAAGGCTGGTATTTAAGACTAACGATTAGCCGTAAATATTAGCGCGGTCGCGGAGTTCCTTGCCCGGTTTAAAGTGAGGGACGTACTTACCTTCCAACTCAACTTTGTCACCCGTTTTCGGATTACGACCTACACGCGGTGCACGGTAGTGAAGTGAAAAACTGCCAAACCCACGGATTTCAATACGGTCGCCTTCGGCTAACGTAGAAGCCATTTGTTCGAGCATTTCTTTCACTGCATCCTCAACCACTTTGGCTGGGATATGAGATTGCTGTCCAGCAAGCCTTTCAATAAGTTCAGACTTGGTCATAGCTCCTCCAAGTGCGGTTATCAATAACCAGGATAACTGACTACCGTTACAAGAATGAGCAACTTACGTTGCTCATTCCACCGTAGTGATTACTCGCCTTTAGCTGCTTTGAACGCTTCTGCCATCGCGCTGGAGAAATTGTTTTCTTCCGGCTTGTTGTTAACAGTTGCGATTGCATCTTTCTCGTCAGCTTCGTCTTTCGCACGAACAGACAGGCTAACAACGCGGTTTTTACGATCAACACCAGTGTATTTCGCTTCAACGCTGTCGCCAACGCTCAATACCAGAGTTGCATCTTCAACGCGGTCACGTGAAGCGTCAGAAGCACGCAGATAGCCTTCAACACCGTCTGCTAATTCAACTGTAGCACCTTTGGCGTCAACTGCTGTAACTTTACCAGTAACAATAGCACCTTTCTTGTTAACAGACAGGTAGTTATTGAACGGGTCTTCAGACAGTTGTTTCACACCCAGGGAGATACGCTCGCGCTCTGCGTCAACTTGCAGAACAACAGCGGCGATTTCATCACCTTTCTTGAATTCGCGAACGGCTTCTTCGCCAGCCACGTTCCAAGAGATGTCGGACAGGTGAACCAGACCGTCGATGCCGCCGTCCAGACCGATGAAGATACCAAAGTCAGTGATAGACTTGATTTTACCTTCAACGCGGTCGCCCTTGTTGTGGGTTTCTGCGAACAGCTGCCATGGGTTAGATTTGCACTGTTTCAGGCCCAGAGAGATACGACGACGTTCTTCGTCGATGTCCAGAACCATAACTTCCACTACATCACCAACGTTAACAACTTTGGATGGGTGGATGTTTTTGTTGGTCCAATCCATTTCGGAAACGTGCACCAGACCTTCAACGCCTTCTTCGATTTCAACGAAGCAGCCGTAGTCAGTCAGGTTGGTTACGCGGCCAGTCAGACGCGTGCTTTCTGGGTAACGCTTAGCGATAGCGACCCATGGATCTTCGCCCAGCTGTTTCAGACCCAGAGACACACGGGTACGTTCGCGGTCGAATTTCAGCACTTTAACAGTGATTTCGTCGCCCACATTGACGATTTCGCTTGGATGTTTAACACGTTTCCAAGCCATATCAGTGATATGCAGCAGGCCATCAACGCCGCCCAGATCAACGAATGCACCGTAGTCAGTAAGGTTCTTAACGATACCTTTAACTTCCATGCCTTCCTGCAGGTTTTCCAGCAGTTGATCGCGCTCAGCACTGTTTTCAGATTCGATAACTGCACGGCGGGAAACAACAACGTTGTTGCGTTTCTGATCCAGCTTGATAACTTTGAACTCAAGCTCTTTGCCTTCCAGATGCAGCGTGTCGCGAACCGGACGAACGTCTACCAGAGAACCTGGCAGGAACGCGCGAATGCCGTTCAGCTCAACAGTGAAACCGCCTTTAACTTTACCGTTGATAATACCGGTAACCGTTGCAGCTTCTTCGTAAGCTTTTTCCAGCGTCAGCCATGCTTCATGACGTTTAGCTTTTTCGCGAGAAAGCAGCGTTTCACCGAAGCCATCTTCGATAGCGTCCAGAGCAACGTCAACTTCATCACCAACCTGAATTTCCAGTTCGCCTTGTGCGTTCTTGAATTGCTCTACCGGAATGGCAGATTCAGATTTCAGACCGGCGTCAACCAGTACGACATCTTTATCAATAGCAACAACAACACCACGTACGATGGAACCAGGACGGGTTTCGATTTCTTTCAGGGATTCTTCAAAGAGTTGAGCAAAAGATTCAGTCATGTTTGATAATCTTAAGGGTTTCAATTTAACGTCCATCTGGCATCCTGCTCGATGGGGTTGTTTAACATGCCCCGCTGTGCATCCTTACAGCGAGGTAAAAATTCAGTTTTCTGTGATTACGCTAAAATTTCGCGGGCATAAGCCAACGCGCGCGCTATCACTTCATCGATTGTCATTTCCGTTGAATCCAGCACCAACGCATCGGCAGCAGGCACTAACGGCGCAACGGGGCGGCTGCGATCGCGCTCATCCCGTTCTTTTATCTCAGACAAAAGACGTTCAAAGTTAACATTAAAGCCCTTCCCCTGCAACTGTAGCATGCGACGTTGTGCACGTTCTTCCGCACTGGCATCCAAAAAAATCTTCACCGGGGCATCAGGAAAGACTACCGTTCCCATGTCTCTGCCATCAGCAATCAGCCCCGGAGCCTCGCGAAATGCACGCTGCCGACGTAATAATGCTTCGCGAACGCGAGGGAAAGCCGCAGCCTGAGAGGCCGTGTTGCCTACCGCTTCAGTACGAATTTCATGGCTAACGTCTTCACCTTCCAGGATGACTTTCAGCTGCCCGTCTTCTGCAACAAAGCGCACATCAAGATGAGAGGCTAACGGAACCAGCGCGTCTTCCGAACCGATATCCACATGGTGGTGCAATGCCGCCAGAGCCAAAACACGATAGATAGCCCCCGAGTCCAGCAGGTTCCATTGTAAAGCTTCAGCCAATGCCTTACACAAGGTACCTTTGCCTGCGCCGCTCGGTCCGTCAACCGTAATTACCGGTGCCATCACCGTCATCTCTCTCTCCTTTAATACTGGGAAGTTCCGCTTATGCCGTTTTATGGCATCACGGAGCGTCATTATACGCATCAATACAGAGAAAGGTTACCCCAATGCCGGAATGGCGGGAAAAATAAGGCATTCTCTGAACGCGGTACGCAATTTCAGAAGAAAAGCTGAGCGTAGCTCGGAGAAATCGATAGAGAAAAAAGGCACGGAAACCGTGCCTTAGAGAGGAATCAAGCCAGCTCGCTGAGACGCGCCAGTTGTTCAAAGTAGTCAGGGAAGGTTTTAGCCGTACATTTCGGATCCAGAATCGTAACTGGCGTATCCGATAACGCCACCAGCGAGAAACACATCGCCATACGGTGATCGTTGTACGTACCGATTTCTGCCGCTTTCAGCTTGGTCGGCGGCGTAATGCGAATGTAGTCATTGCCCTCTTCCACTTCCGCACCAACTTTACGCAGTTCAATCGCCATTGCCGCCAGACGATCGGTTTCTTTCACGCGCCAGTTGTAAATATTACGCAGCGTAGTGGTGCCACCTTGAGCGAAAAGCGCCGCCGTCGCGATAGTCATCGCCGCATCAGGAATGTGATTCATATCCATGTCAATCGCGTGCAGTTCACCGCGTTCGCATTCAATATAGTCCTCACCCCAGCGCACGGTTGCTCCCATTTTTTCCAACACATCAGCAAAGCGAATGTCGCCCTGTACGCTATTACGGCCTACGCCGGTCACACGCACAACACCGCCTTTAATCGCCGCCGCGGCCAGGAAGTAAGAAGCCGATGACGCATCGCCTTCCACCAGATAATCACCCGGAGAACGATACTGCTGACGACCCGCCACGAAGAATCGCTGATAGTTTTCATGACGCACTTCAATTCCAAACGCTTTCATCATATGCAGCGTGATATCAATATACGGTTTGGAGACCAAATCGCCCTGAATGCTGATTTGCGTATCCTGCGCGGCCAGAGGTGCAGTCATCAACAGCGCGGTCAGGAACTGGCTTGATACGCTGCCATCTACGCTGATTTCGCCGCCCTGAAAACCGCCGTGCAGACGAAGCGGTGGGTAGTTTTCCTGCTCCAGATAGTCAATTTTCGCCCCGCCCTGACGCAGTGCATCGACCAGATGCCCGATCGGGCGCTCTTTCATCCGCGGTTCGCCTGTCAGCACAATGTCGCCATCGGTCAGACACAGCGCGGCAGCCAGTGGACGCATCGCTGTACCCGCATTCCCTAGAAACAGTTCCAGCGGTTGCGATGCAGTAAACGCACCACCCAGCCCCGTAATCTCACACACGGTCCGGTCAGACGACAGATGATATTCCACTCCCAACGCCGTTAGAGCGGTAAGCATATGGCGGACATCGTCACTGTCTAACAAGTTAGTCAGCCGGGTCTTTCCTTCAGCCAAGGCTGCCAGCAAAAGCGCACGGTTAGAGACGCTTTTTGAGCCAGGAAGGTTAAGAGTACCGTTAATCAGTTTGATGGGTTGTAGCGTCAGGGATTCCTGCATGTAAAGCCTATTCTTTCAACGTGGACATAAAAACCCCGGAAAGTCCGGGGCTGATCAAAATGTATCGAGGGGCGGTCTTAATCAACCGTGGCGACGAGCGAAGTCAGCCATAAATTCCGTCAGCGCTTTTACGCCTTCTAACGGCATCGCATTGTAGATAGAAGCACGCATGCCGCCTACTACGCGATGGCCTTTCAGCGCATGCAAACCTGCAGCAACGGATTCTTCCAGGAAGACTTTATCCAGCGCAGAGTCCGCCAACAGGAACGGTACATTCATGCGAGAACGGTTCGCTATCGCGACGTCATTACGATAGAAATCGTTACCGTCAATCGCGCTATACAGCAGGTCGGCTTTCTCTTGGTTACGTTTTTCCATTTCAGCCAGACCGCCGTACTCTTTCAGCCACTTGAAGACCATACCGGACAGGTACCAGGCAAAGGTTGGTGGCGTATTGAACATCGAGTCATTGTCCGCCAGAACCTGATAATCCAGAATCGATGGCAGCTCACGGCGCGCTTTGCCCAGCAAATCTTCACGTACGATAACCAGCGTCAGGCCAGCTGGGCCGATATTTTTCTGCGCACCGGCATAGATCACGCCGTAACGGCTGACATCAATACGGCGAGACAGGATGCTGGAAGAATAGTCGGCGACCACAATTTTATCGCCAAAATCCGGCTCTTCTTCGATCGCAATACCGTCAATGGTTTCATTTGGACAGTAATGTACAAACGCTGCATCATCAGACAATTTCCATTCGCGCATCGGCTTAATGCCGCGCAGATCGCCTACGCGCGTTTTCACGTCAATCACGTTAGGCGTGCAGTACTTTTCTGCTTCATTGATTGCGCTGTGTGCCCAATACCCGCCGTCGATGTAGTCGGCCGTTGAGCGTTCGCCCAGGAGATTTAATGGCACTGCGGCGAATTGCGCACGGGCACCACCGTGGCAAAAAAGCACTTTGTAGTTGGAGGGGATTTTCAGCAAATCACGCAGATCTTGTTCGGATTCAGCGGCAACCTGCATAAACTCTTTACTGCGGTGGCTGATTTCCATAACCGATGTGCCCAGGCCATTCCAATTACACAATTCCTGTTCAGCACGACGCAGTACTTCAACCGGCAGCATTGCTGGACCGGCGCTAAAATTAAAAATCTGAGTCATTTCCCCTCACCACACCTGAAAAATAGCGGCTCTTTTTATCACCGTTGTTACAAATACCATTTTTATAAACCTGACGGTTATAAAAATACCGCTGTTACAAGATAGTAGTTATAACGGAACGACCGCCATAACCACACTACTTTTACCCTGCTATCGGTTTTATCACTCGTCAATCGCGGCTGCAACGCTTATTGCGCTTTCATTATGCAAAACGGCACGTTACGCAGTCTGTTCTTTTTCACTGTTACCGATCGGTTATGAATAAATAGAGTCTGAACAGAAAAATCCGTATCATGCCGCTTCCGCTAATCTCGATAAGAGTGAACACCATGACTCAAACGTTTATCCCAGGCAAAGACGCCGCCCTGGAAGATTCCATCGCCCGTTTTCAACAACAGCTCCAGGACCTGGGGTTTAACATCGAAGAAGCGTCATGGCTGAACCCGGTGCCAAACGTCTGGTCTGTCCATATTCGAGACCGCGATTGCCCGCTTTGCTTCACTAACGGTAAAGGTGCCAGTAAGAAAGCGGCGCTGGCCTCTGCGTTAGGCGAGTATTTCGAGCGTCTGTCCACCAACTATTTCTTTGCTGACTTCTATCTCGGCAAAAACATCGCTAACGGCGATTTCGTTCACTACCCGAATGAAAAATGGTTCCCAATTCCAGAGGATGATGCGTTGCCGGAAGGCATTCTGGATGCCCGTCTGCACCAGTTTTACGATCCTGAGCAGGAACTGAGCGCCAGCGATCTGATCGATCTGCAATCCGGCAATGCCGACAGAGGCATTTGCGCGCTGCCATTTACGCGTCAGTCCGATCAGCAAACCGTTTATATCCCGATGAACATCATCGGTAACCTGTACGTTTCTAACGGGATGTCCGCAGGTAACACCGCCAACGAGGCCCGCGTTCAGGGGCTGTCTGAAGTGTTTGAGCGCAGCATCAAGAACCGCATCATTGCCGAATCCATCAGCCTGCCAGAAATTCCGCAAGAGGTGCTGAACCGCTACCCAGGCGTGGTCGAAGCGATTGCAACGCTGGAAAAAGAAGGTTTCCCAATTTTCTCTTACGATGCCTCACTGGGCGGGAAATATCCGGTTATCTGCGTGGTGCTGTTTAACCCCGCTAACGGCACCTGTTTTGCCTCCTTCGGCGCACACCCTGACTTCGGCGTGGCGCTGGAGCGTACCGTTACCGAACTGCTGCAAGGTCGCGGCCTGAAAGATCTGGACGTGTTCACCCCACCGACGTTCGATGATGAAGAAGTGGCCGAGCACGCCAATCTGGAAACCCACTTTATCGATTCCAGCGGCCTAATCTCCTGGGATACGTTCAAGAAAACAGCGGATTATGAATTTGCCGACTGGAGCTTTAAAGGATCAACGGAAGAAGAATTCGCTACATTGATGGCGATCTTCAAGCAGGAAGATAAAGAAGTCTACATTGCTGACTATGAGCATCTGGCCGTTTATGCCTGTCGCATCATCGTGCCGGGAATGTCGGACATCTACCCTGCCGACGATCTGTTGTTAGCCAATAACAGCATGGGTGCTCACCTGCGTGACACGCTGCTGGCGCTGCCTGACAGTAAGTGGGAACAAGAAGACTATCTTGCCCTGTTGCAGCAGTTGGACGACGAAGGGCTGGATGACTTCACCCGCATACGCGAGCTGCTTGGTATTGCCACTGGCAAAGATAATGGTTGGCTCACTCTGCGCGTTGGCGAATTGAAAGCCATGCTGGCTCTGGCTGGCGGCGATCTGGATCAGGCGCTGACCTGGACAGAGTGGACGCAGGATTTCAACGACTCAGTCTTTACGGCACAGCGCAGCAACTACTACCGTTGCCTGCAAACGCTGCTGTTACTGGCGCAAGAGCCTGAACGCGATCCGGCAGAATACTACGATGCCTTTACCAAAATGTACGGCAGTGAGACGGTCGATGCCGCCAGTGCCGCAGTCGCTGGCGAAGCGTGCTTCTATGGTCTGTTTGCCGTGGATGACACCTTTGCTTCTTTACCTGCACACCAATCGCTGCTGGCCGCCTATGAAAAACTGCAACAGGCGAAACGTCGTTATTGGCAAGCAAAATAATGCCAGAGTGATGCCGTCAGTACGCATCTTATATTGATGAGTGCGTTCGAGTACAAATAGCAACCGACAAATAGCCCTTTATCTTAAAGGGCTATTTTATTGTCCAAAGGGCAATATTTATTATTCGTAATGCATAATCAGAACATTGTTATTGAATGGTGAATTTTTAATTAAATTACATCGACAAGGTGGTACTGAAATTCTACAAAACATGATTTTTATTAACGCTAAATCGGTAGGTTTAACGTATGCCATTCAACTCTTTTTGTAAAATTTAAAATATTTTTTCATTATAAAATTCAATAAATTAACCATAAAACCTCGGTATTCCACCCTCCCCACCAACCTGTTAATTTCTTGCAATATGATCCACGTCAAATTTTACCGTATACTGCTTTGTTAGTATCTCAACGCTGATAATTTTTAAGAGAGAGTTAGTGTGAAAGCTGACAACCCCTTTACTCTATTACTCCCGGCCGCGATGGCAAAAGTTGCTGAAGACGCCGGAGTCTATAAAGCTACCAAACAACCGTGTACGACGTTTTATTTAGCGATCACAGCGGGTGTGTTTATTTCGATCGCCTTCGTCTTTTATATTACGGCCACCACGGGAACCGCGACGATGCCTTTCGGTATCGCGAAATTGATCGGTGGTATCTGTTTCTCCCTTGGCCTCATGTTGGTGGTCGTTTGCGGTGCGGACTTGTTTACCTCAACCGTTCTCATCGTGATTGCCAAAGCCAGTGGACGTATTACCTGGAAGCAACTAGCCTGTAACTGGGCAAATGTCTATGTCGGCAACCTGATTGGCGCACTTTTCTTCGTTGGGCTTATCTGGTTCTCGGGAGAGCATATGGTCGCAAACGGTGCGTGGGGGCTTAATGTCCTGCAAACAGCTGAACACAAACTTGAACACACGTTTGTTGAAGCGCTGTGTCTGGGGATTCTAGCCAACCTGCTAGTTTGTCTGGCCGTGTGGATGAGCTATTCCGGCCGTACGCTTACAGACAAAATGTTTGCCATGATTCTGCCTGTCGCCATGTTCGTTTCCAGCGGCTTTGAGCACAGTATCGCCAACATGTTCATGATTCCTATGGGCATCGTTATCAAAAATTTTGCGGCCCCAGAATTCTGGAATGCCATTGGCATGGTGCCGTCTCAGTTTGAACATTTAACCGTTAGCCACTTCATTACCGATAACCTGATTCCCGTCACCCTAGGGAACATCATCGGCGGCGGCGTAATGGTCGGTTTGACATATTGGGTAATTTATTTGCGCGGTGGAGACAAGCACCACTAAGGTGCAATCGGCCGCAACGTCGGGTTTTAAGAAATCCATATCAAAGGTAGGTGTAAAATGACCGAGCTGAATGAAAAATTGGCCAATGCATGGCAAGGCTTTAGCAAAGGTGAATGGCAGGATAACGTCAATGTTCGTGACTTTATCCAGAAAAACTACACGCCGTATGAAGGTGATGAGTCTTTCCTGGCTGGCGCAACCAAAGCGACCTCAGCGCTGTGGGACAGCGTCATGGAAGGCATCAAACAGGAAAACCGTACTCACGCGCCTGTTGATTTTGATACCAATGTTGCTGCAACTATCACGTCTCACGACGCGGGATACATCAACAAAGGTCTGGAAAAAATCGTTGGTCTGCAGACTGACGCTCCGCTGAAACGTGCGTTAATTCCGTTCGGCGGCATCAAAATGGTTGAAGGTTCATGCAAAGTTTACGGTCGTGAACTGGATCCTCAACTGAAAAAAATCTTTACCGAATACCGCAAAACGCACAACCAGGGCGTGTTTGATGTTTATACCCCAGACATCCTGCGTTGTCGTAAATCAGGCGTTCTGACAGGTCTGCCAGATGCCTACGGCCGTGGCCGTATCATCGGTGACTACCGTCGCGTTGCGCTGTACGGTATCGACTACCTGATGAAAGACAAGTTTGCTCAGTTCACTTCTCTGCAATCCAAACTGGAAAACGGCGAAGATCTGGAAGCAACAATCCGTCTGCGTGAAGAAATTGCCGATCAGCATCATGCGCTGAGCCAAATTAAAGAAATGGCCGCTAAATATGGCTGTGACATTTCTGGCCCAGCAGCGACAGCTCAGGAAGCCGTGCAGTGGACTTACTTCGGCTACCTGGCTGCGGTGAAATCACAGAATGGTGCGGCAATGTCCTTTGGACGTGTCTCTACCTTCCTGGATATCTACCTTGAGCGCGATCTGGCAGCAGGCAAAATCACTGAAGATGAAGCTCAGGAAATGATTGACCACCTGGTCATGAAACTGCGTATGGTGCGTTTCCTGCGTACGCCTGAGTATGATGAGCTGTTCTCTGGTGACCCAATCTGGGCAACCGAATCTCTGGCTGGTATGGGTCTGGATGGTCGTACACTGGTGAGCAAAACCAGCTTCCGCTTCCTGAACACCCTGTACACCATGGGGCCGTCTCCAGAGCCAAACATGACCATTCTGTGGTCTGAAAAACTGCCACAAAGCTTTAAAAACTATGCGGCTAAAGTCTCCATCGATACTTCTTCTCTGCAATACGAGAATGACGATCTGATGCGTCCTGACTTTAACAACGATGACTACGCTATTGCTTGTTGCGTAAGCCCAATGATCGTTGGCAAACAAATGCAGTTCTTCGGTGCTCGCGCAAACCTAGCGAAAACCATGCTGTATGCGATCAACGGCGGCGTGGACGAAAAACTGAAAATGCAGGTCGGTCCGAAATCAGAACCGATCAAAGGCGACGTTCTGAACTTCGACGAAGTGATGGAGCGTATGGACCACTTCATGGATTGGCTGGCTAAACAATACGTCACCTCCCTGAACATCATCCACTACATGCATGACAAATACAGCTACGAAGCGGCGCTGATGGCACTGCACGATCGTGACGTGTTCCGTACTATGGCGTGTGGTATCGCGGGTCTGTCTGTTGCTGCTGACTCCCTGTCTGCCATCAAGTATGCCAAAGTTAAACCTATTCGTGATGAAGATGGCTTGGCTATCGACTTTGATATCGAAGGCGAATATCCGCAATTCGGTAACAACGATGCTCGCGTAGATGAACTGGCTTGTGACCTGGTTGAACGTTTCATGAAGAAAATTCAGAAACTGAATACCTACCGTGGCGCAACACCAACGCAGTCTGTTCTGACCATCACCTCTAACGTGGTATATGGTAAGAAAACGGGTAACACGCCAGACGGCCGCCGCGCAGGTGCTCCGTTCGGACCAGGTGCTAACCCAATGCACGGTCGTGACCAGAAAGGCGCGGTTGCTTCTCTGACTTCTGTTGCCAAACTGCCGTTTGCTTACGCGAAAGATGGTATTTCTTATACCTTCTCCATCGTACCTAATGCGTTAGGTAAAGACGACAACGTGCGTAAAGCTAACCTTGCTGGCCTGATGGATGGTTATTTCCACCACGAAGCCAGCATCGAAGGCGGTCAGCACCTGAACGTTAACGTCATGAACCGTGAAATGCTGCTTGATGCGATGGAAAACCCGGAGAAATATCCGCAGTTGACTATCCGTGTATCTGGCTACGCAGTGCGTTTCAACTCACTGACGAAAGAACAGCAACAAGACGTCATCACCCGTACTTTCACCCAGTCAATGTAATTTCCATGACTGTCTGAAAAGGCGTAAAATAAAGGCTCCACGTCAGTGGGGCCTTTTTCTCACCCTCGCTTGTCGTTCAGATTGTTAGCCTGTTTTGCCAGCCCGCTATGTTGTTCCCTTCATGTGGATGGCTCGCAAAACAGATTCGACGCAGCATCTGTCACACGGTGTTCTTCTGTCAGAAATTCTTGTCAGAGCATCATCTGCCTTCTTATGACTGCGCTCATAAAGACCGCTATTGTTCGGTCAAATTTGGAGAAAACCTCGCAATGTCACTTATCGGTCGCATCCACTCCTTTGAATCCTGTGGCACCGTCGATGGCCCAGGCATCCGTTTCATCATCTTCTTTCAAGGCTGCCTGATGCGCTGCCTGTATTGCCATAACCGTGATACCTGGGATACACACGGCGGTAAGGAAGTGACGGTTGAAGAGCTTATGAAAGAAGTCGTGACCTATCGCCACTTTATGAATGCATCCGGCGGCGGCGTAACGGCATCCGGCGGCGAGGCCATTCTCCAGGCCGAATTTGTGCGCGACTGGTTCCGTGCCTGTAAGGCAGAAGGCATCAACACCTGTCTGGACACCAATGGTTTTGTGCGTCGTTACGACCCCGTCATTGACGAGCTATTGGACGTCAGCGATTTAGTGATGCTCGACCTGAAGCAAATGAATGACGACATACACCAGAATTTAGTGGGCGTATCCAATCACCGTACTCTGGATTTCGCTCGCTATTTAGCAAAGCGCAACCAACGTACCTGGATACGTTATGTGGTCGTTCCCGGCTGGTCTGACGATGATGCGTCCGCACACAAGCTGGGCGAATTCACCAAAGACATGACGAACATCGAGAAAATTGAGCTTCTCCCCTACCATGAGCTTGGCAAACACAAGTGGATTGCGATGGGTGAAGAGTACAAATTAGACGGCGTTAAACCGCCGAAGGCCGATACGATGGATCGCGTTAAATCGATTCTTGAAAGCTACGGTCACAAGGTCATGTACTAACTTCTGACATTTTCTAGAAAAATAGCGCGCTCATGGCGCGCTATTTTCATTTTGGCGGGTAAACCATCTCTGCAATGTTAATACGCTGCGCTAAGCCAGATTTCCTGCTGCCTTGATTTTCACCTGTACCGCATTCCCCGGCAGATAAGCCAATGGAATTTCCTGATAGTCGATGATTTCAACGCTGCCCGGCCTGGCTCCCATCTCTTCTGCAAGACAAATGGTTTGCTGCTGCAATTCGTTTTTTATCTTTTCACGATCGCTATCCGGCATTTTAACCACGCGTTCGATCTGTGCGCCCACCGCCCCTAGCGCAACACCAACCGCATTAGCCGCATCAAAGTTCTGCGGACGCATGACCTGACTGACGCCAGATAAAACGTCAGGCAGTAAAATGCTACCACCGCCCACAAGCACCGCGGGGATTGCTGCGCTTGACGATTTAATCCGATCGATAGCGCTTTCCACTTTCTCAATCATCTGATGATAAGCCTGCTGGCAAAGTGCGTTATCTAGTTCGGGCAGTGGATGGGGAAGAGCAGTAATCCATCGTTCACGATGAAGTTGCAGCATGATATCGCTGAGCGTTAACGTCTCCCCGCCAAAGCTGACGCCCTGTTCAAGCAGGCGATAGCCGACGCTATCCGGCCCAAGGGTAAGTTTTCCATCCTCAGACTGCCGAACGCAGGTTCCACCGCCAATGCCGATAGAAATAATATCCGGCATTCTAAAATTCGTCCGTACATCCCCGACTTCAACGGCAATTGCCGATTCACGCGGGAAGCCATTCACCAACACACCAATATCCGTTGTCGTGCCGCCAACATCGATAATCAACGCATTATCCAGCCCGGAAAGGTGGCACGCTCCGCGAATCGAGTTCGTTGGCCCACAGGCCATCGTCAGAATGGGATATTGCTTCACCATGTTCTCGGACATCAATGTGCCATCGTTTTGCCCGAAGAATGGTGTAGCCTTGATACCGTGCCGAACTAACGCTTGCGTAAAGCCGTTAACAAAACGGTTCGCGGTACTTTGCAACGATGCATTCAGTATCGTCGCGTTTTCCCTTTCCAGTAATCCTGTGCTGCCTATCCGGTGGGATAACGACAGAGAGACATCCGGTAATGCCGCATTCACCCACTGGGCAACCAGCAGTTCCTGCTCATTATTTACGGGAGAAAACACGCCACAGATAGCCACGCTATCGACATGCCCGCGCATCTTGTCACAAATCGCGAGCACTTCATCCCGCAGTACAGAGTGAATTTCTCGGCCATCGAATTCATAGCCACCATGAATCTGGTAGAAATGCTCGCCTAATGTCCTTTGCCACTCATCATCCCAGCCACACAGCGGCGGGACGCTATCGCTACTTGGCAGACTCAGGCGCAATAATCCGACGCGATCCAGCCCTTTTCGCTCAACAATCGCATTGGTACATTGGGTTGTGCCCAACATCGCATAGCGAATATGCTGTGGCGCGATGCCAGACTGCGCCAATACCTGAGCAATCACCCGTTCGATGCCGCTATAGATATCCAGGCTGGTAGGAAATTTGGCCGTCGCGACGCAGCGCAGGTTAGCATCTAAAATTGCCGCATCCGTGTTGGTGCCGCCGACATCAATCCCGAGTCGGTAATCATTTTTATGTAACATCGGGAAAGCCTCAGCGATTCGCAAGCAGTTCTATCGGTACATACTGCACCGGATAACCGAAATACTCCGGTCCCGCAACGTCAATCCCTTTTGGCGTTCGCCACTTGTCATTGCACGGATAGGCAATCACATCAACTCGCTGCCCATAACGTAAATGTTCCGTGATGATCGGACGTCCGGTTTCACTATCTACTATGGAGATTAAATCAGGCACAACGGCCAGCAGATTATCCTGCGTAGGTTCAGCCGTCTGTGACGAACGATAAGCCAGCAGGAGCTCATTCTGGAAAAGCACCGTAAACGATTCGCCTTTGTCGTTTCCCATACCATCCAGCACTACTTTGCCCCGAGCAAAACCGCCCGTTGTGCGCCGTGCTACATCAACAATCTTTCCAGATGCCACGATATGACCATTCAGCACAGTAAGCAGGGACTGCACTGGATGACTACCTGACTGGTGAGACTCTCGCAGCGTTTTTCCGATATCCTGCGCCAGCGTCAGCGTCCCTTTGATGGCGCTACGCTTAAGCTGACTACCGAGTAAGGGGTAATCGCACATCGCGCAGGCGGCCCCCATTTGTTCCGAAATCATCCTGGCTAAACGTTCAGACCACATACCGTCAATGGGATTTAAGGTAACGGTGTTTCCCTTTTCATCCGCTAACGTATTTGGCGCAGAGGATAAACCATCGAGAAAAAAGGTCACCATCTGGGCTTCAGGGAAGGCTCTCCCCATCGCGTCACAGTCAATAACAGGTAACCCTTTTGCAGCCGCAACGACAAACGGCATTAGCGAATTAATACCGCCGACTTCGATAGGAAAGGTCGCCGCAATAGGTCGCTCAAGCGCTTTTTCCATCGCGTCAAATGCCCGCACGAATTGACTCGCTGACATGATCTTTTCTACAACAACCGTCGTTGCACCGATCATGCTGCAAGGAACAAATATATCGTCATCTTTAATTTCATCTAACCCGAATATAGGAATCTTATCCGCATTTTTTAATGCGTGTTTTGCCATTAAAGAACCTACATACGGATCGCCGCCGCCTCCTGTACCGAGAACAGCGGCCCCTAGTGCTATATCATCAATTATTTGTGCATTAATATAACGAGACATACCCTACCCAAGATCTCGTGTTATCTGCGTAACACGTTCAATCTGCCAATTGAGGAAAAATTTTATGTATGCCGATATACATCGCCATACTGACAATTACGCCATCCAGGGCAGAGATCGAGCTTATCGTAAATAAATCGAAAAAATCAGGGGAGGTCAACAGGCTCACAATACTACCAAGTGACCAAGATATAGCCGCCGCCACATTCAAGAATGATGCCTCTGATACATTTTTCTGCAAACGTGAGGACTTAATAAAATAATATTCGACGAGATAGACACCTGCGATAGGAGAAATCAGTACACCGAGCAGTGACAAGAATTGAGTAAAATTATTAATCATACCGTTGTAGGCTAACAGCAAACCGGCAATAGCCATTAGCACAACCAATACTGGCCGAGATAGCGTTCGAATAACAACAGATAGCCCCAGTGATGCAGAGACCAGATTGGTACTATTTGTCGTCCATTGCGCAAAAATAAGTACCACAATGGCAGACATACCCAAACCGATACCAAAGAACACTTCGACGAGATCCTCTGTACCAACCAGATGAGTCAAAATGAGTGCAACTAATATCGTTGAGCTATTGCCTAAAAAGAACCCTAAACCAGCGCCGAGAAGCGCGTCTTTGCGTGTTTTGGCATAGCGGGCAATATCCGGTGACATCACGGCAGATACAATCCAGATAGAAACAACGTAAGAGATAGCACTTCCCATGCTAATTGGCGTTTTAATTATCGGAATCGGTATTTCGGGATGATTACTTGCGGCCAAAACTAAACCTGTAATTATCAATATCAGCATTAATGGCACGCTGAATATACTCAGTTTGCCCAATGCCCTGACACCCCAAATAGCGGTAGAGGTCATCAGCACCATACCGAAAACCAAAATAGGGAAACGTCCAGGTTCTAATTGATAATGTAGCAATGCTTTTTGCAGCATTACGCCAAAAAAGTCGAGTTGAAAAGCAAACCAGCCAATCAATGATATAGCAGAGAAAATACCGATTATCTTTCCACCAAACCGCCCAAACACGGAGATACTGAGTAGCGTTGTTGATAATCCGCATCCATAACCGACGTTAGCACATAATGCTGCCAACACACCTAGAAAGGCAGAGCCGATAAGCGTGGCACTAACGGCCTGAGAAAAAGGTAACCCACCGCTTAAGAAAGCGCCAAGAAATAGGCCTGAAATGTCAATTCCCATTGCCAGCCATATTAAAGCGATAACATACCAGCTTTTTCTAGCTTCAGCAGGAACACGTTCGTATTCGTAATCATAAATTTGCCGCCCCTGTTGTTCTTTTTCAGGTACAGCATTCCCTTGAGACATAACCCCTCCATTAAATAAGCAGCAAATAATTATTGTATCATTGTGATATTTTATAGAGGTTGCCTGACGGCGTATAGAACAATGGTGCCGTCAGCAAGCTAACAACACCATTATGCTTTATGAGAGACCCTGATGTGACGCATAAAACCACGATTTTTTGTGGCGACCACATCAGTGATGTGGCGTAACAACAAGATAAATGGGTTTCATATCGATTAATACAGATATATTTTGATGTTAACATTCAGATATGTAATGTATGCGAAGGACATGCTATGCGCTTAGATAAACTGGAGATTCGCTGGTTAAAGCTTTTTTGTAAAATTGTTGAAAAACAAGGAATTACTAACGCGCAAGTCGCAACAGGCTTAAGCCAGCCCGTGTTGAGTCACTATCTGTCTCGCCTTGAGGATACACTCGGGCTAGTCCTGTGTGAACGAGGACGTGGAGGGTTCGCTCTCACGACGGAAGGCGAAGTGGTCTATCAGGAAGCCAAATCGGTTATCGCCACGCTGGACGACTTTGCAAATCGGTTAGCAAGGATCAAGCATCAGCTCATTGGTGAAGCTCGTGTTGGCTGTTTGGATAACACCGTCACTCACCCTGCTAAAGTTATCTCCAACGCGATTGGGAAACTGTATGCCCAAAGCCCTGACGTTGCCGTCGAGCTGGAAATCGGTGATTACACACCGCTGATGGAGCGTTTGAAAAATGGGCATATCGACATTATTCTGAGCGTCTTACCGGACGATGTCCCACCAGACATCTATTTCCAGCCTGTTTTTGTTGAAAAAAGCTATTTTTATTCCACATCGGAAAATGCGGCAAGAATAGAAAAAGAATGGCGTGACGGAACACTTAACCCAAACAGATTGCTTATTGGCGGTCATGCATTGCATGAAATTAGTAAACAGTTAGGCCCAGTAGCAAAGAAAGGTTTGCAAAATACTGCCTGGAACGTAGAAGGCAGTTTACTGCTCTTACTGGCTGGCACACATGTTGGTTTCCTTCCCGATCACTATGCCGCCAAATGGGTTGAAAATGGGCAGCTCACAGCAATTTCACCGGAAAAACTCATGCTAACAAGCATATTTTATCTGGTGCGAAACGCGAAACAGCGCCTTAGCCCAGTAGCTGAAGCGCTGTGGAATAATATGGTAGAAGCTGGACAAAGTTCGCTTGCCAGCCTTGATGCCGCTAGCTCAAGCAGCAGCTAATGGCGTTGGGTGGTGATCGGCCTTTCTGAGCAACAACATCAGGTAGATCATGGCAACAACAGCGATCAGAACAAACAGCAATCGATCTGAGTAGCTCTGCATCAATACCGCAGCAACGCTTGGTCCGCAAAGACTGCCAAGCGTATAGCTGAGGAGCAGCGCCTGATTCATCGCGACCAGTTCGTCAGGGCGCACTTTTTCACATGCCCAAGACATAGCAACGGGATACAGCGTAAACCCTGCACATCCCAGCAGGAACAGCGATGGTGCCATGGCATAGTGGCTAATACTTAGCATGGCAATACAGCCAATAATCACCACAAAGACTAATACCCGCAGAACCAGCAATCGGCCATAACGATCGGCCATACGTCCGACAGGCCATTGACCGATAATCCCAGAGCTGATCAGCAGCGCCATCCAGTATCCAACCTGCGCATCATTCATCCCCTGATGAGAGAGGTACAGCGGCATCAGGCCATACAGCGATCCTAAAATCGCGCCGGAAATAATACAGCCGTGAACGCCTAAACGGGCACTGCGATACGTCAGCATTTTCCACATATTGATATGCTTTTCTTGCTGCTCTGGCGGTGTAGGAAGACGAGTAAACAGCAGTGGTAATACGGCCAAAGTCACTAGCGCAACCATCCACGGCAGCACGCCCAACAACGCAGCTGGCAATACGCCAAGCAGAAGCTGTCCAATCACGCTACCGAGATAATAAGCGATCATATAAGCAGCCAGCAGTTGCCCTCTCTGCGTCGGTGTTCCGCTACATAATAAAGCGCTTTCAACCACGACCCAGATTAATGCACAGCCGATACCGGCAAGGAAGCGCCAGAATAACCAACTGCCGATATCCCCAGAAATACCGAGACCAACAATCGCGATACCAAATAATAAAGCCGCGAAATAATAGCTACGGTTAAATCCATAAAGTTTGATTAACTTACCGGCTAATAGCGTACCAACTAGATTGCCGCCGAAGTAGGATGACCCAACAAGGCCAACCTGCCAGACAGGAAGAGATTGATAACTCAGCCACAGTGGTACCAGGGTATTTAATACCGCAATACAAACCGTCAGCAGCAAAAGTCCGCAGAGCAATAACAGCACTGGGCGGGAATAAGCAGACATAGCGAAGTGGATAACCAAACAACCGGAGAAGAGTGAGCGCATCATGCCACTGCGTATATAAAAGTCAATCCGGGCAAAAAGTGCTAAAAGTCCTTTCCCAAATTATGGATTGAAAGAATTCATCAACGTCCACAGCAAGGCAGTCACGCTTAAAAGCGGGGCACTGTTACTTCGCTGATTTCAAATCATTTTTAACTTAAAATTTAAGTCGAATGAGTTGTTTAAGATAGAGAAGCTATTTTTACGATGAAAAAATATTACCGAACAGGAGGCGTAAAAAAAGCGCCTTTAAACGGGCGCTTTTTTTCAGGTCATCGGCGATTAACCAATAAATTCCAGACCGCCCATATACGGACGCAACACTTCTGGAACTTCAATACGGCCATCAGCCTGCTGGTAGTTTTCCAGAACAGCAACCAGTGTACGACCAACTGCCAGACCAGAACCGTTCAACGTGTGAACCAATCGAGTCTTCTTGTCGGACTTGCTACGGCAGCGAGCCTGCATACGACGCGCCTGGAAATCCCACATGTTTGAGCAAGAGGAGATTTCGCGGTACGTATCCTGCGCCGGCAGCCAGACTTCCAGATCGTAAGTTTTGGTGGAGCCAAAGCCCATATCACCCGTACACAGCAAGACCTTACGATACGGTAATTTCAGCAGTTGCAGCACGGTTTCAGCGTGAGTCGTTAATTCTTCCAGCGCCTGCATGGAATCTTCAGGGCGGACGATTTGTACCAGTTCAACCTTGTCAAACTGGTGCATACGAATCAACCCACGCGTATCGCGACCATACGAGCCCGCTTCTGAACGGAAGCACGGCGTGTGTGCAGTCATTTTCAACGGTAAAGATTCTTCATCAAGAATCTCGTCACGCACCAGGTTGGTCAGCGGAACTTCAGCCGTCGGAATCAGCGCATAGCTGCTGCTTTCCGCTTCTTCGCTCAGCGGAGTGGTATGGAACAGGTCTTCACCAAACTTAGGCAACTGTCCCGTACCGTATAGCGTAGCGTGGTTGACCAAATAAGGAACATACGCTTCCTGATAGCCATGCTGCTGTGTGTGCAAATCCAGCATGAACTGGGCAAGCGCACGGTGCAGACGGGCAATCTGCCCTTTCATCACGACAAAACGCGCACCGGTTAATTTCACCGCAGCGGCAAAATCCAGCCCGGCAGCCATCTCTCCGAGTTCAACATGATCGCGTACGGGGAAATCGTACTTACGTGGCTCACCCCAGCGAGTCACTTCCTGGTTCTGCGTGTCGTCCTTGCCAAGCGGCACAGAGTCATCCGGCAGGTTCGGGATCGTTAATGCCAGATCGCGAATTTCATTCTGCAACTGATCCAGCTCGGCTTTCGCGGCATCCAGTTTTTCGCCTAATGTGTTAACTTCACGACGCAAAGGCTCGATATCTTCACCGCGTGCTTTCGCTGCACCAATCTCTTTCGATCGGGAGTTACGCTCTGCCTGCAGGTTTTCAGTTTCTACCTGCAATACTTTACGACGTTCTTCCTGCTTACGCAGGGTCTCAACATCCAGCTTAAAGCCTCTGCGAGCCAGTAACTTTTCGGCGACTGCGTCTAGCTCATTACGCAGTAAATTGGGATCGAGCATGCTAATCCTGTGCTTATGATTATCAAATGAAATGGTGGCGTACACGGCGCGCTACGCGGCCGGTTTCAGAAAATACCGCAATAACCTTACCGCAACGCTTAGTTCAACGGTAGCGTTTTGTCGGGCTATTTTGATCCTGAGTGGCAAGCCAGGCGAGCTTTTCACCAATTTTACCCTCAAGGCCGCGTGAGGTCGGCGCGTAATAGTGCGTATCGGCCATTTCCGGCGGAAAATAGCTCTCGCCAGCGGCATAGGCATTAGGTTCATTGTGTGCGTACCGATACTCTGCGCCGAGCCCCATTTCCTTCATCAATCGGGTAGGCGCATTGCGCAAATGCTCAGGAACATCATAGTCTGGCTTCTCGCGCGCATCCTGCATCGCGGCTTTAAATGCGCTATACACGGCGTTACTTTTAGGGGCACAGGCCAGATAAACAATCGCCTGAGCAATGGCGCGCTCCCCTTCTGCGGGGCCGACACGAGTGAAACAATCCCAGGCGGAGATAGCCACCTGCATAGCACGCGGGTCGGCGTTGCCAACATCCTCCGATGCAATCGCCAACAGCCGTCGGGCAACATACAGCGGGTCGCCGCCGGCGGTAATGATTCTGGCGTACCAATAAAGCGCCGCGTCCGGCGAGGAACCCCTTACCGATTTATGCAACGCCGAAATCAGGTCGTAATAGCGGTCGCCTTTGTTATCAAAGCGGGCACTACGCTCACCAGCGATTTCGTTGAGGAGTGCTGGCGTCAGAACACGCATACCCTCCCCGTCGATTTCCGCCATGTCGGCCATCATTTCCAGACTATTCAGCGCACGTCTGGCATCGCCGTTAACCAATTCGGCCAGCATCCGCGCGGTTTCGGCAGACAGAACAATATTCTGTCCGCCATATCCTCGCTCGCTGTCGCTCATTGCCTGCTGCAAGACCTGCTCGATATCTTCTGCCGTCAGCGCTTTTAGCAAATAGACGCGGGCGCGAGATAACAAGGCGGAATTGAGTTCGAAAGAGGGGTTTTCGGTTGTCGCACCAATGAAGGTGATCGTTCCATCTTCGATATGTGGCAGAAACGCATCCTGCTGACTTTTGTTGAAACGATGGACTTCATCGACAAACAAAATAGTGCGGCGCCCCGCATTGCGATTTTGTCGGGCACGCTCAATCGCTTCGCGAATTTCTTTGATGCCGGACGTCACAGCAGAAATACGTTCAACATCAGCCTGCCCGTAATGCCCAATCAGTTCTGCCAGCGTGGTTTTTCCCGTTCCTGGCGGCCCCCAGAGAATCATTGAGTGCAGTTGCCCTGCCTCAATGGCTCGTGGCAGAGGCTTACCGGCCCCTAACAGGTGCTGTTGACCGATATACTGTGCCAATGTCGCAGGCCGCATACGCGCGGCCAGCGGTTGGAATTCATTATGGGAAAAATCAAGGGACAGGTTGCTCACTCTGGCCTCACTGACGCTGGTCATCCAGCGTGACGCCTTTCGGCGGTGTGAACGTGAATTGCGCGGCATCAACAGCGCCGTTTTGCTGGTTTTTCAGCACATAAGTGCTCCGCTGCCCGTCTTGTTCCGTCGCGGTAAACTGTTTGATTGTGCCGCTTGTCGTCACATTAATCGCAAACTGCTTCAGATTGCCGCTCGCTGACTTCGGCGTCAGCTCAAAATCATCGCCTTTCTGGCGCACATCGTATTTATTCCAGTCGCTGGCATCGTTACGCGTAATCAGAATGAACGGCGTATTGCCTGTCGCATCTTTCAGCCAGGTTGCCGTGACTTGCTCAACAAACGGATTATAGAACCAAAGCGTTTTGCCGTCAGAAATCAACGTACTTTCGTCAGGTGAGATAGTTTTCCAGTTAAATAAGTTCGGGCGTTTCAACCAAAGTTCGCCTTCCCCTTCCTGCACCGCTGCGCCGTCAGCACTGGTGACTTTCTGGCTAAAATTGGCGTGGAAACTGTTTACTTTATTGAGGCGACCCTGCAAATCTTTTGCCGCGTCCGCATAGACAGCGGTTGAGGTAACACCTGCAATCAGGCAACTGATAGCTAACCACTTTTTCATACGCATAATCCTTTGAATTTCTTAATATAACTAACCTTCATCTATCGAGGTCAGGCGCGTTGTATAGCACCAATGTTCTTTACAGATCGGGGTTATTCGTCGAGCTACGTTATCTATAGATCTATGTTATCTGAACCCACTCGGACGGTGATAGGTGAATTATCTGCTTATTGCCGCTTTTACGCTTCTTTGCATAAGGGCTGCTCGCGCAGCCCTTATCGTGGAGTGACGTCAATCAGTACCGCGTGCTTATTCCATTGATGGCGGAGCCAATACTTCGCGGTTACCGTTGTGCCCTGGAGAGCTGACGATACCCTGCGCCTCCATTTGCTCAACGATTCGCGCGGCACGGTTATAGCCGATTCGGAACTGACGCTGGACGCCCGAGATGGATGCACGACGCTTATCGACCACAAACTCTACCGCCTGATCGAACAGCGGATCGAGTTCTTCATCGCCATCAAGACCGAGGCTTCCGCCTTCAGCATCGTCGCCACCGCTGACAATATTATCGATATATTGAGGGCGACCGCGCGCTTTCCAGTCCTGAACGACGGCGTGAACTTCCTCATCGCGCACAAAAGCACCATGAACACGGACAGGTATCGAGGAGTTAGGTGCCATATACAGCATATCCCCCATCCCCAATAGTGACTCTGCTCCCCCTTGATCGAGGATAGTTCGTGAGTCGATCTTGCTGGAAACGGTAAACGCGATACGCGTCGGAATGTTCGCTTTGATCAATCCGGTGATAACATCAACCGAAGGACGCTGCGTCGCCAGCACCAAGTGAATCCCCGCAGCACGCGCTTTTTGTGCCAGTCGGGCAATCAGTTCTTCAACTTTCTTACCCACCGCCATCATCAGGTCAGCAAATTCATCGACCATAACAACAATATACGGCAGTTTTTCCAGCACTGGCGGCGTCATATCCATGCTGTCACCCGGCTTCCAGAACGGATCGGGAATCGGACGCCCCATCGCATTTGCCGTCATCACCCGTTCGTTGTATCCCGCCAGATTACGCACACCAAGCGCCGACATCAGCTTGTAGCGACGTTCCATTTCACCGACACACCAGCGCAGCGCATTGGCCGCATCCTTCATGTCAGTGACAACTTCCGTCAACAAATGCGGAATGCCTTCGTACACCGAGAGTTCCAGCATTTTCGGGTCGATCATGATAAAGCGTACGTCTTCCGGCGTGGCTTTATACAACATACTGATGATCATGGCATTGACGCCGACCGATTTACCCGACCCCGTCGTACCAGCAACCAGCAGGTGTGGCATTTTCGCTAAATCGGCAACGACAGGTTCGCCCGCAATATCTTTACCCAACACAATCGACAGCGGCGATGGATTATCACGGAACTGATCGCAATCCAGCACTTCTCGCAGATAAACCGTCTGGCGATGCGCATTAGGCAACTCCAGCCCGACGTACGGTCGGCCGGGAATAACCTCAACAATACGCACCGCGACAACTGACAGTGAACGTGCCAAATCGCGCGACAGATTCGAGATACGTGCTGCTTTAACACCCGGAGCCAGATCCAATTCGAACCGTGTGATCACCGGCCCTGGAGAGTGATCGACCACATCGGCTTTTACCCGGAAATCAGCCAGACGCGCTTCAATCAGTCGCGCCGTCTGTTCCAGTGCAAAATTATCAACAGGCGCCTCGCTAGCCGGCGGTGGCGTCAACAAATCCAACGTTGGCAGCGGCGTAGTCGGCTTCTGCAGCGGTTGTTCATTACGCATCAGGAACGGGTGAATCAAGCCATCCATTGCTGGATGATGCGTTGGTGTTGCCACCGTTTCCTGTTTCGCGGCCTCAACAGACGCTGACGTTGGTTGCGCTGGCTGACTAAACGTCAGCGGGTTGTGCTCATCCTCGTCGTCCTCATCTTCACCAGCATGCATCGGCGGAAGCTCGGGTTCAGAACGGTAGGACGGCGGTGTATACGTGGACTCGCTGAACGTAGTCGGTTCAGGCTCGCGCTCACTCTCCGCGCTAAACGGCGAGAATGAAAAAGCGTTATGCGATGTGACAGGATTTGGCTGAACAGGCGCACTGACCGCAGGCGGTGCTATCGGAGCAGGAATTTCCTCATCGCGCTGCAATGCGCTGGCGTCATAACGTGACTGCTGCTGTGCCGCGAAATCTCTGGCTAGCTGCGCTTGCAGAAGCGCGTCTTCATCGTCTTCCTGTAACGGGTATTCCTCTCCGTAACGCTGGCGTTGCTGATCCAGATACGCTTGCTGCAATGCGGCTTCCTGCTGGGCGATATCATCCGGTGTCTCTTCCTGATACACGTCATTCGCCACTTCCGCTTCTTCGCTACCGTTCTGCGCCTGCAGCCTTGCTTGCTCTTCAGCCAGCCGCTGCGACGGCAGTTTTATTCCGTATGACGCCAGCTCGCGGCGAGTAGGGATACGTACAGGATTAGGACGTGGCAGTTCAGGCCCTACGCCGCGTTTAATCTGCGGGTTATCATCCCCATCGGCACTGAACGCCGGCATAAAGGTGTTATTCGCGTCGAAATCCGTATCGCGTGCCGGTTGTGGCGGCTCAGCAAACGGCTGAGCCACAGGTGCCGTAACAATCGGTGGGACGGCACTCTCTCCGTAACTATTTCCGTAAGGTGCATACGCACTGCTATGGCGTTCAGGCGAGCTTGCGATCTCTGGCATTACCGCTGGCGTTTCAGGGATTTCAAACGAATACAGCGGCGGATTTAGCGACGGCATCGAATCAATCGCGGACGGAGTAACAGGCGGCACAATGCCAGCCGATGAACCAGAGAATGCTGACCCTGGTAATGCTGAATCAGACGCTGCCACATCAGACAATGTTGACCCTGCCACCGACGTTTCAGCGGAGAGAGCCGGTTGTGTCGCTGTCGGTGCGTTCCCAGTTAACGGTGATGACGCTTCTATCTTATTGTCTGCCGTCGTGTCGTTTACCGCATCAGCCACGGAAGGCGCAGAAAACAGAACATCATCGTCATCACGCTGTTGTGTGACTGCCTCACCCGACGCCTCATCGTGACGCAGATTAAGCGCATCGCGCTCATCCTCTTCACGATAGTCCTCGTCGCGGCGTGAACGGTTTGACATAAACGTCAGGCAACCCAAGACACCCGCGCCAATTTTTTCAGCAATCGTTAACCATGACCAGCCGGTAAACAGCGTTAACCCTGCCCCCCACACGCACAGCAGAATCAGCGTAGCGCCCATGCTGTTGAAACGCGGGATCATTGAGCTGCTCAACAGGCTTCCCAACACACCACCGGAAGCAAAATAGTAGAGATCGTCAATATTCAACGCAGCCAAACCACAAGAGGTCAGGATCAGCGCCAATGTCCCAATCAGGCGAAGTGAAAAGGTAAAGTAGTCAATAGTCTGGTTGTTATCACGCTGGCGGAAAGCGACCCAGCACAGGGATAACATAATCGGTGGAATGGCATAGGCCAGCACACCAAAAATGAAGAACAGCGTATCCGCCAGCCATGCACCTGCTACACCACCGAGGTTGTGAATAGGTTCATGCCATGCAGTCTGTGACCAACTGGGGTCGGAGGGGCTGAAACTGAGTAGTGCGACACTAAGATAAACCGCAAAAAGTGCCACAACGATTAAAATCGCTTCAAGCAAACGACGTGTTCCACTGAGCTTTTTCAGGGTAACGTCTTTATCTTCTGTATATTCCTGGCTCAAGAGTCTCTCCAGGGGCCTGTAAGGTTTATGACAAAGCGCCGAGAAAACCCGGCGCTGGGACTGTATAAATTCACAGGAGTGTAGCTGAATTTATCGGGTTTTGCACCCACACGTTTATCGCGTCTTAATAACCAGACGGTTGCTTTGCTTCACTTCTTCCATCACCACGTAGGTACGGGTGTCGTTTACGCCCGGCAAACGCAGCAGCGTTTCACCCAGGAGCTTACGGTAAGCGGACATGTCTGGCACACGCGTTTTCAACAGGTAGTCAAAATCACCGGAAACCAGATGACACTCCTGAATTTCTTCCAGCTTCTGCACCGCAGCATTGAACTGTTCAAACACATCAGGCGCGCCGCGGTTTAGCGTTATTTCAACAAAAACCAGCAGTGACGCATCCAGATAATGCGGGTTTAGCAGCGCTGTGTAGCCGTTAATGAAGCCCTGTCTTTCCAGACGACGTACACGTTCCAGACAAGGCGTTGGCGACAGCCCAACACGTTTGGAAAGCTCGACATTGGAAATACGTCCATCTTTTTGCAATTCGTTCAGGATGTTACGATCAATACGATCGAGATCTTTGCCTGGCCGTTTTTTAGTGTCTACCATTATTATTGTCTCTCTTCACTTTTCCCTGCACCCGCTTTACCCCGATAGACCTCATGTATCAGAGCTACCCTTAAAGAAGACACGCTGCCCATTTTGTATATCAACAGTCATTAACTTCTCGTTCTCGCCCCACGTATTGCTCACCCGCGAAAAGACCATCACGTCATATCCGTGGCCCAAAGGCCTACTACCTGCGCAAAAACGAATAAAAAGCCGAGCTTTTAACTGTTCACATACAAAAAATTTCCTCTTACCCAGATGTTTTCGCAAATGCACAGCCGATTGTCAAAGCAAAACAACGAAAATCAGAAGAAACTGCCAGATTGGATAAGCCAGAGCCATTCTCTGAGGTGACTTCAATCATTTTACTTATGAATGTGGCTGATTTTTCAGCAATTTGTCATCCTCATCGTCATTAACGATTAAACAAATAGCCAGCAACTTTTCTGCATACTTTTTTTACTCTTGTAATTTCCTTACAATCGTTCGCATTGTCCGTGGTAGAGACTGTTCGTAGTAAGGAAGCGGGTTTGTTGTAGAAACCGTTATATGAACATTATCCGCCGTCATGAAATGAGGAAAGCATGGGTACTGTTAAACATCACAAGTTATTGATTCTGGGTTCAGGCCCCGCTGGCTACACTGCCGCTGTTTATGCTGCACGGGCGAATTTACAGCCAGTATTAATCACGGGTATGGAAAAAGGCGGTCAGCTGACGACCACGACCGAAGTAGAAAATTGGCCGGGTGATGCCGATGATTTAACTGGCCCGCTGTTAATGGAGCGTATGCATGCACACGCGACCAAATTTAATACCGAAGTGATCTTCGATCATATTGAACGTGTTGATTTACAGAACCGTCCCTTCCGTTTATTCGGCGATAGCGCCGAGTACACCTGTGACGCGCTGATCATTGCCACGGGGGCATCGGCTCGTTATCTCGGTCTGCCGTCTGAAGACGCGTTTAAAGGCAAAGGGGTTTCTGCCTGCGCAACTTGTGACGGGTTCTTCTACCGTAACCAGAAAGTCGCCGTAGTTGGCGGCGGGAATACCGCAGTAGAAGAAGCTTTGTATTTGTCTAACATCGCTGCGGAAGTCCATTTGATCCACCGCCGCGAGACGTTCCGTTCAGAGAAAATTCTGATCGACCGTCTGATGGACAAAGTTAAAAACGGCAACATCATCCTGCATACCAACCGTACGCTGGACGAAGTGCTGGGCGATGACATGGGTGTAACCGGTGTCCGTATCCGCGATACGCAGAGCGACGCGGCCGAAGAACTGGAGCTGGCTGGCGTGTTTATCGCTATCGGCCATAGTCCGAATACCGCAGTGTTCGGCGGTCAGTTGGAACTGGAAAACGGTTATATCAAAGTGCAGTCCGGTATTCACGGCAACGCGACACAAACCAGCATTCCTGGCGTCTTTGCCGCAGGCGACGTCATGGATCACATCTACCGTCAGGCCATTACCTCCGCAGGTACCGGCTGTATGGCAGCACTGGATGCCGAACGTTACCTTGACGGGCTGACCGTCAACAAGTAATTCGCTGCTGATAACGGAGCGGCAACAGCCGTTCCGTTTTCTTTATCTCTGGTTTGCCTTCCGCAACACAAAATTGATCGCCTCCCCCATTTCCCCTCTCCTTTTCGTTTGCAGCGCGTCCCTGTCGCGGTAACATGGCGTCATTCTGCGTGATAGAAGATAATTTTGTTAACTAACAGTTACATGAGAGTTATTTTCTGTTAAGTCCATTTCTGCAATATAACGAACTGGTGCCTGATGAAAAAAACCAGACAGCAAGAACTGACCGCCTGGCTGAAACAACAGAGTAAGCTGGCGCAACGTTGGCTACGAATTTCACTACTGCTTGGGTTCCTGAGCGGTGCGTTAATCGTGGCGCAAGCCTGGCTGTTAGCTACGCTGCTTCATGCCTTGATCATTGAGCATGCGACTCGCGAATCTTTGCTCTCCCCTTTCCTGCTGCTGATTGCCACATTTATTCTGCGCGCGCTCAACAGTGTGTTACGCGAGCGTGTTGGTTTTCTTTGCGGACAAGCCGTTCGACAGCAAATTCGTAAGCTGGTACTGGATCGATTGCAACAGCTCGGCCCTGCCTGGGTACAGGGCAAACCCGCCGGCAGTTGGGCAACGATGATTCTTGAGCAGGTTGATGATATGCAGGATTATTACGCCCGCTACCTGCCGCAGATGTATCTTGCCGCACTGATCCCACTGCTTATCTTAATCACGATTTTCCCACTCAACTGGGCTGCTGGCCTGATTTTGTTTCTAACCGCTCCGCTTATCCCGCTTTTTATGGCGCTGGTTGGCATGGGCGCGGCAGATGCCAACCGACGCAACTTTCTGGCGCTGGCACGCCTGAGCGGACACTTCCTCGATCGCCTGCGCGGGATGGAAACGCTACGTCTGTTCCATCGTGGTAAGGCTGAAACCGAACAAATCCGTCATGCTTCCGAAGATTTCCGTAGTCGTACGATGGAAGTGCTACGCATGGCGTTTCTCTCCTCGGGCGTACTGGAGTTTTTCGCCTCCATTTCGATTGCCGTTGTCGCCGTTTATTTCGGTTTCTCTTATCTCGGGGAGCTGGATTTTGGTCATTACGGCATGGGAGTGACGCTCTTCGCCGGCTTCCTCGTATTGATTCTGGCACCGGAATTCTTTCAGCCTTTACGCGATTTGGGCACCTTCTATCATGCCAAGGCTCAGGCTATCGGGGCAGCGGAATCACTGGTGACTTTTTTGTCAGAAGAAGGCGAAACCGTCGGCTTTGGCACACATGAATTCAGCAGCAATACCGCCATTGCTATCCGAGCGGAAGACCTGGTTGTCCTCGCGCCGAACGGCACGCCGCTGACCCAACCGTTGACGTTCGATATTCGCGCAGGTGAACGTATCGCGCTGGTCGGCCTCAGCGGAGCCGGGAAAAGCTCACTGCTTAATGTATTGCTGGGATTCCTGCCCTACCGCGGTTCACTCACCGTCAACGGTCAGGCATTGAACACGCTGACGCCTGAATCATGGCGTAAGCAGTTAAGCTGGGTCGGACAAAATCCTCACTTGCCGGAACAGACGCTGCGCAGCAATATTCTGCTAGGTAATCCGCAGGCCAGTCCTTTGGAATTGCAATATGCGATTGAGCACGCGTATGTACAGGAATTTTTACCGCAGCTCCCGCAAGGGCTGGAAACGACGATCGGTGACGGTGCAGCGCGCCTCTCCGTCGGACAGGCACAGCGCGTCGCCGTTGCCCGTGCGCTCATTCATCCTTGCAACTTACTGCTGCTGGATGAACCGTCAGCCAGCCTGGATGCCCATAGCGAGGAGCTGGTTATGACGGCGCTGAACGACGCGGCACGTTCGCAGACCACGCTGCTGGTCACGCATCAGCTCACCGAGATCGCCGAGTATGATGCAATTTGGGTCATGGACGGCGGCCGGTTAGTTCAACAGGGTGACTATCAAACACTCCGAGCCGAAGCAGGTCCCTTCGCGACGCTGCTGGCACAACGACAGGAGGCGCTGTAATGGCTCAGATGAAAACGATGCAGGTATTAAAACCGTTTCTCGCGCTTTATCGTCAGCACTTCTGGTATTTGAGTCTGGGCGTGGTATTAGCCATTGCGACGCTGCTGGCCAGCATTGGTCTACTCGCGCTATCCGGCTGGTTTCTCGCGGGTGCCGCACTGGCAGGGATCGTCGGGTTGCTCACCTTTAACTATATGCTGCCCGCCGCTGGCGTGCGGGGCGCAGCGATTGCACGTACGGCCGGACGCTACGGGGAAAGAGTCGTCAGCCACGATGCCACCTTCCGCGTTTTGCTGCGCCTGCGTGTTTTCACCTTTTCTCGCATCCTGCCGCTCTCGCCGGGGGGACTGGCGCAATTTCGTCAGGCTGAACTGCTAAACCGGCTCGTAGCGGACGTAGATACGCTCGACCACCTCTATCTCCGCGTGATTTCACCCATCGTCAGCGCTTTTGCCGTCATTCTTATCGTTTGCTATGGCCTGAGTTTCATTGATGCCTCGCTGGCTCTGACGCTGGGTGCCATCATGCTGGTACTGCTGCTGTGCCTGCCGATTGTCTTTTATCGTGCGGGAAACGGCATCGGACAGGATTTGACCGCGCTGCGTGCACAATACCGCCTTCAGTTAACGACCTGGCTGCAAGGTCAGGCGGAACTCACCGTCTTCGGCGCACTCAGTCGCGTCCGTCAACAGCTGGCTCTGGTGGAAATTAACTGGCTGCGCCGACAGCGTCAGCAGGCCAACCTTACCGGTCTGTCTCAGGCGGTGATGATTTTATGCAGCGGGCTGACCGTTACCCTGATTCTGTGGCTCGCAGCGGATGGGGTTGGCGGTAATCCGCAGCCCGGTGCGTTGATTGCGCTATTCGTGTTCGCCTCACTTGCTGCTTTTGAAGCACTGGCTCCCATCACGGTGGCCTTCCAGCATATGGGGCAAGTGATTGCCTCCGCTGCTCGGGTCGATCAAATCATTCGCCAGCCCGTTGACGTCACGTTCCCTGATCATGGACCAGAACCCTCACGTGAGGCGTCACTTGATGTCTCACATGTCGGTTTCACGTATCCCGGCCAGCCACAGCCCGTGTTGCAGAATATTACGCTTTCCATTCAACCGGGCGAGCATCTGGCGCTGCTGGGGCGTACCGGATGCGGGAAATCGACGCTATTGCAATTGCTGACCCGGGCATGGAATTGTGAATACGGAGAAATTACGCTGAATGGACATCCTCTTGCCGATTGGCGGGAAGACGATCTCCGCGCCATGATGAGCGTGGTGCCACAGCGCGTGCATATTTTCAGCGCAACACTGCGTGATAACCTGCTACTGGCCGCACCAGCCGCACGGGATGAAAAACTGGCTGAGGTATTACAGCAGGTTGGGTTAGAAAAACTGCTGGAAAACGAAGGGCTGAATGCCTGGCTGGGCGAAGGCGGTCGACAGCTGTCCGGTGGCGAGCAGCGCCGTATCGCGTTAGCACGCGCCTTATTGCATGACGCACCGCTCGTTTTATTGGATGAACCGACTGAAGGGTTGGATGCAGAAACCGAAAAGCGTATTCTGCAACTGCTCCGCCAGCACTGTGCCGATAAGACACTGATCGTCATCACTCACCGGCTATATGGTTTAGAATCGATGGATCGCATCTGTATTCTGGATGATGGCAAAGTGATCGAACAGGGGAGCCATCAGGACTTAATGGCACAACAAGGTCGTTATTGGCAGTTCCGCCAACACGTTTAGGGCAAACTCTGTTGAAATATAACGTTTGAAAAATATGCGTCTATACCAGCTTTCGCTTCAATCGCTTCAGTTCCCTGATCCGAATCATGCGCTAGATGACCCCAACGGCCTGCTGGCCGTTGGCGGCGACCTCTCCGTTGCCCGCCTAAAAGCCGCTTACCGACAGGGCATTTTCCCCTGGTTCTCTCCCGGTGAGCCGATCTTATGGTGGTCTCCAAATCCACGCGCGGTCCTGTTTCCTGGTGAACTCCATCTCAGCCGCAGCATGAAAAAATTTCTGAAGCGCCATACGTTTCATGCCACGCTGAATCAGGCCTTTGATGATGTCATTCACGCCTGCGCTCATGAGCACAATGACGGCACCTGGATTACGCCGAGCATTATCTCGGCTTATCGCCAGCTTCATCAGGCCGGAAAAGCGCACTCTGTCGAAGTGTGGCAGAATGGCGTACTGGTTGGTGGACTATATGGTATTGAACAAGGACGGTTATTTTGCGGCGAGTCGATGTTCAGCCGCACGGATAATGCGTCAAAATACGCGCTGCTGGCATTTCAACAGCATTTTATTCGCCACGGTGGTGAACTGATCGATTGTCAGGTGTTAAACGCCCATACGGCTTCTCTGGGCGTGAGTGAAATATCTCGCGATCGCTTTCTGCAACGGCTTTCTCAGTTTCAGGATCTTGATGTCGATGACGGCTGTTGGCGACCACAACCGCTCGCCGAACCGGCATTTTGACAGAGAAATCGGGTAAATAACGCCCCAAACGTGAACGCTTCTTTACATAATGTCGGTTTTTCGGCATTATCTTGCGGTTAAAAAATAAAGGTAGTTAGACCTAGAGGATTCGATGGCCAAAGAAGACAATATTGAAATGCAAGGCACCGTGCTTGATACGCTGCCCAACACCATGTTCCGCGTTGAATTGGAAAACGGGCACGTGGTTACCGCTCATATCTCCGGTAAAATGCGTAAAAACTATATCCGCATCCTGACGGGTGACAAAGTCACTGTAGAGTTAACCCCGTACGACCTGAGTAAAGGCCGCATTGTCTTCCGCAGCCGCTAACCGGTTCGCTCATCGCTGATCACAGCGATATATGAGGATGTGACTCCCTCCCCAGCCCTTCCCTTCATGGCAAGGGCTTTTGTTTTTTAAAAACAGTTTTTTGGGCCAACCGTTTTAAGGTCAACAGCCCGCTTGTCATGGATTCCCTATATGAAACCTGACTCTCCCCTCTTTTCCCCTCTTTCCTTTCAGGAGAGTACGCCGCTCTATCGTCAGCTTTACGAACGCGTGCGTCGGGCTATCAGCACAGGCCTATTGTCACCGGGTGACCGCCTGCCTTCCGCACGTATGCTGGCGAAAGAGCTTGGCGTCGCACGCGGAACGATAGAACAGGCTTACTCGTTGCTGATTGCCGAAGGTTATTTGCAGGCACGTGGGCAAGCAGGAACGCTGGTGAATCCCGATTTACCCTTAGCGCCAACTTTCGTTACCGATGCGACGGTATCGCCCTCAGCGCCAGACGATGAACAAAACATACTGTGGCGTCCATCGCAACTGTTGCCTTTTCAAATGGGCGTTCCCGCTTTTGACGCCTTTCCGCGCAAACTATGGGCTCGGCTGGGCGCACGTTATCTTCGCAGCATGCAGTTACCGGATTGGGATTACCCCGCACCTTATGGCTTGCCAGCGCTAAGAAACGCCATCGCCTCTTATCTGCAAGTGGCACGTGGCATTGACTGTACCGCCAGTCAGGTATTCATCACCTCAGGTTGGCGCACCAATTTACAACTCGCCGTTCTGGCCTTGCTGAAATCCGGGCAACGCGTCTGGGTTGAGGATCCCGGCTATCCCCCTACTCGCCAGTTGCTATCACAGTCTGGGTTATGTCCGGTTCCGGTAACAGTCGATCGTGAAGGGCTCAACGTGGAGCGCGGTATCGCGCTGGCGAATGATGCCAGTATGGCCGTTGTCACGCCCGCGCATCAAAGCCCCTTGTCGATGTCGCTGTCACTTCCTCGGCGACAGGCATTATTGCAGTGGGCAACCGAGCAGAATGCCTGGATAGTAGAGGATGATTATGATGGGGAATATCGCTACGTTAGTCGCCCACTTCCCGCGCTCGCCAGTCTGGATCGTCATGGTCGGGTTTTGTATGCGGGCACCTTCAGTAAGGTGTTATTTCCGGGGATTCGGTTGGCTTATTTGGTTGTACCACAGGCGCAGATTGCCACCTTTGAACACATCAGCCGAATATTCTTCGCTTCCGCATCGCCAACCATGACGCAATCTATCGTTGCCAGCTTCATCGCTGAAGGCCATTTTGCCCGGCACATTCAGCGTACACGACGCCTTTATGCAGAACGTCGCACCGCCACCATCGCTGCGCTACAAGGCATTTTAGGCGATCGCATACATATCGACGCGCAGCCGGGCGGCATGCATTTAGTGTTGCGCCTGCCGGATAGCATAAGCGATCGACGACTTGCCGACCGCTTGCTGGCTCAGGGGATTGCCGTTCAGCCGCTATCGCGTTGGGCGGTATCAGGAAACGGTGACAACGCACTACTCGCCAGTTTCACCAACTGCGCCACGATGGCAGAACCAGAGCGGCTGGCTACGTTGATTCTGGCCGAGCTTGAACAGCACGGGCGTTAATTAGCTCAGATTGGCTTTTTCCAGACCGTACAGCTTATCTGCGGAGCCGGGAACAACCTGAAACGCGACGCCCAAACGATTCCAGCCATTAATCGCGATAATCATGAAAGATAAGTCAGCCAGATCTTCTTCTGACAGCTGTTCGCGAACGCGCGTAAACACCTCGTCCGGTACGCCGTGCGGCGGAAGATGGGTCAATACTTCTGTCCACTCAAGTGCAGCACGCTCGCGCGGGGAGAAAAGCGGTGATTCACGCCAGACAGCCACATGATGCAGACGTAGTTCGCGCTCTCCATTAATTTTGGCTTCTTTAACGTGCATATCAACGCAAAATGCACAGCCGTTAAGCTGAGAGGCACGCAGCGTAACCAGATGGCCTATTTCAGCCAGAAATGGTTTCTTGTGCAGAATGTTATTGAACTCCAGATACTTCTTGGCAGCATCGGGAGACTTGCTGTAGTAATCAAGACGTTGGCTCATCGTTCACTCCAAAATGAGAAAGGGTTAAGGCGAAGAGAGACAGCCATATATCGAGTAACGCATAACAGGGCTGGCAGCTCGGTAGCCATGATTGTGCAAAATCTTGGCCTATCCGAAAAGATCCAAGAATCGTGTTTTTAACTGGGCCATAATGCAAAATAGCGCACCAAGATCAGTCTGCGGCCCAATAAAAAAAGGGATGCCTCAGCATCCCTCTTAGATAACACACGATATTGATTAATTAACGCTTTCTGCTTTTCGTTTCTGTGCGCTCTGGAAGCCGTACGTCAGCTGTTGCGTCTCTTTATCCAGTTCCACCGTAACAGAGCCACCGTCCACCAGCGAACCAAACAGCAGCTCGTTAGCCAGCGGTTTCTTAAGGCTTTCCTGCATCACGCGTGCCATTGGTCGCGCACCCATTGCTTTGTCGTAGCCTTTTTCTGCCAGCCAGTCGCGCGCTTCATCGCTCACTTCCAGCGAGACGCCTTTCGCATCCAGTTGCGCCTGAAGTTCTACGATAAACTTATCGACAACCTGCTGAATGACGTCAGTCGACAGATGGTTGAACCAGATAATGCCATCCAGACGGTTGCGGAACTCCGGCGTAAAGACCTTTTTGATCTCTTCCATCGCATCAGTGCTGTTGTCCTGATGGATAATACCAATGGATTTACGCTGTGTTTCCCGCACGCCTGCGTTGGTGGTCATGACAACAATGACATTGCGGAAATCCGCTTTACGGCCATTGTTGTCCGTCAGCGTACCGTTATCCATCACCTGCAACAGCAGGTTAAAGACGTCAGGATGCGCTTTTTCGATCTCATCCAACAGCAGCACCGCATGAGGATGCTTAATCACGGCATCCGTTAACAGACCGCCCTGATCGTAGCCCACATAGCCCGGAGGCGCGCCAATCAAGCGGCTGACCGTATGGCGTTCCATGTATTCGGACATATCAAAGCGCAGCAGTTCGATATCCAGCGCTTTGGCCAACTGTAACGTGACTTCCGTCTTACCCACACCGGTAGGACCAGCAAACAGGAAGGAACCAACCGGTTTACGCTCCTGACCCAACCCTGCACGACTCATCTTGATAGATTCGGACAGCGCTTCGATTGCCTTGTCCTGCCCAAACACCAGCATTTTCAGGCGATCGCTGAGGTTCTTCAGCACATCACGATCGCTGGCGGAGACGGTTTTTTCTGGAATACGGGCGATGCGGGCGACAACCGATTCGATGTCACTCACGTTGACCGTTTTCTTACGTTTGCTAACCGGCACCAGACGGCTGCGCGCGCCCGCTTCGTCGATCACATCAATCGCTTTATCCGGCAGGTGACGGTCATTAATGTATTTCACCGCCAGTTCTACCGCCGCACGAACCGCTTTCGACGTATAGCGAACGTCATGGTGAGCCTCATACTTCGGCTTCAGGCCATTAATGATTTGTATGGTTTCTTCCACGCTAGGTTCAGTGATATCGATTTTCTGGAAACGACGCGCCAGCGCCCGATCCTTTTCAAAGATATTGCTGAACTCCTGATAGGTGGTCGAACCGATAACGCGAATCTTGCCGCTGGAAAGCAGCGGTTTAATCAGATTAGCCGCATCAACCTGACCGCCGGACGCTGCACCCGCGCCGATAATCGTGTGGATTTCATCAATGAACAGAATGCTGTTTTTATCCTGTTCCAACTGCTTCAGCAGCGCCTTGAAGCGTTTTTCAAAGTCACCGCGGTATTTGGTGCCTGCCAGCAGCGCGCCGATGTCCAGCGAGTACAGCGTGCACTCCGCCATCACTTCCGGTACATCGCCCTGCACAATACGCCAGGCCAGCCCTTCAGCAATCGCCGTTTTACCGACGCCAGATTCGCCGACCAGCAGCGGGTTATTTTTACGGCGACGGCACAATACCTGAATCGTACGCTCCAGTTCCTTATCCCGGCCAATGAGCGGATCGATACCGCCAACGCGAGCCAGTTGATTCAGATTGGTGGTGAAGTTTTCCATACGATCTTCCCCTCCTGCCTGTTCTTCATTGACGGGACTTTCAGGGTTCGGCGCCTGATCGGATTCTTCTTTACGCGTGCCGTGGGAAATAAAGTTCACCACATCCAGACGGCTGACGTCATGCTTGCGCAGCAGGTAGGCGGCCTGAGATTCCTGTTCGCTAAAAATAGCGACCAGGACGTTGGCACCGGACACTTCGCTGCGGCCAGAGGACTGCACGTGGAAAACGGCACGTTGGAGTACGCGCTGGAAGCTGAGCGTGGGCTGAGTTTCGCGCTCGTCGTCACTCTGCGGTAATGTTGGTGTGGTTTGCTCAATGAACGCTTCCAGTTCCTGACGCAGCGCGGCTAAATCTACCGTGCAGGCTTCCAATGCTTCACGGGCGGCTGGGTTACTGAGCAGAGCCAACAGCAGGTGCTCCACGGTCATAAACTCGTGTCGGTGCTCACGCGCTCTGGCGAAAGCCATGTTGAGACTGAGTTCCAGTTCTTGATTGAGCATAGGCACCTCTCCCAATAAATCGCCTGACTTCAGGCTTTTTCCAGCGTACAGAGCAACGGGTGCTCATTTTCTCTGGCATAACGATTAACTTGTACGACCTTGGTCTCAGCCACTTCAGCGCTGAATACGCCACAAATCGCTTTACCCTGATAATGCACGGTTAACATAAGCTGTGTGGCACGTTCAATATCATAAGAAAAGAACTTTTGCAGAACGTCAATAACAAATTCCATCGGGGTGTAATCATCGTTATTCAACACCACGTTATACATGGAAGGCGGCTGCAATTTTTCTTTCTGTTTATCGGCGGTCAGGTTCTCAGATTGTGACCACGTACTGTTGTTTCCCATTCTCTATCCACATCATGTAACGAATATCGCGACTCACGACATTGGTCTGTTTATTCCTAATAGATCCGAGAAGCAGGAAGTAAGCGCCTGCGACTTGAAAGATGACGGGTATCTCTACATTTACAGTAGCACGTCTGCTTTTTATTTTACCACCTGAGGGATTAAATGGTTCCCGGAAAGCAAAATTCAAGGTCTGTAACCGATATCTTGATTACGCAACGCGATCGTGGGTTCATCAATAGCGTTATCTGCATCAAACTTTGACAAACTGCCCTCCTCCCCACGCGGTGGATCGCTTGACGCCGGGATCGATTTCACTAAAGTGTACGGATGAATTGATGGGGTTTTAATCAATTCGTATTCGTAGTAACCAAATAACCACACCTTACTGAAAAGAATACTCTTGCGAAGGATGTCAATGCATGGAGACAGGTACTGTTAAATGGTTCAATAATGCCAAAGGGTTTGGTTTTATCTGTCCAGAAGGGGGCGGTGACGATATCTTCGCGCACTACTCAACCATTCAAATGGATGGGTACCGGACTCTGAAAGCCGGACAGGTTGTCAGGTTTGATGTTCATCAAGGGCCGAAAGGCAATCATGCCTGCCTGATCGTCCCGCAAGTCGCCGAGGCCGCATCCTGACCCCTGCTACACCCTACACGTCTACTCAGAACACGCTACGCTAAACCGTAAAATGACTATAATGCGACAAATGCCGTTCGTTATATCGAACGGCATTTTTTTATATGTATCGCACTAATCCGCCCGCCCGCGGGCCAGCCACAGCACGCGGGAGAACATGCTGCGGATAAGCGGTGGGATTGCCTCGCTGCCCATCGCTGCGGCTTCCATCGCGACTTCAATCGCCAGGTCTGGCTTGGATGACCGGTGGATAGCCTTGATGATGATTTTATGCATCGAGAGTGGCACTTTTTCCGGCAACTGCGCGATGCGATGATAAACGTGGCTGAATCCCTCACGATACATGTAGTGTTCCATGTCCGATGCGGGCAAGACGGTCAAATGATCGCGTTCGCTCTCGTCCTGTACGGTTAACATGCTTTTCGCCGTTGCGGCATACTTTTTCCCCGCATCGTCGCCATCAACCAGCACATGCCATTCAATCCCCATACGACGTGCGAACCTCAGCAATGGCCGGAGCCCGGACTGGGCAAATTCAATCACTTTCACCCCTTCCGCCTCAAAATGATGTCCGCATTGGCGCGCCAGTTCATTCAGCATCCAAACTTCGGTTTCCCCTTCCACCAGCAGCCAGCAGCGGGCAAAGAGTGACGCGGGTCGATTCATACGAATGTGAAACGCAATGCGTCGGCTATCTTCCGCACTCATACCCTGACGACCAATACGGTATGTCGCCACCCGTGAGGATTCCCGCACCAAACGACACACCTGCTCCATCGGCACCAGCGACAGCAGCTCGCCTGAATTCGTTGTTGTGACCTTTTGGAGCGGCAACTGCACCAACAGCCCCCAGGCGACGGATAGCATAATCGGGTGCAGCCGGGTTTCCGGATCTTCAATCAGCAAGAGCGGACGCGCATGGGGATCCAACGCCACCGCCCCTTTCGCCTGTAACAGCGTAGAAAACAATTCCAGCAGGATAATTCGGCGACTGCGGCTATTAGGGTCGGCAATCAGGCGATTGATGTTATCCAGCGATCGCCACGATTTACCGTTATGCGTTCTCGCATGCCGATGATGGCGCCGGTCATTACCCGTGGCGTTCTGCTCGGAAAAATAGTGCTCCAGCAGTTGCCGCATCGCCACCAGCCCCTGACGCAGTTCTTTATCCGTCAGCTTCTGCGGATTTTGCACCAGCTCGCGCATCAGTTGCTCAAACTGCTGAGCCAACTTTTCATTGCTGTTATCTAACGTCGCGGCCAGCGTCCCGGAGCGCAAACGCCGCATAAAACGCGCATCACGCAGCCGCAGTACCGGATGCAGGCGGATAATTTCTCTGGCCAGTTCATCAATATCATCCAGCGGTATCGGGTGCCCGTCAGCGTCCAGAAAGCTACGCCAGGTGAAGACCGACTGGCTTTCGTCGACCTCACCTTCTAACCGATAAAAAACGCGGTATAGCGACGCTTCGCCCTCCACCCACACGGGGCTAAGCGAACGGTAGCGAGGGGATAAATGATGGCCAGGTGCCGTCTCGCAAAACGTGAAAATAACCTGAAGATGCTTTTCCCGACTATTTTCATCTCCCGGCGTGAAGTGAAAATCCTGCATATCAAAATGGTAAAGCGGCAACGTCGGTGCCAGCAGCAGCGAGAGCGCATCCAGCAGGCTTGATTTCCCCCAGGCGTTCTCACCAATCAGTACGTTGTTCTCGTCCAGCGTCAGCGACAGACGATTGATTCCCCGAAATCCCAGGATTTCAATACTTTCCAGATGCATCTTTCTCTCCTGTAGCAGCTGCCTGCGAGTTTCTGCTGCAAAAATGCTCAATGTATAGAATATCCTGCCAGACAGCGCTTTACTCACTCCGATAATTTGTTTAATTTTAATAGATTATCGTTTTTCTTCCCGCCAAGTGTAGCCGATGAATCCTACGATGTTGTCAACGAACGCACGGTTTGTCTTTCCGCTGTGTCGATGCCTATCGGGGTAGAACTGAAGAAGAAAAGCCTCATGGTTTAACGACGGGCCCCTGCCAATCCTAAAATACGGGTTAGCGCCGTTTTTCTCGCGTAAGGACATCAATTCTGTGATGTATTCAGGATTATTAATTATTTTATTACCGCTCATCATTGGCTATCTGGTACCGCTGCGCGGCAAAAAAGGATTACAGCGGGTTAACCAACTGCTGAGTTGGATGGTGTACGTTATTCTGTTTTTGATGGGCATAAGCCTGGCCTTTCTGGAAAATCTCAGCAGCAATTTGTTACTGATCTTCCGCTACACCGCCGTCTTCGCCTTCTGTATTGTCGCGGCAAACGGCATTGCCCTGTGGCTGTGGGAAAAACGCAGCGCGTGGCGTAGCAAGTACAAAGACGCCGCTCCGCCGTCCAGACTGCGAATGATCCTTGAATCGTTCAAACTCTGTGGCGTGGTATTCGGCGGCTTTTTGCTGGGCTTAACGCAATGGCCGGGATTCACCTACGCCAGTAAAGGCAGCGAATATGCCCTGATTTTCCTGCTCTTTCTGGTGGGCGTTCAACTGCGTAACAGCGGGATGACGCTGCGCCAAATCGTATTAAATCGTCGCGGTCTGGTCATCGCGCTCATCGTCGGTACCAGTGCGCTCGGTGGTGGCCTGCTGGCCGCGTGGATTTTGGGTCTGCCGCTAAAAACCGGTCTGGCGATGGCATCCGGCTATGGATGGTATTCACTGTCAGGCATTCTGCTCACCGATTCCCTCGGGCCCGTCATCGGCAGCACCGCGTTTTTCAACGATCTGACTCGTGAGCTACTGGCGATTATGCTGGTTCCCGTGCTAGCACAGCGTAATCGCTCCTGTGCATTAGGACTTTGCGGTGCAACCTCGATGGATTTCACGCTGCCCGTCTTGCAGCGCAGCGCGGGTATTGATGCGGTGCCTGCTGCCATCGTACATGGTTTCTTATTAAGCCTCGCGGCTCCCATATTGATGGCGTTATTTTCTTCATAAGCGCACACTGAACGCCGTTTTTCCCCTCGTTTATGGGCTGTGATTGAGAGTGATTTTCATTGCCCATCACCAAACTTGCGCTAAATCAAATTTACCTAAAGTTGCAGTAAAAAAGCCTTTTTACCTGCCTCGGCTAACACTATGCTTTAAACAAGCATTTAAAATGCAACTTAAAAAAAGGAAGTCATTATGTTTTGTGTGCAATGTGAACAAACGATTCGTACCCCTGTTGGAAACGGCTGCTCTTACGCGCAGGGCATGTGCGGCAAAACCGCAGAAACCTCCGACCTGCAAGACCTGCTGGTCGCTGTGCTGCAAGGGCTTTCTGCCTGGGCGCTGAAAGCCCGTGAGTTGGATATCATCGATCACGATGTCGACAGCTTTGCGCCACGCGCCTTCTTCTCTACGTTGACCAACGTTAACTTCGATTCTCAGCGAATTATTGGCTACGCACAAGAAGCCATTACACTGCGTGAGTCACTGGCTGTTCGCTGCCGTCTGCACGATGCCACCGTGACCGTCGATCACCCAATGGCAGCCCTGCAACTGGCAGGTAACGATATTCCGACCTTACTGCAACAGGCAGCAGATTTTGCGCTGGACAGCGATAAAGCCAGCGTTGGTGACGACGTTCACGGCTTGCGCATGCTCAACCTTTACGGTCTGAAAGGTGCGGCAGCTTATATGGAGCACGCCCACGTTCTCGGTCAGTATGACAACGCGATCTATGCCGAATATCATGCCTTCATGGCATGGCTGGGCACACAGCCATCCGATGTTGACACCCTGCTGAACAACGCAATGGGCATCGGTAAAATGAACTTCAACGTTATGGCGATCCTTGACCATGGCGAGACCCATGCTTACGGCCATCCACAGCCGACCTCCGTTAACGTCCGCCCAATTGCGGGTAAAGCGATTCTGATTTCAGGTCATGACCTGAAAGATCTGCGCATGCTGCTGGAGCAAACCGAAGGCACCGGCGTGAATATTTATACCCACGGTGAAATGCTGCCTGCACACGGTTACCCAGAGCTGAAAAAATTCAAGCATCTGGCGGGTAACTACGGCAGCGGCTGGCAGAACCAGCAGACTGAGTTTGCCAAATTCCCTGGCGCAATCGTCATGACCTCCAACTGTATTATCGATCCAAACGTGGGCAACTACGGCGACCGCATCTGGACGCGTAGCATCGTAGGCTGGCCGGGCGTGAACCACCTGGAAGGCGACGATTTCAGCCCGGTTATCGAACAGGCACAGGGTCTGGCTGGTTTCCCATACAGCGAAATCGAGCACATGATCACCGTCGGATTTGGTCGTGAAACGCTGTTGAGCGCTGCGGATACCGTCATCGATCTGGTTGCACAGAAAAAACTGCGCCACGTCTTCCTGGTTGGCGGATGTGACGGTAGCCGTGAAGAACGTAGCTACTTCACGGACTTTACGCTGAACGTTCCGCAAGATTGCCTGATCATGACGCTGGCCTGCGGTAAATACCGTTTCAACAAACTGGACTTCGGTACGCTGGAAGGCCTGCCACGTCTGCTGGATGTCGGTCAATGTAATGATGCCTACGCGGCCATTATTCTGGCCGTTAAGCTGGCGGAGAAACTGGGCTGTGGCGTGAACGATCTGCCGCTGAGTCTGGTACTGTCCTGGTTTGAACAGAAAGCGATTGTCATCCTGCTCACCCTGCTGTCCCTCGGCGTGAAGAATATCTACACCGGGCCAACGGCACCGGGCTTCCTGACGGACAACCTGCTTGCCATTCTGAACGACAAATTCGGTATGCGAGCGATTACCACCGTTGAACAGGATATGAACACCATTCTGGCCGCTTGATGAATCAATGCGGACGGAGGAGCGCGTTCCTCGTCACGCAGCGTGAGGTGTCGGAATTGATGCCTCACGCTAAGCCCACTGCCTTATGGGCCGCCATTTTTACACGCTTCACCGTACCCGTTTGTTATGGAGATTGATTATGACCATGCCCGCACTACAGATTGGGCCGACACCGCTGTGTTCTAACCGCATGCAGGTACATTCGATTACTCAGGAAACGCCTGATGTCTGGACGATTTCACTGGTTAATCATGATTTTTATCCGTATCAGCCGGGTCAGTATGCGTTAGTCAGCATTGCCAACAGCGCGGAGACGCTACGGGCTTATACGATTTCTTCTTCACCGGGCCTCAGCCGTTTTATTACCTTGACGGTCAGAAGGCTGGATGACGGTGTCGGTTCCCGCTGGCTGACCCAAACGCTGAAAGTCGGTGATTATCTGTGGCTGTCCGATGCACAGGGCGAGTTTACCTGCGCCAACGCGGTCAGCGATCGCTACCTGATGGCGGCGGCAGGCTGTGGCGTCACGCCGATTATGTCGATGTGCCGTTGGCTGCTGGCAAACAAACCGCAAACCGATATCCACGTTATTTTCAACGTGCGCAATCCGCTGCAGGTGATCTTCGCCAAAGAATGGCAGGATCTGGTGCAGCGTTATCCGCAGCAGTTGCATCTGACGCTGATGGCAGAGTTTGACGCTACGCCCGGTTTCCTCTCTGGACGTATCAGCGGCGACCTGCTGGTCGAACACGTGCCGGATATCGCCAGCCGCACCGTGATGACCTGCGGCCCGGCACCGTACATGAACCAGATTGAAACATTGAGTCAGCAGCTTGGCGTTGCCTCAAATCGCATCTTCAAAGAACAGTTCCGCCCGGCAGATGAAGCACTGGATGAAGATACCGATCAGCTCACGCTGACCATCAGCCGTCCGCTGAAAAACCTGCGCGTTCCGGTAGGCATCAGTCTGCTGGCCGCACTGGAAGCCAATAAGGTGCCAGTTGTCGCCGCCTGCCGCGCCGGTGTTTGCGGGAGCTGTAAAACCCGCGTGCTATCCGGTAACTACACCACCAGCAGTACCATGACGCTAACACCAGCCGAGATCGAACAGGGTTATGTTTTGGCCTGTAGTTGCCAGTTGCAAGGCGACACCGTTCTAGCCTGATACACCCACGTTTTACCCCCTTCTGCCTGGTAGCCTCGGCTATCGGGCAGGTAGGTCATGTTAAATGATGCTGGGTTTCAGGCGAGTATTAACGCCATAGTTTTCATCGCTTTTGCCCTTTCCCCATTCATCTTTTGCCGATTTGTCTTTTTCTGATTTGTCTTTTCCCGATTTGTATTTTCCAGATTATAGTAAGCCATGGTTATATTTTGCTGTGGAGCCACTGGCACATGACATCCCCCTCAGCCCCGATCCTGATTCTGGGCGCAACTGGCTACATTGGCCGCCATTTAACCGAGCGCTTGAGCAAACAAGGCAACCGAGTCATCGCTGCCGGTCGGAATATCGAATCCCTCGCGTCACGGCATTGGCCGGGCGTCGACTGCCAACAGGTTGATCTCGCTAAGCCAGAAAGTTTGCCTGACGGCCTGTGGGGCGCGGAAACACTCTATTATCTGGTGCACAGCATGGGCGACGGCGCGGACTTCGTCGCAAGAGAACGGATAACCGCCATGAACCTGCTGCTGGCACTAACCTCCAGCAACGTAAAACAGATTATTTATCTGGGGTCGCTTCAGGCGAAAGACGATACCTCACCGCACATGCAAGCACGCCAGATCACGGGAGATGTTTTACGCAGCAGCGGTATTCCCGTCACAGAGCTGCGTGCGGGCATTATTATCGGGACCGGTTCGGCGGCGTTCGAGATCATGCGCGATATGGTCTATAACCTGCCGATACTGACGCCGCCGCGCTGGGTGCGCTCTAAATCGTCCCCTATTGCGCTGGAAAACCTGCTGGTGTATCTGATCGGCATCGCACAGCACCCCGCGACAGAAAACCGCATCATGGATGCCGCAGGCCCCGAATACATCAGCTACCAGACCATGTTCGAGCGTTTCATTCAGATCAGCGGCAAGCGCCGGTTGCTGATTCCCGTTCCCATGCCGACGCATCTGGTGTCTGTCTGGTTCTTGCATCTGGTGACCTCGGTTCCCCCCTCCATCGCCCGCGCCCTAATTCAGGGGCTAAAACACGACTTACAGGCCGATGGCCGCGAATTGCAGGCATTAATCCCACAAACGCTGATGAGCTTTGATGACGCCGTGCGCCTCACGTTGCAAAGCGAAATGGAGAGCGTACAGCAGGCCGACTGGGGCGATGACACCGAGGTGCGCGCGCGCTGGAAGCCGAATTATGGCTTTTACCCTAAACAGGCGGGCCATACGATGGAGACGCCCGCGTCCAGTCAGGCGCTCTGGCAGGTCATCCAGCAAGTCGGCGGGAAGGAAGGCTATTTTTACGCGAATACACTGTGGAACATCCGCGCCCGGCTGGACGATCTCTGCGGTAACGGCGTGACTTATGGACGCCCCGAGCGCCCGACGCTGGAAGTGGGCGACAAGATTGACGGCTGGAAGGTTATCTCGATCAAACCACAGCGTCAGCTGGTGCTGCTATTCGGCATGAAAGCACCGGGGCTGGGGAAACTCAACTTTACTATCACGGACAAAGGCACTCACCGAACCGTGGACGTCCGCGCCCGCTGGCACCCTTCCGGGTTCAACGGGCTGGTCTACTGGTTCCTGATGATGCCTGCTCATCTGTTTATCTTCCGTGGTATGGCGGCGCGTATTGCGAAACTGGCAGAGAAGGAAGTGATTTAGCGGCTGCCGTATTTCTCCAGCAGCGCGTCGACAATCGCTTCACTCTGCGCATCGGGCTGGCCTTGATAGTTCTCGGGGCGGAAATGCATTTGGAAAGCGGCAATCACCTGCCGCTTCTCACGCGCAGTCATCGTGTCCTGCACCGAGTAGCCATAGCGCCCCAGCTTTTCCAGCAGAACTGCTTCATCCACTGGCTGCAACGGCTGGCGTCCATTCAAATAGAACGCTACCCGCTGCGCATCCGGCCAGGCACCCACTCCCGCTTGCGCAAGCGCTTTCCAGGGGAAGAGCGGCCCGGGGTCTTGTTTGCGCTGTGGGGCGATATCGCTGTGCGCCACCACGTTCTGCGGCGCAATCTGATAGCGATCAACGATATCGCGGGCGATCGCGGTCACGAGCTGAATTTGCGAGGCGGTAAACGGTTCCCACGTATAGCCGGTTAGCGTGCGCTGATAGCCCGCGTTTTCGATCTCAATGCCAATAGACGAATTATTCAGCCGACTAAATCCACGCCAGCTACTGGCTCCCGCATGCCAGGCAGCCTGGGATTCCGGCACCAGTTGCCAGGCAAGTGGCTTACCGTGCTGCAAAGGTGGATGTGCTGGAACCAGATAATGCGCACTGACGTGATCATCCGTCAGAATATTCAGCGAAGTGGCAAAGTCTTCCGCCGTATAATGAATCACTAAAAAGCGGATGCGAGACTCCTGCGCTCGCGACTGCAATGCGGTCTCCAGCACATAATTATTCTGTTCTTTCAACGAAGAGGCTGATTGGCAACCTGCCAACAGCCCCAGCGCTATGCAGACCATCCATTTCAACATCGTTGTTCTACCACTTTTTCACACCGTCTCTGGCAACTTGAAGTATGACGAGTATAAGCCACTAGCGGCGAACCTTTACTGCGGTGCCGCTAACGGTCACCATCAGCATGCTGCCGTCCTTCCCGACGGTTTCATAGTCAAGGTCGATACCTACCACGGCATTCGCCCCTAAATCTTCGGCTTGCTCCTGTAACTCTTTGAACGCAATCTGCCGCGCCTTACGCAGCTCTTTCTCATAAGCACCGGAACGGCCGCCGACGACATCGCGGATACTGGCAAAAAAGTCACGGAAGATGTTCGCACCCAGAATGGCTTCGCCGGTCACGACGCCACAATATTCAGTAATGGTGAAGCCTTCCAGATTCGGCGTAGTGGATAATTGCATGTCGTCTCCTTTCACTGCTATTGGCTATATAGGGCGCGGCTCTGCTGGCATCGCGATGAGAAAGCACGTGCTCAGCCGTAAGTCACTATTTTGTGCTATTATTTAACCAACAAATCGCTTATTGGCAAATTTTAACCCACGGTGATTGCATAACTATTCTGCCGACGTTAACATTCGCCGCATCAATGTCTATTCAATTCTTACGCATGAGTATTCAACTAAACGGCATTAACTGTTTCTACGGCACATACCAGGCGCTATTTGATATCACCCTCGATTGTCCTGCGGGTGAAACGCTGGTTCTTCTCGGTCCCAGCGGTGCAGGAAAGAGCTCGCTGATACGCGTTCTTAATCTGTTGGAAATGCCACGTTCTGGCAAGCTTTCTATCGCCGGTAATCAGTTTGATTTTCAGCGCACGCCATCCGACAGCGCGATCCGTGAATTGCGTCAGAATGTCGGGATGGTGTTCCAGCAATATAATTTGTGGCCGCATCTGACCGTAGTGCAGAACCTGATCGAAGCGCCCTGCCGCGTGCTGGGGCTGAGTAAGGAAGAGGCGAAAGCGCGGGCGGACAAGCTGCTGACGCGTCTGCGCCTCAATGACTTTGCCGATCGCTTCCCTCTTCATCTTTCTGGCGGACAGCAACAGCGTGTCGCGATTGCTCGTGCGCTGATGATGGAACCTCAGGTTCTACTGTTTGATGAACCGACTGCCGCGCTGGATCCAGAAATTACCGCTCAGGTCGTCAACATCATCCGTGAATTGGCAGAAACTGGCATTACGCAGGTGATTGTGACCCACGAAGTTGAATTTGCCCGTAAAACGGCCAGCCGTGTGGTGTATATGGAAAACGGCCGCATCGTTGAACAAGGGGATGCGACGCACTTTACCCAGCCGCAGACGCCTGAATTCGCTGGTTATTTGTCACATTGATTACTATCAGGAAAATGATAATGAAAAAATTGATTGTTGCAGCCTTATTCGCCGTTGGTGCCGTCTCTGCTAACGCCGCAGATACCATCCGTTTCGCAACCGAAGCCTCCTACCCTCCGTTCGAATTTGTCGATGCCAATAACCAGATCCAGGGTTTTGATATCGATCTGGCCAATGCGCTGTGCAAAGAAATGCAGGCGACCTGTACGTTCAGCAATCAGGCCTTCGACAGCCTGATCCCCGGCCTGAAATTCCGTCGTTTCGAAGCTGTCATCGCGGGAATGGATATTACCCCTGAGCGTCAGCAGCAGGTGTCGTTCACCCAGCCTTACTATGACAACTCCGCTCAGTTCATTGCTCAGAAAGGGAAAGTTGCCGATATCGCCGCGCTGACAGGCAAACGCGTTGGTGTACAAAATGGCACCACCCATCAGAAATACCTGATGGAAAAGCATAGCGATATCAAAACCGTGCCATACGACAGCTACCAGAATGCCGTTCTGGACCTGAAAAATGGTCGTCTGGATGCCGTGTTCGGTGACACCGCTGTGGTTAACGAATGGCTGAAGCAGAACGATGCGCTGGCAACCGTGGGTCAGAAAGTGACGGATAAAGGTTACTTCGGTGTCGGTCTGGGCATCGCCGTGCGCCAGAACAACGATGAGCTGCTGAAAAAATTCGACACTGCGCTCAACAAAATCAAGCAGGATGGCACTTACGAGACCATCTACAAAAAATGGTTCCAGCAGTAATCTGACGCTCAATGATTGAATTTCAACCTCTTGCAAGCGCCGCCGGGATGACCGTCGGCCTTGCCGTTTGTGCACTGGTGCTCGGCCTCGTGCTGGCGATGCTGTTTGCCGTTTGGGAAACTGTCCGCTGGAAGGCCGTTAGCTGGACGGGAACCGCAGTCGTGACGCTGTTGCGCGGCCTGCCAGAAATTCTGGTCGTGCTGTTCATCTATTTCGGCTCTTCTCAGCTGCTGATGATGCTGGCAGACGGATTTACCCTGAATCTCTTCATCGTGCAGATTCCGGTAAAACTGGATATCGGCATGTTTGAAATCAGCCCCTTCCTGTGCGGCGTGATTGCGCTGGCGCTGCTGTATGCCGCCTACGCATCCCAAACGCTGCGCGGCGCACTGAAAGCCGTCCCGCAAGGGCAATGGGAATCGGGTCAGGCGCTGGGACTCAGTAAAGCCGCGATCTTTTTCCGTCTGATCATGCCGCAAATGTGGCGTCACGCCCTGCCAGGATTAGGCAATCAGTGGCTGGTGTTGCTGAAAGATACCGCGCTGGTGTCGCTGATCAGCGTGAACGATTTGATGCTGCAAACCAAAAGCATTGCGACACGGACGCAGGAGCCATTCACCTGGTACGTTGTCGCGGCGGCGATCTATTTGATTATTACGTTGTTAAGTCAGTACGTGCTGAAACGCATTGAACTGCGCACCACGCGTTTTGAGCGGAGGCCTTCCTGATGCTCGCTTATTTACCTGAGCTTGTAAAAGGCCTGCATACCAGCCTGACCTTAACGGCGGTCTCCATCGTCGTGGCGCTGGTGTTATCGCTGCTGTTGACTGTGGTGCTGACGCTCAAAACGCCGGTCATCTCGCTGTTGGCGAAAGGCTACATTACGCTGTTTACCGGTACGCCGCTGCTGGTGCAAATCTTCCTGATTTACTACGGCCCTGGGCAATTTACCTCTATCCAGCAAATCCCCTGGCTGTGGAATCTGCTTTCACAGCCTTGGCTGTGTGCGATGGTGGCACTGGCACTCAATAGCGCGGCTTATACTACGCAGCTTTTCTATGGTGCGGTAAAAGCGATTCCTGCCGGACAGTGGCAATCCTGTGCCGCGTTGGGCATGGATCAGAAGCAGACATTACGTATTTTGCTGCCATTTGCGTTTAAACGTGCGCTGTCTTCTTATTCAAATGAAGTGGTGTTGGTGTTTAAGAGTACCTCACTGGCTTATACCATCACGCTGATGGAAGTGATGGGCTACAGCCAGCTGATGTACGGCCGGACGTATGATGTGATGGTGTTTGGTGCCGCAGGGATTATCTACCTGTGCGTCAATGGGTTACTGACACTACTGATGCGCTGGGTTGAACGGCGCTCGCTGGCATTCGAACGCCGCAATTAATGCTTATTGCATGTATTCACTTAGAAAGCAGGCTTTGATAGCCTGCTTTTTTTATGGCGTGCCATCCCTGGCCGCCCCCCTTACGGGCCGTTGCTGACGTAAAAACATGCAATAAATCGACTTATTAATCATTTTAATTGCATATAAATTCAATCAATGGCATGGTAATCGCCATGACGTCGGAATATTTCCGCGCAACTATTTTATAAGAAAAACAGACAGGAGTAGGTAATGAAAAAATTAGTGCTCGCCACCTTACTGGCAGGAATCGCCTTCAGCGCCACCGCCGCAGACACCATCCGTTTTGCATCATCAGCTACCTACCCGCCATTTGAATCACTGGATGCCAGCAACGAAATCGTCGGTTTCGATATGGATCTGGCGAAAGCGTTGTGTAAGCAAATGCAGGCGACCTGTACGTTCACCAATCAGGCGTTTGACAGCCTGATCCCTGCACTGAAATTCCGTCGCTATGACGCCGTGATTTCTGGTATGGACATCACGCCAGAGCGCAGCAAGCAGGTCGCGTTCACGCAGCCTTACTATGCCAACTCCGCCGTGGTTATCGCGCAAAAAGGGAAATTCAGCGACTTTGCCGCGATGAAGGGCAAACGCATTGGTATGGAAAACGGCACGACGCACCAGAAGTACATGCATGATAAGCACCCGGAAGTGCAAACCGTCTCTTATGACAGCTACCAGAACGCGGTTCTGGATCTGAAAAATGGCCGTATTGATGGTGTATTCGGTGATACCGCTGTCGTCAACGAGTGGATCAAGGCGAGCCCTGAACTGGCAACGGTTGGCGAGCATGTGACTGACGCAGAATACTTCGGCACTGGGCTGGGCATCGCCGTTCGTCCTGACGACAAGGCGCTGTTGGAGAAACTGAATAAAGCGCTGGACGCCATCAAAGCGGACGGCACTTATAAAACCATCAACGACAAGTGGTTCCCGCAATAAGGTTCGATCTGCGCGGTGTGAATGCACCGCGTTATCGAACGCTTCCACGATTACGTGTTAGGTCGTTTAAAGGTTTCGGGCGTGTTAATTACAGTATTCTTCTGTCATTTCATCACACGCCCGACAAGGCGCGCTCAAACGCCGCAGCGCCTTGACCACTGGCTTTTCGGCGTTAATTGCGCCGCTTCGCGGTGCCTTCGGCGTTCGTATCCGCTGTTCGGACCGTCTGCGACGCGTTCCTTACGCGGCGCAGACTTTCGCGGCGTCCATGCCGCTCATCCGGCGGCCACGCCCACCTCAGCGCAATTTTTTACGCCTACTGTGGCAACACCGTAAAGTATTCAGATGTCCTGACTCTGCCTTAGCCATCCTCACGCTTCAATAACGTCAGCACTTCGTAATGTGCCGTATGCGGGAACATGTCGAATAGCTGTACGCGTAGCGCGCGATAATTCGCCAATTCCGTCATGTCTTTCGCCATGCTTTCAGCGTTACAGCTGGAATAGAGAATATAGTCCGGTGCCATGCGGCTCAGGTAGGCGCACAGTTCACTGCCGATACCACGGCGTGGCGGGTTGACTAGTACCAACTCAGGAATTTCCGCTTTAGCGGTCGCGAACTGCGTTGAATCCAGAGCCTGAAACTCTACCTGCTTCAACCCTAACTGTTCCGCAGAGCGACGCGCGCAGGCTATCGCCTCGGCGCTGATTTCAATCCCCGTCAGACGCATCTCCGATGATGCACAGTGCAGGCCAAAACCCCCTACCCCGCAAAACAGATCCCACATACTGGTAATATTCAGCTCTGCTACCCAATCGCGAGCCGTCGCATACAGCGCGGCTGCCACCTGAGGGTTCGTCTGGAAAAAGCTTTGCGGACGGATATACAACGGCACCTGGTTGAACTGTTCAGCCAACGCGGCAGCGTCACTCAGGATAATCTCCGTTTTCCCTTCCATAATCGCCTGATGCACGGGCTGAATATTGACGGATATCACCTCAAGCTGTGGCGACTGCTGCTGTAGCCAAGGCAATGCGGCACGCAGCTGCGGCAGCTTGGTTTCCGAGCGTAAGACAAAGCGCAGCATGAATGTACCGTGCTGCGTACTTTCCGTCAGCAGCAGGTATTTCAGCTCCCCGCGGCGTCGAGCCACGTTATAAGGCGTCAGCCCCGCACGAGCGATGAAGACCTTAATCACGTCGAAAATCGGTGCGAAGCTGGAGGGATAAAGTGGACAATCGCAGAGATCCACCGCCGTTCCATCACGATGTAGCATTCCCAGCAGCGGGCGTTCCACGCTGCCGCTCACCACCATTTTGGCTTTATTACGAAAGGCAGACTGGGCAGAAGGCTGCACGGGCAACCAGCACTGCACGGCATGCGGTTGCAGCAAACCTTCAAGATGTTGCTGCTTATCAGACAATTGCTGCGGGTAGGCTTTTTCCAACCATTGGCAGGAACGACAGGTTCCCGTGCTGTAGCGGGCACAATGCATAAAAATCTAACTATTAAAATAATACGGAATGCGAGGATTATATCACTCTGACGGCGTCACCCTGCGACCTTTTGCCGATTTATGGGCGACGCCTGCAGCCAGAGTGGCTCATAAGAGAGAAATGTCTATTTCTGACGCAGAAAAAAACGCTTACTGCGTCGTGGCAGAAACAGTAAAACAATCACCAGAAGATCTGGGATCTTTTGCAACAGAAGTTGATGCAGCACGGCAGCGTTGTTTTCTCCTGAGATATGGAATATCGCTGGCATAAATTCACTCAGCGACGCCAGCAGCAGGTAACACACCACGACGGCCTGACAGACCACATAACCCCATCGCCCCCAGTTCACTCCAGCCAAAACGGCAAAACCACAGCGAATTTCAACACCGACGACAACCAGTGACAGCAGTAGCACCAGTGTTGAATCCCAGGCTTCTGCATTGCTGCCAATCCAGCCGCTCAAATCGCTGAAACCTAGCTCCCATACAAGCAGCAAAATCCCCAAAACGCGGGTAGCAATAATCGCAATCCCCGCCACCATCACAGGCACCGGGGCATAAACTTTGCGTTGTGTTATTTCCTTCTTCATATACAGAATTTCAACGCTCTCCCTTCATGCGGTATTTACCCGCCAAAAATACAGCATCAATATAACGTCTGATGCCAATATAAAACTTGATTGCCATACAAAACAGCAACGCCCCCATACTCTGGCGGCGTTGCTGGTCATCTTCGCTAGGCTAACAAATTACGGTGAGAGATCGAATCAGCCGCGTCTCGCTTTTTGCATATCGCGATAGCGCTGCTTTTCTGCCCTCGCCATAAACCACCAGGCGATAAACCCAATAATACCAACGACTAACAATATCAGGGAAGCCAATGCGTTAATTTGTGGATTAACGCCCATTCTGACGCTGGAGAACACCAGCATTGGCAGCGTTGTCGAGCCGGGCCCTGCCACGAAGCTAGCGATAACCAGATCGTCCAGCGACAGCGTAAACGCCAGCAGCCAGCCGGAAAGCAGCGCAGGAGCAATCATCGGCACTGTGATAATGAAGAACACCTTGAGCGGGTTCGCGCCCAGATCCATTGCCGCTTCTTCAATTGAACGGTCCAGCTCACGCAGTCGCGCGCTGATCACCACGGTGACATACGCGGTACAGAACGTGACGTGAGCCAGCCAGATGGTGAGCATTCCTCTTTCCGCTGGCCAGCCAATGGCATGCCCTAATGCCACAAAGAGCAACAGCAGCGACAGGCCGGTAATCACATCTGGCATAACCAACGGCGCTGTCAGCATAAAGGCAAAACCATTAGAACCACGGAAACGACCAAAACGCACCATGACCACGGCGGCGATCGTGCCAAGAATCACGGCCATCGTAGCCGAGGCGGCAGCAATCGTCAGGCTCAGGAGCACCGCGCTGATCATCGCCGTATTGTGGAACAGCTCGACGTACCAGCGTGCCGACCAGCCAGCCCATACGGTCACCAGCTTGGAGCTGTTGAACGAGTAGATCACCAGCATCAGCATCGGCGCATAGAGGAACGTAAAGCACAGCACCAAAATCACAATACGCCACGGTGAGCGAACAACAGGTAAATTATTCACGCCTCACCCTCCGCCGTTTTGCTCTGATGTTTGTGGAACCAGATAATCGGCATAATTAACAGCAACAGCATGACTACAGCAACGGCAGACGCCACTGGCCAATCGCGGTTATTGAAGAATTCCTGCCACAGAATACGGCCAATCATGATGCTGTCCGGCCCGCCGAGCAGTTCTGGAATCACGTACTCTCCCACTGCAGGGATAAAGACCAGCATCGAGCCCGCAATGATTCCACCTTTCGTTAAGGGGACGATCACGCTGAAGAAGGTTTTCAGCGGTCGCGCTCCGAGATCCAACGACGCTTCCACTAATGAATAGTCCAGACGCATCAGCGCGGTATAGATCGGCAGCACCATAAATGGCAGATAGGAATACACAACGCCGATATACACCGCCAAATTGGTATGCAGAATAACCAGCGGTTCATCGATCACGCCCAGCCACAGCAGGAAATTATTCAGGATACCGTTATTTTTCAGAATCCCCATCCAGGCATAGACGCGAATCAGGAATGACGTCCACGATGGAAGAATCACCAGCAACAACAGGATATTACGCGTTGACGGTTTACTGTGCACCACTGCCCAGGCCAGCGGGTAACCGATAAGCAGGCAGCACAGCGTCGACACGGCAGCAACCTGAAGCGATTGCATATAAGCATCGAAATACAGCGGATCGTCCAACAAATGCAGGTAGTTCCCAAGGTTCAGGGAAATATCCAGCTTGCCGTCCAGCCACGAGACCAGATCGGTATACGGCGGGATCGCCCGCGCCATCTCTGCAAGACTGATTTTGAACACGATCAGGAACGGCAGCATGAACAGCAGCAGCAGCCACAGATATGGCAGCGCGATGACCAGCTTACGCCCGTGTTTTTGACGCCAACGCGCCATCAGTACACGGAGCCAGAGTCTGGCCTTACCCGGTGGTTCCGCCGTGTTATGTTCGGGAAATAAAGTCATAACATTCTTCCTCGCTACACCGTCAGAACCACACAGCTATCGGCATCCCAACACAGCCGAACCTCATCTCCCCAGGTCGGTGTGCCTTTGCGATAGCGGTAGGCATTTTGTAACTGCGCGCTGATGATTTGCCCGCTATTAAGCCTGACGTGGTAAATCGACAGGTCGCCCAGATAAGCGATATGTACCACTTCCCCTACTGCGAAGTTACAACCGTCGGCTGGAACGTCTTCGCACAGCATGATTTTCTCTGGACGCAACGCGATGTAGACCGGAACGCCATCGACCACCGAGACATCCGAATCCACCTTCAGCGGATGCACGAGTCCAGGGCTTTTGATGATCAACGCATCATCCTGACGTTCCTGCAAGATCCCTTCAAACATATTGACTGAGCCGATGAACTCCGCGCTGAAACGCGTGTTCGGATGCTCATAAATCTCTTCCGGCTCGCCAATCTGTACGAACTTACCGCGATTCATAATGGCAATACGGCCTGCCATCGTCATGGCTTCTTCCTGATCGTGCGTCACCATCACGCAGGTCGCGCCCACACGCTCCAGAATATCGACGACTTCAAGCTGCATGCGGTCGCGCAATTTTTTGTCCAGCGCGCCCATCGGTTCATCAAGCAGCAGCAGTTTAGGGCGCTTCGCCAGACTACGAGCCAGCGCAACACGCTGGCGTTGGCCGCCAGAAAGCTGATGCGGTTTACGATTGGCGAACTCTTGCATGTGCACCAGCGACAACATCTCTTCCACACGATCTTTGATTTCTGCACGCGGCAGTTTGTCCTGCTTCAGACCAAACGCGATATTCTTTTCCACCGTCATGTGTGGGAACAGCGCATAAGACTGGAACATCATATTGATGGGACGCTGGTAAGGCGGCACCAATGATAAATCCTGACCATCCAGAAAAATCTGCCCCTGCGTGGGGAGCTCAAAACCTGCCAGCATACGCAGCAGCGTGGATTTCCCACAGCCGGATGCCCCCAGCAGCGCAAAAATTTCGCCTTTATAAATAGTCAGACTGACATCATCAACGGCGGCCTGACCGTCGAACGACTTCGTCAGGTTACGCACTTCCAGCAGCGGTGTGGCTGCTTTTTGAGGTTTTGATTGAGGGCGGGGGATCGCGTCATTCACTTCGCATTGCTCTCCGGCAAAAGCAGAACAAGCCACACCGCAGATGCCGCCATTCGGCGCTTTTTGCATTCAGCAGTGTGACACAATATAGAGCGCGAACAGGCGGATTATCCGCCTGTTCTTTGCCACGTTTTATACCCATCCATCAGGTTGCCGCAACCAGCAACCTTCAAGCTCTTGGGCACTATCAGATCCAAGAGGCTACTTGCCGCTTTTAACCTTAGTCCATGCACGCGTACGCGTACGGTCAATCTGAGGAGATTGCACCTTAAGCGTAAACAGTTTGGCACGCACATCCGCCGGCGGATAAACGCCTGGGTTGTTACGAATCTCTGCGTTTACCAACGGCAAGGAGGCCAGATTACCGCTCGCGTAATACACATGGTTACTGATTCCCGCCATCACTTCCGGTTTCATCAGGTAATCCAGAAACGCATAGGCTTCATCCAGATTTTTAGCATCTTTTGGAATAGCGAGGACATCAAAGAATGCCAACGCGCCTTCTTTCGGAATGCTGTATTGGATATTCACCCCGTTCTTCGCTTCTTTCGCACGGTTTCCTGCCTGCAGGATATCGCCCGCCCAGCCTACTGCGACGCAGATATCGCCGTTTGCCAGATCGTTGATGTACTGCGATGAATGGAAGTAGCGAATGCTCGGACGCAGTTTCAGCAGCAGGTCGGTCGCAGACGTGGTGTAATCACCCGGTTTGGTGCTGTTTGGATCTTTACCCTGATAGTTCAGCACGGTTGCGAAGATCTCTTCCGGTGCATCCAGGAAGGAGACGCCGCAGCTTTTCAGTTTTTCCAGGTTCTCCGGCTTCAGAACCAGATCCCAGCTGTCAACCGGTGCATCGGCACCCAGCGCAGCTTTAACTTTCTCAACGTTATAGCCGATGCCCGTGGTCGCCCACAGGTAAGGCAGGGCATATTTATTCTCTGGATCGTGCTGCGCAATCAGCTTCATCAGCTCAGGATCCAGATTTTTGTAATTCGGTAACTTGCTCTTGTCTAATGGCTGAAAAACTCCCGCAGAGAGCTGGCGCTCCAGGAAGCTGGCAGAAGGCACCACCAGATCAAAACCCGTACTGCCCGCCATGAGCTTGCCTTCCAACACTTCGTTGGAATCAAACACGTCATAGACGACTTTAATGCCGGTTTCTTTCTGGAAATTGGCTAACGTGTCCGGCGCGATATAGTCGGACCAGTTATAAACATGCAGCGTTTTCTCTTCCGCAGATGCGGTGACGGACGCGGCCATCAGCAAGCCGGTAACAACACCCGATAGCCATTTTTTACGTTGGGTGAACATCCGTTCCTTCCTCCATTCAAGGGGGTGATTCGTGGGAGTAGTATGTATCGTTCCGATACAAAATATGTCCTGCCGCGCTCTCCAATCGGTGAATGAGTATGCACCGATTTTTATTCGCCCAGACACACACATAGCCCTGATTCCGCTGTCTGTGTCTTACAGGAATAAAGCATAACCCCACAACATCGTGTGCACCATACTTGAACGTAAAAAATGGGTTTTAACGATTATTTATTCACATTTTATCGATGTGATGAAGGCGTTTAGCGGCAAACAAAGAGAAATATCTGGCAATAATGCGAAATAACCAGAATAAATGGCGGTGAAAGGAAAATAAGTAAAACCAATTGCTGCCGTTGGCAGCAACCGTATCAATGCAGATGAGAGGTGGTGACTCTGGCAGCAGAGCCCTCTTCTTCCTCGCCGATAAACAGCAGATTATTAGCGCCGGCCTCAAGGATCACCATTGAGATTTGTTCTTCGGACTGCTGCATGAAATGTCTGAATTGTTCCAACGTCATGCCAGCGGCTACGCTAAATGACTGGCAGACAATCAGTTTCGGCAGATTATCATCCTGAACGTCGATAAACGCCTTGACGGTCAACGAGCTGGCATTGATTTGGCTCAGATCGCCAACCAGAGGAATCAACGCGCTGGGCTTCACTTCGGCAAGAGCAGAAAACAGAATCACGTTATCTACCAGATCAACTTTCGCATCGAACACGCCATCAAAATTTTGCATATGAGGAAGATGGAGCGCCTGACAGGAATCACATTCGAAATACAGAATGTTCAGTTGATCCAGCCACCGCCGTAGCATAGCCAAATCCGGGACGATGAGTGAATCCATCATGTTTGCCTCATACCTGCCGCCGTACAGACAGCGTTGTTGAAAAGAAAACACCGTTTACACAGAAGCGATGTTAAAACAGAAACAGCGTTAAAAACGGCCCATAGCTTACGGAATATTGCGCGACGATGCCATGATAAAAGCGCCCCGCCACCCGCTTTCCTCGTTCCACGGCACGTGACGTACCGGATAGCGCCGCTGTCCAGTGCTTACACGCCAAAATAAGGAACGCCGTATTTTACGGCGCGGTCCCTGTTTCAGAAAGCTAACTTTTGCTTATTGTTGCCGATATTGCGAAGCGCCTCTGGGTATTTTGCTCAATAAACTCAATCATCATGCCGGCAATATCGAGTCCAGTCGTCGTTTCAATCCCTTCCAGCCCCGGCGAGGCGTTGACTTCCATCACCAGCGGCCCCCGATCGGCACGCAATATATCAACGCCCGCGATATTCAGCCCCAGCGTTTTTGTCGCCTTGATAGCAATCGCACGCTCCTGCGCCGTAATTTTCACTTTATTCGCCGACCCGCCGCGATGCAGGTTTGAACGGAATTCTCCCGCTTTCGCCTGTCGCTCAATCGCCGCAACAACGCGGTTGCCGATCACAAAACAACGGATATCTTTCCCCTGCGCTTCATGCACGTACTCCTGCACCAGAATGTGCGCATTCAGCCCGCGAAAGGCATCAATCACGCTTTCGGCCGCCTGTCGCGTCTCGGCCAATACCACACCGATTCCCTGCGTGCCCTCCACCAGCTTTACAACCAGTGGCGCACCGCCCACCATCGCAATCAGATCGCCGGTATCATCCGGCGAATGAGCAAATCCGGTGATCGGCAGGTCAATCCCCTCACGAGCAAGCAGTTGCAGCGAATGCAGTTTGTCGCGGGCGCGAATGATGGCGACAGAATTATTCAGCGGGTAGCTGCCCAGCATTTCAAACTGGCGCAATACCGCCGTACCATAAAACGTGATCTGTGAACCGATACGCGGAATAACCGCATCAAATTTATCCAGCCGACGCCCGCGGTAATGCACCGATGGCGCCGCCGAATTGATATTCATGTAGCAGGAAAGCGGGTCGATAATCTCAACGCTGTGTTGGCGCGCCTCAGCCGCTTCACGCAGACGTTTGCAGGAATATAACGCCCCATCACGAGACAGAATGGCTATCTTCATAAATATCCTACGGATACTAACGTATCGCCCATCCTTGTTGATGTAAGTAGTCCAGCATGAATGGACGTAACTCTTTTTTCAGCGTCCGTTCCACGTGCTCACTCCAGCTTTCACGACGACTACCGGTACGTTGCAGATAATATTCCACCATCTGCTGGTCGTATTGCGCCAGCACATCGCGGTCGAGCGGCTGATAGACATTTTCATGCAGCATCATCGCGGTTGGCATGCGCGGTTTCAGCATGGGGTCCGCGTCTGGGTGCCCCAGACACAGACCAAACAATGGCAGAACTAACGTTGGCAGTTGCAACAACTGCGTCACGTCAGCGATTCGATTGCGGATCCCGCCGATAAATACCCCACCCAACCCCAGCGATTCGGCGGCAATCAGTGCATTCTGCGCCATGAGCGCAGTATCGACGCAGCCAATCAGCAATTGCTCAGCAAGCCCGGTTTCTGCCTGTGGGAAGATCGTCACATGCCGGTGAAAATCGGCACAAAAGACCCAAAATTCTGCCGCCTGCGCCACATAGCCTTGCTCGCCAGTATAGTGAACGAGCGTTTCACGCACCGCAGGATCGGTAATACGGATAATTGAGCTGCATTGTAAAAAACTGGAGCTGGACGCACTTTGTGCGGCAGTAATGATGGCATGGCGTTGCTCATCCGTTATGGCCTGAGACGTAAACGCGCGAATAGAACGGTGGCGCTGTAGCAAATCAATCGTTGGTGTCACACTGGCATCCTTCAGTCGGTAAAGTACATCTCATAGGCAGCTTGAAGTATGACGAAATTATATCGTAGCTCGGGCGGAATCTGCATTACCCCACCGCCTAATAGCTTCAGCAAATCGTTGTAACAGGTAATGACTACTTTTTTTCATCAATGAATGCGGGCATAGTATTGATAAATTTCGGTATAGTGACGCGATTCGCAGTACCCTCATTAACCGTAACATTTTTAGCCGTGACCTCGTCTGTAATGGGCGTCACGCTATACGTTTCAAGAATGAGAACATTTTTCTAATTTTACAAAGGAGTTTACATGTTCGCTGTAATTTTCGGGCGCCCCGCTTGCCCTTATTGTGTACGTGCGAAAGAACTGGCAGAGAAATTGGCCGAGCAACGTGATGACTTCAGCTTCCGCTATGTAGACATTCACGCAGAAGGCATTTCGAAAGAAGATTTGTCCAAGACGGTAGGAAAGCCGGTTGAAACCGTACCGCAGATTTTCCTGGATGAAAAACACATCGGCGGCTGCACCGATTTTGAAGCCTATGCTAAAGAGCATCTGGCTCTGTTCCAGTCATAATCATCACACTGGCAGAACACCTAAATCATCGAACTGACAAAACAATAGCGCGGCGACAGTCCGCGCTTTTTTATGGGTTCGGAACCGCGTCCGTCAACGAAGATAGCGCCGATAAAGACTCCGCAAACACAGCACGCCCATTGCCCCCAAAACACACCAAAAGACGGCACTCATCACGTAGGCCAGCTCTTGCCAGAAAGAGCGCATTGGCGTATTCCACAGGTGGAGCACCAGCAAACACACGGGCATTGCCGCCAACGCACCAAACAGCGGGTAAAGCAGGCGACCGCGCGCGGAAAGAAAACAGGCCACCATGCCGGGCAGCAGAAAAAGCAACATTCCTGGACTACCACGTAGCCCATCACTCACCGCAACCTCTGATGCCTCAATCTTTTGACTCAGAAACACGACGGTGAACAATAAAAAACAGCAGGTCGCACCAACCCAGCCTTTATTTCTTGCCATAAATCGCCCCCACTCAATATGCCTCCCAACCTGCCTCAACCAGATACCGAAAATATGCGGCATGGTAAAAATGATTGGTGTATCTATTCCCCGATATGAAAAACATGAGGCTTCGCTACGATTTATTCGACACGCAGGCTATCCACAGAAAAAGACGATAACCCAGCGCATTTCTTCAACAGCGACACCACAATCATTAAATTAAACAATAATTACACTGAACAATTTTTATCGGATAAATTATACTGAACGAGGCTGATTCCTTTCAGCTGACGCGTATTGATACCGTCACGGGAATTCATGCATTTCATGGCTAAATCTAGCCGCTATAATGAATAACATCAAGAACTTACTGGTAAACAACAAGTTACATTCCATGAATATAAACGTCGCTGATTTGTTAAATGGGAATTACATTCTACTTTTATTCGTGGTTCTTTCATTAGGACTCTGTCTGGGGAAATTGCGCCTCGGGCCAGTACAACTCGGTAATTCTATTGGAGTTTTAGTTGTTTCTTTATTACTCGGCCAACAGCATTTTTCGATTAATACCGAAGCGCTGAGCCTCGGCTTTATGTTATTTATTTTTTGCGTGGGCGTGGAAGCTGGGCCAAATTTCTTTTCTATTTTCTTCCGCGACGGAAAGAATTATTTCATGCTGGCGCTGGTGATGGTCGGCAGCGCTATGTTACTGGCGTTAGGCTTAGGCAAATTCTTTGGTTGGGGAATTGGCCTGACGGCGGGGATGCTGGCCGGGTCCATGACCTCAACGCCGGTGCTGGTCGGTGCGGGCGATACGCTGCGCAACACCGCCAGTTTGGGTAACCAGCTCGGTATTGAGCAAGATCACCTGAGTTTGGGCTACGCGCTGACGTATCTGGTCGGGCTGGTCAGCCTCATTTTTGGCGCACGCTACCTGCCCAAACTCCAGCATCAGGATTTGCCTACCAGTGCTCAGCAGATTGCACGCGAGCGCGGATTAGACCCAGACAGCCAGAGAAAAGTGTACCTGCCCGTGATTCGCGCCTATCGGGTCGGGCCGGAACTGGTTGACTGGGCGGACGGCAAGAATCTGCGCGAGCTGGGGATTTATCGCCAGACTGGCTGCTACATCGAACGCATCCGACGCAACGGGATCCTAGCCAGCCCCGACGGTGACGCCGTCTTGCAAATCGGCGATGAGATCGCGCTGGTCGGCTATCCCGACGCCCATTCTCGCCTGAACTCCAATTTTCGCGATGGCAAAGAGGTTTTCGACCGTGATTTGCTGGATATGCGCATCGTAACGGAAGAGATTGTCGTCAAGAACCACAATGCCGTCGGCAAACGCCTGAGCCAATTGAAGCTGACCGATCACGGCTGTTTCCTCAACCGTATTGTCCGTAGCCAAATTGAAATGCCGATTGACGATAACGTCGTGCTGAATAAAGGCGATGTCTTGCAGGTCAGCGGTGACGCCCGCCGGGTCAAAAGCATTGCTGACAGAATCGGGTTCATTTCTATTCATAGCCAGGTTACCGACCTGCTGGCCTTCTGCGCCTTTTTCGTCATCGGCGTGATGGTCGGGCTGATCACCATCCAATTCAGCAACTTCACCTTTGGCATCGGTAACGCAGCTGGATTATTGTTCGCCGGTATCATGCTGGGGTTCCTGCGCGCCAACCACCCGACCTTCGGCTATATTCCGCAAGGCGCACTTAACATGGTCAAAGAATTCGGCCTGATGGTTTTTATGGCTGGCGTTGGCCTGAGTGCAGGTAGCACCATCAACAGCAGTCTGGGCGACGTTGGTATTCAGATGCTGGCTTCAGGGCTGATCGTGAGTCTGCTGCCAGTGGTGATTTGTTTTCTGTTTGGTGCGTATGTGCTGAAAATGAACCGTGCGCTGCTGTTTGGTGCCATGATGGGTGCACGAACCTGTGCTCCCGCGATGGAAATTATCAGCGATACCGCGCGCAGTAACATCCCTGCGCTCGGCTATGCGGGCACTTATGCTATCGCTAACGTGCTACTCACCTTAGCAGGTTCACTTATCGTGGTTATCTGGCCTGAACTGCCTGGCTGAGAAAGTGTAAAAAAACGTCAATATTATTTTCTCAAAGCCAGAACTTTTTCTTTGCCCTACAGTCTGAATAAGTGCCACTGCTTTTCTTTGATTCCCCTTATTGAGGGGCCCATCGTTCCCGCCTTTCAGGTTCAAGAACGATGGGCGTTTTCTTTTCTGCTCTACGTTAGCCAAAACACCTCCTCTTCTCACTCTTCATGCATCCGCTATCACATTCACTTCATTTTTTGTTATTAAAATAACAAAAATTAATTTTATTGTTATTTTTGTGACATAAAAATCATTGAGTGTCATAATCACGCTATCTGATTTCTTATCTCCACCTCCAAGGATTTACCATGACTGACTACGCACGCTATATCGACCACACACTGTTGGCAGCCAATGCCACCGAACAGCAAATCGTGACCCTGTGCGATGAAGCGATCGCTCACCGTTTTTATGCCGTCTGTGTTAACTCAGGTTACGTTCCCCTCGTAGCCGAAAAGCTGAAAGGCACAGAAGTACAGGTATGCTCTGTTATCGGTTTCCCTCTTGGTGCAGGCCTGACATCCAGCAAAGCTTTTGAAGCGAAAGCGGCGATTGATGCCGGTGCACAGGAAATCGATATGGTGATTAACGTCGGCTGGCTGAAAAGCGGGAATGTTGCCGCCGTCAAAGCGGATATTCAGGCCGTGCGTGAGGTTTGCGCCGCTATACCGTTGAAGGTAATATTGGAAACCTGTCTGCTTGATGACGAACAGATTATCCTGGTGTGTGAAATGTGTCGTCAGTTGGATGTCGCGTTCGTCAAAACGTCTACCGGTTTCAGCACCGGCGGCGCACGTGAAGAACACGTTCGACTGATGCGTAGCACCGTCGGCAGCGACATGGGTGTCAAAGCATCCGGCGCGGTTCGCGATCGCCAAACGGCACAGCGTATGATTGAAGCAGGCGCCACACGTATCGGCACCAGTTCAGGCGTCGCTATCGTTTCAGGTGAAGCTGCCGCAGCAGGAAACTACTAACAACAAAAAATAGCTTACTAGCAGGGAATTTTATGGAAACGCGGCGCGACGAACGAATCGGCAGACTGGCTCAGGCATTAAAGAAAACCGATAAACTCCATCTTAAAGACGCCGCACAGCTACTCGGCGTCTCCGAGATGACCGTGCGCCGCGATCTGAATGCCGATTCCACCAGCGTCATGCTGCTCGGCGGCTACGTGGTTAGCGACCTGAAGAATAACGGTGTCACGAACTATTTTGTCTCCGACCAGCAGAGCAAGCACGTAAGAGAGAAGCAGGCTATCGGTACTGCGGCTGCCTATCTGGTGGAAGCAAACGATACCGTTTTTTTCGACTGTGGCACCACGATTCCTTTCATCATTGATGCCATTCCTGATGAGTTGCCCTTTACCGCGATTTGCTATTCCCTGAACACCTTTTTAGCACTACAGGAAAAAAAGGCGTGCAGAGTGATTTTGTGCGGCGGGGAATACCATCCAGATAACGCGATTTTTACCCCGCTCAACCAGCGAAGCGAGCTGGACAACGTCTGTCCGAACAAAGCCTTTATCTCTGCGGCGGGTATCGAACTGACTGCGGGTGCCACCTGCTTTAACTTTGCCGAACTGGGCATGAAGCAACGCGCGATGGCAACCGCACAGCGAATCATTCTAGTGGCGGACAGCAGCAAGTTCGGTCAGATTAAACGCGCCTGTATTGGCCCGATGACGCTGTTTGATACCGTCATTTCCGACAGCGCCCCGAGCGACGCCTACTTACGTTATTTTTCCAACAACGGCATTCAGTTAATCCACCCCGGAAATTAACTGAATAGTCCACCGAACCACTGCTGCACCTTCATCACCACCGTATCCCAGAGGCGGCTAAAGAAACCGGCCTCGGGGATATCATCCATCGCGACTAGTTCGCGCTGTCCGATGCTCTTGCCGTCCAGTTGGAAGTCGATAGTGCCGACAACCTGATTTTTGGTCAGTGGTGCGGCAAGCTGTGGCTGATTTAGCGTAAAGCTGGCCTTCAGGTTTTTCATTTGCCCTTTCGGGATGGTCAGCGCAGCATCCTGTGCGACGCCGAGTCGTGCCTCTTTCTCAGTACCAAACCAGACCCGCTGCGTAGTAAAAGGCGCATCCGTCTTAATAGGCGTTACCGTTTCGAAAAAGCGGAAGCCCCAGGTGAGCAGTTTTTCACTTTCACGGAAGCGAATGGCATCTGTTTGCGCCCCCAGCACCACGGAAATCAGGCGCATATTGCCTTCGGTGGCCGAGGCCACCAGATTGTGCCCCGCTCCGTTGGTGTGGCCGGTTTTCACACCGTCCACATTCAGGTTAGTGCTCCACAGCAGACGGTTACGATTAGGCTGGCGAATGTTATTGAAGGTGAACTCTTTTTCCTTGTGCAACGCGTATTCTTCCGGCACATCGCGAATCAGTGCCTGCCCTAACAGCGCCATATCACGTGCGGTGCTGTACTGCCCCGGCGCATCGAGACCGTGCACGGTCCGAAAATTCGTATTCGTCAGGTTAAGTGCCTTCGCATAATTGTTCATCAGGCTAACGAACGCATCCTGACTACCCGCGACGTAATCCGCCAACGCGATGCTGGCATCATTGCCTGACTGAATGACAATGCCTTTATTTAACTCAGAAACAGGGATACGGTCGCCCGGCTTAAGAAACATCAGCGACGAGCCACGCAGCGCCGGATTGCCGGTTGCCCAGGCATCTTTTCCGACTGTCACTTCATCCGTCGGACGAATTTTACCGGATTTGATCGCCTGCCCAATCACATAGCTCGCCATAATTTTTGTCAGGCTGGCAGGATCAAGACGCTCATCAGCATTGCTTTCCGCCAGCACTTTACCGCTGTGGTGATCGATCAGGATATAGGCTTTAGCATCAATCTGCGGCACCGCTGGCAACTGTTCCGCATAGGTGAATGGCACTAGACCAACAAGCAATACCGTACCTACAGAGAAAGACGTGAGTCTGGTCAGGAAAGGAGTTGTTTTCATGAGTTCGCCGCGATATCCATCAGTCGTTAAAAATTCTTAATTTTCAATATGTTTTGAAAACTTTAGTAACATATAAAGGTAACGCGTCATCTCTGGGATGAAAACCGTTCCTTCTGTAAAGATAGTCAAAGAAATGAAAGCTTCTAAAAAAACGCAGATAAAAAAAGGACTTAGGAGAAATTAAGGAATGTCTGAAAATGCAGGCGGCAGGACTACCAGAAAAATAGCGGATAGCACGAGGGACATAACAGCGTAGCTTCCCTCGTGCCAGTGATGGACATTCCCTTAGCGGCGTTCGCGCTTATCTGCACGTTTTGACAGCCAGTCACCCAGCGTCTGTACCACCTGTACCAGAATAACCAGCGCAATAACGGTAATCACCATTACCTCGGTTTCATAGCGGTAATAGCCGAAGCGGATCGCCAAATCCCCCACCCCGCCACCGCCGACAATTCCTGCCATCGCCGAATAGCCAATGAGGCTCACTAGCGTGATCGTCAGGCCACGCAATAGTCCCGCTTTCGCCTCTGGCAGCAGCACCGTGCCGATAATACGCATCGGGCTGGCTCCAAATGCTTCGGCCGCTTCTACGATACCGGGGTCGATTTCACGCAGCGCGCTATCCACCAAACGCGCATAAAACGCGATCGCGGCGACCGACATCGGCACCGCCGCCGCTACAGGCCCAATCGTATTGCCTAAGAGACACTGCGTCAGCGGTAGCAGTAAGACCAGCAGAATCACGAAAGGAATAGAACGGATGATATTCACCAGTACCGTGCCAAACAGATAAACAGCGCGGTTTTGCCAGAACAGGTTCCTGTCGGTGACGTAAATCAGCAACCCCAACGGTAAACCACCAATCACGGCAAGCAGCGTGGAGATCCCCACCATCTGGAACGTTTCGCCAAACGCCGCGACCAGATCGATCCATAAATCAGCCATGCAGCACCTCCACGTTCGCCGTTCTTACCTGAATATGTGCCACGGCTTCGGTCACTTTTTCGGGGTCGGATGGATGAGCCAGTAGCGCGACGAGGATACCTAGCGCACGATTACCAATGTATTCGATCTTGCCGTGCAGAATGTTAACGGACACGCCAAAGCGCATCGCCACGTCCGACAGCACGGGTTGCTCCGCCGATTCGCCAACAAACAGAATCTTCAGTAGTGTGCCCTGCAAATCCACCAGCAAGCGAGGCGGCAATGCAAGATCGAGCGTGTGGGATACCAGTTGACGCGTAAATGCGTGCTGTGGCGTCGCAAAGATATCGAAAACATCACCCTCTTCTACAACCTGCCCGCCCGTCATTACCGCCACGCGATCGCACACGGCCTTAATCACGCTCATCTCATGAGAAATCAGCACGATGGTAATGCCCAGTGTCTCGTTAATCTCTTTCAGCAGCGCCAGAATAGCGGCTGAGGTTTCCAGATCGAGCGCCGACGTTGGCTCATCGCACAGTAATACTTCGGGATCGTTGGCAATGGCTCTGGCGATACCTACACGCTGTTTCTGTCCGCCGCTGAGCTGTGCCGGATAAGACGACGCTTTATCCGCCAACCCTACCACGTTCAGGATTTCCGGCACGCGCGCCGCGATAGCCGCACTGGATTTCCCTGCGGCTTTCAGGCTGAACGCCACGTTTTCCGCCACGGTACGCGTCTGCATCAGGTTGAAATGCTGAAAGATCATGCCAATTTTCTGTCGCTGTTCCCGCAGCGGCTGCCCCGCTAATTCGCTGATGAGCACGCCATTGACGAGCACGCGACCCGCAGTCGGTCGCTGCAAGAGATTAATGGTCCGCAGCAGCGTGCTTTTCCCCGCGCCGCTGGTGCCGACAATCCCGTAGACCTCGCCCCGTTGGATGTGCAACGACACGTTGTCTACCGCGAGATTTTCTGGTTGCTTCCCTTGTGAGAAGTCAACGCTTACCCCTTCTAGCTGAATCATTATCCGCAAACTCCTGGCCTGAGCGGAAAAGAAGAAAGCCGGTCATAGACCGGCCAAAAGATATTCTGTGTAGCCTAAAACTTACTGTGCGGGCGCTGGCGTTTTCGCCTGCATCCACTCTGGTTTCTGGAACTGGCTATACATCAACGCAGGATCGTTGATCACCGCAGCATACGCCGGTGATTCCACAATCGCTTTGGTATCTTTAACAAATGGCTTATCGAGATCGTCGGTACGCACAGCAATAATATTTTTTAGGTTTTCATCCAGCGTTTCCAGCTTGATAGCCGATGACAGTTTCATTCCGGACGCCAGCGCAAAATTACCGTTCACCAGCGATGCCGTCACGCTATCCAGCGTACGGGGTAACTGCGCTGCTTCCATCGGTTTGAAGACCAAGCCGCGCGGGTTTTCAAGAATATCTTTCTCCGATGCTTTGGTCGGATCGATATCAGCTTTGATCGTAACCAACCCTATCGATTGCAGGAAACGCAGACCACGCGCCAGATTGGTAGCGTCGTTAGAGAGCGTGACCACGTCTCCTTTTTTCAGCTCATCCAGCGATTTGATTTTCTTCGAGTAGAAGCCCATGCTGGCTGTCGGTACGGTAATCAGCGGGGAGATTTTTAACCCTTTATCGGCGGCGAATTTTTCCAGATACAGCGTATGCTGGAAGAGGTTGGCATCAATGCTGCCGTTGGCCAGCGCCAGATTGGGCTGAACGTAATCGCTGAATTCACGCACGACAACCTTGTAGCCTTTTTTCACCAGCTCAGGTTTGATGGCCAGATTCACCATGTCACCATACGGCCCGGGTGCTACGCCAAACGTGATCGTCTGTGGATCGCTGCTGGCCAGCGCCAGTTGCATCCCCGCAGCAAGCAGTGTGATGCCGAGGGCGGCGCGAACAGAATGCGTTAATTTCATTGTGTAACTTTCCTGTCTGAATGTAACTTGCTGTCATTATTAAGAATGACAAGTTAAATCATAAAGACTAAAAAGGCATATCATTATTTCTCATCGGCTGTCGCGGATAATCGGGACAGGCTTCACGAAGAAAGGGGGCAACTATGATAACGATTTGGGGTCGTGATAACTCGACCAACGTAAAGAAAGTCCTGTGGTGTGCGGAAGAACTTGCACTGCCTTATCAGCATATTGCGGCGGGCGGACAATTCGGTCTTAACCATGAGGTCGATTATCTGGCGATGAATCCTAATGGCCTCATCCCGTGTTTGCGGGACGACGATCTGGTGCTGTGGGAATCCAATACCATCGTCCGTTATCTGGCGGCACAGTACGGTCAGGATTCGCTGTATATTGCCGATGCAGGCAAACGCGCCAGTGCCGAAAAATGGATGGACTGGGCGACATCCTTCGCCGTGTCTTTCGGGCCAGTATTTATTAATATAGTCCGCGTCGCACCGGAAAAACGCGATATGGCATTGGTCCAGAAAGGCATCGCCGAATGCGAACGTCTGTTCGATATTGTTGATACCGTCCTGGCTAATCAGCCGTGGCTATCTGGCGATCAATTTGGCGTTGGCGACATTCCGTTAGGCTGTATTGCTTACGGCTGGCTGAATATGCCGATTGAGCAGCAGCTACATCCTCATCTGGAACGCTGGTACCAGCAACTCACCGAGCGTCCGGCGTATCAGAAACACGTCATGATTCCACTGTCTTAAGGTGAGAGGTTGCTGACAAAGACTGTCGAGCGGTAGTAACGGATAGATCGTAAAGACGCTGTGAACACCTCCCTGTGCGCTCGGCTTGCGCCATCCCTGGCGCAAACGCTTTACTCTTCTATTCCGTTAATACCGTCTTCGTTCCGCAAATAGATTTTTCACAGTCTGGCAGGCACCGTAAGGTGCCTGATTTCTTACTCCAACCCGACTTTCAGCAATTTGCCATTGTCGTGATCGGTCAACAAATAGAGGTAGCCGTCTGGCCCCAGTCTTACGTCGCGGATGCGTTCACCGCGATCGCCCAGCAAGCGCTCTTGGGACGCGACTTTGTCGCCATCAAGCGTCAACCGAATCAGGTTCTTCTCTGCTAGCGCACCGATAAAGACGGAATTTTTCCACTGCGGGAAACGGTCGCTGTTATAGAAGGCCATTCCGCTGATGCCCGGTGACTTTTCCCAGTAAAAATCAGGATTCACCATACCGGCGATCTCTTTTCCTTTCGCTTCTGGAATCTTCAGTCCGGAATAGTTAATGCCATGCGTTGCAATCGGCCAGCCGTAATTTTCGCCCGCTTTGGGAATGTTGATTTCATCGCCGCCTTTCGGGCCATGCTCATTTTCCCACAGCACGCCAGACCACGGATTAATCGCCAATCCCTGCGGATTACGATGTCCGTAAGACCAGATTTCCGGTCGTGCGTTAGGCGTATTCACAAACGGGTTATCGGATGGCACCTTACCATCTGCGGTCAGGCGAACAATTTTGCCCTGTAATTTATCCAGATCTTGTGCGGTCGGGCGTTCGTTGTTTTCGCCCAGTGCGATAAACAGGTGCCCTTGTCGATCAAAGGCCAGCTTGCCGCCGAAATGGTTACCCGTCGATAGCTTCGGTTCCTGACGGAAGAAGACGGTGAAATTTTCTAACCGCTTATTATCCTCGGAGAGTTTACCGTAGCCGACAGCGGTTCCCGCTTTACCCTCGCTCCCCTCTTCGGCAAAGCTCAGGTAGATGCGTCGATTCTGCGCAAAATCCGGCGATAGTGCGACTTCCAGCAATCCGCCCTGAGATTTAGCAAAGACCTTCGGTACACCAGTTATCGGTGCAGACAGCGCGCTGCCCGCTTTCCATAAGCGTAAATTCCCAGCGCGTTCCGTAATCAGAATTCCCTGATCTTCCGGCAAAAACGCTAATGACCACGGGTGATCCAGCTTATCCTGCAATTCCGTCACTTTCGGTTCCGCCGCCAAGATCTGGCTGGAAAACAGCAGCGTTGCGCTAAGCAGCAGCCAATGTGGCGCAGCAGAAAATCGTCGTAACAGGGTGTGTGAAGCAGAATTGCGAGGCATCAGGCGATAGGGCATAGCGTTGTCTCCATCCAACAAAAGTCCTGTAAATTTAGGCGGCAGGCCGTGTTTGTGCAAAAAAACGGGGCAAGGTTTACATTTATTGAAGAAATCGGTCATTAGAAACGTCATCTCCACAGCGATAAAATGCTGAGTTTTACACCACTGACTATAAGGATAATCAACTATGGTGTAGAATCCTCCGGTTTTTATTTTCTGTTTATTTTGTGAGCGAATAATATGCAACAACCACGTATCGGCTTTGTTTCCCTCGGTTGCCCGAAAAACCTCGTCGACTCCGAGAGGATTCTGACCGAACTGCGTACTGAAGGTTATCAGGTCGTCCCACGTTATGACGATGCTGAACTGGTGATCGTCAATACCTGTGGTTTTATTGACAGCGCCGTACAAGAGTCGCTGGAAGCCATCGGCGAAGCGCTGAATGAGAACGGTAAAGTCATCGTAACAGGCTGTCTGGGTGCCAAAGAAAACCAAATACGCGAAGTGCACCCCAAGGTTCTGGAAATTACCGGTCCGCACAGCTACGAGCAGGTGCTGTCGCACGTGCATCAATACGTCCCAAAACCAACACACAACCCGTTTACCAGCCTGGTTCCCGAGCAGGGAGTCAAACTCACGCCGCGCCATTACGCCTATCTGAAAATTTCAGAAGGCTGTAACCACCGCTGTACGTTCTGCATCATCCCTTCTATGCGTGGCGATTTGGACAGCCGTCCAATCGGTTCGGTGTTGGATGAAGCGAAACGTCTGGTGGATGCCGGAGTAAAAGAGCTGCTGGTGATTTCTCAGGACACCTCAGCGTACGGCGCGGATGTGAAGCAGCGTACCGGCTTTTGGAACGGGCAACCGGTCAAAACCAGTATGGTCAGCCTGTGTGAGCAACTGGCATCGCTGGGCGTGTGGGTGCGCCTGCACTATGTCTATCCGTATCCACACGTAGACGATGTGATCCCGTTAATGGCAGAAGGCAAAATCCTGCCTTATCTGGATATTCCGCTCCAGCACGCCAGCCCGAAAATTCTCAAGCTGATGAAACGCCCGGGTGCAGTAGAAAGAACGCTGGAGCGCATTAAGCGCTGGCGCGAAATCTGCCCAGACTTAACGCTGCGTTCTACCTTTATTGTCGGCTTCCCAGGCGAAACGGAAGAAGATTTCCAGATGCTGCTCGACTTCCTGACAGAAGCCAAGCTTGACCGCGTGGGCTGCTTTAAATTCAGCCCGGTCGAAGGCGCGTCGGCAAATGAATTGCCGGATCAGGTGCCGGAAGAGATCAAAGAAGAGCGTTTCCACCGCTTCATGCAGCTTCAGCAGGCGATTTCTACCCAGCGTTTGCAGGATAAAATTGGCCGTGAAGTGCTGGTGCTGATCGATGAAATCGACGAAGAAGGTGCAATTGGTCGCAGCATGGCCGATGCCCCTGAGATTGACGGTGCAGTTTACCTGAACGGCGAAACCGATGTGAAAGTCGGTGATATCGTTAAAGTGAAAGTCGAACACGCAGACGAGTACGATCTGTGGGGTAGCCGAGTTTAACGATCCCATTACGCCAGCTTTTCTGCCCGAAAGGCTGGCGTTTTATTTTTACGCCATCTCGCCCCGAACGCTGAAAATTCAATCAATAAACCGCCTGTTCCTCGCCTTCGTCTTGCGTCCCCCGGTCAGGTAAAGTAGCCTTGGGGCATGATTAATCTACTCGCCTTACCTGAGGCATAAGCATGTGGAAACGCCTGACATTCGGTTTGTTAGCCCTCATTGGCGTGCTGCTGCTCTCTGCTTTTGCCCTCGATCGTTGGATCAGCTGGAAAACCGCGCCATTTATTTACGATGAGCTTCAGACCTTGCCGAAACGTCAGGTTGGCGTCGTATTGGGGACAGCGAAATACTACCGTACCGGCGTAATCAATCAGTATTACCTGTTCCGCATGCAAGGGACGATTAACGCTTACAACAGCGGTAAAGTCAGCTATCTGCTATTAAGCGGTGATAACGCGCTACAAAGTTACAATGAACCAATGACGATGCGTCGTGATTTGATCGCCGCAGGCGTTCCGCCTTCAGATATCGTGCTGGACTATGCGGGGTTCCGTACGCTGGATTCCATTATCAGGACGCGCAAGGTATTTGATACCAACGATTTCACCATCATCACGCAGCGTTTCCACTGCGAACGTGCGCTATTCATCGCGCTGCACCTTGGCATTCAGGCACAGTGTTACGCCGTGCCCTCCCCGAAAAATATGATGACCGTGCGGGTTCGTGAGTTTGGTGCTCGTTTGGGCGCACTGTTCGACCTGTATATCCTTAAACGCGAACCACGCTTTTTAGGGCCTCAGGTGCCGATTCCCGCTGAGCATACCATTCCAGACGATGCCCCAGATTATCCTGCCGTCCTGCCGGAACAGGTACTCCCAGCGCCAGGACATCAGGCTAAACCGGAGCAACCAGCAACAACCGAGCCCGAATCCGAACCGCACCACGAACAGGCCGCACCGTAGCGTCTTTCTCTACGCCGTTTTCCCTATCGCATTGGTGAGTGTGCGCCATAACCATTCAAGCGGCCCCTGACGAAAATAGCGCAGCCAGTAGTGAGAGAAAACCAGATTGACGATCCAAATAGCGGGAACCAGTGCCAGCAGTTGCAGACGGCTGAGCGCCATAAACAGGCCAAGCTGATTAAACAACGCGACGCAAATCAGCGTTTGCAGCAAATAGTTGGTTAACGCCATGCGCCCGACATCCGTAATCCAGTACGTGATGCGCCATTGGCACAGCGTGGCCCAGAAGCCATAACACAGCGCCAGATACCCTATCGCCTGCAAAGGTGAACTCAGCTCGCGCGGAATCTGCAATAGCAGTCCGCTCCAGCGATATTCCCAGTCCACCAGCCACTGCCCCACTACACCAATGCTGTTAATTGCCACACCCAGCGGAATCAACCACAGCGCAACCTTACGATAGTGTGCCGTACTGAATTCACCTTTCAGCCATCCGCTGCGCATCAACCCTGCCCCCAGCAGCATCGATCCCGCCAGCAGCCAGCCATACTGCACACCCAGCGACAACAGGCTTTCCGTGAGCAGATCGACGCGATTACTCCACGCTTCCGGCCCGCCTAACGCCCGCCAGTAGGCTTCATAGGCGATATCCGCCATGCCCGGCAGCCAAAATCGTCCCGGTTGCAGGCTCAAAATCTGGCTCAGCACAAACAGTACGCCGATGCCCACCAGATACAGAATCGCCCCGGTCCGCATTAACAACCGGCTACTTTCCGCATGACGAATCATGCCGTAACACACCAGTCCAATCAGCGCATAGTCGAGTAAAATGTCGCCATCCCACAGGAAAATGGCATGAATAAGCCCAATGATCATCAACCAGAACAGACGTGCATGTACCCAGCGTTTCCCCCGCGACAGCAGCAGCTGTAAACCTGCACCAAACAGAAGAGAAAACAGCGTCAGAAATTTTGCCTGCGCAAGCAGATCCATCGCCGCCCAGGTTAAGACATCAGACAGCGTGGGTTCCCCTTGCCAGGCAGGATTCAGGTAGGCCGCATGCGGTAAACCAAATGCCGTAATATTCAGCAGTAAAATGCCCAAGATGGCGACGCCGCGCGCAAAATCCAGCGCAACGATCCGTGAGGGTGGCGAATGAGGTGACGGTATAGTGTGAGAAGGCATACAAATTACATTTTCAAATCATCGAAGTAGCGATTGTATGCACATACAGAGAAAAAGCGAAGATGCTTGCTGATTTGGCGATGACCGATTTGACGATGACGAAGCGTATTTTCTTCATCATCGTCAATAAGAGGGCTTAATTGTGGTGACGTACCGCGCGCAAGAATTCCTGACGCGTATTTTGGCTGGATTTAAACAGCCCACCGAGCGATGTCGTGGTCGTCGCGCTGGTCGCATCACGAATGCCGCGAGCCTTCACGCAGTAGTGCACCGCATCAATCGAGACCGCAACGTTGTTGGTTCCCAACAGCGTTTGTAGCGCAACCAGAATCTGCTGCGTTAAGCGTTCCTGCACCTGAGGGCGCTGAGAGAAAAACTGGACGATCCGGTTGAGCTTCGACAAGCCGATGACGCCATCTTTCGGAATATACGCTACCGTCGCTTTTCCATCGATCGTCACGAAATGGTGTTCGCAGGTGCTGGTCAGCGTGATGTCCCGTACGGTGACCATTTCATCGACCTTCATTTTGTTTTCAATGATGGTGATTTTGGGGAAATTGGCGTAGTCCAAGCCGGAGAATATTTCATCAACGTACATTTTAGCGATACGAGTCGGTGTTTCAGCCAGGCTGTCATCGCTCAGATCGAGACTCAGCAAATTCATAATTTCCGTCATATGCTCGGCAATACGTTGCTTACGCGTATCCCGATCCAACAACGCCCCGCGCAGCGGCGTTTCCAGACCGCGTGCCAGCAGCGCTTCGTGCACCATAACGGCTTCTTTACTTAGTGATGACATTATTATTCTCCTGCAGGTGTAACTATGCCTATCGCTCTATCACGGCCTTGGTCAGACCCTAGCGCCGTCAACACTCTAGTTGAGAGAGTCACGATTATCCAGCGATTGTATGTCATGATTGTTGAAATAGATTCAAGTTATCAAGCGTGGCGGATATGCCTGTACGCAGTAACAAGGTCGAATCATATGCACAAAAAAACGCCTGTTCAGACTTAACTATTCAGTGATAAATAAAAAAGCACCGGGAGGATACCCCAGTGCTTTTAACGATAAATCACCTGATTTTTGCGGCTGTCAGCGCCCTGACGCCGCGTGTTGTCGGGTTATCAGAAGGTTTCCCAGTTATCGTTCGCGTTGCCTTTTTTACCGCCAGCGGCGGCTAATAACATCGGCTTCTGTACTGCTGATGCGCTCTCCGCCAGATGCTTCTGAGGACGACGAGGGGCATCTGCGGCCGACAGTTGGAATACCGATACAGCTTCAGTTAACTGACGGGCCTGATCTTCGAGCGATGCAGCAGCGGCGGCAGATTCCTGTACCAGTGCGGAGTTCTGCTGTGTGACGCCATCCATCTCGGTAACAGCCTGACCAATCTGGGTAATACCACGGCTCTGTTCATCCGATGCAGAGGCGATTTCGCCCATCAGATCGTTCACTCGGGTAATGGCGGAAATGATGGAATCCATCGCTTCGCCGGTTTGTGTAACCTGATTCGAACCCACGTTGATACGTGCAACCGATTCGGTGATCAGGCTTTCAATTTCTTTCGCTGCCTGCGCGCTGCGCTGCGCCAGATTACGAACTTCACCCGCAACCACCGCAAAACCACGCCCTTGTTCACCGGCTCTGGCGGCTTCTACGGCTGCGTTCAACGCCAGAATATTGGTCTGGAAGGCAATGCCGTTAATTACACTGGTGATATCGGCAATTTTCTTCGAGCTGGTCGTAATACTTGCCATCGTCGCCATCACATCTGCCGTGACGTCGCCGCCTTTTTTCGCCGCAACAGAAGCGTCCTGCGCCAGCTTGGTAGCCTGATGGACGTTATCGGCATTCTGTTTCACCGTCGCGCTCAACTCTTCCATACTGGCAGCGGTCTGCTCCAGTGCGGCGGCCTGCTGTTCGGTACGTGCGGACAGATCGTTGTTGCCGCTTTTAATTTCGCTTGAGCCCTGATGAATCGATGCAGAACTGTCGCGGATGATGGAAACGGTATTAACCAAACTTCCCTGCATCTCTTTCAGGTAAGGAATCAGCTGTCCGGCACAGTTGCGGCCAAACTCTTCAAGCGGGTGACCAAGCTGCCCAGCAGCCAGAACCTGGAAATAGCCTTTGATCATATTCAACGGCTTGACCAGATAGTGAACCAGATAGCGATCCGTCAACAGCAGGATAAGCAACCCAATAACCGCCGCACCCAGCAGAATACGATTACTCCAGTCAACCAGGCCGTAGACCTCGCTCATCGACGCCTCTGACGACGACATAATTGCAGTCTGGTATTTATCCATATTCGCGCCAAACGCCACGCTCAGCGGTGGGTAGGTTTTACGGAAAAGCTGACGAAAATCCTCTTGACGATTCTCACGCGCAGCGTTCAGCATCGGCGTCAACCCGTTATCCAATATCTGGGTCCACGCGGCGATCATATTGTCTGCCGTTTCTTTATCGACGCCGACATGCCCAACGGCTTTAAACGCAGCCAGTTGATCTGACGTGTTTTTAAATGCGGTGGTTGCTGCCGTAAATACTTTTTCTGCTTCCGCAGTTTCGCCTGTTTGCTGGAAATCCATAGAACGCAATAAGCGAGTAACCGTACGAAAATACTGGTCATTGCCTTTTACCAACATCTCTACGTTTTTACGCTGAGTTTCGCCGGATTCCAATAGTTTGGTCATGCTGTTTAATGAGGTGGTGGTAAAGAAAGACGCTCCACCCCATACAATCAGAAACAGACCCAATATTGTTAAAAGCATTGCCCTGATGGTGATATTTTTTAAAAAATTCACAGAAGACTCCTATAAATTATCTGGCGATTTTCCTCTGCGCTTTCTGCAAGACAGCCGCACATTTTTAATTGGAAATACGCCGGGTGTTACGTCATTTAATGAAGAGCAGAGGCTCTCATTAGTTAGAGTTATTTTCCTTTAATGACAAAAAGACACACTTCCTTACAATAATGATAAAGCATTCCTACCATACATTAACATTATCGGCACTTTAGGCGGGCACTTTACGCCTTCCCATCAACAAATGCGATAAAAATGAAGAATTGCGATAGTTTCTAGCTATTGCTCCGATACAACAATTTATCTTCACATTTAACTGTTTATTTTAATTATCTATTTATTTCCACGCTTCCGCTATGCGTCAGGATAAAATACGGTTTTATTTTTCTGTGATTATTCTTATTTTTTCATTCTGCCCTATTCATTAGAAAATATGCCCCTATTCGAGGTAATAGTTGATTGTGGTGCTATTAATTCCGGCCGCGATCATTTTATCGCTTTCTTCTCTTTCTAATCTCCCCACTATTAATCCTGATGATAATTACGTCCGTCATTTTTATCATTCAGAGCACATCTCATCACGCGGGTTTACGTTACGTTCACATCAGTGTGGCGTAAGCCAGTTGCGAAATGCGCTGCTTGCCGCTACACTTCACAAAAAGTGAACAATCAAACACCAGTTCATTACGAAAAGAGAAAGATATGGATTTGACCCAGTTGCGCATGTTCTGCCTCGTTGCCGAAACGGGTTCCGTCGCGCGCGCCGCAGAGCAGCTTCATCGGGTACCCTCCAATCTGACCACGCGGTTGCGCCAGTTGGAACTGGAACTGGGCACCGATCTGTTTATCCGTGAGAAACAGCGCTTGCGCCTGTCCCCTATTGGGCACAATTTCTTATGTTATGCACAGCGTATTCTAGCTCTCAGTGAGGAAGCGATCAGCATGACGCGCACGGGGGAACCCGCTGGTAACTTCGCGCTCGGCTCGATGGAAAGCACTGCGGCAACCCGTTTGCCTACGCTATTAGCGGCTTACCATCAGCGTTACCCCAACGTTTCGCTATCCCTGAATACCGGTACATCCGGGGAAATCATCGAACGTGTGCGGGCGGGAACGCTGGCTGCCGCGTTAGTCGATGGGCCCGTCGTCTACGATGAGCTGAATGGGTGTTCATGTTTTGCGGAACGATTAGTGCTGATATCTGACCCTGCACACGCGCCGATTACCCATGCGCGGGATGCCATCAACGATACGTTGTTTGCTTTCCGCCCCAGCTGTTCTTATAGAAAGCGCCTTGAGAACTGGTTCCGGCAGGATGGCGTGGTGCCCGGTACTATCATGGAAATCCACTCATACCATGCCATGCTTGCCTGTGTCGCCAGCGGCGCCGGGCTCGCCATGCTCCCGTATGCCGTCCTCGAATCACTGCCCGCAGGCACGCGCGTTCAGGTGCATGAATTACCGCCCGACATCGCCGCTGCGTCCACCTGGCTCGTCTGGCGACGCGACGCCTTTGGCCCGAATGTCGAGGCGCTTAAAAAGCTCATTATTGAACAGGGCAGCAGTATTGAACCACCCGCTCCGTCGGAATGAACCCTTTATTGCCGATGAACGACCCTTTTCACGAGAGGACGACACAGCGATCAATGCCACGTCCTATCATTTAATTTACAACCCATAACGGAATGCCATTAGGAGTCACCACCATGCAAATGATTAAAACCCGCGCCGCCATCGCCTGGGGTCCAAACCAGCCACTGTCGGTTGAAGAAGTGGACCTGATGCCACCGCAGAAAGGTGAAGTGTTGGTGCGCATCGTCGCAACTGGCGTATGCCACACTGACGCCTACACGCTGTCCGGCAAAGATCCTGAAGGCGTGTTCCCAGCGATTCTTGGCCATGAAGGCGGCGGGATTGTTGAAGCCATCGGGGAAGGCGTGACCAGCGTTGCCGTTGGCGATCATGTTATTCCGCTATACACCCCAGAATGTGGCGAATGTAAATTCTGCCGCTCCGGCAAAACCAACCTGTGTCAGGCTATTCGCTCCACGCAGGGTAAAGGTTTGATGCCAGACGGCACCACCCGCTTCTCCAAAAACGGCCAGCCGATTTTCCATTACATGGGCACATCCACCTTCGCAGAGCACACCGTTGTGCCTGAGATTTCACTGGCGAAAGTGAATAAAGAAGCACCGCTGGAAGAAGTCTGCCTGCTGGGCTGTGGCGTCACCACCGGGATGGGTGCCGTGCTGAATACTGCAAAAGTGAAAGCGGGCGATACGGTTGCGATTTTCGGCCTTGGCGGCATTGGTCTGTCAGCGATTATCGGTGCGCAAATGGCCGGTGCCGGACGCATCATCGGTATCGATCTCAACACCAGCAAATTCGATCTGGCGCGTAAACTGGGTGCTACCGATCTGATCAACCCGAAAGATTACGATAAGCCGATTCAGGACGTCATCGTTGAACTGACCGATGGCGGCGTGGACTTCTCCTTCGAGTGTATCGGTAACGTCAATGTCATGCGTTCCGCGCTAGAGTGCTGTCATAAAGGCTGGGGTGAATCCATCATCATCGGCGTGGCAGGTGCTGGCGAAGAAATCGCAACCCGTCCGTTCCAACTGGTTACCGGTCGCGTATGGCGCGGTTCTGCCTTCGGCGGCGTGAAAGGCCGTAGCGAGCTGCCAGGCATTGTCGATCGTTACCTGAAAGGTGAATTCCCGCTGAATGACTTCATCACCCACACCATGGGGCTGGACGACATCAACACCGCATTCGATTTAATGCACGAAGGCAAATCGATTCGCTCTGTGATTCATTTCGGTTAATTGCACTACTGTCAGGAACAGAATAAAGGAGGCTGTACAGCGATGACTTCATCACTGGAACTGCTGGAAGAACACCGTATGTTTGGCGGCTGGCAACAGCGCTACCGCCATGTGTCAGAAACGCTGAACACATCGATGACGTTCAGCATTTATCTGCCACCAACACAGGATGACACACCGCCGCCCGTGCTTTACTGGCTGTCTGGGTTAACCTGCAACGACGAAAACTTTACGACGAAAGCCGGTGCGCAGCGCGTTGCCTCCGAGCTGGGTCTGGTGCTGGTCATGCCGGACACCAGCCCGCGCGGCGATGGCGTAGCAGACGACGCGGGGTACGATCTGGGTCAGGGTGCAGGATTCTACGTGAATGCCACGCAAGCGCCTTGGGCAGCACACTACCGGATGTATGACTACATCAGCAGCGAATTACCAGCGCTGATCCAGCAGCATTTTAACGTGAACGGCCGTCAGTCCATCAGTGGACATTCGATGGGCGGGCACGGTGCACTGATGCTGGCACTACGCAACCCGGATCAATTCCTGTCTGCGTCAGCGTTCGCACCGATCGTTAACCCAAGTCAGGTTCCCTGGGGTCGCAAGGCGCTTACCGCCTACCTCGGCGAGGATGAAACGCAGTGGTTGCAGTATGATAGCTGCCATTTGCTGGCAAATAGCCAGAAGAAGCTGCCCATGTTGGTCGATCAGGGCGACTGCGATCAGTTCCTCCCCGATCAGCTACAACCGGCGAAACTGGAAGCACTGGCAAGCCAGTATGACTGGCCGCTGACGCTGCGGACCCAGTCTGGCTATGACCATAGCTATTTCTTCATCGCCAGTTTCATCGAAGATCACCTGCGCTTCCACGCTCAGTATTTATTGGAAGAATAGGTGTTTGCCGAATAGCGGTTGGCTCAAACAGCGCAACGAATAATGAGCTATGCTCATCTAGCTGATAACAGCACTCGGGGATAGATACCTACGGTTCCCGAGTGCTATTTCCCTTCTCTATTACAGCAAATCACAGTAAAAACGATCACACCTGCCCGTGCTGAATGACGGAACCAAGACAAACAAAAAGGAAACCTTGATGATACACGTTCATCACCTCGAGAAATCCCGTTCAACCCGCGTGACCTGGCTGCTGGAAGAGCTGGGCGTTGATTATGAAATCATTCGCTACGCTCGTGATCCAAAAACGTTTAGCGCCCCGGCATCACTTAAACAAATCCACCCGTTAGGGAAATCGCCAGTGATTACCGATGGCGAACTGACGATTGCCGAATCCGGGGCCATTGTGGAATACCTGATTGAGACTTACGGCAACGGCAGACTCCGCCCACAGAGCGGGCAAGCGCTGTTGGATTATCGCTTCTGGCTGCATTTCGCGGAAGGTTCCCTCATGCCGCTGCTGGTGATGCGTTTAGTCTTGGCGAAAACAGAATCCGCGCCGATGCCATTTTTCGTCCGCCCCATCGCACGCAAAATTGTACAAAGCATCGAGCAGGCCTTTATTGTGCCGCGGTTGACGACGCAGCTTCAGTTCATCGAACAGCATTTGAGTAAACAAGACTGGTTTGCGGGAGAATCGCTCAGCGGTGCCGATATCCAAATGGCCGTCCCGCTGGTTTTGGCGAAAACGCGTTTGGATTTCAGCCACTACCCGCACATCAAGCAATACATTGAGCGGATAGAAAGCCAGCCAGCTTTTCAGCGTGCTCTCGCTCAGGATTAACAATCCGATCGGGATATCACCTCATCGACAACAACAAACAAAGCGGGTCGATGGGCGACAGAGCAAGAATTCTGTGAGCGTTTACTGATTATTCATGAACTGATAACGATATGCTGTTGTTTACCCCCGATATACTTCGAGCTATAACACGATATAGCTAAAAAGGTGGTATACCGTCAGGATGCGGCATTGATACGTTGGGAGTGATTAATTTTGCAGAGAAAGCGAGTTTCATCAACAGAGTTGTTTTCAGTCGGATACGATGCAGAAAAAAGCCAATTGGAAGTCGAATTGCTAAACGGGAGCATCTATCTCTACAGCGGCGTAGCACGCATGATTTATGAAGAGCTGATGGCAAGCAAGACGAAGTACCGTTACTACGCCAGCTTTATCAAAAATTCATTCCCCTACGAGAAAACGCAGTAGTCCTTAAAGATAAGGAATCGTTTTTAAAGATAAAAATAGTCTTCAAGGGCGGAGATGATTCTCCGCCGCTTCTTTCCCCACCGATTTATTTCCCAATAGACTCAACGGTGTTAAATGCCGCCAGCAGGACCTCTTCATTGAGCGTCAACGGCAGATAATGAATAGATTCCCCCGCCTGCAAGGTGCGGGCAATAACCGCCTGAAGCGCGGCGCGATCGTGAATATCCACATCCAGCGCGGCCAGCGAGGTCGGCAAACCAAACGCCTTAAACGCCTCCTTCAACTGGAGCAGCGTGTCGCTATCCCCTAACAAGGCGCTCTGCACCAGGATGCCATAAGCCACTTTGGTGCCGTGCAGGAAACGTTCGGTTTGTGGCAACACCGTCAAACCGTTATGCACCGCATGCGCCGCCGCCACGCGGGTATAGCGCTCTCCCAACCCGCCAACCATGCCGCCACCGGCAATGATCGCATCGACGACATCCAGAAAATCCTGCGTCAATTCGCCACGCTCGACGGCTTCCAGCGCCGCTGCACTTTGTTGCAGCAACACATTACGGATATCCAGCGCAGCCTGTAAGCCCAGCCGAACAGAAAGCGGCAGCGTTTCCGGCTGAGGACTGAGAACGACGGCTTCATACCACTTCGCCAGCGTATCACCGACGCCAGCCAGCAGGTATTCCACCGGTGCCGCCAGCATAATCCGCGGTTCCACCAGCACCAGATGGTTCGCATCAGTGAAAATCTCGAAGCGCAGCGCCTGTCCGGCATCGTTATACCACACGGACAGCGGCGTCCAGGCCGCACAGGTCGCCGCAATAGTCGGGATTGCCACCAGCGGCACGCCGATATGACGCGCGGCGACCTTTGCAGTATCCAGCACCGCCCCGCCGCCGACGCCAATGACGACCTGACATTCATCGCCCGCTTGCGCGACCAGTTTTGCCACTTCCCCTTCGCTGCAATGCGCACCAAACTGCACGCGGCGGGCTGAAGGCGCATCGAATTCGGCCGGTAAATACGGTCGAGCCGCGGCAATCGCCCGCTCGCCGTAGATCCACAGCGCGTTTTTCAGTACATCCGGTGGATAAAACTCCAGCAGCTTATCGATAGCGCCAGGGAAAGAGAAATAGTTAGCAGGGCCAACCTGTACGCGGACTGTCGTTGTGTGCATGTTTGAATCTTCCTCGCCGCGCCCTCTCTTGAGTGCGACTCTTATCTTATGTTTGTCTGATAGATGAATCTGCTGCGCTACCCTATTGATAAACCCATCTTATTCACTTGCCTGCGCCAGCTTAAGAACTTTTTTATTTAATTTATGCCTTTTCGTTCATAGCCAATAACTCTCAAACACTTGAAGCTGTATTAAATTCTCTGGGATATGTGCTACCTTTCTTTTCCGTTATTTCATGACCTTGACCGCCAAGAGCGTTACCGACCATGATTCCTACCTCCCAAAGCCGACTGGAAATGCACAACATTTCCATCTCCTTTTCTGGTTTCCACGCCCTCAAGCAGGTTAATTTCACACTGGAAGGTGGTTCGATTCATGCCCTGACTGGCGCAAACGGCGCGGGTAAATCTACGCTAATGACGATCTTATCGGGCGCTTACGATCACTATCAGGGTGACATTCTGATTAATGGTAAGCAGGTCGATGTCCATTCGCCTCGTGATGCCAAGCGATACGGCATTCATCTGGTGCAACAGGAAGTCGATGTCGCGCTGGTTCCCACGCTGTCCGTAGCGGAAAACATTATGCTGGATACGCTGGCGCAGGACGGACATCTGCTGAGTTGGCCGCAGATCCATCGTCAGGCGCAGGCGCTGCTCGATCAGCTTGGCGTTCACCTCAATGTTCGTCAACGGCTGGATACCTGCTCGCTCGCTGAGAAACAGCAAATTCTGCTCGCGCGCGCGTTATCTCACGAATGTCGCTTCCTGATTCTGGATGAACCCACCGCCCCGCTGGATCAGGCCGAAAGCGCACGTCTCTTCGAGGTGGTACGCCGTTTACAAGCCGATGGCATCGGGATCGTGTTTATTTCTCACCGTATTCATGAGCTGAGCGAAATCTGCGATACGTTGACCGTGCTGCGTGACGGCGAGTTTGTCAGCAGCGGTGCGATGCAGGGGCTTAGCGGCGAAGAGATTGTAGAGAGAATGCTGGGGCACCGGCTTGACGATATCTTCCCACCGCGCCGAACGACGCCTGCCGCAGAGACGCTGCTTCAGGTTACCGGTTTGCACGACGAAACGCTGCTGCACAATATTTCGCTTACGCTGCGCAAAGGGGAAATTCTGGGTATTGCCGGGCTGGCTGGCGCGGGGAAAACCGAGCTGTGTAAAGCGCTGTTCGGCGCGGAACCCTGCCAGATCGCGCAGGGAGAATATCGTGGTAAACCCTGGCGACCGCATTCACCGCACCAGTCGGTTGAACAGGGGCTGGCGCTGGTTCCTGAAGAGCGGCGCAAAGAAGGCATTTTTATTGATGAGTCCGTCACCATGAATCTCAGTATCACTGCCACCGACAGCTTTTCCCGCTGGGGACTGTTCAGCCGTCGCAAGGCGTTGAACTGGGCAAAACAGATCGTTGAACGGCTGGCAGTTCGTACCACGGGTCCGGCGCAAAAGCTGGCGCGTCTGTCGGGCGGAAATCAGCAGAAAGTGGCTATCGGCAAGTGGCTGCGCAGTGAAGCACAGGTTTTGATTTTTGACGAACCCACCAAAGGCGTTGATATCAAGGCCAAACAAGACTTGTTCACCCTGATTGACGGCCTCGCCCGTCAGGGCAAAGGCATTATTTATGCGTCGGGCGAGTTCTCCGAACTTGTCGGGCTCTGCGATCGCATCTGCGTGCTATGGGATGGCCGCATTGTCGCAGAGTTAAATGCCGCTGAGATTGACGAAGAAACCCTACTTTTATATTCAACTGGAGGAACTCCCGCGTGAGTCACCCACTTTCATCTAACGGGGCGCTCCCCTTCCGTCACCACGTTTTCGAATTTCTCTATAAGTGGGGCATGCTGATCACCGTCGTCGCGCTGATTGCCCTCTTCGGGCTGGCGTCGGAGAACTTTCTCGACCCGTATAACATCATCAATATCCTGCGTTCTATCGCCATCGTTACGGTGATTGCCATTGGCGTCTCCATTTCGCTGTCTGTGGGCGGATTCGATCTTTCCGTAGGATCGACGGCCTCGCTGGCTAATGCGCTGGTTATCTCGCTTTTCGTCTGGCATGGGTTCGGCACCACCGGAGCGATTGTCCTGACGCTGCTGCTGTGTACGCTGGTCGGGCTATTCAACGCCTTCCTCATCGTCGTGCTGAAGATTCCCGATATGCTGGCGACGCTCGCCAGCCTGTTCGTCATTCAGGGCGTAGCGATGACCTACAGCTATGGCGGTTCCATCACGCAGAACATGGTGCTGCCTAGCGGCGAAATGGCGGAAGGCGTCATTCCTGAGTTCTTTGCCACGCTGGGTCAGGTGCCGGTCATTGTTGTCATCATGCTGGCGGTAACGGTACTGGTGCAATTGTATCTGTCCCTCACCAAACACGGTCGCCGGATGTATGCCATCGGCGGCAACCCAGAAGCCGCTCGACTGGCAGGCATTCGCACGGCGCGTTATCGGGTGCAGGCGTATGTGTTTTCTTCACTACTCGCAGCGCTGGGCGGGATCTTACTGGCATCGCGCATCGGCTCTTCGCAGGTCAATGCTGGGGGCGGCTATTTGATGGATGCCGTTGCCGCAGCCTACATCGGTTTCTCGCTGGCGGGATCTGGCAAGCCGAACGCCCTGGGTACGCTGCTCGGTGCCGTTATTCTTGGCGTTTTGCAGAATGGGCTGGTGATGCTCTCCGTGCCTTATTACGCGATGGATATCATCAAAGGTCTGGTTCTGGCGCTCGCGCTAGCCATGACATATATCCAGAAACGCTAATCTCTCTCGTTTTCAGTAACGTCTCGCTTCCGCCCCATTCATCCGAATTCGGGGCGGACTCACAATACCGCCCACCAATGCCTTTTCTCATTAATCGACGTCTTACCGCCGACAAATATTGCTGCACTCGCTCTATTATTTACTTCCGTTATTATTAAGAAATAAATATTCCCTAGCACAACCAAGAGGCATTCGGAATAATCACAAATAATAACGCTTTCACTTTAGATCTGACGTGCGCTGTTTTCATTCCCCATCGATATAGCGAGACCGACAGAGATAATCGATAGAGAAAGATTCAATTCGCTGAAACGTTCAATTTTGATAATCAATTAAAATTGATGAATATCATCATTCCTCTGCCGGGCTATATTCCTTCATACCCGGCGAAATCAAATTACCTCTTATTATCGATGTCCGTTCTGCTGAGCATACTCATCAATATTTTCAATCGTCTTTTCCATCAACAGCTGCAGCGATGAGGCAGACGTCCAGGATATATGCGGGGTAATCAGAAGATTAGGCAGGGTTTTCGCCGCAACCATTAATGGGTTGTCTTTTGCTGGCGGTTCCTGTGTCAGGCAGTCTAGCGCGGCACCGGCAATGGCGCGCTGCTGCAAGGCTTCTGCCAGCGCGCGCTCATCAATCAGCCCGCCTCTGGCGGTGTTAATAATAAACGCGGTGGGCTTACACAGGGCGAGCGTCTCTGCATTAATCAGATGCTGCGTGCTCTCATTCAGCGGGCAGTTGAGTGAAATCACATTCGCTAACCGCAGAACGTCTTCAAACGGCAGATACCCCGCACGACACTGTGAGACACCTCTGCGCTCGGCAAAAATCACCTTCATTCCCAGCGCCTGCGCCAGCCGCGCGACCTCCCGCCCAATCGTACCCGCGCCGATGATGCCCAGCGTCGCGCCTGCGATGTCCTTAACCGGATGATCAAAATAAGCAAATTGCGACTGGCTGGCCCAGCGGTCACTCAGCTGATCGCGATACCACGCCATCAGGCTGTGCTTTAGCGCAAAGATCATGGCAATCACGTGCTCGGATACGGCTTGCGTCGAGTAGCCCGGTACATTTTTGACCGTGATACCCAGTTCTTTAGCAGCAACAAGATCGATATTGTCGGTGCCTGTGGCCGTTACAGCAATCAGCTTCAACGCAGGCAACGCAGCCAAGGTATCTCGCGTTAATAGGGCTTTATTCGTGATGATAACGTGGGTATCTTTTGCTCGGGCGATAACTTGATCGGGCGAGGTATAGTTATATTCAACCCATTCATGGCGGCACTGCGGACGCCTAAAACTCGTCTTTTTCAGGAAAATGGTTTCAGGCAGTGAGCCTTTATCCAAAAAGGTAATTTTTAACATCATCGTGCCCTGGTTGCTATTCATACACTGATTTCCGCTTGCAGATATCAAAGGCTCCGCAGTCGGCAATCACGACAGGTATTCTCATACAAAAATAATGAATTAAATTCTCTGTATGACACAAGACAACGAACGTATTAATAACGTTACACTTCCTGCCTCATTGGAAATCCATCACTCCGTAACGTGAAGCGTAGTCAGCATTAAAGCAATTAACAATACCTAATATAATGAATTTCATTCATCGACATTGTTAGCCACGATATTCAGAAATATCACAAAAACAATAAAGTCTGCTGCTCATTGTTATCATGACACCGGCAAAGAGATAACCGTAATAGCGGGCCACAACTAAGCCCCGTTGTTAATCAGCAAGAATACATTCGCGAGAAAAACCGCAGAAGTGGTGCCATGTCGTTGGAGTGAGGAAGTAAGCGAGGGTCATAATACCCCGGAACGAGCTGGCCCATTCCGGGGAGGTGCTACATCAGAAGTTGACGTTTACCGATAGCCAGTAGTTACGGCCTGGCAGTACGGACCCCGTAGTCACCTGGCTTGACGTAAAGTAATCGCCAGCCGTCGTGGTATCCGTACCAACAGGGAAAACATAGGTTTTGGTGAAGTCTTTATCTAACAGGTTATTAACTGACCCGTTCAATGTTACATCTTTAGAGATCTTATACGATCCGCCCAGATTCACGACAGTGAACGATTTGAAATCCGAGCCAAGATTGTCATAGACGACTCTGTTTGCTTGATTGCTCGCTGCGGCAAGCGTGGAATAATTCTCCGTAAAGCGTGCTGTTTTACCCCGATATTCAGCCTTAAGCCAGGTGGTCAATTGCTCGTTAACATTCCAGTTTAAACGGGCATTTGCCATGTGCTTAGGCGTATTGGTCAAGCGAGCACCGGGATTTTCTCCGCCTTTTTGCTCGCTGTCAGTAAAGGTGTAATTCACATTCAGCGTCCAGTTATCCGACCATAGCGGGATCGTCGAACCCAGTTCCAAACCTTGTGTGTTAGCTTTACCGATGTTGCGATAGCTAGACGTTACTGTATCAATGTCGTAACTATCGATCTTATTGCGGAAGCGGTTATGGAAAAGCGTAGCGTTAGTAGAGAAACCGCTAAAATGCTCATAGTACGCGCCCAGTTCCGTATTCACGCTTTCTTCTGGCTTCAGATTTGGGTTGCCAATCGTATTGCGCGTACCTTGCCCCGTTACGCCACTTATCCCGTTATGTAACCGCGCCAATGATGGTGTCTTGTAGCCTGTACTTACCCCACCTTTGATCGTTAATTCATCCAGCGCATTCCACACTAAATAGGCACGCGGGCTCACATGACCACCAAATGCTTCATGATGTTCATAACGAGCACCTGTCGTTAGCGCGAGAGAATCAACAATACGCCATTCATCTTCAGCAAAAAGTGACCACGAATTCTGTTCGAATTTTTCGCCAGTATTCGCCAGCACAATCCCGTCTTTCATGACGGCATTCCAGTATTGTCCACCTAACGTCAGTAAATGACTCTCTCCTAGCGGGCTCACCAGTTTCGTATCAAGGATGTAGTTAGTGTTTTTAAGCTCGCGCTTTTGCCCTGCCGTTGCTGAGCCCGCAGGTACCGTAGAGCGAGGGATCAAACGTCCTTTATTTTCAGTCTGGTTGAAGGACAAGCTTGAATTCCATGTACCAAAATCGAGTTGATTATCGCTACCCAGCGTAATCTTGCGACGCTCATAACGCAGTGTATCTTCATAACCGCCGCCCCGAGTTGCGGCACCCGCTCCCAGCGCACCGAGTTGTTCTTGCTTGTTATCATATTTCTGATTGGAGACTTCACCATCCAGCCATAGGGTATTACGGCTATCCAGCAGCCAGGATAGTTTGCCACCGAGGAGGTAATTATCTGACTTCACAGGATTCGGGCCGCGTGTACTAAGTTCCTGTCCAGTCGAGGATGAACTCACCTCTGACGCATCACGGCGTAAGATATTACCGCGCAGGGCGAGCCCCAGTTTGTCTTCGATCAGCGCACCGCTGGAATAAATCGAGAACTTGGAAGCATCACCATAGTCCCTGTCTTCCTGGAAGGTATGATCCAGCGTGATATTCCCAACCCACTCTTTCGACGCTTTTTTGGTGATGATATTTACCACACCGCCCATCGCATCAGAGCCATATAACGTTGACATCGGCCCACGGATAACTTCAATACGCTCTATCGCCGCCAACGGTGGAATAAAGCCAGTGTTCATCGTACCAAACCCATTCGGGGTGACATCCGATGAACCATTCTGGCGAATACCATCCACCAGAATCAGCGTGTAGTCACTTGGCATGCCGCGAATGCTGATGTCCAGACCGCCCGTTTTCCCCGTTGAACTACGCACATCCACGCCTTCCACGTCGCTGAGCGCTTCGCCAAGATCGTTATACTTACGCTTCGTTAGTTCATCCTGACTGACAACTGAAATACTCGCAGCCGCCTCGGTGATTTTTTGTTCATAGCCAGAAGCCGTCACTACCATCGTATCGTCCTGTGCGGCGATAACGGGTGCGGATACGGTTGTAGCAAGCGCCAATGCCACCGATTTTCTTATATTTATTGCCATGCGTCTGTGTCCTCAGAACGAATGATTTACATTGAGTTTTTTTGTCGGACACATTGTAATGATCGGGAAATAATTGTAAATGAAAATTAAAATCATTTGCATACGCAATAAAAACAAACTGAAATTAATATAAAACCATTAATAAACAATAAATTAATCGTTATTTTCAATCATTAAATCGAGTTAATGTAAAATACCCTTAGAAAATCAATGTGAATAAATTTGATTTAAATCAACATGCGTAGGTAAAGAAAGACATGGGGCGTAACGACAGAACAGAAAAAAACCAATAAAAAAGGCGACACCCGTCAGGGAGTCGCCCGTTAACCGCGTTCTTACGATTTAGTCTTTATGATCAGGGTACGTCATCTCTTGATACTTGATGAAGTGCGTTCCACGATACAGCTTATAACCGAACCAAATCAGCAGGAACAGCGGAATACCGATGTACGTCGCCGTCACGCCATACCAGTCGATGTTATCTTCCAGAAACGCCTGATAGTTCTGCCCCAGCGTGATGATCAGACAGAGCACAAACGCGAAGATCGGCCCGAGCGGGAAGAAACGCGATTGATAAGGCAGACGATTCAGATCATGGCCTTGCATGACATAGCCACGACGGAAACGGTAATGGCTAATCGCGATCCCCAGCCAGGCAATAAAGCCTGTCATACCGGAGGTATTCAGCAGCCACAGATAAACCGTTTGGTTGCCATATAAAGAAGACAGGAAACACAGCGCCGCCACCACGGTGGTGGCGTACAGCGCATTACGCGGCACGCCGCCTTTTGACAGTTTGGCGAAAATACGCGGCGCTTTACCTTCCGATGCCAGCGTAAACAGCATACGCGTAGAGGCATACATCCCGGAGTTACCCGCCGACAGCACCGCCGTCAAGATAACCGCATTCATGACTGCCGCAGCAGACAGCAGGCCCGCGTTCTCAAACACCAACGTGAAGGGGCTCACCGTAATGTCTTTTACATCATTACGCAGCAAGTTCGGATCGGTATACGGAATGATTAAGCTGATAATCAGAATCGCGAAGATGTAGAACAACAGAATGCGCCAGAAAACCTGACGGATGGCACGAGGAATGTTTTTACTCGGCTCCTGCGATTCCCCAGCAGCGATACCGATCAGTTCCGTTCCCTGAAAAGAGAAGCCGACGATCATCGCCACACCAATCATTGCAGAGAAACCACCAGCAAAGGGCGCATCGCCAATCTCCCAATTGTGGAATCCGGCATTTTCCGCACCGCTCATGATGCCCGTAATCATCATCACGCCAACGGCAATGAAAACGACGACCGTGACCACTTTAATCAGTGAGAACCAGTACTCTGCTTCGCCAAATCCTTTCACGGAAATGTAGTTAAGCAGGAACATCAGCGCCAGAAACAGCGCGCTCCAGATCCAGCCAGAAACGTCAGGGAACCAATATCCCATCACCAACTGCGCCGCCACCAGATCAACCGCGATGGTCACCGCCCAGTTGTACCAGTAGTTCCAACCCAGCGCGAAGCCGAACCCTTCTTCTACATAGCGGGAACCGTAGCTGGAGAACGAACCGGAAACCGGCATAAACGCCGCCAGTTCACCCAGGCTGGTCATCAGGAAGTAAACCATCAGCCCAATCAGGGCATAAGACAGAAGTGCGCCACCCGGGCCTGCTTGTGAAACCGTCGCACCAGACGCGACAAATAACCCGGTGCCAATCGATCCGCCAATGGCGATCATCGTTAAATGCCGTGCTTTCAGTTCACGGCGCAGGGTCGGTGCGCCCTGTGTAGTTTGTTGAATATCGTGCTGAGCCATTGTTATCCTGCATGCTCGTGCTAAAAATCGAGGCGGGATTGTAGCAAATAGCGTTGTGCTGAATAGTTAAGATCGTCGAGTTATAAGAGAGGTTAATAACTCGAGCCCGATCATTAGCAGCAGAAAATATTTTCGCTATGCCGTTTCGCAGCAATAACTCAAGAAACGCTGTAGCACATTTGAAAGATGTTTCTGTCGGTGATGAACCAGATACAGCGTCCGCGTGAGTTTAGGCAGCGGCACCTTCAACTCCACCAGCGAACCTGACGCCAGTTGTTCAGCAATGACATGCCGCGACAGGCAACTGATGCCAATCCCGTGGCGAACCGCATGCTTAATCGCCTCTGAATTACCTAATTCCATCACCAGATGGAAATGCGACAGGTGCGTCAACAGCAGGTGATCCAGCACTTCGCGCGTGCCTGAGCCACGTTCACGCAGGATCCAGTGCGCATCCGCCAGCGCCGTTAATGAGGCAGAACCGCGGCTGAGCGGATGTTCGGGAGAACAAAACACCACCAGCTCATCTTCCAGCCAGGGCTGTGTAATCAAGTCAGGGTGATGGCAAGGCCCTTCGATCAAGCCCAAATCGACACTGAATTCAGATACGCGGGTGATCACATCTTTCGTATTGCCAACATGCAGCTCCAGCGGAATGTCAGGGTAGTCATGACGATAGCGGGCAATCATCGCAGGCAATAAATAGTTGCCGATGGTGCTGCTGGCATACACACGTAGCGCCCCATTATCACGCCGGAACAGTTGCTCAATTTCCATCGACTGTTCAAGCAGTGCCAGTGCCTTGGGATACAGCAGGCGGCCATGTTCATTAACCACCAGACGTTTACCCACGCGGTCGAAAAGTTGGACACCCAACTGCCCTTCTAAATCCGCCAGAGCCGCGCTGACAGCCGATTGAGACAGGGCAAGCACAACCGAGGCCTGTGTCGTTGAACCACTTTTCAGGACTTCGGCAAAGACTTCCAGTTGACGTAACGTGATATGCATAGTGCGCTCTTTATCTGAAATACTTATAGGTTATAAATATATAATCAATTTCTCTTTTAATCTCATGGATTATAAGCTGGCTTCTCAATTTTCGGTACGGTCAGAATAGGCACCAAACCCATGGCTCTTCCTGCGACATTACACACGATAGACCCGCCCGATGGAGCAAAAGCGCGATTACCCGGTCTGCTGTTAGTAAGTTTAATGACTTTTTCGCTCCTCTGGCTGGCAAATATTCCGAAAATCGCCCATTGGGGACCCGGCTCACTGACATTGGCGATCCTGATTGGGATCGTACTGGGAAATAGCGTTTATCCACGCCTTCATCCGCTGTGTGACCCAGGCGTGCAGTGGGCCAAACAGCATTTACTTCGCTGGGGCATCATACTTTATGGTTTTCGCCTCAGCTTTCAGCAGGTTGCGGCCGTTGGTTTTACCGGTGTTGCAGTCGATCTTACCGTCGTCACGTTGACATTTTTACTCGCCTGCTGGGTCGGCAAGCGCTGGCTGAAACTCGACAATCAGACCGTGATTCTCATCGGTGCTGGCAGCAGCATCTGCGGTGCAGCAGCGATCATGGCAACCGCGCCCGTTGTCAAAGCGTCCAGCAATGCGATTGCCGTCTCCGTTTCCACCGTGGTGATTTTCGGTACGACGGCGATGTTTTTGTATCCGTGGCTCTATCAGCTCAATCTCGAACATCACTGGATTGACGTCACACCGCAGATCGTCGGTCTGTACTTCGGCTCGACGATACATGAAGTTGCTCAGGTCGTTGCTGCCGGACATGCCGTTGATGGTGCGACGGAAAACATCGCCGTCATCAGCAAGATGCTGCGCGTGATGATGTTGGCCCCTTTCCTTCTCATTCTTGGGTTTTACCTGAAAAAAACGGCGCAAAAAAATGACGCGCAAGACGCGATTCCACTGATGTTCCCGTGGTTTGCGCTGGGGTTTATCGCCGTAGCTGCCTTCAATTCCTTCCAGCTACTTCCTCCTGCGCTCGTCACGCAGTTGGTACAGCTCGATAATGTGCTGTTGACCATGGCCATGGTGGCGCTGGGGCTCACAACCCGATTCAGCGCCATCCGTCAGGCTGGAGCAAAACCGCTGCTGCTGGCTCTCGTTCTGTTTCTCTGGCTGGTCGTTGGCGGTGCGGGCATCAATCTGTTCTTCGAGCATTTATTCGGCTAACGATAAATTATTTACCTGTTAACGTCTCAGTAACGTGCCCGACGGCGCCATGACGATGCCATAATGTCTCCGTTACCAAAGGAGACCAACATGAAATACATCGGGGCGCACGTTAGCGCATCTGGCGGGGTCGATCAGGCCGTGATTCGCGCGCATGAGATAAAGGCGACGGCTTTCGCTTTATTTACCAAGAATCAGCGCCAATGGCAGGCCGCACCGCTCAGCGCCGAGGTCATCGACCGTTTTAAAGCCGCCTGTGAGCAGTACGCGTATACGTCAGCACAGATTCTACCTCACGATAGCTATCTGATTAATCTGGGTCACCCGGACGCCGAGGCGCTGGAGAAATCACGCATCGCGTTTATTGATGAAATGTCGCGCTGCCAGCAGCTTGGGCTAAGCCTGCTGAATTTTCACCCCGGCAGCCATCTAAAGCAGATAGAAGAAGCTGACTGTCTGGCACGTATCGCCGAGTCCATCAACATCGCGCTGGCGGAAACGGACGGCGTCACCGCCGTGATTGAAAACACCGCCGGCCAAGGCAGCAATTTGGGTTTCCGCTTTGAGCATCTGGCGGCCATCATCGATGGTGTTGAAGATAAAAGCCGCGTCGGTGTCTGTATTGATACCTGCCACGCCTTCGCTGGCGGCTACGATCTGCGGACAGAAGCCGATTGCGAAGCCACCTTCGCAGAATTCGATCGCATTGTTGGGTTTCGCTATCTGCGCGGAATGCATTTGAATGATGCCAAAAGCGCGTTCGCCAGTCGCGTTGACCGACACCATAGTCTGGGAGAAGGCAATATCGGCAAAACCGCTTTCAGCTATATCATGAAAGATGCTCGCTTTGATGGTATCCCGATGATTCTGGAAACGATCAACCCCGATATCTGGGCCGACGAAATCGCCTGGCTCAAATCCGAAGCCCAGCGCTAATCAGTTTTTATCTCATAAAAAAGCGCCAGTTGGTTTACCCAACTGGCGCTATCTCATCCACATCCTTGTGTTATGGCATTACTTTTTATTCACGACGATGATCAAACTTACGCAACTTTCGCCAGTTGTTCATCAGAACGTTTCAGCAGTGCGTACAGCACGCCAGCCACAGCGGTTCCCGCAATGATCGCTAACAGGTAGCCAATAACTGGGGTAATCGCACCAGGAATTAACAACACGAACAGACCACCGTGTGGTGCCATCAGCTTAGCGCCAACTGCCATTGACAGCGCACCAGTCAGTGCCCCACCGATGATGCAGCAAGGCAGAACGCGCATCGGGTCACGCGCCGCGTAAGGAATCGCCCCTTCAGAGATAAAGCACAGGCCCAGTACAAATGCCGCTTTACCGCCTTCACGCTCGGTCGGGTTGAATTTCTTACTTGCCAGTACGGTCGCCAGACCCATTGCCAACGGTGGCACCATACCGGCTGCCATAACGGCTGCCATCGGCGCATAAATCTGGCTACTGAGCAAGGTCGTACCGAAGACGTAAGCCACTTTGTTAACCGGCCCGCCCATATCCGTACACATCATCGCACCCAGGATTGCACCCAAAATCACCGCATTCGCCGTGCCCATGGATTGCAACCAGCCTGTCAGGCCAGTCAGGATTTTCGCCACTGGCGTACCAACGACGTAAATCATGATAAGACCCGTCGCCAACGTGGCGAACAGCGGAATGATCAAAATCGGTTTTAGCGCAGTCAAACTTTGCGGCAGAATCAGTTTATTGTTGATCGCTCTGGCAATATAACCCGCCAGGAAACCTGCAATGATCCCACCAAGGAAGCCTGCACCCGTACTCACCGCCAACATCCCGCCAACCAGACCCGGCGTTAAGCCCGGACGATCCGCAATAGAGAACGCGATATAACCCGCCAGCACCGGCACCATCAGTGCAAAGGCAGAACCGCCGCCGATCTTCATCAGCGCCGCTGCCAGCGTACCTTCTTGTTTAAAGGCTTCGATACCAAAGACAAACGACAGTGCGATACACAAACCACCCGCGACAACCATCGGCAGCATGTAAGACACACCGGTCAACAGGTGACGATACGGGCCTGCTCCGCCTTTCTGACCAGACTCGCTAGCGCTTGACGCACTGGCTTGCCCAGATGGCTGATACACTTTAGCTTCAGCCTGCGCTTTATCTAACTCCTGCGCCGTCTTCTTCAGTGCCAGCCCGGTCGACGTGCGATACATTTTCTTACCAGCAAACTTCGCCAGATCGACTTCAATGTCCGCAGCGACGATCACCAGATCGGCCTGTTCCACTTCTTCAGGGGTAATCGCGTTGCCCGCGCCAACGGAGCCGCGCGTTTCTACTTTGACCCACCAGCCGCGTTTTTTCGCTTCGCTTTCAATCGCTTCTGCCGCCATAAACGTGTGCGCGACGCCCGTCGGGCACGCCGTTATCGCCACAATACGCTTGGCAGCTGCGGGCTGCTGAACGGGTGCTGACGCAGCGGCCTGATAGACCGAGGCTTCAGCCTGTGCTTTCGCCAAGAAGGCTTCCGGCTGTGAAACGGCCAGTTCGATGTCACCGACATAAACCCGCTTGCCATTCAGTGCGCTGTCCGCCGCAGCGGATGCGCCCAGAACGATCGCCAATTCAGCGTCGTTAGCCTGTTCTGTAAACGTCACCCCTGCTTTCGCAGCGGCAGCGCCGAGTAGGTTCTTCACCAGTTGGCTTCTCGCCAGGCCCAGTGATTTATCCAAAATCAGCAGCGTTTTCATTGTTTATCTCCTGCTGTATCAGTTAAAGGGTTTGAGGTCGACACGCGCCATCATCGCGGCCAACTGAGGACGATCGGTAATACCAACATTGCTTTGGCTGACGGCCAGTGCTGAAACCGCCGTAGCTAAACGCAGAGTGTGCTCACTGGACTCACGCATTAATAAGCCATAAATCAACCCCCCAACCATGGAGTCGCCCGCACCTACCGTACTTACCACATCACAAGCCGGTGGTTTTGCCAGCCACGCACCCGATGCATTCACCCACAGTGCGCCTTCCGCACCCAGTGAGATCACAACATGCGCGATACCCTGCTCACGCAGCGCGTGGGCGGCATCCACCACATCAGCCAGCGTAGGTAATTTACGCCCAGCCCATATCTCCAGCTCCCGGCGGTTTGGTTTCACCAACCAAGGAGAGGCTTTCAGTCCCGCCACCAGCGCTTCACGGCTGCTGTCGAAAATAATGCAAGGACACTGCGTGCGCAGACGCGACATCCAGTCGGTAAACGCATCCGGATCGACGCCAGCAGGCAGACTGCCGCTCACCGCGACCATGTCGAACTGCCCCAGCCAGCTCAGCGAATCATTAACGAAACGCTGCCAATCCTGCTGTGTCACTTCAAAACCGGAAAAGTTGAAGTCGGTTACGTCGCCATCTTTTTCGGTTAATTTGACATTAATACGCGTACGTCCTGGCACAACCTGGAAACGGTTGGCAATGCCCAGCTCGCTGAACAATTGCTGAAAACCATCCTGATTGTCTTTACCCAGAAAGCCACCTACCGTGACATCAATCCCGAGATCTTTCAGCACCTTGGCAACGTTGATACCTTTGCCTGCGGCGTGCAGACCCGCTGTCTGAACCAGATTGACTTCGCCTTTCTCAACTTCTGGGCAATAGCCAACCAGGTCATAAGCTGGATTCAGGGTGATTGTGGCTACTCTCCTGCTCATGCTGCCCCCTCGCCCAAACCGGACGTAATCGCTTCGCCAATAGCGGCCAGTGCTTGTTCTGCATCGCTACCGCTCGCGGTGAAACGCAATTTGTGACCTTTCTTCACGCCCAGCGCGACGACTTTCATCAGGCTGCGGCCATTTGCCGGTTTGCCTGTGCCATCCAGATTGGTGACGGTGATGTCACTGCTGAACTGCTTGATCACGTTCACCAGCATAGTGCCCGGACGCGCGTGCAGGCCGTGTTCGTTGCGAATGCTAAATTCTGCCGTCAGCACTTCACTTTCTTCTGGTACGTCGCTGGTCAAAAGGGCCAGCAGCGTCGGTGCGTCAGCCGTCAGCAGACGTTCCGCTTTTTGCGCAATCAGCAGGTTGCTCAGGTAATCGATCGGTGCAAAAGCCTGATCGTCAGCCGCAGCTACCGTCACCAGTAAGGCGACGTTTTCGCCGTCAACGCTGAAAGGCGTAGCCGGACGTGCCACCGCAGCCGCGCTGCTGAGGTTACCGACAGCGCTATCGCTGAACCACACGCCTTGCCCCAGATTCAGCGGTTTATTGCTGACTGCGGTGCTGACGAAGCTGGCGTCTGCTGCACCAACCTGCTGAAGACGACCGGCGTTCAGTGCCTGAAGCGTCAACAGATTATCGGTCGCCACATCCAGCGCAATCAGTGAGGTATCAAAGCGGAACTCCGCCAGTTGCTGCTCGCCCATCAGCAGGCTACGTAATTCTTCTGCTGACGTTGTGCTTGCCAAACGTGCCGCTACGCGATCGTCACTCAGGACGTGAGTCAGCTGACGCAGCAACGCAAGGTGTTCATCAGAACGGGCTGCAATCCCCAACACCACGTAGGCGGTTTGATCTTCACCCCAGGAAATACCCTGAGGAAACTGAAATACTTGAACCCCGGTCTTCAATACCAGATCGCGGGTATCGGTTGTGCCGTGAGGGATAGCAATGCCGCTTCCCAAATAGGTGGATGTTTGCTGTTCGCGCTGGAGCATGCCGTCGACATACCCTGCGTTAACGCACCCGGCCTCGGTCAGTGCTGAAGCAACAAGCTGGATAGCTTCCTGCTTAGTACTGGCCGCTGCGCCCAAATGAATATCTTGCTGTGACAACTGGAACATGGCACTCCTCTCTTGCTGAAAGTTGAATCGTTTCAGCTTTTATGAGAAAAAAATGTGTCGATTGTTAGGGCGTTTCAAAAAAAATTCCGCTGAAACGTTTCAAAAGTCTCATTCTATTACGTCATTTATGCAAGCTTTCTACGCTGCCGACGTAACAGAATTTTGACATCACGCACATTTTAACGTGGATAATGCGCTGCCCGCCAACAAAAATCACCGAATGGCTGAAGCCGTGCTGACGAAAAATAATGAAACAAGATTTCTGTTTCATTATAAACCCGAGTACTATGTCGCGCTCGACAGCCTCTGCCTATTTTCCAAGCGCTATCAATTTATGTTCACTCCTGCAAACACAACGCGACGTCCGCTCGACCTGACATCGTCAGCATTTTTAGTTATTGCCTTCCTGACCGGAACGGCCGGTGCCCTGCAACTTCCGACGCTCAGCCTCTTTCTTTCCAGCGAAGTACAGGTTCGTCCTTTCTTAGTCGGGATGTTTTATACCGGCAGCGCGGTTATCGGTATTGTCGTCAGCCAAATGCTAGCCACGCGCTCGGACCGTCAGGGCGATCGCAAATCGCTGATTTTCGTCTGCTGCCTGCTGGGCGCACTCGCCTGCATGCTGTTTGCATGGAACCGTAACTACTTTATTCTGCTCTTTATCGGTGTGTTGCTGAGCAGCTTTGGCTCGACCGCGAACCCGCAGCTTTTTGCGCTGGCGCGGGAGCATGCGGATAAAACCGGTCGTGAAGCGGCGATGTTCAGCTCCATCCTCCGCGCGCAAATCTCTCTCGCCTGGGTTGTCGGCCCACCCATCGCCTTTGCGCTGGCACTGGGATTCGGCTTCACGACGATGTATCTGACCGCCGCGGTCGTCTTTATCCTATGCGGCATTCTGGTCAAACTCTTTCTGCCTTCCATGCCCAAAACCGTGGAAAAGACCACTTCTACGCTGGAATCACCGCGCCGCAACCGCCGTGATACGCTCTTGTTGTTCGTGGCGTGTACCCTGATGTGGACCTGCAACGGCATTTACCTCATTAATATGCCGCTGTATCTGGTGCATGAACTGCATCTGCCGGAAAAACTGGCGGGTATCATGATGGGCGTTGCGGCTGGATTAGAAATTCCGGTGATGCTGATTGCTGGCTACGTTGCAAAACGCTTCGGTAAACGCTTCCTGATGCGGCTTGCCGTTGCCTCCGGTTTACTGTTCTTCGGCGGCTTGCTGGTTCTCAATGGCGAAATAGCACTGCTGGCGTTACAGGTACTGAACGCGATCTTTATTGGCATTCTGGCCGGAATCGGCATGCTTTATTTTCAGGACTTGATGCCAGGACAGGCAGGCGCAGCAACCACGCTGTTTACCAATACGACACGCGTTGGCTGGATCATCTCTGGCTCGCTGGCTGGGATTGTTGCTGAAATCTGGAACTATCACGCCGTCTTCTTCTTCGCGCTGCTGATGATCACCGGTTCCATCTATTGTATGTGGCGCATCAAAGACGCCTGATCGCTGCACATTAAGGGGCAGTGTCGGCTTCCAGTTTCAGCAGGTAAATCATCGCCTCATCACGATGGCTGAAACACATATCCGCGCGCGGTTTTAGCCCCGCGCAAACTGCGGGCCGCAATGGAGAATGGAACAGCCCGCAGCGCATCGCGTCATCAAGATGAATACAGGGCGTGTTTGCAGGCTTGCCATGCGGCAGACCCGGCATCGGCGTTGAAATCGATGCCGCGATACAGCAGGCACCGCAATGGGGGCGACAGTCCATCAGCAAGCTCTCCGGTGGGCTGACAAGAAGTAGAGAGCGCCACGATAGCAGCCCCGTCGTAAAAAACCAATATCAGCCCTTTTTTCCTTATACTCTAAATAATTCAAATTTCAGGAAGGCGGCAAGCGAAGGAATCCCGATGAGCTTACACAAGTAAGTGATTCGGGTGAGTGAGCGTAGCCAACGTACATGAAATTTGAAGGATGACGAGTATATACTTGCCTGAACTCTTCGGCGCGAGTAACGTGTCGCCACAAAAATCACACTCCTTATAGCAGGTAATTTTTATGGCAAGAGCGAACGAAGTTAAACGCGGAATGGTCGTTAACTATAACGACAAGTTATTGCTGGTAAAGGACATCGACGTCCAAAGCCCCAGCGCCCGCGGTGCCAGCACGCTGTACAAAATGCGTTTTTCTGATGTCCGTACAGGTTTGAAAGTGGAAGAGCGTTTTAAAGGCGATGACATTATCGATACCATCACGCTGACACGCCGCACGGTCACTTTCTCCTATATTGACGGCGACGAATACGTCTTTATGGATGATGAGGATTACGCACCTTACCTCTTCAAAAAAGATCAAATAGAAGAAGAGCTGCTGTTTATCCCTGAAGGCGGCATGCCGGGAATTCAGGTATTGAGCTGGGACGGCCAAATCATCGCGCTGGAACTGCCACAAACGGTCGATCTGGAAATTGTTGAGACGGCACCGGGTATTAAAGGCGCCTCCGCTAGTTCACGCAACAAACCTGCGACCATGAGCACCGGTCTGGTTATCCCCGTTCCAGAATATCTGAGCGCGGGTGAAAAGATCCGTATTCATATTCCAGAACGTCGCTACATGGGTCGCGCAGACTAACATTCTACATTGTGCTTCCCGCACAATACTTGTCGCCGGATGATCTATCCGGCACACGTCAACCCTCCCCCGCATTAGGAGCCTGCCATGCTAACGAAAGTCAATTTGATTACAGGGTTTCTGGGTAGTGGAAAAACCACCACAATTCGTCATCTTCTGTCGCAAAAGCCTGAAGACGAAGTCTGGGCGGTGCTGGTCAATGAATTCGGTGAAGTGGGCATTGACGGTGCGCTACTGGCGGACAGCGGTGCAGTGTTGAAAGAGATTCCCGGCGGCTGCATGTGCTGCGTAAACGGCTTGCCGATGCAGGTTGGCCTGAATATGTTGCTGCAACAAAAGAAGCCCCATCGGTTGCTCATCGAGCCTACGGGACTCGGCCACCCGAAACAAATTCTCTCCTTGCTGACAAGTGATATCTATCAGCCCTGGCTGACATTACAGGCTACGTTGTGCCTGTTGGATGCTCGCCAGTTAAGTGAAACGCGTTACACGGAAAATGAGAACTTCCGCGATCAGCTTGCTGCCGCTGACATGATTATCGCCAACAAGCGCGATACTTATACCGCCGACGATCTCGCTGCCTTACAGCAGTGGCAGCAGGCGAACGGCGATGGTCGACAAATTATCGAAGCCAGTCAGGGAAATGTTGACCAGCAACTGCTCGACCAACCGCGCCCCCCTTCATCGCAAGAGCGTATGCGCGAACTTCCAGATGGCGTCCACCACCACGCGCATAAGCCAAAAAATAACTTGGCTGCGTTGCAATTACCGAATGGTCAATCCTGGCGACGCTCTCTCAATGAGGGACAGGGATACCACGCCTGTGGCTGGATATTCGCACCTGAAACCGCTTTTGATACCGCCGCCCTGCTGGACTGGGTCCGCCTTTCTCCCGTGAATCGGGTTAAAGGGGTGATGCGTATAAAAGAAGGGACGCTCGTCGTGAACCGTCAGGGACACGATCTGCATATAGAAACCCGATCGACGGCACCGATTGATAGCCGTATCGAAATCATTAATGAAACACCAGCAGAATGGAATACGTTACAAGCCTCATTGTTAAAGGCTCGTTTAGCTAACGTGGGCTAGACTGGAGTTTTTTCGTCTTTGTTTGGATATTTAGCCTTATGTCATTTGCCCGTTTTTCTTCTATTTTAGTGCTCAATGTGTTGGGCATCGGTCTGTTTTTATCCTGGTATCTACCGGAAAATCACGGTTTTTGGCTCACGCTCGACAGCCATATCTTTTTCTATTTTAACCGTCTCTTGGTTGATAGCCCGACGTTTTTACATCTGGTTGCCATTACCAATAATCGCGCTTTTGACGGCTTTGCGCTCGTTGCGATGGGATTGCTGTATCTGTCATTTTATCTAAAAGCGACGTCCACAGAGCGTCGCCGTTTGTTGATCCTCGGTTTTATCATGCTGTTAACCGCCGTCGTGTTGAATCAGGCAGGACATTTATTGCCCGTGCAACACGCGAGTCCGACGCTCTATTTTAGTGACGTCAACCGCGTTTCAGATTTAACCGGTATTCCGACCAAAGATGCGTCATCGGACAGCTTCCCCGGCGACCACGGCATGATGTTAATGATCTTTGCTGCTTTTATGTTGCGCTATTTTACCCGCACCGCTTTCGCTATCGGCCTGGCCATCATGGTGATCTTCTCATTGCCTCGCATCATGATTGGTGCACATTGGTTTACCGATATTGCCGTCGGTTCTCTGTCGGTTGTTCTGGTCGGATTGAGTTGGTGGTTATTAACGCCAGCGAGCGATGCCGCTATTGCCCTGTTAAATCGACTATTACCTAAAAAATCGACAGTATAAATCCCTATGATTTCAGATTTTTTACATCGACATTTTTTAGCTGAATACATCATTAAATCTTATAAATAAAATGGTTAAAACTTCTCGCAATCCTGCTGTTGTTGCGGTAGTCTCGTTCAGGTTTGCTTTTTAGCGCACACTGAACTATCGGCGGCAAGAGAAATAATGTGCATTCCGGCACACTTTCGCCGATGAGTGTTTGGCTAAGAAGAAACTCTGATTTAGTCTGAGTCTCGTTTTCGTTTGGCATTTATACCCCAGTGAAATGGGGACACTACATAGCGATATTTATCGTTAAGGACAGCAAGGGAACATAACAATAATGGTCAAGTCTCAACCGATTCTGAGATATATCTGGCGGGCAGTGCCTGCCGTTGCGGTAGCAATAATGCTCTCCGCATGTGGAAGTAATAGTGCATACAACAATAAAGCTCAAACTGATATGCATGCAGTTAATGACAAAGATGGTCTTTTACTGCAAGCCTCTCAGGATGAATTTGAAGCACTGGTTCGTAACGTGGACATCAAGTCTAAGTTACTTAACCAATATGCCAGTTGGAAAGGTGTTCGTTACCGTTTAGGCGGTGATAGTCGCCGTGGCATTGACTGCTCAGCTTTCGTTCAGCGCACGTTCCGCGAACAGTTTGGAATGGATTTACCGCGTTCAACCTATGAACAGCAAGAGATGGGCCAGCAAATTCAGCGTAGTAAACTGCGCGTTGGCGATCTTGTTCTGTTCCGTGCAGGTTCGACCGGTCGCCACGTTGGCATTTATCTCGGCAACGATCAGTTCGTCCACGCGTCAACCAGCAGTGGTGTCATCATTTCTAAAATGACAGAAGACTACTGGAATAAGCGTTATCAGGAAGGACGCCGTGTCCTGAGTAAAGGAAAAACCAGCTAAACAATATCGCTCCCTTGCTGTGATATTGTTTTGTTAGTAAAAGAACTTTGCTGTTAGCCAACGAAACCAGACGACATCAACGCCGCTTATCACCATAAGCGGCGTTTTTTTATGTCCAATTCACCCCAAATACCACCGAGTTCCTCCCCTTCTGCGGCGCGCTGCGCAAAATATGACTGACTCAACAACCTGAAACATTAACAGGCCGTGATTAAGGTAGGTTTATCACCTGATTTCATGATAAAAAGAAAATACGCAACTTCCCGATGGGAATGTTAATTATTTCAAGAACTTTATGCCGAGGAAATCGGCATTGTTGACGTTACGATATGGCGTGTCTACATCAGACGATGCCTAGCCAGATAACGTCTACTCGCAGGAGATTGCCGTCAGATGTTAAAACGCGTTATCGCTGCCGTATTGCTTTGCACGGCCCATTTTGGGGCGCATGCCGAGACGATTGAAAACAGCACCAGCTTTGCACTGTTGGGTGAACCCAAATATGCCGAGAACTTCAGCCATTTTGATTACGTCAATCCTGATGCTCCTAAAGGCGGCAGCATCACCCTAAGTTCGCTGGGTACCTTTGACAATTTCAACCGTTACGCGCTACGTGGTGTGGCAGCGGCACGTACTGAACGCCTCTACGATTCACTCTTCACGTCTTCTGATGACGAGCCCGGCAGTTATTATCCGCTGGTCGCACTGACGACGCGCCATTCAGCGGATTTTCGCTGGATTGAAATCGAGATGAATCCCAAAGCCCGCTTTCATGACGGCTCACCGATCACCGCTGCTGACGTCGCGTTCACCTACAATATGTTTATGACGCAGGGCGTGCCACAGTTCCGCATCTATTTTAAAGATATCACCGCCAAGGCCGTTGCACCGCTGACCATACGCTTCGATTTTCCCGTATCCGACAAAAACCGCATGTTCAGCCTTCTGACGCTGCCAATCATGCCGGAGAAGTTCTGGAAGAATCATAAATTCAACGAACCGTTACCGTATCCGCCGCCGGCTAGCGGGCCTTACCGCATCACCGCCTATCGTACCGGACAGTATGTCACCTACTCCCGCGTGAAAGACTATTGGGGTGCCGATCTGCCAGTCAATAAAGGTCAGTACAATTTCGATAAAATCCGCTACGACTACTATCTCGACGACAGTGTCGCACTGGAAGCCTTTAAAGCCGGCGCTTTCGATCTGCGTGAGGAAGGATCGCCAAAACATTGGGCGACCCAATATCAGGGAGGCAATTTTGCACGTGGCTACATCATCAAACAGGATCAGGTCAACCAATCTGCACAAGATACACGCTGGCTGGCATTCAATATCCAGCGACCACTGTTTCAGGATCGCCGGGTGCGTCAGGCGCTAGCGCTGGCATTTGACTTCAACTGGATGAACAAGGCGCTGTATTACAACGCCTATCAACGGACCGACAGCTATTTCCAAAACACCGAGTATGCCGCTAAAGGCGAACCCAGCGCAGAGGAGTTGGCCTGGCTGACGCCGCTGAAGGACAAAGTGCCCGCCGAGGTCTTTGGCCCCAGCTATCAACCTCCCTCCTCCGACGGCAGCGGCTATGATCGACAAAACTGGCTTAAGGCACTCAAACTGCTGGAAGAAGCCGGTTGGGAATTGAAAGATCAAAAGCTGGTCAATAGCAAAACCGGACAGCCGTTTACATTTGAACTGCTATTGCCAAGCGCCGGCAACTCGCAGTATGTCCTGCCCTTTCAGCAGAGCCTGAAAAAGCTGGGCATCACCATGAACGTACGCAACATCGACAGCACGCAGTTCAACAATCGCCTGCGCAAGCGTGATTTCGATATGACAGCCACGATGTACAGCGCGTCCCTCTACCCCAGTGCCGACCTGCAAATCCGCTGGAGTTCACAGTATATCGACTCAACCTATAACAGACCGGGTGTCAGCGATCCCGCAATTGATTCGCTCATCGAGGACATCGTTAAGCACCAAGGGCAGAAAGTCCCGCTGCTGTCATTAGGCCGCGCGCTGGACAGGGTATTGACCTGGAATCAGCTCATGATCCCCATGTGGTATTCCAATCATGACCGCTTCGCCTATTGGAACAAGTTTGCCATGCCCGCTGTACGCCCGGCTTATTCGCTTGGTTTTGATGGCTGGTGGTTCGATACCAAACAGGCAGCCACGCTGCCCGCAGAGCGACGTTAAGGAATAAAAATGGGAACGTATCTGTTACGCCGCCTCTTGCTGGTCATTCCAACTCTGTGGGCAATCATCACGATTAATTTCTTCATTGTACAAATTGCCCCCGGCGGCCCGGTGGATCAGGCCATCGCGGCAATTGAAATGGGGCACGGCAGCGGTTATACCGCCAGTAACGGCATGGATGCCGGTATGGCCCGAACGGGCACCAGCGGCGCACCGAATATCGAGAACGCTTACCGAGGTTCACGCGGCCTCGACCCGGAAGTCATCGAAGAAATCACCAAACGCTATGGTTTCGATAAGCCGATTCATGAACGTTATTTTAAGCTGCTGTGGGATTACGTGCGCTTTGACTTCGGCGACAGCCTGTTCCGTGGTTCCTCGGTGATGCAGCTCATTAAGGAGAGCATGCCGGTTTCGATTACGCTGGGGCTGTGGAGTACGCTGATCGTCTACCTTATTTCCATTCCACTTGGCATCAAAAAAGCCGTGAAGAACGGCACACCGTTCGATACCTGGAGCAGCACGTTAATCATTATCGGCTATGCCATTCCGGCGTTTTTGTTTGCGATCATTTTGATTGTGCTATTCGCGGGCGGCAGTTATCTGGACTGGTTCCCGCTTCGAGGGTTGGTTTCCAGCAATTTTGACACCCTGCCGTGGTACAGCAAGATTACCGACTACTTGTGGCATATCGCGCTACCGGTTCTAGCTTCCGTCATTGGCGGTTTCGCCACGCTAACGATGCTCACCAAGAACTCCTTTATGGATGAGATTCGTAAGCAATACGTTGTTACCGCACGCGCTAAAGGGCTGGATGAAAAGAGCATTCTCTATCGCCACGTATTCCGTAATGCCATGTTGTTGGTGATTGCCGGCTTCCCCGCCACGTTTATCAGTATGTTTTTCACTGGCTCGCTACTGATTGAGGTGATGTTCTCACTCAACGGGCTGGGCCTGTTGGGCTATGACGCCACGCTACAACGTGACTATCCCGTCATGTTCGGTACGTTGTATATCTTCACGCTGATCGGCTTATTGCTGAATATCGTCAGCGACATCACCTATACGCTGGTGGATCCGCGTATCGATTTTGAGGGACGCCAATGAGCCGCTTAAGCCCGATTAATCAGGCGCGCTGGGCGCGTTTTAAAAGTAATCGTCGCGGTTACTGGTCGCTGTGGATTTTCATGGTGCTGTTTATCGTCAGCCTGTTTTCCGAGTTGATCGCCAACGACAAACCGCTGCTGGTGAAGTATGACGGTCAGCTCTATACGCCGGTGCTCATTGACCACAGCGAGAGGACGTTTGGCGGACAGTTGGATACCACCGCTGACTTCCGCGATCCTTATATCGCCGAACGCATCAGCAGCCACGGCTGGGCGATCTGGCCGCTGATTCACTACAGTTACGACACCATAAACTATGCCACTACCGCATCCTTCCCCTCTGCACCAAACTGGCAGAACTGGTTGGGCACGGATAGCCAGGGGAAAGATGTGGTCGCGCAGGTGCTGTATGGCTTCCGTATCTCACTGCTGTTCGGTCTGGCGCTCACGATCCTGTCCAGCGTGATTGGTATCACCGTCGGTGCAACACAGGGCTATTACGGCGGGCGTCTCGACCTGTGGGGTCAACGCTTTATCGAAGTCTGGTCCGGCATGCCGACGCTGTTTCTGATTATCTTACTGTCCAGCGTGATTCAGCCGGATTTCTGGTGGCTATTAGGCATTACCGTCCTGTTCGGCTGGATGAGTCTGGTTGGCGTGGTACGGGCGGAATTTCTGCGTACCCGCAACTTTGACTACATTCGTGCCGCGCAAGCGATGGGCGTCAGCGACCGCGCTATTATGTTCCGCTGCATGCTGCCAAACGCGATGGTCGCTACGCTGACCTATCTGCCCTTTATTCTTTGCGGCTCGATTACCACGCTGACATCGCTGGATTTTCTCGGCTTTGGTCTGCCGATGGGCTCGCCATCATTAGGCACTTTATTGCTGGAAGGGAAAAATAACCTTCAGGCACCGTGGCTGGGCATTACCGTGTTTATGGTGCTTTCCATCGTGCTTTCCTTACTCATTTTTATCGGCGAAGCGGTGCGCGACGCCTTTGACCCCAGCAAGGCGCATTAATATGTCCAGTTCACCTTTATTGCAGATAGATAATCTCAGCATTGCCTTCCGCAAAGGCGGTCAGGAACAGCGCGTTGTCGACCAGCTTTCACTGGCAGTGAACGCGGGTGAGACGCTGGCGCTGGTCGGTGAATCAGGTTCGGGGAAAAGCGTCACCGCGCTGTCGGTTTTGCGTTTGCTCCCCTCCCCGCCCGTGGTTTATCCGCAAGGGGATATCCGCTTCGCAGGGCAGTCGCTGCTGCATGCTGATGAAAAAACACTGCGTCAGATACGTGGCAATCGGATCGCGATGATCTTTCAGGAACCGATGGTGTCGCTTAACCCTTTGCAAAGCATCGAAAAACAGCTGATTGAAGTGCTTTCGCTCCACCGTGGCATGCGCACCGAGGCAGCCCGCAGCGAAGTCATCACCTGTCTGGATCGCGTGGGTATTCGGCAGGCTAAAAGCCGGTTGAATGATTTTCCGCACCAGCTTTCCGGCGGGGAACGCCAGCGTGTCATGATTGCGATGGCGCTGCTGACACAGCCGGATTTACTGATTGCCGATGAACCCACAACGGCGTTGGACGTGACCGTTCAGGCGCAAATATTAAAATTGCTGAACGAGCTGAAGCAGGAACTGGGGATGAGTTTACTGTTCATCACCCATAACCTGAATATTGTCCGCCAGTTGGCAGATAACGTGTCGGTCATGAAGGCCGGTCAGGCCGTGGAACATAATAGCTGTCAGCAGCTTTTCAGCGCACCTCAGCATCCCTACACGCGCCAGTTGCTGGATGCAGAACCGTCGGGCGAGCCGCTTCCGGTAACAGATGACGGTGAACCAATTCTGCGGGTAGAAAAATTGCATGTTTCGTTTCCCATCAAACGCGGCCTTTTGCGCCGTACCGTTGACGAAAAGCAGGTAGTGAGCAATATCAATTTCACCTTACGACGCGGCGAAAGTCTGGGTCTGGTGGGGGAATCCGGCTCAGGAAAAAGCACGACTGGATTAGCGTTGCTGCGCCTGATTCAATCACGCGGCGATATCTGGTTTGACGGCCAGCCTTTGCAAGGGCTAACCCGTAAGCAAATGCTGCCTTTCCGCCACCGGATTCAGGTTGTCTTTCAGGATCCAAATTCCGCGCTGAACCCACGGCTGAATGTGGAGCAAATTATTGCTGAGGGATTGACCGTCCATCACAAGCTGAGCAAAGAGGTGCTCGACCAGCGCGTGATTGAGGCAATGCAGGAAGTCGGGCTAGATCCCACGACCCGCTACCGCTATCCCTCCGAGTTTTCCGGCGGTCAGCGTCAGCGTATCGCTATCGCTCGCGCCCTGATACTGCAACCGGAGCTGCTGATCCTTGATGAACCGACATCCTCGCTGGACAGAACGGTTCAGGCGCAAATTCTGGCGCTGCTGAAATCATTACAGGAAAAGCACAAAATCGCCTACCTGTTTATCAGCCATGACTTACAGGTTATCCGTTCACTGTGCCATCAGGTTATTGTGCTGCGACAAGGCGAAGTGGTCGAACAAGGGGAATGCAAACAGGTATTCGCGCACCCTGCCGAACATTACACGCGGGAACTACTACAGTTTTCATCCTATTCGGCGGAAACGCAGTCAGCATAAATGAGGGAATACCGCAGCGTCAGTCTGCTGACGCTGCGGTTTAAAAAGGGTATTGTGCTGATACGGACTCAGCGATAGCGACACCAACATTCTTCAGACGGCACATTGCTGTGCTTTCATCATTGCGATGTAAAAACAGACACGGCTCGCCTTCCCATTCCAGAACGGCGCATTCAACCTGTATTTCAGACAGGGATTGATTCAGCTGGCGCATGATATTCCATGCGATATCACCATCGTGGCTCAACAGTTTGAGACCAATCAGGTTGTTGTCTTCTTCTCTGCCGCTCAGCGGAATCGGTTCAACATTGATACCTGCAAAACCCGATAACCAGCGATAACTTTGCGGCAAACGATGAACTACCGAAAGTTGGAAACTGTCCACTACTGTTTTCCTCAGGTAATAATTCACAAAATAGTAACATATTTATCATAGTAGCGTGTTCACACCATTTCTTGCCACTTTTAGCGAACAAAAAAACAACAAACACGCTTTTTCATATCGTGATAGTGGCTAACAGTTCTGATTGCAAGGACTATTAATGCCAAATTGATCACGAATTTTTCTTCTTTTCCGGCTATATGTAACCTTTTCCATTTAATATCTCAACCCTTTTTAGCCCACTTGTTCACTTTTAGGTCAAATATTTTACATTAGCAAAACAAAAAACTATGCCTGGGTATCACCTTAAGAAAGAAAATGAGGAATCAGAGAGACAGACTCAGATGCAGGAACATCTTTCCTACATCTGAGAAGAAGGGAAGATCAGGATGCGGGAGAACGGTTCGCGTACAGATATAGCAGAAAAGCAGCTACCGAACAGATTGCCATCGATAGCACCATCGGCCAGGCGCTATTGAATGAGGCCAGCGATAGGATAACGCCTACGATCGCACCCAAACCGAAGCGTAGCGTGCCAGCCAACGACGATGCCGTCCCTGCCATATGGGGGAAACCATCGAGAATCACCGCCATCGCATTCGACGCCACCATCGCAATACAGCCGACAAACAGTGCCACGCCAAATACCAGCGGTAAGAATCCGAGATCGAACAGACAGACAATAACCAGCCATATTCCCATCGCAAACTGGATCACCAGCCCTGCGCGGAACATCGCCAGCGCACCCAACCGCCGTACATTGCGGCTGTTAAACAACGTCACTACAAAGAGAAAGACGACGTTCAGGGCAAAGTAGTAGCCAAAATTCTGAGGAGAAACGCCATATAGATTGATATACACAAACGGCCCGGCACTCAGGAAGGAGAACATGCCGCAAAACGACAGCCCGCTTGCCACCATATAGCTGAACACCCGCTTGTGGCGGAACAGGATAGCGAAATTCCCGATGGTGGTGCGCAGATGAAATTTCTGCCGCTTAGCGGGCGGTAAGGTTTCTTTGATAAAAAAGAAAATCAGCGCTGACGCCAGAAAAGCCGCACCCGAGATCGTCCAGAAAATGGAATGCCAGCTAAACCACAGCAGCAGCCAGCCACCAGCAATGGGCGCAATGAGCGGCGCGACGGTCATCACCAACACGACAAACGACATCATGCGAGAAAAATCATCCCGCGAGAACATATCGCGCATCAGAGCATTGATCACCACTGCAGCCGCAGCCGCGGAGACACCGTGCAGAAAACGCATGTAGATCAGCTGCTCTACCGTTTGTGCCAGCGCACAGGCCACGCCTGCAAACGCAAAAACCAACGTACCGCCGAGAATCACAGGCTTACGTCCCAGACTGTCCGCCATCGGCCCATAGAACATCTGGCCAATCGCAAAGCCCAGCACATAGGTACTGAGCGTCATTTGGACATGCCCGTCCCCCACGCCAAACTCGTTAGCAATGGTCGGCAACGCAGGTAAATACATATCGATAGCTAACGGCATTAGCATCGAAATCAGGCCGAGAATAAAAATCAGCCCGAAATGAGAAGAGCGGCGTAATTGCACTAATAACTCCAGATAAGAAAAAAGGTCATGCTATGCAGCATTATTTTACGCTGGCGATCTCCTCAGCACTTAACTCCCGGTATTCCCCCGGTTCCAGTTCGCTATCCAGACAGATGCCACCGATACGTTCGCGATGCAGCTCAACGACCCGATTCCCGACCGCCGCAAACATCCTTTTCACCTGATGATAGCGACCTTCGCTAATCGTCAGTCGAACGACATGATCCGTTATCTTCTCAAGCGTAGCGGGTTTGGTGAGGTTCTTCTCGTTATGCAGTTGCACACCTGCCGTAAATTGCGCGGCGGTGTCCTCGGCCAGCGGCTGTTCCAGCGTTACCAGATAGGTTTTTTCACACTGGTGCTTAGGCGAGGTAATCCGATGCGACCATTGCCCGTCGTCAGTTAACAGCACCAGTCCAGTGGTATCGATATCCAGACGCCCAGCCGCGTGCAGTTTGTACGCCACTGGGACATCCATGAAATACAGAATGGTGGGATGATCGGGATCGTCCGTTGAACAGACGTAGCCCTGAGGCTTATTCAACATGAAATAGCGCGGGCCATTCTGTTGTTTCAGCGGTTCGCCATCAAACTCAACCTGATGCTCAGGGGATAACTTGAACGCGCCGCTTTTTACCACTTCACCATCAACGGTAACACGCTCTGCATGGAGTTCACGCGCTACCAGTGAGCGGCTAATTTCCAACTGCTGGGATAAAAATTTGTCCAATCGCATTAAAACTCACTACCTATCTCAAATAACTGCCAATCTCAAATCGTGAGACCCTAAATTGTGAAAGGATAGTATAACGGGGCTTTGCCCACTCGTCCTGCAATTCACTGCCCCTACGTTGCTCTTTTTAGCCGACTTTCAGGCTGCACGCCCTTTGTTTATCCCTCGCACCAGATATTATCAACAGGCATAATACGGGTAATTTTTTATCTCTTGAGGGCAACCGCATGTCATCTATCCACGGTCATGAAGTTTTGCAAATGATGCTCGCGTCCAGTGAGTCGTTTACCACTGAACAGCTGATTACCACCATAGAAGATCGCTTCGGCAGCGCGGCGCGCTTTCATACCTGCTCCGCCGAAAATATGACAGCCTCAATGCTGGTGCAATTTCTGTCTGAACGCGGGAAATTCATCCCGCACGATGCAGGCTTTACCACCAGCGCCAGTAAAATCTGCCAGCACTAGTTATGTCGTTCACGCTACGGCCTTACCAGCGTGAGGCTGTTTCCGCCACACTCGACTATTTTCGCCGCCACACCCAACCGGCCGTCATCGTTTTGCCTACTGGTGCGGGGAAAAGCCTGGTTATCGCCGAGCTGGCGCGGCTTGCTCGTGGTCGTGTACTGGTGCTTGCACACGTCAAGGAACTGGTCGCGCAAAACCATGCCAAATACTGTGCCCTGGATTTGGACGCGGATATCTTCGCAGCAGGGCTACAGCAGCGCGAGAGTCAGGGAAAGGTGGTCTTTGGCAGCGTGCAGTCCGTCGCGCGTAATCTCGACCAGTTCGATAGTGCCTTCTCCCTGCTGATCATTGATGAATGCCACCGCATTAGCGACGACGATAACAGCCAATATCAACAAATCATCCAGCATCTGCAAAAGACTAACCCCCAGCTGCGGCTGCTCGGCTTAACGGCGACGCCCTATCGGCTTGGCAAAGGCTGGATATATCAGTATCACTATCACGGCATGATCCGTGGCGATGAACGCAGTTTGTTTCGCGACTGCATCTATGAGCTGCCGCTGCGTTACATGATCAAGCATGGCTTTCTGGTACCGCCTGACAGACTGGATATGCCAGTGGTGCAATATGATTTCAGTAAGCTCGTCGCCCGCAGCAACGGACTCTTCAGTGAAGTCGACCTGAACCTCGAACTCAAGCGTCAGCAGCGCGTCACGCCGCATATCATCAGTCAGGTCATCGATTATGCGCAAACGCGGCGCGGCGTGATGATTTTTGCGTCCACCGTTGAGCATGCCAAAGAAATTACGGCCTTGTTACCAAACGGTCAGGCTGCGCTGGTCAGCGCCGATACGCCAGCAGCGGAACGTGATACGCTGATTGAGGCTTTTAAACAGCAGTCGCTACGCTATCTGGTCAACGTGGCGGTACTGACAACCGGGTTTGATGCCCCGCATGTCGACCTTATTGCTATCCTTCGCCCAACAGAATCCGTCAGCCTGTATCAGCAAATCGTCGGGCGCGGCTTACGTTTGTATCCGGGAAAAACGGACTGCCTGATTCTGGATTACGCGGGTAACCCGCACGATCTCTATACGCCAGAAGTCGGCAACAGCAAACCGCATGCTGGCAGCCAGCCGGTACAGGTCTTCTGCCCCGAATGTGGCTTTGCCAATCTGTTCTGGGGGAAAACCACCCCAGACGGCAACATCATCGAACACTATGGCCGCCGCTGTCAGGGCTGGGAAATGGCGGAAAGCGGCCAACGCCAACAGTGTGATTTCCGGTTTCGGTTTAAAGTCTGTCCGCACTGCGGCGCGGAAAACGACATTGCCGCCCGGCGCTGCCATCAGTGTGACGAAGTATTGGTCGATCCTGACGATATGCTGAAAGCGGCGCTGAAGCTGAAAGATGCATTGGTTTTACGCTGTAGCGGCATGAGTTTCGAACAGGGGCAGGATGCGAAGGGAGAATGGCTGAAGATTACCTACCACGATGAGGAAGGTGCCGAAGTTAGCGAACGTTTTCGCCTGCACACTACCGCTCAGCGCCACGTTTTCCTGCAACAATTTTTGCGTGTTCACCAACGCGCACCGGGAACCCCGTTTAACTGGCAAAATGCCGCTGACGTCATCTCACAGCAGCCTTTATTACGCGCGCCTGATTTTGTCGTCGCCCGCAAACACGGAAAATTCTGGCAAATACGCGAAAAGCTCTTTGATTATCAGGGACGCTTTCGCCGCGCCAACGAGCTCCGCGGCTAAGGTATACTCTAAATAATTCGAGTTTCAGGCAGGCGGCAAGTGAGGGCATCCCGATGAGCTTACTCAGGTAAGTGATTCGGGTGACAGAGCGCTGCCAACGCACATGCAACTTGAAGTATGACGAGTAATTTTGGGATTCATTTGCCCGCAGAGCCATATTCCGCTAGAATTCAGCCCGCTTTTGTTCGCAAAAGCTGAATAGTCCCACCTGTTGCTGGGTCGCCTGTAGCAGGAATACTTTATATAAGTAGAGAAGAAAATGATTACTATCAAAGCAGAAGCACGTCAAGGTCAGGGTAAGGGTGCGAGCCGCCGCCTGCGTTCAGCTGGTAAATTCCCAGCCATCGTTTACGGTGGTTCAGAAGCACCAGTATCTATCGAACTGGATCACGATTCAGTAAAAAACCAAGAAGTGAAAGATGGCTTCTACGGTGAAACACTGATCCTGTCTATCGATGGCAAAGAAGTTCAAGTTAAAGTTCAGGCTGTACAACGTCACGTTTACAAGCCAAAACTGACTCACATCGACTTCGTTCGCGTTTAGTTTGCGCTGAAGTTGTTTTCCGGGACGCCGGAAAAGAAGAACGCCGCTTATGCGGCGTTTTTTTTATAAAAATTTATTCATTCACAAAGGAATGTGAACATGTCTCGTGATATCTCACAGCGACTTATCGCTATCGATGCCCTGCGCGGTCTGGTTATGGTACTGATGCTACTGGACCATGTACGGGAAACCTTTTATCTGCACCTGCAACTCGCCGATCCGATTGATGTAACCAGTACCGACCCCATGCTATTCATCAACCGTACGCTGGCGCATCTGTGTGCTCCCGTATTTGTCTTTTTAACCGGGCTTTCTGCCGCGCTTTATCATCAGAAAGTGCAAGATCGTCGACAAACCGCCCTCTTCCTGTTCCAGCGCGGCTTAATTCTCATTCTTCTTGAGCTCACGCTAATCAACTTCGCGTGGACGTTCCAATTCCCACCGCAGGTCATCTATTTACAGGTCATCTGGGCAATCGGTATGAGCATGCTTGCCCTCAGCGCGCTGATCTGGCTCCCTGCTGGGCTGGTTTTCATACTGGGCATCGTTATCGTGGGCGGACATAACCTGCTGGATCCTCTGCATGCTTCCGCAGACTCCATTTGGTCTATTCCGTGGGCGATTCTGCACGATCGCGGTTGGATAGACATCGGCGAAACATTCCGTATGCGTACTTCATACCCGGTATTGCCTTGGATTGGCGTCATTTCGCTTGGCTATGTGGCTGGGGCGCTATACCGAAAAGAAGTATTTCCGCTTCAGCGCCAGAAAGCCCTGCTCACTCTGGCAGGGATCACGCTAGCGCTGTTCTTCGTTCTGCGTAGCATCAATCTGTATGGCGAAAAGCCCTGGCAGCAGGGTGATGTCATCACGCAGACGCTCATGAGTTATTTCAACATCACGAAATACCCGCCATCATTGCTGTTCCTCTGTCTGACGCTGAGCATCGGGCTTTGCTTGCTTGCCGTATTCGAGCGTCAGCAACAAAAGCGCTGGCTCGTTATACTGGCAAGCTTCGGTGCCGCACCGATGTTTTTCTACCTATTGCATCTGTATGTTTTAAAAGGGATGTATTTAACCGCTGTCGCGATCTGGGGAAAAAATCAGGGAGAATGGTTTGGCTTTTCCGCCGTCTGGCAATTGTGGGTGTGTACTCTGGTGCTGATGGTCGTGTTATTTTCGCCAGTTCGCGCGTTTGCTCGCTTAAAAGCACGCCGCAGAGACATCCGCTGGCTTAAATACTTCTAGTCACTATCGTTTCAAACCGTTATCAGCGACTGCCCTTTTCCTGAAGTCAGAAAAAGGGCAGCGTCGTCTTCTGGCGCGATGTCTACTGCTTACCGCTGCTCGTCCGACGTTGTAACTGATCGCGCAGATTCGGTGGCGTGCCTTTAATCGTCAACGTATCCGTCGCGGGATCCCAGAAAATTCGCTCGCCGAGCAATAGCGCATCAAAATTCAGGCTGATGCCGCCGCCGCTGCCAGCAAATTTGGTCAGCTGGCGCAGTGTCCCGCGATCGGCAGGGAAACTGTCTTCCAGCTCATAGCCCTGATCGGCTGAAAACTGCTGAAAGGTTTTCTCACCCAGCGGCGGCAGTTCCTGCGACAGCGATGCCAGCTCGATTTCCTCACCGGACTGCAACTGCTCATTACAGTAGCTATACACCTGCTGACGATAATTCTGGCGCTCGTTTTTATCTAGCTGTGCCTCATCACAATACTCATCGACTGCCTTCAGCAAGCCACGGTTTTGTGCTTTGGTGTCCAGCCCTTCTGACGCTGCCAGAAAATCCATAAAGAAGTCAGAGACTTTACGCCCGACGCGGCCTTTAAGGAACGTCAGATAGCGAGTGGATTCCGGATTAACTTCCCATTCCGTCAAATCGATACGCGCAACGATATCGGCATGATTGATATCCAGATAGTGCGTGGTGCTGATATCCAGCTGTTCATTAACTCGCATGCTGTTGCAGCTATTGAGCACCGATATCAGTAAATACTCGACCGCCAGATAGCGATACTGGCAGAACAACACGATACCGCCTTCGGCAAACGGGTATTTCGCCAGCTCGTCACGCAAACGTCCGGTCGCAGCGCGTGAGAAACTTAGAAAATCCTCATCCCCTTTGCGACAAGCCCGCAGTGCATCCGCCAGCTCGCTTTGCTCATTAAACAGCCCATAGGCCTTACTCTTGGCGCTGTAGACGCGATGCAATTCAGCCATCATCTCTTCTACTGCCGCATTGGTTGGCAATAGGGAATCACGCAACACCATTTCCAGCGTTTGCTCGTCACGTTTAATTAGCTGATGCAGGGCAATCTGGGCGATATCCAGACTCATGATAAACTCTCCTTTTGGCAAGGCGCGTATTCAAACACTGATACGAACGACCCGCAACACATTAAAGCTGGCCCTTTACATCTGTACGCGCGCTAAGCGTCTACACTACTTATTGATAAAATTCCGTTTATTGATAAAAGTATGCCAGCGATAAAAGTACGTTAATGATAAAAGTGCAGAAAAGCATAAGCCTATACGGTAAGATAAGCGACTTTACCAGCTTGAGATACGCCATTTTATGCCACAATCATCCCGTTATAGTGACGAACACGTTGAACAACTGCTTTCTGAGATGGTCAATGTTCTGGAAAAGCACCACGCCCCAACCGATCTTGCTTTGATGGTGCTCGGTAACATGGTGACGAACCTGATTAACACCAGCATCGCGCCTGCACAACGTCAGGTTCTGGCGCGTTCTTTCGCTGAAGCCTTACAGGCTTCGATTAAAAAAGCCGATAAAGCTCACTAAGTTTTGACCAACGTATGGTAACCAACCGTCAGCGCTACCGCGAAAAAGTCTCCCAGATGATCAGTTGGGGACACTGGTTCGCCTTATTCAACATTTTGCTCACTTTGGGGCTGGGTAGCCGCTACCTGTTTGTTGCCGATTGGCCGACCTCCCTGTTCGGTCGACTTTACGCGCTGGTTAGCTGGCTGGGTCATTTTAGCTTTATCGTCTTTGCTGCCTATCTGCTGGTCATCTTCCCGCTCACATTTATTGTGATGTCGCAGCGCCTGCTACGGTTCCTGTCTGCGGCGCTGGCAACAGCCGGGCTGACGATACTGCTCGTTGATGTGGAAGTCTTTACACGCTTTCACTTGCACCTCAACAGCACCGTTTGGGAACTCGTCGTCAACCCCGGACAAGGTGAGATTGCCCGTGACTGGCAGTGGATGTTTATCGGCATTCCGTTGATTTTCATGGCGGAAATGCTGTTCGGCACTTGGTGTTGGCAAAAACTCCGCAGCCTGAACCGTCGCCATTTTGGCAAACCGCTGGCGGGCGTTTTCATCTCGGCGTTCTTCGCATCGCATCTGATGTACATCTGGGCCGATGCGAATTTCTATCGCCCAATTACCATGCAGCGCGCCAACCTGCCACTGTCTTATCCGATGACAGCACGTCGTTTTCTGGAAAAACATGGCCTGCTGGATGCACAGGAATATCAGCGTCGTCTGACGCAACAAGGCAATCCTGAAGCCATGACGGTGGAGTATCCACTCAGTAACATCACCTTCCGCGATAGCGGCAGCGGCTACAACCTGCTGATGGTGATGATCGACGATACGCAGCCCGATGCCATACAAAACCGCATGCCGAACCTGTCGCGCTTCGCCGAGGAAAACGTGCGTTTTAGCGATCATTACGATTCAGGATCTCAGCCAGACGCCGCCTTGTTTAACCTGTTTTACGGCCTCTCGACGACCTATATGGACGGTATTTTGAGTGCGCGTAAACCTTCCGCCTTGATCACCGCGTTAAGCCAGCAGGGCTATCAGTTTGGGCTATTTTCGGCGAACGGCTTCAACAGCCCGCTTTATCGTCAAGCGCTGCTTTCTGATTTCTCCTTGCCTGCGCCGCAGCAGCAAGGCGGCGATGCCATCATCACGCAATGGCAGGAATGGCTCAGCCGCGATAATAATTCAGCGCCTTGGTTCTCTTACGTTGAACTGAGCAGCGCACCGAAAACCGCAGATGGCAAAGGTACTGAATCAAACGGCCGCATGAATATTCAGGACGTTGACCGCCAGATTGGGCAAATCATTAGTACCCTGCAGGAAAAAAACATTCTGAATAACACGGTCGTCATCGTGACAACTGCACAAAACCAGAATGCCAATACCAGCAACGCGGCACGTTTTGCCCGTACCCAATGGCAAACGCCGCTCATTGTTCACTGGCCGAACACGCCTGCGCAGACCATTACGAAAATGACGGATAACAAAGACGTCATGACCACGCTAATGCAGCGCCTGCTCCACGTTAAAAACAGCACGGATGATTATTCACAGGGCGAAGACTTGTTCTCAGCCCAACGACGCTACCCGTGGTTGATTAACGGCAACGGCGGCACGCTGCTCATCACCACGCAGGATCAGCTCATCGTGTTGGAAAGCAACGGCAACTACCGGGCTTACGACATGGCGGGAAATCGGTTGAACGATGAAAAACCGCAGCTTGCCCTACTCTTGCAGGTGCTAACGAACGAAAGGCGCTTCATTGCCAACTAACTGCCTAAATCTAAAGCAGTCGTTCCATCCGGCTATTGCAATAAGGTCAGGAAAAGGTAGTATAAATGCCCATAGCATCGGCACGTAGCGCAGCCTGGTAGCGCACCGTCATGGGGTGTCGGGGGTCGGAGGTTCAAATCCTCTCGTGCCGACCAAATAATCCCAGAAAAACCAACCTCTTACGGTTGGTTTTTTTTCGTCTGGATTTCACTGGGGGAATAACCCGTCATAAAATCAAGGATGAGAAAATGGAAACGATCAACTATAACGGAACGACAATCTGCGTACTCGACGGCAACGACATACTGACTGATTGCCCTATCAATTCATACGCAGTGATCGAAGACTCAGGGGTTTATGTCGCTGTACGCGTCGGGGAGACTGACGCGCCAGCGATACACTGATCCCGTTCCCACATCAACGCTATCGATGATGAGTTCTGCTGGTATGTCTCGCACAGATTTCTCCAATAAAAAAGGCCGCTCGCGGCGGCCCTATGGGGTTAACATGAAATTAATAAAAAACTGTATTTATGTCAGCGTGAAATTTAAAAACGCTATTTTCCTTGATAAATCGATAAGCTAAATCGCAGCTTACTGGATTTTTATTTTCATACTTACATGACATATTTGTCTGGCTTTCACCAAGTAGAAAGCCATCTGACATAGCCAGGTAATCAAGCGGTTTGTTAATTGGGTCATGGAAAGTTATTTTAGTCTCGTCAGCCAACTTATCAGCCATCAGAACTTTTATTATTGACTCCGTGCCATCCGGGTTGTAGGAAATATGATAATCCTTTCCTGGTTTTTCATCTTTTATTGTGGCAATCGAGCCGTTTTCATCATATGAGAAAACAACCACATTGCGACTACCTTCTGTTTTTTTATTTAAAATCAAGCAGTGCTCATTTATGTCGAACACTACTTTCTCATTGTTTTCTGTCCCAACTATTTTATCTTTTTCCCGCTTAAGGCTTACCATTCCGACTGGCTTACCAGCTACCTCCATATTAGCCAGACACCCTTTGTCATCAAACTTAATCAAAACATCCTGGAAGTTATTCCCCCCATCACCTTTGACAACAAGATGTGTTTCTTTCACATGCCCTTTTATTGGTTCAAAAGCATACAGTATTGCAAAAAGTTTCATGTTGGATTCGGAGTACTTGTTATCTTCGAAACATCCTGCCAACAAAAACACTGATAATAAGATAGGTATTTGAAACTTCATTCGAGGGTTCCTTTCCCGTAACACACTATTTAATTTACAGATTACTACTGGCTTTACCCAATGTCATTACTATCGCGATACTTGTTCAAATGTCGCCGTCAGCTCATGAAGGCCAGCTGTTTTTGTCAAACTCCATGATCGGCAGACAAGAGCGCCTGCGTTCCCGTGTTCGATGGTGTCCAGTAGCCCGCCAAAGGCATTACACGTAAATTACTGAGGATTGACGGCAAACAGCCGCGCTTTGTGGTGCTCATGACACTCGACGACGAGGAAGAGTAAATCACGCGTAAGGTAAAATAAGGTCGGCTCGGTAGGCTCGGTAGGCTCGGTAGGCTCGGTAGGCTCGGTAGGCTCAGTCTGTTCATTATTTTAATACATTGATTTATCTTTATTTTTATTTGAATAGTGAACCGACTTTAACCATTTTGAACCGACCTAATCAAACACCCCTTTTCTGGCTGGCTTGATGAACCGACTTTCACACCGCGTGAACCTACCCATAGGTCGGTTCAATTCTGAAAATAATTACATTATCAATCAGTTGACTACGTGAACCGACTGAACCTACCGAACCTACCCACTTTTGCTTATCTATAATAATTTACGCACACAAAAATCATGATGGGTTAAACCATTACCAGCGTGAAAGTGCGCAAAACGACACTGAGCGGGTACGGAAAAATTTGCAATGTGGTACGCAGTTGTACGCATTGCTGTGCGAACTGCGTACCTCGCTACAACCCGCACCACACCTCATTTTATTCAATTTAAAATCAATTTTTTGGTCGGTACGCATGTATAGAAATGCTAAGGTTTTTTGCGCAGTCGGAATGGCGGGGAACGGTGTGAGGAGTCAAAACTGATTCAAGAAAATGCGTAAATTTTAAAGGCATGCAGTTTAATTATTAGCACGCTTATATTGTAGTAATAATATAAAATTATGGTTATTGTCATAATAGTATGTCACTGTATAGGAAAAATAAATTTATAGTGTTAGAATGCGACAAGTATAAATAAATAAAAGGACAGTATAATATTGTTGATTATTAAAAAATAATTTCCAATTTTTGATGCATTGATTTCATTAACTTTAAATACTCTGGAATATTAATATGGATACTCATGTCTTTAGAAATAATGATGAAATTGGTAAATTAGAAGCTTAATCCGATTCATATTTAGATGAATGCTTTTATGAAACAAATATTTTCAAAGGGATAATGAATTTCGATCCATCTGAAAAAAATTCTGATTTCACCAGAAGAATTATAGTCGGTAGAACCGGTAGTGGTAAGTCAGCTCTTTTGAGGAAAATTCTAGATGAAGCAAGCATAAAAGTTTATGATAAAATAGAAGCGGAAAATACTATTTTTGAACATGTTAAAAATAACATTTTTATTTCTTCCCTCATCGAAAACGGCATTGATTTAAGAGTTTTTTATAAATCATTATGGCTACATGCTTTGCTTATAAAAGTAATACCTGCATTGCATAGCTCAAGCCACCAAAACTTTTTTAATATAATCCAAGATCTTATTGGTGGAAAAAAGAAACCTTACAACCCTGAACTGGTTAATGAATATATAAACCAATTTAAAGATGTTTTTTTCAATGACAAATCTTTGGTTGAAATTAGCAACAAAATGCAGCACGATCTTTCTACAAAAATAGGAATGAAAGGCATAGACATTGGAGGTAAACTTGGCAGTGAAGATACTCAAAGGATACAATCAGAAACCTCAAGTTATGTCAGCCGGGAGTTAATTAGAAAACAAAAAGAGCTAATGAAAATATTAAATTAAGAATTTTCCGAAACAGGACAATTCCGAATTATTATTAGCATTGATGATCTTGATCGCTCATGGTTAAGTTCAAGTGATATAAGATATGGTTTTATAAATGCACTGCTTGAAGCATTTAGGGAACTGTTAGACATAAAAACAGTCAAGATATTAATTTCTATAAGAACAGATATTCTTATGGGTATTTATAACAAGACGTTAAGACAAGATGAAAAAGACCAGTCATTGATATATGCCATTTCTTGGAACAAGACGGAGATAAGGGAGATAATTGACAGACGCCTGAATCACTTAATAAAAAACAAATATCAGGGCTCTAGAAACATATCAATGAAAGACATTTTTCACTTTAATATAGATGGTATATCTGCTGATGAGTATATTTTAGACAGAACGATGTTAAGGCCAAGAGATGCCATTAGTTTTGTTAATTATTGCCTTAAGGAGTGTGATGGCAATGTCAGCATAAACAAAGACATTGTGTTAATAGCAGAGGAGAAATTTTTCTCCTCACGGAAGAGAGCTTTAGTTTCTGAGTGGGTAAGTATTTATAAAAATATATCAAGTTATATTGATTCATTATCTCTTTTGAAAACTCCTGAGTTTTCTATGGAATCAATTAATGATTTTAAGAAAAATGAAGTTTTAACATACCTGCTTGATAGAGTTACTTCAACTGATGATGATCCTGTACATTCTAAAATAGTAATGAACTTCGATGAATTAATAAAAGTTTGGTTTATCATTGGAATAATAGGAATAAAAAGAACGCAATCGTTAGTTATATACTCATCATATGACAAACCGGATCTAGATATAACGGACATGAGTCGGATTTTCTTTGTCCACCCGCTATTCAATCGATAGTTAGCAATAGGGCTACGCTTGAATATCTTTCGTAGCCTTTTTAGTTCGTTCCCCTATTATGAAATTTATAAGTCTTGACCGACTCCCCATTGATTAACACCCCCTATGTTAGTAATGTCTTCATTAGCCACATGAGGACATGCCATGAAGAAACGTTTTCAGACAAACAGATCATCAGTATTACTAAACGGGATAAGCTTTTACCCGTAAGCAGCTCCTATATTAATAGAATCAAACCTGCAACTAATCAGGAGCCAACCCCGTAGCAGTAATAGCCAACCACTTTCAGTAAAGGCTCAAATCCAATTGCGCTCATATCTTCAACACGTTGCCAGTCTCGTTCAACCTCATCTGGATTAAGTCCACCCAAGGTGAAAGCATTAGTAACAATGTGCCCGGTGTGTGCATCTTGTAAGCCGTTGATATCTTCAATGGATAAATGACCGAGATAAAGGTGTTGTTTAACAAAAAGCCGTAGGGTTAAAGTAACTTCCACCTTATCACCGTATCCATTATCAATTTGAGTTTTAGTTCCCTCAAATATCAGCAACTCCCCATGCTCCCCTGGTTCACTCGGTAAGGCACCATTATCCCATCGAGTCTGGGCAATCTCTAACGAAGTACCTAATAGCTTGTTTTCCACACTGTAGACTGGCAATTTGTAAAACTCATTTGGAATCAGCAGGGGTTTAGGGGCAGAACATCTAATTCCAAAACTCATGAAGCTATTTCTGAAGTCACATAATACAGGTGCTGTCACTTTTGACCGCCATTTATGGTCTCCTGTAGATACTGGGCGGTAAAGCGCAATCTGTAATTTCTGAGCACGCCGTAAAGCAGCTTTGGTAAAACCAGCAGGGCAGACCAAAGCCCCTTGATGAGCACATACGTCCTGTACTAATCCGTGAAACTCTTCAACACCTTTGACGTCCACCGGATTAGCATAGTCCTTACAATCAATGACAATACGCATCTTGTACTGACCAATGGACTGCTCCACTAGAACATCCACCTGTCTTTTTGTTTCGCTCTGGACACCATCAAGCATCACATTGTGTTGCACTTCAGCATTGGGGGATAGTTGCCTTTGTATCATGGCAACAAGCTGTTCGAGAGCTTTCCAGTCGGGAATCTTACTTTTATCTTGACCAGCCATTACTCCGCTCCGTTTGGGTCTTATACGTAAAGATACCACTGGAATAACTTGAAGGAGAAATTGTTAGTATTCCGGTAAAGCGGACCATTCTCTTTCAGAGATCTTCAGGAAAGCGGATTAGTTTACCTTTCAAGCGAACTTCCGCTCCTCGCTCATAGTTGACCTTCAGCCTTACAGGAACGATATGAGCGTCCACAGACATTAACTTTTCTCCCAACGACCTCAATTGCGTCTGGCTCACCATGCCAAGCCATGCAACTTAAACAATCGCCACCACAATCAAAATTCAGTGTTTCTGGAGTTTTGCTCATTGGCTGGCTACAGATCTGGCAATTGTTTATTTTCACCGTAAGTGACATCCTTTTTAGGCTTTTAGTTCTAGGTTGCCTAACATACCACGGTTAGATCCGCTGCTCGCTCAGAGCAGATTATACAAATAGCCTGGATATAGGATGTCTTCTGCTTTCCCGACAGGTTCTCACGGAAAAAGGCTCCATGTGATGGAAGTCAATCGGAAAACCGATACTCAAATCATGGGTATTATGCCACTTGCAGGATTTACTCGGCCTCGATAAGTCCGTGCTTAATGAAGAATTCACGCACATCTGGTGCAACGTCAATAACGTTGTTTACCTCAAAGCATCGATTAAGATCTAATACCTTCATATTCTCTGCAGCTTCATTCCGCCACATCACAAAGCCATCAAACGCCCGGATGATTTGAGATGTCCCCCCCCACGGCTGGCCGCGGCCACCTTCCACCGCCCACTGTGGATACTCCTTCATGAAGGCATCCATCAGCTCCTCTGCCTCGTCTAAATCGTCATTATCCAGCAGGTCGTCCCCGATTAATTCACTATGTCTACGATTGATCGACATTGCCTGAGCGTCTGCTATGCGCTTGCGTTCTGCTGCTTCAGCAACTGCACGAGTTATAGGATTGCCGATCCGCACGCCTTTTTTCTTCTTACCCATGATGTAGGCCTCCAGGTTTTGTATCACGGCAGGTTAACACAGCCGGGTTTTAATTATCATTGACGCCAGACGTCTTAACTGCATTAAAAATGGGGCGTTCAGTACCTGTTCAGGTAAATTGAAGCTCGAAGTAAACCTAGCGCGTGTTGTTTCGCAGAGTAGCCACGATCAACTCCTCAATGCTCATAGGAAGGGGCGCATGGGAGGCTTGCTGTGTGCGCTGACGCCCATGAGCACCTAACATGTCCGCTGTTCGCTCTTAACAAACACCAGCGGCTAATCCATACCTGCATAGAGAACAAAATTCCAAATACCATTAAGTAGCCACTTGCCTCCCCTTTGCCTAGTAACTACAATGTATACAAAACACACAATGTAGTGAGGTGGCAATATGGGTGTCATGTCCGTTCGCTTAAATGATGAAACAACCGCACAGCTTGATGCGTTGGCTAAAGCTACGGGGCGTACCCGCTCTTTTCTGGCTGGACAAGCCATTGAAGACTATCTTGCGCGGGAAGCCTGGCAGATAGCAGAGATCGAGCAAGCTATAAAAGAGGCCGATGCGGGTGATTTTGTCTCATCCGATGAAATGAATAACCTGTTTAGAAAATTAGGTACGGCAAGAAATGGAAATTAAATGGCTGCGTAAAGCCGCGGCCAATTTGGAAGCAGAATACCTCTATATCGCTCAAGACGATCCACAAGCTGCCAGCCAGTTCGTAGATGAAGTCCAAAGGTTAACGGAATTATTACCGCAACAGCCAGCAATGGGAAGGCCAGGCCGCGTGCCAGGAACACGTGAGCTAGTGTTAACGCACTATCCCTACATCATCCCCTACAGCGTGAAAGATAATATGATCCAGATTCTACGCGTCTTTCATACGCACAGGCGTTTACCTTCTACATGGTGACTTATGAAAAAAATAAAATCAGCATGGCTCATTACGTGGGAATGGTTTGGCGAACATGCGAAAGTAGATGATGAAAAAAGAATTGTTTCCGTTGTAAATTACAGAAAATCACATAAATATATTTATGATTTAGTCGGTAATTTATACACCAGTCATACCGCATCAGTATCAGAAAAACTTACATTTGCTGCGAATAGTAAGAAAACAATCTATCCCCCATATTACTTTGCCAAAAACGGCATCACCTATGCCGATATCATCCATTGCGGTGATAATCCTTTCTTATATGCTCGTCGAGTTAAAAATCTTATGATTAATGAAAAATCATCTGGTAACACTTTGATTTGGGAAGAACTTCCCATCCCAAATTAAGATTAATATGTTGCCCATCTATACGGTCGCCAATCAACACGTATGCTATGAGATGCTCTTTGATATTACTATTTCTGAATTATCGCGGACGATTATAACTTAATGATCACCACCAATTGACGCAATCAGTTCATCAAAATCAGCACCTGTAGTCGCTATCTGCTGATCGTTGTTTTTGGCAACCGCGACAACCTACTTTTGTGAATCGTCAAAACTAGCTTCAATATGCCAGCCGTTTTCCATGTTGTAGCCAATGCACATAAACACCTCAGATTCAGATAACATACGACCAAATGCTATATGCTTTTAATCAGCCACACACTGTATCAGAAGTAACGCCGCCCACGCTTCATGTAGTCAAAGGTAACAATTTGCTGATTCTGTTAGGGCTTACTAAGCGATAAAAAATCGTACTCACCGCTGCCATTTTTCAGAGTGACTTTTCGTTTTAGTTATATGATAAAAAACAACAACTAATATAATATAAACAAATAGTTAACCTATAAATTCAATTTCTCTCGTGCCATAACAGCGCATAAGTTTCCATTTCACATAGGCCGTAAATCTTATACCCTAGTAACTCATCTGGCACCGCCCAGTCATTTAGCCTCGGCACCGTCTGACGCTATGCTTTTGATTCATTATCAATCGCGAGGTTGATCATGCAGCATGATGTCAGATTTGGTCGTATAGCAACCGTGTTACCCGTCAAAAACATCTTGGTTTCTCAAGAGTTCTATATCAATAGACTGAATTTTAAGAAGGTTTTTGAAAATGGGGATCCTGTTGGCTTTGTGATATTAAAGCGTGAAGACGCTGAATTACATTTGACGCTTCAACCACAGCACAAAGCGGCTTCTTATCCTATCGCACATCTTCTGGTTGATGATGCTAATGCCTTATTCACCCTTTGTCAGGAAATTGGTGCCAAGATCGTTAAAGGTGTCCAAGATAAAGATTATGGTATTCGAGCATTTGTTTTCGCTGATCCGGATGAAAATCGTATCGATGTCGGACAGATCCTGAAGAAATAATTAAGGCGAGTGTTATACGTGAACCGGTCGCCTGTAAATGGCGACCGTACTGCTGTGAAGCGAAAAATTTGTGCGCATCAGGTGACAAATGTCTCATTGGTCGTAAGAAATATATGCTGTATTGGGTTCATGATTTATCCTTTCCCCGTCACGCTTTCAGCAGTAACTCACTCAACTTTTCAACCTGAGAGAAGAAAGGTTCATGCCCTGCATCAAGGGTATAAATAGTGCCAACACCCGCTTTTTCAGCCATTTGCTGCTGAAGTTTGGGAGAAATGGCAAGGTCCTTCGTACAAACAATGTAAGCCTTTGGCAAATCGATAAATCCTTCTGTCCATGTGACTGTCTCCATCAGAGGCTGAATTGGCTGATGTTTAAACTGCGCAAGGAGCGTATCAACATCGCTTCCCCCGTAATCATGAAATAGTGTAGCCGCAATTTTTTCAGGAACCAGTTCCAGAACACCTTTATCAAAATTAGGCTGCGCAACAGGTCCTTCAGTCCCCAGCTTCTGGCTTTGCTCGGCCAGAATAGCGACAGATTCACCGTTTTGCGGAATCATAGCGCAGACATAAATAAGTTTTTCAAACAGTTCTGGTGCAATCGACGCCGCTAAAGTGATTGCTGCGCCCCCCATGCTGTGACCAACCAGAGTCACTTTGCCCTGAACAGACAGTAATCTGGCAGCATCAATAATCTTATGGGCATAAGAATCGAGTGACACGGTAATCGCAGGCGTCTGATCATCACCACTTCCAGGAAGATCAATGGCTTTTACTGTATTGCCTTCAGCCTCTAGCTTCGATTGTATTTTGTTCCAGACCCATGCACCCTGCCATGCTCCATGTATCAGTAAAAAATTTTTTGACATTTTTAATCGTCTTAACAGATATGAGTGGAACCATTAAAAGTCATAGTGATGTTAAAGAACAGGCACAGTTCATACAGATAAAGCCATAACAGTAGGTATCTGGATAAAACCAACACGGAAAAATGATTGAACGAGATATAGCCTTTGCTGCAGACGGCACATTCTTTCAGGTCAGTCACAAGAAAAATTGCAAGGTTAGCTAAAATTTAGGGCTAATCTACTCTCTATGATTTCGAGTTAGCCCCCTGGCATCAATCCACAACAAACAGCTTAGCGCCCGTCTCTGTGTAGGAGCGATGGGCTTCTGCGTTATCCGCCACCTGATAGCTCATTCCCGGTTTGAGGACAAAAACACGGCCATCGTCTAATTCCGTATGAAGTTCACCTTCAAGGCACAGCAGGACATGCCCTTTTGAGCACCAGTGATCGGCCAGATAGCCTGGCGTGTACTCAACAATACGAACCCGAATGTTATCAAAACGCTGTGTTCGCCAGTAAGCGATCCCCGTGTCGCCCCGGTGCTCGGTGGGCTCTATTTGCGACCAGTCAGTCGTACCAAACGGAATGTTTTTCATGTCCATATTACTGCCCCTATTCTTTAACGTTATCGGTTAACACTCCGCTTACTCTTCCGGCAAGCCATCCCAGCACATCAGCGTTTGGTGCCACGGTTCCACGGCATTTTCATCAACAGTCTTGCCATGCCACAAAAGCCCGTGATCCCGGCAAACAACAGCCCTGCACCTACAAAGCCAGAGAGCAGGAAGAAAGCGCTATTTACGCTGTAACCCAGTAATACACCACCCAGAATAAGTACACCAGCGGCGATTTGGACCTGCCGCATGAGTTCAATCGGTTGTTTACGATTCACTTCTGTCGGGAATCCTGCCTTTTTCCATGCGTTCATTCCCCCTTCAAGAAGAAATGCCGTTGCGGGGGAAACCGTCTGCGCTAACAAATCAGCATTTTGTTCCGAGCGCATGCCGGATAAACAATGGAAAATCACAACCTGTCCTTCTTTGTCATCATCAGGAAGGACATACCCGGCAGAGGGATTTAGTGGGTGCAACCTTGCCTGTGCGATATGCTCGCGGTCATGTTCTTCCGGCTGGCGAATATCAATGAGCACCGCACCTTCATCTAACAATTTGCGGGCCTGAGCGGGTGAGATAGCAAGTGGCGTTGGCATGATCGTGATCCTCTTTTTGCGCTTCTGAAACCCGTCATCATGCATCGTTCAACGTGGTATTCAGCCAGCAAGGAAGGTGATATCGCTGATTGTTTGCGTGTCACCATTAATTTAGATAAACCTAATTAAGTAAAATCTAAATTAAATAATGGGCACGCGCAACAACTTTCCACGCGGGGAAAGCAATCCAGACTGGACATCGATTTAGCGACTGATACTCTATAAATAGAAACGCTATTTTGAAAAACAGACATACTGCCGCGATCGCACAAAATGGATCAATAGCGGTATGGATAAGTCACTGTATGCATAAGTATCGTGCAAAAAATGATGCTATTTGCGAGCCACCTTGTGGCTCTGTTTACCGCGCCGACTGGGAAACTTGAGATACCGCCAAGATCGTTTCATGAAAAAATTAAAAGACACAGACTGGTATAAAAAGCGTTACTCCAACCGCGTTCTCTTCTGGAGAGAAATCTCACCGCTCGCCTTCCCGATCTTTATTGAAGGCCTTTGCGTCGTGTTGATGGGGGTTTTCAGCACCTTCCTGGTCAGTTGGCTGGGGAAAGAGGCCATGGCAGCCGTCGGTTTGGCTGATAGTTTCAATATGGTCATCATCGCGTTCTTTACCGCGGTCGCATTGGGGACCGCCGTTGTTGTCGCGTTCAGTCTGGGACAGCGCAACAGAAAGCAGGCGCGATCTGCCGCCCGTCAATCGATGTCATTATTGGTTCTGTCATCATTTCTGTTGGTCGCGCTGGTTGAATTCGCTGGTTCCGCGATCATCGATCTGATCGCAGGACAGGCCGACGTTCAGGTTAAAGAACTTTCCCTCACATTCCTTCGCTGGACGGTGTGGGGCTATCCTGCGGTCGCCATCGCGCTGGTAGGCTGTGGTGCGTTGCGGGGCGCGGGCAATACCAAGTTGCCGATGGTCATCAACATTGGGATGAATATTCTCAACATTGGCATCAGTAGCTTGCTGATTTACGGAGCATTCTCCTGGGATGGCCTTGGCTTTGTTGGCGCAGGTATTGGTATTACCATTTCGCGCTATATCGGCGCGGTATTCGTGATTCTGACGCTAATGCACGGTTTTAACGGTGCGCTGCGTATCCCCTTCAAGTCTTACTTTGCGCCTTTTACCCTGTCGATTCTCTATGAAGTGCTCAGTATCGGTATTCCCGCCAGCATTGAATCCGTGATGTTTAACATCGGTAAGCTGATCACCCAGCGTTTTGTGGCAGATATGGGAACCGAGGTCATTGCCGGAAACTTTATTGCTTTCTCCATCGCAACGCTGATCAACCTTCCCGGTAATTCACTCGGTGCCGCTGCTACCATTATCGTTGGCACAAGGCTGGGGAAAGGCCAAATCATGCAGTCCACCCGCCAGTTGAAGCACATCTTCTGGCTGTCCAATATCGGGCTGTGCGTACTTGCCGTCCTGTCGGTGCCCAGTGCCAGCTTTTTGGCGTCGTTTTACACCAATGAGCCGGAAGTTATCGAAGTGGCAAAACATCTCCTGTGGCTCAACGCGCTATTTATGCCGATCTGGGCGGCGTCCTGGGTGCTTCCTGCCGGTCTAAAAGGCGCGAAAGACGCCAGCTACACCATGTGGGTAGCAATGGCAGGCATGTGGGGATGTAGGGTCATCGCGGGATATATCCTCGGCGTGATGCTCGGTTTTGGCGTGATCGGCGTGTGGATGGGGATGTTCTTTGACTGGATTGTACGCGGGTTCTTCTATTACCGCCGCCTGATGAGCGGACGCTGGCTATGGCGCTATCGTCCACCAACAAATTGATGATAGCGAGCGGGTTTCCGCTCGCTTATCACACAGCAAACTGCTTAGCGACTCGGGCTCTTCACTGGAGCAAAACGGGTCGCCATGATAATCAATACGACCACACCGACGGTCATAATCATCCAGGCCTGCTCCAGACCTGCGGTATGCTGACGAATGAAACCTGCCAGCAACGGCATCAGGCTAGCAAGGATGTAGCCACCGCCCTGCACAAAGCCCATCAATGAACCGGTTTTATGTGATTCTGTCACCTGATCCAACGCCACAATCAGCGACAGTGGGAACAGTGCACCAATGCCAACACCTAGCATGATAATAATGGGATATGTGAACGTCAGCGGCGCCACAATCAACCCGATCATCCCCACCAGCATCACGATCAGGATAGGAAGCAGCAGTTTGCGTCGATCGGGAAAACGGTTGATGAATGTTGACACCAGCAGGCCGGAAATCACTTCTGTCAGCGTTAATCCGCCCAACATCAGGCCGCTTTGCGTCGCATCTAACCCCAGTTGAATATAATACGGCGGCAGCCATGCCAGTACCAGCGTATACGCCCCCGTACCAATGCCGAAGAACACCATCAGCAGCCAGTCCATTCCGCTTCGGCGCGTTGCTACGACAGCCACTGCATCCTGCTTCGCGGTATACGCTTTAGGAATACACCGCCAGGCCACCGCAGCCACCAGCGCCACGATCCCCCAGCAGGCCAGTGCACTTTGCCAGCCCCACGCATTTGCCAGCGGAGAAACCGATGAAGCCGCAAACGCCGCACCGGTCATAATCGCCGTGGTATAAAAGCCCATGAGGAGACTGCTATGGCGACCAAAATGGAGCTTGATAAACGATGGCACCAGCGCCTGAATCAAAGCAATCCCGATTCCGGCAAGCGCAGCGCTAACCAGCAGCGCAATACCGCTATTCAGCCACCAGCGGGCGCTACACGCCAAAGCAATGACTACGATGCCCAGCGTGATTCCCCGATATTCACCAAGACGCGCCTGCAACTGACCGCCATATAACGCACACCACCCCATAGCGAACACCGGGAGCGTGGTTAACATCCCCGCCATGCTGTCATCCAGACCCGTTGCAGCCTGAATCTGATTCAGCAATGGGCCAATCCCCGCCAGAACAGGGCGTAAATTCAGTCCCAACAGGATAATCGTGAAGAACAGAAAAGCCCGCGTGCGGGCCGTTGATGTCACTACCATGTATAACCTCAATAGCTTGAGTAAATCACTACGACTTGATGAACATTATCTTCACATAAAGAATCTTAACGTCAAGATAAAATCTTATGGCAGACCGATACTGCATGAATTTGATCAACGGTAGCAAGAACGACTGGATATCGACCGACTAGAAAGTGACTGGATAAATGACTGATGATACTCATCGCTGATTTAGACAAATGGCCGTAAAAAAACGTCGCTTGTGACGGTCCGCAGGGTGGCGGGTAGGAAGCTCGCCATAAAAAAATCCGCCCTAAAAAGAGCGGATTCTTTCGACACATCTAACAACCAACGCTGAGGGTAAACAACCCCTACAGGGTTAGATTAGAAGCGGTAACCTACGCCAACAGCCCAAGCACCAACATCAACACTGCGGATACGGCTTTGTTCGTAACCCACATCCAGCGCAACGTCCTGCATTGGGTTGAACTGAACACCTGCACCGTAGGTGAAGCCGTAATCGTCATTGCTGGTGTTGTTCTGGCCGTTGGTAGCGTTGTTTGTTACTTTACCGTGGCTGAAACCAACAACACCGTACAGGCTTGCCCAGTCATTCAGACGGTAAGCTGGACCCGCAGTGAAGCCCATGTACTGGCCTTTGCTGTACAGACCGCTCTCGCTACCATTTTTTTCCAGGTAGGTGAATGAGCTAATAACGCCCAGTGGGTTATTATCTTGCTCGTAACGATATTTCAGGTTAAAGCCTTTAACTTTATTTTGTACGCCCTGAGCATCACCTTGAGCATAGCCTGCAGTTACAGTACTTTGACCAGCAAATGCAGAACCTGCGCCAACGGCTAATACACAAGCCAGAGCGGAAAGACACGCGATTTTTTTCATATTTACAGCCTCAGATTCATTTTATGAAAGACTAACTAACGGGGTAAATATAACAAAGAAATTCGGGACTTGCCGCCTTATAAATATTTATCAATTAGGCTTTAGATGTAACAAATATTGTCAAAAACAACCTATCGCTATAATTACATTGAGTTTTTTATTGTGACAGTTAGATTAAAAATAAATTCACCACAACGCAGTAAAACAGACAATTCCGAATTCCCCGCTCAGTTTGTATGCTAATGGTATTGCGCAAAAACACGCCAGTTAAATGATGCGTAAATAAAGGTCAATAAAAGTCAATTCATACCAGACAAATTGTTTACAATTGGATATAATAGCAACGGAATGTTATACCTGTTTTAAGGCCAAAAGAATGACCTTATTTTCCCATCGCTCGCCATCATTTTTACCTGTCTTGCTCATCATTATCTCGATGCTTTCTATCCAAAGCGGTGCTGCTCTGGCGAAAAGCCTGTTTCCACTTATTGGAGCGACTGGCGTCACGGCACTGCGTCTGGGAATTGGTACGATCATTCTGTGCATTATCTTCAAGCCGTGGCGTATGCGTTTTAGCAGTAATCGCCTGCCGCTGCTGGTGTATGGCATGACTCTGGGCGGGATGAACTTTCTGTTCTACCTGTCATTACAGACGGTGCCGCTCGGCATTGCTGTCGCACTGGAATTCACCGGCCCGCTTGCCGTTGCGATGTTAGCCTCGCGCAGGCCGATTGATTTTCTGTGGGTTTTTCTGGCCGTTGCCGGGCTGTGGTTCTTACTGCCGCTGGGCCACAATATCGGCAATGTTGACTTGACGGGTGCGGCTTGCGCCGTGGGTGCGGGTGCCTGTTGGGCTCTTTATATTTTGTTTGGGCAAAAAGCGGGGGCAAATCATGGACCTGGAACCGTCGCTATCGGCTCCTTCATTGCCGCGCTGATCTTCTGCCCTATTGGGGCGTATTACGCTGAGAGCACGCTGTTTTCGCTCTCGATACTCCCGCTCGGCATTGCCGTCGCCATCCTGTCCACCGCGCTCCCTTATTCACTGGAAATGGTGGCACTAACCCGTCTGCCCGCCAGAACGTTCAGCACGCTGATGAGTATGGAACCCGCTATTGCCGCCCTCTCCGGGATCCTTTTTCTCGGTGAGCATTTATCGTTTATTCAGTGGATGGCGCTGATCTTTATTATCATCGCGTCAATCGGCGCAACACTGACAATAAAATCCGCGGGCGCAGCCAAAGTGACGACTCAAGCAGAATGAGTGCGTATTTCCTTGGGGAAGTGTTGCAGAAAAGTTTCACATTCCCGAGGAGAACGCAAAGTAATAAAACGGATATGGCGATAGCGAGGATCGGCTAAATCCGCCAAATACCGCTTCCGGTTTCTTGAATAGGTTTTCATTGTCCAGAGGATAATTGAATCCCGACTAAGGAAACTGCGGAGAAAAGACTCTTTATTCCCCGTGCCGCTCCAGAGCTCCTCTTTACGCCATGCCCGAAGAAAGGCACGCCGTACCGCCTGAAAAAGCGTACGGCTAAAGCTGTAATCGACCCAAATGACAACATCAACATTGCGCCATTTGATATCACGTGTTCGATTATAGTTGCCATCCAAAACCCAGTTTCCAGGCTCCAGTGCGCTTTCAAGCCGTTGAAAAAAATCGGCATCCGTCCGTTCTTGCCAGTCTTTCAGCCAAAACAGCGCATCCATTTCAATGTACGGAATAGCCAGTTTTTCAGACAAGCGACGAGCCAGCGTAGATTTGCCACTTCCACTGGTGCCAATAATATTCACTCTCATTCACCACGACTCCTTTTACTCGTACACACTATATTTAAAAAAAAGCGATGCCGTCACTCTATTTAAGCAGCAGAGAATAATAACTATTTCCATCTAGCTAGTGATGATATTTATCAATATATGACATTATATTTCATAAATAATTAAAATATTACCCTAACATCACCGCAGTCACATTATTGATATCAGAGAAATCCTGACTACAAATACCCACACCATCGTTATGCTGTAGCTATCCATTTGATAGGTGATTCTTTTCAATATTAATTTTTATCACTGCTATAATTAATCACATTGAACAGCAAGACTATCAATAATTAAAGAGAGGATACTATTATGCCTACCGCTAAACTCGTGAAATCAGTACCGTCCGAACTGCTTTACACTCGTAATGATTTGGACGATAGCGTTAAGACCTCGACGATCGCGCTGTTAAACCAACTGGTTGTTGATTTTATTGACCTGTCATTGATTACCAAACAGGCGCACTGGAACATGCGCGGTGCAAACTTTATCGCCGTTCATGAAATGCTGGATGGCTTCCGCACCTCGATTATTGACCATCAGGATACCATCGCCGAGCGCGTGGTGCAGATAGGCGGTGTTGCGCTGGGTACGGTACAAATCGTGGGTAAACAAACCTCACTGAAAAGCTATCCAACCAACATCCATAGCGTTCAGGATCATCTGAAAGCGCTGGCCGAACGTTATGCGATTGTCGCTAACAACGTACGCAAGGCCATTGGTAAAACGGAAGATGAGGCCTCTGCGGACATTCTGACTGCCGCATCACGCGATCTGGATCAGTTCCTGTGGTTCATTGAATCAAACATCGAATAGTCGGCGTTATCATCCCACGAACGCGTTCAAGGCTGCTTAGGCAGCCTTTTTACTGTCAGTCTCCTGACTCAAACCACCCTCTTTTCTGGCATAACCCGCACAAACCACGCATTTTATCCGTTAAGACGCTCAAAAAATTAGCTTTTGCCCGCATTAATTGGTCATAACACTAATCAACGGTTGTTTCCCTTCTGTAAATCAGTTAATCATAGCAGCGCCTTGCCTGAGCGACTCGGAGGTGAAAATTTCACCGCTGGCAGGGCAATAAATAAAAGCAACAGGTTAAGCACAACGCAGAGTAACTGACCCAGGTTTCACTTTCGTACGATGTACTATGCTTAAAACGCCTGTAAAACAAAAAGCTCCCACAACTGCTAATAGGAAGGGTTTGATGAAATCACTACTTAAGGCCTCTTTGGCTGCACTGACGCTAATGATGAGCGTATCTAGCTATGCTGCTGAGAAAGAACTGATTGTCGCTACAGACACCGCTTTCGTCCCTTTTGAGTTCAAACAAGGCGACAAGTACGTCGGTTTTGACATCGACCTCTGGGATGCTATCGCTAAACAGCTCGACCTGAAGTACACCCTGAAGCCAATGGACTTCGGCGGCATTATTCCCGCACTGCAAACACGTAACATCGATCTGGCGCTTGCAGGCATTACGATTACTGAAGAGCGTAAAAAAGCAATCGATTTCTCTGATGGTTACTATGACAGCGGCCTGCTGGTCATGGTCAAAGCAGACAACAACGACATCAAAGGCGAGCAGGATTTGGCGGGTAAAGTCGTTGCGGTAAAGAGCGGCACAGGTTCCGTTGATTACGCGAAAACCAATATCAAAACCAAAGATCTGCGCCAGTTCCCGAACATCGACAATGCCTACATGGAACTGGGCACCAACCGTGCTGACGCAGTGCTGCACGATACGCCAAATATCCTCTACTTCATCAAAACCGCAGGCAACGGCCAGTTTAAAGCGGTCGGTGATTCCATTAAAGCCCAGCAATACGGTATCGCGTTCCCGAAAGGCAGCAACGAGCTGCGTGAAAAAGTGAATGGCGCCCTGAAAACACTGCGTGAAAACGGCACTTATGCTGAGATCTACAAGAAGTGGTTTGGCGTAGAACCTAAGTAATTGCCGATTTAATCTGGAGATATTCCATGCAGTTTGACTGGAGCGCCATTTGGCCTTCTCTGCCCCTCCTGATGGAAGGGGCAAAAATGACGTTGTTGATTTCTGTTCTGGGTCTGCTTGGCGGCCTGGTGATTGGCGTGGTCGCGGGTTTTGCCCGCGCCTACGGCGGCTGGTTTTCCAGCCGCATTTCGCTCGTTTTTATTGAAATTATTCGCGGCACCCCAATCGTTGTGCAGGTGATGTTTATTTACTTCGCCTTGCCGATGATTTTCACCTCCGTACGAATCGACCCTTTTGCCGCCGCCGTCGTCACCATCATGATCAACTCAGGTGCTTACATCGCGGAAATCACCCGTGGTTCGGTATTGTCGATTCATAACGGCTTCCGTGAAGCGGGTCTGGCGCTTGGGCTGTCTCGCAGCGCGACGTTACGCCATGTGATTGCCCCACTCGCCCTGCGCCGCATGCTGCCGCCGCTGGGTAACCAGTGGATTATCAGCATCAAAGATACGTCACTGTTTATTGTCATCGGCGTGGCTGAACTCACGCGTTCAGGTCAGGAAATCATCGCGGGCAACTTCCGTGCGCTGGAAATCTGGACTGCGGTTGCCATTATTTACCTGTGCATCACGCTGGTCCTCAGCTTTATTCTGCGTCGTCTGGAAAGAAGACTTAAGATTATATGATTGAATTTAAAAACGTATCCAAACACTTTGGCAAGACACAGGTCTTACACAACATCGATCTCACCATCGGTCAGGGTGAAGTTGTGGTTATCATCGGGCCTTCGGGTTCTGGTAAATCCACGCTGCTGCGCTGTATCAATAAGCTGGAAGAAATTACCAGCGGCGAATTGGTTGTTGATGGCCTTAAAGTGAACGATCCGCGCGTTGACGAGCGTTTAATCCGTCAGGAAGCGGGGATGGTATTCCAGCAGTTTTATCTGTTCCCGCATCTTACCGCGCTGGAAAACGTCGCGTTCGGCCCTATTCGGGTTCGCGGCGCGAGTAAAGCTGATGCCGAGAAGTTAGCGCTGGAATTGCTGGCGAAAGTGGGTCTGTCAGAACGCGCCCACCACTACCCTTCCGAGCTTTCCGGTGGCCAACAACAGCGTGTGGCCATCGCCCGCGCGTTAGCGGTTAAACCGAAGCTGATGCTGTTTGATGAGCCGACCTCTGCACTCGACCCAGAACTGCGTCATGAAGTGCTGACCGTCATGAAAGATCTGGCCGAAGAAGGCATGACGATGGTCATTGTCACTCACGAAGTGGGCTTTGCCCATAAAGTGGCTTCGCGTCTGATCTTTATTGATAAAGGCCGCATCGCAGAAGATGGCGACCCGGAAACGCTGATTACGAATCCACCCAGCGACCGCCTGCGTGAATTCCTGCAACACGTATCTTGATCAACAAGGGGGCTTTCGCCCCCTTTATCTTACTTGTGATGTCAACGAACGTTATGCCTGCGAACGCGGATATTCTCGTTCAGTAAACGCCGCAAAATCCTGGCACATCTTCTCGTCGCTCTGTTCATTATCTGCCAGCACGCGGCTACCATCGACCACACGAATACGCGCAGACAGATCGAAATCCGCAGCAGGCTGAGGACGACCCGCCGCCTGCGCCATCATCTCTTCTGCCTGTTGCCAGGCTTCATCAACCGTCAGATTACAGGCCTGCGCCAGATAAGCGGGATTGAAACCCTCGCCGGTCAGGCTACGCAGCGTATCGTCATGACTTACGCTATTGCCCGGATGCCAGTAGTGTTGTGCCAAGTCAGGGCCGATAGCCGGGTTATCCGTCAGGTAACCGTCACGTTGCAGGAAATAGCTGCGCGTCTGCTCCACCGCCATCAATGCCAGCAGGTATCCCTGATAAGAACACGCCGACTCCATAGACAGCAGATGAGGGATCGCCAGCGTCGGGCGTGGGCTACCGCTAATACCCAAAATACGCTGCTCAGTGTCGCGCGCCAGTTTCGTCATCGCTTCTGGCGTACGCGCTTCGTCGTCCCACGAGTAGAGTTGCCACTCAAAATACGGCACCAGCAGGATGTGTCGCTCACTAAAGGCTCGCATTGGCTGCTGCGTGCTGATATCCGCACGGATTAATTCATCAGGAATCGTCTCTCCCTGCGCATTCTTTGCATAGCGTTTTAGCCAATCAGCATCACCCAGCAGGCTGTCGCAGAACATGGACTGCGTTTCCGCATAAGCCATTGAGGTTGGTGGGAACTCCTGTGAAAAACAGGGGGCGTTCTGCCGAATATTGGCAAAATGCGCGGCGTGTCCACCTTCATGAAACAACGTATTAATGCCGCTCGCACCGCTGCCAATTTGATCCGGCTTTGCCAGACTGGTGAAATTAATCCGTGCCGGAACCCATTTTCCTTCCTGCACAAACGGCGGCACCGGGCCGTGCATAAAGCCGTTCTCGTATTTACCTTTGCGCACCAGCAAATCGAGCTGCATTTCTGCACCGTTAAACCCAATGCGCAGACGCTTAAAGCTGTTGATCCAACGCTCCAGCGATGCAGAGAAAGGGAAATAGGGGTCGAGTTGACGCGTCACATCGCCCGCGCTGGCATAGCGAATATTCCACGGCTGTAGAGCATCTTCACCCTTTTCATCCGCCAGATTTTTCAGGCTGCGAGTATTCGCTTCACGCGTCTGTTCTTCAAAAGGATCGAGGATGGCAAAGAGCTGCTCCGGCGTCATCCGCTCCGTCTTGTTGACCTTATAGTCAAAATAGTTGCGATAGCCCATCTGACGGGCGAAGCGGTTACGCAGTGAAATCAGCTCTGGGAAACCATTCTGCAACAGCCACTGTTCGAGATCGCGCAGCGCCTGCTGGGAACTTTGACGATAGGCTTCGGTATCATTGGTCGTCTGGTTGGTCAGCAGTTCTCCGAGCGAGGCGGAAACCCGTTCCCCCTTGGCATCCAGATGCGTCATTTCATAGGATTTACGCTTGGCATATAACGCACTTTCGGCGGTGATAATCTCATCCATCAACGCCTGCGCCTGCGGATCTTCAATCACATTGCAGTCGAAAAACCGATACCAGCCTTGCAAACCGTGCGACAGCGCCTGCTGTTGCTCATTACGTGGGCTGTTTTCCAGTGTCGCAAGATGGGTTCTTAGCTCAGCCAGACGCTGCGGCTGCGAAATAAAACGCTTATACGCACTTTCTGCGGCGGAGAAACTCTCGGACACGTCATCGTTGCCCGTTCCCATATACAGTTGCCAAAACAGTTCTTCTTTCGCCTGATGAACCGCAAGATAGTCGCGATTCAAGGCGTTAAAATAGTCCGCTACCTGTTGCATGCTATTCCTTCTCTCTTCAAATGGCAGCCGTCTGGCTGCGTGAAGTGGCGCGATAAACCGCGTCCGAACCCGCTCCGGCAAACCAATCAGCCGAGGCGTTTCTTAATCGTGGCGACAGCCTGTTCCATTGTCGCCGCTTCGCCGGCGGCAACCAGACAGCACGCCAGTTGCAGACGAATCGCCTGCGGTATAGCAATTTCACCCGTCAGACACTGTACCGCCCAGCGCGCCGTCGTTGCGGCATCCTTCGCAATCGGCAACGCATCGGGTGCGACGCTGATATCCTGCCGAAGCTGTAGAATTTTGATATTTTGCTGATGGATAAAATGAATTTCCGGGCAGCGCTGTGGGTTGGCGTACACCTCCCCTTCCGTGCCGTGCATCAGCAGTGCGCGCCCGTTGATGTCATTAAAAAACGTCCCCACGCGGGAAACATATTCAGGATGGGAAACGCTGGCGACGCGCAGCGCGTCGCTTTCACCAAACGGCGTCGCCACCTTAGCCAGCGTGTGGCTACTGTTACGCACCCCCATCCGCCAGCGCAGCTGTAACTGGCGATCGATGGCCGGGCATAACGTCGACACAGGAATAAATACCGGACTGCCGTTATCAAGCTCCTGCTGAGCCTGCTCGGCACTCTCCGCAATCGTTACGCCAAGATTACGCAAAATCTCGGCGCTGGTAACACGAGTCGGATCGTCGCTGACGCCGTGAACCACGACCGGAAAACCCAATTTTGCCAACAGCAGCGCCAACAGCGGCGTCAGGTTTGCTTGCTTGCGTGCCCCGTTATAGCTAGGGACCACGACGGGCATAGGAAAGCCCGCAGGCGGGGTCAGGCGCAATACATGCTCGTTCATCGCCTGATAAAATCCCAACATCTCAGCTTCCGATTCGCCTTTGATGCGAAACGCAATCAGCAGCCCACCGAGCTCCAGCTCCGGCACGTCACCGCGCAGCATCGCGCTATACAGTTCATAAGCCGTTGCCTGATCGACATCACGCGCATGATTTTTCCCGCGCCCCACTTCTTTGATAATTTTGGTGTAATCCATGCTGGCCTCTTATTTTCGGCGACACAGTAAAGAACTTATCAATGAAAATAACATGTTTACCGGGTTTCTGGTCACTGTGGCGCAGAGGAAATTGCTATCGCGCTGCTTTTGGACCAGCGTCAGGAACGCCATCCTTACTCCGCGCAGGAAAGTATTTATAGATGGTTTTTTCTGACACGCCGACGATATTCGCCACCTGAAGGCGCGTTGCCCCTGTCGCTAACATCGCCTCGGCTCGACAAAGCACATCTTGCGTCATAAGCCGTTTTCGCCCGCCGATGCGACCCTGCAACCGAGCAACATCGAGGCCAGCCCGCGTCCGTTCGACAATCAGTTCCCGTTCCATCTCTGCCAGTGCGCTCATCACATGAAAGAAAAAACGACCCGCGGGGGTAGAAGTATCAATACTATCTGTCAGGCTGCGAAAATGAATGCCTTTCGCCTGAAAATTATGCAATGTTTTATTGATTGGGGATCAACAATTTTATGAGTTTTTAAATTTTTTAAGAAAAAAACAAATTCAATCGAAGCAGCTAATGGTAATGCCACTATTCGTTTTGCCTCTGAAAAAATATAACACCCTTAAATTATTGAATTTAATAATTTTAACAATGTAATTTAAATAAAAATCATCTTTAATTAAAAAATCGGACGCTGTTGATACGTTTTGATGCATCAACAGCGCCAAACGTTGAATAGCCAGAAGAACTCGTTAGTTAAATTATGCTAAAAATGGTGCATCAGGAAAAATAAATCCCTCTAAATTAATATCAACTCGACTGAGCTGTAAGCGGTAGGTTTTCCACGCTTTCAGCTCATTTTTTTCTTCTTCTGTTGCCAGGTTTAGCTCAACGGCATCGCTGAGTACCTGAATGCGCTCACTTGCTTGAGATAACCTGGTATTAAGTTCCACTTTTTTATTTGCGACTAATACTTGACGTTGAGCTTCCAGATCGGTTACCCATTGTCCATCCTCCCATTTATCAAATTCAGAGGTCGGTACCAATAAAGTCTGATTGGCTTGCAATTCGCCCATATCCGTAACCTTATTGGGTTGACGGGTTTCCGTATTATAAACCGTCTGACCGCGATAGTCAGATACATGCTCCCACTGCTTTCCATCCGCGCTACGCCTTAGAGCCAAACCTGCCTGAGGAAGTTCTGGAACGTCAATGTAACTACCAGCAGGTACACCTACACCAATAGGCAAATATTCATAATTAGCGCTAATATACTCTCGGCTTGTTGGATGAACCTGATAAACAGTAATCCAACCTGCCTGAAGGCTAAAACCTGATTCATTCATTTTTGCTGAGTTAACTTCAATAGAATAACTTTTCATTATGCTGCTCTCACGATGTAGTTAAATGCGATATTTCGGGGGCGATTTTCGTTTGCCGTTGGTACAACACGGGAAACATCTAATGTCGCTGGATACCATGAATTTGCCGTTGTGCTATTGCTAAGGGTTAGGTAACTATCCCTGTCGTATAGCTTCGCACTTGTATCGTAATACATGGCCCCTGAAGAAGAGTTCTTAGTTGGTGCAGTAACATCAGCATCATGCCCATAAAGTAGGCTTCCAGTTATATTTCTGATTGCATCACTTTGCTCTGAAAATAGTCCGCGCTCAGTATCCACACCGCGCCCATCATCCCAGCCACGAATAAACTCACCACGAAGATCGGGTAGTATTCCTGATGGATAAGCTTGTGCTAAAAGTGGATAGACATTTTTATCAAATGCCTGTCCGTTACACTTTAACCAACCTGAAGGTGCTGTTCCCTGTGGCCATGGCATAGGAATACCGACAATTTCATTGAGAGATAATGCCCCAATCTCCGCAGCCGTAGGTTTATCCTGGTCGGTATAAATACGCGCCCACGGTTTTTCAAAACCGCTATTATCGCGAGAGCTTCGATATTTTATTCCGCCATTAGCAAAATCAAAATAGAACTGAGCTGCTGATGCAGAACCAGTATTTAAACCCATATGCCAAATTAGGGATGAGTGTGTACCATTATCTTTTAAATACGCACCGGTCGGGCTATTCCATGCGAGGTCGCTGTCCTGATAGATAACACCTGATGACCCCTGATGAACATAATGACTATCGGCATCCGTTTTGGTTATAGCACCCACATCAGCAGCTGTCGGTACGCGTGACGAACTGAGTGCAATCACCCAAGGCGCATTAAGACCATCATCCCACTTCTGCCGCCAGGCATAGTCTCCACTATGATTGATATATTCTTGTGCTACGAAATTACCGTGCTGAAAAACATGAAGCACACCATATCCGTATAATTTCTGCCCTTTATAAACAGGCATGTCAGAAACGGTATTGGGATCGTTTATCGCAACAACATACTCACCCGCTTTATCGCAGTTGGCGAAGGTCATACCATCTACTAATGTGCCGCGTAGTACCACATTGTTGTAAAACGCAGTTTTATCAGAAATATCCGCGCCATTCTTGGCTTTTTCCAACGCCCCAGCAGCAAGATTAACCGTCTCAGTTAAACCGAGGTTTGCGGGAGTCAGCGCAATATTGGCCGTGCCATCAAACGGCACGCCGTTGATTGTCCGGGGTGTTGCAAGTTTTGTCGCCGCCTGAGCGATTGCTTTCTCAGGTAATGCACCAATATCGGCCGCAGTAGGTTTATTCTTCGTATTGTAATCACGTCTCCAGCCAGGAGAATAATCAACACCGTTATAGACATAAGTAAATTGTGCATTCGCTGAGTCGCTAAACCCAGCTGGTGTTGTTGAAGGCGTAGTTACCCTGATTGTCGTGGCATCGTGTTGCCCCATAACCTCAACAACAGAGCCAGCCAGTGGTATCTGACCACACTCTGTATCAGAGATAATTTTATTGTGGGTGTACGACCACGAACCACGACACACCCAATAGGCATGAACAAAAGCGCCCTGACTTTCTAACCAACCAATAAACTCAGCGGTTGTCCATAAACCGGCACTTCCCCCGATGGGGATCGAGGAACTGTATGCACGCGATGAACCAAGATTGCGGTTAAACAGTTCTCTATCCTGAATATCTGCACCGTTTTGGTCTTTCGCCAGTTTCGTCGCACCGACCGAGCGCACAAATGCCGTCGTCGCCACCTGCTGACTATTGCTGTCAGTTGCAGGTGTTGGCGCTTTCGGGGTGCCGGTGAAGGTGGGATTCGCCTTCGGCGCATATTGCGTATGCGGATCGGCGGCGGTGGCGTGTGTTGCCAGATCGCTACCCGTTTTTTCCTGCTCTTTTTTCAAATAGCTGGTACGACTGGACAATTCTTTAGCCTGTCGGTTTGAAACACCGTCCGGTCCACCTACGACCGGATCTGACGTTTCGATTTGGTAAATGCCGTCAACCCATTGTGGGTTCTCTGACAAATTCGCCATGTTTAAGCGCTCCCATGATTGTAGTTACTGTCGTATGTTGCCGTCCGGTTGTAGCGGATAGGCACTTCCCAATATTCGATGCTGGCCAGATGACACCGTGCAGGGGCAAACATCCCAATGGCATTGCGCAGCATTCTGACCTGATCGTTGGTAATCGGTTGTTTTAGCAGTACGCGATAAACCGCCCACGCTGCTTTATCGCCGTGCACGTAAAGGTTGTTGTAGGTGGTTTCGCCGTCGTAGCTCAGGCGGCCAATATTTTCGATTAGCGTGCTGTCACCAAAGCCGAAGCGGCGGATGATCTCTTTAATGCTCCAGGGTGTACCTTTGTTTCGATGCAGATCGATAGCGGCCTTGATCAGTGCACGTTTAGAATCATCCGATTCCGCCAGTTCCCAGCCGTCGCCAAACAACGAGAACTGTTCTGCCAGCCAGGGCAACGCACTGCTGTCTGCAATATCAATCAGATAAACCAGCAAGGCATTCAGATCGATGTCATCAAAGCGGTCGGCCAATTCCGCCAGCGAACGAAAGCGGGCGTCAGCCGCCAACGGCGGTGGCAACAGTTGCAGTGAATCAGCCATTCGACACCCCGACGACGCTGACATTGATGCCCGTACAGTTCGCCCATTCACTGTCATCAAGTACCATCAATGACGGCGAAACGAGCTCCACCTGATACACGCCGGGAATGGATAACGTGGCGATAATCTGGCTTGGGACAATGTCACGCCCTAGCGTGGCGGTACGGGTTTCAACCCAGGCCTGCACCGCTTTCTCCGCAGCGGCCTGAACGACGCCAGCCTGTTCGCCGTTAAACAGCGTCAATTTGGCGCTGATGGCGTAATCCACCTGCGTGGGGGATTTGGCGGAAACAAAATCCGTCAGTGGACGCACCTGTTCGTCAGAGCAAAAACTTTCCACCAGCGAAAGCATGCTGCTGTCCGGCAGGCCAGTACTGAGCAACGGATACAACACCACTTCGCCCGGTTCGGGCGACATCACCGCCACATCGACAATGTTTTGGTGTGCCCGCATCGCATGAAAGCGATATGCCAGTTTCGATCCCGCCGTACTGAACGATTCCGGTGCCAGTTGAACACGTTCACGCAGGCGATCGTCATCTTCCTCGGCGGAACCGCCGCTGCTCTTGGTGATATTGACGACGCTTAAATCGCTGTCGCCAATTTCATCCAGCAGCGTACTGATTTGGGCAGGCAGCCAGTCATTGCCCACATCACCACTTTCGGTACAGGTCGCCAGCACGGTGACACCGCTGCCGTTCGCTCTCAGCAGCGCGTCGCTGTCGGTGGTGAAAATCACGCTGTCCGACGCACTAACGCGAGTGCCCGCAGGAATCAGCAGATCGCTGGCTAACGGCGTTTCAGGGGTAAAGCGAAGTTCTGCACGCGCCGGCTGCGCCGCCAAACGGTAGACGCCAACCAGTTCTGCCAGATAATCCAGCATCGGTGCACGAGCAAACGCAACCAGGTTCTGCTTGGCGGTTTCCTGGACCGCACTACGCAATAAAGTTTCCCGGTAAGCAAAGAGGTTAATCAGCAGGCGTTCGGCCTGCGCCGGATAGAGTGTTTTCCCCGAATCAGCTTCATATTTCGCGATCATTTCGGCGGTAATCTTCGCCGCATCGCGTTCAATAAAATTGGGTTCTGTCAGCGCCATAACAACTCCGTGGTCTGTGTCGCGCCATTAGCGGTTTTCCAGCTAACGTGCAGCGTCAGGTGAGCCCCATTCACAGAAGGTTTAACCGCCAGTAACTGGCAGCGAGGTTCCCATCGTTTGATCGCTTCTACCGATTCCCTGACGACATGCGGGATCGCACGTTCGATCGGATAATCGAGATACAGATGTAGGTTGCTACCAAAGTCAGGCCGATGTGGGTCGCTGCCGCAGGGTGTCCGCAGGATGATGTGAATCGCCTGCATGATATCTGCCGTTCCTTCGACGATGTCGCCAGAACGTTGCAGCGCCGGTTGCCAAAAAACAGATTGAGTTTTCATAGGGGGCTATTGTCGCCCCCGGTGAGAGGAAAGAATTGTAAAGCGGTTTAGAAAAACGTTAGTGCGAGTGGTGGTTGGAGTTGCCACCAGCATCCATGACGCTGCCGCTGGCGCTGACGTTGCCGGAGATACTGACATCACCACTGAGGCTGGCACCGCCGGAACCGGACATCCCGCTCTCGTAAGTGAGTTGCCCTTGCACCAGTAGCTTGCCAGTCACCGTCGTTTCTGGCGCATTAATAGTGACACGCTGAGCGTTAACCACCACGTCAGTACCGCTGCTAATCGCAATATGCTGCACGCCGCCGTTGATCGTTAACGTATGCGTCCGGCGATCGTATTCAATATGCGCGCCGTCAGCGAACGTTACCGCCCTTTTGTCCTTATCTGCCAGCGTTGGCACATCGGCGGCAGAATAAATCGCCCCCAGCACCAGGCCGTCCTCGCCGTTGCCATCCAGCAGAATTTCGACCTGTTCGCCAATATCCGGTAACCAATAATCCTTATTATTCTGCGTATTGCGCTGTAATACCGGCAGCCAGGCCGTACGCAGATTGTCACACTCTGGTAGACGAACGCGCACCATTACGCGAGCCTCATCCACCGCGCTTATCGTGCCAATTCGACGAGATAAACTCATGGCAACACCTCCTTTTTACTCTTGACCGTCCGTGTTGTCTGGCTGCCATTCGGGTGGTAAGTCACCAGCGTTTTTCCGCTCTCCGATTTTCGCTTGCCCGCCGTAATCGGCCCACGAATCAACCCAATCTCCGTGGTGTAACCACTGCCACGTTCCAGAACATGGCGAGCCGATTCGATCAACCAATGGCCAGAAAGTTGGCCGAACGACACCAGCTCAACTTTATTCCCCGCCGCCAACTGCGGGCTGCCCATCAATGTCATCGACCCCTTTTGTTGCTTTTCGTTGTGCGCATCCAATGCAGCATCCGTTTTCATCCTCGCTCCAGAAGCATCCGCCGCGCGCACGTTAACTTTCAACGTATCCGCACTAGTCTCAGCACCAGCAGACTTCATTTCGTCGTTCGCGCCACCGTTGGCTTCACAAACCATCAGTTTCTTTTCACTCCCTTTCTGATATTTCGTCTTGGCGTTTTTATAGACGTGGCTGATCGTGTCGCTCAGTGAAAAACGCGCGACGTCCGTTGGCTTAATTTGTCGAACAGACGCCTGATTGCGCAGCGTTGCCAGATGGGAAAAAATCAGCTGGTCGCTGACCACTTTCACGGCATAGCCATATTCACTGGCGAGCCGCTTTAGAAAAGCGACATCGGTTTCCGCATATTGCGTAACGCGATCGATCTTGATGATCTGAATCATCCCTACGAGCATCAACTGATGCTTTTTCGCGATGCGCGTCGCAATGGCAGCTAACGTCGTATCTTCAAAACCGCAGTTTGATTTGGTTCGCAATGCACGATTGACCGATGTCGCGACGCCGCGAATCATCACTTCGCTCGGCGGTGCGCTAACCTCAATTTCATCAATCGAGAAAGTACCGCAGTCAAACAGCATTTCACCGAGATAGCCTAGCTTGAGCGATAATGTATCGCCCGTGCCGGGATACCACTTATCCATCCAGCGACCATCGGTATCATCGAGCCTGACCTCGATCGAATCCGATTCATTCTTGATGCTGTCGGTATACGTCACGCTGGTAACATACGGTGCGATATCATTGGTGATATCCTTTTGCAGATACCACAGGGTGAACGCCGGTTGCAGTACTTCCGACACCGCTGGAGAGAGCAGGGTTAGTTCTTCCGTTAACGCAGCCATGGTGGGGTGTCCTCCGCTTTACTGGCCTCTGCCTGTTCAATAATCGGAATCAGCACCACCACACCCGATGGCAACAGCGGTACGATGGGTACATGCGGGTTAGCCGCAATGATCCGCGGATAGCCAAGCGGATCGCCGTAATACAGGTAGGACAAGGTATCCCAGCGTTCGCCCTGTGTAGTGATATGTTCAAGGTGCATATGCTTCAACCCTCTTCACGATTTCTGCCGTCAGTTTGCTCAGCGCAGGTTCAGCGCCTTTAAATGTGTCGCTCGCGGCCTCAACATGTTTACTAATGGCTTCCAGCTTCTCGATAACATTTTTGCTGTCGACGCCCTGCAACAAGACGGCAACTTGCTTGACCTGCTTCAGCATTTCATTCGCCGCGTTATTAACCGCTGTAATTTCAGGCATCATCTTCTCTGCCTGAACCGCCGTATCAGATATGGCCTCTGCCGCTGTTTTAAACGCCGGCACCACCTGACTTAACGGCGTCAATACATTCCCGACTTGCGTTAGCAGTCCGGGAATTTGCAACAGCGCGGTTTCGGGATTGTCCTTCATCCGTTTTACAATCTGAACGGTGGTTCTCACCGCCTTAACGGCAGATTGTGCCTTCTTGGCATACGTGACAGCCGTGCGTAGTGAAGCTGAAAAATTGCTCACTTTCTGGACCGCCGTGGTGATGGCGCTGACGTTAGGAACAGGGGTCTCTATCGCAGGCGGCTTGAGCGGATTCTTCGGATCGCCAATGTATTCTCGCAGCGTTAGCGCGGCATTCATGGCCAATACGTTGCCCTTCGCGTCGGTATGTTCGCTGGTCGAGGTCAGTGCCGTAATCACAAACCAGCCACGATAATCCCCATTGCCGAAGACTAACGCCATTGCCTGATGCGCCCGCATCGCCTCAACCAACCGTTTCAGCTCCACATCCGGCGTACAGTACTGCTTGTGAAACACGAGGCTAATATTAATCTCGTCCAGCTTCGCACCGATGAACTGCAGACCGGGTTTACCCTCAATGCGGCCATGCTCGGCATAATCTGCGCCGAATGACGTATTGAAGCCGTCCCAGTAGGCGGTCACTTTAAATTCAATATTTCCTAATACCGCAAACATCAGGCGTACCCCCTGCGCTCACGCTGGGTGAGCAGCTTGTTCAACATATTTTCCAGTTCATTCATGCTAAGCGTCAGCGTCTTCGTCATTTCAGGCGTTGGCGCTGCCTTCTGACCGTTGAGATAAATGGTGGGTGAGAAAGCAACCTGAACACGTTCGGAAGGGGCTGCGGTGACTAACTTACCTTTTGCTCCACCGACAGTTGGTGTCAGTGCAACACGCTGTTGCGGGGTTGACACATTGCTCTCAGCGTTAGGTGATTCAACAGGCAGTGTTGGCTGTAGCGACAGTGCAGATACCGACGTGGGTTGCAGAACGGGTGGAGTTATCACATTGGCAGCCACAGATTGACCGCTAGCTTCGATAGACACGGTTTTCGAGCCGATACCCAGAAAATTTTTAACGCTATCGGGAATAAATTCATCGATCGTTTTCAGGACATTTTTTATCTCGGGGAAATAACTGATCATCCCCTTAACCAATGCGTCAATAATCACGCCACCGAGTTCACTTAAACTACCAGGAAGTTGGATGCCCAAATCACTGACAGTATCGGCAAAGATGGAATACAGCACGCCAAATGGTGACCAGTCGAGCAGTAACGCCGCAATACCAGCTACTCCGCCAGATACCGCATTGCTGAGCGCCTCCCACCCCGCATTAAAAGCCTGACTAACTTGTGACCAGAGGTTTTTAAAGAATGCACTAATCGGCTCCCAATATCGGTAAATCAGGTAAGCTGCCCCTGCTATTGCCGTTATTGCCAAGCCAATCGGATTCATTAGCAGCATACGTCCTAGAAACAATACTGCTCGGCCCGCCATCATCAAGCCGCTACGTAACACTCCGCCAAGCATGCGCCCTAATGTTCCGGCTCCACCAACCAGCCAGTGCAATGCTGCGCCAAGCCCCTGCAAGAATCCCGTTGTTCTTAGCCCTGCGGAAAATAGTTGCCAGCCCGTCTTAATCTGTAAAATACCGTCCTTGAATGCCTGAAACCAAGATAACAGCGTGCTAATCCCCTGCCACGCGCCACTCACCGCTTTTCCGAACATAAATAAACTCGCAACGGTCACCACAATGCCGCGAACCAGTTCGGGGTTCTCGGCTGTCCAGGTCACCAATTGATCCAAAATAGGGATCAGCACATCACTCAGAGAAACCAATACTGGCGTCAGCGCTTCACCCACATTGAGTGCAATATTCATCACTGACGTTGTCATTTGCTTCCAGCGCCCGGTCAATGTGTCATTCTGCTGGGCGAAGTCGAGATCCAGCGTTTGCGTAGCCGCCGGGCTGTTCATCCGCTGTTGGTTCGCTTGATAGCTCTGCCAGTTCTGCTTCATCGACAACGCATGATTGACGGCTTCTGGCGTACGGAACACCTCCTGCAATCCGTAGCGCTGCATTAAACTTTGCTGCGCATCCACGTTGCCCGATTTACTGGCCATGTCCCATTGTTTCTGGAATTGGCTGCCTTTACTGTCGATAAATCGGTTACTAATCTGAACCGCAGCGTCGTACTGTGAATACCCACCTTTCATGTAGCTTTTTAGTGATGCGTTATAATCTACGCCCGCGTTATAGTAACTGTCGGCAATGTCGGTTCGTCCCACGGCATTCATGAAACTCCCCAGCCGGGCAGCCGTGTTCGCTTCCGTATCCGCACCTTTTGTCGCACTCAGACTGGAAACCAATTGGCTCAGCGCCTGATTACCCGTCGCCCCCATCGCCGTAAATCCTGGAGCCAGCTCGGTTGCATATTGCGTCATCGACGCCATGGAGAAACCCTGTTTAGTGCCCGCCAACATGCGAGAGAAGGATTCCTCCAGTGCCTTCGCGCCTTTCAGGTTAAACTCGTCATCAAGCGTGGTCGCGAGCGCGGTAAGATCGGACAACGCCGCGCCGGATGCCGTTGAGGTTTTCCCCAACACTGCCGCAACATCCGTTGCCTGCTGCTGCGACATCCCGTTATCAAGCAACTTTCCGGCACTGCTGAGCAATGCATCCGGCGTTTGGTTCACCTGTTGAGAATATTGACGCAGGCGCTGCCCCATCTCTTTTTCTTGCTCGCTCGACATCCCATGTGCAACGCGGATATCACGCAATTGCGCCTCAAATGACGCATAGCGTGTGACCGACGCCACAATAGGTGCCATCACCGAACCAAATGTCTCCTTTATTTCCTGGAAGCTTTCGGTGCGTTCGGTATGGTTCTCACGTAGCGCTTCCTGACGTGGCTGACTGCTCGCTAGCCGCTCCTGATTGATTTCCAGTTCAAGCCGCGACTGATTTAATTGGGATACGGTTTGTGTGCAAACAGCACCGAAACGCTCCAGCGACTGGTTTAACTGAGACACAATTTGCGTGCTAATAGCGCCAAAGCGCTCCAGCGACTGATTAAACTGCCGCTGCCGTTCCTGAGCTTGCTTGAGGCTATCACTAAGTGACTGCAGCGATTTTTTTGTGTCATCCAGCGTGGCGCCAAACGCCCTGCCCAGCATGACACCGTTTAAAAGCATATCCACGGTTCACTCTCATTCAGAAAAGCCCCCTGCGGGGCGGATCGGAGACGGCGGCTCGCGCCGCTCCAGTTTGGTTTCCCCATCACAAACAGGGGATAAAACGAGGAAAAGGACGGGTGATAAGCGGGAGAAGAAGACAGGTGGTGAGGGAGAAAACGGCCAGCGTCCTTATCGCTGGCCGGGTTAGGGTGGATAGTGGGCTAATTAATCCTGTCAGTAATCAGTCTTCCTCACCGTTCTCACGTTTTATCTGTTCGCTGGCTTCATCCAGCCAGCGTTCAAAGTCGTCCAGTTCCAGCGCATCAATCTCACTCGGCTGAAAGCGAAACCACCTCGCCAGCAGGGCCTGCGCTTTCCACAGCAGCGCCGGCTGCGTTATCCAACCCAAGTAGCTGCTGAAATCGTTTTTGCAGCGCCATGTAGTCCTGTGCGTCCATCTCATCGATGTCTTCCGGCACCAGACCGGTCATGCGCGACAGCAGCGCGTCGTCCCAGTTGCTTGGGTCATCGCTGATTTTTTTCACCGCTTTGATGTCTTTGACTTTCAGACGCTTGAGCGAAATGGACTCCACGCGTTGACCGGCAGAGGTGGTGTAAGGGAATTGCAGAGAATAGGTTTCAGTGTGCATAACGGCTCCTTAGTAAATGTCGGGAGCAGTATCGCGTGCAGCGAGGAATAACGATTTTAAAGTGAATTAGAAAACGAAAGGGGCGGGCATAAGAAAGGGGCCGAAGCCCCTTTCTTTCCTTACTTAACCAATGAATACCAAATTAACCGCCGATATTGGCACGATAGCTGTTCAGTTGATCTACGCCGCCCACCATGAAGATGTTGGACAGGTAATCCAGCTCCAGCAGGTCTTCACCGTTCATCACCTGCTTGATGTAGGTGCAGCTGAACGCGCTGCTAAAATCCGGGTTTTCGTGCTGTTTGAACGTGCCCAGCGGATTCTTTTTGAACATGATGGTCATGTGCGTCACCAGCGGCACTTCTTCGATACGGCCCTGAGAGCCGTAGCGTTCCACGCTGGAGCGACACTGCAGCGCCAGCGACTGGTAAGGGTTCGCCGCCGCCAGCATCGCTTCGCGGTAGAAGGAGTTCCACTTGATCTCGCCTTCCAGCTTGTCGAAGCCCGCAGGCAGTTCGATCTTGCCGACCATACCCAGCGCTTTGTGCTCCTGCATGATCATAGAGACATCCGGCAGTTTGATTTCCTGCGCACGCCCCAGCAGGTTGGCGCCATTGATGTAGATGTTGGCGTTGGTAATACGGTTTACTTCAATTTTCCCGGCCATCAGTTAGTGCCCTCCAGCGTTACCAGGTATTCCGAGGTGATCTCCGTCTCAAAGGTCAGACGCTCAAGCGGCGGCGGCGGAGTGAATTTGTAGTTAAGCAACAGGTGCCCTGCCGCCAGTTCGGTTTGTTCGTTACGCGCGGCATCGAACCAGCATTTGAAGCCCAGCAGCGCGCCGTCACCGATCAGCTTGCGACCGTAGGCGTTGACGGATTCCACCAGCGCATCGATCAGCGCCTGATTGATCGGCATATCGATGTATTGCTGGCTGAAGTAGCGGATGGATTCGTTAATCACATCGCCAGTACGACGCACGTTTTCAAAGTTCTTCATATGCGTCACGGTTGGCCAGGCCGCGGTGCGATTGCCCCACAGGCGCAGGCCGGAGCCGTAGCTGTTGAAAATGGTGCTAATGCCCTGCTCGTTCAGCAGGTTCACTTCGCTCTGCGGATCGTCAATCATCGCGGACAGCTGGCGCTCTACGCCGGTGATCCCTTTGATTTCCTGATTGGATGATGACCACCAGAAACCTTTCTCCAGATCGACTTTGGCACGCAGACCCGCGGCACGCGCCGACAAAGGCTCCAGACGTTCGCTGTTGGTTTCCGCGTCGTACACTTTTACGTGCGGATAGCACAGACGAGCGCGTTCAGAGCTGGTGTTGAAATTGATCGTGCCTTCCGGGCCACGGCCGCTCAGCGCTTGCGCAAAGGTGGTACCGATTGGCGCATCGATGTAAGCAATCGCGCCCAGTTTGTCGGCCAGCGAAATCAGCTCGGTCGTTACGCTATTTTGCGTGCAGAACATCGGCGAAATCAGAATCTTGGCAAAGAAACCGTACAGGTTGTAGGTATCGTTCAGCAGCTTCATACCGGTGCGTTTGCCCGCGGCGTTGATGCTGCCGATGATGTCAGCGGCGGTCACTTTCGTAACATCAGCAAAGTCGTAAGACGCGCTGACCACAGCCGCAACATCGATGTTTTTACCCAGATTTTTCAGTACGCCAGTTTGTGCATCCAGCGTATAGTCCTGACCTTCGACAAACGGCTGACCGCCTTCTGCCGCCGTTAGCACCAGCTTGGCAACCACACGGTTCGCCAGTTGAGCCGTACTGGTCGCTTTGTCAAAGGTGACTTTTTCTGCGCTCACAGACGATTTGTGTTTCGCCGGATCCAGCACGTTAATGACCAGAACCGTACCCGCACCATGATCGTAAATTGCATCCAATGCCTGCGGGATGGTATAGCCGCCGAACTGGCTACCAAACTGTGCTGCGTCTTTTTCGGACAAGCACAGCGTAATGTCATTTACCGCACCTTGCGGCGCCGTACCAATCAGCCCAATCACCGCAGATTTGACGGTTTTCACCGGACGAGCACCGGTTTCAACTTCAATTGTTTCTACACCATGTAAATAATTAGCGGCCAAGGGTCACCTCCGTTGCGCTATCAGCCAGAATCTGATCCGCGACAGGCAGCAAATAGCCCAGCGCGATCAGCGTTTTCACGTACTCATGATCTGCCGGCAGTTCAGTCACCTGAGCGGGCCAAAGCAGAATTTCCTGACCATCTGCCAGCGTGACGCCGCTGGCGGGGCCGGTGTAGCGATATTTCATGCGTCTTTCTCCTCATAATTAACCGTGGTAAGCAGCGGACCATCCGTCTGCTCGCGGTCTTCGATAAAAAGGGTTTCTGTGGTGCAATCGATGGCGTAATGCCAGCGTCCTTCGGTGTAACCAACGTAGCGGTCGCGTACTAGCCGAATACCGCGATGACAGTCAGGCAGTCGGTATCCTCCCAGCGCCTGACGGACGATATCGAGCGTGGCCAGCACGCCGTCTTCGCCATCCAGCTCCGGCAGCAGCACGGCAACCATCAGCTGTGGTCGCTGCGTCTGAACCGGAGAGTCCGCATCTTCCGGTGCGGAAAATTCGGAACCGCGATACCCCACCAGCACATCGCCAGGTGTCAGGAGATCGGGTCCGAGCAGAATGTTTTCTGGGCAGGACGCAATCCGCCGTGCCGGTAAGTGCTGCTGGAGGCGGGCTATCACCGCATCGATAATTGGTCTGGCATTCATATCCGTTCACCCGCTGTGTTAATGGCGCACTGTTTTGGTGGCACATCGTGTTGATGGCGCTAGTATCCGGATAATGACTGGCTGCGGCTTTTAATCTGTTTTAGAAAAAACAGCGAAGTGATTTATTTGAAGAAATACGGATAAGATACTGAAAAATAAAAATTATTTCGATAAAAAAAACGCCAGCACAATCGTGCTGGCGCAAAGTAATATGACGACACTGATAACGTGCAAAGACAGAAGAGAAACTCATGCTATGGGATTACCGATCCCAATATTTTTCTGGCCGGGCAATGCCAACCATACAGTCAACCGCGTATTCCACGACATCCACACCAAGGCGGGTAAGATTCGCCAGCCAGACGCCGCCCACCTCCTTGGTCAATACCGCCATCTTGCGATCGGCCAGATAATCCAGTGCGTGACGCAGCTCCGGCTCTGAAGCATCGGCATACAGCCGCTGCATCAGCGCTAGCAGGAACATTTCATTCGCGGTGTAAGGCCGCGTTTTGTTTAATGCGATAAGCAAGTGCCAACGCATCGATTCCTGTCGGATACGCTGCGTATCAGCCATGATTGCCTCCCGAATACCGCTGCTGCACTAGCTCCAGCTTATTATAAAGTGCATCCAGCTTGGCTTCGATTACCGTCTGACCACGAATGTAATCCTCACGTCGCACGTAGATCAGCGGTAAGTCAGCACGAAATTCCAGAAACTCGCGCTCCAGACGCGTCCAGCCTTGCTCGCTCTTCTGGCGTGCATTTTCCAGGGCGGCAAAACGCTCGTTCAGCCGCTTTTCAATCTGAGTGAGCAGAATCCGTCCGGCAGCAAACAGGAAACTCATAAACGACAATAGCAGGCCGACCAGCGACCAGAATTCCACTTCAATTTTCACGTGTTACCTCCCCTGCCTGTTGTAGCGCTTCGATGTAATCCAGCAGCGCGTTAACCTGCGCACTCAACGCCTGATAGCGCTCTCCGTTGTCGCTGATGTTGGCGAGAATATCGCGCTGGGAGACGCCTGAAGGCTGTAATTCGGCGTCAGCGGTTGTGCCGAGACCGGACGCTGCGCCAGTGCGGCGGGCAGCGGCGGTAATGTCTGAGGCACCATCGGCGGACAGACCGAAAGCGGCGTTGTAGTGCTGCACGAAGCCACGAGTAAACACGCACTGCACAGGCTGAACTTTGCCTTTTTCGTCAATGTATTGCTGAGTAACATGGTCGATTTTCCGTTGCAGAGCGGCGTTATCCGCCGCCAGTTTTTGACGCGCTGCGACATAGCGCTGTTCGAGTTGATTCCCACGCTCTACCTGTTGCTGGTATTGCTCAGCCGCCGCACGTAATAGCTGATTTTGGGTTTCGGCCTGCTGCTGCTGTAGCAAGTTGAATGCCGCCTGCTGTTTCGCCAGCTCGGCATCCCCCAGTGCCTGCGCCAGTTGATAACCCTGATGACGGCCGGTCAGATAGACCGCGAGTAGCGACACCACAGCAAGCAGGACGGCGACCACGCGTGGCGAAAGAAAGGATTTCAGGCTATTGAGAAACAGACTATTCCACACAGCTCGCCCTCCCCCAGCTCAAATACCGTGGCGCCAGCTGATGCAAAATGCGGTCGGGATAATGGCGATTTTCACGCCAGTTGGCGGTACTGCGTCCGGCATTGACGGTTTCCACATGACCAAACCAGCGGAGTATGTCCTTCTCGGCGATCTTCGCGCGTTGCTTATCACGCTGTAACCAGCCAAGCCCGCCATTGTAGGACGACAAGGTCATGGCCATACGTTCGCAGTCATTTCTGGCGCTGATACGCGTCCACAGCCAGCGATCGTAGCCCGTCAAAGCGCGGATAGCCCAGGCCGGATTAAACGGTTGATTGGCGCGAAGTTCAGGGACGATACCGCTAAACCAGTCGGCGGTGGTCGGCATAAACTGCGCCAGCCCCTGCGCACCGACGGGTGAAACGGCCCGAGGATTCCAGCCGCTTTCTTGATGCAACTGCGCCGCAAAGTCAGCAATCGGGGCATTCATGCCCCAATCCAACCGTGCACTGCGGATCACATCACTGCGGTACGCCTGCGCAGCACGAGGGATCGTGTCGGCGCAGACCGTCGCGCTAAAAAGCATCGGGCTAACAAGCAGCGTGATGAGAAGGTGTCGCATATCACAACCCCATCGCTACGCCGATGCAAACGGCTGACACAATCAGCGCACGTCGTAACATCGAGGCAGCAAATACGGTGTGGTGGCCGTCCCGAACCGGGAAACGTCCACGCGGTACAGGTTCATCACCTTGTTCGAGGAACAAACCAGGGCGCGCTTTAGGAAACAGCGAGCGATCCAGCCAATAACCTAATACCGCAGCGAGTGAGATAAGCGAGAGCTTATAGACGGTGACGGGAAGCTGTTGCGGTGAAATCAGCCCGATAACAGCAAAGAGCAAAGCAGATGTCACAATCCAGCCGGTAAGACGCGGTTTTTTGATTTTTTTCACGATAAAGCCTCCTGATAAGAATGGAGGCCATTATGCAAAATGCCGGGATTTTATGATTTTAAAGGAGTTTAAGTATTACTGAGGCGTAATATCACACAAAATCGAACCATTTCTATTCGTCATGCACTTCATATTCGTCACCCATTTCTACTTTTCATACTTCACGTTACACGTGCGTAGACTTCTCTGCTGATAAAAATCATAGCCGATTATCCGTATATGATTTTTATCATCTGTTTTAGTTTTGATAGTCTTGTTATTGGCGAATGGTCTTGTTATTGGCTAGTGACGTTGTTGCAGGCTGAAACCAGGCCGCCAGTTCCAGAATATCTTTCTCGTTCAGCGTACCCGCGGTATAGCGCAGTAACAGCCATGCCTGAAGCCAGCTGTATTTCGCCTCTGCCAGCTCTCGTCGGGCGTTATACCAATCCTGTTCGGCCAGCAAAATATCCAGATTGATACGTTCCCCACCTGCAACACTCAGCCGCGTGGCGTTGACCGCTTCTTGCGCCGACGAGGCCGTCATTTGCCAAGCCTTAATTTTCGCCGACCCGTTATTGTACAGGTTGTAGTACTTTTTCAATTCCGCCAGCGTTTTCTTGGTTTGATCGTCCAGCTCCGCCTGGCTTTGCTGATATTCCGCCGCCGCCTGCCGCATGGATGCCGAGACAGAGCCACCAGCGTAAAGCGGGACATTCAGCTGCAAACCGACGCTCTGCGTGTCGTATTTCTGGTTGTAGTTGTATTCACTTTCCGAACGGCTATTACGCGACGATGCGACCAGCGACAGCGTGGGCAAATGCCCGGCGCGGCTGCGTTCGATTTCATAGCGGCTAACTGCCAGCCCTTCGCGCTGCGTCGCCAGTTTGGCATTGTGCTGCACGGCAAGATCGCGCCACTGCGCCAGCGTCTGCTTACCTGATTCCGCAGACGGCAGTTGAGTGAGCATCATGGGATACAGCGTCGTGATATCCAGCGCCGTCCCCGTCATATTTTCCAGATCGGTGATCGCAGCATCCAGATTATCCTGCTGCTCAATACGTTGCGCTTCGATCAGCGTAAAACGCGCCTCCGTTTCCCGCACATCCGTTAGCGTGCCTTCGCCCGCCAGCAGCAGGCGTTTGTTCAGCGCCAGCTGTTCCTGATACGCCCGCTGCTGCGCATCCAGCAATTGCAGCTTTTCCTGTGCCAGCAGCGCATTGCTCCAGGCTTGATATAACCGCACCATCAAATCCTGACTGCGATCGCGAAAACGCTGATCGGCCATCAGCGTGCGGGCAACACCCTGCTGATAACGCGCCCAGGCTGCATAGTCCAGCAGCGGCTGGCGCAGCGATAGCGTTGACGTGTAGCTGTCGTAATCGCGTTTTAGCGTGTTGCCCGTGAAGCTATCCGTTTGGGTGACTTTGGAATGGCTGCGGTTAGCGTTATAGCCATACTGGAGATTGGGAAGCAGATTGGCACGCCCGATCGTCTCCTCTTCCTGACCTGCCGCATGCTCAAACCCCGCAGCGCGAAACTGGGCGTCGTTACGCAGCGACAATTCCCAAGCATCAAGCAGCCCTAATGCGTTGGCGCCCGAAGAAAGCAGCCCAAACAGCACGATTATCGCGATCCTTTGCATGATTATTCTTCCGTTAATGCCAGATGCAGGCGATCCATTAAAGGCTTAAAGAGATAATTGACGAACGACCGCTCTCCGGTACGAACAAACCCTTGTACCGGCATGCCGGGCTTGACTTCCAGCCCCTCCAGCGCACGTTTCCCAGCCTCATCCACCTGAACACGCAGGCTGTAATAAGGTGAACCGTCTCGCTCATCCAGCAGGCGGTCGGCGGACAGCAGCTCGACCGTTCCCGCAACGCGCGGCGTCGTGCTCTGGTTAAACGCGACGAACTGAAGCTCGACGGATAACCCCGGCCACACCTTATCCACTAGTTCAACGGGCAGACGCGCATCCACAAAGAGAGGCTGATCGTCCGGCACAATCTCCAAAAGCGTTTGCCCCGGCGCAATCACTCCGCCTTCCGTAAACACTTTCAGCCCGACCACCGTGCCAGAAACAGGTGCGCGCATCTGAATATTCGCCAGATTGAAATCGGCTTTTTCCTTCTTACTACCCACATCGCTCAGCAGCGCCCGCACGTCCGCCAGCTCGCTGTTCACTTCTTTGTCGTACTCCTGCTGGCGCTGGGCGATCAGCAGCGTTTGTTGTTCAATATCACGACGGGTACGGTTGATATCCCCCGCCAACTGTGCGATATCGCCGTTAAGCTGCGCCAGCAGACGCTCGTTCTCCAGCATTTTGTTGCGCGGGACATAGTTTTCCGCTGCCAGTGAGCGCAGCCCTTGCAGCTGTTGTTCCAGCGTCTCCCGCTGTTTCTGCTTACTGGACATCACCTGACGCTGAGCGCTGAGCGACGCCTCCATACCCGCGATACTTGAACGCATTCCTTCAGCTTCAAGTTTGAGCGACTGCTGACGGCTGTGCAGTAAATCACGCTGTAATGCCGTAATTACGCGCATCTCCGGTTTTTCCGCTAGCGGTTGCAGGCGAGGCGTCATCACCATGTCACTCAACCGCTGCTGCTCGGCAAGCAGCCGACCTTCACGCGCGACCAGCTGTAAATACTGACCATCCAGCCCTTCACTCACCGAACGCGCATCAACCTCATTCAGCGTTAGCAGAATTTGACCGGCCTCGACCCTGTCGCCATCTTTCACCTGGATTTTATCGACGATGCCGCCCTGATTGTGCTGCACAACCTTGCGGTTGCCAGAAATCACAACGCTGCCATTCACCATGACGCCCTTGTCCAGCGGTGCAAACAGTGCCCACAGGAGAAAACCGCCGAACCCGGCGAGCACCAGCAACCACCCCAGACGCACGGCACGTTTTTCATCGCGCCGCGCCGTCTGGTTCATACTCTCTTCGCTTATTTCTGATGCGGACATGTCTTTCCCTGTATTCGTCATTCCCTGTTACGGCTGGACAGCGGCAGCAGGTGTCATTTGTGCTTGATTGGCGGCACGACGCGGCTGCAATTCGTTCAGAATGTCGCGCGCTGGCCCAAAGCGCTGTTGCTTACCCTGATTGAGCACCAGAATTTTATGCGCCAGCGTGGTTAAGGCGGGACGATGCGTAATCAGTATCACCGTCGCTCCCCGCTTCTGAAGATGCGAGATCGCCTGCGCCAGCGCCATTTCGCCTTCGTTATCGAGGCTGGAATTTGGCTCATCGAGTACCAGCAGGCAGGGATCGCCATACACCGCACGCGCCAGAGCGATACGCTGCCGTTGCCCGCCCGACAGCCCGTTGCCGTCAGCGCCAAGCGGCGTGTCATATCCCTGCGGTTGGCTAAGAATCATTTCGTGGACGCCAGCCAGCTTCGCCGCTGCGACAATCTTTTCCGCGTCATGCTCGCCAAAGCGGGAAATATTCTCCGCCAGCGTGCCTTTAAAGAGCTGCACATCCTGTGGCAGATAGCCCATTGCCGGGCCAAACGCCGTTTTATCTACCTGACTGAGATCGGCCCCATCCAGTCGAACCTTGCCACGCGTCGGGGTTTGCGTCGCAACCAGCAGACGTGCCAGCGTCGATTTACCTGAACCCGATGCGCCCAGAATCGCCAACGTTTCGCCTGCCTGAAGCGAGAAATGGATATCCTGCAATCTTGATGCCCCTTGCGGCGTCTGCAATAACACATTCTCGACGCTAAGCTGGCCAACTGGCGCAGGCAGCGCCATCGCCTCCGCTTTGGGCGGATAAGCCGTCATGATACGGCTGAGCCGATACCAGGCCTGCCGCGCGCTGCTCAGCGGCTTCCAAATACCGATAAACTGATCGATAGGGCTCAACACGCGCCCGACAAGAATTGATCCCGCAATCATCATCCCCGGTGTGATTTCGCCCTTAATCGCTAGCATGGCCCCCACGCCGAGCATCAGCGATTGCAGAAAAATGCGCGCATGTTTTGATGCGGCTCCGACAACTGCGGCCCGTTCGCTCGCCAGATTTTGCAGCGTAATAAAACGGTAGTGTTGCCCCAGCCAACGGCGACGCAAATTAGGCAGCATCCCCATCGATTCAATGACTTCTGCATTACGCAGCTGCGTATCCGCAAGATGGGTCGCCTGTAGCGCTTCATGGTTTGCCTCTTCCAAAGGCGACGTGGTGAGATACTGATTCAGCCATGCCAACAGCACCAGCACCACCGTTCCTCCCAGCGCCAATAGGCCGAGAACCGGATGGATCAGGAACAGCACTAATAAAAAGAAGGGAAACCAGGGAATATCGAAGAAGGCAAACAATGAGTTGCCCGTAATAAACTGCCGCAATAGCGTGAGATCGTTCAGCGCCTGACCGGCTTTGGCCTCGCCAGCTTCCAGATTGCGCTCAAATGCGGCGTTGAAAACCTGTTGATTCAGTTGTAGATCGATTCGGGTGCCGAGCCTTACGACCACCAGACTTCGCACCCATTCGAGTGCCGCCATGAATATCCCCAGACCGGCAATCAGCAGGGTGAGCATCAGCAACGTGGTACCATTCCCCGAAGCCAGTACGCGATCGTAAACCTGAAGCATATAAATCGAAGGCGACAGCATCAGTAGATTAACGATGGCGCTGAAAATCCCAATGCTCCAAAAGCTGCGCCGGAAAGGACGCAGTATACTCAACAACGAACGTTCCTTATTTGCTAGTTGACTCACTGCGTTTGCCTCTCCTGTCAGGGCTGTTTATGCAACGTACGTGCACTGCCATCAGGCAATATCAGCGTATAGCCCTCTTTTTCCTTGCTAAAGAACGCCACGGACTGGCCCTGTTCTTTCGTCAACGTGATACCGTCCGGCGTCGGCCGCCATCCAGCAGGCACATCCGGCAGCAGCGCTTTTAAGCACGGCGCATCACCCTCAAGACGCCAGGTGTTATCCACTAACGGCGTATTGTGCAGCACGACCTCACACTGCTGTTCTCCGCCACGCAATTGCCATACGCCGCTTAGCTCACTTGCTGAAGGCAACTTCAAACTACTCGCCATACATCCTCCGCTTATTGCACTTAACAACGCCGCGATGATTAACTTTTTCATAGTGGCCCCAAGTCGATAACAGAAAAGGACGGGGGTTACCCCGTCCTTGCTACATCACACGATAAAATCGGTTGCCGCAGAAGGCTGACCAACAATATGTACAACAAAGTCTGGCGTGGTCTGACCGGCAAAATTCAGCCACAGATCGGTGGTATTGCTATCGGCATTCCAGTTAAGCAATGCTTCATTACCCAGTCCGGTGAATGAATTGACGAACTGCAAATCACCTTTTTGATTCAACGCTGACAGATCGATTTTGTCGATACCGCGTTGGAAATCAGTGATGGTGTCATAGCCGTTCTTATAGGAAGAATCGCTCGCGCTGGCATAGACAAAAATATCTTTGCCCGCACCGCCCGTCAGCGTATCAGCACCGCCGCCGCCGTAAATGACGTCATCGCCAGCACCACCGTTCAGAATATTATTCGCGTCATTGCCGATAATAATATCATTGCCGGAGCCGCCAATGGCGTTTTCGATCGTGACGCCGTGAGCGATAGAGACGTTACCTTTCAGGCCGCCAACATCAGAGAATCCGCCTTCATTCAGGTTGATACGCTGATCGTTTCTGTAACCAGAGAAATCAAACGTATCGTTACCACCTGCATCCCAAACGGAGAAAATCAGTTTTTGGCTATTGCTGGTGGTGGTATAGAAATCACGGCCGGTATTGGAGTTGAAGCCGTATACCGTATCACCGGTACGCGTGTTCATGTTTGCACCGTACAGATATTGGATTGCCGTGATGTCATCAATCAGCGGACCCGCAGCATAGTGCCCCTGGAAATCGCCCCCAGTGTTTTGCTCACTCCAGTAGCTCATCAGGCTGAACTGGCGTGTATCTTCCGCGTAGGTTACATCGCGGTAGGTCGGGTTGCCTTCGCCGGCATTGTAAGAACCCGGGTGATTCAGGCCCAGCGCATGACCGATTTCATGCGTCAGCGTCTGCTTGCCGTATTCCGTCGCCGGATTACGCACCGTGTCGGCGTTGTAGTTAAACCAGGCGCTGCCCGCTGCCGAGTGGTTACCCGGCATATAAGCATAAGCCTGAGTATCGTAGTCCAGTCGGCCACTTGAATCACGGGTGTAGTTACCAAACGTGATGGTGGCTTTTTGAGTAGCGCTAACCTGAGTAAACGTGATATTAGCGACATCTGACCACGATTGCAGAGACAGTTTGGCTTGTTGTTCCTGGGCTGCGCTGAATTTCACAAAGCCCTGATCGCCAGAAGGGATAGACTTCACGTCCTGTAAGAACGAATAGGTCAAATTAGCGGATTTACCGAATACATTCGTGCCATTCCAGGTCAGGCCGTCGCGGACGATTTCCTTGGCTGCCAGATCGCTTGTGAACGAGGGTTTGCCATTAAGCTGTCCATCGCCACGGGAGTGGTAATTATACAAGTCGTACACATCACTATATCCCGTACCCGCTGCATGCAATGCCGATTCAGCGGTATCCTTATCTTCATCTCGTAAAGCCATCTTTTCTTCTCCATAAGTCTGATCGGGATGATCAGAATCCTAAATCCCTTCATGCAAGCGAGGTATTGCATGTACCGCACATAGCCGCGGTCTAATCGTCTCCTGGGTAGACAACGCTCACTAAAAATATTTATATCCAAAAAACGCATATAAATAAAAATTATCTCTATAAGGAAATAATTAAGAAAGAACGCCAATTATTTTCGTTATTATCAAATGATAAATAATAAGGTCACGGTGACTAATTTTTATTATTGGTATTGAGATGGACAGCAAGAGAAACGGATGCCAAGCGGCATTCATTTTTGAAAAGGAAGGAATTTTTATTCACTGCGTTAATTTTCATCACGGTTCCTGTCCTTGGTTGATAAAACCGCGCCACGTAATGACATACTTTGTCACACGTATTAACGGCATCCTTGCTGTTCCGAGACAAATCTAACAAATAAGAATAAAAAAATATAGCGCTAAATAGGGACTAATTACCCCCTTATTCGGGGGACGGATATAGAGGATTTTGTTATGGCATATCCCGTTGTTCAATCGGGAAGACGGGCAGCGCCGCCAGCAGCTGTGCGCCATAGCCTTTGGTCAACAGGCGACGATCGTAAATGACGATTTCACCAAAGCAGTCATGGCTACGAATAAGGCGTCCAACCTGCTGGATGAGGTTAAACGAGGCGCTAGGCAAACTTTGTACGATAAACGGATGCCTTTTGAGGCTTTTTAACCATTCGCCTTCCGTCAGAATCACTGGGCTGTCGATAGGCGGAAACGCAATTTTATGGATATGCACCTGAGTAAGGAGCTCCCCTTTCAGATCCAACCCTTCCGCAAAGGACTGTAAACCAATCAGCACGCTGGTCTGGCCTTCCTGTACCCGCTGACGATGTAGCTCGACCAGCCTGTAGCGCGGCTTATCTCCCTGAACCAGCAGCATCAGGCGTAAATCGGTCACCTGCGTCAGAAAGAGCTGCATCGCACGCTGGCTGGCAAACAACATCAGCATCCCTTTATGCTTATCCTGTTTTAGCTCCGCTCGGAAAAATTGTGCCATTTCAGCAATATGCTGCGCTTCAGATTCCATCAGCGGTTCATAACGCATTTTGGGAATCACCAGACGCCCCTGCTCGCGGTGGTTGAACGGCGAATCCAGCGCGATGAAGGTGTCCCCTTCCTGCTCGCTAAGGCCAGAAAGCTCCTGTATACGAGAAAAACTGTTCAGCGAGCGCAGCGTTGCCGAGGTCATCACAACGTGCGAGACCTTCCCCCACAGCAGCCTTTCAAGCTGATCGCAAACGCGAATCCCCGCACAGTGCAGGTGAAGATGCGGCTGGTTATCGCGCATTTCGCGTGTGATCCATTTGGAGACCGGTGCGTTCGATGATTTCTCCATCGCCGCCAATCGCCACAGTTTACTCATAGACTCAAGGTAGCCCTGTTGGCGACTCATTTTCAGTAATGCCTGATAGACGCGCACCACGTCATGCTTGCCGGTTTTCTCGCTGAGATCGTTAAGCATATACTCCACCAGCGCCCGCAGCGTGTCCGTCAGTTTGAACAACCGCACGCAGAGTTCACGCATTTCATCCGGCATTTTGCCCATCGCAAAACGGTATTCGGTTTCCTGTCCGTCATGCGGAAGAAACAGCCCGCACATTTGCGAAAAAGACAGCACGCACTCGCGGATCTCCTCACAATGGCTGGTTAACCGCTCGCTGTTAGCGAGTCGCGGAGGTGACTTAGGGGCAAATTGCGCCATGCACTGGCCGATAAGCTGCACCAGCTGTTCCAGTTGCGCCATCATATACGCAGGATGAATATCGCCGGACATCTCCAGCGTATCGCGGGCAACATCGGGGATATGATGCCCTTCGTCGAGCACCAACAGGAGATTCTTAGGAGGAGGAAGTACCGATTCGCTTTCCATCGCCGCCATCACCAGCGCATGGTTGGTGACGACAACATCGGCCTGCTCGATCTCACGCCGGGCGATAAAGAACGGGCACTCGCGGTAATAATGACAGTTGTGCGCAAGGCAGTTCGCTTTGTCCGTACACAATTTCTGCCACAGGCTATCGTCAATTGAATCTTGATAATGATCGCGCAGCCCATCCCAGGCGTGACCTTGCAGCGCTTTTTCAAGCCGCACACAGGTACGTTTTTCCTCCTTGCTGGCAGACATTACTTCATCATCCAGAAAGAGTGGTAAATCCCCCTGCGCATCGGGATCGGTTGCCAGCATCGCTAGATTACGTGGGCAAATATAACGACGACGGCCAAATGCAGCAGTGAATTTCAGTTCGGGAATAAACTTCTGCAACAGCGGCAAATCTTTGCTGTAAATCTGATCCTGCAACGCCACATTCGCGGTGCTGACCACCAGCGTTTTGTCCTCCGCACGTCCTACCGCAATACCCGGAATCAGGTAAGAAAGCGTTTTCCCGACGCCGGTTGGCGCTTCAATAGCCAAATGGCGCGGGTAATCACCCGCTAGCGTTTTCGCCACTTCGGCAATCATCTGTCGCTGGGGAACGCGGGAAATAAAATCCGGGATTTGCTCTTGCAGGGCCTTATACCATTGACCAATCTGCAATTTTATTGCGGGGGACAGCGTCATGCATACTCTGTATCTGGGTAATCTGGCCGCCATTGTCCCACAGACGCCCGGCGACGTCAGCCGATATCACGTTCGTGACCATTCCGACCTCGACAATCGTCTGCCCAGCGATTAGGGTTAAGCCCCCTATTTGTCACGAGCGGTAAGTTATGTCTTCAGTCCACGCCATTAACCAATCGTACTGGTTTTCGCCACGACTACCGCATGTTGAAAGCCGCAGCACGCGCAACAGCAGCCACGCCTATAAAACACATAGCCATGCGCAGTTCTCGATTGGCGCGATAGAACACGGCGAAACGCTTTGCCATTACCGCAACGAAACCCATCACTTGCAGGTTGGCGATCTGATCTTCATCGATCCTCAACAGCCGCACAGCTGTAATCCACTTCCCGGAAAAACACGCAGTTATCACATGCTTTATCTGGATACCGAATGGTGTCTCGATCAGATCGCGGCTCACTGTGGTTATCGGGCGGAGACCTTGCATTGCAACCGCGTTGTTCTGCGCGATCCCGCACTGTTTATACGTTATCAGCACGTGGTTGCCCTGCTGTATCGGGGAGACATAACAGCGGCGGATAATCAGCTCAAAGCGATGCTCGAACCCATTTGGCGACAATATTGCCTGCCTGCGCCATCCTGTTTGCCCACCTTACCCCATCATGCTTCGCAAACCACGACGCGACACGTACGCGAGCGTCTGTTGAATAATTTGCAAGAGTCGCCCTCGCTGGAAACGCTGGCGGAGGAGCTAAATCTGCGGCGTGAAACCATCGTGCGACAGTTTCGTCACGATACCGGCATTACACCGATGGCCTTCCTGAATAATGCCCGTATCGAATATGCTAAATCGCTGCTGAAACAGGGCACCCCGCTGGTTGATGCCAGCTACCAAAGCGGCTTCTGCGATCAAAGCCATTTCCACAAAACGTTTGTGCAATACACCGCCGCAACGCCGGGTCAGTACGCGCGATCAATATTTGACAATAAATAGCGGAACGCCTTGTCTAGACTGGCCTTGATTATTTATCGAGGTCAGAAATATCATGTTTATCAGCACCCTTTTTTCCGCCGATTCGCTCTTTCCCACCCACTTTCCTGCTCTGGCGCTGGCGCATTTTGTGGCGTTACTAAGTCCTGGCCCAGACTTCTTTCTACTGACAGCCTACGCCATTCGCTACCGACTGCGCGGCAGTGCGGGAATTTGTCTGGGCATTGCGCTGGGCAACGGCGTTTACATTCTGCTGGCGGCGATCGGCTGGGTAGGCATTCAATATTCGCCCACGCTGTTTACCCTCATCGAGTTAGGCGGTGCCGCTTATCTGCTCTGGGTTGGTTATCAGCTAGTGAAAAGTCGCTCTGTGCTATCGCTACAGGCGGAACAGCAGTCCGACCGTTGCCCGACGCTGCGTAAACAAATCCTGCTGGGGCTCGGTTCGGCGCTGTTGAACCCCAAAAACATGCTGTTCTACATCAGTCTGATGACCAGCATTCTTGGACAACATGTGACACCTACGCAGCAAGTCGTCAGCGGTAGCTGGATGTTTTCTGTCGTTCTGGTGTGGGATCTCTTGATCGCCGCGCTGATCGCTCGCCCGCTGATTCAGCAGCGTTTAACCCGCTGGCTTAACCCGATTGAGCGCGGAGCCGGTGTCATTCTGATGTTTTTCGGTCTACTGTTGTTATTTCGGTAATTGTTATTTCGCTAATGAAGGGCAGTTAAAAAGCACGGCGCGTTTTGGCCTTGTTTCATGGGCGGAAGGCTTTATAATTCGGGGCAATTAACAAAAGGATAACCTGATGACTCTTAAAAAAATCGGTATTATCAGTCTCTTTGCCCTGCTTGCCTTAGGTGGCATCTCCGGCATGATGCTGGTGGGTTACATTATTATCGTGCACTCGGGCTGAGGCTTTCGGCCCGCCGTGCGCACTCTATTCTTACGGCACCAATACACTAACGCACGAACGGTGCCACACGGAAACACGGCAATTAACGCGATTATTTAGTATAAGTGACTGTTTTAACTAATGTAATTTTTGTAACTAATGCGACTACTCTGACTGAAACGTCTGCCAGTACTCAGGAATACGCGCGAAGGTCAGTTGGAACCAGGCTGTAAACTGTTCGGGCATCGCCACCATCTGCTGGGCAATCTCGTCTATCGACTGGTATACATAGTTCGACACTTCATCGGGATTTATCTGCGGCACATCGTCCGTCACACCAAAATACACATGCCCCAGTTCATGCTCAATCAGCCCGTTATCCAGCGGCAAACGATAGGTCAGCGTAAACATCGGCGTTAGCGCACAGCGTAACCCCATTTCCTCATACAAGCGGCGATGTGCTGCCTGCAACGTCTCTTCACCGGGCGCAGGATGGCTACAGCAGGTATTACTCCATAAACCGCCGCTGTGATATTTCCCCTCTGCGCGCTGCTGCAATAACAACTGCTGGCGAGAGTTGAAAACATAGACGGTAATCGCACGATGTAATGCTCCTTTTACATGCGCTTCCTGCTTTTCCATTACGCCCGTTGGCCTGTCATTTTCATCAACCAGCACCACTTCAGTCAACGGCATACCTTTCTCCTGCAATCCCTGATTCTCCGACAATTACACTGTATTACGGTCATCACAATTCGTCTCGCCGCCAGTATTCCCGGCGGCGAGACAAACATCATTATAGCAGGGTGAAGCTATCGCTCTTCACACGCTGTGAATCCAGGCCAATCATTACATTGAACTTACCGGGTTCCACCACCTGCTGCATGCGGGCATTGTAGAACTTCAGCGCGTCCTGATCGAGCGTGAAGGTGACCGTGCGGGATTCTCCCGGCTGTAGCATCACTTTCTCAAAACCACGCAGCTCTTTCAGCGGACGGCTGATGGAAGCCACCACATCATGGAGATACAGCTGGACTACCGTTTCCCCTGCGCGGCTGCCGGTGTTTTTCACCGTTACGCTAGCGTTGATCGTCCCGTTACGCTTCATGGTCTGACTGGACAAACGCACGTCTGACACGCTGAACGTGGTGTAGCTCAAGCCGTAACCGAACGGATAGAGCGGCCCGTTGGCCTCATCGTAGTAGTGAGAGGTGTATTTGCCTGGATTTTCCGGCGTGTAAGGACGGCCGGACGGCAGGTGATTGTAATAAATCGGGATCTGGCCGACGGAACGTGGGAACGACATCGGCAGTTTGCCAGACGGGTTATAGTCACCAAACAGCACATCGGCGATCGCATTTCCCCCTTCCGTACCGCTGAACCAGGTTTCCAGTAACGCATCAGCTTGCTGATCTTCACGCACCAGCGCCAGAGGGCGTCCGTTCATCAGTACCAGAACCAGCGGTTTACCCGTGGCTTTCAGCGCGGCAATCAGGTCACGCTGGCCTTGCGGCAGGTCGATGTTCGAACGGCTGGACGCTTCATGTGCCATCCCGGCCGCTTCGCCAACCACTGCGACGACGACATCCGCCTTCTTCGCTGCTGCTACCGCTTCATCGATCATGACCTGCGGCGAACGTTTATCCACCTGAACAGCATCTTCATACTGATTCAGAAAATCGATAATGCCTTTGTGATTACTGACGTTGGCACCTTTGGCATAAAGAATGGTGGCTTTATCGCCGACGGCATTCTTCAGGCCCTGATAAACGGTAATCGTCTGTTTCGTGACGCCCGCAGCAGACCAGCTTCCCATCGTATCGCGCTGGCTGTCAGCCAATGGCCCCACAACGGCAATCGTGCCTTCTTTCTTCAACGGCAGCGTTTGCAGGCGGTTTTTCAACAGCACCAGACTCTTACGCGCCACGTCACGCGCATCCAGACGGTGTAAGCGACTTTCCGCATTGGTATCCACCGGATCGGAACCGACTGGCCCCAAGTGACGATACGGATCTTCAAACAGCCCCATATCATATTTCACGTTCAGTACCTGACGGCTGGCATCATCGATCTCCTGCACGCTCACCGCCCCGCTTTTCACCAGCTCAGGCAGATAACGCACGAAATACTCGTCGCTCATGCTCATGCCGATACCGGATTTAATCGCCAGACGCGATGCATCACGCGGATCGCTGGCCACGCCGTGCTTAATCAGTTCTTTAATCGCGCCGTGATCGGTAATGGTAATGCCTTTGAAATTCCACTGATCGCGCAGAACGTCTTTCAGCAACCAACTGTTGGAGGTGGCTGGCGTGCCGTTGATTGAGTTCAGCGCGACCATCACACCGCTGCTGCCCGCGTCAATCGCCGCTTTGTAAGGCGGCATATAGTCCTGGAACATGCGCTGAGGGCTCATGTCCACGGTGTTATAGTCACGTCCACCTTCCACCGCACCGTAGAGCGCGTAGTGTTTTACGCTGGTCATCAGCGAGTGGCGTCCGGTTACGTCATCGCCCTGAAAGGATTTGACGACCACACCGGCAATTTTGCTGGTCAGCCAGGTATCTTCACCGAAGCCTTCTGACACACGACCCCAGCGCGGATCGCGGGTGATATCCACCATCGGCGCCCAAGTCATGTTCAGGCCGTCTTCCGTCGCTTCATACGCCGCTACGCGCGCACTTTTCGCAATCGCATCCATATCCCAGCTAGAAGCCAGGCCCAGCGCGATAGGGAAAATCGTGCGCTGGCCATGCACCACATCGTAGGCGAAAAACAGCGGAATCTTCAGGCGACTGAGCTGCATCACCTGATCTTGCATCTCACGGATATCTGGACGGGTCACTGTATTAAAAATCGCGCCAACCTGGCCGTTTCTGATCATTTCCCGAATGGCTTCTTTCGGGTTATCCGTCCCGACGCTGATTAATCGGAGCTGGCCGATTTTCTCTTCCAGCGTCATTTTCTTCAGCAGATCCGTGACAAACGCATCACGTTGCTGATGTGAAGGCGATATTGAGGCCGGCGCAGACGTCAGCTCCTGCGCAAACGCCGGATTACAGGCAAGTCCAATTGCTATAGTCAGTGAAGTAAGCCATTTCATTCGTTATAAAGACCCAGTCAATCCAGGCGTCAGAGTCAGAACAGCGCGCTGAAGCACAAGACAGGTTGAAGATTCCGACGGTCACATCCCTTCTCTGACAAGGCAAAAAACACCTTCTCCTGCCTTAAGCGAATAAGGCTTCCCGATAGTGGTTGCCGCACCGACGCACTCAAATGCACAGCGCGTAATATAGTGCATTTGTTGAGGTTTCATTTAATAAAAACTGCAAGAATAATGCTAAACGATACGCAAAATTCACATTCCCCGCCTTCCGTTTGCACCATCATCCTGACAGCAATGCGCAAAACCGATAGACGAGCCACGGAGAGGAGGATGATTTCTCCCACCTTTCGTGCTAATGCTAAGGCTTCGTTAACACAAGGAGCATCAGACATGTATCAGCTGTATATCGCCAATAAAAACTATTCCTCTTGGTCACTGCGTCCGTGGGTGCTGTTGAAAGCACTGTCGATTCCTTTCGAAGAGAAACTGGTTGCCTTTGCGCCGGGCATGTCACAGCCGGCCTTTAAGGCCTTTTCGCCGACGGCAAAAGTTCCCTGCCTGATCGATGGCGAAACCACTGTCTGGGATTCGTTGGCGATTACCGAATATCTGGCTGAACAACATCCCGGCGTCTGGCCTGCTGATGCCAAATCCCGCGCCTGGGCACGCTGTGCCGCTGCCGAAATGCATTCTGGCTTTACCGAGCTGCGTAATATCTGCTCCATGAGTTGCGGCGTGCGCGTTAAAATGAATGAGATATCGCCTGCCCTCAGTAACGATATTAACCGCATCTGCGAACTGTGGCAGGAAGGACTGACGCGCTTTGGCGGACCGTTTCTGGCAGGAGAACAGTTTTCAGCCGTGGACGCCTTCTTTGCGCCGGTTGTCTTCCGTATCAAAACCTATCAACTTCCCGTTTCGCCAGAAGCCACTGCCTATTGTGAGCATCTGTTAGCACAGCCTGCCATGCAGCGTTGGCTACAGGATGCATTAGCGGAAACCTGGCGTGAAGCTGCGCATGATGACGAAGTGAAAAAAGCAGGTGAAGTGACAGAGGATTTTCGCGCTCGAGCGTGACAGCCCGTCAAGCGGTGGCCCGTTCAGCCACCGTCAAGACATACCCTTCCGAAGCATCAGGAAGGGGAGTACTGATTATTCGGTTTCGATACTCGCCATGCTCTGCGGTTGGCGGGAAGCCAGTGATTTTTGTTTCTTATAGCTCAACGCGGCGGCAGGCACCTCGCTGACCTTACCGGTTTCAATCCACTTACGCAGGCGGTTAGCATCCGCAAAGTGCGTGTATTTACCGAAAGCATCCAACACCACCAGCGCAACAGGCCGCTGATTAATGACCGTACGCATCACCAGACAGTGCCCTGCCTGATTCGTGAAGCCCGTTTTAGTAAGCTGAATGCTCCAGTCCTCTTTATAGACCAGATGGTTCGTGTTTCTGAACGGCTGGCTGTACGCCGGGTGGGAGAACGTCGCGGTTTTCTCCTGTGTGGTACTCAACTGGCCCAGCAGCGGATATTGCTTGCTGGCAATCAGGAGTTTGGTGAGATCGCGGGCAGTTGAGACATTATTGATAGACAGCCCGGTCGGCTCCACATAGCGCGTGTGGGCCATCCCCAACGCACGGGCTTTGGCATTCATCGCGCGGATAAATGCCTGATAGCCGCCCGGATAGTGGTGCGCCAGACTGGCCGCCGCGCGGTTTTCTGATGACATCAGCGCCAGTAGCAGCATGTCACGGCGACTGATCTCACTGTTCAGACGAACGCGCGAGTAGACCCCTTTCATTTCTTTCGTCTGGCTGATATCGACAGAGATGATTTCATCCAGCGGTTGATTAGCATCCAGCACCACCAGCGCCGTCATCAGTTTCGTCACCGAAGCAATCGGCACCACCACATCAGGATTGCTGGAATAAAGGATGTGGTTATCACGCAGATCCACGACCATGGCGCTACCGGAAGCAATTTCCTGATGCGCCGTGCCAGCGGAGTACGTCGGCGCTTTCGCCACAGCCTGAGGCAACATCACAGCATGGGTTGATAGCACCAACAGGCCAAAAAGAGAAAGCTTAAAATTTTTAGTCATTCTTCAATAACTTAAACAGTATTCTGTTAAATGAAAGGGATGGGCATCGGCATTATAATTTACCGCCCTTCCCTGCGCACTCATACAGCAGAAAAGCTTTGTGACAAATGTTGACAGACGATTTAAGTAAACTACTGTTTTTTATCCTGTTACGTCAGAGACGGTCTTATTTTGCGCATGTGGTTGAGCAAACGCAGACTGACGCCGCTGAATATCCCCGCGGTAATCCCACTTGCCGCGCCGGACAGCAGGCAGAATAAAGGGTCATGCGCCAACGCGGGAAACAGAGCCAACTGGACGGAAAAGTAAAAGTGAGAACAAAACGTCAGCAGCATCAAGACCAGCGACCACCACGAACCGGTGCGTTGAAAACGGCGCGATTCCGGCAAGTAAATGCCTGACGTTTTCCCCCACACCCATCCGATGCCCAGCCCAATCATCAACGCCAGCAGAAATCCGCCAGCCGCCGCAAGCGGGAGCCGCAGCGTATGAAAAATCGCGCTGATGCCCCACACCATGAAAATGGTCGGCACAACTAACATCCGTGCCAGCGATTGCTGCCGTGGCTGGCTGGCTTTTACGCCGGCATAAATCAGGTAACCCAAAACGATCCACACCCAATAAGGCGTGTGACGCAGAATCATCAGCAGGTTTTCCACGGCAGTGCGACTCCTTAATCACTTAGGCCTTCATCAACGGTGATAACCAAAAATCGGAGTGACTACGGCGTGACTTTGGCCTGTTCCAGCGCCTGTTTCACTGCGTTAATCACGCCCTGACTCGATAACGTTGCTCCCGTTACCGCATCCACCTTGTTAATGTCCTGCTTCTCAATGAGTTCCGGCACAATCTGATCCGTCGCGCTCAGCATCATCGCTTCCGTATCACCATGCTTCAACACTTCAGCATTGGCGATCTTCCCGTCTTTAATGCTGACCGTGACCTCAACCTCTGCCGCCTTCCCCTGCGCTTTACCGATGTAGGCACCGTCTTTATAGTGCACCACCTCGCTACCATGAACGGACAGAGAGAACGCCATCACTACCGTAGCCAGCATCGCCGAAATAGATTTTTTCATCATTTCCCCGTGTGCAAATAGAACAATAAAAACAACAATTCAATAACCAGAAAAGAACAATTAATTAAAACCTAATAATTGATAATAAGATTTCGTTTCAATATTATCCAATGGCAATTGAAGCCGTAATGCACACTCTATACACCGTTCTCTGAGTGCTTTCAACTGGGTTTCATCATCGGTCATCACTGATATTTCGACGAAATATCCCAGTGATTCAATATAATCGAGCGTAATATGGAAGGCGTTTAAAAAGTAGATGCTGCGGATTTTATGAATTTCAAAAAGAGGTTGATACCCCAACGTCTGTAACATGCTGTCGGTTTTTTCAAAGCCTTCAACGTTAACCGCTTCACAGCGATCGACGCCCGGCCCTTTCACAATCCAGAGCTTAATGCCCGATGGCTCCATGCGGCGCACCAGCATTTTGATATTTTGCTGTCGCAGACTATTCTCTACATCATCGTAATAAACATCATGTTCTTTATTTTCAAAGACGAAAGCCTCGGGATGAAGGCTAAAAAGCGTATTCCTAAAAACGGCTATATCGTCGATGCGAAATTTAAGTTCAACTTCATATTTCCCTGTGAAATGTTCAACCATGTTCTTTCCCCTCACTGGATTCCCTGAAATAAAATTGACTCTCCGCCACATCGATCAGCGCTTTATTACGCTGTCATACGGAAATTCAAGATAATAATGATTCGGTCATCCGTAAAATAGATCATACAGGTAACATAATATGGCCCAATGGCCGTCCTCTCATCCTCCTTGATTAACACCCTACGTCCTGTCACATCCTGGCACTGCAATGGCATGACCTCGATAATCATGCCGTGTTATTACCTTACAACGTCAGATATCCCGAGTGCAATTTCCTGGCAATGAATATCTGTAGATGAATGCTATCGGCGATTTCCCAGCAAAAAAATACGGTCAGAACCCTTGCTGGACGCTGACCGCCGTTAATAGTAGCTGAGAAGAGGAAAACCGCTAGTTCTTCACGCAGCAACTGCTGGTAATAGCAAAATCAGTGCAGAATCGAAGCCGTGATGGTGCATAAACTCACGAAAAATCAGCAATCGGGCGGAGAAAGCGTTCTCTAGCGGAATCCCCTCCCAGGTCGCCGGACTCCCCAACATGACGCGTTCCAGACGTTTAAATGTCCGTTCCATGTCATCTTGCGGTAAACGCCAGCCTGCTTCCTCTTCTTCTGCTCCCGAAATCTGTGCGAGGGCCACCAATGCTGGGTCGAAAGAAAACAGAACGGAATCCGCAGGGATGTCGTGGCGAATACGCGTCACTTCATCCTCTACCGCCATGATCGCCCGCTCCATTTCGTCCGGCGTGGGGGGAAGATGCTTGAAAAACGCCGACGCCGTTTTGTCAAAACCGATGGTCAATTGCAGGGTTGCCGACGGTTGTGACGCCGTTCCGCAGACAACCGTCGTCTGCTGTTCGCCAATGTACAGCACCGTTACCGGCACTCCCGGCGCGACACGCTGTCTGGCAAGCGAGTACGCCTGTTGCAGATTCACATCATTTTCCATCACGGCATCCCCTTATTTAGTGCTGACCCTCATGCTGGCAGCAGCGTGCAATACCGGCGATATCAGCGGGCGTGGTTCGGCAACAGCCACCAATCAGACGTGCACCTGCTGCCTGCCACTCGGGCAAATAGGCTGTCAGCGAGCAGGCGTCATCGTGGGCGTTGCTCCAGGTTTTCGTTACCGCATCATACTGCTCGCCGGAATTGGGATAAACCACCAACGGCAAATCCGTCAGCGAGGACAGGTGCGTCAGCGCTGGCGTCACGTTTTCCAGCGCGATGCAGTTGATACCCACAGCGACCACCTGCGAACAGGCATTGACCCGCGCCAGCACGGTGCGCAATGGCGTGCCGTCGCTGAGGTGTTCGCTGTCACGCAATGTGAAGGAGAACCAGGCCTGCGCCTGAGGGAACTCGGCCAGTAACGCAATCAGCGCCTCTATTTCGGTAAAAGACGGCAGCGTCTCGCAGGCCAGCAGATCGGCACCCGCCTCATGCAGTGCCGCGATACGCGGCCGATGAAACGCCATCATCTCGGTCTGCGGCAGTTGGTAATCGCCGCGATACTCCGAACCATCCGCCAGATAGGCACCGTACGGCCCTACCGATCCCGCCACCAGCAGCGTCCCAGCTTGCGGATTATCGCGACGGTAATCATCCCGCGCCTGCGCCGCCAGTTGTACGCTCTTGGCAATCAGCGCCAGTGACTCCGCTTCGCTATACCCGCGCGCCTCAAATCCTTGCGGCGTCGCCTGATAGCTGGCGGTAATCGCACACTGTGCCCCAGCTTTGAAATAATCGAGATGCACCTGATAAATCAGCGCCGGATTTTCAACCAGCACTTTCGCCGACCACAGCGGATCGGTTAAATCACAGCCGCGCGCTTCCAGTTCGGTCGCCAACGCACCGTCCAGCACAATCGTTGATGCCGTTGCCAGCATTTCGGTAACCGTATTCTTACGCAATGTCTTCCACTCCCGTTAATCTACGTTTCTTCATTGACTGCGTGAAATAATAAGCACCATAGCACAGCGCAACAAACGGAATTCCACACCACAGCGCAATCCGCTGGCTTGGGTCAAACGCCAGCCCGACGCAGGCCAACAGGCACAGCAGGAAGCCAAGAATCGGCGTGATGGGGAACCAAGGGGCGCGATATTGCAGGTCGGAAAGCGGTTTTCCCGAGCGGACATGATGACGGCGGAACATATAGTGCGAGGCGCAGATACTCAGCCACACCGCCACCACGGCAAAACCAGAAATCGCGGACAGTGCCACGTAGACGGTATCTGGCGCGACCACGCTGGAAAACAGCGCCAACAGCCCGCCCAGCATACTGATGGAGATCGCAAAAAGCGGAATGCCACGGCGCGTCAGACGAGAAAAACGGCGCGGCAACGTGCCTTCGTTGGACAGCGACCACAGCATACGCCCCGAGGCATACAGTCCTGAGTTAGCGGCGGACAGGATCGCCGTCAAAATCACGAAATTAAAAATATCGGCGGCGTAAGGAATACCAATCTTTTCAAACACCAGCACAAACGGGCTTTTCGCGATACCGGCCTCTTCCATCGGAATGAGTGCCGCCAGCACTAGCACCGTGCCCAGAAAGAAGATCACCAGTCGCGCAACGGTAGTACGAATCGCCATCGGCACGACCTTCTGAGGATTCTCGGTTTCTCCAGCCGCGATGCCGATCAGCTCCGTACCGGAGAAGGCGAAGTTCACCGCCACCATCGTCATCAATATTGGCAAGCCACCGTATGGGAGCCAGCCAGACGCGGTAATGTTCTGGAAGAACGGCGCAGGTGAACCGTCCTGCATCGGAATAAAGCCAAACATCGCGCCCGCACCGAGCACGATAAAAGCGAGAATCGTGACAACTTTAACGATAGAGAACCAGAATTCCCCTTCGGCAAAGAAGCGGGACGACACGATATTCAGCAGATAGATCAGCACACAAAACAGCAGACACCAGGTCCAGACCGGCACCTGTGGGAACCAATACTGCATGCAAAAACCGGCAGCAGTCAGGCTGGAACCTAGCGCAACCGTCCACGTCAGCCAATACAGCCACGCCACGGTATAACCCGTAGCCGGGCTGAGATAGCGGGACGCATACACATGGAACGCTCCGGTTTCCGGCATGGCGACGGACAGCTCACCCAGACTCAGCATCACCAGATACACCACCAGCGCGCCGATCAGATACGCCAATAGCGTCCCGGCCGCACCCGTCGTGGAAATAATGTAGCCCGTATTGAAAAACAGGCCAGTGCCGATGACGCCACCGAGCGAAAGCATCACCAAATGGCGAGCCTTCATGGTGCGCTTAAACTGCCCTTCCGTGCCTGATGCATGTTGTTCCATGATGACCTTTCGTTATAGACGTCTAAACTTCCAGATAGATGGAGTGTTATACCGTCAACCGATTCGTAAAGTAAAGTACAGGCCAGTTGGAGAGTGATGAGGTGCGTTAAATCTGAACAACGTGATGAGAACACGAAGCGTAGGAAGGCAGATGTAGGAAGGTAGAAAATGAGGAAACAGTGAGTCTCTATGGCTCACCAATCACACGGGCGATATCCGCCGAGGTTTTTAACGTGCGGATCTCGCTGAATAACTCGGTGGCGTCGTCGTACTCTTTACGCAAATAGCCGAGCCACTGTTTGATGCGCGCGACGTGATACAGCCCTGTGTCGCCCTGCTTTTCCAACTGCACATACTTTTGTAGCAGCAGCATGACCTCCGGCCACGGCATACGCGGTTCGTTATACTTAATCACGCGGCTCAGGTTCGGCACATTCAGCGCACCCCGCCCGATCATCACCGCGTCGCAGCCCGTTGTCGCCATACAGTCCTGCGCACTCTGCCAGTCCCAAATTTCGCCGTTGGCAATCACCGGAATTTGCAGGCGCTGGCGGATTTCCCCTATTGCCTGCCAGTTAATGCATTCGGCTTTGTAACCGTCTTCCTTCGTGCGGCCATGTACGGCCAGCTCGCTGGCACCCGCCTGCTGCACCGCGTCGGCAATTTCAAACTGGCGAGCGCCGGAATCCCAGCCCAGCCGAATTTTCACCGTGACTGGCAAGTGTGCTGGCACCGCCTCACGCATCGCTTTTGCGCCCCGATAAATCAGTTCAGGATCTTTTAACAGCGTCGCCCCGCCTCCGCTGCCGTTCACCAGCTTCGACGGGCAACCGCAGTTGAGATCGACGCCATACGAGCCGAGTTCTACCGCTCGCGCCGCATTTTCCGCCAGCCATTGCGGGTATTGCCCCAGTAGCTGAACACGTACCAGCGTGCCTGACGGCGTGCGGCTGGCATGGTGTAATTCCGGGCAAAGGCGATAAAAGGACTTAACCGGCAGACACTGATCCACCACGCGTAAAAATTCGGTGATGCACAGGTCATAATCATTTACTTCAGTCAGCAGTTCTCGCACCAATGAGTCGAGAACCCCTTCCATCGGGGCAAGCAGAACACGCATAACGCTACTCGGTAACCATTCGATCGTTAATCACAGCCATTCAGGCCAAAAAAAGCAGGCAATCTTAGGGGGTATTGTACGAGGAACGCAACGGGAAAGATAACGCTGGGCAGGCCATGAGGTTGCCTCTTGTGAACATATCATCAATAATTCGTGACGAACTTGTGCCGACACCGTCCTTGCGGACCACAACGAAGTGACCATTTCTTATGTCGAATGTCAAAACTATGCAGAACGTCAAAACCGCTGCACTGCAACGTCCACAGCTTTCTCTGCCGAATAATGCCGACAAGCTGTTGCTGCACTCCTGCTGCGCGCCCTGCTCTGGTGAAGTCATGGAAGCCATCACCGCTTCTGGCATCGATTACACCATTTTCTTTTATAACCCCAATATCCACCCGCAGCGTGAATACCTGATCCGTAAAGAAGAAAACATCCGTTTCGCCGAACAGCATAACGTGCCTTTCATCGATGCAGATTACGATTCAGATAACTGGTTTGAACGCGCGAAAGGCATGGAATGGGAACCGGAACGCGGCATTCGCTGCACCATGTGTTTTGATATGCGTTTCGAGCGCACGGCGCTGTACGCCGCAGAAAACGGCTTTAGCGTCATTTCCAGTTCGCTGGGGATTTCACGCTGGAAAAACATGCAGCAGATTACCGAGTGTGGGCATAACGCCGCGCAGAAATATCCCGGCGTGACCTATTGGGATTACAACTGGCGCAAAGGCGGCGGCTCGTCGCGCATGATTGAAATCAGCAAACGCGAACGTTTCTATCAACAGGAGTATTGCGGCTGCATTTATTCTCTGCGTGATTCCAATAAGCATCGCAAATCACAGGGGCGCGATATTATCCGCATCGGTAAACTGTATTACGGTGATGAAACCGAATGATCGGTTAGGCACGTCATGCAACGTGCCGTTTCGCTGCGTCTGATTGCGTCGTCGTTACCGGATAGAAAAGATGGCGCTCAACGAATACTAACTTAGCGCGCCTCTTCTTATCAGCGCCATCTCTGACTAGCCTCGCTGTTACAGCGTTGCCACGCCGCCGCCCAGGGCGTTATACAGCGTAATCAGGTTATTCAATCGCGTCTGTTCCAACCCAATTAGATTTTGCTGGGCGCTATAGAGCGTACGCTGCGCTTCCAGCATGTTGAGGTAGGTATCCACCCCTTCGCAGTAGCGGCTGTCCGCCAGGCGATAGCTGCGCTGCGCCGCCGCCACATAGTCTCGCTGCGCGGCTTGCTGCTGATCCAGCGTACCTTTGCGCGCCAGCGCATCCGCCACCTCTTTGAACGCCGACTGAACGGCTTTTTCATAGCTGGCGATATAGCCCTTCTTCTGCGCTTCGGCATAGTCCAGCGCGGCCCGGTTCGCGCCGCCGTCAAACAGCGGCAGGCTGACGCTGGGCGCAAACGACCATACGCCCGCGCCGTGGCTGAACAGGGAGGAGAGCGCGGTGCTGCTGACCCCGCCGCTGGCGGTGAGCGTCACGCTGGGAAAGAACGCCGCTCGCGCCGCGCCGATATTGGCATTGGCCGACTTCAGGGTATGTTCCGCCTCCTGCACATCCGGGCGTTGCAGCAACACAGACGAATCGATCCCGGCGACCACCGGCACCACCGCCTGCGCCAGCGCATCGAGGTTCTCGGGCAGCAGCGACTCGCTCACCGTTTGCCCCACCAGCAGGTTCAACGCGTTGTAATACTGCGCCACGCTGGTGGTATTGCTGGCAACATCGACCCGCGCCTGTTGATAGACGGTTTCCGACTGCGCCACATCGACGCCGGACGCCACGCCGTTACGCTGGCGTTCTTGCGTCACGTCCAGCGACGCCTTGGCGCTCTGCAATGTTTGCTGCGACAGCGCCAGATCGCTGCGCGCTTTCGCCAGCGCCACATAGCCGCTGGCGGTGTCGGCGATCAGCGTCAGGCGCGTACTCTTTTCCGCCTCCGCCGTCGACAGATAGGTTTCCAGCGCCGCCGTGCTCAGGCTATGTACTTTGCCGAACAGATCCAGCGTATAGGCGCTGTTGGCGAGCGACGCGCTGTAGGTCTGGGTCATCGCCGTGGTGTTGACGCCGCCCGGCGTGGTCGAAGTGATAGAACGTCCGCGGCTGCCGTCCATGCCGGCGTTAACGGTCGGCAAGGTGTCGGCCCGCTGAATGCCGTATTGCGCCCGCGCCGCTTCCACATCGGCGATCGCTTTGCGCAGATCGCGGTTATCGCTCAGCGCCAGCGTAATCACCTGGCGCATTTTTTCATCGACAATCACTGTGTTCCACGGGATATCACTCGCCGCCGTCGCGCCTTTCTGCTCGGGCGCATAGGCAGCGCCCTGCGGCCAGGACACCGAGACCGGTGCCGCCGGACGCTGGTATTTCGGATCCAGCGATAAGCATCCGCTCAGCAGCCAGGGCAACAACAGGGCGGCCCATTTGGGATTATGCATCATGGTTATTCTCTTCCTTCGACGTGCTATGACTCGCGACCCGTTTGATCTGCGGGAAAATACGGCGTACCAACATAAAGAACATCGGTATCAGGAAAATCGTCAGAAGCGTCGCGGTCAGCGTACCGCCGACGATGCCCGACCCGATGGAAATACGGCTGTTTGCCCCGGCCCCGGTGGCGATCGCCAACGGCAGCACGCCCATGATGAACGCCAGCGAGGTCATCAGTACCGGACGTAAACGCACCGAGGCGCCTTCCAGTACGGCTTCAAACAGCGTGGCCCCGCGCCGGTAGGCCAGTTCGGCAAACTCAACGATCAGGATGGCGTTCTTGGCGGAGAGGCCGATGGTGGTCAACAACGCCACCTGGAAGTAGACATCGTTTTCCAACCCACGCAGCGTTGCCGCCAGCACGGCGCCGACCACCCCGAGCGGGATCACCAGCATGACGGAGAACGGAATGCTCCAGCTTTCATACAGTGCCGCTAGGCACAGGAACACCACCAGAATGGAGATGGCGTACAGCGCCGAGGTTTGCCCGCTTGATTGGCGTTCCTGGTAGGAGAGCCCGCTCCATGAGTAGGTAGTACCCTGCGGCAAGGCGGACGCCAGGCGTTCCATTTCGTCCATCGCCGCGCCGGAGCTGACACCGGATGCGCCGCTGCCCTGAATTTCATACGACGCCAGTCCGTTATAGCGCGAGAGGCTTTCCGGCCCGAAAGTCCAGTGCGTGCTGGCGAAGGCGGAGAACGGCGTCATGGCGTTATCGCTGCCACGGACGTGCCACTTATCCAGATCTTCCGGCTTGCTACGGGAATCGACATCGCCTTGCATGTAGACTTTTTTCACCCGACCGCGGTCAAGGAAATCGTTGATGTAGGTTCCGCCCCAGGCGCTGCTCAGCGTCGCGGTGATATCGCTCATGGACAGACCGAGCGCGTTGGCTTTTTCGTTGTCAACATCCACCTGTAACTGCGGCATCTGCGCCAGTTCGTTAGGACGCACCGCGGAGAGCAGCGGGCTTTTCTGCGCCGCGGCCAACAGTTGGTCGCGCATCGCCAACAGCGTGGTACGATCCGTGGTGCCGCTGGCCTGCAATTCGAAGGTAAACCCGCTCGACTGCCCCAGGCCATCCACCGCCGGCGGCGTCAGGCTAAACACCTGCGCGTCACGCAGTGACGAGAGCGACTTCATCGCACGCTGGGCGATGGCGTCGGCGCGATTCTCCGCGCCCGGACGTTCGCTCCAGTTTTTCAAGGCCACGAACGCCATCCCGGCATTCTGCCCGCTGCCGCTGAAACCGAAGCCGGTAATCACGAAGATGGCTTTGGTATTGTCCTTTTCCTGCGTCAGGAAATAGCGCTCAATCTCTTTGCCCACTTTCTCAGTGCGCGCGGCGGTCGCGCCCGGCGGCAGGGTGAACTGCACCATCACGTCGCCCTGATCTTCCGTTGGCAAAAAGCCAGTGGGCAGCCGCATCAGCAGCAGCCCCATCCCCACCACAATCGCGCCATACAGCAGCACAAAGCGCAGCGGACGCCGCAGGATCTGCGCCACCTTACCGCGATGCCCATCTTGCAGGGATTGATAGCCGCGGTTGAAGCGGGCGAAGAAGCCTTTCCCCGTCGCATCGTGCGCTACCGGGCGCAACATGGTCGCACAGAGCGCCGGGGTCAAGGTTAACGCCACCAGCACCGACAGCAGCATGGCGGACACGATGGTGATGGAGAACTGGCGATAGATCACGCCGGTCGAGCCGCCGAAAAACGCCATCGGCAGGAAGACGGCGCTCAATACCAGCGCCACGCCGATCAAGGCGCTAGAGATTTCCCGCATCGAACTTTCGGTGGCTTCAACCGGAGACAGCCTTCGCTCGCGCATCAGGCGTTCCACGTTCTCCACCACCACGATGGCGTCATCCACCAGCAGGCCAATCGCCAGCACCATGCCGAACAGCGTCAAGGTGTTGATCGAGTAGCCGAAGGCCGACAGGATGCCGAAGGTCCCAAGCAGCACCACCGGCACCGCAATCGCCGGGATCAGGGTGGCGCGCCAGTTTTGCAGGAACAGGAACATCACGGCCACCACCAGCGCAATAGCTTCAAACAGCGTTTTCACTACTTCTTCGATGGAGATCTTGATGAAGTCGGTGCTGTCTTTCGGGTAGGCGATCTGGTAGCCCTGCGGCATGGTGTGCTCATATTCCGCCACCTTGGCTTTTACCCGCTCCGCGGTCGCCAGCGCGTTGGAACCGGGTGCCAGCATCACGGCAATCCCCGCCGCCGGATGGCCGTTGAGGCGAGTCATGATGCTGTAATCCTCATCCCCCAACTCAACGCGCGCCACATCGCTCAGGCGCACCAGCGCGCCGCTGCTGTCGCTTTTCACCACGATGTTGTTGAACTGCTCGACCGTTTTCAGCTGCGACTGCGCCATGACGGTCGCCGTCAGCTGTTGATCGCTGCGCGACGGCAATGCGCCGATCTTGCCCGCCGCCACCTGCACGTTCTGCGCTTCGATAGCGGTAGAGATATCGGACGGCATCAGGCTGTAGGCTGCCAATTGCGTCGGGTTGAGCCAGATACGCATCGCGTACTGCGAGCCGAACACCTTCACGTCGCCGACTCCGGTGACGCGCGCCAGCGGGTCTTGCAGGTTACTGACCATGTAGTCGGCGATGTCCGCCGAACTGGCGCGATCGCTGCTGTCGTACAGCGACATGATCAGCAGGAAGTTGCTTTGGGACTTGGTGACGGTGACGCCCTGCTGCTGTACCTCGGTGGGCAGCCGCGACAGCGCCTGCTGAACTTTGTTTTGTACCTGAACCTGCGCGGTATCAGGGTTGGTGCCCTTCTCAAAGGTGGCGGTAATTTTTACATCGCCGCTCGAACTACTGGAGGATGAGAAATAGAGCAGGCCATCCAGCCCGGTCAGCTGCTGTTCGATGATCTGGGTGACACTGTTTTCCAGCGTCTCCGCCGAGGCGCCGGTGTAGGTGGTATTGATGGAGACCGACGGCGGCGCCACGTCCGGATACTGGGCGATGGGCAGCGATGTGATCGCCAACACCCCGGCCAGCATGATGACGATCGAAATCACCCAGGCAAACACCGGGCGATGAATAAAGAAACGCGAGAACATCGTTTACTTTGCCTCCGTGCTGGCAACAGGCGCTTGAGCGTTGGCGCTCGAAGAGGCAGTTGCCTCGTCGCTGGCCTCAACCGGGTTGACATGCTGCCCCGCGCTCACCTTGTCGGTGCCTTCGATAATGACGCGATCGCCCTGCTGCACCCCATCCGTCACCAGCCATCGGTTGCCGATGGCCTGAGCGGTCACGACCGTGCGCTGCTCCACCTGCTGTTGGCTATTCACCACCAGCGCCACAGCATTGCCCTTGGCATCGCGCGTGATGCCCTGCTGCGGCACCAGGATGGCGTTCGGGTCCTCGCCCTGCGCCACGCTGGCGCGCGCATACATCCCCGGCAGCAGCAGATGCTGCGGATTAGGGAATTCAGCGCGCAGCGTCACACTGCCCGTCGATTCGTCCACCACCACTTCCGCCAGGCGCAACATGCCAGTTTCGGCGTATGTGGTTCCGTTTTCCAGCGTCAGGGAGACCGGCACTTCTGCGGCTTTCTGCGTCGCCTGTAGCGCCAGACGCTGACGGCTGGATTGGGTCAAATCGACATAAATGGGATCGAGCTGACGGATCGTCGCCAGCGCCGTGGTCTGGCTGGCCGTGACCAGCGCGCCGGGCGTGACGGTCGAGATACCGATACGCCCGCCAATCGACGCCTTGATTTGCGTGTAGTTCAGGTTAATGCGCGCGGTGCTGAGCGCCGCCTGTTTCTCCGCCACGCTGGCGACGGCGGCGTCATAGCTGCTTTGCGCATCGTCGGCATCCTGCTGTGACACGCCTTCGCTTTTCAGCAGGCGCGCATAGCGCTCCGCCTTCAGCTTGGTCGAACGCACCGTGGCCTGCGCATTTTTCAGCGTGGCGGCGGCTTCATCGTAAGCCGCCTGATAGGTCGCGGGATCGATCTGGTACAGCACCTGCCCCGCCTTGACTTCGCTCCCCTCGGTAAACAATCTCTTTTGAATGATGCCATCCACTTGCGGACGGACTTCCGAGACCATCGCGGCGGTGACTCTGCCGGTTAATTCGCTGCTCAGACGGACAGGCTCCGTATGCAACGTTTTCACCGTGACGTCCGCCACGGGCGCTGTCGCCGTGGAGGCCCCCTCGTCACGACAGCCGGTAGCCAGCAATACCAACATGAAAATAAAGTGCTTACTTTGCATGAAATCATGCCCTATAATTTAAATTGAGAATGAACGTTCATTCTCAATTCTAAAGAAGCTTATTTAGAGATGTTGATAAGTTTTTGTAAGGTTTTCGTAAGGCGCATTTTCCTGACGTTAAAGAGGTTCATATGCAGGCAATAATGAGTAAAGAAGAGCGGACACAACGCCGCCGCGATCAAATTATCGCTGCGGCGCGGGTCTGCTTTCGCCGCGGCGGATTTCACGGCGGCGGGATGGCGGAGATTGCCAAGCATGCCGAACTGAGCGTTGGGCAGATTTACCGCTATTTCGACAATAAGAACGCCATTATCGAAGAGATCGTACGGCGCATTACCAACGACAAGTTGCAGTTTATGGAATTCGGCATCGACCATGCCAGCCATATTCGCGACACCGCGCTGGCGCTCTCGCTGCGCGGCAAGCAGGACGCTGGCACCGTGCGCGAAGACGATCGCGCGCTGATGCTGGAGGTCACCGCTGAAGCCACCCGCAATGCGCGCATCGCCGAGATCCTGCAAGAAGCCGATGACCGCTTGTTTCAACAGGCTTGCAGCCTGATGGCGCGCCACTATCCGCATTTCACCGCAGCGCAGATTGCGGCCCGCGTGGAACTGGTCGCAACCCTCGCCGAAGGATCGGCATTTCGCGCCGTGCTGCATTCGCAAGCCGCCGACGAACTGCTGCATCAACTCTATAACAATCTGTTAAATCATATTTTTACGATATCTGAACGCCATGAATAAAACCGCTACACAGCCGCTAAGCGGCTCGACCCGCCTGAGCTATGCGTTGGTCCTTGGCCTGTTGGCCGCACTCGGTCCACTCTGTACCGATCTCTATCTGCCGGCGCTACCCGCGCTGAGCAACGAACTCTCCACCTCGGCGTCCACAGCGCAGCTGAGCCTGACCGCCGGACTGCTCGGCCTCGGTGCCGGACAGCTGCTGTTCGGCCCGCTAAGCGATGCGCGCGGCCGCCGCGGGCCGTTGTTGACCTCGCTGGCGATTTTTCTGCTCACCTCAGTGTGGTGCGCGCTGGCGCCGGATATTCATCAGTTGATCATCGCCCGCTTCCTGCAAGGTGCCTCCGGCGCAGGCGGTGCCGTGTTGTCGCGCGCTATCGCCCGCGACCTATACAGCGGTCATGAACTGACGCGTTTTTTTGCGCTGCTGATGCTGATTAACGGGCTGGCCCCGATTTTGGCACCAGTGATGGGCGGCGTGCTGTTGCGCGTCATGGACTGGCGCGGCATCTTCGTCGCCTTATCGGTCATCGCCGTTCTGCTGGTGGTGATTTCCGCCTGGCGTCTGCGTGAAACCTTGCCCCCCGAGCGCCGCATTACCGGCGGCGTCGGCAAGCTGCTGCGCTCCATCGCCACGCTGCTGACCCAGCGCGAATTTATGGGCCTGTGTCTGACGCAAGGGCTGGTCGGCGCAGGGATGTTCGCCTATATCGGCGCCTCTCCGTTTGTGTTGCAGGAAGTGTATCAGCTCAGCCCGCAGGCATTTAGCCTGTGCTTTGCCATCAACGGCGTGGGGATGGTACTCAGCGCCCAGATCGCCACCGCGCTATGCCGTAAGAAAGGCGAGCTGGCGGTGCTGAAAATGGCGTTGTGCATCGCCGTACTTGCGGCGTTGGCGCTGCTGGTGGCCGGTTTTGTTCAGGCGCCGTTGCCGGTGATCATGGTGCCGCTGTTCATCACAGTGTCCATGATTGGCCTGATTGGGCCTTGCGCCTCGACGCTGGCGATGCAGGAACAGGGCAGTCTGGCCGGCAGCGCCTCGGCGCTGATCGGCACCAGCCTGTTTATGCTCGGCGCCCTCAGCACGCCGCTGACCGGCATTAACGGCACCTCGGCCTTCTCTATGGCGCTGGTGATCTTTATCTGTTACGCCCTCGCGGGCGCGACCTTTCTGCTGGTGCGCCGCTCGCGCTAACGGTGCCATTCCCACACTATCAACGGATCGCTACCAAATATCCGCTCTTTTGCACAGATCGACGCCGGGCTGCGATCCCAGATTTGTTCGGCCAGCTGTCTCAAGTGCGCATAGTCAAAATACCGGTGTACAGAGCTGAAGTCGCCACGGATATCCCAGGTCAACGAGCTCTGTTTCGGCATCAGACAGAAACGATCTGGTCAGGCACGCCGTGCGGCGTGCCGTTTTCACTGCATCTTACTTCTTCACGTCTACCTGATAGAAAATATGCTTACCGAACGGATCGACCTCATACCCGGTCACTTCCTTACGCACAGGTTCAAAGATGGTGGAATGCGCAATCATGACGGCCGGTACCTGATCGTGCATCATCTGCTGCGCCTGCTTGTACAAGGCAATACGCTGCTCGTGATCCTGTGAAGCGCGCGCTTCGATAATGATTTTATCAAACGGCGCATAACACCATTTTGCCGAGTTGGAGCCGCCATTGGCCGCCGTACAGGTAAAGAGCGGCCCGAAGAAGTTATCAGGATCGCCCGTTGCCGTTGTCCAACCCATCAATGCCGCCTGATGCTCACCGCCTTTCACCCTTTTCAGGTATTCGCCCCACTCGAAGGTGACAATTTTGGCCTGCACACCGACTTTCGCCCAGTCCGCCTGAATCATCTCCGACATGCGGCGAGCGTTCGGGTTATACGGACGCTGTACCGGCATCGCCCACAGTTCGATAGCGGTGCCCTCCGCCAAACCGGCTTCTTTCAGTAACGCCTTCGCTTTTTCAGGATCGTAGTCATAGTCCTTCAGATCGCTATCGGCACTCCAGACACCCGGCGGCAGCAAGTTTTTCGCCGCTGTTCCGGTTCCCTGGAAAACAGCTTCGATAATCGCTGGCTTGTTAATCGCCATCGTTAACGCCTGCCGCACTTTCACATTGTCCGTCGGTGCTTTCTGAGTATTGAACGACAGGAAGCCGGTGTTCAGTCCGGCCTTTTGCATCAGCACGATGTCCTTGTTTTCTTTCATGCGCGGCAGGTCGGCGGGATTAGGGAACGGCATCACCTGACACTCATTCTTCTCCAGCTTGGCGTAACGCACGGAGGCATCCGGTGTGATGGTGAAAATCAGCCGATCCAGCTTGGCCTTGCCTTCCCAATAGTCGGGGAACGCTTTAAACAGGATGCGTGAATCCTTCTGATACTGCGCTAATTCAAAAGGTCCGGTGCCAATCGGCTCCATATCTACACGCTCCGGCGTCCCGGCTTTGAGCATCGTATCGGCATATTCCGCAGAGAGAATAGACGCGAAGTACCAGGCTAAATCGGCCAGAAACGGGGCTTCCGCATGGGAGAGCGTAAAGCGCACCGTGTGGTCATCCACTTTCTCAATACTCTGAATCAACGAGCCAAAGGACAAGCTTTCAAAATTGGCATAGGTCCCTTTCGAGACGCTGTGGTAAGGGTGCTGCGGATCTTTTTGCCGCATGAAGGAGAAAATAACGTCGTCGGCGGTAAAATCACGCGCAGGTTTGAAGTATTTATTGCTCTGGAATTTCACACCCTTGCGCAAATGGAAGGTATAGACACGCCCATCAGCGCTGACGTCCCAACGCTCCGCCAGACTCGGCACCAGCTCCGTGGTGCCTACTTTGAAATCCACCAGACGGTTATAAATCGGCACGGCGCTGGCATCCACGCTGGTGCCGGAGGTGTAAAGCTGCGGGTTAAAGTTTTCCGGCGATCCTTCAGAGCAGTACACCAGCGTATTCGCCGAGGCCGCTGAGGCGACCGCCAGCGTCAATGCTGCCAGAGTCAATCGTATTCCTGCTTTTTTCATTCCAGTCCTCGCTTGTTATGTTATTCATGTCCCATTTAGTGTTATTCGTGTCCCATTTAGTGCGTTTGCTTTCTGACGTCCCCTGCCTGAAAGAGAAAAACCATGACAATAAAATGACAAATAAAACCACCGAATGAAATAATTTCTACGTTAGGATAACTGTCATAGCTATTACTGAATAAAAAGGATTCGTTATGACAGACCGTTTAGCTCATCAGCTCAGCACGCGTTTTTACCGTTACCTCGCCGTCACCAGCCAAAGCGATGCCCGTTCGACAACATTGCCTAGCACACCGGAACAGCATGAAATGGCGCGATTGCTGGCGGACGAGCTCCGCGCGCTGGGCCTACAGGATGTGGTGATTGATGAGCACGCCACCGTGACGGCCGTGAAGCCGGGCAACTGTCCGTCCGCACCGCGTATCGGTTTTATTACTCATATCGATACGGTTGACGTCGGCCTGTCGCCGCATATTCACCCGCAAACGCTGCGCTTTACCGGTGAAGATTTGTGTCTGAATACCGAACAGGACATCTGGCTGCGCACGGCGGAACACCCGGAAATTCTGCCGTATGTTGGGCAGGACATTATTTTTAGCGACGGCACCAGCGTACTCGGCGCGGACAACAAGGCCGCCGTGACTGTGGTCATGACGCTGATGGAGAACCTGAGTGACGCGACGCCGCACGGCGATATCGTGGTCGCCTTCGTGCCAGATGAAGAAATTGGGCTGCGTGGAGCGAAAGCGCTCGATCTTAAACGCTTCGATGTCGATTTTGCCTATACCATCGACTGCTGCGAGCTGGGTGAAGTGGTGTATGAGAACTTCAATGCGGCTTCCGCAGAAATTCGCTTTACCGGTGTGCCAGCGCACCCGATGTCGGCGAAAGGCGTGCTGGTTAACCCGCTGCTCATGGCACATGACTTTATCAGCCAGTTCGATCGCCAGCAGACGCCGGAGCACACGGAAGGACGCGAGGGTTATGTCTGGTTTAACGACCTGACGGCGAATGCCAATGAAGCGAAGCTCAAGGCGTCTATCCGCGACTTTGATTTAGCCACGTTTGAACAGCGGAAGCAGCAGATCGCCGCAATCGCAGAGAAGATTGCCACGCAGTACCCGACTGGCAGCGTGACCTATGCCCTCACCGATATCTACAGCAATATCAGCAACGCTATCACCGACGATCGCCGCGCTATCGACCTGCTGTTTGCCGCACTCGACACGCTGGGCATTGAACCCAAAGTGACACCAATGCGCGGCGGCACGGACGGCGCTGCGCTGTCTGCCAAAGGGTTGCTCACGCCGAACTTCTTCACCGGTGCACACAATTTCCACTCGCGTTTTGAGTTTCTTCCTGTGCCGTCGTTTGTGAAATCGTATGAAGTGGCGCTGAATTTATGCCTGCTGGCGGCGAAGTAATCGCATCCAGAAAAGCGTGAGGCGGACATTTGTCCGCCTCAACAATGCCTCACTGACTGTTCACCCATCTACTTTTCCGGTCTACTTCTGCGCCAGCCTCAGCGCCGACGGCGTCAGACCGTATTCCTTTTTGAATTGGTGGCTCAGGTGGCTGGCAGAGCTGAACCCGCAGGCCAGCGCAATGTCCGTAATCGACAGCGAACCCTGTCGCACAAGCGCCTCCGCACGGGCCAATCGCTGTTTCAGAACATACTGATGCGGTGCCATTCCCACACTCTGGCGAAACATGCGTGCAAAGTGAAACTCGCTAAGCCCCGCTTCCGCCGCCAGCGTCTGTAACGTCAGCGGCTGATCGAGATGTGCCTCAATTTGCATCTTGCTGCGCCGCAGTACAACAGGTGACAGCCCGCCGCGCACCGTAGGCAGTTCCCACTGCAATTGGGTGTAACCACGCAGCACCTGAATCATCAACAGCGTCGCGGCGCTACTCAGCACAAGCTGATTCGCAGAGTCGTCCCAGCGATTGCTGAGCAGAAATTGTCGATACAGCGAGGTAATCAGCGGATCGCTACCAAATACCCGCTCTTCCGTGCAGATCGACGCCGGGCTGCGATCCCAGGTTTGCTCAGCCAGTTGCCGCAGGTGCGCATCGTCAAAATACAGATGCACAAACTCGAGGTCGCCACGAAGATCCCAGGTCGAGGCGCTTTGTTTCGGCATCAGGCAGAAACGATCCGGCCCGCCGCCGTTATGCCAGCCGTCCGCCGTTTTATGATAGCTCTCATAACCACCAGCGGTATAAAGGCTGAGCGTATGGTGTTCAGTGTTTTCCATCGTGACGCGATCGTGGCGGTTAAACCATGAAGCCAGCCGCACGCAGGAGGTCAGCTCGACGGTGTCGCGCAGCTCGGTTTTATGATGCAGCATGGTATCGAACGCTTTATAACGATGCATTGCTGCCTCCGTTTTTCACTTAACCGCAAGATTCTGTTATTTACAGCAAGGTGCTGAAAGCCCGCGACAAACGCACGCGCCATACTGCCGCCATGCACTCATACGGAATCACCCAATGAATACCTTACTCTATTTTTCTGTCGTCCTGATTTGGGGCACGACCTGGATCGCGATTAGCCTGCAACACGGCGAGGTCGCTGCCGAAGTCTCCGTGTTCTGGCGCTTTGCGCTGGCATCGGCCATCTTACTGACGATTCTAGCCCTGACGCGTCGCCTGCGTCCGCTTTCATCACGCGCTCATCTGCTGTGTATGGTACAAGGGCTATGCGTATTCGGCGTCAACTTTCTCTGTTTTTATCACGCTATCGCCTGGATTTCGAGCGGATTGGAATCCATCATTTTTTCGATGGCGGTACTGTTTAACGCCTTTAATAGCCGTATTTTCTTCGGCCAGCCGTTAACACGCAACGTGGCGATCGCCACACCGCTCGGGCTGATCGGCATCGTCGCGCTGTTCTGGCATGACTTAATGCAAATCGACGCGCAGCCCCATCTGCTGTGGGGCGTGGGATTAAGCATTCTGGGCACCTACTGCTTCTCGCTCGGCAATATGATTAGCGCCCAGCACCAGCGACAGGGCCGCGACATACTGACGACCAACGGCTGGGGCATGGGATATGGTGCGCTATGGATGGGGTTGTTCAGTCTGATTCAGGGATATAGCTTCGCACCGGAGTACAGCGCCAGCTATCTGGGTTCCCTGTTCTATCTGGCTATCTTTGGTTCAGTCATCGGCTTCGGCGCCTACTTCAGCCTGATCGGTCGCATCGGTGCCAGTCAGGCAGCGTATACCACGCTGCTCTTTCCGCTGGTGGCACTGTCGATTTCGACACTATTTGAAGACTACCAGTGGCGGCCCAACGCGCTTATCGGCCTGCTGCTGATTCTGGCGGGCAACGCGGCAATGTTCTATCGTCCACGTCGTCTGACCGCACAACCTGCCACGGCGAAATAACGCGATAAAAAAAGGGAGCCGCTGGGCTCCCTATCTATTTTACTTGTCCGCTGGCTTACTGCGATTTTGCGGACGCGGTGCGCGGCGTTGGCCTTCGCCACTACCTTTCCCGCTATTACCTTTATTACCACCCCACGGGCTATCGCTATTACCGCCCGCTTTACGCGGCTGGCGATTGCCATCGGCCGGACGGCGTTCGCCCTGACCCTGGCTGCGCTCGGACTGACCGCGTGGCGCGCCAGACTGTGCGCGAGGCGATGCATTACGTGCACCACCGCCGCCACCGCCACGGTTGCCCTGACGACCATTCACAATCGGCTCGGCCTTGATGGACGGATCCGGCTCGTAGCCTTCGATAGCGATACGTGGAATCTCACGCTTCAGCAAACGCTCGATGTCGCGCAGCAGTTTGTGCTCATCCACACAGACCAGCGACAGCGCTTCGCCCGTTGCTTCCGCACGACCGGTACGGCCGATACGGTGAACGTAATCTTCCGGCACGTTTGGCAGCTCATAGTTCACCACGTGCGGCAGTTGGTCGATATCCAGACCACGCGCGGCGATATCCGTCGCAACCAGCACGCGAATGCTGCCGTCTTTGAAGTTCGCCAGTGCACGAGTACGCGCTCCCTGACTTTTATTACCGTGGATAGCCGCAGCGGTAATACCGTCTTTTTCCAGCAGCTCAGCCAGATGGTTAGCACCGTGTTTGGTGCGGGTAAATACCAGCACCTGCTGCCAGTTATTTTCACCAATCAGCTGCGACAACAGTTCACGCTTGCGGCGCTTATCAACAAAATGCACGTGCTGCGTAACCAGTTCAGACGGCGTATTACGACGCACGACTTCAACCGAGGCTGGATTAGTCAGCAGCTTGTTCGCTAGCGCTTTGATCTCATCAGAGAAGGTCGCGGAAAACAGCAGGTTTTGACGCTTAGCAGGCAGCTTCGCCAGTACACGGCGAATGTCGTGAATGAAGCCCATATCCAGCATACGGTCTGCTTCATCCAGCACCAGAATTTCAATCTGTGACAGGTCAACAGCGCGCTGATGCTCCAGATCGAGCAGACGTCCCGGTGTCGCCACCAGAATATCTACGCCGCCGCGCAGTTTCATCATCTGTGGGTTAATGCTCACACCACCGAATACGACCAGTGAACGCAGGCTCAGATACTTGCTATACGACTTCACATTTTCATCAATCTGCGCAGCCAACTCACGGGTTGGCGTCAGGATCAGTGCGCGTACCGGACGGCGACCTTTCCCTTTGTGCTGCGCTTCACGGCTGGTCAGCAATTGCAATAACGGCAGCGTAAAGCCCGCTGTTTTGCCCGTACCGGTTTGCGCGCTGGCCATTAAATCGCGCCCTTCCAGCACGACAGGAATCGCCTGACGCTGAACAGGAGTAGGATCGCGATAACCCTGCTCGTCAATCGCGCGCAGAATATCGGCACTCAGGCCGAGAGAATCAAATGACATAAAGAGAACAACTCCAGATCCGCTCTGACCGGACAGTAGCCGGTGTAGTTTTCAGAGGGTCAGTAAGACGGGTTTGCTGAGCCGCTATATACGTAACAACTCACGTAACAATCTACGTAAACAACGACATACGCAACAACCACGGTGAACGAGCACAACTACGGTGCATGACTGCCGACGATTGTAGCAGAGATTCTATCCCCGTCATACTTCAAGCTACATGTGCGTTGGCTTCTCTTACTCACTCCAGTCACTTACTGACGTAAGCTCCCGGAGATTTGTGCGCTTGCTGCCTGCCCGCCACCCTATGGGCCGTCGCAAGCGACGTTGAAAAACGTTCCCTACGTTTTTCTAGCGGGGCGCAGTAACGGGCAGTTTTGACAGTATTCCTGCGGCTGCGAGGCCTTGTAATAAAAACAGCAGGTTCGGCGAAAGCGCACGTCACGAAAGCTCACCGAACGCCCCGCTGCGGGGACCCGCGTTTTCGCACGGAAGAACGGTTTCAGCGGATTATCATCACAGCCAAAACGTTCGCCGGGCGCCGCCAGCAAGGCATCAAAGTCCTGCTGCACCTGCTGTGCCAGCGTCATTCCCGGTGAGCACACCACCGCCGGAGCGTCCCACTCAATGCGCTGTTCGTATAACGAAAATACCCGCACCGCGACGTTTTCCCACAGAATGCGCAGCGGTGCGCCCGACACCGCCGACAACGTATGCAGGATCGGCGACAGGTGTTGAGCAAACAGCGTGTCGAACAGGCTATCGCGCCACGCGTCTCGTTGCCCCACTTCCGGCAGGGAGACGGTGAGATCGTAAAGCGGCATGGTCGATGTCCACAGGCGAGCGTGTCCGAATTCCAGCACGCTGTTATCCAGCGTCATGTTCAGCCCTTTGTTATACACCGACATGGCGTACAGGCTGGCGGCCGTGGTTAAGAAGCCAATGCGCTTCGCCAGCAGCGAGGCGGTAATCTTGATCGACGGCGACAGTAACGGCGGCGTCAGCGTTTCCAGCAGCCAGCGGCAATACTCAGGATCCAACACCCTACGGCTCGGGCAACTCTCCTGCCCTGCCCGCAGTGAAGCATCCGTTAATTGCAGCGTGCCGGAGAGCATCGCCCACTGCGGTGCCGTCAGACGGTTAGCCGACATCGGCCGCACGCTCCGCCGCTTCACGTCCAAACGGAATGCACAGCGGCGTGCCGAAGAACGGATCGTCAATGATGCGACAGTTCAGGTTAAACACCGTCTTTACCGTGGCTTCCGTGAGAATGTCACGCGGGTTGCCCTGCGCAAATACCGTCCGGTTATGTACGGCCACCATGTGATGCGCATAGCGACACGCTAGATTCAAATCATGCAACACCATAACGATGGTTTTGTGCTGCTGCGCGTTCAGCTCCCGTAACAGATCCAAAACCTCCATCTGATGCGCCAGATCGAGATAGGTCGTCGGTTCATCCAGCAGAACGATGTCGGTATCCTGCGCCAGCGTCATCGCAATCCAGACGCGCTGGCGCTGCCCGCCGGACAGCGAATCTACCGCGCGATCCTTTAATGCCAGCACGCCGGTACTGCGCAGCGCCTGAAGCACTTTTTCTTCATCCGTTTCCGACCACTGTTTCAACCACGACTGATGCGGGTAGCGCCCCATCTTCACCAGCTGATAGACCGTCAGGCCTTCCGGCGCGGTCGGCGTTTGCGGAAGAATCGCCAGCGACTTCGCCACCTCAACGGTGGATTGCCGATGGATATCCGCCCCGTTAACAATAATCGTCCCGCTCGTGGGTTTCAGCAGGCGGGCAAACGACTTCAATAACGTGCTCTTGCCGCAGCCGTTACTGCCCACCAGCACCGAAATTTTCTGAGCGGGCAGCGTGATATCCAGCGCATCAATCACGACCTGTTTTTCGTAACTCAGCGTCAACGACTGGCTGACAATCGCCTCGCGGTCAGTGTGGGGGACGCATGTTGGCTGCACATTCTCTGGCATAATCTTGCAATCTCAATAACGTTGCCGAAGCAATAAATAGATAAAGAAAGGCGTCCCGAGCACGGAGATAAAAATGCCGGCCGGTAGATCCAGCGGTAAGAACGTCGTGCGGCCAATTAAATCGGCCACCATCACCAGTAAACCGCCCGTCAGCGCCGACACCAGCGCCAGTCCGGGGAATGAACGGCTAGCCAGCTTTTTCGCAATATGCGGGGCCAGCAGGCCGACAAACGCCATCGCGCCTGCATAGGCAATCGCCGCCCCTGCCAGCGCGACGCTCAGCGTCAGCAGTGCGAGCCGGATGCGTCCGACAGATTGCCCAACGCCGCAGGCCAGCGCGTCATCCAGTTCATGCACGTTAACGTGCCGCGCCAACCCGACCAGAAACGGCGCGCCAAGCAGTAACCAGCCCGCCAGCGCAGACACATGCTGCCACTGCGCGCCATAAATACTGCCCGTCAGCCACACATAGGCCGTCAGCGTGGTGCCGATTGGGCTAAACACCAGCATCATCGTCACCGCCGCGCCCATAATGGCGGACAGCCCAACGCCAACCAGCACCAGCCGCAGCGGCGATGCGCCCTGCTTCCAGGCCAGCAGATAAATGGCGACCGCCGTCACCCACGCCCCGCCCATTGCTGCCAGCGGTAGCCAACGCTGGCTTATCACCGTCGCCAGGAACGAGAGGAAAAACACCGCCGCCGCCGATGCCCCGCTGGTAATCCCCAGAATATCCGGCGAGGCCAGCGGATTGCGCACAATGCTTTGCAGAATCAAGCCGGATATCGCCAGCGCCCCACCGACCAACAGCGCCAGCAGCGCACGCGGCAAACGCAGGTCGTTGACGATAAAGTGCACGCCGCTGTCTGCTTTTCCCAGCAGCGCTGACATCACCTGTGCGGGAGACAACACCACCTGCCCTAATGACAGCGACAGGAACACGACGACTAACAACACCAGCAGGAGCGACAACGCCACCGCAGACGTGCGGCGATCAATCTGGCGCGAGATCATTCCCACGCGCACGGTATACACCTTACCCATGCCGCATCCCTCTTCTCGCCAGATAAATGAAGAAGGGCGCGCCCAGCAACGCGGTCATGGCCCCAACCGGCACTTCCTGCGGCACGATCAGCAGACGCGAGGCGACATCAGCCAGCAGCAACAGCGTGGCACCGAAAATAGCGCAGCCGGGCAACAGCCAGCGGTGATCGGCAGACAGCACGCGACGCACAATATGCGGCACGATCAGCCCGACAAAACCGATATTTCCGGCTATCGCCACCGCGCCGCCCGCCAGCCCGATCACGCACAGCCCGGACAGCGCACGCACCAGCGCAGTTCTCTGCCCCAGACCTTTGGCGATCTCGTCGCCCGCGACCAGAATATTCAAGTGACGCGCCAGCAGTAGTGCGAGGAAAAGCGCGATAACAAAGTACGGCAGGAGCGGTAACAGCATCGACAGGCTGCGACCGGACACCGAACCAGCCAGCCAGAACAACATGCTGTCCAGCCCGTCCTGATTGATCACCAGCAGCGCCTGCGTAAACGAAATAAACAGCGCGCTAATGGCGGCACCAGCCAGCACAATGCGTAAGTGGCTGGAACGGGCATTGCCCAGCGTTCCCAACACATACACCATAACGCCAGCCACAGCGGCACCCAGATAGGCCGTCCACGCCAGCGCGATCTGTGAGGAAAAGGTAAACAGGGAAGACAGCAGGACGATGGCAAACATGGCTCCCGCATTAATGCCAAATATCCCCGGCGACGCCAGCGGGTTACGCGTCAACGCCTGCATTAATGCCCCGGCAACGGCAAGGCTGGCACCGACAACAATGGCAATCACCGTCCGCGACAGGCGGGTCGTTAGCACCAGTATGTGATCGATCTGCTGCGGATCGTAATGGAACAGTGAATTGAACACGGCCCCCAACGAAATGGTGGTTTGCCCCAGCATCAGGCTGGCAACAATACTCAGCAGCAGCAATACGACACCCGCTGCCGTCACGATGCCCTGTCTCATCGCGTAGCGTTCTCCTTTGCGATATCGCGCTTCTTAACCACAGACTCGGCCTTGCCAGCAAACTGCCGTTCGATATCGTCCAACATATTATTCGCCCCTAAAATACCGCCAGACAGGCTCCAGGCTACGTTATCCACCGGATACACCTGTTGCTGCTGAGGCGCATGCAGCCGCTGCCAGAGCGGATGCGCCTGCCAGTCGAGATAGTTCTGCGCCACCGCAGGCTTGTCCGAACGCAGCAAAACAAAGAACAAATCGGCATCCACCACCGGAATGCTCTCTTTGCTGGTGAGCTTTTGCATCACGCCTGACGTATAGCTTTCCGGCCGCGACCAGACAAAACCGATTTCCGACAGCACCGATCCGGCAAAGCTGGCGGGCAGATAGGTACGCATGTGATCTTCACGGAATTCGAGAATAGACACGCTGAGCGGCCAGCGTTCACCGAACCGCGCTTTCAACCGGTCACGCAGCGCATCCACGCGCCGCTCCCAGTGGGCTAAAATCTCGTTCGCTTTCTCTTCCCTGTTCAGCGCCACACCCATCATCTGTACCGTTTCTTTAAATTCCGACACCCTGTCTAGCGCAATCGTCGGCGCAATCTGCGACAGCAGACCGTAGATTTTCTCATGCCGAAACGTAGACGCCACGATGAGGTCAGGCTTGAGTAGCGCGATAGTTTCCAGACTGGGCTGCGTTTCCAGCCCGACCAGCGTTACGCCCTGCAAAGCGGGACGCAAGTAGCGATAAATCGGCTTCTCCGTCCACGATTCCACCACGCCAATCGGTTGGATTCCCAGCGCCACGGCGGAATCCGTCGCCCCCTGAAACAGTGTCACGATACGCAGCGGCGTCCCCGTCACCGCAGTTACGCCCAGCGCATGCCGAATCTGACGCGGCGATTCTGCCGCCTGCACTAACGTCACCAGCAGAAAAGACAACAACACGGCCAGCGTAAAACGCTGCCGTGTTGCTGAACTGAGGACAGAATTAAATCGGTTACGCTTAGAAATCAACCGAATAACCCAGCGTTACCGTGCGGCCGCGCCCAGAGAAATAGCGCGTATCGTTAACAAGCCCCGCCTGCGAATAGTAGGTGATGTACTGTTTATCCAGCAGGTTAGCCACCGCCACGTTGAGGCGACCATATGGCAGCTTGTAACCCACCGCCGCATCCATCAACAGGTAACCGTCAAACGCCATACCCGCATCGTCAAAACTGCGGCCAAAGGCATAATTCGCCTGCACGAATGAGCTCCATTTATCGTTCCAATTCGCCGACCAACTGGTGATCAGACGATCCGGTGCAATATTCAGGCCGTTGAATTTTGTATCCACTTTGCCATCTTTATTGTCGTCATATTTTCCTTCGCTATGCGCATAAGAGGCATTTACTTTATGCTGCTCGTTGATCTGATAGCCCGCAGTCACTTCAACACCGCGAATCTGAGTGCGCTGGCGTTCGGACAAAAATACGCCACCGCTCTCCGTCACGTTTTCGCCCAGTTTCGATTTGGACTCATAATAACTGGCTTCAAAATCAAACTTATCCCGTTTAAAACGGAACCCCGTCTCTACGTTATCTGTCACAACCGGCTTAAAGCCGTCAAAGTTTTTCAGACTAACACCTGAACGCCTGATGGAACGCAGCGCACGCCCCACATCCGGCATACCAAACCCTTCCGAGTAGTTGGCAAACAAACTCAGCGAGTCCGTCGCCGCATAGACGATACCGGCGTTATACAGCGTTTCATTAAATTTAGGGCTACCGCCTTCTACCGAATGACCACCATAAAATGCCAGCGTTTGGTAACCACCGACGCGCAGCTTGGCGATTTCGTGGCGTACACCCGCATGCAATGTGACGTTATCCAGCAGTTGATATTCACCCTGAATAAACGGTGAATAGTTGGTGTATTCCATCTCCGGCACATAGGTACGCTTGGTCAGGTAAAGATCCTGCTTCCCTTTATCGTACAGCGTATCGAATCCGACGGTGACTTTAAGCGTATCATCCAGCAAGTCGTCTTTAGTCAACGCCAATTTAGTGCCATATTTATTAGCAACGGATCGAGATTGCTCATACAGCGTCCCGCTGGGCGCTATCGCAGGGTCTTGAAACGTATTCGAGTTCGTTGCGCCAAATAGCGCCTCATAGCGCTGATTAAATACCAGCGCGGACAGTTTCATTCCTGCAAGATCATGATTTTCGTAAGTAAAGCCGGTCGTCCATATGCTGTTATGTGGCGCTTCACCCGGCGGTGTACCACGCACCGACGTCGTCGGAATACCTTGTGTACGAATACCATCTACGCTCAGATAGTTATTCTCATTTTTAATGTTATAGCGGTTCACGCTCAGTTGAATGCGCTGATAGTCATCCAGCCAGTACCCGACTTTCGCTAACAGGTCGTAAGAGCGGGAGTCCATGGTATCACCCTGCGTGTTATCCACACCAACAGGACGATTGTTGCCGTCCAGATACAGTCCCTGATTCTCATAACCAATCGCGAACAGGTAGTCGAGATAGTCTTCACGCCCATCGACCCGATAGGTAGTTTTATAGCTGGCGGTTTCACCGCGAATCTTTTCCGTCGGGATCGTAGTTTGCACGTTGACGTGCTGATTAAATGAGCCATTTTCCGGTCGACGAGTAATGATGTTAATCACGCCCCCCGTCGCGCCCATGCCGTTGGTGGCGTTCGCGCCATGGATCACTTCGATGCGCTCGACCATCGAGTAGTCTATCGTGTGCATCTCACGCCCAGTCGGACGCAGCGGGTTGGACTGGGGAATGCCGTCGATCATCACCAGAGCCGCACGCCCACGGAAGGTTTCACCGCTGCCGCTCATTTTCTGACGGCTGGGAGAGAACGAAGGCAGCAGGTTGCTCAAAATTTGTGACGAGTCGGAGGTGACCTGCATCTGCTGCTCGATTTGCTCTTTGGTAATCACCGTGACCACCTGCGGCGCTTTCTGCTGCTGGATATTCGAGCGTGAGGCGGTAATCACCATCTCATCACCGCTCGCCTCATCCTTTTTGGTCGTGTCATCCTGTGCATACGCCGGAGCAATCAGCACGCATGGCATCAATGCGAGTAAAGTGCGCATCTGGTTCACTGTCCTTCCCCTTTGGTTATGTATCCAACCGTCAATAAAAGTCACCGCCTGTGACGAGGTGCTTATCTGGGAACAGGCACGTCGTGGCAGGCAAAAAAATGCCAAAATGCTTCGTCTCACGCGAAACATCTTGGCGGGTGATGATCCGCTCAGGCATTGAACACCGGGTTTCTCACCTCTGTACGCCGCGTCAGTGCTGTCAGATCACTATGTCAGTACCAATACACATGCAATTGCTAATAACAATTATTATCATTCAATGAAACAAATTACAATATTGCTACATTTCTACTGTTTTTATTTAAAATCAAATACATAAAAACAACGCAAGCGGAGGTGTCTGAAAGTATCGGCCGAATGCAATGTATTTTTGTGAACTTGATCACTCTAAATCGCCATAAACCCCTGTAACCCGTCATATGATTAATAGCTTCCAGAAATAAGAGACGCCGCGTCCTCTGAACGGCCTGCGGGATCGCTACCGCTGACAAGCCAACCGCTGATAAATAAGGAACTATTCTTTATAAATAAATAAGGAACTATGCGTGATGAACAAGAGAAAACTGGCGTTCGCTGCCCTCGTTCTTGTCCTGCTCGGTGCGGGTTATGGCTTTTATCACCACCAGCAACAGAAGGAAAAACCGCTAACGCTCTACGGCAATGTGGATATCCGCACCGTCAATCTGGCCTTCCGCGTCGGCGGCAGAGTGGCTGAGCTGAACGTTGATGAGGGCGATGCCGTGCAGGCCGGCCAGCCGCTGGCAACGCTGGACGCCGCACCTTATCTGAATGCACAACATCAGGCACAGGCGAACCTCGCCAGCGCGCAGGCACAGCTTCAACTGTCGCAGGAAGGCTACCGACAGGAAGAGATCGCGCAGGTGCGATCTCAGGTTGCACAGAGTCAGGCGGCCTATGATTACGCCAACAGCTTCTACCAGCGTCAGCAAGGACTGTGGGACAAACGCGCGATTTCCGCCAACATGCTCGACGACGCCAGAACGTCACGTAATCAGGCGCTTGCAACACTACAGGCCGCGAAAGACAAGCTGAGCCAGTTCGAAAGCGGTAACCGACCGCAGGAAATTGCCGCTGCTCAGGCAGCAGTAGCACAGGCCGAAGCCGGACTGGCACAGGCAGAACTGAATAAACAGGATGCCGAGCTGCTGGCACCGTCTCCCGGCGTGATCCTCACTCGCGCCGCCGAAAAAGGCAGCATGCTGGCGGCGGGCAATACCGTTTTCACCCTTTCACTGACTCGCCCGGTTTGGGTACGCGCCTACGTAAGCGAGAAAGATCTCGGACGCGTCGTGCCCGGTAGCCAGATGCTGATTTATACCGATGGCCGCCCCAATCAGCCCTATCGTGGCAAAGTCGGTTTTGTCTCACCTAGCGCCGAATTCACACCGAAAAGCGTCGAAACGGAAGATCTCCGCACCGATTTGGTTTATCGCCTGCGCATCGTCGTTAACGATCCCGATGACGGATTACGGCAAGGGATGCCGGTCACGCTGCGTTTTGAAGACGCACGCACCGAGGATGCCAATCGCGCTCACGAGCCCGTTCGCCATGACTAATTCTCCCGCGCAGATCGTGTTGGACGGGCTGGAAAAACGCTTTGCCGGACAGGAGAAACCCGCGCTCGCCAGCCTCACCGCCGAGATCCACAGCGGTGCGGTTACCGGGCTGGTTGGCCCCGACGGCGCGGGTAAAACCACCCTGCTGCGCATGCTGGCCGGATTATTAACCCCCAGTAACGGAACACTGCGCGTGGCGAATCTGGATCCCATCAAAGAAGATCGTCAGCTCCATGCCATTTTGGGCTATATGCCGCAAAAATTCGGGCTGTATGAAGACCTGACGGTGATGGAAAACCTGACGCTGTATGCCGACTTGCGCGGTATCACCGGAGAGGTGCGCAGAGAAACGTTCGAGCGCCTGCTGTCATTTACCGATCTGACCCGCTTTACCGACAGGCTGGCGGGCAAACTGTCCGGCGGCATGAAACAGAAGCTGGGGCTGGCCTGTACGCTGCTGGGGCAACCCAAGGTGCTCCTGCTGGATGAACCGGGCGTGGGCGTCGACCCGATCTCTCGCCGCGAACTGTGGCACATGGTGCACGAACTGGCCGACGACGGTATGTTGATCCTGTGGAGCACGTCTTATCTTGATGAGGCGGAACAGTGTCGGGATGTGCTGCTGCTGAACGAAGGGGAACTGCTGTATCGCGGTGCGCCGCGCGATCTGACCACACGCATGGCCGGACGCTGCATCCTGATGGATACTGGAACGCGCCGACATCGGGATGTGTTGCAGGAAGCGCTGCGTCTGCCACAGGTCAGTGACGGTGTGATTCAAGGACAGTACGTCAGGCTGATGCTAAGGCCCGATGCGGATCGCGCATCACTGCTCTCCGCCTTGCACCTGGAACCGGATAGCCTGCATGACACCGATCCGCGCTTTGAAGATGCCTTTATCGACCTGCTGGGCGGCGGCCCGGCCAGTGATTCATCGCTGGCGAGCATCATGCCGCAGATTGATGTCAGCCGTGGCGAAACGGTGATTGAAGCTCAGGCGCTGACGAAAAAATTTGGTGATTTCGCTGCCACCGATCACGTCAGTTTTCAGGTGAAGCGAGGCGAAATTTTCGGCCTGCTTGGCCCGAACGGCGCGGGAAAATCGACCACCTTCAAGATGATGTGCGGCCTGCTGGTACCGACTGATGGCAAAGCGCTGGTGCTCGACATGGATCTGAAAACCAGCTCCGGCAAAGCCCGCCAGCATTTAGGTTACATGGCGCAAAAATTCTCGCTCTACGGCAACCTGACCGTCGAACAGAATCTGCGATTTTTCTCCGGCGTCTATGGACTCAAGGGCAAGGCGCAGCGCGATAAAATGGCCGGAATGACCGACGCCTTCAACTTCCAGCCTATTTACCGCCAAACGCCGGACGCCCTGCCCTTGGGGTTCAAGCAGCGGCTGGCGCTAGCCTGTGCGCTGATGCACGAACCCGACATTCTGTTTCTCGACGAACCGACCTCCGGCGTCGATCCGCTAACGCGGCGTGAGTTCTGGATACATATCAACGGTATGGTCAACCGTGGCGTCACGGTGATGGTCACCACGCACTTCATGGACGAAGCCGAATACTGCGATCGCATCGGGCTGGTGTACCGCGGCAAGCTGATCGCCAGCGGTACGCCGGACGAACTGAAACAGCAGGCGGCCAGCGCACAGACGCCATCACCGACAATGGAGGAAGCGTTTATCGCGCTGATTCAGGCGTACGGCGGGGAGGCGGAACATGGTTGAACAGAATAGGCATGAACAGGATAAAACGAGCCAGCACGGCAGCACGCATTTCTCCACGCGTCGCCTGCGGGCGCTGTGCCTGAAAGAAACCCGCCAAATTTTGCGCGACCCCAGCAGCGGGTTGATTGCGTTCGTCATTCCGCTGCTGTTGCTGTTTATCTTTGGCTACGGCATCAATCTGGATTCCAGCCGCCTGCATGTCGGTATCCTGATGGAACAGCAGAGCGAAGACGCGCGCGATCTGGCGAATACCTTCGCGGCGTCGCCGTTTATCGAGCCGACCATCAGCAATAATCGTCAATACCTGATCCAACAGATGCAGGCCGGCAGTATTCGCGGGTTGATCGTCATTCCTACTGACTTTGCCGAACGGCTGGCGCGGCCGGGCGATCGTGCACCGATCCAGGTCATCACCGACGGCAGCGAACCCAACACGGCGAATTTTGTGCAGGGATACGCAGAAGGCATCTGGCTGCTGTGGCAACAGCAGCGGGCGGAAGATCGCGGCGAGACGTTCGAGCAACTTATCGAGGTGCAATCGCGCTACTGGTTTAATCCGGCCGCCATCAGTCAGCATTTCATCATTCCCGGCGCGATCACCATCATCATGACAGTGATTGGCGCTATCCTCACCTCGCTGGTGATTGCCCGTGAGTGGGAGCGCGGGACGATGGAGGCGCTGCTCTCTACGCAGGTCACCCGTGCCGAGCTGCTGCTGTCCAAACTCATCCCGTATTACTTTCTTGGGATGATCGCCATGACGCTGTGTATTCTGGTTTCTACCTTCATCATGCAGGTGCCCTATCGCGGCTCGCTGATTTTGCTGTTTGTCATCAGCAGCCTGTTCCTTGCCAGCACGCTGGGCATGGGGCTGCTGATCTCCACCCTCACCCGCAACCAGTTCAACGCCGCGATGGTGGCGCTGAATGCGGCATTCCTGCCAGCCATCATGCTGTCCGGCTTTATTTTTGAAATCGACAGCATGCCGGAATTTGTCCGCGGCGTGTCGTACATCATCCCAGCGCGCTATTTTGTCAGCACGCTGCAAACGCTGTTTCTCGCGGGGAATATCGGTACGGTGCTGATGACCAACCTGCTGTTTCTCATTCTCTCCGCGCTGGTCTTTATTGGCCTGACGGCCTGGCAAACCCGGCGCAGGCTGGATTAGGGAGCGATTATGCTGCATCGTCTGTGGACGTTGATTATTAAGGAGCTGCAATCGCTGCTGCGCGATCCGCAAACGCGATCCATTCTGGTGCTGCCCGTTATCCTTCAGGTTTCTCTGTTTCCTTTCGCCGCAACGCTCGACGTCACCAATGCGACTATTGCGATTTACAGCGAAGACAGCGGCCCCCACGCCATAGAACTGACACAGCGCTTTGCCAAGGCCAAGTCCTTTTCTCACGTGCTGATGCTGCATAACTCGCAGGATATTGCACCGACGCTGGATAATCAGCACGCTCTTCTCATTCTGCGTTTCCCGCCGCAGTTCTCGCGCGATATTGCCAGCGGGAACAGCGCATCACTTCAGCTTATTCTGGACGGCAGACGCTCTAACAGCGCACAGATCGCCGCCAACGCCGTGCAGCACATCGTGCGGGATTATCAGTTGGAATTGCTAGCGGCCAGACCGGTTCAAAGCGGCGCGAATCAGAACACGTCCAATCCAAACAACAGCGAGCTGGTGGTACGTCACTGGTATAACCCGAATCTGGACTACAAGTGGTTTGTGGTGCCGTCGCTGATTGCCATGATTGCCACTATCGGCGTGCTGATTGTCACGGCACTTTCCGTGGCACGCGAGCGGGAACAGGGCACGCTGGAACAGCTGCTGGTTTCACCGCTGTCCACCAGCCAGATATTTATTGGCAAAGCGGTACCTGCGCTGATTGTCGCCACGTTTCAGGCAACGATCGTGTTGCTGGCAGGCATACTGATTTTCCATATCCCTTTCGCTGGGTCGCTGCTGCTGTTCTACACCACGATGCTCATCTATGGCCTGTCGCTGGTCGGCTTCGGTCTGCTGATTTCGTCACTCTGCTCAACGCAGCAGCAGGCGTTTATCGGCGTGTTCGTCTTCCTGATGCCCGCGATTCTGCTTTCCGGCTATGTGTCACCGGTTGAGAACATGCCGATCTGGTTGCAGCACATCACCTGGGTTAACCCAATTCGTCACTTCACCGACATCACTAAGCAGATTTACCTCAAGGATGCGGATTTCAGCATTATCTGGGGCAGTCTATGGCCGCTGTTCATCATCACGCTGACCACCGGCTCGGCAGCCTACGCCATTTTCAGGCGGAATATCGCGTAATAGCAGGTAAGAGGGAAAGATAGGTAGGAAGCTATCTGGCACGAGGAGCCGCGCCAGATAGGTGAGCAAGAATTAACGACGATTACCGAAAATACGCAGCAGCATCAGGAACAGGTTGATGAAGTCGAGGTACAGCGTCAACGCGCCCACGATGGAGTATTTACGGAAGCTGTCTTTGTCATCAACAGACAGCTGCTCGCCAATATTTTTCAGCTTCTGGGTGTCATACGCGGTCAGACCGACAAACACCACAACACCGATATAGGTCACGGCCCACATCAACGCTTCGCTTTTCAGCCACAGGTTCACCAGCGAAGCCAGCACAATCCCGATCAGCGCCATGAACAGCATGCTGCCAAAGCCGCTCAAATCACGCTTCGTGGTGTAGCCGTACAGGCTCATCGCCCCGAACATCCCCGCCGTAATGACAAAGGTGCTGGCGATGGATTCACCGGAGTACATAATGAAAATGCTGGAGAGCGTCAGCCCCGTCAGCGCGGAATAGAGCATAAACAGCGACGTAGCGACCGTACCGCTCAGGCGCTGTACCATGCCGGAAATCACAAAGACCAGCCCCAGTTGAGCAATTATCAGACCGAAGAACGTAATCTGGCTGGAGAAAACAAAATTCAGTACGGCTGGCGTATTCGCCGCGTACCAAGAAACAAACGCCGTCAGCAGCAGGCCGCAGGTCATCCAGCCATAAACCTGTGCCATATAGGCCTGGAGACCCGTCTGCGAGCGTTCAACAATCGAACCCGAGCGTGGATATCTGTCCATGATGTTACCTTTGCATAAAGTTATCTGATTAACGCGGCGCGAACCGCCCGTTTGAGGATCGAGATTAAATATTCTCTCCCCACCATCCTTTTATCCTAACACAGAAATGGACTACCAGCGTTGCGCGGCCTGCTTATCACTGTCGCGTGATTCCACCCAGCGTTCACCTTCCGGCGTCGCTTCCCGCTTCCAAAATGGCGCGCGAGTTTTCAGGTAATCCATAATAAATTGGGCGGCATCAAACGCCACGCTGCGATGAGCAGCACTGACACCAACGAACACAATTTCATCGCCCGGATAGAGTGCGCCCACCCGATGAATCACGCTTACACGCGGCAGTTCCCAGCGCTCGCGTGCCAGTTCGACAATCTCCGCCAGCGCCTTTTCCGTCATGCCGGGGTAATGTTCCAGCGTCAATGCACTGACATTTTTCGCCAGATTGTGATTACGCACCTTACCGGTGAACGTCACCACTGCGCCGTCTTCATCACACTGCGCCAGCCACTGATATTCATCGCCTACATTGAAGTTCTCTTCGCCGACCAGAATACGCGTTTCTGCCACGATCAACCTCCCGTTACCGGTGGGAAAAACGCCACTTCATCGCCGTCCTGTAACGGGTGCGTGAGCTCAACCAGCGACTGATTCACCGCAGCCAGCAATTTGCCGGATTCTAGCGCCAGCGCCCAGCGTGCGCCGCGTTGGCTTAGCGCCTGTCGCACGTCTTCTACGGTGGCATATTCGGCAGGCAGCGACAGGCTGTCTGTCTCGATCAGTTCACGGACTTGTGCAAAAAACAGAATCGTAATCATACGCCCTCCGCGGTAAAGTCGCCTGATTTGCCGCCGCTTTTCGCCAGCAGACGCACCGGACCAATCACCATATCTTTCTGCACGGCTTTGCACATGTCATAGATAGTCAGCGCAGCGACGGAGGCCGCTGTCAGCGCTTCCATCTCCACGCCAGTTTTTCCTGTCAGGCGGCACACAGATTCGATACGAACCCGATTGTGCTCCGGCTGTGCTTCCAGCTCGACAGCAACTTTACTCAGCAGCAGCGGATGACAGAGCGGAATCAGTTCCCAGGTGCGTTTCGCCGCCTGAATCCCAGCAATGCGCGCGGTGGCGAACACATCGCCCTTGTGGTGGCTGCCGGCAATAATCATCGCCAGCGTCTGCGGTGCCATTTCAACGAAAGCTTCCGCGCGGGCTTCGCGCACGGTTTCAACTTTGGCGGACACATCCACCATCGCGGCTTCGCCAGCGGCGTTAATGTGGGTCAATTGTGGCTTAAGTGATGACATAGTGAATAAGGCTTACCGTTAAGAGGATTTTTTCAAGTGCGGGTAAAAATTGCACGGCTTCTGGCGCGCATCCAGCTGTTCCTGAATGATGCGTTCCCATGCGGTTCGACAGGCGCGAGTCGACCCCGGCATGGCGAAAATCACCGTCTGGTTAGCCAGACCGGCAAGCGCGCGGGATTGCAGCGTCGCCGTACCAATATCTTCGTACGACACCATGCGAAACAGCTCGCCGAAACCTTCAATTTCGCGGTCGAACAAGACGCCAATGGCTTCCGGCACCACATCCCCTGCGGTGAAGCCCGTCCCACCATTAATCAAAATGCCCTGTACCTCGTCGCTGGCAATCCACGCCGAGATCTGCGCCCGAATCTGGTACAGGTTCTCTTTCACGATGGCGCTGTCGACAATACGATGCCCCGCAGACTGCGCCGCTTCGCGCAGATAATCGCCGGAGGTGTCGTCTTCCGCCGTACGGCGTTCGGAAACGGTCAGAACCGCAAGATTGAGAGAAACAAATTCGCTGCTGACTTTGCTCATGTCAGGCTCCTTTAAGAATCAGTGATGTCGCGGATTAACCGCCGATAAATGACAGGTTTTGCGTGATGCCGCTATTCCCTTCATGCAGGAAATGGGTCTGCTTTTTCGCCGACAGCCCGCCCGAGATACGCATTTTCAAATCATCAAGGTGACGATCGTCGGCCAGTAAATCACGCAGCGGAATGCCCTGTTCGCCAAAGAGACACAGATGAAGATTCCCTATGGCAGAGACTCGCAGGCGGTTGCAGCTCAGGCAGAAATCTTTCTCATACGGCATAATCAGCCCAATTTCGCCCTGATAGTCAGGATGGCAGAACACCTGCGCAGGACCGTCGCTGCGTGCGCGTTGTTGCTGCTGCCAGCCTTGTTGCAACAGTTGCTGGCGGATCACCTCGCCGGAAACGTGGTGACGGCGGAACATGTCGCCCCCCTCTCCCGTTTCCATCAGTTCAATAAAGCGTAGTTGAATCGGGCGGTGTTTAATCCAGTCGAGGAAGGTTTGCAGGCTGCCCGCATTCACATCACGCATCAACACCGTGTTAACTTTAACCTTGGCAAAGCCACAGTCAAAGGCGGCGTCGATGCCGTCCATCACCTGACGGAATTTGTCCTGCCCGGTAATCGCGTGAAACTGACGTGCATCCAGACTGTCCACGCTCACGTTCAGCGCCGTTAGCCCCGCATCACGCCACTGTGCGGCATCCCGCGCAAGGCGATAGCCGTTGGTGGTGACCGCCAGCGTACGAATCGCGGGGTTTTCACGAATGGCTGCGATGATATCGACAAAGTCCCGGCGCAGAGACGGTTCACCACCAGTGAGGCGGACTTTTTCCGTCCCTAATTCGGCAAAAGCGCGGCTGACGCGACGAATTTCATCGAGTGATAAAAAGCGATGTGGATTAGTGCCATTGGCCTGATAACCATCCGGCAGACAGTAGGTACAGCGAAAATTGCAGACGTCTGTGATAGACAGACGCAAATAGTAGAACTTGCGCGCAAACGCATCAGTCAGTTGACTCACCATAAACACCTTTCCAAATACGGGAGATGCAGACATTTCTGCCTCGCACCCTGGTGACCGCGAAGGCCACGGCCAGGGCACCGTATCACGCGCACTACGCGCATCACTTAGGCACCAAGGCTAGGAGTTTGATTCCTATCAGTTATCCGTTAAACCGCAGCGAGATAACCAGTCAAGAATCGTGATTTCATTAAGCAGTCTACTGCGAAAAAGCACAATCAACCACTCTCAAAATTCGCTATATAATTAAATATATAGCGTGTTTTCAATATCTTATGATGTACAGCATACGGAAAAATACGTATCAGAAATTGTCTCAGGTCATGCCTACGTGAGGATTTTTCGCGTTTTAAGGTTAAATCAGCTACCTTAGCGACAATTCTTATACCCTAAAGAATTCGAGTTTCAGGCAGGCGGCAAGAGAAGGCATCCCGATGAGCTTACTCAGGTAAGTGATTCGGGTGACTTAGCGCAGCCAACGCACAGGCAACTTGAAGTATGGCGGGTATACACGTTATTCATATTCCTCTGGCTCATTCATAAGGTTTTCTATGCGCAATCGCACGTTGGCCGACCTCGACAGGGTTGTTGCACTCGGAGGCGGACACGGTTTAGGTCGTGTGATGTCTTCGCTCTCTTCCCTGGGTTCACGGCTAACCGGCATTGTCACGACGACAGATAACGGCGGTTCGACTGGCCGCATCCGTCGCTCTGAAGGCGGCATTGCCTGGGGCGATACCCGCAATTGCCTGAATCAACTGATTACGACGCCCAGCGTGGCGTCCGCGATGTTTGAGTATCGGTTTAACGGTAACGGTGAACTTGCTGGGCACAATCTGGGTAACCTGATGCTAAAAGCGCTCGATCACCTGAGCGTGCGGCCGCTGGAAGCCATTAACCTGCTCCGTAACCTGCTCAAAGTGGATGCCTTTTTAATTCCGATGTCCGAGCATCCTGTCGATTTGATGGCGATTGATGAACAGGGCAACCCCGTTTATGGTGAAGTCGAGATCGATCAGCTGGCAGCCTTGCCGCAGGATTTGATGCTGTACCCGACGGTGCCGGCCACGCGCGAGGCGATTGATGCCATCGCAAAAGCAGACCTGATTTTGATTGGTCCCGGCAGCTTTCTAACCAGCCTGATGCCGCTGCTGTTGCTGGAGGATCTGACACAGGCACTCCGCCGCACGCCCGCTCCTATGGTGTACATCGGCAATCTGGGCAATGAGCAGAGCAACCCCGCCGCCCGTCTGACGCTGGTGGAGAAGCTATCCTGGATTGAACACAAGGTAGGGAAACCCGTGGTTGATGCCGCAATCGTCGGTCCAAAAGTCGATATCAGCCAGATTGGCGACCGGCTGGTCGTACAGCAGGCGCTGGCCGCAGAAGATGTTCCTCACCATCACGACCGTGAGTTACTGCGCCAGGCCATCGATCGTGCGCTACAGCTGTTGGGCTCTCAATCCCGCAGCCACGGCGTATAAGTCACACCAATCAGAATACCTTCGGGACTCAGGAAACGCGTGACCTGCTGTCCCCAAGGCTCAAGACGGTTTTCCACCAGTAACACATAGCCTTGCGCTTTCAGCGTGCTGGTCGCTTCCACCATATCAGCCACTTCGAACTCCAGCCAGCTTTGCGGTTCAGGAAGATCCGCAGGCCAACTTTCGTGCCCGAAACAGGACTCGCTAGCCTGTGACAGCGGCCACAGCGCGAAATGCTTCACGCCATCCATCTCGTCGCTCACCAGATAGTCGCTCCCTTCCGCAACAGGCTTCAGCGGCAACTTCAGCGTATCGACATAGAGCGCATGGCTGTCAGAAAGGGATTTCACGATCGGCCCGAAACCCGCCACAAACAGCACTTCTACACCCGGTATAGTCTGATCCATCATTGATCCTCAGTGAGCGCTTGCATCGTTAGGATACGGCGATAAATTGTGCGCGCAGTGCGTGTACTTCATCGCGCAGAGCGGCCGCCTCTTCAAATTCAAGGTTCTGCGCGTGCGTCAACATCTTGCTTTCCAACTCGCGGATTTTCAGCTCCAGCGCCTTCGGCGTCATGAGTTCATAACCTGCTGCTGGCTCTGCCGCTTTACGACTCCCACGCCCTTTGCCTTTGTTCGTCGGTTTACCGAGTTGCAGGATATCGGAGATCTTCTTATTGATTCCCTGCGGCACAATCCCGTGTTCGGTGTTGTAGGCTTCCTGTTTTTCGCGGCGGCGCTCCGTTTCACCAATCGCTTTCGCCATCGACGCCGTAATCCTGTCACCGTAGAGAATGGCTTTGCCACGCAGGTTACGTGCCGCACGGCCAATCGTCTGGATCAGGGAACGTTCAGAGCGCAGGAAACCCTCTTTATCGGCATCCAGAATTGCCACCAGCGATACTTCAGGCATGTCCAGCCCTTCACGCAGCAGGTTGATCCCCACCAGCACGTCGAACTCACCAAGGCGTAAATCACGGATGATTTCCACACGTTCGACGGTATCGATATCCGAGTGCAGATAACGTACCCGCTCGCCGTGTTCTTCCAGATATTCAGTGAGGTCTTCCGCCATTCGCTTGGTCAGCGTGGTTACCAGCACCCGTTCATTAATTGCAGCACGCAGGCGAATTTCGGAAAGCAGGTCGTCCACCTGGGTTGCGACAGGTCGCACTTCGATGATTGGATCGAGCAGCCCGGTGGGGCGCACCACCTGATCGATCACGTCACCACCCGATTTTTCCAATTCATAGTTACCCGGCGTCGCAGACACGTAGATCGTCTGTGGAGCCAGTGCTTCAAATTCTTCAAATTTCATCGGTCGGTTATCCAGCGCCGAAGGCAGCCGGAAACCGTATTCGACCAGCGTCTCTTTACGCGCGCGGTCACCGCGATACATACCACCGATCTGGGGCACGGTGACGTGGGATTCGTCAATGACCAGCAGCCCGTCCGCAGGCAGATAGTCAAACAGCGTCGGTGGCGACTCGCCAGGGCCGCGACCGGAAAGGTAGCGTGAGTAATTTTCGATACCGGAGCAGTAACCCAGTTCGTTCATCATCTCCAGATCAAACTGCGTGCGCTGGCTCAATCGCTGCTCTTCCACCAGTTTGTCATTGGCCAGCAGCACCCTTTTACGGTCGGCCAGTTCAACCTTGATCTCTTCCATCGCCTGCAAAATACGCTCACGTGGCGTGACGTAGTGCGTTTTTGGATAGATGGTATAGCGCGGCACCGTCTGAAGGACGTGGCCCGTCAGCGGGTCAAACAGCGACAACCGCTCGACTTCTTCATCGAACAGTTCAACACGCAGCGCGATTTCGTCAGATTCCGCAGGGAAGATATCAATCACCTCACCGCGCACGCGGAACGTACCGCGCTGAAACGCCTGATCGTTGCGGGCATACTGCAATTCGGCCAGACGTCGCAAAATAGCGCGCTGGTCAATCAGCATCCCCTGCGTCAGATGCAGCATCATTTTCAGATAGAGATCGGGATCTCCCAGACCATAAATTGCGGATACCGAGGCCACGACGATCACATCGCGCCGCTCCAGCAGCGCTTTTGTTGCAGAAAGACGCATCTGTTCGATATGTTCGTTAACCGACGCATCTTTTTCAATAAAGGTGTCTGAGCTTGGAACGTAGGCTTCTGGCTGATAATAGTCGTAGTACGAGACGAAGTACTCGACGGCATTATCAGGAAAGAATTCTTTCATTTCGCCATACAGCTGGGCTGCCAGCGTTTTATTCGGTGCCAACATCATCGTCGGCCGATTGAGGTCGGCAATGACGTTGGCGATCGTGAACGTCTTACCTGAGCCCGTCACCCCAAGCAGCGTTTGGTGCGCTAACCCGTCTTCCAGACCCTCTTTTAAACGACGAATGGCCTCAGGCTGATCGCCTGCCGGTTTAAAGTCTGAATTCAGTGTAAATACTTTACTCATCGTTAAGCACGCTACTTATCGTTATTACCCATCGCGCAATGCGACGTTCGTGGGTGGATGCTCGGAACTTGATTTTGAATGCCAATGACATTTTGAATGCCAATGACGAAATTCGCCACCGCAATGATACTGGATATAAAAACAGCATCAAGGAAATTATCGCTGGATTGGATGATTAATCGACAAATGAATTTGCTAGCACATTCATATTCAATCTACCAGATAAAATCATCATGATTTATCCCCAGATTTGGTAAAAATGTAACATACGGGGATGACCGGTGACGTTAATTTATGCAACTACGCCCCATTGATGTTCAAGACGCTTGATTTTACTTAAGCATATGATAATAAATAGATTAGCAAAACCGTGGAGAATAGCGTCAACCTGGCGACAGGCCGCGCCAGCTCTCGGTTAGGCCGTGTTGTCTATCCATAATTCACATAGTTATCCACAGAAATGGTGGATAACTCCCACAACCCCGCATCAGCACTGAGTTAGAGAAATACCCGCTTCATTCGCGATCCCCCCTGATATGGATTTTCTTCACACTCTTTCTGTGATTTATCGCATAAGTATTAGACGGAAAAAGACTAAAAACAGCAGAGAGCTAAATTGCAACAATTCAGGCATGGCGGGGAGTTAGAGGAAAACTCAAGAAGGTTTTAGCTATTAATCGGCATAAAAATGTAAGTTTTACAGTCGTGAAACAGATGGCGGTAAAAAACAACAAAAACCGTTGCTTGATTAGACGCAGGCGAAGGGTTGTCAACAGTCACCATCACAGTCTTCTTGGCAGCACAACTTCCATACCGACCTTTCTTCCCTTCGCGTCGACAAAAATCACTACCGTTTTCGTTTTATCCTTGCTCAACCATTCTTCGCCGTTTCCCTCCACCTTCTCAAGGGTGCAGCCGATGGAAATAAGGTAGTCTCTCAATGAGGCAATATCCACGGTGTTTTCAAAATACACTGCGCTCACTTCCGATGCAGGGCCCTCTTGAGGTGCGTTCACAAACTGATAAACCTCCGATATACGAGGTACACCTTTGACGATATCGTCAGTGAGTTCTTCGTAGAGGGCTTTGTCTTCCATGGTGTAGTGTTTACTTTCAAGATCAAAGCCTGAAAAAAACCAAAATAGCAGCAGTCCCACGACGGCACTGGTAATGGCCAAATTCCGCAGCAAACGGTATAGCGTCGCCATTTATCCTCCAAAATAGCGCAGAATCACTTCGGATCCATCATCAACCGCGATACCCACCTTTTCAGATGGAATCGGAGCATAAGGCTTTATTGTCGTCATAAATGCAGGCAAAACCCCTAAATAGGGCCGAGCATTCGGGGTCTTCTCCGGATCGGGGAAGATCAGTGGCCGGAATGATTGATTCTTAAACGCACCGATAGGACCGTAAAAATCCCAGCGTTTTAATGCCTCATCCCTGCTAATCGGCTTAAGCTCAGAGAAATAATGCATACCATCAACAGCCCGATAAAAACCCAATAAATCTGAGACTAAATCTTCGCCGCTAAACCCGCTGTCCGTCATAAGACTAAACGGGAAAGCCCCCTGTAACCCCTCAAAGCGATAAGCTACTTTCATCATCATCGCTAACGCAATACTGAACTGCTCGCTACGCGATACACCTTTTTTGATGCGCCAGACGGTATATTTAGATGTACCGATTTTTTTATTAAATTTCCGCATATCCTGAAAGTATGTCACATCATAATAAGGCCTGCCCCCACTCTCACCGGTCTCAAATTGAAGTAGTAACGATCTGATATCGTTGCCTTGGGCATGACCTAAATCAACCCAGCCAAGCACTTCGGTATAAATTAGTCCACGCTTGCTCAACGTTGCCGCTGGACCATCAACAATCTCCGAACGTTTACTCATAAAGTCCTCAATGCCCCCTTATTTACGGGCAGCAAGCAGGAAAATAGAAATAGCCAGAATAAAATGAATCAGTCATCACTTCACATAACGGTATCTTGCCAAAACAGATAGGAACTGGTGCGTGCAGCCACATGTTCCCATTCGATGGTGTTAAACTTAAAAGATACGCTTTCACTCGGCTGCAAATCGTTATGCGTTAAAGAATTAGGATACACAGCATTAATGCCAGAAATAATGCCCCCTAATAACCTTATTTTAAAATACAGTTCATTACCGCCCGCCATGGCTGTCCGATAAAGAGACAGATCACAGGTTAATTTTTCTTTATCGCCCAAAGCCTGGGATAATAACGGCGTGGATTTATCGATGGGTTTTCTGATTTGAAGGGGATAGAATGAGACGTTATCTTCCCGCATAACGCTGGTATTTAATTCGTAAACAAAAATCTCATCTTCGTGTCCAGACTGATGCAGGTTGCCTATCGACGCCATGGTGGAACACCCTGCTGATATCAACCCTTGTTTATCGCCATTAAGTGAAAGATAAATAATATTCGCCATGATACATTCCTTGAATCACGTTAGCTGTTCGAATAAGAACTTTTAATAAAAATATTTCTAATAAAGATTACGGAGTTTATTCTATCACTATTATTTCACAAACGACCAGTCATTAATAAAACATAGCTTTTAAAACAAGCAATGGATTAGCTCTTTCATTAAAAACACCGAACTAATCCATTGAGTGAAGGAATAATAAATAACGCCATTATCATTCAGCATGAAATTATCAGCTGAGAATAAAAAACATATCCCATTTTTTTAGTGACGTTACTCATTTCGCTAATAACCCAATATCAATATACTGCCCCAAATCATGCTGCTGAAGATCCGATATATAAGGAATTTCGCCAAGCATCGGCGCGGGTAGGCGCTGTTGCAGCGTTTGCAGATACGGCTGGTGCCATTTTCCCGGTGGCGTGATGTCATTAGCAATCCAGCCGCCAAGGCACAGGCCAGCGTGTTGAATGGCGTGGGCCGTTAGCATCGCGTGATTAATACAACCCAGCTTGATGCCGACCACCAAAATCACGGGAAGCTGTTCCTGTACCACCCAGTCGGCAAACGTATCCTGCTCTGACAGCGGCGTAAACCACCCACCAGCGCCCTCGACCAGCAGCCAATCTGCCTGCGTTTCTAATGCCCGTAGCCCTGCGGACAATGCCGAGAGATGGATAGGCCGCTGCTCCACCGCACTGATAATATGCGGTGACGTCGGCTCCATAAACGCCATCGGGTTCACCGCCTGATACTCCAGCCGGACACTGCTATTAGCTTGAAGCGCCAGCGCATCGCTGTTGCGAATGCCATCGGCTGTCATTTCACAGCCAGATGCCACGGGTTTATAGCCTGCGGTACGATATCCAGCCTGATTAGCAGCCTGAAGTAACGCCGTACTCGCGACCGTTTTCCCAACCTCGGTATCCGTGCCCGTCACAAACCAGCGCTCAATCACGATAAATCACTCCATAAACCAGTTGATAGCTGAGCGGGTAGCCGCCCTGCTCTTGCGGATAGTGGGCAGACAGCGCCGCCAGACGTGCCCGGCTCAATAGCCCCGGCGTACGCCCTTCGTGCAGCCAGGTCGCGCCAATCCCCTTCAGCGATTTCATCAACGTCAATACATCAGGGAAAAGGCAGACTTCACGTTCTTGTACTAAATGATGTCGGTAAGGCTGGCAGGCTGCGTCGATAGCGGAGAGCGGCAGAAAGCGATTCGTCCGCTGCGTGCCGTCCAGCCGCTGCCACGCCTGTGACAGTTCGCTTAAGGAGCCGTCCGCCAGCGTCGCAAACGCAATCACGCCCCCCGGTCGTGTAACCCGATACAGCTCGGCCAGCGCACGCGGTAACGAATCACACCACTGCACGGCCAGATTGCTATAGCTGATATCCACACTGCCATCAGCCAACGGCAGGTTTTCAATATCCCCTTCCTGATAGCAGTCTGCTGAGTCCAATTCACGGGCATACGCCAGCATCTCCACCGACAGATCCAGAGCAGTCACATGTTTACCAGTCTGACGCCAGTGGCGGCTAAAATGCCCGGTTCCGCACCCCGCATCCAGCACCTGTAGACCGCTGTGTGGCGGCATCAATGCCAGCAGACGTTCTCCGCTAGTACGTTGCAGCTCGGCAAAGCGATCGTAACACCCCGCCGCCCGCCCAAACGCCTGCGCAATCGCCTGCTTGTTATAGTTTTCTGTCAGCATGGTGCAATACCGTAAGCAAGCGACTGATATCTTCCGGCTGATGTTCCGCCGTCAGCGTAATCCGCAGACGCGCGCTGCCGACAGGCACTGTCGGCGGGCGCATCGCACTGACCCAGACGCCCTGTTCACGCAGATGGCTCATCAGTGCCATTGCCCGCACATTCTCACCGACAATCAGCGGCTGAATCGCGCTCTGTGAATCCATCAGTTGATAGGACGAGTTGGAAAAGCCCGCGCGGAACTGGGCGATGTTGCGTCGCAACGCATCACGCCGCTCGTCGCCCTGTCGGATACAGTTGACCGCCGCGCTCAGCGCACAGGCCTGCGCCGCAGGCATCGAGGTGCTGTAAATCAAATGACGAGCGAATTGCAGGAAGTACTCGGCCAGCGGTTCGGCGCACAGTACCGCCGCGCCGCTCACACCGAACGCCTTGCCAAACGTGACAATCAGCAGTTCAGGCTTGACGCCCTGCTGCCAACAGCTGCCGCGACCTTCATCACCCAGTACGCCAATCCCGTGTGCATCGTCCACCATCAACCAGGCATCGTGCGCTCGGCACTGGGCTTGTAGCGCTGACAGCGGGGCGGTATCACCATCCATACTGAAAACGCCTTCGGTCACCACCAGCGTCTGGCCGTCCGTCGGTTTTTCCAGCAGCGCTTGCAGGCTATCGACCTGATTGTGCTTAAAACGGCGCAGCGTCGCGGGTGACTGTGCAGCCGCTTCCAGCAGTGAAGCGTGGCTGAGCTTATCGGCAAAAATACGATCTTCCGCCTGTGCCAGCGCCGCCACCACCGCCTGATTCGCGGCATAGCCGGAAATAAACAGCAGCGCACGCGGGTAGCCCAGCCAGTCGGCAAGCTGGTTTTCCAGCGCGGCATGGGCATCGGTATACCCCGTCACATGCCCGGAACCGCCGCTGCCAATACCGTATTGCTCAGCGCCCTGCTGCCAGGCACGTACAATCTCCGGGTGGTGGCTCAGCCCCAGATAGTCGTTGCTGGAAAAATTCAGGTAGCAGCGGTCGCCCTGCATCAGCCAGCGCCCGCTACCGCCTTGATTCACCCGCCGCACACGGTAGGCATCATCGCGCTGGCGTTGTACCAGCGCGGCGTCAATACGTTGCTGCCAGCTCATGATGCAGCACGCCTTACCCGACGGTTTGCAGGCTGGACGTTATACCGCAGCATTATAAAACTGCTCGCTATCGGCGTTAATTAGCTGTTCGGCCAGCCGTTGCTGCTGTTGGTTATCCCCAAACTCAGTCCCCGTCTGCTGCGGATTCAGACCTAACTTGAGGAACAGCGCCAGATCTTTGTCTTCTTTCGGGTTTGGCGTCGTGAGCAGTTTGCAACCGTAGAAAATGGAGTTCGCACCGGCCATAAAGCACATTGCCTGCGTTTGCTCGCTCATCTGCTCGCGTCCGGCAGACAGGCGCACATAGGAAGCTGGCATCATGATGCGCGCAACGGCAATAGTCCGAATAAAATCAAACGGATCGACATCATCGTTATCCGCCAGCGGTGTGCCTTTCACCTTCACCAGCATGTTGATCGGCACGCTTTCCGGCGGCGTCGGCAGGTTAGCCAGTTGCACCAGCAGCCCGGCGCGGTCGCGCACGGTTTCCCCCAACCCAACAATGCCGCCGGAACAGACTTTAATGCCCGCGCCGCGCACTTTATCCAGCGTATCCAGACGCTCCTGATACGTGCGGGTCGTGATGATGCTGCCGTAAAATTCCGGCGAGGTATCGAGGTTATGGTTATAGAAATCCAGTCCGGCAGAGGCCAAACGCGCGGCCTGATCGTTGTGCAGCGTCCCCAGCGTCATGCAGGTTTCCATCCCCATCGCTTTCACGCCTTGCACCATCTGTTCCAGATACGGCATGTCGCGCTCGTGCGGATTTTTCCACGCCGCGCCCATACAAAAGCGCGTCGATCCTGCGGCTTTCGCCTGACGGGCAGATTCCAGCACCTGTTCAACCTGCATCAGGCGTTCGGTATCAATCCCGGTGCGATAGCGGGAGCTCTGCGGGCAATATTTACAGTCCTCAGGGCAAGAACCGGTTTTGATCGACAGTAACGTACTAACCTGCACCTGACGGGGATCAAAATGCTGACGGTGGATCTGCTGCGCTTCAAACATCAGTTCCAGAAACGGTTTATTAAATAAGTCTTGCGCTTGCTCAAGCGTCCAGTACATGCGGCCAGCCATCTCGGCATCTCCAAACTAAAAACGTTTCGCCAGTGTAAATTAACCCGATATACTGTCAACCAAATAGAGTCCATTTTGGTTTACGAAAGATCACCATGAATCCAGAAGACCTTGCTTTTGACCAGCGCCACATCTGGCACCCCTACACGTCAATGTCAGAACCGCTGCCCTGCTATCCGGTCGTATCAGCCAGCGGCGTCGAGCTTCAGTTGAACGACGGGTGTCGCCTGATTGACGGTATGTCGTCGTGGTGGGCAGCGATTCACGGTTACAACCATCCGGTAATCAATCAGGCGGTACAGGCTCAGCTCAGCCAGATGTCGCACGTGATGTTCGGCGGGATCACCCATCCGGCGGCGGTGGCGCTGTGCCGCCAACTGGTGGATATCACGCCAGAAGCGTTGGAATGCGTGTTTCTGGCCGATTCCGGCTCGGTCGCCGTCGAAGTGGCGATGAAAATGGCGCTGCAATATTGGCAGGCACGCGGTGAAGCCCGTCAGCGCTTTCTCACCCTGCGTCATGGCTATCACGGTGACACCTTCGGTGCGATGTCCGTGTGCGATCCGCAAAATTCGATGCACAGTCTGTATCAGGGCTATCTGCCAACCCACCTGTTTGTCGATGCACCACCCTGCGCCGCTATCAACGAAGGCGGTTTTACCGACGACTGGCAGGAAGCGGAGATCGTGCCGCTACAGGCGATGCTGTCAACGCACGCCCATGAGATTGCGGCCGTCATTCTGGAACCCATCGTACAGGGTGCAGGCGGCATGCGTTTCTACCATCCGGCCTATCTGCGTCGGGTACGGGAACTGTGCGATCAATGGGGGATCTTGCTGATTGCCGATGAGATCGCCACCGGATTTGGCCGCACCGGCAAGCTGTTTGCCTGTGAGCATGCGGGAATCTCACCCGATATTATGTGTCTGGGAAAAGCACTTACCGGCGGCTATATGACGCTCTCTGCCACAATAACCACCCGAATAGTTGCGGAAACCATCAGCAACGGCGCGGCAGGCTGTTTTATGCACGGCCCGACATTTATGGGCAATCCGCTCGCCTGTGCGGCAGCCAATGCCAGTTTGTCGCTGCTGGCGGAAAACCGCTGGCAGGAGCAGGTCAAACAGATTGAACGGCAGTTGCGAGAAGCGCTGCAACCCTGCGCGGATTCGCCGCTGGTGGCGAACGTTCGCGTACTGGGCGCTATCGGCGTGGTGGAAACGCAGCGTCCGGTTAATATGGCGCGGCTACAGCGTTTCTTCGTTGAGCGCGGCGTGTGGATTCGCCCCTTTGGTCGACTCATTTATCTGATGCCGCCGTTTATCATTCAGCCTGATGAACTGCGTAAGCTGACCGACGCGGTCTGTACCGCGATTCATGACGAACGGCTATTTGACTAACGACTATTTGGATCAATGACGTATTGGGATCAACAAAGGCCTGAGTGTGGCACGTTTGATGTCGCACCCAGGCCATTCACCTGATATCCCCTGCCATGCGTTGCCGCATAACGTTAGCAATGTGCGCTGTAGCACGTAAATTCCATTAGCGTTATGATAATCCCCTCAGCTAATCAGGAATTTCCCATGCGTAATACGTTCATCGTGTGCTGGCAGTATTTACGCGCTTTCGCATTGATTTATCTCTGCCTGCTGGCAGGCAATGCGGTATCCGCGTTACTTCCGTTCACTATCCCCGGCAGTATCATCGGCATGCTGGTCTTGTTCATCCTTCTCGCCTCGCAAATTCTGCCCGCGCAGTGGGTGAAACCGGGTTGCCACCTTCTTATTCGCCACATGGCGCTGCTGTTCGTCCCCATCGGCGTCGGCGTAATGAATTATTACGATCTGGTCAGCCAACAGTTTGGCCCCATCGTGGTTTCCTGCCTGATCAGTACCTTTATTGTGATGTTGGTTGTGGGTTTCAGTACCCAGATAATGCAGCGTGAACGAGCCGTGGCTGGCGATCGTACGCCGCCGAAGGATAATGAATAATGTTCAGCTATTTGTGGTGGTCGCTGCCCCTCACTCTGATTGTCTTTTTCGCCGCGCGTAAACTGGCCGTGCTGACCCGAATTTCCCTGTTGAACCCACTAATGGTGTCGATGGCGATTATTATTCCGCTGCTGCTGGTGTTGAAGATTCCCTACGAGCACTATTTTCAGGGCAGCAAAGTCCTTAACGATCTGCTGCAACCGGCGGTGGTCGCGCTGGCGTTCCCGCTTTATGAACAGCTGCACCAAATTCGCGCGCGCTGGAAGTCGATTATCAGCGTGTGCTTCATCGGTAGCCTGACCGCCATTATCTCCGGCACGCTGGTGGCGCTGTGGATGGGGGCATCGCCAGAAATTGCCGCCTCGGTGCTGCCGAAATCCGTCACCACACCGATTGCGATGGCCGTCGCCAGCTCGATTGGTGGGATTCCGGCTATCAGCGCCGTCTGCGTGATTTTTGTCGGTATTCTCGGCGCAGTCTTAGGCCACAGTGTGTTCAACCGCGTCGGTATTAAAACCAAAGCCGCACGTGGGCTGTCGATGGGCACGGCCTCACACGCACTCGGTACGGCGCGCTGTGCGGAGGTTGATTATCAGGAAGGCGCATTCAGTTCGCTGGCGCTGGTCATCTGCGGAATCATCACGTCGCTAATTGCGCCGTTAGTCTTCCCTCTACTCTTGCACGTCGCTGGCTATTGAATGTTCGATAAATAAAAATGGAAAAATGAGATATGGATGCACAAACATTTTACGAATTTCTCACGGACAAGAAGTTGCTAGAATTACGAGAAAGGTTGCGTATTTCAGATAACATCCTTGATGTCATCACCCTCAGCGAAAACCAACATTCCGATATGCTCGCGTGGTGCCTTAATCCTAATGAAGGACACTGCCAAGGCGATGCCGTGATCAAAGATTTTCTGACTGCGGCTTATCAGGCTGGCCATGAAACGAATACATGTTTCAATGAAGAATTCTTTAAGAAATGGACCCCAGGCCGTATCCAGACCACGAGCTTTGGTTCGGCTTTTGTGACGCGTGAATTTAGTATTAAAGACCACGTAGGTTCAAATCGTCGCCTCGATCTCTTTTTGATCGACCCGAAAAACCAGTTCATCGTTATCATTGAAAATAAAGTCGGCGCGAAATTATCCAATAAGCAACTCAATGGTTACTACAAGACCGTTCAAATCGCCTTTCCTCGTGAAACTTCGTTTAAAGGTTACAAATTTGCTTATGTGGTTTTGGATAAAAAATTTGAAACCTACAGCGAGGAAAAATTAGAGTCGTTGGATAATACGTGGGCATTTCTAAGTTATCAATGGCTGGAAAAAGCCGCCCAACGCGCTCGACTCCAGTTACAAAACAACAATGCTGCGGCACAATTGTTAATGGCCTATTGCCAAAAGCAAGCACAGTGGCAAAGCGCGAATGAAGAAGAGACCTCTGAACTGTCAGCTCAACTAGCTTCCCGATATGAAGCAGTAGTCAATCATTTTTCCTTGTTAACCGCTAAACCACTGGCAGATTGGAAGCCACGTAATTTAGAAGGCGTTAACGGTGAAGCATTGCTCTTTTTCCAGCAAAATAAGCAATTGTGCCATCAGCTTATTCAGGCAAAAGGTATTGCGGGTATTTTGGTTAGCCTACGTAAAGCCCATCCACACTTGACGGAAGAAGATCATTTTCTCATAGGGAGAACCTGGTTTAATGTCACAACACCAGCGATGCTTTCACTCGCGCAGGATGATGACTATTGGCCACTTTATGTAAGCATCGTCCGGGAAAATGGTGCTAATTCCCCTTTTACTATTTCACTTATTTACTACGAAGAGAGCCTATCGGAAGCATTGTGCGATACTCAGGCGCTGCATACCTTGTTTTCCTCTTATTACCCTGAACTCGCCAGGAAACAACGGCGACAGTGGAAAACTATCGATAAAAAAGAGGGAATTGCGGCGCGTTACGTGGCTAAAGAGGTACAAGCATTGATTTGCGATGCGGAAAAACGGCTGGAGAAAGCCAGAGAGGAAAAGATCATTTTCTGATTCAGCCCACACCATGCTGGTGAAAAATCACAGCTAAACAGAAAGGTATATAACAGCTACCTCGTTATATGCCTTTTATTTTCGCCCCTACGGCGAGGAGAGGTTACGATAGCCACCATAAAATTGAGATACATCTCGCATTTAGCAGTTAATTTGCAGCCCTTTCATTCAACAAAGAGATTTTTATCACAATTTATTGCTACTCTGCTCCCTAACATGACGTCATTGACGGGTAAAAAGAGTACGCCGATATGCATCCACGATTTGAAAACGCCTTCCAGCAATTACCTGCCAGTCTGCAAGCCGCGATCGGTCCTTTGATCGATAAACCAGATTTCGCCGCCATGCTCACCGCAGACGACGTGAATGCCGTCTGTGAAGCCAGCCAGCTAGACGCCGACGCGTTGGCTTTTGCGCTGTTGCCTCTGGCAGCGGCCTGCGCACAAGCACCTATCTCGAATTTTCAGGTTGGTGCGATTGCGCAAGGACTCAGCGGCAATTTCTACTTTGGTGCCAACATGGAGTTCAGCGCGGTTCAGTTGCAGCAAACGGTGCATGCCGAGCAAAGCGCCGTCAGCCACGCCTGGATACGCAATGAACGTGGGTTGCGGGCCGTGACCGTGAACTACACGCCATGCGGCCACTGTCGTCAGTTCATGAATGAATTACGTAATGCTGCGTCGCTACGCATTCAATTACCGGGTCGCCAGCCTGCCGTGCTCAGCCACTATCTGCCGGATTCCTTTGGTCCCGTCGATCTGCACATCGATACCTTGCTGATGGATGACGTCAACCACGGCACAACCTTGCAGAATGTGAACGCGCTTGCGCGTCAGGCGCTGGATGCCGCCAACCGTAGCCACGCGCCCTATAGCAAAGCCATCAGCGGCATTGCGCTGGAAACCTCAAGTGGCAACATTTATACCGGACGCTACGCAGAAAATGCCGCATTCAACCCGAGCCTGCCGCCTTTGCAAGTTGCATTGAATCTGATGAACCTTGCCGGCGAAGATGCGTGCACCATTAAACACGCGGCTGTCGTTGAGCGTCGTAGTGCAGTTGTCAGCCACTGGGCCATTTCGCAAATTATGCTGGCCGAATTAGGCTGCACTGACATTGAACACCACTTTATTGAGGAATAACGGCAGAGGTCAGCACAGGATTTCAGCAAAGGGAAGTGTGAGAAACGAGAGGTGAATCGATAAAGCCTGCATTTTGACTAAGATGCAAGCCATCTGTAACTATTTAAATTAACAATTCCTGTACATATTTTCTGGGTAATTTAAGATCCGCAACAGTTTTGATCGACAACACCTGAGTTTTTTCTGTTATCCGAGAGTAAAAAGTCATGGAATTAGAATACGAAAGCAAACGTCCTCTCCATATTCCCTACGCTGGCCCAATATTGCTTGAATTTCCCCTGCTGAATAAAGGCAGTGCGTTTACTGAAGAAGAACGCGCTAACTTTAACCTGCATGGTCTGCTGCCTGAAGCCGTCGAAACCATCGAAGAACAGGCAGAACGCGCCTGGCGTCAGTACCAGGAATTCAAACACGATATTGAAAAACACGTGTACCTGCGCAACATTCAGGACACCAACGAAACGCTGTTCTACCGCCTGCTGGACGGTCACCTCAGTGAGATGATGCCTATCATCTACACCCCGACCGTTGGCGAAGCCTGTGAACACTTCTCCGATATCTATCGTCGCGCACGCGGCCTGTTTATCTCCTACCCTAACCGCGCACATATCGACGATATGCTGCAAAACGCCACCAAGCAGAACGTGAAAGTCATCGTTGTGACCGACGGTGAGCGTATTCTGGGTCTGGGCGACCAGGGTATCGGCGGCATGGGGATTCCAATCGGTAAGCTGTCGCTGTACACCGCCTGTGGCGGCATCAGCCCGGCTTACACCCTGCCCGTCGTTCTGGATGTCGGCACCAACAACCCGCAGCGCCTGAACGATCCGCTGTACATGGGCTGGCGCCACCCGCGTATTACCGACGACGAATACTATTCCTTCGTTGACGAATTCATTCAGGCCGTTAAGCGCCGCTGGCCGAACGTGCTGTTGCAGTTTGAAGACTTCGCACAGAAAAACGCCACACCGCTGCTGAACCGCTATCGTGATGAGATCTGTAGCTTTAACGATGACATTCAGGGCACAGCCGCCGTTGCGATTGGCAGCCTGATTGCCGCCAGCCGTGCAGCAGGCACTCAGCTACGCGATCAGACCGTCACCTTCCTGGGTGCGGGCTCCGCAGGCTGTGGTATTGCTGAGCAAATCGTCGCGCAGATGAAATCTGAAGGGCTGAGCGAAGAAGAAGCACGCGCACGCGTCTTCATGGTTGACCGCTTCGGTCTGCTGACGGACAAATTGCCGAACCTGCTCGATTTCCAGAGCAAGCTGGTGCAGAAAAGTGAACTGCTGGCTGATTGGGATTGCAACAGCGACGCGATTTCACTGCTGGAAGTGGTACGCAATGCTAAGCCGACCATCCTGATCGGTGTATCCGGCCAGCCGGGTCTGTTCACGGAAGAAATCATCCGTGAAATGCACAAGCACTGCGCGCGTCCTATCGTGATGCCGCTGTCTAACCCGACATCCCGCGTGGAAGCCCGTCCAGAAGATATCATTCGCTGGACAGAAGGCTCAGCACTGGTCGCCACCGGCAGTCCGTTCGCTCCGGTTAACTATCAGGGCAAAGTCTTCCCTATCGCCCAGTGCAACAACTCCTACATTTTCCCAGGTATCGGGTTAGGTGTTCTGGCGTCGGGTGCTAAGCGTATCACTGACGGCATGTTGATGGCCGCCAGCCGCGCACTGGCTGACTGCTCGCCGCTGGCGAACAATGGTGAAGGCGCTCTGCTGCCGGATCTGTCCGATATCCAGCAGGTGTCCAAGCGTATTGCACTGGATGTGGGTAAAGCCGCACAGCTGCAGGGCGCAGCCGTGGTGACCTCTGCTGATGCGTTGCAGAAGGCGATTGACCATAACTTCTGGCAACCGCAGTACCGCAGCTACAAACGTACCTCGTTCTAACTGTCTGACTGCTAAAAAGCGCGGTATTTACCGCGCTTTTTTTATCACTGCTTTTTATTCAGCTTTTCAATTTCGGGTCGAGCGCATCGCGCAGACCATCACCCAATAAATTAAACGCCAAGACCGTCAGAAAGATCGCCAAACTAGGGAAGATCGCGACGTGCGGGGCGATCACCATATCCGACCGCGCTTCGTTCAGCATCGCTCCCCATTCCGGCATCGGCGGCTGTGCGCCCAGCCCTAAAAATGACAGGCTGGCTGCCGTGATGATCGACATCCCAATGCGCATCGAGAAAAACACGACAATGGAGGACACCGAACCGGGCAGAATATGCCGAAATAGGATCGTCCGGTCGCTGGCCCCAATGCTGCGGGCCGATTCAATATAGGTAAGTTGCTTCAGCACCAGCGTATTACCGCGCACCAGACGGGCGAAAGCCGGAATGCTGAAAATCGCGACGGCGACAATCACATTCGCCATCCCACTGCCCATAATCGCCACAACGGCAATCGCTAGCAGAATACCGGGGAAGGCAAACAGCACGTCGCATAGGCGCATGATGATCCTGTCCGCCCATCCTTCGTAGTAGCCCGCCACCAGACCGAGTGTCGTGCCGATAATCATCCCGACCAGCACCGAGAGAATGCCCGCCGCCAGCGAGATACGCGTACCCATCAGGATCCGACTGAAAATATCACGCCCTAATGAATCCACCCCCAGCCAGTGTGCCGCCGACGGGCCTTCATTCAGGCGGTCATAATCGAAGTAGGTCTCGGCATCATAGGGCATCAGGTACGGTGCCAGAAACGCGATCGCAATCAGCAGCAGCACAAACACGCCAGCGGTGACCGCGACGTGCTGCCGAAGAAAGCGCCGCCAGAATTCACGCCACGGCGTACGAACCGATTTATCCCTAATGACAGGGAGCGTCGCCAGCATAGCGTTACGTCGCCAGTGTCTCATTCCCTTTCCTTATTTATAACGAATGGCTGGGTTAATCGCGGCATACAGCATATCCACCAGCAGATTGATCAGAATAAACTCCAGCGAAAACAGCAGCACTTCAGCCTGAATCACCGGATAGTCGCGCATCTCCACCGCATCCACCAGCAGCCGTCCTAGCCCCGGCCAGTTGAAGACCTTCTCCACGACAATTGAGCCACCGAGCAAGAAACCAAATTGCAGCCCCATCATCGTAACTACCGGAATCAGCGCATTGCGCAGGCCGTGTTTCACCACCACCAGCGATTCGCGCACGCCCTTTGCCCGCGCCGTACGCATATAATCTTCTTGTAAGACATCAACAAACGATGCACGGGTGAAGCGTGCCATCACCGCGGCAACCGCCGCACCCAGCGTCAGTGAGGGCAAAATGTAGTGCAGCCAGGTGTCTGCCCCCACCGTCGGCAGCCATCCCAGTTCAACAGAAAAGACCTGCATTAACAGCATGCCGAGCGCAAAAGCAGGGAAAGAGAGACCGGAGACCGCCAGCGTCATTCCGATTCTATCCGGCCAGCCGTTACGCCACACGGCAGACACGATACCGATCGCCATGCCAAAAATCACTGCCCACACCATGCTGCACACCGTCAGCCAAAACGTCGGCATAAAGCGCATGGCGATCTCTTCGGTGACCGGGCGTTTCGATACGATCGACGTGCCAAAATCCCCTTGCAGGACATTAGTAAAGAAGTGCCAGAACTGGTGCGGCAGCGGTTTATCTAATCCTAAATCCTGCCGGACCATCTCAATAACGGCAGCATCCGCTTCCCGCCCAGCGGCTAAACGCGCCGGATCGCCGGGTAACAGATGAACGAACAGGAACACCAGCACCATTACAATCAGGAGCGTGGGAATCAGTCCCAGTAGTCGTTTGATAAAATAATTCAGCATGAACAGTTTTCCACAGACATGCGTCGGACTCCCTATGAGTGAACGTGTGTTGACCACTGCGGGCAGCCTCACGGCCACCCGACTCCCTGGTCATTCTTTTGCGGCGGATTACTCCGCTAGATCGGCATCCTCAAAACTGAATAAGGTATCCGGCATCACGTAGAACCCGGTCAGTTTTTTGCTGTTCGCCGACACTAGGCGCTCTGTCGCCAGGAAAATCCACGGCGCATCCGCCCAGATTTTGTCCTGTGCATCTTTGTACAGCTTCTGCTTTTCCGCCCGATCCGTTGTTTTCAGCGCATTCGCCAGATCCGCATCGACTTGCGGGTTGCTGTAAAACGCCGTATTGAACTGCGCAGGTGGCCAGGAAGCCGTTGCAAACAGCGGCGACAGCGCCCAGTCGGCTTCACCCGTCGAGGCCGACCAGCCGGTGTAGAACAGGCGAACGCCCGTTTCTTTCACGCCCTTACCTTCCACTTCCGCCGCGCGCTGCCCCGCATCCATGGCGGTCACCTGCACTTTCACGCCAACCTGTGCCAGCTGTTGCTGCGTGAATTGCAAGACTTTCTGCGCCGTACTATGGTTATGCGACGACCAGAGCGTAGTAGTGAAGCCGTCTGGGTAGCCCGCTTCTTTCAGCAGTTCGCGCGCCTTGGCTGGATCGTAAGGCCACGGGTGATATTTTACTGAATAATCAATGCTGCTCGGCAGTGGCCCTTCGGCTGGCGTCGCATAGCCGGAGAACGCCACTTTAATCAACGCCTCTTTGTTGATCGCGTAGTTCAACGCCTCGCGCACTTTCGGGTTATCAAACGGCTTCTGCGTAACATTCATGCTGATGTAGCGGTGCAGAATCGACGGCGATGCCACCAGCGCTAACTTGTCATTTTTCTCCAGCACTTTGGCCTGCTCGAACGGTATCGGATAAGCGAACTGCGCTTCACCGGTTTGCAGCAGCGCCGCACGCGTATTGTTATCCACCACCGGACGCCAGGTAATGCTGTCCAGTTTCGGCAACCCAGCCTTCCAGTAGCCGTTGAATTTCTCGACTTTAACAAAATCGGTCTGATTCCAGGCCACAAAACGGTATGGACCGGTGCCTACCGGATGGAAACCAATCTCCTTGCCGTACTGCTTTAACGCCGCCGGAGAAATCATCACCGCCGCCGGGTGTGCCAGATTATTCACGAACGCGGAGAACGGCGTCTTCAGCGTAATTTTCACCGTCAGATCGTCAACCGCCTCGGTTTTGTCGATCATCTTGAACAGGTTATATCGCTTCAGGCGATTGTCAGGATTACTGGCGCGATCCAGATTCACCTTCACGGCGGCGGCATTAAACGCCGTTCCATCATGAAATTTGACATCTGGGTGCAGCTTGACGGTATACGTCAGGCCGTCCGGGCTCACGTCATAGCTGTCCGCCAAGACGTTCACCAGCTTCATATCTTTATCGAAGCCAAAGAGCCCCTGATAGAAGGACTTCGCCACCGTCTGCGATAGCGAATCGTTGGCATCATACGGATCCAGGCTGGTAAACGTGGAACCCACGGCGATAACCGCATCTTTGGCTGCCCAGACGGGTGAAGCCGCCATCGCAGCGGTTACTCCTGCGGCCACTAACCAGCGCCGCTTTATCGTCATTACGCTCATGCTACGTTCTCCTTGTGAATCCCTGTCAATACGCGCCGGCTATCGGATGGTGCGCAACAAAGTGCCGCTCACCGACCTGAACCAGAGGCGCCGTGATCGGCTCATCGCCAAGCGCCCGAATCGGGCTGGGTATTTCATCAACCAGCAGCACCTGCTCACGCTGGCGGCGTGAGGGATCGGCAACCGGTACTGCCGACATCAGCTTGCGGGTATAAGGATGTCGAGGCCGCTCGAATACATCTTGCCGCGAGCCGATCTCGACAATCTGCCCCATGTACATCACCGCCACACGGTGGCTAATACGCTCAACCACCGCCATATCATGTGAAATAAACAAAAATGCGATGCCGAATTCACGTTGCAGTTCCAGCATCAGGTTGATGATTTGTGCCTGAATCGACACATCCAGCGCGGATACCGCTTCATCCGCAATCACCACTTTAGGGTTCAGCGCCAGCGCTCTGGCGATGCAAACGCGCTGACGCTGGCCACCAGAAAATTCATGCGGATAGCGTCGGGCGTGCTCCGGCTCCAGCCCGACGCGCGACAGCAGCCACTCAACGCGCTTTTCCGCTTCCTGCCGACGGCAAATGTTGTGCACCAGCAGCGGTTCCATAATCGAGAAACCGACCGTCAAACGAGGATCCAGTGACGCATAGGGATCCTGAAAAATCAGCTGAATATCGCGCCGCAGGTGCTGTAACGCGGCACCTTTCAGTTGATGGATTCGCTGACCGTTAAAGGTAATCTCGCCTCTCTGGCTTTCAACCAACTGGAGCAACGCACGGCTGGTGGTGGACTTGCCGCATCCCGATTCGCCGACCAGCGAGAGCGTTTCGCCCGGCCAGAGATCGAAGCTGACGTTTTCTACCGCATGCACCTGCCGAGTTACGCGGTTCAATAAACCACTGCGAATGGGAAAACGCGTCACCAGATTGCTGACCTGTAAGATCGGCTCCGCCTGCGCGGGAACGGTATCCTGCGGGACGTTGTCCGCAATACGTCCCGAATGTTGATCCAGCAGCGGAAATTTTTCCGGGAACGGTTGACCGCGCATAGACCCTAACGTCGGTACCGCCGCCAGCAGCCCTTGAGTATACGGATGCTGCGGGGCAGTAAAGATCTGCCCAACGCTCCCCGCTTCGACGCTTTCCCCACGGTGCATAACCAGTACACGCTCGGCCATTTCCGCCACCACGCTCATGTCATGGGTGATGAAAATCACGGCCATTTCCATTTCACGCTGTAGCACACGAATAAGTTGCAGAATTTGCGCCTGAATGGTGACATCCAGCGCGGTCGTCGGTTCATCAGCAATGAGTAGCGACGGCTTGCAGGAGAGCGCCATCGCAATCATCACCCGCTGGCGCATGCCGCCAGAAAGTTGGTGGGGATAGCGATCCAGTACGTTGCGCGCTTCCGGTATTCTGACCAGATCCAGCATGCGCAAGGTTTCTGTTCGCGCGGCGCGTCTGTCCATCCCCTGATGCAAACGAATCGACTCGGCAATCTGTTCGCCGACAGGGAAGACCGGATTCAGCGATGTCATCGGCTCCTGGAAAATCATCGCCAGATCCGCACCGCGTAACATGCGCATCGCACGCTGGCGGGCACCACGGAGATCCAGCACCTGCCCATCGCGACGGCGAAATAACATATCGCCTTGGTGAATCACGCCGCCCGCATGCTCAACCAACCGCATCAGCGCCAGCGACGTCACCGACTTACCCGACCCCGACTCTCCGACGATAGCCAGCGTTTCGCCGCGATCGACAGAGAACGTCAAATTACGCACCGCGTCGGTCCGCTGCCCCTGCTGCTCAAAATAGACACTCAGGTTGCGCACCTCCACCACCCGTTTTTCAGGCAAAATCAGCCCCGAAACAGGGGAAGATAGCGAGGCATAATGATCCTGTGTGGGCAACATGAACGGCAAATCTCCATATAAATGCGGCTGGAATCAGCGCAACGCGGTCAGGGACAAATTATCAGCGATTTTCGACTATATTTAGCGCAAGGTATGATGTAAAGCGGAAACTGAAATCGACACAGTGAAAAATTTCTTTTTATAACATTAAGTTAATTGTCATAAAGACACGCCATCAGGGGGAATATGTCCTGCAAATCCACCCACTTTTGCCCGAAATGTTTCGACTTGTGGGAAAAAAGTGACGCTTTCGCACCCATCCTTGTCGTTTGATACCTGACGGGATTCACAAGCCAACAATCCTATTCCTTGACCTGCATACATTCACCCACGTTACGAACTCTGACATAATTAATACTGGCATAGGAAACGGGTTTTCGCCTATGAACGGCGCGTTGCCGGAACACGATTCTTACTGATGAAATAAGTCATATTAATGAAATCAGTCGTATTGATAAAACAAGCTGTGGAGTGAAGATGGAAAGCGTTAACGCAGGTTTACTGACTCTTGAACAAGCTCTGGAAAACATGTTTTCTCAGGTTCCTTCCCTTACCGAGACAGAGCGCGTATCCCTGTTCGACGCCGCAGGACGGATTACCACCCATGCTATCACCTCCCCGATTAACGTCCCGCCTTTCGCCAATTCCGCGATGGATGGCTATGCCGTACGCTGCGCCGATTTGTCCGTTTCGGCCTCCCTACCGCTGGCTGGAAAAGCATTCGCTGGCGCGCCCTTCACCGACGAATGGCCTGCCGAAACCTGCATTCGCATCATGACCGGTGCGCCGATTCCCGCAGGCGCCGACGCCGTCATCATGCAGGAACAAGCCGAAGTCAGCGAGGACAGCATCCGCTTTTCTCATGAGGTAAAACCCGGCCAAAATATTCGTCTGGCGGGAGAAGATATTCAGGCTGGCGCCAGCGTGTTACCCGCGGGCTGCAAGCTTGGCGTGGCGGAGCTGCCGCTGCTGGCGTCACTGGGGATTGCGCAGATTGACGTGGTGCGCCGCCTGAAAGTCGCGGTGTTTTCAACCGGTGATGAACTGCAACCCGTCGGCGAACCGCTGGCAGACGGCCAGATTTATGACACCAACCGTTTTGCCGTCCGTTTGATGCTGGAACAGCTGGGCTGCGAAGTGCACGATCTGGGGATTATCCGCGACGATCCGGCCGCGCTGCGTGCCGCGTTCCATGAGGCTGACCAGCTTGCCGATCTGGTGATTAGCAGCGGCGGCGTTTCCGTTGGCGAGGCGGATTACACCAAGCAAATGCTGGATGAACTGGGCGATATCCACTTCTGGAAGCTGGCGATCAAACCCGGTAAGCCCTTCGCCTTTGGCAAGCTGCAACACGCCTGGTTCTGCGGCCTGCCGGGGAATCCGGTTTCTGCTGCGCTGACGTTCTATCAACTGGTTCAGCCGCTGCTGGCTCGCCTGTCTGGCTATACGCAATGGCGCCTGCCGCCACGGATTCGCGTCAAAACCACCAGCGCACTGAAAAAGACGCCGGGGCGCACCGATTTCCAACGCGGCATTTTCAGCCGTAACGCGCAGGGTGAACTAGAAGTGAGAACCACCGGGCATCAGGGTTCACACGTTTTCAGCTCGTTCAGCCTCGGTAACTGCTTCATTGTGCTTGAACAAGATCGCGGTCGCGTTGCCGCTGGCGAATGGGTCGAAATCGAGCCCTTCAACGCGCTGCTGGGGCACTGAGTATGTTGCCGGAGCTGAGCGATGAAGAGATGCTGCGCTACAATCGACAGATTGTGCTGCGCGGCTTTGATTTTGACGGACAGGAAAAGCTGAAGGCTTCGCGTCTGCTGATTGTCGGGCTGGGTGGGCTAGGCTGTGCCGCCGCGCAGTATCTGGCCGCGGCGGGCGTCGGCCATTTAACGCTGCTGGATTTTGATACCGTCTCTCTGTCTAACCTGCAACGTCAGGTTCTGCACCGCGATGCCCGTATCGGCATGGCGAAGGTGGAATCCGCGCGTCTGACGTTATCCGATATGAATCCGCATCTTTCGCTCGATACGGTTGATGGCGATCTCGATGACGAGGCGTTGAGCGAACTGGTCAACCAACACGATGCGGTGCTGGACTGTACCGACAACGTCGCCATTCGCAACCGTCTAAACCGCATTGGCTTTCAGCTCAAGAAGCCGCTGATCTCTGGGGCGGCGATTCGGATGGAAGGCCAAATCAGCGTCTTTACCTATCAACCTGATGAACCTTGCTATCATTGTCTCAGCCGTCTGTTCGGTGCCAATGCGCTGACCTGCGTCGAGGCTGGCGTAATGTCGCCGCTGGTGGGCACCATCGGAAGTTTGCAGGCGATGGAGGCCATTAAGCTACTGACCGGTTACGGCAGACTAGCGACAGGTCGACTGCTGATGTTCGATGCGATGACGCTGCAATTTCGCGAAATGATGCTGCCGAAAAACCCACACTGTGACGTCTGCGGCGGATCAGGCTGAAAAAGGAAAGATTGGCATCCGGCACGATAAGCCATTGAATACGGCGAAAATCAGTGACACATTATCAAGGCAAATCATCACGTAAACTGAGGAACACACCATGAGTAATGCTTTTTTGCAGTCAATCAAGGCCCGTCGTTCAATCTATGCCATCGGTAATAAATTACCGATATCAGAAGATCAGGTTACCGCCCTCATTACCGAAGCCGTTAATGAAAGCCCCTCCTCTTTTAATTCACAAAGCTCACGCGTTGTGATTCTGTTCGGCGAACAGCATCATAAAGTGTGGGATATTGTTAAGCAGCAGTTGAAGAAAATTGTACCGGCGGACGCCTTTGCCGCAACAGAAAACAAACTGGCTTCCTTTGCCGCTGGCGCAGGTACTGTCCTGTTCTTTGAAGACACCGCCGTGATTGAAGCGCTACAGGAAAAATTCGCGCTTTATGCCGATAACTTCCCAGTCTGGTCTGAACATTCAACCGGTATTGCTCAGTTTGCCGTGTGGTCTACGCTGGCGCAGGAAAAAATTGGCGCCTCACTCCAGCACTACAATCCGCTGATCGACGATGATGTTAAAGCACAGTGGAACCTGCCAGCCAGTTGGAAGCTGCGTGCTCAAATGCCATTCGGCTCAATCGAACAGCCAGCCGGTGAGAAAACCTATATTTCCTTTGAAGAGCGTTTCCGCGTATTTAAATAATCCGCTGAAGCCCCCTTTATAAACAAACAGGGACACCATGCGGTGTCCCTGTTTGTTTTAGTTCAGGTTCTAATCTGGCACTGGTGGCGCAAAAACCTGAATCGCCTTTTCTCTGATCCCGAATACCGCTGGCATTTTGCCAATCAGCTCGCCGTCGGCATTGATATCGTGCGGCCTCGTCGTATTCAACGTCAGTTGTTTGGCGGAAAAAGCGCGGACTTTGCGCCAGCGACCGTGCGTTCCCCTGCGGATAAAGGGAATCAGTGCCACCATTTCCCACCAGTGAGAAACCTCCAGGCTATACACATCCAGCAGACCATCATCGGGCGCGGCACTGTCTGCTACCGCCATGCCTCCGCCGTAGAAACGCCCATTCCCCACCGACACCTGCACGGTTCTCACCCGCTCTTTGATGCCGTCATGCTCAATCTCCACGCGGAAAGGACGACTTTGCTTCAAGAGCTTAAAGGCCGCCAGCGCATAGCCCAATGTGCCCCACCGTTTCTTGGATTTCGCTGACAGCCCGCGCGCCAATGCCGCCGAAAACCCAATACTGGAAACATTAAAGAACAGATGCCCGTTGACCTCACCCAAATCAACAATACGCTGCTGCCCGTTAGCGATAACCTGCACGGCCTGCCGAATATCTCTGGGGATCCCCACCGTACGGGCAAAATCATTCGCCGTCCCTAATGGCAGCACGCCTAGCGGCAATCCGGTATCAACCAGGCCGGGTGCGGCAGAATTCAGCGTGCCATCACCACCGCCGATAATCACAAAATCCACCCGATCCGCATACGCACGTATAATGTCGCTGCACGAACCTGTGTCGTTTTCATCCGGTTCGACGATGCTGATCTGGCTTTGCTGTAATAGTTCTTTCACATAGCGTGCTGAGGAATCGCCATTCCGCGCCTGTTTATTAATCAATAAAAGCGCTGTTGGGCCTGATTCTTTCGTTGCTGAATAATGGCTCATGGTCATCCACCCAACATCATTGATTGATGAAATCTAACCATAGGGATAATCAAACCGACAAGAGAGCTTTAACAAGCCCACAATAAAATACAAAACATTACGTTCCGGCAACCTGCCGCTAATACTTCCACACGAGAACCACTATACTGGATCTCACAGACGAGCCATTTTTTGTCCGACGATACAACGCCGCCTATTTGGTGCTACAACGTAAATCCAGTAAAACATAAATCCTAATTTTTCAGGTGAAACAGTAAGTTACTCACCTACCTCATCAATTATTCTCTGGGGAGATTACTTTGCAGACTGGATTCATCAATAACGCACGCTGGCTGGATAAAACACGCGCAATCATAATACTCGGATCCATGCTGCTCACCGCCTTTCTGGTTATCAGTTGGACCAGCTATGAAGTGGCTAAAGAATCACTGGAAGAAGAGATCGAAGAAAATACCCTGCCGCTGACCAGCGATAACGTTTATTCGGAAATCCAGCAAGATTTGTTAAAGCCTATCTTTATTTCATCTCTGATGGCGCACGATACTTTTTTGCGTGACTGGGTACTAAAAAATGAAAGCGATCCTCAGGCTCTATTCCGCTATCTGAAAGAGATCGATCGCCGCTTCAACACTGTATTTTCTTTTTTCATCTCTGATAAAACGGGGCTTTATTACGATCAGCAACGCATCCTAAAAACCGTCTCAGAAACATCCCCCGACGATCAATGGTATTTCCAACACAAAGCCCTATCGGATGACATGCCCTACGTTGTCGATCTCCGCGTCGATCCTGAAGAGCGTACCCGTCTGGACATCTTCATCAACCATAAAGTCATGGATTATGAAGACAATTTTATTGGCATTACCGGCGTAGGCATCCCGGTTGATCGCGTTAAACATCTTATTGAAAAATACGAGCAGCGCTATAACCGGACCATCTATTTCATTGATAAAGAAGGTAACATTACGCTGCATGGAGAAAACTACGCGCGCCCACTGCAAATTCAGGAACAGCAAGGGCTGAACCGGATCGCAACCGCGATTTTAACCGCCCCTGGCGGCGCTTATGAATATCAGTCAAACGGGGAACATATTTTCCTCAACACCCGACTCATCCCTGAATTCAGCTGGTATTTGATGGTCGAGCAAACCAGTCACCCCAGTGAAAAACGGCTGTTCACCACGCTGCTTAAAAATCTGGGTATCAGCACATTCGTCAGCGTCCTCTTCCTGTTCCTGCTGTGGTTGACGATTGGAGGATATCAACGCCGTCTGGAACAGATGGCAACGACCGATAAATTAACCGGCCTGATGAACCGTCAGGCATTTGATTATTTATTTCGCCGTCTCGGGTCGAAAAATGCCTTACAGCACAAGCCACTCTCCATTATTCTGATTGATATTGACCACTTCAAAAAAATCAATGACAAGTACGGCCACAACGTCGGGGATCTGGTTTTAAGAGAGGTTTCCTCTACCTTATCGACCAACACTCGCTCTAGCGATCAATCCTGCCGTTGGGGAGGAGAGGAATTCGTGATTTTACTCGACGATTGCGATATCAACGCCGCGCAGCAGCGCGCCGAAGCCTTACGACACAGCATTGAAATAACGCACCTCCCTTACCGTGAAGGGGTAATTCAGGTAACAGTCAGCTGCGGCGTTGCTGAATATAGAGCAGGCGAGACACTGAGTATGCTGATTAACCGCGCCGATATCGCGCTCTATCAGGCAAAACAACAAGGGCGTAATCAGGTGGTGAGTGCCGCGCAATAGCGCGCCATCAATAAAAGGTAACGGGGAGCGCTATGTCTCCCCGTTATTTCATCCGAATCGTCGAACAGGCTTTTCAGCCATTAAATGCCATCATCTTTCGTCTGCACCCAAAACGCATGCACCAACCCAGGAAAATAACCTAACAACGTCAGAATAATGTTCAGAATAAATGCCCCACCGATGCCTTTTCCCAGTAACACGCCCAACGGTGGTAGAAGAATAGTCAGTACAATACGCCAAAATCCCATATCAACCTCCGTAACGTGATGATTCCTTATGAAAGTAGTTCAGCGCACAGGATTTGTCAGTACGGAACGAGATCATTGAGAGTAATCTTTGCTGAGTCGTTCCCCCATCACATGTGCACCTGCATGCAGGTGCCGACTTACAGAGGATCAATAATGAAAAAGCGAGCCATTGTTCTTTTTGCTCTACTGCCCATCACTCAAGCCGCCGCCACAGACTGTGGCAACGCCAACACACAGCTGGAGATGAGCCAGTGTGCTGCTAATGAATATAAAAAAGTGGATGGCGAGCTTAATCGGCTTTATCAGGATGTCGTAAAACGCCTGGTGATTGAAGAACACAAGGCGTTGCTCAAGTCAGCGCAGAGAAAATGGATCTCGTACCGCGACGCTGACTGTGAGTTTCAGACCTTCCCGACAACCGGAGGATCGGTGCATGGCATGGTGTATTCCCAGTGCCTGACGCAGAAAACCGCCGAGCGCGTAGAAGAATTCAAAAGCATATTACGTTGTGAAGAAGGGGATTTGAGCTGTCCGCTTTAAGCCACTGCCAAGTGTGGAAAGCGTCACAGACTAAATTCGGGGTAAGTGTTTGAATAGCGGTGGAGAGACGGGGGGATTTGAACCCCCGGTCGCGTTGCCCGACTCCAGTTTTCGAGACTGGCCGTTCAGCCGCTCCGGCATCTCTCCGTTTAGCAGTTGCCATGATGCCTACTTTTACGGCATGTTAACAGCACCCACCCTCGCCTTTAAATTCAAGTGACGACTGAACGAGCAATAACAATGATTAAATGGCCGTGGAAAAACACTCAACCTCAGGTGCAGACGCTTGAACACTGGCAAGCTGCGATTTCCATCCCACTTCTCGCGCCTTTAAGCGACGAAGAGCTCCAGAAACTGGTCGCCCTTGCCGATCAGTTTCTGAAGCAAAAGCGCCTGATTCCGTTGCAAGAGCTAGTGTTGACGGACATCATGCAGCAGCGCATCGCCCTGCTGTTTTCCCTGCCGGTGTTGTCGCTGGGAATAGATGCGCTGGATGGCTTCCATGAAGTTCTGATTTACCCCGGCCCGTTTATTGTTGAGGAAGAGTGGCAGGATGACATCGGGCTCGTGCATAAGGGGAAAATGGTGCAATCCGGCCAAAGCTGGGATCAGGGACCGATTGTCCTCAACTGGCAGGAAGTGCAGGATTCCTTCGACCTCTCCGGTTTCAACCTCATCATTCATGAAGTCGCGCACAAGCTGGACATCCGCAGCAGCGGCGAAGCGACGGGCGTTCCCCTGATTCCACTGCGTGAGATTGCTGCGTGGGAACAGCATCTGCACGGCGCGATGGATGCCTTGCAGGAAGAGATCGATCTGGTGGGCGAAGATGCCGCCAGCATGGATCCCTACGCCGTCCACGATCCGGCAGAGTGCTTTGCGGTGCTGTCGGAATACTTCTTCAGCGCCCCCGAACTTCTCGAAGAGCGTTTCCCCGATCTGTACCGCTGCTTCCAAAAGTTCTATCGGCAGGATCCGCTCGTCCGTCTAAAAAGCTGGCAAAGCAGCACCAATTACCGTGCGCCATCCATTTACTAACTCATAAAAAAACAGCGAATTGTACACAGCCTAAACAGTCAGACGATAAAGCTGATTTTGCCGTTGACAGTACTGCGGGTGGCAGATATCATCCGCCCCGTTCACACGATTCCTCTGTAGTTCAGTCGGTAGAACGGCGGACTGTTAATCCGTATGTCACTGGTTCGAGTCCAGTCAGAGGAGCCAAATTTAGAAAATCCCGCTTAAGGAAACTTAAGCGGGATTTTTGTTTTTATCATTTTATTCAATACGTTCACATGCAAAAGTCTTTCCGGTGCACATTATGTTTTTCCTCTGCATCGGGAAAATGTGGGGGTCAGATTCGGGGTCTTTCCGGTTCGATAATGATGTGACCCCCAAATGTCTCTTAACGACTCAAAAAAACTGCAACGTGAAATCATCCGCTAAAATCTTCAAAGTTTCCGCCGCTAGTGACGGGAACAACAAAGGGTAGCAAGGTGAACTGATTAAATGATGCCGCTATTAGCTAATAGCAGCAATTGAAGGGTCTGGAAGCAGATCTCAGAAAGTAAAAACTCCGCAAACAAGTTCTCCATAACAAGAAAAATTTAGTGTCTGTTAACCTGTATGTCGCGATTGCGAAATGTGATGAATGTCAATAAGTTGTATAACGCGGTCAGCAGTTGATAAAACAGCCCCCCGATAAAGAAAAAAATGCCTTACTATCTCTGATATAAGCAAGAAAACTTAGGCGCAGCTTTCCTTTCTGCTGAAATCTTTGGGCTATTCAACACGAAGCATTTTGCAACTATGAATTCAACTTTCTATCTTGAACGTAATTTTACACACGATGACAAGACATACACAGAGACAGAGTTGCTGGCTGCATCAACACATATTGTTGTATTAGCAGAACCCGGTGGCGGGAAAACGGAGTTGATGAAAAGTTTTGCTCGGAAACTGAACACTTCTATCTTAAATGCCAGCGTATTTGCTCACATGGGAGCAGATAAAGAAAATAGTCCACTGGTCATTGATGCAGTTGATGAAGTCGCCAGAATCGATCAATCAGGTATTCATAAACTCCTTGCACTCGCCAGAACATCAAAGCCGACTAGCGTAATCATGTCGAGCAGATCAAGCGAATGGGGGCTGGCTTCTACCAGTATTTTTGAAAAATTTCTTGGTTTCTCCCCTATGGTTGTAAGGCTGAGAGAATTCGATCAAGACGAACAACACGCCATCTTTAAGTACCATGCGCCAGAAGAAGACTTCTTTGCATTCCAGACCGAAGTAGCACGGTTTAGTTTAGAAATGTTGTTACCAAACCCTCAGTTTCTGAAAATGTTCACCGATGCCTACTTAGAAAGTGACAGACGATTTGCTGACAAGCGTTCAATCTTTGCTTTAGCGGTCGAACGGCTGGCTAAGGAAGTCAACCCAGATATCCCGAAAGCCTCAGTACCTCTTTCCGTTGCACAGAAGATTTCATTTTCTGCCGAGATTTATGCCAAACTTCTGTTGTCGGGTGCCGAAGGAATCAGCACCATCGACGCGACTGCAAACCGGATGTATCCCATGCTGCCCGCGTTATTTATTGGCAATACAGTCTGTTACGACATATTGTCAACTCAGCTTTTCAAACCCGGCGATAAGGAAGACCAGCACCGCTCGGTTCACAAGATCGTCGCTGAATACTGCGCAGCGGATTATCTTATTAAACGAATAGCCGACCCAGGGGATGTTCTCAGTTTAACAAAGTGCTTACCAGTCATTGCACCGAATGGTACTGCCAGAGATGAGTTGAGAGGTCTGCTCGGATGGATGGCGGCATTAGGTAACAAGTCAGTACAGGAATCCATTATTGAGCTTGACGCCTATGCGGTACTCGCGAACGGCGATCCATCGCAACTTGAACGTTCATCGAAGCGACAACTTCTTCATCGACTCAAAGAGATTGAAACCGCAGATCCTTACTTTCGTCGGAGCGACTTTTGGCGCCGATTCAGCGCGGCTGGTTTTTTCACGCAAGACGTTGTCGAAGAAATAAAGCCTCTTTTAACGATGGGTAATGATGGTCATTTACGTGATTTAATTTTAGAACTTCTGGCTGACTCTCCGGTTAACAATCAGTTGACGCCTGAATTGAGCCTGCTTACTTTAAACCCCAATGAGTCTGAACATATTCGTACATTAGCAAGTAGATGCTTACTCAATGTAAAAGAATACGATTTCATTGGCGCTTTAGCCGTTTTAATTTTTGAAGCCAGTAATATTTCACTCAATATTTCAGCCAAAGTCATCGAAGTCGCAGGGCCAGAAAAATTTAACCGCAAATATCTCTCTGGATTCTTACGAGTCTGTGCGAACCTCTATCCCAGCCACAAAGAACAATTTGAAAGAGTGGTAGGAACTCGTTATTTTATTAAGAAGCTCATTTCCTGTTTTTCACAGCATACTCTCGAATCTCTTCTGGATGAATTAACCCATAACCTTTACTGCCATTGTGGGAAAAAATCCTATGAATGTGATTGTCGCAATGGGGTAAGTAAGATCGTCGGTTCAATGGTCGATCGCTATTTTGAATTAGCTCAAGCGCCGTTTGACCCTGTGAGGATCTGGCAATGGATAGGTAATCTCAATTTTCATCACCAATGCCAAGCCGATCAAAGTAAATCGATACAGGTGCTTCGGGAAAATGACACACTTCGTCAAGAGATCATTGCCCATGTATTCGGGCCATTAACGGATCGTAATGAAATATTCAACACAAGAGTAGAAAAGTTCGACGGACACCTGCACTCACATTCAGGCCTTCCTTTATGGCGGAATGACTATAAATTTCTCCTCGATCTGGCGTTTGAAACAGATAACGCTGATCTGTGGGCGAGTTTCCTTGTCAGCCATCAACGTTACAAAAACAAGGAAGAACAAGGCTCTGATGACTTGCGGGCACAAATGCGTCAGCACGCCCTTTCTAAACCCGCATTTATGCGCGAATGGGCCCGATACAACAATGCAATGAAATTATCCGAGCAGGAGCATCAAACCTGGAGATTCAGACATAGCCGAAGCATTAAACGCCATGACAGAAAGCGACGAGAGATTAGCGCAGAAAACATAAATTTCGTTAATGAAAACAGAGAAATTGTAGAAAGTGGTCGTCACTGGAGCTGTTTGGTGCATTTTGCAGAACTCGTTCTCATGGAGCCAGAAAAAATTGAATCAGCGTTTGGTGACGAGAAACTGGTTCGGGCTGCGTTGCGAAATTGTCTGGATTTTATTACTCCCGTGGTTCCCACCCTACCCGAACTGGCGGCTCTGCAATGCGAATCTAAATACAGGCATTCTGAGACGGTTTTATATGCAGCCTGCCTAGAGATTCTACGTGCAGAAAGCAACCTTGAATGCGTCAATATCGAGTTGCTCACAGCATTAAGAACTAACATTCACATGGGATACAATTCAGTTTCGACGGAAGAACGTGATGCTCTACAGGAAGAGGTTGACCGCCTCATTTTTCCTGATAGTGAAAGTGCGGAAAAATATCTCAGACAGTACGTTGAACCCCAACTCGCTCAGCCATGCCCTCACCCTGAAATCTGGATATTAAGTGGAGAAAAGGTCTTTCGTCATTCACGCGCTAAACTTTCCATTGAATGGCTTCGCCGTTTTACTGATTTATCCCTTAACTCAGTAGATACACTTTTTGAAATTGCTGCTCAATATGGCGATCGTGAGGATTTAAAAAAGATTATTGCAGAGCGTTGCTCAGATATGATGTCAGGCTGGCCTAATCCGACAGAAAATGAGGATATTGAACGCAAGCGAATATTCTGGCTGGTACGTGAGTTCTACTTTCTGGAGAATATTACGGATACTTATTGGGCATGGCTAAAATCTGACAAAGATAATTTACTGCATTTTTATGAACGTTCTGACCGGATGAGTCGAAGCGAGCACCTTGCCTGGCCGGAATTGGCCTCAATTAAGATTGAAGCCATTTTAGACGCTTTCATTGAACAATGGCCGTGCATTGAACTACCGAGTCATTGGGATAGTGACAGTCCTAAAGAGGAAAAAGCCTATCGCTTTTTGACTGATTTAATTTGGTCAATTAACTCGGACACTCCTGACAATGCAATACCTGTGTTGGGTCGTCTTCTCAACGATCCGCGTTTCGCTAGTCTGCATAAGGAGTTACAAAGTATATATGCCGCTCAGATCAGAAAAAAAGCGCTCAGGGATTTTGAGCCACCGACGCCAGATGAGATAGTTCAACGCCTGGATTGTGATTCAGTTGTTACTGTTGAAGGCCTGCGTCAGTTAGTTCTTCAGGAACTTCATGATTTCCAGAAAGCGATCAATGGCGGGGAGTTTAACCCGGCAGATCGCTTCTATGAGAAAAATGAACGCATTGATGAGGTAAAGTCCACGGAGATTATTGCGGAACGTCTGAATTTAAGACTCGAACCTCAGGGCATATCGATAACACCTGAGCATCAGTTGAAAGGTCAAAACAGGAGTGATTTCACAGCATCTAAGTTGATTGGCGGAAAAAGACGGCTGCTGGTTACGGAAGTCAAAGGCCAGTGGCACAGAGAGCTATATTCTGCCGCGTCAGCCCAACTCTATGACCGTTATTCTATCCACCCAGATGCCGAGCAGCAGGGTATCTTTCTAGCCATATGGTTTGGAGATAATGAAATTGTTGCTGGCCGCAAGAACCATGGTATTAAAACTGCTCAGGAACTTAAACTCAGTATTGAAGCAGTCTTGCCAGTTGATCTCTGCGGTTTAATTGATGTTTTCGTCTTAGATGTTTCACGGCACAGTAAACATTAGCGTGAACAATATGACTCCTGCTTTGAATTTGTCTCTATACATTCAGACATTTGGCTATTTTGAGATTGCTTTAAGTAATACAGTACAAAAAACATAACAGTATTGTTATATCGAACATAATTATCCGATATCAGCGCAGGTGTAAGATCAGGCATTTACCACTGGCACAAAGAAGTTGTTAAAGTTGGTGGTCAACTTAGTGGTCTTGACAGAAATAAAATTCATATTTATCTTATTTATCAAAAAATCACAAGAAAACACACTCCCAATCAGAGGAGCCAAATTTAGAAAATCCCGCTTAAGGAAACTTAAGCGGGATTTTTTTTTATCACTTAACTCAATAAATTCATGTGAAAAGCATTCCGGTTCGCGTTAACCCGGTCCTTCACTGCCGGCCGCCAGCAGGGGAACAAGCACATCACTGATAGGAACGGGAATGCCGTGAGCGTGGCCGTAGCGCTGTATCACACCGTTGCGGATATCCCATTCCATCGGGCGATTGGCCTGGCGGTCAGCGAGAATAGATGTGCCTAAATCGGCAGGCGCACGCTGAAAATTATCCACGATTTCCTGCGCGATCCTATCATCCAGCACGGCCCCCTCGGCACAGGCGACAGCGAGACACTCGCGCAGATACGCCAGAGCTAGCGCTTTAATATCCTCACGCGAAAACATTCCGGCGCGGCGATTCGCTAGCACCATCAGGCCTGCGACCGCATTTTGCAGCAGTTTGCGCCATGCGACGGATAAAAAATCCGCAGACAACTCAACCGCGCAGCACGTGCCTCTCAGCGCATCAATCACCCGTTTTGCCTGTGGGACATCCGGCAGGGTCAGACGCGGTTTGGCGCGCAGCCAAACTGAAGCATCCGGCTCGCGCTGAGCCGGAAACCAGACCACGGAAGGCAACACCGTTGCTCCATTGACCCAAGGTTCAAGCTGGGCTTTCTGCTCGACGCCGTTTTGCAGAGCGCAGACCACCGTATTTTCATCGCATAACGCACTCAGCCACCCGGCGCTGTCGACGTTTTGGGTAGTTTTCACCGCGACAAAAACCAGATTGAAAGGATGGTCGATCGCCGTCGGATCGCTTAACACCGGACCTGGTACAACAATTTCGCCCCCATCGTGACGCAAAAGTAACGTTGAATGTGCGGAACGCCCGCAAAGTAGCGGCGTGCGGCCCACTTCATGCAGTGCCGCAGCGATGGTCGTACCAATCGCACCAGGCCCAATCAGCGCAATAGTCGGATAGTCAGACATCGGTAGCTCTCCTGATTCGCTTAACCCATAATCAGTGCGCCGGCGACAATCACCACGCACGCCAGTATTTTTCTTAACGTCAACACTTCGCCGAAAAACCAATAACCAAGATAGATATCAGCCCCTATCTGACGATGAAGCGGTGATGTTTACCCAGCCAGAGAAGCATGCCGGGTTCTGAATTAATCATTGCCAGTTCATCCGTTTCTTTATGCGTATTGACCCGTACTGCTCCAGAGCGAATTAGCCTCCGCAGTTCAGAGCGGCTCATGTCGGCAAGCGCCTGACTACAAAAATCAATCAGTGCCAGCGGCGCTTGCCCGTCAACGATGAGTGGAAGATGGTCCTCTTCGGTGGGATTATGGCGCTGAAATACCCGCTCAAAATGTTTGCCAGCAGCGTCAGCGGCTTCCGCGTCATGGTAGATACCCACTATCTGGTGTGCCAGATCCTTTTTAATAAGAATGGGATTTCTCCCCCGTTCCATCTGCTCTCTGACCTCAATGATATATTCTGCTGAAACATTCGTCGCCAGGCTGAAATAACTGATAATAAGATGGTCAGGTAACGACATAATTTTCCCATACATCTCTTCAGGGCTGTCCGCTAATGCGATGTAGTTCCCTTTCGATTTACTCATCTTATCTTTGCCGTCCAAACCTTCCAGTAGCGCCATCGTGATGACCGACTGCCCTTCACTTCCGAAAGACTCCTGCAGCATGCGCCCAACCATGTTATTAAAGAGTTGATCCGTACCACCAAGCTCAATGTCCGCGTTGATCATCACGGAGTCATAGCCTTGAAGGATCGGATACAGAAGCTCATGCAGATGGATAGGTGAAGATGCGGCATACCGCGTTTTAAAATCATCACGCTGCATCATTTGCGCTAGCGTGACGCGGGAAACCAGACCAAGAATTTCAGAAAAGGGCATTTTTCTAAACCAGTCCGAGTTGCGGCGCACCTGTATACGCGAAGTATCAATAATTCGGCCGAGTTGATCGAGATAGGTTTGACTATTAAGAACGATTTGCTTTTCACTTAATGGCGGGCGCAGCTTGTTACGACCAGTTGGATCGCCAATAGAGGCAGTAAAGTCGCCAATGATAATGACAATATCGTGACCGGCATCCTGAAATTGTTTTAATTTGCGCAATACCACAGCATGCCCGAGATGAAGATCGGGTGCGGTAGGGTCGAACCCAAGCTTAATGATAAGCTTGCGATTCTCTTTTTCGGCCAGCTCAAGCTTCTTTTCAAGCCCACTAGAGGGCTCCATGATGGCAATGTTTGAAGCTAAGACGTCAATATTATTATTCGTTTTCATTGATATTCTCAGTTAAGTTAACAAACATTTAACGACTATTGGCGCGTATTTCTGTCAAACCAGAATGGTTGTCTATACCGACCAACAGTATCCTCCCACCAATCTTACCCCCGCGACTCAGGCAGTAATATTGATAAAGTCATGCAAAAAGTAGGGATATTCGATATTTTCGGAAATGTGGCTTTAAAGGATTGTTGGAGGTCAATACAAAATGGCAGAACCTGTTGCGAACCGCTTTATTAACCCCTAACGTGAGCATTATTCTTCGCCCGTTGGGTATTCATTGTTTTGATTGACGAGGGAAAATGGAACGCTTGTTTGTCTACGGGACGCTGCGTCCGGGTCACGAAAATGCCTATATTCTGGAAAACATCGGGGGAGACTGGCTGCCGGGTTACGTGACAGGCACGTTTTATGAGCGTGGCTGGGGCGCTGCCGCGGATTTTCCGGGGATCGTGCTCGATGATCACGGGCCGCGCGTCAACGGTTACCTGTTTTTGTCCGCTAATCTTGAGGCGCACTGGCCAATGCTGGATGAGTTTGAAGACGGCTACGATCGCGTTGAGGTTGTGGTTACGACAGCGGAAGACCAGCAGGTTACGGCATGGGTTTATCAGTTACAGCCACAGACAGGCCAGTATGCGGGATAGATAAACAACGTTCCCTGCCCTAACCTGCCCCAGCAGAGACCACATTTAAAAATCCCGCTTCAGGAAACCGAGGCGGGATTTCTGTTTTTAGCATCTTATGACGGCCGGCCAAGATGGGAGGCGGACACAGCGACACTCGCTTTGTATCCTTTCACCATGACCTCAACAAGCGTTATTCATTGCCCCATTGATTCAGGAACGTCGCGATCTCATCAATACGAAACTCGTCGATACCGGCTTCACTGGCCATCTCTTTCTGAGCCTCTTCACTGATCTCTTCGTTATTCATTAAGCGGGTGAGCAGCAGTTGGAAATAGTGCGCCAGAGCGTCACGTTCTGACTCGCTCACCGGCTTTGCCGATTCCGTCGAATACTCATCCGTGATGTCATAAAATTTAAGCGATATTTCATTGTTCATCAGTCGTTCCCAAGGGTTAAGGTCTATGTCCGTTGATGCTTGTATCATCTGGCCTGAATAATACCATTCTTATGCCGTTTTCCTGTCATCCGTGTGGGACAAGGAGTCAGACGAGAACAGTGTAGCCTCTTAAGTGCGAAAGGCTGGGTGAGCGTTTCCGTTTTAGCTTTACCATAAGGTCATGCAGTTACTCGCCACTAACCCAATGAATTACAAGTATAAACTCCATATAGCAAGGACCACCGCAACGGTATCGATCCAGGTCATACACCAAGTCATGAAGATGGCTCATGTCTATTGAAATTAAATCACTTTTACTCACGCAGTGACTCTGGCATAAATTGTGCACTACTATAGACAAGATGAAACCTGCAAAATTATAAGACCTGAAAACCTTGGAAAAACAAGCAATAAATTCAGGTTTTATATCAAGAATTAGGATGCTAGATCGCGATGAATAAGAATTTTACCTTTACGATTAAGAACTCGTGTTTCGATGAAAATTATAACCCCTCCGAAAACACGCGTATCACGACCAACTTTGCGAACCTGGCGAGAGGAAAAAACCGCCAGGAGAACTTACGCAACGCCTTAACGATGATTGACAATCGTTTCAATTCTCTGGCGAGTTGGGATAACCCCAAAGGAGATCGTTATTCTGTCGAGCTTGATATCATTTCCGTTGAGGTTGATATAGAAGGCAATGGCGACAGCTTCCCAGTTATTGAAATATTGAAAACCAATATTGTTGATAAAAAAACTAACGAGCGCATTGAAGGCATAGTAGGAAATAATTTCTCCTCCTACGTGCGAGATTATGATTTTAGCGTATTGCTGTCAGATCATAATAAGAATCACCCCGGATTTAGCACCCCCGATAGCTTTGGCGTCTTGCATGGCAATCTATTTAAATGCTTCGTAAATTCAGATTGTTACAAAGAGAGTTTTAGTAAATCGCCGGTTATATGTCTGAGTGTTTCAAGTAAAAACACCTATCATCGGACTGGAAATCAGCATCCTGTGTTAGGCGTCGAATACCAGCAAGATGAATATTCATTGACCGATCAATACTTCCATAAAATGGGATTGCAGGCTCGCTATTTTATGCCGCCAAATAGTGTCGCGCCTTTAGCTTTCTATTTTTCTGGTGACTTACTGAGTGATTACACGAATCTTGAGCTGATCAGTACCATCGCCACGATGGAGACTTTTCAAAAGATTTATCGACCTGAGATTTACAATGCGAACTCTGCAGCAGGCCAATGCTATCAGCCAAGCCTGAATCATCAGGATCATTCATTCACTCAAATTGTTTACGATAGAGAAGAACGTAGCCTGTTGGCTATCGAGCAGGGAAAGTTTACTGAGAAAAACTTCATCAAACCATACCAAGCTATTCTTGAGCAATGGTCTGCTAATTACGTTCTTTGATTAACCAAACACACAAGGTCATCGATTATTATGAAAATATTGTTACCCACCTCCACTGCTGGCAGCTTACCGAAACCTTCTTGGCTGGCGCAGCCTGAGACCCTTTGGTCCCCTTGGAAATTGCAAGGCGAGGAACTGATTGAGGGCAAACAAGATGCACTACGTTTGAGCTTGGCAGATCAACTACAGGCAGGGATTGATATTGTCAGCGACGGCGAGCAAACGCGCCAACATTTTGTCACGACGTTTATTGAGCACCTCAGCGGTGTTGATTTCGAGAAACGTGAGATCGTTAAAATTCGTAATCGCTATGACGCGAGCGTACCGACAGTCATTGGTGCGGTGGTTCGCCAGAAGCCCGTTTTTGTTGAAGACGCCAAATTTTTACGTCAGCAAACCACGAAACCCATTAAATGGGCCCTGCCTGGTCCCATGACGATGATCGATACGCTCTATGATAGCCACTATAAAAGTCGCGAAAAACTCGCCTGGGAATTCGCCAAAATTCTTAATCAAGAAGCCAAAGAATTAGAGGCTGCGGGTGTCGACATTATCCAATTTGATGAGCCCGCCTTTAATGTCTTTTTTGATGAGGTGAATGATTGGGGTATTGCCGCTTTAGAACGAGCCGTTGAAGGGCTTAAATGTGAAACTGCAGTGCATATTTGCTATGGCTATGGCATCAAAGCCAATACCGATTGGAAAAAGACGCTGGGATCCGAGTGGCGGCAATATGAAGAAATTTTCCCTAAGCTGCAAAAATCGGCTATCGATATCATTTCACTGGAATGTCAGAACTCTCGTGTTCCAATGGATCTGATTGAACTCATTCGCGGTAAAAAAGTGATGGTAGGTGCCATTGACGTGGCAACCAATACCATTGAGACACCAGAAGAAGTCGCCGATACGTTACGAAAAGCCCTTCAGTTTGTGGATGCCGATAAGCTCTATCCGTCCACCAACTGTGGCATGACTCCCTTATCTCGTCGCGTCGCAAGAGGCAAGCTCAATGCGTTAAGTGCGGGCGCGGAAATCGTCCGCAGAGAGCTCTTGGGTAAATAACGTAGCCAAGTAGTCAATCACTTGAAACGAGCTCAGTCCGAGTTGAGCGATACGTAAGCCTTAATGAAAAGCCCGTAAGGGCTTTTCATCTATATACGCATCAGCAAAACGTTAATTACCACATCAAATCATCAGGCACTTTAAAATCAGCATACGGATCGTCTTCGTCTTGCTCCTCCTGACTCAGCGCACTATTTAATACAATACTACTCGCATCTCGCTGTGCAATTTTATCGGCTACGATTGCGGGGATAATCGCATATTCACTCTCGCCGTTGCCATCAACCACCAAACGAGCAATAGCAAGACGACCACTAATTAGCTGAGCCTGCGTCAGCTTATCCACAGTTATTTTTTTAATTAAATTATTATCTGTGAAGTTAAAACCAATATCACCTTTTGAAATATTGATTCTATTCATTTCAATAAGCTGCTTCACCTGAGCTTTATACTCTTTAGATAAAGCAGCTTGTTTTTGTTGTTCGCTTAACTGTTTATCACGCTCAAGCTGTGCTTTTTTATTTTCTTCCACAGCCTCTCTTGCTTCACGAGCCTGAACGCGTGATTTTTTCGCCGTTCTTTGGACTTTGGCCATTTTTTTGCTGGTCACTAATCCCGCTTTTAGCATCTGCTCTTGTAAGGTGAGCTTTGTCATCTTCGTTCCTAAACCCGTTGAATAATGTGTGGGATTATACCTGTAATTTTTGAGGCTGCACTAGGTTGCAGGGGCAGATCGCTGTGTGGAGTGAGTTTGGAGGAATCTGGCAGAAACAATGCCGAAATTCTGCTTATGAGTGGCGCAGAGATTTCGGCACAGGGTCAGTCCGAATGATTTCAGACCTTGAGCATTTTCACCGTGGCATCCACGTCGATCTCATCTTCCGAGAAGATTAACGTCGTTCCCTGGAAGGTGGTGATTGCCAGTTTTTTCAGGGAGCGCATGTCACCAGGTTGAGTGGCTGACTTCGGCCTGATGCTACCCATCAGTGCGCCCACAGACAGCACCGTATTTTCTTTATCAATGCGGATATCAGCAGGCATTTCTTCACTGTAAACCAGATAAGATTTGATCGACGTGAGCTTAATGCGCTCGCCCGCAATATAGATGTATTTGCTTTCCGGTACCACTTTCACAGCATAAGCTGACAGCCCCTTGTTATTCGTGGTGGGCTCGAAAGTGACTGCCGCATCTTTCTTAATCAGATCAGGGTTGGCGACCTTAATCACATGAAAATAACGGTTATCGCCGTTTTCATCTTTGATAAATCCAAAGCCTTTATCTTTAAACCAGGTTGTGATCGTTCCGTTCATCGCCATTGTCGCCTACTTAATCGTTTATCTGCTCAGTTTTTGCAGCGCGCAGTGTAAAGCACAATGCCTGCGCAGACTACGTCTTTGGGTTAAGTCTGGACGATAAATTTCTGGTCTGCGAAAAAACATTCCCGATGCCGATTCCCTCCGCATCGGGAAGAGCTCACTTAACTGATATCACTACCATTAGTAGCAATCACTTTCTTATACCAATGGAACGATTTCTTCTTATAGCGGTTGCCGCTGCCGGAAATCGTGTCATCCAGTTCGACGTAGATAAAACCGTAGCGTTTGCTCATCTCGCCGGTAGACATGCTGACCAGATCGATGCAGCCCCACGGGGTATATCCCATCAGTTCGACGCCGTCGGTAATCGCGTCTGCCATTGCTTCGATGTGCTGACGCAGATAGTTGATGCGATAGTCATCAGCGATGTAGCGATCTTCATTCGGCTTATCCACCGCACCCAGACCGTTCTCGACGATAAACAGCGGTTTTTCGTAGCGGTCATACAGTTGGTTGAGCGCGATGCGTAGCCCCACCGGATCAATTTCCCAGCCCCACTCGCTGGCTTCCAGAAACGGATTACGCGCCCCGCCCAGCAGGTTGCCGTGGGCTGCCGACGCATCCGGGTCAGTTTTATAGGTGGTGGAAGACATGTAATAACTGAAGCCGATATAGTCGACGGTGTGCTGTTTAATCAGCTCCAGATCTCCCGGCTGAATATCCAGCGTGACGCCCAACGACTGCCACAGGCTTTTCGCATAGTAGGGATATTTCCCGCCCGCCTGAACGTCCGCACAGTAAAAGTTAAATGACTGAGTCTCTTTCAGTGCCGCCAACTGATTGATGGGGTTACAGTCATAGGCGTAATTCGTGGCAAACAAGATCATGCAGCCGATCTGGATCTGCGGATTGGTCTCATGCGCAATTTTCACCGCCAGACTGCTGGCAACAAACTGGTTATGCCACGCCTGAAATTTAGCCTGTGGCTCCAGCGCGCCAGTTTGCACCGTCAGCCCTTGGCTCATGATCGGGAAGTGGGCAGCGCCGTTGATCTCGTTAAAGGTCATCCAGTACTTCACTTTATGGCCGAAGCGCTCCAGCACCGTACGAGCAAAACGCTCGAAGTGGCCGATTAACTCACGGTTTTTCCAGCCGCCAAAAACAGTGGCAAGATGCAGCGGCATCTCATAGTGAGAGATCGTAATCACGGGTTCGATGCCGTGAGCTATGCAAGTATCGATCACCTGCTCGTAGTGACTCAGCCCCGCTTCGTTGGGCTCCAGCTCAACGCCATTCGGGTAGATGCGCGTCCAGGCAATGGAGAAGCGATAGCATTTGAAGCCCATCTCGGCAAACAGCGCAATATCTTCACGGAAGCGATGGTAGTGATCGATGCCTTTATGGTTAGGATAAGTGTAGCGCTGTTCATCCAGCGTGAAGTCAAACGCGTCGGAAGCCACGATGTTTAAACGCGCTTTGCCGCCGGGAATGGCGTCAACAATCGACAACCCTTTGCCGTCGATATTGTAGGCCCCTTCGACCTGATTCGCGGCGGTAGCCCCGCCCCACATAAAGCCGTGCGGAAATCTTTCGCTCATGGCACTTATCCTTTATCGATGATGATTATTTAATGTCGTGGGTCTGCCTGACGTTGACTTGATTCAGCGCGGCCCGAATGGCAGAAATTCTAGAGGAAAAGCGAGGGCATGAACAGAAATAAGAAACCGGTTGCATATCCGGTGTATGCGGGTCTACCAACATAGGGACATTCACCACGGCCAGCGGATTACACGTTATTTTTTCGTCTTCTGAGGTACTTTTCGAGTGGCTGAATGGTTGGTTTTCTCACGGATCTGACCTCTTCGGTGCGTGGTCTCAACGAGCTTCCTGAACGTCGGACACTCCATATGCGATGGCGCAGAACAGTCGGCAACGTGCCGCAGCGTGTCGCGCAATATCTTCAACTCATGGATTTGCCTATCGATTTCGTCAGCCTTCTTATGCAGCGCAGTGCGGGGCAAGTCCGGCATCCCATCCTTGTTAAACATGCCAGCGATTTCTTGCAGTGAGAACCCCGCCGATTTCCCCATCGTAATCAACCTGAGTTGCAGCAGCACGTCGGCAGGAAACTGCCGCCGAAGCCCATGTCGGGACACCGAAGCAATCAGCCCAATTTCCTCGTAATAACGCAGCGCCGAAGGCTTGATTCCACTCTTCTCCGCGATTTCGCCTATATCCAGAAACTTCATACTTGACCTCAAGCCGACTTTAATTTGTAGCATGCTCTGGAACCCACATTCTGACAAGGATAAAAAATGACAATTAACCAACCGGGCGAACCAGAGCAGGCTAAATCTGGGGTCACCATTACACTGGCACTCGCAATACTGTCGGCCTCGCTGGGAACAAGTATTGCCAATATTGCCCTTCCGACGCTGACAGCGGTATTTTCTGCGCCCTTCGCGCAGGTGCAGGCCGTTGTTATCGCCTATCTTGCGGCCATGGCGCTTTCGGTTGTGATCGCGGGTCGCCTTGGCGATCACTATGGACTGAAGCCCGTTTTCATTGCAGGTCTTGGGCTTTTCGCCCTCGCTTCGCTGCTGTGCGCCATTGCCCCCCAGCTATGGCAACTTATCGCGGCAAGAGCACTTCAGGGGATCGGTGCGGCGTTCCTGATGACATTAGGCATGGCACTGCTGAGGCAGACGACTGGGGAGAAGCATGTCGGGCGAGCGATGGGGATACTGGGAACGGTGTCCGCACTGGGTACCGCGCTTGGCCCTTCTGTCGGCGGCTTCCTGCTTGCGATAGCAGGATGGCGTAGCCTGTTCTGGATACAGATCCCGCTGGTCACGATCGTTTTGTTCATGGCTTTTACCCTACTGCCGGCCACGCTAGTGAAGGAAAAAACCGCGCTATCAGGAGGATCGCCGTTGCGGAACACCACACTGTGGCCGAATCTCACGATTAATGCGGCCGTCACCGCCATTATTATGACGACGTTAATCGTCGGCCCCTACTACCTTGGCCTGGGTCTTGGACTGAAGGAAACACTGGTGGGACTGGTGATGGCGATTGGCCCTGCCGTTGCGACCTTTAGCGGGATTCCGTCAGGTCGACTAGTCGATATCTGGGGGTTTAAACGGGCTCTTACCGCCGGTCTCTCTCTTGTAGTAACTGGCACCTTCATGCTGGCGATCTTGCCCAATCTACTCGGCGTCACGGGTTATATTCTTGCCATTGTTGTCCTGACGCCCGGCTATCAGCTCTTTCAGGCGGCAAACAACACCGCCACTCTTGCCGAGGTTCCGGGGAACCAGCGCGGTACGGTCTCCGGTCTACTTAACCTGTCGCGCAATATTGGGTTGATCGCCGGTGCTTCAATCATGGGACAGGTCTTCGCTCTGGGAGTCGGCACGGAAGATTTTACCCATGCCGCCCCCGCTTCCCTCGCGAATGGCATGCAGCTGACCTTCTTTCTGGCTGGCGGTATGGCGCTTGTTGCCATCGCATTCGCTTACCTGCCACGGTGGAAGCGAGTTACCCAATAATCTGTGGGTATTCTTTCAGGTTACAGGCACACACTACTCTAGACGCATTTCATTTCGTGCTAATTCCCGGTGCCCTGTTGATGAATTGAGCATCCAGTAATTGATCGAACATAAACGTGGCTAATGCCTCACGGGATAACGTCATGGTGTGTTTGGTCTTGCCATAAAGCCCCACATTAAGGTGGCCCGAGGCGGGATGGTTATTAAGAAAGGCGACGCGAACCAATGTCCACTCTAATTCCGAGGCGCGGATTGTTTTTGCGAGAGCAATAATGTCCTGATAAGCGCTCGCCATCATTATTTTGATCAACCATGCAGGAAACCGAATTTTCCAATCCGACCCATCGTCTGGGTCAGCGGCCGTTCCGGTCGATATCGCAATCAGGCGGGTGACATTTTCCTGTTTCATCACCGTAATAATGGATTGCATCGCTCGGGTAATCGGTAACGCGTTGGGGTGCTTCAACGCGGTGGGGCCAAGCGCGGACAACACAGCATCTGCGCCCTGAATCGCAGTTTTCAGCGCGTCTTTGTCGGTCAATTCGCCGCGAATAACACGGACGTTTGGCTCGTCAAATAAAGAGCCTGTGCGCGCAAACACCGTCAGTTCTATTCCACGCTTAAGGCCTTCGGAAATCAAATAACGTCCTGTTTTCCCCGTCGCACCAAACAATGTCACTTTCATGTTGCTCCCTTATATCTTGATAAAATGCGAAAGGCCAAAAAGAGCGAAACTTCAGATCAGTACACACTCCCCTTCCCGCTACTCGTCAGATGGTGTTCTGTGCCGATATCGCCATAAGGCGATGGGGTGTCACGCGCTGCATTTTGGGTAGCAAAGGACGCCATCAACAATACGAGCCCTAGCCCTGCCGGTAAGGCACCGCCAGGCTTACGTACGCCAATGTGCGCAATAGCCGAAAGAAGCAGATGAAAGAACATGCCCGCATAGGCCAGATCGCTGAGCGGCACGCTAATGCGGGAAAGGATGGTAGCGACAGCGAGGAGCTTCACTGCGGTGAGGATCGGCACAAGATAACCGGGGTAACCAAAGTCAATGATCGTCTGGCGGACCCACTCCCTTTTGGTGAGGTATATCGTCGCTGAGGCGATATACAGCAGTGATAACAGTGCGGTACTGATCCAGTAAATATAGTGTGCTTGCATGACATTTCCTCAAGGGTGTTTTCCAACGTTGGTGCAGAATGTCTGCTAACATGAATTACCGCAAGCAGGATGAAATAGTGATGGTTAGTATGGAAAACAAGACTAATGGCGATCCTGAAATCAACATGCACGAGGAAATGCGCCGGGCATTTGGGCTGCTGGCAGGCAAGTGGAAGCTAGAAATTATGTGGCTGCTCAATCAACGGATTTATCGCTTCGGAGAGCTCCGAAAAGCGATACCCGGCATTACGCAACACATGCTGACGGCCCAACTGCGCGAGCTGGAAACAGACGGTCTGGTATCCCGCACCGTTTTCGCGGAAGTCCCTCCACGCGTCGAGTATGAAATTACGGATAAGGCTCGCGGACTTGGGCCGACCATGCAGGCGTTAACCGCATGGTGGATGGAATACGGCCAAACTGTGCCCGTCAAACCTGCTGCGCGGGGACGCACAGCCAGGCCAAAATCGCAGGAAAAGTAATACCTTGAGCGCCCCTTACTGCTGGCGAGAGGCAGTCTTGGCCAGTTCAGATAATACGGCGGTCGCCTCATCTAAACGCTCAGGGACGAGCTTGTAGAACACCCAGTTTTTGATGCGTTTCGATGTGACAATCCCGGCTTTCGAGAGATATTGAAGATGACCGGTGACGGTTGGCTGGCTCAAGCCAATTTTCTCAGTGATAAAACCGACACAGACCCCATCGTTAACCAGATCCCCGTCCTGCTGTTCCGGGAAGTGTGCACGGGGATCGGCCAGCCATTCCAGAATGATGAGCCGTTGCTCATTGCCGAGCGCTCGCAGCAAATCGGCCGTTGTCGTCACATGCTTGTTCATATAGCTAAATGCCTATATAGTCATTTCCATATACAGTTGATAGGGCAATACTATGACAAGCAAACACCAAAGGGCAACCGACTCTGTAACGTTGAAGGATATTTACGCCGCCTCTCAGCAGATCAAGGGAACAATAAGCAGGACACCGCTGGATCATTCGCCACCGCTATCCGCCCTTGTTGGGGCGGAAATCCGACTCAAAATGGAAAACCTCCAGCAGACCGGTAGCTTTAAGCTGCGTGGTGCGGCAAACGTGCTTGCCAATCTGGATGCAGAACAGCGCCGCGCTGGCGTTATTGCCCCCACGGCAGGAAATCATGGATTAGGGCTCGCCTATGCCGGGCAGGTTGCGGGCATCCCCGTAACCATCTTTTTGCCACGCGCGGCAGACCCCATGAAGGTCGCAGCCATGAAAGGCTGTGGCGCGCATATTACGTTCTTTGATGACATCGAAGAAGCGAGGCAGGCGGCTATCGCAGCGGCGCAGCAGTCAGGTGCCACCTTCGTTTCTGCCTACGACAACCCGCATATGATTGCAGGCGGTGGCACTGTCGGCCTTGAAATCATGGAAGACTGGATGGATGCAGAGATTATTCTGGTGAACATCGGCGGTGGCGGACTCATCTCAGGGATCGCAACAGCGGCCAAAGCCATCAACCCCGCTATCGAAGTGTGGGGCATACAAAGTGAAGCGAGCCCGACATTCGCCCGCTGGAAAGAAGCAGGTGAAGCTATTCCCGTCGATCTAGCCCCCTCCATCGCCGAGGGCGTGAGTGGTTATATAGAACCCAGCGCGATGACTTGGCCGCTGGTTCGCGATCGTGTCGATCGCGTGCTAACTGTCTCAGAAGACGAAATTAAAGCAGCGATGCTGTCAATGCTCGATCTGCATCGCCATGTTGTCGAGCCCTCAGGGGTGCCCGCTGTCGCAGGCGCCATTCGCTACGCGAAGGAGATTGGCGGACGCAAAACCGTCTGCGTCGTCACCGGCAGGAATATTTCGAGTTCACGCTATCTCACGTTGCTTAATGATGCGGTAGCCAGTGTAAACCGGTAGAACAAGCGCCTCTTTGCTAGGTAACCTACGGGAGGCGTTACAGCGTGAATTCGTAATGGGAGCCGTCCGGCAGTTCAATATCAAGACGTAGTTTACTGCCGGTCGCCTCGACATAGCGTTTAAGTGTGGAAAGTTTCAGATCGCGACCGGGTTTCTCCATTCCCGCTATGGTCGGCTGTTTTAATCCAAGCACCTGCGCCATTTCCACTTGCGTTTTTTGCACCCTCTCACGCAGTTCGGCGAGGTGAATATTGAGTAACATGTCTGCCGCTATAGCGTGAGCCTCGGCAGCAACATCTGATTTTTCATCCGCAAGAAGCTGTTCCAGCGTTCTGCCCATAGCATTACCCCTTCTTCTCTGATTTTTTCAGATACTTTGTGAATTCCCGATCGGCAAGCAGGATCATATAAGATTTAGCTAAAATAGCTCAAATACTATATAGGTTAAAAGCTATAACTCCTCGTTATATCAATATGCAGTAGAGATAGAACAGAACGGTATCAGCGAGCCGCGTGAGTTTGTTATGGTATTGACTTAACTCGCTCTCTTTTCATGCATAAGGAGTTTTTGAATGGCTACCTCCCCAACGTATGTGCCGCCAAAAGTCTGGCAGCCCGCTTCTTCCGGCGGTGCTTTTGCCAATATTAACCGCCCAATAGCTGGCCCAACGCACGAGAAAGCGCTGCCCGTTGGCAAACATCCGCTTCAGCTTTACTCGCTGGCGACGCCAAATGGCGTGAAAGTGACAATCATGCTGGAAGAGTTGTTGGCGCTGGGCCATTCAGGTGCAGAGTACGATGCCTGGCTGATTAAGATAGGCGATGGAGATCAGTTCTCCAGCGGGTTTGTCGACGTCAATCCGAACTCAAAGATTCCCGCCTTGCTTGACCAAAGCGGCGAGAAACCGATTCGCGTGTTCGAGTCCGGCTCCATTCTGGTGTATCTGGCCGAGAAATTTGGTGCGCTGCTGCCGAACGACCTCGCCACGCGCACGGAAACCCTGAACTGGCTCTTCTGGCAGATGGGTTCCGCCCCTTACGTTGGCGGCGGATTCGGCCATTTCTACGCTTACGCGCCGGAAAAATTTGAATACCCGATCAACCGTTTCACGATGGAAACCAAGCGTCAATTGGATGTGCTCAACCGCCAACTGGCAGAGAACCGCTATCTGGCCGGCGACAGCTATACGATTGCCGATATTGCGGTTTGGCCGTGGTACGGTGGACTGGTACAAAACGCGCTTTACTCTGCCGGAGAGTTCCTGTCCATACACGAATATGAGCATGTGATTCGTTGGGCTGACGAGATTGCCGCCCGTCCGGCGGTGATCCGTGGCCGCAAGGTCAACCGCACCTGGGGTGAAGAGTCTGAGCAGGTCGCCGAACGCCATCAGGCATCCGATCTGGATTAATCTTCTGCCGCCAGATCAATACTGGCCGTATTCAACGACTAAAAAAATCGGCCTCTGCCCTCTCCCGTCAAGGAGGAGGCAAAGGCCGAATAGGGTAATACGCGCGCTTGACTAATTAGCGGCGTTTCACTTTATTCAGTACCGTCTGAATCGCCGTCGACAGTTCATTGATCTCGAATTTCGCGACGTAAGCATCTGCGCCAACATTGCGTACGTGATCTTCGTTCGCGCTACCAGACAGTGAAGAGTGAATCACCACCGGGATATTCTTCAGGTATTCTTCACGCTTGATATTTCTTGTCAGCGTAAAGCCGTCCATTTCCGGCATTTCCAAATCGGTCAGGACCATTGAGATCTTATCCGAGATAGGTCGGCCTTCCGACTGTGCTTCTAGCGCAATTTGTCGAATCTTGTTCCAGGCATCCTGTCCGGTGATGTGCATACTAAACGGAATGCCCATCTGGGTTAACCCCTGCTCAAGCAGCGAACGAGCAACTTTGGAATCCTCCGCCACAATCGCAATCGCACCTGGCGTATAAGGGTAAATTTTCTCTTCTGCGTTCTTGAGCTTGGTTTCGCGATCGCCAGGAATGATATCAAACAGAATCTGTTCAACATCCAGCACCAGCGCCAGACGGTTGCTGTCTTTGTCGTTATCAAGACGCGCGATACTGGTGATATAGGAGCTGCTCACGCCCGCTTCAGCAGCCAGAACCTGGCTCCATTCCAGACGAACGATATCGTCGACTGACTCCACGGCGAATGCCTGCGTACTACGTGCATACTCCGTGATAAGGAGGATGTTCAGGCCAGTTTCTGATGAACTGCCGACCACGGCAGGAAGATCGATAACGGGAATGATTTGTCCACGAATGTTGACCATACCCAGCATCGGCGATTTCATGCCAGCCGCTTTGGTCAGCGTAGGCATCGGCACGATTTCACGCAGTTTAAACACGTTGATGCCAAACAGCTCAGATTTGCCACCTTCAGGTGATTTGCCCAGCTGGAATAATAAGAGTTCAAATTTATTAGCAGAGGTGAGGTTTGTTCTCTCATCAATTTCTTTTTGAAAATTATCCATGCTTTCCTCAGTGCGAGTCATTGTCATTATAGGTATACCGTAACCAGGCAACATTCGAGATGTGAGCAAACAGGAACCAACATCCGACCGCTCCACTGTACGTGATAGTCGTGTTCTTCAATCTTATCCAGCGTCAAACGTAAATATTTGTTAAGTGTGTCAACCTTATCATCCAACGATGCTAATCATCGGACCAGTAGACGGATATCAGCCCTCTTCAGTATAACAGTCGGCTAGCATCCTTAAGGTGCAGATAACATTCCCTGAATCATTAATATCGGCAGAATTTGCCAACACCTTATCCCAAATCGTGACAGAAATGTTGCCTGAGAAGAAAACCTCACACCTCTCTTGACACCGCAGTCAGAAAAAACTAAAAGAATACCGTACGGTTCAGTTTTATAAAAAGTACGCATGCCGACATTAACGCATAGCAACAGTGAAGGAGCTCTGGCACCTAAGCAGCTGGCGTGACTGGACGTCGTGTGGCTAAGGCTGCGTGTTATCACGCTATTTCGCGGTTCTCTTTACAGGATTCTCATATGTTCACATTCTCCCGGGTTGCACGTCCTACCGTATTGGCTCTGGCTGTCGTACTCGCGGGCTGCGCGAGTAATCCCCCCGTGCGCTACAGCGGCATCGCATCGTCTTCGCAATTGGCGCAAAACGCAGGTGAGCACGCGGATCGCATTCCTTACCGCTACACCACGCCCGTCGACTGGACGCAATACACTCACATCATCATCGACCCAGTCAGCATTTATCAGGGCAGCGATAACCAGTTCAAAGACATGTCACAGCAGGACAAGCAGTCGCTGGCCGCCTATATGCAGGATACGTTCAGTAAAACTCTGCGATCTCGTTTCAACGAAGTGACCTCTCCTGCCCCCGGCACATTGCGGCTGAAACTGACGCTGACGGGTGCCGATACCACGACGCCCGTTGCCGGTACGTTTACCAAATTCGATCTGGCTGGCGGGCCATACAACATCGTGCAGTCCATCCGTGGCAAAGAAGGTCTGCTCAACGGTTCAGTGAACTATGCCGTTGAAATTTATGATGCGACGACCAACAAACTGCTCAATGCCTATGTCGCGAAGCAGTATCCGAACGCCATGAACGTCAGCGCCAGCGTGGGCGCACTGAGTGCCGCGGAGGTCGGTATCGATAAAGCGGCTGAAGAACTGGCTGACATGCTGAAGTAAGCGAAAAACGACTATCACGGTGCGGAACAGCATGATGACAATCTATCCCCACTTAATTATCTGTCCGCACTGCGACAGCGTGCATCATTACCGGGCGTTAAACCCCGGTGAGGCGGCACGCTGCACACGCTGTCAGGCCACACTTTATCGTTCAGGCTGGATGAATATCGGGCATCGGCTGGCGCTGATACAAACGGCAGCTATCCTGTTTTTTATCGCCAATATCTATCCGGTACTGAGCGTCAGTTTCCATGCGCTACAGAATACGGCCACGCTGTGGCAAGCGGCGCTCGCGCTGGCTAACGGGGCAACCTTGCCGCTGGCGATAGGCTGTTTTTTTCTCCTGATTATTGCCCCGTTTCTACAAATCATGCTGACCGGCTGGGTACTGATGTTCGCCAACCGAGGCCGCTGCGCCCCCGGTTTTATCTCCGTGATGAAGATACTGCTGTGGCTTCGTCCCTGGAGCATGTTGGAGATTGCGACGCTGGGTTTTCTAATCGCCGCCATCAAGCTTTCCGGCTTTATGCAGGTCATGCCGGGAGCAGGCTGCTGGGCGATGGCGGCGCTGATGTTGCTGCTCGTCGTCGTCAACAGTCTGGATCTTCGCCCGCTATGGTCGCTGGTGCCCACGGACAGTCACCGCAGCGTGATCAGCCATGAAAAGTAATCCGCCCGTCCAGCCGTTACCGTTGGTCGCCTGTCCGGTATGCGGGCTCGTCTGCCAGCATGATGCCGACACGCACGACGCGGCGCGATGCCCACGCTGCCAATCACGGCTGACGTCTTCCCACAAAGACAGCACCACGTTCTCTTCCGCGTTACTGGTCGCCGCCTTGATTTTTTATATTCCCGCTAACGTGTTACCCGTGATGTACACCCGCTTTTTCGGGCTGGGGAGCGAAAGCACCATCTTAAGCGGCGTGATGGATTTCTGGCGCAGCGGCGATTACGGCATCGCCCTGCTGATCTTTACTGCCAGCATTGTCATCCCCTGTATGAAATTTCTGATTCTCGGCCTGCTGCTCGTCATGTCTCGCAAAAAAAGCAGTAAAGCGATGGCCGAACGCGCGGCACTGTATCGGCTAACGGAATGGGTGGGTTACTGGTCCATGCTGGATGTCGTCGTCATTGCCGCCGTCTCTGCACTCGTCAGATTTCCGCCGCTGAGTGAAGCGGAACCCCGCAGCGGCATTCTTTTTTTTGGGCTGGTGGTGATACTGACCATGCTATCTGCCATGAGCTATGACCCGCGTCTTATCTGGAAAGGTGACAAGAAATGACCCACGAACAACCCGGCGAGCCGGTGATTATCCGCCAACGTTGGCGAATCTCATTAATCTGGCTGGTACCGGCGCTCGCCATGCTAACGGGGCTCGCCATGCTGATTCACACCTGGTCGGATACCGGGCCGGAAATCGTGATTGCCTTTCAGAGTGCAAGCGGTCTTGAGGCGGGCCGCACCGTCGTCAAATATAAAGACGTCGTGGTCGGCAGTGTAAAAGACATCTCGCTGAGTCAGGACAGTCAACAGGTTCTTGTCACGGTACAGCTCAATAAAAATGCGGAAAATCTGGCGCATACCGATAGTCGTTTTTGGGTGGTTCGCCCACGCGTCGCCATCAACGGCGTGACGGGCATCGATACCCTGCTTTCCGGCGCTTATATCGGGGCCGATAAAGGCGAATCGACTCAGGGCGAAACTCACTTTATCGGTTTAGAATCGCCGCCCGCGGTGATTAACGGCATGCCGGGCAGCCGTTTTGTCATTCAAGCGGACGATCTCGGATCGCTGGATAGCGGTTCGCCAGTTTACTACCGCCGCATCCCCGTTGGCCGCGTCGCGTCTTACCAGTTGAATCGCGATGGTCGGAGCGTCCAGCTTCAGGTTTTTATCGATGCGCCCTATGACCGCTTTGTTACACCCAATACCCGCTTCTGGAATGCCAGCGGTGTGGATCTCTCGGTAGACGCCAACGGTTTTCGTCTCAGAACACAAACCCTCGCGGCCGTTATGGCGGGCGGCATCGCGTTTTCCACGCCCGATCTGGACAACACAATTGCCCGACCGGAACCGCTGACCACCTACAAGCTGGCGAGCGATCGGGAATCGGCCCTGTCACCACCGGATGGCCCGCCTACTCCCTTCAAACTCCGCTTTGACCGTTCGCTGCACGGTCTGGAGGTCGGTGCCCCCGTTGAATTCTCCAGTGTCAAAATCGGCTACGTGACCGCCATTGAGCTGGATTACAGTAAAACGGGCTATCGCTTTCCAACCGTCGTCAGCATTGACGTGTTTCCTAACCGGCTCGGCAACGTGCTGGATAAGTTACCTAAACAGGCGATGTCGCTCGAGCAGCAAACGGCTGAGTTTACGCGCGATCTGGTTGAACACGGTCTGCGTGCTCAGGTGGCACCGAGCAATTTGCTGACCGGACAGCTTTATATCTCACTTGATTTTGTGCCCGATGCGGCAAAGACACCGTTTGATCTCAACGCCCGCCCGTTAGTGCTGCCCACCGTCGATGGGGGATTCGATCGGTTACAAACGCAGATGGCGAGCATCATCGGCAAGATCGACAATCTGCCGCTGGATGCGATCGGCCGCAACATGAACATCACGCTGGTAGAAGCCAATAAAGCGCTGCGACAGGTTAACGGACAGACATTGCCGGAGGCCAATCGGCTGATGAAACAAATGCAGCAGGCCACACGCCGCGCACAGGATGTTCTGGAAGAGGATTCGCCGCTGCAACTGGGCATCACGCAGTCACTACAGGAAATTCAGCGCACCTTGCGCGCCCTGCGCAGTCTGGCTGAGCAGATTGACCGTCATCCGGAATCGCTGCTGCAAGGGCGACCAAGTGATTCGTCGGCGACATTTAACCACGCCCCCCTTTCCCGAGAAGGATCTTCAAGATGAAACGAGTGGCATTATTTTTATCGCTTACCGTTATGGCGTTGCTGGGCGCCTGCTCGTCGCCTCCGGTGCGTTACCACACGCTGCTGGCGCCCGCCTCGCCCGTTGCAACCCTATCCTTTATGGCAAACACAACGCACGCGGCACCCTTTTTTATCGATGTGCTGCCCGTTGGTGTCCCGGCACAGCTTGATACATCGCAGCTCGTTATTCGACAGGGTGATAGCAGTGCTGTCGTGCTGGATAACGACCGTTGGCTCAGCCCGTTGAGCGAGGAAATTCGTACCGCGCTTTCCGCCGATCTGACGCAGCGTCTCAATACGCAGGATGTTTCAGGCTTGGTACGTTCGGCAGACACGCCAGTGGTCAGAATTCAGCTTCAGGTTCGGCGATTTGATAGCTGGCCCGGCCAATCGGTGACGTTTGACGCCGACTGGAGCCTAAGCGCCGTTGGAAAAGAAGATGAACGCGCACGGTTGATCTGTCGCAGCCAGTTTACCGAGCCGTCGGCGAACAGTGATACCGCTATGCTGCACGCTCAGCAGCAGGTCATCACGCGGCTGGCAGAGCAGATCGCCACAACGGCGACTCGCTGGATGCCGGATCGCCAAGGCACTTGCCCTACGCCGCCGCTCCGGCCATAAACATACTGACCGCATCCCCGACGATCTCGCGGATGCGTTCGAGGCTTATTGGCTGTAAATGACGGTAGAATATGCGGTCATCGATTTCTGCCGTCAGCAGCGCCAAAAACTGCAACGCCCGCAAACGTGGGTTTCCGGGTTTCAATTCCTGCCGTGCTATCGCTGCCGCCATCAGTTCGGACAGCTTATCGACGTTTTCTTTCGGGCCAGAATCATAAAACAGCGAACCAATATCGGAATGCCCGGCTTCCGCCACCACCATCCGATAAATTGCCATCGCGCTACTATCGTTGGTCAACACGTAGAGAATGCGTTCACCGAAGCGCGTCAGCTGCACGTCCAGCGTTTCGGCTGCCAGCGTGTCCGTCATCAACTCCGCCGTTGCTTCGGACAGATGCATGGTTGCATGTTCACGAACGACAGCCGTAAACAGTTCTTCTTTCGTTGAAAAATAGCCATACAGCGTCGCCTTGGAACCACCGACCCGCTTCGCCAGCTCATTCATGGTGGCGCGTTCATAGCCCATTTCCTGAAAAAGCTGCGCCGCAGTTTTAACGATGGCCTCACGACGAGCCTTAGTGCGGACTTTCATCACCACTCCTGCCAGCCGATGCTGACGAGCAAAATAGGATTCGATATAGCAATATTATCAAAACATTAGCCTCGCCGCCGCCTCTTTACACAAAGCAGCATTACAGCCTGTAACAATGGGAGAAAGATGAGAAAAGCACGATGATGAACAGCAAAGGACGATGGGGGTTGATAAGCGAAAACGGATTATTTACTATCCAGCTCCGAATGACGGGATCCATGTTTTTAGGGTGCGTGGTTTGACACCACACACCCTAAATTCAGTAGACAGAACAGGAACAAAATTATGGGTAATTCCCTGGGTTGGCAAATCAATTTGTAACAATTTTTTTAAAATTTACTTTCTTGAATTTTTTTATAAATTGTCCTGTTCATGAAAAAATTATAAGTGATATCATGGGGTAACAGTAGTTAGACTTAGGTATAGGTCAGCACTATACTTTTAGGACGCCATCTATATCATGGGTACTTTCTTGCTTTTATTGAGGCCGTTACATGTCTGTATTTTGCTCTGACAATGAAATTATCAATAACACGATAAAAAGCTATCTCGGCCGAAAATTAAAGCAGTATGGCGACCTGAAATACGCCTACATGATCATGAACAAGAAGAACCCTTCTCAGGTTGTGATCATCTCAAATTACCCGCAGGAATGGGTTAATACCTATAAAGAAAATAACTATCAGCATATTGATCCGGTTATTTTGACGGCGATAAATAAAGTCTCTCCGTTCTCCTGGGAAGACAACATCGTTATTAACTCTAAGCTGAAGTTTTCCAAGATTTTTAATCTGTCAAAAGAGTACGATATTGTTAATGGCTACACCTTTGTCTTGCATGACAACAATAATCATCTGGCAGCGCTATCAATTATGTTTGAAGAACACGCGCCAACAGATATGGAAAGTATTGTTGAGGAAAATAAAGACAAACTGCAAATGCTGCTCATTGCCGTTCATGAGAAAATCACTACGCTTTACAAAGAGATGACGCAAAGTCCGCAGAGTAAAAAGCAAGGTGACAAAGAGATTTTCTCCCAGCGTGAAAACGAAATTCTGTACTGGGCCAGCATGGGAAAAACCTACCCGGAAATTGCGCTGATTCTGGATATCAAAATCAGCACTGTGAAATTCCACATTGGTAATGTGGTGAAAAAACTGGGCGTGCTGAATGCCAAACACGCCATCAGGCTGGGCGTAGAATTACAGCTCATCAAGCCGGAACCGTTATAACCAGCAGCAAATCTATCTCCCCTCTACATGCACTTTAAGGTGGGATAGGCGCTTACTCTTCTGCTGCGCGTTCCACAACGCGCGATAACGGCCTTCAGCATGCAGTAATTCATTATGTGTTCCCTGATGGGAAATACCCCCGTTCTCCACCACCAGAATTCGATGTGCGCCCACAATTGTCGATAGCCGATGCGCGATGACAATCACCGTCTTGTCCTGAACCAGCCGGTCAATTGCCCGCTGTACGGCGAGCTCGCTTTCGGTATCCAACGCCGCTGTTGGTTCGTCCAAAATCACAATCGGCGCGTCCTTCAATAAGGCTCGCGCAATCGAAATACGCTGCCGTTCACCGCCGGATAATCTGCCGCCGATATCGCCCAGCCGCGTTTGCCATCCCTGCGGCAGCCGCTGAATAAAGTCCAGACACTGTGCTGCCTCGGCAGCCCGCTCGATCTCTTCGTCACTGGCATCCGGATGTGCCATCCGAATGTTTGCCAGCACTGAATCATCAAACAGATAGACATCCTGAAACACCACTGAAATCAGCTTATTCAATTCACGCGTTGGAATGCAGCGGATATCCACGCCGCCGATACACACGCGCCCATGTTGCGGATCCGCATGACGCATGAGCAGTCGCGTTATCGTCGTTTTCCCCGAACCCGACGGCCCGACCAACGCCGTCATCCCCTTCTCCGGCAGCGCGATATCTACCCTATCGAGCACCGCCTCAGCCTCGTCTGCATAGCGAAAACTCACCTGCTCGAACGCAATCGCATACGTCGTCGGCATCTCAACAGGCTGGTGTACGGGAAGCGGTTCAATCGCCAGCAGATCGTCAATGCGATGCAGCGCCGTATCAATCAGTTCCAGCACGGCCGTATAGCTGACAAACGTCGCCAGCGGTTCAGAGAAACGTACTACAATCACCATCATCGCGGCGACGATGGCTATATCCCACGCGCCCACCACAACGCCGCTGATACCCAAAATCAGCACACCTTGCAGGCCCAACTCCACGACGCTAGTAACCACTGCGCCGGGTTTAGCACCGCTACGGTGAGCCGACGTTTGTATCTGCTGTAGATGCTGGAAACGCTGACGCAGCGCCGATGTACGTTCAGCCTGCTGACAGCTGGTTCTCAACACAGCGAGCCCCTGCACATATTCCACAATGTCGGCGCTGGTTTGCTGATTCGCCTCCGCCAGCGCCTGCATCGTGCGGGCAAATGCCGGCCGCCGCCAGCGATAAAGCAGCGCGATAGCAGGAAAGATCAGCAGCAGGCTCACGCCCAATCGCCACTCCACCATCAGCATGATGAGCGCTATCACGACGGGCGTCACGATAGCCAGCAGCAGCTGGTTTACTATCGCCAGCATATAGTTCAGGTTCTCATCCACGCTGCCCAGCAACAGCGCGTTGATATCCCCCGCCCGCGCGGACTGAAGCGTGGTTAACGGCATGCTCCGCAGCTGTTCCCCCAGACGCATACGCAGCTCATGGGTCGACGCCGCAAGCTGCCCGCGATATTCAAACCCTTGACCATACCAGCGCAGCACCAGCGTCAGCAGGCTCATAAATGTCATGAGCGCAAGCCACATCGCTATCTCGCGGGAAGCCGCTGCGCGGGTGAACGCCGACAGCAACGGAAACAGGCACGCCAATGCCAGTCCCTGCGTCATCGCCGCCGCCAGCAGGCTCAGGCAGCACCGACGGAACCGTCGAGACTGTGAACCCGTCACTCGCTCCAGTTGACGATACGTGTGCCACCACGCAGATAGCCGCGTCGTTATGGCGGAATAGCTTATGACGGTATGGTTTTTGTTTATCACGCGCGATCTCCTGACTGCCCGTTGCTCGACAATGTGCTGCACGGTGCGCTGCCTAGCGCCCAATTCCGCGCCTGCTCATAGTGTCGCCACAGTTCGCTATAGCGGCCTCGTGCCGCCAGCAGCGCGTCATGACGACCCGATTCGCTCAGCCGTCCACGGTCGAAGACCACGATCTGGTCAGCATCGCGGATCGTCGACAGACGGTGCGCCACCATGATGACCGTCTTACCCTGCATCAGGACGCCAAGCGCCGCCAGCAGCGCAGCCTCGTTTTCCGGATCGGCGAAGGCTGTCGGTTCGTCCAGCACCAGAATCGGTCGGTTATGCAACAGCGCCCGCGCAATGGCAATACGCTGCAGCTGTCCGCCAGAAAGGAACTGGCCGCGCTCACCAGCCAGCGTGTCGTAACCCTGCGGCAACGCCATGATAAAATCGTGCGCCTGCGCCGCCGTCGCGGCGGCAATCACCTCTTCCATGCTTTTTTCAGGCGAGCCGAGCCGGATGTTATTAGCGATAGTGTCCGCAAACAGGAATGATTCCTGAAAAACAAACGACACCTGCTGCATGAGCGTGGCGGTTTTCATCTGCTGGATATCAACGCCGCCAATCAAAATGCGCCCGGCCGTCACGTCCCAAAAACGGGGAATGAGCCGAGCCACGGTGGTTTTCCCTGCGCCAGACGCCCCCACCAGCGCCGTCACCGATCCTGCCGGCACCTGAAAACTGACGTCCTCCAGCACCCAGTCACTCGCGTGCTGGTCGTAACGGAAGCTCACCTGTTCAAAGCTCACGCTGGCATCGGCAGGCAAGGCATCACTTTCTGCTTCCGGCAGCGGTGATAGCGCCAGCACGTCCTGAATCCGGCTGATACTCAATCGGGTTTTCGCCACCATATGATTCAGCGCCATCATCGGCATGACGGCCTCCGCCATGCCATTACCGAGCAGCAGCACCGCGACCCACAGGCTGAAATCAAGCTCACCGGCGTGATAGAAACCGTAGGCCACCCAGCACAGCACCAGCAGCGTAGGAAGCGGGTTAAGCACGGCGAAGGAGAAACGCGCCGAGAACCCCGCCTGCTGATACCAGCGCGTAAGCACGTCCAGATAATTTTCCAGCGCCTGCTGGTAGCGCCCAAACGTTGACGCGCCGGTATCGAAGGTGCGCACCACCGGCATCGCCTGCACAAATTCGATCACGGCGGTGCTGACGTCTTCCCGCGCCTGGTTATAGCGCTGGTTCATTTCACCGGCATTGCGCATCGCCAGCATCAACACCACGACACCAATGACCAGCACCAGCAAGGCGGCCAGTGCCAAACGCCAGTCCAGCCAGAACAGTAACGCCCCCGTACATAGCGGTGCAACAAAGGCGCGGGCATAGAGCGGCGTGCTATCCGCCACAAACAGGTGGAGCGCTTTTACATCGTCCTGAACGATCTTCGCCAACGAACCAGTGCCCAGACGCTGCACCTCACCTAGCGGGATCCGCGCCAGCTGTTCCGCCAGCGCGCTGCGAATCTGATTTTCCAGTCGGAACGCGGCGTAGTGAGATTGATTAAAAGCCAGCAGACGCAGCAGATAGCTGACGCTCAGGCACAGTACGGCCCCGACCATCGTCAACAGCGGCCATGACGCGGGTTGCACGATCAGCAGTTGGATACTCCATGCTAGAAAAAGCAGAAATGCGATGCCAGCCAGAACCGACAGCCCCGACAGGCACATCGCCAGACGAATTTGCCCGCGTACGGGGTGCATTATGTGCCAGGCACGGTTCTGTGGCGTAGAAGGCGGCGCGGCAGCGGATGAACCGCCCTCAACAGCGGAATGTGGCATAGTTGTTCTCTTTTCTCCTTCCCGCACAGTCTCTTATCTGCAAGACAAGCAAATCAACTCGACGACGGCAATAAAGTCAGGAATAATAACTATTCTCAATTGCGTATCTACCCGATTCGAGCCGATTTCTACCCGAATCGGTACGGGTTTCTGTCATCAACTGCGGTGCGATGATCGTCCGATGACCAGATCGTCCGATAACCGCAACCCGTATCTTCAGGAGTCTGTCCATTGAATGCCTCCCCACTGAAAGCCGCCAGCGAGCCTGAAGTCACCATTTCGAATTTGATCGCTGAGCTGCACGTCATGCGGCCGGATACCGGTGCGGACTGTAGCCTGCTGCGCGCTACGCTTCAGGAAGGGCTGGATATTCTGGTGTGGCGCGGGAAGTTCCGGCAACCGACAACCATGCATTTGCACGACGACTGGGGACGCATCAATTTTTCTTGTTCGTTGCAGGGCGATTCGCAATTCTCGCTGAAAGGCGATCGGGGACGGGAACATGTGCTGAAGCAAGGGTCGGGCTGCATTAGCTACACTCCGGACTGTCAGGGTACGTCGTCCTATGCCGGACAGTTTGAAAGCGTCACGGTATCGCTGAGCCCTGAGTTACTGGCTAACTGGGTGCCGGATCTCACCGGTAACCTGCAACAGCAGTTGGATTCCGGCCGACTCTGCACCCACTGTGACTGCAATGCCGAGATGCGGGCGACCGCGCAGGTATTAAGCCACGCGTTGTCCAGTCTGACGCACCCACAGCAGGCCGGTGAAAAACGTCATGCCCCTCTGTGGCTGCTGGGGCAAAGTATGATTCTGGTTAGCCTCGCCGTCGCCGGACATGCCGACACGATTCCCCAACAGGACACGCTCAGCCTGGCCGATCGCCAAAAGCTGCTGCGGGCCAAAGATCTGCTGCTAGCAGATCTGTCACAGGCCCCTACTATCGCCATGCTCTCCAGAGAAACCGGATTAAGCGTACTCAAGCTGAAACGCGGATTCCGCCAGCTCTTCAATAACAGCATCTATGGGTTATTTCAGGCCGAACGTATGCACGAAGCGCGGCGTCGGCTGTTTGTCACAGGTGCGCCCGTCATGGTGGTTGCCACCGATCTGGGCTATGCCAACGCCAGCCACTTTAGTGCCGCCTTCCAAAAGCAGTTCGGCGTTACGCCTTCCGCTTTCAAGCGTCTGAACATTTAGTCGTTCGCCAACGCTACCGTTCATCCCGATACGGGTACAAATAGACTGGATTCGGGTAGCGCTACAACAGCGAATGATTATCATTTTCTCCATAATAAGCCGGAGAAACCGCCATGCCCGATTCCATTGCAACGCCACATTCTTTCCTTGATACACACGCCTATTTTATCGTCGCCACCTCGCTTGAAGCACAGGCGCTGGCGATCACGCTGCTGGATAGCGACAAACCATGACGCACAATTCGATGACTCGCTATCTGCCCTATTGGTGTTTCTATCTCCATCAGGGCATGATCACCGCACTCATTATGCAAGGCGTGGCGGGCTATTTTCGCCACGCGGGTTTGGATTTAGCGCAGCTAAGCTGGCTGTCGCTGACCTTTCTGCCGTGGATTGCCAAATGCCTGTGGGCACCGTGGGGCGAACGCCACGCGCTTCCGCTGCGCGGGAATCCCTATTTAGGCAGTCTGGTGCTGCTCCAGATCGCGATGGCGGCAACGCTGGTTGTGATTGGCGTCATCTCCCCCGAGCACTCTGTCCTCACTATTATCATTGCGCTGATGCTGCTGGCGCTGCTCTCCGCCAGCCACGATATCTATGCCGACGGCATCACGATTTGCACCACCAGCGCCGCCAGTCGCGCACTGGCGAATACCGCACAGGTCGGCGGCAGCTATCTGGGTATTTTGTTCGGCTCTTATGCGTTCCTAAGTATTGCGGAACAGGCGGGATGGCGAGGCGGCTTCTTCGCGCTGGCGGGGCTGTCGCTGCTGATGCTCATCCTGCCGCTGCGCTATATCCAGCAATCCCCTATCCAGCACAGCCAAACTCAGGATCATCAGACTCAACAAACCGCACGCCCGACGCTAAATCGTCTGACGTTTAAAGTTCTCTGGCCGGTATTGGCCTTCACGGCCATTTTCTATCTGGCGATGCGCGGCATGATGGCGTTACAGACCGTCATGCTGATCGACAGACAGCTTAGCCTCAGCCAGTTGGGCATCGTCATGACCGTGTACAGCACCGCCGTCAGCGGCGTAGGAATTGTGCTCGCCAACATCCTGATTCGCCGTATGGGCGCGCTGCGCTGTCTGCTGCCCGTCATGGTCGTGCACGCTCTGCTCGCCATTGTGCTGGCTGTAGGCTACCCGCTGTATTCATTGAACGCCTGGATCGCGCTCTTTGGCGTGGTCAATCTGGCTGCCGCAATCGGGTTTGTCACGCTATACAACGTTCTGATGGGCCTAGTCAGACCGCATCAGCCCGCTTCTGACTATGCGCTGTTCCAATCGACCGACGCCGCCGTCGCCATGATCGTGTCGATTGCTGCGCTCCAGTTAGCACATCACACGAATTACCAGACCACGCTGGGCGTGCTGGCCTGCTTCGCCGTCGCCAGCCTGTGGCCCGCCAAGCGGCTATCTCTGCGCTTTTCCCGCCTATTTTCAGAGGGTATTCCCTCGGCTACAGCAGGCCAGCGGGGACAGGATTAAGGCAGGGAAAACACGCGGAAATCTGTTGTATTCGGGTTGAAATAGACCCGATACGGGTAGCTCAAAAAATGCAAACGATTATCATTTAACCTTCGTCATTCTCTGTCTCACACGCTTCCCTTATCGTAATAAAGCGCGTCGTGATGAAAGCCGTTACGTTGACAGCGATTTTAGTCTTTTCAGGGATTTAATAATGAAAATAATGCGTCTTTATCCGCTTGCCTTAACCGGCGTGTTTCTCTCTTCTTATGCCTTTGCCGCTCAGGACGATACGCTTGTTGTCACCGCCAGCAAACAATCGCCCTATTCCGCCTCGGCCAATAACGTCTCTTCTACCGTCGTAACGGCACCGGAGCTGAAAGATGCTGGCGTTACCAGCACGGACAAGCTGACCCGCGTGATGCCCGGCCTGAACCTCGGCAATAACGGTAGCCTGCTGTTCCCCTCCATCTCACTGCGCGGCGTGTCTTCCGCCCAGGATTTCTACAGCCCGGCCGTGACGGTCTACGTGGACGGCGTACCACAGCTCGCCACCAATACCGTACAGGCACTCTCCGATGTGGAAAGCATCGAAATGCTGCGAGGCCCACAGGGAACGCTGTACGGTAAAAGCGCACAGGGCGGCATTATCAACATCGTGACTCAACAGCCGGACAGCACGCCGCGTGGCTATGTCGAAGGCGGCGTTGCCAGCCGCGACGGCTATCACGGCAAAATCAACCTCAGCGGCCCCATTCAGGATGGCCTGCTGTACGGCAGCGTCACGCTGCTGCGTCAGGTCGATTCAGGCGCGATGACCAATCCTGCCACAGGCAGCGATAATCTCGGTGGGACAAAATCCAGCGTCGGGAACCTTAGGCTGCGGTTGGCTCCCGATGGTCAGCCGTGGGAAACCAGTCTGGCACTGACAGAAGACTGTACGCGCGCCACGCAGGATACCTATCTGCCGTTTGGCGATGCTAAAAATCGGACGCTGGAGATCGCCGCGGGCGCCCCCGATCCGACATTGCGCCGCTGCACGCACAGCCAGTCGCTAAGCGGAAAATACACTACCGATAACTGGATCTTTAGCCTGATCGGCGCGTGGCAGCAGCAGAATTATGAACGTACCTTCCCGAACGGTACGCTGATGGCCGACATGCCGGAGCGCTGGAATCAGGACGTGCAGGAACTGCGTGCCGCGACACACGGTGCAGGCCGCACGGTGGATATGGTGTTCGGTCTTTACCGACAGAACACGCGTGAAAAACTCGATCTGACCTACAGCACGGCAGGTGCTCCGTTCATGAAGAGCAATGCCAATACGTCGTCGGAGACGTTAGCCGCCTACAGCGATCTGACCTGGCATCTGACTGACCGTATCGATCTGGGCGGCGGGCTGCGCGTGTCACACGATAAAGCCGAAACCCGTTACCACCAGCAGTTCTCCGGCATGAACGTGGGCGACCGCAATAGCGTCGATGACGATCAGGTGCTGGGACAGCTCTCCGCCAGCTATCTGCTGAATAATGACTGGCGTGTCTATACTCGCGTCGCGCAGGGCTACAAACCAACGGGCTTTAACTATTCACCTGCCGCCGGTACGCAGGCCATTCCGTATAGTGCAGAGAAATCGATTAACTATGAAATCGGTTCGCGCTATCAGAGCGGCGATGTGCAGCTTCAGGGCGCGGTGTTCCACACCCACACGCGTGATATGCAGCTGTATTCCGGCCCGGTCGGTATGCAAACGCTCAGCAACGCAGGTAGCGCCGACGCCAGCGGCGTAGAGATGATGCTGAAGTGGCAGTTCGTTCCCAACTGGTCATGGGATATCAACGGCACCTATGTCCGTTCTGAATTTACGGGCGACAGTGAGAGCTATCAGGATAAACGCGTGCCCTTCGTCCCGCGCTACGGTGCCGGCACCAGCCTGAACGGATTGATTGATACTTCGTTCGGCGCGTTAATGCCGCGTCTGGCCTTCAACGTAGTAGGGCCGCACTACTTCGACGGCGACAATGCGTTGCGTCAGGGCACCTATACCACGACCGACCTGCGCCTCAGTTGGCAGGCCACCGACCGGGTGAATATCGCAGGCTATGTGGATAACGTCTTCGACCGCCGCTATCGCACCTTTGGCTTTATGAGCGGTACATCAGGCTATGCGCAGGTCAACGAAGGCCGAACCGTTGGCGTGGACGTGCGGGTAGATTTATTCTGATTTTGTTCTGACTTCGGTCATGACACATTCATCGCATAACGGCCTGCCGGGATAATTTTCTGTCATCCCGGCAGGCCGTTTCTTCTTACCGCGCATGCCTCTTACCGCTTATTCCCTTTACAATCCGTTACCGATTAGGTTTTCGCCTTTGCCGCTAGGTCATATTAATGACATCGCTCCTGCACCATACTGACTCTCGCCACTTTCTCATGATCCGTTTACCCTGATGTTTTGCGCCAGCCGCATTCTGCCGGAGATCCATCATGACGCGTAATAAGCTCCTTCTCCTTCTGATTCCCGTTGTCGTCTTGCTGATTGCCGTGCTGTGGTGGTCGTTCGGCCGAGGAAACAGCAATGCACTGTGGGAGATCGTCAGCGAACAATGCGTGCCCAATCAGCAGCGCAACGGCAAACCGGCCCCTTGTCTGGAGGTTAATCTGGCAGAAGGCTACGTGCTCTTTGATGACAGAAACGGTCCCTATCACGACCTGCTGCTCCCAACGGATAAAATCAGCGGCATCGAAAGCCCCGAACTCTTGCAGCCAGGTATACCCAATTTCTTCGAGCAGGCCTGGGCGCGCCGCGGTCGCCTCTCCAGCGAGGCAGGTAAACCCATCAAAGATGACTATCTGTCGCTGGCGATTAATTCACGCTATGGCCGCACGCAAAACCAGCTGCATATCCACATTGCCTGCCTGCGCCCAGAAATTTATCAAACGTTGAATCAGCAATTCCCGACACTTTCTGGCGACTGGAAAGTGCTGCCAGCGAAAATCAACGGGCACGTCTATCTGGCAAAAATGCTCACGGCGAACGAACTGACGCAGAGCGATCCATTCAAAACGCTTGATCGCTACGCCCAGCAGCGGGATGAATCTATCGGCAAATACGGGCTCGCGATGGTCTCCACGCCAGCAGGCGAAAAGGTACTGCTCGCCAGCGGCCTTGACGTATTCAATATGAGTCTCGGGTCTGTGGAAGAAATTCAGGATTTTTCCTGTGCGCTGGCGAAATAGCCGCTGACCGCGCCAGACAGCGGCCTGCGTGCGCTGAAGGCCTATAGCAATCAATTCGCTATAAGTTATGAATTTTTGTTCATTGCGTTGCCAGCCGACCTCCGCCTAAAAAGTGGGGAAAATCGATACGGTAGGTAGCTGCAACATGCATCTGGATTTACGGCAATTACGCAATTTTCTTGCACTGGCCGAACATGGGAGTTTTGTACAGGCCGCAGAGGCCGTCTGCCTGTCGCAATCGGCATTCAGCCGCAGCATTCAGGCGCTGGAACAAACGATGGGGCATCCGCTGATCGACCGTCAGAGCCGCCGTTTTGCGCTGACGTGGCAGGGCAATACGCTGCTGCCGTTTGCGCGGCGTATGCAGGAGCTGTCCTGGGAATTGATGACCGACATGCGGCAGATCAGCGAAGCGCAGGAAGGCGAGCTAACGTTTGGCTGCGGCCCTGCGCCGTCTACTACGCTGATTCCCAAAGCCGTCGCGCATTTCCATGCCCTTCGTCCGCGCGCCAGAGTTACCTACAGCGTGGATAACTGGCAATCCCTGCGTGAGCGGCTGCTCGCCGACGAGTGGCCTTTTATCGTTGCCGATACCTGGCAGGCCGAAATGGAAACCAACCTCCACGTACAGCCATTAAGCCAGCAGCGCTGCTTCTTTATCTGCCATTCCTCGCATCCGCTGGCGCAGCAGGCAAACGTGACGCCGGACGATCTCCTGCGCTTTCCGCTCGCCTCCCCTTTTATGCCCGTTGGCATGCGCAAGGTGCTGGCGGCGTTAACGCGTCAGCCCGATTATCGGCCACAGATTCAGTGTGATCATATCTATTCCGTCTTCAGCATCCTGCGGCACACGCAGGCCATCAGCTTTGCCAGCGAGGATGGCTTTGCGCTGGGACGATTAAGTCATCAGTTGGTAGAAATTCCGCTGACGGGCACGCCGCCGGAATGGGGAAATATGCAAACCCGCTTCGGTATTGTCACCTGCTTGCAAAGAACGCTGCCGCCGCTGGCTGAGCTGATGATCGAAAGCATACTGGCGCAGGACAGGCTGCGCTCACCGGCTCCGGCACTGCCGACCCTGTGAGCGCATTCGTGATTATTTCGTGGAACTACCGCTGGCGTCATACACAGCCCAGTTCGATTCCAGCCCTTTGGCTTTCAGCGCCCGGTCAACAAACTGGTCGGCAAACCAGTCGCTGGCCGAGAACGTGTTGCGAATCAGCCCGGCGGCTTTCGCCCGTTCGATGCTGTCCTGCAAGCTGCTGAGCAGGAATGGATCAAGACGCGGAGAACTTTGGAAAGGGAGATCTTCCGCTTTCAGCTCTTCCTGAAAAATCGCCTGCGGAATCTGACTCTGTTCGGACATCAGCGCGGTGTATTCCGGCAGGTGCTGCGCATCGCCGATCCACTGCGCATTGTCCACCAGCACATTCACCAGCTGCTGCGTCGTGCCCGGATAGCGGTCGATAAAGTCCTGCGTCGCCAGCACCGCCGCCTGCGTGGTGTTCGGCCAGCCCAGCGCCCGGCTGGTGGTCACAATATTGATGCCCTGCTTACGCAACGCCAGCAGAGAGACGCCGCCCCACACCGCATCCACGCGCCTGGCCGCCAGCGCCGCTTTGCCCGCCGTCCAGTCCAGATTGATCACCCGCACATCGCGCTCGTTCAGCCCGACGCTTTTAATCGCACGCTCAAACGACAGCTGATCGGCCGTCCCCTTGTAGACCGCAATTCGCTTACCGCGTAAATCCTCAATACGTTGAATGCCCGATTCCGGTGTCGCCGCCAAATAAGAATTAGAGCCGCGTGACCCGACCAGCACCCGCGTTGGCAGGCTCCCCGAACGACCGATAACCGCCGCCAGATCGCCCAGATACACCACATCCAGCTGCTTGTTTGCCAGCGCTTCATTCACCGCTGGGCCCGCCCCTTTAAAGAACGACCAGTGAATTTTAATACCCTGCGGCTCAAATTCCTTCTCCAACTGCTGGCGAATGTGCGCCAACCCCAGTGGCCCGCGAATAAAGGGTTTGCTGCCTGCACTCTGATCCGGCAAACCAATGCGAATCTCCGTCGGCTTCTGTGCATCCTGCGGGGCGGCGTCGTTTGCCTGAACGGTGGAAACGAGCGCAGCGCCCATCAACAGGGCGGTACTTAATACCTTCATCCCCCAGCGCCAGCGGGAAGATGCCGCTATCGGCGAGGCAGTGATCAACAGGGTGGCTTGTTGCATACGGTTTTCCTTAATAATTCGTTTCATCTGTCATGAAACTAGCGAACCGTCGGCATCAGGCTTAAATAACATTTACAGGTTTGTTCAGCGGAAAAAAGCATAAATCAGGGCTGGCGGGCTCGGGCTACGCATATGCATTTATTGCACGGCGACCATCGCTTTATTGCATTGGCGTTCAACGTCGAAACCTGTTTTTTATTCCCTATTCATCCAAGTGAGATGGTTTTCGGGAATAAAATGAATAAGTCGATACCGCTGAAAAAAACCACGATCGTCTGGCCTTCTCTGCCGATAGCGCGGGCCTATTCTCTTGTCGTGCCACTAGTCGTGTCGCTTGTCGTACCACTAATCGTGCCGCTGGCAGTGCTGGCCCTGTGGTATATCAGCACCCACTACGGTTGGATGCCCGCCCAGATTCTCCCAGCTCCCGATGTCGTCGCTAAAACTGCCGTCGAACTCTGGCACAACGATCTCCTGCCGCAGCTTTTTATCAGCCTGCAGCGGTTGGCTAGCGGCCTGCTGGCAGGCGTTCTGGCGGGGACGATACTTGGTGCACTGATGGGCGCCTCGCGCCGCGCCGAACACCTGCTGCACCCGACGGTATACGCGCTGGCACAAATTCCAACGTTGGGCTGGATCCCGCTGTTTATGGTGCTGTTCGGCATTGATGACGGTTTAAAACTCGCAGTCATCATCAAGGCCGTGATTATCCCGGTGACGCTGCATACGCAAACGGGCGTGCGCAACGTGCCGCATGCGCTACAGGAAGTCGCTCGCACGCTGCGCCTGCCGTGGCATCAGCGCCTCATCAAATTAACGCTGCCCGCCGCGCTCCCCACTTGGTTAACCGGCTTACGGCTGGCTCTCTCGCAGGCGTGGGTATCGCTAATTGTGGTCGAACTGCTGGCGTCGTCTCAGGGCATTGGTTACCTGTTGGTGTGGGGACGTCAGCTGTTTCAGTTGGATATTGTGTTTGTCTGTATCGCCGTCATCGGGTTGGCAGGGCTGACGATGGAGTGGGCAATCAATCAAATGGAACGCCGTCTGGTCTTTTGGCCACACCCACCGCTCAGTCGCTTAACTACCGCACCGTCTCGCCGTTTATCTGCGCTGGTTTTACCCTTTCTGCTTCTGCTGCTCTGGCAGCAAGCAAGCCGTTTTGGCTGGATCGACCCGTTGCTGCTGCCACCGCCCGCTGATGTGTGGCATATGCTGCTGCAAGGCGTGCGTGACGGTTCGCTCACCGAGGCAATGCAAGCCAGCCTAACCCGCGCGCTCGCCGGTGCAGTATGCGGCATTGTCGCGGGGCTCGTGTGCGGTGTGCTGCTGGGGCTGAATGCCACCAGCGATGCCCTCTTTACACCCACGGTCGCGACGCTGCGCCAGATCGCGCTGTTTGCCTGGCTACCGCTGCTGACTGCCTGGGTTGGCAACGATGAAGTCGGGAAAATCACGTTTGTCGCACTGGCCTCATTCTTCCCGATGCTGGTTGCCAGCCATCGCGGTATTCGCCAGCGTTCTCAGGCGTTACAGGAAGTCGCACAGGTACTGCAACTCCGTCTCTGGACCCGCCTGCGAGTGCTGATTCTGCCGGGTGCCGCACCCGCAATCTTCGCTGGTTTACGTCTGTCGCTGATTTACGCCTGGCTTGGCACCATCGGCGCGGAATATTTCATGTCATCCGGCACCGGGATCGGCAGCCTGATGATCAACGCCCAGCAGCTGCTGGATATGCCCTTGATTATCAGCGGCATGCTGTTGATTGGATTAACGGGCGCGGTGCTCGACCGCGTCGGATTAGGTCTGGAACAGCGGATGACGCGCTGGCGTTCCGCAGGAGAAATCGCATGACATCCACAACCCTTGACGTATCACCGCCGGTGGTGCAGTTCGATCGGCTTCGTAAACAGTTTCGCGTACAGGGCGAGGCGTTAACGGTGATTGAGGATTTTTCCCTGTCGATTCATAGCGGTGAACTGGTGGCGATTGTTGGCAGCAGCGGCTGCGGCAAATCCACGCTGCTGCGCATGCTGGTCGGTCTGGACAACGACTATCAGGGACGCGTGCTGGTCGAAGGAAAAACCGTGCGTGGTATCGGACGTGAGCGCGGCATGGTGTTTCAGGAACCGCGCCTGTTTCCGTGGCTGACAGTACGACAAAACATCGCGCTCGGGCTGGCGAATGAAGCCATCGACGACAAAGAGCGGAAGCGCCTGATCGACCACTTTATTCAGCTCGTCCATTTGCAGGATTTTGCCGATGCCCTGCCCGCTCAGCTTTCCGGCGGCATGGCACAGCGTGTGGCTATCGCACGTGGGCTCGTCGCCAATCCACGCATTCTGATGCTGGATGAGCCTTTTGGCGCGCTGGATGCGTTGACCCGCCAGCAGATGCAACAGGAGCTGCGCCGCATTCATCAAGCGGAAGGCACCACCACGCTGCTGGTCACCCACGACGTCGAGGAAGCGGTCTATCTCGCCGATCGCGTCGTTGTGCTGGCCCCGCGACCGGGCCGTATCCGCCAGATTGCGACGATTTCGCTGCCGCATCCGCGCCAGCGTGACAGTCAGGCCTTTCACCAGCAGAGCAGCGAGCTGCTCGCCTTGCTGACGCAGCCTGCCGATACGGCTGCCGACTTCTCTTCTCTGAACACGTAAATACTGGAGCACCATTATGGGACACCCTTCCGTCTACCCGACCGGCACAACGATTTACAACCCGGAAAAAGCCTGGGGCGGCTACACCGTCTTTCAAGCGCTGGAACGTGGTGCGGTACTAGTGGATATGAACGGCACCGAACTGCGCCTGTGGGAAGGCCTGCACGGCTTCCCCAACAAAATCCTGCCCGGCGGTTACATCCTCGGGCACAGCGGTGAACGCGACTCGCGCTACGGCATGCAGGACATGGTCGACCTGATTCAGGTCGACTGGGACGGCAATGTCGTCTGGAAATTCAACGGCTATGAGCACATTACCGATCCTGACCTTCCGCCAGAATGGATGGCGCGCGTCCATCATGACTACCAGCGCAGCGGTAATCCGGTAGGCTATTACGCACCGGGGCAGGAACCTCAGTCGATCGGCGGCAACACGCTGCTGTTGGCGCATACCAACCTGCACAATGAACGTATTAGCGACAAACTGCTGCTCGACGACACCATCATCGAAGTGGACTGGGAGGGCAACATTTTGTGGGAATGGCGTTGCAGCGACCATTTCGATGAGCTGGGCTTTGACGACGACGCGAAAACCGCGCTGTACAATAATCCTAACCTACGCAAAAGCGGCGGCGGGATGGGCGACTGGATGCACATCAACTCCATGTCGGCACTCGGCCCCAATCCGTGGTTCGATCAGGGCGATACCCGTTTCCACCCGGATAACATCATCTGGGACGCGCGCGAATCCAACATCATCGCCATCATCGACAAGCAGAGCGGCAATATCGTCTGGCAGCTTGGTCCGAATTACAACACGCCGGAACTCAAACACATTGGCTGGATTATCGGCCAGCATCACGCACATATGATCCCTGCCGGCTTGCCGGGCGCGGGCAATATTCTGGTGTTTGATAACGGTGGCTGGGCAGGCTACGGCGCGCCCAATCCGGCATCGGCTGACGGCGTGAAAAACGCCTGGCGTGACTATTCCCGCGTGCTGGAGATCAATCCGATAACGCTGGATATTGTCTGGCGCTATTCGCCGTACGAAGCGGGCATCCCCCATCCGACCGACGCCTTCCGTTTTTACAGCCCGTACATCAGCAATATCCAACGTCTGCCGAACGGCAATACGCTGATTAACGAAGGGGCAAATGGCCGGCTGTTTGAAGTGACCGTCGATCACGAGATTGTCTGGGAGTTTATTTCTCCCTACTGGGGCAAGACGGTGAACACCAACATGCTGTACCGCGCTTACCGCGTGCCTTACGAGTGGGTGCCGCAGTTGCCGCGCCCACAGGAAACTCCGGTGATTGCCCCCGACAACACCCAACTACGTCAACCCGGTGCCGCCGCCCCCGGCTTCGCCAGCGTGGTTCATATCGACGGCACGCGCCCCTACAAAAAAGGCGGCGATGCCCTGTGCGTCGCGACCGACAGCGAAGACCTCAAGCGCAGTCCGAAGCTCTTTGCCGTCAACCGTGAGCGTTTTGCTCCACTTACCGCCGACGACTGGCCTGAGCTGGCAGCCCAACCAGGCCCACAGCTGCTGCTGGTCGGCGCAGAGCGCTGCGTCCACTGCAAAAGCCTCTATCGCCAGTTAGAAGCGATTCTGGGTAATGAGGAATACCGACAATTACCAAGCCATTATCTGGACGCCGATCATCACATTGCGCTAGCGGAGCAATTGGCGGTCAGGACGCTACCGACCCTGCTATGGCTCGTCAATGGTGAAGAACAGGCTCGCCTGAACGGCGCACAGCAACCCGAACGCCTGCGCCAGTGGCTAGCCGCACAGCAGAGCTAAACCTCCCCCTGAACGCGATCTCGCTCCCGGTGAGATCGCGTCGTTACTTTCGTTTCTCACTTTTCTTGCGTACATCCTTCCATACCGACGCAGTTGTCCTCCGCGCGTCTTCCCTGCCCGTATCTGCTTCTTTTACCATTGCCTACAGATTATTCAGGGACGGAAAAACAGCATGGCCGCGCATGATGCGATTTTTAAACAGTTTCTCAGCGATCCAGCCGTTGCAAAGGATTTCTTCGCCATCCATCTGCCAGAAGAAATCAGGACTATCTGCGATTTCAGCTCGCTACAACTGCAATCGGCCTCTTTTGTTGACGAGGAATTACGCGCAAGAATATCGGATATGCTGTACTCAATTCAGACCACCGCAGGGCAAGGTTATATCTATTGTGTGATTGAGCATCAGAGTCGCCCAGAAAAGCTGATGCCATTTCGCCTGCTGCGCTACGCGCTGGCGGCCATGCAGCAACACCTCTCTCAAGGCCACGATACGTTGCCGCTCGTCGTTCCTTTGCTGTTTTATCACGGCCAGCGTAGCCCTTATCCCTATACGCTGCGCTGGCTCGATGGTTTTGCTGACGCTATTCAGGCTGAGAAACTCTACAACGCCTCCTTTCCTTTGGTTGACCTCACGGTGATACCGGATGAGGATATCAAGACGCATCGCCGCGTGGCGCTGTTGGAACTGGTACAAAAACACATCCGCACGCGAGATATGCTGGAACTGGCGCAGGATATCGGGCTATTATTTGAGCGCTGGCAGGTACCGCTGCCACAAAAAAGAGCGATACTGTTTTACATCGCCCGGAGCGGCAACACCTCAAGACCAGCAGAGTTTATTGAGGCCGTCGCGCAGTCTCTGTCAACGGATCGGGAGGCGATCATGACCATCGCACAGCAGCTTGAGAAAATCGGGTTTGAAAAAGGTATCAAGCATGGCATGCAGCAAGGGATACAGCGCGGCATGGAACAGGGAATACAACATGGCATGGAGCAAGGAATGCAACAAGGTATGAAAGCCAGTGCTCGAAACATTGCTCGCCAGCTTCTGCTTAACGGCATGGAACCTGCTCAGGTTTGTCAGATTACTCAGTTGAGCACGGCGGAACTGGCACAGCTTGTTGACTCATCGAATGAGTAGGCTCTAAAGATAGTCCGCACCTTCCTACAATCTATTCTCCCCTCATTTTTTCATCATCGACGTGGTCGTTAAATAGACTGCGTCGATGCGCCAATTTATACGTTCTGGATCACATTTCCTTTGCATCACCTCGTTGTATTTTGTTATGTTATTACATATCGATTTACACTAACCCTATACGTTATCCATGATCAACTGGAACAGACACACAGACGCCATTCTTCAGGTAGAGAACCTGAGCCTGTCTATTGGTGGTGAAACCAAAGTCAGCGATATCAGCTTTACGCTGTTCGCGGGTGAACGTGTCTGTTTACTCGGTGCATCCGGCTCTGGTAAATCCCTCACCGCCAAAGCGGTAATCGGCACACCGCCGTCGGGCTGTCAGGTTCGCGGCAGTATTCGGGTGAATGGCGAAGAGGTCGGTCGGCTGAAAGCGCTGGCACGCCCACCCGTTAGCCGCGTCTCTGCCGTGTTCCAGGACTCCGCAACGGCGCTCAATCCCCTCATGCCGTTGGGAAAACAGCTGTCTCTGGCGTTGGAAGCCACCTCTTCCGCTGAGCTTTCTGCCCTTCTGGCTGCTATGAAGTTGGATGATATTCCCAACCTGCTGCAACGCTATCCTGCCGAACTGTCCGGCGGTCAGCGCCAACGCATTTGTATTACCCTCGCTCTACTCGGCAAGACGCGCCTGCTGGTGGCGGACGAACCCACAACCGCGCTCGATGTCATGACCCAGCAGCAGGTATTGCAGGTCTTACAGGAACGTAGCGTGCAGCCAGATGCGCCCGCCCTGCTGTTTATTACGCATGATATCGCCGTTGCCGCCCAGCTCTGCCAACGTGGCCTAGTGATGGAAAACGGGCGAGTCATTGAATCTGGCAGTATGCAGCAACTACTGAATGCACCACAGCAGCCGTATACCCGCAGTCTGGTTGCTGCTGCTCGTCGCGCTGACACACTTTTATCTGACACTCGGTTATCCGACAGGATGTTACCCGCTGCCGGAGCGCTCGCTGGATGAACCACCACCTGCATGCGGTTCCCTCACCGTTTTTAAGCCTTGAGCACGTTAGCCGCTATCGCCAGACGTCACGTTTGCCGTGGCAAAAGGCCGATCCTGCCAGTGCGATTTTTCACGACCTGTCGCTGAACCTGCAACAGCACGAACGCGTCGGGCTGGTTGGTGCGTCCGGCTGTGGCAAATCCACGCTGCTAAAAACCCTGCTCGCGCTTGAAGCGCCGCAGAGTGGCGCGGTGTACTGCGACGGCAACCTGATTACGCCCGGTTCGGTGCGTTCGCTGCTCTGGTATCGCCGCCGCGTTCAGTACATTCCGCAGGATCCAGCAGGCTCGCTCGCGCCGCGTCAGCGCGTCGCCGATCTCCTCATCGAGCCGCTGAAGCGACTCCGCCCTGATGAGATCCGTCACGCTAATGGAAATCATTCTGCCCGCCTGGACGAAGTCATGGATCAGGTAGGACTGAGCGTCACGCTTCTGGATAAGGTCGCCGGACAGCTTTCCGGAGGACAGGCACAGCGTGTCGCGCTGGCGCGAGCGTTGATTGTTCGACCCGAATTTTTACTGGCGGACGAGCCCGTCAGCGGTCTGGATTTGCCGCTGCGCGAACAGATTAAAGCCCTACTTCAACAGGTCACCGAACAAAACAAAATGGGTTTGCTGATGGTCTCGCACGACATTTCCATGCTCGCCGGGCTATGCGACAGAATGCTGGTCATGGACGGCGGACGCATTATTGAAGATCGCCCCACGGCAGAGGTGCTGGCTTCGCCGCAGCAGGCACACACTGCCCGTCTGTTGCAGGCCGTACCCGCGCTATCAACGTCAGGCTATTAGCTCGCTGAAAACGCGCTTTTTACCATAAAATATCGCATCAATAACACATTCCCGTAACGGGCTTTTTATAACGGATCATGACATGTCAGACCTTACCGCCAACCACGCACCACGGCCTTATCCCCCGTTGCTTCTGGGTAGCCAGCTTGTTTTCAACATTGGCTTTTATGCCGTCGTGCCGTTTCTGGCCATTTTCCTGCGCGACGACATGCTGCTTTCCGGCTGGGCCATCGGACTGGTGATTGGTTTACGCACCTTTTCTCAGCAGGGCATGTTTTTAGTCGGCGGTGCGCTGGCTGACCGCTTCGGTGCACGCGTGACCATCCTGTGCGGCTGCGTCGTACGTATCAGCGGCTATCTCCTGCTGGCGTTAGGTGACTCGCTGTGGCCGATCATTCTCGGCGCCTGTCTGACCGGTGTCGGCGGTGCCCTGTTCTCTCCCGCCATTGAAGCGCTGATGGCACAGGCCGGTACGCAAAGTGAAAAAGAGGGAAAACGCAGCCGCTCCGAGTGGTTCGCCCTGTTTGCCATTTGCGGCGAGTTAGGCGCAGTGCTAGGGCCGTTGCTCGGTTCGGTGCTGGCGGGATACGGATTCCAGCGCGTGGCACTAGCCGGTGCGGGCGTGTTTGTGATTGCACTCATCATCCTGTTTTTCAGCCTGCCGCCAACGCAGCGCAATCGGGGCGAATTACAGATTGCTCCGTGGTGGGAAACCTTCCGCCAGCGCCGCTTTGTCGCGTTCATCATTGCCTACAGCGCTTACCTGTTCAGCTACAACCAGCTCTATCTGGCGCTGCCGGTCGAACTGCATCGCTCCGGCAGCAGCGAGAAAGATCTCGGTCCGCTATTTGTCCTGGCTTCACTGCTGGTGATCGGGTTACAGCTTCCGCTGGCGCGTTTCGCCCGCCGGGTTGGTGCGGCACGTATGCTGCCACTGGGCTTTGCGCTGCTAGCTGCCTCGTTCTTTAGCGTCGCGCTGTTTGCCTCCAGCACTCCGCCTGAAGGCTGGCAGCGTCTGCTTCCTGCCATCTCGCTGATTACGCTGCTGACGCTGGGTCAGATGCTGATCGTTCCGGTCGGGATGGACCTTATCCCGCGCTTTGCCAACAACCAGAATCTGGGTGCGCACTATGGCGCGCTGGCGTCGATGGGCGGTATCGCCGTTCTCGTCGGTAACTTTATACTCGGCAGCCAGCTTGACCGCGCGCTGACACCATCGCCACAGGCCGCCATTCCGTGGCTGTTGCTCGCCGCCGTGCCGTTGTGCAGTTCGCTGGCGATGATGGTCATCTGCCGCCCGTTTAAATCCGCTTCAACCGTGAATGAATAAGGACAGATTGATGAATATGCGTAATCGCCTGTGGCCCGTTTCTGGCTTGCTATCAGCCACGCTGCTGCTTTCAGGCTGCTTCAACGAGCCGGAGGAAAATCACACCTCGCATCATGACGGTCGAATCAAACTGGCGATGCTTCAGCCGCCGCGCTCCGGCCTGACGCCGCTGAGCGATGATGCCTTTAAGCTGTCGCGTTGGAGCACGGCAGAAACGCTGGTGGTACTCGACAAACTCGGCGAAGCCCAACCTGCGCTAGCGACAAAATGGCAGCAGATCGATGATAAATCCTGGCGTTTTGAACTACGCCCGAACGTCCATTTTCACGATAACACCGCCTTAAACGCCGCCACGGTAGTGAATGCGCTCACCGTGGCCTCCACCGCCGCCCCCAAACCGCGCATTCTGGACGGCGTGCAGTTAACGGTAAAAGCTGATGGCGATAACGCCGTCGTTGTCTCCACCGCTAAACCGGATCCGCTGTTGCCACAGCGTTTATCCAGCCCACAGTTGGCGATTCTCTCCACCGCGGCATACGGTAAAAATGGCGTCGTCAATCCGATCAACACCGGAAGTGGCCCGTTCGTTCTGCGTACTGTCACCGGCACCAGCAGCGCGGTATTGGATCGATTCGACGGTTATTGGGGTGAGAAAGCACAGGCCAGCGGTATCGACGTCAGCTTTGTCTCCGACGGCGCGGCGCGTGCAGCGGCATTACGTACCGGCACGGCTGATATTGTCGAAGCCATTCCGGTTTCTCAGGCACCGTTGCTGGATCAATCGCTGGTGCATGAAGTTCCGATGCCGCGCACCAATACGCTATATCTGAATACACGCCATGGCGTGATGCAAGATCCTGCGATGCGTGCTGCCGTGCGCGATGCGATCAATCGCCAACAGCTGGTGGATAACGTGTATGAGAAACGTGCCGATATCGCGCAGGGTCTGTTAGGTCCCGCGCTGCCGTGGGCCGCGCAACTGCGTCAGCCAGTAGCCAACCCGGTCAAAGCCGGTACGCCTGCGGGTGCCACCATTACGCTGGCCACCTTCAGCGATCGCGCCGAACTGCCTGAAGTGGCGGTCTATCTGGCACAACAGCTCACTGCCGCTGGATTTACGGTAAAGCAGGTGGTGCGTGAATACTCACAGATCGAGTCCGACGCGCTGGCAGGCAAGTTTGACGCCTTTATCTTATCGCGCGCGACGGTGCTGGATTCCGGCGATCCGGTCGCTTATCTATACAGCGACTTCGCCTGCGAAGGGTCATTCAATATCGCCCAACTGTGCCGCCCGGAAATCGATCAGGCGCTGCAAAAAGCTGCTGCGATTCCTGCTGGTGAAGCACGCCGTCAGGCCATCATGCAGGCAGAAAACCTGATCCTTGCCAGCGATGCCGCGATCCCAATGCTGCATGAGCGTGTGATTCAAGGTGAAAGCGCACAGGTAAAAGACGCGCTGCGCGACCCGCGTGAACGCACGCTGATTAACGCCGCCACGCATATTGTTACCAGCGCCAAGTAACGGATAGCGCACCCGCAACCAGAAAGATGACGAGTTTATGAGCGAATCGCTGTATTGCCGCACCTGTGCGACCATCAACCAGACGCAACGCCCGCGATACGGCGTGCTGATCCCGCTGTTTTCGCGGCTGCTGACGCTGGCGGGCATTGTGGTGCTGATTGGTATGTTGCCGTGGTTATCCGGTCAGGATCCGGCGCTGGCGCTGCTACGCGCCCGTTCCGGCGAGCAGGAAGCGACGACGGAAACGCTAAACGCGATTCGTCACTCTCTTGGGCTGGATCAAGGCCCGCTGCAATTGCTGTTGAACTGGCTGACTGGCCTGTTGCACGGCGATGCAGGTAATTCCTGGGTTTCTGGCCGACCGGTTCTTCCGGGGATGCTGCAAGCGGCGGGCGTCTCGCTCACGCTGATGGCCTCCTCAGCGCTGGTGGCCTTCACGCTGGCTGCCGTGCTGTGTGCTCCTACCTTTCGGCAGGGGTTGCGCGGTCAGATTCATCGTTCAGGCGGTTTGTTCGCCGCCTTGTTTACCGCGCTGCCCGAATTCCTGCTGGCGTCGTTTCTGCTGATTGTCGGTGCCGTCTGGCTACAGTGGTTCCCACCCTATGGCTGGCTGGGCCTGCACTACGCGGTGCTGCCGTCGCTGGCGCTCGGTATTCCGGCAGGCGGCTACCTTGGCCGGATTATTGCCGATGCGCTCTCCGCTACCTTCAGCGAAAACTGGCTCACTACCTGGAGCGTAGCGGGCGTGAGCCGTCGTCATATCGCGCTGGCCGTGCTGAAACGCACGTTACCCAGCGTGATGCCGCTAGTCGGGCTGGTGCTGGTCTCGCTAACCGGCGGTGCCATCGCCGTCGAAAAAGTGTTCGCGATTCCCGGTCTGGGACGTGCAACGCTGGGGGCGGCGGCCGCGCAGGATCTGCCCGCCTTGCAGATCGGCGTGCTGATTCTCTTACTCATCGCCTCGCTGGCTGGCATCGCCGCCAGCGGCGTACGACTGCTGATTCTCGGACGCGCGCTGCGGAGCGGCGCGATGCCCGTGCCGGAAGAGCGCGGTAGCCCCGCGTCTCGTCATGCCATCTGGTTGCCGATTATCTGCGTGCTGCTGCTGGCGCTTCTGTTGCTGGCTGGTCTGCCGCGCGATCCCTATACTTCTGCCTTTCTGCGCCTGCAACCGCCGTCGTTCCTGCTGCCTTTTGGCGCGGATGCGATGGGGCGTGATGTGCTGGCACGCGTCGCACACGGTACGTTAAATACCTGTCTGCTGGCGCTGGCGGTGTCGCTGGCCTGTCTGGCGATTGGCCTGTTGGTTGGGCTCTTTCCGCGCCTGCTCACAGGCCCGATTGAAGTGACTAACGCCCTGCCACCAGTCATTGCCGGGCTGCTGGTCGCTGCGGTCAATGGCCCGACGGCAACGGGCGCGGCGATTGCCGTGATTGCCGTCAGTTGGGCACCGCTCGCGGCCCACACGGCGGCGCTGGTCGCCGAAATCAATGCGCGCCCTTATATTCGGATGCTGCCAATTCTCGGCGTCGGCCCGATACGGCGCAGCCTGTTCTATATTCTGCCCGCGCTGATTGGCCCGCTTTTCCGTCACGCCATGCTGAAGCTGCCTGGCATCGCGCTTGCGCTGGCCTCACTCGGCTTTTTAGGTCTGGGCGCGTCACCGCCGACGCCGGAATGGGGACGCGTGCTGTCGGAAGGGATGCCGTATATCGAACGCGCCTTCTGGGGCGTGCTGGCACCGGCGGCTGCACTCGGCGTGCTGTCGATACTCGCGGTGAGCGCAGCGAACCTCTCCGGTCGCCACAAGCACTAATCTATCGTGCTATCGCAGAATACCGTCTAAGCGCCCGCTTCTCTCCACGTTTACAGCTCCGCCAGATTTCACGATGGCGGGGCTGTGCATCTTCAGTTACGCTGTGAGCTAACCTCTGCCGAAGTACAGGATATGATGAGGCACAGAATATGGATATACCCTAAATAATTCGAGTTTCAGGAAGGCGGCAAGGGAAGGCATCCCGATGAGCTTACTCAGGTAAGTGATTCGGGTGACTGAACGTAGCCAACGCACATGCAACTTGAAGTATGACGGGTATGGTGTAGAGCGTGATTAAAGGAGAGAGTATGCATAACAGCGGATCCCACGTCAGTCTTACCGTCACTCAGACTCTGGATAAACTGGAAGCGCTGTATGATGAGGCCGTCTCAGCACTGCGCGACGCCATTGGGGACTTCATCAATGATGGCACGCTGCCTGATGCCAACGCACGCGCGGCGGGGCTATTTGCCTACCCTGCCCTGCGCGTTAGCTGGAGTGGCAATTCGACCGGCCATCCACGCCATCGCGCCTATGGGCGTTTTACCCACCCCGGCAGCTACTCCACCACCGTTACCCGCCCGGCATTTCTGCGCGCTTATCTGGCTGAACAGCTGGCGCTGCTGGAAGGGGATTATGACGTCACTATCGAGGTTAGCCCGTCACAGCAGGAAATCCCGTTCCCTTACGTACTCGACGGTTCCGACCTGATTCTTGACCGTTCGATGAGTGCCGGTATCGCCAAGCATTTCCCTACGACAGAGCTGTCGCAGATTGGGGACGAGACGGCTGATGGACTGTTTCACGCCACCACCACATCGCCGCTGTCGCACTTCGACGCGCTGCGTACCGATTTCTCGCTGGCACGCCTTCGTCACTACACCGGCACGCCGGTAGAACATATTCAGCCGTTCATCCTCTTCACCAACTACACGCGCTATGTCGATGAGTTTGTACGCTGGGCCTGTGCGCAGATTGCCGACCCCGATAGCCCGTATGAGGCGCTGTCCTGCGCAGGCGGTATTTACATCACCGCGGATACACCTAACCCCGAACAGACAGTGTCCGATCTGGCCTGGAAGAACCACCAGATGCCCGCCTATCATCTGATTCCTCGTCAGGGGAAAGGGATTACGATGGTCAACATTGGCGTCGGGCCATCCAACGCCAAAACCATCTGCGATCACCTCGCAGTGATGCGTCCGCATGCCTGGCTGATGATCGGCCACTGCGGCGGCCTGCGCGAAAGCCAGTCCATCGGTGATTATGTGCTGGCGCATGCTTACCTGCGTGACGATCACGTACTGGACGCCGTACTGCCGCCGGATATCCCGATTCCCAGCATCGCCGAGGTGCAGCGCGCGCTGTATGACGCCACCAAGATGGTCAGCGGTATGCCGGGGGAAGAAGTTAAGCAGCGCCTGCGTACCGGCACGGTTGTCACCACCGATGACCGTAACTGGGAATTACGCTATGCGGCCTCTGCCCTGCGCTTTAACCTCAGTCGCGCAGTGGCGGTGGATATGGAAAGTGCAACGATTGCTGCACAGGGTTACCGCTTCCGTGTCCCTTACGGCACGCTGCTGTGCGTCTCGGATAAGCCGTTGCACGGTGAAATCAAGCTGCCGGGACAGGCGAACCGTTTCTATGAAGGGGCGATTTCGGAGCATTTGCAGATTGGCATCTGCGCTATCGATCTGCTGCGGGCGGAAAGCGACAAGCTGCACTCGCGTAAGCTGCGCACCTTTAACGAGCCGCCGTTCCGTTAGTTAATCGAATGACGTTGTTCAGACAGCCGACCCTATTCGGGCGGTCGGCTGCTCTGGCGCGATTAAATACGTTATGTTATAACAAAACAAACTCCATAGCGGATAAGCCCGATGAAAAAAGGTCTGTCAGTTCTGTTTCTTTCCCTCGTCGCGACACAAGCCTCGGCGTTTCAGGCCAAAATAGCTCAGTCTACTGAGACTGGATTGCGCAATATCGACGAGGCTAAGCGCACCTTTTCTGGCTTTACGCCAATGGGGCTGGAAACCATTCACCCCGGCCAGTGCGATGCGACCTCCGTTAACGGCTGTGGTTGCCCATTTTGCACCCAGCTGCGGCTCATTGGTCGCTAGGTTGTCGGCGGCATAGCAAAAGCGCCACATTCGTGGCGCTTTTCTAACACAGGAAGCTGAGACTAATTAATCTCAGGATGCTGTTCGGTCAGCCGTTTTCTTTTCTTCTCCAGTTCGGCAATTTGCTCATCAATCTCTTCTATTTTCTGCTCAATATTGTCGTACTGTTCCTGCAACAGCTCTTTGGCTTCCGTCCGATCCGATGCCGCGGGCGTTGCGCCTTTCAGCGGCTGGTTAGCGGTTTCACGCATCGACATCCCGGTAATCAAGCCGATCAGCCCAATCACCATCAGGTAGTACGCCGGCATATACAAGTTACCGGTAGACTCCACCAGCCACGCCGCCGCCGTTGGCGTAAAACCCGCAATCAGCACGGAAACGTTAAATGACGTCGCCAGTGCGCTATAACGAATGTGCGTGGGGAACAGAGCTGGAAGCGTTGAAGCCATCACGCCAGTGAAAGAGTTCAGCAGTACGGCCAGCATCAGTAATCCGCAGAAAATTAGCCCAATCACATCGCTGTTAATCAAGATGAAGCTGGGCACCGACAGCAGCAGCAGCCCAATACTGCCGCAAATAATAAACGGCTTGCGCCCATAGCGGTCGCTCATCAGCCCCATAACCGGCTGCACAAACAGCATCCCGATCATGACGGCGATAATAATCATCACCCCATGATCTTCCGAGTAATTCAGGCTGTGTGAAAGGTAGCTCGGCATATAGGTCAACAGCATGTAATAGGTGACATTGGTGGTAATCACCATCCCAATACACACCAGCAGACCTCTCCATTGCTTAGTCACAATTTCACGCAGAGAAATCTTCGGTGGAGATTGGATGCTGTCTTTTGATTCTTTATCAATCTTGTCAACGTGCTGTTGGAATGTCGGCGTTTCCTCCAGCGCATGGCGCAAATAAATCCCGATTAATCCGAGCGGTGCAGCAATAAAGAACGGAATACGCCATCCCCATTCCAGAAAACTCTCTTCTCCCACGATGGAAGAAATTAACACCACGACGCCTGCCCCCATTACGAACCCGGCAATAGAGCCGAAATCCAGCCAGCTCCCTAAAAAGCCGCGTCGTCTGTCCGGGGAATATTCGGCAACGAAAATCGCCGCGCCGGTATATTCTCCCCCGACGGAGAATCCCTGCGCCAGTTTCGCCAACAGCAGTAATATCGGTGCCCAAATACCAATCGATTCATAGGACGGAATCAAGCCGATACAGAATGTACTCACCGACATGATAATAATGGTGATCGACAGGACTTTCTGGCGACCAAATTTATCTCCCATCGCACCAAAGAATATCCCGCCAAGTGGCCGAACCAAAAAGGGAACCGAGAACGTTGCCAGCGCGGCAATCATTTGTACACCGGGATCGGCACCGGGGAAAAAGACCTGTCCGAGCGCATACGCCACAAAGCCATATACGCCAAAATCAAACCATTCCATCGCATTACCCAATGCGGCAGCGGTAATGGCTTTTTTGAGTCTGGCATTATCAATAATGGTAATGTCCTGAATCTTCATCGGTTCGATTTTTTTCTTTTTTAATCTCATCCTTTTTTCCTTTGCTTAAAAAGCGACCATTTATTAAAAATACAACGCTCACTTTCATGCACAGGGAACCACCCGACTGCGCGCTGAAAAATGAACAACTTATTGGTCGCAATATTCATTACACGTTGATACTGCTGGATGAAGTATAGAAGAATTTGGACAAAAGCTCGGATTCAGGAACCGCATGCCGAAATAACGCACGGGAATATAATCAAAGGAAAATAATGGTAAATAGTTATGACAAAATCATCACATTAATGTCAGTAGGGTATTTTTACTTACGCGAAGTAATCATTTTCGGGTTGCGTTTAAAATAGCGTGTAAATGCCAGACTGAAATTAGCAGGGTGTCGATAGCCAACTTGCCAGGCAGTCTGCGCCACCTGAAATCCCTGTTCCAGTAGCTGATGCGCTCGTTCCATCCGCATCCGCAATAGCATCTGACCCGGCGTGGTCGTAAAACAGCGATGAAACCCGAGTTTAAGTCTGGATTTCCCCATTCCAGCCTGAGCCGCAATGCAGGCCAGCGTCAGCGGTTCGGCCAAATGCTCACGCATCCAGCAACATACCTGCTCCAATTGCTGCCGTTCCTGTGGGTGAATACCGCCGCGTCTTTCTTCCGGTTGCAGGACGTGACGATACTGCGCCAGCAGGCTTAAGGCATGGATATGGCGATTTAGCGGATCGGCGTCAGCACACAGCGCATTGACGTGAACCTGACTGGCCGCAGAGACGGGCGTAAATGCGCGCTGCTGTACCCCAGCATCGTTGAACAACTGCTCCGCACCGTCCGCGCCAAAATAGCGCGTCGCCGCCGTTTTCCCCATCAGCAGCCGTAGCTGATCGACCTGCTGCTGCGCCTGATAATGACGCTCGCCCACGCTGGCACCAAACGTCGTAATCGTGACATGCTGCTGGCGAAACCAGATCGATGAACCGCCGCAATCGTAATAAACAGACTCCCCTGTCAGCGCAAACGTCATAACCAGCATCGGCTGCGAGTGCGGGTTCTGCGTTTCCTCCACCAAGGCACGACGCGGGCGATATTGCGAACGAGCCAGCGACAGATCGGTATCAATACAGCTGAAATCCGACCAGCATTCGCCAATGCCGTCCGGCAGTATTCGACGCGAATCAGTGCGATTCACCTCACTCATCCGGCACCGATCGCCCGATGATAACCCTTCTCGCACCTGCTGCTGTTTTTGCGCCATCTTCCCCCCGCCGTTTCGCATATGAAAAACGCCGTCTCGCATAGCAATGAACATAATAACGATTCTCATTTATAGATAGCATATTCCCTATCGACTGACCATCAATGGGAAAAACCACTTATGAATCCATTAGAGACGTTATGGCAGCTTGCCGCCAGCAGCGTGAAGGCGGACGCCTTATATCTGGCGCTGGAACAGCAGATTTTCGACAGGCTAGAAGAGGCCACCACACCGCAACAGCTGGCGGAAGCGCTGGGCTGGCAACCGGAGAAAACCGGGTTTCTGCTTGAACTGCTGTGGAGCATGCAGCTATTAACGCGCCATCACGAAGGCTATCGCACCGCTCCGGCCTGCGCCGCCGTGCTCTGTCGCAGCAGTTCACGTTTTCTGGGCGACGCCTGGCGTTTTCGCCTCACCAGCCTGCGCCAGTTTGGTCAGGGACTCGGTGGCGGTATGTGTCAGCCGCTGCTGACGCAGTTGAGCGAGTTGCCACGCGATGCGGCGTGGGCCAACGCTGCGGAACAGCAGATCGCACAGGAGCAGCGGGCAATAACGGCCGACCGTGCCGAGCAGTTAATCGCCAGCCTGCCGGATTTCTCGCAAATCAGACACGTTCTCGATCTGGGCGGCGGCCCCGGCTGGGTGGCGATTACGCTGGCGCTGCGTCACGCTCAGATCTCCGGCACGGTGTATGATCTGCCGCAAACCGCCGCCGTGGCACAACGCAATATCGATGCTGCCGGATTATCTGCACGTCTGTCGGCGCAAAGCGGCGCATTGCCCAGCGAGAAATACGATCTGATCTGGAGTTCCTCTTTCCTGCATTTTGTCGAGGACATCCCCACCATGCTGACCACGCTCCACGATACGCTGGCACCGGAGGGCACGCTGGTTCTGGCACAGGCGGAGATTGCCGAAGCGCCGGAGGATGCCGCACCGGTTCTGCCGTTCTATCTGCCGATGCAAATGAGTGGACGCCACGTCACACGAGAGGGTCAACTGACGCAGTGGCTACTGGCTGCCGGCTTTAGCTCTGTCGAAACTCGTCGCCATCAGGCATTTCCCATGGCTCCGCTGAATGTGCTGATCGCCCGTAAAGGCCATTGAGCCATGTCGAAAAATCGTGTCGGGAACCGGATAAAAAAAGCCAGTCAATAAGGGCTGACTGGCTTTCAGAGTGAACCTAATAGGGTGCTGCGTGTTTCCGTCTCGTTTTTCACTCTACCGCATATTCCTTCATTTTATTTTCGTCAGGCATGGTGCCATTGAGTTTCTTGAGCACTTCCTTCGCTTCTTTCAACACTCGGGCACATTGCTCGCGCGTGATGGTAAGCGGTGGCTCAATCCTGACCGATTTGGCATTATTCAAGGTGCCCGCAACCAGAACATTACGTTGAAACAGCTCTTTCGCGAAGGCATAGCCGATCTCGTTTTTCCTGAACTCGATAGCCTGTAACAGCCCCATTCCTCGCGCTTCGATAATCAATTGAGGATACTCGGCCGCCAGTTGCCGTAAGCCCTGCAATAAATATTCCCCCTGTATGGTCGCCTGTTCCGGCAGATTCTTCGTCAGCAATTCATTGACCGTCGCCAACGCCGCCGCACAGGCCAGCGGATTGCCGCCAAACGTGGTGGTATGCAGGAACGGGTTTTCAAACAGCACGGAAAATACCTCTTCCGTTGCCACCGTTGCGCCAATCGGCATCACGCCGCCGCCCAGCGCCTTCGCCAGACACAGAATGTCAGGCTGCACGCCATAATGCTCACAGGCGAACATCTTGCCCGTGCGGCCCATGCCGGTTTGCACCTCATCCAGAATCAGCAATGCCCCAACCTCATCGCATAACGCTCTGACCGCAGGCAAGTAATTTTCCGGTGGCACAATCACGCCGCCTTCTCCCTGAATAGGTTCAAGGATGATGGCAGCCACGTCATCGCCGGTCTTCTGGCACTGCTCAACCTGCTTGCGCATGGCGCTGATGTCACCAAAAGCAACATGATGGAAGCCGGGTAACAGCGGCATGAAAGGACGACGAAATGCGGGTTTGGCGGTGGCGGAAAGTGCGCCCAGCGATTTCCCGTGGAAAGCGCCTGTCGCGGCGATAAAGGTATATTTACCGCGCGGTGACTGGTAGGCCTTCGCCAGCTTTAAAGCCGCCTCAACCGATTCCGTTCCGCTATTGCAGAAGAAACTGTATTTCAGATCGCCCGGCGTCAGCGCCGCCAGCGTTTTTGCCAGTAATCCCCGCAGCGGGTCGAGCAGTTCCTGACTGTGCAGCGGTTGTCTGGCGAGCTGGCGCTCAACGGCAGCAATGACGTTAGGGTTACGATGCCCAACGTTAAAAATGCCGTAACCGCCGAGGCAGTCCAGATATTCATTCCCTTGGGTATCAATCAGCGTATTCGGGCCGCTGGCGCGCCATTCGACTGCGCCGTAATCGCCGCCGGTGGTGACAGATTTTCGGTACTCCAGAAAACCTGGGTTGACGTATTCACGAAAACAACTCAAAACTTCTCGATTCAGTGCCGTCATGTCATCGTGGGATAGCGTGTCACTATGAATCCAATGCAGCGCCTGCTGAGTACACTCTAGCGGGTTAAGGTGGGCGTTTGATCTGGACAAAATGCGCTCCTTGAAAACGGACATCACGCGATGCCACTTTAATTAATGCACATAACACGCCAGTCGCCCGCCCCAAATCAGAATAAAATACAAAAACGCGATCTAATCCAAAAATTCAGCAGGTAATTTGAACTAAATACGAAGAGATGAAATTAATAACCAACAAGAATGGCAAATGCCAGTATGAAGAAAATCAAAGTAACGTGTGATGCCCTGCTTTTGCCCAGCGTGCCCTTTTTTGGGGCACGCCGGGGCTGGACAAACGCGCTATGTCATTACCTGCTTCTCGTGCAGGACAAACAGAATCCCCAAGCAGGCAGAAGATCCTCAGTGCCGGATCATGATATGGCGCACGATGGTGTAATCCTCCAGACCGTACATCGACATATCCTTGCCGTAGCCGGATAGCTTCTGCCCGCCGTGTGGCATTTCACTCACCAGCATGAAGTGGGTGTTCACCCAGGTACAACCGTATTGAAGGCATGCGGCCAGACGGTGTGCCCGCCCGATATCGCGCGTCCAGACCGACGAGGCCAGCCCGTAATGCGAGGCATTCGCCCAGCCAATCACCTGCGCCTCATCGTCAAATGGCGTGATGGAGATAACCGGCCCAAACACCTCTTTCTGGACGATTTCGTCTTCCTGTTTTGCCCCCGCCAGCACCGTAGGCTGGAAGTAGAATCCCTGCCCTTTTACCCGCTCACCACCGGTCACCACCGTAATGTGCGGTAACGCTTTGGCGCGTTCGACAAAGCCAATCACGCGCTCCAGCTGCGGCTCGGTAATCAATGGCCCCAGTTCGGTGGTTTCATCGTGTGGATCGCCCATTTTCAGCGTCGCCACCGCTTTTCCTAATGCGTCTACGACCTCATCGTAAATCGCACGTTGGACATACAGCCGACAGGCAGCGGTACAATCCTGCCCCGCATTGTAAAAACCGAAACTGCGGATCCCATCAACCACCTGATCGATATCAGCATCGTCGAAGACAATCACCGGTGCTTTGCCACCCAGCTCCATATGCGTCCGTTTTACGCTCGCGGCGGTATGCGACAGAATATGCGCGCCAGTCGCAATCGAACCAGTCAACGACACCATGTTCACTTTCTCATGTCCCGTCAGCGCATCGCCGATATCCGCCCCACGCCCGAACACAATATTCACCACGCCAGCAGGCAGTATCTCGGCCAGCAGGTGTGCCAGATAGAATGTGGTCAGTGGGGTTTGCTCCGCCGGCTTCAGCACCACGCAGTTTCCCGCCGCCAGCGCCGGTGCCAGCTTCCACGACGCCATCATCAGCGGGTAATTCCACGGTGCGATGGACGCCACCACGCCAACCGGATCGCGCCGGATCATTGAGGTGTGCCCTTCAAGATACTCTCCCGCCGCCGAACCGCTCAGGCAGCGTGCCGCGCCGGCAAAAAAGCGAAACACATCAGCGACCGCAGGCACTTCATCATTCAGCGCCGCATGGTAGGGCTTACCGCAGTTCAGCGATTCAAGCTCGGCAAACGTCTCAGCGTTTTCCTCGATGGCATCGGCAATCTGTAGCAGCAGCGTCGCGCGCGTTTTCGGCGTGGTCTGGCCCCAGTGTGCAAAAGCGGACTCCGCGGCCAGAACGGCTGCATCAACCTGGTGCAGATCGGCCTGCGCAATGGCGGCAATTTGCTCTCCTGTGGCAGGATTAAATACCGCTAACGCCTCGCCTTTCCCCGCGACCAGCTTGCCTTCTATGAGTAATTTATCGTGCATACATTTTCCTTACAGAGAGAAAACCATCTTGTTTTTCATCACTATCTGCAAAATGTCTGTGCAAAAAACCTGCCACGTTGCGCTACCTGTCGCTCCGTTCTGCGGTCAGCGCCATTACACTAGGGCGCGTTGCCCGACCCTTTCTGCGTCTGCGTGGCAGCCTGTCTGGCTTCTTCCGCCAGCGCTTCAATCTCTTCTTCCGTCAACTGCTCTGATGCCTCATGCACCTTTGCCAGCCCTTCGCTGACCGTCACGGCTTTAGGATCCTGCTCTGAGTCCTTCGTAGTCATCTCTGTATCTCCTGATTAAATAATAAGCCAGCAAAGATAAGTGTAGTCGATGGCGAGAATCCGCCAATCTGAAGAAGATTTAACTCTGCTTTCCGGTTCGTCATATGTGATAATAATTATCAATTACATTAAATTTATTATTCAGGGCCTTACCCCGTCGACATCAACGGACAGGATCGCTATGGAGAGCGCCGTGGCAAGGGAAAGGGGTTCTGTTGCCGCAGAGTCGGCGGGAAGGTCACCTGACGGGACGTTGGCATGTCAGAGTCTGAACTCAGAATGCTGTTCAACCACTATGCAGAACGGTTGGAACGCTATCTCAATCATAAACTGCGCGACCCTCAGGCAGCGGCAGATCTGGTGCAAGAGAGTTTTTTACGGTTGGCGCAACGGCTGGAACAGCAAGATGATGTAGACGACAAGAAGGCGTATCTCTATAAAACAGCAAATAATTTGCTGCTTGATCATGTGCGCCACCAGCAGCGCTGGCAGATGGCGACGTCCGTTGACGACGTGGAGACGACGCTGGAATACCTGCCGGATGCCGCACCCCAGCTCGATCAAACGGCCATCGCCCAGCAGGAGCTGGAACGTCTGGCAAACGTACTGGCGACGCTGCCTGAACGCACGCAGCTGATATTTCATCTGCACCGGTTTGAGCACATGACGCAGGCGCAAATTGCTCAGCAGTTGGAGATTTCCCTCAGCACTGTTGAGAAGCATCTTGCCATGACGCTGAGTGCAATGATGACGATCCGCGCCTCGTGAAACGCGTCGCCCATCGTGAAATAATCACAAATTATTTACGGGTTTATTGCCGCCAGACGTCTACGTATTTAGAGACCCTACACACTCCAGGCCTACAACATGAACGATTATCCCCCTGAAATCCAACAGCAGGCAGCACGATGGGCCATCCGTTTGGCCGAAGCGCCGCTGGACGATGAACAGGAACTGACATTCCAACACTGGCTGGCACAGGATCCGCGCCATTGTCACGCGTTGGAACAGGCAGGGAGGCTCTGGCACGGGCTCGGCTCACTCAGCGCCGAGCAAAAACAGGTGCTGCAACCACGGCCGCCAGCAACCTTTCTCATCAGGCGTGTTAATCGCGCAACACAGTGGAAAATCGCCGCCTTGCTGCTACTGGGTTTCAGTCTCGGTGCGACGTGGATTTCTGACGGCATACTCATGCTGCGCTCGGATTATCATGCAGCGCATCAGGTCAAACACGTTACGTTGCCGGACGGCAGTGAAGTCGATATGGATGCGGGCAGCGCCATTTCACTCGCCTACACGCCGCAAGAACGGCGCGTCACGCTGCTGCAAGGTTCCGCCTGGTTCACTGTCGCACCGACAACTACACAGGAAAAACGCCCTTTCCTGGTTGATGCCGCATCGGGCACCACACAGGCGCTGGGTACGCAGTTCATCGTGCAGAATTCACCACAGACCACGACCGTCGGCGTGGTGGAACACAGCGTTCAGGTAACGGCAAACGGGCAAACGCTGCGGCTTGATGAGCAACAGGCGGCACGTTATACCGAACAAGGGATGACTCGCCTCCCCGGCTGGAATAGCCGCGAGCGCGGCGACTGGCGACGCGGCCTGCTGATCTTCGATCAACAACCGCTGGCTATCGTGATCGCACGTATCAATCAGTATCGATCGGGGACGATCGTTATCCCTACATCAGCACTGCGCCAACGTCAGGTTAGCGGCATTTTTTCGCTGAACGAACTGGATGGCGCGCTGCAAACCATTGCCACCGAACTGGGTGCCAAAACGGTTTCACTCCCCGGCATCACGGTTCTGTACTAATCCTTTCCCCTCCAGTCTTCCCCACTCCTGCCACGCCGCTTAGGCGTGGTAATCGCACATAAATTCCCTTTACATTCACAAGGCCGCAACGCGCCGGAGAAAAAAATTTAAATATTTTTTTACGGGTTCTGTCATCTCAGCCGTCTTCATATTTAGGTAATGATTTTTATTATCATTTTCATTAAGAAAAATAGGACTAATTATCCCTTTGTTTATTAATGCTTATTGGTGATTTAACAGATGGCAGACCAGGCGAAAAATGTTTAAAAGAACACAACAGCAAAACAACCGCTTGTTACAACGTAGTCCACTTTCTCTTGCCGTCGGCATCGCACTGTCGTTGTCTGGCTCGCTCCACTATGCGCAAGCAGAAACGCAGGCCACCAGCGTTCAGGAGGCGGCTCGTCAAAGCGCCGCCTTTTCCATCGGCGCGCAGCCGTTGAGCAGCGCGTTGCTGCGTTTCGCCGAACAGGCGGGGTTACAGGTCTTTTTTGCCGACGTCAAACTGGAAAATATGCAGGTCGTTGCGCTTCAAGGGCGCTTCACGCCAGAACAAGGGCTGCGCAGGCTAATCGGCACTAATCCGGTTGATTTCCAGATTGGCAGCAATGGCGTCATTACCCTGCGCCCTCGTTCAGTCAATGTCGATACGGCAAAAATAGACGACGTGATGACAGTTCGCGCATTTACCGTCGCCAATCCCGGCGACTGGATCTACGAACAGCCGCGCGCGATCAGCGTTATTTCACGCGAGCAGATGGATAACCGCCCTTCCCGCCATGCCGCCGATCTGCTGGAGCAATCCGCTGGCGTTTACTCCAGCGTCAGCCAGCAGGACCCGTCGCTGTCGGTCAACATTCGCGGCATACAGGATTTCGGTCGCGTGAATATGAACATCGACGGTGTGCGGCAGAATTTTCAAAAAACCGGCTACGGCCAGCGCAACGGACAGATGTATATCGATTCGGAGCTGCTCTCCGGCGCAACGATTGAAAAAGGCGCGACAAACGTGATGGGCAGCGCGGGTACGTTGGGCGGCGTCGCTACATTTAACACCGTCAGCGCTCAAGACTTTCTCGCTCCGGGTAAAGAGCTGGGCGGAAAACTGCACGCCAGCACGGGCGACAACGGAACGCATTTTATCGGCAGCGGCGTGCTCGCGTTGGGTAACGAAACTGGCGACATTCTGGTCGGTGCCAGCGAGCGTCATTTGGGCGACTACTGGCCGGGTAATGATGGCAACCTCGGTAATATCCGTATCCCCGGCAATTCAAATAATTACGAAGAATGGGCCAATAACTTAAAGCATCAAAAAGTGGCCAACGCAGCTTACACCATGCGCTCGCGGCTGGCGAAAGTCGGCTGGAATCTGCCAGCTAATCAGCGCTTCCAGCTCAGCTATATGCAAACGCAAACCTCTTCTGAAAATGCCGGGACGTTGTCCAACCTTTCCAATACCGAACTGGGTTGGAAGGCTAGCGGGCACAGCGAAATTATGGCGCGCAGTACCGCGCTGGATTACAGCCTGAAACCGGACAACCAGCGCTGGCTGGATTTTAAGGCCAAGATTTATTACGCCGATACCAATAACGACACCGACAACTACGCTACCTCTAATAACAGCGCCTATCACGAGAGCACGCGACTGCGCACCTACGGAGCGCAAGCGCAGAATACCTCGACGCTGTGGCAGCAAGGCGCGCACGATCTGAAAGCCGATTACGGGCTGGACTTCTATTACGACAAGATCACCACAGACAGCAGCAATAACACAGCCAGTAACGCGACCCCGGAAGGGAACCGTGCGATGGCCAGCCTGTTCGCGAATCTGAATTACGCGTACGACGAGTGGGTAACGCTTCAAGGTGGCCTGCGTTACGATCGCTACCGGTTACGCGGCACCACCAGCATCAGCTATCGGGAAATCCCCTATACCGTTACGGACCCCTGCACTGAACGGTCGATCGCGCTCTGCTCGCCGTTCGTGACTACCACGCAGGATTGGAATGTCGATGACGAGCACGGCAAACTATCCCCCACGCTGTTTGCTGGTGTCCGCCCCGGCGTTGAATGGCTACAGCTGTACACCAGCTATGGTCTATCCTGGCGTCCGCCGTCAGTCAGCGAAACCTTTGCTAACGGCAGCTACAGCGCGGGCAATTATTACCTGTATCCGAACCCCAATCTCAAGCCGGAGCGTTCCCGTGCCTGGGAGATCGGATTCAATATTCAGCAGCCCGACCTGCTCGTCGACGGCGACAGGCTGGTCACCAAGGTGTCCTATTTCGACACCAAGATAAATAACTACATCAGCCTGAACGGTGCCCGCACCAAACCCGGCTATAACGGCGATTCCCTCAGCAACTCTGTGTTCCAGAACAATCTGGCGAAGAGCCGCTTCCGCGGTATGGAATACCAGCTTAATTACGACGCGGGCTTTCTGTATGTCGATGCCACCTACACCCACATGATCGGCAATAACGATTTCTGTGCGCCAATGGCCTGGATGGGTGGCGTCACGACCGTCGGCGGCACCAGAAGAAACTACTACTCCACACCTGTCGATACCACGGCCAGTGATTTCACTTGCCAAAAAACGCTGTTACTCAGCAACGCCGCCTATCTGCCGGGCGACCGTGGTTCCGTCACGCTGGGGACGCGCGTCTTCGACCGCAAGCTGGATATGGGCGTCACGATGCGTTTTGCTCCCGGCTATCAGGACGCTGCCGCGCCAGCCAACTCCGCCTATTTAGCCGACTGGCCCAAGTATGAAGTTTACGATCTGTACGCCAGCTATCGTCTGACTGACAGCCTGACGGTACGTGGTTCCGTCGAGAATATCGCTAACCGTACTTACATCGTGAGCTATGGCGAATCACTGGGTTACACGCCAAGCCGGGGAAGAACGGTGCAGGCTGGCGTGGAGTACCGATTCTAATTTCTCTGTTTCTCCACGCGGGAGACAGGAAAACAAAGGGGATGGGATGGCTCATCCTCTTTCACGACAGACACGGATAACCGTGCCTGTAGATCGCTAGTTAATGAGGAATCTATCATGAGTTTTGCAATTACCTACGATGCCTACTATGCCAATTACAGCATTGCCAGCTACCTGACTGAATGGTCTGCAGCATTTGGCGACGTTAATCATACCGCGGGTAATACACAAGTCGGTGGCAATAATACCGGGGGCTTTTACGGCGGCGACACCTTTATAGACGGTACTCAGTATGCGATCACGAGTGCGCAGAACGACTTTTCTGCACTTATTGCAGGCGGCGATCTGAACTATAGCCTCTTCACCCCTCCTGCCCACACGCTGTACGGCGATCTGGACACTCTGTCCTTCGGGAACGTTCTGCAAGGCGGCACCACCGCAGGCACCACGTACTCTCTTGCTGAGCCAGAAGTGACCTTCAGCGGGCTGGGTCTCTCCACGGACGTTGCCAACCAGAATGTTGACGATCGCGGCGTGGTACATGACGTGATTTATGGCCTGATGAGCGGACAGGTTCAGCCACTGCTGACTGCGCTGAGCAATGCGGGTATCGATATTAATGCGAGCCTGGATAGCCTGAGCTTCGCCACGGCGACCGCCGATGCTGCGCTTTCTGCTGATACCGTGGTTGACGTCGTTGGCGTCGCAGAAACGGCCGATCTGCTGGCGGCATAAGAAAACGGCTAAAAGATGACGCTTTTAGCCGTTTGAGTGAACACCGTCGCGGTACGGAGAGAACATCTGAACCGCGACGGTCTAGTGAGTGTAATAACCGTTGGCAAACCGCGTCAATAGCGGTACGGCTAACCGCTTTTCCCCCTCTTCCACCTTGTGGGTACACCACGATGGAACGATGGCGACTTCATTGAAGAAGGAACATCCCATGTCCGCATCCCATCCGGCGTCATCAGGCCGGGAGATTATTGACGCGCTGGCCGCCTACCGTCAGGGATTTTGGGGAATTGGCCTGTTCAGCGCCGTCATCAACCTGCTGATGCTGGCACCGGCGATTTATATGCTCCAGGTTTATGACCGCGTACTGCCTTCCAGCAGCACCATGACGCTGGCGATGCTGACGATCATTATGCTGGGTCTGTTTTTACTGATGGGATTACTGGAATGGATACGCAGCGCCGTGGTGATCCGCCTCGGTACGCAGATGGATATGCGACTGAATCAGCGTATCTACAATGCCGCGTTTGAAAGCAATCTCAAGAACGGCACGGCAGGAGCCGGACAAGCCTTAAACGATCTGACCGCCCTGCGCCAGTTCGCCACCGGGAATGCGCTATTCGCCTTCTTTGATGCGCCGTGGTTTCCGGTTTATCTTCTGGTGATCTTCTTACTTCATCCCTGGCTGGGCGTGATGGCGCTGGCGGGGGCGATCATACTGATTGTGCTAGCCTGGCTGAATCAAAAACTCACGCGCGAACCCTTGGCCTTAGCCGCACAAAACACCGTTCAGGCAACGCAGCAGGCTAACTCCAACCTGCGTAACGCTGATGCCATTGAAGCGATGGGGATGCTGCCCGCCATGCGTGAACGCTGGCTGACGCAGCATAACGCGTTTCTCTATTATCAGAACGTTGCCAGCGAAAAAAGCGCCAACATTACCTCGCTGACGAAAAGCACCCGACTGGCGCTCCAGTCGCTGATGCTGGGGCTGGGCGCGTTGCTGGCTGTTAACGGCGATATCACGCCCGGCATGATGATTGCCGGCTCCATTTTGGTGAGCCGCGTACTCAGCCCAATCGATCAGATCATTGGCGTCTGGAAACAGTGGATGCAGGCGCGTCTCGCCTGGCAGCGTGTCAATATCTTGCTCGACAACCATCCGGCGCGCCCTGCTGGCATGGCGTTGCCCGCCCCCGAGGGTAAACTTCAGGTGGAACAGCTCAGCGCCAACGCACCCAACACGCGCACGCCCATACTCGCCAATATCACGTTTGAACTGGCGCCCGGCGATGTGCTCGGCGTTTTAGGCCCATCGGGCTCCGGTAAATCCACCCTCGCCCGCCTGCTGGTTGCCGCCATGCCCGCTCTTGGTGGCAAAGTCAGGCTGGACGGCGCAGACATGCACCAGTGGGACAAAGGTGATTTAGGCCGCTTCGTCGGCTATCTGCCGCAGGATGTCCAGCTTTTCAGCGGGACGATTGCCGAAAACATCGCTCGTTTCACTCAGCCGGATGCAGAAAAGATCGTTGCCGCTGCCATCACGGCAGGCGTTCACGAGATGATTCTGCGGCTGCCGCAGGGCTACGATACGCCACTCGGTGAAGGTGGTGCCGGGCTGTCCGGCGGTCAAAAGCAGCGTGTCGCCCTTGCCAGAGCCATTTACAACCAGCCGCGCCTGATTGTGATGGATGAACCGAATGCCAGTCTGGATGACGACGGCGAAAAAGCCTTATTGGCCGCGATTGCCGCCCAGCAGGAAGCCCAAAGTACGCAGATACTGATCACGCATAAGCCTGCTCTGCTGTCCTGTGCCAACAAACTGTTAGTCCTGCGCGCCGGACAGATCCAGTATTTCGGCGCAACCGAGCAGGTGTTAAAAGAACTACAGCGCGCTAAGCCCGCGAATGCTTCTATGACCAAACCGATGACGAACCCCGCCAGCGCCAAACCCGCGCCGGTTAAAACAGCCGACGCCGCAAATGCCTTTACTCCAAAAGAACCCGGTTCATCCGGGCTGAGTATGGTGTACAGCGCGCCAACGCCGCGCCGCGCCGCACCGGATAAATGAGGCTCAGCGCATTGATAACGCACGCCTGCCGTCAGAACAGCATCATGGAAAGAAGAGGATAACCATGTCCGCGTTACGCAAAGTCACATCACAGCCGACAACTCCCCTCCATCCGGTAGCGGATAACGTCGCGGCGATGCCGTTACACACCGACGCTGGACGCTATTTGAAGTACGGTCTCTGGCTGGTGCTTATCGGCTTTGGAGGCCTGCTGCTGTGGGCCGGCATGGCACCGTTGGATAAAGGGGTCGGCGTATCCGGTCGGGTCATCGTCGCAGATAACCGCAAAGCGGTGCAGCCCGTCAGTAGCGGACGCATCGCCTCGCTCACCGTGCGGGACGGTGACCATGTGCAGGCTGGGCAAGTCCTTGCCACGCTGGATCAAACGCCCGCTCAGGCACAGCGCGACAATCTCGTTACGCAGCTTCAGGAAGCGCACGCAGGCGAAGCGCGTCTACTGGCGGAACGCGACGATCTGAATACGATCGCCTTCCCTGCCCCCACCGAGCAACACAGCACCGTCACGCAACAAATTCAGATTGCCCAACAGCAGCTCTTCATCAGCCGTCGTGCTGCCCTGCAACAGGAACGCGCCGCGATACAGGCCGCCATCATCGGGGCAAAGGCGCAGTCGCAGGGTTCACAGGCGCTGCTGGCCAGCAGCCAAACGCAATTCCAGATTATCAGCGAGCAGCTGAGCGGGCTGCGCCCGCTGGCGCAGGAAGGCTATATCGCCCGTAACCGTCTGCTGGACGTCGAGCGGCAAGCCGCCCAACTGGCTGGCGCGATCGCGCAGGAGCGGAATAATCAGGTGCAGCTCCAGCAACAGGTTGTCGAGCTGGAGCAAAAGATTCAGCAGCGCCAGAACGAATACCAGAAAGAGGTACGCGCCCAGCTCGCCGATACCCAGCGTTCCATTCAGGATCTCACCCAGCGGCTGAAAACGGCGGAGTATGAACTTCAGCACACGCACATTCGCGCTCCTGCCAGCGGCACGGTGGTCGGGCTGGCGCTGCACACCGAAGGCGGCGTGGTGAATAGCGGGCAGATGTTGATGGAGATTGTTCCCGAGGGGCAACCGTTATTGATTGACGCACAGCTGCCAATCGAACTGGTGGACAGAGTCAGCAACGGGCTGCCGGTCGAGCTGCTGTTTTCTGCCTTCAACCAAAGCACCACGCCGCGTATTTCCGGCGTTGTCGCGCTGATCGGTGCCGACCAGCTCGTCGAGCAGCAGACCGGAAAACCCTATTACGCACTGCGTATCCACGTCGATGAACAGGGTAAGCAGCAGCTCGCCGGGCTGGACGTGCGTCCCGGCATGCCGGTTCAAGCCTTTATTCGTACCGGTGAGCGCTCCCTGCTCAACTACCTGTTCAAACCGCTTTCCGACCGCCTGCATCTGGCGCTGACCGAGGAGTAATCATGCTGCGCCTTTCATCCGTTTATCGCGCGGCGATCCGCTCCCGTTATGCCGTCCCGCTTGTTCTCACGCTGCTCTACAGCGCACCGAGTCAGGCATTGGGATTAATGGAAGCCTGGCAGCAGGCGCTGACGCACGACCCAGCCTTTCAGGCCGCCGTGCATGCACGTAATGCAGACAGCGAAGAGAAGAACATCGGGCGCGCTGGGCTGCTGCCAAAAGTCACCTATGACTACAGCCAGTCCCGTAACGATTCGACGGTGACGGCGGGTGGGCAACAGTCGGAGCGGGATTACACCAGCCGTGCGTCCAGCTTTTCTCTGCAACAGCCTCTAATCGACTACGCGGCGTGGTCGCGCTATCAACAGGGTGAAGCCAGCGCCGTGCTGGCCGACGAACAGCTGCGCGATGCCAGCCAGCAGCTATTGGTACGTCTGTTTCAGGCTTATACCAACGTGCTATTTAGCCGCGAGCAGATTGCGCTGGTTCAGGCACAGCAGCGCGCTTATCGCGAGCAATATCAGTTGAATCAACGCCTCTTCCAGCAGGGGGAAGGCACCCGCACCGATATGCTGGAAACCGAAGCGCGCGTCAATCTGACCGAGGCACAGCTCATCGAAGCGCAGGACAATCTGGATATCAGCCTGAGTGAACTGGAAACGCTGTTGGGGATGCCCGTTGGCGTGGATCAGCTTGCGGCACTAACGCCGCACTTCACGCCGCAGCCGCTCCAGCCTGCAGGCTATCAGCACTGGCAATCGCTGGCGCTGCGCCACAACGCACAGCTATTAGCGCTAAACCAGTCGCTGGCCGTGGCGAAATACGGTATTGAGCGTAACCGCGCGGGTCACCTGCCGCAGGTTACGCTGGTTGCCAGCACGCGCAATACGCAGTCAGATACCGAAAACAGCTACAACCAGAAATACGATACGCGGTCGATTGGTATCCGCGTCAGCGTACCGATTTTTGCCGGCGGCGGCGTCTCTGCCGCAACGCGTCAGGCAAAAGAGCGCTATCAGCAAACCGCGCGGGAAAAGGACGAACAGACGGCGACAATCCAGACGGAACTGCGTCGTCAGTTTAATCTGGTCACCAGCAGTCAGGCGAAAATCCGTGCCTATGAGTTGACGGAAAAGTCGGCGCTGGCGCTGGTCACCGCTACACAGAAGAGCGTTCAGGGCGGAGAACGCGTGAACCTTGACGTGCTGAATGCCGAACAGCAGCTCTATGGCGCACGACGCGATCTGACCGAAGCGCGTTATACTTGGCTGACGGCTTGGCTACAGCTGCGTTACTACGCCGGTACACTGGACGAGCAGACGCTGCGGCAGTTAGCGACCTATTTCGTGCATACCTAGCAGCATAAGTTCGGAAAGCGATATAGAGATATAGAGATAAAGCGAATGTGGCTGGTATTCGGCCACGTTCAGCTTAGGAAGGAAAATAAGCCGAATCCAGATATTCTAAAATATTTATAAAAAAACCATATTAATAACCAATAACACTATAAAGAGTCTCCCTCTTCGCATTCAATGTAAAAATAGCAGAAAGCCAGTCAGCTATATTCCTGATGTGAACAGCGATGTCGCAGCAGCCACTTTTATTTCTCGACAATTCAATAGTGGCCTGATGTTGACTTAGTAATTTAAAAGGGATTCATTTTATCATTTTTAAAGTAATCATTTAAAAACAACACAATATGCAAAAGTACCTCATTGGAGGTATCCAAAGTGACATTAAGGTAGGATTTTTTATGGCAATCATTAACGAAAATAAAAAATAGAACAACATTGAACACAACAAAATAAGAACGAAAATTTAATCACTTTTAAAAATCCCCACCCAATCATTAACAACCTCACCAACTGGCGCTCAACCCAACCATTAATAAATTAAAATCACACTTAAATAACTAAATAAACCAGAAAGACGCAATTATTGCGAGCGAGATCTTTTATTTTCAGTAAATAGCGCAAAGGTAAAAATTAATAGATTTAGATCAAGAAAATAAATAACAACCCGTCCATATAGTACCCGCAGTAAAAACTCACTTATTTTAATTCTAACTAATCAGTTCATCTTATTACCCTAAATAATTCGAGTTGCGTGAAGGCGGCAACTGAGCGAATCCTCAGGAGCTTACTCAGGTAAGTGACTGAGGTGAGTAAAGGCAGCTAACGCACAAGCAGATTGAAGTATGACGGGTATATTGAGCAATGTAATGGGGCTACTATGGACTTCATCATTCAATTAGTCATTGTCTTGATCTGCCTTTTTTACGGGGCAAGAAAAGGCGGGATCGCGCTGGGTTTATTAGGCGGGATTGGACTTGTTATTCTGGTCTTTATTTTTAAACTACAACCGGGTAAACCGCCCGTTGACGTTATGCTGGTCATCATTGCTGTGGTGGCCGCATCGGCAACGCTTCAGGCATCGGGCGGGCTGGATGTAATGCTGCAAATCGCAGAGCGTATGCTGCGGCGTAACCCGAAATACGTGTCGATTATCGCGCCGTTCGTCACCTGTATTCTGACCATCCTCTGTGGTACAGGCCACGTGGTGTATACCATTCTGCCGATTATTTATGATGTCGCCATCAAGAATAATATCCGTCCTGAAAGACCAATGGCCGCCAGTTCGATCGGCGCTCAAATGGGGATTATCGCCAGCCCGGTCTCTGTTGCGGTGGTGTCGCTGGTTGCCATGCTGGCTAATTTCACCTTCCAGGGTAAGCATCTGGGCTTCCTCGATCTGCTGTCGATTACTATTCCCTCTACCCTGCTGGGTATTCTGGCGATTGGGATTTTCAGCTGGTTCCGCGGCAAGGATCTGGACAAAGATGAAGACTTTCAGACATTCATCGCCGATCCAGAAAACAAACAGTATGTGTATGGCGATACCGCCACGCTGCTAGACAGAAAACTGCCGCGCAGTAACTGGATCGCCATGTGGATCTTTCTGGCAACCATCGCGGCGGTGGCGATTCTGGGTGCCGTTGAAGAACTGCGTCCGGTCTTTGCTGGTAAACCGCTGTCGATGGTGCTGGTCATTCAGATGTTTATGCTGCTGTCTGGCGCCATCATCATTATCGCGACCAAAACCAATCCGTCTTCAATCTCGAAGAATGAAGTGTTCCGTTCAGGGATGATTGCCATCGTCGCGGTATACGGTATCGCCTGGATGGCGGAAACCATGTTCGGCGCGCATCTGGAGGAGATCAAAGGCACGCTCGGTTCACTGGTGAAAGTCTACCCTTGGGCTTACGCCATTATCCTGCTGATTGTGTCCAAGTTCGTGAACTCGCAGGCGGCGGCGCTGGCGGCGATTGTGCCCGTTGCGCTGGCAATCGGGGTGGATCCCGCATATATCGTGGCGTCTGCACCAGCCTGTTATGGTTACTACATTCTGCCGACCTACCCAAGCGATCTGGCGGCTATCCAGTTTGACCGTTCCGGCACCACCAAAATCGGCCGGTTCGTTATCAACCACAGCTTTATTCTGCCGGGCCTGATCGGTGTGAGCACATCCTGCGTCTTTGGGTGGGTGTTCGCCGCGATGTACGGCTTCCTGTAATTCGGTTCTCTGTACCTAAAGCCGTCCAGCAATGGACGGTTTTTTTATCTCTGTTGCCAGATTCGAACGCAGGCCTGTGCCAGCGCGCGAGTCGGATCAATACTAATGTCCCGCCAGCGTGACGACACAGCCTCCAGCGCCGGAGGGACTTCCGTGCAGGCCAGTACCAGACGTTCTGCTCCCCGTTCCACCAGTTGCGCCGCTAACTGATCCAGCAAACGTCCGCCGTGCTGTAATTCTCCCCTTTTTACTGCATAGCACCCCGGCACAAAGAGCGTCGCCATTTCCTGTTCGTTCGGTACCACCGTCTCGGCACCTCGCTGCGCGGCAAAACGCTGCTGATACCATCCGGCATTTAGCGTCCCGTGAGTCGCAATCAGCCCGATTTTACGTGGCGATACCTTTGCCTCATCTACCTCTGTCAGCGCGTGCAGCGTAGCGTCAGCAATGTGTAGCAGCGGTGCATCGCTTGCCTCAGCCAACGCATCAAACCAGTGGTGTGCCGTATTACACGGCACCACAATATGGCTAACCGATAAGCGATTAAGCTGCCGGATGGCGTGCAGTAGCGTCGGCAGCGGCGATTCACCGGTGCCTGCCAGCGCCTGTTGGCGGTCGGGAATCTGCGGCACGTTCCAGGCAACTACTGGCACATGATCCTGATCGCAACTGGCAGGCGTTTCTTCAATAATCTTATGTAACAGGTCGACCGTCGCCAGCGGCCCCATCCCGCCCAACACGCCAATCAGCGTCGTACTCATTGCGCAGCCGTTTGTTCGAATAGTTGACGATAGCCAAATAGCCCTGCCGAGCCGCCAGTATGGATGAAGACAATATTTTCATCCGCGCGAAAGTGTCCCTGACGAATCAGATCGATCAGCCCCGCCATTCCTTTGCCGGAATAGACCGGATCGAGCAAAATCCCTTCCAACTGAGCCAACAGCCTGAGTGCTTCCAGCGTTCCCTCGGTTGGAATACCGTATCCTTTGCCGACATAATCACTATTCACCTGTACAGCACTGCGCGGCAATTCGCCCGGAATTCCCAGCAGTTGCCAGGAGCGCTGTGCTAACGCATAAACATTCTCTTCCTGCTTCGCTTTCAGCGCTCTGACGCTAATACCTAACAGTGGAATCTGGCTGTGTGTTGCCGTCAGCCCGGTCACCAACCCTGCCTGTGTTCCCGTGCTACCCGTCGCATGGACAATATGATCGATGCGCAGACGCTGCTGGCTGGACTGAAATAACAGCTCTTCCGCACAGGCTACATAACCCAGCGCGCCGACCGGACTGGAGCCACCGCCGGGGATGACATAAGGCTTCAACCCTTCTTTTCGCAGCGATTCCGCGAGGGTTTCCATCGCCTGCTGCATATCCGTACCCGCGGGCAGATGATCGATAATTTCACCGCCGAGCAGGTTATCCAGCAGCACGTTACCGGATCGCTGGTAGTCTTCGCCGTAGTCCTCAACGCGTTTTTCCAGCAGCACTTTGGTTTTCAGCCCCAGTTTTGCCGCCGCCGCAATGGTTTGTCGCACATGGTTAGACTGCGTCGCACCCTGTGTGATGATGACATCCGCTCCCTGCTGCTGCGCATCGGCAAGCAGGAACTCCAGTTTGCGGGTTTTATTGCCGCCGGTCGCCAGCCCTGTGGCGTCGTCGCGCTTGATGTAAATCGTCGGGCCGCCCAGATAGGCAGACAGGTTCGGTAATGCCTCCAGCGGCGTGGGAAAATGGCCCAGTGTTAAACGGGGGAATCGGGCAAGGTGCATAATATTCTCCTGGAATACGGGTTACAGATTAAGGTGACGACGCGCTTCTTCACGAACGCGATGCAAAATACGCTGCTTCAATGCGGCGTAGTCAGGGTGCTGTGCCAAGGTTTCAATGTCTCTCTCTCGGCCAAACGGCAGTGGGATGGTTTCCGCAATACGACCGGGACGCGCGGACATCACCAGTATTCGGTCGGCCAGAAACAGCGCCTCGTCCACGTCATGTGTAACAAATAACAGCGTAGTGCCAGTTTTCTGCCAGGCGGAAAGCAGCAATTCCTGCATCATCAAACGGGTTTGTGCATCCAGCGCGCCAAACGGTTCATCCATCAGCAACACTTCAGGGTTCGGCAGCCAGGCTCGCGCCAGTGCAACCCGTTGCTTCATTCCGCCAGAAAGCTGCCAGGGATAGTGCTGCTGGAATCCCTCCAGCCCGACCAGCGCCAGATAGTCTTGCGCTTCACGCTGAAGGTGCGCTTTCTTCGCCCCCTGCATCCGTGGACCAAACGTCACGTTTTCCAGCACGGTGAGCCAAGGGAATAAATTGGCCTGCTGAAATACCATACCGCGCGCTGGCCCCGGACGTCGGACAGGTTCACCGCCGCACAGCACACGCCCTTTATCAGCGGCCTCAAAGCCCGCGATCATGTTGAGAATGGTCGATTTGCCGCAGCCGGAAGGGCCAAGCAGCACCACGAATTCACCTTTGGCAATCTGGAGGGAAACATCATCCAGCACCGTCAAAGGCCCGCTCTGTGACGAAAAGGTAAGGCTAACGCGTTCGACGGAAATGTGTGGTGCATCAAGCTGAGAATGTTCTGTCATGATGATTTCCCCGCCCACGGCACGAAGATGCGCTGCGCGCCGACTAACAGCAGATCGAGCACATAGCCAATCCCCCCCAATAATAAGATGCCCAACATAACGATATCGGTACGCAGATAGGCGCTGGCATTCATCACCATCCAACCTATTCCCGAGGTGGCCGCGACCATTTCCGCCGCAATCAGGGACGTCCAGCCAATACCGATGGCCAGTCGCACCGTGGTGAACAACTCCGGCAGCGTATCGGGCAACACGACATGGAAAAAAATCTGTCGGCGACTGGCACCGAGCGTTTGTGCAACACGGATACGTGAACGTTCCACCCGCTCAGCAGCGGCACAAGCCCCCACCACGACGCTGAGAAAAGTCGCGATAAAGATCAGGAAAAATTTGGATGCCTCACCGATGCCCAACCACACTACCGCCAGCGGGATCAGTGCGATTTTAGGCAGTGGCCGGAGAAACTGAACGAAAGGATTAAAAACGGCAGCAATCGGCGGTGATAACCCCATCAACAGGCCAAGCGGGACGCCGAGAATAATGGCAACGCTAAAGGCACTTAGCGCCCGTCCAACGCTCACAGCAATATGCTCCCACAATGACACCTGCCGATAGCCATCCTGCGCTAACTCCCCCGCGGTCAAGATGATATCTGACAGCGGGGGTAGCAGCAGCGGATCCACCCACTGCTGTGCCCCCGCCCACTGCCATAAGCCGAGTACCGCCGCCACAGACGTGATACTCAATAAGACATAAGACGTTCTTTTCACGACCCGTTAATTCCCTTTTGCAGCCTGCTTCAGATAGGAGGAATTAATGGAATCGGCGTACGAAGCGGGAATATCACGCTGGCGAACTTCGCCGATACTTTCCAGAAAATGCGCCGTTTTAGCGACAGCCTGACCGATGCCGCTCCGATCCGTATTACTGCCGTCACCCAGCCATTGGGCCGTTGCCTGCTGTTCCAGCGTCGGATACTCCAGCCCTGATAGGGTATTGGTTGCCGTCGTAACCGGCGCACCGACCTCTTTTGCCACAATCGCCGCTGCTTTCTCTGGATCCTGACGGAACTCGTCCACTTTCTGCTGGTGTACACGTAGGAAGCGAGCCACCGTTTCAGGATACTGCTGGGCAAAAGCCTTTCTGACCACGTAGTTGTTGTAAATCAGATAGCCGTCCTTTTGCAGATCTTTGGTCGCAAAAATGGCATGCCCATCGGAAGCTTCCAGCTCCTGAGCGAACGGTGCCCAGACGTATCCTGCATCAATATCGCCGCGCTTCCATGCAGCCACCAGCTCAGCCGGACGTAATGGGATAAGGGTAATCGTACTGCGGTCGAGTTTATTCACAGCAATGGCCGCTTCCAGTGCGTACTGCGCCGTTGAATTTGGCGGATAGGCGACACGCTTACCTTCAATGTCTTTCAGCGTGGTGATACCGGACTTGGCAATCAGCCGTTCATACGTTGCAATCACGCCGGATACGCCAATAATTTCCACCTGGAGTTTTCTCACAATGCCCGCTGTCGCAGGGCTGGAACCGAAGTTGGCGATATCTATTGCATTACTGGCGAAATAATTCAGCGCATCAGCACCAGAAGCAAACTGCACCCACTTTACTGGCACACCTAGCGTTTTTTGCAGCGAGCCGTCAGCTTTGGCTAACACTAATACCTGTGAGCCGCCGCTGTAAGCCACGCGAACTTCATCAGGAAGTTTTTCTGCCGCCAGTCCGGATGTTGCTATTAATAATAAACCGCCGACACCGACAGCACTAAATATACGTTTCATTGTCTTTCCCTATAAGGTTAAATAAAAATTAGTTAAATAAATTAAAAAATAACCAACCCACTATCAGGCTACTTTATTATTTAAATAAGAGAGTTGCCCCCAGCTAACATCATCGACAAAAATGCCGTTCTCCAATCGCTGGCGATAGGTTTGTTTTTCTTTATCGCCCGGCAGTAATAAGGCATTGTCATCACGGGACTGACGCACCCATTCTAATAAAGCGGGAATCTCCTGCTGATAGGTTGCCGCACCGCCTAATTTCTGCGGATCGATTAAAATCGACAGCATGCTGTTAATAATTTGTTTGCCCTCGCCCTTCGCCGTGCGTTCAGTTTTCCCACCGGTCAGCGCCGCACCAAGCAGCGAGCAAACCAGCGAAAGCCCCGACCCCTTATGTTCGCCAAACGGCAGTAGCGCTCCCAGAGGTTGTTCCATCAGCCAGCGGGGATCCACCGTCGGATTACCTTCGTTATCGACAATGCAGCCAGGCGCAACCTGTTTGCCCTCATTCCACGCGATACGCGCTTTGTTACCCGCAATCACGCTGGTGGCAAAATCCAGAATGACGGGGTCATCCTGCTCGACCGGAATACCGGCACAGAACGGGTTGGTCCCAAAACGCGCCTGCTGGCCCTGCCACGGCAGCACCACTGGTTTGGTATACACATTGGCAAAATGCAGCGACACCAGCCCGACCTCCGCCGCCTGTTCTGCCCACGCACCAATGCGGCCCAGATGGTGGGCATTAGCTAAACTCACCACCGCCAGACCATGTGTTTGTGCACGCACAATGCCTTCCGCCAACGCCTGTTTTGCTACCACCTGACCAAAGCCTTGCTGCCCGTCAAACGAAATCAGTGGACCGAAATCCAGCGTTTTTTCCGCCTGTGCGTGGGGAGAAAGCCCACCTTCCTGAATAGCGTCGATATAGCGCGGCAGCATGCTGACGCCGTGCGAGTCATGCCCTTTCAGGCTGGATTCGACGAGATTATCCGCCACCGTTCCTGCAATGGACGCGTTCACGTCATTATCCGTCAGCCGGTCGCGCAAATAATCACGTAAATAATGATGGCTAAAGACAGGCATATAATTCTCTGTATATCGAAATAGAAATGTAGCACCCACTATAACGCGCCGATTTTTATCCATAAGTGAAAAATAAAACTATCCATAGCGAATATTTAGCTAAGGCGGTTATTTGCTTTTTTTCCTGCACTCATTCCGTTTTAAAAGCGTATTTATTCTAACTTATTCCAAAAAACACTTTATCAATAAAGCGACAAGAAAATAGGATTCCTTCTTTGATACATTATTTACGGCACGTTATTTTCTTGAACACGTTAATTTGTTGGAAAATTGTTATTTATTGAATAAATGTTATTCGTTGAAATATTAACGTGTCGTTATTCCCTATTTACCACCTTGATCGATTACCATTAATAATGAGAGAAAATGATAATGAATAACTCACTACCCACTAAAAAATCGACGCGTTTCACACGCCTTGCCGCCATGATTGGCCTGACGTTAACGGCCTTTGGCGCGAATGCGGAAGGCACCATCAGCATTGCGCAGCAGTTTGGTATTGGTTACCTGATTCTGGATGTAGTGCGCGACCAAAACCTGATAGAGAAGCACGGTAAGCAGCAAGGGCTGGATATCAAGGTAGACTGGCGTACGCTCTCTGGCGCAACGGCGATCAACGAAGCGCTGCTGTCCGGTGCCTTAGATGTTGCCTCTGCCGGTGTTCCGCCGATGCTGACCGTGTGGGATCGCACGCAGGGCCGTCAGAATGTGAAAGCCATTGCCTCACTCGGCTCCATGCCCAACTATTTGCTCAGCAATAACCCGGCGGTGAAAACCATTCGTGACCTGAGCGATAAAGATCGTATCGCTGTACCTGCTGCTGGTGTTGGCTTCCAGTCTCGTACGCTGCAAATCGAAACCGCGAAGCTCTATGGCGCGGAGGATTTCAAACGCTTCGATAAGATTTCCGTCAGCCTACCGCATCCCGATGCCAGCGCGGCACTTATCGCTGGCGGTTCCGAAATTAATACCCACTTCTCCAGCCCACCGTTCCAATATCAGGCGTTGGAACACGCCAATGTGCACAAAATTCTGAGTTCTTATGACGTGCTGGGCGGTCAGGCAACGTTCAACGTGCTTTATACCACGCAGAAATTCCATGATGAGAACCCGAAAACTTACCGCGCCTTCTACGAAGCACTGAAGGAAGCATCGCAGATCGTCAAGGCAGATAAAGCCGCGGCGGCCGACACCTACATTCGGGTAGAGAAATCGAAGCTGGACCCAGAACTGGTGAAACGCATCGTCGCCGATCCCGAGATCGATTTCACGATCACCCCAGAACGTACCTACGTTTATGCTGAAAAGCTGCACCAGCTTGGCGTACTGAAAAACAAAGCCACCTCTTGGAAAGACTATTTCTTCGCTGAAATCCACGACCAGCCGGGCAGCTAAATGCTCAAGGTCACGCCCATTCGACGAGAATCTCGTCGCTATGCAGGAGAACAAGCATGACACACCCTTCTCACGGCACGATTGACCAACCGCTGTTGCAGGTTGACGGCGTCGGACTGGAATACCGAACGCGGCGCAGTCTGGTACGCGCCACCCATGATGTGAGTTTTGACGTCTTCCCCGCCGAACGCTTTGTGCTGTTAGGGCCTTCCGGCTGCGGCAAATCCAGCTTGCTCAAATCTATCGGCGGCTTTCTGTCGCCGGTAGACGGTGAAATCCGCCTCGACGGTCAGCGCGTCACAAAACCGGGGCCGGATCGCATCATGGTCTTTCAGGAATTTGACCAACTGCCACCGTGGAAAACCGTACTGGAGAATACGCTGTTTCCGCTGGTTGCCAGCCGTCAGGCGACACGAGCAGAAGCAGAGGAACGCGCCCGCTATTTTCTCGATAAGGTCGGGCTGGCGAAATTTGCCGATGCCTATCCGCATACGTTATCCGGTGGGATGAAGCAGCGCGTCGCCATCGCGCGGGCGCTAACTATGCAGCCGAAAGTGCTGCTCATGGATGAGCCTTTCGCCGCGCTGGATGCGCTGACCCGCCGCAAAATGCAGGAAGAATTGCTGGCGCTGTGGGAAGAGGTACGCTTCACGCTGCTGTTTGTCACCCACTCGATTGAGGAAGCGCTGATTGTCGGCAGTAGGATTTTGCTGCTCTCACCGCATCCGGGTCGTGTGCGAGCAGAAATCAACTGCCATCAATTTGCGCTGAGCGATCAGGGCAGCGAAGCCTTTCAAACCACCGCACAACGTATTCACCATCTTCTTTTTCCAACCGATGTCGACGCACCATCACCCGTCACATCCACGCAAGGTAAACCCTATGAGCATTCAGCCCCCCGTGCGGCCAGAGTATCAGCGTGAACTGGCACCACTGAAAGATTTTACGCTCACCCAGCCTCTGCCGCTGACGACGCGTCTATGGAATCAGACCTGGCTGCGCAAGCTGGTGCTGCTAGCCGGGTTGCTTATCCTATGGGAGTTCGCCGCTCGCTGGCAAAACAACGATCTGATGCTGCCCGGCTTTCTGCAAACGTTTCAGGCTTTTCGTGATGACGTCGCCAGTGGTGAATTACCGCATAAGATGGTGATTTCGCTCGGTACGCTGTTGAAAGGTTATGTCATTGGTAGCCTGCTGGCTCTCGCCCTCAGCGCATTGGCGGTTTCCACCCGCTTCGGGCGCGATCTCTTAGGCACATTAACCTCCATGTTCAATCCACTACCCGCGATTGCATTACTGCCGTTGGCACTGCTGTGGTTTGGGCTGGGAGAAAAAAGTCTGGTATTCGTGCTCGTCCACTCCGTGATGTGGCCGATGGCGCTGAACACCTACTCCGGCTTCCTCGGCGTCTCGGAAACGCTGCGTATGGCGGGCCGCAACTACGGCCTGACGGGCTTTCGCTACATCAATGCCATCCTGATTCCTGCGGCGCTGCCATCGATTATCTCTGGCCTGAAGATTGGCTGGGCGTTTGCCTGGCGCACCCTGATCGCGGCTGAACTGGTGTTCGGTGCCTCCAGCGGCAACGGCGGTCTGGGCTGGTACATCTTCCAGAACCGTAACGAGCTTTACACCGACCGCGTTTTTGCCGGGCTGGCTTCCGTCATCATTATCGGGCTACTGGTTGAAGGGCTGGTGTTTTCTACCCTCGAAAAGATCACGATAAAGCGCTGGGGAATGCAGCGCTAGCTTGGGCGTTACGACCATTCTGGTTATGCGAAATCTGCCCATTCATAGCCAGAATTGTTCTTTTGCGGCGTTCGGCATCGCTGCTACAACTGATTTATCTTTTCCCACAGAGATGAGAGATCGCAAACATGATTGCAATACAAGCGCCACAAACCTATCTGAATCGTGATGGCGTCATCCGTTCTGTCGGCGAATATGCAGCGCCCTACGCTAACACCGTATTGATTATTACCAGCCCACAGGCATGGAAAGCGACGTCGGATGCCGTCGAACACAGCCTCCGTGAATATGGCTTACGGTATCAGGTCGAATTTTTACCGGGTGATTGCACCAAACCGGCGATAGAAGTGCTGACCACACAGGCGCGTGCATTCGGTGCGGAACTGATTTTGGGCATTGGCGGCGGGCGCGTGCTGGATGTCGCCAAAGCCGTCGGCGACATTCTGGGGCAGATCCCCGTCATCGCCGTCCCCACCATTGCGGCCACCTGCGCCGCCTGGTCACCGATCAGTGTGATTTATAGCGACAGCGGTGCGCATAATGGGCCATTCCCATTAACACGCTTACCGGTGTGGGTACTGGTAGACAGCGAGATCATCGCCCGCAGCCCTTCACGCTATCTCAAAGCCGGTATCGTGGATGCGCTGGCGAAATGGTACGAATTTCAACCCTATCTGCGTCACGGCGATAGCGGGCTGGCATTAGCACTCAAAGCGCAGGCCGCACGGCTGGCCGTAGAGACATTCAATACGCATGGTGAGCAGGCCATTGCGGATAATGAGCAAGGTCTGGTCACGCCTGCCCTACGCGGCGTGATCGATGCCGTTATCGCATTGGCGGGTCTGGCGAACAGCATGAAAGATGAAGTGCCACGCATCGGCGTCGCCCATGCGATTCACAACAGCATGACGCGCCTGCCAGAGCTGCATGACTGGCTGCACGGCGAGAAAGTGGGCTTTGGGCTGGCCGTGCAGGCGTTTCTGGAACACGATAACGACGCCGATCGCGAAGAGCTTTTCGCCCAACTCCGCCGCTACGGTAGTCCAATTACGCTGAACTCCCTCGGCCTGAACGAACGCCCCCAACAGGTTGAAAGTATCGCGCAAAACGTGAAAATTGCGCCGAAAATTGCCGCGCGCCTTCCTTTTGCAACGGATGCCGAGAGTATTGAACAGGCACTGTGGCACACGCAAACATTAGAAACCCGCGTGATAGATAGCCACGCGGCATGACGGCAGGACAATAGACCCTGAACAATAAAAGAAACGGGCGCCTCGATCACTCGATGCGCCCGTTGCATAGGCTATTTGAAAGAGTCTGGGATTATCCCTGCTGGGCAGGCTGCGTACTTATCCCTTTAAGCTCACGCTCATAGGCCCGCGCTTTCTGCTCATCGAACTGGTTTTCCCACTTGGCAATGACCAGCACCGCCAGCGCATTCCCTACTACGTTCAGCGCGGTACGCGCCATGTCGAGGATACGGTCAACGCCCGCAATGAACGCCAGACCTTCCAGCGGAATACCGACGCTACCCAGCGTAGCAAGCAGTACGACAAACGACACGCCTGGTACGCCGGCAATGCCTTTAGACGTCAGCATCAGCGTCAGTACCAGCACGATTTCCTGCCCAATCGACAGTTCGATGCCGTACAGCTGCGCGATGAAGATTGCTGCAATACTCTGGTACAGCGTAGAGCCGTCGAGGTTAAAGGAGTAGCCGGTCGGCACCACAAAGCTGGTAATCGACTTTGGCGCGCCATAGGCTTCCATTTTTTCGATGATGCGCGGCAGCACGGTTTCAGAACTTGCAGTGGAGTACGCGAGGATCAGCTCATCTTTGAGGATACGGATCAAAATGGTGATACGCAGCTTACACAGCCGTGCGACGATACCGAGCACCACCAGCGCGAAGAAGAAAATCGCGGCATAAACCAGCATAACCAGCTTGGCTAACGGCCACAGCGACGCAAAACCGAAGTTGGCCACCGTGACGGAAATCAGCGCAAACACCCCAACAGGCGCGTAACGCATGATCATGTGTGTCACCTTGAACATGGTCTCCGACACGCCGCGGAAGACGTTCAGCAGTGGTTCACGGTGATCTTTCGGCAACGAAGATAGTCCTAAACCAAACAATACCGAGAAGAAGATAATCGGCAGCATTTCACCGTGTGCCATCGCGGCGAAGATATTCGGTGGAATCAGCGACAGCACCGTCCCCACCAGACTGTGCGAACCGCTCTGCACCTGCTCAGTGGTCTTTTGATACTGCGAGATATCCACGGCGGTCAGCGTCGACATGTCGATGCCGTGACCCGGCTGGAAGACATTCGCCAGCGTGATGCCAAGGATAATCGCTACCGTCGTGATGATTTCAAAATAGAGGATGGTTTTGAAGCCGATGCGCCCGAGCTTCTTGGCATCCCCTACGCCCGCAATCCCGACAATCAACGTGGCGATGACAATCGGGACAACAATCATTTTAATCAGGCGGATAAAGATGTCGCCCGCTGGGCTAAGAATATTGCTGATAAGCCACTGGCGGCTTTCTTGCTGTTCATGCAGCATAGCACCGAGTGCAATACCCAGAACCAATGCGATAAGGATTTGCCAGGCAAGGCTGATTTTTTGTGTTTTCATCGTCATTTTCCGTTTTAAACTCCCCGCCATCACAAACATGGCGCTAGCGCGACTCCGGCGCAATGCGAACCGAAAAAATCAACGTGGAGGTGACTGACTAGTGAGAAGGATGTCTGATGGATTACCCCGTCATACTTCAAGCTGCATGTGCGCGATTCAAAACGCACACGTTTTGCCTAGCAACTCGAATTATTTAGGGTAAAGGTTCTAGTGCGATACCAAAATCATTAACATAATTATTCAATAAAAACGCACAAGTATTTGTATCGCTTAACAAAAATTCAGACATAAGTTATTGTTATGGCGGGAATGCTACTATTGCAGCACGATCAGATCAAGCAGATTATCGGCACGATAAACCATATTTATGCTGAATCGAGCACAGAAAACGACGGGTATCGCGATACAAAAAATCGCGACAAAATCGAAAGAAAAACACCTGCCCAGTCAGAAAAATACTGGCTGGGCATCGGGTTAGGAAAGCGCGCTATCCGTCAGATTTGGTAATCAATCACCGCTTCATCGTTATCCGAGAACACCTTATCTTTAATGTCATCCAGCGACAGTTCTGTATTACACAGCTGAATAAATTTCCAGGCATAGTTACGTTGTAACTGACCCTTTTTTAACCCCAGCCAGACCGTATTCGCTTCAAACAAATGCTCGGCATTCAACCGTACCAGCCCTTTGTCTCGCACCGGATCGAATGACATATCGGCCACAATCCCCACCCCAAGCCCCAGCTCGACATAGGTTTTAATCACATCCGAATCCTGCGCGCTCAGCGTAATATCCGGCGACATGCCCACCGCCTGAAACGCGCGATCCAAGCGCGAACGGCCGGTAATCCCCTGACGATAGGTAATCAACGGCTCCGCATTGAGCATTTCCAGCGTAATCACTGGTTCCTGCGTCAGCGGATGGTGCTCCGGCACAATCACCGAATGGTGCCAGCGATAGTAGGAGAACGCCGCCAGCGAGGGATCGTTAATCAACTGCTCACTGGCAATACCGATATCGGCCTCACCGGAATGGAGCATCGTCACGATTTCATCCGGCGTGCCCTGATTCAGCACCAGACGCACCTGCGGATACAGAGAGCGGAAGGCTTTAATCACCGGCGGCAGGCTGTAACGCGCCTGCGTATGCGTGGTCGCGATCACCAACTGGCCGGTGTCGTTATTGGTGAAGACATTCGCCAGCCGCCGGATATTACTGGCGTCATTCAGAATGCGCTCTGCCACCACCAGCAGCTCTTTTCCCGGTTCAGTCATGCCTAACAGACGTTTGCCACGACGGATGAAGATTTCAATCCCCAGCTCTTCTTCCAGCTCACGGATGTGGCGGCTCACGCCGGATTGAGAGGTAAACAGCGTATTCGCCACCTCGGTCAGGTTGTAATTGCACCGTGCTGATTCACGAATAATCTTCAGTTGCTGAAAGTTCACCTTTCACTCCCTTGTCCTTTATTACAGATAGCAATATTGATGCAAGTAATGAGAGCCAGAACAAATAAGCAAATGGAGTTGATTATATTTTTTTATACTAACGGTATGTCTGTCACGCGATCTTATCTAACAAGGAATAGACATAAACATTAAAATCAAAAAGTTAGATAAACTCATTTTTGTGACGTGCACGCCATCAATCAACCATTTTGCTATGATTTATGCCTTTCTGATCTATTTATCTCAGCGCTTTTATTCTCTGTTTTCGCTATTTCCGTACACGCTAAATAGAACGCACGACTTCAAGCTGACGTGCTATACCCCAAATAATTCGAGTTTCAGGCAGGCGGCAAGAGAGGGAATCCCGATGAGCTTGTAAGTGATTCGGGTGAGTGACAAATATGCCTTTGGCAGGTTTGAACGCTGCTTGCAGCGGCCCCAACGGGGCGAGGCACACGCTAGTGTGCCGAGTAGCGCAGTCAACGCACATGCAACTTGAAGTATTACGGGTATATCGCTGCTATGATGACGGTCTGAATCAGAGACAAGGTGGCAGCATGCAGGGCGTACCGGAACACTTTACCGATGAGAGAGACTATGCCCAGTTCCGGCATTTGCCGACGCTGCCCGGCATTGAGCTTTACCACGCGCACATCTGCCGTTATGCCTTTGAGCCGCACACGCATGAGGCGTTTGGTATCGGCACCATCGATGACGGTGCCGAGCGATTCCGCTATCGTGGCGCCAAGCATATTGCGCCTGTCGATTCGTTAGTGTTGATGAACCCTGATGAGCTACATACGGGAGAATCCGCGACGGAAGACGGCTGGCGCTATCGCATGATCTACATTCCACCCGATGTGTTGGAGAACGTCTCCGGCGAGAAAGGCTGGTGGTTTACCGACGTCGTGCGCCACGATCCAGCAACTGCACGCCAGCTGGCGATGACGCTGGCTGCGCTGTGGCAGACGACCGATCCCTTGGCAAGTGAAAGCCTGCTGCTGTCGCTGATTGCGCTTTTCCGGCCTCACGCACACATTGCCCAGCGCCAGAGGATTGAGCCGCTGCACCGCTTTGATGTGGTGAAAGCCTATCTGCGCGAGAATTTCGCCCACACCATTACCTTAAAAGAGCTGGCGGCGCTGGTTTCCCTGAGTCCGTATCATTTCCTGCGCCAGTTCAAAGCTCAGTTTCACGTCACGCCGCACCAGATGCTGATGGCAATCAGGCTGTATGAAGCCAAACAGATGCTGACACACGGCATGGCGGCCGCTCATGTCGCCGTCGCCGTCGGGCTAACCGATCAGGCGCATCTGACCCGCACCTTCGCCCAGCGCTATGGCGTCACGCCCATTCGCTACCAAAAGCAGGTGTATCCACTTCAGCGCTAACGCTTTCAGCACGCATGCTTTCACCGTTACCCCACAGATGATATACCCTAAATAATTCGAGTTGCGTGACAAAACGTTAGCGTTTTGAACAACGCTATGCGTTGACCCTTTAGGGCAAGGCTCATTTATGGGCCTTGTAACGCGGCAACCGCGCGAATCCCCAGGAGCTTACACAAGTAAGTGACTGGGGTAAGTAAGGGCAGCCAACACACAAGCAGCTTGAAGTATGACGGGAATAAACAGCAATATCCTACAATCATTCATCACCAACTCTCCCTAGACTGGCGCGATGCACTCTTGTGAACAAACGGGTTTATCATGCTGATAGGGGTTTTATTTGCGCTTGCCGCCGGACTGATGTGGGGGCTGATTTTCGTTGGGCCGTTGATCGTACCGGACTACTCTGCGGCCTTGCAGTCCACCGGACGCTATCTGGCTTTTGGGCTGATTGCCTTACCGCTGGCATGGCTCGATCGCCGTCGTCTGCGCCAGCTGACCCGCAGCGACTGGCTGGAGGCCACGAAGCTCACGATTATCGGTAATCTGCTGTACTACTTTCTGCTCGCCAGCGCGATTCAGCGCACGGGCGCACCGATCTCAACGATGATTATCGGCACTCTGCCCGTGGTGATTTCCGTTACCGCCAATGTGTTGTATAGCAAGCACGATGGCCGCGTGGCCTGGCGTCGGCTGTTGCCTTCGCTGCTGCTGATTGCGGCGGGGTTAGTTTGCGTCAATATTGCGGAACTGAAAGGAACCACCGTCAAATTCGATTTATGGCGTTACGCCAGTGGGATTGCGATGGCGTTTCTCGCCGTGGTTTGCTGGACCTGGTATCCGCTGCGCAACGCTCGCTGGCTACGCGACCACAAAGGCAATACGCCGACCACCTGGGCCACGGCGCAGGGGCTGGTTACGCTACCGCTGGCGCTGTTGGGTTATCTGCTGGTGTGCGGCCATCTGGCGCTAACGGACAGCACCTTTACGCAGCCGTTCGGCCCACGGCCTGAGGTTTTCATCCCGCTGATGCTGGCGATTGGGCTGTTTTGTTCGTGGATCGGTACGCTGTTCTGGAATGAAGCCAGCCAGCGTCTGCCGACGGTGCTGGTAGGGCCGTTGATTGTGTTTGAAACGCTGGCGGGACTGACCTACGCCTTCATCATCCGGCAATCCTGGCCGCCGCTGCTGACGTTCTGCGGCATCACCTGTCTGATCGTCGGGGTGATCTACGCCATGCGCGTGAAACCGGAACCTGTCGTTGTGAAAAAATCAACGGTGGTAGAAGTCCCGATGCCGGCTTCACGGACAGAGTAAACGCACGCCTGACTGGCTGTGAAAATAAGCCAGTCTTTATGTCCGGCTTGCCAGCTTCTGAAACAGCGCGGTCAGTTGTGCTTCATCCCTCGCGCCCTGATGCTGATCGGTCACCTTACCGTTGGCATCAATAATAAACGAAGTTGGCGTGCCGCTGACCTGATAGCGCTCTTTGGTAATGCCCAACTGATCGCGCACCACCGGATAGGTCACCTTGTGGTGCGCCAGCATCGAAGTGATATCCACGCCGTCAGGGTCGGTGTTAACCGCAACCACCACCACTTTATCGCCATATTCCTGACTCAGCTTCTCCAGCGCGCCCATTTCAACCATGCAGCCGCCACAGCCCGACGACCAGAAATTCAGGTACACGCTTTTCCCCTGCCAGCGCGACAGATCTACCTGCTGCCCCGCCAGATCGTAGGCCGCCAGCGCCGGTGCCTGCGCCCCGACGCTAACCTGTTCTTCCTTACAGCCGCTCAGCGCCACTGCACCCAGCAGGCACAGTGCGGTAATCCCGTTACGCCACTTCATGATGATTCACCTCTTCACCGAAATACTTGCCGTGTTGCAGGCGGATAATGCGGTCAGCAAACCGGCCTAACTCAGGATTGTGCGTCACCATCACAATGGTGCGCCCCTGCCGATGCAGATCTTTCAGCAGATCCAGCACCCGCCGTTCATTCTCTTCATCCAGATTCCCCGTCGGTTCATCGGCGAAAATCACCGGCGGCTCATTCACCAACGCACGGGCAATACACACACGCTGCTGCTCACCGCCGGAAAGCTGGCTGGGTAAGTGATCGACGCGATGCGCCAGCCCAACCTGTTCCAGCACGCGCTGCGCCGCCGCTTCATCCACCACGCTGTGGTAATGCTGCGCCAGCATCACGTTTTCCAGCGCGGTCAAAAATGGAATCAGGTGAAACTGCTGGAATACCAGCCCAATTTTATCGGCCCGGAACTGACGTCGCCCTTCTTCATCCAGCCCAGCGGCATCGACGCCGTCCAGCAATACCAGCCCTTCACTCACCGTATCCAGACAGGTGAGAATATTCATCAGCGTGGTTTTACCCGAGCCGGACGCGCCCATGATGGCGACGAACTCGCCGCGCGCGATGCGGATATTGATGTTCTCCAGCGCGGTAACCTGACCAAAGCGTTTATAGAGCTGGCGAGTTTCAATCACCGCCTCCGCGGTCTGCGCCCTTTCCTGCGCGTTCACCTCTACAGACATCGAACTACTCTCCTTTCAAGACTTTGGCTGGTTCGACGTAGATCGCCCGCCGAGTAGGAACCACTGCCGCGACGGCAGCAACCAGCAGAGACAGCGCCAGCGTGAGCGGGAACACCGGCAAACGCAGCGAGATCGTCGCATTGAATACGGCCATCCCCAGCACCTGTGCCAGCAGATAGCCCAATAGCAAACCGCATAACACGGCCGCCAGCGCGATAATGCCGGTTTCCGCCAGCATCTGCCGGATGATGTCTCGTCCGCTCGCCCCCAGCGCTTTCTGTAGCGCGAATTCGCGGGCGCGTTCGCCGACAATCGCCATCAGCGTCGTGTTCACACACAGGGAAGACAGCACGAGAATCACCGCCGAGACCAGCCCCATCAGCCCTTTGATTTTATTCAGCACCTGACCTTCCGACGCCGACACTTTCAGGATCGGGCGGATCTCCAGTTGTGGATACTGCTGCTGAAGTTGGGCAGCGAAGCGATCGACCTGCCCCAGATCGTTGCTGACGCTCAGCAGGGCATTACTGATCGCGCCTTCTTTATCCAGCCACTTTTGCGCCAGATCCAGATTCACGATCAGCATGTTGTCCGTCGCATCACCGGATTCCACGATGCCTTTGATCTGCAACCGCTGCTTCCCGCCGTCCCCCACCAGCGTGATGCTATCGCCGACTTTGACGTTCAGTCGTTCCGCCAGCTTCACCCCGATCATCGCGTTGCGGTCATCGAAGCTGACGCCAATCCAGTTACCCGTGACCTGCCAGTACGGTGCCAGCTGCCGTAGCGATTCGAACCACACGCCCATCAGCACCACTTTTTCCAGCTCCGTACGTGCCATGCCGTACAGATAAGGGCTGGACGCATTGATTAATCCAGCCGGTGCGTTATCGATAATCGGTTGAAACGTGCTTTGTGGGATCGTATTGCCCCGCGCCGGACCGATGTAAAAATTCGCGCCGAAGGTGCGCAGCTCCTGACTCATCTTGGCGTTGATATCAAAATAGACAGCAGACATCGCCGTCACAATCGCCGCCCCGACCATCAGCGCCGCGAACACCACGCTGACGCGCTGCATACGCAACCGCAGCGCGCGGAACACCAGCCGCCAGAACATGCTGTTCATCCAGCCATTAGCGCCCATACAGCACCTCCACCGGATACAGTTTGGCAATCCGGCGCGCCGGGAACCACGTTCCGATGATGGCGATCAGCATTGAGATCACCAGCACACAAGGAATAACAATCCACGCGAAACTCAACGGTACACCGAACAGCATCAGGCCAATGGCTTTCGCCAGCCCCCAGCCTGCAACGCAACCCGCGATCCCGCCAGCCAATCCGCTCAGCGCCGCTTCGAGATAAAACAGCAGCATGATCTGCCACTGACGGGCACCCAGCGCCTTCATCAGCCCGATCTCTTTGGCCCGTTCCATGATGGTGCTGGTCATCAACGAGGCAATCCCCATCGCTGCCGCCACCAGCGCGGCGAAGGTCACCACCGCCAGAAGCAGTTGGATCTTGTCGATCACCACGCCTTCCGACGCGGCGACCTGCCAGATAGGGCGAACCACCGAGCCAGAAATCGCCTCTTCCAACTGGTGCGCAATCGAAGAGACATACGCGGTGCAGTACCAGAGGTCATACTCTTCGGCATTCAGCGCTTCCAGATTTTCCCGCGCCCGCCGCGACAGTTCGTTTTCCGGCACGGTCAGCGCCGATACGCGAATGGCCTGAATTTTACCGGTTAGCCCCAGTAGCGATTGCACCGTTGCCAGCGGCATCACCAGACGGCTTTCTTCATCACCGCCGCTGCTCAGAATGCCGCTCACCTCTACCGTTGCGTCGCCTTTTGCACCGTGCAGCGCAAGTTTATCCCCGACTTTCCAGCCCGTTTGCGCCGCCAGCTGTTTTCCTACCAGCGTTTGCGCCGCCTTTTCCGTCGTCACCGGTTCCTGCGGCCACTGCCCGGCCACCTGCCAGTAAGGGCTAACGGTCATTTGTCCCGTGCGATAGTCTTCTTCATCCGGCACGGCGACAGGCTGAGAAAAGAAGGTGCCCAGCACGGCAACCGGCTGCCCCTTGATCTCGACATCACCACTCAGCAGTGGCGCAAAGCCGACAATGTTATTGCGCCAGAAGATATCTTTGATGTTCGGCAACTCGGCCTCATCGAGAAAATCCTGCCCTTCCAGCGGATTGCTGCGCTCGCCAAACAACGCGGGTAGTGCCGCTTGCCCTGCTGGTTCAATCAAAATATTCGCGCCGTAAGATTTCAGCTCACGCGCCATTTTGTCGCCGATATCGATGGACACCGCCAGCAGCGCGGAGATCAGTCCTGCCGCCAAAAACACGGTTAGCACCGCCAGCGATTTACGCCGAATATTTCTGCGCCAGGACTGACGTAACAGTCGCCACAGCATGATTATTCCCCCTCAGCCTGCTCGCCAGCCGCCACTTTGGCAGTGGCAAATTTCGCGGGACTTTCGCGGAAGCGGTTGTAGTTGGCCTCCGACGAGAAGAAGTACGTTTTACCGCCGTAGCGATATTTATGTTCCGCACTCACGTTAGTCAGTTTGGAGCCATCAACCGGGTCGATAACTTCCATCGACACCACCGTCGAGAAGTAATTAGTACCTGCCGCCAGTGACGCCCGTCCAATCACCAGTTCGTTATCGTCGTTGCTCCACCCTTCGATCGGCACGGGATTACAGCCGCCCGCCTTCCCGATAGAAGGAATGAAGATATGCACGCCACAGGCGACACAAATCACCTGATTACCTTCCATCACATAGCCCTGATCGCCACACAGTAGGCAGGCATCAAACACCACGCCAAGACGCAGGCGATCGGGATAGCGGTTAATGATGAAAAAGCGCACGGCCTTGCCGTCATCGGCAATCCATACGAAGCGATGCAGCTTGCCATCCCGCACTTGCTCAATCGGAATATGCACTTTGCCATCGGCCGCCAGCGTCACCGGCTGTGCTTCCGACAGACGAGGCGGCTGCGACGCGACCTTGTCCCAATAGAGCTGAGCCAACACCACCACCAACAGCGCCGTGACCGTCGACAACAGCGTGCGGCGCAGCGTGCGATAGCCTGCCGTGGCTTTACGCTTTTCAATCGCCTCGTGCGTGGCCAGCATCTGGCGACGCGCATGCCGCAGTGGCCAAACCAGCCCGGCAGCCAGCGCAGCCATGAACAATGCACTGAGGTAATTTAATAAATACGCGCTGTTGGTGACGTGTGCCACATAGCTCAAGCGCGGCTTGGTGAGCCCCAGCGCCTGTAATTTCATCAACAGCAGTAGCAGGTTGCCGCTTATCGGCAATAGCAGAAGAGCGACCAGCAGCGCCAGCAGTGGCCAGCGCAGTAAACGAATGCGGCGCACGATCATGCCGCACAGCGCGGCACAGAACACCAGCCAGCCAAACGCCAGCAGCACGGCGCTGAAATTCAGCAGCAGATCGGTATTCACTACATGGGTGGTCGTCAGCGCGGTCAGATTGGGATCGTTGCCCCAATGCACCGCCGCGCCCGCTACCAGCAGCGCCTGCCACAGATAGCCAATACGCGAATGGGAAAAACACTGACAGACAAGAAACAGGATCAAGGCAAGCGCCTGAAGCGCCGTAAAGCCCAGCAGAAACGCCTGCCCGTTAGGAAAATGCACGCCAATAAACGTACCGGCGAACAGCGCCAGCAGCGTGGTCCAACCCAGCGATCTGACTGTCGGCGTGGAACGATGGCTCCAGTTCAGCCCCAGCAATAGCGCTATCGGCAGGAAGGATTGAAGTGTCGTGATAAAGAAATAACTCATATTCTCGTCATACTTCACGTTGCAGGTGCGTTGGTCGAGCGTGATACCGGGTGGCATCAGTACACGAACCGAAAAATCGCCGCCTCTGCGAGCCGCGATAACGACCCACAGAGGCGTGAACATGACCGCGACAGAACATCGCGGACAGAAGACCTTATTCTAAGCCGACGTATTTGAAGTCAAAGCTGACATCAAACGGTTTCCACCAGCGGCCTACGCCCGTTTCACCATCGGTGTGACGGTGCATACCGGCTTTTGATGGTGGATCGATGTGGTAAGTCACTTTGTAGTTACCCACGCCCATCATTTTGATGTTCGCGCCGTAGTGCGGGCCATCGCTGGCCACCATCGGCATGAAGGTACCTTCCTGCTTCGCACCGGTATCGGTGTTAGTCAGGGTATAAGCGATGGTCAGGAACGGCATCCACTCACCGGCACCGAAGCCATTCTTGTTACCTTCAGCGGCGTGAATATCGGCTTCCAGATGAATGTCCGCTTTCGCGGCTGGCAGGCCCATGCCACGCGGTTCCATATCGATAGGTTGCAGATAAACAGCGGCAATTTCCATTTCGTTCATGGAAACCGGTTCACCCGCTGGGTATTCTTTAAACGCCAGCGCGGCAGGTGCAGTGAAAATACCGGCAATAACGGCACCCGCAATCAGACTTTTTTGCATATTCATCAAACCCATCCTCATCTCAGTCGTCCCTCCTCGCTTATTTGCTAAGCGATTGGGGTTGTTATGGTTATTTGCTGCTCTTATTGCTTTCAGTATTAAATTAACGTCGGATGCTTGCTTTATCAGACGGCAGACGCCCTGCGCCGCATCACCCACAGAGCAATTAACGCCGCGACCACCAGCACACCCTGTGGAATCAGCGTTTCAACATAAGGATAAATCCCCAACCCGCTGATTTCCGGCACGCCGGTCAGCAACGTCGGTTCAAACAGTTTGCCTTCGATCAGCTCCAGCACGCCTTTACCTGCAAACACAAACGCCATCAGGTACATAAAGCAGCCGGTAAACATGAAGAACGGCTTCAGCGGCAGTTTGACGATGGTGTAGCGCATCACGAAATAGGCGATCAGCAGAATCACACAGCCGATGGCAAACCCGGCCAGAATAGAGAGGTGTCCCGCCATGTTGCTGGCATCACCGACCAGCGCGTAATAGAACAGCACCGTCTCCGCGCCTTCGCGGTACACGGCCAGAAAGCTGGTTAGCCATAGGCCAATCATGGAGCCGCTGCTTAGCGAATGGGACAGCTTGCCTTCCAGATAAGCCTTCCAGTGCCGCGCTTCCACTTTGGACAACAGCCAGTAGCTCATGAAGAACAGCATCACGACGGCAATCAGCATCGTAATACCTTCTAGCAGCTCACGGCTGGCACCGGAATTGGTGAACACGAGTTGGAAAATGACAGCGGTAATCACGCTACACAGCAGTGCGACGTAAACCGACTGGCGAATCAGCGGCAGCTTGTCCTGCTGATTGTTTTTCACCAGATAGGCCACGATCGCCGCCACAATCAGCAAGGCTTCCAGCCCTTCGCGTACAATAATCAGCAGGCTGTAGATCAACAGGCTCCAGTGTGTTTCGCCGCCGTCGCCCAGCATGGTCACGGCCTTCGCCAATTCCTGCTGTAGCGCGTCAGCCTGCCCTTGCAGCTGCTCCGCAGGCTGTTTGGCGTTCATCAGGCTCACCAGACGGGTGAAATAACCTTCCAGCGTCGATTTGAACGCCGCATCGCGAGAACCAATTTTGTTCTCCATGCCGGTGGCTTCAAACAGATCGAAATAGGTGTCCTGCACCGCCATGATGGCGGGCTTGACCTGACCCTGACGGTACTGCGCGATCGCAGCGGCAATAGCCTGATTGATATCGTCGGCGACTTTCGCCCAGTTCGCATCCGGCACGGCACCGCTATCAGCGTTCGCGGCAGGTGTTGCCGTCGCCTGCTGGCTGTCGCGCGTTGTCGGCAATCCCGGCAGGACATCTTCGATATCCTGCAACAGCGTGGTGACCCGATAGGCGACATCCGTCAGTTGATCGGGTTGACTGGCTAGGGTAATCAGTGCGGAGAATTGTTGATTAATGGAAGCAGCCTGCTGCGCCGAGCGATTCTGCCTGACCGACATCTCCATTTCAGAGTTTTTAAAGCCCTGATAGTGCGCCTGCTGTACGCTCTGGCTGGCCTTTTTGTAATCGCCAGCCTGATATTCGGTCACGGCCTGCGCGAGCTGGTCATCAATGATTTTGAAACTCTGCTGCCAGTATGGCGCGATCTGAGCATTGTCATAGGCACCGTGCTGCTCCTGTGCAACCAGCTTGTGCCCTTCCGACAGCACCGGCAGAACGGCATCCAGTTCGCCCTTCAGCCAAGAGATTTTCGCCTGTACCTCGGCCTGCGGCTTTCCTTCGCCAATCATGCGGCGAATTTCACCGAAGGTCGCTTCCAACTGATAGCTTTTTTGCGCGGAAATGTTGATACGGATAGGGCCTTCAAGGTTTTCAAACACCTCGAAATAGGCCATCTGAACTTCGGTGCGGGCATCATCCGGCTTTTGCTGCTCATAGAGCTGAGCCGTTTTATCCAGCCGAGTTTCGATATCTTGAATAAATGAGGCGTAATCGGTCGCAGCAACTGCCACTGAACAACTCAACAGCCAACACAACACGAGAAGCGTTTTTTGCCAGATAGACATAAGCGAGTAATGAAGCACAAATGATATTTATTCTTATTATCACTTTGAAGCCGCCATCTGTCTTGATTTACGTCACGAAAATATAAGCAACAATGACTTTAGTATGTAACAAATGATTTCTAATTTAACTTAATACCAATAAATTCCGTTTTATTTTTATAACCCCAGAAAAATACGGCTTTTTGATCTCAAAAACGGCAAAAAATCGCCAATAAAATAAAGCAATAACTATGCCAATATTTTAATAAAGTCATCTCGGCGCTGGAGATACCCGTCTTAAAATGTCATTTCTTTACATTAACACAGTCAGATTTACAGAGAAAAATGCCCTTTTCTCTCTGTAATCCAAGGTATTACACGTGTTGATGTTCAAGCGATAATCCGCGATCAACAGAACCGTGCAGACTCCTTTCCGCCCAGTTCGTCGCCAGCCTCATGGCAATCTTGCGTTCAACGTCTGCCACGCATTTAATCCGCAGCGGATCAGAATTTTTCCCATCCCTCACCGTTACGGCCATGTGCCGACAGTAGCGGTGTGGGGCCCTGCCCAACCGCGCGATGAACGGGGGCAGCGACCGCCTGACGGGAAAAAGACATTGTCGGATCGCAATCTGAATCCAGATCGAACACATCAACCACGGCAGACAGCTCGCTGCTTTGTTCGTCCAGACGCGCAGCCGCTTCTGCCGATTGCATCACCAACGTCGCATTCTGCTGCGTGACGGTGTCCATTTCGTGCACTGCCTGACTAATCTGCGTAATCCCACGCGTTTGCTCATCCGTTGCCGCCGCAATTTCACCAATCAGATCGTTCACATGCGAAATGGAGGCGATAATTGCCGTCATCGCCTCACCGGACTGTCGAACCTGCCCTGCACCGGTTTCAACACGCGAAACCGATTCTGCAATCAGCGCCTCAATCTCTTTCGCCGCCTGCGCACTGCGCTGTGCCAGTGTGCGAACCTCGCCGGCCACCACGGCAAATCCTCTTCCTTGCTCTCCCGCCCGCGCCGCTTCAACCGCCGCATTCAGCGCCAGAATATTGGTCTGGAACGCGATGCTGTTAATCACCGAGGTAATATCGGAAATTTGTCGGGAACTGGCGCTAATGCCATCCATCGTCGTCATCACGTTGCTGCTGATATTCCCGCCTTTTTCCGCCATATCCGCCGCATCCTTCGCCAGCTTACGCACCTGATGCACGTGGTCAGTGGTTTGCCGCACCGTGGAGCTAATCTCTTCCATGCTGGCCGCCGTCTGCTGTAGTGCTGCGGCCTGCTGTTCCGTGCGGCTGGAAAGATTATCGTTGCCATCCTTAATGCTCGACGTCCCGTTGTTGATTTCCGTCGTGCTCTGCCGGATGACCGTCACCGTATCGCGCAAACTTTTCTGCAATTTCTTAATATCGGGAATCAGTCGGCCCGCACAGTTCTTGCCGAACTCCGCCAGCTCACAACCTAAGCGCCCCGCCGTGAGCTGCGCCAGATGAGATTTGAGTACTGAAATCGGAATAACCAGATAGTTCCTCAAATAGTATTCAGTGAAAATCAACACGATGAGGCCAATCACCATCACGGCAATTAACGAATTACGATTTTGGGTATTGTGCTCATTCACGGTTGGAATCAACGAGGAAGCGGTAATGTTGTCCGAATAGCGTTTGATATCTTCGCCAAACGTCAGGCTAATCGGCGGATAAATGGAGCGAAATATCTGTCGAAATCCTTCGTAATCATTGCGTTGTAGCGCCGCATTCATCGGATCAATCGCAGTAGCAATCAGGGTGCTCCACGTTTTGTTTACCGCCTCAACCGTGGCTGACTCGACACCAATGTGTTCCGCAGCCTGGAATTTCTCCAGCGAGTCTTTGGTGTTTTTTAGCGCAACCTGTGCCATTTCCAACGTCTTTTGGGCGTTTTCTGGCTCGTTACGCTGCAAATAATCCATCGTTCTTTCCATACGAGTTACGGCCCGAAAATATTGATCGGTTCCATAGACCAGATGGGAATACGTTTTTCGCTGAGTCTCACTTTTATCAAGTAAATTGGTGACCTGATAAAGCGAGTAAAGACTAAATCCTGATGCCACTCCCCACGCCACTAGTAGGGAAGCGACGATGAACAGCACCATTACTTTTATGCTGGCATTTCTTAGAAATTCCATAATGCACTCCGCGACGTTAACAAATATTTCCCGCCCGCACGCTCTGTCGGAAAAGTATTTACTTTTTACTCATGACGGTGCCGCCCGTTGTCTCGCGCCCTTATCCCACGCGATCTAACAGACGTTCTGGAATTCCCTGATTCATGCCCCATTAGATGGGAAATTACGCTCAAAAAATTAACGAATAGAATGTGTTATCTTCCTTGAGATGCCAATTTCCGTTGTTTTAAACAGCCGACAGGCATGGCTACCCCAGCCCAGTCGGTGGCACATATGCCCGTCATCCTTCAAGTTGCGTGTGCGTTGGCTGCGTTCACTCACCCGAATTATTTAGGACATAGAGTTAATATCGTCAAAAACAGTATAGGCATTAACGGATAAAGAGGATGAATCCGCGATAACCTATTTTCCAGACAAATGTCCTATGGAAAAAGGTCGCAGCACTCAACGCGTTAGGACGATTTATCATCGCGCTGAGCATGACCACGATCAGTAAATTAATTTTCTTTATCGGTGATTATCGAAGGTTAGACAACTGCATCAACACCCGCCATAGGAATGCAGTTCTTAACGATCCAAGACTCGGCTTTGGAGAATAATCATGCAGAAAGTGCTTACCGTCTGTCCGTATTGCGGGTCAGGCTGCAAAATTAACCTGCTGGTAGAGAACGGCAAAGTGGTTGGTGCGGAAGGAGCAAACGGCGTCACCAATGAAGGTGAGCTGTGCCTGAAAGGCTATTACGGCTGGGATTTTCTCAACGACACGAAACTTCTGACGCCGCGTTTAAAGCAACCGCTGATTCGACGCCAGAAAGGTGCCCCCTTTGAGGCCGTATCCTGGGATGAAGCGATCGACTTCGCCAGTTCCCGTCTGAAAGCGATTAAAGAGAAGTACGGTGCCGAGTCGATTATGCACACCGGTTCGTCACGCGGTCCCGGTAATGAAACCAATTACGTAATGCAGAAATTTGCCCGCGCGGTCACTGGGAATAATAACGTCGACTGCTGCGCCCGACTCTGCCACGGCCCTTCGGTTGCCGGGCTACAGGTTACGCTGGGCAACGGCGCAATGAGCAACTCTATCTGCGAAATCGAAAAAACCGACTGCATCCTGATTTTTGGCTACAACGCCGCAGACTCACACCCCATCGTGGCGCGTCGGATCCTGAAAGCCAAAGCACGCGGGGCAAAAATCATCGTGTGCGATCCGCGCCATATTGAAACCGCCCGCATCGCCGATCTGTGGCTGCCGTTGAAAAATGGTTCCAACATGGCATTGGTCAACGCGTTTGCTAACGTGCTGATTAACGAAGGCCACTACGATAAAGCGTACGTCGCCCGCCATACCGAAGGCTTTGAGGAATTCAGCCAGACCGTCGCAAAATACACGCCGGAGTACGTCGCTGATATCACCGGACTGTCGCCGAAATTGATTCGAGACGCGATGCGGATCTATGCCGCCGCACCGTCCGCCACCATTCTCTGGGGAATGGGCGTGACGCAGTGGGGTCAAGGCGTTGATGTGGTCAAAGGGCTGTCCGGCCTGGCACTGCTGACCGGGAATCTGGGGCGTCCGAACGTTGGCGTCGGGCCGGTGCGTGGGCAAAACAATGTACAAGGCGCCTGCGATATGGGGGCGCTGCCCAATATGTTCCCCGGTTATCAAAACGTCACGGATAAAACGGTACTGGCGAAATTTGCCGATGCCTGGGGCGTGCCTGCACTCTCCGACAAAATTGGCTACTCGCTGACGGATCTCCCGCACAAGATAAAAGAAGGGAAAATCCGAGCCAACTACGTGATGGGCGAAGATCCGCTGCAAACTGAACCGGACCTGTCGATGCTGCGCGATGCGTTCAACGAGCTGGACTTGCTGATCGTGCAGGACATCTTCATGACCAAGACCGCTGCGATTGCCGATGTGATTTTACCTGCCACCTCCTGGGGCGAGCACGAAGGGGTCTATACCGCCGCCGATCGGGGCTTCCAGCGCTTTTATAAAGCCGTGGAACCACAGGGCGATGTCAAACCCGACTGGGAAATCATCAGCCTGATGGCAACGGCGCTCGGCTATCCGATGCACTATAACAACACGCAGGAGATCTGGGACGAGCTGCGAGAACTCTGCCCGCTGTATTACGGCGCGACCTACGAGAAAATGGCGGGGCTGGGCTACGTGCCGTGGCCGTGCCCGACGGAGGACAGCCCCGGCACGCCGTGGTTGTACGCAGGCAACCACTTCGATCGTCCTGGTGGGAAAGGCTTACTGCTCACGGCCGAATGGCGACCGCCGATGGAGTTGGTGGATGAGGATTACCCGCTGGTCTTATGCACCGTGCGCGAAGTTGGCCATTACTCCTGCCGTTCCATGACGGGCAACTGCACGGCATTACAAACGCTGGCGGATGAACCGGGCTACGTGCAGGTGAGCCCGCACGACGCTGAACGTTTAGGCATCCACGACCAGCAGCTCGCTTGGATTTCATCACGACGCGGCAAGGTGATCTCTCGCGTTGCCGTCAGCGAGCGCATCAATAAAGGTGCCGTCTATATGACCTACCAGTGGTGGATCGGTGCCTGCAATGAACTGACGCTGGACCATCTCGATCCGGTATCCAAAACACCGGAATACAAACACTGCGCCGTTAAGCTGGAGGCTATTGACGATCAGCAGGCAGCCGAGAATTATGTACAGCAGGAATACAGCCAGTTGAAAGATCGGCTGCGCAGCACCGCAGAAAACGTCAGTTAATCTCCCTGACCTAAGCCGCCACAAACCTAAGTCATTAGATAAAAGCCGTGGCGGCTTAGGAAAAATACATACTCTAAATAATTCGAGTTTCAGGAAGGCGGCAAGCGAAGGAATCCCGATGAGCTTACTCAGGTAAGTGATTCGGGTTACTGAACGTAGCCAACGCACATGCAACTTGAAGTATGACGAGTATAGATGGTTTAGACACCGTTTAACTATCCTCACCGATAATGCCTTTATTTCCTGCTTCATCTTGTAAAATTTCATTAATGAAAACGAATAAATTTCCGTTAATCGATAATAACTTTCTACGCAGAAATTAAATTTTCACACCTCTGTTTATCTTTTAAAATTATGTTGCTATCACCGCCCTTCCCTTTGCCCAATTGTTTTTTATTCCAATTTAGCGCAATTTGCGTTTCATTTTACAATGCTTTAATTTGTTTTTAACAAAAAGAGCCCCCTTGTAGCGGCAGTTATCAAGTCGATTAAAATAATTATTAAACAATCGGTTAGATGAACGCAGATGGGGATAAAAGGAATATTATTATTGCTCGCATAGAGGTCGTTTATGTTACCGATTACCGTTACCTTATCGCTCCCTCATTATCTGTCCTTTATTATTCGTCTCGACCCTGGAAGCTAACCCCCGCTTTTCATTCGTATTCTCCTGAACGTCGCTGACGTCGGGAAATAAGCTAATCTCATCCCTTTCGATATGCAGTTATAAAAAACCGCACGGCTTTTTGTACTCCAAATTCGCCGAAAGAAAGGCAGTAAGTTATTCAGAATATAATAAAAAACAGGAGATTCACTGTGCTCACTATTCTCGGTTTCTCTATGGTCATCTGCTTTATGTACCTGATCATGACCAAGCGGATGTCTGCGCTGATCGCGCTGATTCTTGTCCCTACGCTGTTCGCACTGGCCGCAGGTTTCTATCAAGGGTTGGGTGCGATGATGCTGGACGGCATCAAGACGCTGGCACCAACCGGCGTGATGCTGACGTTTTCTATTCTCTACTTCGGCATCATGATCGATGCCGGGCTGTTCGATCCGCTGGTGCGTTTCATTCTCCGTCTGGTTAAAGGCGATCCGCTGAAAGTGTTGGTCGGCACCGCCGTATTAACCTTGATGGTCGCGCTGGACGGCGACAGTACGACGACCTATATGATCGCGATTGCTGCATTCCTGCCGCTCTACCAGCGGTTGGGGATGAACGTGCTCGGGTTGACCTGTCTGGTTAACATCGCCAGCGGCGTGATGAACCTTTCCCCCTGGGGCGGCCCGACGGCGCGTGCCGCCGCCGCATTACGCGTTGATGCACTGGACGTTTTCCTTCCCATGCTCCCGGCGATTGTTTTAGCCAGCCTGACGCTGGTCGGCGTGGCCGTGTTTCTGGGTCTACAGGAGCGCAAACGACTGGGGATCATTGATGTCAGCAGCTTCCAGAATGCTTCGATCAATCTGGGCAACGGCAGTGACGAAGAAAGCGACGCCAACCGCCGCCCTAAAATGTTCTGGCCTAACTTTATTCTGACCACCCTACTTCTGGTGTTTCTGGTGATTGGCATTCTGCCTATTCAGGTGCTGTTTATGGTCGGCTTCGCTATCGCCGTCATGCTCAACTATCCCAAGCTGGAAGAGCAAAAAGCGCGGATCGGCTCACACGCTGCTAACGTGCTCGCGGTCACATCGCTTATTTTCGCCGCTGGGATTTTCACCGGAATTTTATCCGGTACGGGCATGGTGGATGCCATGGCGAAGAGCCTGTTGCAGGTGATACCAGAAAGTTTCGGCCCGTATCTTGCGGTGTTCACCGCGCTCATTAGCCTGCCGTTTACTTTTTTGATGTCCAACGATGCGTTCTATTTCGGAATCTTACCCGTTATCGCCCAGACGGCGGTCAACTATGGTATTACCCCAGAGGAGATCGCCCGTGCGTCGATTGTCGGCCAGCCGTTCCACCTGCTCAGCCCGCTGGTTCCGTCGCTCTATCTGCTGGTCAGCCTGGCAAAAGTGGACATCGGCGATCACCAACGCTTTGCAATCAAATGGGCGATTTTTGTCAGCCTGTCGCTGCTGGTCGGTGGTATTGTCTTCGGCGCATTTCCGTTCTATCACCAGTAAAACAGCATTGCTCCGGCCTGGCCGGAGCATTCTCTGCTGGCAGGCAAGTCATGCTGACAGAATATAAAGATTCCTCGTAGCACCCTAAACGACATAGCAGGATAGCCATGGCTTTAACTCCCCTACAGACAAGGATTGTCAGACAGATTGTCGCCTACATTCGCCGCGAGCAGTTGCCGCCCGGCGCGCATCTGATCGAATCGTCGCTGGCGCAGGTACTGAACGCCTCGCGCACGCCGGTCAAGGTCGCGCTGCTGTATCTGACGGAAAAAGGCATGCTGCATTACCACCGCAATCGGGGGTTTTATCTCGACCGCCATGCCCATGAATTAGGGCATCTGGTCACCGAGTTAGCCGCCAGCAGTGAAGAGCCGCTCTACCGGAAGATTGTCGATATGCGCCTCTCCCGTCGGTTGCCGGAGCAGTTTTCAGAAGTGGATTTGATGCGAGAATGTCAGGTGTCCCGCTCCGTACTGCGTAACGTTCTGACGCGTATTCAACAGGAAGGTTGGCTGGAATTCCGCACCGGTCAAGGCTGGCGAACCACGCCGATTATCGATTCCGTCACGGCCTATGAGGAAAGTTTTACGTTCCGCCTGCTGGTCGAGCCGCTCAGTCTGCTGTCACCGCAGTTTCGTATCGATCAGCACACGCTCAATGCCTGCCGTAAGCAGCAGGAAGACATTCTTAATGGGGGTTACCTGACGCTTACACCGCATGAAATGTTCGATGCCAATACGCACTTTCATGAAACGCTGCTTGCCTGTAGCGGCAACCGCTTCGCCCACCATAGTTTGCAACGAATCAATCAGTTACGGCGTTTGGTGGAATATCGACAAGGGAGTCCAGCCTTCAATCCCAAGCGGTTGGAACAGATTGCAGAGCATCTGGCGATTCTGGATTTCCTGCAACGGGGAGAGATCGAAACAGCGGCAGACTGGATGAAGAAACATCTGGAAAAAGCGTGCCACGATAAAGTCAGCATCGATCTTTTTCGGTGAAATAACCAACAGCGAGGTCTAAAATCATCAGTAACATATGTTTAAAAAATAAAAAACACCATTTTAAACACCCTAAACGCTCAATTAGTTACAAATAGAAACACATAGAACAATAATTAAACGTCAACTCAACAACGAAAAAATAAAACATAGAACCAAAAAACAAAGTCACGATTTAAATAATTAAAAAATTAATTTTTTTATAAAAAATCATGTATATAAACTTTTCGTTAATTGTTCTTTTATTTTTACTTAATCTTTAAGTAATTCACCATCTGTTTTATTGATGTATCGCCACGTATCATTAGCAACACTACTTCAACACCTTGACTCATCTGCTTTTATCTGCAAAAAACCAATTTAAACCATTGTTTAATAATGAATTAATAGAAATATCACGATTTACGCGATCTGCGCATCACATCCCTATTTATCATTACAAGCGACATGGACATGCATTTTTCGCATGACAAAGATCACAATTACATAACAATCCGCAGAAAAAAAATGTAAAAAACAAGAATCGTTGTAATATCGGCGGGCAGACACAACACCCCAATAACAGGTTCGGGTGAGGAATTGGTGTATTCAGGGAAAGCACCAACCATCCATCACGCGGCAATAATATTGTGTTGTCTGAATCAATTCATCAACATGAGGTTTATATGCAAAGGCAGAAGTTACTTGTACAGATAGTCTTGGCTATCGTCCTGGGAATATTAATCGGCTGGGCTTGCCATCAATATCTTGACGGCAGTCGAGCAAAAGAAGTTGCATCTTATTTCAACATGGTTACCGATATCTTCCTGCGCCTGATTAAAATGATCATCGCGCCACTGGTCTTCGCTACGCTGGTTTCCGGCTTGGCAAGCATGGGAGGAAACTCTTCTGCCGTTGGTCGTATCGGTATGAAAGCGATGATCTGGTTTGTCAGCGCCTCGTTCATTTCCCTGCTCATCGGTATGGTCTTCGCCAACCTGTTCCAACCTGGCGGCGGCATGAATCTCGAAATCCCCGCACAGCATATTGCAACAGGCCTGAACACCGACAGCTTTACGCTTAAGAGCTTCATCAGCCATATCTTCCCGAAAAGTATCGTCGAAGCGATGGCGAACAATGAGATCCTGCAAATTCTGGTGTTCTCTCTGTTCTTCGGCTCCGCGCTTGCCTATGTAAAAGGCAAAAACAAGCACGCGACCACGATCATCTCCCTGATCGAAGAACTGACCAAAGTGATGTTCCGCGTGACCGACTACGTGATGGCGCTGGCCCCTATTGCTGTCTTTGCCGCAATCGCTTCCGCGATTACTACGCAAGGTCTGGGCCTGCTTTACGACTTCGGTAAACTGATCGGTGAGTTCTACCTCGGTCTGGCCGTACTGTGGGGCGTTCTGTTCCTGGTTGGCTACCTGTTCCTGGGTAAAGGCATCGTTAGACTGGCGAAGCTGATTCGTGAACCTACCATGCTGGCTTTCGCCACGGCGAGCAGTGAATCTGCTTACCCGAAAACCATGGAAGCGCTGACCAAATTCGGCGTGCCGAAAAAAGTCACCAGCTTTGTGCTGCCGCTCGGTTACTCGTTCAACCTCGACGGTTCTATGATGTACCAGTCCTTTGCGATTCTGTTTATCGCACAGGCTTACAACATCGACCTGAGCGTTACTGAACAAATCCTGATTCTGCTGACGCTGATGATCACCAGTAAAGGGATGGCAGGCGTAGCGCGTGCTTCTATCGTCGTGGTTGCCGCAACGCTGCCGATGTTCAGCCTGCCGGAAGCCGGTATCCTGCTGATTATCGGTATCGACCAGTTCCTGGATATGGGCCGTACTGCAACTAACGTCATCGGTAACAGTATCTCTACCGCTGTTGTGGCCAGTCTGGAAAAAGACATCCACGATGATGAGGAAGAGGCTACCGACGAAGTCGTCGCCTATAAGGAACCTCAGCAGGCTACGCAAAATAGCTAATGCTGAGTGAGTGAATTCGTTATCTATAGCGGCCTTCGGGCCGCTATTTTTTTATCTCTCGTTGCCAGTCCACGTTTTGTTTCATCATCTGCATGGTCACGACGTTTAGAGTCCAGACGCCGATGACAGCCCTTTCATGTAGCGCCAGAATTTCTCAGAAGCCACGTTCAACCGCGCATCGAGGCGATAGAGATAAACGCCCATGCGGATCACCGCATTTTCCATGCTCAGGATCGTCAGCTCTTTGTTTTTCAGCTCTTCCTGAATGGAATAGTCCGGCAGCCAGGCGATACCATAACCTTTCTTCGTCATACGTTTGAGCAAGTCGCTCATGGAAGAGACGAAATTGACCGTAAACTTATCGCTGTCGACGCTGGATAAATAACGGCTGACCTGACGCCCCATGTAGCTCGTCTCGGTATAATTGAGTAGCGGCACCGATGAGGCGCTGACATCAAACAGCGGTTTCCCTGCACTATCACACGCGCAGACCGGATAAAGTCGGGACTCCAGTATCTTCTCATGCATGAAGGGCTCCCCCATCAGATCCTCATTGTAGAATGAGAAAATGAAGTCACTGCGCCCTTCTTTGAGATTCAGCACCGCCTCATCGACATCGATCGATTCGACATAGAAGATTTTTTCCTGCGGATCCGGCACATCTTTTAACAGTTCAGGCATGATGAATACCGACAGCGAATGCGCCGCGGCGATGGTGATCTTATTCTTGTAATTATCCCCGCCGTGCAGCTTATTGAGCTGATACTCCAAATCATCCAGCGTATTGCGAATATAGGCGTGGAACACGCGCCCCTGCTCGGTTAACTGTAGCGGCAACGCGCTACGGTCGAAAATATCAAAGCCAACCGCCGCTTCCAGCGCCTGAATTCGCCGACTGAATGAGGACTGAGAGATATTCCGCTTCTCGGCAGCCAGCGTAAAACTCCGGTGCTCTTCCAGCACGATAAAATCATACAGCCACTTGGTTTCGATATTATTCAGCATCGTCCCTCACTCAAAACGCTCAGCGCCATGTTTTCGCTCCCTATGCCAACGTTCTATATTTGCCAACGTCCTGCATCGCCAATAAAGAGGCTTCCCACCGAACGCAGTTAAAACCAATAAAAGCATAGGGATGCCAATAGTTATGCAAATCATACATAGCAGATGGGAATTTAGCAATTCACATTGCCCGGCAGTGTGCGATTATCCTTTTAATTTCATAATGCTACAGGGTTAACAGCATGAACAGTCTCGTGGGAATTCTTGGTGGTATGGGGCCGGGTGCGACCGTCGATGCGATGCAAAAACTGATCAAAAACACGCCAGCGTATCGGGATCAAGACCATATTCCGATGATTGCAGTTTCTATTCCTGATATCCCTGACAGAACGAAATGCATTCTCCAGCACAGCGCGTCACCGCTGGACAAAATGCTGCAATATATGAAAATTCTCGAAAATGCGGGCGCTGAATGCATCATTATCCCATGCAATACCGCGCACTATTGGTTTAATGACTTAAAAAAGCAGTGCCGTGCAGAAATGATCAGCATTATTGATGTGACCTGTCAGGCGATTAAGCATGCCAACACCACACGCGTCGGCCTATTGGCGACGACGGCGACGGTCAAAGCGAGAATTTATCAGGACAACCTGATTACCGATAATATTGATTGCTACACGCCGGATGATGCAGACCAACACCAGGTAATGGAAAGCATCTACGCGTATAAATCCGGTGATATCGCCGGCGCCTATAACATGCTGTCACCGGTAAAAGACCGCCTATTGCAGGCTGGCGTTGAGAAAATTATTCTGGGTTGTACCGAACTTCCCCTTATTCTGGAACAGGAAGTCAAAACGTCACCGCAACACTATGTCGATGCAACGGAAGAGTTAATTAAGAAAACGGTCGAGTGGTATTTTACTCACAGCCCGAGAAATGATATCGCCGCTTAATTTTTTAACGCAGCTATTATATTTCGTTGAATAAAAACCAATAACTATGCCACTCGGCATGAATGAATTCGCCGAGTGGCATAGTGCGACAGACTCAGTATTTAATGCATTTCACTTCACAATAAAATACTGCGAACACAGGAACGTAATTCACTATACGTTCAACGATTACGATGGGAATTTCAGCGCACTATTTTGCGCGCCGGAATTAGAAACCACCCAAGATTTCGCCGCTGACGTGGTCATCAAACTGTATGAATAGTTAGATGACGCTGTCCATTTAGCCGCAGGCGATTTACTCGCCACCGCAGCCGGTGAACTGCCATTATCCGTAAAGGTTGAACCATTGCCTTTATCGTCAACCATTCCTTTCTTTTCCGCGCCGGTACCAAATACGTTACGCTCAGAAAGTACATTGGCATTCTGCGCAACCGTAAAGGCCAGATTGAATTTATTGACGTAGTTGTTGAAGACGTGGAAATAGCCATAACGCATCAGGCCGGGTGCACGAACCTGAATATTTTCGTAATAGTTATGGCAGATAGTCAAACGCGGATAGCCATTGTAAGCGCTGTTATTATCATCTGCCGGATGGCCGAAGATGCAACCATATTTATGGTTTGAGAATAAGCAGTTACTGATCGTGATGTAATCCGCCTTTTCACCGATATAAATCAGTTTATCGAGGCTACCATCGCTATCACTCCACGTATGCCCAGGCCATGAACAGTGGTCCACCCAATATCCCTTACCGTAATTCAAATACAGCTGGATATCGTCATTATCTTTGATGCCAACATCATGTTTAAAAACCAGATTTTGGAAAATGACGTTAGATGAGTTACTCTCAGCACGCAGGTGGATATTGGTCAGTACATTAGCGCCACCGAAAGAACCGACGATGGTTTTATTGCTGCCAAAGACCACCTTGGTCAGTGCGGATGCTTTAAGCGCTTTTTCCACCACCACGATTGCCTTTGTCGAACCACTTACCGCAGACTTAAACTCAGCCAGCGACGTTACCTTTACAACTTTACCGCCCGTTCCTCCGGTAACTTTTGCTGCTTTTGCAAAACCAATAAGCCCAGTAAGATTTGTTGTTGGATAAGCCATAAATATTCCTTTTTACAATGAGTGAATAATAATGTCTTCCAGAGTCTTATTTAATCGAGACTAAATAACACGCCTCCGACAATTAAAAATTGTATATAAAGGGTTTCATTATGCTTATTAATCGAGTTTAATAAAAAAACAACCTTGCGAATAATTCAATACCAAATTAATACGCCGCCATCTTTTAGTAAAATGGCAGCGCCATGATTATCACATTATTATCATTACCAGCCTTTTACCGCTCCGCCATTAAAAATACGGTTCGCAGCCTGTTCAACTTCATCAGACTGATAGGCCTGAATAAATTTCTTGACGTTTTCCGCCTCTTTATTATTTTCACGAGTCACAATAATATTCACATACGGTGACTCTTTATCCTCAATGAAAATACCGTCTTTCGTTGGCGTCAAGCCCGTTTGTTGAATATAGGTCGTGCTAATAATCGCGACTGTCACTTGCGGATCGTCCAACAAACGCGGCAACTGTGCCCCTTCCACTTCCATAATACGCAGGTTGTGCGTGTTGGTCGTAATATCCAGTACCGTCGGCAATAAGCCTGTATCAGGCTTCAGCGTAATTAATCCGGTTTTTTCCAGTAATAACAGCGCGCGTCCCAGATTCGTAGGATCGAAAGGAATCGCGATGGTGTCGCCAGCCTTCAGATCGTTGATATTTTTAATCTTCTTCGAATAACCCGCCATCGGGAAAACGAAGGTATTTCCTACCGCCACCAGCTTATAACCGTGTTCGCGGTTTTGCTGTTCCAGAAAAGGACGATGTTGAAACACATTCGCGTCCAGATCACTTTTATCCGTCGCCTCGTTCGGCAATAGTGAGCCGCTGAACCCCACCAGCTCGACATCCAGACCATATTTCTCTTTTGCCACTTTCTTCGCGACGTCGGCGACGTCCTGTTCCGCGCCGTTAATCACACCGACTTTAATATGGTTGGCAGAATTGCTTGCGCTATCGCATGCCGTCAACGCCATCGCCGCCGTGACCATTCCCGCCACCAGCGCTATACGCCATTTCTTCATCATTCTGATTCCCTGATATCGTAACTATATCGTTTTTGTAACTACATTGATTTGTAACTACATGGAGTTAAAGAGAAAAACAGTATGTCCCTCGGTTAAGCGAGTCAAATAACTCCGCGTTCTATCAATATGCCTTTCATCATTCGGTCAACAAGAGTGGTGATGTCGATTCCATTTTACTTATCTGCTATTGCTCGCCTCTTGATTCCCCCGCATTATGACGTTTTGATGACCTTGAATTCACACGGCGAAACCATGATTAATGTGGCTTTGGTTGACGATCACATCGTTGTACGGTCTGGCTTTGCACAGCTTCTAACATTAGAAAATGACATTCAGGTTGTTGGACAATATGCTTCGGCGGCGCAGGCATGGCCCCATCTACTCAAACAGCCGATTGACGTTGCCGTGATTGATATTGCCATGCCGGATGAAAGCGGCCTGTCGCTATTAACCCGCCTGCGTCAGCAGCGCCCCAATTTTCGCGCCATTATTCTGAGTATTTATGACACCACTGCATTTGTACAAAGCGCGCTGGATGCAGGCGCAGGCGGCTATCTCACAAAGCGCTGTGGCCCAGAAGAGTTAGTGCAGGCGGTTCGCGTGGTCAGCAGCGGTGGCCTTTACCTGTGTGCCGATGCACTGCACGCTATTCGCCATCAGCAGCAGCCACCGAAGGAGTTGCTGGCGCTGACCCCGCGCGAGCGGGAAATATTCAGCCTGCTGATCAACGGGATTAGCGTAAAAAGCATCGCTGAACAGCTCGAGCTCAGCCATAAGACCGTTCACGTTCACCGCGCCAATATTCTCAGTAAATTACAGTGTGAATCCACGGTAGAGCTGGTGCACTTTGCACTGCAACACCAACTGCTGGCTGGGAAGTAAATCATGCGCCGTTTGCACGTCATCGGCATGACGCTGTTTCTGGCTTTTTTTTATAGCCTGATTTGGCTGGCGCTGTGGACCATCAGTTTCTATTTGAGCAACAACGGCCAGCAGGCAGCGCTGCTGTTACCGCAAGGGCTGCGGCTGGCGTTGATGATTTTGCTGCCGCGCAAATACTGGCCGACCTTGTTGCTTGCGGAAATCGCCATCCAAAGCTGGCTTATCAGCGAGCAGCTCATCACGCGTTCGCTGCTCCTACTTTCCCCATTCCTGAGCCTGATTCCAGCCATCATCACGCATAAAATCTGGCATCGCTATACGCTTTATTGGCAACGACTTCTGCTGTTGCTGGCGGCGCTGACGCTCAATACCGTTCTGCACGGCATCGCTATCGGCCCCTGGTTACACTCGCAGCTGACACAAACGCTGCTGGCGACGTTTACCGGCGGCGTCCTGCTGATTCCCTTCATCTATCTGCTGTACGAATACATCAAACAGCAGCACTTGCAGACGCTGCTGGCACAGGAAATCCCCGATCCGCCGCTGCGCACCTCGCTGCTGATTTGGTGTTCGCTGTTTTTTTCTATCGGCGTTTGCCTGCAAATGACGTTCACACCCGAGATGGAACGCCTGCTACTGATCTTCGTTTTTCTCCCTAACGTGGTCATGGCGTATAAATTCGGCTGGCAAGGCGGCGTGCTCTCCGCCGTACTCGGCAGCCTGATGATTGCTGTCACGCGTCAGGTGAGCGGTGCCTTCGACGATCTACGCGAACTGGAACTCTTTCTCTCTACACAGGCGCTGCTCGGCATTGGGCTGGGTATCGCGATAAGCCGTCAGCAACAGCTGGCACAGCGGCTCCAGCGCTATCGTCATCAGTTGGAGCAGGAGTTGAAAACCCGGCGGCAGCTCATGGAGCGCATCATCCATACCGAAGAGGCCGTGCGCAAAGACATCGCGCGCGAACTGCACGATGACATCGGCCAAAACATCACTGCCATTCAGATTCAGGCCATGCTGGTGAAACACAGCGCGCCAGCCGATGCAGCTCAGCATGCTGCCGGACAAATCAGCGAGCTGTCGCGGCGCATCCACCACACCACCCGCCAGCTTCTGCGCCAGTTGCGCCCGCCGGTGCTGGATGAAATGGTGTTGGATAAAGCGCTGCATCATCTGGCGGACGAATTTGCCTTCTCGGCTCGCGGCATCCAGTTTCAGTTGGATTATCAGCTCCCCACGCCACCGCATGATGACGTGGTGGTTTTCACCCTTTATCGGCTGGTGCAGGAGCTGCTGAACAACATCAACAAGCACGCCAGCGCGACGCAGATTACGGTTCGGCTTTCCCAGCAGGATGACCTGATTACGCTCGACGTTATTGATAACGGCGTGGGCATCGCACAAAAAGACAGCTCGCATCCGACAGGCGGCGGTTTCGGTCTGCGGGGCATCGAGGAGCGCGTACAGGCGTTGGGCGGTAACTGGCTGGTAAAAGCCGCCACCATTGGCGACTCTGCCACGCCGCGCGGCACGCACATAATTGTTAACCTGCCCACAAAATTTAAACAAAAAGACGATTAGCTAGGAATTATTCCTAGTCATCTAAAACCTTGTCTCATCCTTTTTAATTCACATCCCCCTACTCTTCTCTCAACGCGACGGAGAACCCCATGCAGGCACCCATGTTTCCAGCGGGACAGCTTTCACCCACACAAATCAGCCAGCGTTATCGCTACTGGCGACCGCGGTTGCTGATTTCCATGGTCATCGGGTACGCCACGTTTTACCTGACGCGTAAAAGCATCAACTTCGTCATGCCGGTGATGCAGTTGGAATTAGGGTTAAGCAAAGGCGATATCGGTCTGCTGGGGACGCTGTTTTATCTCTGTTATGGCGCGTCCAAGTTTATTTCCGGCATCGTGTGCGATCGCAGTCAGGTGCGCTGGTTTATGGGCGTCGGACTGATGATTACCGGCGTGCTGAACATTCTGTTCATGTACTGCCAGTCGCTCACGGGGTTATTGATTGTCTGGGCGCTGAACGGGTTCTTTCAGGGCTGGGGGTGGCCGCCTTGCGCCAGACTGCTGAGCAGTTGGTATTCACGCAACGAGCGCGGCCTCTGGTGGGGATGCTGGAATACGTCGATCAACATCGGCGGTGCGGCGGTTCCTCTGCTGGCGGGATATCTGGCCTCCGAATGGGGATGGCAGGCGGCGCTGCTGGTGCCGGGCATCATCGGCATTGTGATTGGTCTATGGCTGTGCTGGCAGTTGTGCGACAAACCGCAGCAGCAGGGATTGCCCAGCGTCGGCCAGTGGCGGCGCGATGCGCTGGAGCTTCGTCAGGAGCAACAAAGTCCGCCGATGCCAATGCGCCAGATTCTGCGCGATGCGATTTTGCGTAACCGTACCATCTGGCTGCTCGGGTTTTCCTACATTCTGGTGTACCTGATTCGTATCGCACTGAATGACTGGGGGAACATCTGGCTGTCGGAGAGCCACGGTTTCAACCTGCTCAGCGCGAACGCCACGCTGTCGCTGTTTGAACTGGGCGGATTGATGGGGGCGCTGTTTGCCGGTTGGGGTTCGGACCTGCTGTTTCGTGGTCAACGCGCACCGATGATTTTGCTGTTTGCACTAGGGCTGTTTTTAACCATGACCGCGCTGTGGCTAGCACCGATTCACCACTATTCACTGCTCGCGGCCTGTTTCTTCAGTATCGGTTTTTTTGTTTTTGGACCACAGATGTTGATTGGTCTGGCTGCGACGGAATACAGCCATAAGGATGCCGCAGGCACGGTGACAGGTTTTCTGGCGTTGTTTGCCTATCTGGGGGCAGCGCTGGCGGGCTGGCCGCTAGCACAGGTGCTGCAACACTACGGATGGTCGGGATTTTTTACTCTGCTGGCGTTGGCTTCAGCCTGCATCGGATTGTTACTGATGCCGCTGCTGATGGCAGGTGTCAGCCGCCGGGAACGTTTGATGACATCAAAATAGCAATAACAACAGATAGACACCTATAAGGAAAACATCATGAAACTGAGTACCTTAACTACCCTCATCGCCGCTGGACTGACCGTTGCTGCTGTTACCACCACCACTGCTCGGGCGGAAGGACGCCTGGTCATTTACTGTAGCGCCACCAACGCCTTCTGCGAGGAAGAAGCCAAGGCCTTCGGTGAGAAACACAACGTTAAAACCTCCTTTATTCGCAACGGCTCTGGCAGCACGCTGGCGAAAGTCGATGCAGAGAAGAAAAATCCACAGGCTGACGTCTGGTACGGCGGCACGCTGGATCCGCAATCTCAAGCGGGCGAAATGGATCTGTTGGAACCTTATCAGTCTAAAAACCTTGAGCAGATCATGCCGCAGTTCCGCGATCCCGCCAAACGTAAAGGCAACTACTCGTCTGCCGTTTACGTCGGTATCCTCGGCTTCGGCGTCAACACCGACCGCCTGAAAGAGAAAAACCTGCCCGTTCCACAGTGCTGGAAAGATCTGACCAATCCGATCTACAAAGGCGAGATCCAGATTGCCGATCCACAAAGTTCCGGTACGGCCTATACCGCACTGGCGACCTTCTCCCAGCTGTGGGGTCAGGATCAGGCCTTTGATTACCTGAAAAAACTGAATACCAACGTGTCGCAGTACACCAAATCCGGTATTGCCCCGGCACGTAACGCCGCACGTGGCGAAACCGCTATCGGTATCGGCTTCCTGCATGACTACTCACTGGAAAAAGAGAAAGGCGCCCCGCTGACGCTGATCTCTCCGTGTGAAGGTACTGGCTATGAAATTGGCGGCGTCAGCATCCTGAAAGGCGCACGCAATATGGATAACGCCAAGCTGTTCGTTGACTGGGCGCTGTCAAAAGAAGCACAGGAACTCTCCTGGAAGAAAGGCCAGTCCTACCAGATTCTGACCAACACCACCGCCGAAGCCTCTCCACTGTCGCTGAAGTTGCAGGATCTGAAACTGATCAACTATGACATGGACAAATACGGCGCGGCTGACGTGCGTAAAGAGCTGATTTCCAAGTGGGTTAACGAAGTCAAAATGGGCCAATAATCTCGATTCATTGCCCTTAATTTATTGACCTTTATTGATTAAAAAATAACGGGAACACGGCGGCAAAGCTTGCTCGCATTTCGTTGAACGCCGTGTTCTCAGCATCGCTAATTAACCATTACTCAATATTATTCAACACCTAATACCTGTGACGATTCAATCTCATAAAACAACTTTATAAAACTTGCACGCACCAGGGAACCATCATGTCACACACACTAACTCTTTCACCGACGCCTAAGCGGGATCCCGTTTTCCTGTGGCTGGCGCTGATTGCAGCAACATTTTTGCTGCTGCCAGCGTGGAGCCTGGATTACGGCCTGCTGGATGCCTCACGCGATGAACTGCTGGCGGCTTACAGCTGGTCGAGCCTCAATATCAGCCTGCTGTGGTTCCTGCTCCCAGTAGGATTGCTGGCACGTCCGCTGCTTACGCCCGGTCGGGAACAGCGTGGACGCCACCGTTTTGATGCGGCTTACGCATTGTTCTGTGCCCTTTTCGTGGTCATCAGTGCCACGGTTGAAGGTCGCGGAATGGGCTATGGCACCATCGCGCTGTTTGTCGCACTGAGTGCGATTATTACGCTGGCGCTGTCGCGGCTGGATTGGCTGGGTGGCGATCGCTTCGTCATCGGCTCGCTCATCAGCATCATCGCGTTGATTGGCGTCTTTATCCTTTACCCCAGCATCGCTATCTTCATCCCGATGTTCACCAACGACAGCGGTGAATTCGCACCGCTGTCGTTTATGCAGGTTTTGGGTCAGGCGCACATCTTACGGGTGATCTGGAACTCCTTCCTGCTGTCGGTTGCCGTCGGTATCGGCTGTACTTTCTTCGGTATGGTGCTGGCGATTTATACCTCGCGCATCGCCCGCCGTTCCGCCATTATTGGCCGTATTTTCTCCATCCTGCCTATCGTTACGCCGCCGTTTGTCGTCGGGTTAGGCGTAACGCTGATGATGGGCCGCTCCGGTTACATGACTGAGCTGATGGTGGATTGGTTCGGACTGACGAACACCAACTGGCTGTACGGTTTTACCGGCATCTGGCTGGCGCAGGTTCTCGCCTTCACGCCAATGTCATTTATGATTCTGGAAGGCGCGATGAAGACCATTCATCCGTCGCTGGAAGAAGCGTCATACACCCTGCGTGCTAACCGTTATCAAACCTTTCAGCGGGTTTTCCTGCCCTTGCTGAAACCGGCGCTCGCCAACTCGTTCCTGATCGTGATCGTCCAGTCGCTGGCCGACTTCAGTAACCCACTGGTACTGGGCGGTAACTTCGACGTACTCGCCACACAAATTTACTTCTATATCACCGGTGCACAGCTGGATTATCAGTCAGCCAGTACGCTCGGCGTTGTCCTGCTGGTGTTCTCACTGGCCGTGTTCTGCGTGCAATATCTGTGGATCGGTAAACGCTCCTACGTGACGATTTCTGGTAAATCCTCTCGGGGTGATGTACAGCCGCTACCCGTTTCGCTGGTGTGGATCGTCAGCATCCTGCTCTATGTCTGGATTGCCTTTAACGTCCTGCTGTACGGCAGCATTTTCTACGGCAGCTTTACCGTTAACTGGGGCGTGGATTACACCCTGACGCTGGATAACTTCAGCAAACTGTTCGGACAAGGCTTTAGTGACGGTGCCTGGCCTTCCCTACTGGATACGCTGCTGTTCGCGGGCATCGCTGCACCGATTACGGCACTGTTCGGGCTACTTATCGCCTACATCGTGGTGCGCCAGCAGTTCTACGGCAAGAAGGCTATCGAGTTCACCACCATGCTGTGCTTTGCGGTGCCGGGCACGGTTGCCGGTGTGTCTTACATCCTGGCCTTTAACAGCGCGCCGGTTTACTTAACGGGAACGGCAGTGATCGTCATCATGTCGATGGTGATGCGTAACGTGCCGGTTGGTATCCGTGCGGGTATTGCCGGACTGGGACAGTTGGATAAATCGCTAGATGAGGCATCACTCAGCCTGCGTGCGGGTTCGATGCGCACGGTGTTCTATATTCTGCTCCCGCTGCTGCGTCCGGCCATTTTGTCTGCGCTGATTTACAGCTTCGTGCGCGCCATTACTACCGTCAGCGCCATTATCTTCCTGGTTACACCAGATACTCGCGTCGCCACGTCTTACATTCTTAACCGCGTGGAAGACGGTGAATACGGTATGGCGATTGCCTACGGTTCCATCCTGATTGTGGTCATGCTGGCCATTATTTTCCTGTTCGATTATCTGGTCGGTGAAGCGCGGGTTTCCCGAACGAAAGCCAAGAATAATGCCTAAGCGGAGTGATTACCTTGAATACTGAAAAAAGCTTTGTCGAACTGAAGCACATCACTAAACGCTTCGGCAACAACACCGTCATTGATGATTTGAATCTGGCGATCCCTCAGGGAAAAATGGTCACGCTGCTGGGGCCGTCTGGCTGCGGTAAAACCACGGTACTGCGGGCCGTTGCCGGTCTGGAAAAGCCGACAGAAGGCCAGATTTTCATCGATGGCGAAGACGTCACAGAGCGCTCCATTCAACAGCGTGATATCTGCATGGTGTTCCAGTCTTACGCCCTCTTCCCGCATATGTCGCTGGGAGAAAACATCGGCTACGGGCTGAAAATGCTCGGTCGTCCGAAGGCAGAAATCAATCAGCGTGTAAAAGAAGCGCTGGCGCTGGTCGACCTGGCAGGATTTGAAGATCGCTACGTCGACCAGATTTCTGGTGGACAGCAGCAGCGTGTCGCTCTGGCACGTGCGCTGATCCTCAAACCTAAAGTTCTGCTGTTCGATGAGCCGCTGAGTAACCTTGATGCCAACCTGCGCCGCAGCATGCGTGAGAAAATTCGTGAGCTTCAGCAGCAGTTCAACATCACCTCGCTGTATGTTACGCACGATCAGAGCGAAGCCTTTGCGGTGTCCGACATGGTTCTGGTGATGAACAAAGGCAAAATCATGCAGTTGGGAGCGCCGCAGGAGCTTTATCGCCAGCCCGCATCCCGCTTCATGGCCAGCTTTATGGGAGATGCCAACATTTTCCCTGCCACCTTCACGGCAGACAGCGTGAATATCTACGGCTACCTCATTCCACGTCCGCAGGGTTTTGCTGCCGGATTAAGCGAATCCGTCGTCGGTATTCGCCCGGAAGCCATTACGCTCAGCCATCAGGGTGACGAAAGCCAGCGCTGCACCATCACGCAGGTCGCCTACATGGGACCGCAGTACGAAGTGCAGGTGGACTGGCACGGTCAGTCTATGCTGTTACAGGTTAACGCAACCCAGCTTCAGCCGAATCCAGGCGACAGCTACTATCTGCAAATCCACCCTTACGGCATGTTTGTGTTGTCCGAGCAGTAAACATCGGGTAACCATCCACCTCAAACTGGGAGCGCTTGCTCCCGGTTTTATTTTTTACAAACATCTAAAAACGCCTATAAACGTCCGCTTCTCTTCGGCCTGCTTTGATTGCGCCGGAATACATACGCCTGTTACGGATTCCCCGCGCGATTTGTTATGATGATGCTCTTTTACGCATAGAATCACGCACGGAATAGCCGCTATGAAACAGAAACCCATAACATTAAACGATGTCGCCGAGTACGCAGGGGTTTCCTATCAGACGGTTTCCCGCGTGCTGAACCAAGCGCCTCATGTTTCATCCCGTACTCGCAGTAAAGTGGAACAGGCGATGGCGGCACTTAACTACACGCCAAACCGTGTTGCACAGCAGTTGGCAGGAAAAACCATCACCACGCTGGGGCTGGTCACTACCGATCTTTCACTGCACGCGCCTTCACAAATTGCCGCAGCGATTAAGACCACCGCCAGCCAGCTAGGTATTAACATCGTGATGTCTATGCTGAGCAGCTCGGATGTCAATACCTGCAATAACGCCGTTAACGACCTGCTTTCTCAGCGTGTCAGCGGCGTTATCGTGAATGTTCCGCTATCCACGGATGAAGTCGCCCACATTAGCCAGACCTGTGCCGACACGCCTATCCTGTTTATGGATGCCGATCCGCATACCGACATACTCAACGTCATGTTCGATCCCAATCACGGCGCACGTTTAGCCATCACGCATCTGGTACAGTTGGGGCATCAACATATCGCCCTGTTGACCGGGCCAATGACATCGATCTCCGCTCGACTGCGTTATGAAGGCTGGCTAGCCGAGTTGGAAAAACAGCAGCTCTCCCCTGCTTCGGTGCTACACGGTGACTGGAGCGCCGCATCCGGTTACCACCAGACGCTGGCCCTGTTGGGAGAATCCCTGCGCGTCTCCGCCATTGTTGTCGCGAACGATCAAATGGCGCTTGGCGTCCTGCGTGCGCTGCACGAGTATGGCCTGCGCGTACCGGAGCAAATGTCAGTGATCGGTTTTGACGATACTCAGGACAGCGCGTATTACACCCCACCGCTGACAACCATTCGCCAGGATTTTAGGCTATTAGGTAAAGAAGGCGTCACTCGTTTGCTCGCGACGCTGCGCGATCCTACCCAAAGCACATCGCTGCTGTTACCCACCGAACTGATCGTACGCCATAGCACCGCCGTACATTCATCAACCCATGCCTCCCTGCAAGAACTCACCAAAAACCTGTTGGACATTACACGCCAGCTACAAAGGCTGTAACCCTTTATGTTTGTAGCCCCTTACACTATTTGTAATCCTTTACACAACAGCACCTTTTTCACCATCGATGCCAAACACTAACAAAATAAGATGATAAACAATAAGTTATTTATCATCTCTCGTTAATTTACTGCATAGCGCTTTCCAAATCCGATGTATCGCCACTCGTTTTACAAACGTTCTTTGTGATCGCTTCCACTTTATTGTCACGTTCCACTTTACTCGCCCTGACGAGTCGATATGTTATGAACAACAGAAATTGTGAGCGGATAACAATTTTAATATCCAATCACAGAAATAGACTCAAGACGTTCAGGAGCCAAACCATCATGAGCGATACCGTTTTACCGTATCCAGTACGCCATCGCGCCACACTGCAAGAGATCCTTGCCCGACGTGATTGGGAAAACCCAGCCTGTACTCACTATCAGCGGCTCCCTGCTCACCCACCGTTCAACAGCTGGCGCAGCGTGGCTGCCGCACAGCAAGATGAGCCTTCTCAGCGGCTTCGTCGCCTGAATGGTGAATGGACGTTTAGCTATTTCACCCGCCCGGAAGCCGTACCGGAAAGTTGGTTACAGCAGGATCTGCCTGATTCAGATACCATTCCAGTACCTGCCAATTGGCAGCTACAGGGCTATGACACCCCGATTTACACCAACGTAAAATACCCGATCCCCGTCAACCCACCCTATGTGCCAGAAGACAATCCTACAGGTTGTTACTCGCTCACTTTTAAAGTCAATCACGACTGGATCAGTAGCGGACAAACCCGGATTATTTTTGATGGCGTTAACTCCGCGTTTTATCTCTGGTGTAACGGCCACTGGGTGGGATATTCGCAGGATAGTCGCCTGCCTGCGGAGTTTGATATCGGTCGCTATCTGACGACAGGAGAGAATCGGCTGACGGTGATGGTGCTACGCTGGTCTGACGGCAGCTATCTGGAAGATCAGGACATGTGGCGTATGAGCGGTATTTTCCGCGACGTCACACTTCTGCACAAACCGACGGTTCACCTTAGTGATATCCAACTCACTACGCCGCTCAGCGCTGATTTCCGCCACGGCACGCTGGATATTCAGGTGGAGGCAACGCTCTCTGAAGATGAGGCCAAGAACCATCGCGTCCACGCACAGCTCTGGCGTGGTAATAAACTCATCGGTGGTACGAGGCAGGCATTCGGCAGCAGCATTGTCGATGAGCGCGGTGCCTATCACGATAAATCTTTTCTCCGCATCGACGTGCCACAGCCCGACCTGTGGAGTGCCGAACTGCCGCACCTGTATCGCGCGGTCATTTCACTGGAAACGGCGGAAGGCGAACTGATCGAAGCGGAAGCCTATGATGTCGGTTTCAGAAAAGTTGAAATCCGCAGCGGCCTGCTGCTGCTGAACGGTCAACCGCTGCTGATTCGCGGGGTTAACCGTCACGAACACCATCCGCAGCACGGTCAGGTCATGGATGAAGACACCATGCGGCACGATATTATGCTAATGAAGCAGCATAACTTTAACGCCGTACGCTGCTCACATTATCCCAACCATCCGCTGTGGTATCGGCTGTGCGATCGCTACGGCCTGTATGTTGTGGATGAAGCAAACATTGAGACGCACGGCATGCAGCCGATGAATCGTCTGTCGGACGATCCCGTCTGGCTGCCAGCCTATAGCGAACGCGTATCAAGGATGGTGCAGCGCGACCGCAATCATCCTTGCATCATTATCTGGTCATTGGGGAATGAATCCGGCTACGGCGCAAACCATGATGCACTCTATCAGTGGATCAAACGCCACGATCCGACTCGCCCTGTGCATTACGAAGGCGGCGGCGCAAACAGCCGTGCGACCGACATTGTGTGCCCAATGTACGCCCGTGTTGATGAAGATCAGCCCTTCCCCAGCGTCCCTAAATGGTCGATCACCAAATGGGTCAGCATGCCGGACGAAAATCGGCCTCTCATCCTCTGCGAGTATGCACACGCGATGGGCAACAGTCTGGGAGGATTCGCGCGCTATTGGCAGGCATTCCGCCAATATCCTCGGTTACAGGGCGGATTCGTCTGGGACTGGGTCGATCAGGCACTGACCCGACGTGACGAACAAGGCAATACCTACTGGGCGTACGGCGGAGATTTTGGCGACATGCCTAACGATCGCCAGTTCTGCCTGAATGGTCTGCTTTTTCCCGATCGCACCCCGCATCCCAGCCTGTATGAAGCCCAGCGGGCACAGCAGCACATTCAATTCGTCTGGCAGGCTGAATCGCCGTGTGAACTGCACGTCACCAGCGAATACCTGTTTCGCCATACGGACAATGAGCAGTTGAACTGGTGCATTACGCTGAATGATAAGACGCTCGCAGAAGGTTCGCAGCCGCTGACGCTCGTTCCGCAGGCCACCCAGACTCTGACGCTGCTGGAAGCCCTCCCCACTGTCGATTGCGCAGGGGAACTTTGGCTCAATGTTGAAGTTGTACAGCCGAAAACCACCGCCTGGTCAGAAGCCAATCACCGCTGCGCCTGGGATCAGTGGCAACTTCCTGCACCGCTTCATTTTCCCGAGGCACCTTGTGCTGGACAGAAGAAACCACCCGTTCTGCGATCGTCCGATGCGTACTTTGACATCGTTCAGGGCGAACAGCACTGGCGCTTTAACCGCCAGAGCGGCTGGCTGGAACAGTGGTGGACGGCGGATGCGCCAACGCTATTAACACCCTTGCAGGATCAGTTTGTTCGGGCACCGCTGGATAACGACATCGGTATCAGCGAAGTCGATCGCATCGATCCGCGCGCCTGGGCCGAACGTTGGAAATCGGCCGGACTTTATCAACTGCAGACGCAGTGTATTGCGATTCAGGCTGACCAACTCACCGATGCCGTGCACATTGTCACCGAGCACGTATTCCGCCATGCCGGACAGATCCTGCTACGGAGTAAAAAGCGCTGGCAAATTGATGCGCATGGCGTGATGACCGTGGATGTCGATGTTGATGTCGCCACCGTGCTGCCGTCACTGGCCAGAGTGGGCTTGAGTTGCCAGTTAACCGACGTCGCGCCTCAGGTCAGTTGGGTCGGACTTGGGCCTCATGAAAATTACCCAGACCGACAGCTCGCAGTACAGCATGGGCACTGGAATCTGCCGTTGGATGACCTTCACACACCTTACATTTTCCCGACGGAAAACGGGCTGCGATGTAATACGCGCACGCTGACGTATGGCAAATGGACGATCGCCGGCAACTTCCATTTTGGGTTAAGCCGCTACGGGCTAACGCAATTGATGACGTGTACCCACCATCATTTGTTAGAAAAGGAAAAAGGCGTTTGGCTCAATCTGGATGGCTTCCACATGGGAATTGGCGGCGATGACTCCTGGAGCCCTAGCGTTCATCGCGATGATTTACTCACGGCCACGCATTATCACTATCGCGTCGCCATGCAACATCACCAGCCATATTGATATGAAAAAACAGTATTAAAAAAACAACGAAAGAGAGCGGGTATTACCGCCTCTTTCCACCCTGATTGTATCCAGCAAGTATATATCCGCCATCAAAGTAAACGTTGCGGATATTATGCATATCGGAGAAAGCAACATGTACTACCTACATAATAAGAATTTCTGGATATTCGGCCTGTTTTTCTTTTTCTATTTTTTCATCATGGGGGCTTACTTCCCCTTCTTCCCTATTTGGCTTCATGATATTAACCAAATAAGTAAAAGCGACACGGGAATTATCTTCGCCTGCATTTCCTTTTTCGCCTTATTATTTCAACCGATATTTGGTTTGCTCTCCGATAAATTAGGGCTGAGAAAACACCTGCTATGGATTATTACCATAATGCTGGTTTTTTTTGCTCCGTTCTTTATTTATGTTTTCGGCCCATTACTAAAATATAACATCGTTTTAGGTTCTATCGTCGGTGGGATTTACCTGGGATTCATCAACAACGGTGGTGCACCAGCTATTGAGGCCTATATCGAGAAAGTCAGCCGCCGTAGCCAGTTTGAATTTGGCCGTGCACGTCTGTTCGGCTGTCTCGGCTGGGCGCTCTGTGCGTCTATCGTCGGTATTATGTTTACCATCAATAACCAGTTCGTTTTCTGGCTGGGTTCCGGTTGTGCCGTCATCCTCGCCATCCTGTTGCTGCTGGCGAAACCAGAGGCCTCATCCAGCGCTCTCGTTGCCGATCAGGTAGGTTCCAACCAGAAACCGTTCAACCTGAAAATGGCAGCTGAACTGCTGAAAGAACGCAAAATCTGGTTCCTGACTCTCTATGTCGTCGGCGTTTCTTGCACCTATGATGTGTTCGATCAGCAGTTTGCCAACTTCTTCACCTCGTTTTTCGAGACCCGACAAGAAGGGACGCGAGTATTTGGCTACGTCACCACGCTGGGTGAATTGCTTAATGCCAGCATCATGTTTTTCGCACCGCTGATTGTGAACCGTATCGGTGGTAAAAACGCCCTGCTCATTGCTGGTACAATTATGTCCGTGCGCATTATTGGCTCGGCCTTTGCCAGTTCCGTACTGGAAGTGATTGTGCTGAAAACGCTGCACATGTTTGAAGTGCCGTTCCTGATTGTCGGCTGCTTCAAATACATTACTACAGTCTTTGAAGTCCGCTTTTCCGCGACAATTTATCTGGTGTGCTTCTGCTTCTTTAAACAGGTATCCATCATTTTCATGTCGATCTTTGCTGGCAATATGTATGACAGCATCGGTTTTCATGGCACTTACCTGATTTTAGGCGGCATCGCCCTCTCCTTTACAGCAATATCCCTATTTACGCTGTCAGGAAAAGGGCCGCTGTATGCGTTTTCCGATAAACAGAAAGCGCCGCTGAATACCCTCTAGCGATGGCAGGACGCGATAAAATGCCGATATTTGTCAAAAATATCGGCAAATTGAACATTCTCTCACCGAACAGTGCAATTTTGTGGTTTACGCCTTTGACATGCGCGGCACACGCCGTTATTATGCGCCCCGTTCACACGATTCCTCTGTAGTTCAGTCGGTAGAACGGCGGACTGTTAATCCGTATGTCACTGGTTCGAGTCCAGTCAGAGGAGCCAAATTTAGAAAATCCCGCTTAAGGAAACTTAAGCGGGATTTTTGTTTTTATCCGTTTATTCAATACTTTCACGCGAAAAAGTCTTTCCGGTACACATTCCGTTTTCCCTCAGTATCGGGAGAATCTGGTGGTCAGATTCGGGGTCACGTTGGTTCGATAACGGAGTGACCCCCAAATGTCTCTTAACGACTCAAAAATCCGCAACTTAAAACCATCCGCTAAACCCTTCAAAGTTTCCGATTCTCATGGTCTGTATCTGCTGGTTAATCTAGGCGGTTCACGTCTCTGGTATCTCAAATATCGTATCAATAAAAAAGAATCCCGCCTCAGCCTAGGTGCTTATCCAGACGTATCTTTAGCCGACGCTCGTCAGCAGCGTGACGGTATCCGCAAGTTGCTGGCGCAGAATATCAATCCAGCACAACAGCGCTCTGCTGAAAAAACCACTTCCTCACCAGAAAAAACCTTCAAGCATGTGGCACTGGAGTGGCATAAAAGCAACCGAACATGGTCAGAGAACCATGCCGCCCGTCTGCTCGCCAGCATGAATAACCATATCTTCCCGATCATTGGACACCTGCCGATCACTGAGCTGAAAACTCGCCACTTCATCGAGTTGCTGAAAGGGGTTGAGAAAAAAGGTTTGCTGGAAGTGGCGGCTCGTACCCGGCAGCATATGTGCAACATCATGCGTCATGCCGTACATCAGGAATTAATAGAGCACAACCCGGCGGCAAATCTGGACGGTATTATCGCCCCTCCGGTTAAACGCCACTACCCTGCCCTTCCGCTGGAGCAACTACCGGAACTATTGACCCGCATTGAGAACTACAAGCAAGGGAGAGAATTAACCCGTTTGGCAGTCTCACTCACCCTGCACCTTTTCATCCGTTCCAGCGAATTGCGCTTTGCCCGTTGGTCAGAGATCGATTTCAAAAGTACTTTGTGGGTTATCCCTGAACAGCGTGAAGCCATTGAAGGGATCAAGCATTCAGGCCGTGGTGCAAAAATGCGCAGGAAACATTATGTTCCTCTATACGATCAAGCGCTGGCAATTTTGGAAGAGCTTAAAGACCTCACCTATGACGTTAACGGTGATGGCGGCTTTATCCTGACTGGCTGTTATGATGCTATGAAACCGATGAGTGAAAACACCATCAACAAGGCACTACGCAAAATGGGCTATGACACCAAAACCGATCTGTGTGGTCATGGTTTCCGAACGCTGGCGTGTAGTGCGTTGATTGAATCGGGGATCTGGCCTGAAGATGTTGTGGAGCTTCAAATGAGCCATATGGAAAAGAACAACGTTCGCGCTGCCTATACCCACAAGGCCAAACATCTCGAACAACGTCACCTGATGCTGCAATGGTGGGCTGATTTCCTTGATGCTAATCGCAATGGGATGGTTAGGCCGTTTGAGTTTGGGCAGAAGGGATAAAATTTAGCTCAGGTCATGGATGACTGATACCATCAGGGTGAGATAACTGTCAGAACACAAAAGCAGTAAAAACATCAGACCACTTAAAGTCCCTATCATAAGTCATTATTGATTTTGATAATGAAAATCATTACCATGAAAGCCAAGGGTTATAAGATAAAAACGTCTACACCCGTCATACTTCAAGTTGCATGTACGTTAGCTTCGTTCGGCTACCCGAATAACTTACTTGAGTAAGGTCATCGGGATCCCCTCGCTTGCCGTCTGCCTGAAACTCGAATTATTTAGGGTATACACACTTTCAATCAGGCAAGGGGTTGCTGTTATGGAATTGAAATTTCGTTCATTTTTAAGTAACGAGAGTGGTGCTACTGCAATTGAATACGGCGTTTTGGCGGCGTTGATAGCCACGGCAATTAGTTTTATCTTTGGTGATAGTGGCATTTTTATTAATGCACTTAATGATAAATTTGATGAGACCCATCAAATAATCAGATCATGTGGAACAGATAAACCGGGTGTTTCGTGCTTCACAGTCGAAAAGTGAACTGAGTGATAATATCACGGATGAATATATTTATAATGATACTCTCCGTGATATACAATTAATTAATATTCCATTCAATAACGGCAACTCATTTCTTTCATACAACTAATCCCTAATAATTTTATAGATGGATGGATAAATTTCAAAATCATTTATGATTATACCATAAAATTTTAAATTCATTTTTTGTATAATTAACCCACTCCAACTCTTTAGTGTTAGTTGATTTTTCTCTAATTCCCAAGCGACCCGTTCTATCATCGAAAAAAACAAATAATGGATATTCATCATCGGATATACACCACCCTAACGATGGTAAGATATTTTCGAAATTATAATTTTTTTCTTCACAGAATTTTTTTAAAAAAACAAAAGTATCACTATCTGCATGGAGAGTAACATAAGGCCAAGAACTTACCATCATCCCAGATTTATCTGGATATATTTTCTCAATCGCGTGAATTACACCATTTTCCGGTGGCTCTCCAATCCTTAACTTCCCATTAGAACATCCAGAGATTAATAATATCGAAAGAATGACAGAAGCCGACCTTACATTTAAATTAATTGCCATATCTTTTAGCCCAGAAATATTTATAAGACTCTTTTGTATGCGCGATCCAAGACTCATCACTTACACCATCCCCTTTTTCTGCAATAGAAATCGTTCCTTTTCCATTATCAAATATATCCTTAAAAAATACATACTGAGGTCTGTCATTATCACCAATACACCATCCTGCATCCATAGTATATTGTTCAAAAGTCCCCTCTCGTTCTTCACAGAGTTTTTTTATTTCTTGGAAATGAATAACTGATATATGAAGAACAACACTTGGCCCGTATGCTAGCCTTATTTTTGAATCTTGTGGATATCGATTTTCTAATGTAGAAATAATTCCTCCATGTAGTGGGAGCCCTTGTTTTTTGATACTACATGAAGATAACATTCCTCCTAACGCAATAAAAATAAATGGGAATACATATTTTTTATTAAGCACCATTCAAGAAAATTTCCATCGATAAAAGATAATGATATTAATTATCACTATCATTAATAAAATGCAAGAGCTTATATCGAAGAAATGTCAGTAAACTACTCAGTACTGAAAACCGTTCATACATATGTACATTTGAAAGGTCGGAAGCTTATCCGTCGTAGCTTTTTGTATCGTGTTAACAATTGACTAGTACAAATCCTAGCCTTACATTGCAGCCAAGCAAGTAAACAACTTAACACAAAGCTATTCATGAAATAATCGCCCCTGAAAGGTATTGGCGTACCAGACAAGGGCTAACCTCAACGTTAGAAGGATAACGCTATGGCTGTCTGTCAGTTTACCTATTCCCTTCCTGAAACTCTGCATCTAGCTACTGCTTTTTTTGCTACAACTCAGCATTCAGCAGCGGAGGCTTATCATGTTCGATAACACACCACTAGAGCTGGAAGAAATCATCGATCAGTGTAGGGCATATAATTTATGCCGTTGTTGAACTGAATGAACCCAAGGCAAAAGAGATTTTGATTTTCGTTCTTTGGGAACGACTTGATCTGTTATTCCGTACTTTTCATACGCCAGAAGTGATCTCAGCAGACTAAGGAAACAGCCATGAGGGTAACGCATTAAAGCTACAGCTTTAATTATGTGGAAAAGTGAGCAGCACACAGGTTGTTGTGCTGCTATTTAATTTTTTTGATTACAGTTCGTCGTTATGATATTTTTATTTTAATGATTAAATCATCAGACTATTTTTTAAAACCAACCTTACTGAAACAGTCTAATGGTAATGTAATCCAAGCTAGTGTCTCACCATTATCATCACAAAACTCTATGTCATATGCAGGGGATGGCTCGTCATAAATGTGCACAATAGCCCCTAGCATTCCTTTTTTCAACCCTTCCTCTGGAAGATCATTTTTTAAAGAAATAACATCAAATAAAGAATAACTCTCCATATATCTCTACTATTACATCATTTAACTTTTTGACCATTTCTAAAAGCTTCTCTAGCTTCATTTAAACTCATCTGATTTGCCCCTCCGGGGTAGTCAGGTTCTCGTAACTGAACGGGATCATCTTCCCATCCACAATGAGAGCAAATGTCATATTCACCTAATACTTCGAACTCATGTTTACCACAGCACGGGCATGGGTAGTTATATTTATTAGCCAATTCATTTACCTTTTTCATTATTCTTCACCGGGAGAATAAAATCAGATAACAATCACCACCTAACCATTGACGAAAGTAAATATGTTATTGCTTCAACCTTTTCATTATTGTCATAATCTATCTGCATGCTTACAGGGATATTATATTTTTTAAAATTATAAAGATCTGTATAGCCAATATCTTCTTTCAATACCTTTCTTGGAAGAAGGCTCTTCTCTGGAAAACCAATATTTTCGTGCACCCAACCACGAATCATATTTTTACGTAAAGGAGTAGGTAATTCATTAGAAAAATTCCAGTTACTTATTTTTTCGCACTTAATTCTCAATGTTATCTCATTTAAAACTTTATCAACCCTATTAAAAGAAAGGTAAATACCTTCTTTTATCATATCCAAACTGATATCTGGATCGCCAGAAAAACCTGTTGGTTTTTTCTTATAGGGAATCAGACCTGCATCAAATATCTCTTGATACGTTTTTCCTAAGCAGGCGATTAACGCTTCTACGTTTACAGACATTAGTACAACCCCTGTTCTTCATTAAGTTTATGCATTTACCTCTTGCCAGTTCTAACTGTTCTTCTGTTACACCATGCTCTTTTAATTGAGGTTTTATCGCATCAAAATTACGATCCAATGCCCCTCTCAAATCTTGTGAATCAAGTTCAATATTATCTGCACTATTACGTCCACCATACGTTTCGCTGATTTTTTGGTGAATTTCGGTAGGAATGATAATCGCAGCAACCTCTCTAGCCATTTGTTCCAATTTATCTTTTCGCAAATCAGGATACAAACGCTTAAGGTAAGCTTTTACCGCAGCTGCGGAAGGCATGTGATCAGCCTGATACTTCCCTTGTCGTGAGCGTCCAATGAAATTACTGTATAAATCAACATCAAGCAAGTTAACAGGCAACTTACTCAAATAAACATAAATCGGTGGAAACGCATTCTCAGGGAACACCAGAATGTAATCCCGAAAATCCTTCTCGTCCGGCATAGGTGTGACAAGAATGCTGACATCATCCATTTCGGGAATTTCAAACCCCGGTATGGCTGATGGGATAACAGGCTGTTCACCGTGTGCCGTATCCGTGGGTAATTCTACTCCCGGATTATCCGGCGTCCATAGAATCGTTGGCCCTGTTGCCCCCTCTTCCCAGAATTCATAGCGGTTATTGGGGAAATCATATTTCAGTAGTCTGACACGCACCTGATCGCGCCCGCTTTCCATACTGGTGTGGTAGCCAACCGCCTTCAGCCTGCCTGTTTCCTCATCTTCCATCCACTGATAACGCACACGACTGGAAACGGTTCCCTGCTTATTAGCTACCTCAAGCAATTTCTCAGGTGTCAGCAGGTCTGCTTTTTCCCCTTTCAGATGCTGCTGAATCAGCGCCCCTATCAGCAAGAAACTCTGTGCCATCTGCAACTGGCCCTGCCAGATTGATGGACCAGAAAGGCGTTTCATCTGATGTGTCAGTTCTTTCGCTGCATTCTGATTGGCCTGAGCTACAGCGCCACCCGCAGCAGCAGTCGCCCCTGCCTGTGCTGCCGTACCAGCCATGACTAGTTGTTGAGGTGGCGGCAACATGGCCGCATCCGCTTTACCCACTAACAGATCAAAAACCGTTTTATACCACGGCTCCATCGGGGGTATCTGAGTCTTGTTAATCACACCGGGCGGAGTCTGGGGTAACGGTTCGCTTTTTCCGGTAAATGATTGGGGAGAAGAAACGGCAGAAGACGTATTTTTCTTTTTCGCTGCCTGCGCATACTGTTTTACTTCACCCGGTTTATCAGCCGGAGCGATAGGTTCACCAACAGGCGCGGAGAAATAGACACTCATTTCCCCAATATTGCCCTGTGGCTCGTCTTCCGTTCCCGCATTCGTACAACCAGCACCACGTAAACTGGATTTGGCAAAAACAGGCTCGACGGCCAGCATCGGTGTTAGCGCCAGTAATTGCGCACGGCTTAACGCTGCTTGTTTAGCGCATTCCTGAACCGGAGAACGATGAGGGGTATCACCAATGATGACATTGCCACTGCCAGAAAAAATGACACCACCACAATTGATGCCATCCCCAATACGCGCAGCATTTTTACCGTTAATAATGACGGTCGATGAACCTTCGGCGATTTTTCGGGAATGAACACCATGTGGTGCATTGGGACAGGGACAACCGTGGAGCAGAACGGTATCGCCTCTACGAGCCGCAGGCTGACCATTAATAATAACGTCAGGACTGCCTTCGGTTATCGGGGGTTCAGGGAAGCAGTCATGACCACTTCCAATATCGTTAAGACGGGCAGCACCCGGCATTGTCATTTTCCTTTGACAGTAAACTATTCCTTTTGAGGACGGAATGTTGGGCGCTTTTTATGGATGGTTCAATACCGAAACCCGTATCAGGCGTCAATACAGAGATGATGAATGAGATTTTTATTTAGGTTCAGATATTATTTCTTATTAAGTCATAAACCTGTCAAAAAATCCCTATTCACCCTGCTCTTACTGAGATAATGAAACACTGATATCACTGCTGCTATGAAATCCAGACTTGCCATAACCACTTGGACAACATCGTCCTGTTTTACTGCCGTCGTAAACATATGCAATGTTGCGCCCGTATTTTCATAACCCTAGTAATGTCCACGACTTCCCGCTTTCCAAACCGTAATTGAGGTCGTGATTTGTCCCACCGTTTTATCCCCTACCAGCACATTAAATGTGGCTGAACCGGTGTGTGTACCATCTGCTAGATAAAACAAGGTGTTAAGCGCTATCGCACTTGCTCCCACCACCGGGTAAACGTCTGTGCCTGGTCGTCTAAATAAATCGCGCGACCAATTTCCGGCGTCCATAGCGCATATCCACGCCCGGCGCTTGCCGCTGTGATTCGCTTAAACGGGTCATCCCAGTCGTGAGGCGAGATTGAGAAGCGGCCTGCATGGCCTGGTGTAAACGTGCGTGCCCTCAAATCCTCGGCAGCCTGAGCAGCCTCTTCAGGATTCATATGCACATAAGCCCAGCGCGGGTCATACTGCCCTGTATCGACCGTTGCCCAGTCAAAGGGTCCTAGTTGTTGGCCGATTGCGGCGAAATGCGGGCCGTACCCTGAGTCGCCACTAAAGAAGATGCGACGTTGCGGCGATACCAGCGCAAAACCAACCCAGAGTGACTGGTCCCGCGTCAGCGTACGACCGGAAAAATGTCGGGCCGGAACGACGTGGATATCCAGCTCAGGAGATTCCTTGACGATGTCATTCCAGTCAGCTTCCTGAATCTGATCAGCAGAGTAGCCCCAACGTTTGAAGTGCGCCCCAACGCCAAGGCCAACGACCACTCGTTTGACCTTGTCTCGAAGCGCCAGAACGGTGGGATAGTCCAGATGGTCGTAGTGATCGTGGCTTATCAGCAATACATCAATGTCAGGCATGTCCTGTGCGCTATACAGATTTGTGCCTTCGAATGCCTCGTTGGCCCACGGGATTGGCGCAGCGTTGGCACTGAACACCGGGTCAATCAGGATGCGTTTCCCAGCCATTTGTACAAAGTATGACGAATGCCCCAGCCAGACTACCAAATCCCGTTTTGCATCAAGGGCTTTGAGATCTGTTTTCATCGCAGGGATCGCGCCCGGAGGCCGCGGATTGCCATTGTTGCCGAAACTGTTACTTAACATGATTGAGAACTGTGATTCATCGGTTGTCAGTAACGGCGTTTCGAGTTGGTTTCGGAATTCCCCCTGGAGGTAGTTCCGCGACTGCGTGATGCGTGCCAATTGCTCATCAGATGGAAGCTGACCAAACAAGGGATGCTGCAGATAAGCGACCACGGCCAGTACAGACACAAGAGCAATAATCAGCCCCACTTTGATCACAAACCAGATATTGAAAGCTTTCACTGATGAACTCCCTCGGGTGTAAGACCTAAGCCAAAAACCTTTGAGTGGAAAATAGCGGCCTGCTGTCCGCCAGGGCCATCGCTGGAAACGACATAAAGATCATTTGTACCAGGCCGTATAGCCAGACTGGTTGAATGCAGGTTCCGCCCATTATCCCTATCAGGCAACAAAATTTGTCCGATGGGAATGCCGTTACGGTTGAAGACCATAATCCGGCCTTGCCCATAAATCGCCACGTAGACATTGCCATCTGCATCCACGCGCATCGAGTCCGGTGCTGGCCCTGTAAATCGGTAGGGAATGGCAGAGCCGATTGGGGCGATTGTCGTCGGATCGGCCAATTCAACACGATGCAAGAGGTTGCGGCCGAATTCGCTGGCCCACAGGGTTTTGCCGTCTGGGCTGAGGGCAAGGCCATTCGCCATTGATAAGTTTGGCAAAACGGGTTTGATCGTAGCGAAATCAGGTGTGACGTAGTACACGCCGCCCTTTGGTTCCGTAGAAGAGCCCTTGAAGTCTGTGAAGTAGAAACCGCCTTGGCTGTCGAACACCAGATCATTGGGTAAGTATCCAGCGTCGGTGTCAATGATGTTCTTCAAGGATGAACTATCAGGACTCAACGCAAAGATAGCGCCTCGCCCAGCATCGAGATCAATAGCGGCAATAAAGAGGCGGCCATCCTTATGCAGCGCCAGTCCACCCGGTCGTAGTCCCTCTAAAGTGATGATGGTGGACAATTTCCGGTCCGGCGACAAGCGCAACACACGGCGACCCGTTACATCGCAGAAAAGCAGGTTACCATTAGCATCGAAAATCGCCCCTTCCAGAATAAGCCCTTGGTCGGCGACCTTGAACCACGAGGTTGCTTCAACGGTTTGCAGAGCCCGCTCGGCGGGTGGAATGGGTACAGGCCCTCGTGTGAGTCCGTCGTAGGCCAGCTCGGCAGCATTTGCCCGTAGTGGCTCAGGCAAACTCGCCGCAAAAGCTGAAGCAGCCAGAAAGCAACTCAGACCAATCAATGTGCTTCTCATATCATATGCCATAAGCGAGAAGGTATCCGTTATCGGGGATAGGGATTGTTGCGACCGATATAGGCAGCCCACCAACACGATTGATGGGCTGCCATTCCATATCAGCGCATTCAATGGGCAGTGAAGCCACCGTCCACAGGAAGGCCGACGCCGATCACGAAGCTCGCTGCGGAGCTGCACAGCCACAGGACTGCGGCGGCGATCTCATCGTCCCGCCCCACTCGCCCAATCGGGTGTTCCTTCAGGATCGCAGCCATCGCCTCTGGTTGTCCGTTGAGCATGTCCTGCACCATCGGTGTGTCGATGGTGCCTGGACATATCGCGTTGATGCGTATGCCAAGCGCCGCATACTCCACTGCCGCGCTCTTGGTCATGCCCAGAACGGCATGCTTGGTACCATGATAGGACGCTCGACCGGGCAGCCCAACCAGACCGCCTAGCGATGAATTGTTAACGATTGCCCCAGTTCCTCGGGAGCGCATTACCCGAAGCTCATGCTTCATGCTTGCCCAAACGCCAAATTGGTTGACGGCCACGACCCGCTGGAATGCCTCGGCCGGCTCTTCGGCTGCATCACATGGCGCCACCTGGATGCCAGCGTTGTTGAAGGCCATGTCCAACTGCCCATATTCAGCGATGACTCGATCCACAGTCGAAGCGATCTGAGCTTCGTCTGTCACGTCACAAGTAACCCCCAAGGCGCAAGCCCCCTCTGCTACGAGGGCGCTAGCATGCTGAACAGCAAGTTCACCATTGCGATCTGCCAACACTACACACGCGCCGCTTCGTGCGAACGCGCGTGCGGTGGCTAGCCCCATTCCCATCGCTGCGCCAGTGACCAGGGCAACTTTTCCTTTGAAGTTGTAGATGATATCCATATGCTTCCCCCCAATTTATCGGTTTTACAGATATTTATTGAAGAACGTTGTCATTGCGTCGAAGGGAATCTTATCCATGCGATCATATAGATCAACGTGGCTGGCGCCTTTAACGATCAGGAGTTCTTTCGGCTGCGCGGCGGCTTCATAAGCAGTTTCCGCAAAGTAACGCGAGTGAGCCTTTTCACCGTGGACAAACAGGATAGGACGTGGCGAAATTTCCTTGATGTAAGTCAGGATCGGCATATTCATGAACGACAGCGGCGTGGTGACCGTCCAAGAGTTACCAGAGTTGACAGCCCTCTGGTGATAACCACGTGGCGTCATATAGTAGTCAGCGTAATCAACCAGGAACTGCGCTTCGCCGCCCTTCAAGTGGTTATAGGCCGGTTGGTAAGCGGGTGTTTTGTTCGCCGCATCTTCCCAGCGCTGCCGACTCAGTTTCTCCAGCGTCTGCTCCCGTTGTTCAGGCGTCACGCTATCGTTATACCCTTTAGACATAACACGGCTCATGTCATACATGGTACTGGCGACAACGGCTTTGACACGCTTGTCGGCAGCCACGGCATTCAATGCGATGCCGCCCATACCGCAGATGCCGATCACACCGATACGCTCACGATTGACGTAGGGTTGCAGCCCGATGAAATCCACCGCCGCCATGAAATCCTCAGTGTTAATATCCGGTGACGCTACGTTACGTGGCTCGCCGCCGCTCTCCCCTGTATAGGAAGCATCGAAGGCCAGCGTAACAAAACCGCGCTCGGCAAGCGTTTGTGCGTACAAGCCCGATGCTTGTTCCTTCACTGCACCGAACGGACCGCCAACCACCAGCGCAGGCAGGCTCTGATTCTCACGGTTCTTCGGTAGATACAGGTCGGCGGCAAGGGTGATGCCGTAGCGATTTTTGAAGGTGACCTTCTGGTGATCAACTTTCTTGCTCTGGGGGAAGGTCTTGTCCCAAGTTTGGACCAATTGCAACGGTGTATCTGCGGTAGACGCCTGAGTCTGAGCCGTAGCTGACTGTACGCCGACCATTGATATAGCACTTGCGATGAGTGCAACTTTGAAGAAATTCGTTGGAGAAAATAAACGGGTCATGGCTTTACTCCTTCAGGATTAGGTAAATAGTGCTCGCCTCACAGCGCGCGTTTGAGAATGTCTGTCACTACATGGGGGGGATAAGCATCTGCGATGCCGAACGCCTTCACATTGATTTGCACGTTGGCTACGATGGCGGGTAGATCCGACTCCTGTATGCCCAACTGTCCCAAGCGGATGGGCGTGTCGATCTCGACGAACCAGCGTTCCAATGCAGCAATGCCTTCTTCGGCCGACGGTAAACCGAACACATACTTGGCAAAGCGCTCGAACTGAGATTTATTCTGCTCCTGGTACCACTTCATCCAGGCAGGCATAACAACTGAAAGCCCCGCACCGTGCGGCACGTTGAACAGCGCCGACAATGAATGCTCTATTGCGTGATTGGGGTAGCCGAACCCCGCACAGCCGGAGAACGTCAGGCCGTTTTGCGCCAGTGTGGCGGCCCAGGCAAACTCCCCACGCGCAGCATCGTCGGCAGGGTTATCCAGCAACGAACGCGTTGTGTCGATCACGGTATTAATCAGCGATTCCACGAGACGTGACTGCAACTTGGGCTGAACCGTTGCGGTAAAGTACACCTCGATAAGATGCGAGATGATGTCAGCAGCCGAATAGGCCAGATAGTCGCGCGATACACCGGCCATGAGCGCCGGGCTGAGTATGGATACCTTGGGACGTGTGTGATCGTTACCGATGGATAACTTTTCCTGAGTCTCTTCGTTGGTGACCACGCCATAGCCGTTCATTTCGCTGCCCGTCGCTGCGATCGTTAGGATCGCAAACAAGGGTAGTGCCGATGTAAGCGCCCCCTTCCCGACAAACAGATCCCAGATATCGCCTTCGTATTGTGCGCCCGCAGCGATCGCCTTGGCGCTGTCAAGCACAGAACCACCCCCTACGCTCAGGACGGCGTCTACACCATGTGCTCGGGCGAGTTCGATGCCTTCACGAACTTTCGAAAGAACTGGATTGCTGACGATGCCGCCGAGTTCTACAAATGTGATACCTTGCTCAGCAAGGCTTCGGCTCACGACATCAAACAATCCCTCACGTTTAATACGTTCGCTTCCGTAGCACAGCAGAACGTTGCTAATCCGGTGCTCGGTGAGGTGCTTTCCGATCTCGGCTTCCTTTCCTGATCCGAATTCAATTCGGGTCGGGTTGTAGAAAGAGAATTGCTCCATCTCTAGCTCCTTTTAAGTCAATTTTTCTTGATTACAAAAGGTGTGAAGCAGGGTTATGGCTCGCCGAGAAAAGGCGATGACAACTCACTCCACGACATTTGTGCCTAATACATACCGATATCGGGTACTGCTCTGCCGTTCATGTTGGATCGGGTACACATTGGGACGGCATATTCCGTAATACGGCGCATCATTCACTCGCCCAATGCCAGAGCCTCTCTCGCATGAACGTCTTCTTTGCTAGCAGCTTTAACTGCTGACCGGCCCGCGAGGTAAGAGAGAACGGCAGTCGCAGCAAGCAAAAGGGCACTGACTTCGAACGTCGCCCGGTAGCCGAGCGTGTCAAAAAGGATTCCGCCGACAGTGCCTCCGAGAGCAATCGCGAGTTGGCAAATGGCAACGAAAAGGCCACCACCTGCCTCGACGTCATTCGGAACCGAGCGTGCAATCCAGGTGAACCACGCCACCGGCGTCGCCGTCGCGATTAGCCCCCAAATGACCAGAAGTACTGCGGTCGTTAACATGGCATCACCATATTCCACCAGCGCCAGTGCGATTATCGCCATCATGATCGGCACGCTGACCAGTGTTTTGTACAGGCCGCCGTCTTTCAGGAAGGCTCCGATCAGAAACGTACCGATAAGGCCACCGACGCCGATCAGCAGCAGCACGAAAGACACCATCGAGATATCGAGTCGGGTTACCGTTTCAAGGAATGGTCGCAGGTACGTGAACAACATAAACTGGCCCATGAAGAAACCCGCGACCGCTAACATCCCCAATGCGATGGGCGGCTTCTTGAGAAGCAGGAGAACATTGCCCGAGCCTGACGATGTGGGACGAGGTGCCAGTCTGGGCATGCTGAGCATGATCCACGCAAGTGCTATCATGGCAACCGGAACCACGGTAAAGAATGCCCATCGCCAGCCGATGAAAGCGCCGAGGTAACTGCCCACTGGCGCTGCAATAACCGTGGCGAGTGCATTGCCACCGTTGACTAATGCAAGGGCTTTTGGCACTTGATGGGCTGGAACAAGACGAATGGATGTGGCAGCGCTAAGTGACCAGAAACCGCCAATTGCCACGCCGATGAGCGCTCGTCCAGCCATGAACATTTCGTAGTTGGCAGCGAACGCAACTATTGTTCCAGAAATGACCATAAGCAGGATCATAGATAACAATAGGCGCTTGCGTTCCACCTTGGCGGCGATAGGTGTAATCAAAAGTGCGGTGAACAGGGCGAACAGTCCGGATACCGAGATACCCATACCTGCCTGGCCCTCAGTGATCAGTAAGTCAGTTGCCAGAGGTGTTAACAGGCTGACAGGCATAAACTCCGAGGCGACCAAAGCGAAGGCGGCCAAAGACATCGCAACTACGGCGCCCCATGCTTTTCGTTCTTCGCCATGAAAATGTTGGCTGCTGCGATTTAATAACACGTAAGTATTTCCTCATTACTGGTAGCACAGGAGATGCTGGCATGCCGTTGACATGCCCGTTTTGTTCATTGATTTGGTACGTTGTCGATGAGCGCTCCAGCGCAGCCTACAAACGGTTCTGGTAACACGACCATTGTTCTGTTTTATCTAGTCCAGACCCAACCGCTATCACAGCTCGGCCTGTTGGCGTGTCTACTAATTCCAAGCGCCGAGGCATGCTCGTTCTTGGTGTGAGGATTGTAGAATCTTTGACCTGCGTTCCATTAGCATATTTCTATGGTTTACATGCCTAATCCTATGAACCTTTGCAGGCCCTATAGGCTTACGCGTCTCAGATAGGCTACAGTGAGAAGTGAAATTCGTAGAGGAGCGAGCCAAGATGATTTCTGCACAATCCCCCAAGAAGCAACGAGATGACTACCTGAGTGCGCTGATTAGCGACATCGGTGAACGCACACCTGGCACAGGCGATTTCGGCACTGCGATTCCGGGTTTGGATCTCTTTCGCCGCAATGCACCAGCGCCACCAGTCAGTTGTATGGTTCCCCCCAGCATCGTTCTGGTTGTGGATGGGGCCAAGAAGATGTGGGTCGGTGGTGAGGGTTACGAATATGATTCATCGCGATTTTTGGTCACATCGCTTGACCTGCCCGCGAACTCAGAAGTCACAGAGGCAAGCAGTGACCGACCGTGTTTAGGGTTAGCATTCAAACTGGATCAGCGAGTTTTGGCTGAGTTGATCGCCCACGGCAATTTGTCGTCTCGAAGGGATAGATCAGTAAGTACTGGCGTAGGTATTGGTACCGTCACGGAGGCGATCTTAGCGCCGTTCAGCCGTCTAGTGGCATTGTTGGATGAACCAGAGGCCATCCCCATTCTTGAGCCAATGATTCAACGTGAGATTCACTACAGGTTATTGATGAGCGATCAGGCTGCCAGGCTGCGACAAGTTGCAGCCGTCGATGGCCATGGGCACCGGATTGGAAAGGCGATAGATTGGCTCAAGGTGAACTTTGCATTGCCCTTGCGGGTTGAAGAGTTGGCTCACCATTCTCAGATGAGTACGCCATCATTCCATCAGCACTTTCGGCAACTGACGGCGATGAGTCCAATTCAGTATCAAAAATGGTTGCGCCTGAATGAGGCGAAACGACTGATGCTGAACGAACACCGTGACGTTTCAACGGCGGCTTTCGAGGTTGGATATGAAAGTCCATCACAATTCAGTCGCGAATACAGTCGTATGTTTGGCGTTGCCCCAAAGCGGGATATAGCAACGCTGCGAGAGAAAGCGAGAGAGAACGTCGGCATAAATGTAACGGCCTATGCCCAAATCTCTAAGCCGAATACAGCGACGCTTTAGCTACCCTACGCTTATTTCCGGAAATGTGCTGTTCGAGGTCATGTGTTCAACAACTGCCACATCGAGTTGCTCTGGTGATGGCGTGTTATTATTTCATACAAGGCCTACCACGACCTTTTTATCACTTGATATCGACTATAATTCACCCTCAGAAATTGCCATCATTGATTAAATGGCAATTTCTTTTGGGCTGATTAACTCTTGGTTAAAACTTAATAAAATTGAAGCTTTTCGTATTAATAACGCTATTTACCCTTTCGTTATTCCTTTTCTTTCTCTATAGAAAGAATGGTATTACCATAACGATTGACAATACATTTTAAAGAGCCAGTCTCAGAACTTCCCCAACCTTTTCAGTCGTGATAGTAGAGCGCTCGCCTAAAGCAACATGCCCATGTTCTTCAAGTTTATTAATAATTTCAGGAATAATCTCCTCACCCAGTCCATAGTCAGACAAATGCGTTTTTACTCCCATTTCCTCAAAAAATTTAACGGTCGCCTGAATAGCCTGCTCTGCCATTGTTTCGGTATCAGAAACCGGTATATCCCAGACTCTGGAACCATACTGAGCAAGTTTTTCCGCCTTTTCTGAACGGCAATATTGCCAGATAGCAGGCATAACGATAGCTAATGTTTGAGCATGATCGAGACCATAAAGCCCAGTAATTTCCTGCCCAATTAAGTGAGTAGCCCAGTCAGCAGGCGTGCCTGTACTGAGCAGGCCGTTAAGTGCCATCGTAGCCGACCACATAATATTTGCTCTGGCATCATAATCTTCTGGGGATATTAATACTTTTGGACCTTCTTCCTTGAGCGTATTCAGCAACCCCTCCGCAAGCCGGTCCTGTACTTTTGCATTCACTGGGTACGTTATGTATTGCTCAAGAATATGAACAAATGCATCAACCACACCATTAGCTGTCTGGTTTTCTGGTAGCGTAAAAGTGAGTTCAGGTTCCAGTATAGAGAACTGAGGCATAATATAAGGCGATGCAAAGAAAAGTTTATCTTTTGTCGCAGCCTTTGTGACAACAGAAACATTATTCATTTCTGAGCCAGTAGCCGCGAGGGTCAGTACGCAGCCAATCGGCAGGGCTTTTTGCACAACGCTACCATAGCTTTTGACAATATCCCAGGCATCACCTTCATAACAGGATGCTGCAGCAATAAATTTTGTGCCGTCAATGACGGAACCACCACCAACAGCTAAAAGGAAGTCAATTTTTTCTTGCTTAACAATATCCACTGCTTTCATAAGCGTTTCATAGTGCGGATTAGCTTCGACACCACCGAACTCGAATACAATGGTATTTTGCAGTGCGTCTTTAACTCGTTTTAAAACGCCATTTCTTTTAACACTCCCTCCTCCATAAACGATCATGACTCGTTTATCTAGCGCAATCTCTTGGGAAAGGCTAGAGATCTGATCTCTACCAAATAGAATCTTGGCGGTATTTTGGTAAACAAAATTTTGCATAATATGGCCTTATCGGGTTTAAAAAATAGATAGAAAATTAATATTTATGGTAAATTACATCTCACTTGAATAACGTTATTTTATCATTGCCTGGACGACTTTTTAATTGCCTTTTTTTTAAATGTCTTGTGAAGGAAATTCATCAATAAAAAGAGAGTTGATATCATGGGTGTTATTCAACGATATAAAAAATAGCAAGGGGTGATGCCAGTGGATGAACTAAAAGTCTTTTTAAGCGTAGCCAGACAGCGTAGTTTTACTAAAGCAGCCGCTGAATTGGGTGTCACACCTTCAGCTGTCAGCCATGCAATGAAGTCACTAGAGGAACGGCTGGGTATCAGACTGCTGGCGAGAACCACCCGCAGCATCTCGACAACAGAGGCAGGGGAAAGATTAAGTAATGAAATAGGCCCTTTGCTTGAGCAAGTGGATGATGCGATAGGTCGGCTAAGCGAACTTAGGGAGAAGCCGACAGGAACGCTCCGTATCACTGCTTCTGATGACGTTATACAGTATCTCGTCAGACCTATTTTACCCGAATTTTTTGCTCGCTATCCTGATATCCAAATTGAGGTTGGAATTGACTACGGTTTCACTGATATTGTGGAACAGCGTTTTGATGCTGGTATTCGTCCCGGAGATTCCCTCAATAGCGATATGATTGCTGCTCGAATAAGCCATGACTGGCGTCAACTCTTAGTTGCTTCACCAGGATATTTTAGCCGATATCCTAAACCCCGTACGCCGCAGGATTTGCTAACTCATAATTGCATTAATGTCCGCTATTCAGATACTAGTGGCCTTTATGCATGGGAGTTTGAAAAAGGCGAACAAAAGTTCAGTCTCAAAGTCAAAGGGTTGTACACTGTCAACAGCACCATTCATCAACTAGATGCTTCTCTTGATGGCATTGGTATTGCGTATATACCTGAATATGTAGCTGATGATTATATTAAACAAGGAAAACTGATTTCAGTCTTACCTGAATGGTCTCCATACTTTGATGGATTTCATATTTTTTATCCACATCGCAGAAAAGATTCACCAGCATTCATAGCTTTTGTTCAGGTTTTGCGCGATAGATATACTACGGGAGTACGGTAACTTGCCATTTAATAATAATGAACAAGTTAGACATGCATTTTACTGAAAAAAAAGAGGCATAACAGAGCCTCTTAATCAAAATAACAATTAAGATTATTCGACACAAAAATAATCTAAAATATAAACAGTGTTATTTCTCAAGCCGCTGTATAAATTCTTTTTGATATTCAGGCAGTCGTGAAGAACTGACAGATTGGAATGTTAACGGCGGTAAATATACCATTCCAGCATGCAGTGCACTGGCCTTCATTGGTGCAAAAACCTCTGCCAGACTCATGCCGATCCTTCCTGAACTACCATAAGTGCTTTCATCACCTGCGGCAGTCGTTACAATTAACATTTCTTTGCCCTGCCAGAGTCCCGGCCCTACGCTTCCCCAAACGTCGTTTAGATACGCTTTCATCATAGGCGTTATATTGAACCAATGCGTAGGGAAAAGAAAAACAATGCGTTCATTCTGGCGTGTAAGCAGTTTTTCTTTATTGCTATCAATGCCACGAGTATCATAGCCATAAATAGTTTCTAAATTTCGAACAGTCACACCTTCAACACTTTCTGCAGCCTGCTGTAATCCTTTTATCATCACAGAGCGTTCTGGGTAAGGATGTGAAACGATCACAAGTGTTTTTACTGCTGCTCGATGAACGTTATCTGCAGCAATTGATGCGTTGGCGGAAAACAACCCGATAAGAAGTATTTGAAAAGAAAGAAACCCAGATAAAACTAACTTCATCTTACTCATAACGAACCCCTTTAAAAATAAATAGCCAGACTTATCAGAATTGGAGTCTCGCTGAGAGCTTAGTCTGAAAATCTAATAAGGTCTCTTTATCCGCTTGAGTAACTTCAAAGAATGCAAGAGGTTCGACGTACTTCATCCCCACATACCGTGCACTGGCCTTCATTGGGGTGAGCACGTCATCCATCGTACCGTCAATCAAGCCATCATGGGAATACAGATGCTCACTGGCACCGGCAGTGGTTACCACTAGCATTTCTTTACCTTTAAGCGCCTCTCCCCCCGGGCCAAATGCCCAGCCATAAGTCCAGACTTCGTTAAGATAAGCTTTAAGATTCGGAGTAAGGTTGAACCAGTGGGTTGGGTACATGAACACGATGCGGTCCGCGTCTTCACTGGCCGCTTGTTCTGCCACAACATCAAACTCACTGATGGTATTACCATAAAGAGATTCGAGATTACGAACGACAATGTCGTTTCGCGCTTCAACCGTTTGTTGAAGCATTTTAATTACCCGTGATTGAGAAGCGTAAGGGTGAGAAACGATAACTAACGTTTTCATGGTGAAAGAACCTCAAATTATTGCATCTATTCTGGAATATTTTCAACCAGCCAGGCATTTGTTTCAGCGGCTGCATGGCGATAGGGAATTATTTCCTGGTATTCAAAGGAGTTATACCAATTACGCGCATTTTCAACGCAGTCAAATTCCAGCATAACAATTACGCCTTGTGGGGGATATCCTTCTATCGTTTCCATTCTCCCACCTAGAATCTTTAGTATTCCGCCATAACGAGTATAGCTTTCAGCGACTTTTTCTTGATAAAGCGTTAAAGCCTCAATGTTGTTTACCTTCACATCAAAGATGAAATATGCCTTGCTATTTCCTTTCATAAGACTCCCATTCCAACAATTGCTATTTCCATCAGGCACTGACTTTAGTAAAAATAATAATCAAGCCCAGATAAAAGCATCCCCTTCGTGATATTTTCCCTGAAATGTTAACCACCTACAGAAATAGGTTTTTAGATTTTCTCCATAAAATTCGTCATAACTTGTTAGAGAAATAGTGTATTTTATGGCTAACTTGAAAAAAGGACGGTATCTCGTATGTGTTGTTGGTACCATTATGCACAACGCTTACCCATTATTTAACAGTACATATGGTTGATGAATTGATAACCTCAAGTTGTCAATCGGCGCATACGTCTTTTACCATCTTAAGCATCATTTCCCGAGGTATCGATATGGAACTTTCACAACGTGTCCGAGCCATACTTTCATTTGTCGAAGCCTCTGATGTCGGGAGTTTTGCATCAGCAGCCCGCTCGTTAGGGATAAGCTCGGCAGCAGTCAGTAAAAATGTGGCGAGTCTTGAGCAGGTCTTGGGTATACGCCTGATGAACAGGACAACCCGTAAACTGAGCCTCACCGATGAGGGAAAACTCTTTCTTAAGCAAGCACGTATTGCTATCGATGCTCTGGATACTGCGGTTGATGCTGTCGTCGCGAGAAAAATGGAAATTAGTGGGCATGTTCGTATTTCAACCAGTGCGGCATTCGGACGAGAGCAAGTGTTACCCGTGCTTTCAGGGTTACGAACCCGCTACCCATCTCTGTCCGTGGAGGTTGATTTTGATGACAGGATGGTAGATCTGATCCGTGATGGATATGATCTGGCCATCAGGGGAGGACGCATCGTCGATTCGACACTGATATCTCGTCCGGTCTGTCAATTAGGTATGATTCTCGTCGCCTCTCCTGAGTATCTTAAAAACTATGGAGCCCCTCAGTCCCCTCAAGAGCTAAGCAAGCATCACTTGATAGCTCGCCGCTTTTTAGGTGGAAAGGTCTCGCCATGGGGATTTCGCTCAGAAGATGGCAGCCTGACAACCATGGAACCCGACAATGCTGTTATTACTATTTCCGCGCCGGAAGCTCAAGTTCAAGCAGCTTGTCTGGGGCTCGGCATTGCTCAGGTTGGGGTTCATCACGCGCTTCGCTATCTAAAAGAAGGGTCGTTGAAAATAGTGCTTATGGGCAAACACGATCTAGGGAATTACGAGATGGTTATTCAGTACCCACACAGAGCGCTTATAGCACCTCGTGTACACGCAACGGTAGATTATTTATTAACTGCTTTCCATGAAGATCCGTCTCTCAATTATCCCTTTGACCAACTTAAGATTTACTGCGAAAACGTCAAAAAAGATAATCTTTCGGAATGAAAATTCATTTCCCTATTAAATGTTTATTATTTCGTTTAAGAAAGCTGACCACTAAACTGTCGGCGCAGCCCTTCGATATCTCGTTTTGGCGGCGTTCCGAAAAGCGCGGTATATTCACGGCTGAATTGTGACGGACTCTCATAGCCTACCTGAAAGGCTGCGCTTGCCGCATTCATACCCTCACTAAACATCAGGCGTCTGGCCTCGCTGAGGCGTAACCATTTCTGGTATTGCAATGGGCTCATCGCTGTCAGTTGGCGAAAATGTTGATATAAACTGGACGTGCTCATTTGTAAATGAGCAGCAAGTTCCTCAATACGCAGCGTCTTACTGTAGTTTAATTTCAACCAATCAATCGCCCGGGCAACTCGGTGCCCTTGGCTACCGACACAGGCTATCTGCCACAGTCGTGCCCCTTGATCGCTACGCAATAGGCGATAGTGAATTTCTCGTACAATCAGCGGTGCCAACACAGGAATTGAATCTGGATCGTCTAACAGGTCAATCAGACGTTTGAAAGGTTCCAATAACGTTGGCGTCACCGCGCCCAAGCCAATGCCGACACCATAATCACTGGAGCGTTCGGCGGGCAGATGAACGTCACCTTGAGCCATTAATTCGGCCATAAGGCGTAAATCAAGTTTGAACGACAACCCTAGACAGGGTTTTTCTGGATTTGCCTCCAGCACCTGAGAATAAGCAGGAATATCAAGCGATGTGATGAGGAAGCGAGAGGCGTTATAAGCATAACTTTCGCCTGCTACCAGCATTTGCTTTTCCCCCTGTACAGCCAGAACAATACTTGTCTCAACAAGGCAGAGAGTGGGTGGCACAGGTGCATTACGGCGAAAAAGGATTAGATTGTTAATACTACACAGGCAATCTTTATTACCTTCTACTCGACGCGCTATGCTGTTTGCCATCGATACACGCATCATCTCGAATGTATCTACTTTGCTATAGTCTTGCCAATCGTTTTCCAGCATGGCTATTCCCCACGTTGATCATCACACGCAGTATATCCATTTGCTCGCACAGGACTATAGATGAAAATACATTCTGGAGAATCAGGCAAGAAATTTGGTGATTTTGTATATCGATAGATTATCTCGGCGGATAAGATAATTTTGCTGCTCTGGCTTACTGTACAGATTGCGAATAGTGCTAACAGATATAACAGTAATTCGTTCTCAGTATGGAAAAAGAAAATTACTGACTCGCCAAAGCAATGCCAGTTCACCTATACGATTCATGAGAATTATTGCTGTTATCCGACTGCCATCATCATATCGAGATGAATATCCCCCCTTCTGTAGGAGTAACGAGTATGAGCGAAAATAAAGACCTAAGCCGCCGAGATTTTGTCATTCGTTCTGGTGCCATAATTGGTGCAGGCCTGCTGATGGGGAGTCCGATTGGGGCTCTTGCCGCAAACAGCAAAGATCTGAATATCAAATCTCGTGGTTATGCTGCTTTTGATACCTCAGGGAAACTTGCACCCTGGTCGTTCGAACGCCGTCCAGTCGGTGATAACGATATTCTGATAGAAACGAAATACGCCAGTATCTGTCATTCCGACATCCACCAGATGAAAGGCCACTGGGGAGTACAGAAGTACCCTCAAGTTCCCGGACACGAAATCGTCGGTGTGGTCGCCGCAGTCGGAAAAAACGTCACACGCTTTAAAGTCGGCGATCGCGCAGGGGTTGGCTGCATGGTTAACAGTACGCTGCCTCGTAATGAACTGGCAACACTGGAAAACGTTGAACAGTATAACCCTGCGACCATTTTCACTTACGGTTTCCCAGAAAAAGACTCACCGACAGGTATCTCTCAAGGGGGATATTCGACGAATATCGTCGTGCGCGACCATTTTGTCGTACATATTCCAGACAATATTAGTTTTGAAGAAGCTGCGCCGTTGTTGTGTGCAGGTATTACTACCTACTCCCCATTGATGAAAGCGAACATCGGCAAAGGTATGAAGGTAGGCGTGGCAGGTATCGGCGGCTTGGGACATATGGCGATAAAACTTGCCGTTGCCAAAGGCGCTGAAGTTTACGCTTTCACGACTTCAGCATCAAAGACTCAAGATATTTTGTCCTTTGGCGCGAAAGAAGTGATCGTAGTGGATGACCTTAGCAAAATGAAGCCGTATCAGGGAATGCTGGATTATATGATTTCCACTATCCCTTATCAGTATGATGTCGCCGCCTATGCTTCGGTAGTGAAACCTTACGGTACGTTTACCCAAGTTGGTATGCCTGAAGGTTTTCAACTAACACTGAGTGCACTTGGGCTTGCAGCCTCCAGAGTGAATTTTAATGCCTCAATGATCGGTGGTATGAAAGAAACACAGGAAGTCGTTGACTACTGTGCCAATAATAAAATTTTACCGAAAATTCAGATTATCAAGGCGGAGCAAATTAATGAGGCGTGGGATAATGTATTCAATAAGAAAGCACGTTATCGCTATGTGATAGATACAGCGACAATATGATTTTACATGTTCTCCTTCCGCTTAAATTATCTTTAAAATATCTACCTCTCTTCACCCGGTCAAAAGACCGGGTTCTATAAATGCTATAAATGCCATGCTGGCGTTACTATATTCGTTTCGATGGCGTGTTATCTGTAGAGAAGGGAATGCTTAAGCGGGACTTTTGTATTTTATTAATACCTTTACGTGCAAAAGTCGTCCTGACACACATTCCGTTTTTCCTCTGCATCGAAAGAATGTGGTGGCCAGATTTGGGGTCATGTTGGTTCGAGCATGATGACGTCGCTGTTAATGGAAAGACGTTACCCCTGCATCTTGATGACAACTTTTCCCTTTGCATGCCCTTGGGCAAGATAGATAAGTGCATCTTGTGTTTCAGCAAAAGAAAACACCTTGTCGATCACTGGCTTGATTTGTTCCGTTTCAAGGAGTTTGCCAATTTGGGTCAGTTGAGCACCATCTGGTCGAACGAAATGAAATGTGTAGGCCGTGCCCCGCTTTTTCGAAAGACGCATAATCTTTCGGCTCATCAACCAGAAAACAAAAGTCAGAAAAAAGTTTACTCGCCTAGCCCGTGCGAACGCGGCATCTAACGGCCCGATGAGAGAAACAATGATGCCTCCAGGCTTAAGCGTATTGATGGATTTTTCAATCGCATCACCTCTGAGAGTGCCAAGTACAATATCGTAGCCGCTCAACACGTTTTCGAAGTCTTGCTTTTTATAGTCAATCACTTCGTCTGCGCCAAGATGACTTACCCATTCGACGTTGCCTGTACTCGTGGTCGTTCCCACCGTTGCGCCAAGGTGTTTCGCCAGTTGGATTGCAAAGGTACCAATGCCCCCCGAACCTGCTGGGATCAAAACCTTCTTACCAGGCCGGAGTTTGGCACGCTCGATCAGTGCCTGCCAGGATGTGAGACTCACCATCGGGAGCGAAGCCGCCTGCACAAAATCCAGGTTTGCTGGTTTCATCGCAGCTGCGTTCTCAGGCACCACGGCAAATTCGGCAAGAGAGCCCGTTCCCCTATCGAAAATGCTGGCAAAAATTTCATCGCCTGGCGCGAAACGAGTCACGCTGCTCCCTACTGCGATGACGACACCAGACAGGTCACTGCCCAATGTTGCAGGGAGCGTAAAATGCAGAACGGGCTTAAATATTCCGGTAGGGATCATATTGTCGATAGGGTTTAGCCCCACAGCGTAAACGTTAACCAAGATTTCATCAGCGTTGAGCGAAGGATAATCTACGTCATCGAATCCCAATTCAGGATGCTTACCATAACGTTTAAACGTGAAGGCTTTCATCGTCTTATTATTCATTTTTTATTTATCCTGTCGTATCAAGCTGAAGACTATTACGCACCACTTTGTCGAGGAGTTTTGTGGGCGCAAATCTAAGCAAAAAATTCAACTGGCCAGCCAATTTCCCCGCTGTGTAGCGCAACTTAGGCTGTGAACTCTGGGCCGCTTTAACAACGACTTCCGCCACCCTCTCGGGGCTTTCCGCCTCCGCCATCGCCTTACCAACAACTTTCGTCAGCTTAGCCCGAATACTTTCATACTCATCAAGCTTCGCGTCTGGTTCTATATTATTGACTTCAAACTGGGTTTTTATGTAAGCCGGTTCGATCACAGACACTCTTATACCTTGAGTGCGCAGTTCATGATCCAGCGATTCCGAATACCCTTTGACCGCATGCTTACTGGCTGCATAAAGTGCCATATACGGCAACGGAACCGTTCCCAATATCGAACCGATGTTGATGATGCGACCGCTGCCCTGACGGCGCATGTGAGGAACGACCGCTCGAGTCAACCGGACTATACCGAGGAAATTCGTGTCGAAAAGGCTCTTAGCCTGTTCGATTGAGCTTTCTTCCGCTGCCGCCGGCGCAATACCAAAGCCTGCATTATTCACCAAAATATCGATCCGACCTTCCCGCCGCAGCAGCTCATCAATAGCGGCCTTTACGGACGCATCATCGGTGACATCAAGCGCCAATAAAGGAAAGGCATGCTTACCGGCCTGAGAGCCGCGTCGACTCGTGCCATAGACCGTATACCCCGCGGCTAATAGTTTGTTAGCCGATGCCTCGCCAATTCCTGATGAGGCCCCCGTCACAAGCGCTACACGTTTATTTGTCATGTTGAAATAAGACCTTCATAAGTGGTTTGGGGCATACTCCTCTGCAAAACAGCCAAAGACTGTGATTCGCGTCCTGCAGAGTGCGGCTCATTGGCTAAAGGGCTTTATATCGCTCTGCAGCTTCATCTTGTTTGATGTCTGAAAGCAAAACCTGACGCGAAGCATCGAGGGTGTCCCAGCGTGCAGCATTATGTAAAGGTGGAATAGTGACGAGCTCCCGACGATCAAAGCCAACCAGTGCGGCATCCACTAACTCGCCCACTTCCATGAATTTTGGAGAATTACTGATGTCGATACCTGCACGGTCCCAGATTTCCGTATAAGTACCGGCAGGAAGTACCACCTGGACATAAATACCTTTGGGCGATAGCTCAAGACTCATTCCCTGAGATAAGAAAAGAACAAAGGCTTTGGTTGCGCCGTAAACCGTCATTGCAAATTCCGGGGCTAAGCCGACTACAGAGCTGATATTGACGATCGATCCTTCCCCTGCTTGCACAAATCGTGGTGCCACGGCACTGGCCAGTCTGGTCAAGGCGGTGACGTTAAGCGCGATGAGTCGCTCTATAGAATCGGACGTCTGCTCGGTGAAGCTACCCGACTGTGCGATACCCGCGTTATTGATAAGAATGCCAATCTGCGCGTCTTCACGCAGGCGAGCTTCGACCACGGCTAAATCACTCGGTTGCGTGAGGTCAGCAGGCAGCACATCAACAGAAATACCATTTTCCTGTCGCAGACGATTGGCAAGTGTCTCTAACTTTGCTTTGTTGCGGGCGACCAGAACCAGGTCGTGTCCACGGCGGGCGAACCGTTCAGCGTAAACCGCGCCAATACCCGTTGATGCGCCTGTAATGAGAACTGAAGCTTTAGTCATAAGTTGATCTTCTTCATTTGATAGTGATTGGTGAAACGCCAAACATAATGATGATGATCGTAATCTAAAAAGTCAAACGGTTTGATTACGATCATCATCAATGTATACTTGTGACATAATTTTTTAAGAGAGGACCCTAAAGCGATGAAAGTTTCGAAAGAGCAGGTTCGCGAAAATCGAATGCGTATCGTTGAGACGGCCTCGGTGCTGTTTCGTGAACGGGGGTATGACGGCGTGGGTATAGCGGAACTCATGTCAGCCGCAGGTTTAACGCACGGCGGATTTTACAAACACTTTAGCTCCAAGGCAGATTTGATGTCGGAGGCGATGAGCTGCGGTTTTTCGCATTCGATAGAAAATACCGTGGGTGTCGATATGGCGGGTTTTGTAGAGAAATATCTCTCTCGTCAGCATCGTGATTCGATGGGAAATGGCTGTGTGATGTCAGCGCTTGGTGTGGATTCAGCACGCCAGTCAGCATCCATTAAGGAAAGTTTCGCGGCTGGAATTGAGAAGCAGCTGGCTACATTAGAAAGCGAAAATGGGTCGGGAGACGACGTGCGTGCCGAAAGAATTAGCGCTCTTGCTCATCTTGTTGGCGCTCTGGTGATGTCGCGAGCCTGCCCAGATGATTCCGCCCTCGCCGATGAAATTCTAGCGGTTTGCCGCTCACGTATTCTCAGTCAGGAAGCACTCTTTCCCGGCAAGTGATTCACCCTTCTGTGCAGTGAAGAAGTCATTCACATCAGCGGAAAAGCGAGAAATACGATTGCCAAACGTCACCTTGCCAGCTTTCCAGTAGGAAAGTGACACGCCATCGTTCGTCTGAAATGAACCAATCTCCAGACCTTCCGCATCTGAGAGCTAAGCGGGCAGTCCCTGAATCGCATTAGGAAAGTCGAAATCTCGTCCAAAGTGTTGCAGTGCGGTTTTACGCATAATGCTTACCCCTTCTGGCTTTTAATAGCCTGCTGCCTGAAAACAGATACATTTTACTGAGCCAGTTCTTTAGTATGTAGAGCAGAAAATGAAAGTAGATCTTCCATGTCTGAGAGGATGCAATATTGGATCTGAATGCGCTTAACATGTTCGTCATGGCCGCCCGGAGCGGCAGCCTGACTGCTGCTGCACGAGAGAACAACATCCCGCTGCCGACCCTGAGTCGCAGGATTCAGGATCTGGAAAAAGAGCTCAAGGTGCTGCTGCTTGAACGAACAGCGAAAGGTTGCAAGGTAACGGAAGCTGGGAAAAAATTACTTAACCACGCAAGCTCTGCGATGGATATCCTTAACGACGCTGAACAGTTTATGGCGCCAGGTCATCCCCACATCACCGGACGCCTGCGATTGACGCTTCCCCAGTCTATGGGACCCTGGTGGGAAATCATCAGGCAGTTTCAGCAGACATACCCACGCATTGCGGTAAATGTGTATTCCACCGAGAGAAGAGTGGATCTGATATCAGACGGGGTCGATGTTGCGTTACGAGTAGGTAGCATCGCTGATGATTCCGTTGTTGCACGGCATTTAATGGATTTTCGCCATATTCTTGTTGCCAGCCCGGGATTACTGAATGCATCACCACCCCTACGTGAGCCATCTGACCTGATGAGGTTCCCGTGTGCAGCCTGGGGCTCTGTTATTGACGCGCGCCCGGTGTGGATGCTGGGCAATCACGCTTATGACGTCTCAGCCGTATTGACGGTTAATGATTATCTTCATTTACGAGCAGGTGCCCTTGCCGGGGATTTCATCACCGAATTACCGGCGTTTTTCGCTGCTGAATATATTAAAAGAGGAGAGCTAACCGAGCTGCTTCCAGAGTACCCGCTGCCCTATTCGTCTTTGCATCTGGTATACAAAAAGCAGCAGCACATCTCTTCAACGGCCAGAGCCTACATCGATTTTTGTACAGCGCACATCGCCGAATTATCAGAACAATGTCGCGTTCCGTCTGACGCTTATTTTAGGGAAGAATGATGCCGGATATTCTGCACGCTTTTAACACTATTTAGTGCAGACAAGGGGGGATAATCCTCCCCCCCCTCTTTAACTACAATGCTTTATCAGTAAATAGGGGTACGTTGCATTGTTCTGAGATAACATTCAGATAATGGTTCAAATAGGCCGGATACGGGAAACCTTTAACAATCGTCAGGGAGTTAAGCAGCGGGAATAAAAAGAAGTCTGTCGTGGTGACACGCTCTTTCGTACTCAAATAAGGCTGGATTTTAGTCAGTTCAGATAAAATTTCATCTGTGAAATCCTGGCTTTTTGCGATTAACTCTTCCAGATTACCAAAAGCCTTTATCTCCCTGATGGTATATGCCTCTCTGGCTGCCGCTGTCGAAAGCTCTTTAAAGTCAGCTTTTGTAAAACGCGGGATAGCCAGATTATAAATGGTTCGGGTGGCATTTTTACACCAGTCCTCGATCTCCTTATCACAAGGCTCGTTCAATTCGACAGTGCCTGAAAGCCCGTCAACATAACGGACGATATCCATGCTTTCCGGCATGTAGGTTCCATCTTCTTTTTGAAGAATCGGGACGACTTTGCGCCCTACCATTTTAGTCAGCGTTTCTGAATCCCCTTCCATAATGACACCCAGTTCAAAGGGGACCTTTTTGAGACCAAAGATCATTCTGGCGCGAATACAGAAAGGACAATGTTCATATACATATAATTTCATAGCAATCTCATTAGGTCAGGCGTGAAAAGATAACGTGCCGATGTTGATGTGTTTTCAAATCGCTCGGTAATGGCGTTACCGATACAGCAACATCTTGCGCAACAAGTGCGTGTTTCAAGATTGACGTTGGTTGTGCTGGATTCAATTCTACGGGGCATAGCTCAGCAGGAGATAAATGAATCACGACAAACTATATCGATTTCGCGGCAACACGCTGCAACCCAGCATTGCAACGTTAAGCAGGCCCGAAGGCCTGCATCAGCCTTAAATATAAGGAAGCAGCGTCTCACCGTTGCTGCGGATAACATCCCGATACCAGTAAAAACTGTCTTTTTTATATCGGGCCAGGTCACCTTGTCCGACATCATCACGATTCACGTAAATAAAACCATATCGCTTACCGAGTTCGGCCGTTGAGTTACTGACCAGATCGATAGGTCCCCAGGAGGTGTATCCCATCACATCCACGCCATCCTTCATCGCCTCGTAGACCTGATAAAGATGGTTATTCAGGTAAGAAATGCGGTAGCTATCATTAACAGAGAAATCGTCATTGAGCGTGTCTCTGGCACCTAAACCATTCTCAACGATAAACAACGGCTTTTGATAACGGTCCCACAATAGGTTCAGCAGTATCCGAATCCCCGTTGGATCGATCGTCCAGCCCCACTCAGAAGTAGGCAGTAGCGGGTTTGAAATCATGCTGAGCACATTGCCGCGAGACTTCTCAATGGTGTCTTCATCGGTGGTAGCACAGCCGCTGTTGTAATAACTGAATGAAATAAAATCGACGGTATTTTTCAGATGCTGGCGATCGTCTTCTGTAATAACCAAGTCGATATTGTTATCGCTGAAAAACCTCAGCATATAACCCGGATAGGCACCACGGCACTGCACATCGCCAAAGAATAACCATGCACGATTTTCGTTCATGGTCTTCAGGACATCTTCTGGTTTGCAGGTCAGCGGATAGACCAGCCCACCAAGCAGCATATTACCGATCTTCGCATCGCTCACGATCTCGTGGCATTTTCCGACCACAATTGCACTGGCAACCAGCTGGTGGTGTATTGCCTGATATATCTCTGCCTGACTGCTGTTTTCCGGCAAACCTACGCCCGTTAATGGCGCATGCAGAGACATATTGATCTCGTTAAAGGTCAGCCACAGTTTGACTTTATCTTTATAACGTTCAAAAACGGTCACAGAGTAATTAACGAAAAGCTCAATAAGCGCCCTGTTTCCCCAACCGTTATATTTCGTCACCAGATTCCACGGCATCTCATAATGAGACAGCGTGACCATCGGTGAAATGCCATGGCTGAGGAGCTCATCAAATAGTTTATCGTAATATGCAAGCCCAGCTTCATTGGGAATCTGATCATCACCATTCGGATAGATCCTCGCCCAGGCAATAGATACTCTTAAACAGGTAAAACCCATTTCACTAAAAAGAGCAATGTCGTCAGGATAACGATGATAAAAATCGATGGCGACATCTTTAATACTGCTGACATCACCGCCAACGCGTTCAACAACACGGCCAAAAATACCGTTGGGTTGTACGTCAGAGGTCGTTATCCCTTTTCCATCTTGATCCCATGCCCCTTCAACCTGGTTTGCAGCAATAGCTCCGCCCCAATAGAAACTGTCTGGAAATTTACTCATCTCCCCCTCCCTCATTTCACCGTCTTCATTAATAATGCGCCATGCGTAATCGTAGCCACATCGGTAATCTCTACTGATTTAAAATCATCGCTGTTATTCACTAATACCGGCGTATCAAGCAGACAACCCGCCTTCTGAATAGCTTCAATATCAAATTCAATTAACAGATCCCCGGCAGAAAAGCGGTCTCCTGATTTAACATGTGCGATAAATCCTTCACCGTTAAGTTTGACTGTATTAATGCCAACATGAATTAACAATTCGATGCCAGTATCACTGACCAGATTAATGGCGTGCTTAGTCTTAAATAAAGAAGAGACGTGACCATCAAACGGTGCCGTTACTTTTCCTGATGTAGGAATAATGCCGACCCCCTCACCCAGTATCCCTCCTGCAAACGTTGGATCCTGAACATCAGCAAGTTTAATCACCTGACCTTCCAGAGGAGAGAAAATAGCGGTATCAGCTTGGGTACTCTCAGCCCATGATTTTGGTTCAGACAAGACAGCCGGTTTTGGTTCAGGCGCGACGTCCTGTTTTGGCAACCCCATGAAAAAGGTCAACAGCGTTGACAAAATCAGGGATACGGCGGTACCGATAATCGCCCCCCAAACCGTCATATCCATGCCGGTAGGTGGAATCATCTGCGCCAGCGTGAAGAAACTAGTCATGCCGAAGGAATAAATGCTGCCGTGGAACGCACCAACAATCATCCCACCAATTGCACCGGACAGGCAGCCAAAGATAAATGGACGTTTATTGGGTAGGTTAACCCCATAGACCGCAGGTTCAGTAATACCGAAGGCTGCGGCACTCACAGCCGAGCCTGAAAGCGCCTTCATTTTTGGATCGCGTGTTTTCAGGAATACGCCAAGTGCCGCACCTAACTGCCCGACAACAGCGGGTACCAACAGCGGCTGCATAACGTCATGCCCCAGTACGCTAAGGTTGTTAATCATGAGCGGCACCAGACCCCAGTGCAGACCGAACATCACGCAAACCTGCCACAATCCTCCCATGATGCCACCAGCGACCGCTGGGGCAAACTCATAGGTCACCAGGAACGCATTCGCCATCATGTGACTTAACCAGGTCGCAAGCGGCCCAATAACCAGAAATGCCACAGGCACCACAATGGCCAGCGCAATAAACGGCGTGAAAAGGTTTTTCACCGCTGACGGCAATATCTTATTGCAGTACTTTTCCACCAGGCTGCTAAGCCAGGCAGCGAAGATGACAGGGATCACCGAGCCTGCATAATTTATCCAGATGACGGGGATGCCCAAAAAGGTATCTGCCGGTGCGCCAGACTGCGTGGAGGCCTCAAAAGCGGCAATCATGGTTGGGTGCATTAACGCCCCGCCAATCGCCATAGACAGGAACGGTGAACCGCCAAACCGTTTACCAGCGGTATAACCCAGCACCAGAGGAAAGAAGTAAAAAAGTGCATCACCAGCGGCGGCCAGAATTTTGTATGTACTGCTGGTCTCTGAAAGCAGGCCAAATACCAGCGACAGTGCGAGAAGCCCCTTCATAATACCGGAGGCAGCCAAAATCCCCAGGAATGGCGTAAATATCCCCGAGACAACATCAATCAGGCGGTTGAAAAGATTTCCTTTTTCTTCATTCTCACCCACACCATCCGTCGTGTCTGCTTTATTCTCGCCAGTCGCCCCCAGTGCTTCAATAGCCTGATAGACTTCAGAAACATGATTACCGATAACAATCTGTAGCTGCCCACCACTTTCCACCACCATAATAATATCCGGATGATTATTCAGATCATTTTTCTGAACAAGGTCGTGTTTTTTAATTTGAAAGCGAAGACGTGTGGCGCAGTGAATAACACTTTTTATATTTTGGTTTCCGCCGACTTTACTGACGATAAATTCGGCAAGTGACTGATGTTTCATAGGGATATTTACCTTAAAAAAAAGCAAAAAAACCCACCCAAACCAGAAATATCTGATTCGAAGTAGGTTTTGCCTGCAAATGCAGTAACAATCCTGTTTTCATTACGCTGTATAGGAGAGATAAAAAATTCAACACATATCAAGTGTAAAATTAATATCGAACATCTCGCCTCATAAAAATGTATACATCCACGTCGGGAAAATAAATATCTCCCGGCTAGTTTGGCGGATTATCGATATAAATCGGCGTCAAATGAACACAAGAAAATAACGGAGGAAATTAATTTGGCAATCCATAAACCCTATGAACCTAAAGTCTATGCCTGTGTAGAAAAATGTAGATGTCAGAAGTATTTTGACGGGGTTGTCCCGAACATGGCGCGAAATGCGGCAATAAAGCTGGAAGGCGATTCATACCCTGCCTCGAGCGCTACGGTAGTGACGTTCTGACCGTAGGCCAGACGCTCCAGAGCATACAGCATCCGATGTTTGTGCCGCCAGGCACCGAATGTCAGCTGTGTTTCCAAAATAAATAGTCGCTCAATCGTCCTGCCACTCGCCCCCGCCTCACGGGCAAGTTCGTTTAACGAGCGCCGACTGCCGGGCTCTAGCCTGAGAAGCTCGACTATGCGCAATGCCCTTGGATCTCTGGGCATCATCAGTTCCAACGGAGCATGTTCCTGTAGTTGGATTCTGTCGATCAGCACCTGTGCCAGCCTGCTGCTGTCTGAATCAAGCGAATAGTCCCACGGCAAGGCGGCACAGGCGGCAATCAGTTCACGTACCAGAGGAGACACGTCGATAACGCTACAACGATCTCCCCCCGGCAGAGTTAATCGTTCCGGATCGATATATAAGACGTAGAGTGAGACGGGACGTTTAATCATCAACCCATGTTCAACACCACCGGTAATCCACATTGCGCGGCTAGGAGGAAGGATCCACTCCCCAACGGACGTATTCATGTGTACCACCCCTCGAGAGGCGTAGATGAGCTGATGCCTCACATGCGCATGAGGTTCAACGGAAGCGGGCATCCACTGTTCCTGCTGCCCCACGACAGGGGCACTGGCCAGGTCGGGATTACGAGTGATTTGACGAGATATCGACATAATTAGACATTATATAGAAATCACGCATTTAGCGCCATTGTTAAGCCAAGGATACAAACCCGTTGCAGAAAAGTGGCGTGAGGCGAGTAAATTCAATTTCACGGTAATGGCCCATTTGCGTCACCAGAGTCTGGCGTCGAGAGAGCCTTCCAAGTGAAATCGAATAAATTTTGCCGTCTCAGCGGGTTGAACGTAAATACTCATGGCATTCGCTAACACTGTGCCTCAGGGCGTCTTCTATCGCGCTTCGATGTGAGTGAAACCGGCTGGTAGGGACAACAACCGATATAGCGAGGGGAAGCTGGCCTGAGTTCATGAGAGGAAGGCCAATCGCACATGAACCCATTGCGTGCTCTTCGATATCGTAGGCAAATCCCCCAGCCCGAATGGCATTCAACTGTTCAATTAAATCATCAACATTAACGACCGAACAGGGTGTTACCCTCTCCAGAATATCCGTTCCATACCGTGCATAGACGTCATCATCAGATAACGTTGAAAGTAATGCTTTCCCGTTTGCCATTGTATAAGCGGGATAGGTCACACGCACATCCGGAACCGCTCGGATGCGCTGCTCTGACAGAAAGCGATCCATAAACAAAACGGATGTTCCATCTAACGTTGATAAATCAACGGTTTCTTTTGTTTTTTCGTACAGTCGATACAACGCAGGACGGAGATCGTGAGCAGGCCCTGGACCTGATATCTCCCCCAAACGCCGCAGACCCCAGCCAGGGCGAACGCCCTTGGCACCAGCCTGAACGAGATGTTCACTTTCCAGCGCATCGACAATCCGCTGGACGGTCGATCGAGCTAGCCCTGTCAATGCAGCAAGCTGTCCCAGGCTAAGGCCGTCTGGGCTCTCACAAACTTCACGCAAGATAGCCGCGGCCCGTGAGATAACCTGAATACCGCCCCCAGATTTATCGATCATAATAGCTCACCTTGAATCACTATGTGGTACAGGAAATGTATCGCATTGTGATACACTATTTATGTTACATGCCGACACGCTGCATTTATTCATCCTCAGATTCTCACTGCGTAGTGACAAAGAAAACAGGGCTCAGCATTTCTCTGCTCAGGAACAAGCAAGGCATTAACCACCCTACTCTTTAATCAAAAAGGACGATACTTCATGAAACTTAACGCGACATTATGTCTCCTGCTAACAATGAATTGCATTCCCAATATTGCAAACGCAGTGGATATACAGGAAATAAGCAAGAAAACGGATCTCTATCTCAATCAGCATTACCCTCAGTTGGATAGCTTATATAAAGATATTCATAAGAATCCTGAACTCGGGTATCAGGAAGTCAGAACAACCAAACTTCTTGCTGATAATATGCGCAAGATCGGTTTCCAGGTGACGGAAAATATCGGCGGCACAGGGTTGGTTGCCATATTCCAGAATGGGGCTGGCCCTACCGTCATGGTACGCACAGAACTTGATGCTCTGCCCATGCAGGAAAAAACAGGTCTGCCATACGCCAGTACCGCCAAGCAGACAGGTCGAGATGGGAAAGAGACATTCGTTGCGCACTCCTGCGGTCACGACATTCATATGGCATCATGGTTCGGCACCGCCTCTGCACTAATAAGTATGAAAGACAGCTGGAAAGGAACCTTAATGTTTGTCGCCCAGCCGGCTGAAGAGGAAATTACTGGTGCCAGTGCAATGATTCAGGACGGCATTTTCAAAAAATTTGGTAAGCCAGATTACGCCTTTGCCCTCCACACTTCCCCAATGGAATACGGACTGGTTTCTTTTAAGCCCGGCGTCCAGACATCCAACGGTGATTCATTCGCCATTACCTTTAGCGGGAAAGGGGGACATGGTTCCATGCCGGAAAAAACCATTGACCCCATTATTATCGCTGCACGATTTGTGACTGACGTACAAACGCTAGTCAGCCGTGAAACGTCCCCTAACGCGTTTGGCGTTGTGACAATTGGCGCATTTAACGCCGGATCATCCGGCAATATCATTCCTGATACAGCGAATATTCAGGGAACGCTGCGTACTTACGATGAGAACGTACGTAAAAATTTGATTGAGGGTATCACTCGGTTTGCCAAGGCGTCTGCCGACATGGCCAAAGCACCAAAACCGGAGATTGTGATTGGTCAAAGCAAAGTTGACTCTGTCGTGAATGACGACAGGCTATCCGAATCTACCGCGAAGGTGTTTAGCCAACGATTCGGTCAACATTTCATACAGGCGAAAGAACCCAGCTCTGCCAGCGAAGATTTCTCTGTCTTCGTCAACAATGGCATTCCATCTGTCTATTTTAACATCGGTATTTATTCGCCAGAGCAAATTAAAAAATGGGCAAATGAAGGCGTAGAAATACCCAGCAACCATTCCCCACAGTTTGCACCAGTGCCGGAACCGACCATTCGCACCGGGGTTGAAGCCATGACGCTAGCGGTAATCAATACAATCGATAAAAATGCGGAAAATAAACAATAGCATCAATATTTTTTAATGCTGGCCTACGCTGCAGAAGAGAGAACGCCACCATCAGTAAACGCCGCGGCAGCGTTCTCTCGATAAGATTAATGCCCGTATTTAAAATTAAAACCTAATGCGTCGCCCGTGGTGTCATATTCGCGGAAGTTGTAGATCAGAGGCTTCCATTTTGACGAATCAACAACGTCATTTGCTCCTAATAGCTCGCTCTCCACCCAGACATTCACAATGTCCAGTTCGACAAGAATAAAACGCCCTTTGTCCGTTGTGCTGACGGTTTTACATTCCGCCTGGATAGGACATTCAATCACCCGAGGTGGCGTAATATCGGTAGAGGGTTCAGTGTGAAGGCCGACTTTGGAGAATTTGTCGTGGCAGACCTCAACACCCCATTTAATCTGACCTTCAGATAGCGTATCGCTCCCGGTCAACTTACCCAGTTCTTCAATTTTCTCCCACAGTTTGTAATCAGGAATATTGATGACAACATCAGATCCAGATAATAAATTACTGTAGGTCTTACTTCCTTTAGTGACACCGATAATAATTTTATCACCGAGAGAAATTGACGACGATATAGAAGCAACATTGACTTCTCCGTTGCTACTATCTGTTGTCGTAACAAGGAAAACCGGGAAACCATAATAAAAAGAGCTGAGTTTTACGTTCTTTTTCATTTGAGTTAAAACCTCACCATAGAGTAGCGTTATATTTTCTCATTTCTACTCTTTTGATTTATTTTTAACAATAACTCTAATTGAGTATCGCCAAGGGGGATTTATTACATTCAACATCCCTAATAAGTAGACCATCCAAAAATAACTTAATGTAACTATTCCTTGATGTTAGTTTCCCCTCCCTTCCATAAGCGCAGAAAAATAATCGATATGAGAAACGTCGAACCTTGATAATACAGCCTTTCCGCGACGTGTTGCGGTATTGTAAAAAATTAATTAGCAGAAAATAATTCACAAACATTAAAACAGGTATATGATATGCACCATATGGTTTTTTCCTTCCCGCCCTGCAATGTGGCTGGGTAAAGCATGAGGTTTAAACATGGAACGAATTGTTATACCCGCGAATTATGTTCATACCCGTACCACGCCTTTCTGGACAAAAGAAACTGCCCCTGCGTCTATCTGGAAGCGCCATTTGGATGCGGGGACGCGTCAAGGTGTCTACCCGCGCTTGTGCGTGATGCAAGGGACGATTCGTTATTATGGCTACGCCGATGAGACCAGTCCTGAGCCCGTCGAAACGTTGACGATCGAGGCCGGACAATTTGGCGTATTCCCCCCAGAGAAATGGCACAGAATCGAAGCGTTATCTGATGATACGCTATTTAACGTGGACTTTTATGTCGATCCAAAAATTTTGATAGAAGGTTGAGGTGAACATAATGGCAAGTGAAAATAAAGGCTATTCATTAACACTATTGAACTACGAAAATAATGAAAAAGCAGAAAAAGTTTATCTTAAACCGATGGCTTTTTATGTGCCAAATTTCGCCGCAGGTGCAGTCGTGGAATTACTCAACGAGCTGCCTTCAGCCAGTGAGAATAAAAAAGGGTTTTTGCTGACAGTCACGAATAATAATAACGGCGTGTCCGTTGATAAAGATCTCGCTACGGTCGAAGAGTTAAAAGACAAGACAATTTCAGCTGAAGCAGTAAAAGAACTGGTTAATATCGTACGTGGCTACGATGCGGATGAAGACACTAACGTCTGCGGCTGGTAAAACGATATAGATTAATCATGATCCCGTTGCGTATACGCTGGCTTTCATGAAAATCGAATGGTTAAGATATACCTTTAGTATCCCTACTTATTAAAAAAACAGGCGCTGGATGTCTTTTGACTTAACAAGCGCCCCTGCACCCTACTCTTCGATTATTCAAAATAGCCATTCATGCCACAATACAGGCTTACCAACAGCAATCATCGATCTATCCACACTGTTTATCCGCATCGTTCGCTAATCCGAAAAGAATAGCCAAATTATAATTACCTGGCTATCTAACTCAGTAAGAAAACCCTGTCTATAGCGGTTCGTATAACACAATCATCTCACTCTGGAGAAGCAGGACATGTAAATGAATAATTGCAATTAATATTATTAGCATGAATAAATTAAGAATGGAAAGAAAATATACTTTTAAGGCCTATAAAGCGTTATTAAAATAACCATAAATACTTAAATGTTTTTTATATAATGCCGATTTATTATCAAATCACGCGGTCTGCCTGCGTTTACGGCTACAGCACACAGCGTCGTATTCCGCGTAGTAGGATAGAAAGAATAAAAAGACTGTGGTCACAGATGAAAATACATGGAGTTTTTTCAAATGAAATCAAGCAATATTCTGTTGTCTTCACTGTTCATGACAGCCCTTTTTGCATCAGCTGCTGCTAATGCGGGCCCGAAATTCAATGTCACCTTTAAGAATCTTGGCGCATCCAGCGCTCCGGATGCCATTTTTTCGCCAACGACGACAGCAGAAGTTTTTTCACAGGCGAATGCGTCACCTACACCGAGTGAATTCGTCAAGTCTGGGAATTCAAATCAATATACGATCTCCAATCCAATCAGTGACGTTGGTTCAATGCATGTTCGTTACAAAGTTGGGGCCAAAGTTTGCCAGTTTGATATGACGTATACTGTGAAGTATGTGTTGGGAAATAAAATCCCCCAATGGACTAAAAGCACCACGCCTAGCAACGGCGCACGCTGTGACCTAAGGGTCACGTATGCCAACGTCAATACTCACGACTCAGATGTAGAAATTACCATGAGATAACACCCGTACTGAAAAATAGCTGAGCAACCACTCAGGCATTTTTTATGAATAGGGATAAGCAGCATGAGTCGTTACTTGTCCCTGAATCACAACGAGTGAGAAGAACGAATGATTAACTTCAATGGCCTTTCAAAAAGTACAGTGGCAGATGCGCAGTCCACCAATGACAGTCGCTCGATAAAAAAGCAGGAAAACGTATCCGAAGGCACACAATCCGCGTCTACAGCGTCTGATGGTTATTCAAATAAAAAAAATATCGGCATTACAACGCTGGCAAAACAGCTCAGCGATGCCGCCGTCAGGGCCGAAGCCAGAGATGCAACAAACGATCGCAATGCATTGGCGGCCAAGGCCAAAAGTGCGCATAATGAAATTCTCGGTGTGAATTACGCCAACAACAGAAAAACCCACGATGCGGAAGTCCCCAATAGCGATGACCCCGAGCGATTAGCCAGAGCGAAACAAGCTACAGCGTATACCAATAGTCAAGGAAGTAACCCCTTCAAAGGTCTGTCTCGTGAACAGTTGGCGCTGATTACTTATGACGACAGCGGAACCTTTACGGTGAATGAGCGGCGCGCGGCCTGGAGCGAGGCTTATGATCAGGAGCAAGTGTGGCGCACGATGGCCATAGCACAAAGCAAACTGGAGTGGAGTCGCGGCGAGTTTAAACAAACCGAATTTTTCAAAATGGTGTTAGATCACCATGAGAATCTACCATTAATCGAACAAGCACAGGCACCAGAAGGCTATGTACCACGCCTGAAATACCTGATAGAAATGGACTTCAACTTTATGACTGGGGAATCAGGCAAAGACGCCGATCCGTTCAACCGTCTGTTTGAACTCCTTTCCCCCACCAAACTTCACTTAGAAGATGGCAAACTCACTCTGGATGCAACCAAAGATGCCTGATGAGCAGATGATTACACCCGTACAGGTATTTACGGTTGTGCGGTGATGACATCAAAAGCGTGGGTTTGATCTTTTTTTCGCATCACTTTATTGGCGTACATTGCGGCATCGGCTCGACGGATTACGCCATCAGGCTCATCGACCGAAGGGTCTGCCGTGACAATCCCGATGCTTGCGCCCAAATATTCAATATTGACCGTACCGAGCGAACTGGCCTTACCGAGAGAATAATTCCCCTGTAACAAAGGCGTAATGTCGTCTCTGAAGGAAGAAATCACGCGCTCGTTCTCTCCCGGCGCAACGTTGACCATACGGGCAAAGACAAATTCATCACCACCAAGACGCCCGACGACATCCCCCGGATTGCCCCACGCCAGCAAGCGTCGGCCGACCTCTTGCAAGAAGATATCACCCGCTTCGTGGCCGAACTGGTCGTTAATTTTTTTAAAGCCGTCGAGGTCAATGAACACAATCAACACCTGCTGGTGGTCATTCCCGGCCTGAGAAAACATCGCTTCTAGCGAGTAAAACACGCCCCGGCGATTAAGCAGTCCGGTCAGTGAATCGGTGTAAGAGTATTCATGTAATGCGGCATTGGCGGCCGTCAATTGCTGCACCAGCCACTCTTTCTGCACCTGTTGAGCAATAAGCTGCGCGAATAGACTCAGGATCTGTTCACCCTTGGTTGTCAGCGGCTTATGGTCGGAGCTTGCGGCACAGAGGGTGCCATATAACTGCCCGTCTTCCATGCGCACTGGTGTACTGGCATAGGTCATAATGCCCAGCGCTTGCGCCGCCTCAGAATCCCCCCAACACTCGGCCACGTTAGGCGTATAGCTTTGCCCTTCGTCCAGCGCACGCTTGCACAGCGTGTCATGCCACGGAACCGACGCCCCTTCAGGGATGTTGAGCGTTTTCGTGTTGTGAGCAAACAGAATATTTTGGAAACCCGCTTCGGTGTCAACCTGCGTCAGGTACGTCGATTCCAGATCGGTGACCAACTCCAGCATGACCAATAACTGGCGAACCAACCCCTCGAAGGTATCCTCTGAACGTAACGCGCTCGAAAGGTGAGAAAGCAAATCATCAGTCATAACAATAAATTCCAGAGATGAATATTATAAATAAAAACAATCAATTAACGTGACATTTGGCGTATTTAAAACCGCCATCTGTACAAACTACTTCTACCTACTATGACCTCTTCATGTTACAGAAATCATACGTGCTTTTCGCCTCTCACTTACCCATTTGCACTTGGCGAGTTTATCTCGTTCTGTTTTCTATAATCGGTTAAAAAGCGCCATGTTTTATGCAACATGCCTGAGATTCATCAGCGCCGTCAGGCTAATCCCTCCATTCTGCTATTGCCATCACACTTACCCATTAAGGCTGCACGATCTGTTTGACTTTCCCGCGTGCGAGGACTTACAACAGCAGCACAGGCGTGTAACTAGTTTTCTAGGCAAGACCTGAAGCTCTCCCACTCAACATCATGGGAAGTGCTTCAGGTCTTTTTTCGTTTCTGGATCAGGGGAATCGTCGTATGAGCCACACAGCAGCAGATAATAACGCGACAGCCTATGCCACTACCGCTGAAAAAATCATCACGTTAGTCGGTGGAATTGACAACATTGAGCATATTGAACACTGTTCTACACGGCTACGGCTAAGTCTTTATGACAACAGCCAAGTAAACCAGAACGAGCTGGAAAAGGTACCGGGCGTGCTGGGCGTTCGGGTTAACGTGCAGTGCCAGGTGATCATCGGCAGCGAAGTGATGCAGGTGTACGAAGCAGTGCAGAACCTCGCGGCAGGCCGTAAGCAAACAGATCGCGCCGTGCCAGCAAAAACCAATCGCACCGCTTTTGTTATCGATTTTATCATCAGCGTTTTTCAGCCGCTGGTGCCTGCGATTGCCGGTGGCGGCGTGCTCAAATCGCTGTTACTGCTGCTGGACCTTCTCGGCTGGCTCACCAAAGACAGCTCAACGTACAAAGTGCTGGATAATATCGGTTCCGCCCCGCTCTATTTTCTGCCGATTCTGGTGGGCATCACCACCGCGATGAAGCTGAAAGTGAATGTGCTGGTTGCCGTTTCCGCCGTCTCTGTCATGGTGCTGCCGGCCATGTCTAAACAGCTGGCAGAAGGCGCGGAATTTCTCTCCCTCGACTTGAAAAACGTCGCTTACGCGTCGCAGGTTTTCCCGGCGATTCTGTGCGTCATTTTTTATGCGCAAACCGAAAAGCTCTTCAATCGCTACTCGCCGAGCGCGCTGCGTATTTTCCTGTCACCGATGCTGTCGCTGTTGGTCACCGTTCCCGTCACGCTGTTGGTTCTTGGCCCGCTCGGTTATGAACTCGGTGCGGGTCTGGCTAGCGTGATCCTCTGGCTGTACAGCAAGCTGGGCTTTGTGGCAACGGGGTTGCTCGCCGCTGCGCTGCCCTTCATGGTGGCCTCGGGGATGCATAAGCCGATGCTGCCCTATGCCGTTTCCTCCTTGAGCCAGTTTGGCAAGGAAATGCTCTATCTGCCTGCGTCGCTTGCGCACAACATTGCCGAATCAGGTGCCTGTATGGCGATTGCGCTCAAGAGCAAAGACAAAACGCTAAAATCGACGGCAATTTCAGCCGGTATTTCTGCCCTGTTCGGCATCACCGAACCCGCGCTATACGGGATTACGCTGCTGAATAAAAAGGCGCTCTACAGCGTGATCGCGGGTAGCCTGGTCGGCGGTGCGTTTATCGGTTGGATGGCGATTGAAGCCTTTGCGCTGGTTGGCCCCGGTCTGGCTAGCATCTCCATGTTTATCTCACCGGAAAATAGCTGGAACATTGTCTACGCCATCGCCGGTGCCGCGCTCTCTTTTGTCATCGCCTTTCTCTCCGCCCTGTTCCTCTGGCGGGAAGAGAAGCCTGCCGTCGCCGTAGAAGAAAACCATCATGCGATGACCGAGTGCCAGTTCGCCAGCCCGATTGAAGGAAAAGTGATTGCGCTGGACAACGTGAATGATGAGATCTTCTCCAAACGTATTATGGGCGACGGCATCGCCATTATCCCCGAGAAAGGCGTGCTCTACGCGCCGGCAAGCGGCACGATTGAGAACGTGTTTGAAACCGGCCATGCCGTCAGCATGCTCACCGACAGCGGTGCCGAGCTGATTTTCCATATCGGTATCGATACCATCAAACTCAATGGTCAGGGCTTTCAGCCGAAAGTCACGACTGGCCAACAGGTTAATACTGGCGATGTCCTCGTTGAATTTGACCTCGATAGCCTCATCGCGGCGGGTTACGATCCCGTCGTCATGATGGTTATCACCAACAGCGAGCGCTTTCGCGTGATACCGGAAGCCACTGACGTCGTCATCCATCCCCACACCATCATCATGACCTTAAAGGAGTCTGTGTAATGGATAAAAACATCGCATTCCCGGAACACTTTTTATGGGGCGGCGCGATTGCCGCGAATCAGGCCGAAGGCGCATGGAATGAAGACGGCAAGGGGCCGTCAGTCGCGGACGCGATTACCTGGAAGCCGAACCTCGACCTGAAGAATTACCATGCCCACATGGCGCTGACGGATGAAAACATCGCCGATGCGCTCAACGGAAAAAATGACGCGTTCTATCCCAAGCGGCGCGGCATCGATTTTTACCACCGCTACCAAGGCGATCTGGCGCTGTTTGCCGAAATGGGCTTCAAGGTGCTGCGCGTCTCTATCGCCTGGTCGCGTATCTTTCCGACCGGAGAAGACAGCGCGCCGAATGAGGCCGGTTTACAGTTTTACGACGATCTGTTCCGCGAGATGCGCAAGCACGGCATCGAACCGCTGGTGACGCTTTCACACTACGAAATGCCGCTGGCGCTGAGTGAGAAATACAATGGCTGGGTGCACCGCAACGTACTGGATGCCTTCGTACGCTTCAGCAATGTCTGCTTCGATCGCTATAAGGATCTGGTGCGCTACTGGCTGACCTTTAACGAGATCGACAGTATCCATCGTCATCCGTTTACCACTGCCGGTATCCGTGAAGAGAAAAGCGCGCCGGGACAAGCCAAGCAGGATATTTATCAGGGGTTACATCATCAATTTGTTGCCTCGGCTATCGTCACCCGCGACTGCCATGAAAAAATCCCGAGCAGCCAGGTCGGTTGCATGCTGACCAAACTGACGACCTATCCGCACTCCTGCCGCCCGGAAGACGTCGAAGCCGCGCTGAAAAAGAATCTCGAAAACTACTTTTATGCCGATGTGCAGGTGTTCGGTGAATATCCGCCGCTCATCAAGCGCGACCTTGAACGACGCGGCATTCACATCACCATGCAGCCCGACGATCTGGCTGTTCTCAAACAGCACACCGTTGATTTTGTGTCGTTCAGCTATTACATGTCGCTCACCGAATCCACCCAGCCAGACGCCGAAAGAATCCCGGGTAATACCGTTCTGGGCGTGAAAAATCCGTACCTGCCAGCCTCAGACTGGGGATGGCAGATCGACCCCGTCGGGCTGAAAATTTCCCTGCTGGAGCTTTACGATCGCTACCAGAAACCGCTGTTTATTGTCGAAAATGGGCTGGGTGCGAAAGACGTTGTCGAAAACGGCAAAATCCACGATCCTTACCGCGTTGACTACTTCCGTTCACATTTCGAGCAAATGCGTGAAGCGATTGGCGAAGGCGTTGAACTAATGGGGTTCACCAGTTGGGGCGCGATTGACATCATCAGCGCGGGCACGTCACAAATGTCCAAACGCTATGGCTTTATCTATGTCGATCAGGATGATGAGGGCAACGGTTCTCTGGCGCGGCTGAGGAAGGATTCGTTCTACTGGTATCAGAAGGTCATCTCGACCAACGGTGCCGACCTCACCTGACAGACAGCGCTGCCGCAGGCTACGTGCGCAATGACAGTGATTGGAAAAGCGTAATGAGAAAACCAGCATGATTGGAAGAAAAACGTGATTAAAGTGAAAAAAGCGTTAAATAACAGCATGCTGTTAGTCGACCATGAACAGCAGGAGATGATCCTGTTGGGTAAAGGCATCGGATTTGGTGCCAAACCCGGTTCATTGATTGATGTGACGCACGTTAAGCAGGTTTTCATTCCGCTGGAAAACCTGAAATCACGGCATTTTCTTTCATTGACCGACACCATTCCTGCGGCTTTTTTTGACATCACGCATGAGATCGTCACGCTGGCGCAAAGTCAGTACGCCGAAAAACTTAATTCGGTGCTGTTCTTTACGCTGGCGGAACATCTCTATTTTGCCGTTGAACGTAGTAAAACAGGCAACCACTTCATCAATAAGCTCAGTTGGGAAGTGAAACGCTATTACCAAAAAGAGTACGCCCTCGGCGTGCAGGCAAAAGATCGCGTGTCGGCGCGCTTTAACGTTACGCTGCCCGATGACGAAGCCATCAATATCGCGTTCCACCTCATCAATGCCGCCGGCAGCGCCGAAATTGCCGATGCCCACCAGCAAGTTCAGTTGGTGAATCGTCTGGCGGAGATTGTCCGCTATAAGTTAAACAAGAATATTGATGTCAACGCCGTCGATTATCTCCGTTTTATCACCCATCTACGCTATTTCTCCGAACGAGTGATTGCCCGCAAAATCGCGCCGGGACGCACAGACGATTTCTATCAGGAACTGCTGAAACACTATCCTGACGCGATGGCGATTTCCTGGGCCATCAGGGATTACGTGCAGGAAAAATACCAAATGGCCCTGCCGAAAGAAGAACTTACGTGGCTGACCATGCATATCAGCAGGCTGGCCGAAAGCCAGACGCCATAGCACTCACCTCACGCAACCTAATCAATCGCTGCTATGTTTATCAACATGCTGAAAAATAAAGCAGCGGTTCTCTCCCGATGAGTCCGTATGTTGACCCCCATCACGATCGAGGATCGTGTAGCGCAATGAGATTGAAAACAAGAGTGATTATCATATATAGTTTTTGTCACCTGCAGAAAATATCTCCTTATTTTATTAATTTAGCCCCACATTCACTCTGGAGAAGATAATAACATGTCAAAAACGCTGTCTGTTCTGCGCAAAAAAGCGCGCCTGCTGACGCTGGCTTCATCGCTAATGGTTGCCTACGCCCTGCCTGCTGTCGCAGCAGATGACTCTCTGACGCTCTACACCACGCGTGAGCCCGGCCTGATTCAGCCGCTGCTGGATGCGTTCACCAAAGAGACGTCGGTTAAAGTCAATACCGTGTTCATCAAGGACGGCATGCTGGAGCGTGTGAAGGCGGAAGGCCAAAACTCACCGGCTGACCTGCTGATGACCGTTGATGCCGGTAACCTGATCGATCTGGTAGAAGCGGGGGTTACACAGCCTATTCAGTCCAGTGCATTAACCGACGCTATCCCGGCGGCGCTGCGTGACAAAGATAACCAATGGTTTGGTCTGTCAATGCGCTCTCGCGTGCTCTATGCAGAAAAATCACTGCCGCTGACCGGCATCACTTACGAAGATCTGGCCGATCCGAAATGGAAAGGCAAAGTGTGTATCCGTGCGGGTCAACACCCTTACAATACCGCACTGGTTGCTGCGATGATTGCCCACCACGGCGAAGCCAAAACTGAAACCTGGCTGCGCGGTGTGAAAGACAATCTGGCGCGTAAAGCGACTGGCGGCGACCGCGACGTGGCGCGCGATATCCTCGGCGGCATCTGCGATGTAGGTCTGGCGAACTCGTATTATGTCGGCCATATGAAGAACGCCAAAGAAGGCACCGATGCCCGTAAATGGGGCGATGCCATCAAAGTTGTTCAGCCTACCTTTGAAAATGGCGGCACACACGTCAATATCAGCGGTGCAGCGGTTGCACGTCATGCTCCGCATAAAGATCAAGCCGTGAAATTGATGGAATATCTGGTCTCCGCTCCGGCTCAGCAGATCTACGCACAGGCAAACTACGAATACCCAGTTCGCAAAGGCGTCACGCTGGATTCCACCATTGGCAGCACGATTGGTGAAGTTAATGTGGATAGCACTCCGCTGACCGACATCGTTAAATTCCGTAAACAGGCCAGTCAGTTGGTAGATAAAGTTGGATTCGATCAATAAGACCGGTTCGTCAACCATGCGCGGCGCCTTCGGGCGGCCGCGCCTCTTTTTTTCTCCGCTTCGCATCGCTGCCGTCATCATTGCACTCGGCGTACTGGCTCCGCTGGTTTCCCTGCTTTGGCTAGCGGCTGGCGCGGGTGTTGGCCATTGGGATCACCTGATGCGCTACGTGCTGCCCGATGCCGCACTCAACACGCTCATTCTGCTCGTCGGCGTCGGCGCACTCGTCATGGTGATTGGCGCAGGCTGCGCCTGGCTGGTGACCGCGTTTGATTTCCCCGGCAGACAGTTCGTTAGCTGGGCGCTGCTGCTACCGCTGGCGATGCCAACCTACATTGTCGCTTTTGCCTGGCTCGATCTGCTGCATCCTATAGGGCCGATTCAGGAAGCGATCCGCAGTGTGCTGGGCTACGACAGTCCGCGTCAGTTCCGCCTGCCGGATCTGCGCTCCATGACGGGCGCGATTCTGCTACTCGGGCTGGTGCTCTATCCATACGTTTATCTGACTATGCGCGCGATGTTTATCAGCCAGCCTGCACACTTGCTGGAAGCCGCTCGCACGCTGGGTTTGAGCGCCACGGGCACCTTCCTGCACGTCGCCCTGCCGATGGCGCGCCCTGCGTTGGCCGTCGGCACCAGTCTGGCCTTGCTGGAAACGCTGAATGACATTGGTGCCTCCGAGTTTCTTGGGGTCAATACACTCACCGTAACGGTTTACACCACCTGGGTCACCCGTTCGGATTTACCTGCCGCTGCACAGATTGCCTGCACGATGCTGACGGTGGTCATCCTGCTGCTGACACTGGAATATTACGGCCGGAAAAACCAGCGCTACGGCACTAGCCGACAGATGCGCGGCATCATGCCCGCACCGCTGAAAGGTGTACGCGCCTGGTTGGCGACCTGTGCGACCGCGTTACCTATCCTGCTCGGCTTCATCGCCCCTGCCCTCTTTTTGGCATGGGAAAGCGCCAAACGGCTGGGCGATAGCGTGACGATCTCCGCTGGCCTGATACAGTCGTTGCAGAACTCGCTTCTGCTGGCCGTTGGCGTCACGCTGGTCGTCACGTTCGTTAGCTTGATTATTGCGTGGTATGCCCGTCATTCAGCTATCAATGATCGCTCACCGGAACGCCGCCGCACCATACTGAGAATTGCCTCGCTGGGCTATGCCGTGCCCGGTACGGTACTGGCAATTGGCATGCTGACGCCCGGCATGGAGACGGATAATTTCCTCGCTGACTTGATAGGCTATAAGGGATTGCCGCTGCTTTCCGCCGGTGTCCTGCTGGTGGTCTGCTGCGCCATTCGCTTTATGGCGATTGGGATTGGTGCACTTGATGCCGGGCTGACGCGCATTCCCCCCGTGATGGAACAGGCATCGCGTCTGCTGGGCGAAAGTGAATTCGTCACCTTTTTCCGCGTGCACCTTCCCCTGCTGCGCCCCGCGCTGGTGACCAGTGCGCTGCTGGTATTTGCCGACGCGATGAAAGAGCTCCCCGCCACGCTGCTGCTGCGGCCGGTCAATTTCGAAACGCTAGCGACCGTTCTGTATGCCGAAGCTGCCAGAGGCACCTACGAAGAAGGCGCAATTGCCGCACTGCTGATCGTGCTGGCGGGTACGCTGCCCGTTGTGCTGCTGGCTCGCAGTCAGCTAAAAACGTCGGTTGAGAAAGAATGAAAATCATGAGGAAGAGTCAAGGTGTCTGAGGCTACACTCGTTCTGAATAATGTCCACGTCGCCTACGGGCACAAGCATAATGTTCATCACGTGCTGAACGGTTTTTCTATGGAAGTTACCGCTGGTGAATTGGCCTGTCTGCTGGGCGCATCAGGATGCGGTAAAACCACGGCTTTACGCGCGATTGCGGGTTTTGAGCACCTGACTCAGGGAACGATTCACGTCGGCGGACGCTGTGTGGCTGGCCCAAACGTGCATCTGCCACCGGAACAGCGCAACGTCGGGATGGTGTTTCAGGACTACGCGCTGTTTCCCCATCTGACCGCCGAGCAGAATATTGCCTTTGGCCTGAGAAAACAGCCGAAGGATCTTCAGCAGTCCCGCGTCCGCTCCATGCTTGAGCTGGTCGATCTTGTCTCGCTGGCACAACGCTACCCGCATGAGATGTCCGGCGGACAACAGCAGCGTATTGCACTCGCACGGGCGCTGGCTCCGCAGCCTGCTGTTCTGCTGCTCGACGAACCCCTATCCAGCCTCGATCCCGACAGCCGCAAACGACTGGGACAGGAAGTGCGCGACATCCTGCGCGATGCCGGACAAACCGCGCTCTTAGTCACACACAGCGAACAAGAAGCCGAACTGATGGCCAGCCACATTGGCTATTTGAAAGAAGGTACGTTGGAATGGCGGGAACGACGCTAGAAGTAGAGTAACCGATTAAAGAGAATGGTAATGCGGTTCGATGAATTGAAATCGGCTTCTGATGTGAAGCCGATTTATTACTTACTTTTGAATCTGGAAGAGAATACCGGTTTATTCCGTCGACGCCTTGTTTCACTATCCCTGTGCATTTCTGAACTTTCTACCAAAACAATATGTTCCACTAAGGCAGTCTCATCAGTTTTAGCTGCAACGGCACGTTTTTTTCTCAGCGGATCGGTGGAGAGCTCCGTTTTCTCTGCATTAGCGGAAAGTAATGCAGGGAGCATATCATCCATAGAGCGTTCGAAAGCAACCATGTCGGCATCTGCGGCATCAGGGGAAATGTCTTCGCCATAGAGATCGGCAAGAGAAAACGCATTTCTCTCCCGTATGGCTTCGGATTTTGATGACATAATCGCTCCTTAAATCTGGGTATTTATTATACAGCGATGACATTAAGGTGGGCAAGTTTAGTGTAGGGACAGCGATGCGAGTTCAAAAACTCCGCCTCTGTTTTAATATTTCTGATACGAGTAACGTTAAATTTATTGGGCTGCGTAAAGTCTTTTTCACGGTAATACACCGTCACCTGTACCCTTCCTATAAATCGTTCATCCTTCAACACCTTCTTAATCGTCGAGCGACACGTCATGAAGTTATTCTTTAGTACACTCAACGGTACCTTGCGCTTTCGCTGTCTGGCATACGCCCAAGCGAGTGCAGGATCCAAATAGACATAATCAATAGCCGTTAAATAACCACGACCTAGAGCCAGAGAGAGATTGAACTCAGCGTTCTTAAAACTCGCAAAATTTGAATCCATGATGATGTCTAAACCCTCAGCTGTCGCTTTCATGTAGACATATTCAACAAGATTCGATGCCGCACGTTGAAAGAGTAGCGCATTGGTTTCTTCGTAGTAAGGCAATAGCCGACGAAATTCATCAGCATCAATTACCAGAATATTAGAAAAAACGCGGAGCCTTTGGTTAATCAACTCAGACTTACCAGCACCGGGAGATCCTGCCGTAAAAAATACTGCTGGGGTCACCGATTTCATCAGGCCATCAGTTATCGCGTTATAAACAATATCCTTTATCGCCTCAGCAACAGCCTCCGCTAACGCAGAGATTTTTATGTCATCCATGAATCCCTTACCGTCATTCCTTATGATGCTTGCGAGGCAATATAACGAGTAGTCCAAAAGAAACGGTAGGTTTAAATGAGAAAATGCACTGACCAAACGTAAAACTGGCATACGCCCCGCAAAACAGAGAGGTGCTATGCCAGATACGTTCACTATCGCCTTACGGCAATACGATTATTGCTATCCCTTCCTATGCTTATCCGCATATTCGGGGCTGTTGATCCACTGGTGATCGGCTTCCCAGGTGAAACGCCACTGGCGCGTCGGGCCAGCCATTACATTCAGATAGTAGCTGTCATAGCCTGCAATCGTGGCGACCGGATGATAGCCGCGCGGCACCTGCACCACATCCCTATTGTAGACCGCCATGCACTCATCTAATGAACGGTCATCGGTATAGACGCGTTGCAGGCAGAATCCCTGCTCTGGATTCAAACGATGGTAGTAGGTTTCTTCCAGATAGGTTTCCTGCGGCGGACTATCGACATCGTGCTTGTGGCTGGGATAAGAGCTGGTGCAGCCTTCATCGGTGTAGACTTCGACCACCAGCAGGCTGTCGGCCGCTTTGTCCTCCGGCAAAATATTATGCACATAGCGCTGGTTATTGCCGACGCCACGCTGCTCGGCGTCGATATCCTGCGGGGCGATCAGTCGGGTCGGATGCGTGCCGAACCCCGGTGCGGCGCAAACTGCCAGTTCCAGCGCCGTGTGCGCCGTCACCGTAATCGTCTCGCCAGTTGTAACATAAACCGCATAGGGTTTTCTGCGCTCAAACGGGCTCATTCTGTCGCCAATCTGCTCGAAGCGCTCACTCGGCGTGACCACCGTTGCCTTGCCGCTGACCAGCACCAGACAGCGCTCGTTATCGCTGGCAGGCAGCGATAGCACCTGCTCAGGTGCCAATTGATAGACCTCGAACCCCACGTATCGCCAGCCCGCCGTTTCCGGCGTGATGTGCTGCGTACGGCCATGTTCGTCAGGGGCACGATGGCGTGATAACAGTCGGGACATCTTTTGCCTCCTTATCTCCCCCTACTTCAAGCTGCCTGCACGTTGGTCGGCTGGCAGCTTGAATATGCGGGGATATCACCACGAATCAGATCAATTCCGCCTGCTGGGCGAAACGTTGCAAGTTATTGTAGCCTAGCGTCGCGTACGTCAGCGGATGCGCAACGGCCGGATCCTGTTCCGCTTCGACCACCAGCCATCCACTGTAATTATGGGCTTTCAGGATGCTGAACACCGCCGGATAATCGACGCAACCATCGCCCGGTACGGTAAAGACGCCGCTCAGCACCGCGTCCAGAAAACTGGTCTTGCGGTTTTTCACGTCTTTCAGCACATCTGGACGAATGTCTTTGCAGTGAACGTGATTGATGCGGTTAATCCAGCGCTTCGCCACTGCAACCGGATCGGCACCCGCGAACGTAAAGTGTCCTGTATCCAGCAGCAGCCCGACTTCCGGCCCGGTATGTTCCATCAGATTGTCCACGTCCTGCGCGCTTTCAATCACCGTGCCCATATGGTGATGATAGGCAATCTGCACACCCTGGCTTTGCGTATAACGCGCAAACTCGGTCAGTTTTTTGCCGTATTCCGACCAGTGCTCTTCGGGGAAACGCGGGCGCAGATGGACCGGTTTCTGTTGGTCGCCGTGAATCGCGCCCGTCACTTCGGCAAACACCAGCACCGTCGCACCGAGGTCGCGCAGCAACGCCAGATGCCCCTGCACCGCTTCAATCTCTTCTTCTACTGAGCGGGTGAGCAGTTCGCCGGAGTACCAGCCGGAGACTAAGCGCAGATCGTGCGCTTGCAAGATCGGCCCCAGCACGCTGGCCTGACGCGGGAATTTATTACCTAATTCAAAACCGGCGAAACCCGCCTGCCGCCCTTCGCTCAGACAGGTTTCCAGCGGGGTGTCCGCGCCCAGAGAAGGCAGATCGTCATTGGTCCAGGTGAGTGGATTAATACCAAGTTGAACGGTCATGTTATGTCCTTTATTCAAACACATAGAATGGGTTAACCGCGCTGACGCCAGACGGCGATCAGTTGCAGGTAGTTATGTTTAACTTGCTCAATCAATTCGGCGTCATCGATCTCGTTACGCAGCCACTTTTGTGCTGGCTGGGCAAACAGGGTGCGACCGACAGCAAAGCCTTTCACAATCGGGAAGCCTACGGCGGCGCTGAAACCCTGCTGCAACGTTTCCAGCGGCGCATCCAGCCCCAGAATCACCACGCCCCGACAGTAAGGATCGCGCTGCGCCAGCAGCGGCGTAAGCTGTGCCCAACCTTCGGAGGACAGCGGCGGCAGTTTCCACCAGTCTGGCCGCACGCCAAGGTTGTAGAAGCGTTGAATCGCGCGCAGATAAAGCGTATCGCTATGCGGCATCCCCGCAGGCAGAATAACTTCAAGCAGCAGTTCATGGCCGGACTGGCGACAGGCCTGATAGACCTCCATCACCTTCATTTCCTGCTCGCGCCGCAGCGCGTGGGCATCTTCCGGGTGGAAGAACACCAGACATTTCACTACGTGCTCTAGCGGCCAGCTCACCAACTGTGAGCCAATATTGCCGCGCTCCATCATTAACGGGCGCGATCCCGGCAGCTCAATCGGCCGGCCAATCCACCAGCCTTTTCCGGTGATGTCATTCAGCGCATCCTGTCCGAACGTGCCATCGCACAGCAGACCCGCTTTGCCGTCAAGCCCTGCCTGCTGCGCCGCGTCATAGCTGGCACGCAGAATCAGCTTTTTCAGTGCCGGAATACGGCTGATTTCTGTGCCGCAGTTCAGCGCCATGTCTTCCAACTGGCTGCGGTGATCGAACGCGATCACACACAGCTCATGCCACTGTTTACGACGTGTCGTAACACGATGCAGATGGTTAAGTTCTTCGTCCAAATCGGGACGCGGGACGCTTGCCGCGCGGGCTAAATAGTTATCCAGTTCGATCTTACTTGGCATAGCTGGCGCGCAGCCGTGGCGTGACACCACCAGTGCGCCGCAGGCATTGGCGTACGCACAGGCTTTTTCCCAGCCTTCTCCGTTGAGGTAGCCGCGCAGCAGACCGGACATAAACGCATCGCCTGCCCCCAGCACGTTCAGTACATCCACGCGCACGCCTTTGATCGTGATGCCTTTATCCAGATGGTCAGGAATCGCATCGCTAAACACCGAGCAGCCCAGCGCCCCGCGTTTGCACACCAGTTCCGCCTGCGTGTGCTGCCGCACCGTGCGTAGCGCTTGCAAGGTATCCGTACTGCCGCCCGCAATGTGGAACTCCTCCTCAGTGCCGACAATCACATCGAACAGCGACAGCACCTGCTGTAACTGCTCCGTGACCGCCTGCGCTTCAACAAAACGGGTTTCGCCATCGCCCAGCGATGTCAGCCCCCAGAGCACAGGACGGTAGTCGATATCCAACGCCGTCTTCACCCCGTTGCGCCGCGCGTATTGCAGCGCCGTCAGCACCGCTTCGCGCGTGTTAGGGTGAGAGAGATGCGTGCCGGTAATTGCCAGGCAGCGCGACGACGCGATGTAATCCTCGGTGAAATCCTCTGGCGAGATCGCCATATCGGCGCAGTTGTCGCGGTAGAAAATCAGCGGAAAGGTATCGCGATCTTTGATGCCCAACAGCACCAGCGCCGTCAGACGTTCCTTATCGGTAATCAAATGGCTGGTATCGCAGCCGACCTGATTCAGCTCTTCACGCAGGAAGCGCCCCATATGCTCGTCGCCCACCCGCGCCAGCATAGAAGAACGTAGTCCCTGCCGCGCCGTGCCGTAAGCCACGTTGCCGGACGACCCGCCCAGATACTTGGCAAAGCTGCCCATATCTTCCAGACGCGCGCCGATTTGCTGCCCGTACAGATCGACAGCGACGCGCCCCATGCAAATCACATCAAACGTCTTTTCCTTATTCATAGCGGCCAATCCTGTAAAAAATCCTGCAAAAAAGAAGAAATCACGTCAGCTGGCGTATTAGCCCACCTCATCCACATTCACCCAGCGCGCCGTTTCGTGTGACTGCACGATCGCATCCAGAACTCGCGAAACTTTCCAGCCCTCTTCGAAATCCGGCCACATAGGGACGTCAGCCGCAATACCGTCGATCAGGTCGCGCACCTCTACCGTTTTCTGATCGTTAAAGCCAATACCGTGCCCGGCGCTGGCGCAAAAAGCCGCATAGTCAGGATGCTGTGGCCCGGTCAGCAGCGTTTTAAATCCCTGCCGGTTCTCTGGTTCGTCATGCCGATAGAGCTTCAGCTCCGCCATGCGTTCCTGCGTGAAACTCAGCGTGCCTTTCGTACCGGTTACCACGTAGGTCAGACCCATTTTGCGGCCGCAGGCAATACGTGAGGTTTCAATCACGCCGCGAGCACCGTTGGCAAACCGCACCATCGCATGCGCCTGATCTTCATTTTCCACCTGCACGAATTCGCTGCTGCCTAGTGCCGTCGGACGCTGCGCAATCACCGTTTGCAGGTCACCGCAGACGCTGGCGATATCGCCCACCAGATACTGCGCCATGTTGACGATATGCGCCGCCAGATCCCCCAGCGCGCCCAGCCCAGCCGTCTCTTTGAAACAGTGCCAGTCGGCCGGTTTGTTCGGATCGGCCAGATAATCTTCGTTATGCGTGCCGTAAAAATGCACCACGTCGCCAATCTCGCCGCTGGCGATAATCTCTTTGGCCAGCTGTGAGGTCGGGTTCTTCATGTAGTTGAAGCCCACCAGCGTTTTCACACCGGCCTGCTGCGCGGCGTCGACCATTTCTCGGGCATCACGCGCGTTCAGCGCCAGCGGTTTTTCCGAGTAAACATGCTTACCGTGCTGGATGGCCGCCATCGCCATCGTCTTATGCAGAAAATTCGGCGCACAGATATCCACCACGTCAATGTCTGGGTCTGCCACCAGCGTACGCCAGTCCCCTGTTGAGCGCAGGAAACCAAACTCCTGCGCCTTTCGGGCTGCCAGCTCCGGTGACACTTCTGCCAGCATCGCCTTCACCAGATTGCCTTTCAGCGGGAAGACCGTCGGCGCCTGCGCGTAGGCGATGGCATGCGCACGACCGATATAGCCGGTGCCGATTAACCCAATGCGTACATCCTTCATATCCACCTCGGTGCGAAAAGAGAGTCGGTACGGGTGCGGCTCAGATAGCGCCGCGACGGCTCTTGGCGTAGGTGTCGAACGCCACGGCCAGCACGATAATTAATCCGGTGATAATCTGCTGGTAGTAGGCCGATACGTTCATCAACACCAATCCGTTAATCAGGATCCCCATGATAATCGAGCCGATAATCGTGCCGCTGATCCGGCCGTAGCCGCCCATCAGCGAGGTACCGCCGATGACCACCGAGGCGATGACGCGCAGCTCGAAGGTGATCCCCGCGACCGCTTCTGCGCTGCCTAGACGGGCGCTGAGAATGAAGCCCGCCAGCCCAGCCAGACAGCCAATCACGACGTAGACGCTGACTAATACACGCTGCACGTTCACCCCAGCCAGCCGTGCGGCTTCGGTGTTGCCGCCGATGGCGTACACGAAGCGACCCCAGCGGGTTTTATGCAGCGCCAGATAACCCAGCAAGGCGACCAGCGCGAAGATCCAGATCGGCACCGAAATACCCAGGATCTCGCCTCGTCCCCACCAGCGATAGCCGGGGTCAAAGCCGGCAATCGGCGCACCGTCGTTCATTACCAGCGTTAACCCGCGCCAAATTGTCATCCCGCCCAGCGTGACGATGAACGGCGGCAGACGCAGTTTGGTGACACCCAACCCATGCAGGAAACCAATGAAGGTGCCCATCGCCAGACAGACGCCCAATGCAACCAGCCAGCTCAAGCCGTACCAGGCATCCGGATCGACGGTGGTGAAGTTGTCGCCTTTAATCACCGAGGCAGCGGTGATGGCGCACACTGCCAGAATCGAGCCGACGGACAGGTCGATCCCGGCGGTCAGAATGACGAACGTCATCCCCACGGCCATAATGCCGTAGATGGAAACTTCGGTCAGGATGTTGGTGATGTTGCGCTCGGACAGAAAATTGCTGTTCTGCGACTGAAAGAAGATCAGCAGCAGAATCATGAAAATAAACACGCCAAAGCGTTCAAAAAAGGCAATCGGATCAAAACGTCCACGCGGATTGGACGGCGTAATACTCTTAGAAAGCGGCTGCTGGGACATGCGTCACCTCCGTTATGCTGCGTGTAATGCGTCGTGGCAAATGGCCATCATCGTCATCAGTTTTTCTTCTGTGGCGTCATCGCCATGAATTTCCCCGCTAATCCGCCCTTCGCTGAGCGTGATAATGCGGTCGGAAATCGCCATGATTTCCGGCAGGTCGGAGGAAATCACAATCACGGCGACGCCCCGTTTCGCCATATCGAACAGCACCTGATGCACCTCGGACTTGGTGCCGACATCGATGCCGCGCGTGGGCTCATCCACAATCAATACTTTGGGGTTCAGCGCCATACAGCGGGCAAGAATCACCTTTTGCTGGTTACCGCCCGACAGTTTGCGCACCTCCTGATCGCTGTTCACCATCTTGATGTGCAGCGCCTGACGGTAGGCCTCAATCAGGTCGTCCTCCTTACGGGTGTCGACAAACCAGCGCCAGCGCATCAGCGACGAGAGATTGGAAAGCGAGATATTTTCCCTGATCGACAACCCCAGTACCGCGCCCTCTTTCTTGCGGTCTTCCGGCACCAGCGCAATGCCTTGCGACAGCGCATGCAGCGGCGTAGAAGGATGATAGGGAGCGTCATCCAGCACAAATTCACCGGTAGAGAATGCGTCTGCACCAAACAGGCAGCGCGCGATTTCCGTACGTCCTGCGCCCACCAGCCCGGCAATACCGAGCACTTCGCCCGCATGCACCTGGAAGTTGATGTCCTTCAGCGCGATGCCGTGCGCATCCAGCGGTGGTTTTTCCCGGCTTAAGCCCTTCACTGCCAGCCGTACCGGCTTATCCTGATGGTGCGTTTCCGAAGGCGGGCGGCGGTTAAACACCACGTCACGGCCGACCATCAGGCGAATAATCTCCTGCACATTCGTGCTGGCGACGTCGCCAGAACCGGTGTAGCGGCCATCCTGAAACACGGTAAATCGGTCACACAGCTGGAAGACTTCATGCAGCCGATGCGTGACATACACCACGCTCACGCCACGCCCTTTCAGCTCTCGCACCACACGGTGCAGGCTGTCGACTTCACTGTCGCTCAGCGCCGCCGACGGTTCGTCCATCACAATCAGTTTGGCGTTCAGCGTCAGCGCTCTGGCAATCTCCACCATCTGCTGCTGTGCCACGCTCAAACGCGCCACCTGCGTCGTCGGCGCAATGTTCAATTTCAGATAATCCAGTACCGCTTTCGCCTCGCGATTCACCGCCAGCGCGTCCACGAATACACCGCGGCTCTGCGGCTCGCGTCCCAGAAACATGTTCTCCGCCACGCTCATATTGGGCAGCAGATTAAACTCCTGATAAATGGTGATAATCCCCCGCTTTTGGCGCTCAACGGGCGATTCGAGCGGCAACAGCGTCTCACCACCAAACCAGATGTCGCCGCTGGTCTGCGGCTGCGCCCCTGCCAGCGCCTTCAACAGCGTCGATTTACCCGCGCCGTTTTCTCCCAATAGCGCATGAATCTCTCCCGGCTGTACGGTCAGTTGCGCGTTGCTCAACGCCCAAACGCCGGAGAAGCTCTTTGCCAGATTGGTAATGTTCAGTAGGGGTTCCGTCATGTTTACCTTCCTCCCGCAAGGCCGCGCGGACGCGGCCTGCTGAATACCTTTATTGATTACGTAGAAAACGACTTATTTACCCGCTTCGCCAATACGTTCAGCATCGTTCAGGTTATCTTTGGTAATCATGGTCGGTTGGTAGTCTGCCCCGGTGATAGGCGCTTTACTGCGGATGTTATTGGTCAACTGCGTCAATGCGGTGGTCACCGCGTAGCCCGGACGTTGATCGGCAGTCACGGCCAGCCAACCGTCGCGTACGCGAGCCAGCGCTTCCGGCACGGCGTCAAAGCCGGTCACCATCACGTCGCCGGGTTTCAGACCTTGCCCTTGTAACGCTTCAATCGCGCCCAGCGCCATGTCGTCATTCGCAGAGAGGATCACCTGCGGGCGTTTAGGTAGCGAAGGAAAAACGCTTTCCACGATGCGCATCCCTTCGGAACGCATCCAGTTCCCCGTCTGGTCAGCGACGATGTGGTATTTGCTGCCGCCTGCTTTCAGGCTGTCGCGAATCCCCTGCGTACGCTCGATGTTAGAAGACGAACCCGGTTGACCGGTCAGCAGAATGATCGCTGCACCATCTGGGAATTTGGTTTTGACATAGTCGGCAATCGCCTGACCGCCTTTATAGTTATTGGCACCAAAGTGCGGCACCGCTTTTTCCGTTTTTACCGAACGATCCAGCGTCACCACGGGCAGCTTGGCATCCTGAATGTCGGTAACGGCGCTGGACACGGCGTTGACGTCATTCGGCGATACAACAAAGCCCTGTGCCCCACGCGTAATGGCATTTTCCAAGTCGGCGGCCTGCTTCGGTGAGCTACCCTGCCCATCCAGCACCTGCAAATTCACGCCCAGTTCTTTGGCGGCTTTAACGGCGGTGCGCTGCATATGTACTTCAAACGGCATAGCGAGATTCGGCGTACTGAAAACGATTTGTTCATTTTGGGCCTGAGCAAAACCAGACAGACCCAGTGCGATGGCGATTGCGGAAACGCTGATGATCTTTTTCATATGTCTTTTCTCTGCTTCTGTTATGAGTATGGGTGTAGGGTTGAAAGCAGGTAAAACGTGTGCCGATGCCGATACGGTTACACGGCGACCTCCTTGCCTTGAGCCAGTGATTCAAAGGCTTTATCCGCCAGATTCAGCGCACGCTCACCGTCCAGCCCGGAGCATTCCGGCTGCGTGCGGCCATTCAGTACATCGACAAAGTGCTGCCACTCTGCCGCGTAGGCGGCGTGATAGCGTTGCAGGAAGAAGTATTCGGGTTTCGCCGCCAGACAACCGTCGTCAGTCCACTGCTCGACCACGTTTTCGCGGATGTTCCCCGCGCTGAGCACGCCCTTCGCGCCATGTAATTCGAGGCGCTGATCGTAGCCGTAGCCAGAACGGCGGCTGTTGACGATGGTCGCCATCGCGCCAGAGGCGAATTTCAGCACGATAAACGCGGTATCGATGTCGCCCGCCTCACCAATCGCCGGATCGACCAGGTTGCTGCCTTGCGCAAAGACCGACACCGGCTCTTCGCCCATAATGAAGCGCGCCATATCAAAATCATGGATTGTCATGTCGCGGAACATACCGCCGGAAACGCGGACGTACTCAGCAGGCGGCGGCGACGGATCGCGAGAGATAATCAGGAGAGATTCCGGTTTGCCGATGCGGCCTTCACCAGCCAGCGTTTTGACGCGGCGGAATTGCGGGTCGTAACGGCGGTTGAAGCCCACAAACAACGGCACGTTCTGCTGTTTGACGACGGTCAGGCAGTCGCGAACGCGGGCAATATCCAGATGCACCGGTTTTTCACAGAAAATGGCTTTGCCATGTTTAGCGGCCAACTCAATCAGGTCAGCATGCGTGTCGGTCGCGGAGGCAATCAGGACGGCGTGTACCGCCGGATCGTTCATGACCTCATCCACGGTTTGTATTTTGGTGTGGTAGCGTTCGGCCAGCGCCGTAGCATTGGCTGGGCTGGGATCGACCACCGCGTACAGGTTGGTTTCTTTGTGTGCCGCGATGTTCACTGCATGGACCTGACCGATGCGGCCCGCGCCCAGTAAAGCGATGTTAAACATAGGTGCTCCCTTGCTGCCTGAGTGGCGTTTAATGCCAGACTGAAAAAGTGACGGATAACAGCTAGTCGCATTCCCCCCCAGCCCCATCATCACCCGCTCTTTACCGCGAATCCCGATAGATAAAATAAAACATTTATTTCAGTTTTGTATAAATTGAAAATTATATTTTTGCGTGTCAGTTAACATTTTCATGACATCTTCGCTGTTTTCTGCAACCCCAATCACACATCGAATAAGTACGTTTATGGCGGTATACCGGAATGTCAGAGGATCGGTCAGGCGCTGGCACACAACGGGAAGGAAAATGAAACCGTGGTTTGAAAATGAAATGAATGTTTCAATTAGATTCGGGAGTATAGGGAAAGGATTAGGCAGCACTAAAGATCGCAAACCTCATCTGCACAGGCTGTCTCTTCGTCAAATTTTATGCAGATTCAGAGACCGTTTCGTGCGCTACAATACTGCCATTCCATGCCACTTCGTAGCACGCGCCCGACACAGGGCGTCTCAGTCGCCGTCGCCCTGTGAACCCTGGCTTTTGGCTAAATTATGTCGCTACGCGATGCCTTCGTCGGTATCAGGCTTAACGGACCGCTTGCGACACGTTCCATACGTGGCGCAAGCTTTCGCCGCGTCCATGCGGCTCATCCTAAGCCAGCTATCTCCTCAGCATAATTTTTTACGCCGGATTGCAGCTAACCCCACCTGCATCCCTGCGTTATTTGCAGATAAGAGGCAGCGCCAAAGTAGAGATCACCTAATACTGCCGTGCGCGGGAAAGCGCAGCTTTCACACTATTAGCCGCAGACTCAATCTCTGGGTTGTCGGCAACCTGCGCCGTGCCGGTGCGCCACCAGGATTCGTAGCCGTGCGTCATCGTCTTCGGCAGTACCTTGATATCGAGCAGCACGGGCCCAGAATGCTGGCGTGATTCCGTCAGCGCCAGCCTGAGCGAGGCTTCGTCATTCACCCGCCACGCTTTGCAGCCATAGCTTTCCGCGTTCTTGGCGAAATCCACCGGAATCAGTGCGCCGCGCAGCTGCCCCGATTCCGCATCGCGGTAGCGATTTTCCGTACAGAAGCTGCCCATTCCCTGACTCATTTGCAGATTGTTGATACAGCCAAAGCCCGCGTTATCGAATAGAAGCACGGTGATTTTGATGCCCTCTTGCACCGCCGTTTGCAGTTCGGTATGCAGCATCAAATACGAACCGTCACCGACCATCGCGTAGACGGGCTGTTGTGGTGCCGCAAGGCGCGCACCAATCGCCGCCGCAATTTCGTATCCCATGCAGGAATAGCCGTACTCCAGATGATAGCTGTCCGGCGTTTTCACCTGCCACACGCGCTGTAGATCGCCCGGCAACGAGCCCGCCGCGCCCACCACAACCGCGTTGTCTTCCAGCTCTTCATTCAGTATGCCCAGCACGCGCGTTTGCGTCAGATGGGTATTCAACATCTGGCGGTATTCATCCAGCTTGTCTTCCAGACCGTCCACCACTTCCGGTACCAGCTCGCCCTTATCCTGCACGGTAAACAGCCGCTGTAGCTCGAGTTCCCATTCCGCACGAGCCTGTTCGACGGCCTGCTGCCAGCCGCTACGATACGATGCCGTCGCCAGCCGTTCAGACAGCGCTTCCAGCCCGACGCGCGCATCGGCGATCAGGGGTAGCGCATCCAGTTTTAACGCATCGAACTCGGCAACGTTGAGCAGTAAAAATTCGACGTTCGGGTTCTGAAACAGCGATTTGGAGCCAGTGGTAAAGTCGGTTAAACGCGTCCCGATGCCGATAATCAGATCCGCCTCGTGCGCCAGTCGATTCGCCGCTAGCCCGCCCGTCACGCCAATGCCGCCGCAGTTCAGCGGATGTGAGGATACAATCGCGCCTTTGCCCGCCTGCGTTTCGCCAAACGGAATCGCAAACTGCTCGGCAAACTGCGCCAGCGCCTCATGTGCGCCTGAGTAACGTACGCCGCCGCCGCAAATCAGCATCGGACGACGCTTTTTCGCAATCAGCGCTACCGCCTCATCCAGCCGTGCCGCATCCGGCGGACGGCGTTCGAGATGATGGACGCGCTTACGGAAAAACGATGCCGGATAGTCCCAGACTTCCGCCTGCACATCCTGCGGCAAGCACAGCGTCACCGCACCGGTATCTGCCGGATCGGTCAGCACGCGCATCGCATTAATCAGCGCGCTCATCAGCTGTTCAGGGCGATTAATGCGATCCCAATAGCGAGAAACGGGTTTGAAGCAGTCATTGGTGCTGATCGACAGATCGTGATATTGCTCGACCTGCTGCAACACCGGATCTGGCTGTCGGCAGGCGAAGAGGTCACCCGGCAACAGCAGCACCGGAATGCGGTTGGCGGTGGCGGTCGCCGCAGCAGTCACCATATTTGCCGCCCCCGGCCCCACCGACGACGTCACCGCATAGATTTTCCGCCGCTTGTGCTGTTTAGCGAACCCAACGGCGATCTGTGCCATTCCCTGTTCGTTGCACCCCTGATGCACGGTGAGACGATTCGCCTCCTGTTCCAGTGCCTGGCCGATGCCCAGCACATTGCCGTGACCGAAAATGGTCATGACGCCCTGCACAAAGGGGGATTCTTCACCGTCTACGCTGAGGTATTGCTGGTTGAGAAACCTGACCAGCGCCTGCGCCATGGTGATGCGACACGTATCCATTGATCTACTCCTACCTGTTTTATCCAGACGGCTAGCCACCGTGTTGGCCATAGAAACGATTTCTATGTCAGTCGGCATAAAGTTTCGTGCGTGTTACGCAAGTTACTTCTTTTCCACACTGCTGCACACGCCCGACATGGGGCAGCTCAATCGCCGCTGCCCCATGACCCCAGGCTTTTCCACGGGAAATTGCGTCGCTACGCGATACCTTCGGCGTGCGTGCCCGTGGCCGGGCCACCAGTGACGCGCTCCCGACGCGGCACTGGCTTTCGCGACATCCTTGTCGCTCACCCGACGGTCACGCTACCTCAGCGCAATTTTTTACGTGAAAGGAAAAACAATAAAAATCCGCACAACTATTTATCGTAATAAGCCAGCCGGAGGTTTAGTTCTTTCATGACATGTCCTCACTCCAGTGTGGGCATGACGAAGCTGCTGGTGTGGTGTTCCAGACGGACGCTGGCGGGCCAGCGGCTGGTGACAGTTTTCATACGGGTGTAGAAGCGTACGCCGTCGTTGCCGTGGACATTCAGCGGCCCAAAAATGGAGCGCTTCCAGCCGCCGAAGCTGTGGAACGCCATCGGCACCGGAATCGGTACGTTCACGCCGACCATACCGACCTGCACTTCTTCGCAGAACTGACGTGCCGTCTCACCGTCGCGGGTAAAAATAGCGGTGCCGTTACCGTATTCATGGTTGTTAATCAGCGTCACCGCCGTCTGGTAATCCGGAACGCGCACCACGGACAGCACCGGACCAAAAATTTCTTCCTGATAAATCTTCATCTCCGGCGTGACGTTATCGAACAGCGTTGGTCCGATAAAGTAGCCCTGCGGGTGCCCCTGTACGGACAGCGTACGTCCATCGATGCGCAGCGTCGCGCCCTGATCGACACCGCTTTGAATATAGTCGGCAATCTTCGCCCGGTGCGGTGCGCTGATCACCGGTCCCATTTCATTTTCCTGCCCGTCAACCAGACCTGGCCCGACGCGCATTGCTTTGATCTGTGCGCTCAGGCGCTGATGCAGCGCTTCCGCTGTCTCATCACCAACGGCCACCACTACCGACAGCGCCATGCAGCGCTCGCCCGCCGCACCAAACGCCGCGCCCATAATCGCGCTGGCAGCCATGTCCATGTCAGCATCCGGCATCAGGATGCAGTGGTTTTTCGCCCCGCCCAGCGCCTGACAGCGTTTACCGTGTGCCGACGCTGTCTGATAAATGTATTCCGCCACCGGTGTCGATCCCACAAAGCTCACCGCCTGCACGCGCGGATCGGTCAGCAGGATGTCCACCGCTTCTTTGTCGCCCTGCACGACGTTAAACACGCCATCCGGCAGACCCGCATCTTTCAGCAGTTGCGCTAACAGCAGCGAGAACGAAGGATCTTTTTCCGACGGTTTCAACACAAAGGTATTGCCGGTCGCCAGCGCGATCGGGAACATCCACATTGGCACCATCGCCGGAAAGTTGAACGGCGTAATCCCGACACACACGCCGAGCGGCTGCATGAGTGAATGGCTATCCACACCGGTACCGACATTCGCCGAGTGTTCGCCTTTTTGCAAATGGGGAATACCACAGGCAAATTCAACGACTTCCAGACCGCGCGTCACCTCCCCCACGGCATCGGAATAGACCTTGCCATGCTCCTGTGAAATCAGCCGGGCCAGCGTATCCATGCGTTCTTCCAGTAGCGCTTTGAAGCGAAACAACACGCGCGCACGGCGTAGCGGAGAGTGTTTTGACCACGCAGGGAATGCCGCTGCCGCGCTGGCAATAGCCTGCTCGACTTCCGCCTTATCAGACATCACAACCTGGCGAATCTGCTCGCCCGTCGCTGGGTTATACACCGCGGCGTAGCGTTGGCTGTTGCTGGAGGCAATCGCCCCCTGAATGAAGTTAGATACGGTTTCCATGTTTACACCTTTGTGGGTTTTGAGGAGACAAACGGCTGACATCGGATTACAGTATATGAAATGAATATTCCATTTAACGTAAAAATAAAATAAATGTTGATTATTGTGATCCGCTGCGAATTTTTATGTAAACTTGAAGACAGCTGTCCATAAAGACAGGCGAGCAGCCTCTGAAAATAGCGTTATCGATAAAAGGTGTGCCGCCGGAAATGTCGTACAGATAAAACAACCGTATCCAGAAATGAATTTTCTGTTCCGTTTCAGGCGCCAGTCATGAAATCGCCCTAATGGGATAGGTTCTTATACGTCTTTGGGAGATAACCCGATATGCCCATGGCAACCAGCCTGAGAGAATTACAGGAACAGATCCGCGAGCGTTATGATTCGCTCAGCAAGCGGTTACAGCAGGTGGCGCACTATGTGCTGGATAATACCAACAGCATCGCTTTCGATACCGTTGCGGTGATCGCCGAACGCGCGGACGTTCCTCCCTCAACCCTGATTCGCTTCGCCAACGCCTTTGATTTCAGCGGTTTCAACGAAATGAAACAGCTGTTCCGTATGAATCTGGTGGAAGAAACCGCCAGCTATACTGACCGGGCGCGGCTGTTTCGAGCGATGGAGGCGGATGCGGTGCCTGAAACGCCGCTGGATATTCTGCATGAGTTTGCCCGTTCAAACGCGCAGGCGATGCAGCAGCTAGCGGCACGTACTCCGCAAGAGGATCTGCAAAAAGCCGTCGATCTGCTGGCTCAGGCGGAAACAATCTATATCGTCGGGCTGCGGCGCTCGTTCAGCGTCGCCACTTACCTGACCTATGCGCTTAGTCATTTGGAAAGCAGCCCCATTTTGGTCAACGGGTTGGGAGGCATGTTTCGCGAACAGCTCAGCCGTGTCAGCTCACGCGATGTGGTAGTTTCCATCAGCTTCTCGCCCTATTCACAGGAAACTGTGATGGTCAGCGAGATGGCCGCGAAAGCCGGAGCACGGCAAATCGTGATTACCGACAGTCAGATCAGCCCGCTGGCGACGCTCAGCGACGTTTGCTTTGTCGTGAAGGAAGCGCAGGTTGATGCGTTCCGTTCACAGTCCGCCACGCTGTGTCTGGTGCAGTCGCTGATGGTATCGCTGGCCTACCGGCAGGGAAACGGCGCAGCTCAGAGTGAAAAACAGCAGCGCGGCTAGCCGGAACCGTTTAATCAGCAGGATTCACAGAGAGGAAGAGCCGTTTTATGCTTAAAGTGATCGCACAGGATTTTATTAAGCCGGAATACATTGAGGCAGTCATGCCGCTGTACCGCGAATTAGTGGAGAAAACCCGACAGGAGCCGCTGTGCATCTCCTATGAGCTGTTTATCAATCAGAAAGATCCGGGGCATTTCACTTTTATCGAAACCTGGCCGGATAGAGCCGCGCTGGATATTCACTGCCAGACTGAGCACTTCCAGCGGCTGGTTCCGCTGATCAATAGCCACCAGCGCGCCGAGTGTACTTTCCTGTTAATGGATCCGTTCGACAGTACTTTCCCCACCGTTTGAAGTAATCCGACTTTAGGTCGCAGGGCGGCCTAAATATCGCCGTAGTTCCCTGTTATTGTGCTTCCTTTCACGCCAAATTTTAATTCATTTTTTTTGAATTAAAATCTCAATTTTTTCTCATTTAACATTATTCACAACTGGATAACATACACAAACCCGCTGATAGCAGCCAGATTAACCGTTATCTCAGCAGGGTAATGAATATCAAGAAAATTAAATAATTTGATAATCATTCAATGATTCTGCTTATGCACGCTTATCCTGACCAACAGCTACAAGGATAAAAAGTGCGTCGGTAGAAACGGCTCTCATTCAGGAGGAATCGATGTTTAAACTAAAACAGGTGGTCGCATTTACGGCGCTGATGGCGACGGCAGCAGCCAGCTATGCGGCAGTAGAGGCCGATAAACGCCCGATTAACGAGCTTTATCAAAATGCGTTACGGGAAGGCGGTATCGTGACCGTCTATGCCGGCGGTGACACGCCAAGTCAGCAGGATGGTATCAAGCAGGCGTTTGAAAAACGCTTTCCGGGCATGACACTCAACGTCATTGTGGACTACAGCAAATTCCACGATGCTCGTATTGATAACCAGCTGGCGACGAATACGCTGGTGCCGGATGTTGTACAGCTACAAACCTTGCAGGATTACCCGCGCTGGAAAAAAGAAGGCGTGCTGCTGAACTACAAACCTATCGGCTGGGACAAAGTGTATCCTGCATTTAAAGATAAAGACGGCAGTTGGACCGGTGTCTTTGTCGATGCGTTCAGCAACGTGGTCAATACCAAGCTGATTGCCGAAAATGCTTGGCCAACAGAAGCCAATGACTATTTACGTCCCGATCTGAAAGGCAGCATTGTCTTAACCTACCCGAACGATGACGACGCTGTGCTGTTCTGGTTTAAGCAGGTCGTAGATAAATACGGCTGGGAGTATGTCGCTAAATTCAAAGAACAGAACCCAGTTTATGTTCGCGGTACGCAGGCTCCCGCAGACGATGTTGAAAGCGGTAAATCAGCGGCGACATTCTCAACCGACGGCGCGCTTTCTCCCGATCAAAACGCGAATTCCCGTTTCGTTCTGCCTAAAAGCGATCCGTTTGTTTCCTGGGCACAGCGTGCCGCTATTTTCAAGCAGGCTAAACACCCAGAAAGCGCCAAGCTATATCTGAGCTGGCTGCTGGATAAAGAAACGCAGAGCAATGTCTGGTATATGTGGTCGGTGCGTACTGACGTTACGCCACCCGCTGGCTATAAGCCTATCTGGGAATATAAGAACACCAGCCCGCAGGCTTTTGCCGATTTCATGAGCGACCGTGCGGCGGTAGAGTCATTCCGTGCCCAGATCGGTTTGTACCTCGGCGAAGTGAAAGGTGAGCCGTCTCCGGGTCACTTAGGGCTGCATCCTAAAGAAGCCTTGCCTCATTAATACGTTATTCGCGTATTGATTACGTTGAAATAACCCCGTATCAAGACGGGGTTATTTTTTGCATCGCTTTTGCAGAGCAGTAATTATGGGCGAGGCGGGTAGTAACCGTTCGCCACGATACAGGCTCGCAACGCCGTTTGTGGCGGGATGATGCTCACAGGCTGCGAACCGCCGTTGTTGCCCACCGCAACCGTCCCACCGCCACCTGAACTGCCGCCGCTCACACCCGCTAACGGCACCTGCGTGCTGGCGGCGCCCTCTGCCGCATAAATGAGCGCTCCTGGCTTATCAGGCATCGCTAGTTGGTTAGCTGCCGCAGTGGGTGTCGCTGATGTGCCCTTATTCGTCGTCGCATTAACGACCACCGGCCCACCCGAACCCGCCGTTGGCGTGAACGTAGCCAAATGGCTATGCACCGGCATCTGGGCGACCGTCAGCGTCGCCGTTTCTGCCCCACGCAAACTGGAGGCTTGAGGCAATCCCTGAGGAACATTCTGCAGCCCTGGTCCTTGCCCTTGCCCTACCGGGCTTCTTCCGCGCAAGTCGGGTATCCCAAAGGTAGTGCGACCATCGCCACCGTATTGTATGCCCACCACACTGAAGAGCGCCTGATAATCACGAACCTGCAGAGTTTGTCCATTCGCTTCCAAGAAGCCATTAGGACAATAGGTTGCGGCCGTAAAACACACTGAGCCAGTGAAATCTTCAGTTGAACAGGCTTGAGCCACCTGAGAAATGGAGAACAGAGAAAGCCCCGTTGCCGCCATGCATAAATACGTTTTCAGACTTTTTTTCATGTGAATCTTCCTTATCCCATCCCATTGATAATCGCGACAGGGTTTCCCCTCTCACCTAAAAAAGCAGCGGTAATAACATTGCCGTTAAGCTATTTCGGTAACGTTAATCATTAATTAATTAGTCTGATTATTTATGTATAGATGTAAATTTCATTTCGTCAATGCGCACAGAAAGAAATAAAAACCACAGAAAAAACAAAGGAATTAAAGTAATAAATAAAAAAACAAAACACACAAAATGATCGCGATAATTATTTCATTAGCATGAATACCAGTAGCGATCTTAAAATAAAACTCTCATGGGATTATTTTTAAGCAGCATACCGTGATGGTGGCGGAATGCTATCCGCCTTATGACCGAGGGAATACGCTATTTACCTAGAAGCCGCTTTCTCTCACACCTAAAGCCGCAACCTGCCGCCATACCCCGGTGAACAGCGACTCCGCTTCGCCGTTTATCACCACCAGCCCACGCAGTGGCTGTGCGGGTAACGTCAAATCGGCGGCAACATCAAGGTTCACACCATACCAACCCTGGACCGGGCGCAGCTGTTTTTGCTCATCCCGCCTTACTGCTATCGGCCCGCCGTGTTCGGAGGCCAGCATGCTATGCTCAATGAAGGCAATGCCTGTCGGATCAATGTCTTTTAATATTACAGGCACCGCAGCACGTGCCGGGTCATCCGCAATGAACTGACCAGACATCCCCACGGTAATACGATTAAGCTTGTCTTCACGTAGATAGCCACGCAGGCGGCCTCCTTCGCTGTCCACAATGCGCAGCAGCGGCAGATCGGCATCCAGCCACCGTCCCGGCGTTAAATCAACGGCGATGTCCCTCACCACACCGGACTGCGGTGCACGGATCTGCAACCGTTCCTGCTGTGCTTTCAGGCCACGGTATTGTGCCAGCGCTGCCGCCAGTTCCTGTTCCAGAATCAGCGAATCGCCCACCGTGTCACGATTCGCCGCCTGACGACGCATTTGTAATTGCAGGATGCCAATACGCTGACGAATAATCGCCAGCCGGAAATCGAGATCGCCGGAGGTCAGCGTCAACAGCACATCGCCCACCTCAACCCGCTGTCCATCCTTCACCTGTAGCTGTTTCACCTGTGCCGCAACGGGTGAATACAGCGTATTGACGCGAGACGCTTCCAGCACCGCCGGTATTTCAACCTGACTGCGCCAGGGGAAAAACAGCACCATGAGCAGTAGCAATAAACACAGCGCGGTACGCCAGACAGCGCGAAACTGCGAGCGTTTACGCTGATGCCACCACTGTGCGCACTCTTGCACAATAGGCAGAACGATGAACCAGCCAACCTCAACCAGCATCAGGAAGATGCCCAGAACTTTGAAAAAATAGTGATAGACCGCCAGCGCAATACCGAAGAACAGGAAGAAACGCCACACCCAAGAGGCATATCCCCACAGCAGCAGCCTTTTCACCATCGGAGGCGACCAGCGCTCCGGCGGCACGTCTCCATAGCCAAACAGCTTTTCTCGCAGGTGCCAGCGGCACAGAGCATAGGCGCGCCCTTGCAAATTATCGATACGCCAGGCGTCGCTCAGCATAAAGTAGCCATCAAAACGCATCAGCGGGTTAACGTTGATGATCAGCGTGGTAATCCAGGTCGCGCTGGAAAGAAGGAATGCAGCCGAATGCAGCGGCCCCTCCGGCAACAGCGACCAGGCCAGCAGCGCCAGCGTCGCCAAGAGCAACTCCGCCAGAATTCCCCCCGCGCCAATCAGCACACGCGCACGATGATCGCCGACCCGCCAGGCATCGCTAACATCGGTATACAGCATCGGAAACATCACGATGAACGCCACACCCATACTCTGAACCCGGCAGCCCGCCTTTTTTGCCATGTAGGCATGGCCCAGCTCATGAATAAATTTTGCGAAAATCAGGGCGCAGCCAAACGCCATCATCCCTTCAAAGCTGAAGAGATGCGGAAACGAACTGCGATAGCGCGGCCAGTCTCGGCTGACCAGAAATATACCCAGCAGTAAAACCAGCGGAAAAACCACGCGCAGCAGCGTAACGCCATAGCGCTGTAGCCACGGCCACGTTTTATTCAGAAAAGGATCTGGACGCCACAGCGGAATGCGGAAAAATAGATACTGATGTAACACCTGTTTAATCAGGCTACGGCGGCGGCTGGCCGCTTTAGCCTCGTAGCTGCTTCGTTGTTCTTTATCGCTGCCCGCGATCAAATCGTGTGCGCGTAAAAAGCGCAGGAACTGCTCCAGATCGTCATTCCCAAGCGGTATACCGGGCTCTTGATTCACCGCGGCCATCACCTGTTCCGACTCACGTAGGGGCCAGTGACGCAGCAGTCGGATTGCCGTGTTGTTCAGTTTAAAATAGCGGCCAGAAATCGTATCCGCTAACGTCCACTGCGGGGAACCATCTCGCGCAGGCGCTGCCGGGGAAAGGTGTAGATCGTCACGTAGCGGAGGTAAAACAGCCATCAGAATCCAACCGTTTTGCGCAACGCCGCGACAGGACGGCGGAACAGATAGACGCCCATCGGCACATATTCACCATAAATCTTCGCCGTGCCGCGTAAACCGATACGCGGTGCGTCGGCGATAAAACGGGCATCGAGTCGATAAGCCAACGTGCTGCGATCGGTTAGCGCCGCTTCATAGGCGATACGTTGCAGCGTGGCTTCATGACGTTTCAGCGGATCGCTGTCAAGGAAGAGCGCAACATCAGCTTGAACCGGAAACTGGATCGCATCGCCCACATCCAGTTCAATCTTCAGTTCTGCCTGCTGCGGACTGGCCAGCTCCATCAAGCGCTCACCCGTTCTGACGGGCTTCCCGCGCAATCGGTCGCCGTCAGCAAACACGGCAATACCATCGCGCTCCGCCCTCACCTCACTGCGCGACAGCAGATCGTTGGCATACATCAGCTCGGCACGTTTTTGCTCGACCTGTGCCGACAGCAAATCGAGTTTCGATTTGGAATCTGCATCCTGAAAAGCGCGCTGCGACCCCGAACGCCACTCGGCTTCGGCTACGCCCAGCGCCCGCTCTGCCACATCGGCCTGAGCTTTCAGCGTGGTGTTATCAAACCGCACCAGCACGTCATCTTTCTTCACGGCCTGATTCGGCTTCACCGTGATTTCAGCGATCACACCGTCCAGCGGTGCCGTCACAATCCGCCCATCCAGCGGCACAACTTCGGCCGGTGCCAGTACCGACTGACGAACCGGTATCAGCAGCGCCCCAATGAGTACCGCAACGGCAATCAATACCTTGGCTTTCGGAATCCCAGGTCGCCACGCTTTGCGCGGCTCCAGCGCCAACCAGGCATGCGCATAGGCATCAGACAGCTGTTCCATCAGCGTCTGATCGGTTTCCTGCCACGGTAAATCTCGCGCATACCACAATCCGCCAATCAGCTGTTCCTGCCGATCTTTTAACGGTACCCAGAGCGCTTCTTGTGCAGACAGCGTTTGCCAGTCATTCTGCGTTTGCGTATCAAACCAGTCGGCTCGCACCGTTGTAACGTGCTCAGCGGCTTTTTGGGTAACCAGTTGCTTGCCTGCGCGTTCGATAAACGCGACAAACGGCGCATGCGGATCGGGAACGGAAACCCCGGTGACGGCACGTACACGCCCATTGATCACCAGCGCGACGTGACGAAAACCGAACAGCCTCTGGCTGTCATTCACCATCGAGTAGGCAAGCGTCTCGCTATTTTTGGCGCTACGCGCCAGGCGCTCCAGATGAATAAACTCGGCAAATGCCCGCTCAAGCGTGAAGGAATGCGATTCGCTCACGGCTGCCCCGTAAAGCGTGCGCTGCCGCTCATTCCGGCGAGCAAGCTGTTATCGGGTTTGAGCACTCGACCAATCAGCGTCAAGGTCTGGCTGCTTTCATCAATGCGCGCGCCGATGCGCAGCACTTCCGCCTGTAGCGGCACGCCGGTTTCATCGGGAACGAAGGTAAATGTCTGCTTTGGTTTAAGTGAAGCGAGCCAGCGGGACGGCACCAGAACGTTGATCTCCAGATGGCGGTTATCCACGATTTCCAACAGTGGCATCCCCTGACCCACATATTCCGAAACCTGAATTTTACGCGACACAACCTGACCAGAGAACGGGGCAACAACGCGGCAGCGGTTAGTCTGGATCTGATAAACCTGACTTTCCGCCGTGGCCTGCGCCAGACGCGCTTCCGCCACCGCGACCGCATTGCGGCCAACGGATTTCATCTCTGCCAACTGTCTGTTCTGACTCAGTTCCTGCTGTGCCGCTCTCATAGCGGCCTGCGAGGCAGCAAACTGTGCCTGATAAGCCGAGCAGTCAAAACGCACCAGCAAATCACCCTTCTGGAACGCTTCACCGTCGCGAAACGGCATCTCAACCACTTTCGCATTCAGTTCACCGGATAGCGTCGCCTGATCCACCGCCCTTAGAACCCCTCTGGCCTCTCTCGCCGAGGTTTCTGTCACCGCATTGCTTACCGGGGCAAGCTGTAGCTCATCCTCTATCTTTTCTGCCATAGCGGAATAAGGCACACCGGAGAGTAACGCGATTAGCACGAGAGAAAGCGTCGTTTTCTTTGGCAGAATGTTATGCAGCGTCCTGCGATGACACATCATGTTCAGCGGTATCGTTTTCCGAAATAGGGTTTTCTTATTCAACGTCGTCATCCAACACGCAGTGTGTTATGAGGCGGTCTGAAGAGGAATATCCAGACCGCACACCGTTCCTTACAGCGAAAGGTTACCGGTCGCCCAGCGCTTCTCCGTTTGATCGAGCGCTTTCCCTACAGACGGGATATCATTCAAGGTCTGCGTTGCTGGCAGAGGATCCAAGCCCGCGGTAACAAAGACCTGGCCATATGCATTACGTAATTCAGCATAGGCCAAATCATTGCGCAAAGAAGTATTCACCGCGTTCAACTCACCCTGAATCAGCTGTAATTCACCGATGTTGCCAGCCTTGTAGCGGTTATTCAGCTGTTCAAGAATATCCACATCCAGTTTCTGCAACTCTTTACCGGTGCGGTATTGGCGCTGCGCTTCATTGAAATTGGCGCGGGCCACATAAAGCTGCGCCAGTACCGCCATCGACATCGCCTGACGACGCATTTCGGAGACGGTTTCGCCCGCTTTCGCCACATCGATAGCGGCCGGACCAGAGAACAGATTGAACAGGTTCCAGGTCACTTTCACCCCGGCATCAGCCCAATGTTGGTTAACCAGAAACGAGTTACTGTCGTAGTTGCCCCCGACCGACATTTCAATCCCCGGCAGCATACGAAGCAGCGATTTACGCGTTTCTGCCGCGCTGATACGTACCTGATAATCCTGTTCGCGCAGTTCAGGGCGGCTCACTAACGCGGCCTGCTCCAGATCGCTAAAGGCCACTTTCAGCTCTGGCTCGACGAGTTCATTCTCCTCCGGCAACACCAGTTTATAATCTGTCCCCAGCGGCAAATTCATCAGTGTTGCCAGCTCGGTTTTTGCCAGAGAGAGCGCACGACGCTGCTCTTCCAACTGGCGCGTCGCATCCAGCAGCGCACGCTGGTAGCTGTAGGCTTCAATAATGTCACCGACTTTTTGCGCCGACATTTTTTGGCTGTTCTCACGCGCCATGTTAACGCGCTCGATTAAGGCATCAATACGATACAGCAAACGTTCAGCCGCTACCGCACGCCAGTATGCCGACTGCACATCCTGCACGATGGTGTGCGTCACTTTACGGCGACGCTCTTCGGCAATCCAACGTTTATCCGACTGTTGATGCGCCGTAACATAGCTGACGCCAAAGTCGAGGATATTCCACACCATATTCAGATCCGCGACGCGGCGGGTTTGATCCTGCGAGGTCGACGGCTCCAGTGAGGTGACGCCCCTTTCTATACTACGGCTACTGGAAGCACTCACGTTACTGCGCGTCACATAGCCCGCATTCGCTGCCATTCTTGGCAACATATCAAAACGCGCCAGATCTACCTGCTCCTGCGCCAGCGCCTGTTCCATCACTTTTAAACGCGCTTCGAGGTTATATTTCAGCGCCCTTGCCATCGCATCATGTAACGTAATGGGTGCCGTCACAGGTTCTTGATTGCTGAACATCACACGCAGATCGGTATCCGCACGTCGGGTACTTTCTGCTTTATCGATCGGCTGAGTTGATACCGCACATCCACTGACTAACAGCGCCAGCAGTGTGACGCTGAAAATTTTCGGGCATCTTTGCATAGTCGATTCCTTACCCCTGTTTTTTATTGTATTCATCACACCCTGCCACCGCCGTTTCAGGCTGGTTTGCTCATGTTTTGCAATGCGCCTTCGAGAGAGGCGATTTGCAGACGTTCATAGTCATCTAATGCTTTTAGCTGCTGGCTAAATACGGGCGCGCCAAAGACGGAGACGGGCGACATAACGGATGTCGAATTGCCCTCCGACACGGACTGCCAACTGCCGCCGCTGAACACCTCAAGCGCGGTATTACCGGGAATGATATTGTTCGCAAACATCCCTGCCAGAGTGGACTTCCCACCCATTGACTGGTTGAAATCAGAGACGTTGCTTCGTGGTATACCGGGTTCGTAACGGTTTACGCCATTGTTGGCAAAGGCCACGGCCACAGCAGAACCGCCAGCAACACCACTGCCTTGTGCCGCTGCGCTAAACACGCTGGCGGTTCCCGGCGTAGAGCCTTCCGCTGTACCGGCATTGAAGAGTGAAGACGGTGCTCCCAACAGGCCATCGCCACTGGTCGACGCCGCTCCAACTGTCAACAGCGAAAGTTGGCTTTGGACCGCAGCGTTATTACCGACGATCGCCACCGCTGGTCTACCAGCATTCGTTTTGAATTCGGGATCGCCATCCGATTGCGTAGAAGGCAGGACGCGTAAAACAAATGTGGTGCTCACGCTCACGCCCGCTGCATCCGTCGCGGTAACCAGAATTGACAGATCGCCGCTATTCGCGCGCCCCGGCGATCCGCTAAAGGTGCCGGTTGCAGGATCGAAACTCACCCAGGCTGGCAGCGCAGAGCCATCCGCCCGCGTTGCACTGAGGCGCAGCGTATCGCCCACATCAATATCAGAGAAGGTATTAGCAGGAACTTGGAAGCTAAACGCCCCATCGCCATTCACCGTTTGGTTGCTAATACCTGTGGTGGTTGGCGCATCGTTAACGTTATTCACGACAACCGTAAAATCGCTGGACACCGAGACGCTGTTTTTATCGGTTGCGGTAATACGAATCGCTAACGATCCCACATCAGCGTTTTGCGGCGTACCTGAGAAGGTCTGCGTCTGAGGGTTGAACACCAGCCAGGACGGCAGAGCCGAGCCATCGGACAACGAAGCACGGTAAGTCAGACTGTCGCCCGCATCGTTATCGATAAACGCGCTAGCGGGTAGCGTGAAGGTAAACGCACTCCCTTGGCTAGCGGACTGATTGCCAATACCGTTGGCAACCGGTGCAGTATTGCTATGAACGTCGCCGCTGATCCCCTGACCGTTCAGGTCATTGCCAGCCAGATCCGTCACCCCACCGTGATTGCCGGTAAAGACCAACTGAACTGCACCCGCCCCTGTCACATTGGTTAAATCAATTCGATAGGTTGTCGGACTCAGTGCTGTCACCGCACCAATTGTCGCCGTGGTGCCGTTAGCGTTAAGCAGAGAGAAGTCACGAACATCTAATCCTGTCACCGCTTCTGAAAAGACCAGCGTGTAGCTCAGTGCCTGCGAACCTGACGTTTCCGTCAGTGTCAGGCTGACCGGCACAGGGCGAGCGGTATCGATGCTGATATTCCCGGACGTCTCGCTGCCCACGCCCGCGTTACCCGCCGCGTCGGTGACGCCGCTGTAGTTCAGGCCGATTGCCATGCCCGCATTGGTCACGTTAGCATTCGGGGTAAAGGTCGCCATCCACGTCACGCCGCCGTCGCTGCTGGTTACATTGCTCAGCGTGCCGTCTGCCACGGTCAAATCGGCGTTGCTAAATCCGCTCACCGCTTCGGAGAAGGTGATGGTGACTTCAGCACTTTCGCCCGCTTTCAGGGCGTTGTCGCTCACCGCTATCGTCGCTGTCGGCAGCGCCGTATCGATACTGATATTCCCGGAGGTCTCGCTGCCCACGCCCGCGTTACCCGCCGCGTCGGTGACGCCGCTGTAGTTCAGGCCGATTGCCATGCCCGCATTGGTCACGTTAGCATTCGGGGTAAAGGTGGGGTAAAGGTTGCTGTCCACGTTACGCCGCCGTCGCTGCTAGTCACGTTACTCAGCGTACCATCCGCCACTGACAGGTTGGCGTTGCTGAAGCCACTGACCGCTTCGGAGAAGGTGATGGTGACGACGGCGCTTTCACCCGCTTTCAGGGCGTTGTCGCTCACCGCTATCGTCGCCGTCGGCAATGCCGTATCGATGCTGATATTACCGGACGTCTCGCTGCCCACRCCCGCGTTACCCGCCGCATCGGTGACGCCGCTGTAGTTCAGGCCTATTGCCATGCCCGCATTGGTCACGTTGGCATTTGGGGTAAAGGTCGCCGTCCACGTTACGCCGCCGTCGCTGCTGGTCACGTTACTCAGCGTGCCGTCTGCCACCGACAGGTTAGTATTGCTAAATCCGCTCACCGCTTCGGAGAAGGTGATGGTGACCTCAGTAGTTTCGCCCGCTTTCAGGGCGTTGTCGCTCACCGCTATTGTCGCCGTCGGCAATGCCGTATCGATACTGATATTACCGGACGTCTCTGTACCCACGCCCGCGTTGCCCGCCACGTCGGTGACACCGCTGTAGTTCAAGCCGATTGCCATGCCCGCATTGGTCACGTTGGTGTTCGGCGTGAAGGTCACTGTCCACGTCACGCCGCCGTCGGTGCTGGTTACATTGCTCAGCGTGCCGTCCGCCACCGACAGGTTGGCGTTGCTAAAACCGCTCACCGCTTCGGAGAAGGTGATGGTGACGACGGCGCTTTCACCCGCTTTCAGGGCATTGTCGCTGACGGCTATCGTCGCCGTCGGCAGCGCCGTATCGATGCTGATATTCCCGGAGGTCTCACTGCCCACGCCCGCGTTGCCCGCCGCATCGGTGACACCGGTGTAGTTCAGGCCAATCGCCGTGCCCGCATTGGTCACGTTGGCGTTCGGGGTAAAGGTCGCTGTCCACGTCACGCCGCCGTCGGTGCTGGTTACATTGCTCAGCGTGCCGTCGGTCACCGACAGGTTGGCATTGCTGAAACCACTGACCGCTTCCGAGAAGGTGATGGTGACTTCAGCACTTTCACCCGCTTTCAGGGCGCTGTCGCTCACCGCTATCGTCGCTGTCGGCAGCGCCGTATCGATGCTGATATTCCCGGAGGTCTCGCTGCCCACGCCCGCGTTGCCCGCCGCATCGGTGACACCGGTGTAGGTCAGGCCAATCGCCGTGCCCGCATTGGTCACGTTGGTGTCTGGGGTCAGGGTCGCTGTCCACGTCACGCCGCCGTCGCTGCTGGTTACATTGCTCAGCGTGCCGTCGGTCACCGACAGGTTGGCGTTGCTGAAGCCACTGACCGCTTCGGAGAAGGTAATGGTGACGACGGCGCTTTCACCCGCTTTCAGGGCGTTGTCGCTCACCGCTATCGTCGCCGTCGGCAGCGCCGTATCGATGCTGATATTACCGGAAGTCTCGCTGCCCACACCTGCGTTACCCGCCGCATCGGTGATGCCGCTGTAGGTCAAGCCAACCGCCGTACCCGCATTGGTCACGTTGGTATTCGGGGTCAGGGTCGCTGTCCACGTCACGCCGCCGTCGGTGCTGATCACGTTACTTAGCGTGCCGTCCGCCACCGACAGGTTGGCATTGCTAAATCCGCTCACCGCTTCGGAGAAGGTGATGGTGACTTCAGTAGTTTCGCCCGCTTTCAGGGCGTTATCGCTGACGGCTATCGTCGCTGTCGGTAGCACGCCATCAACAACAATGGCTTTCTGTGCCGCCAGTGAATTAAGGCTATTGAGCCCTGGCAGAGTCAGCACCGCCGTGCGATTAGCATTGTCCTGAATCGTCGCGCCATTAAGCGACAGTGCAGACGTGCTGGCGTAGTTCAGATCGGCGCTCAGATCGCCACTTTGCACGATATATTCGAAGGTCAGCGTGTTAGATCCAGAGCCTGCCACATACGTCGCCACGCGATCGATCGCGCCCGTTTCGAGTAATAGGGTTGGCACACCACCAGTGGTATCTACAACGACATTGGAATCAAACGCTACCGTAACCTGAATGGCTTGCCCTATTTTATAGGCTCCATCGGCGCTACTCGCACTGACGCTGGTAATCGTGGGGTTATTCGGATTCACCGTAATCGCGATGGTATCGGTGTCCGTTTGTGCCCCACCGGAGCCTGAGCTGCCTAAATCATTACTGACAATTTGGATCGACGCGCTGCCGTTATAACCGCTGGTTGGGGTAAACGTCAGGCCATTTAACGCATTGTTAATATTGGTCAGGCTGCCCTGGAAGGTCATCGTGCTGTCGTCTGCGCCCGATCCCACGCTGAAAATCAGCCCAGAGAATGGCGACAAGGTCAGTAATCCATTCGACGCAGTTAGCGTCACCTCCATGGTGTTACCACCGATGTCGACGTCACTGACGGAAATCAGGTTGCCGTTAGCAGTATTAAATACCAGCGAGCCATCCTGCTGTACCGCCTGTGCCACAGGTACGCCGTTGACTGGCGCATCGTTAACCGCATCAATGCTCAGTGTCACGGTGCTCGACGCAGTTTTGGCACCGCCACTCCCCGTGTTACCGCCGTCATCAATGCCGACCGTCAGCGTCACATTTCCTGTTGCGTTGCTGGCCGGGTTGAATAGCACATTACCGTCTGCGATATAGGCATTGATATTGGTGATTGAGCCCGTCAACGTCAGGCTACTCGTGCCACTACCCACAACGGTAACGCCAGCATTGCTTGCATTAAGCACGCCGCTGCCTACGGATAACGTCACCGTAACGTCATTACTATTAGCATCGACATCCGCGAAACTGATGCCGGTAATGGCCTTAGCCAGATCTTCCGTTACCGTGATCGAAGTGGGCGCGCTGATAGTCGGTGAGTCGTTCACCGCCACTATAGTTACCGTGGCAGCAATCGACAGCGTTGTGGTTTCTACACCACCATTACTCGTCCCGCCATTATCAGAAATACTCATCAACGTCACAGTACGGGTTGGCCCCGTAGGGTTTTCGCTGGTATTGCGATAGGTGATACCGTCGATCGCCGTGGCCGCCGCTGAGGCGCTGATGCCACCCGCTTTACTCAACGTTAGCGTGGCGGTGCCCGCAGCCACGCTAACGGAATAAGACAAACCGTTTGTGGTCGTAGTACCGCTATTACCGTTGATTAGCACAATGGTGGTTCCATCGACTTGCAGTTGTTCGCTGCTGCCATTCGACACATTGCTAACGACAAGAGAGAACCGGGTAATGCTCTGCCCGGCTTCAACCGTGCTGACTGAGACATTACTGAAGAGATCGACGGCGCTACCGTTTTCGGTATAGGTCACATTATTACCGGTGGCAGACAGCGTAGGCGCGTCGTTCACTCCAGTCACGCCAACGGCCACCATGGCGGAAGCACTCCCGCCGTCGCCATCATTGACGGTAATGCTCACGAAACGCGTCGTGATAGCGGGATCGGCCGTATTGCTGTTTTGATAAGAAAGTGCGCGAACTAATGCCTGAACGGCGGTTGGAGTCGCACTGGCGTTTAAGGACACCACCAGATCGTTCGTACCGGTGCCACCAGTGAAAGTGCCAATCACCACGCCACCATAGGTGACATTCGCGCCAGACACGCCGATTTGCCCGATACCAGTTCCCAGATTGATAATGCCTAACACATCTTCACTACTATTACCGTTAGTGGTGATCGCTACCCGCACGCTGCCGCCGTTGAAATCGGCTGAATCCGCATCCGTAACCGTAGCATTACCGCCCGCGTCTAAACTAATCGGGGATGCCCCCTCGGTAAAGTTAACGCCATCACCGTTCAAATTAGCGATGACTGGCGCAGCATTGACTCCCGTTACCGTAATCCCGTTGCCAGTCAGGTCCGCAATATTCCCGCCCGTAATTGGCCCGTTCCAGTCGTCGGCGGCAGCCAGATTATAGGTTGTACCGCCCAATGAAGACGCACCGTTCTGGTTAATTATCCCGCTGAGCCCGGTTCTATCGCTGGCACTTAATACCACCACAAAGGAGGTCGCGTTGATGATTTCAACATTGCTGGTAGCGCTGAGCGTGTAGGTACTACCGCCTTGGCCGGTGAAGGTGAGCTTAGAGACGTCAATATCGTTATTTAACCCACTCTGCTTAACCAGATTGGTGCCCGTCACCGTTAATGTGCCGGTCGCGTTATCGTAAGTCGAAGAGGTAATGGTTGGCGTTTGCACATTGCTAACGGTGACGCCATTGCCCGTCAAATCGGCAGGCGTTGAGGACTGTGTCGCATTCCATCCCGCAGCAGCAGCCAGATTAAAGGTCGTCCCACTGGCCGCAGAGGTTGTCCCGTTTTTGTTCAGCAGTCCTTCAACATTGAGTTGGTCAATCGTGTTCAGGTTGATGGTAAACGTAGTGCTACTGCTGGCAGTGACATTACTGCTAGTTAACGTATACGCATTGCCGTTTTCACCCACCAACGTCAGTTTGGATACGTCAATGGTGTCACCCGTTGCCAGGTTGACACCCGTTACGGTCAACACGTTAGTGCCGGCGTTGTAGGCGGCAGACGTTATCGCTGGGGAGGGTACATTCAGTTTGATATCGGAAATGACGATATCCTGAAAGGCAGAGTAGTTATCAGAAGAGATGACGACCTGTGTGACATCATTCATTGCCGAGGGAAAACTCGTTATGGTCGAAAAACTGTCAGTAACGGTCACATCGAATGACGAAATACTCCCGTTGCTATCGGTCACAGTAAAGGTCAGTACGCCTGTCGTCGCGCCAGCTCTGATTCCCGTGATATCGAAAGTATAGCCAGAGGGGGGCGTTATCGTGAGTGCGGTGCCAATACTCTCTGCATCAAGCGCATACAGACCACCATTTTGCGGCCCGCCATAGCTAGGATCTACCGCCAACCCGCCATTTCCCTCACCACCTGAAAAGGTTATCAAATGGCCATCAACGGTACGGGTGATAGTTGTCTCGCTATACTGCAAATCAGGATCGTAGTCATTAAACACTACTACTCCCAGCACATCACTATAGGCCTCGATAGCCATGGCTTCGGTGTCAATGCCGCCCGTCGTTTTTTCTAAGATCCAATCCCCACCGATCAGGCTGCTGCCTGTTGCATCCACGGACGCGGCAACATCCGCTCCGGTGGCCTGTGCCAGATTCGCTAAGAACACATCCCCGTTTGCGCCACCGGCAATATCACACCCGTAGAGCAGTAAATCGCCTTCGGTGGTTAATGCTGCGCCTAAGGCCGCAAGCTGTGCCTGCACGTCGCTCGATTTCAGCGATGAATCTGTCAGCACCTGCGTGCCCAGATTCACCTTGCCTTCAGAGCCGTGGGAAAAGACATGAATAGCGTCATAACCGGTATGCGTCGCCGCCCAGTCGGCCATTTGCTGCAAGCCATCCTTCGAGCCGTCGATCAGTACAACCTCAACGCCGGGCTTGATTCCCGCCACCAGCGTTTGGTAATCCTTCACTGACGTGTCGACAAAGGCGACTTCCTTACGTGAAGAAACCGCGCCGTCAGCTACGGCAGCAATATCAATATCCTGCGTCGCGGCAGATTGTGAGTCATAGGCGGTTTGATCTGCCGTGGAGGCATGGGTGCCAGATGCGGTGGTCGGTTCCGATGTGTTTGCCGCCGTGTCATTCACCGTTGCAGCAATCGCACCATCAAAAAGTATACGCGGCTCCAAAACATAAGCCGGTAGTGAAGAAGCCTGCATCGGATTTGTCGCCGCCGGCTTAATGACCGCATTTGCTGACTGAGGATGCCGAGTAAACCAATTACGCCATGCCATAGCGGGACTCCTTTAAGCGGCGCTGTTCCTTGCCCGATGTTTAATTTAAATGATGTTTTTTGGTGACCTGACATCACACATTCACGCCATTCCCGCCGATAGAGGGTATCGGATAAGAAAGGAAAAGACTGGAGAGATAAGACCTTGCTGACATATTTTCATAAAAACACATCTATTAACAATAGCTTTTAAAAAGAAATATCCTCCCAAAAATCTTAACAAAGACTAATGATAGAAATATGTTATAAATATCAAAAAAATAGCGTTTCTTTGCAGTATTTCTCCACTTAAACGTAAATTTTCCCTGCATGAATCCCTACCTGTTTTATGTAAAGATAAAACGGGAATTACGCGTATGATTTCCCCCTATTTCTAAAAAATTAGCAGGGACAGTTCGGTATCGTTTGAGAGTGGTATGGGATTACTGAAAGTATAAAGAAGGCGAAACCCCAATCACCACCTCGATAGCGATAAGGGCTTATTGCTCATTATCAGACAGGATAAAAGAAATCAGGCTGTAGTTTGGTGTATTCAGGCAACTTCGGTTCGGCGACGGCCTTTGTTTTTTGCCCGATAAAGTGCTATATCGGCGGCCTTTAACCAGTCAACATATTGACTCATTTCCGGAGAAATCTCCGCAATGCCGACGCTGACAAACACCGCCAGCTGCGGGGTCTGGTTCAGGAACTTCAGCGACAAACTCTCCCGAATGCGGTTTACAGCATCTAACGCCTCTCCCGCACTGGTCTGCGGTAAAATAACGGCAAACTCATCTCCGCCGAATCGCCCAATGACATCCGTTTCCCGAAAGCCGGATGTCAGTTCACGCGCCAGCAGCAAGATCGCCTGATCGCCGACGTTATGCCCAAAGTTATCGTTAAAGGCTTTAAAATGGTCGATATCAAACAGGACTAACGTCGCCGTACGCTTATAACGCTGGCAAATATCATACTCATGCTTCAGCAGACGTTCCCAGTGGTGACGGTTATAGAGGCTGGTCATGCCGTCATGAATACTGACTTCCATCAGCATACGTTTGTGTTCCGCCAGTTTTAGCGCGGTGGCATAGGTCACGTAGCCCAGAGAAATCGGGTAGATCAGCAACATCGGCAGACAGGCATAAATCTGTATGGGTGTCGTATCCAGCGAAACAGGCACGGCAAACAGCACAAGAGTCAGCGCACAGCTCACACACAACAATACGATACCCTGCACAAACAGCTTTATCCCACCGCCAGCCGTACAGTTCATCCCAACCATCGCGACAATCAGGGTGCTGGGCAGAAGATTCACGCCCATAAATCCTATCCAGATGCCGCCAAATGCCACATCCAGCAATAGATTACGCTTCTCGCACCGCATAGGGTCGCGTGACCGCAGGGATAACAGGTAAGCAATGTGAGGCCAGATGAAGGTGTTAAGAAAGAGCAGCACCCACAGTAGCGTCGGGATAGGCCGGGTCATCAGGACCGAGGATATAAAGAGAGCGCAGAGGATCGTACCGACAATCCGTGGAATATAGACTCGCTGGGAAAAGCGTAGCCCTGAGCGACGTACATCTACCGTCAAAAACGTCGGCGGCGAGGCTGACATAACGACCCCCATGCGGTTCACGAACAAATAGCGAGAAAAAAGAACATTATGGCTGAAAGCCTGTCAGCAACAGTGAGCAATTTTTGAATTTATTTTGTTACATAACGAAACGAACTGATGTCGTAAGGGTTGGAGAGAGTAGCACGGATGTTAATGATAGCTGGTCTTACCCGTGACTTTCGCCCCATTCCGATTATTGCCGTAGGCGTATCCGTCATGATAGCCCATGTTATTAAGCTGGAGAGGGCTGCAATCGGTTAATGTGAATGGTTAAAAACATGATCTCATCGGTGGTGAGATGGCAGGCGTAATTTTTTTCCACATAGTCATACACCTTCATCGCACAGGCATAGGCCCGCGGCATCAATTCAGTAATCCCCTGATAGATAGAGTCATCACCGTGGTTCACCGTTTCTCGATTTAACAAACGCAGAGCAAAAAATTTCAGATGCGTCACCAAACGCTGATAATTGAGAGAGTGCTCGTCAAACGTGATGTGGAGATCGTATTTCAGAATGGTCAAAATATCTTTAATGATACCTGCACTTTGCATCGTGCTCTGCATGTCGCTGTTATTTGTCGCATTCGCCAAATGCAGCGCAATAAACCCCGCTTCATCTTCCGGCAAATCGATATCCAATCTCGCGCGAATCAGTTCCAGCGCCTCTAACCCAACGGCAAATTCACTGCGATAAAACTGGCGAATATCCCACAGCATCAGGTTCTTGATCGTCTGCCCTTTCTTATGGCGTTGAAGCGCAAAGTTGATGTGATCGCTTAAGGCCAGAAACAGCGTGTCCTGCACATCAAGTCGCAGCGTTTTTTGCGCCAGAGTAATGATCTGCTGCGTGACCGCCAGACAGTCAGGCGGAATGTCCGCCAGCAGTTGTGACAGCACATCCGCTATGCCGTCGCTTTTTTTCACGAACTGGCTTTCAATGCGCTGCGGGTCGATAGGATCACCCACTTTCTTGCCAAAGCCGACGCCTTTGCCAATCGCCACAATTTCCCGTTGGTCATCTGCCAGCACCAGAACGGCGTTATTGCTCAGTATTTTTTCAATGATCATCGCATCAGCCGTCCTGTCTGACGGGAAGGCACGCTGGCCTTCCCTACCGTTTAGCGCCTCAACGTGATATCGACGAGGCGTCTTTTTTCATTATTTAGCTTCTGGGCTATCCAGCCCATTGTTTTTAATCACATCAGCATACCAGTATGCGCTTTTTTTACGGATACGCCGCAGATCTTTCAGATCGAACTCTTCACGGTTAACGTAAATAAAGCCATAGCGCTTCGAGCATCCCTGATGGGTGGAAATGAGATCTAACGCCGACCATGGCGTATAGCCGAAGACATCCACACCGTCGGTGATCGCAAGCTGGATTTGCTCAATGTGGCGTTGCAGATAGTCGATACGATAATCATCGTGAATCTCACCGTTTTCATCCAGCGTATCAAACGCACCCAGCCCATTTTCCGTAATGATCAGCGGTAAATGGTAGCGATCGTGCAGCTCACGCAGCGTATTGCGGAAACCTATCGGATCGATCTCCCAGCCAAAGGCATTTTTCTGCAACCACGGATTACTTGCTCCGCGATGTACGCCTTCTTCACCTGATTTCAGGTGCTGGTCGCCGCCGCGCGCCGTTTCATCCTGCCCGTCATTTTTACTGGCTTCCACCGTTTGCGAGGTGTAGTAGTTAAAGGCGATGAAATCGGGCTTGGCCGATGCCAGAATATCCATATCGCCGGGCAGAATCTCCGGCGTATAGCCTTTTTCTTCCATATAGCGCCAGGCCGCAGTGTTGTAGCGCCCGTATACTGCCATATCCAGATACAGCCAGTTGCGGATCGCGTTATAGTTGAACGCCGCCATCACATCTTCAGGCTTCGGTGAGGCCGGATAAATCAACGCAATGTTGGGTGCCGGACCAATTTTCGCACCGGGCACTTTTGCATGCAGCGCATTCATCGCTTTTGCCTGCGCCACCAGCATGTTGTGGTTCTGCTGATAGAGATTCTGCTTCGGATTTTCCAGCGTAGGATCGAGCGTGCCCAATGCAGAACCGTGCAAAATCATCATGTTTTGTTCATTGATGGTCAGCCAGTACTTCACCTTGTCGCCGTATTCATCAAACAGCACGTTGGCAAAACGCTCAAACGCATCCACCGTTTCCCGGTTATACCAACCGCCTTTTTCCTGTAACGCCTGCGGCAGATCGAAATGGTACATCGTAACAATCGGCACAATACCGTAATGCAGCAATTCATCGATAAGATTGTGGTAAAACGCAATGCCCGCGGGGTTTACCTCGCCGCTACCATCGGGAATGATGCGGCTCCAGGCGATGGAAAAACGGTAGGTTTTAAAGCCGATATCAGCAAACAGTGCGACATCTTCCTTGTAACGGTGATAATGGTCGCTGGCGACTTTAAAATCCGTTGTGCCCTCAGGATAGGACGTTCTGGCATCAATCACCGACGGCCCTTTACCGTCTTCATTCCATGCCCCTTCAACCTGATAAGCCGATGTCGCCGCACCCCATAAAAACCCCTCAGGGAAACGTTTCAGATGACGGTATTTCACGGTTTTTCTCCTTTTCTCAACGAGATAATTTCTCAACAAGACAGTTTCTTAACAAGACAATTTATTAACAAGACAATGTCAGCGAGGCATCACTGATGTTATGGATAGCGCGCGATCGGGCTGGATTCAGGCAAAAAAAAACCTGATACGAACATGTCTGAATAACATGCGTCGTATCAGGTTTCGCTCGGGCCTTCGCCCGATCACGTCCTTCTTATCGGGTTATATCTGCTAACCGCCCCAGACTCAAACCGAGGTCGGGCGATCTGTGATGAATATCACCGATAATTTCCTCATCTGAGCAAGGTGTGTCCCCTTCGCCAGCCCTCTCAGGTCTGCAGACTCACCGCTCGTGCCCATCATCGCGGTCGTGCACGCCATTACCATTGAGCCTCACGAGACGTTTCAACAGCCTTAGCAGCTTTATTCCATCCGGCGACCCTAGGCCGGTGCAGGCGTCCCATCCTTCAGAGGCGACAAATGCCCCATTATTTCCCCGCACGATATCCTTGCAGCTATTACGATTACGGTACAACAAGGGAGGGATAAACAGCGATGCCGAGTGGGTCAACGCCAGCATACGCGCCAATAATCCCGCCCACAGCGGTGCGACAGCGCTGGTTCCCCCAACAACCCCTTCCCGTCCGTTAACTTCAACCAGATAGCCGGTTTCAGGATCGGCATTGCCACTGACGTCAGGTACGCCGCGGTGTTGCAAGGGATGATGGCCGCCATATTTGTCGACCAGCGACATCCCTAGCTGCCAACCGGGCAACGCAAAATGCTGGCTAACGCCACCGCCCGTCGCGCCGCCGTCTCGGCTATGCCAGGTGGTTTCTTCCATTGATTTTTGCAAGCGAGTGCCGCCACAGGCTAAAACGTAGGGGCTGGATGCCGGGAAATCGACGTGCAAACCATGGGGTTCACCATCCTGTGATCCATGATCCCCAGACGCCACACACACCGTAATCCCCAGCGCCGCGGCGGTCTGAAAGGCCTGGTTGTACACCTGTAATGATTGCGCGGTCCATTCTGACTCGCTGGCTCCCCAGCTAATCGAAATCACCGACGGTGCATTTTTCTCATCATAAATCGCCGCGTTAATCGCCTCTAAAAACCCGGCATCGGTATTCGGCGCAAAATACACCACCACTTTAGCGGCAGGTGCCAGCGTACCCGCGATCTCGATATCCATCTGCACTTCGATATCAATTGGGTTCACTTCTTTGTCGTCATCTGACGAAGCAAGGGCATTCTTAGCACCACCCACACAAACATCGACGATCTGCGGCGGATTGACGCCCATTCGCTTAAAATAGCGCTCCAACTGCGGTAAGCGATACCCGCCCCCCAGTTCAATAATGCCGATGCACTGCCCCGCACCGTCATGTTCTGGGAAGTGATATTGCTCCGCCAACTCAAGCGGTGTATAGCCCGACAGACGCTTTGCCGTAGCAGAGAACGCGTCATTCATGCGCAGGTAACAGTTCGACGCCAGACGCTCATCAAGGCCTAATACGGCGATAACCACGCCCTGTAGGTATCCCGGCAGATAAATTCCTCCCGCTCTGCCACGAAATGCCCCGTGTTTGTGGTCATACCGGGCTAAGCTCACGCGAAACGCCTGCTCCATTTGCTCCACCGTCCCCGTCAAGAAGACGGTACGGCTGGCCGCATGTTCACGCTCGACAGATAGCTTATAATGCCGCGCAAACGCACGGACATGCTCTATATCGGCCTCATCTGCGCTGAATTTTCTGGCGTAGCTGGCTCTCGATAGCGGCTTATTGGCGCTGATACCGCCAAATTGTGGATCGATGCTATCGTGCAGTTCGGCGTAATACTCATCATCTGGCGTCGTAAAACGCAACACCAGCATGACTCTAACGTTTTCATTAACATCGCAGCGTTCGCGGTACACAGCGTCAGCGATATTTCCGCGTTCACTCCCTTTCAATAATTGGTAAGTCATCGTCTTCTCTCCACTCAGCTATTTGCCGTCTGGTTCAATTTGACTCAATGCCGCATAAATCTGGCGCTTGTCGTTCTGTGACAGATGCTCAACATTAATAGAAGAAAGAAATGTAGCCTCTTGCTGGGGCGCAAAACGCCCGCCATTCGCAAGATAACGTTTAATACTCACCAAGAGCTGGTCATCAATCGTGAGTAGCGTGGGTCTAATGGTGTCGTTCAGCGAAAGCGGCGTCCAGTCGCTCTCTGGTGTCGCAAGCCAGTCAGCCATGTAACGATACTGAATTGCTTTGCTGGCATTCATTAATGAAGTCACGAACAGCTGGGTACTCTGAGGGGATAAACCAACGGCAGCGGATTGCTCCCGCGCCTTGCTCAAAATACGTTCCTCTTGTTTTAGATCCTCAACGGGCAGGTGTTGACGAGCCTTATACCCCGCAACATCTTTCATCAACACCATCCGCTCCTGAATCAGTTGATAGATACCAAGAGGATTATCCTGCGCTGTGGCATAGAGAGGAACAGACCAAACAGCGCTCATCATTAACGAGATAACAGCGGAAATAGGCAAATTCATCGGGTTGCACTCTCCTGTTAGCACTACCATGAAGATCTATGGCTATGTTTTATTTCGCCATTGCGGCAGGAGATAATAGGTTTCGCTATATGAATCTTCCATGACGAAACTATTTCAATCATTACCCTCAGGACACACTTCGTCTTAACAATGCCCCAGCTCGTCACGACGAACGTGGTTAACTCATTAAATTATCATCAATTTATGGCTAAAGACTCAGAAGCATCATCCTCAGTACGACATGATTAAGATACAAACGATAACCAAATGAAATAGTTCATTTTAGTTATCAAACAACTTTGCTCTGCAAAGCCAACACGCACAAAAAAGCCCGTCGTGGCACTTGACCATGACGGGCTTGATTAAGCCTAAACGGATCGGGATCGATTAATGATCGGTGAGACCATACAGCGAGCTACGGCGCTGTAGCATTTGACCACCGTCACGCGTCAGCGGTACCCAACCGACGGCCCCACGTTTCACCGTCGGTTCAGTGAACAGCAGATCAAACGGTATGGAGACGTAGAAGCCTTTGGTGAAACTTCCTTCACCATATTCAGCGGCGCTGACGTTGGTTTTGGTCGCAAAGGCACCCGCAACAATTCCGCTGTCAAAGCGGCGAGACAGATCGAGGGTGACCCCTTTGTCCCCTGCCAGATAACGACCCACACTCACTTTCGCCACCGCACCTTCCACAAACGGCAGTTCCCAGTACGCGGTCAGATGGCCTGTTACCACATCGTAATCAGCCATTCTCATGATGTCGTTCCAGTCACGCTGTTTGACGTAGTTAACATCCATCCCCAGCGCCCAGCTTTTACCAAACGGCCGATACAGCACCTCAGACCCGACACCCGCGTACATCATTTCCAGATAGCCGCCGTAGACCTGGGTATACCAGTCCTGAGCGGGATTATCCCTACGAGTTAATTGCAGATTGGTCAGCAGCAGATCCGAAGAAGTGACGTATTCACGCACCCAGGTTCTGACGCGTGGCAGCGCTGCGCCATCCGCTGGAGGCGTTTTGTAATTGAACTTGTCGTAGTTATCCAACAGGTTCAGCGTCGCGGTTCCCCCTACGCTCCAGTGATCGCTGATCCGATAGTCAACGTTACCTTTCAAGGCGACCTGATACATGTAGAAGGATTCAGGTCCACCGAAAGACTGCGTCAGCGTCGGATCTAATGAATACGTCAGGCGATCGGGTTGCGCAAGCAACACCTGCTGACCACGAACATCGGATACCGGCTCTTTACGATGCGTTTCAGGTTCTGGTTGACCAAGCGGAACAGCGGCCTGCTTAACCTGATGGAAAGCTTTGGCATCCACTTCCGTGCTGGCAATCGGTAAGCGCTGGCTGCGCTGAACAATGTGATATTCATCAATACCGTTCGGTACATGGTTTGCCAATACCGTCGCCGCGCGCTGTGTTGCCTGATCGCTGTCGCGATACTTGGTTTGATCGGCAACAATGGTGACCTGTTTTTGGTCCGCGTAGATATCGGCATCCTTAAAGCCGGCCTTATCATTCAGCTCTTTCGAAACGAGCTGCCAGTTTGTGCCTTTGCCATCCTGCACCGGCGCATAGACGGGTGGTGCATCGTCTAAATAGTTCGGCTTCAGATCGTTGAAATTAGTGCGCAGGGTAAAGCCCCACATCAGGGTATTACCGCGCTGCCACGACAAGGTGGTATCTAACACATCGCCGACGCGATAAACCGCACCGATGTTGAAAGGAGAATCATGTTTGAGCTGCTGTGACCGAGCAGTAGCCGAAGTACGCTCTGCACTGTAATCGTTACCGTCATATTCCAGTTTTAAGCGCAGAGGATCCCAGGGGGTCTGGTACTCAATACCACCAAACAGTGCAGCCGGTCCATGGAAGAAATTACCAACCTCAAACTCTCCACCGGTACCTGAAAAGCCTTCACTACGCTGGCAGAAACTCGCTTTCAACGAGCAGGCGGGGTTTTTAATATTGCCGCTCTGGGCCATATTGCCCCACCCCATACCCAGCGTAAAATCAAATGGCCCCATACGCTTACTCGCCACCAGATATTCGCTATCAAACAGGCCTGTACCAGCAATGTCACGCAATCCTACAGAAACATCCGGCATCCAGTAGCTTTCCTGCCACAAGCGGGCTTTGACATCGAATGACTTATCTTTATAGGTTTGGCTACCGCTGAAAGAGGGATCATTACTATAAGGGCGAGTACGGATGTCGGTATAACGCACCGTGGTTTCCAGCCAGTCAAAGAGCTGGAGCGAGATGGAGTAGCGTCGGTATTCTTCGTTATCACGGTAATTAAGGCTAAACTCGCCCGTTTCCGCCATACGCGCCGTAGGCATCTGTAACAGACCAGTGCCGCCGAAATCAGACTGCGATACCCCCGCAGGCTGAAAGCGCAGATTCGGGTTCGTCGCAGTACGGGAGCTTTCTGTTTCAGCCGCCATCGCCTGTGCACTCAAGATGCTGCCAATCGCCAACGACAGACAGCCTAGTTTAATGTTTCTGTTTTTTGTCATTCGAGTGGGATCCGGTTAGCCAGGTAGTCAGCAAGCTGCTCGTTGAGTGATGACATCTCTTGGGGTAAGACCGCAGGGTTAAAACCGATAAAGAGCGTTTCACCCGCGGCGGGCTCAATATGCTGACGATTCCACAGTGCCAGCGGGACTTTGCGCCACTTGCCATTTCCCGCGATCAGATAACCATAGCTGTTATCCGCCCCCGCAAGGAGTCGCCGTCCAGAGAGATAATTTTCGACCGACCATCCGGCACGCAGCGCCACTTTCCCCGAGGTCTCCAGTTCACCCACGTCAGCGGAGGTATTCACCAGACCGATCAGGGACAGCTTGTCATCATGAGGTGCCACATACAGTGCATATTCCCCCACCAGAGGGCGATTATTTTCTATATAGACACGCACGCGGTCAGGATCCAGATCGGTATGGATACGTCCAGCCACATTAATCGGACTAATGGTCTTTCTCAGCAGCCAAGCGGAGATCGCCAGATCGCCATCGCCTGAATTGCGCCAGCGCGTTTCCAATTCAGCAAGCTTTTGCAGTAAGACATCGCCCTGTACACGAACTTTCTGCGTTGTCGCAAAATCAGAAATAAGCGCGGTTCGCCAGTTGATGTTCTGTGGCCAGGGAACCTGTTCATAAAATTTTTCAAGACGTGTACCGTCATCCTGTTTCACGACGGCGATCGTCTCTTGAGGCGATTTCACCGTCAGTTGCGCAGACGTCGCAACGCCGGAAACCAGCAGCAACAAGGTAGCGATACGATTGAGTGCCAACATTGCAGCCCCTTATTGTGCGTAGGGTTTTAATACGGTGAATGTAACCAATGCCATACCCGGCCCCATATACTGCTGACTTTGAACCACACTTCCGTTAGCCGGATCAAGCCAGTAACTATTGGTGTAAGATTCATTCAAAGCGGGAACAGTCACCTGTTCATCAAAGCGCAGCAGCTCACGTGAGATATCCAGAATTTTTACGGTTTCTTTGCCACGAGCCTGAAAAACGGACCGGGTATCGTAACCACCGCGGAAGACCTTAGCCCATTCAACCCGGCTTTGCCATGCCATTGGCGTTGATGTCTTCAATAGACCTAACGTCAGGGGATCCTGTTGCAGGTTATCCACATAGGTAATGTCTTCGCCGAAGCCCTGCGTTTTCACCAGGCGACCATGTTGGGTCGATACCATATTTTTATCGGCCCCGATCCATTTCAGTTGGTTCTGTTCGGCAAAAGCGAGCACGACAAACGCTTGCGGTGCCTTACCCACTTTCAGATAAGCTGATGCATAGGGCGTATTGGCAACCTGTTTGGCCGTCACATGAGTATCACCCTGCCCGAAAAATGCCAGTTTAAACGTTTTCCCCACCTGCTCCATATTTTGGGAGCAACCGGTTAATAAAATTGAGAAAAGGGGGATAGCAATCAGCGCTTTCATTTCTGCTATTCGCTTTATTCTTGTCATACGATGAAGTTCTCGTTGAACAGCGTAGCCCGGAAAAAGAAAGGCCACCGAAGTGGCCTTGGGATTAGCGAGACATCAGGTCCCTGTGGTCGTTGTCGCAGTATTGCTATCGTCATTGCTGGCAACAGCAACAGCCACACCAACAGCGACAGCGGCAGCAACACCCACTGCAATCAGTGCAGTGGTACCCGCAGCAGCACCGGCACCAGCAGCACCAGCAGCAACACCAACGCTTGCGCTGGTCGTCGTGGTGGTCGTGGTACCCGCAGCCGTTGCGCTGGAGACGCCATCAACAGCAAACGCGTTTGACGACATGGCCAGAACTGCGGCCAGCGTGATTAACGTTTTCTTCATTACGATTTCCTTTTTAACATGAAGTACTTCAGGGTGGGGTACCGTCGAAAAGACCATACCCCGTCCTTCATTCCAGCCAGCACAACGGCAAAACTATCTATTTTTGCGTCGTTACCGACCGTTACTGGGATCCTCCCAGTAATGAGTTACAGTTCAATGGCTATCAAACCACCTCTGATAAGCAACACCAGAAAGCAAAACTACAACTCGATTTTTGCAACACTGTTAAAAATAGCAAGATCCCGATGTAATAAACAGCAATGATCTCGGTAAAAAAGCAGATTTCTTTAATGAAATTTACAGTATTGCAGAAAAAAAGTCATAGATATCTTAACGATATCAATCCACTGATTCAGCAATATAAAAAACGCCAGATATTTCCTAATCTGGCGTTTTATTAACAAACAGCACTATCTAAGCATAAGAAACGATTATTCCAGCCATTCGGTATGGAATACGCCTTCTTTATCTGTACGCTTATAAGTATGTGCACCGAAATAGTCACGCTGAGCCTGAATCAGGTTAGCAGGCAATACGGCTGAACGGTAGCTGTCGTAATAAGCAATGGCCGCGGAGAAGGTTGGCGTCGGGATACCTTGCTGAACAGCGTAAGAGACAACGTCGCGCAGAGCTTGCTGGTATTCGTCAGCCACTTTCTTGAAGTAAGGCGCCAGCAGCAAGTTAGCGATATCTGCTTTCTGCTCATACGCATCGGTGATTTTCTGCAGGAACTGTGCACGGATGATGCAGCCAGCGCGGAAAATCTTGGCGATTTCACCGTAGTTCAGATCCCAGTTGTTCTCGTCTGATGCCGCTTTCAGCTGTGAGAAGCCCTGAGCATAAGAAACGATTTTCCCCAGATACAGTGCACGGCGCACTTTCTCAACAAACTCGGCTTTGTCACCACCGAATGGCTGAGCCGTCGGGCCAGTCAGCACTTTAGAAGCAGCAACACGCTGATCTTTCAGTGAAGACAGGTAACGGGCAAAAACGGACTCCGTGATCAGAGACAGCGGCTCACCCAGATCCAGAGAGCTTTGGCTGGTCCATTTACCCGTGCCTTTGTTAGCGGCTTCATCCAGAATCACGTCAACCAGGTATTTGCCTTCTTCATCTTTTTTCTTGAAGATATCGGCAGTGATTTCAATCAGGTAACTACTTAACTCGCCTTTGTTCCACTCAGAGAACGTCGTAGCAAGCTCGTCGTTGTTCAGATTCAGTGCCTGCTTGAGCAATGCATAGGCTTCAGCAATCAGCTGCATGTCGCCGTATTCAATGCCGTTATGCACCATCTTGACATAGTGGCCTGCGCCATCAGCACCAATGTAGGTCACACAGGCTTCACCATCAGCACGTGCGGCAATCTGTTCCAGAATCGGAGCAACCAGTTCATACGCTTCTTTCTGGCCACCCGGCATGATGGAAGGCCCTTTCAGCGCGCCCTCTTCCCCACCAGATACGCCTGTACCGATGAAGTTAAACCCTTCAGCGGACAGTTCGCGGTTACGGCGAATCGTATCTTTATAGAAGGTGTTACCGCCATCGATCAGAATATCGCCCTTTTCCAGGTAAGGTTTCAGCGATTCAATCGTTTTATCGGTTGCTTCACCGGCCTTCACCATCAGCAGAATACGGCGGGGTTTTTCCAGGGATTCGACAAACTCTTCAACGGTGTAAGAAGGCACCAGTTTTTTACCCGGATTTTCCGCGATAACTTCATCGGTTTTATCGGAAGAACGGTTAAAGATGGAAACGCTATAGCCACGGCTCTCAATGTTCAGCGCCAGATTGCGCCCCATCACCGCCATACCAACAACGCCAATTTGCTGTTTGGACATTAAAGCAACTCCTGTCTGAAGGATAACCTGCCTGCAACGGCGACAACGCCTCGCATTGCGACCTCGCAAGCAATTTAAAAACAGGCCGACATGGTAACTCAGCTTTGCGTGAGTGGGTAGTGATTGGTTTGATAGCGGAAGCTCACCCAATCGGAACGTATGGCGGGAAAAAGAAAAAACCGCAGAACGATTCAACGATCTGCGGTTTTACAGCGAGTTATCACGCAATATTACTTTTTCAGCAGCGCCTTAATACTTTCTTTAAATTCGGCACCAAACTCAGGATTGCGCAATCCATAGGACACAAATGCCTGCGCATAACCCAATTTACGGCCGCAGTTAAAGTTCTTGCCTGACATTTGCACAGCATCAACCTGCTGAGTCGCAATCATATCGGCAATGACATCCGTTAACTGAATACGTCCCCAGGCGCCGGGGAGCGCTTTTTCCAGCAGTGGCCAGGCATCAGCAGTTAATACATAACGCCCGACCGCAGAAAGATCAGACCCCGTTTCAGAGGGTGCCTCAGGCTTTTCAATCATAGACGTAATCGCTGCAGCATCGCCTGGGTTCACCAGCGGTTTATCACAATCGACGACAGAATACTCAGGCAACACCTCATAAGGACGATGCTTCACCAGCACCTGACTACGCCCTGTTTCTTCAAAGCGAGAAATCAGCAGCGCCAGGTTTTCCTTCGTCTGATCGGCCGTGCTTTCATCCAGCACCACATCGGGCAACACCACCACAAATGGACTATCGCCAATGATTGGGCGAGCACAGGAGACCGCATGCCCTAACCCCAGCGTTTCTCCCTGACGAACGTTCATGATCGTCACGCCTTTCGGGCAGATGGACTGTACTTCAGCCAGCAGTTGACGTTTGGCGCGTTCTTCCAGCAGAGATTCAAGCTCAAACGAGGTATCGAAGTGGTTTTCAATTGCGTTTTTCGACGCATGCGTCACCAGAACAATTTCTTTAATCCCCGCCCTCACACACTCGTTGACGATTTTCTCAATCACCGGGCGGTCAACCAACGGCAACATTTCCTTAGGAATGGCCTTGGTCACTGGTAACAAATTCATCCCTAAACCTGCTACAGGGATAATAGCTTTCAATGATGTCATGGATTGACTCTCTTCAATCTGATGGTTTTTATCTGGAGAACGATTGTGTTTTATCGAACACTTTTCACTTAGCAGCGTAATCCCACAACGCCATGCATGACACTAAGATTACACCCAATCTGTGACAAAGCGATCTCAGCTATCTGACTTTTTCTGATACGTCAGACAATTCTGGTGAGGTAGAGTGATATACTAGAACCACTATTTAAAGATAATTTTTAACGAAATAAAGGCGGAGTTATTGATGAAAGGGATCGTGCTTGCAGGGGGAAGTGGTACTCGGCTATATCCGATTACTCGCGGCGTTTCTAAGCAGCTACTGCCGATTTACGATAAACCCATGGTTTATTATCCGATTTCCGTTCTTATGCTCGCCGGTATTTGTGACATCTTGATTATCACCACACCTGAAGATATGCCAGCATTTCAGCGCCTCTTGGGTGATGGTAGTCGTTTTGGTATCAAGCTTAGCTACGCGATTCAACCCAGCCCTGATGGACTTGCCCAAGCTTTTATCATCGGTGAAGAATTTATCAATGGGGAACGCTGTGCGCTGGTACTCGGTGATAATATTTATTTCGGCCAGAGCTTTGGTAAGAAACTTGAATCCGTAGCGGCAAAAGAAGAAGGCGCAACGATCTTCGGCTATCAGGTCACCGATGCCGAACGTTTTGGCGTTGTCGAGTTTGATCAGGATTTCAGAGCGCTGTCGATAGAAGAAAAGCCGGTAAAACCGAAATCGAACTGGGCTGTCACTGGGCTCTATTTCTACGATAAGAATATTGTAGAAATGGCGAAGCAGGTCAAACCGTCACACCGCGGCGAGTTAGAAATCACCACGCTTAATCAGATGTATCTAGAGCAAGGCAATCTAAACGTTGAACTATTAGGACGTGGTTTCGCTTGGTTGGATACAGGCACGCATGACAGCCTGATTGAAGCGTCACAATTTATCCATACCATCGAGAAGCGCCAGGGGTTTAAGGTCGCCTGCCTTGAGGAAATCGCCTTTAAAAAAGGCTGGATAACAGCCCAGCAAGTTGCCGAGGAAGCCGCTGTCATGGCGAAGACTCCTTACGGACTTTATCTCTCACGATTGATTGCAGAAAGATAAGATGCAGATTACCGATTCAAAAATTCATGGGGCAAAAATCATTCAGCCCAAAGTATTTGGCGACGCTCGTGGTTTTTTTCTGGAGACCTTCGAGAAAAAGCGTTATCAGCAGATGCTGAATATTGATGTAGACTTTGTCCAGGATAATCATTCTCGGTCAAGTAAAGGTGTTTTACGTGGCCTGCATTTTCAGAAAGCCAAACCACAAGGGAAGCTGGTACATGTGGTTCGCGGAGAGGTATTTGATGTCGCCGTGGATATTCGTCCGGGCTCCCCAACATACGGAGTATGGGAAGGCGTTATCCTTTCGGAAGAAAACAAAACCCAATTTTGGTTACCACCAGGGCTAGCACACGGCTTTGCAGTGCTTTCTGACATCGCTGATTTTGAATATAAATGCACGGATTATTATGATCCCAGCGATGAGGGCTGCTTGTTGTGGAACGATCCTGAGGTGGGTATTGAATGGCCAATATCAGCCCCGCTGTTATCCGAGAAAGATAAGTTAGGTAAACTATTCAAGGATCTAGCAAAATGAAAATATTACTGACAGGTGCGAATGGGCAATTGGGTCGCTGTTTTCAGGATCGTTTACCTGCAGAATGGGAGATTTTGGCAACCGATTCTAATGAACTGGATATCACAGATTTAGAACGTGTTGCAGAGGTAGTAAAAAGTTTTCAACCAGATGCTATCGTTAATGCCGCGGCCTACACAACCGTGGATAAAGCAGAATCAGAGCCTGAGATTGCAAAAAGCATCAACGTGCACGGCCCCCAGAACCTAGCAATTGTAGCGACTAAATACAATGTGCGGCTCGTTCATGTCTCTACAGACTACGTCTTTGATGGTAGTGCAACAGAACCTTACAACGAAGATAGTGCAACAAATCCGCTAAGCGTTTACGGCAACACCAAGCTGGCAGGTGAACAGGCGGTAACAAAAATCTCCCCCGAAGCAATTATTGTGCGCACCGCATGGGTCTTTAGCGAATACGGCAATAATTTCGTTAAGACAATGCTCCGGTTAGCTAAAGAACGAGACTCGTTGAGTATAGTTAACGACCAGCGCGGCTGCCCAACCTATGCAGGAGATTTAGCACAGGCGATTATTTCTCTGCTTGAAAAAAATGTAGACGGTGGGGTTTATCACTACTGTGGAGATAAGGAAGTAAGTTGGTATGAATTTGCTGAGGGGATTTTTAAGGTTGCCAGTAAAAAAAATGCCATTTCTTGTATACCAACCTTAGCGGCAATAAGCGGCGAGGAATACCCTACGCCAGCGAAGCGACCAAAGTATTCGGTATTGAGCTGTTTGAAAATCAACAGCCTTAATATTCACCAATCAAACTGGTTAAAAAGAATCAACGATATGATTTAAAAACGGCCTGCCTTCGTAATCAAGGCAGGTTTACAGTATAACAATCCAGCTCAGTCAAATCAGTTCGAAAATTCGTTTCGAACTGTTCTTGCAATCCCTTCAGACAAAGGAACTGGCGCAACAAAATCAAAATCATCAATAAAATTAGACTTAAATTGGGTTCTTGCACAAAATTTCTTGATGCGAATACTACTAACAGGAAATTCTTTACCTGTAATTTTACTTAATACATCAAAACAGTAACCACCGAGCAAACCAAAAGAATATGGGACTCTAATATTACTTTCTTTTTTTCCTAAGGCTTTAGTTATTATCCCCGTTAACTCATTCATAGTAAAATCAGGCTTATCAATATAATTAAATACATATTTCCCATCAGATAAACTGGTGACGTAATGAATGAATGCGGCAATATTTTCGACGTATGCCATTGATTTTTGGTTATTACCTGAACCAATCATCAAGAATTTACCAGATGCAATCTGCCGAAATAAGTTATATACATTACCGCGATTGTTTTCACCAAAAACAACGGTTGGCCTTATCGTCACTAATTTTTTATCTGAACTTTCAGCAAACCATGCATCATACACATATTCAGCTTCTAGCTTTGATTTTCCATAGTCATTAAACGGATGATATTCACCATCTTCTCCAGTTTCTTTTTCTACAAAACCATATACAGCAACTGAAGAAGTAAAAATAATATTTTTGATAGAATTTATTTTTGCAGCTTCACAAATATTTTTAGCGCCTGTGACATTTACATCATAATACAGACTTATAGGGTTCACATTATCCTTATGTTCAGCGGCAAGATTAATAATCGTATGAACATTGTTTAACACAGGGATAAGCGTATCAAGATTAGTAACGTCAGCATACTCCCACTTATCGGGAAAACTCTCAGATTTGTTTTTATCGACTATTTTAAATTCAATATTTTTTTCTGTAAAAAACCGTGAAAGTACAGTCCCAATAAATCCAGAACCGCCAATAATTGCAATATTCATCATTACGCCTTAATTACATTTTGATAAACGGAAATTGTTTTTTTATACATAGCGTCGAAAACAAAATTTTTCTCAAACACTTCACGCCCATGCTTCCCCATATCCTCTCTTATTCCTGCATTATCAAGTAACATACAAATTTTTTGGGCAACATCCTCCGTATCGCCTTTTCTCACCAAAAAACCACTTTTACCGTCTGCTACACACTCCTTAACACCACCAACATCAGAAGCTATAGTAGGTAACCCAGAACGCATGGCTTCTAGCAGGCTTAACGGAAGACCTTCCCAATTGGAGATTAGAATAAAAATATCACTTTTCGACAAAAATTCTACAATGTCCCTTCTTTCACCTAAAAATGAAACTTTATCACGCAGACCGTAAGCATCAACCATTTTTTTCATATCTTCGCACAACGGACCCGTGCCCAATAAATCCACATGGTAATCATTTCTATTTATTTTCTTCAGGGCATTAAATAGGGTAATGTGATCTTTCTGATTCGAGAATCTAGCAATTGAAACAAGCCTTATTACATCATTTTTATTAACACAAGAGGAATTATTTTCACATTTTAAATCGGGAATCCCATTATGTATAACTACTTGTTTATCCTCACTCGCAACTTTATACTTTAATGCAAGGGTCTTATCCTGATTCGAAACAGTAATTATTTTATTAGCAAGTCGGGAAAATATTTTCTCTATAATTATATATTTTCTTTTATCTTTTTCATTTACCCCATCAGCAAAAGCCCAACCATGGGCGGTAAATACAACAGGAATTTTAGTCCATAAAAGTGCAAGCCTGCCAACAATGCCGGCTTTAGAAGAATGTAATGCAACCAAATCGGGCTTTATTTTTTTTATCAATCGTCTTAATTCAATAACACATAAAATATCTTTTGCAGGAGATATCTCCCTGACTAAATTTTTAACAATATGGACTTTAGCATTAATATTTAAAAGCTCATCAACTAATATTCCATTCTCGCCAACGATCACCTCAACAGAATGACCATCCTTGATTAATCTTTCAGATAGGTCTTTAACATGAACTTGTGCCCCACCGATTTCAGAAGCCTTGGTTATAATATACACCACCTTCATCTTTCCACCTCAAAAAAATATCAATAGAAATCTCATAATTAAATATTGGGCTCTAAATAAGAATAAATTGACATAACTTAAGAAAACATTAAAAAAGCTTAGATAAATATACTTTAACTACTCTTCGAATAAATTTTAAAAAAGAAAATAAAACAAAAAACACCGTCAAAAAAAAGTTTTTCTTACTTACATTTTTAATGATGGCTTTTATTTCACCCTTTTCCATCTTTATTAAATTAGCACTTAAACCTGAGTATCCATAACTTGGCTTACCTAACATAATCAGAGGCTGAACGACATATCCAATTACTTTATTATCAATAGAAAATCGCAACCACAAATCATAATCCTCAGCGTATTTCATTGATTCATCAAAAATATAACCATTCTTTTTAATTATAACCGAAGGAGTAGGTAAAGAATTTTTCATTAACAACTGTGTTAAATTTAATAAATTCAATTGGTATTCATTCTCATGGTTAAATGGCATATCTCCATCAATCAAGAATGATGAACCAACACAATCCATGTTATATTGCAATATAAATTTCATCTGAACTTCTGTTTTATTAGGCAACCAAAAATCATCAGCATCTAAAAAAGCAATATAGTCACCTGTCGCAGCCATTATACCGGTATTACGAGATAATGAAGGACCAGAATTAACATTATTACATAATACTTTTACTGACAGTTCAGTTTTTTTTATAAAATTTAAAATAACATCATAAGTTTTATCAGAAGAACAGTCATCCACTACGATTATTTCGTGAATCGGATATGTTTGTTCTTTAACAGAGTTAAGAGCCCTTTCTATAGTATCTTCCGAGTTATAACAAGGTATTACAACACTTACTTTTTCCATTTTTTAACGTCCTTCATGGCATCTAGAACATACTAGATATAGTAAACGTCAAGCTATTATTAGATAGAGATGAGCTCAAGATATAAACATTAACAACTATGAAAAATATAAGGTATAAACACTCTATAAGCTTAAGTCTTATTATGGAAGAAAGAAAAATAAAAGGTACAAACGACAAAATAAATCTACCAGAAAACGGCAATGTAAAATACATACTTAAGTAGACAACCAGGCCTAAAATGGCTATATCGTTAACTGGCTCCTCTATTGTGTTTTTGGGCTTACTAAAAAGAATAAGACACAACATCGAAAGCCACATTAAGAATGCAAGTCCACTAACGTCAGTTTGTTCCAAAAGATGTTCTTGAGTTACTTGCCTTAGTCCCAAAAAATTCCCAATAACAATGTATGCGCCAGATATAAAAAAGGTAACAAGGCAAAGAACGGCTAATCTTATTTTTCTTTTAGCTCCCGATAAAAACAAAATATAATTTATAAAAAGGAAAAAAGTAATTAAAAAAAACGAAGAATGAATAAAACCGAGAAAAAAAGAAGTGGCTAATATTTTTTTCTTATCACATGTTAAAATACATACTAGTAATAATATTGCACTACAAATGCCTTGTCTTATCACGACTAACTGCAAGTGGAGAAAAGTAGGAGTTAATAAAAAAAGACACAGAGCAAAAAAACCTTCCAAAAAATTACGACATCTTATAAAAAAACAATAAAAAAAAGTCGCAGATAAAACAAAAATAAAAACATTAGGAACAATTGAAGGAGAAAAGAAAAATGATAATATAGTGTTTAACTTTAAAAAAACAGGTTCGTTCGACAGTAAGGGAAGAATACCCTTGCTTAAATAATCCCCAAATATATCATCAGAGTAGTTCGCATAAAATATATAACTTTCTCTATCCCGAAAATATTCACTAGGAAATGATGATATCATCGCCCCATACACTACTGAAAATATCGCAATAATAACTGAACGATTTATTTTCAATTTACTCATAAATTTCTCATTATAATTTTAAGTTAAATGATCTCTATCCACTTATCAAGTAGTGATTCAATCAGAAATTTTTGAATATTTTTCTCGCTATTGCGAGAAAAACACACTCTTTGTTCTTCATTATTCATCAAAAAATTTAAATATTTAGCCAAATCATTGATATTTCCATTCTCACAAAGAAAACCAGTCTCGTTATGAGATATAATTTCAGCAGGCCCAGTGTCACAATCGAAAGATACAATAGGGAGACGATAAAAAGATGCCTCCAAAAGAACCATTGGCAAACCTTCATAACGAGAACTCATACAATATATATCAGCATTTTTATAAAGAGTGCTGACATTTTTTGTTGTAGGTAAAATTCTTACAGAATCAGCTAATTTTTTCTGTTCAATTAAATCCATAAGTTTTACTCTATCTTCACCATCTCCTACTATTTTTAACTTCCACTCGTCATTACTGTCATTCTTCTTAATTAGTTCCCACGCACATATTAATAAATCAAAACCTTTTTGATAGGTAAGCCTCCCTATAGATAATACTGTCTTAACATTCACAGGATAAGAAGAATGAACAACATCATCTTCTAAAGAAAAAGGGACGATTGGATTGTTTATCGTAACTATTTCTGCTCTACATCTACAGTTTTCAATCCACAAGTTCCTATCGCGCTCAGTTAAGGTGACGACAGTGTCTGAAAAAAATGCTGCAAGTTTTCTAGACATTATTCTTTTAGTATTTTCTATATTGGCTTTATAATTAAAATGTTCCCATGTAATATGCTTAACATCCAGACCACAAAGAGCAGGGACTGATACTAAAGACAGGATAGAGTCAACATCTATAAGAGAGTCTATTTTATTCTTTTTAACAAATGCTCTTAATCTAGCAATAGTGGGTATATATTTTCTTGTTATTACCACTTCACTCTCGTACAAAGAATACAATTTCACCTCATTAGAAAAAGGGAAAAATGCTTCCTTACCTTCAAATACACTTAAAACATTAACATTATATTTTTTATCTACAAGAGAGTTTGCAATAATATTTGTCATCCTCTCTGTACCACCGGAAAATTTCACACTAGCAATAAAAAAACAAATTCTCTTCATCTGAACTCACTTAAATATTTATCTTATACCCCACGTAGAGATATATTGTTCAGCAACATCAATGTAAGAATGGTTCTCTTCCACGAAACGTCGACTATTTACACCTAAACTATAAAAATCTTTTCTCCGAGTTAATAATTCACTTATCCTACTAACAATTGATTGAACAGTTGGTTCAATATTTATAACTGGAGAATCCTTTAATCGAAGAGCATCTAGTGATTCAGGCTCTGCCCCTCCCAAAACAACCTTCCCCATAGCTAACGCATAGATAGCATTCATACCACAAGAATGGGAATAAACTTGATCAATGACAACGTTTGTTCTATTCATTACATCAAGATAATTATCTATTGGCATATTACCTTTTATTAATAACTCCAAGTCATTAGGGTATTTTTTTTGTAATATACTAAAAGCATCCTCAACAATACGAGTTCCCTTAAAACCATATCTATTTAAGCCGTGAAATACAACTAACTTATTCTTTACCACATTATCCTGATATTTTATCTTTTTTATATTCATAGGTATTGGTATACAAGCTCTTAAATTCTCATATCCTTCATAACCTATTTGATACTCATACATTATAGGAATTATATGATCGACTCTTTTTGCTAATCGAGAATTCCACTTCAAGGCTGCTATACTGTCATAGTAAGGGTTTTTGTCTGATTTGTAGTCATATTTTAAATTATCATCAAAAGGACCATACTTTAACTTATAACGTGCCTTCTGCCAAAAAAAAGCATCACAGCCAGCCCCAAGTAGACTAACTCTATCATTATTTTTAATAATGAATTCTAATAATAGATTATTAATCCCTAACTTAGGATTAAAAACTATTGGATTAACTAACTGAACCATATCATAGCCAGTCATTTTTTTTAAATTTGAAAGGTATTTCAGATGTCGTTCAACTTTTCCTGAAAAGCCTTTTCTTTCGCTATCAAAACTAATATCAGCTGGGAATTTTTTAAACCCATCTCCAGATGCCGCTAAAGTCACATCATGACCCAATTCCTGCAATCCACTTTTCAAATTATTATGCAGGCCGCTGTACTCGCCTAACAATAATATTTTCATAATCAATCCATCTTATCGAGAATAGCGACCAAAAAAAACAAAAGTAAAAACAAGGTAGAGGAGATAGTTTATAGCATAAGCAAAATTCGCACCCTGCGTTGAATATAAAGGAACTAGAGTATAGGTTAGAGCAATTAAGGACAGTGAAAAAATGACTTCAGTTGACACAAACCATTTAGTCGCTCCTCGAGACAACATCGGGTATGCATACAACCAACTGGCAATTTTTATTACATCACCAATTAATTGAATTGCAAATAACTCCCTAGCCGAACGGAATGCTTCAGTAAAAAGTAAACTAATTGCAAAGTCTCTAAAGAGGTAGACACCAAGAGCCATAATCGCAGCAATAGGAATTATTATTTTTGCAGTTTGATTAATTTCAGCTCGAATATTTTCAACCCCTTTAAGCGTCGATAGCTTAGGTAGGTAATACGTACTTAAAGCAATGGTGATAACCCCTAAATAAACCTCAGAGATTTTCCAAACTGCCTGCCATTGCCCGGCTTCCTCCCAGCCGACATGGCTAATCAGAACATTTCTAACCCCGATTAATGCGATGGGCGCGGTTAAGGCCGTGGTCGTCGCCATGAGTATATAACCACCAATCCTTTTTTTATTCGATGTGTCTGTTTCCCCCCACCAATAGCTTAATTTAGCCCATGGCTGCCGTAATACGCTAGAAATAAGAATTAATCCAATCAGTCCTGATTGGATAGCCGCAGCTAACAGAGCACCCTTGATACCAAAATTAATGATTAACGTAATCATTAACGTACATGAAAAAGCTGTAGATATTGCTCCCAATATAACAAAACGTCTATATTGCTGGTATCCATTAATTACTGAATTAACCAGCGTACCAAGCGCGGCAACAGGTAATGAAGCAACTGTAATCCAAATGATCCATGCATAATTAGGGTCATTAAGTAAAAAATCTGATAAGGAACGAGCGAAAAAAAAACCGATAGGCATTAAAATGGAAAGTATAATCGCCAACCACCATAGGCTGGCTTTCCACCATGGCGCACACCCTTCCACACCTTCTTTTTCAAACTCGGCAGTATAACGTACGATACCACTACCAACAGGAGCATTTACAATACCATTAAGGCTGGCCACTATGCTTTGAATCTGCCCCAGCATAGCCATACCTGACGGGCCAGTATAAATAGCAACTATCTTGGCAATTACAAACCCACTTCCCATTTTTGCTAATGTCAGTAGCCCGCTAAAAAAGGTCACCGAGAGTAATTTTTTCATCCCCGGTACTCGTTTAGCGCCGTAATAACATCTTGAACCTCTGTATCAGATAACGTTGGTCCCATTGGTAAACTCAATACCTTTTTATGAATAGATTCAGTAACAGGAAAAGAGCCTTCACCAAAGCCTAATTCCTGATAAGCATGCTGAAGGTGTGGAGGAGTCGGATAATGAATTAACGTTTGAATATCTTTTTCCGAGAGGAATCTTTGCAACTTATCTCTGTCATCACACTGTATTACAAACAAATGCCACACATGTTCAAAAATATGTTCAGGAAGATGAGGTAATGAAATCAATTCATTAATGATACCAGAACAATAAGCTTTAGCGATTTCCTGTCTTCTGCGATTTGTCTCATCTAAATATTTTAATTTTACCGCCAGCAACGCAGCCTGAAGTTCATCGAGTCTGCTATTTACGCCTTGATAAAGGTTTTCGTATTTTTTATGTGATCCATAGTTTCTTAGTGCTTTTAATGCATCAGCCAATTCATCATCATTGGTCGTAATGGCACCAGCATCACCTAATGCACCAAGATTCTTCCCTGGATAAAAACTAAACCCAGCGGCATCTCCCCATGCTCCCGCTTTCTTCCCATTAAGTAGTGCACCATGGGACTGAGCACAATCTTCAAGAACTAGGAGTTTATGTGTTTTAGCAATCTCCATAATCTCATTCATGGGACTAATCTGCCCGTAAAGATGGACAGGTAAAATAGCCTTAGTCTTCGAGGTAATTGCGGACTTTATAGATTCAGGTGATAGATTATAAGTTACAGGGTCTGGCTCAACTAATACTGGTGTTAAACCATTTTCGGTTATAGCGAGTACCGAAGCAATATAGGTATTAGCTTGAACAATAATCTCATCACCATTTTTTAATTTCCCGAGAACTTTCCATGCTCGGAGGGTAAGAATCAGAGCGTCCAGTCCATTAGCCACACCAATTGCATGCCTAGTTCCACAATAAATTGAAAATCGTTTTTCGAATTCAGAAAGCTCATTTCCAGCGATATACCAGCCAGATTCTAACACTCTCGAAAAAGCATCTTTTAACTCATTTTTATAACTTGCATTAACTTCTTTAAGATCGAGAAAATCAATCATTTTTATTTCCAATATATTTAATAACTCGCGCCGGATTACCAAAAACAACGGCATTATCAGGAACATCTTTAGTTACAACAGCACCAGCTCCAATCATACTATTTTCACCAATCACAATACCTGGAAGTATCGTTGCATTTGCTCCAATAGAAGCATTGTTTTTTACAGTTGTTCTTAAAAAATTGTCAGGATAAACTTTTGAACGAGGTTTTTTATCATTAGTAAAAGCGACACAGGGGCCTATAAAAACATTATTCCCAATGGTGATACCATCCCATAAATAAACACCAGATTTTATGGTCACATTATCACCAACAATAACATCATTTTCTATTAATGTGTGAGCACATATATTACAATTCCGGCCGATCACTGCATCTTTTAATATTACAACAAATTGCCATATTCGAGTTTCACTTCCAATTTTTTTTGATTGGACATCACTTAACGGATGAATACGCATTAGACTTTACCCTATCCAAGAAAATATCATAGTCGCGAATATAGTCTGACTCATCATAAGGCTGATCGGCTAATACCATTAAAACGCAGTCTTCGGAAAAATCATACATTTCATGCCAAAAATGGGGTTCAATAACAACGCCTTGTGCCGGATTATCTAATACTAATTCAACTTTTTCATTCCCATCATCTAATAAAAATCGACATGAACCACGCACAGCAATAGCGACTTGTTTTAATGTTTTATGAGCATGAAATCCTCTTCGAACGCCCTCTTTAGTTTTAAACAAGTAATACACGCGCTTAATATCAAATGGAATATTTTTTTCTTGTTCTAGTGCAACTAATGCACCACGGTCGTCACCGTGTGTTTGCAGTTGTATAATTTTTACTTGCATAATTTATCTACCGTTCTCTGAGCAGTTGTTTTAGATATTGACCATATTGATTTTTAATCAGTCTATTTGCTGAATCCAGAAACTGTGAATTAGTTAGCCATCCGTTACGCCAGGCAATTTCCTCCAAACACGCGATCTTCATTCCTTGCCTTTTCTCTACCGTTTCAACAAATGTAGAGGCTTCAATTAAGCTATCATGCGTACCTGTATCTAACCAGGCAAAACCACGCCCTAAGAACTCCACTTCCAGTTGCCCACGCTCCAGATACATTTCATTAAGCGTCGTAATCTCCAACTCACCTCTTTTCGAAGGTTTTACCTGTTTGGCTAATTCGACGACTTGCTCATCATAGAAATATAATCCTGTCACAGCCCAATTCGATTTGGCTCTTTTAGGTTTTTCCTCAATGGACAAAACCCTCTTATTCTCATCAAATTCAACGACGCCAAATCGTTCTGGATCCATAACCTGATAGCCAAATACTGTCGCGCCCGTTTTCTTAGCGGCGGCGCGTTTTAACACGGGGCTAAATCCCTGCCCGAAAAAAATATTATCGCCTAATACCAGGCTGCAGCTATCACCAGCCAGGAATTCTTCACCGATAATAAATGCCTGTGCCAATCCCTCAGGTTTAGGTTGGACAGCATAAGAGAGTCGCACACCAAAAGCATCACCAGTGCCCAGCAACCGCTGAAATGCATTCAGATCTTCCGGCGTAGTAATGATTAGAATATCCCGGATTCCAGCCAGCATGAGGACAGATAGCGGATAATAGATCATCGGCTTATCGTAAATAGGCAGCAGCTGTTTGGAAACACCTAGTGTAATAGGATAAAGACGTGTTCCTGAACCGCCAGCGAGGATTATACCTTTCACGGTTGACTCCAATAAAAAATCACTTTTGGGATATAATTTTTGATAGAAAAGTTATGACAGATAATTTATGAGTGAGGTATAAGGAAGGCCGGATGCGAACACCCGGCTATCGCAAGATAAAATTTAATTCAGAGAGACATATTAACTATTTTTTTCTGACTTATAGTCATACGTATAGTAGTTATAATTTCCATATCCATAATAGCTTGCAGCACGTTTTACAATCGCATTCAGAATAACCCCTTTAATTTCGGTACCATTCTGTTCGAAACGGCGAATACTTACTTCAATTTCTTTCAGAGTATTCACCTCAAAACGCGCAACTAAGAGAGAAGTCCCCGCATTACGGCTGATAATCGCGGCATCCGTTACAGCCAAAATTGGTGGAGTATCTAATAGAACAATATCATAATGTTCAGAAGCCCAGTCAATGAACTGAGAAAAACGACTATGCATTAAGAGTTCAGAAGGATTGGGTGGAATTTGTCCACGGGCGATAAAGTCCATATTTTCTATAGCAGTTTTGCGAATACTTTTTTCTGTCGTTATTTGCCCAGACAAAATATCAGAGAGACCATTTATCCCTTGTACTCCCATCAATTCATGCGCATACCCTTTACGCATGTCACAGTCAACAATCAATACACGCTGTCCTGACTGTGCGATAACAGCACCAAGGTTTGCACTGACAAACGTTTTACCAATTGCCGGACTAGCGCCCGAGATCATTAATACATTATTTTTAGCCTCCATCATCGCGAAATGCAGACTAGTGCGCAGGCTTCTAATCGCTTCAATGGCGAGATCAGCAGGATTCCCCACAGCCAGGAGCTCAGTCGAGCGCGTATTACCTTTCTTTCCTTTTCCTAATAGCGCCCTGTCTTTCTTCTGTTGCCACTCTGATAAAGGAACGCTGGCGTACACGTTAATGCCCAGTTCTTCCAGTTGTTCAGGGCTTTCAATCCCTTTATGCAACATAGTTTTTAATACAACAAATGCCGTTGATATCACAGCACCAATGATCAACGCTAGTAACACAACAATGAGTTTTTTAGGTTTTACAGGTTTAAGCTGGAGTGCTGCCGCATCAATAATACGAACATTACCAACCGTACTCGCTTTGTTAATACTCAGTTCCTGCTGCTTATTCAACAGCTGCATGTAGACTTCTTGCCCTACGTTCACATCACGCGTTAAACGTAAAATTTCCTGCTGGGTTTTTGGCATCCCTCCTACCCGTTTGTTGATTTTTTCTCGCTCCTCTTCCAGCGTTTTTCGTTTTTCCATCAACGCACGATAAGCAGGGTGTTCTTTGGTATATAGTTTTGATATTTCAGCTTCTTTAAATGTTAATTCGTTAAGCTGAGATTCCACGGACACCATCGTATCCAAAACCGCTTTAGCCTCTAGTGATAAATCAACCGATTCATTCTTTTGCCGATAGTTGTTTAATTTATTATCCGCTTCATCAAGCGTCAGCCGTACGTTTGGAAGTTGCTCTTTAAGAAACTCTAGGCTTTTCCCAGCTTCTTCAGATTTACGCTCAACGTTTTGCTGAAGATAATTTTGACTGATACTATTGAGTATTTTATTGGTCAACTCAGGATCTTCACCTTCATAGCTCAGCGAAAGTACTCCAGTATCTTTTCCTTTATCTGCAACGGATAAATTTTCTAATACATTATTAATAGCCGTAATAGTATTTAATTTTTTAAGGCGAAAAGCAGTACCCTTTTCGGCTTTAATATCACTAACCAATATAGAAAGACCATTATGCTTTTCTATATTCCCAACTTTTCCATTAAACGTTAGAGCATCACCTGCTTCTATCGCATAGTTTTGTTCATCAATAATTACAAGACTGATGGTCTCATCTTCCCAGGATTTAGGCACTTCCAGTCTTGATACTGCGATTTTTCCAGCCTCTTCGCCCATCAAACGAGCAAAGCCCTTACCAAAGACAGGAAAATATTTTTGCTGCGCGATAATATCTAAAGAGAGATCGTTAACTGTCTTACCGACTACCATACGCGATTTGATCAACTCAATTTCAGCAGCCGATTCTGGTTTAGCATCGGGTAACACGCTGGAAATATCTTTTAGCAAAGAGTTACCGGAACTTTGTTCCACCTGAATGAGTGCATCTGCTTTATAAATCGGCGTGGCAAAGGTCGCATAAAGAATACCAAGAATTGTGAAAACTGCAGTAACACCAATAATTAACCAACGATTATCCAGCAATGTTCCCAACAAACGTCCTAAATCAATCTCATCCGTATTGGTTTCGGATGCTTTTACTGAAATTTTCTCTGCCATGGGTTTCCCTGACTTGTTAACGGCTTAATGCCTGCACCCATTTCTGGGCAGACTGCTCAAGTTGCAAGTAAACGAATTCAAATGCTTCACGACTTTTGCGATATGGATCAGCAATCTCTTGCTGGTTAAGCCAACGGCCAAATAGCATTGTCTTGCCTCGGACTTCTGGCGCAATACGACATACGCCATCAATATGCCCTTTCTCCATAACCAAAATGAGATCATATTGACGACATAGTACTGACGTTAATTGCTGTGCTTCATGGCCATCAAGAGAGAGATTATGCTGGCTCGCCACGTCTGCAGCTGTCGCGTCTGCAGGTTTTCCAACCAAAGCACCTAACCCCGCGGATGAAATTTTTTTGGTAGGCAATGCCTGTTTTAATAACCGCTCCCCCGTAGGGGAACGACAGATGTTACCGACACAAACAACCAATATAGAATCAAACATAATTATCTCTATGGCCAGGTGCGAACTCGCAGGCTACCCTCACTCAAATCATTAAACGCAGAGATCGTCGGTGCAAGCTGTGAAATCAAACGATTCCAACGGGCAACTGGTGCAGTAGTAACATAAACCACATCGTAAGGCTGGAGCTGGAATTCAGCACCCATCACAAGCGAAGTGGCGTCAGCAGCATTCAGTTGATAGATATCAGCCAGTTTCGGTCCCTGTGCTCCTCTTAACGGACGAATGACAAACACGCCTGTTGCATCCGCCAACGTTTGATCCATGCCCTCGGCATTGCCCAACGCCTCGGTCAAGGTCATGCCACTACGATCCATTTTGAGCGTGCTTTGCTTCTTAACTTCGCCCATGACGAAAACTTTCAAGTCGTCATTACGGGGAATGTAGAGAATATCACCAGGATACAGCAGAGTATTTTGGGATAGGTCGCCATTTTGCATTAACGCCTGAAGAGAGATGCGTTTTTCTTGACCATTATGCGTCAACACGATATTACGCCAGTCGGCATCTTCGCTTAACCCACCGGCTTTATTAATCGCATCAAGTATAGTGAGTGGCACGTTGGTAATAGGTTGCTCACCAGAGGTTTTCACCTCACCCGTTACATAGGCCTTTTGAGAGCGGAATGCCGCAATGTTGACATCAACCTGTGGAGATTCGATATACGTAGCTAGCCGGGATGAAATCTCACTGCGCACTTCCATTACCGTTTTACCAGCAACTTTCACCTTACCGATATAGGGATAGAAGATGGTGCCATCAGAATGCACCCAGTTACCCGTATCCGCGGCAGTGCGATATGTACCAGCAGGTGTCGTCAGTTCAGGATGATCCCACACGGTGACCATGATGACATCGCCAATACCAATACGGTATTCATATTGCTGTAGCTCACGTTCTAACGCAGGGTTAGTTTGCGCAATCAACGGCTTCGGCCGCATCTTATCCACTAAATACGGCGTTAATGGATAAACATTTACTAATTTATCAATATTAAAATCAGCATCTTGCTGTTCGATAACTTCTTTGCCACTTGTAGAAAGGTGGCTACCGGGGATTATGGTACAGCCGCTCAGTAAAGCCAGTGACACCACCATCGGCATCAATTTCAATTTATGCTTTATCATCCTGTTTATGCCATCGTATTCTGATTAAAAATCGTGCAAATCCCTACAAAATATCAAATAATTATAGAGGACGTTTAGTGAAATAAACCTACAGTCTGAAGCGTAAAAAACCGTTAATTTGTCTGTTAGCGACGCTGCCCCGCTTTATCCGGAACAACAGCAGCCCCATGATTGGTTCGTCTTATCCATGTCAGCAAGCGCCACACTCGCGTAATTGCCCAAAAATAGCCAACAAAAACAATCAGGAACGCACATAACATAACTGAGTCAGTTATACCACTTAACTCACAAGTAATACCAATAGCAGCCAAAGTCATTGCTGCAGCAACAATCGCTAATAGTGACTGCCTCGGGGTCAGCCCTGCTCGCATCAGGATATGGTGCAAATGCTCACGATCGGGTTTGAATGGACTATCGCCTCGACGAATTCTACGTACCATAATCGTTACCATATCCATCAAGGGAATAGCAATCAACCACAGTGCAGTTACAGGACGAATGACAGCTTCACTACCTTGCGTTGCCAAAATCAATAGCCAGATAACCGTAAAACCAATAAGTGTGCTACCCGCATCCCCCATAAACACTTTAAATTTTGTTCCCCATAGCACACCAAGGTTCAGCAAAATATAAGGTAGCGTCGCAGCCAACAAGCACAAGCTCCACAGTGCAAGTTCGTGTCGCCCATCAAGATAAAAAACTACTGCCAGAGCACCAAATGTCACACAGGAAAGTGTGCCCAGTAAGCCATCAATGCCGTCAACCATATTAAAAGCATTGATAGCTCCCCATACCGCAAACAGCGTAACCGTATAACCGAAAATCCCTAAAAACAGCTCATAACCGAATAACACCTTGCCTAAGGACGAAAGATATAGCCCCGCGTACATCATCAGGCCTGCCACGAACGCCTGTAGGCCAACACGAGGAAGAACGGGAAGATCAAATCGGTCATCCAGCACACCAACTACCAGTAGTGCCGTCGCGCAAACCATATAGAGAGAGAAGTTAGGGAGCCATGTAGGATCAAATGCATACATAACCCAGAGGGCCATATAGATAGAAACACCGCCGACAAGTGGAATATGCCCACGATGTCTCTTGCGTTCGTTAGGTTTATCCACCAGCCCGACCTTTATTGCGACTTTTCTTGCCAGAAACAACGCAATAAAGGCGCTCAGGAAAACCACCATGAATTCTTGCATTTTTGCACCATCATCAACCCGTTATGTGAATGTTTTGCATCAGACACGCTACCGCCCTTGGCTCATAGCTACCAATGCGCTGTCAAACAACGTACGGAACACCATCCTGTGGCTACACCCTGGATCCGTATACCATCTGTTTGTGTGTAAAGATTCCATTTCCTTGCTAGCCAACTGAACCCGCTAACAAAATATGACTAATCAATATATTTATTTATAAAAATATAGCTAAATCGACAAAGCCAAATTGCACCCCATAGTATTGACGATGACGTAAAGAGCACAAGGGTAAGATGGCTTAAAAGGAGCTTTTCAGAATAAGACTACGCGCATCCTTGTCGTAAAAATCTTGTTAAATCGGCACGCTATTCTATGCGTTGTATGCTCGTACTATCAAATACTAACGTGCAATACCTTATGCAGCATTCCTAAAACTTTGCCTATTGTCGATTTTTCAACCGACCTCACCAACAAGCTACACACCGGTCTGTGTCAAAAAAATGACAATGCCTATCAGGGCACCTATCGGCTCAGAATTTGCTTATAGATTGTGCTTCTCATAAAGAATATCCCTGCAAATTCTGGTTCATCTGTGCATGCCCTGATACGCTATCGAGGTTATGTTCATTTAAAGGTGAAAAAAGAGATATGGAGTGGATCGCTGATCCAACGATATGGGCCGGGTTGACCACGCTGGTTGTCCTGGAACTGGTTCTGGGCATTGATAATCTTATCTTCATTGCCATTCTGGCTGAGAAACTCCCAAAAGAACAACGCGATAAAGCCAGAGTCGTCGGTTTGTTACTTGCCCTGATTATGCGCCTGGGTCTGCTGGCGTCCATTTCATGGCTGGTGTCTTTGACTACCCCCCTCTTCACATTCCTTGGGCACACATTCAGCGCTCGCGATGTCATCATGCTGGTTGGAGGACTGTTTCTACTCTTTAAAGCCACCATGGAACTCAACGAACGTCTCGAAGGAAAAGATGAGGAGCAGCAAGCCCAGCGTAAAGGTGCACGTTTCTGGCCGGTAGTGGCACAGATCGTGGTACTGGACGCCATATTCTCGCTGGACTCCGTGATTACCGCCGTCGGCATGACCGATCACTTGCTGGTCATGATGTCCGCCGTGACCATCGCTATTTTCCTCATGCTGCTGGCCAGCAAGCCGCTGACCCGTTTTGTCGCTGAACACCCAACCATCGTTATCCTGTGTCTCAGTTTCCTGCTGATGATTGGTTTCAGTCTGGTCGCAGACGCCTTTGGTTATCACATCCCTAAAGGTTATCTCTACGCCGCGATAGGTTTCTCGGTGATGATTGAGATGTTGAATCAGGTCTCCTTGTTCAACCGCCGGCGCTTTCTTTCTTCCTCGGTTCCACTACGCCAGCGCACCGCGGAAGTGGTTTTGCGTATCTTGCGTGGTAATCATGAAGAAGCTGAACTGGACAATCAAACTTCATCGATGATTGCAGACAACACCCGGGCAGGTCAGGAAGTCTTCAATATTCAGGAACGCCGGATGATAAAGCGGGTATTGGGGCTGGCGCAGCGAACCATCAGCAGCATTATGACGTCGCGGCATGATATCGACTCGGTTGAGCTGGATATTACACAGGATGCGCTCGCTAAACTGTTAACGACCAACCAGCATTCCCGACTGGTGGTAACCGACAGCAATACCTCCGACGAACCGTTGGGTATCGTACATGTTGCCGATTTACTCCAGCAGCAGCTAAACCGCGAGCCGTTCAATCCACGTATTCTGATTCGTCAGCCGCTGGTCTTTCCTGAACAGCTTTCACTGTTACAGGCTTTGGAACAGTTTAGAGAAGCGCGAACGCACTTTGCGTTTGTCGTTGATGAATTTGGTTCGATGGAAGGGATAGTCACATTAAGCGACGTGATGGAAACCATTGCCGGCAACCTGCCGCGCGAAGGCGAAGATCGTGATGCGCGCCATAGCATTCAGCAGAATGACGACGGCAGTTGGACCGTAAATGGCTATATTCCGCTGGAAGACTTAACGATGTATGTTCCGCTGACGCTGGATGAAAAGCGCGAATACTACACGTTAGCAGGGCTATTGATGGAGCACGCGCAGCGGGTTCCGCAGGTGGGCGATACACTGTCAATCGATAGCTATCAGTTCACTATTCTGGCGGTGGAAAGCCACCGTATCATTGAGGTCCGCATCACACCAAACGACGAACCACAGACTGATTTTGAAGTGTGATAGCGGCGCTGTCGCTATGCTCAACGCCGCATTTATCTCTACAGCCCCTTTCCGTTCAATAGGGGCTGTTTCCTGTGATCTATCAGGCAGGCACCATAATTTCGGTAGCAACCACCACCACAATCAGCCCAACCAGAACCGGAACTGATGTGCGTTTCACCACCTCGAACGGCGATATTTTCGCCATCCCGGCAACGGCAACCACGACGCCGGATACTGGAGAAATGGTACGGCCCAAGTTGGAAGCCTGAAGCATAGGAATAGCCAGATAGGCAGGGTTGATACCCATTTGCGACGCCAGCTTTGGAATCAGCTCAACAAACGCATAGAACGGCGCATTGCCCGAGCCCGTTGTCATCGCAGCCAACATCGTGATCGCGACCAGTACCAGCATAATCACCAACCCGCCGCTGCCGAATGACTGCGCAAGACCAATCAGGCCGCTGATAAAGCCAATAGTGCCAAGACCCTGGGCAAAGACACCGGCTGCAACCAACAGGATGACGACGCTAGAGAAGGCATCGGCCATCCCACGGTAAGCCACATCCAACCCATCAAACACTTTTTTCGCACTGAACGAACGGACAAATTCCAGCACTGCGGCCAGCACCATACAGATAACCAGTACGGTGATAATGTGGAGTTCCGGCCCCCATTTACCATCAAACACGAGTACACCCATGATCGGCGTAAACGGCAGAATGGCATAAAAACGCGGGGCATCCGTCGTGATCTCGCTGACGTCCAGCATCTCATGGCTGACATTCGCTTTGTTATCCAGATAGCGCTGCCAGAAGAAATGCGCGACGGCCATGCACACGATCGCCATGATAGAAATAGGCAGCGTGGCTTTAAAGGCAAAATCCACTAATTTCATCTGCGATGCCTGTGCAGCAAGCACCACGTCGCCTGAGGTCGGCGACAGGATCAGCGCTACAGGGGAGGCGCAGATTGCAGCAGCGGCACCGCGACTAATACCAACATTCACCATGACGGGGAACAGCGTTGCCATCAACAGCACACCTAATCCCGTAGCCGATGATACCGCCAACGACATCAGACAGGCGACAAAATAGGCCGCGATCATCAGTAAGTAAGGCGAGTTAATCATTTTCAGCGGGCGAGAAACCAGCTTCACGACGACATCATTGGCACCGATATGCGTCATATAAGCCGCAAATCCACACAGCACCATAATCATCATGCCGAGATCGCCACCACGGCTCATCAGCAAAATTTTTACGTATTCAACAATATCCGTTGCGCTCCAGCCCGTCGCCTTCGCGCTGGCTGGTAATACGTTTTTCCCCAGCATGGCACTGACTGCCAAAAGTAAGAGGCCTCCTACCAGCAACACGCCCGTTGCGGAGTACCCTTTTATAATGTAACGACCAACCAGAATCGTTACAGCAACACCAATCAAAAGTTCGAGCATAGTGGGTTTCGATACCTGAGTAATAAATTATCTGACAGAAATTCCCCGGCAGCGGAATAGTCCCGCCCCGAAAACAGGGAGCGAAGTTTACTGCTTTAGAAAATAAAAAAAGAGAAAAATATTAACATTCGGCGTTAAAAAAGAGACACCGAGCACATAGCCAGCCTAGAGAATGATGACAAACAGAGGAAAATGTTAGCGAGAAGCTGCCGGTTTGCTGACAGGAATCAGCAAACCGGCTAAAAGCGCAGTATTTTAGAAAATTAAAGGCGATCGAGGAGTTGCTTCAGGTCCTTACCCTTCTGACTTTGCTGATTTTGGCTGGCCCAGTCATTCAGGCGTTTCTTCAGCTCGTCCTGCAGGCGTTTACGCAGCAGTTGATCCACCTGTAATTGGTAATTCAATTTATCCCACTCGCCATAGACGCGTAACGGGATTGCCGTGTTTTTCAACACGCTGACCAGTTGCTCATCCCCCTGCCACCCTTGCGTGATAGAGACATTCAAATTGACGTCACACGTCTGGGCTGGCAAATCGAATTGTCCAACACCACTTAGCGACAGCAGCTCTGAGCGGCCAGTGAGATCGGTAAGACGTAACTTACCCGCATTCAGTTGTACTTTCCCGGTCAGCTGTTGCAGCTCAGTGTAACGCTCGTAGTGCTCTTGTCCTCGCACGTTTCCATTGCTACGCGCCACGGCCATCTGAACCATTTGCTGGATATTCAAACCCTGCACGCGGACATTATTGGCTTGCAGCGTCGCCGTTCCCTGCCACTGCTGGAGCAACGCAGGTAGCGCAAAGCTATTGCCGCTGAACTGTCCTGCCATCGACAATTTCCCACTGACCGTCTCGGCGGGCAGCGCAAATGCGGACATCAACTGAGATAACTCAACATCCTTGAGGTCTGGTCGTAATGTGATGTTGGTTGATGACTTCGTCACAACTTTACCGGGCAATGAGAAATGTCCACCACCCAGTTCACCACTCAAGGTCGCCACATCCAGCAGCCCTGGCTGATTGTCTGCCCGTAGCATAAATTGGCGGACATCAAGCCCACGGTAGATCAGCGTCGCGGCCTGTAGCGACAGACGCGCAGTGAATGTCTGTAAGCTGTCTTCTGGCTTGGCTAACCCGCTTTCATTTGAAATCACAGGGGCTGATGATTTAGCTGGCACGACAGCGGCATTGTTCTCTTTTACCGACGCGATCCCCAGTAGGGAATCCAAATCCAACTTCTCAGATAACAGATCCAATTCGTAATGGGGGATATCCCCCAGCGTGACACTACCGGCACCCGACAGTTGGCTGTTATTGGTATTGAGTGAAAGCTGGCTAAACGTGATTTTTTCAGGCTGCTGTTGATAACTTGCCTGGACACTCCCCGTTCCACTGATACCGTTTGCCGGTATTCCTGCCCCCTGAAGCTGGTAATCCAGTTTGGTAATATTGGCATTGACCTGCTGTGGGAAATGCAGCAAATCGACATCTGCAGCAAGAGAGAAGGCAATATCGCGCTGATCGCGATTGATGCGGCTTGATAATTCGATGCTAACCTGACGGTCGCCGTTCTGCTCCATCGCAAGATTAATATCGCGCACATTAATCTGTTCATTATTGCTGCGTTGCAGAATCAACAGGCTATCGGCGACTTTTATCTTATCAATATCCAGCCGCCAGTGCCGTTCTTCAGATGGGGCTTGCGATCCCGTCGGGGCGATGGGCGCATTGTTGGCCTGTTTGGCTTCACTTTCCGGCGTCAGTCGAATAATGGCACCTTTCAGCATCACCTGTTTGACCGCCAGTTTGTGAGACAGCAGCGGCCACAGTTGCACATCAAGACGCATGTTCTCAGCGCTGACGATAGGCGCGCTGGAACCCGGTGCGCTTAACGACATCCCACCGGATAATATGCTCAGCTGCGGCCACACATGCCAGCGCAGATCGCCATCCAATTGAAGGCGATAGCCGCTGCGTTCCTCAACCTGCTTCACCATGTAGGCGCGGAAGTCATTGGGATTAACCAGGACGACCAAGGCCGTCATTCCTGCCACAACCACCACAAGCAGAATTGCCAGCGTCGTCAGAAATCTTCTCATGCCATCCTCATTGCGAAACGCACGGCCACCTGCTTTTTACCTTACAGGCCTGTCGCCAGGCGCTTAGTCTTTATCGATCCGGCTCGCGACCGCACCCTGTTGGTCTTTATATTTGGCATCCTGACGGCGGTTGTAAGGACGAGCAGCCGGCCCGGAAAGCGGTTCAAAACTCAGAGCGCCAATCATCATGCCGGGGCGTAACGCCAACGGCAACTTACCTGAATTATAGAACTCCAGCACAATTCTTCCTTGCCAACCTGGATCGATGCGGTGTGCGGTGACGTGAACCATCAATCCTAGACGCGCGAGCGAAGAACGGCCATCCAACCAGCCAACTAAATTATCCGGTAGCGTGACTGACTCCAGCGTCACTGCCAACGCTAATTCTCCCGGATGCAGGAAAAATGCCTCTCCTTCCGGCAAATTGATTTCATCACTCATGACGCGATCCAACGCCGCGCTGACTTCATCTTTCGGGCCGCTTAAGTCAATGAAAGCCGCAGTGTGTCCGCGGAAGACGCGAAACTGATTTCCCAAACGAACATCAACAGTCGCACCACTGATTCTCTCAGTAGGCGGACGGGGCGTAATCACCAGTCGGCCATCATCCAGCCAGGCTTCAATGTCACGGTCACACAGTCTCATCTTATTCTCCATTCGACGCCGGTATCTATCAGATAAACCTCATCTACCCGTCATGCTGCACGTTGCCTCCGCGTTAGCTCTGCAACGCGAATTATTTAGAGTATCGACTACTCAAAAAACTGGCTTATCTTGGCTTTCAAAATATCAATCGCAATACGGTTTTTCCCGCCGCGCGGCACAATAATGTCGGCATACTGCTTAGAGGGCTCGATAAATTGCAGGAACATCGGGCGCACGGTCTTCTGATACTGTTCCATCACGGAATCCATTGAACGCCCGCGCTCATTAACGTCACGGCGCATACGGCGCAGCAGGCAAATATCCAGCGGTGTATCGACAAAGATAGAGAAATTCATCTCACTGCGCAGGCGCGCATCCGTCAGCAGCAGGATGCCTTCCAGGATAATGACCTTTTTCAGCTCGATATGCACGGTTTCCTGCTTGCGGGTGTGCTCGACATAGCTGTACTGCGGGACTTCGATCGCCTGACCGGCTTTCAGCATCTGCAAATGCTTGAGCAGCAGACTATGATCCATCGAGCTCGGGTGGTCGTAGTTAGTTTTTACCCGCTCTTCCATTGTCAGGTGGCTTTGATCTTTATAATAACTGTCTTCAGATATCACCCCGATATGCTGATCACCAACCTGATCGCGCAATTCTCGATACAAGGTGCTGGAAATAAGACTTTTACCCGAAGCGGATGCTCCTGAGATCCCGATGATGACGCACTGGTGAGACTGATCAGTCATGGTATTAACGACCTGATTAACATAAATAAAAGAGAGGGGAATGCGCCAACGGGCGCTTTGACGCGGCAATTATAGGGAGTTACCCCCCTTCACGCCACCCTTTCCGCGTATTGCGCACGAGGGAAATCGCATGCTGGCGTAGGATTAAGCCGGGAAAGAGCCCGGCTTATTACTCTCTGGCGGAAGCGTTACAGCGCTCGGAAAGAAATTTCGCTGGGAATCGTGTCACCCTGCCAGTAGAGCTGAGCGGCAACCTGCCCCGCCAGTTCGCGGTACAGAGAAGTGAATTCGCTGTCCGGCTGGCTGACTACCGTCGGTTCGCCACGGTCAAGGTCTTCACGCAGGGAGATGTGCAGTGGAAGCTGACCTAATAGGGAACAGTGGTACTTTTCCGCCAGCTTCTGCGCACCACCCGTGCCGAAAATCGGCTCCAGATGACCACAGTTGCTACAGATGTGTACGCTCATATTCTCTACGATGCCCAGTACTGGCACGCTGACTTTTTCAAACATCGCAATGCCCTTCATGGCATCCATTAGCGCGATATCCTGTGGTGTCGTCACGACGACCGCACCAGTGACAGGAATACTCTGCGCAAGCGTCAGTTGAATATCACCCGTACCCGGCGGCATATCTAATACCAGATAGTCCAGATCCGGCCAGAGTGTATCCTGCAGCAGCTGCAATAACGCTTTGCTGGCCATCGGCCCACGCCACACCATGGCGTTATCGTCCGTCACCAGATAACCAATCGAGTTGGTTGCCAGGCCGTGCGCGATAATCGGTGCCATATGTTGACCGTCCGGCGAGGTTGGACGCTCACTGGCCGAGCCCAGCATGGTCGGAATGGAAGGACCGTAGATGTCGGCATCCAGAATGCCCACATTCGCACCTTCAGCCGCCAGCGCTAGCGCCATATTGACTGCCGTACTGGATTTGCCGACTCCGCCTTTGCCGGAACTGACGGCAATGATGTTTTTCACGCCCTTCACGCCGGCCTGATCGTTAACCCGACGCAGCGTCGCGATATCGTGCGTTAAACGCCACTCGACCGCCTTTGCGCCTGATAAACGTAATAACTCATCGCTAACCGTTTCCTTTAATACAGCCAAACCGCTCAGCCAGACAAACGGCATCGTCAGGTCGATATGCAACACGTTGTCCAGCAGCGCACAGTGGCGCAGCGCATTCAATGTCGTCAGGTTATTTTTCAGTGTCGGGTGCTGAAAAGTAGATAAAACCCCGGTGACCATCGCACGCAGTGCTTCAGGACGTTGTTCGGGGACTGTCGCGTTCATTCCGGCTCCTTGAAATTCTCATATTTGACCGTTGAGACCGTGTACAGCATACCAGAGCCATAACCGTCTGACGCCCTTCGGCGTCAAAAACGTGGAAACGCCACGCAAATTAAAATCTACCATGTGGTTTCCTGCCGTTTTACTCACGCCAGCGGTTTACGCAGCAAGGCGCTATCGGTTAACATCGATTTCCCTCTATTCACAAAAGAAAGCAAGTTCCTCATGACTCAAGTCGCAAAGAAAATCCTGGTAACGTGCGCGCTGCCTTACGCTAATGGTTCGATCCACCTCGGTCATATGCTTGAACACGTTCAGGCCGATATTTGGGTTCGTTACCAGCGAATGCGCGGCAACCAGGTTCACTTTATCTGTGCGGACGACGCCCACGGCACGCCAATCATGCTGAAAGCACAGCAGATGGGGATTGCGCCAGAACAGATGATTGCGGCAATGAGTCAGGAACATCAGCAGGACTTTGCCGGTTTCAATATCAGCTATGACAACTACCACTCCACGCATAGCGAAGAGAACCGCGAGCTGTCAGGCCTGATTTATGGTCGTCTGAAAGAGAACGGTTTTATTAAAAATCGCACCATTTCTCAGCTGTACGACCCAGAGAAAGGCATGTTCCTGCCGGACCGTTTCGTCAAAGGCACCTGCCCGAAATGTAAGGCTGCCGATCAATACGGCGATAACTGCGAAGTCTGTGGCGCGACCTACAGCCCAACAGAGCTGATCGAACCCAAATCAGTGGTGTCAGGTGCCACGCCAGAAATGCGTGAAACAGAACACTTCTTCTTCGATCTGCCTGCGTTCAGCGAGATGCTGCAAGCCTGGACGCGTTCCGGCGCATTGCAGGAGCAAGTCGCTAACAAGATGCAGGAGTGGTTCGATTCTGGCCTGCAACAGTGGGACATTACCCGCGACGCACCGTATTTCGGTTTTGAAATCCCCGATGCGCCGGGCAAATATTTTTACGTCTGGCTGGATGCGCCAATCGGCTACATGGGTTCGTTCAAGAATCTGTGCGACAAGCGTGGCGATCTGAATTTTGATGATTTCTGGAAGAAAGACTCCGACGCGGATTTGTACCACTTCATCGGTAAAGACATCGTTTATTTCCACAGCCTGTTCTGGCCAGCCATGCTGGAAGGCAGCGGTTTCCGTAAACCGACAAACCTGTTCGTGCACGGCTATGTCACGGTCAACGGCGCCAAGATGTCTAAATCACGCGGCACCTTCATTAAAGCGGGCACGTACCTGCAACATCTGGATGCCGATTGCCTGCGTTATTACTACGCGGCAAAACTGTCTTCTCGCATTGATGACATCGACCTCAATCTGGAAGATTTCGTTCAGCGCGTGAATGCTGACATCGTTAACAAAGTCGTGAATCTGGCATCACGTAACGCCGGTTTCATTAACAAGCGCTTTGACGGCAAGCTGGCGGACAAGCTGGCCGACGCCGAGCTGTACAAAACCTTCACCGATGCCGCCACCAGCATTGCCGAAGCCTATAGCAGCCGTGAATCCGGGCGTGCCATTCGTGAGATCATGGCGCTGGCAGATATCGCCAACCGCTATGTTGACGAACAAGCACCGTGGGTTGTGGCGAAAGCAGAAGGTCGGGATGAAGATCTGCAAGCCATTTGCTCAATGGGCATCAACCTGTTCCGCGTACTGATGACATACCTGAAACCGGTTCTGCCTTCGCTGTCCCAGCGCACAGAAGCGTTTTTGAACACGGAACTGAGCTGGGATGCGATTGCCACGCCGCTGCTGAGCCATCAGGTTAATCCATTCAAAGCGCTGTTCAACCGCATCGATCTGGATAAAGTTAACGCAATGGTTGACGCATCGAAAGAAGACATGGTCGCCGCACAAAAAGTCGTGTCTGGCCCGTTGGCAGACAACCCGGTGCAGGACACCATTAACTTTGACGATTTTGCCAAAGTCGATATGCGTATCGCACTGATTAAGCAGGCTGAACTGGTTGACGGTTCTGACAAGCTCTTACGTCTGACGCTGGATCTGGGCGGCGAAACCCGTCAGGTCTTCTCCGGCATTCGTGAAGCTTATCCCGACCCGGCTACGCTGGAAGGCCGTTTAACCGTGATGGTTGCCAATCTGGCACCGCGTAAAATGCGCTTCGGCATATCAGAAGGTATGGTGATGGCAGCCGGTCCCGGCGGGAAAGATATCTTCCTGCTGAGCCCAGACAGCGGCGCCCAGCCGGGTATGCAGGTCAAATAATCATCAAACCAAGCCGGATTTTTATCCGGCTTTTTTTTGCAACAATTCCTCCACAAACTCCCGCTTATTCCACTTTGACTGACTCGTCACGTCACATTATTTGTAACCATGAAATAACAAAATCGTTATGCATTACAATATACAACGAATAAAAAATATACCTCTTTATAGGTGTTATGGGGGTTTAAATACTTAAATTTTGATTTTGCGCAAAGCCCACAACTTGTGTGTTGTTAAATTGCTCGCAACAAAAATGACACATAATTACACAGGGAAACTAATGCAACTGAATAGAAGAGGTTTCTTTAAAGTTTGCGCGGGGGGGATGGCTGGAACCACTCTCGCGGTATTGGGCTTTACACCCACGGAAGCAATGGCATCAGTACGTCAATATAAGCTGTTACGGGCAAAAGAGACGCGTAACAACTGCACCTACTGTTCAGTTGGTTGTGGTGTGCTCATGTATAGCCTGGGCGATGGAGCCAAAAATGCGAAGCCTTCTGTTTTTCATATCGAAGGTGATGCGGATCACCCAGTCAGCCGCGGCTCCCTTTGCCCGAAAGGTGCGGGCCTGGTTGACTACATCCACAGCGAAAACCGCCTGCTCTACCCTGAATACCGCGCACCTGGCTCAGACAAATGGCAACGAATCAGCTGGGACGACGCGATTGAACGCATCGCGCGCCTGATGAAAGCTGACCGTGATGCCAACTTCGAACGCACCAACGCCAAAGGCGAAACCGTCAACCGCTGGCTGACTACCGGTATGCTGTGCTCTTCAGCCGCCAGCAACGAAACCGGTATTCTCGATCAGAAATTTGCCCGCGCACTCGGCATGGTTGCCATCGACTGTCAGGCGCGTTTGTGTCACGGGCCAACCGTTGCCGCGCTGGCACCGACATTCGGCCGTGGCGCGATGACTAACAACTGGGTTGATATCAAAAACGCCAACGTCATCATCGTGATGGGCGGAAACCCAGCAGAAGCGCACCCGGTCGGTTTCAAATGGGCCGTTGAAGCGAAAACGCACAACAAGGCGAAGCTGATTGTTGTCGATCCGCGTTTTAACCGCTCCGCGGCCGTTGCCGATCTCTACGCACCTATTCGCGCAGGTTCAGATGCCGCCTTCCTGTTAGGTATCGTTAACTACCTTATTACGAACGATAAAATTCATCGCGAGTACGTGGTGTCTTACACCAATGCCAGCCTGATCGTACGTGATGACTTTAGCTTCGACGAAGGCTTATTCAGCGGCTACGACGAACAAAAACGCCAATATGACAAATCCAGCTGGCAATATGAGTTAGATGAGTCCGGTTTCGCCAAACGCGATAACACGCTGTCCCACCCGCGCTGCGTCTGGAATCTGCTGAAAAAACACGTCTCCCGCTATACGCTGGAAATGGTGACATCCCTGTGCGGCACCTCAGCCAAAGATTATGAAGAGATTTGCCGTACGCTGGCTGAAACCTGTGTACCGAATAAAACCGCAACCTTCATGTATGCACTGGGTTGGACGCACCACACCAACGGCGCGCAAATTATCCGCTCCGCTGGCATGATCCAGCTTCTGCTGGGGAATATTGGTATGGCAGGCGGCGGCATCAACGCCCTGCGCGGTCACTCCAACATTCAGGGGTATACCGACCTAGGTCTGCTGTCGTTAAATCTGCCGGGCTATATGCCACTGCCGTCAGAAAAACAGCCGGATCTGAATACCTATCTGGGCCAAATCACACCAACCGCCGTGTTGCCCGATCAGGTTAACTATTGGAAAAATACGCCAAAATTCTTTATCAGCATGATGAAAAGCTTCTACGGCGATCACGCACAGGCCGCGAATAACTGGGGTTATGACTGGTTGCCGAAGTGGGATCGTAGCTACGACGTTATGGTGCAAACCGAGCTGATGGTGGAAGGCAAAATGAACGGCTACATCGTTCAGGGCTTTAACCCTGTTGCGGCATTCTCCAACAAGAATAAAGCGACCGAAGCGCTCTCCAAACTCAAGTACATGGTCATCATCGATCCGCTGGTCACAGAAACCTCCACGTTCTGGCAGAACTACGGTGAATTCAACGACGTGGATACGAAGTCCATTCAGACTGAAGTCTTCCGTCTGCCGTCTTCCTGCTTTGCCGAAGAGAATGGCTCTATCGCCAACTCTGGTCGCTGGTTGCAATGGCACTGGGCGGCGGCCGAGCCACCAGGAGAAGCCCGTCACGACGGTAAAATCCTCGGTAAGCTACTGATGCGTCTGCGTGAGTTGTATAACGAAGAAGGCGGTACTTATCCTGATCCAGTGATGAATATCAACTGGAACTACAAAGACCCAGAAGATCCGCATCCAGAAGAAATCGCCCGCGAAGCCAACGGCATGGCGCTGGTTGATATCTACGACGACAGCGGCAAACTGATTCTGAAGAAAGGCCAGCAGCTCGCCGATTTCTCACAGTTGCGTGATGACGGTACCACGTCCAGTTTCTGCTGGATTTACGCCGGGAGCTGGACAGAAGCCGGTAACCAGATGGATAAACGCGACAACGCCGATGCTGGTCTGGGCTGTACGCCGAACTGGTCATGGTGCTGGCCGCAAAACCGCCGCATTCTCTACAACCGCGCCTCCGCCGACCTGCAAGGGAAACCGTGGGACAGCAAGCGTAAATTGCTGGAATGGACCGGCCAGAAGTGGCAAGGCATTGATGTGCCCGACTTCGCCGCAACCGTACCACCAGGCAAAGACACCGGGCCGTTCATCATGCTGCCGGAAGGTCTGGCACGTCTGTTCTCCGTGGACAAACTGGTAGACGGACCGTTCCCTGAACACTACGAACCGATCGAATCGCCTATTGGCACTAACCCACTGCACCCGTCGGTGATTTCCAGCCCGGTCGTGCGTTTGTTTGCGCGTGATGCGAAAACCATGGGCACCGCGAAAGATTTCCCTTACGTGGCAACGACATACTCGATTACCGAATTGTTCCGTCACTGGACAAAACACGCGCGTCTGAACGCGATTGTGCAGCCAGAACAGTTTGTTGAGATCGGTGAAAATCTGGCGAAGAGCAAAGGCATTAAGGCGGGCGATGAAGTCAAAGTCTCCTGCCAACGTGGCTACATCAAAGCCAAAGCGGTGGTCACCAAGCGAATCAAAACGCTGGAAATTGCCGGACGCAGCGTGGAAACCATTGGTATCCCCTGCCACTGGGGCTTTGAGGGAACCACGCGTAAAGGGTTCCTGGCTAATACACTCACCCCGAGCGTCGGCGACGCTAATTCACAAACGCCTGAGTACAAAGCGTTTTTGGTTAATGTAGAGAAGGTGTAAGGGTAGCCAACTATGTCAATGCAATCACAAGATATTATTAAACGTTCGGCCACCAACGGCTTTACACCGCCTCCGCATGTGCGTAACGACAAAAGCGAAGTGGCAAAACTGATCGATGTCACCACCTGTATCGGCTGTAAAGGCTGTCAGGTGGCTTGTTCAGAGTGGAACGACATTCGTGACGACGTCGGCCATAACCTCGGGGTTTATGATAACCCGGCGGATCTGAGCGCCAAATCCTGGACGCTGATGCGCTTTTCCGAAGTGGAAGAGAACGATCGTCTGGAATGGCTGATCCGTAAAGATGGCTGCATGCACTGTAGCGATCCGGGTTGTCTGAAAGCCTGTCCTTCCGCTGGTGCGGTTATTCAGTATGCCAACGGTATCGTCGATTTTCAGTCTGAGCATTGTATCGGTTGCGGCTATTGCATCGCCGGCTGCCCGTTCAATATTCCACGACTGAATAAAGAAGATAACCGCGTCTATAAATGTACGCTGTGCGTCGACAGAGTCAGCGTTGGGCAAGAACCTGCCTGCGTGAAAACCTGTCCGACGGGTGCCATTCGTTTCGGTACGAAAGAAGAGATGAAGCATCTGGCAGAAGAACGTATCGCCGATCTGAAAAGCCGTGGTTACGAGAACGCAGGCCTCTACGATCCGCAGGGCGTAGGCGGCACACACGTGATGTATGTTCTGCACCACGCAGACAGACCATCGCTCTATAACAATCTGCCGAATGACCCGCAGATTTCTACGCCGGTCAACCTGTGGAAGGGCATTCTGAAGCCACTATCTGCGTTAGGGTTTGTCGCCACGTTCGCTGGGTTAATGTTCCACTACATCGGTGTGGGTCCAAACACAGAAGAAACGGACCATGACCACGAGGGAGAAGACAAAGAAGGGGGAGACAAACATGAGTAAGCCACAAATGATTTTGCGCACCAAGTTTATCGATCGCATCTGTCACTGGATTGTGGTGATTAGCTTTTTCCTGGTCGCGCTCTCAGGTATTGCTTTGTTTTTCCCAACCCTGCAATGGCTGACGCAGACGTTTGGTACGCCACAGATGGGGCGTATTCTGCACCCGTTTTTTGGCGTGCTGATCGTCATCTGTCTGATCCCGATGTTCTTCCGCTTTGTTAGCCATAACATTCCGAAGAAGCGCGATCTACCGTGGTTCCTCAACATTATTGAAGTGTTGAAAGGCAATGAGCATGAAGTCGCTGAAGTGGGTAAATACAACCCAGGCCAGAAAATGATGTTCTGGAGCATCATGGGGCTGACGCTGGTACTACTGATCACTGGGGTAATCATGTGGCGTCCTTATTTTGCCCACCTGTTCCCGATTGATGTCGTGCGCTACGCCATTCTGATTCATGCCGTTGCGGCTATCGTCCTCATCCATGCCATCCTGATCCATATGTACATGGCGTTCTGGGTTAAAGGCTCGATCAAGGGCATGATTGAAGGCAAAGTCTCCAAGCGCTGGGCACGTAAACACCACCCACGGTGGGCGCGTGAAATGGAAGAGAAAGAAACGAAGAAATAATTCGCTCTCTTTTCATCTCACCGTCTTCATTCGACAAATAAGTTTGTCAACGGCCTTAAATGCCCGCCTCGCGGGCATTTTTCTTTTTATCCGCAGTCAGCACAAATCGTTATAACTTAAACCCAAAAGTCATAATGTTCCCCTCTTCCTCGTCTATCGCTCAACGGCTATGATGCAGTATCATTTTTAAATAGACATCCAGACATAAAGACAGCTATAAAGTAGTGACGCAGAAAACATAACAATACTGCCATCGACACGACACACTTTCATCAACACAAGATCCCTTTATAAAACGCCATGGAGCTGATAATGAAGAAATTTACGCCCGCCCTGCTTGCACTGAGCTTACTGACTGCATTACCGGCACTGGCTAATCAGAATGCCACCATTGCTCCCGTTCCGGCCGCTATCGCCAACCATGACGGTCCGGTTCGCATCGCCGTTATCCGCAATCTGGGTTCGGACGACAACACCACGCAGTTTGTTTCCGGCGTGCTTGAAGAAGGTAAAAAGCTGGGCTTTAAGGTCAGTACCTTTCTGAGCAACGGCGATGATGCCCGTTTTCAGGACTTTGTGAATCAGGCGATTAGCCAGAAATATGATGGCATCATCCTGTCACAGGGCCGCGATCCCTACTCTACCGATTTAATTAAACGCATTGTCGACAGCGGCATTGCCGTTTCCGTGTTTGACACCGCCGTGAATGGCGAGATTCCGGGCGTGACTGTCACCCAGCAGGATGACGCCTCCCTGACTAACGAATCACTCGGCCAACTGGTGAAGGATTTCAACGGTAAAGCCAACATCATCAAACTGTGGGTTGCCGGCTTCCCGCCGATGGAACGTCGCCAGCTCGCTTATCAACAGATCCTGAAAGCTAACCCCGGCATCAAGGAACTCGAATCGATTGGTGCCGTGTCCTCTGACGTTCAGGGCGATACCGCTAACAAAGTCGGCGCGGTGCTGGCGAAATACCCGAAAGGCAAAATCGATGCGATCTGGGGATCGTGGGATGCCTTCAGTCAGGGCGCTTATAAGGCGTTGAAAGAAAACGGCCGGACCGAAATCAAACTGTACAGCATCGACATCTCCAATCAGGATTTACAACTGATGCGCGAAGCGAGCAGCCCGTGGAAAGTCAGCGTAGCTGTTGATCCTAAACTAATCGGTAAAGTTAACCTGCGTCTGGTTGCCAACAAGATTGCCGGTGAACCAACGCCTGCAACCTATGAGTTCCGCGCTGCCGCGATTCCACAGGCGCTGTTAGCCAGCCAGCCGGGTGCAGTCAACGTCGCCGGATTGGCGAAAATCATCCCAGGCTGGGGCCACACAGATGATTTTATCGCACCGTGGTTTGCTACACTGGAAGCCAAACAGGCGAAATAACACGGAGATAACTCATGGCATCGACTCCTCTGCCCACCCCCGATTACAGCCGTAACATGCGGCTGATTGGGCACAGCGATCAGGGTGGCAGACCCGACGGCGTGCAGGTGATGGTTCATCGCGGCTACGCTTATATCGGGCATATGGTTTCACAAGGCGTGTCGATTGTGGATGTGCGCGATGCCAAGAATCCAAAACCGGCGGGGTTTATTGCTGCCCCGCCCGGCACCTGGAATATCCACCTGCAAACGCACGATGACCTGCTGCTTGTCGTCAACGCGCGCGATTTGTTTGCCGACGCCAACTTCGCCGAGGAAAAGGTCTATTACACCCGCTCCGTCGCCGACACGGTCAGTACCAAGCAGCAGGGTAAAAGCTGGAGCGCTGGATTACGGATTTTCGATATCTCAACGCCGGATAAACCGCGCGAAATCAGCTTCCTGCCGCTGGACGGCATTGGTATTCACCGCATCTGGTACGTGGGCGGGCGTTGGGCTTATGTCTCCGCGCTACTCGATGGCTACAGCGACTATATCTTTCTGACTATCGATCTGGCCGATCCGCAGCGCCCGGAAGTTGCTGGCCGCTACTGGCTACCCGGCATGCATACCGCTGGCGGAGAAACTGCAAGCTGGCCGGAAGGCAAGCGTTACGCCCTGCACCATGCCATCATCAGCGGCGACACCGCCTATGGCAGCTGGCGCGATGGCGGATTGACGCTGCTGGACGTGAGCGATCGCACCAATCCACAGCTCATTAGCCACCGTAACTGGAGCCCACCGTTTGGCGGCGGTACACACACGGCGCTGCCGTTGCCGGATCGCGATCTGCTGATCGTGTTGGATGAGGCGGTATTGGATAATCAGGAAGATGGCGAGAAATTGATTTGGGTGTTCGATATTCGTGAGCCGAGCAATCCGGTGAGCATCGCCACCTTTCCGCAGCCGAAAGAGGCGGACTATGTGAAGAAAGGCGCACACTTTGGCCCACATAATCTGCATGAAAACCGGCCCGGCAGCTTCATCAGTTCGTCACTGATTTTCGCCACGTATCAAAACGCAGGGGTACGAGCTTACGACATCAGTAACCCGTATCAGCCGAAGGAAACCGGTGCGCTGGTGCCTGCCGCGCCAGACCGAATGGTCGACAAACGCCCCGGCAGACCGCAGATTATTCAGTCTTGCGATGTGTTTGTTGATGCCGACGGCATCATCTACAGCACGGATTACAACGCGGGTTTATCGATTATCGAATACCGCGGTTAATCAAAAAAAAAGCCCTGCGGATAATAAACGCAGGGCTTAATGTTGTGCTTAGCTAACTTAGTCCAGCGCCAGCACCGACACCCACATTGGCCCCTGGCCGACGGCGTAACGCGCCAGCGGTTGCAGATCGCCCGTGTTCTGGTCGATGTGATACACCTCAATGTGCTGCGATTTCTGCCCTGCTGAAATCAGGAACTCACCGGTGTTGTCGATATTGAAACCGCGCGGCTGCGTTTCGGTCGGCTGATGTCCGGTCAGCGTTAACGTGCTGCCGTCTTCAGACACCTGAAAAACACTCAGCAGGCTGGCGGTACGATCGCTGATGTACAGGAAGCGGCCATTCGGCGTAATGTGAATATCTGCCGCCCAGCACGTGTCGCTAAAGCCAGCTGGCATAGCACCCAACGTTTGCACTTTCTGCAATTCCCCGCTGGCGGCATCCAACTGATACACATCCACCGAGCTGTCCAATTCATTCACGCAATAGGCAAAGCGTTGATTCGGGTGGAAAGCCATATGGCGTGGACCCGCACCCGCTACCGTCGTCATTTCGGCCTGACGGTGTACGCTCAATTCGCCAGCCGCACCCAGATCGTACAGGCGGATGCGGTCTTCTTTCAGGCATGGTGCCCATACGACAGAATTGGTTGGATCGATATTGGTAGAGTGACACCCTTCCAGCCCGTCCAGTTGCTGGATCGGCTCGCCGACGATGCCATCAGCACCAATCGGGCTAACGCTAACGCAGGCACCGCTGTAAGACGCGCTGAACAGGAAACGTCCGTCGTTATCGGTCGACAGGTGCGTCGGGCTGCCCGGTAAAGACGCGACACCCGCTTCCGTCAATTTACCCTGTTCATCAATACGATAGCTCAGAACCCTGAAATCAGGACGAACCCCGACATACAGGTGACGCTTGTTCGGTGCGATCACCATCGGCTGAACCTGTCCTGGAACGTCAACGGTTTGCAATAATGTCAGATTTCCCTGAGCACCGAGTTGCCAAACATGAATCTGCTGGCTTTCTGGGCTGGCGACATAAACCACTTGCTGCATCGTATTCTCCTTATTTTTCACGCGAATGTGGCGGCACAGGAAGGCTCAAAAGAAGTTCATCCGAAGGATAACGAACCAGCTCAACCTGACACACGGCATACCATAAATGACCAATCACTCTATTCTACAGAGACATCGCAAGGCTACTATTGATTTAAGTAATGGATGATTAAAGTAATGAGTGATGTAGCTAACAGGCGCTGATGGGGGACAATAACGAATAGGCGATAAAAAGTGATGGTTCAGACTATCAGGGGAAGATAAGAGAGTAATAACAAGGTACACAGGGGAAGACTTGAAGTGGCGGAGGAGTAGAGATTCGAACTCTAGAACGCTTTCGCGTCGCCGGTTTTCAAGACCGGTGCCTTCAACCACTCGGCCACTCCTCCGCAATGACGCGCACTATAAACAGTACGCCGCACATTGTAAAGCAGCGTTGTGGTCAACTGCTTAAAAAATAGATGATAAACCGTTGAAAGCATAGAAAATCAGCAATGGTGCTGTAAAACCGTCCGTTTAGCCTTATTTCCCACCGCCGCGCTGAATCCTTCGTCATCAAATGAACCCCAGACAATTTTATCTCGCTGTTGTCTGTCTATTTTTCGCCGCGTCCTTTATCGTAAGACGCATTGGATACCCACATTTTTATTTGCGAGATAACGATGACCTACCGAGTAATTGCACTTGATCTTGATGGTACGCTACTGAATCAACAGAAAAAAATCCTGCCCGAATCCCTTAGTGCACTCGCGCTAGCCCGTCAGCAAGGCATCAAAGTGATGATCGTCACCGGACGTCACCACTCGGCAATCCACCCTTTTTATCAGGGGTTGCAGTTGGATACGCCTGCCATCTGCTGTAACGGTACCTACGTCTATGATTACCAGCAGGGCCAAGCGTCGCACACCAATCCGCTCTCTGTCGAACAGGCAAAAAACGTCATCACGCTGCTAGAGGAATTTGATATTCATGGGCTGATGTATGCCGATGACGACATGTATTACCAGTATCCTACCGGGCACGTAGTCCGCACGCTGGCATGGGCTGCTAACCTGCCGGAACAGCAGCGTCCTCGTTTCGCTCAGGTGGAAAATCTGGTGCGTCAGACGGAAGCGTCCCACGCTATCTGGAAATTCGCGACCACGCACGCCGATGTTCCCACGCTGAACCATTTCGCCGCAGAAGTGGAAAAGCAACTCGGACTGGCCTGCGAGTGGTCATGGCAGGATCAGGTTGATATCGCCCAAACCGGCAACAGCAAAGGCAAGCTGCTCCAGCAATGGCTTGGCGAACAGGGTATCAGCATGAAAGACGTCGTGGCATTCGGCGATAATTTTAACGATATCAGTATGCTGGAAGGCGTAGGATTGGGTGTCGCGATGGGCAACAGCGCCGATGAGATCAAAGCGAGAGCTGATCTGGTGATTGGCAGCAATGAAGAACCCAGCATCGCCGATGTCATCCGCACCCGCATTCTGGCATAACCGACGATGACGCAATCAGGAAAAGCGACCGTTCTCGCTTGCCTGATTGCGTTCAACGAGCAAACAGACTTATAACGCGCTACCCAGCACCTGCCGCAAGTACGCCCCCGCCCCCATTAATCCCGGCTGCTCATGGGTAATCAGGTACACAGGGATATCCTGCATATAGCCTTTAAACCGCCCTTTGTCTTCAAAAGCCGCCCGAAAACCGGAGGCTTTAAAGAACTCAAGAAAGCGCGGAACGATGCCGCCAGCAATATACACACCACCAAATGTGCCTAAATTTAATGCCAGATTGCCGCCGAAGCGTCCCATAATGACGCAGAAGAGCGACAGTGCGCGACGACAGTCCACATCCGTGTTGTTGACAGCACGTTCGGTAATATCTTTCGGCTCCAGCGCCTCCGGCGTGCGGTCATCAGACAGCACTACGGCACGGTAGATATTTACCAGCCCCTGCCCGGAGAGTATGCGTTCAGCAGAAACATGCCCAAGCGACTGGCGCAAAACAGAGAGAATTTTGTCTTCCTCATCGCTATTCGGTGCGAAATCCACATGCCCGCCCTCACCCGGCAGGCTAATCCATTGATTGGCGGCATGCACCAGATGAGCGACGCCTAACCCCGTGCCAGCACCATACACCGCGATCGGTTTACCTGGCACAGGCTCCCCGCCGCCAAATTGGAGTAAATCCGTGTTAGTCATCACCGGCACCGCCATGGAAACGGCGGTAAAATCGTTGATGACCTCAAAATGGCGCAGACCCAGACTCGCTTTCATTTCTGCGATGGAAAACGCCCAGGTGTGGTTCGTCATTGCCACCCAGTCACCGGTAATCGGGCAGGCAATCGCGATACAGGCATCCTGTACCGTGACCTGTCGCGAATCGAGATAATCACGAATGGCCGCTTCCAGAGAAGGGAAATCCAGCCCGGAATAGGTTTCGATTTGCGACAATTCGCCCGTTGTAGCATCACATAGCGCCAAACGCGTATTGGTGCCACCGACATCGCCCACTAAAACAAAGTGCGTCATTCTTCTTTTCCCCTCAAGCAAAGCAGATACCCGATCATTGCGCGAAAATAGCCAGCTACGCTATGGCTATATAACTTTCTAGTGATAAGGATCTCATTTATGGCTAAAAGCTGCGGTTAAGTTAAAAGTAATCGATTACATTTAGAAAACACAAATTGTAATCGATTACTTTTAAGAGGGATACCACATGGTTTCTTCATCTGAAAACACAGCTACCAAATCGTTACAGCCGGCCTTCGTGGTTCCCAGACTGTCACTCATGATGTTTTTAGAATTCTTCATCTGGGGTTCATGGTCTGTCACCCTTGGCCTGGTTATGACACAGCACAATTTGGCCGCCATGATTGGCGACGCCTTCTCTGCCGGGCCAATCGCCTCAATCCTATCGCCGTTCGTACTGGGGATGGTGGTTGACCGCTTCTTCCCATCACAAAAAGTCATGGCGCTACTGCACCTGCTCGGCGCGGTCATCCTGTGGTTTGTGCCTACCGCGTTAATCAACGAAGACGGTTCACAGCTGCTGATCCTGCTGTTCGCCTACACGCTGTGCTTTATGCCAACGCTGGCGTTAACCAACAACATCGCGTTCCATAACCTGAGCAACAGCGAGAAGAGCTTCCCGGTTGTGCGCGTCTTCGGCACCATCGGTTGGATCGTCGCCGGTGTCTGCATCGGGACGGCGGGCATCTCCGCAAGCGTCAATATCTTCTACGTCGCTGCCGCTTGCTCTGCCATTCTGGCTGCCTACAGCCTGACGCTGCCGCATACTCCAGCCCCGGCAAAAGGCTTGCCGCTGGCAGTGCGCGATCTGTTCTGTGCTGATGCGTTTGCGCTGCTGAAGAAAGGCCACTTTCTGGTCTTTGCCATCTGCGCCATGCTGATCTCTATTCCACTGGGCACCTACTACGCTTACACCGCATCCTTCCTGAGCAACGCAGGTATCAGCGACGTCAGCACCGCCATGTCGTTTGGTCAGATGTCCGAAATCGTCTTCATGCTGATCATTCCGCTGCTGTTTAGAAAGCTGGGTGTGAAATACATGCTGTTCATCGGCATGCTGGCGTGGTTCGTACGCTATGCCCTCTTCGCGATGGGCGTGAATGAAGAAACACGCTGGTTGCTCTACATCGGTATCCTGCTGCACGGTATCTGCTATGACTTCTTCTTCGTCATTGGCTTCATCTATACCGACCGCATCGCGGGAGAGAAAATCAAAGGTCAGGCACAAAGTATGGTGGTCCTGTTCACCTACGGTATCGGTATGCTGCTGGGCTCGCAGGTTTCCGGTGCACTCTATAACCGTCTCTTCAACAACGGTACGTTAAACGCGCCTGAAATCTGGGCGACCTTCTGGTGGATCCCTGCGGTTGCCGCAGCCATCATCGCCGTCATTTTCCTCTTCTCCTTCAAATATAAAGAAGAGCGGGCTTAAGCATCTGAGACGGATTAGTTAACGAGAAAATGGGATGAGGTCGCCTATGGCACCTCATCCCACTGCATTCTCCGCTATCGCAATCGTGCAACGGTATTCATGACCACACCCGTTGCCAAAGGAGGTAATAATGAAGACGTTAAAAGGACCGGGTATTTTTCTCGCCCAGTATATTGGCGATCAGGCTCCCTTTAACACGCTGGAAAATCTGGCGCAATGGGCAGCCGGATTAGGCTTTAAAGCGCTACAAATCCCCTGCAATCACCCGCACATTTTCGATCTGGCCACGGCCGCCGACAGCCAAACTTACTGTGATGATGTGAAAGGTCTGTTAGCGCAGCATGGGCTGACCATCAGCGAACTGTCGACCCATCTGGAAGGCCAACTCGTTGCCGTCCACCCTGCCTATGACGATGCTTTTGACGATTTTGCACCACCAGCTTACCGCCGCAATCCGCAGGCTCGTCAAGAGTGGGCGATTGCGGCAATCAAGCAGGCAGCAAAGGCCTCTTCACGCTTAGGACTAAACGCCCACGCTACGTTTTCCGGTGCGCTGGCCTGGCCCTATTTTTACCCCTGGCCACCGCGTAAAGAAGTCCTGATTCAGGAAGCTTTTAAAGAACTCGGTCGCCTGTGGACGCCGATCCTCGACTGTTTTGACGAGCACGGCGTGGATGTGTGCTACGAGCTGCATCCGGGAGAAGATTTACACGACGGCGTGACCTTCGAACGCTTCCTTGATGTCGTCAATCATCACCCGCGCGCCAACATTCTTTACGATCCTAGCCATATGCATTTGCAGCAGATGGACTATCTCGGCTTTATCGATCGCTACCATGCACGAATCAAAGCGTTCCATGTGAAAGATGCAGAATTTAACACGTCGAGCACAAGCGGCGTCTACGGCGGCTATCAGTCATGGGCTGAACGTGCCGGGCGCTTCCGTTCACCAGGAGATGGTCAGATCGATTTTGGCGGCATCTTCAGCAAGCTGGCCCAATACAACTATGACGGCTGGGCAGTGCTGGAGTGGGAATGCTGTCTGAAAGACAGCAACTGCGGTGCGAAAGAAGGGGCGGCGTTCATCAACCGCCACATTATCCCCGTTGCGGGACGCGCTTTTGACGACTTCGCTGCGACCAGCGACGATCGTCCGTTAGTCAGAAAAATGTTGGGATTAAAAGAGGAGAACGCAGAATGATTCGCGTTGGCATTATTGGTTCCGGTTTTATTGGCCCAGCACATATTGAGGCAATTCGTCGCCTTGGCTTCGTTGAGGTGGTGGCGCTGGCGGAAAATTCACTCGATCTGGCGCAGCAGAAAGCTCGTCAGCTCAACATTCCCCATGCCTACGGCAGCGTCGCTGATTTACTCAATCATCCCGGTATCGATGCGATCCATAACTGCACGCCGAACCATCTCCATGCGGCGATCAATAAGCAGATTATTCAGGCAGGCAAGCACGTCTTTTCGGAAAAGCCGCTGTGTATGACCAGCGAGGAAGCACGTGAGCTGGTGGCGCTGGCGGAAGAAAAAGGCGTCGTCCACGGCGTCAGCTTTGTCTATCGCCAGTTTGGCATGGTGCAGCAGGCTGCCAGCATGATTAAGCGTCAGGAAATCGGGCGTGTCTTTGCCGTACACGGCGGTTACCTGCAAGACTGGATGCTGCGCGACACCGACTATAACTGGCGTGTGGAACCGGAGTTCGGCGGCGTTTCCCGCGCGGTGGCCGACATCGGTTCGCACTGGTGCGACACGGTGCAATTTATTTCCGGCCGAAAAATTGTCGAAGTCTTTGCCGATTTAGCCATCGTCCATCCGATCCGCAAATCCAATCGGAATGGCACGGCCACATTCTCATCATCTGATGCTCCACCAGAGTACGACGACAAACCGGTCAAAACCGAAGACTACGCGACCGTTTTACTGCGCTTTGAAGACGGTAGCCGCGGATCCTTTACCGTTTCTCAGGTCAGCGCTGGCCGGAAAAATCGCCTGACGTTTGAAGTGAATGGCAGTGAACAGTCGCTGGCGTGGGATCAGGAAACCCCGCAGCAGCTCTGGATCGGTCATCGCGATAAAGCGAATCAGGTGTTGTCGGACGATCCTGGACTGCTGAACCCAGAAGCCGCCGCCGCCGTCCACTTCCCCGGTGGACATATCGAAGGCTGGCCGGATGCGTTCAAGAACATGATGGCGAACTTTTATACCTATCTGCGCGACGGCAAACAGCCGGGCGTCGATCCGTTCAACTTCGCCACCTTCTACGACGGTGCGAACATCATGTTCATCATTGACGCCATCGTGCAAAGCCATCAGCAACAAACGTGGGTGAAGGTCGCCAATTAAGGCATCGGACCGTTCATTCTCTCACGGTATTCATCCCGCAGGTGCGACGCCTGCGGGATGCAGCCAGAGATATTTATGGTAATCTGCTCAGCCAAGCATAAGTAGCGTGAGTGCCTTCTGAATTATGTCGATTCAAAAAATAGCACGGATAGCTGGAGTCTCGGTTGCCACCGTTTCGCGGGTGTTGAACAACATTGATACCGTGAAGCCGCAAAACCGGGAACGTGTTCTCAATGCGATAAAAAGCAGCAATTATCAGCCGAACTTACTGGCCCGGCAGCTACGCACCGCGCGCAGCCAGATGCTATTGGTCATGGTTTCCAACATTGCCAACCCCTTCTGCGCCGATGTCGTGAAAGGCATTGAGGCGGAAGCGGAGGAAAACGGCTATCGCATTCTTCTGTGCAATTCCGGTGCCGATATCGTTCGCGCCCACTCCAGCCTGCAACTGCTATCCGGTAAAATGGTCGATGGCGTGATCACCATGGACGCCATTTCAACGCTGTCTGCACTTCAGGACATGATTGGTACGGCACCTTGGGTGCAGTGCGCCGAGCATGACGATACATCTGCCATTTCATCCGTGGGTATTGATAACGCCGAAGCATCCCGCTTCGTGATTAATCACTTTATTGGCAAAGGCCATCGCCGTATCGCCATGATTAACCACGACATGAATTACCTCTACGCCCAGCAGCGAGAGAAAGGCTATCGCGACGTTATCGCGGAGAATGGGTTTGATTACGGCAAAGTCGAATACGCCAGCACGCTGAGCTACGCAGGCGGAAAGGCCGCAATGAACGCGCTGCTTAACGATCCAGAGCGGCCAGATGCCGTCTTTGTGGTGTCCGATACGTTGGCCGCAGGCGCGCTATCGGCAATCTGTGAGGCGGGATTGAGTGCGCCGCAGGATATTGCGGTGATCGGTTTCGACGGCTCGGAGCTGGGTTACATCACGTCACCTCAGCTCAGCACGATTCAGCAGCCGTCCGCACATATCGGCAGAGAGGCCGTGAAGTTGCTATTACAGCAGATCGACCAGCCTGCCAGCGAAACAGAAAAGCGCTTACTGGAATGGACGTTTGTCGAACGGGCATCCAGCTAACCCAGATACAATAAAACCAATCCTTTTTCATCTCTGACAACCTGCGGTCCGCTGACCGCAGGTTGATAGCTATTACTTACTTTTTATCTTACTCAGTTTTTCATACAGCGATTGGTAAGCCGCAGAAACAATGGCCTGTGGATCTTTCGGCAAGTCATGTTCAGCAACAAACCACTGCGCACCCGCCTTAGACGCAGCAGGAAGAATCTCTTCCCACGCCAAAATGCCCTCACCCGGTGGGGCAAAGTTCATTTCATCATCGCGGATGCCGATTGATGTATTGTCTTTCGCATGAATTGAGTAAATACGCCCTTTGTACTGGCGCAGGAGACGCACAGGATCCTGACCTCCGCGAGATACCCAGGCAACATCCATTTCCAGCATCAGATTCTCTGGCTCTGCAGCATCCATCATGATTTCCAACGCTGTTTTACCGCGATACTTCTTCATCTCGAAATTATGGTTGTGATAAGCCAGCTTCATGCCCTGCTTCTTCAACTCACGGCCAAGATCGTTCATTTCCACACCAAAGCGCTTCCAACCTTCTGCGCTATCAGGCCGGTCTTCAACATTTAGCCACGGCACGATAATCATGCTGTTGCCGATGGCTTTGTTAAAGGCTACAACCTCAGCCATATTGCTTTTCAGTTCACCAAACTGGACATGCGCAGCAATGGCTTTCAACTGATACTTTCCTAATAACCCCTTCATTTCTGACGCACTAATGTCATGCGTCCCTACCAGCTCAACCGCCTTAAATCCGGCGTCTCGCGCCATGGAAAATTGCTCGTCGAGCGTATTCAGGCTGCGCAGCGTATACATCTGCAACGCTATTTTTTGGTTTTCTGCTGGACGCTCGGCAAGCGCCAAACCCGATGAAACCATCAACAATAGCGGTATAGCAAACGCACGGCGCAATAACGTCATACAAGGCATGTCCTTCTCCTATTTTTATCCCGTTGCACAGGTGAAAACAAAAAGTAATCGATTACTTTTTATGATGAAAAAATAATAACGCGGGGATAATTTATCTGACTACGTTGCTCACGCGGTAGAAAAAACGAATTGAAAATCACTCTCAATACTCGTTTTGTTATCTTAGTCACAGAATATCGACTGATTCACGAGATAGACCGAGCGATATGAACGGCTGTTCCATCGCTCGGTCTGTGCTTACGCCGTAATCGACACGCTCTTAATCTGCGCGTAGATCGTTTGACCGGGATGAAGCGCGAGATCGTCCCGAGCCCACGGCGTGATACGGGACCACAGTGTCTGCTGGCCGACCGCAAGCTTCACTTCAACCTGTTCGTCGACATCAATGCACTCCTCCACGCTGGCACGCAGCACATTACGGATGCTGCTTTTTTCCGGTGGCTGTAGCACCAGAGAGACATCGGCAGCATTCACGCGAATGCGTAACGCGGCGTCCGGCGGGAGTTCGACTTTTCCGACCCACACCTGCTGGTCGCCTAATGCCAGTGCCGTCATCGCGTAATGCTCATGCTGAGCCAACACGCGCGCACTCAGAATACTGCTCTGTTCGTCTTTCGGTAACCACGGGCGTAGCGCGCTGCTGGCCCACACCTCTTCCAGCAACCCCTGCGCTTTCACTTTGCCTTTATCGAGCACCACGACATGATCGGCTAACCGGACAATCTCTTCCAGGCTGTGGCTGACATACAGGATCGGAATATTGACCTCTTTCGCCAAACGTTCCAAATACGGCAACAGCTCGCGCTTTCTGGGTAAATCCAGCGACGCCAGCGGTTCATCCATAAGCAGCAGTTCCGGTGCGGTCAGCAATGCCCGACCAATCGCAACACGCTGTTTTTCGCCACCGGACAGCGTCCGTGGATAGCGATTTAGCAACGGCTCAATGCCCAGTAATTGGACTATGTCATCGAACTGCGATTCCATTGTCTCCGCCATGCCATAGCGCAGATTACCGAGTACGCGATAGTGCGGAAACAGGCGAGCATCCTGAAACACATAGCCGATTCGCCGCTTTTCCGGTGGAAGAAAAACACGCTGCTGCGTATCCACCAGTACATGATCATTGAGCACAATCCGCCCGCCATCTGGGCGCGTCAGGCCAACAACGGCGTTGATCAGCGAGGTTTTCCCGGCTCCGGATACGCCGAAAATCGCGGTAATGCCGTTCGCAGGCAGTTCAGACTGAACGCGAAGTTCGAGACTACCCAGCTGTTGATGAAAATCGAGTTGCAGCATTATCCCCCCAACCGCTTGCGGCTCCAGTTTGTTAGCCATTCCGATGCTAACAGCGCAGCCAGCGACAAGACGATGGCAATAATACACAGCCTTGCTGCATCAGCCTCCGCGCCGGGCGTTTCAATCAGGGTATACATCGCCAGTGGAATGGTTCGGGTTTCGCCAGGGATATTAGAAACAAACGTAATGGTCGCGCCAAATTCGCCAAGCGAACGGGCAAACGCCAATACGGTTCCAACAACAATCCCAGGAAAAGAGAGAGGTAATGTGATGGTGAAAAACACGCGCCACGGCGAGGCACCCAGTGTTCGAGCAGCCTGTTCCAGATGCTTGTCGACAGCATCCAGCGACAGCCGGATCGCCCGAACCATTAGTGGAAATGCGACAATCGCCGACGCTAATGCGGCACCGCGCCAGCTAAAACTAAAGCTGAAGCCGAACCAGTCATAGAGCCAGGAACCGATTACGCCGCGTCTTCCCATTGCCACCAGCAGCAGATAACCAATAACCACTGGTGGCAACACCAGTGGTAAATGGATAATGCTATCCAGCAGTGATTTGCCGGGGAACCGACAGCGCACTAAAATCCACGCCATCAGTATCCCAAACGGCAAGCTGCACGCCACAGCCACAACGGAAACTTTGAGGCTCAGCTCAACCGCCTGCCATTCGTAATCACTCAGCATCATTAACGCGGCGCGAAGCCATAGCGTTTAAATACGGCTGCTGCTTCTGGCGTTTTCAGGTAGTCATAAAAACCGGTAACCGCCGCGTTTTTATGCTCTTTAACTATCGCCATCGGATATTCGACAGGCTTGTGGCTCGTCGCTGGGAATGTACCGATGACCTTAACTTTGTCGCTGGCAACCGCGTCAGAACCGTAAACGATACCCAACGGGGCTTCTTCACGTTCCACCAGCGCCATGGCTGCACGTACGTTGTTGGCGCGCGCCATCAGTGGAGAGAGTTCATCCCAGGCTTTCAGATTCTGTAAGGCTTCTTTGGCATAGATCCCAGCAGGCACGTGATCCGGGTCGCCAACGGCCAGACGTCCGCCTTTCAGCAGGCTTTTCCAGTCGGTTTTATCGTCAATCTTAATTTCTTTCTGCGCACTCGCCTTCGGCGCAATCACTACCAATTCATTGCCCAGCAGCGTGTGACGCGTAGCGGTATCCATCAGGTTTTTATCCTGCGCGTAGTCCATCCACTGTTGGTCAGCGGAAATGAACAAATCGGCAGGCGCACCTTGCTCAATCTGGCGCGCCAGCGTTGAGGATGATGCGTAAGACGCCACGACAGCAACATTTTTCTCTTTCTGATATTGCGTAGCGATTTCCTGCAACGCATTCGTCAGTGATGCCGCGGCGAACACGGTAACTTTATCTTCTGCCACTGCGGGCAACGCCATTCCTGCACTGAGGGTCAGTGCGGCAAACCATTTTAACCATTGCTGCTTCATTCTTGTCTCCTGACAATTATCGTTGTGTAAATAATAATATAACGAATTATGAAGCAGTGTCATGCGCTTTAAAGAGGTAGATGTGGGAGGTAGAAAAGAAATGTCCGGCCAGAAGCCGGACATCAAAATAGGAAAGGATCGTGAATCAGTGCTGATTCTTTGCGCGCTGGCCGTCGGAATGACCGATGCGGGACAACACGTTAAACACTTCGCCAAGGCAATAAATCGAACCCATGATAACCACCATCATCACAGGAACCATGGCAACTGCAAACAGCAGGCTCTTCAACAACTCCAACATGCTTACCTCACTTATTGCAACGGCTACCGCTACTTTAGCCCGTCTACTGCGCTATTTCACTGTAAGCCGAGATCGTCATAATTGCCACGTAGTCTACCGCAGTAATAGAAATTAGTGCGTCTATTTGTGCGATTTGCCCCTGATGAAGAAAATAGCGACAATACAGAGAATTAAACTCACCGACGGTGCCCTCACTATGCAGGCTGAAATTCTTCTCACCCTGAAACTCCAACAGCGTTTATTCGCCGATCCGCGGCGCATTGAATTGCTCAAGCAAATTCGTCATACCGGTTCAATCAGTCAGGGAGCCAAGCTGGCGGGGATTAGCTATAAAAGCGCATGGGATGCCATCAATGAGATGAACCAGTTGGCCGAGCAGACCATTGTCGAACGCATGACCGGCGGCAAAGGCGGTGGTGGTGCTCAGCTCACCCGCTACGGCGAACGCCTTCTCCAACTGTACGATTTGCTCGCGCAGATTCAGCAAAAAGCCTTTGATGTCTTGCAGGAAGACGGTCTGCCGTTGGATAGCCTGCTGGCAGCCATCGCGCGTTTCTCGCTGCAAACCAGCGCCCGTAATCAGTTTTTTGGAACCGTACTCGCACGCAGCGAAGAACAGGTGCAACAACATCTGGATATTTTACTCGCCGATGGTAAAACAACGATCAGCGCCCTGATTACGCAACAAAGCGCCGAGCGCCTGCAATTACAAAAAGGGAAAGAGGTGTTGGCACTGATTAAAGCACCGTGGATCGATGTGTACGCCGCCACGTCCAACGCACCCGCCGTCGATAACGTCCTGCCTGGGCAAATTCAGGCCATTCAGCACGGTGTAGAAAACAGCGAAATTCTGATTACGCTGACCGGGGGAGAAACCCTGTGTGCCATGGTGCCGAATACCTTGCTTGAGCAGCAAAAGCTGCAACAGGGATCGGATGTAAAGGCCTGCTTCAATGCCGACCGGGTTATCATCGCCACGCTTTGTTAATGTTGATTTAGCGCTATCGCCGTTTGACGAAGGATAGAAAATGTCATTGTTAAAAATCACTCAGGGGTTGTTTCGTCTCAGCGACACCCGCATGCTGCGTCTGGACGAACTGACGCTCGAACACAACCAGTGCTGGGCCTTTGTCGGGGCCAACGGAAGTGGTAAATCTGCACTGGCGCGGGCGCTATCCGGCGAACTGCCAATATTGAGTGGCGAACGAACAACAGGATTTCAACGCCCCGTCCGACTGTCGTTTGAACAATTACAAAAACTGGTTTCCGACGAATGGCAGCGCAATAACACCGATCTACTCAGTGAAGGTGAAGACGACACTGGCCGCACCACGGCAGAAGTGATTCAGGATAGCCTCAACGATCCTGCACGTTGCCAACAGCTGGCACATCAGTTTGGTATTGCGCATTTGCTGGAGCGTCGCTTCAAGTACCTCTCTACGGGGGAAACCCGTAAGGCGATGCTGTGTCAGGCGCTGATGTCTCAGCCCGACCTGCTGATTCTTGATGAACCTTTCGATGGGTTGGACGTTGCCTCCCGCCAGCAGCTTGCCGATGAGCTGAGGAAACTGGCAGGCACCGGTTATACGCTGGTGCTTATTTTGAATCGCTTTGATGACATCCCTGACTTTATCAACCATGTCGGTGTGCTGGCAGACTGTACGCTGACCCGCGTCGGCGAACGTGAAACGATCCTCTCTGAAGCGCTGGTGGCTCAGCTCGCGTTTAGCGAAAAACTGTCGGGAAGTTCGCTGCCAGAACCGGAAGATCCGCAGCGGTATATGACGCTCCCCGTTGACGAGGCGCGCATTCGGCTGCGTAACGGCGTGGTGCAATACAACGATCGCCCTATTCTGCATGAGCTGACGTGGGAAGTGTTGCCGAGTCAGCATTGGCAGATTGTCGGGCCAAATGGCGCGGGGAAATCGACACTACTCAGCCTGATTACGGGCGATCATCCGCAAGGCTACAGTAACGACCTCACGCTGTTTGGCCGTAAACGCGGCAGCGGTGAAACCATCTGGGACATCAAGCGCCACATCGGCTATGTCAGCAGCAGCTTCCATCTGGATTACCGCGTCAGCACCAGCGTGCGCAACGTCATCCTGTCAGGCTTTTTTGACTCGATCGGGATTTATCAGGCCGTTTCCGACCGTCAGCGTCACCTGACCGAACAATGGCTCACTCTGCTTGGGCTCAATGGCGCTATCGCCGACACCCCGTTTCAGTCGCTCTCCTGGGGCCAGCAGCGTCTAACGCTGATTGCCCGCGCGTTAGTCAAACACCCCGCCCTACTCATTCTTGATGAACCGCTACAGGGGCTTGATCCGCTCAATCGCCAACTGGTACGCCGCTGGCTGGATATCCTGATTGGCGAGGGCGAAACACAGCTGCTCTTTGTCTCGCATCACGCGGAAGATGCGCCCGAGTGCATTACACATCGGCTCACTTTCGTCCCGCACAACGACATCTACCGCTACCAGATTGACGCGTTATGTAGATAACGCCTAAAAACAGGGATGATAACGCTACCACAAAATAAAATGTAGGGTAGAAAGCCAGGCTCATTTACACTGTAGCCTATGCTTCACTCAGTTTACTCGTAAAGAAACCATCGATAACAGAGGCAGATTCTCGCTGTAGATCACCTTTTTCAGCATCTAGCCATGTTATTTTGCAGTATTGCGATAATAGAGGTCATTATGAACGTTCTTGTTACAGGTGGTAGCGGTTACATAGGAAGTCATACTTGCGTACAATTGCTGGCTGCCGGGCACACTCCCATCATTCTCGATAACTTGTGCAACAGCAAGGCTAGCGTCGTTAAAACCATTACACGCTTAACCGATAAAACACCCGTTTTTTATCAGGGCGATATCCGCGACAGCGCGCTGCTGGACGATATTTTCGCTAAGCATTCCATTGATTCCGTCATCCACTTTGCCGGCTTAAAAGCCGTGGGCGAATCAGTACGTGAACCGCTGAGCTACTATGACAATAACGTCTACGGTACGCTCGTGCTGGTAGAGGCGATGAAGAAAGCAGGTGTGAAAAACCTGATTTTTAGCTCCTCCGCCACCGTCTATGGCGATCAGCCGCGCACACCCTATCAGGAAAATTTCCCCACAGGGCACCCTGCCAGCCCTTATGGCCGTAGCAAGCTGATGGTCGAGCAAATCCTGCAAGACTTACAGCACGCAGAACCAGAATGGAGTATTACGCTGTTGCGGTATTTCAACCCAGTTGGCGCCCATCCATCGGGTGAGATGGGTGAAGACCCGCAAGGTGTGCCCAATAACCTGATGCCTTACATTGCTCAGGTTGCTGTCGGGCGTCGCGATTCGCTGGCGATTTTCGGTAATGACTACCCTACCGCTGACGGCACTGGCGTGCGAGATTACATCCACGTCGTCGATCTGGCTGACGGTCATATCGCCGCAATGAACACCCTGCAAAATCGCGCTGGCGTGCATATTTATAATCTGGGCGCAGGTGTAGGCTACAGTGTATTGCAGGTCGTCGAAGCCTTTAGTCAGGCCTGTGGCAAACCGCTGGCTTACCATTTTGCCCCGCGTCGTCAGGGCGATCTGCCTGCTTATTGGGCCGATGCCGAGCGTGCAGCGAAAGATCTTAACTGGCGAGTCACACGTTCGCTGCAAGAAATGGCGCAGGACACCTGGCGCTGGCAGTCCAACCACCCCAATGGGTTCGACGAAGAATGACGGCGCTTTTTCACGCCGAGTGACAAATTAGGGGAAGAAAGCAGAGCTGATTTCTGCAACCTTCCCCAACATTGTAACCATCGGCCAACCCTCTCGATCTTCTCGGGCCTCTACAGGAGCAAGTCATGTTGAATGAAAGTCTTAGCACGCTGGCACCAGATGGTCAGCCGTTTCAATTAACGACCTTGCAGAATCAGGCAGGCATGCGCGTGTGCCTGATGGACTGGGGTGCAACCTGGCTTTCCTGTGAGCTGCCGCTACCAGAGGGTGAGGTGAGAGAAGTCTTATTGGGCTGTGCCTCGCCCGAGCAGTATCCACGACAAAGCGCTTATCTCGGTGCATCGATTGGCCGTTATGCCAACCGCATAGCCAAGGCCACATTCAGTCGAGAAACCGAAACGTTCCATCTGGTTCCAAACCAAAACGAGCACCAGTTGCACGGTGGCCCGGAAGGCTTTCATGCCCGCCGCTGGCGAATTGCCAGTCAGGACGCAACGCAGGTGACGTACCAGTTGCACTCACCGGATGGCGACCAAGGATATCCAGGACATCTCAACGTACAGGTGACATACGCGTTGACCGAACATAACTCGCTGGAAATCTCGTATCAGGCGACCGTAGAGAAAGCCTGTCCCGTTTGTCTGACTAACCACGCGTATTTCAACCTTGATGGCGATCTGACTGACGTCCGTAAGCACCAGTTGCAGCTGTTTGCCGACTATTATTTGCCGGTTAATAGCTCGGGTATTCCCAACGCCGATCTGACACCGGTAAACGCGACTGGAATGGATTTCCGCCAGCCAAAAACGCTGGAAGAAGATTTCCTGCGCGACAGCGATCAAATGGCCGTCGGCGGCTACGATCACGCATATTTATTGCATCGCACCTGCGGTTCCAGCGAAAGTCCGGCTGCCAATTTATGGTCATCCGATGGCCGCGTGCTGATGAGCGTTTTCACCAGCGCTCCCGCCTTACAGCTCTACAGCGGCAACTTTCTGGCCGGAACGCCCTCGCGAGACGGCGGCCAATATGAAAACTATGCCGGTGTCGCACTGGAAAGTGAATTCCTGCCAGACAGCCCGAATCACCCCGACTGGCCGCAGCCCGACTGCTGGCTAAAACCGGGAAAAGTCTATCGCTCGGATACCACGTACCAGTTTCTCGTACAGTAACCGAACGGTAAAACATAATTAACTCATTGATAACATTGGCAGATAACTTTCTGCCAATTTACAAAACTATGCTATTCCCCGCTTGCCCCCTTCCTGTTCAGACGCATACACTGCCAAAACGTCCAAAAAGGAAACGCCATGTCCGCATCATCACGGTCTCCATTATTCATTCATCATCTGCGCCATAAAGGCAGGTGGGGATGGCTATTGGCGCTGTGCTGGTTTTTCCTGAATGCACAACTGGCTATCGCAGGTCATCAATGCGATATGACGATCAGCCAGACATCCCCCGCACTCCAGCATCAAGCACATCTGCAACAGGCTGACGTTCAGTCGTTATCGTCTCATGCTCAGCATGCAGCTAAAGCGTCTTACGTTGCCGATCAGCAAACGCCGCTGTGCGAAAAACACTGCGTGCCGGATAGCGTGAAACAGGATAATGGCTCGCTGGCATTATTAGCGTTGCCGGTCAGCGGTGAGCTGGTCTTAGCGGATAATCCTGTCCCCCTTAGCCCGGCATCTGATGTCTGGCTCTCGCCTCCTGCGGTCGGCCCTCCGGCTGAAATCCGCTTCTGCCGATTCAGAGAATAACCCAAGCGATTGATAACCCCTGCGCCAGTGGGCGCAACGTCTTGTTTATCAATTATTTTTATTGGGATTATTTTTATGCGTATCACTTATATCGCTATGATCAGCGGCCTGATTTTTTCTGTTTCTTCCTTCATCTTCCCCGTGTGGGCAAACGACCACCAGCATCACGCGATGCCGCCGACCACGCCCCCAGCGGCCACGACAGCCGTTTATCAGACTACCGGGATTGTTAAGCAGTGGAATGCCGATAGCGTCACGCTCTCTCACGCGCCGATTGCCGACCTCAAATGGCCTGCCATGACGATGGCCTTCACGCTACCATCCAGCAGCGAAATAGCGCCATTGCCGGCCAACACCCCGGTCACGTTCAGCTTTATCCAGAACGATAGCGGCTACATCCTGACCGCGATTACACCACAGCAGCCTTAACCGGAGCACAACATGAACTTATCCAAACACGACGCCGCGCGCGCGTGTCTGGCGATGTTGCTGTGGCTGCCTGCCGCCGTCTTTGCGGCAGATCTGAGTCTTGAACAGGCTTTACAGGCGGCGGAGCGTTACTCCGCTGACCTGTCAGCCAATCAACACCAGATTAACGCGCTCCAGAACATGGCCGACTCTGCCACGCAGCTTCCCGATCCAAAGTTGAAATTTGGCGTCGAAAATTTGCCATTGGGCGGCAACAACGGTAGCCGACTCACGCGCGAAGGGATGACGATGCAGCGTATCGGCGTCATGCAAACCTACGTCAGCAGCCGTAAGCGCGATAGCAAGGCTCAGGCCATTCGAGTTGAAGCCGATGCGTTGCAAAGTAATAGCGAAAGTATTCGTGCTCGCCTGCAACGGGAAACGGCACAGGCATGGCTGGATCTGGCACTCTCGCAGAAAGCATTGGCCGAAGTGACCGCGCTGGTCAACGAAAGCCAACGGCAGATTGCATCGCAAAAAGCGAGTGTGGCAGCAGGCAGTGAAGCCAGTAGTGTTCTGGATGCCCGTCTGACGCTGGCAGCCATGCAAGACAGACTGGCTGATGCCGAGCGGGATACCCGTATCGCGCACGCCCGACTGGTGCAACTTACCGGCATGGCGGATATCAATGTGAACGGCGAACTGCCTCGCTTTGAACGACTGCCCGCCTCACCGGAGGTGCTGGGTAATGCCATTCATCAGCATCCAGAAATGCAACAGGCGCAGCGTGAAGCCGAGCTGGCTCAGGCTCGCTCCGCACAGTCAGCCGTTGCCGCCATCCCCAATGTCGATGTTGAAGTCTATTACGCGAAGCGCGGAGATGACTACGACGACATGGCGGGCATGATGGTAACGGTCGACCTGCCGCTGTTCACATCCAAACGTCAGGATAAGGACTACGCCGCAGACGTCTCACGCAGCATGGAAGCACGCGACAGAGTCTTGCTCACCGAACGAGAACATCAGGCGCAGCTCGATACGCTGATTGCTCAATATCAAGCTGCACAGTCACGTTGGCAGCGTCAGAGCAACGAGGTTCTTCCGCTGCAACAACAGCGCATCAAACTGATTCAGGCTCAGTACCAATCCGGCAGCAGTAACCTCTCTGCCGTACTGGATGCCCGCCGAGCGCTGCTCGAAAGCCGGATCGCCGTTCAGGATACGGCACGGGAGATGGCTCAATATTGGGCCGCCATCCGCTATCTGACGCCACAAGGAAGCCCTACGCGATGAGCAAACTAGCCACAAAAAAATCACTAATGCTTAGCCTGATGACGCTGGCTATCCTCAGTGCGGGCGGTGTGGGCTATCTGGCGGGTAAACAGCAAACGCCGCTTTCCCCCTCTGCCGCAGAGCCAGAACGTACCGTTCTCTATTGGTATGACCCGATGGTGCCGGATAAACGCTTCGATAAACCGGGGAAATCGCCCTTTATGGATATGGAGCTGGTGCCCCGCTACGCCGATGAAGCGCAGGATGACGGCGGTATTACGGTCAGTGCTCGCCAGCAGCAAAACCTCGGCGTTCGCACGGCACGCGCGGAAATGCGCGAACTTGCCGACCGCAGCACGAGTTATGGCACCGTCACGCTCAACGAACGCGGATTACACACGCTGGTGGCACCCAGCGGCGGCATTGTCGAGAAACTCACGGTCAGTGCACTGCAACAGCAGGTGAAGAAAGGCGAAACGCTGGCGACGTTGTGGAACCCGACCTGGGCAGCGGCGCAGCGCGAATATCTGGCGGTACGGCAGTTGGGCGACGACATGCTGACGCAATCGGCTCGCCAGCGGCTGGCGCTGCTCTTCATGCCGGAAGTGATTATTCGGCAGGTCGAGCGTAGCGGAAAACCGCAGGACAGAATCACGATTACCGCACCGGAAGACGGCTACGTGAATAAGCTTGAAGTACGGCAAGGCATGCAGTTAAGCCCTGCTCAACCGTTATTCGAGCTTGCCAGTCTGAATCCGGTTTGGGTAGATGTGGATTATCCCGAAGCGCAGGCGGCGCAGCTAACGATTGGCAGCAACATCAGCGCCGCCAGCAGCGCCTGGCCGGGTAAAACGTTCCACGGCAAAGTCAGCGAACTGCTGCCCGTGCTGGATAGCACTACGCGCACGCTAAAAGCACGCGTGGTACTGGATAACCCACAACAGCAGCTTAAACCCGGTATGTACCTGACCGTGCAGCTTTCGCACTCTCAGGCACAGCCGCGTCTGGCGATCCCACAAGAAGCATTATTGGTCAGCGGTAGCCAAAACCGGGTCTTACTGAGCGATGGCAGCGGTCATTTTACCCCACGTAATGTCACGGCAGGCGCGTCGCTGGGTGACTGGGTCGAAATCATCGATGGGCTGAAGGCAGGTGACAACGTGGTCACTTCCGGTCAGTTCCTGATCGATTCCGAAGCCAGCCTGCGCAGCGCCCTACCGCAGTTTGATGCAGAAACATTGGCAATCCCAGCAACGTCGGCTGCGCCCGTTGGCTATCACACTCAGGGAGTCATCAGAGCGATAAACGGCAATCAGGCCACCATCGAACACGAAGCGGTTCCGGCACTCAACTGGTCACCGATGACGATGGACTTCACGCTGCCATCATCAGGGCTACCTCAGGGCGTGGGAATTGGCAGTACTGTGCGTTTCCAGTTCAACATGGACGACAGCGGGATTCACGTCCTGAATTTTTCCACCACTGACGATCCGCATGCCGGGCACGGAGGCCATCCATGATTGCCTACGTGATTCGCTGGTCGCTCAAAAATCGCCTGCTGGTTTTACTGGCGGCGCTGTTCATGGCGGCGTGGGGCCTGCTGTCGCTACAAAAAACGCCGCTGGATGCACTCCCCGATTTGTCGGACGTACAGGTCATCATTCGCGTCAGCTATCCGGGGAAAGCGCCACAGGTGGTGGAAAATCAGGTGACCTATCCGCTGACGACCACCATGCTTTCCGTTCCGGGTGCCAAAACGGTACGGGGCTTTTCCATGTTCGGCGATGCCTACGTTTATGTGCTGTTTGAAGACGGAACCGATCCTTACTGGGCGCGTTCTCGCGTGCTGGAGTACCTCAGTCAGGTGCAATCCAGCCTGCCAGCGGACGCCAAAACCTCGCTTGGCCCGGATGCCACCGGCGTCGGCTGGATTTACGAATACGCGCTGGTCGATCGTAGCGGCAAATACAGTCTGGCCGAGCTGCGCGGCTTTCAGGACTGGCTGCTGAAATATGAGTTGAAAACGGTTCCTGATGTGGCGGAAGTCGCCAGCGTGGGCGGCATGGTCAAACAGTATCAAATCGTCGTCGATCCAGAACGTATGCGGACGCAGGGCATCACCCACCAGCAGATCGTGAGTGCCGTGCAGGCAGCCAATCAGGAAAACGGCGGTTCCGTGCTGGAACTGGGCGAAGCAGAGTACATGGTGCGCACCACGGGTTACCTGAAAAGCACGCAGGATTTTAACCACGTGGTGATTACCACCCGCAACGGCATTCCGGTGCTGTTGCAGGATGTGGCTACGCTCAGAGAAGGGCCGGAGATGCGGCGCGGCATCGCCGAGTTGAATGGCGAAGGCGAAGTGGCGGGCGGCATCATCGTCCTGCGCTATGGCAAGAATGCGCTGAATACGCTGCATGCCGTTAAAGCGCGGTTACAGGAAATACAGAAAAGCCTGCCCGCAGGTGTAGAAATTGTCCCAACCTACGATCGTTCGCAGTTGATTGAGCATGCTATCGATACACTCAGCTTCAAGCTGCTGGAAGAGTTTGTCGTCGTCGCGATCATCTGCGCCCTGTTTCTGTTTCACTTCCGCTCGGCGCTGGTGGCGATCATCAGCCTGCCGCTGGGGATTCTGGGCGCGTTTATCATCATGCGTTATCAGGGGGTAAACGCCAATATCATGTCGCTAGGCGGCATTGCGATTGCCATCGGCGCGATGGTGGATGCCGCGATTGTGATGATAGAAAACATGCATAAAGTCATTGAGCAGTGGCGGCATGAGAATCCCGGAAAACAGCCGCAGAATAACGAGTGGTGGCAGTTAGCGGAACGGGCTGCGGTGGAGGTAGGGCCCGCGCTGTTTTGCAGCCTGCTGATCATTACGCTGTCGTTTGTCCCCGTATTCTCACTGGAAGCACAGGAAGGCCGCATGTTTTCACCGCTGGCCTTCACCAAAACCTATGCCATGGCCGTCGCCGCCGGATTAGGGATTACGCTGGTGCCGGTATTAATGGGGTATTTCGTTCGCGGCAAGATACCGGACGAGCAGGCGAACCCGATTAACCGCTGGCTGATTGCAGCCTATCACCCGGTGCTGCAAAAGGTGTTGAGCTACCCGAAAACCACGCTGCTGATCTCCGGCCTGCTGTTGCTACTGACGCTCTTTCCGCTCAGCCGTCTGGGAAGCGAATTCATGCCGCCACTGGATGAAGGCGATCTGCTGTATATGCCTTCCACCCTGCCCGGTATCTCCGCACGAGAAGCGGGTCGTCTGCTGCAACAAACGGACCGGCTGATTAAAACCGTGCCCGAAGTCGAATCGGTTTTCGGCAAAGCAGGCCGTGCCGAAACGGCGACTGACCCCGCTCCGCTCACTATGCTGGAAAGCACAATCAGGCTGAAACCGCGCGACCAGTGGCGCGAGGGTATGACCATGGACAAACTGGTGGCCGAGTTGGACAGCACCGTCAGCCTGCCGGGTATCGCCAACGTGTGGGTGCCGCCGATTCGCAACCGGCTGGACATGCTGGCCACCGGTATCAAAAGCCCGGTGGGCATCAAGGTTAACGGCAATAATCTGGCTGACATCGAACGTACCGCCGCACAAATCGAGCAGGTGGTGAAGCAAGTTCCGGGCGTGACATCGGCACTGGCGGAACGACTGGCGGGTGGGCGCTATATCGATATTGATATCGACCGTCAACGCGCTGCGCGCTACGGCGTGTCCGTCGAGGAACTTCAGTCGGTGGTTTCCACACTCATCGGCGGGCAAAACATCGGCGAAACCATTGAAGGTCGCCAACGTTATCCCATCAATATCCGCTACCCGCGTGAATTACGCGATTCGCTGCAAAAGTTGCGTGACCTGCCTATCGTGACGGCCAATGGCAGCAGAGTGATGCTGGCAGAGCTGGCTGATATTCGCGTCAATGAAGGGCCACCGATGCTGAAAAGTGAAAACAGCCGCCTGTCGGACTGGATTTATGTCGATCTGCGCGGCCGCGATCTGAAGTCTGCCGTTGAAGACATGCAGCAGGCCGTTGCCCAACAGGTCACGCTGCCGGAAGGTGTTTCACTGAGCTGGTCCGGTCAGTTTGAGTATCTGGAACGCGCCACGGAGAAAATGAAAGTCGTCGTGCCCTTTACGCTGCTGATCATTTTTGTGCTGCTGTATATCACCTTCAACCGCATCAAAGATGCATTGCTGATCATGGCAACCTTACCTTTCGCGATGATTGGCGGCGTCTGGTTGCTTTATATCCTTGGCTATAATCTTTCTGTAGCCGGTGCGGTGGGCTTTATTGCACTGGCGGGCGTGTCGGCGGAATTCGGCGTCATCATGCTGCTCTACCTCAATCATGCGGTGGAGAAACACCGCGTGGCAGGTCAGGTTCTGTCACGCCAGCAGTTGATGGATGCCATCCACGAAGGGGCGGTTCTGCGCGTACGGCCAAAAATGATGACCGTCGCGACGATTATGGCAGGGCTGCTTCCTATTATGTGGGGGGGCGGCAGCGGATCCGAAATCATGCAGCGAATTGCCGCGCCGATGATCGGCGGGATGGTGAGTGCCCCTCTGCTGTCGATGCTGGTGATCCCTGCGGTCTATCTGTTATTGCACAAGGGGGATTCCGGTTTGCTGAAACGGTAAAGCCAGAGCGTGATTTTACGCAAATAACCTGCGGATAAATCACGCTTGCCATCGACTATCGATTGCCGATAACCGTTCTCCACCCCTATAATGAAATCAGTTATCACAGAAATCTTAGGATAGGAAGGAGTTTAGCTATGGCTGTAACTAAGCTGGTACTGGTAAGACACGGTGAGAGCCAGTGGAACAACGAAAACCGCTTCACAGGCTGGTACGATGTCGATCTATCCGACAAAGGCCGTTCAGAAGCTAAAGCCGCAGGTCAGCTGCTGAAAGACGAAGGTTTTGCCTTTGATTTCGCTTATACCTCCGTGCTGAAACGTGCCATTCACACACTGTGGAATATACTGGACGAGCTGGATCAAGCCTGGTTGCCAGTTGAAAAATGCTGGAAACTGAATGAGCGTCACTACGGTGCGTTGCAGGGCCTGAACAAAGCCGAAACCGCTGAGAAATACGGTGACGAGCAAGTTAAACAATGGCGTCGTGGTTTTGCGATTACGCCTCCAGAGTTAACGCGTGATGACGAACGTTTCCCGGGCAAAGATCCGCGTTACGCTTCTCTGAGCGAGAAAGAGCTGCCACTGACTGAAAGCCTGGCGCTGACCATCGACCGTGTTGTGCCTTACTGGAACGAAACTATCCTGCCACGCGTCAAAAGCGGTGAGCGTGTGATCGTTGCGGCTCACGGTAACTCACTGCGTGCGCTGGTGAAATACCTGGACAACCTGGGCGAAGACGAAATTCTGGAACTGAATATCCCAACTGGCGTGCCGTTGGTTTATGAGTTCGACGAGAACTTCAAGCCTATCAAACGTTACTACCTGGGCAACGCAGACGAAATCGCTGCAAAAGCTGCCGCAGTAGCGAATCAGGGTAAAGCGAAGTAATTTACCCCTGAATGAGAAAAACCCGGCCTGTGCCGGGTTTTTTTATAGCACGCTATTCGATATTACTTGCTACGGCGTTCACGTACAGCTGATGCTAGCTGGCGCAGCAGGGATTCAGTGTCTTCCCAGCCAATGCAGGCATCGGTCACACTGCGACCATAAACCAGCGGTTCACCGCTTTCCAGATTCTGGTTGCCTTCGACCAGATGGCTTTCCACCATCACGCCCATAATCGCTTTTTCGCCCTGTGTGATCTGCCCACAGACATCAGTACAGACATCCATCTGCTTTTTGAACTGCTTGCTGCTGTTCGCGTGGCTAAAATCGATCATGACCTGCGGTGTCAGACCTGCTTTTTCCAGACCGATCTTCACGTCTTTCACATGCTCAGCGCTGTAGTTCGGCGTTTTACCGCCACGCAGAATGATGTGGCAATCGTTGTTACCGCTGGTGTTCACGATAGCCGAATGGCCCCATTTGGTCACAGACAGGAAGCAGTGTGGCGCGCTGGCGGCGTTGATCGCATCAATCGCGACCTTGATCGTACCGTCGGTGCCGTTTTTAAAGCCGACAGGGCATGACAGGCCGGATGCCAGTTCACGGTGTACCTGAGATTCCGTTGTACGTGCGCCGATAGCGCCCCAGCTCATCAAATCCGCCATGTATTGCGGCGTGATCATGTCCAGAAACTCACCCGCAGCCGGTAAACCGATGTCGTTAATTTCCAGCAGCAGCTGGCGTGCAATGCGCAAGCCGTCATTGATCTGGAAGCTGTTGTCCATGTGCGGATCGTTGATCAGCCCTTTCCAGCCAATCGTAGTACGGGGTTTTTCAAAATAAACCCGCATCACCACTTCCAGATCGTCGCTCAGCTCGTTACGCAGCGTCAGCAGACGCGCGGCATACTCTTTTGCTGCTTTCGTGTCGTGGATCGAGCAAGGACCAATCACCACCAGCAGGCGATCGTCATTGCCGTTAAGAATTTTATGGATGGCAGTACGCGCGAACGATACCGTTTCCGCTGCCTTCTCCGTGGCTGGAAACTTTTCTAGCAAAGCAACCGGCGGCAAAAGTTCATTAATCTCTTTAATTCTTAAATCATCATTTTGGTAATTCATAAATAAATCCATCGGTTCCGAAACGGTATGTTAGCCCCATCCAATACGCGCCATCCCGTCTATACGGGTCGCCTGAGAAACGGGATGTTTCATATTGAAGATTGATTATTATATGTCAAGCTGGTGTTGTCAGGGCGCTGAAATCAGCGGGATTTACGCGATCAAATGCTCTCAGATCCCGTATCCGTCCTATTTTCATCAGAAAATAGCTCAGCCGACAGATCGGGTGAATCACAGAATAGGTTTTCTCTGTGGGTTTCAGTAAAGTGGGATAAAACCGCAACTCAGGGTGATCTATGGCACATAACCACAGCCACACGGAATCCGGCAACAGTAAACGTCTGCTGGCCGCGTTTATCATTACCGCCACGTTTATGGTGGCAGAAGTCATTGGCGGCCTGCTGTCCGGCTCCCTCGCCCTGCTTGCGGATGCAGGCCATATGTTGACGGACGCCGCCGCGCTGTTCGTCGCGCTTGTCGCCGTACGTTTCGCACAGCGTAAACCCAATGCGCGCCATACCTTTGGCTATTTGCGGCTCACGACCCTCGCCGCCTTTGTGAACGCACTGACGCTGATGCTGATTACCGCCTTCATCTTCTGGGAAGCCATCCAACGCTTCTATGATCCCCAGCCTGTTGCTGGCGTGGCTATGCTGCTTGTCGCCGTTGCCGGGTTGCTAGCAAATATCGTGGCATTTTGGCTGCTACATCATGGCAGCGAAGAGAAAAATATTAACGTCCGCGCGGCGGCTCTGCATGTGCTGGGCGATCTACTCGGCTCCGTTGGCGCGATTGCTGCTGCCATTATCATTCTTTATACCAACTGGACACCCATAGACCCGATTCTCTCTATTTTGGTGTCGTGTCTGGTACTACGTAGTGCGTGGGCGCTATTGAAAGAGAGTCTTCACGAGTTGCTGGAAGGTACGCCCGGACAGCTTAGCGTTGAGGTTCTACAGAAAGATCTGACGCTGAATATTCCCGAAGTCAGGAACATTCACCATGTTCATTTATGGCAGGTGGGCGAAAAACCGATGATGACGCTGCATGCGCAGGTGATTCCCCCTCACGATCACGATGCGTTGTTAAGACGTATTCAGGAATATTTATTGAAGCATTACCAGATTGAACACGCGACGGTGCAAATGGAATATCAACGCTGTGATGATGACCACTGCACTTTCCACTATCAGGAAAGTCATCATCATGAAAGCCATGATGCAGAAGGCCACCACCACAAGCATTAAGTTTGGATTACACGCCGTGTGAAACCGTGCTGACGCGATTTTCCTGCGCGCTCTTAATCCACAGCCAAGAGCCGTTCAGGGCAATCAGCGTCAGGATGGCGTACTCTACCGCCATCGCATACACGCCCTGATAAGCAAAAATCACTACGCTTATCACATCAATCACCACCCACAGCAACCAGTTCTCGACGTATTTACGCGTCATCAGAATCATCGCCACGATCGACAATACCATCATGGTGGAATCCCAGAATGGGAACGCATCTGGCTGAAGATTCGGCATCTGCACCGACAACCCTAGTCCCTGCATACCGGAAACGGCAATGCGCGTCAGCACAGCAAACACCGCGTCAATGTAGAACGTCATCAAGCCAATCGCGACAATACTCGCCACCGACCAGCCAATCAGTTTCTGCACGGGCAGCCAGCGGATACGCAATTCCACTTCCTGCGAATCCGTCTTGCGCGTCCAGGCATACCAGCCATAAATATTGGCGGCAAAGAAGAAAATTTGCAGCAACAGGCTGGCGTAAAGCTGAATCTGGAAAAAGATCACGGCAAACAACGTGACGTTAATCAACCCAAACAGATAGTTGATGGTTTTTTCCTGACTCGCGAACCAGATACACAGCAGGCCAAACAGCGTGCCAATCGCCTCAATCCAGGAAAGATCGTATCCCCCATCCCCCAAAGGAATATGAATTAAAATATTGCTGGTACTAAAAAAATCCATCTCACCACCCTGTCTCAATTATTGTAAAAAATACCTATCAAGATGCCCAAGATCTCCGTCAAGCATTCCCTTTCACACGCAATTTTAGCGAAGCCGCAAAATCCAGCATGCGATTCAGCGGGATTAATGCGCCTTCTCGCAGGGCTGCATCAACATGAATCTCATGTGCGTCGCCACCTTGTTCCAGGCCGTTAGCAATCGCCTCCAGCCCATTCATCGCCATCCATGGGCAGTGGGCGCAGCTACGGCAGGTCGCGCCTTCACCCGCGGTCGGCGCTTCCAGCAATGTCTTCTCTGGGCAAGCCTGCTGCATCTTGTAGAAAATGCCGCGATCGGTCGCCACAATCAGTTCGCGCTGTGGCAGCGTTTTAGCCGCCTGAATCAGTTGGCTGGTTGACCCAACGGCGTCAGCCATCTCTACCACACTCTGTGGCGATTCGGGATGGACCAAAATTGCCGCGTCGGGGTACAGAATCTTCATGCGCTGCAGCGCCTGCGTTTTAAATTCGTCGTGCACAATGCACGCGCCCTGCCAACACAGTACATCCGCCCCTGTCTGCTTTTGTACATAGCTGCCCAGGTGACGGTCCGGTGCCCAGATAATCTTTTCTCCCAAGCTATCCAGATGCTCGATCAACTCCACCGCAATGCTGGATGTCACCACCCAATCCGCACGTGCTTTCACTGCCGCGGAGGTATTGGCATACACCACCACCGTTCGGTCCGGGTGCGCATCGCAAAAACGGCTGAACTCATCGACGGGGCAACCAAGATCGAGCGAGCATTCTGCTTCCAGCGTGGGCATCAGAATCGTCTTTTCCGGGTTGAGTATCTTGGCGGTCTCTCCCATAAAGCGGACACCCGCCACCAGCAGCGTTGATGCCGAATGGGTGCTGCCGAAGCGCGCCATTTCCAGCGAGTCCGCTACACAGCCGCCAGTTTCTTCCGCCAGCGCCTGAATTTCAGGATCGGTATAATAGTGCGCGACCATGACAGCATTTCTTTCCCGCAGCAGCGTTTTTATCCTGCTACGATAGTGCTGTTTTGCATCAGCCGATAAGGGTCTGGGCTTCGGCGGAAAGGGATAGATGGTCTCATTGCTATCAAAAAGGATACTCATTATAAATTTCCACGATGACAACTCGGGTTGTAACACCAGATACTAATTCATCACTAGCACCGACGTTTTTTATCCTAAACAAAATACCGAAAATCCGCCCTAAAGTCGCGGTGTATTTTCCATAATACCGGCCATTTTGTTTAATATGCTTAAAATCGTGAGATGGAATGCGTAAGTGGCATGACTCGTAGAAAGTAGAAAAGAGACAAGGAGAGAAACGGCATGGCCAGCCTCTATATCAGAATCTATCGCGATACCCTGATCGTCAGAAACGTGGACACGAAACAAGAGGTGACAGAGCAATCAGACGCGCCTTTTACCACCACGCGTTTACTACTCGGGCAGATGATCCCGGCGATGAAGTTATTGGCTCGACTCACACGTAAAGTGGCGTCCAAACGATTAATCGATCTGTTCGCCTCGCACAAGGTCATCATCCATGCCATGGAGATGAATGAAGGCGGGCACAGCCAGGTCGAGTTTGCCAGCTACATAGAGCTAGCCAAGAGCATCAGCCCGCAAGGAAAGCAGATTTATGTTTGTAGCAAAAGCGTGCCGCTTACCGATCAGGAAGTGACACAAATCTTTAGCGGCGACATGCCTTCGATCGTCAGCCGCTAATCAGATGCTGCGCTTTAGGCGAAGAAGCGATGCCAGTACAGAGAGATAGGAATAACCAGAACCAATGCAGGCAGGAAATTAACCACCGCAAATGATTTGATCTGCGCGATCCTCAGCCCTACTGCAATCATGATAATCCCGCCACAGGCAGAAAAATCGCCCATCGTGATGTCTGTCATAAAGGGCATAATCAATTTGGCGGAGAAGAACAACAGTGTCTGGACAAGAATCTGCGGTATCGCAATCGACATCACGGCAAGGCCAAGCGTGATGGAGAAAATCAGCGCGGTGAAAATATCCAAAGCAGATTTGATGATCAGCAGTTGATAATCGCCGGTTAGCCCTTCCGTTAACGCCCCAACCACACCGGTCCCGCTGGCACAAAACAGGACGATTAACGCGGTAAAGTTCTGAGTGTAGACATCCTGCGGCAAGCGGTGCTCCTGTGCAGGCAGCACGCGGTTTAATCCTTTCTGAATCATCATGCCAGCCCACTGCACGCCGGACTCCATGCGTAGCAGCTCGCCTAACGCCACGCCAATCACAATAGCCAGCGCCACCGCAGGCAACTGCTGGACTTTAACAACCAGTGTGATCCCCATTGCAATCGACACCATCGCAAATGCCGGCGGAAGACCATCTTGCAAACGCTGAGGGATAAAACGACGTAAAGCAATGCCCAGACCACTACCAATCAAGATAGCGGCACCATTAATCAACGGACCAATCATATATCTTCCTAAACAGGGCTACACGCGCTTCCCTGTGGCAATGACTCCATCCCTGCTCGATAGGATTAGAAAACAGTTCCTGACGGGTTATATAGTCCATAGAGAGGGGTAAAAACCTAATATACCGCAAAGCCTTAACGAGTAGGGAGTGATGATGGGTTTTATCTCATTGATACGGTGTACACGATCGTTGTCTTAACGTCGATTTATGCAAGGAAGGAATGCTACTGCTGAAGTGGTGGATAGTGCAGGATGAATCGGCCTTTTGGGTCAACGCTAACGCGTTGCTGTCTCGCTTCGTTCGGCTCGTGCGATATGTAATTTAATATGAATTTATTCGAGGAAGGAAATTTACTACCGAAGTGGTGGGTCGTGCAGGATTCGAACCTGCGACCAATTGATTAAAAGTCAACTGCTCTACCGACTGAGCTAACGACCCGCAATGCGGAACTACTTTGATACTGACTAAAACTACAACTGCATTTGAAATTGGTGGGTCGTGCAGGATTCGAACCTGCGACCAATTGATTAAAAGTCAACTGCTCTACCGACTGAGCTAACGACCCAATTTCATGCTGCTTTAGCGTTTTGCTATTTGCCTTGGCAACGGCGGCACATATTACTGATTTAAATTTTCGGCGCAACCTATTTTCTTAAAAAACTGTTTGATTGCTTACTCTTAAGACGTTTAGGCACAAAAACCGCTCATGATGCGCAATTTTTGTGCCAATTAAGACGGGATTACGATGCAGATAAACGTTTTTGAGCCTGCTTTGCACTTTCCGTATTGGGGTACATTTTTACAACTTGCTGGTAAACGGCCTTGGCTTTATCAGCCTGACCTTTTTCCTGCATGATCACCCCAACCTTCAGCAACGCCTCGGCACTTTTTGGTGACTTGGGATAATTTTTGACTACATTGGCGAAATAGTACGCCGCATCGTCCTTTTTCCCCTTGTTGTAATTCAACTGACCAAGCCAATAGTTAGCATTAGGTTGATACGTTGAATCTGGGTACTTCTTGACGAATGCCTGAAATGCGGTAATAGCCTGATCGTACTGTTTTTTCTCCAGCACGAGCGCGACTGCGGCATTGTAATCAGTATTCGCATCACCCGTACTGGCTGGTGCCGCCGTATTGGCAGCACCAGTATCAGTCCCCGCCGCAGCGGCAGGTGTGCCCTCTGTCGTCGGTGTAGAGGATGATTGCGAACTTAATCCATCAATCTGCTGATAGATCTGTTTCTGCCGTTCAACAACCTGATTCAACTGATACTGACTTTCCTGAATCTGCCCACGGAGGCTGTCAATATCGCGCTGATTATCAGAGAGCTGCTGTTGAAGTTGAGTTAAAAGCTGACTGTGAGCGTTAGAAATACGCTCCAATTGAGTGACACGGTCTTCGACCGAGCCTGAGCCGACATTACTGATTGGCGCTTGGGCAGTAGCGGCCCAAGGGACCGCTACGCCAACCAGTAACGACAGACCCAACAGGTGACGTCTGAAGTTACTGCTCATGCGATTCTCTTAATATACCAGAACGGCACGACGGTTTTTGGCATAAGCCGCTTCGTCATGACCGAGAACAGCTGGTTTCTCTTTACCGTAAGAAACGATAGAGATCTGATCGGAAGAAACGCCTTTACCTTGCAGGTACATTTGTACCGCGTTGGCACGACGCTCACCCAGAGCGATGTTGTATTCTGGCGTACCGCGTTCGTCCGCGTGACCTTCGATAGTCACTTTGTAAGACGGGTTGCTACGCAGGAATGCAGCGTGTGCGTCCAGCATCTGAGCGAATTCAGAGCTCACATCGTACTTGTCCAGACCGAAGTAAACGATGTTGTTGCGCTGTAATTCTTGCATCTGCAAACGAGCTTGCTCAGAAGAAGACATGTTGCCGCCGTCCATCATGCCGTTGTTGCCAGCACCCATGGAAGATTGGTCATTGTCCGCGTTCTTGTTGGAGCTACAAGCGGCCACTGCCAGTACCGGCAGAGCCAACATCAGGCCTTTCAGCACTTTATTGAATTGCATTTCTTATGTCCTTTGACGAGTTTATTGTACATATCTGTACTTATAGATACGGCGACCAGGCAGGGAATTTAACCTGTCCATCAGTAGCCGGAAGACGCGCTTTGAAACGCCCATCTGTCGAAACCAACTGTAGCACTGAACCCAGCCCTTGTTTGGAACTGTAGATCACCATCGTGCCATTCGGTGCGATACTTGGCGTTTCGTCCAGGAACGTGTCCGTCAATACTTGTACGGCACCCGTTACCAGATCCAGTTTGGAAATATGCTGAGCTCCACCATTCGAGCTCACCGTTACCAAAAATTTCCCGTCGGCGCTCACATCGGAGTCCTGATTCTGAGAACCTTCCCAAGTCAGACGCTGTGGCGCGCCGCCGTTAGCATTCACTTTATAAACCTGCGGACGACCAGCCTGGTCTGAAGTATAGGCCAAGGTCTGGCTGTCTGGGAACCAGGTTGGCTCCGTGTTATTGCTGCGACCATCAGTCACCTGGCTGATTTGCCCGGATCCCAGATTCATCACATACAGATTCAGGCTACCGCTCTTAGACAGTGCGAACGCCAACTTGCTGCCATCAGGAGAGAAAGAAGGCGCACCGTTGTGACGCGGGAAGGAAGCAACCTGACGGATTGCACCATTTGCCAGCGTCTGAATAACCAACGCAGAACGGCCGCTTTCAAACGTTACATAGGCGAGTTTGCTGCCGTCTGCGGACCAGGCCGGAGACATCAGCGGCTGTGGTGAGCGGTGAACCACAAATTGGTTGTAACCGTCATAGTCGGCAACGCGCAGTTCATAAGGGAACTGACCACCGTTGGTCTGAACAACGTAAGCGATACGGGTACGGAACGCACCTTTAATACCACTCAGTTTTTCAAACACTTCGTCACTGGCGGTGTGTGCAGCGTAGCGCAACCACTGTTTGGTCACTTTGAACTGGTTCTGCGCCAATACGCTGCCTGGGTTACCGGAGGTATCAACGAGCTGGTAAGAAACCAGATAGCTGCCATCAGCACTCGGTTGAACCTGACCAACAACAACCGCATCGATGCCCAACGCCGTCCATGCAGCAGGCGTCACTTCAGAGGCCGTTGCAGGTTGCTGAGGCATACGGTTTGCGTCGATCGGGTTGAATTTGCCACTGTTACGCAAGTCAGCACCGACGATGCCGCCGACGTCTTCAGGCGCAGCGCCCGGACCTGCCCATTTGAACGGAACCACGCCGATAGGACGTGCAGAGTCTACCCCTTGGGTAATCTCTATACGTACTTCCGCGTGAACAACCGCAGTCCACAGCATTAAAAAGCTTAATGCAACTCTCAGTACTTGCTTCATCTCATCTCCCTTATCCAGACGCGAAGTCTGCGATAAATTAGCAGAATTTTAACAAAAACAAACCAATGTCAACAAAACAACATAACCTGGTTTATTTACCATCGTAATAATCTTAAATCTATTGGGTAAACAGCCCGGTTACTGCGGTTTAAAGTCTATCGGCGCATTTTTGAAAGCCTCATAAACTTCTGAACTTGGTGGCTTCGGCATTCTTGCCTGTTTGGCAGCCGCAATGGCCGCCTGGCATAACGCCGGATCGCCGCCTTCAGCAGTGACGTCAATCAGCAGACCATCTGGCGCCAGCTTAATTCGTAACGTACAGGTACGCCCTTTATAGAGCTGCCAGTCATAAAATTTGCTCTGAATGGCTGAGCGCACCTGACTACCATAGCTATCAAGCGCCGCACCTGATGCACCGCTCTTTTTATTGTTACCTGTGCCCGCAGGCGCGCCACCGCCAGACTTCGGCGCATTTTTTGATGAGGCCAACCCGCCCAGTAAGTCATCGACGGCGTTTTCCTGCTTAGCGGCCTCTGCTGCTGCTTTCTTTTTATCATCAGCGGCTTTCTTAGCCGCTGCAGCTGCTTCTGCTTTCTTCGTTGCTTCAGCTTCAGCCTTTTGTTTCGCTGCCTCAGCGGCTGCTTTTTGTTTAGCTTGCTCAGCGTCTGCGGCTGCCTTTGCGGCTTCTGCTTTAGCCGTTTCTGCTGCCTTCTGCTTAGCGGCTTCAGCGGCTTTTTCTTTAGCCTCTTCTTCCGCCTGTTTCTTAGCAGCAGCGGCCGCAGCAGCTTGTTTCTTCGCTTCGTCTTCTGCTTTCTTCTTAGCGTCTGCCGCCGCTTTCGCCTGTTGTTCAGCTTCAGCTTTCGCTTTTGCCGCTGCAGCTTCGGCCTGCTTCTGCTGTTCTTTTGCCTGCTGAGCCGCCGCTTCAGACTGCTTACGCTGTTCAGCCTGTTCCTGAGCCTGCTTTTTCGCTTCTTCTTGCGCTCGCAGACGCTCTTTTTCCAGCTCTTTCAGCCGCTGCTGTTCAGCCGCTTGCTTCTGCTGAAGCTCTTCGGCCTGCTGTTCAGCCTGCTTTTGACGCAATTGTTCAGAACGTTTCGCATCGGTCTGCTGCTGCTGTTGCCGGTTATACTGCTCCACCACCGCGCTCGGATCGACCATTACAGCATCAATTGACGAGCCTCCGCCGCCCCCGCTGGCATCCATCGTTTGCGTCGACGAACTCCAAAGCAGCAAAGCAATCAGTATGATGTGCAAAACAGCCGAAATAATAACGGCGCGTTTTAGCTTATCGTTTTGTTCGTTTGCCTTTAGCACAAGCGATTCCCAAAAACAGTGTTGCCAGAAATAGGCTTAACGATCATTACCGTGATGCGCTCATTTAAATCGGTTGTGTCATCAAACCAACGGATTTTACGCCAGCCTGATGCAACAAATTCAACGCTTTAATGATCTCATCATAAGGAACATCCTTCGCGCCACCAATCAAAAAGACCGTCTTGGGATTGGTTGACAGCCGTGATTGCGCTTCAGCAACCACCTGCTCTGCCGGAAGCTGCTCCATACGGTTTTGTTCAACAACCAGGCTATATTGCCCTATGCCTGAAACCTCGACGATCACAGGCGGATTGTCATTGCTGGAGACCGTTTTTGAATCGGTCGCATCAGGCAAGTCCACCTCAACGCTCTGCGTAATAATCGGGGCTGTCGCCATAAAAATCAGCAACAGCACCAGCAACACGTCCAGTAACGGGACAATGTTGATCTCGGATTTCAGCTCACGACGGCCTCTGCGTACTCGTGCCATGATGCCCCCTGATTACTTGCTGTTGTCGCTGGAGAACGCCTGACGGTGCAGGATAGCGATGAACTCTTCCGTAAAGTTGTCGTAGTTCTGCTCCAGTTTGCCGACCCGCTGGCTAAGACGGTTATACGCCATGACCGCAGGGATCGCCGCAAACAGGCCGATTGCCGTTGCAATCAAGGCTTCGGCAATACCAGGGGCAACCATTTGTAAGGTCGCCTGCTTCACTGCGCCCAGCGCGATGAAGGCATGCATGATTCCCCAAACGGTACCGAACAGGCCGATATACGGGCTGATAGAACCCACGGTTCCCAAAAAGGGAATGTGCGTTTCCAGCGTTTCCAACTCACGATTCATTGAAATACGCATTGCACGGGACGCCCCTTCCACTACAGCTTCCGGCGCATGGCTGTTGACACGATGCAACCGTGCAAATTCTTTGAAACCTGAATGGAAGATTTGTTCAGTGCCCGTCAGGCTATCGCGACGAGTCTGACTTTCCTGATAGAGGCGCGACAGTTCGATGCCTGACCAAAATTTGTCCTCGAACGCCTCAGCCTCACGCGTCGCCGAGTTCAGAATTCGGGTACGTTGAATAATGATCGCCCAGGAAGCGATAGAAAAACAGATTAAAATCAGCATGATTAGTTTGACCAGAAGGCTTGCCTTCAGGAACAAATCAAAAACGTTCATGTCAGTCACTGCTTGAACTCCGCGACAATAGACTTAGGAAGCGCAATTGGCTTCATTTGATGTGGATCGATGCATGCGATCAAAACTTCAGCATGGCTTAGCAGGGTGCCATGAGCATTGAGAATACGCTGTGCGAAAGTCATAGAAGCACCACGCAGCAAGATAACCTCGCTTTGCACTTCCAGCATGTCGTCGAGGCGCGCAGGAGCAAGATACTCCACCGTCATCCGACGAACAGCAAACGCGACATGCTCACTTAGCAAGGCTTGCTGATGAAAGTTGCGCTCACGTAACGCCTCGGTTCTTGCCCTTTCATAAAAGGCAATATAGCGAGCGTGATAGACAACGCCACCTGCATCAGTGTCTTCAAAGTAGACTCGAACTGGCCAGCGAAACAACGAATTACTCACTCTACATCCCAGTAATGCATTAAACCTCGCTACTATACGCAAGAGAAATGAGGTTTGGAATGGATTGTGACAACGGAAAGAAAATAATTATGGGCTGCAAGCAACCCATAACTAAATGGAATAGGAGGCTATTTTAGCCGAAGAAATAGTACAATCCTGCGCACAGGATCACAAAGGCGGGAAGTGGTGCGAAAAACGCGCGCCAGAGCAGGCGATATGGACGAAAACCAACGCCATGAACAACGCCAGCGCAAACGGCCCAAATCAACAGCAGCCCCTGCCAAACCGCGAGTTCACTGGTCCGCGCCGCAAAGCGTGTTGGATCCCAGAACACACAACCAGCCAGCAGCAACGCCATGATAAGGGAAAGAGCCCTTAACGGGCTCTTATCCATCAGGCGATAGAGTTTATCGACCAGATCACTCATTGCTTATCTTCTTCAGCCGCTTTGCTTGCCTCACTCTGCTCAATAGCCAGGGCCGTAATGATCCCCAGTGAGCAAGCAAGAAGCGTTCCGAGTATCCAGGCAAAATACCACATAAATTAAGCTCCTTACTTAGTACATAGAGTGAGTGTTTTGCTCAATCTGCTCTTTGGTAATGCGACCGAACATCTTGTAGTAACACCATGCGGTATAAGACAGCACGATAGGAACGAAAATCATCGCAACCACTGTCATGACTTTCAACGTCAGCAGGCTTGATGTCGCGTCCCATACCGTCAAGCTGACGTTAGGCACAGTCACTGATGGCATGATGAACGGGAACATCGCGATCCCTGCGGTCAGAATCACACAAGCGATAGTCAGAGAGGAGAACAGGAATGCCCATGCTCCTTTCTCTGCGCGCGCCATAAGGGTAGTCAGCACTGGCAGCACTACGCCCAGAGCAGGGATAGCCCACAATACCGGATGGTTATTGAAGTTGATCAGCCAGGCACCTGCCTGTTGAACGACTTCTTTACGCAGCGGGTTAGATTCAGCCGCGGTGTTAATCGCAGACGTCACCACGTAGCCATCAATACCGTAAACGACCCATACGCCAGCCAGAGCAAACGTCACCATCATCACCAGCGCGGCAATCTGCGCAGCGGATTTGGAACGCACGTGCAGGTCGCCCGTGGTCCGCATCATCAGGTAGGTTGCACCCTGAGTCAGGATCATCGTCAGACTAACCACACCAGCCAACAAGCCAAACGGGTTCAGCAGTTGGAAGAAGTTTCCGGTGTAGTACAGACGCAGATATTCATCGACGTGGAACGGTACACCCTGCAACAGGTTGCCAAACGCCACACCAATCACTACCGGTGGAACAAAGCTACCGATGAAGATGCCCCAGTCCCACATGCCACGCCAGCGCGGATCTTCGATTTTTGAACGGTAATCGAAGCCGACAGGACGGAAGAACAGTGAGGCCAGCACCAGAATCATGGCAATGTAGAAACCGGAGAACGCGGCAGCGTAAACCATCGGCCAGGCAGCAAACAGCGCACCACCGGCGGTGATCAGCCAAACCTGGTTACCGTCCCAGTGCGGCGCAATACTGTTAATCATGACGCGACGCTCGGTATCGCCACGTCCCATCAGACGCACCAGAATGCCCACGCCCATGTCAAAACCATCAGTGATAGCGAAGCCAATCAGCAAAATACCGATCAACAGCCACCAGATAAAACGTAAGACTTCATATTCAAACATAGTGGACTCCTGTTTACCGTGCTTCCTGCGCAGCCGCTATAGGTTGTTCAAAATGGTAGCGCCCTGTTCTCAGGCTGCTTGGCCCCAGACGTGCGAATTTGAACATCAGATACATTTCTGCAACCAGGAAGAGCGTATACAGACCACAGATCAGCCCCATGGAGAACAGAATATCCCCTGCAGTCAGTGATGACGTCGCAACGGCTGTCGGCAGAATCTCACCGATAGCCCAAGGCTGACGGCCGTATTCAGCCACAAACCAGCCGGCTTCGATAGCAATCCACGGCAGCGGAATACCGTACAACGCCGTACGGAGCAGCCAACGTTTTTGACCAATTTTGTTGCGCAGAACGGTCCAGAAAGACAGGCCGATGATCAACAGCATCAGAATACCGCAGCCCACCATGATACGGAAAGAGAAGTACAGCGGCGCAACACGTGGGATAGAATCTTTAACCGCCTGTTGAATCTGCGTTTCTGTCGCATCAGAGACTTTCGGCGTATAGCGTTTCAGCAACATGCCATAGCCCAGATCTTGCTTAGACTTTTCGAACGCTTCTTTTACCGCCGGGTCAGTATTGCCCGCGCGTAATTCTTCCAGCAACTGGTAAGCCTTCATACCATTGCGGATACGCACTTCATGCATCACCAGCAATTCTTTCAGACCGGTAACTTCTTTGTCTGTAGAACGCGTGGCAATTAACCCCAGAGCATAAGGAATCTTGATGGCATAGTTATTTTCCATCGTATCCTGGTTCGGGATGCCGATCAGCGTAAAGGATGCTGGAGCAGGCTGTGTTTCCCATTCGGCTTCAATCGCTGCCAGCTTGGTTTTCTGTACGTCACCCATTTCATAACCAGATTCATCACCCAGTACAATAACGGACAGGACAGCAGCCATACCGAAACTTGCTGCGATAGCGAATGAACGCTTGGCAAACGCAATGTCGCGGCCTTTCAGCAGATAGTAAGAACTGACACCCAGAATGAACATCGCGCCCGTACAGTAACCTGCCGCTACCGTGTGAACGAATTTCACCTGAGCAACCGGGTTCAGTACCAGATCGGCGAAGCTCACCATTTCCATACGCATGGTTTCGAAGTTGAAATCCGATGCGATGGGGTTCTGCATCCAGCCATTGGCAACCAGAATCCACAGTGCGGAGAAGTTAGAGCCCAGCGCGACCAGCCAGGTCACGGCCATATGCTGCACTTTTCCTAAACGGTCCCAGCCGAAGAAGAACAAGCCAACAAAGGTCGATTCCAGGAAGAATGCCATCAGGCCTTCAATCGCTAGCGGCGCGCCGAAAATATCCCCGACGTAGTGAGAGAAGTATGACCAGTTGGTCCCGAATTGAAACTCCATGGTCAATCCGGTCGCGACCCCCAGAGCGAAGTTAATTGCAAATAACTTGCCCCAGAACTTGGTCATATCTTTATAGATTTGTTTGCCAGACAGCACATATACCGTTTCCATAATCGCCAGCAAAAACGCCATCCCCAGCGTTAATGGTACGAATAGAAAATGGTACATTGCGGTTAAGGCAAACTGTAAACGTGACAGTTCGACTACATCAAACATTTTGACTCCTTGCTCCTCGCAGGAAGGGATTAGCTTGCAAACGCTGACAAGCTGCCAAAAATCCGGCCATTACACCCAAAAGAACACAACAAGAATTGCTTTAATACACGCTGTAATGAACGCTAGAAATACCGTTCATCAGGGCAGTCACACCGCAATACCCCGACAGCAAGTTCAAGATAAATCACAAGTATTACAAATTGCGTACCCCATAGGGAGGTAGCCGTATATTACGCCTGTAATCCCCTACAATAAATAGGTTTTTACGTGACCCAGACTAGGTTTTTGGCTTCAAATCAACTTTTCCACTAAACGGCGTGAAAGACGATAATTGACCTCGCGCAATTTAAGCCTATTTCAGAAATTATATCCAGAGGCGTTTTTTGATCTAAAACAATTTAACGCTTTTCTCGTGATTATCGCGTTGCATTAATTTCCTCATTACACTTATTGTTAATGCAATGTGACTTTTAGGTTTAATTAAAATTAATTCAGCAATATAATTTTTACTTTCCGTTATCGATTATTCACATGCATTTTTTATCTTCTATTTTATGTCAAATTTCTATTTTTTCTTGCTGACAACCGCGCTGTATTTTCGCCATGAATTCCCCTGCCCTTCCCCCATGTACCACCTGTTTGTAACGCGCCATGCCACTACGGAAACCAAAAGGTCTCCGTAGTGGTTACTGGTTAGGTGATACGTAGCAAAATTCTGCGATTACCTCTTCGCTTTCATCCGTTCAATGGCTTTATCGTAAACCGTGTTACTTTTCTCGCTTCTTGCCAGCTCATAATGCTGGAGTGCATCGCTGAACTGACCCGCGTTCTCGTAGATTTTTGCAATATTGTAGTACGAGCTGGCACGTGTGGTTGCCGCGTTGCTACCATTTGCCAGCGCAATCGCTTTACGGTTAGCCCAAATGGCTTCGGCAATGTTGCCCCGCTTTTGATAAGTCAAGCCCAGGTTGCTATATGCCTGACCAAACGCGCTATCCTGATCGATCGCAGCCAGGAACAGTGTCGTGGCCTGCTCTAACTCACCGCGTCCGTAGGCGGCTTCACCGTCACGATTGAGGTTTTTGGCCAGCGCAGCATTTCCAGTAACGGAAACTGTCGTCTGCGCAGGGTTAAGCACCATTGGCAGCACATCGCTGTCCTTCACTTTTGAGAAATCTGCCTCACCAACGGCATTAATATCTTCAAAATCACCGTTAGGGTTAAGACGGAAAACCGTCCAGATATTCCCAGTCTTATTCAGTGGGACAGAATATGACCGTACCTGCGAGCTTCCAACATAGACAAATACTTTTGCACTACTTGCGGAAAGCGCCAATGAATTAGCCTTATCACCATTTGAATAATCATGGACGGCATAAATATAACTTTCGCCTAAACGCTTTTTATCAATCGTGATCGTTTCTGGGCCGAAGCTATCGGTATCATCTACATCAAGATTAGCATCGCGTCCCTTTTTGTGGCTAAAATAAATATGATTACCCGGATAAATAAGGTGGGAATCTAAATCGGCAGGTTTTTCGCCCCAGGTTAATACAATTCGCATGCCATCCAGGCTTTTCATTACCGGACTCACTGCATAGGTCATACCGTCACACGGACATTTAACCACCAAATCTGAATAGCCCGCTTTTTTAATGATCAGCAGACTGTCTTGATCGACGTCGAATGGCGCGTTGAGCGCCGCACGGCCTGCGACATCAGAGCGTGCGGTCACTGACTGCGCACCATTCTTCTGTAGAATAACCGTTGCATCATCAATCTTTTTATCTTTAATCGTCGCGCTTAGCACTTCAATATTAATAGACTGTGCGTTGGCCACACAGGTAAATGCGGATAATGCAAAAATCAGTGCTTTTATATTTCCTTTCACACAACATCCCCTTAAGGAAAATTAATTAACCATTCCCTGCTTATACGGAACCAATGAAATCATCATCATTTCTGTTCATCGCTAACCATGCCTTTTCAGGCGCGCGAATTATCCAATAAAATTTCGAAGAAGTCATGCGTAATTCAATTACGTCAATTAACCTCGGAAGCCAAATTGGAATAAAAAAAGCCACCCGAAGGTGGCTAGAATATTTAATCGAATAATCGATTAACGCGATAAGATCGCTTTTACTGCATCGCCGATATCCGCCAGGCTGCGAACGGTTTTAACACCCGCCGCTTCTAACGCTGCGAATTTATCGTCAGCGGTACCTTTACCGCCTGCGATGATGGCGCCAGCGTGGCCCATGCGCTTACCTTTCGGTGCCGTCACACCCGCGATGTAGCCGACAACCGGCTTCGTCACGTGCTCTTTAATGTACGCCGCCGCTTCTTCTTCTGCCGTACCGCCGATTTCACCGATCATCACGATGGCTTCCGTCTGCGGATCCTGCTCAAACAGCTTCAGGATATCGATGAAGTTAGAACCTGGGATCGGGTCGCCGCCGATACCTACACAGCTGGATTGACCCAGACCAGCATCGGTCGTTTGCTTCACGGCTTCATACGTCAGGGTTCCAGAACGAGAAACGATACCCACTTTACCCGGCAGGTGAATATGGCCCGGCATAATACCGATCTTACATTCGCCCGGCGTGATCACACCTGGGCAGTTCGGACCGATCATCCGCGCGCCGCTCTGGTCGAGTTTCACTTTCACTGTCAGCATATCCAGCGTCGGGATACCTTCGGTGATACAAATGATTAGCTCGATACCTGCGTCAATCGCTTCCAGAATGGAGTCTTTACAGAACGGAGCGGGAACGTAGATAACGGATGCCGTTGCGCCCGTCGCGTCTACCGCTTCACGTACTGTATTAAATACGGGCAGACCCAGATGTTCCGTGCCGCCTTTACCTGGCGTCACACCGCCAACCATTTGCGTACCGTAAGCAAGTGCTTGCTCAGAGTGGAATGTCCCCTGACTACCGGTAAAACCCTGACAGATAACTTTGGTATTTTTATTAATCAGAATGGACATTATTTATCCCCCACTGCTGCAACAACCTGCAGAGCTGCACCCGTCAGGCTGGTCGCGGCAATAATATTCAGGCCGCTATCCGCCAGTTTCTTGGCACCCAGTTCCGCATTGTTCCCTTCAAGACGTACAACAACCGGTACGTTAACGCCCACTTCGGCTACGGCACCGATGATACCGTCAGCGATCAAATCGCAACGTACGATGCCACCAAAGATGTTAACAAAGACGGCTTTTACCTTGTCGTCAGACAGGATGATTTTGAACGCTTCAGTCACACGTTCTTTCGTCGCGCCACCGCCTACATCGAGGAAGTTAGCAGGAGCACCGCCGTGCAGCTTCACGATGTCCATCGTGCCCATCGCCAGACCAGCACCGTTGACCATACAGCCAATGTTGCCATCCAGCGCGACATAGTTCAGTTCCCACTGTGCTGCATGCGCTTCACGGGAATCTTCCTGGCTTGGGTCGCGCATTTCACGCAGCTCAGGCTGACGGAACAGGGCATTGCCGTCCGCACCCAGCTTGCCATCCAGACAGATCAGATCGCCCTGCTTGGTGATAACCAGCGGGTTGATTTCTACCAGAGCCAGATCGCGCTCCAGGAACAGCGTCGCCAGACCCATAAAGATTTTGGTGAACTGAGCAACTTGCTTACCGCTTAAGCCCAGTTTGAAGGCCAATTCACGACCTTGATAAGGCTGTGGGCCTACCAGTGGATCGATCGCCGCTTTATGAATCAGCTCTGGCGTTTCTTCCGCCACTTTTTCAATTTCTACGCCACCTTCGGTGGACGCCATGAACACCACGCGACGCGTGCCACGGTCAACCACCGCGCCCAGATAAAGCTCTTTGTCGATATCTGTTGCAGCTTCAACCAGAATCTGATGAACCGGCTGACCCTGTGCGTCAGTTTGATACGTAACGAGTTTTTTACCCAGCCAGTTTTCAGCAAAGGCGCGGATATCTTCTTTATTGCTGACGACTTTAACGCCGCCCGCTTTACCGCGACCGCCAGCGTGAACCTGACATTTTACGACCCACGGACCCGCACCAATTTTAGACGCGGCTTCTTCCGCTTCACGCGGTGTGGTACAGGCATAGCCGGTCGGTGCCGGTAAACCATATCGAGCAAAGAGTTGTTTTGCCTGATACTCGTGTAAATTCATGATGTTCTATCCATTTAGGTTTGGAGATAAGTCGGCAGACGGTTTTTCATCACCGAGTCTTTCGGTAGAGAAAATCGCCATTAACTCTCTGATATATTTGGATAACGCCGTTGAGAAAAAACGGCCTGCATAGCACATAATCTGGTATATCGTTTCGGGCGGAAACCGTCAGGGTTACCCGCCCGAGAGCCTATCTGTCGGACTAAACGTCTAACAGCAGACGCGCTGGATCTTCCAGCATCTCTTTCACTGTCACCAGGAAGCCAACGGACTCACGGCCGTCGACCAAACGGTGATCGTAAGACAGCGCCAGATACATCATCGGCAGAATAACGACCTGACCATCAACCGCCATCGGGCGATCTTTAATGGCGTGCATGCCCAGAATCGCACTCTGCGGTGGGTTGATGATCGGGGTAGACATCAGAGAACCAAAGACACCTCCGTTGGTAATCGTGAAGTTACCGCCCAGCAGTTCTTCAACCGTCAGTTTGCCGTCACGGCCTTTCACAGCCAGTTCTTTGATTCGCTTCTCGATGTCGGCCATGCCCAGCGCATCCACATCACGCAGCACTGGCGTAACCAGACCACGCGGGGTAGACACCGCGATGCTGACATCGAAATAGTTGTGGTAAACCACATCTTCGCCATCAATAGACGCATTCACTTCTGGATAACGCTTCAGCGCTTCGACCACGGCTTTGATGTAGAAGGACATGAAGCCCAGACGCACACCGTGACGCTTCTCAAATGCATCGCCGTACTGCTTGCGCAGATCCATGATTGGCTGCATGTTGATTTCGTTGAACGTCGTCAGCATTGCCGTACTGTTTTTCGCTTCCAGCAGACGTTCTGCAACACGCTTACGCAGACGCGTCATCGGTACGCGTTTTTCGCTGCGCGCGCCCAGAGCAGGTGCCGGAGCAGCAGCAGGCGCTTCGGACTTAGGCGCTTTACCCGACTCTTTCTTCTGGGCAGCCAAATGCTTATCCACGTCTTCACGGGTAATTCGACCGCCTACGCCGCTGCCTTTGATAGCAGAGGCATCGAGATCGTGCTCTGCAATCAGACGACGAATCGCCGGGCTGAGCGCATCACTGTTCTCTTCTTCCAGACCAGCCGTATGGCGCTGTGACGGTGTTGATTCTTTGCTCTGTGACTTCTCGCTGGTTTCTTTACCAGAGCTGTCGCCACGACGAATGCGGCCAAGCAGTTGGCGAGACGTTACCGTAGCACCTTCCTCTTCCAGTATGGCATCCAGGATGCCCGCTTCAGTGGCAGGAACTTCCAGCACAACTTTGTCAGTTTCAATTTCAACCAGTACTTCATCGCGCTGAACGCTATCGCCTGGTTTTTTATGCCAGGTAGCAACAGTGGCGTCAGCGACGGATTCAGGCAGGTCGGGTACATGAATATCTACGCTACTCATTATCTATCCTTTTATTTAATTAACGTTCAGCGCGTCATCGACCAGATCTTGCTGTTGTTTCTGGTGTACGGACATATAGCCAACGGCGGGTGATGCAGACGCCGGGCGTCCTGCGTAACGTAAAGAAGCCCCAAACGGAATCACTTCACGGAAATGGTGCTGACTGCAATACCAGGCTCCCTGATTCAGCGGCTCTTCCTGACACCACACGAAATCGTGAACATGGGCAAACGATTCCAGTGCAGCTTGAACGGCCTGATGCGGGAACGGATAAAGCTGTTCGATACGGACGATCGCGACATCTTTTTGCTCGTTCTTGCGACGCTTTTCCAGCAAATCATAGTAGACCTTACCGGAACAAAGCACGACACGCTTCACGGCTGCCGGATCTAATTCCTCTACTTCACCAATCGCCGGCTGGAAGGAACCATTTGCCAGTTCATCCAGTGAAGATATCGCCAGCGGATGGCGCAGCAGAGATTTTGGTGACATGACCACCAGCGGACGGCGCATACCGCGCAGCGCCTGACGGCGAAGCATGTGATAAACCTGTGCTGGCGTTGACGGAATACAAACCTGCATATTTTGCTCAGCGCACAATTGCAGATAACGCTCCAGTCTAGCAGACGAGTGCTCTGGGCCCTGGCCTTCGTAACCGTGCGGCAGCAGCATGACCAGACCACACATACGGCCCCACTTCTGCTCACCGGAGCTGATGAACTGGTCGATAACGACCTGCGCACCGTTGGCGAAGTCACCAAACTGCGCTTCCCAGATGGTCAGGGTGCGCGGTTCTGCGGTCGCATAGCCGTATTCAAACGCCAGAATCGCCTCTTCAGACAATACGGAGTCCCAAACATTGAACTCGCCCTGCCCGTTATGCACATGGTTCAGCGGCGTATAGCTGGAACCATTTATCTGGTTATGCACCACAGCATGGCGATGGAAGAACGTACCGCGACCGCTGTCTTCACCAGACAGGCGAATCGGAATACCCTCATCGACCAACGTGGCGTAAGCCAGCGTTTCTGCCCCACCCCAGTCAAATGGTTTGTTGCCCGCAGCCATTTCGGCACGGTCGGTATAGACTTTGGCAACACGAGGATGGATTTCAATCCCTTCTGGCACTTCGCTGATACGCTTCGCCAGTTCCTGCAAACGTTTCATTTCCGTTGCATGCGGATAAGGCTCATCCCACTCATGGTTCAGATACGGCGTCCAGGTAAAGGACTGCATATCCATCTGACGCCATTCTTCCACCACGCATTCACCGGCATCCAGCGCATCGCGGTACAGGTTGACCATTTCGGTGGCATCTTCCAGCGTAATGGATTTTTCCTGCTCCAGACGATCGGCATAGACCTTACGCGGCGTCGGGTGTTTCTTGATCTTCTGATACATCATCGGCTGCGTTGCACTTGGCTCGTCAGCTTCGTTATGACCATGACGGCGATAACAAATCAGATCGATGAACACATCACGTTTGAAGGTATTACGGAAATCCAGCGCCAGACGCGTAACAAACGCCACCGCTTCCGGGTCGTCTGCGTTAACGTGGAAAATCGGTGCCTGTACCATTTTACCGATATCGGTACAGTACTCGGTGGAACGGATATCCAGCGGGTTAGACGTGGTGAAGCCAATACGGTTGTTGATAACAATACGCAGCGTGCCGCCAACTTCGTAGCCACGCACCGTCGACATATTCAACAGTTCCTGAACCACACCCTGACCACTGACTGCCGCATCGCCGTGAATGGTGATTGGCAGAACACGTGGACCACTCTGGCTATTCAGACGATCGAGACGCGCACGTACCGAGCCCGTCACTACCGGACTGACAATCTCCAGATGCGATGGGTTGAACGCCAGCGCCAAATGCACCAGACCGCCAGCAGTCTCGAATTCAGACGAGAAGCCCTGGTGATATTTCACGTCACCGGTGCCCAAGTGTTCTTTATGCTTACCGGCAAACTCGTCGAACAGATCCTGAGATTTTTTGCCCAATACGTTGATCAGCACGTTGAGGCGGCCACGGTGTGCCATCCCCAATACCACTTCGCGAGTATCGTTTGCACCCGCATGGCGAATCAGCTCTTTCAGCATCGGAACCAGTGCATCACCGCCTTCCAGCGAGAAACGCTTGGCGCCAGGATATTTAGCACCCAGATACCGCTCCAGCCCTTCAGCTGCGGTTAACTCTTTCAGGAAACGACGTTTCTCTTCCAGAGAGAAAGACGGCTGCCCCATGACGGATTCGATACGCTGCTGGATCCAACGTTTCTCTTCCGTACTGGTCATATGCATATATTCCGCACCGATAGAACCGCAATAGGTGCGTTTCAGCGCGTCATACAGATCTTCCAGCTTCATGGTGTCTTTGCCGATGGCAAAAGACCCCACGTTGAAGGATTCCTGTAGGTCATCCTGCGTCAGATTGTGGTAATCCAGATCCAATTCTGCAACGGGTTCCTGCGGACGCAGGAAGATCGGGTCCAGGTTAGCTTGCTGATGTCCACGGAAGCGGAACGCATTGATCAGCTGCAACACCTTGACCTGCTTAGCATCAATATCGGGATCGGTGACTGACGAGGTAAAGCGCGAAGAGTCTTTCGCCAGACGGCGGAAATATTCACGCGTTTTGGAATGGAGTTGATCCGGTTTGACCCCACTCGTAGGCAATTGCTGGAAGATCGAGCGCCAGCTATGTTCGATCGAGTCAGGATCGGTTAAAAAATCTTCATAGAGTTGCTCTATGTAGGACTGATTCGCACCCGCCAAATAGGAGGAATCCAGCCAGGCCTTCATCGCGCCGTTCTGCATCATGATCCCTTAAGCTAATAAGCTTCAGTTTTCGCCGTGGTTAACATGTAATTAGTATCCGTATATCGTTCGCCGTACAAACGGTTCACTTGTCGTACTTCGGTACGCGCTTAGGGTATCCATCCCCCCTAAGGAACCTTTAAAAACCGGTTCGGGCGCGTAAGCCGGTTTTTAAAGGTTTCCTGCGCTCCCTCTGAAGAATAGCAACTTCAGAGGGAGATACATGTTTTACTACTTAATCTTTATGCAATAACACGTTACGTACTGATTATCCGTTACGCGCTGCGGTGCAACAGCATCGACTTAATATGACCAATGGCCTTGGTCGGGTTCAGCCCTTTCGGACACACGTTGACGCAGTTCATGATGCCGTGGCAGCGGAAGACGCTGAATGCATCGTCCAGATCGTCCAGTCGTGGCTGACTTTCCGTATCACGACTGTCAATCAGGAAACGATACGCCGCCAGCAGCCCCGCAGGCCCAACAAACTTGTCTGGGTTCCACCAGAACGATGGGCAAGACGTTGAACAGCAGGCACACATGATGCATTCATACAACCCATCCAGTTTGGCACGTTGTTCTGGCGATTGCAGATGTTCGCGCGCCGGCGGATTTTTCCCATTATTCAACAGGTAAGGCTTTATTTTCTCATATTGAGCATAGAACTGCCCCATGTCCACTACCAAATCACGCACAACCGGTAATCCCGGTAAAGGACGGATAACAATTTTGCTTTTTCCACGCTGTAACGCGGAAACAGGCGTAATACAGGCCAGCCCGTTTTTACCGTTCATGTTAACGCCGTCAGAACCACAGACGCCTTCACGGCAGGAACGACGAAATGAGAGCGTCGGATCCTGTTCTTTCAGCAGCATCAGCGCATCCAGCAGCATCATGTCGCGGCCTTCTTCTGCCTCCAACTGATAATCCTGCATCCGCGGAGCATCATCAACATCCGGGTTGTAACGATAAATAGAAAATTCGAGTTTCATCGTTTGATCTCCGCAATTAATAAGTACGTATTTTCGGCGGGAACGCCGGACGCAGTTTAGGCTGCATGTTCACCTCACGGCGCGTCATGCTGTCGGTTTGCGGCAGATACAACGAATGGCACAGCCAATTTTCATCGTCGCGTTCTGGGTAGTCGAAGCGACTGTGTGCGCCACGGCTTTCGGTACGGAAGTTAGCCGATACCGCTGTCGCGTACGCAGTTTCCATCAGGTTATCCAGCTCCAGACACTCGATACGCTGGGTGTTGAACTCGCTGGATGTGTCATCCAAACGCGCATTTTTCAGGCGTTCACGAATCACTTTCAGCTCTTCCAACCCTTTCGCCATCGCATCGCCTTCGCGGAAGACCGAGAAGTTGTTCTGCATGCAGGATTGCAGCGCCTTGCGGATTTCAACCGGATCTTCTCCTGAACGGGTATTGTTCCAGCGGTTCATACGGTCAAGCGAGGCTTCAATATCGGATTCGCTGGCATCACGGCTTTCGCCCTGCTCTTCCAACGATTCTTGCAAATGAATACCCGCTGAGCGACCGAATACCACCAGATCGAGCAGCGAGTTACCGCCCAGACGGTTGGCACCATGAACCGAGACGCAGGCAATTTCACCCACGGCAAACAGTCCTGGAATCACCACATCTTCGCCTTTCTCATTCACCGTCAACGCCTGACCGCTCACTTTGGTCGGAATACCGCCCATCATGTAGTGGCAGGTTGGGATAACAGGAATCGGCTCTTTCACCGGATCAACGTGAGCAAATGTGCGAGACAGCTCCAGAATGCCCGGCAGACGGGATTCCAGAACATCTTTACCCAGATGGTCCAGTTTCAGCTTGGCGTGTGGTCCCCACGGACCTTCACAGCCGCGGCCTTCACGAATTTCGATCATGATGGAACGGGCAACAACGTCACGGCCAGCCAGATCTTTCGCGTTTGGCGCATAACGTTCCATGAAGCGTTCACCGTGCTTGTTCAGCAAGTAACCGCCTTCACCACGGCAGCCTTCTGTCACTAGAACACCCGCGCCTGCAATACCAGTTGGGTGGAACTGCCACATTTCCATGTCCTGCAACGGAACGCCCGCACGCAGTGCCATGCCCACGCCGTCACCCGTATTAATGTGTGCGTTGGTCGTGGACTGGTAAATACGGCCTGCGCCGCCAGTTGCCAGCACGGTCGCTTTCGCTTTGAAATAGACGACTTCACCGGTTTCGATACAGATCGCCGTACAGCCGACAACCGCACCATCCTGATTCTTCACCAGATCGAGGGCGTACCATTCGGAGAAGATAGTGGTGTGATTTTTCAGGTTCTGCTGATACAGCGTATGCAACAGTGCATGACCGGTACGGTCAGCCGCAGCTGCGGTACGCGCAGCCTGCTCGCCGCCAAAATTCTTGGATTGACCACCGAACGGACGCTGATAAATGCTGCCATCATCCAGACGGGAGAACGGTAACCCCATGTGTTCCAGTTCCAGAATCGCTTCCGGGCCGGTTTTACACATATATTCAATCGCGTCCTGATCGCCAATGTAGTCCGACCCTTTTACGGTGTCGTACATGTGCCATTCCCAGTTGTCCTCATGGGTGTTGCCCAGCGCAACGGTAATACCGCCCTGCGCAGACACAGTATGGGAACGGGTTGGGAACACTTTCGATAACAGGGCACAGGACAGGCCCATTTGGGAAATTTGCAGCGCGGCGCGCATACCTGCGCCACCCGCACCAACAACAACTGCATCAAATTCTCTGACTGGCAAATTCATCACGCACCCCACACCACAATAGTTCCATAAATGACGTACACCAACAGCGCTACGACAATCGCCAACTGTAAAGTCAGGCGTAAGGCCAGCGGTTTAATGTAGTCGGTCAGCACTTGCCACATCCCTATCCAGGCATGAACCAGAATGGAAAATAACGTTAGCAGTGTGAATACTTTGGTGAGAGCCATCGCGAAGAAACCACGCCAGATTTCATACGTGATGTCGCCAGCCGTAGCAATAAAACCAATAATATAAATTACATACAGAACAATGACGATGGCGGAAGCGCGAATCAGTAACCAATCGTGTACGCCATTGCGTCCTAACGCAGAAGCATTGCTTACCATACGAGGACTCCAGCCAGAATTGAAAGCACGACAGTAATAATAAAGGAGATATTTGCAGAACGCTTACCTGCGGCAAGGTCTTCTTCTATATAACCAAAATCCATCAACAGGTGACGTATACCACCAACAATGTGATAAGCCAACGCGACGAGGATGCCCCAAACGATAAACTTGACGATGAAGCTATCCATAATTTCCGCAGCGCGCAGGAACCCTTCCTCTGAAGAAAGAGAAGTGCCTAACAGCCACAGTAAAATACCGACAGCGACAAAGGTGATAACGCCGGAGACGCGGTGAAGAATAGATGCTATCGCAGTAACGGGAAACTGGATCGTCTGCAATTCCAGATTGACAGGTCTTTGTTTTTTCACGGATTTGCCCACACAGCTTTTATTATTGTTTCTTCCTCCGGGCCTGATGTGAGGTCAGACAGCATGAAAGTTACAGCCCTGGAAAGTGGGTTTATGATACGCGCTCAAACATCGACATTCCGGTGTCTAAACAGCGCATGATCCTTTCATACTGGGTGCTCCTACTGCAGGGTGATTCCGGAGACCTGTCGGCAGTATAGGTACTTCACATTCCCATTACAATTCCCATACAAACTGTTTGGTGACATTTGCCCCGAACAGTGATTTAGATCACGAATTTCACAATTTATATAAAATTAATTATCTGATTTGACAAAACTTCAACATTTCAATTACAACTAGGGGATTGAATTCCTTATGATGTGTTAAAGCACGACGGCGACACTTCCACACTGGCGTAACTTATGTAACAGTGAAGAGAGTCCACGTAAAAGTCATAGGTAATGACTACAATCTATTCAGAGCACCACTCATTTATCTGAATATCGTTAATTACCTGGAGAACGAATTTTTCATCCTGAATGCGGCTATCCGCCTTACTCTGTATCCTATTTGACGACTGTGTCACGACAGAGTTTCACCGGTCATTATCTGCCCGGTGCACAGGCATGACGGTATTTCTTCAGTGAAAATATTTAAAATTAAAGCGCTAAGGAGACTGTAAATGGCTGATAAGAAAGCAACTCTTACTCTAGAGGGTAAAGATCCAATTGAGCTAAATGTCCTATCAGGTACATTGGGGTATGATGAGATTGATATTCGTCCCCTCGGTTCTAAAGGTTACTTCACATTTGACCCCGGCTTTACCTCTACCGCATCTTGCGAATCCAAGATTACCTATATCGACGGCGACGAAGGCATCTTGCTACACCGTGGCTTCCCGATTGCCCAACTGGCTGAAAAATCGAATTATCTTGAAGTTTGTTACATCCTGCTGTTCGGTGAAGTCCCGACGGTAGAACAGTATGAAACCTTCAAGACCACCGTGACGCGTCATACCATGATCCACGAGCAGATTACTCGTCTGTTCCACGGCTTCCGTCGCGATTCACATCCAATGGCCGTATTGTGCGGCGTCACCGGTGCACTGGCGGCGTTCTATCACGATTCACTGGACATTAACATTGAGCGCCACCGCGAAATCGCGGCTTACCGCCTGCTGTCCAAAATGCCGACCGTTGCAGCGATGTGCTACAAATACTCACTGGGCCAGCCGTTTGTTTATCCGAAAAACAACCTGTCCTACGCGGGTAACTTCCTGCACATGATGTTCTCTACGCCTTGCGAAGAATACGTCGTGAATCCAGTGCTGGAACGTGCCATGGACCGTATTCTGATCCTGCATGCCGATCACGAACAAAACGCCTCGACGTCTACCGTGCGTACTGCTGGTTCGTCTGGTGCGAATCCATTTGCCTGTATCGCCGCGGGGATCGCCTCGCTGTGGGGACCGGCACACGGCGGCGCGAACGAAGCCTGCCTGCGTATGCTGGAAGAAATCAGCAGCGTGGAGCATATTCCTGCGTTTATCGAACGTGCAAAAGACAAGAACGACTCCTTCCGCCTGATGGGCTTCGGTCACCGTGTGTACAAAAACCACGACCCGCGCGCTACCGTCATGCGTGAAACCTGCCATGAAGTGCTGAAAGAATTGGGCAGAAAAGACGACCTGCTGGAAGTGGCGATGGAGCTGGAACATATCGCGCTGAACGACCCGTACTTCATTGAGAAGAAACTGTACCCGAACGTGGACTTCTACTCAGGCATCATCCTGAAAGCGATGGGTATTCCGTCTTCCATGTTTACCGTTATCTTTGCGATGGCGCGTACCGTGGGCTGGATTGCGCATTGGAGCGAAATGCACGCCGACGGCATCAAGATTGCCCGTCCACGTCAGCTGTATACCGGCTACGACAAACGTGACTTTGCATCCAATCTGAAACACGATTAATCCATTCAGCACGCATCAAAAAGGCCGGGATTCCGGCCTTTGTTATAACTGCACTAAAGGGATGACTTACAGCCTAAACTTTGCGTGAATCGCAATAAATAGCCATCCGGATCCTGTACCAGAAAATTACTTTCCCCGTGATACACCTCATGATCGCGATACCAGCACGTTTCCACCGGTCTGCGTAGCGTATAGCCCGCATGTTCAATCGCCGCCGCCAGCGCCTGAGCATCCGGGCACTCAATCGATAAATTCATACCGCGGCCAAACGGCAGTTCTAACGGTTCCACACGCCAGGGCGATTCGGTTAAGTAATCCTGTTCCAGCATCAGTTGGCTCCCATGAAATGAAAGGAATGCGAACTTATCTTCAGGCCTGTCGTACTCAATCTGAAATCCCAAAACGTGGCAATAAAACGCCAGACTCTTTTGTAAGTCAGAGACAATCATTTCTGGAATTAACGTATTCATCTTGCGCATAAATTACTCACATTATTACTTCTGACAGTCCGGACACCAATAGAACGGGCGTGATGACAGCATCGTTCTTTCGATGATCCCGCCGCAGCGCTCGCAGCGTTCCCCTTCTCGATGGAAAACCTTGAACGAGAAAATTGCCCCGTGATGTCGATTCTCATCAACGGTGCCGCGCGTGTTGTAGGACAAACGGGGAATCTCCAGCAGCGCTCGACTTAACGTCTGCAACTGTTCCTCGTTCAACTGTGCTGCCGTGTGTTGCGGCGCCAACTGTGCCTGCCAGAGAATCTCGACGCGCAGGTAATTCCCTAGCCCGGCGAGAAAAGCCTGATCCAGCAGCAGCCCACTGAACTGGCGACGGCGAAAGCGCGGTAATAACAGACGCTCACACACCTGTTCCGGCGTCAGTGAAAGATCCAAGACATCAGGGCCAATACGTTGCAGGAAAGGATGCGTCGAGAGCGTCTCTGGCGTCAGCATTTCAATATCGGACGCGCTGTAAAGCAGAATGGCTCGCTCCTGCGTTTCCAGCCGGACGCGCAAATCCCGCTTCGTTTCCGGCGATTCGCCGGCATTCACCACTCGCCACACGCCATACAGTTGGTTGTGGCTATACAACACCCGATCGTTGCTAAAATAGGTCAGCAGCGCCTTTCCGCGCGTTTCGATCTGCCTGACCTGCTGCCCGACTAATTCTGCCTCGTATGGCTTCAGTTCTGGAAACGCAAACCAGACACGCGTCAGCGTTTTTCCCACAACGGCTTCAACCAACTTATCGGCCGCCCGGCGAATTTCCGGTCCTTCCGGCATACCTTACTCCCTGAAAATCAGACGTATTGCGCGATTAATTCAACTAGTGCAGCGCGCCGCCAGTCACCGCCACATCAACCTGCTGCACCAGCGACTGCTTAATCATCACTTCCAGCGCCGCCGTGACTAACGGCGTGGGCATGCTCGGCTCACCGGGGTGTCGTGCGGCCTGTTCAGGCGAATAAGGAATATGAACAAATCCGCCGCGCACCACATCGCCCTGTTGATGTAACTGGTGTAACAGCCCGTACATCACGTGGTTGCAGACAAACGTCCCTGCGGTTTGCGATACCGAGGCAGGAATGCCCGCTGCACGCAATGCCTGCACCAGCGCTTTCACTGGCAGCGTCGAGAAATACGCCACCGGTCCCTTTTCCACCACTGGCGTATCAATCGGCTGGTTGCCTCGGTTATCCGCAATGCGGGCGTCATTAATATTAATCGCCACGCGTTCGACAGAAATATCAGCACGGCCGCCCGCCTGCCCTACCGCGATCACCACTTCCGGCTGCCATTCGGCTATCGCGCGGTAAAGCTGTTCCAGTGACAGATCGAAGACGCAAGATAAACGGCAGGCCACCACGCGCGCACCGCCAATTTCTCGCTGATGAAGTCCTTTTACCGCTTCCCATGAGGGATTAATCGCTTCACCCTCAAAAGGTTCAAACGCCGTGATCAAAACGGTTTTCATCGGTTATCTCCGTCATACAAAAATAATGATTATGCCGCAGCAACAGCGATCTGATGCTGGCTAAAACAGTTACGCAATTTGCGGGCAAACAACAGCGCGTGTTGTCCATCACCGTGAATACACACGGTATCCGCCTGCACATTCACCCAGGAACCGTCAATCGCTCTGACCCGCTGACGTTGAATCATCTCCAGCGTCTGCGCCAGCGCCAGTTCATCGCTGTTAATCAAGGCCCCCGCCTGAGTACGCGGCACCAGCGATCCGTCAGGCAGATAGCAGCGGTCGGCGAACACTTCCTGACGCGTCTCCAGTCCCAGCCGCTGCCCGGCGCGAATTAACTCGCTTCCCGCCAGACCGACCAAGCGCAACGCCGGATTCACCACCTTCACCGCCTTGGCTATCGCATCGGCCAGCGCCGGTTCGCATGCCGCCTGATTGTAAAGCATACCGTGAGGCTTAACGTGCGACAGCGTGCCCCCTTCAGCAGCGACAATCGCACTGAGCGCGCCAAGCTGATACACCATCTGGGCAAAGACAATTTCCGCAGGCACATTCATTGCCTTGCGGCCAAAATTTTCACGATCGGGAAAGCTCGGGTGTGCGCCAAGCGCGACCCTATAACCGATTCCCCAACGCACTGACTGACGCATGGTTTGCGCATCACCGGCATGAAACCCGCAGGCAATATTGGCTGACGTCACCAGCTTCAGCAGCGCTTCGTCATGCTCGCCCCCCTCACCCAGATCGGCATTCAGATCAATAATCATGCAGCCTCCACGCCAGTTGTTCGAGGTAGCGCCGCTGTTCTTCAGCCGCTTTTTGCGCCTGTGCCTGCGTACAGTGAATAAAATGTATCGGTTCACCGAGCCGGATTTGCGCTAAATGGAATAAATCGGCTTCGATCACCGTCGCAATACGCGGGTAACCGCCGGTTGTCTGGGCATCCGCCAGCAGTACGATAGGGTGACCATTGTGCGGAACCTGCACGACGCCCGGCAGCAGCCCATGCGATGGCAGCTCGCGCGGTTTGCTACCCGGCAATGCGGCGCGCTGTAGTTCAGCACCCAGCAAACGGTAACCCATGCGGTTACTTTGCGGGCTCAGTTGCCAGGAAGTTCGCCAGAACAGCTCCTGCATCTCTTCGCTGAATTCCTGATACTCCGGCCCCGGCAAGGCCCGCACGCGGTTGCCGAACAACAGCTGCTTGATACCGACTTCTCGCGTCAGTTCACGAGTCGGCGTTCCCAGCGGGAGTTCATCGCCATCCATCAGCAAGCGTCCGTCAAAACCCCCAAAACCGGCTTTCAAATCGGTACTGCGCGACCCGAGCGTTTCCGGCACATCCACACCGCCGGACAGGGCCAGATAGCTGCGCATTCCATTACGCGGCATGCGCATTTTCAACGTTTGTCCCGGCTTCACGGCGAAACGCCAGCCTGTCCAGAGCGGTTTGCCATCCAAGTCGGCATGGCAGTCCGCACCGGTCAGCGCCACCCAGCAAGCGGTGGTGAATGTTGCGGTAAACTTGCCCAGCGTAATTTCCAGCGCGGCAGCATTCTCCGCGTTGCCAACCAGCAGGTTCGCCATTGTCAGAGCAGGCAGATCGAGCGCGCCTGACTGGCTGATACCCAAACGACGAAAGCCGACGCGACCGCCGTCCTGCACCGAAGTATACAATCCAGCATGGATAACCTTCAGCATACGCCCTCCTTCTGCGGCAGAAACCGAACGTTATCGCCAGGACGCAATAGCGTTGGCGGCATCGTTTTTGGATTAAACAGCTTCAGCGAGGTGTGACCAATCAGCTGCCAGCCACCCGGCGTCGCCAGCGGATAAATCCCTGTCTGCGCGCCACCAATCCCGACCGATCCCGCCGGCACGCGCAGGCGTGGTTCGGCGCGACGCGGCATATGCAGTTTCTCGTTTAATCCGCCAAGGTAGGCAAAGCCCGGCTGGAAGCCCAAAAAGTAGACAACATACTGTGCGGCCGCATGTGCTTCCACAACCTGACTCACTGTCAGGCCACTGTGAGCGGCAACTTCCGCCAGATCTGGCCCCGCCTCACCGCCATATACAACGGGAATATCGATATCGCGTGGGTCAAACACCAGCGATTCACTCTCTTCCCACCAGCGCTGCAAGCGTTCAATCGCATCCAGCGCCACCTGCTGCGGATGCGCCAACAGCACCGTTAGATTGTTCATGCCCGGAATCGCTTCCAGCACTTCTTCATGATGATTCAGGCGCTCAGCAAGCCCCCATATCCGCTGCTGGCTCTCCAGCGACATTGGCGGTTCCAGTTCCAGAACAACAGCCCTCTCGCCCAGAAGATAACACCGTGCTCGTTGCAATCTTTCCTCCTGAATCGCGTTTTATCCGTTATGGTGAACATGGCTAAATGATTAGCGTTACTTACCGATATATTTTCTTCTCAGCAACGAAGCAACAACGATGCCAATATCCAAAATGTGACATCATTCCTGTGCGATAAAGGGACTTTCAGCCCCCTCACGCAGGGTTAGGAATATCAATAAATGTCACATCAAAACCATGCTGTGCCGCCAGCCATTCGCCCAACGCTTTGATGCCGCCGCGTTCGGTGGCATGGTGCCCGGCAGCAAAGAAGTGCAGCCCCATTTCGCGTGCGATATGAATCGTTTGCTCAGACACTTCACCGGTAATAAACGCATCGACCCCGAAGCGGGCCGCTTGTTCAATAAAGCCCTGACCGCCGCCGGTACACCAGGCCACGCGCTGTATCTGTTGCGGTGCATTATCCCCACAATGCAGCACGCTACGCCCCAGCCGTTTTTCTACACGGCGGCAAAAAGCGTCTGCCGTCATAGGCTGCGCCAGTTCGCCATACGGCACCAGCGGCTCGATCGCGCCCTGAACCTGAATCTCCAGCAGCGCCGCCAGTTGGGCGTTATTCCCCAGTTCCGGGTGTGCATCCAACGGCAAGTGATAGCCGTACAGGTTGATATCATTGAGCAACAGCGTTTTCAGTCGATTACGCTTCATACCACAGACAATCTGCGGTTCGTTTTTCCAGAAGTAGCCGTGATGAACCAGAATCGCATCGGCCTGCTTTTCTACCGCCGCATCCAGCAGCGCCTGTGAGGCCGTTACGCCCGTCACAATGCGTTTTACGTCCGCACGCCCCTCAACCTGTAAACCGTTCGGTGCATAGTCCTGAAACGTCGCCGTGCTCAATTTCTCGTTAATGATTCTTTCCAATTCCACATTACGCATACTTACTGTTCTCTTTTCGATCGTTATCCGCCATACCGATATTTTTAGCCGCCTCAAACGCCGCCAGCGTATTCTGACGCGCGGTTTTATGGTCGACGATTGGCAGCGGATAGTTCAGCTGATGGTGGTGTTTGTCAGCCCAGCGATGGGGCTGATGAATATCTTTATCCGGCACGGCGGCCAGTTCGGGCAGCCAGTGACGAATAAACCGACCTTCAGGGTCGAAGCGCTCGCCCTGCGTTGTCGGATTGAAAATACGAAAATAAGGTGCCGCATCGGTGCCGGTCGACGCCGCCCACTGCCAGCCGCCGTTATTCGCCGCCAGATCGCCATCCAGCAGTTGCGACATAAAGTAGCGTTCGCCTTCGCGCCAGTCGATCAGTAAATCTTTGACGAGAAAACTGGCGCAAATCATACGCAGGCGATTGTGCATCCATCCCGTTTCATTCAGTTGGCGCATCGCTGCATCCACGATCGGGTAGCCCGTTTTCCCCTGCTGCCAGGCGGCTAGATCCTCCGGTGATTCCCGCCATTTCACCCACTGCGTCCACGCGGTGAACGGTCGGTGTTTACACAGCTGCGGCCAGGACACAATCAGGTGGCGGTAAAACTCACGCCAGACCAGCTCGTTAAACCAGGTAAACGCTCCGCCTTCACGCCGTTCCAGCATCTCCGGGCATTCGGCACGCAGACGGTTAAAGCATTGGCGCGGCGATACGATCCCAAGCGCCAGATACGGAGACAGTTTGCTGGTGCCGGGCAGCGACGGAAAATCCCGCTGCTGGTCATAATCCTGCACCTGCTCGCGGCAAAAACGGCGCAGTTGCTGTAATGCCGCACGTTCGCCGCTGGGGAAATCGTCGCTATCCACCTCGCGCTGCGGGTAGCTAAACGGTGCCAGTTCCACCGTGTTATTGATCGGCTCACCGCGCGCGTCTGGTGCCGGTACGCAGGTCGTATCCGACTCCAGCAGGCGTTTGATAAAGGCCTGACGAAAGGGCGTAAACACTTTGTACATCTCACCATTACCCGTCAATACGCTACCCGGCGGGAGCAACAGGCTGTCATGATAACCGTGACAAACCACGCTATCGGCCAGCCGATCTTTCACCTGCTTATCACGCAGGCGCTCGTTGATTTCATACTGATAATGGTAGAAAAGATCGGTAGCCTGCTGCTGCGCACAAAACTGTACCAGCCAGTCAACCGACGCCGCAAAGTCAGCACATTCGTGGTAATGCAGTGGGATGCCTTTCTCGGCCAGCGCATGCTGCACCAGCGTCAGGTTCTCCAGCAGAAAGGCCGCCTGACGCGGTGCCATATCGTGCTTTTCCCACTGCGCAGGCGTGGCAATAAAGACGGCCAGCACGGTGGCGTTCGGATCCTGACAGGCCGCGTACAGCGCCAGATTATCGGTAACGCGCAGGTCGTTGCGTAGCCAGACTACATGGGTGCTCATAACATTCCTCGGGCGGTCAAACTAGTGTCCGTAACGCAGGCGTAATGCTTCCGGGTACGGCTCAAAATAACGCTGCTGAGCCAGATACGCATCGGGGTATTCCGCCATGTAATGTTTTAGCAACGTGATAGGTGCCAGTAGCGGCTGCAAGCCCTGTCGATAGCGATCGATGAGCTGCGCCAGTTCCTGTCGCTGCTGAGAATTGAGCTGGCGTCGGAAGTAGCCCTGTACGTGCATCAGCACATTGGTGTGATTGCGACGCGTCGCAGGCTTCGACAACAGCTTCATTAGCCGCTTCCGGTATTCAACGATGTAGTCTTCCAGCGATTCCCACTTATCGATCCCCGCAACAAACGGCCCCAGCTCGCGGTATTCCGGCTGAGAATGCGCCAGCAGCAGGAGTTTATAGCGGCTATGAAAGGCAATCAGCGCGCCACGGCTCAGCCCGTTTTGCCATAGCTGATTCAGCTCGTGTAACGCATAAACGCGCTCAATGAAATTCTCCCGCAAGCCGGGATCTTGCAGGCGTCCGTCTTCCTCAACCGGTAGCCAGGGCATTTGCCGCATCAGCTCCTGCGTAAACAGGCCGATACCACTTTTACGCGCATCCTTTTGCGCTTCATCGTAAACCTTCACGCGTTCCATACCGCAGCTCGGCGATTTGGCACAAACGATATAACCGCATAAGTGCTGAAGCTGGCTGACTTTGTCAGCGGAAAACATCGTCATCTGCTGGGTAACATCCAGCGGCGAACCATTGCTGGCACGCATCGTGATATGGCTTTCCCCTTCTCGCACCAGCCTGAGTGCCGGACGCGGCACCGGTAAACCAATCGCCATTTCCGGGCAGACCGGTTCAAAACGAAAATAGGGAGCCAGTTGTTCAGCGGCAAACGTCAAACGCTTGTGTCCGCCATCAAATCGCACGGGATTACCGAGCAAACAGGCGCTGATACCAACAGGGATGAGTTCGAGCGTCATGATTTATCCTTACGCTTGTCATATATGGTTTGCCTTGATGGCATTCTGCAAACCCTCTGACCAGCATAGCGGATTTCACCACGATTCTGTGCAGTCGCAGCGAAGAATCAAGTAATAAATCATGAGATTGATGGATTATGTCGATCAAATAAGACGGTTTTCTCTGAGAGCGGTATTGATATCCAAAACGTGCATCGCGGATATCGTTTCGTCTGTCATCAAATAGCCTTATTCCCCCACTACAATCCCCATTCCGATATAGAGTCCCAAAGAGGATACCCCATGTTTTTTCCCCTGCTTTACTGGCGGGACGCTTTGCTATGGCCTTTAACCAGGCAACCCCAAAGCGCTCGCCCGCTCCACCGATATCAAAATGGATATCGCCTCCCGTTATGGCACGGAGGTGATGATGACCACCACGGCTGAACTCACTACGCCTGCCGCGATTGCGATCGACAAATTGTCCCACGCTTTTGCAGGCAAAACGGTTCTCGATTCCATCAGCCTCGATGTGCCAAAAGGCACCATTCTGGCCCTGCTGGGGCCTTCCGGCTGCGGCAAAAGCACGTTGCTAAAGCTGCTGGCCGGTTTGTTACAGCCGGACGCGGGCACCATTCATTTTGGCGATCGTCAGGTTGCCGGCCACCAGCTATCCCTGCCGCCAGAGCAGCGCAATCTGGGCATGGTCTTTCAAGACTACGCGCTTTGGCCACATATGACCGTTGCACAAAACGTCGGGTTCCCGCTGCTGATGAGAAAGGTTCCGCGCGATCTCTGCCGCCAACGCGTTGACGTCACGCTAGCGCGCGTCGGTCTGGCTGAGTTTGCCGATCGCAAACCGGCCGATTTATCCGGCGGTCAGCAGCAGCGAGTCGCACTGGCGCGCGCCATTATCGCGGAGCCGAACATCCTGCTCTTCGATGAACCGCTATCCAATCTTGACCGGGATCTACGTGAATCGCTTTGTCAGGAGATGGCATCGCTCTTGCGCCATCTTGGTACCACCGCCGTGTATGTCACCCACGACAGAGGCGAAGCCAACATACTGGCGCACCGTATTGTTCACATGTCGCAAGGCCACATTACTGATATCACCACTCTTTAACTTTGGGGAAAATGCAATGAAAAACACACTGTTTACCATGAATCAACGAGGCATCATTATGGGTATAGCTCTCTCATTAGCAGCGGTAACAGGCAGCGCACAGGCCCTGACGCTGTACACCGCCGGACCGGGAGCACTGGCAAAGAAACTGGCAGCAGGTTATGAAAAGCAGACTGGCGTGAAAGTCGATGTTTTTCAGGCAACAACCGGTAAAGTCATGGCCAGACTGGAAGCCGAGCAGGCCAACCCACGTGCCGATGTCCTGATTTCTGCCTCCTGGGATACGGCGACAGATTTGCAGCAACGCGGCTGGCTGCTGGAATTTGATAGCCCGAATGCGGCCACCGTGCCTGCACAGTTCAAAACGCCTTTCTATGTGGCACAAGGCATTTCCGCGTTGGGCATTGTGTGGAACAGCAAGAGCGGCACGCCAGAACCCAAAGACTGGAACGACCTCACCAAGCCTGAATTTAAAGATAAAGTCACCACGCCAGATCCCGCGCTGTCCGGTGCCTCACTCGATCTGCTGATTGGTTTGCAAAATGCGGAGAAAGATAAAGCCTGGGAAATGTTCGATCGCCTAAAAGCCAACGGTATGATCATCGCCGGCCCGAACGCCCAGGCATTAACGCCGGTGCTGCAAGGCGCGAAAGCCGCCGTTTTTGGTGCCGTGGATTACGTTTCTTACGGCAGCATGGAGTCTGGCGAATCCATTAAAGTCATTTTCCCTTCCAGCGGCACCGTCATTGCTCCTCGCCCGATGATGATCCTGAAAAGCAGCAAAAACCAACAGCAGGCAAAAGACTTCATCAACTACATGTTGTCGCCTGAAGGCCAAAAAGCAGTAGCTGAAGCCTGGTTGATGCCCGCGCGTCAGGATATTGATGCCAAGCGCCCTCTGTTTAAGAGCCTGACATTGCTGCCAGAAGGCGATAGCGCGTCAGCGTCCCGTGCAGCAATTCTCGATCGCTTTGCCACCTTATTTGGTCAGCGCTAAGCCTGTTCAGTCATGACAGCCCTCGGATAGTTCGAGTGGTATGACACTAGATAATGCCTTGCTGACGACCGTCAGCAAGGCTGGAGTATCAGATGAACAAGTTTGCTTTACTGCCACTGTTTACGGTGGCGGTACTTTTTACGCTGGTTGGCATTCCCGTATTGTTCGTTGCGCTACAGGCGATCTTCCCGAATTTGGGTTCAGGTTCCTTTGCGAACCCGTTCTCGGCCTTCGCGGACGTCTTCGCGCAGGCGCGCTTGTTCGCGCTGTTGAAAAATACGCTGCTGCTTGGGCTGGGTGTTGCTCTGTGCTGTGCGGTCATTGCTATTCCACTCGGTGCGTTACGCGGGCTCTTTGCGCTCCCGCTGGCAAGATTTTGGGATTTACTGTTTCTCATCCCCTTCCTGATCCCGCCTTATATCGCCGGGCTGTCGTGGATGCTGGCGCTACAGCCTCGAGGCTATGCGGAACAGCTATTGCCCATTCAACTCGGTGAGGTTCTGTTTTCACTGCCCGGCATGATTGGCGTTATGACGCTGAATATTTTCCCAGTCGTCTACTTCGCCGTTTCACGCAGTATGGCCGCGAGCGGAAACCGTCTGGCGGATGTCGCTCGCGTTCACGGTGCCAGCGGCTGGCAGGCATTTCTGCGGGTCACGCTGCCATTGTCGCTACCTGCGACAGCGGCCAGTCTGCTGCTCGCCTTTACGCTGGCGATCGAAGAATACGGCATACCCGCCGCACTGGGATCGCGTGCCGGTGTTCAGGTCCTGACGACAAATATCGAGCAACGTCTGGCAGACTGGCCTATCGACCTTTCCGGTTCAGCAGTGCTGTCTTTGCTATTAGTTGCAATCGCGCTCTGCGCATTTACCCTACAGCGAGCGATTGTCGCCGGTAGCAATGTGGAAACGACCACCGGCAAACCCGCCGCCATTGTCACTCGTCCCTTAGGAATATGGCGCTGGCCGGTATTAGTGCTGTTTAGCACCGTCGGGCTGCTGGCCGTCGGGATTCCACTGGCGTCCATGCTGATTACGGCGTTTTCTGCCACCATCTCCAGCGCGATTTCCTGGCAAAATTTAACCTGGCAGCACTTCACCATGTTGGTTGATTACGAAAACGAAGCGTTACCCGCCTTGACGACCAGTCTGGGACTGGCTGTCGGCAGCGCGTTGCTGACGGGTACGGTCGGCTTTTTGGCATCGTGGTTTGTGGTCGCCAAGCGTATTCGGGGAGCGGCCGTGTTGGATGGGCTATCGATGCTACCCGCCGCGCTGCCGGGCATTGTTGTCGGAGTAGGGTTGATACTCGCCTGGAACCAAAGCTTTTGGCCGATCACGCCCTATAACACCTGGGTGATTTTGCTGCTGTCATACAGTTGCCTGCTGCTGCCCTACCCTGTCCGCTATAGCAGTGCGGCATTGGCGCAAATCGGTAGTAATCTAGAATCCGCGGCGCGCGTTCACGGCGCTAGCGCAATGGCGGCATTACGGCTGATTGTGTTCCCGCTGGTCTTCCCCAGCCTGCTGGCAGCGATGATGCTGGTTTTTGCTGTCGCGTCGCGCGAGCTGGTGACGTCACTCTTGCTATCACCTGCGGGCGTGCAAACGGTGTCCATTTTCGTTTGGCGTCAGTTCGAGCAAGGTTCCGTCGGGGATGGTATGGCGATGGCAAGCGTTGCGGTGTTTATCAGTCTATCGGTGATGTTGCTGGCGTTACGATTTCATGCGCTGAAAACAAAATAAGCGCCAGATCCGCTAGTGGAAATGACGCTTAATCAGTGCCGTTGAATGTTTCAAACTCGTGGCGTCAGTATGCACAACGTACTGGCGTCACTATTCACTACTACATTCACTACTACTCGCGCAGAGCAGTCAACGGTAACCTAGCGCGGTACTCTTAATAAAAATCGCAGGCGGCGGCTTCAGACTGCGCCATCCAGACCGGCTTATCGCTGGTTTTCAGCCAGACGCGGTGTAAATAGCTGTAAAAACGCGCCCGATCGCGGCGGAACAGCATCACCGGTAACGCCAGCACGCCGATGGCAACCACGGCAGCGCGACGCAGGAGAATACGGTGCAAGGGATAAGTAGTATAAAGCGACATAACGATCCTCCTCTGGGATAAGCACCCTTGTTCAGCGGCGCTTTTCATAACGATAAAATAAGAACTGTGACATTGGTTAAAATTTTACCGCCTTTTCTGAAAGTTTACTACTCATCTGACCAGTAAAAGATGAAATAATCGCCAACTTTTTCGCCATCACGTCATTAAGTTACAAAAACGTTAAAAATAAACTTACCATTAGTTAATTTATGGTTTTAGATTGGATCACTTTATTCCCTTTCCTCAGAACCCGCTTCGCGCCACCTACCGCTTTACTGACGCCATAACGCCCTCATCGCTTCCACCGCCTATTTTTCATCCCATTTTTATACTTTTTTTACGCCCGCAGACGGGAAATTTGCACCTTCTTTTCCTGCGTTTTCCTACTCTGACGCTGTCTATTTTGTTCTGGAGGTGTGTTGTGACGCTTAGCATCGTCTTAGGCGGCCTACTTGTGCTGCTGTTACTGGCCTATCTGGTTTATGCCTTGTTGAAGGCGGAGGAATTCTGATGGCCGCTGACGCTTTTTTACTGATCTTTGGTCTGCTGCTTACCGTGCTGATCGTCGCTCAGCCGCTGGGCAGCGGACTGGCCCGTCTGATTGAGGGCGAAACGGGTGCGTTCCTGCAAAAGTTTGAAGCGGGAACGGCGCGCCTTTTCGCTTTCGATACGACGGAGATGCGCTGGCAGCAGTATGCGGCGGCTATTCTGACGCTTAACCTGATCGGCATTGTCGTCTTGTTTATCCTGTTAATGGCGCAGGGGGTTCTGCCGCTTAACCCAGAAAATATGCCGGGGCTGTCGTGGCATTTGGCGTTGAACACGGCAATCAGCTTTGTCACCAACACCAACTGGCAGGCTTACAGCGGTGAAAACACGCTGAGCTACCTGAGCCAGATGGTTGGCCTAACGGTACAAAACTTCCTGTCCGCCGCCAGCGGCATTGCGGTGGCTTTCGCGTTAATCCGCGCCTTCTCCCGTCGCTGCGTCGACACGCTGGGCAACGCGTGGCTCGATCTGTTTCGTATCACGCTGTATGTGCTGCTGCCGCTGTCTCTGCTGCTGGCGCTGTTTTTTGTCAGTCAGGGCGTGTTGCAGAACCTGCTGCCTTACCAACATCTGACCACGCTGGACGGCGTAGCCCAAACGCTGCCGATGGGGCCGGTTGCCTCACAGGAAGCGATTAAGCTGCTGGGCACCAACGGTGGCGGCTTCTTTGGTGCCAACTCGGCACACCCGTTTGAAAACCCGACCGCGCTGAGCAACATCGTGCAAATGCTGGCGATTCTGTTGATCCCTATCGCGCTGTGCTTCGCCTTTGGTAAAGCCGTCAGCGACAAGCGTCAGGGCCACGCGCTGCTGTGGGCGATGGCGCTGATCTTTATCGTCGCCGCTGCCGTGGTGATGAAAATGGAGGTCAACGGTAACCCGCATCTGCTGGCATTAGGCGCGGACAGCGCCGCAAACCTGGAAGGTAAAGAGACGCGTTTTGGCGTTCTGACGTCCAGCCTGTATGCGGTTGTCACCACGGCCACCTCGACGGGCGCGGTAAACGCGATGCACGACTCCTTCACCGCCCTCGGCGGCATGGTTCCCATGTGGTTGATGCAGATTGGCGAAGTGGTGTTCGGCGGTGTCGGTTCTGGCCTGTACGGCATGCTGCTGTTCGTCCTTCTGACCGTCTTTATTGCTGGCCTGATGATTGGTCGCTCGCCGGAATATCTGGGCAAAAAGATCGAAGTCTATGAGATGAAGATGACGGCGCTGGCGATTCTGATTCCGCCCACACTGGTGCTGCTCGGCACGGCGCTGGCACTGAGTACGGAAGCCGGACGCAGCGGCATTCTGAATCCCGGCGCACACGGCTTTAGCGAAGTGCTCTATGCCTTGTCCTCCGCCGCGAACAACAACGGCAGCGCGTTTGCTGGCCTGAGCGTCAACACGCCGTTCTATAACGTCCTGCTCGCTGTCGCCATGCTGCTGGGCCGCTTTGCCGTCATGATCCCCGTGCTGGCTATCGCCGGTTCGCTGGTCGTGAAAAAGCGCCAGCCGGAAAGCAAAGGCTCACTGTCTACCCGCAGTCCGCTGTTTATCGGCATGCTCATCGCCATTGTTCTGCTGATTGGCGCACTGACGTTTATCCCTGCACTGGCGTTAGGGCCAGTCGCTGAACATTTACAGTTCGGCCTGACTCACTAAGGCTGGAGACTTTTTATGACTCGTCACACGATGAATCATCAGGCAACACAGGAACCGACCTCTGCCCAGCAGAACGAGGCTTCCCGCCACGTTGGCAAACGTAAACAGCAAGCGCTGTTTGATAGAACGTTAATCCGCTCGGCGCTGAAAGATGCGCTGAAGAAACTCGACCCGCGCATACAGTGGCGTAATCCGGTCATGTTCGTGGTGTATCTCGGCAGTATGCTGACCACCCTCGTCTGGCTGGCTATTCTGGCGGGTAAGACGGAAGGGAACGCCATGTTTACCGGGCTGGTATCACTCTGGCTGTGGTTTACCGTCCTGTTCGCCAACATGGCCGAAGCGCTGGCGGAAGGTCGCAGCAAAGCGCAGGCAAACGCGCTGAAAGGCGTCAAAAAAACCAGTTGGGCTAACAAGCTCGCTGCGCCGCATCACGATGCCAGCTCGGAATCAGTGCCAGCCGACAGCCTGCGCAAGGGCGATATCGTGCTGGTGAGCGCGGGTGAGACCATTCCGTGCGACGGTGAGGTGCTGGAAGGCGGCGCGTCCGTCGATGAAAGCGCCATCACCGGGGAATCCGCACCGGTGATCCGCGAGTCCGGCGGCGATTTCGCCTCCGTCACCGGCGGCACACGCGTGTTGTCCGACTGGCTGGTGATTCAGTGCAGCGTCAATCCCGGCGAAACCTTCCTCGACCGGATGATTGCCATGGTCGAAGGCGCACAGCGTCGGAAAACGCCGAACGAAATCGCGCTGACCATTCTGCTGATCGAGCTGACACTTATCTTCCTGCTGGTAACGGCCACGCTCTACCCGTTCTCCTGGTTCGGCGTACAGGCAAATAACAGCGGCGATGTTGTCGGCGTGACCGTACTTGTCGCCCTGCTGGTCTGCCTGATCCCCACCACCATCGGCGGCCTGCTGTCGGCTATCGGCGTGGCTGGGATGAGCCGGATGCTGGGGGCTAACGTGATTGCCACCAGCGGACGCGCCGTCGAAGCGGCGGGCGATATTGACGTTCTGCTGCTGGATAAAACCGGCACCATTACGCTGGGCAACCGCCAGGCTTCCGCTTTCCTGCCCGCGCCGGGTGTGACCGAACAGGCACTGGCTGACGCCGCGCGTCTCGCGTCTCTGGCGGATGAAACGCCCGAAGGCCGCAGTATCGTGGTGCTGGCGAAGCAGCGCTTTAATCTGGCAGATCAGGATCTCAGCTCGCTGGACGCCACCTTTGTTCCTTTTACTGCTCAGACACGCATGAGCGGCGTCAATTTTGGTCAGCGTACCATTCGTAAAGGTGCCGTCGATGCCCTACGCCGCTACATTGAAGCGAACAACGGTGACTTCCCGCATCAGGTTGAAGAAGCGGTCTCCAACGTCGCACGCAGCGGAGGAACGCCGCTGGTCGTCGCAGAAGGCAAGCGCGTGCTTGGCGTGGTGGAACTGAAAGATATCGTGAAAAGCGGTATCAAAGAACGCTTTGCCGAGCTGCGCAGTATGGGGATCAAAACCGTGATGATTACAGGCGACAACCCGCTCACGGCAGCGGCAATTGCCGCAGAAGCCGGCGTCGATGATTTTCTGGCGGAAGCAACGCCGGAAACCAAGCTGGCGCTGATCCGCCAGTATCAGGCCGAAGGTCGACTGGTAGCGATGACGGGCGACGGCACGAACGATGCTCCCGCGCTGGCGCAGGCCGATGTCGCGGTTGCAATGAACTCCGGTACGCAGGCAGCAAAAGAAGCGGGCAACATGGTTGATTTGGACTCCAATCCAACCAAGCTGATCGAAGTCGTTCACATCGGTAAGCAGATGCTGATGACGCGCGGCTCGCTGACGACGTTCAGTATCGCCAACGACGTGGCGAAGTATTTCGCCATTATCCCGGCCGCTTTTGCTGCCACCTATCCGCAGCTCAATGCGCTCAACGTGATGCAGTTGCATTCCCCCACCTCAGCCATGCTGTCGGCGGTGATCTTCAATGCGCTGATTATCGTGTTTCTGATCCCGCTGGCGCTTAAAGGGATTCGCTATCAACCCATGAGCGCGGCGGCGCAGTTAAGCCGCAATCTGTGGATTTATGGTCTTGGCGGGCTGCTGGTGCCGTTCCTCGGTATCAAGCTGATTGATATGTTGCTGACTGGGCTGAATCTGGCTTAAGGACTAACGGGTATGCGCTATTTACGTTCTTCATTGTTTTTATTCTTGTTATTGCTGCTGTTGACCGGTCTGGCCTACCCGCTGCTGACAACGGTGCTGGCACAGTGGCTGTTCCCGGCACAGGCAAACGGCTCGCTGATTTATCGCGAGAATACCGCCGTGGGGTCGTCCCTGATCGGGCAGGCGTTCAGTCGGGCGGGCTATTTTCAGGGGCGTCCGTCCGCCACGTCAGATGCGCCTTATAACGCATTGGCGTCCGGCGGTAGCAATCTGGCCGCCAGCAACCCAGCGTTGGACAAACAGATCGGTGAACGCGCCGCTCGCTGGCATCAGCTAGTTGGCAATCAGCAGCCGGTGCCTGCTGAACTGTTGACGGCATCCGGCAGCGGGCTGGATCCGCAGATTTCCCCAGAAGCCGCACGCTATCAGGCGCTCTACATCGCGCAGGCCAGAGGGATGTCGCTCCAACAGGTACAGCAACTGATCGATCGCTTTACTGAGACGAGTAAGCCTGCGTTCATTGGGCAGCCAGCGGTCAATGTCCTGCTGCTGAATCTGGCGCTGGATAAGGAAAAACCGCTGCCTTAACCAACAGTGCGTTACTATTAATTATCATACGGAATAATCATCATACGGAACCCCGCTGAGGCTGCAGAACGGTGGTAATGGGATAGAAGAGTAAAGCGTTTGCGCCAGGGATGGCGCAAGCCGAGCGTACAGGGACGTATTCACAGCGTCTTTACGATCTACCCATTACCACCGCTTTCGTTCCACAAATCGCTTTATCTGCGGTCTGATCACGGTTCAGGCCGCGCCAATAAGGGATAGAACATGATTGACGGTGAAGATCGTCGCCCGGATCCCGATAGCCTGCTGGCTCAGGTCGGTGCGCCACTGCGCGGCAAGCTGAAAATCTTTTTTGGTGCCTGCGCGGGCGTCGGGAAAACCTATGCCATGTTGCAGGAAGCCCAACGGCTGCGGGCGCAGGGGCTGGATATTCTTGTCGGTGTGGTCGAAACCCACGGCCGTAGCGAAACCGCCGCCCTGCTGGAGGGTTTGCCGCTGCTGCCGCTCAAGCATTTTCGCCATCATGGTCGCCATACTGTCGAATTCGATTTGGATGCGGCGCTGGCGCGCTGTCCGGCGCTGATTCTGATCGACGAACTGGCGCACAGTAACGTAAATGGCTCTCGCCACCCAAAACGCTGGCAGGACGTGCAGGAACTGCTCGATGCCGGTATCGATGTCTTTACCACGGTAAACGTTCAGCATCTGGAAAGCCTGAATGACGTGGTCGGCGGCGTCACCGGGATTCGGGTACGGGAAACCGTACCGGACCCGATATTCGATCAAGCCAGCGAAGTTATTCTGGTGGACCTGCCGCCGGACGATCTGCGCCAGCGCCTGAATGAAGGCAAAGTGTATCTGCCGCTTCAGGCCGAGCGTGCCGTCGAGAATTTTTTCCGTAAAGGCAATTTGATCGCCCTGCGCGAGCTGGCGCTGCGGCGCATGGCGGATCGGGTTGACGATCAAATGCGCGCTATGCGTGCAGGAAAAGGACGTGAACAGGTCTGGCATACGCGCGATGCCATTCTGTTATGCATCGGCCACGGCACGGGCAATGAAAAGCTGGTGCGAACGGCGGCACGACTGGCGGCACGGTTGGGCAGCGCCTGGCACGCCGTTTATGTCGAAACGCCGCGTCTGCACCGCTTGCCCGAACCGCAGCGGCGCGCCATCTTACGGGCGCTCAAGCTGGCACAGGATTTAGGGGCAGAAACGGTTACGCTATCTGAACCCGACGAAGAGCTTGCCGTCCTGCGCTATGCGCGTGAGCATAACCTCGGCAAAATCGTTATTGGTCGCCATGTGGAACAGCGCTTCGGTTGGTGGTGGCGCACGCGTTTTGCCGAACGGCTCGGCAGGCTGGGGCCGGATCTCGATCTGGTCGTCGTGGCCGTGCAGGATGATGCGCCAGCCGCACCGATTAAAACGCCTGATGCCCGTGGGCTGGTAGAGAAATGGCGTATGCAGCTGTTTGGCTGCGGGCTCGCCACGCTGCTGTGTGCCTTCATCACCCTGCTCGCCTCGTGGTCGCCGTTTGCCATGCTGGAGCCGGTCAATCTGGTGATGATTTATCTGCTGGCCGTGGTGATCGTCGCGCTCTTCTTTGGCCGCTGGCCGTCGGTGTTCGCCGCCGTCATCAACGTCGCCAGTTTCGATCTCTTCTTTATTCTGCCGCGCGGCACGTTTGCCGTATCGGATGCCCAATATCTAGTCACGTTTGCCGTGATGCTCGGCGTCGGCCTGCTGGTCGGTAATCTAACCGCAGGCGTGCGCTATCAGGCCAGAGTTGCCCGCTATCGCGAGCAGCGCGTCCGCCATCTGTATGAGATGTCCAAGGCGCTGAACCGCAGCCTGTCCAGCGCCGATATTGTCGAAGCCAGCCAGCATTTTCTCAGCACAACGTTTCAGGCCAGAATCGCGGTTCTACTCGCCGATAGCCTGCATCATACGTCGCCCGAACTTGCGCAGCCTGCACGAGACAGCCAGCAGCTGATTGTCGATCATGCTATTGCCCGTTGGAGTTTCGATCATCGCGCACCGGCCGGAGCGGGAACATCCACCCTGCCCGGCGTGTCGTATCAGATCCTGCCGCTCGCCACCACGCAGCAAATCTTCGGTGTGTTGGCGATCGAACCCAATAACGCTCGGCAGTTGATGATCCCCGAACAGCAGCGCCTGCTGGAAACCTTTACCGTGCTGATCGCCAACGCGCTGGAGCGTCTGCATCTGATGCAAAGTACGGAAAATGCCCGACTGGATGCCGAGCGCGAACAGTTGCGTAACTCGCTGCTTGCCGCGCTTTCACACGATCTCCGCACGCCGCTGACCGTCCTTTTTGGTCAGGCCGAGATTCTGACGTTAAATCTGGCAAGCGAGGGGTCGCCTTATGCTCAGCAGGCCAACCAGATTCGCCAACACATTTTAAACACCACGCGGCTGGTGAATAACCTGCTCGATATGGCGCGCATTCAGTCGGACGGCTTTAACCTGCGCAAAGAGTGGCAAACGCCGGAGGAACTCATCGGCAGTGCTCTGCAACAGTTGGAAAGCGCACTGGCGAAAAACACCATTCAGGTTAATCTACCTGATGAGATGGTTCTGGTTTATTGTGATGCGGGGCTGATGGAACGCGTGTTCATTAACCTGCTGGAGAATGCGCTGAAGTACGCCGGAGAGCACGCCACCATTGAGATTTCGGCGAGCGTGATTCCCACAAGCCTTATTGCAGAGAACACAACCTCTCAGCCCGCTACGCAGGAAAATGCTTTGGAAATCATCGTGCAGGACAATGGTCCGGGGATTGGGCACGGCCAGGAAAGCATGATTTTTGATAAATTTTCCCGTGGTCACAAAGAGTCATCCATTCCCGGCGTAGGTCTGGGGCTGGCGATCTGTCGAGCAATTGTGGAAATTCACAGCGGCCGTATCTGGGCAACGAATGCGGAAAGCGGCGGTGCAGCTTTCCACTTCACGCTACCGCTGTCAGCACCGCCAGATCTCGAACCGGAAGATATTGAGGAGCACTGAATCCATTGCAGGCCACTATTTTAATCGTTGAAGATGAAAAAGAGATCCGTCGTTTTGTTCGTCAGGCGCTGGAAGGCGAAGGCTGTCGCGTGTTTGACGCCGAAACGATGCAGCGCGGCTTGCTGGAAGCAGCCACGCGTAAACCCGATCTGATTATTCTCGATTTAGGCCTGCCGGACGGCAACGGTATCGACTACATCCGCGATTTACGTCAATGGAGCAGCCTGCCCGTGATTGTGCTGTCTGCCCGCACCGACGAGCAGGATAAAATAGACGCACTGGATGCCGGTGCCGATGATTACCTGACGAAACCGTTCGGCATCGGCGAGCTGCTGGCACGGTTACGTGTCGCGTTGCGTCGCCACAGCAATACACAGCAGGAAACGCCGCTGGTGAGCTTCGGTAACATTACTGTCGATTTACTTAATCGGCAGGTGAATCGCGACGGTCAGGAACTGCACCTGACACCCATCGAATTTCGTCTGTTAGCCACACTCCTAGCCAACCCCGGCAAAGTGCTGACGCAACGTCAACTCCTGACACAGGTATGGGGACCAAACGCCGTCGAGCACAGCCACTATCTGCGCATTTATATGGGCCACCTGCGCCAGAAGCTGGAAAGCGATCCAGCAAGACCGCGCCATCTCTTGACTGAAACCGCTATCGGCTACCGTTTTATGCCGTAAAATCATCTTCCTGTATCAGGCAATATCCGTGGAGAATCTCTCCCGCGGTACGCACCTGTCTTTTCTTCAGGAATACGCCGTCATGAGTAGTTGGTTAATTTACGCCTTGCTGTCTGCCGTGTGCGCCGCGATGGTCGCAATATTTGGCAAGATCGGTCTGCAAAATTTGGACGCCAATACGGCGACCGCGATTCGTGCCGTCATCATGGCACTTTTTCTGGTGGGAGTGGTGGTCGCACAGGGCAAGCTGGCACTGGTCGGTGAGGTTGTCGCCAATAAGAAAGCGCTGTTATTCATTGTGCTCAGCGGCGTCGCAGGTGCGCTGTCGTGGCTATTTTACTTTGTGGCGTTGAAGAACGGTAACGTCGCACAGGTCGCGCCGATCGATAAGCTCAGCGTGGTCTTCGCTGTCGTGCTGGCAGTCATACTGCTGGGAGAAAAAATTTCACTAATGGCGGGAGCTGGCGTGGCGCTGATTTCCGTCGGAGCGCTGCTGGTCGCATTGGGATAAAGGCGTTCTGCGTTTTCTGTCCGTACAAGATTAAAAAAGGCGCTGCAAGCAGCGCCTTTTCACTTATTTAGCCGTTGCGAGTACCGCACTGACAATTTCTACCGCTTCTTTCTCGATTCGCTCGCGGTGTTCCGCCCCGAGGAAACTTTCACAGTAGATCTTGTAGGCTTCTTCCGTGCCGGAAGGACGCGCAGCAAACCAGCCGTTCTCCGTCATCACTTTCAGGCCACCAATCGATGCCCCATTGCCCGGTGCAGCGGTCAGGCGTGCCGTAATCGGATCGCCTGCCAGCGTGCTGGCTGATACCTGCTCAGGCGACAGCTTAGACAGCACGGCTTTTTGCGCATGCGTCGCGGAAGCCTGAATACGGTTGTAGCTCGGCGCGCCAAAGCGCTGTGCCAGCTCATCATAGTGCTGCTGCGGGTTTTTACCCGTTACGGCCGTAATTTCTGCCGCCAGCAGACACAGAATGATGCCGTCTTTGTCCGTCGACCACGGCGTGCCGTCAAAGCGCAGGAAAGACGCCCCCGCGCTCTCTTCACCGCCGAAGCCAAAGCTGCCGTCATACAGACCGTCAACGAACCATTTGAAGCCAACCGGTACTTCTACCAGCTTACGACCCAAATCGGCTACCACACGGTCGATCATCGCACTGGATACCAGCGTTTTTCCGACAGCAACAGACTGTCCCCACTGTGGACGATGTTGGAACAGGTAGTTGATCGCCACCGCCAGATAGTGATTCGGGTTCATCAGCCCAGAAGGCGTGACAATACCGTGGCGGTCGTAGTCAGGATCGTTGGCAAACGCCAGATCGAATTTGTCACGCAGCGCCAGCAACCCAGCCATCGCGAATTCTGACGAGCAGTCCATACGGATCACACCATCGTGATCCAGCGACATAAAGCGGAATGTCTGATCGACGGCATCGTTCACCAGCGTCAGATCCAGCTTGTAGTGCTCTGCGATACGCTGCCAGTAGGCAATACCGGAACCACCCAGCGGGTCAACGCCCAGCTTCAGACCAGCGCGTTGGATCGCTGCCATGTCCACCACGCTAGCCAGCCCTTCGACATAGGCCTGAACCAGATCCTGTTCATGGACGTGTCCGCTGTTCAACGCCTGATCCAGCGTAATGCGCTTCACGTCACGCAGTTCATCTGCCAGCAACGCGTTCGCACGCGTCTCAATGACGCTAGTGAGGTTGGTATCTGCCGGGCCACCGTTCGGCGGATTATATTTGATCCCGCCATCTTCCGGCGGGTTGTGGGACGGCGTAATCACAATGCCGTCCGCCAGCGCACCGCCCTGACGATTGTGAACCAGAATCGCGTTAGACACCGCAGGCGTTGGCGTAAAACCATTATCCAACTGAACGATCACATCCACGCCGTTGGCAGCCAACACTTCCAGCACAGAGATAAACGCCGGCTCGGAGAGCGCGTGCGTATCTTTACCGACATAGCACGGGCCGCTGATGCCTTGCTTTTTACGCTCTTCAGCAATCGCCTGCGCAATCGCCAGAATGTGCGGTTCATTAAAGCTATGACGCCCCGCGCTACCGCGATGGCCAGACGTACCAAATTTCACCGCGTGCGCTGTGTTGCCGACTTCCGGACGCAGCACATAATATTGTGACGTTAACTGTGCCACATTAATCAAATCGCTCTGCTGGGCAGGCTGTCCGGCCCTTGGGTGATTAGCCATTGGCGCTTCTCCCTAACGCTGTGGTTAGATAGATGGTTGATAAATAGTTAGATAGTGCCGCACACTTTTTCTGTCAATTCTGCGGGGAACTGCATTGCCAGCATGATGTGTTCAACCATGCTGCGTTTACGACCAGTATTCGTGTTGGTGATCACCCAGTATGGCGTGCCCGGAATATGTTTGGGCTTGGTGTGTGTGCCATGCTGAAGCAATGTTTGCTGGTCGCCCGCAAAATAGACGCGTGTGCGGCCATGAAGAGATTCTGTCGCGGCAGCAAATTCCTGCGGCGATAAGGTATACAGCGTGGACAAAACCAGCATAAAGCGATTAATGGCTTTATTCTGTTCAGCGTATTCATCCGACAGCAGCAGCTCACGCAGGGTTCGTACCCGATCGCGCGGGCTCGGTGCAGCGGCAGGCTGAGACGTCGTCGTTGTTGCGGCAGCCGCTACCGCAGGCGTTGCGACAGGCTGCCCAGCGGTAAATTTCAGCATGCGCCGTAAAATATCTGATGCGCTCTCACCAATATGCTGTGTGTGGCTGGCAATATAACGATAAAGCTCTTCGTCGACTTCAATAGTTTTCATCTTTATCCAGTGCTGTTTTTACCCATTATCATGCAAATTACAGAGACGTTCCCCTTCTGTAACCCGACATCTATGGGTAGATGACTCAAATCAAAAGGATTATACAGGCGTTCAAACATTATCGAACAGCGGCATAGTGGGACAATAGCAAAAGTCAGACTATGCCCCAATGCCTTTCACATCTCTTCGAGTGGCTATACTGTTCCTTCAGCGACAACATTGATTCTAAAGTCATGATACCCTAACCCCATGTCTCTCTGAATGAACTTCACCATGAAATTGAATCATCGCTGGCAAAATGCGCACCAACCCACAGATAAACTTCCTGTCATCCTGATTCATGGCCTGTTTGGCACATTAGATAACCTTGGCGTATTGGGCCGGGATTTGCAAAACACGCATGACATCCTGCAAATCGATTTACGCAATCACGGTTTGTCGCCACGTTCATCGCAGATGAATTACCCCGCGATGGCGCAGGATGTGCTGGCATTACTGGATGAACTCAACATCGAACGCGCTATTGTTATTGGGCATTCGATGGGCGGAAAAGTCGCCATGGCACTCAGCGCGCTCATTCCCGAACGGCTGGACAAGTTGGTCGCCATTGATATCGCGCCGGTGGATTATCAGGTGCGCCGCCACGACACTATCTTTGCCGCACTGCGTGCCGTAACGGAAGCGGGCGTGACATCACGCGCAGAAGCAACAGCACTCATGCGCCAGCACATAAAGGAAGACGGCGTGATTCAGTTTTTGCTGAAATCCTTCCAACAGGGAGAGTGGCGTTTTAACGTTCCGGTGCTGTGGGATGAATACGAAAACATCGTTGGCTGGCAAGAAGTTCCGGCCTGGCAAGGGCCAATTCTGTTCATTCGCGGCGGCGATTCTCCCTATCTGGACGATTCCTACCGCGATTCACTGCTTCGCCAGTTCCCAGCGGCGCGTGCGCATGTGATCAGCGGCGCAGGTCACTGGGTTCACTCAGAAAAACCCGATGCGGTTTTGCGCGCTATCCACCGTTTTCTGGACACGAATTAACCAGACGATACTGACACTGGCGGATTCATGATAACGGCGGCAGTTAACCGTTGTCGCCGCCAGTGCGGCTAGGGTATGATGGCGCCCGCAGTAGAGGGACGGCTGATTCAGCCACAAGCATTGTAACCACTTCATCAAAATGCACGCATCACTTCCCAACGTGTTTCACAGATAGAAAACCGCCACCTGACAATCCTGTAGCAGGATGAGAATAGGCATCGATTTTATCTGTAGAACAAGACGGACAGCGCCGTGTATTTTGGTCCGAATACCTTGCAGTATATTACTTATGGCAAAAGAACAAACGGATCGCACCACACTGGATCTGTTCGCAGATGAGCGTCGTCCGGGCCGCCCCAAGACCAACCCGCTCACGCGTGACGAACAACTAAGAATTAACAAGCGTAATCAACTACGTCGCGATAAAGTTCGTGGGTTGCGCCGTGTTGAATTAAAGATTAACAGCGACGCCGTCGATATCCTGAACAGCCTTGCTGAAGAGCGGAACATTAGCCGCAGTGAATTGATTGAAGAGATGCTGCTGGCGCAGTTGGCCGAACAGCAATCCTGATCGACGTAACCTGATATTTATATAACGTAGTATTTAAATAATGTAGTATTTAAATAACCTTGTATTTGAATAACTTAGGTACTCACATCTTGTGCGGCGCCATTTCTGACGCCGCCTGAACATTCACCCAAGATTACACACGCTCTCTCAGATTAAAACGACGCTTAGAATTTTTCCCAATTGTCGTTACTGGGCGGTAGCGCTTTGCCCGCACGCGGGGCAATCACCGGCGTTTTCAGCACCGGTTTTGTCGCCACTTGTAGTCCTGACTGCGTATCGGACAGTTGGAACAGCGACACGGTCTGGTTCAACAACGCCGCCTGCTCTTCCAGCGACAAGGCTGCTGACGAGGCCTGTTCAACCAATGCGGCGTTTTGCTGCGTTACGCTGTCCATTTCCGCCACGGCCTGACCAACCTGCGCAATCCCTTTGCTTTGTTCTTCCGATGCCGACGCAATTTCACCCATGATATCCGTCACGTTAGTCACCGCACGGACGATATCCTGCATGGTGTCACCCGCGTCGCTAACCAGATTGGAACCAGTATCCACACAGCGAACAGACTCAGAAATCAGCCCTTCAATCTCTTTCGCCGCCTGCGCACTACGCTGCGCCAGACTACGTACTTCGCCCGCCACTACGGCAAATCCGCGGCCTTGTTCACCCGCACGTGCCGCTTCTACTGCCGCGTTCAGCGCCAGAATGTTGGTCTGGAACGCGATGCCGTTAATCACGGTGGTGATCTCTGCGATTTTTCTCGAGCTACCGGAGATTTCCGCCATGGTTTTCACCACGTTCTCAACGATTTCACCGCCCTTCTTCGCTGTTGTCGAGGCTTGTAACGCCAGTTGGCTAGCGTGGTTGGCGTTTTCAGCGTTCTGTTTCACCGTTGCCGTCAGTTGCTCCATGCTCGCCGCAGTTTCTTCCAGCGCGGAAGCCTGCTCTTCGGTACGTGAAGACAGATCGTTGTTGCCTGCGGCAATCTCAGAAGCACCCTGATAGATAGAATCCGTGCTGTTTCTGATCGTGCTAACCGTGCTGGCCAAACTCCCCTGCATTTCACGCAGCAGTGGGAACAGGCGACCGACACAGTTATTACCAAAGTCCAGAATCGGTTTGCCCAAGTGGCCGGAAGCAATCACGCTAAAGTGATAGCGCAGATCGTTTAACGGACGAACCAGACACACCACCAGATAGCGGTCAGTCAGGAACAGCATGATCAGGCCGATAATCAACCCGCTCAGCAAAATGTTCTGTCCAATTGTGGTGATTTGTTCAAAACGAACACCGGCGGCATCGAATTTCTCTGCGCTGGCGTTACTGAATGCGGAGAGAGAGGCGCCAAACTGACGGCTCAATGGTGGCACAACGTTCTTGGCCTGATTTTGGTAGTCATCCAACGCGTTGGCAACGGCCTTCTGGTAAAGTGGTTCAACGCCCTGAGTCACCAGATTATTCCAGTCACGGCTAACGGCCTGTACCAGCGCAGCATCCAGACCCGCATGATCGATAGCATTAAACGCCACCAAATCAGATTTCAGTTTATCCAGCGCGACAAGTGCAGAAGCCTGCTCTTTATCTGCGGTGGCATTATCACCGCTGCGACGAGCGTCAACCGCACGCGCCAGACGGGTTACCATACGGAAATATTGATCGTTGCCCTGGTTGATAAAATTCATGTTCTGAACCAGCAAGGTGCTGGTTTTCGAGGTCGCCGTCATCTCTTTAAAAGAGAACATGGTATATATCGATACGCCACCCCAAAGAACACAAAAAATGCCCAGAACCCATAGCATCGCGGTTCTGATGGCAATATTTTTTATAAGTTTCATAGCTCACTCCAAATCAGGAAAATGGTTAAAAAGATTTTTATCGCTAATCAACCGATATGAATCAGAAAATTCACACCATGAAACAAGTCACTTCTCCCTAGCGTTCACATTTCACCGAGTTGAAAACTCAAAAACCACGCTAACTCATCGGCTAAATACAGAGAATATTTAGCGTTCTCGCTATATTTATTAATATAATTTTTCATACTGAGAATAAGCCTATCTATTTTTATAGATATAAGTCTTCTAATCATAGGTTTGCAAGAGAATGCGCCGCCCGCCCGCGCCCTGCGTGCGTTAGCATGGACAGGCTACCAGGCGACAAAGTAGTTTGAATGACATTTCATTTTATTCTTTAACATCAAAAGAATAAAACCCCCTTTTATAGATTTGCATCGTTTCAGCTGCAAATGGTTATAATTCTTATTTCCATTCCCTAAGAATATTCCCGCGAAATGTTACAGATTTTCAATTCTATAAAAACATTATCTTTTGTACGTATTTTAATTCCCACGAATAACAACGTACCGTTACGTGATTTTTATTCTTCACAAACAGAAGTCTGCTTTTAATTACAATAGAAACAAACCATAAAATAAAAAGCACATTCATAAAAAATGAAACGCTGTTATAAATAAATAGCCGCAACGCTATTAAGGGAATGTGTACTGAGTCTCAGACAATAACATAACCCCTATTCATTATGGGGAATTTAGCATCACGCAGAGATACGTTTCGTTTTCTTACTTACCTCGCATTTCACACACTCTTGATTTACGCATCCTTACCGATACGAGTTTCTCCCGATGTGAGTGTCTGTTATTATTAACAGATAAGTGGGTGAAATATTACACCATACCATTAGGAATCAAGAGGTTATTCAATTCATGGCACTCATCGGAATATTCTTTGGCAGTGATACTGGCAACACTGAAAACATCGCCAAAACGATTCAACAGCAGTTAGGCACCAACGTCGCTGATGTTCATGACATCGCCAAAAGCAGCAAAGAAGACCTCGAAGGTTTCGATATTCTGCTGCTGGGTATTCCAACCTGGTATTACGGTGAAGCTCAGTGTGACTGGGATGACTTTTTCCCGTCACTGGAGGAAGTGGATTTCACAGGAAAATTGGTTGCCCTGTTTGGCTGCGGCGATCAGGAAGACTATGCAGAATACTTCTGTGATGCCATGGGCACCATCCGTGACATTATTGAGCCGCGCGGCGCGACGATTGTCGGTCACTGGCCAACAGAGGGCTATTACTTTGAAGCCTCTAAAGGACTCGCCGACGACAATCACTTCATCGGCTTGGCTATCGATGAAGACCGTCAGCCTGAACTGACCAGCGAACGCGTAACAACGTGGGTGAAACAGATCAGCGATGAGCTGAACCTGAAAGAACTGGTTGGTTAAGCCATTTTGGCTCTGATAATCCCTATCAGAGCCAAAACAGCATTGATAGGTAAAACCTTTCATAATAATTGATACATTTTTTTAACTTCTATCAGTAAACCTGTACAATAATCCCATCGGCTTTGTATGTGCATCATCATTTCCTCATTCATCAACAACGAATTGCGTTGTATACCAATAGTGTGAATGGGGACAATATTGTTAACATTCGCTTGTTTTCATTTTGTATGCGCGGTTCTATAATTGAGACGCTTTTGCATTTTTTGAGCCGACCGATGTCATAGGCTAGGCAGCCTCCATTGATAAGTAAGCAACAGGATTAAACCCGCATGACTGACAACAATACCGCATTAAAGAAGGCCGGCCTGAAAGTCACTCTTCCAAGACTGAAAATACTGGAAGTGTTACAGGACCCTGTCTGCCATCACGTCAGTGCGGAAGATTTATATAAGAAACTGATTGATATGGGCGAAGAGATTGGTCTTGCTACCGTCTATCGCGTACTCAACCAGTTTGATGATGCGGGTATCGTAACCCGTCATAACTTCGAAGGTGGTAAATCCGTCTTTGAATTGACGCAGCAGCATCATCACGATCACTTAATTTGCCTCGACTGTGGCAAAGTCATTGAATTCCGCGATGAATATATCGAAGCACGTCAGCGCGAGATCGCAGAAAGACACGGCATCAAACTGTCCAACCACAGTCTGTATCTTTACGGGCATTGCAGTGAAGGGGATTGCCGAGAGGATGAAACCCTGCACGATTCCACACGATAAATCGACCGCATAAAAAAATAAAACCGCCTAGGCGGTTTTATTTTTGTCTTCTTACTGGTGGCCTTAGCCTACCCAGGTATCGCGTAGCCCAACCGTACGGTTAAACACCAGATGTTCTGCACTGGAGTAAACACGGTCAGCACAGAAATAGCCTTCGCGCTCAAACTGATACGCTTTCTCTACTTCTACCTGCGCTAGGCTCGCTTCCACAAAACCTTGCGTAATTTTCAGTGAGTCTGGATTAATCGTCGACAGGAAGTCTTCTGCCGCACCCGGATTAGCCACACTGAACAGGCGATCGTACAAGCGGAATTCAGCTGGTACCGCGTGTGCCGCAGAAACCCAGTGGATAACGCCTTTCACTTTACGGCCGTCAGCCGGATCTTTGCTCAGCGTTTCCGCATCATAGCTACAGTAAATCGTGGTGATAACGCCCTGCTCGTCTTTCTCAATGCGCTCTGCTTTGATCACATAGGCATTACGCAGACGTACTTCTTTACCCAGCACCAGACGCTTGTACTGTTTGTTGGCTTCTTCACGGAAGTCAGCACGATCGATGTAAACTTCGCGGCTGAATGCGACCTGACGTGAACCCATTTCCGGCTTGTTCGGATGGTTTGGCATCGCGACAAACTCTTCGTGCTCGGCTGACAGATTCTCGATCACGACTTTGACTGGGTCCAGTACCGCCATGGCGCGCGGAGCGTTCTCATTCAGATCGTCACGGATACAAGACTCAAGCGCGGCCATTTCCACGTTGTTATCCTGCTTCGTTACGCCGATGCGCACACAGAATTCACGGATAGAGGCTGCGCTGTAACCACGACGACGCAGACCAGAGATGGTCGGCATACGCGGATCGTCCCATCCTTCAACGACGTTTTCCACCACCAGCTGATTCAGCTTACGCTTGGACATAATCGCGTATTCGAGATTCAGACGGGAGAACTCGTACTGACGCGGATGGCAAGGAATGGTGATGTTATCCAGCACCCAGTCGTACAGACGGCGGTTATCCTGGAATTCCAGCGTACACAGCGAATGCGTGATCCCTTCCAGCGCATCGGAAATGCAGTGGGTGAAGTCATACATCGGGTAGATGCACCACTTGTTGCCCGTCTGGTGATGATCGGCAAATTTAATGCGATACAACACCGGATCGCGCATCACGATAAAGGACGATGCCATATCGATTTTTGCACGCAGGCAAGCTGTACCTTCCGCAAACCCACCGTTACGCATTTTTTCAAACAGCGCCAGGTTTTCCTGCACGGTGCGATCGCGGTAAGGGCTGTTTTTGCCCGGTGCCGTCAGCGTACCGCGGTATTCGCGAATCTGCTCAGGCGTCAGTTCATCAACGTAAGCCAGCCCTTTACCGATCAGCTCAACCGCATAAGCGTGCAGTTGATCGAAATAATCAGAAGAATAGCGAACGTCGCCGCTCCATGAAAACCCCAGCCACTCGACGTCACGTTTGATCGACTCAACGTATTCGATGTCTTCTTTTACCGGATTAGTATCGTCAAAACGCAGGTTGCATTGCCCCTGATAGTCACGCGCGATACCAAAATTCAGGCAAATAGACTTTGCATGCCCAATATGCAGATAGCCGTTCGGCTCTGGCGGGAAACGCGTCTGAATATGGTCATGCTTACCGGACGCCAGATCTTCATCGATAATCTGACGGATAAAGTTGGTTGGGCGGGCTTCAGCCTCACTCATTCTTCATTCCTCAATGCTAAAACGACGTATAACCGACAATGATCCAACAAGCTACGCTGGGAAACAACCGTTAGTTTCATTTAATTATTCATAACGAAAAAAAAGGGCGAGATTGCTATCTCGCCCCATTCATTTCATCGATATAACACAGCGTTAAACGATCAACACCGCCATATTACGTCTTGCCATACTATATCTTGTCATACTCCGCTTTCAGTGCGGTCGCTATCAATTCAGCCTGCGTACCCACAACAATCTGTACACTCTGCTTATTCAGACGAATAACGCCCGCCGCACCAAGACGTTTTGCCTGTGCATCATCAACCAGTGAGGAATCAGCCACGTTCAAACGCAGACGTGTGATACAGGCATCAATACCCGTCAGATTGGCTTTTCCACCAAGCGCCTGCAAATAGCCCCGCGCCAACGCTGCTGTATCGCTTGATTTATCGCCCGCAGACGCAGTACTCACGTCATAGCCATCGGCTTCGCTGCCGCTCACAGCCAGCTCACGCCCTGGCGTTAACAGATTGAAGCGAGTGATGGTAAAGCGGAACACCAAATAGTAAATGACGAAGAATACCAGTCCCTGAGCAAGCAGCATGTACCACTGAGTGGCCAGCGGGTTACGTGAGGACAGCACCATATCTACCAGACCCGCACTGAAACCAAAACCGGCGATCCAATGCATGCTGGCCGCGATAAACACGGAAAAACCAGTCAGCAACGCATGTAGGAAATACAGCACCGGCGCAACAAACATGAAGGAGAATTCCAGCGGTTCGGTGATCCCGGTAAAGAAGGAGGCAAATGCCGCCGCCAGCATAATCCCCGCCACTTTGCTTTTGTTCTCAGGGCGCGCGCAGTGATAAATCGCCAGCGCGGCACCCGGCAGGCCGAACATCATAATCGGGAAGAAGCCTGCCTGATAACGTCCGGTGATCCCCACGACAGCTTTGCCAGAGTCGATAGACTGTTGGCCGGCCAGGAAGTTAGGAATATCGTTGATACCCGCGACATCAAACCAGAACACGGAATTCAGTGCATGGTGCAATCCAACAGGAATCAGCAAACGGTTAAAGAAGGCATAAACCCCAGCACCAACCGAACCCAGCTGTTGAATGTATTCACCGAACGACACCAGCGCATTGTAAATCACCGGCCAGACGTACATTAAAATGAACGCCACCAGAATCATCAGGAAAGAAACCAGAATCGGGACCAAACGACGCCCGCTGAAGAACGACAGCGCCTTAGGCAATTCAACCTGACTGAAGCGGTTATACAGCTCAGCGGACATGACACCAACCAGAATCCCGATGAACTGGTTTTCAATCTTGCCAAACGCAGCGGGTACCTGTTCAACAGGGATCCGTTGGATCATGGCAACAACGGCCGGTGAACACAGCGTGGTCAGCACCAGATAACCGACAAAGCCGGTCAATGCTGCCGCACCATCTTTATCTTTCGACATACCGTACGCGACACCAACGGCAAACAGCACGGCCATATGCCCGATAATCGCCTCACCCGATTTGATGAGGAGAGCCGCCAACGCGTTCTCGCTTCCCCAGCCAACCGGATCAATCCAGTAACCTATCCCCATCAGGATAGCGGCAGCAGGCAGCGTCGCGACAGGCACCATCAATGCCCGACCGACTTTTTGTAAATAGCTCAGAGTACTCACTTTTCCCTCTCTTACCTTTGCGAGGTAATGAAATGTTGTGGGGCAAACAAACCTGCCAATAAATTTCACTGCCGAAGAACGCCGCTGTCGAAAAAACGTGGCAGCGGTGGTTCTTAGGGGGAGTGTAAGAAAAATAATTCGCTACACAAATTAAACCCCGTAATTATGTGATAAAAATCACCAAAAAACTGCATACAAAAAGTTTATACCTGAATAAAACCCCAACTTATTTCAAGATTAAAAAAAACGGAGTAGACTAATTTTAATGCATAGACAAAACGCGCAACTGGCGCGATTTGCGCAATAACGTATTTAATTCCACTAAAAAATCAGGAGAGCGCTGATGAGACTCATTCCTTTAACCACCGCCGCCGACGTCGGAAAATGGGCTGCCCGCCACATCGTTGAGAAGATTAACGCTTTCAAGCCCAGTGCAGAGCGCCCTTTTATTCTGGGATTGCCGACAGGCAGCTCACCGCTGGAGGCTTACAAATCGCTGATCGCCATGCACAAAGCGGGACTGGTGAGTTTCAAACACGTCATCACCTTCAATATGGATGAATATGTTGGCCTGCCAACCGATCATCCAGAAAGCTATCATACCTTCATGCACCAGAATTTCTTCAATCACGTTGATATTCCGCGTGAAAACATTAACCTGTTGAACGGCAACGCAGAAGACACCACAGCAGAATGTCGCCGTTATGAAGAGAAAATAAAGTCCTACGGGAAAATTCACCTTTTCATGGGCGGCGTGGGTAATGATGGACATATCGCCTTCAATGAACCCGCTTCCTCTCTGGCCTCCCGCACCCGCATCAAAACGTTGACAGAAGAAACCCGTATCGCCAATTCCCGTTTCTTCGGCGGGGACGTCAGTCTGGTGCCTAAATTTGCCCTGACTGTAGGCGTCGGTACGTTGCTGGATGCCGAAGAAGTGATGATTCTGGTGACCGGTCGTAACAAGGCGCAGGCGCTACAGGCTGCGGTAGAAGGCAATGTTAACCATATGTGGACCATCAGCTGTCTGCAACTTCACGCCAAAGCCATCATGGTCTGTGACGAGCCTTCAACAATGGAGCTGAAGGTAAAAACCGTTAAATATTTCCGTGAGTTAGAAACGGAAAGTATGAAAAACCTCTAACCGATGCGGGAGTCGATGATGTACGCGTTAACCCATAGCCGGATTTTCACTGGCCACCAGATTCTGGATAATCACGCCGTCGTGATTGCCGATGGGCTGATCGAGCGAGTCTGCCCACTTGCCGAGCTTCCTGCCGGTATTGAACAACACGACCTGAGCGGTGCGTTCCTCGCCCCAGGGTTTATCGATCTCCAGTTGAACGGCTGCGGCGGCGTGCAGTTCAACGACTCGCTGGACACAATCTCCGTCAAGACGCTGGAGATCATGCAGCAGGCGAACGAGCGTTCAGGCTGTACCAGTTTTTTACCTACGCTGATTACCTCCAGCGATGCATTTATGAAGCACAGCATCGATGTGATGAGAGACTGGCTGGCGCAGAATAAGCATCAGGCGCTTGGGTTACATCTCGAAGGTCCGTGGCTGAATGTACTCAAGAAAGGCACGCATGACCCTGCCTTTATTCGCAAACCCACGCAGGAGCTCGTCGACTTCCTGTGCGCCAACGCGGATGCCATTACGAAAGTCACGCTGGCGCCGGAAGAAGTCGAACCGTCGGTTATCCGTCAGCTAACGGCTGCGGGCATTATCGTGTCTGCCGGGCATTCCAACGCCACCTGGGAACAGGCTAAGCTGGGTTTTGCTGCGGGTATTCGTTTCGCTACCCACCTGTTCAACGCCATGCCGTACCTGACTGGCCGCGAACCCGGATTGGTCGGTGCGATTTACGACGCCCCGGAAGTCTATTGCGGTATTATCGCGGATGGACGACACGTTGACTGGGCCAATATTCGCAACAGTAAACGTATCAAGGGCGATAAGCTGGTGCTGGTTACCGACGCCACGGCACCGGCCGGCGCGGATATTGACCAGTTCATTTTTGCTGGTAAAACCATATACTACCGTGATGGCATTTGTGTCGATGAACACGGCACCCTGAGCGGTTCGGCACTGACCATGATTGAAGCCGTGCGTAATAGCGTCGAACACGCGGGCATCGCGCTGGATGAAGCGATTCGGATGGCAACACTCTATCCCGCCCGTGCCATCGGCGTGGATAAGCAGTTAGGCAGTATTGAAAGCGGTAAAGTGGCCAACCTGACCGTCTTTGACCGTGACTATCACATTCTCAAGACGTTTGTTAACGGTAATCCTGTTTGGGGATAAAACGAGAAACGCCTTGGGGTAACGCGGAAATGCGTAGGGGTAAACTGAGATAAAGTTTACCCCTACGTTGAGTTAAACCTAAGCGAGTAACTTCTTAATGACCACAGGCGGACAAGCGCAGATAGGGAATGTCGATCTGGTTAAGCAATTAAACAGCGCGGTGGTTTACCGTCTGATTGACCAGCAGGGTCCGATCTCACGAATTCAGATAGCAGAACAGAGCCAGCTTGCCCCCGCCAGCGTTACCAAAATCACCCGCCAGCTTCTAGAGCGCGGGCTCATCAAAGAAGTCGATCAACAAGCCTCCACCGGCGGCAGACGCGCCATTTCGATTATCACCGAAAACCGCCCTTTCCATACCATAGCAGTACGCCTTGGTCGCTATGACGTCACCATTGCGCTGTACGATTTGCAGGGAAAAGCGCTGGAAGAAGCGCACTACGATCTGCAAGAAAAAACGCAGGAGTCGCTAGAAGCCGCGCTCTTTCACGTTATCAGCGGCTTTATCGCCAGCCATCAGCGCCGTATTCGCGAGCTCATTGCTATCTCGGTTGTGCTGCCGGGGCTCGTTGATCCGGTTGCGGGCATCGTCCGCTATATGCCACACATCTGCGTGAATAACTGGCAACTGGTCGAAAATCTGCAACGACACTTCAACGTTACCAGCTTTGTCGGACACGACATCCGCAGCTTGGCGCTAGCGGAACACTATTTTGGTGCCACCCACGACTCACTGGATTCTATCCTGGTACGCGTCCATCGCGGCACTGGCGCGGGTATTCTCGTCAACGGGCAAATTTTTCTCGGCAGTAACGGCAACGTGGGCGAGATCGGCCATATTCAGATCGATCCACTCGGCGATCGCTGCCACTGCGGCAATTTCGGCTGTCTGGAAACTGTCGTCGCCAACGCCGCCATTGAACAGCGCGTACAACACCTGCTGGGTCAGGGCTACCCCAGCAAGCTTTCTACCGATAACTGTACGATTTCTGCGATTTGCAAAGCAGCAAACCGCGGTGATGCCCTCGCCCGTGAAGTCATCGAACAGGCCGGACTCAATCTTGGCAAAGCGCTGTCCATCGCGATCAACCTATTCAACCCGCAGAAAGTCGTGATTGCTGGTGAAATCACCGAAGCAGAAAAAACGCTGCTTCCTGCGATCCAACGCTGCATCAACGCGCAGGTGTTGAAAGAATTTCGTCACAACCTGCCGATTGAGATCTCCAGCCTCAACCATCTTTCCGCTATCAGCGCGTTCGCCTTGGTAAAACGGGCGATGCTAAACGGCGTGCTGCTACAGCAATTGCTCGAAAACGCCTGATTCCCTTTCTGGCCGGATTATGTAATCTCTAAAAATCCGGCCTTTCCCTTCTATGAATTTGACGAATCAACACCAAAAAACCGAATAAATTAACGAAACACCACGTCGATGGCTTTTTTCATTAAATAATATTGAATTCCTATGGCACTTTGATGCTAAATCAATGGCACTGAGTTCGAATCTGTCATTACTGGGAGTCATGTATGTGTTCTATTTTTGGTGTGCTTGATCTGAAAAGCGATCCTATTGAACTGCGTAAGAAAGCGCTGGAGTTATCCCGTTTAATGCGTCACCGCGGACCAGACTGGTCCGGCGTTTATGCCAGCGACAAAGCGATTCTGGCTCACGAACGTCTGTCTATCGTTGACGTCAACACGGGCGCACAGCCGCTTTACAACGCCGAGCGCACCCACATTCTGGCCGTTAACGGTGAAATTTATAACCATCAGGCATTGCGTCAGCAATACGGTGACCGTTACGCGTTCCAGACTGGCTCTGACTGCGAAGTGATTCTGGCGCTGTATCAGGAAAAAGGCCCGGAATTCCTGGATGAACTGCGCGGCATGTTCGCCTTTGCCCTGTATGACAGCGAAAAAGACGCCTACCTCATTGGCCGTGACCACCTCGGCATCATCCCGCTGTATATGGGTTACGATGAGCACGGCAACCTCTACGTCGCTTCTGAAATGAAAGCGCTGGTGCCAGTTTGCCGCACCATCAAAGAATTCCCGGCTGGCAGCTACCTGTGGAGCAAAGACGGCGAAATTCGCGAGTATTACCAGCGTGACTGGTTTGATTACGATGCAGTAAAAGACAACGAAACGGATAAAGAAGCGCTGCACGATGCGCTGGAAGAAGCCGTGAAAAGCCACCTGATGTCTGACGTGCCTTACGGCGTGTTGCTCTCTGGCGGCCTGGATTCCTCCGTTATCTCTGCGATCACCAAAAAATATGCGGCACGTCGTGTAGAAGATGACGCGCGCAGTGAAGCCTGGTGGCCTCAGTTGCACTCTTTCGCCGTCGGTTTGGAAGGTGCACCGGATTTGAAAGCCGCGCAGGAAGTCGCTAACCATTTAGGTACCGTGCACCACGAAATTCACTTCACCGTGCAGGAAGGGCTGGATGCGATTCGTGATGTGATTTATCACATCGAAACCTATGACGTCACCACGATTCGCGCTTCAACGCCGATGTACCTGATGTCGCGTAAAATCAAAGCGATGGGCATCAAGATGGTGCTGTCAGGAGAAGGTTCTGACGAAGTGTTCGGCGGCTACCTCTATTTCCATAAAGCGCCAAACGCCAAAGAATTGCATGAAGAAACTGTGCGTAAGCTGCTGGCACTGCACCAGTACGACTGCGCCCGCGCTAACAAAGCGATGTCAGCCTGGGGCGTGGAAGCTCGCGTACCGTTCCTGGACAAAAACTTCCTCGATGTCGCGATGCGCATCAACCCGCGCGACAAAATGTGTGGCAACGGCAAGATGGAAAAACACATCCTGCGCGAGTGCTTTGAATCCTACCTGCCGCACAGCGTTGCATGGCGTCAGAAAGAGCAGTTCTCTGATGGCGTGGGCTACAGCTGGATCGACACGCTGAAAGAAGTGGCGGCTCAGCAGGTTACCGATCAACAGTTAGAAACAGCACGCTTCCGCTTCCCGTACAACACACCGGGCTCCAAAGAAGGCTACCTGTACCGTGAAATCTTCGAAGAGCTGTTCCCGGTTCCAAGCGCAGCAGAATGCGTACCGGGTGGCCCATCAGTCGCCTGTTCGTCTGCTAAAGCGATTGAGTGGGATGAATCTTTCAAGAAACTGGATGATCCATCAGGCCGTGCGGTTGGCGTACACCAGTCGGCCTACAAATAATTCGATTTAACTTCTTCAGTCAACGGGCCTTTCATGGCCCGTTTTTGTACGCTTAATTGCTTGGGAATGTGTGCTTTTTGGCGTTTTTCTCACCATACTGTTCACAACCCAAACAAACGATACATTGAGGGCACTTTTCGGGAAAAAACTAGTTGACGCAATTAGGCCAACTACGCATAATGCGCCCCGCAACGCCGATGAAGGTGACGCGGAAAAGATGGCTACGTAGCTCAGCTGGTTAGAGCACAGCACTCATAATGCTGGGGTCACAGGTTCGATTCCCGTCGTAGCCACCATCTTTTTTGCGGGAGTGGCGAAATTGGTAGACGCACCAGATTTAGGTTCTGGCGCCGCAAGGTGTGCGAGTTCAAGTCTCGCCTCCCGCACCATATCATCTTCTCGGTCTGACATCGCTTTTCGAAGCCTGTTAGTGTTTTGTAGTGATTGGGGTATCGCCAAGCGGTAAGGCACCGGTTTTTGATACCGGCATTCCCTGGTTCGAATCCAGGTACCCCAGCCATTTCAAAACATATGCTGAAAAATTCGTTGTCCTGTTGGGGTATCGCCAAGCGGTAAGGCACTGGTTTTTGATACCAGCATTCCCTGGTTCGAATCCAGGTACCCCAGCCATCTACTTGATAGTAGAAGATTTGTTGAAGTGAAGTAAGATTAGCAGTACATTTGGCTACGTAGCTCAGCTGGTTAGAGCACAGCACTCATAATGCTGGGGTCACAGGTTCGATTCCCGTCGTAGCCACCATATTTTTGGGGTATCGCCAAGCGGTAAGGCACCGGATTCTGATTCCGGCATTCCGAGGTTCGAATCCTCGTACCCCAGCCAAATAAAGCTGGTAAAACAGCAAAGAAACGGGGCGACAATCGAAAGATGTCGACCCGTTTTGTTGTGTCTGGTATTAACATAGTCTGGTGTTAATATATCCAAACCAATCATTCGATTTTCCCCAAAGGGCAGGCATGAAGGTTTTATCTACATCCTCTGTTATTCATGATTTCAGCCACGTTGTGCTGCCACAGCAGAATAACATTGGCCAATCGCAATGGTCTGTCATACGTCAGCAGTTAACCACGCTGTTACTCTGCGTGGCGTTGCTGCTTTGCTTCATTACACCGACTTATGCTGCTGGCGTTCCTTCTTTTAAGATGTCTTCGCAAACGTTCGCCGACCGGATGAATGCTAATCTGACGAAACTCAATATCCCTCTCGCATTGACCGTTAAGTTGGAAAAGGGAAGCTCCGTCGATGACTTTCAGCACGTCTTTAACGAGCATGTTGGATTAATTGGGTCGGTAGAGAGTAAAAGCCAACAGCTTAATGGGATCTTGCTGCTCAACGCCGCGTCAGAATCCGCCGAAGCAACAAGACAGAATCTGCAAATCGTCACAGCCGCGTTTTCTGCGCTATTGGGCGGGGCGTCTTCAGGTGAAAACAGTCTCGAAAGCCCTGAGATGACTGAGATGATGTTCGGACTGCTTCAAGATAGCCAGACCTCAGGTAAAGGCGTTAGGCAGATAGGACATGTTCGCTTTACAGCAACAACTAATGAGGACACCGATATTATCTTTACCGCCGAGCCTGTGCTGTAGCGGGCGGCGTCCTCATTATTCATCAAACACCAATGGCATATTTCAATGCGCGCTGTTTTAACCCGCCAGCGCGCTGTGCAACCATCAGCGCCATATTGCGAGCAAAGCTCAGCGGTGGTAACGCATTACTGAACGCGTTATAGAAGAGATCCATCCCACTTTGCATCATCAGATTATCCGGCATACGGCGGCACTGATAGCGGCGTAACACGCGCTCAGAAGCCCATTCTTCTCCTGCATTACGCGCATTAATTAACACATCCAGCAGCGCCTCAACGTCGCGATACCCCAGATTAACCCCCTGCCCCGCCAGCGGATTGATGGTATGCGCGGCATCACCCAGCAGCACCAAACCTGGCTTGATATAGGTTTGCGCATGGCGTCTAACCAGCGGGAACGATCCGGCGGAGAGCGCCTTGACCTTGCCCAATCGCTCAGGAAACGCAGCCGCAATTTCTTTATCCAACTGCGCAAGCGGCATCGCCTGAAGTTGACGAATACGCTGCGGACTGTCATACCACACCAGCGATCCCCACTGGTCAAACAGCGGCAAAAACGCACGTGGGCCGCTCGGCGTGAACTGCTGCCAGGTCACATCCTGCTGGGGCTGCGAGGTCTCTACGCCGATCAACATACAAGACTGACGATACTGCCAGCCGCTGATACCAATCCCCGCCCACTGGCGAACCTGAGAATTTGCGCCATCGGCACCAATCACCAGCGAAGCTGTCAGTTTCTGCCCGTCAGCAAGCTGTAAGCACCAACCATCATCGGTGCGTTGCAGGCTCTGCGGCGTAGCTGGGCAATAGCATTGGCAGCGTTCCTCTTCCTGCAAACTTTCCCAGAGCGCCAGTTGCAGCACCCGGTTTTCCACCATAAAACCCAGTTCAGGCAGGTGAATATCGGCAGCATCGAAAACGACTCTGGCATTCGCCCATTCCCAGGTTTCCAGCCGACGGTAAGGCGCGCTGCGCATCTGCTGCACTCGCTGCCATGCGCCCAGTTCTTTCAATAGCGCAACCGACGCGTAGCCAATCGCCGAGATCCGTAAGTCTGGCGGACTAGCGGCATCAAACGGCGTCGGCATGTCCTGCTCAACCACTGCAACCTGAAATCCTTGCTGTGCCAGCCCAAGCGCCGCGGCCGCGCCGACCATGCCACCGCCAACCACAATCGCATCGTAATGCATATTGGCTTTATCCTCTCTGGTTCTGGTTTATTCACACCAGTAAAAATGCATGAAAATAGTGTACTGGATTTGCGGGTAACTTTTCAGAAAAGCCGCATTTTTATAGAAAGTAAGGGGTTATCAAACCAGCGAGGTTTCCGGCGCTGGTCACAACGCCAGCGAGCGATTACAATACCCACCCCAAATGAGGGGAATCTTTCTTATCCGCACTGAGTAATGGTAAGTCGATGATAAAAAAACTGCATATTAAAACCTGGGGCTGTCAGATGAATGAGTACGATTCATCAAAGATGGCTGATTTACTGGGAAGTACGCACGGCTATGAGCTAACTGAAATCGCTGAAGAAGCCGATGTCCTGCTGCTCAATACCTGCTCGATCCGTGAAAAGGCGCAGGAAAAGGTCTTCCATCAACTTGGCCGTTGGAAAACGCTGAAAGATCTCAATCCGAACCTGATTATTGGTGTTGGTGGCTGTGTCGCCTCACAGGAAGGCGCGCATATTCGTGAACGCGCACACTACGTTGACGTTATTTTTGGCCCGCAAACCTTACACCGCCTGCCGGAAATGATTAATCACGTTCAGGGCACTCGTAGCCCCATCGTGGATATCAGTTTCCCTGAAATCGAAAAATTCGACCGCCTGCCAGAACCACGCGCCGATGGGCCGACGGCCTTCGTCTCCATCATGGAAGGCTGTAATAAATATTGCACATTCTGCGTTGTGCCTTATACCCGCGGCGAAGAAGTCAGCCGCCCATGCGATGATGTGTTGTTCGAAATCGCTCAACTGGCCGCGCAAGGCGTGCGTGAAGTTAACCTGTTAGGACAGAACGTCAACGCCTACCGCGGCGAAACCTATGACGGTGAAATCTGCTCCTTTGCTGAGCTGCTGCGTCTGGTTGCCGCTATTGACGGGATCGACCGTGTTCGCTTCACCACCAGCCATCCGATTGAATTCACAGACGATATTATCAGCGTCTATGAAGATACGCCGGAACTGGTTAGCTTCCTACATTTGCCAGTGCAAAGCGGCTCTGACCGCGTGCTGACGATGATGAAACGCCGCCATACCGCGCTGGAATACAAAGCCATCATCCGTAAGCTGCACAACGCACGTCCGGGCATCCTGATCAGTTCTGACTTTATCGTCGGTTTCCCTGGCGAAACGCAGGCTGACTTTGAACAAACGATGAAGCTGATTACCGATGTGAATTTCGATATGAGCTACAGCTTCGTCTACTCCGCCCGTCCGGGAACACCGGCTGCGGACATGGTCGATGACGTGCCAGAAGAAGAGAAAAAACAGCGTCTGTATCTTCTGCAAGAGCGCATCACCCAGCAGGCAATGCGGTTTAGCCGCCTTATGTTGGGCACCGTCCAACGTATTCTGGTGGAAGGCACCTCGCGTAAGAGCGTAATGGAACTGTCTGGCCGCACGGAAAATAACCGCGTCGTCAACTTCGAAGGCACGCCGGATATGATCGGTAAATTCGTCGATGTGGAAATCGTTGATGTTTATACCAACTCGCTGCGCGGCATCGTGGTGCGTACCGAAGATCAAATGGATCTGCGCGTACATGAATCACCGTCTTCCGTGATTGCGCGTACCCGCAAAGAGAATGAGATCGGTGTCGGGTTCTATCAGCCGTAACTGACACTTATTCCAGTCTCTGCGCGATGATGGGTGGCTTTGCCACCCATTTTTTATGGCAGACTATCCACTTCAGTTTCATGCCGCTTACATTTGCTTTTGCGAGGCAGCATCCCAATATCATGATTGTGACTTGCACCATCGGGCATTCACGATGAATAATTCATTCATATGGCGGATACATCAGGCCGTCTGACAACTGTTCATTTTGTGCGGGCAGAAATAGCGCCAGCACAGTAACGCTCAAGAGGAATAATTTGAACGTAACGACAAAAGAAATTGCCCTTGAACCTGCGGATAACCAGCGTCTGCTCAGCCTTTGCGGTCCGTTTGATGACAATATTAAACAGTTAGAGCGTCGTTTAGGTATCGAGATCAATCGCCGGGATAATCAATTCAAACTGGTTGGAAAAAACCTGCTGACGCAAGCTGCCGCCGATATCCTGCAACGTCTGTATGTCGATACGGCCCCAGTACGTGGCGTCATTGGTGATATCGATCCTGAGCAAATTCACTTAGCGATTAAAGAATCTCGCGTGCTGGAACAGTCTGCGGAACACGTTCCTGACTATGGTAAAGTGGTCAATATCCGCACCAAACGCGGCGTAATCAAACCGCGCACGCCAAATCAGGCGCAGTATGTTGCCAATATCCTCGATCACGACATCACGTTCGGCGTTGGCCCTGCAGGAACGGGGAAAACCTACTTAGCCGTCGCTGCCGCCGTGGATGCACTGGAGCGTCAGGATATTCGCCGTATTCTGTTAACGCGCCCAGCGGTCGAAGCCGGTGAGAAGCTGGGCTTCCTGCCTGGCGATCTGAGCCAGAAAGTCGATCCTTATCTGCGCCCGCTTTATGATGCCCTGTTTGAAATGCTGGGCTTTGAGCGCGTCGAGAAGCTCATCGAACGCAACGTGATTGAAGTTGCGCCACTGGCTTACATGCGTGGCCGAACGCTGAACGATGCCTTTATCATTCTGGATGAAAGCCAGAACACCACCATTGAACAGATGAAAATGTTCCTGACACGTATCGGGTTCAACTCAAAAGCGGTCATTACCGGTGATGTCACGCAGATCGACCTGCCGAAGAATCTGAAATCCGGCTTACGCCACGCAATAGAAGTGCTGGCCGATGTGGAAGAGATCAGCTTTAACTTTTTCCACAGCGAAGACGTGGTGCGCCATCCGGTGGTCGCGCGGATTGTGAATGCCTATGAAGCGTGGGAAAATGCCGAACAGAAACGTAAAGACGCCTTAGCAGAACAGCGTAAGCGTGAAGCACAGGCTGCGGCATCAGATCAGGAGCAAAAATGAGTCAGGTGATTCTGGATTTACAAATCGCCAGCGAGCAAGCACAAGGGTTACCGGAAGAAAAAGACTTTCAGCGCTGGCTGGAAGGCGTTCTGCCGCAGTTTCAGGAAGTCTCTGAAGTCACGATCCGTATCGTGGATGAAGCCGAAAGCCGAGACCTGAATAACACCTATCGCGGGAAAGACAAACCGACCAACGTGCTGTCGTTTCCTTTCGAGGCACCGCCTGAGGTTGAGCTTCCTTTGCTTGGCGATTTAATCATCTGCCGTCAGGTTGTCGAGCGTGAAGCCGCAGAGCAGGAAAAAACCGTAGAAGAGCACTGGGCGCACATGGTTGTCCATGGTAGCCTGCATCTGCTAGGGTATGACCATATAGAAGACAGCGAAGCCGAAGAAATGGAAGCGCTGGAAACCGAGATTATGCAAAGTATGGGCTATGCCGATCCTTACCTTGCAGAAAAAGATGGCCTCACCGAATAAATAGAAATACATTTTGTATAACCCGAGATCGGGAAGATATCGGGTACTAATCCTAATCTGGCCGCTGTGTCGATTCCAACGGCTGGCAACAATCCCTTAACAAGAGTGATGTTAATTAAAACGCATGAGCGACGACCATTCTCAAAACAGCGATGCACCCAGTCCCAAAAAGGGCTTCTTTTCTCTTATTCTTAATCAGCTTTTTCACGGCGAGCCAAAAGATCGTAACGGTTTACTCACTCTGATTCGTGATTCCGAACAGAATGACCTGATCGATCCTGAAACACGAGATATGCTCGAAGGCGTCATGGATATCGCCGACCAGCGTGTACGCGACATCATGATCCCTCGCTCGCAGATGATTACGCTCAAGCGCGATCAAACGCTGGAAGAGTGTCTGGACGTGATTATCGAATCCGCCCACTCTCGTTTCCCCGTGATTAGCGAAGATAAAGACCACATTGAAGGCATCCTGATGGCGAAGGATTTGCTGCCGTTTATGCGCAGCGATTCCGAACCATTCAGTATGGATAAAGTTCTGCGTTCCGCCGTGGTTGTGCCGGAAAGTAAACGCGTTGATAGAATGCTGAACGAGTTCCGCTCGCTGCGTTATCACATGGCGATTGTCATCGATGAATTTGGTGGCGTATCCGGCCTGGTCACGATTGAAGATATTCTTGAGCTGATTGTCGGCGAAATTGAAGACGAGTATGACGATGAAGAAGACAGAGATATTCGTCAACTTAATCGCCAGACCTACACCGTTCGTGCTTTAACCGATATCGAAGATTTTAACGAGGCTTTCGGTACACGGTTCAGTGATGACGAGGTCGATACCATTGGCGGCTTAGTTATGCAGTCTTTCGGCCATCTTCCTGCCCGTGGTGAAACCATCGACATAGAAGGTTACCTGTTTAAAGTTGCGATGGCGGACAGCCGCCGTATTATTCAGGTTCATGTCAGAATCCCTGACAATGCCCCTCAACCAAAATTGGAAGAATAATTTGGCAATGGTTGTCGCTTCTTTTCTACAACGCCAGCAGGTTAAAGCCCTGCTGGCGCTCTTATTTGGTGCCTGTGGCACGCTGGCGTTTTCTCCCTTTGATTTCTGGCCTGCGGCGATTATCTCGCTCATGGGTTTACAGGCACTGACGCTCAACCGTACGAGTCGTCAGTCAGCCTGGATAGGATTTTGCTGGGGATTGGGTCTGTTCGGCAGCGGTGTTAACTGGGTTTACGTCAGCATCGCGCAATTTGGCGGAATGCCGGGCCCTGTCAATGTCGCGCTGGTCATTCTGCTCGCCGCCTATTTGTCGCTCTATCCACTGCTGTTTGCTGCCCTGCTCTCACGCCTGTGGCCGAAAACAACGCTGTGGCGTCTGGCGCTTGCCGCCCCTATGCTCTGGCAGTTAACCGAATTTCTACGCGGCTGGGTGCTCACCGGTTTTCCGTGGTTGCAATTCGGCTACAGCCAAATTGACGGCCCGCTCAAAGGTATCGCGCCTATTCTGGGTATCGACACCATAACCTTCCTATTGATGAGCCTCAGCGGGCTACTCGTTTATGCCATCAACCAACGAAAAATCGCGCCGGCAGCCATTGCGATCGGCGTTTTCGTTTTATCATGGCCGCTGCGCAACGTGCAGTGGTATACCCTGCAACCTGAACGTGCCGTCAATGTCGCACTGGTACAGGGCAATATCCCGCAGGCCATGAAATGGGAACAAGATGAGCTGTTGAACACGCTGAAGATCTATCTGGATAACAGCCTGCCCTATATGGACAAAGCCCCCATCGTTATCTGGCCAGAAACGGCGATTCCCGATATTGAAAGTCGTCAGGGTGCCTATCTGAAGCAGATTGACGATATCCTGCGTAGCCGTAATAGCAGCCTGATTACAGGTATCGTCGATATCCGGCGTGAAGATAATAAAACCGATTTTTATAACTCGGTGATCGTTTTGGGCGACAAAGATCCGTATCACTACCCCACAACGAACCGTTACAACAAAAACCATCTGGTACCTTTTGGCGAGTTTGTCCCGTTGGAAACGTTGTTACGCCCACTCGCGCCGTTCTTCGATCTCCCGATGTCGTCATTTAGCCGGGGAGACTACGTTCAGCCACAGCTTTCTGTGCACGGCTTCAAGCTCAACGCCGCTATTTGTTATGAAATTATCTTAGGCCAACAGCTGCGTGATAACTTCCGGCCAGACACCGATATGCTGCTGACCATCTCGAACGATGCCTGGTTCGGTCATTCAATCGGTCCGTGGCAACACTTCCAGATGGCACGCATGCGCGCGCTGGAATTAGGGCGTCCGCTGGTTCGTAGCACTAATAACGGCGTCACTGCGGTGATTACGCCTGATGGCAATGTCAGCGCCAGTCTGCCGCAGTTTACGCGTGCGGTGCTGGACACGCAGGTTGTGCCGACAACCGGGATAACGCCTTATGCGCGCTTCGGTTCCTGGCCGCTCTGGATCATTACGCTACTGGGCGGCATTGTTGCCGTTTTCTTCGGCTTGCGTCGCCGATAACTGGCCCCTCCTCACTTCCCTAAGGGCATGCTTTTGCATGCCTTTTTTTATTTATGGCACGGTATTTGCCTCTTATTACCCTGTAAAGGGTTGTTTCTGTATTTTTTTGGATATTACGTCGGCGTAAAGCGCTCTATTGGGGCAAGTAACGCACCAAATTGGTGCCCCCCTCTGACATTGCTGTTATTTGGTGCGGCGGATATCGCAAAAAACAAACATTTCTATTTCAATCTATTTACAATCAGCTACTTTTTAACTGTATAGACAGTAACTTCGCGCTTTAACGGTGCAGCGTTATCACAGAGAAGTCGCAAAGCATTATGAGTGATACAGCAATACGATGTTAGCTTGAAGACAATGTTAACTTGAAGATGACGGGTATATAACGACAGCAAAGGAGTTAGAACATGCAAATGCGTAAACTGGCATTATCACTGCTTCTGCTTGGCACCGCCGCCAGCGTAGCTCAGGCTGAAGATCTGGCCGGTACATTGAAAAAGGTCAAAGATAATGGCGTGATCGTCATTGGACACCGCGAATCGTCCGTGCCTTTTTCTTACTATGACAACACGCAAAAAGTGGTCGGCTACTCTCAAGCCTACTCTGACAAAATTGTCGAAGCGATTAAGAAAAAACTGGATGCGCCTAACCTGCAGGTCAAGTTACTCCCTATCACCTCTCAGAATCGCATCCCGCTGTTGCAGAACGGTACCTTTGATCTTGAATGTGGTTCAACGACTAACAACCTGGAACGTCAGAAACAAGCCGCGTTCTCTAACACCATTTTCGTGGTCGGTACGCGTCTGTTAACCAAAAAAGATTCCGGCGTAAAAGACTTCCCAGATCTGGCGGGTAAAACCGTCGTCGTGACTTCCGGCACCACCTCTGAAGTTCTGCTGAACAAGCTGAATGAAGAAAAACAGCTGAAGATGCGTATTATCAGTGCGAAAGACCACGGTGACTCCTTCCGTACGCTGGAAAGCGGCCGTGCTGTCGCCTTTATGATGGATGATGCACTGCTGGCGGGCGAACGTGCGAAAGCGAAAAACGCCGATCAGTGGGATATCGTCGGCAAAGCACAGTCTGAAGAAGCCTACGGCTGTATGCTGCGTAAAGACGATCCGCAATTCAAGAAACTGGTTGATGACACCATTGCTGAAGTTCAAACCTCCGGTGAAGCTGAAAAATGGTTTGATCGCTGGTTCAAGCAACCGATCCCACCAAAAGATCTTAACCTGAACTTTGCACTGTCAGACGAAATGAAAGCGCTGTTCAAAGCGCCAAATGACAAAGCACTAAACTAATTAATAATGAGAATAAGGGCAGAGCTATCTGCCCTCTGATTGCTGATTCGTGGCAGGACAGACAGGCATGTGATGGTCGTTCCCCATCACATGTTGCCCGAGAAATTTCGATAAACAGGAAAATAAACAATACGCCTGTAGTTTGAAACAGAACGGGAATATGGCCGCTCATCAATCTTCAGGGTAGCTTCGCTACCCTTTTTTTACCGGAGTTCGTTATGTCAATAGATTGGAACTGGGGCATATTTCTACAAGCCGCCCCCTTCGGCAACACAACCTACCTCGGGTGGATTTTGTCCGGTCTGCAAGTCACCGTCACATTATCTATCTGTGCCTGGATTATCGCTTTTCTTATTGGTTCTTTATTTGGAATCCTGCGTACCGTCCCAAATCGTTTTCTTGCGGGTATTGGCACCTGCTACGTCGAACTATTTCGCAACGTCCCACTGATTGTCCAGTTCTTTACCTGGTATCTGGTGGTTCCTGAACTGCTTCCCGTCAACATCGGAATGTGGTTTAAAGCCGAGTTAGACCCGAATATTCAATTCTTCCTGTCATCGATGATTTGTCTGGGGCTCTTCACCGCAGCGCGTGTTTGTGAGCAGGTTCGTGCGGGGATTCAATCGCTACCACGCGGGCAGAAAGCCGCCGGGCTGGCGATGGGCCTGACGCTGCCACAAACCTACCGCTATGTATTACTGCCGAATGCGTATCGCGTGATTGTTCCGCCGCTGACGTCAGAGATGCTGAATCTGGTAAAAAACTCAGCTATCGCTTCCACGATTGGTCTGGTGGATATGGCGGCACAAGCAGGGAAACTGCTGGACTACTCCGCCCATGCGTATGAATCCTTTACCGCTATCACGCTAGCGTACGTTGGTATCAATGCCATCATTATGTTGATTATGCAGGTCGTTGAGCGAAAAACCCGTTTGCCGGGCAATATGGGGAGCAAATAAATCATGCATGAATTTGACTGGAGCTCAATTGGGCCAAGCATGCCGTACCTGATTCAGGGGATGGTCGTCACACTCAAAATTACGCTGACAGCAGTGGTATTCGGGATTGTCTGGGGCACGATTCTGGCGGTGATGCGCCTGTCACCGATAAAGGCCGTTAGTTGGTTTGCCAAACTGTATGTGAACCTGTTCCGCTCCGTTCCACTTGTCATGGTGCTACTGTGGTTCTATCTGGTGGTTCCTAGCTTATTACAAAATGTGCTTGGGCTATCGCCGAAAACCGATATTCGACTGATTTCAGCTATGGTAGCCTTCTCGCTGTTCGAAGCAGCCTATTATTCGGAAATCATTCGTGCAGGTATTCTCAGCGTGTCACGCGGTCAATCCTCCGCGGCGCTAGCATTAGGCATGACGCACTGGCAATCCATGAAGCTGATTATTCTGCCGCAGGCATTCCGCGCCATGGTGCCATTGCTGCTGACGCAGGGGATTGTTCTGTTCCAGGATACCTCACTGGTTTACGTGCTCAGCCTCGCTGATTTCTTCCGTACCGCCTCAACCATCGGCGAGCGTGACGGAACACAAGTTGAAATGATCCTGTTTGCTGGGTTCATTTATTTTCTCTTCAGCATTACTGCCTCAATGCTGGTCAGTTACCTGAAAAAAAGGACGGTTTGATGATTTCCCTGAAAAATGTTTCTAAATGGTACGGCCAATTTCAGGTGCTAGCCGACTGCTCCACAGAAGTAAAAAAAGGTGAAGTTGTGGTCGTCTGCGGGCCTTCTGGCTCTGGCAAATCAACCCTGATCAAAACCGTAAACGGTCTGGAACCGATTCAAAAAGGTGAAATTACCGTCAATGGCACCGCCGTTAACGATAAAAAAACCAATCTGGCTCAGTTGCGTTCCAAAGTCGGGATGGTGTTCCAGCACTTTGAACTGTTCCCACACCTGTCGATTATCGAGAACCTGACGCTGGCGCAGGTGAAAGTGCTGAAACGTAAGCGTGAAGACGCCAAAGCCAAAGCACAGAAGCTTCTGGAGCGCGTTGGGCTGTCAGCACACGCCAACAAATTCCCAGGGCAGCTTTCTGGCGGTCAGCAACAGCGTGTCGCCATCGCCCGCGCGCTGTGCATGGATCCTATCGCGATGTTATTTGACGAACCGACATCCGCGCTTGATCCAGAGATGATCAACGAAGTGCTGGACGTTATGGTTGAATTAGCGCAGGAAGGCATGACCATGATGGTCGTCACGCATGAAATGGGCTTTGCCCGTAAAGTGGCGCACCGTGTGATCTTTATGGATGAGGGCAAAATCGTTGAAGACACCCGCAAGGATGATTTCTTCAATAACCCACAGTCCGAACGCGCGAAAGACTTCCTGGCGAAAATCCTGCATTAATACTCAGATAAAGCGTGCCGCAAGGCACGCTTATTTAGCGCCCCAGCAGACTACGGCTGAAACGGCTGGCGGTGGAACAGGTCATGTGAGCATTTCGGGCAGAGTGGCAAAACCTCCGGCGTGTAGAACGCAATATGGTGATGGCAGTTCTCACACACCAGATTACCGAGGCCCACCACTTCACCGCTGTGGTACACCCCGTGATGATTCACATCCTTAAAGATCTCACGCCACTCTAGCTGCGTTTTATCCGTAATATCCGCCAGTTCCTGCCACAGGCTTTCCTTGATGACTCGCATAAACACGCTGTCGGTAAACTCATCCTGACTTTCGTTATAGCTGCGGGCAAACTCTTCCAGATCGCGCTGAACGGCCTGAATCACCTGCTCTATTTCTTTCTGCGTCAGCTCCGAGCTTTCCTGCAAAGTTTTGCGGGCGCTCAGCACCAGACTGTCGAGATCGCGTTCACCATTGTTCAGCCGAGCCGTCACTGAAGCCATTAACTCGCGATAATAGCGGGCTAGTTTATTCATGCTTCCTCCTGAATTAAGCGGGTTGAAGGGTGATAAAGAACGCCTATTCGCTGTCTGGCACATCTGGCCAAAACCGATACGTTACCTATCTGTCTCTATTTTAGATTATTTTTTCGGTACGCCTGATAAATTGTCGCCAATTTGCGCAACGCCTCGCAGTATGTCGTTCCTAGATCAGAAATATTCCTCAGTCGGGCGCTGGGTGTTGTTGCACGCGCCGCTTACGGCTATGCTATGCGGATCTTTTGTTATGAATCAGAAGAGGCTACTCACGTAGCAATTCTTCACTAAACAGGACCCCTGGCAGCCATGCAAGAGCAATACCGCCCAGAAGAGATAGAAGCGGACGTCCAGCTTCACTGGCAAGAGAAGCAGACCTTTAAAGTCACCGAACAGCCCGGCAAGGAAAAATACTATTGCCTTTCCATGCTGCCTTACCCTTCTGGCCGACTACATATGGGGCACGTCCGTAACTACACCATCGGCGACGTGATCTCCCGTTATCAGCGCATGCTGGGCAAAAACGTTCTGCAACCGATCGGTTGGGATGCCTTTGGTCTGCCAGCAGAAGGGGCTGCGGTCAAAAACAACACCGCGCCAGCACCTTGGACCTACGCCAACATCGATTACATGAAAAACCAGCTCAAACTGCTGGGCTTTGGCTATGACTGGGATCGTGAAGTCGCGACCTGCAAACCAGACTACTACCGCTGGGAACAGTGGTTCTTCACCAAGCTGTACGAAAAAGGTCTGGTTTATAAAAAAACCTCCGCCGTTAACTGGTGTCCGAACGACCAGACCGTACTGGCGAACGAACAGGTTATCGATGGCTGCTGCTGGCGTTGCGACACTAAAGTCGAACGCAAAGAAATTCCACAGTGGTTTATCAAAATCACCGCTTACGCAGACCAACTGCTGAACGATCTGGATACGCTGGAAAGCTGGCCTGAGCAGGTCAAAACCATGCAACGTAACTGGATTGGCCGTTCTGAAGGTGTGGAAATCACTTTTGATGTGGCGGACAGCGAAGAGAAACTGAGCGTTTACACCACGCGCCCGGATACGTTCATGGGCGTGACCTACGTTGCTGTTGCCGCTGGTCACCCTCTTGCAGCACAAGCTGCTGCAACCAACTCGGCGCTGGCCGATTTCATTGCAGAATGCCGTAATACCAAAGTCGCCGAAGCCGATATGGCGACGATGGAGAAAAAAGGCATGGCCACTGGCCTGTATGCGATTCACCCGCTGAACGGTGAGAAAGTCGCTATCTGGGTCGCCAACTTCGTCCTGATGGAATACGGTACAGGCGCAGTGATGGCCGTTCCGGGCCACGACCAGCGCGACTGGGAATTTGCCACCAAATACGATCTGTCCATCAAGCCGGTTATTCTGAACGCCGATGGCAGCGAGCCCGATCTGTCCGCTCAGGCGATGACAGAAAAAGGCAGCCTGTTCAACTCTGGTGAGTTTGACGGTCTGGGTTTCGAGGCAGGGTTCAACGCCATTGCCGATAAGCTGGTAGAAAAAGGCATCGGCGAGCGTAAAGTCAACTATCGCCTGCGCGATTGGGGTGTCTCCCGTCAGCGCTACTGGGGCGCACCAATCCCAATGGTGACGCTGGAAGACGGCACCGTCGTCCCAACGCCAGAAGATCAACTGCCGGTAATCCTGCCGGAAGATGTCGTGATGGACGGCATCACCAGCCCGCTGAAATCGAACCCGGAATGGGCGAAGACGACCGTTAATGGTCAGCCAGCGCTGCGTGAAACCGACACATTCGACACCTTTATGGAATCCTCCTGGTACTACGCGCGCTACACCTGCCCGCAGTACGATCAGGGAATGCTGGATCCGGCTGCCGCCAACTACTGGCTGCCTGTTGACCAATACGTTGGCGGTATCGAACACGCCATCATGCACCTGATGTATTTCCGCTTCTTCCACAAACTGATGCGCGACGCGGGTCTGGTGACCTCTGATGAGCCCGCCAAACGCCTGCTGTGTCAGGGCATGGTGCTGGCCGATGCCTTCTACTATCTGGGTAATAACGGCGAACGTATCTGGGTGTCTCCGACCGACGTGACCGTTGATCGTGATGAGAAAGGACGCATCGTCAAAGCCGTCGATAACGAAGGCCGTGACGTGGTTTACGCGGGCATGAGCAAAATGTCGAAGTCTAAAAACAACGGCATCGACCCGCAGGTTATGGTAGAGAAATACGGTGCAGATACCGTGCGTCTGTTCATGATGTTTGCTTCTCCGGCAGAAATGACGCTGGAATGGCAGGAATCCGGCGTAGAAGGCGCAAACCGCTTCCTGAAACGCGTCTGGAGACAAGCCTTCGAGCATACTGAGAAAGGTGCGGTAACGACTCTGGATATCGCTACACTGACGGAAGATCAGAAATCACTGCGCCGCGATCTGCACAAAACGATCGCTAAAGTGACCGATGATATCGGCCGTCGCCAGACCTTCAACACCGCGATCGCCGCCATCATGGAATTGATGAACAAGCTGGCGAAAGCGCCGCAGGATAGCGATCAGGATCGCGCGCTGACGCAGGAAACGCTGCTGGCCGTCGTTCGTATGCTGTATCCGTTCACGCCGCACGTCTGCTTCACGCTATGGCAGGCGCTGCAAGGTGAAGGCGACGTTGATACTGCGCCGTGGCCGATTGCAGATGAAAGCGCAATGGTTGAAGATTCCAAGCTGGTCGTTGTTCAGGTTAACGGTAAAGTACGTGGTAAAATCACCGTTGCCGCTGACGCAAGCGAAGAACAGGTTCGCGAACGCGCTGCACAGGAACCGCTGGTCGCGAAATATCTGGACGGCGTCACGATTCGTAAAGTGATTTATGTCCCTGGCAAACTGCTTAACCTGGTTGTGGGTTAAGGCAAGGAGGAACTGTGCGACATCGTCTATTCACGTTGTTGCTGGGGCTGGCGGTGTTAATCACCGCTGGCTGCGGTTTTCATCTGCGCGGCACGACACAAGTGCCTGCGCAGTTACAAACACTGGTGCTCGACAGCAGCGATCCTTATGGTCCGCTAACGCGTGCGGTACGTGAGCAGCTCCGTCTCAGCGATGTGAAAATCGTTGATGATGCGGCGCGTCAGGATATCCCGTCTCTGCGGGTACTGGGCTCAAGCGAAACGCGCGATACCGTCTCTATTTTTCAGGACGGTAAAACAGCGGAGTACCAGATGGTACTGACGTTGCAGGCGCAGGTGCTGATGCCGGGTGAAGATATTTATCCGCTCAGCGTGACGGTGTTCCGCACGTTCTTTGATAACCCGCTGGCTGCTCTGGCGAAAGATGCCGAACAGGACATCGTCCGTCAGGAAATGCGTGAGCAGGCTGCCCAGCAGTTGGTGCGTAAGTTGCTGACCATCAACGGTAGCCAAGAAGTCAAAAATCGGCTGCAGTCCACCGATTCAACGACTGCCGCCACGCGTTCATGATTCGGCTTTACCCCGAACAACTCACCGCGCAGCTCCATGAGGGGCTGCGCGGTTGTTATTTGGTCTTTGGTTCAGACCCGCTCTTGCTGCAGGAAAGTCTCGACAGCATCAAACGGGTCGCTCAACAGCACGAATTCAGCGAGCATTTCAGCTTCATCCTGGATCTTCATACCGACTGGGATGCGATTTTCAGCACCTGTCAGGCGCTCAGCCTGTTCGCCTCGCGCCAATCGCTCTTACTGGTTTTGCCGGAAAACGGCCCAAACGCCGCGATGGGTGAAAATCTGGTTAAGCTCTCTGGATTATTGCACCCCGATATTTTGCTGATTCTGCGCGGTCATAAGCTGACCAAAGCGCAGGAAAACAGCGTCTGGTTTAAAGCGCTGGCGCAAGACAGCGTCTATATCAATTGTCTGACGCCAGAACAGGCACAGCTCCCTCGCTGGGTTGCTCAGCGTGCGAAAGCCATGAAGTTGACGCTGGATGAACAGGCCACGCAGCTCATTTGCTATTGCTATGAAGGTAACCTTCTCGCACTGTCTCAGGCGTTAGAACGGTTAGCGCTGCTTTATCCCGATGGCAAGCTGACTCTGCCGCGAGTGGAAAGCGCAGTCAATGATGCCGCTCACTTCACACCGTTCCATTGGCTTGATGCGCTGCTGGCAGGAAAAGGCAAACGCGCCTGGCACATTTTGCAGCAGCTAAAACAGGAAGATTGTGAACCTGTCATTTTGCTGCGCACGCTACAGCGTGAACTGCTACAGCTTCTGACGCTGAAACGGCGCATGTCAGACACGCCGCTGCGTACGCTATTCGATCAGCAAAAAGTGTGGCAAAACCGACGTGATCTGCTCACTCAGGCATTACAGCGGCTCTCTCTTCAGCAGCTACAGCAGGCCGTACGATTGCTGACGCAGGTAGAAATAACCTTAAAGCAAGACTATGGTCAGTCCGTTTGGTCTGAACTGGAATCGCTTGCCATGCTTCTGTGCGGCAAAGCCTTGCCGGAGGCATTCATCTGAATACGTCACCCGCAGCGCCATCGCTGACCGCGTTTTTTGGCGGCACGTTTGACCCGATTCATTACGGTCACCTTCAGCCAGTAACGGCACTGGCAAAGCTCGTGGGGCTGACTCAGGTCGTCCTGATGCCCAATAATGTTCCGCCACATCGGCAGCAGCCCGAAGCCAGTTCCCGGCAGCGTTTCCATATGGCTGAGCTGGCCATCGAAGGCAACCCGCTATTTACCGTGGACGATCGTGAGCTACAACGGCAAACGCCCTCCTACACCATTGATACATTGGAGGCATTTCGGGCTGAAAAAGGCGGTGATGCGCCGCTGGGCTTTATCATCGGGCAGGACTCGTTGCTAACGCTACACCATTGGCACCGCTGGCAGGACCTACTCAACGTTTGTCATTTGCTGGTATGCGCTCGGCCCGGCTATCGCTCAACGCTGGAAACGCCCGAATTACAACAGTGGCTGGACGATCATCTGACGCACACACCGAACGATCTGCATCAGCAACCGCATGGGCGGATTTTTTTAGCAGACACGCCGCTGGTCACCATTTCCGCAACGGACATTCGCCAACGTCGACAGCAAGGTCTGGACTGTCACGATTTATTACCTCCCGCCGTACTCCGTTACATCAACGAACACGGCCTGTACCAATAGCGCAGGTTTTCCCGTCCATCAGCCACGGGCTTTGTACCACTCGACAAAAGTGCGTGATATACTCCGCGGCTGGTTTCAATCACCGGGAAAAGCGAAAATTTTCGACAATGACTCGGTGATTCACGTTTTTCCTAAACAATTCAGCGCCGCACGCGTTCGTCAGTTCCTGACAAAACGCCATTGAGGGGGAACCTTTGCAAGGCCAAGCACTCCAAGACTTCGTTATTGATAAGGTCGATGACTTAAAAGCTCAGGATATCGTTGCACTCAACGTCCAGGGTAAGTCCAGCATCACCGATTACATGGTTATCTGTACGGGTACTTCTACACGTCATGTCGCCTCCATTGCCGATCACGTCGTACAATCCTCACGCGCCGCGGGTTTGATCCCACTCGGTGTCGAAGGTGAAAACGCCTCAGATTGGGTTGTGGTCGATTTGGGTGACGTGATGGTTCATGTCATGCAAGAAGAAAGCCGCCAGTTGTACGAACTGGAAAAACTGTGGGGCTAGCATGAAACTGCAACTGGTCGCCGTTGGCACCAAAATGCCTGACTGGGTGCAGACTGGTTTCACCGATTATTTGCGCCGTTTCCCAAAGGACATGCCTTTCGAATTACTCGAAATTCCGGCGGGGAAACGGGGTAAAAATGCGGACATCAAACGCATTCTGGAGCGCGAAGGCGAACAGATGCTAGCAGCGGTGGGCAAAGGCAACCGCATTGTGACGCTGGATATTCCAGGGACTCGCTGGGAGACGCCGCAGTTGGCACAACAGCTGGAGCGCTGGAAACAGGACGGGCGCGACGTCAGCCTGCTGATTGGTGGGCCTGAAGGACTTTCTCCAGAATGCAAAGCCGCAGCGGAACAAAGCTGGTCACTCTCGCCATTAACGCTGCCGCACCCGCTCGTTCGTGTACTGGTGGCGGAGAGCCTGTACCGTGCATGGAGCATTACGACTAATCACCCTTACCATCGGGAGTAAGGCGATACGATGAAACTTGTGAAATAACGCTGGATGAAAGTAGAACGTAAACCCTTTCGTGATTATACGGCTGAGTCCGCCCTGTTTGTGCGTCGTGCTTTGGTCGCATTTCTGGGCATTTTGCTGCTTTCCGGTGTATTAGTCGCTAATCTTTATCATCTGCAAATTGTGCGCGTTGATGACTACCGCACACGCTCTAATGAGAACCGCATCAAGCTGGTTCCTATCGCGCCGAGTCGCGGCATCATCTATGACCGTAACGGCACTCCGCTGGCGCTGAATCGCACTATCTATCAGTTAGAACTGGTGCCCGACAAAGTCGACAACCTTAAAGATACGCTCGAAGCCCTGCGCCCCGTCGTCGACCTGACCGATAGCGATCTGGAAAACTTTGAAAAAGAGCGTAAGCGTTCACGCCGTTTTACTTCCATCCCCGTAAAAAGCGGGCTGGATGAGATTCAGGTTGCCCGTTTTGCCGTCAATCAATATCGCTTCCCCGGCGTTGAAGTTAAAGGCTACCAGCGCCGCTATTATCCTTACGGCTCTGCCCTGACGCACGTCACGGGTTATGTTTCCAAAATCACCGATAAAGAAGTGGAGCGGCTGACCAAAGAAGAAAAGATTGCCGATTACGCCGCCACGCGTGACATCGGTAAGCTAGGTATTGAACGTCATTACGAAGATCTGCTACACGGCAAGCCCGGCTATGAAGAAGTTGAAGTTAACAACCGTGGCCGCGTGATCCGCCAGCTCCACGAACAGCCACCGCAGGCTGGGCGTGATATTTATCTGACGCTGGATCTGAGCCTGCAAATATACATCGAGAAACTGCTGGAAGGCAGCCGTGCCGCCGTGATTGTCACCGATCCACGCGACGGCGGTATTCTGGCGATGGTTTCCACCCCCAGTTACGATCCCAACCTCTTCGTCGACGGGATTTCCACCAAAAATTATGCAAAACTACAAAGCGACCCCGATCGTCCGCTGATCAATCGCGCAACACAGGGGATTTATCCCCCCGCCTCCACCGTTAAACCTTACATCGCGGTTTCCGCCCTGACGGCGGGCGTGATCACAACTAATACCAGCCTGTTCGATCCCGGCTGGTGGCAATTACCCGGTTCCGAGAAACGCTTCCGCGACTGGAAAAAATGGGGACATGGCCGCCTTAATCTCACCAAGTCACTGGAAGAGTCCGCGGATACCTTCTTCTATCAGGTCGCTTATGACATGGGCATCGATCGCCTGTCCGAATGGATGACCAAATTTGGCTACGGCGAGAGAACTGGTATCGATATTTCGGAAGAAAGCAAAGGCAATATGCCAACGCGCGAGTGGAAATTAGGCCGGTTCAAAAAGCCTTGGTATCAAGGGGATACGATTCCGGTCGGGATTGGTCAAGGTTATTGGACCGCTACGCCTATCCAAATGAACAAGGCGCTGGTCACGCTGATCAACGACGGTCAGGTCAAAACACCGCACCTGCTTTATAGCTCGCGGGAAAATGGCAAGATTGTGCCTTTCCGCCAGACCGAGAATCAGCAAATTGGCAACATCCACTCTGGCTATTGGGAAGTGGCGAAGGACGGTATGTATGGCGTGGCTAACCGGCCTAACGGTACCGCCCACAAAAGCTTTGAAGATGCGCCTTATAAAATTGCGGCAAAATCCGGTACGGCACAGGTTTTCGGCCTGAAAGAAAACGAAACCTATAATGCGCACAAGATCGCAGAACATCTGCGTGACCATAAATTAATGGTTGCGTTTGCCCCGTATAAAGACCCTAAAGTAGCGATGTCGATTATTCTGGAAAACGGTGGCGCAGGCCCGACCGTTGGCACCATCACCCGTCAGATCCTTGATCATATTCTGCTAGGTGATAACAATACCGATTTACCCAGTGCGCCTCCTGCGCCACCGGGTAGCGAGAGTGAGTAACAGACAGTCATGACCGATAGCCAACAAAAGGGATCGTTCTGGGCGAAAATCCACATCGATCTCCCGTTTCTTCTCTGCATCCTGGCACTGCTGGGCTATAGCCTATTTGTCTTATGGAGCGCCAGCGGGCAAGACGTCGGCATGATGGAGCGAAAAGTCGTTCAAATCGTGCTGGGGTTTACGGTAATGATCGTAATGGCGCAAATTCCCCCGCGCGTGTATGAAGGCTGGGCTCCCTACCTCTACATCGTCTGCGTGATTTTACTGCTCATCGTGGATATTTTTGGGCAAATCAGTAAAGGCGCGCAGCGCTGGCTGGATCTGGGTTTTATCCGTTTTCAGCCGTCAGAAATTGCCAAAATCGCCGTACCGCTGATGGTTGCGCGTTTTATCAACCGTGATATGTGCCCACCGTCGCTAAAAAATACGGCAATCGCGCTGGTGCTGATTTTTGTCCCTACGCTGCTGGTTGCCGCACAGCCCGACTTAGGCACCTCGATTCTGGTCGCGCTATCAGGGCTATTTGTGCTTTTCCTCGCGGGTATGAGCTGGCGCTTAATTGGCATCGCCGTCCTGCTACTCGCCGCTTTTATTCCTATACTCTGGTTTTTCCTGATGCATGACTATCAGCGCGCCAGGGTCATGATGCTGCTCGATCCAGAAAGCGATCCGCTCGGGGCCGGGTACCATATTATTCAGTCGAAAATTGCGATAGGCTCAGGCGGTCTGTCTGGAAAAGGCTGGCTGCATGGCACACAGTCTCAGTTAGAGTTTCTGCCAGAGCGCCACACCGACTTTATCTTTGCCGTACTGTCAGAAGAGCTTGGGTTAATCGGCGTGTTGATTTTGCTCGCCATGTATCTGTTCATGATCATGCGCGGTCTGGTCATTGCCGCGAATGCGCAAACCTCGTTCGGCCGGGTGATGGTCGGCGGGCTGATGTTGATTTTGTTTTTCTATGTGTTCGTCAATATCGGGATGGTCAGCGGTATACTTCCCGTCGTTGGCGTGCCGCTGCCGTTAGTCAGCTATGGTGGGTCGGCGCTGGTCGTCTTAATGGCGGGGTTCGGTATCGTCATGTCGATACATACTCACCGCAAACTGCTATCTAAGAATTTATAACACGAGGTGAGCAATGCGTAAGGATTGGCTTTGGGTCGGCGTAGCAACTCTGGCGCTTGCGGCCTGTACCACAACGGAACAGCGGCAGCCTGCGCCGCCCGTGACTCAGGTTTACAGCGGACCGACGGAAGAAATCGGTGGCGCAGAACCGCGTTATGAACCCTACAATCAGAGCACGCTGCAAGACTACAGCATCAAAGGTAAGAGCTACAAAATTGTCAAAAACCCGCAAAATTTTAGCGAGACAGGCTTAGCCACGTGGTACGGCGAAGAAGCCAGCGGCAACCGCACGTCAATCGGCGAGACGTTTGATCCTAATGCGATAACAGCCGCCCACCCAACGCTGCCGCTGCCAAGCTATGTCCGCGTGACCAACCTGAGTAACGGTCGCCGTCTGGTTGTACGCGTGAACGATCGCGGGCCGTATACGCCGGGCAGAATTATCGATCTGTCGAAGGCCGCAGGCGATCGGCTGAACATTTCGAACAATACCAAAGTAAAAGTAGATTTCATCAACGTCGCGCCAGATGGCACGCTCTCCGGTCCCGGAACCGTGGGCACCACCGTCGCCAAGCAAAGCTTCTCCCTACCGGAACGCCCGAGCTTCGGCGCCAGCGGGCTGGGCACACCGATGATGGAAACAACGTCGCCAACGCCCAACAGCGCCGTACGCCCAATCAGCAATAGCAACCTGAGCACGCCAACAGATAGCACGCAGCCACAGAGCAGCGCGCCGTCGCACAGCGGTGGTTTTCTGGGAGCACCATCCGCGCTGCGCACTGGCGTGGTTGAGCCCACTGTGACGCCAACGGCGGCGGCAACACCATCATCATCCGCTGCGCCAATGAATGTCGCGCCAGCGGCAGCGGTTACCGCTCCTGCTGCTGCAACGCCATCTGCCACAGGTCGCTATGTGGTTCAGGTCGGTGCATTGAGCGATCAGCAGCGCGCGCAAACCTGGCAGCGCAGCCTGAGCGAACGCTTCCGCGTGGCCGGAAAAGTCACCGCGAGCGGCGGCCTGTATCGCATCCAACTGGGGCCATTCCAGAATCGTCAGCAAGCCGCTGAACTTCAACAACGTTTGTCAGTCGAAGCTCAGCAGCAGTCGTTTATTACCGCCGCACCCAGCACACTCTAGTAACGGATAATCGGCAGACTCACTCAGCGAAAACGGCGGCTATGGCATTGAACATACCGCCCTTTTGCAAAATCACGTAACGTAATGTCTGATGCCTGCCTATTTCCCATCTGCTATAGTGTGGCTCGTTTTTTAACTCATACCCACGGATGTTGTTGTTCCAATCATGAATACTGTAAACACGTCTCGTTTTACTAAACGTACTGCGCTTGGCGCACTGCTCGCCATTAGTGCCTCTTCCTTTGCCTATGCCGAAGATATCAATCTTAAAACGATGATCCCTGGCGTCCCGCAAATCGATGCTGAATCCTACATCCTGATTGATTACAACTCTGGGAAAGTGTTGGCGGAAATGAATGCCGACACGCGCCGCGATCCGGCCAGCTTAACGAAAATGATGACCAGCTACGTGATTGGTCAGTCCATTAAATCAGGAAAAATCAGCCCGAACGACATCGTTACCGTCGGTAAAGATGCCTGGGCAACCGGCAACCCAACCTTCCAGGGCTCTTCCCTGATGTTCCTGAAGCCGGGCGACCGCGTTCCTGTCTCCCAGTTAAACCGCGGCATTATCCTGCAATCCGGTAACGATGCCTGCGTCGCCATGGCTGACTACGTTGCTGGCAGTCAGGATGCCTTCGTTAACCTGATGAACGGTTACGTGAAAGCGCTGGGGCTGAAAAATACCAATTTTGAAACCGTGCACGGTCTTGATGCGCCCGGCCAGTTCAGTTCGGCACGCGATATGGCCTTGATCGGCCAGGCGCTGATTCGCGATGTGCCAGAAGAGTACGCGACCTACAAAGAGAAAGAGTTCACGTTCAACAATATTCGCCAGCCTAACCGTAACGGTTTGCTGTGGGATTCCAGCCTGAATGTTGACGGTATCAAAACGGGCCATACGTCATCAGCTGGCTTTAATCTGGTCGCCTCGGCAACAGAAGGCCAGATGCGCCTGATTTCAGCGGTACTGGGTGGACGTAACGCCAAAGGGCGCGAGTCAGAAAGTAAGAAACTGCTGACCTGGGGCTTCCGCTTCTTTGAAACCGTCGCGCCATTGAAAGCAGGCAAAGAGTTCGCTTCTGAGCCCGTCTGGTTTGGCGACAGCGACCGCGTTGCGTTGGGCGTTGAGAAAGATGCCTACCTGACCATTCCGCGCGGCCGTATGAAAGATCTGAAAGCCAGCTATGTTCTGGACAACACGGAACTGCATGCGCCGTTAGCCAAAAATCAGGTTGTGGGTTCCATCAACTTCCAACTGGATGGCAAAACCATCGATCAGCGCCCGCTGGTGGTGATGAACGAAGTGAAAGAAGGCGGAATCTTTGGCCGCATGATCGACTACATCAAACTGATGTTCCATCACTGGTTCGGCTAATCCCCTTGTGTGGGGCCAAAACGCCCCCATATCGATACCATCCATAACTCCCGCACAACGCGGGAGTTATATTTTTTAGTATACTGTACTGATGTCAGTGCTAATGTCGGCGTATTACCCTCTCTGGAGCGCAAATGAAAACCAAATTAAACGAACTGCTTGAATTCCCGTGTGTTTTTACCTACAAAGTCATGGGTGAGGCAAAACCAGAGTTGGTCGATCTGGTCGTTGAAGTGGTACAGCGTCATGCGCCAGGCGACTACACGCCGCAGATAAAACCCAGCAGCAAAGGGAATTATCACTCGGTTTCCATCACCATCACTGCGACACACATTGAGCAGGTGGAAACGCTGTACGAAGAACTGGGCAATATCGACATCGTGCGCATGGTTCTGTAAGGCATAGGATTCTATAAGACATAGAGTTCTGTGTAATAAAAACGAGCGGGAAAACTGGCGAGTGCGGCAGGGTTTTGTGATGTTGCAAAGTGCTGTTCGCTGAGGCTTCCCGCCGTTATAATCCCCCCACCTTTCCTTAACCTGAAGATGACACACTTGCTACAGGATAAGATCATCGTACGCCAATTTGACGTACAGCCGTATGAACCCGTCTCTCTGGCGATGCATAATTTCACCGACCGACGTGATGATAAAACGCCAGATGAAATCTGGCTGGTTCAGCATCCTCGTGTATTTACGCAGGGTCAGGCAGGCAAAGCCGAACATGTCCTCATGCCCGGTGATATTCCCGTGATTCAGAGTGACAGAGGCGGTCAGGTGACCTACCACGGCCCCGGTCAGCAGGTCATGTACGTGTTGATTGACCTGAAGCGTCGCAAGCTCGGCGTTCGTCAGCTCGTCACTGCCATCGAAAACACCGTGATTGGCACACTGGCACATTTTCAGATTGAAGCCCATGCGCGCCCTGATGCGCCCGGCGTCTATGTAGGCGAGCGTAAAATCTGTTCGCTAGGACTGCGTATTCGCAAAGGCTGCTCTTTCCACGGGCTGGCGCTCAATATTGCCATGGATCTCTCCCCTTTCCTGCGTATCAACCCGTGTGGTTACGCCGGAATGGAGATGACGCAACTCAGCGATCTGGTGCTGGGCGTCACGCTGGATGACACCGCTCCCGTGCTGGTGAACACCTTTTTGCAGTTAGTCGGCTATTCCGCACCCGAATTTGTTTCGTGGAATCTGGACGTTCAGGGTGAGCCGCTTCCTGGCTAATGCATTTTGTCCTGTTAATAAAAATCAGTCAGTTAGACGATCGTTTTTTGATAAATTACATTTTATTCACATAATTTCTTCATTTTGATCGTGCAAAGGCTGATTGTGGTTAGGCAAGATGATATAATTTTTATAGTTTTTTAAAAAAAAGTTTAACTAAAAACATAATCCTTTGAATTTGAATTACAAATTTAAAGAAACGATTCAGAACTGGAACTTACGCAAACATGAGTAAACCGATTCAGATCGAACGCGGCGTTAAATACCGCGATGCCGATAAGATGGCGCTAATCCCGGTACGTACCGTCGTCACCGAACGCCAAGAGCTTCTGCGCAAACCTGAATGGATGAAGATTAAACTTCCGGCGGATTCAAGCCGTATTCAGGGAATCAAAGCAGCCATGCGCAAAAACGGGTTGCACTCAGTTTGCGAAGAAGCGTCCTGTCCGAATCTGGCAGAGTGTTTCAACCACGGCACCGCCACCTTCATGATTCTGGGCGCGATTTGTACGCGTCGCTGCCCGTTCTGTGACGTTGCCCACGGCCGCCCGCTTACGCCGGATGCCAATGAGCCTGAGAAACTGGCACAGACCATCCATGACATGGGCTTACGCTATGTCGTGATCACCTCCGTTGACCGTGATGATCTGCGCGACGGCGGTGCCCAGCACTTTGCAGACTGTATTAGCGCTATTCGCCGCAAAAACCCGACTATTCGCATCGAAACGCTGGTGCCAGACTTCCGTGGACGTATGGATCGCGCGTTAGAGATCCTGACCGCCACGCCGCCAGATGTGTTCAACCACAACCTGGAAAACGTACCGCGCGTTTACCGTCAGGTCCGTCCTGGTGCGAACTATGAGTGGTCACTGAAGCTGCTGGAAAACTTCAAGAGCGCACATCCAGATATCCCAACCAAATCTGGCCTGATGGTTGGATTGGGGGAAACCAATGCTGAAATCGTGGAAGTGATGCGTGACCTGCGTCGCCACGGTGTGACGATGCTGACGCTGGGACAATATTTACAGCCGAGCCGCCATCACCTGCCAGTACAGCGCTACGTCAGCCCAGATGAGTTCGATGAGATGAAAGCCGAAGCGATGGCGATGGGCTTTACCCACGCTGCCTGCGGTCCATTTGTTCGCTCGTCCTACCATGCCGACCTACAGGCAAAAGGCATCGAAGTAAAATAAGCGCTCATACATATTTACACATTTTTTGTGTGGAATAAAAAACGGACGGCTATTGCCGTCCGTTTTGCTGTGTAAGGTGCGATCAGAGTTCTTTACGAGATGAATCATTCAGCGCTGTCGTTTCATCTGTCTTTGCCGGCTGATCGTCATTCATCGCCTTCTTGAAGCCTTTAATCGCCGCGCCCAAGTCACCGCCGAGGCTACGAAGTTTATTCGTACCGAACAACAGAATGATTAACGCGCCAATCACCAACAGCTTGGCAATACTGATACCTTCCATACAAACCTACCTGATTTAGATGCTGGAGACGCCAGCGGACGAGAACGATTTTTATTGAAAATAATTCTTTTACCCTATGTCCTCTATCTAAAACCTTATGCAGCGCGACACAATTAGCATCTGTAACAAATTGCATCTATAAAAACGTAAGACGCGGCAAAAGCGCTTTCTCGCGCATTCAGATTGCTTTACAACTTTCACCTCGGCACCACTACAAAAATGCCTTCTGACGGCGTAAACTTTCCATACTAAAGCGGAGATGACATTCCTCCCTACCCTCGCGCAGCCAAAACGCTGACAGCCTTAAAAACAGGGTACAACCGCCACTCGGCTAATGATGTCTACGTCCACCTCGCAGAGAGGGCGTAGCGTCCTGCCCAACACTCTCCGAGATCGCAAAAACAATTCAGGCAAAATAGCCCAAAGAAAGGTTTCTATGTTTAGTACATTACTTGCGGTATTTATTGGCGGCGGAGTTGGTAGCGTGGCGCGCTGGCAGCTTGGCGTGAAGTTTAACAATCTGTATCCAACGCTGCCGCTGGGTACTCTGCTTGCCAACTTGATCGGGGCTTTTGTTATTGGCGGCGCACTCGCTTTCTTCCTGCGCCATCCTCATCTCGATCAGGACTGGAAAATATTGATTACCACTGGGCTGTGCGGCGGTTTAACGACGTTTTCGACCTTTTCCGCAGAAGTCGTCATGTTCCTGCAAAGCGGGCAGCTTGCGGCGGCGGGGTTGCACCTACTGTTGAATCTGGTGGGTTCGTTGCTCATGACCGCGCTGGCGTTTGCTCTGGTCACGTGGGTGACAACACACTGATGTCACGTGGAAATTGCTAGCGCGTGGAAAATGAAGCAAAAAAAACCCGCCATCGGCGGGTTTTTCACGAAATCGGTATAATTAAATAGCGTTAACGTTAGCAGCTGAAGGACCTTTGGCACCGTCAGTGATTTCGAACTCTACACGCTGACCTTCAGCCAGAGTTTTGAAACCATTGCTCTGGATGGCAGAGAAGTGTACGAACACGTCTTTGCTACCATCTTCAGGAGTGATGAAACCGAAGCCTTTAGACTCATTGAACCACTTAACACTACCTTTAATCTTAGACATCAAACTTACCTTTACATGAATGAAAGACACAAAATCTGTGTCAGGTACAGTACAACAATAGATTGGCCTTTTGTCCAGTTGAAGTTGGATAAAAAGTGATAAAAGTCGCTAAAAATGTATACCACGTAACTCCGCTGTCCTATTTTAACCCGATGCAGAACGCAGAGAGTTCAGTTCTGGTCGATTCATCACTTTTTACGATATGAAGGAAGGCACCATGGTAAGCAAAACGCTGGGTCTGATCGGAGGCATGAGTTGGGAATCCACCATCCCGTATTACCGCATTATCAACGAGTACGTGAAAAGCCAACTTGGTGGTCTGCACTCCGCCAAAATCATCCTGCACAGCGTCGATTTCCACGAGATCGAACGGTTGCAGTCACAAGGTGATTGGGCGCAGTCAGCCGCTGTACTCAGCAATATCGCAGTAGGACTACGTCAGGCGGGAGCAGAGGCGATCGTCATCTGTACCAACACGATGCATAAAGTGGCCGATGACGTTGAACGCGCCTGTCAGCTTCCTCTTTTGCATATTGCCGATGCCACCGGTGCCAGCCTGAAACAGCACGGATTGAAGAAAGTCGGTTTGCTTGGAACCCGCTACACAATGGAGCAGGATTTCTATCGCCAGCGCATTCAGGAACGATTTGGCGTGGAGGTGATAGTTCCTAACCATGAGGGAAAAGAGGCCGTCAATCGCATCATTTACGATGAGCTGTGTCTGGGAAATATCAACGAGGCATCGCGGCAGGTCTATCGGGACATTATCCAGCAGCTTGAACAACAAGGCGCGGAAGGCATCATTCTGGGTTGTACGGAGATCCCGCTGTTAATCAGTGCCCAAGATGCGAAGGTTCCTCTTTTTGATACCAGCAGGCTCCACGCGATTGCCGCTGCAAAATTTGCGCTTAACCAGCCATCATGATGAATTAATTCGATAAAATAAAATCTATACGCAAACTAATAATAGCCTCTTTTATTTACTCAAGTTTCCTCTTTTTCCAAAGAAAAAAAGCAGTATTGAGAGACTCAATACTGCTTTATTCGTATGATTTTATTCCTGGTATGGTATGCAATGACTAACAGTACTTCTCGTTATTATTTACGTAACATTGCTTCAATAAAATCTTTCCAAGTACTTACTTCTACTTCTACCATGCGAACCTCTTGGTGATTAACGGCGACGCATTATATGCACACTTTTTAATCAGGAAAAAGTGTTATGAAAGTATAAAAACTATACTTCTTCACATTTCTGCTACACAGTTCACAGTAGATCTCCCCGCCTTTTTTCGGCATGCTGGGCTATCGCACGATTAAGCTCAGTCAGGCCGTGCTGTCCTGAACAGCAATCGTCATGCAACCTAATAAGTAGAAAGGATTTTATCCCTATGGCGCTGACCATGTACGGCATCAAAAACTGTGACACTATAAAGAAAGCGCGCCGCTGGCTGGACGCTCAACAGGTGGCGTATCGCTTCCATGATTACCGTGCCGACGGTCTGGATGAACAGCTGCTACAGCGCTTTATCGACCAACTGGGGTTTCAGGCCTTACTCAACACACGCGGAACGACCTGGCGTAAGCTCAGCGAAGAATTGCGTGAACAGATCAACAGCGATACCAGCGACAGCGCAGAGGCCGCCAAAAACCTGATGTTGGAACAGCCTGCGGTGATTAAACGACCGTTGCTGATAACCGATGACGGCCACGCGCTGCTTGGTTTCAGTATTGACAGTTACCAGAAATTTATTGCGGAGAACAAATAACGTGTCTTGCCCAGTCATAGAACTCGCTCAACAGTTAATTAAACGCCCTTCCCTCAGCCCGAATGACGAGGGTTGTCAGGCGCTCATGATTGAACGCCTGACGGCGATTGGCTTTACCGTCGAAGCGATGGATTTTGGCGATACCCAGAATTTCTGGGCATGGCGTGGCACAGGGAAAACGCTGGCCTTCGCCGGACATACCGATGTGGTTCCCAGCGGCGATGAAAGCCACTGGCAGCATCCACCGTTTGAACCCATCATTCGTGACGGCATGCTGTACGGTCGCGGCGCGGCGGACATGAAAGGCTCACTGGCTGCGATGGTGATTGCCGCCGAGCGCTTTGTCGCTGCCCATCCTAATCATCAGGGGCGTCTGGCGTTCCTGATTACCTCGGACGAAGAAGCCAGCGCCGTTAACGGCACCGTAAAAGTGGTTGAAGCGCTGATGGCACGCAACGAGCGATTGGACTACTGTCTGGTCGGCGAGCCGTCCAGTACGCATGTTGTGGGTGATGTGGTCAAAAATGGCCGCCGTGGTTCTATCACCGCGAATCTGCGCGTACACGGCGTGCAAGGGCACGTTGCCTATCCTCATCTGGCGGACAACCCCGTTCACCGCGCAGCACCGGCGCTTAACGAACTGATCGCAACCGAGTGGGATCAGGGCAACGCCTTCTTCCCGCCGACCACGATGCAAATCGCCAATATTCAGGCAGGCACCGGCAGCAATAACGTCATCCCCGGCGAGCTATCTGTGCAGTTCAATTTCCGCTTCAGCACCGAATTGACGGATGTGTTAATCCAGCAGCGCGTGGCTGAATTACTGGATCGCCACCAGCTTAAGTACACCATCGACTGGAAGCTCTCCGGTCAGCCATTCCTGACCGCACGCGGTGAGCTGGTCGATGCCGTGGTGAATGCCGTCAAGCATTACAACGAGGTTACGCCAGAGCTGCTGACCACCGGCGGCACCTCCGATGGCCGTTTCATTGCACGCATGGGCGCGCAGGTCGTTGAACTGGGCCCCGTAAACGCGACGATCCACAAAGTCGATGAATGCGTCAGCGCGGCAGACCTGCAACTGCTGAGCCGCATGTATCAGCGCATTATGGAGCAGCTCATCGCATGATGACGCCAGCTACGTTAACCGGTAAAAGCGACCAGCATCTGGTCGCTTTACAGGGGCGTCATCGTCTTCAGCCGGAGGCAGTAACCGCATTTCTGGCGCTACAGCAGGCGGCAAAAACGGCGGGATTTAACCTACAGCCCGCCAGTACGTTTCGTGATTTCGAGCGCCAGCGTCAGATCTGGAATGACAAATTTCGCGGCGAGCGTCCCGTCATGGATGCCAACAGCCAGCCACTGGACGTGTTATCTCTGGACGAAGGCGAGCGCTGTGAAGCCATTCTGCGCTGGTCCGCTATGCCCGGCTCTAGCCGCCACCATTGGGGCAGCGATCTCGATATCTACGATCCCGATTTATTACCCGCAGGCAGTTCGCTCCAGCTGGAGCCGTGGGAATATGAAGAAGGCGGTTACTTTGCCGCACTGAACGCGTGGCTGAGTGCGTACATGCATGAATACGGTTTTTATCGACCTTATGCGCACGATCTCGGCGGTGTCGCAGCCGAACTCTGGCATATCAGCTATTATCCACTAGCACAGTATGCGGAAGAACAGCTTACACCCGACCTCATTCTTGCCGCCTGGCAAGATGAAGACATTGCAGGCTACCACTGGCTTTGCCAGAACTTGCCGCAGCTGTTTACCCGTTATATTCATAATGTTGATGAGGCGTAACCATGGCATGGCTGGCTGATTACTGGTGGATAATTCTGATTGTCCTGATAGGCATGCTGATTAACGGCATCAAAGAATTGCGCAACGTTGACCATACGCGTTTTCTGCTCAACAAACCGAAATTGCCCCCACACCGTGACAACAACGACAAGTGGGACAATGAAGAAGACGACGACTGGCCGAAGAAAAAACCCTGATACCTATCCTCGTCAAACCGCCCGCAGCGCGAGGCTTAGCTCGCGTGCAGGCGGTTTGAATGCTTACTCTTCCGTTAAACACTCACTTCCGTTAAAAACGTTCACGTCAGCTAAAACGTTTCCCAATTAGCATTCGATGACCCGGCATGAGCAGGTTTAGGTAACAGCGATTTCGGTAATGCAGCAAGTGAAGACGCGCTCTCGGCACGATGTTCCTGCGCGGCTGCCTGATTAATCTTGAACACCGCCACCGCATTCTGTAAATATCTGGCCTGCTCTTCCAATGCCGCAGCGGCAGACGCGGACTCTTCCACCAGCGAGGCGTTTTGCTGAGTGACGCGGTCCATTTCATTGACCGCCTGCCCAACCTGATCGATTCCCCGGCTTTGCTCATCGGATGCCGAGGAGATCTCCCCCATGATATCCGTTACCCGGCTCACCGCACCGACGATTTCTTTCATCGTGTCACCCGCGTCTTTCACCTGCAAAGAGCCGGTATTAGCACGACTAACCGAATCATCAATCAGCGATTTGATCTCTTTGGCTGCCTGAGCACTGCGCTGCGCCAGCGTTCGCACTTCACCCGCCACCACGGCAAAACCTCGCCCTTGCTCCCCGGCTCGCGCCGCTTCTACCGCCGCATTCAGCGCCAGGATATTGGTTTGGAAGGCGATGCTATCAATCACGCTGGTAATGTGAGCGATTTTTTGTGAACTGTCGGCTATCTCATTCATCGTTTTCACGACATTATCGACGACAGTGCCGCCTTTATTGGCCGTTTCCGACGCATTTTTTGCCAGCAGCGTAGCCTGACGTGCGTTGTCTGAGTTCTGCTTCACCGTTGAGGTCAGTTGCTCCATGCTGGCCGCCGTTTCCTGTAGTGATGCCGCCTGCTGCTCCGTACGCGAAGACAAATCGTTGCTGCCCACCGAGATTTCACTGGCCCCAGAGTGGATGGAGTGGGAACTGTCGCGCACCAGACTGACGGTACGGATTAATGACTGCTGCATATGATGTAGCCCCGCCGCAAGCTGGCTCATTTCATTGCGCCCAGTCGCATCAATAGGATGCGTCAGATTGCCCTCGGCAATCGCGCTGATATGCCGCATGAGCGTACGCAGCGGATGCAAAAGAATACGCTGTAACCCGATCCAACTGAGGATAATCACCAGCACGACGACGACGGAAAGTGCGCCTAGAAGCCACAGCATCGTTTCAAATGCAGCGTGGTTTTCCTTTAGGCCATCATCTGACAGCTGGTTTTGCGCCGCTCGCCACGTAATATAGGCATCCTGCATGGCCACGTTAAGCGGCGTCGCACCGCTACTCAATTTCATCGCCGCCCCCGCTAACCCACCGGAAAGCGAATCAACAATATCATTCAGTAGCTTGTCGTAAGCGGTATAGCTCGCCTCAAGTTTTTTGGATAATGCTTCATCCAACCCAGGCGTATTCGGTAAAGACAAATAGTGTTTATAACTACTCTCTGAGGCGGCCAATTGCGATTTGGCTTGTTGTAAAAGAGCCTGCATCGCCTCTTTATCCGCATTCCCCATCATCATGTTTTGTATAATAGAACCGATAGCGATGCGCGTCTGATTCATCATAATCCATGCATCAGTAAATGCGGCCACATTCTGGTTAGAGCGTTGGGAAACAAGGAATCCCTCTCTGTCGTTAATCAGCGCACGAACGGATAGCGCACCGGTTAAAAATTGAGATATCCCCAACACAAACAATAAGATAACAAGGATGGTAATGACTTTAATACGTTTAAACATGGCACACCCTCTTTTTCCATAAGGATGCGATATTTATATCTGAAAAAATAAGATAAATATTGAACACTCAACACAAATAAAAACATTGCCTATATTATTTAACATTCAAATATGGATTATATTCTTTTTAATATGGATAAATTCTTGTCCCTAAAAATAGAGTCTCTACTTTGAATAGAGAAATTAAGAAATTAGCAATAAGATAATCTGATGGAATAACAAAATAATTTGAGCGGCGTGATAAAACGTGAGCAGATTGAACAGCGCAAGGCATTGGTCCTTTAAAGCCAGCCTATAAAGAACTGGGCATTTAAGGGAACAACACACATGCAGCTTGAAGTATGACGGGTATAGCGGGATAGATTTTATTTGAGGTAAGACAACGCCTGTTTCAACATCCGTTCATCAATACCGTGCCCGACAGCGGGGGCAACATCCAGCGTAAACGACGTCCCCAGTTCCTGAAAGCGCTGAGCGGCAGCATGCGCATGTCCAACCACAATCACGCCGTCCGCTTCGCCATGAATCAGGTGCACCGTAACCTCAGCAAAGGCTTTTTCTGGCAGCACAGCAAAGCGACCGCTGAACGCGATAATGTGCCCAGCCAGCGAGGATTCAGATTTCAACGCTTCCAGCGACATAATGCTGCCCTGCGAGAAGCCCACCAGCACGGTTTGTTCCGCACTCATACCGCTTTGCTCTTGCCAGTGGCGCACCATCTCAATAAAACGCGGCAGATTCGCCTCAATGCGAGAGAAACGATTCTCTTCCGTGACTCCCTGAACAGAGAACCACTGCCGCCCGTCGCCATAGCCGCTGCTGAACGGCCCGGCAATACTGATCACCATCGCCTGCGGCAAAGCGGCGGCAAAATAACGCCCAATCTGTGCCATGCCCGCGGCGGTATCACCCACGCCATGAAACAGCAGGATTAACCGATTCGCTTCCGAAGGCTGCTGAACAACAACATAATCTTGATTCACATCTCTCTCCTGAAGGCATGCGCCGAACGCGTCACCTGCCGATATTCGTCATAAAGTACGGTTAGCTCTCACTATACGCCGCGCAATAACAGGAGAAATCGGGAATTACTCAATGAGATGTTCCATTTTTTGCAACGACAAAGGGGATATCCCGCCCTCGCCTTGTCAGTGCGGTTTGATAATACGGATTGTTGAAGCCGGATCGTTCGCCAGACAGCGTGCCGGACGCACCGGCCGTTTAACCAGTTCGCCGCCACAGTTCGGGCAGGCGTGGTGAAACACGGTATCCGCGCAGTCAGGACAGAACGTACATTCGTAGGAGCAGATATACGTTTCGGCATCCGGCAGCAAATCACAATCGCAGTGTTCACAGTTGGGGCGTAATTCCAGCATCGGCTTATCCTGACTCAGCAAAAGTAATGAAATTCTCGCTGTCACTTTCCTGTGGTCAGTGCACAACGATCGGTGAAGGGGAATGAAGTTCTTTTCTACCAGAAACCTTGGCAATAGCAAATGTGCGGCAAAAATTCGCAGGCCGTCGCTGATGATGTAGAGTGGGACGGTTTCGTTCAAGGCAAGGAAGTGAGTGATGGCAGGTGACAGAGAAGAAATGTATCGGCTTGCAGGCGATCTATTGAAGAGCATCCAACATGGCGATCCCGCGACTTTATTGGATTTTGGTGTGAGCCCTGCGATTTACGAAGAGATTCTGGAGGAGCTGGATAGCGCAGGGGAAAACCTGGCAGATTTGGCGATTCCACCTTATGACGTTGCCTTTACCCCCGACAAAACAGGCCGGATTCCTCTGTGCAGCTACGCGACAGACGCCGAACCTCAGCGCAAGCGAGTGGAATGTCAGCTCTGGTCTGGCGAGCGGAAAACCGATCTCACATTAATTGCTGACTATTCTGACAAACAGGGGAAAACTCCGCTGATTTTCCGACTGTTAGAGACGCAATAAATCCGCCCATACTCAACGTGCCGATTGAGTATCCCTATGACCGTCTTGGCACATCGAACACATCATCCGGTGGTGTTAACCATTACAGCGTCCTTCCAGCGCTCACACCGCTGTGCATCGAGATCGACCAGTGCGCTGGCGGCCTCTTCACGCCAGCGTTTCAGGAGCGCTTTCCTGCCGGTCAGCCCCAGCGTTATGGCTATCTGCTCGCTTTCACCCGGCGTCTCTGCCAGCAGGCGTAGCGCAGGCAGCGGCAATGTGGTGTGAATCAACAGGCGGCAAAGTGCGGCGAAGCTGGCCTCCATCGGCCGATGCGCAAACGCAAAACCCGCCAGCTCACGCCAGTCGTCTTCATCCAGCTCGGCATTTCCTGTCTGCGGCAGTGCGAGGTTCAGCGGAATCAAGCGCTGTAACCAGTGCCAGTCACGCGCCAATTGCTGACTTCCCTGCTCCGCCAACCTATGCCCCGCTTCGCTCAGCGGCAGCACCGCCATCGCGCTGTAACAGCCGCTGCTGGCTTCAAGATGGCTACCGATACGCACCAGTTGAAACCCACACGACTGCCAGAATGCCCACAGGTCTGGCTGATAGCCAAAACTAACCGACAGGTAATCCAATGCCTGTCGATGTGCCTCGCGCACCTGTTCTGCAATGAGCGCCCGGCCAATCCCTTGTCGGCGACATGACGATGCAACTGCAATACGGCTCACGCGGCGCGCACGCAGCGTCGGCGCATGCCATAAACCCGCGTGTGCCGCCAGCGACTGCGCCACCAGATTACCGCGCGGGCGTCGTCGTCCTGCCCACACCTCATGAGCCAGTGAAGCTGACAGTCCGCCTTCCTCCACCAGCCACAGCACACCACACATCTCGCCCGCCACCTGTGCGCTGGCAATATGCATGCCCGGCGCGTCCATCAGGCGACGCAAATCCAGCGGCGAAGTGCGGTAATGTGCACTGCACAAAAGCGCGTAGCACCATGCCAGACGCTCAGGGTACGTCAGCCAGTCGTCGGCACGTTCGATTCGACTTTCCAGTGCAGAAGAGGGAATAGATAGATCGGGCTGTTGCGGGGAATGAAACGCGTCGGGTTCGTTAAATAACAGCGCCTGATCCAACACCCGTTCCAGTGGATCGTTCGCGGCCCAGCGCAGAGGCTCGTTCAGCGTGAATGCCCGCCACTGCGGCAGCGTCGCACAAAATTTCAGTAGAAATCCCCGCCCGGTGCCTTCATACCCTTGCACCGTCGTGGTCATCAGAATACGGGGAAAATACGGCAACAGCGCGGAAAGCACGGAAGACGGAACCGCCGCTGCTTCATCAATTAACAACCAGTCGACATTGGGAGCGCCATGCAGGCGGCAGTGTGCCAGCAGCGCATCCGGTGCCCAGAACTGCGCATCGGTACGTGCGTGCTGTTGCAGAATCTCCGCCGCAGCACGAGACGGTGCGGTAATCCAGCAGGTTCCGCGACTGCGCTGCGTCAGCATTCCCGCCAGTGCTGATTTCCCCCGTCCGCGCGGTGCGGTAATCACAAACACACCAGATTCTGCGGCATTCAGCTCATGCAGAATATGCTGCTGTTGCGCTGTCGGTTCACCATTCGCAGGCTGCCAGTCAGTGCGTTCGCCCAGTGGACGAATCACGACTTCCTGATCTTGCTGCCAGAGAACCACGTCCTCATCGGCCAACAGCTGGCGCTGAAAATGTTGAATAAAGTGCGGGGTGTCAATCGGCTGTGCTTGTTCGCTCCAGCGCAGGCTGTCTTGATCCGGCAGCGTCGGCCATTGCTGCCACGACGGCACCAGCATGATCAGCCAGCTACCGACCTGTAGCGTGCCTGACAGCATCGCCAGCGCCTCGACATCCACGCCTTTGCGCGCATCAAACACCGCATGGAGAAACTCTCGCCCTAGCAGCGTCCGCACTCGGCTGGCTGGCAGCGAAGTGACGGAATCAGGTGCAGATTCGCCGATCCACAGCCAGTCGCCAGACAATTGGCGGCTGAGCGCCAGCGCCTGTTCTTCACACCAGTCCGCTTCACCGCTCAGCAGCAGCAATCGCCGGACGCCATAGCGCTGCTGCTGGCGTTGGCTGTGGAGAAAATCACGCAACATCATCACACGCGTCGGATCAGTCAGGTCTTGCCAATCAACAGGGAAAGCAGCCCAGCGGCGATCAGCGGCCCAACGGGAACGCCGCGAAACAGCGCCACGCCCATGACCGTGCCCACCAGCAACCCCGCCACCACGGAGGGCTGGTTGCTCATCAGCGACACGCCGCGTCCGCCAAGCCAGGACACGGCAACGCCAATAAGGATCGCCAACAGAGATTTCCAGTGCAGGAAGGAATGCATGACTTCACTGGCGGTAATTTTTCCGCTGGCAATCGGTGCCATCACGCCAATCGTCAGAATGACGATACCGATGCTCAGGCCATATTTTTCCACCCACGGGAAATAACTGTTCAACGGCGTGATACGTATCGCCAGCAGAACCAAAATCGCCAGCGTGACAGTCATGTTGTGACTGATGATACCCAGCCCCGCCAGGACGAGCAGAATTAACAATGTCGGATCGAGATAGGTCATGGATGTGAGTCTGTCGAAAGTAGTCGGATTGTGCGTTAAGCAAACCGCGATGATAGCATTAATCGGGGTCAGGGGCAGGAATCGAAGTAAAGGCCAACTGAGCAAATCATTCGGGCAGGGACGAGAATAGAAAGGCAGCTTTTCGAGAGGAAAATCGGCAAAACATTCAGGCCGTCAGCCTATCGCCGACTGGCGACCCGAACGTAAACGATTGCGCAATTAGTCTAATTTTACGCCGATACGGTGCGCAACTTCTTCATACGCTTCAATCAAGCCACCGAGGCTTTGACGGAAACGGTCTTTATCCATTTTGTTCAGCGTTTCTTTGTCCCACAGGCGGCTACCGTCTGGTGAGAACTCATCACCCAGCACGACTTCACCTTTGAACAGACCGAACTCCAGCTTGAAATCGACCAGAATCAGCCCGGCGTCGCCAAACAGTTTGCTCAGCACGTCGTTCGCCTTGTAGCTCAGCTCTTTCATGCGAGCCAGATTCTCTTCATTCACCCAGCCGAACGTCTTGCAGTAAGATTCGTTCACCATCGGGTCATGCATCTCATCGTTTTTCAGGAACAGATCGAACAACGGCGGGTTCAGCTCGATGCCTTCTTCGATACCCAGACGTTTTACCAGCGATCCCGCCGCGCGGTTGCGCACGACACACTCGACCGGCACCATGTCCAGTTTCTTAACCAGCACTTCATTGTCAGACAGCAGGCTCACCATTTGAGTTGGGATTCCAGCTTCTTCCAGTTTGCTCATGATGAAATGGTTGAACTTGTTATTCACCATTCCTTTACGGTCAAACTGCTCAATGCGTGCACCGTCTCCTGCTGATGTATCATTGCGGAACTCCAGCACCAGTAGATCGGGATCTTCGGTGGTGTAGACGGTTTTCGCCTTTCCACGATACAGCTCAGCTAGCTTTTGCATCTTTAATTACTCCACACAGTGAGGGTCAACAAGTACGACCCGATATTTAACGCTTCCCCGAACGGTTGCCGATAGCGCCCGTCAATTCGGGTAGAGATTGTTGAATGAAGAAGGGCCGGATAATCCGACCCTTGGTTTATGCGTTATTTACTGAACGCCGCCTGGAATACGGCCACCAGTGCATCATTCTGAGACTGGGTTAGCGTATGCCCTTTGGAGTCGATAAATTGCAGACTGCTGCGGTTATCTAAATCGCCGACCTGCAATTTGTAATCGCCGTTAGGCAGTTCAGGATTTTTCGCACCCAGGTCATCCCAGGTTCCGCCGCTCGGTGCACGATACGTCACGGAGACAGAACCCTGCGGACGGCTGCGATCGTTAACCTTCATGCCGATTTTGTCCAACGCGACAGGCAGACGATCCCACACCACAGTATACGGGCCACGCACAATCAGCAGTGGCAGGCCAGTGTCATCCGCCCCACTCTGCACATCCAGCGAACCAATAGTGCGGTTTGCCAGCGCGTTTTCACGTGCGGTTGCCTGAGAGTCCAGACCATTGCTAAGCACATTCAGCATCAAGCCGGTGTAGCGCTGAGCCTGATCGCCCGCCGTCACCGGCTGACCGTTCAGCTGTAATCCGAGCAATTTCACGACCAGTGCGACCTGATAACCCTGCTGCTGCACGGAAATCTGATAACGCCCTTGATACGGGACGTCTTCATCTTCACGCGGCCATGAGATCCAGTCGGTCGTCAGCGTTTGGCTGGCATCCTGACGGCTGGCAATGGTGAATGCCTTGTCTTGCAACACGCGGATAACCTGAGACCAGAGCTGGCTGTTTTGCGCGCTGTTTTCTAACAACAGCGTTGCCGTATCTCCTGAGATCTGGGTACGGGAACCATTCAACAAAGCCAATGGTTGCACTGGAGGACGAATATCCAGTTCCTTGCCGACCGCACCATTCAGGGTCACTGGCGGTATATCATAATCCCCGTTCTGTACCGGTAAAATCATCCCGGCAGGCGTATTCAGCGCGTGCAGCGCCGATGCCTTCAGATAGGATTCATCGCCACTGACCTGACGCTTATAGCGCTGATCGCTGGAACAAGCCGCCAGCAACATCACGAGTGATATGCCAACAACTTTCGCCACCATCGACTTTTGTAATGAATAACTCATTAAATCTCCCTAACGATTACAGCAAACCCGCTTGCTTAAGTGCTTGCCCCATCACCGTACGACCGGAATCGGTCAGCGGTGTCATCGGCAGGCGCAGCGTATCGGTCGCCATGAGTCCCAATTCCTTACAGGCCCACTTCACCGGAATAGGATTGGGTTCAACAAATAATTTCTGATGCAGTGGCATCAGGCGCTGATTCAAACGACGCGCTTCAACAAAATTGCCCTGCGCTGCCAGCCTGCAAAGTTCCGCCATTTCACGCGCAGCAATGTTCGCCGTTACGGAAATCACACCGTTACCGCCGAGTTGCATAAAGTCCAGACCGCTAGCGTCATCGCCGCTCAGCAAAATGAAGTCTTCACTAACCAGCTCTTGGATCTGGCTTACCCGACTTAAGTTCCCCGTCGCTTCTTTAATTGCGACAATATTTTTCACTTCGGACAAACGGGCAACGGTTTCCGGCAGCATGTCGCAGCCAGTGCGGGAAGGTACGTTATACAGGATTTGCGGCAGATCGGTATGCTCGGCAATCGCTTTGAAGTGCTGGTACAGGCCTTCCTGCGTCGGTTTATTGTAGTACGGCGTGACCGTCAGGCAGCCAACAACACCGGTGCCATGAAAGCGTTTGGTCAGTGAAACGCCTTCAGCGGTAGCATTCGCACCGGTTCCAGCGATGACAGGAATACGTCCGTCACTCAGTTCCAGCGTCAGCAGCACGACATCGCCATGTTCGTCGTGGCTCAGCGTGGCAGATTCCCCCGTCGTGCCGACAGAGACAATCGCCGATGTACCGCTAGCGACATGATAATCAATCAGTTTTTTCAAGCTCGCCCGATCGACGGCGCCTTTGGCGTCCATCGGCGTAACTAGCGCAACAATACTTCCCGTAAACATTGGCCATCCCCTCCACAAACAAGTGCTTCATGGTACTTTTGACTTCTATGCAAAAGCAAGCGGACAAGGGCGTTGTAGGTGCCTGACGCAGGTTTTTTTATGACGCAGTAAACGAAATTAAAAATGCTTCTGATGTTTTGGTACAAAAGCAGCCCGTTTACTGCGACTTATCCGTCACTCGCGGGACGTCTTCGGTTGTTTTTCACTCAACCGATCAAATCCAAATATCATTTTCAGCCGTCCGTCCGCCGCCTTCATGTCCCGTATTCAGAACACCTTTCGGTTCAATGAGCAGCAGCTTTACTTCGTGTTCTGCATAAGGCTTATGCTCAACGCCGCTCGGAACGACATACATTTCTCCGGCATTGATGCGCACATCACCGTCACGAAAATCGATTCTCAATTGGCCTTCCAGCACGATGAACGTTTCGTCCGTTTCGGGATGGGAATGCCAGATAAAATCGCCCTGAATCTTAACGATTTTGAATTGATAGTCATTCATCTCAGCGATCACTTTCGGCTGCCAGCGATCGTCGAATAACGCTAACTTTTGGGCAAAATTAATGGATTTATACATATCGTCTCTCCTTATGATGACGTCCTCAGACTAACTAAGCAGAGTACCGACTGTATTGAACGATTGTGCAAGCAGGCTAAGGCGCAGTAAACATGCGCTGCCAGTGACCGGGGGAAAGCCCAAATGCCTTCACAAAATGGCGCGTCATATGGCTTTGATCTGCGAAACCCGTCTGGGCAGCAATATCGACGAGACTGTCACCGGCCAGCATGAGCCGCCGACAGTGTTCGAGACGGCGCATGGTGACGTAGCGGTACGGCGTCGTACCAAAGAGCGCGCGGAAATCACGCGTCAGGCTCCAGCGATCCCGACCGCTCACCTGAGCCAGTTCATCAAGCGTAATCGTTTTATCAAAGGCATCATGAATGTATTCACGCGCCCGCTCAGCAGCGTGATAGTCGAATAAACGCCGCTGATACCGCTGCCCACCCACGGCCGACAGCGCCTGCGCCAGATCGTAGAGCACATCGTCTTCTTCCAACTCATCGAAAGCCTCTTCCATCGCTCTGAGCAACGGCTCCGTTGCAGCAAACAAACGCGGATCGTTGGATATACCGCCGTTAACGAAGGGTAAGGGTTTGCCGCCGAGTATTTTTTGAATCAGCGCGGGTTCAACGTAAATCATGCGGTACTGAAAACCGTCGACAGAACCGGCTTCGCCATCATGAATCTCATCCGGATGAAGCACCAGCGTTCCCCCCGGCACGCTATTGCACTGGCTGCCGCGATAGTGGAAGCGCTGCACGCCGGAGAGCGTCCGCCCAATCGCATAGGTATCGTGCCGATGGGGGTCGTAGCCATGCCCACGGAAGAAAGCCTCAATTCGCTCGAACGAGGCAGGATGCTGAGCCTGTTTTACCCAGTCGTTATTCACTTGATGGCGTCGCATGATGAAAGGCGCTTTATCTCTGGTTACCAATGCTTACCTTAGCGCGGAATGCCCACAATCACGAAATATTGTCTGATATACCGCAAGCGGCGTTAAAAATTGCTCCAGTTTTTTACGGCGGGCTATCCCTGCCCGCCGCCCTTCGGGCCGCCGCAAGCGGCGTTAAAAATTGCTCCGGGCAATTTTTTATGTTTACCATGTGATTAATGGGAAAAAAGACAGGAAGCACGATGTTGCCAAGCTCACAAGAACACTATCTGGTTATTACCGCGCTGGGGGTTGATCGCCCCGGTATTGTCAATGCGATTACCCGCCACGTCAGTAGCTGTGGCTGCAACATCGAAGATAGCCGTCTTGCTATGCTGGGCAAAGAGTTCACTTTCATTATGCTGCTGTCCGGCAGTTGGAACGCGATAACGCTGATTGAATCAACCCTGCCGCTGAAAGGCGCGGAGATGGATTTGCTGATCGTGATGAAGCGGACAGAGTCGCAGGCCAGCCAGCCAACACCTTCTACCGTCTGGGTGAAGGTTGACGTTGCCGACTCTCCTCACATCATCGAGCGTTTTACCGATTTGTTCGATTCTCACCAGTTAAACATTGCTGAGCTGGTTTCAAAAACCCAGCCCGCCGAAGGTGACAAGCCGCCGCAGCTGTATATTCAGATTGCCGCACACAGTTCGACCACGCTTGATAGCTCAATTATTGAGCCAGCCTTTCATCAGCTATGTACAGAATTGCACGCACAAGGCAGTATTAGCGTCGTTAACTATGCCCAATAGCATAACGTTGCCATTATTATTGCAAATAGCATGGGTATATCCACAGCATGAAGAGAAACAAGACGGAGAGTCGTGATGAACACACTGAAAGCCGGTGATATCGCACCGAAATTTAGCTTGCCCGACCAAGATGGCGAACAAGTAAATTTAACCGACTTCCAGGGACAGAAAGTGTTGGTGTATTTCTACCCTAAAGCGATGACGCCAGGATGCACCGTTCAGGCTTGCGGCCTGCGCGATAATATGGACGATTTGAAAAAACATGGCGTTGAAGTTCTCGGTATTAGCACGGACAAATCAGAAAAACTGTCCCGCTTTGTCGAGAAAGAAGTCTTAAATTTCACGCTGCTTTCTGATGAGGATCATCAGGTTTCAGAAGGATTTGGCGTTTGGGGAGAAAAAACCTTCATGGGGAAAACCTATGACGGTATTCATCGCATCAGTTTCCTGATCGATGAAAATGGCAAGGTGGAGAAGGTGTTTGACGACTTCAAAACCAGCAACCACCATGACATCGTTCTCGATTATCTGAAAAGCGCCTGATTCGCGGTTTTCAGTTCGTCCACCGGCACCGTCATACGTGCCGGTTTTTCCTGCCTTTCTCTCTCTTCTCCACGTTTTTCCCGCTCGGGCATTTCTTTGTCTGCCATCGCTGGCTAAGATAGTCAGCAGAATGTTTTCACGTTAGCTGTTGATAAGGTTATCTTCCGTTATGTCTATTCGGTTAAGAAAAACGGTCATGTCCGTCCTGTTTGGGGCATTACTGGCTGGCAACCTGCTTCCTGCTCAGGCCGACACGCAGGATCGGCTGCCGGATATCGGCACCACTGCGGGCGGTACACTCAGTATCAATCAGGAACTGGCGATGGGCGATTTTTACGTCCGCCAGCTGCGGGCGGGTGCGCCGCTTATCAACGATCCGCTGTTATCCAATTATATTAATCAGCTCGGCAACAGATTGGTCAAACAGGCTGATTCGGTGCGGACACCGTTCCATTTTTATCTGATCCGCAATGACGACATCAACGCCTTCGCCTTCTTCGGCGGCAACGTGGTGCTACATTCCGCGCTGTTCCGCTATGCCGACAGCGAAAGCGAGCTGGCCTCGGTGCTGGCACATGAAATCTCCCACGTTACTCAGCGCCATCTGGCGCGCAGCATGGAATCACAGCAGCGTAGCGCCCCGCTCACCTGGGTCGGCGCGCTCGGTTCTATTCTGCTGGCAATGGCCAATCCACAGTTAGGGATGGCGGCGCTCAGCGGTACGCTGGCGGGCGCGCAGCAGGGCATGATTACGTTCACGCAGTCAAATGAACAGGAAGCAGACCGTATCGGCATTCAGGTGTTGCAGCGCGCAGGCTTTGATCCGCAGGCTATGCCGAATTTCCTGCAAAAGCTGGCGGATCAATCTCGCTATGCCTCCAGACCGCCGGAAATGTTACTGACTCACCCATTGCCGGAAAGCCGCCTGTCCGATGCCCGCAACCGCGCCAACCAGATGCGCTCCACACCGGTACAATCTTCTCAGGATTTCCTGCTCGCCAAAATACGCACCTTTGGTATGTATGGCTCACCGGAGCGTCCGCTGAGCAACGATCTGCTGGAGCAATGGGAAAAAGGCAACGTGCGGGAGCAGCTGGCCGCGAAATATGGCCGCGCGATCCAGCTTTATCAGGCGAAGAAGTACGATGAGGCGCGTAATGTGCTGCAACCGCTGTTAAGCAGCGCGCCTGAAAATCCGTGGTTTCTGGATATGATGACGGATATCGATATAGGACAAAGTCGCGCGACACAGGCTATCGCACGCTTACAAAACGTGCCGGGAATGCAGGCGAACCCGGTACTTCAGCTTAATCTGGCGAATGCTTATGTGGAAGGGAAACAGCCCGCTGCCGCCAGCAAAATACTGTATCGCTACACCTACGCGCACCCTGACGATTCGAACGGCTGGGATCTGCTGGCACAAGCCGCAGCAGCACAAGGACAGCGGGCAGAAGAACTGGCCGCGCGAGCGGAGAGTCTGGCCCTCAGCGGTCAGCTCGATCAATCTATTCGGTTACTGAGTAACGCGAGTTCACTGGTTAAATTGGGGAGTCTGGAACAGGCGCGTTACGACGCCCGCATTGACCAGCTCCGCCAGTTGCAGCAGCGCTTCCGCCAGTACCAGAAATCCTGATAAGGAGCATGACGATGACACAATCTTCAACTCAAAAATCCGTGACGATTTACCACAACCCGCGCTGCTCCAAGAGCCGTGAAACGCTGGCGCTGCTACAGGAACACAATATTAGGCCCGACGTCGTGCTCTATCTCGACACGCCGCCCGATGCCGCGACGCTGGCTCAGCTTATCAAGCAGTTGGGCTTGACTAGCGCACGCGAATTGATGAGAACCAAAGAAGAGATTTATCAGCAGCTGGGGCTGTCCGATGCCGCACTAACGGAAGCGCAGCTGATTCAGGCGATGATCGATAATCCGAAGCTCATCGAGCGCCCCATCGTCGTGGCACAGGGTCAGGCACGTATTGGTCGCCCGCCAGAGCAGGTGTTGGAAATTCTGTAGTGGTAAACCATTGTGGTAAAAAACAGCTGTAAACGATAGGCGTGAACGATCCTCAACGACGATCTTTATTAAAGATCGTCAATTACAGTCCGAGGATCTCTTTCACAAAAGGAATGGTCAGCTTGCGCTGCGCAGTGATGGAAGCATGGTCGAGCTGATCGAGCGTCATAAATAACGTGCGCATTTCCCGATCCAGACGCTTAAGCAGAAAACGGCTGACGTCTTCCGGCAATTCGAACCCGCGCAGTCTGGCACGCAGCTGTAGCGCTTCCCCTTTTTCGTCATCCGACAACGGCTGCAGCTTGTAGATTTGTCCCCAATCAAGGCGAGAAGCCAGATCGGGCAGACGTAAATTCAGCTGACGCGGCGGACGATCGCCAGTAATCAACAGCCGGGCACGCCCTGTTTCCTGAATGCGGTTATACAGATTAAACACCGCCATTTCCCACTCTTCATCGCTCGCGATAGATTCGATGTTATCGATACACACCAGCGCCAGTTGCTCCATCCCTTCCAGCACATCTGGTACAAAGTAGGCACGTTTATCCAGCGGCACATAGCCCACCGCACGTTCCTGACGCGACAATTCGGCGCAGGCAGCATGCAGCAGATGGCTGCGCCCGCCCCCTTCGCGTGACCAGAAATAGATATAGCTACCATGCTCCTGATACAAAGCATTATTGACGGCGGCAAGAAGAGACGCGTTTTCACCCGGATAGAAACTGGCAAATGTTTCGTCATCGGGTAAGTAGAGTGGCAATGAAAGCTGTGCCGGCGTGTTCAGAATCACCTCAAGCAAAACGGGCAGGAAATCGGATCGAGTTTATCACAGAAACCGGCCCCTGTTGAGGACGCGATACGCAAGGCCTCAACAGGGGGGAATGACGCGGTTATGAACGCGCGTCGTTCTCTTCCGGCGCATCGAGGATCTCTTCCTCTTTGCGGAACAGGCTGATGACCTTAAACACCAGACTCATGCCGATACCGACAACCGTCGCCAGCGCCATGCCTTTCAGTTCGGTCGAGCCCAAATGCACTTTCGCGCCGCTGACGCCAATGATCAGAATCACGGAAGTCAGGATCAGGTTTTGCGCTTTGTTGTAATCCACTTTGGATTCAATCAGCACGCGAATACCGGATGCACCAATTACGCCGTACAGCAGCAGTGACACGCCGCCCATAACAGGAACCGGCACAGCCTGAATCGCCGCCGCCAGTTTGCCCACGCAGGAAAGCAGAATCGCGAGGATCGCCGCACCGCCGATCACCCAAGTGCTGTACACTTTGGTAATCGCCAACACGCCGATATTTTCGCCGTAGGTTGTGTTCGGCGTAGAACCAAAGAAGCCGGACAGCACGGTAGAAATCCCGTTGGCAAACATGGAGCGGTGCAGCCCCGGTTCACGCATCAAGTCTTTCTTCACGATATTCGCCGTCACTACCAGGTGACCAACGTGTTCCGCAATCACCACCAACGCCGCAGGCAGAATCGCCAGAATAGCAAACCACTCAAAACGTGGCGTATAGAATGTCGGCATCGCGAACCAGTGGGCTTCACGAATCGGGGTCAAATCCACCACACCCAGCACGAACGACAGCGCATAGCCTGCCAGTACCCCGATCAGAATCGGAATGATCGCCAGAAAACCGCGAAACAGCACCGAGCCCAGAATGGTGATCGCCAGCGTCGCCAGTGAAATCGTCACAGCGGTAGAATCGACAGAAGCGCCATCGGCAGGCAACAGTCCAGCCATTCCCGCCGCAACACCCGCCAGTTCAAGACCGATAACGGCGACAATCGCCCCCATCGCCGCAGGCGGAAACAGCACATTCAGCCAGCCGGTGCCCGCTTTCTTAACAATCAGCGCCACCAGACAGAACAACACGCCGCACATAATGAAACCACCCAGCGCGACTTCATACCCCAGCGGCAACAGCAGTAAAACCGGGGAAATAAACGCGAAGCTCGATCCCAAATACGCCGGAATTTTGCCCTTACAAATGAATAAATAAAGCAGCGTACCCACACCGTTGAATAACAGTACGGTGGCCGGATTGATCTTGAACAGAATGGGCACCAGAACGGTAGCGCCAAACATCGCGAACAGATGCTGGAAACTCAACGGGATGGTTTGTAACAAGGGTGGTCGTTCACTTACCCCGATGGCGCGACGAGTCATCTTCAATATCCTCTGTAGTGTTGCTATTTATGTGTGCAGGTAGACCCGCACTTCTTATGACAGCCAGACGCATCCCGCCCCACCGTAGTGAAGCAGGATCATATTGACTGCTGATGTATAAAAGAACCGCGTGTGACGTAACACAGGCTGTGGCGCACCATAGGAAATACTTAGGTTTACGCCAAAAAAAAGCCGACTATCAAGTCGGCTTACCTGTTATTTGGTACCAAATATTTTATCGCCCGCATCACCCAGGCCCGGCATGATGTAACCCTGCTCGTTAAGGCCTTTATCGATGGATGCCGTGTAAAGCTCGACATCTGGGTGGGCTTTTTCCAGTGCGGCAATCCCTTCTGGCGCCGCGACCAACACCAGCACCTTAATGCTGTGACAACCCGCTTTTTTCAGCAGGTCGATCGTCGCGATCATTGAACCACCGGTTGCCAGCATAGGGTCAACAACCAGCGCCATGCGCTCTTCGATATTGGAAACCAGCTTCTGGAAATAAGGAACAGGCTCCAGCGTCTCTTCATCACGGTAGATGCCGACAACGCTGATACGCGCACTAGGCACATTTTCCAGCACGCCATCCATCATCCCCAACCCTGCACGCAGAATCGGTACGACGGTAATTTTCTTGCCTTTGATCTGATCGACTTCAACCGGACCGCACCAGCCATCAATGGTGACTTTTTCGGTTGCCAGGTCAGCCGTCGCTTCGTAAGTCAGTAAACTTCCCACTTCGGAAGCCAGCTCACGAAAACGCTTGGTACTAATATCGTTCTCACGCATCAAACCCAGTTTGTGTTTGACGAGTGGGTGTTTCACCTCGACGATCTTCATCATTATCTCCCCATCGGCTAGTGGACGGACAAAAACGCCAAGCGCGTTTTTAAACACCGCTTGCGGCGGCCCGCAGGGCGGCGGGCACGAGAGCCCGTCGTAAAAAAAATCGCGGGATTATACCGCCTTTTTTACTTAGCGCCATATGATTAAGCCTGATCCAGATCAACCGAGGAGAGAAATTGTCGCCATTAACGAAAAATAGCCAGCCGATGACTCATCACTCGCAAACGATTGCCTACACTGTTAGAATTAGCGCGCATTATTTTTACCACAGTATGTTTTCTAAATACCGTGTTTTCTGAATACGACCCGTAACCTTCGTGGGGACTCAGCAGTGACCGACAAAACCTCTCTCAGCTATAAAGACGCAGGCGTGGATATCGATGCGGGTAATGCATTGGTAGACCGTATCAAAGGTGTAGTGAAACAGACCCGTCGCCCGGAAGTTATGGGTGGATTGGGTGGTTTCGGTGCCTTGTGCGCCTTACCGCAAAAATACCGCGAACCGATTCTGGTTTCCGGCACTGACGGAGTCGGCACCAAACTGCGCCTGGCGATGGACCTGAAACGCCACGATACGATTGGTATCGACTTGGTTGCGATGTGCGTGAACGATCTGGTCGTTCAGGGCGCTGAGCCGCTGTTCTTCCTCGACTATTACGCCACGGGCAAGCTGGATGTTGACACCGCTGCCAGCGTGATTACTGGTATCGCGGAAGGCTGTAAGCAATCAGGCTGTGCGCTGGTCGGTGGCGAAACCGCCGAAATGCCGGGTATGTATCACGGTGAAGACTACGACGTTGCCGGCTTCTGCGTCGGTGTCGTAGAAAAATCAGAAATTATTGACGGCAGCAAAGTGCAGAACGGCGATGTTCTGGTTGCCCTCGCTTCCAGCGGCCCGCACTCAAACGGCTACTCGCTGGTGCGCAAAGTGCTCGAAGTCAGCAAGACCGATCCAGAGCAGTTCGAGCTGGAAGGCAAATCGCTGGCCGATCACCTGCTGGCCCCAACCAAAATCTACGTGAAATCCATACTGTCCCTGATTGAGAAAGTTGATGTCCACGCGATTTCTCACCTGACCGGCGGTGGCTTCTGGGAAAATATCCCACGCGTACTGCCAGAAGGCATGCAGGCAACGATCGACGAATCCAGCTGGCAATGGCCTGCCGTTTTCAACTGGCTGCAACAGGCCGGTAATGTCAGCCGCCACGAAATGTATCGTACTTTCAACTGTGGTGTTGGTATGATCATCGCACTGCCAGCCGAACAGGCAGACGAGGCCGTTGCATTACTCAACAGCAGCGGCGAAAACGCATGGAAAATCGGCGTCATTACTCAAACCGATGCCGGAGACGCAGTGGTTATTAACTGATGAAAAACATCGTTGTTCTGATTTCAGGTCATGGAAGCAACTTACAGGCGTTAATTGACGCCTGTAAGAACGGACGCCTTAAAGGAAAGATCGTCGCCGTATTCAGTAATAATGCGGAGGCTTACGGGCTAGAACGCGCACAGAATGCGAATATTCCTACGTGCGTCCTGAACCCTGAAGACTTTGCCGACCGTGCTGCATTTGATGCCGCACTGGCAAACGAAATTGAGCAATATGAACCCGCGCTGGTGATCTTGGCAGGCTACATGCGGATTCTCAGCCCGGAATTTGTTGCCCAGTTTGCTGGCAAAATGCTGAACATTCACCCTTCCCTGCTGCCCAAGTATCCCGGCCTGCATACGCACCGCAAGGCGCTGGAAAATGGCGATCGGGAACATGGGACATCCGTCCATTTCGTCACCGATGAACTGGACGGCGGCCCACTGATTCTGCAAGCGAAAGTGCCTGTATTCAGTGACGACACGGAAGAAAGCCTGAGCGAGCGCGTGAAGACTCACGAGCACACGATTTATCCGATGGTGATTAACTGGTTCCTGAACGGCAGACTGGTGATGCGTGATAATGAAGCCTGGCTGGACAGCATTCGCATCCCGCCGCAGGGCTACGCTGCCGAGTAATCTTGTCAGCTCATCGCTTCATCATAGAGTAAGGCTCCCCTGCGGAGCCTTACTTTTTATTACGTCTTCCTTTCCATACCCATTCATTAATCACTACCCTTTTCTCTTCCCTCACCACGCTTTAAATATTTACTAATCTTTACGAAAAATTCATTAACCATCAGATAATAAAGAATATTTATATCAACCGACATTACACGTGCTCTTCATCGGTTGAAAATGAAAATAACAATGATTATCTTTCCCCATCTTAAATTTTGTGAACTCCATCATGCGTACCGTCTTACTGTTTTGCCTGCTTTTTCTCAGCCCGCTCTTGCAGGCAAAAACCGTCACCGACATTTTAGGCCGACAGGTGGCGATCCCAGACAATCCTCAGCGCATCATTCTGGGCGAGAGCCGCATGCTCTATACGCTGGCGTTGCTCCAACCTGATAACCCAGCAAAGCATGTCGTCGGCTGGCCGGGAGATATGGCGCGCTACGATGCGCAGAGCTGGTCACGCTATACCGAAAAATTCCCACAGCTGAGCCAGATCCCCCAGTTAGGTAACGGCAGCCTGCAAGCGATGAATGCAGAAATGCTGCTGCCGTTAAAACCCGATCTGGTCATTCTTCCACGGCTGGCAAAAAATGCGGCCAATGAAGACCTCCTGCAACAGACGCTGACTCGTGCAGGAATCCCGTTTATTTACGTCGATCTGCGTATCGATCTGCTTAACAACACGTTGCCCAGTATTCGCCTGCTCGGTGAGGTGTTAAATCAACCCCAGCGCGCTACCGCCTTCAGCAATTTCTATCAGCAGCATATGGATGTGATTCGCCAGCGCATCGCGCAATACCACGGCAAGAAACCGACGGTCATGCTGCATCTGCATCTGGGCAGACGGGACACCTGTTGCACCACGGCGGTCGGCGGCAGCCTTGGCGATCTGCTGACCTTCGCTGGCGGCGAGAATATTGCCAGCGGCACTATCAATAGCGTCTACGGAGAGCTAAGCCCAGAGCGCGTTTTGGCGGCCAATCCCGATGTCTATATCGCCACCGGTATGGCAGGGCCAGACGGCAAACGCTTTTCCAGCCTGATGCTCGGCCCGCTGGTTAACGCTGCACAAGCACAAGAGAGCTTCGACACGCTTATTCGTCAGGAACCCATTTTGTCTCACCTACGAGCCGTACAAACAGGTCACGCCTGGAGCATGTGGCACAACTTCTATCTCAGCCCGTACCACGTCGTAATGGTCGAGATGTTTGCCAAGGCGCTCTATCCAGATCGGTTTGCCGATATCGATCCGCAACAAACACTACAACAACTCTATCAACAGTTTTTACCTATTGAATTTTCAGGGATTTATTGGAGTCAGATTTCGCATGAATAAGTTTTTTATAAAAAAGGCCACGCTCCGTCACGGATGGCCGCTGCTGGCGCTGTTGCCGTTTAGCATTCAGGCTGCCACCGTCGATGGCAAAGCAGACACCATGGTGGTGAATGCCACCTCTGGCGATCAGGCAGAAAAAGAGACTGGCTATCAGCAGCATAAAACCGTGACGGGCACTCGCACTGAAAGCCGCCTGCTGGATGTTCCACAGGCCGTCAACGTCGTTCCGACTCAGGTACTCGAGGATCGTGCGGTACGCAACATTGATGAAGCACTGTATAACGTCAGCGGCATCACCCAGTCCAATACGCTGGGCGGCACGCAGGATGCCATCATCAAACGTGGCTTTGGCGATAACCGCGACGGCTCGATCTTTCGTGATGGAGTGCGATCCATTCAGGCGCGCAACTTTACGCCCAGCAGCAAACGCGTCGAAGTGCTGAAAGGTCCGGCGTCCATGCTCTACGGCATGGGAGAACCCGGCGGTGTCATTAATATCATCAGTAAAAAACCCGAACTGGTGCAGAAAACGCACATTGAAGGCTGGGGAAGCAGCTTCAAAGGTGGCGGCGGGCAGTTGGATGTCACCGGCCCGTTAGGCACATCCGGCTTGGCTTACCGCATGGTGGTCGATCACGATGAAACTGACTACTGGCGCAACTTCGGGCGTAACCGCCAGACGACAGTGGCTCCATCACTCATGTGGTACGGTGAAGACACCACCGTGCGCGTGGCCTACGAACATATGGAATACCTAACACCTTTCGATCGCGGCACCCTTATCGATCCGAAGACGGGCAAGCCGGTTAATACACCGCGAGATCGCCGCTTTGATGAAAGCTACAATGCGACACGCGGCGATCAGGACAGCGTCACTATGCAGGTTGACCGTAACCTCAATGACCGCTGGAAAAGTAGCCTGACCTACTCGTACAACCGCAACCGCTACAGCGACAATCAGGCACGAGCAATGGGCTATGACGCCAATACCGGAATACTAACGCGCCGAGCCGATGCCACCGCTTACGCGCATTCCCAGGCGCAGATCGTGCAGCTTACCGTAAATGGTGATGTGGACTGGGGGCGTATCAATCACCAATTGCTGCTTGGATTTGATTACGAGGCAGACCGTACCTTCCGCGGTGATATGATCCGCGGAGGAAACAATACGACCAGTTTCAATATCTACAATCCAATTTACGGTCAATTACAAGTCCCTACAGTCGCCAATGCTTCCGACAGCGATCAGCGCGAAAATATCGACAGCAAAGCTTTCTTTATGCAGGACGCTATCCGCCTTAACGATCGCTGGCAGTTGCTGGGCGGTTTGCGATATGACACCTTTGATGTGATGTCAGGTAAAGGTCGCCCGTTCGTCACGCGAACAGATAGCACCTACAGTCGCGTCGTTCCACGAGCAGGTGTCATCTATAATCTGACATCCTATTCTTCGCTTTATGCCAGCTATAGTGAATCATTCAAACCTAACTCCTCTATTGCGGCACAGGCCACCTCTCTGCCGCCAGAGTTAGGGCGTTCTTATGAAATCGGAGCAAAGTGGGATTTGGACAACCGTATCAGCGGTAATCTGGCTCTCTTCGATATTGAGAAACGCAACGTCATGGTGACAGAAAGAATAGGGAGCGAAAATTTTGGCCGTGTTGTAGGCCAAGTCCGTTCACAAGGGGCAGAACTTGATCTAGCAGGAAAACTAACGGACTCACTGAGTCTAATCGGTTCCTATGCCTATACCGATGCTCGCGTCACCGCCGATCCAAAAAATAATGGCAAACGTATGCCAAATTCCGCTCGCCATACCGCCTCGCTATTCCTGACACAGGACTTCGGCAACATTGGTCTGGCGGCTGGTGACGATCTTCGTGCTGGTGCAGGCGCGCGCTACGTCAGCCGTCGTGCAGGAAAAGACGATAACAACTTCTATCTGGATGCCTATACTGTCGCGGATGCGTTTATTGCCTATAGCCTGCCGCTCAACGGCTACAAAGTGAAATGGCAGCTCAATGTGAAAAACCTGTTCGACAAGACCTATTATCCATCCAGCGGTAACGATAATCTGCGTGTCGCCGTCGGTGAACCACGTCAGGTGGTGCTGCGCGCCAGCGTCGATTTCTGATGCATTTTCGCCCCGCGTCTCACCGATGCGGGGCACCTTACCGAGTTTCATTCCACATTGAGAGTTCAGCACCCGCCTCCCCGCCGCTATACTAGCGTTGGCATACTCATGCCAGCGTGACCTCGGTAACCACGGGTCACGTCCCTTTATATCAATTAAGGATTCACTATGTCCGGTACGAGCAATTCCGTTCGGCTACGACCGCTGGAGCGAGACGATCTCACTTTTGTCCATCAGTTGGATAACAATGCCAGTGTGATGCGTTATTGGTTTGAAGAGCCTTACGAGGCCTTTGTCGAACTCAGCGATCTGTACGACAAACATATTCATGACCAAAGCGAGCGGCGCTTCATTATTGAACACGAGCAGACCAAAGTAGGTCTGGTTGAGCTGGTAGAGATTAACCACATCCACCGCCGCGCGGAATTTCAGATCATTATCGATCCCGCGTATCAAGGCAAAGGTTACGCCAGCGCAGCAGCCAAGCTGGCGATGGATTATGGCTTCTCGGTGTTGAACCTCTACAAGCTATATTTGATTGTGGATAAGGAAAACAAGAAAGCGATCCACATCTACAGCAAGCTGGGGTTTGAGGTAGAAGGCGAGCTGATCCACGAGTTTTTCATCAACGGTGAATATCGCAACACGATCCGCATGTGCATTTTCCAACATCAATATATGGCGAAGCACAAAACCGTGACGGGAACCGGTGGCGAAGCGCCGGGAAGTTCTATCAGCCAATAAGTTCTATCAGCCGATATGTAAGAAGGCCAGCAATGCGCTGGCCTTCCGTTAGAGCATTAACCCGCAAATTGCCGGAACAGTGCTTTACCGCGTAAGAGTCGTAGCCCCAGCCAGCCGCCGCAGAGCGACAGAAGGAACGCCGCGATTAACGGCAGTGCTATCCACATCCCGATATTCGGTTCCCAGGCAAAGTTAAAGACCTTACGCTGCAACAGCCACAGTGCCGATTCTGCGCCAATCGCTGCCGCCGTTCCCGCCACCAAGCCCAGCACCGCGAATTCACACCACAGCGTAGTACGCAGCAGGCGTAATCCGGCTCCCAGCGTGCGGTATACCATCAGTTCCTGACGTCGCTGACGCATCCCGACCTGAATCTGTGCCAGTAACAACAGCACGCCACAGAACAACACCAGGATGACCATAATCTCCAGCGCACGACTCACCTGCTGCAAGACCTGCCCAACCTGACGCAGAATACTGCCAATATCCAGTACGCTTACCGTCGGGAACTGGCGATTCAGTTGCGTAATCATCTTCTCATCGCCATCGTAGCGGAAGCTGGTCAGCCAGGACTGAGGCTGGTTATCCAACGCCCCCACGGGGAAAATGAAGAAGAAATTCGGACGCAGGCTTTCCCAATCCACCTGACGGAAACTGGTCACCGTAGCGCTAAACGGCTGCGTGTCGCCGGTAAAAGTCAGCGTATCACCAATCTTGATCCCCATCTCTTTGGCTTCTTTCGCTTCCATCGAGACTTCACCCGCCTTCGGTGCTTCACCTTCCACCAGCACATTGTGTTGCGGGATCCCGTTCATCCAGGTCAGGTTCAGCTCACGGTTCACCGTGTTGCCGCCCGGATCGTCCTCGTGGATCACTTCCGTAGCGACCTGCTGATTAATCTCCGTCAGACGCGCACGAATAATTGGGAAGAACTGCTCCGGCATTACCTCATGCTGAGAGAGGAAATCCCTTATCTGTGGCACCTGATCTGCCGTGATATTCAGCAGGAAATAGTTCGGGCTACCCGGCGGCAACTGCTGCTGCCAGCGTTCCAGCAAATCACCGCGCATCACCAACAGCAGCGCCAATAGCATGAAGGACAGCGAAAACGCGGCCAGTTGACTGAGCGTCGACCACGGCTGACGCAGCAGGCGATTAATCGCCAGACGCAATGCCAGTCGTTTAACCGTCAAACGCCGTAACAGCAGCAGACCGCCCCAGCCAATGACGCCCAGCAGTAGCGACAGCACTGCCACGCCGCCAAGCAGCGACCACAGCAGCACGCCGCCACCGGACAACACGGCCAGCAGCCCGACGACAATAATCAGGACGATCGGCAGGTAATAGCGCAGCGGCCACACGTTCGCCACCACATCCTGACGCAACACGCGCAGCGGCTGTGTCGCCAGCAGCAGTCGATAAGGCCGTAGCCCAACCAGCAGTGAGATCAGCACTAGCGATCCCAGCGCCCATACCCACGGCCACAGCCCGGATGCAGGCAATGCGGCGGGTAGCACCGGGGCCAGCATTTTCATCAGCAGCGCCTCAAACCCAAGGCCGAGCACGCTACCGCAAACCGCCGCCAGACCAAGCACGGAAAGCCACTGCCCGATGATTAATCGCCTCAGCGCCTGTTTGCCTGCCCCCAGCGTTTTTAGAATAGCGACCAAATCATAGCGGCTGCGGCAGTAGTGCCCCATCGCCACCGCAACAGCGGCAATAGACAGCAACAGCGTTAGCAATGCCGACAGCAACAGGAACTGCTGCGACCGCTTTAACGACTGGCTCAGTGCACCTTCAGAATCTTCCATGCCATACCAACGCTGATCGGGCTTGAGCTGTGGCTTGATGAAGTTGCTGAATTCACTAATTTGCTTCTCATTGCCAGAAAACATGTAGCGCCAGGTAATGCGACCACCCGGCTGAATCGCGCCGGTTTTCTCGACATCGTCCAGATTCATCAGAATACGCGGCGCGGTCTCGAACGGATTGAAGCCGGAATCCGGTTCCTGAATCAGTTCGCCGCTGATGCGCAGCGAGGTATCGCCGACGTCCAGCATGTCACCGACTTTCAGCCCAAGTAACGCCAGCAGGCGCGGGGCCACCAGCACCGTTCCCGCTTCCGCATGCAGTCCTTCGGGGCGCGTCTGCAAATTACCGTACAGCGGATAGCGCTGGTCAGTCGCTTTAACCTGCGCCAGCTGCGGCGTATCACCCGCAAACGTCATGGTCATGAAAGAAATCTGGCGGCTAAGCGTCAGCCCGCGCTGCTCCGCTTCCTGAAGCCAGGTGTCAGCAACGGGACGCGATGCACGCAGCACGCGGTCGCCCGCCAGAAAATCCCGGCTCTGCTGGCTGAGCCCTTTCTCCATGCGGTCGCTGATCGTGCCCAACGCCAGCACGCAAGCCACGGCCAGCGTTAGCGCCAGCCAGACAATCAGTAAGGAAGGAGAGCGCCATTCGCGCCAGAACCACCGCCAGATCATGCGTCCTCCCGCAGCTTGCCGTCGACTAACCGCAGACGTCGCTCGCAGCGTGCCGCCAGTTGTTCATCGTGCGTCACCAGAATCAGCGTCGTGGCATAATCACGATTGAGGGAAAACAGCAGATCAACGATGCGCTCACCGGTTTTACGATCCAGATTCCCGGTAGGTTCATCGGCAAACAAGACGTTAGGGCGACCGCTGAATGCGCGCGCCAGTGCTACGCGCTGCTGTTCACCGCCGGAAAGCTGAGCGGGAAGATGATGTAAACGCTCCCCCAGGCCAAGCTGCTGTAAAAGCTGTTCGGCCTGTCCACGACTGTGGCTATCGCTTTCACCGCGCAGCAACGCGGGTAGCTGTACGTTCTCCAACGCATTCAGCGTCGGCACCAGCATGAAAGACTGGAAGACAAAACCAACATGCTGAGCACGCAGCGCCGCACGACCTTCTTCATCCAATCCGTTGAGTGATTTGCCCATCAGGCTAACGTCGCCCTCGGTGCCATCATCCAGCCCGGCCAAAATCCCCAACAAGGTTGATTTCCCCGAACCGGATTCACCAATCAGGGCAATTGTCTGCGCAGGTTTGACAATAAGCTCAACTCCGGTAAGGATGGAAAGCCGATTTTCTCCTTGACCAACGTGCTTACTAAGATGATGAACTTCAAGAATGTTTTCTACGTGCGCAGTTTCGCTTGGCGTAGCACTCGCTGGGCTGGTCTTCGCAAACATGTTTTTGTCCTTTTGCTTCTGGGATTATGCAGCGTACGCGCTTTCGCCGCTGACACATTATTAATTCTGGGCGATAGCCTCAGTGCGGGCTACCAAATGCCAGCCGCTAACGCGTGGCCAACGCTGCTGAACACGCAGTGGCAGACGCAGAAAAAAGGCATCGCGGTGGTTAACGCCAGTATTAGCGGTGACACCACCGCACAAGGGCTGGCACGTATTCCTGCCCTGCTGAAACAGCATCAGCCGCGTTGGGTGTTGATTGAACTGGGCGGCAATGACGGGCTCCGGGGATTTCCGGCAGCCAATATCGAGCAGGATCTGACGAAAATTATCACGCTGGTCAAACAGGCTAACGCCCAGCCGCTGCTTATGCAGATCCGTTTGCCGACCAACTATGGCCGTCGCTACACCGAGTCATTCAGCAATATCTACCCCAAATTGGCGGAGCAGTTTGCGCTTCCGCTGCTGCCTTTCTTTATGGAGCAGGTGTATCTTAAACCGGAGTGGATGATGGAAGATGGCATCCATCCAACCCGGGATGCCCAACCGTTTATCGCAGAATGGATGGCGAAGCAGCTGGAACCCTTAGTTAACCATGAGTCTTAATAAATAGGCTTTTGAATTAGGTAAAGTTATGCAAAAAACGGTCTTCATTACCGGTTGCTCCAGCGGCATTGGCCTGATTGCCGCTCAGGATCTGCAAAAACGCGGCTATCGTGTGATTGCGGCCTGCCGCCGCGCAGAGGATGTTGCTCGTCTGACCGCGCTCGGTCTGGAAGCGATTACGCTCGATTTGGATAACAGCGCCAGCGTTGAACAAGCCGCTGCGGAGGTGATCAGGCTGACCGATAACCGTCTGTACGGTTTGTTTAATAACGCTGGATATGGCCTGTATGGCCCGTTGAATACCATTTCGCGCCAGCAGCTTGAGCAGCAGTTTTCCAGCAACCTGTTCGGTACGCATCAGCTCACGCAGCTGTTATTGCCTGCGATGCTGCCGCACGGTGAAGGCCGCATCATCCAGACCAGTTCCGTGCTGGGGCTGGTGTCAACGCCGGGTCGCGGTGCGTATGCCGCCAGCAAATATGCGCTGGAAGCCTGGTCAGATGCGTTGCGTATGGAATTACACGGCAGCGGCCTGCATGTCAGCCTGATCGAGCCCGGCCCGATCAGTACGCGTTTTACCAACAATGTCGCACAGACGCAGACGGACAAACCGGTTACCAATCCCGGCATCGCCAAGCGCTTCACGCTGCCGCCAGAAGCGATATTGCCGAAGCTCCATCATGCGCTGGAAAGCTCACGGCCTAAATTACGCTATCCCGTGACGATGGTGGCTCACGCCTTAACCTGGCTGCGTCGTTTGCTACCGGGGTGTCTTCTGGATAAGGTAGTACGAGGATAAGGTCGCAGAGGGCGATGTATTGCGCACTCACCTCTGCACAAGGCTTGTAAGTCACACCGACAGGCCCCATCTAAGAGTCAAATGAATTCAAGAAGTAAGAGAGACTACTCATGTTAGAACAACAAGCGACTATCGTTGACGTCAATGAATCCAACCTGCATCAGGTGTTGGAACACTCCATGACACTGCCAGTCCTGTTTTACTTCTGGTCGGGGCGTAGCCAGCACTGCCTGGAGCTGGAACCAGTGCTGGACAAGCTGGCGCAGGAATACGCAGGACAGTTTGTTCTGGCGAAGGTTGACTGTGATACCGAACAGCGCGTAGCCGCCCAGTTTGGCCTGCGCTCAATCCCAACCGTGTATCTGGTTAAAGACGGGCAGCCGCAGGATGGTTTTCAGGGGCCACAGCCGGAAGAAGCCATTCGTGAATTGCTGAAACGCGCGCTACCGAAAGAAGAAGAACTGAAAGTCGCACAGGCGCAGCAGCTGATTCAGGAAGACAAACTGCCGGAAGCGATGCAACTGCTGAAAGACGCCTGGCAACTCAGCCAGCAGCGCAGCGACATCGGTCTGATGCTGGCAGAAGTGCAGATTCAGATCAACCGCAGTGAAGATGCAGAAGCCGTGCTGGCCACTATTCCTTTGCAAGACAGGGATACCCGCTATCACAGCCTCGTGGCGCAGATTGAATTACTGAAACAGGCGGCAGATACGCCAGAAATTCAGCATCTACAGCAGCAGTTGGACGTCGATCCGCAAAATGCGGAGCTGGCGGTACAGCTGGCGCTGCAACTGCATCAGGTTGGGCGTAACGAAGAAGCGCTTGAACTGCTGATGGGCTTCCTGAAGAAAGATCTGGCCGTTGCTAACGGCAGCGCACGTAAAACGCTAATGGACATCATGGCCGCCCTCGGCACCAGCGACGCCCTCGCCGCTCGTTATCGCCGGCAGCTCTATTCGTTATTGTATTGATTCTCTAGTGGAAAAGGCCAGAACGTTGATTCTGGCCTTTTTATTTGCAGACAAGCCGTCCCGTGTCGGGCGCGTGCTATGAAGTAGCATGAAAGTGACGGTATTATCGCGCACGAAACAGCCTCAACAGCGGCATAAAATGCAACTCAGAGGCAGTCTTGGATCCCCGCTGACTAAAGCGTCTTCAACACCGTTATCCAGCCGTGTCCGTCATACACGGACCAACCGTTTAGCCAGCGGCGCAGCATGTTCATCGCCAGCATCGCAACGACTTCCTGATGGGTTTTCAGGCTGTAGCGCTGTACGTTGAACTGTATCGTTTGGGCGAAAGATCCTTCCGGCGTATGCAGCGCTAATGACAGCTCCGCATCGTTCCGGTTTCCTACAACCAGCGCTAACGATGCGCCCTGATGCTCCGCCAGATGGCGGGCATAGTCCACAAGCCCAGACAAGCTGGTATCCTCAACGTTTGCCAGCAGTTCTCCGCCCGCCAGCGGAACATTCGCCGATTGGAGCTGCCAGTTGAGCAATCCTGCCGTGAAGTGTTCACTCACTGCCAGCGTCATATCACGCTCGGCCAGACGCCGTGCCAACTGTGCCGGTAACCCCTCGGTTCCTTCGAAGATGGTATTTTCCCCTGCCACGGTGCGCACCGTTTCCCACAGTTGCTCCATATTTTCCTGCTGGGCAGCAGGGCCGGTTAGCTTCAGCTCGATAATCGGCATAGAAGAGCGGTAGCCCAGCACCACGCCCGGCGGTAACGCCATGCCGTCCAATTGGCTTGCCAGATCGCTCTCGGAGCGACCAAAGGTGGTCAGACGCAGGCACAGCGGGGCATCTGCGACAGCAAAACGCTCGCGCAGGCGCGGCATAATCTGCTGATCGACCATGACCTTAAACTCAGACGGCACGCCCGGCGTAAAAAACATCAGGCACTTGTTCAGTTGCAGCGCAAAACCACAGGCGGTGCCCACCGGATTATCGACCATTTCCGCACTGGCAGGGATTTGCGCCTGTTTGCGGTTGCTCGGTGCCATCACTCTGCCGCGCTCGGCAAAGAACGCCTCCATACGCGCCAGCCATTCCGCGTGCTCAACCAGCCCTTCTCCCGCTGCGGTGGCCGCTGCCAATGCGCTGAGATCGTCGCTGGTCGGCCCCAGGCCGCCGTTCACAATCAGGATATCAGCTATCTGGCTACGCTGCGTTATCGCAGTCACCAGCGCATCGAGATCGTCCCCCACCGTCATCCGGCTGGTCATCGGTAATCCCTGCTGAAACAGATAATCCGCCAGCCAGGCCGCATTGGTATCAATAATCTGACCATGCAGCACTTCATCGCCGGTACATAACATCTCGACCCTAAGCATTTTTTTATTCCTCGTGACGATCCTGAAACCACTTTAAAAAGTCGGATGAACAAACACAATATTTCTTTCAGCCCGCCGAAAAATACGCCACCGCCGACGAGCCTCACTCCAGTGTAAATATAAAATTACACCCCTCGTAACGGCGTTTTGACAGAAATCACTGAATACTCTACCCTGCTGCCAAAAATATCTGGATAGCCACGCTATTTATAGAGGAATAGGTGAAAAATCGTACTCTTGGCAGCATTTTTATCGTTGCAGGCACTACCATTGGCGCGGGAATGTTGGCGATGCCGTTAGCCACCGCTGGCGTCGGGTTTGGTACTACATTGATGATATTAATCGGTTTGTGGGCACTGATGTGTTACAGCGCCTTATTGCTGGTTGAAGTGTATCAACATCAGCCCTCGCACACCGGGCTGGGCACGTTGGCAAAAATCTACCTCGGCCGCTGGGGACAGTGGATCACCGGTTTCAGTATGCTATTCCTGATGTATGCGCTAACGGCAGCCTATATCAGCGGCGCTGGCGAACTGCTCGCCAGCAGTATCAGCCAGTGGAGTGGCTACTCACTTCCATTGTCCGCAGGCATTCTGCTCTTTACGCTGGTTGCTGGCGGCGTCGTTTGTATCGGAACATCCTCCGTCGATTTGTTTAACCGCATCCTGTTTAGCGGCAAAGTACTGATGCTCGTCATCATGCTGGCCGTCATGGTGCCGCATATTCAGCGCGTCAACCTCTTAACGCTACCGCTGCAACAGGGTCTGACGCTCTCGGCATTACCCGTCATTCTGACCTCCTTCGGCTTTCACGGCAGTATCCCCAGCATCGTGCACTACATGGGTGGAGATAGCCGTAAGCTGCGCCGGATATTCCTTATCGGTAGCGTGATACCGCTGATTGCCTATATTTTCTGGCAGCTCGTAATGCTGGGCAGTCTCAGCTCTTCAACATTCAACGCTATTTTGGCCGATCAGGCAGGATTGAATGGGTTGATGCAGGCTATTCGCACGCTGGTTGCCTCACCGCACGTTGAACTGGCCGTCCATCTGTTTGCCGATCTGGCTCTGGCGACCTCTTTCCTCGGCGTGGCGCTTGGATTATTCGATTATTTAGCCGACCTGTTTAAACGTAAAAATAGCATCATCGGGCGCGCGCAAACGGGCTTGCTGACCTTTATTCCCCCGCTGGTGTTTGCCCTCTTTTATCCGCAAGGGTTCGTGATGGCGCTGGGCTATGCGGCGATCGCACTGGCCGTGCTGGCACTGCTTATTCCCGCCCTGCTGAGCTGGCAGGTACGCAAACAGCGTCCTGAAATACGCGCAACGCGCGGTGGCGCGCCGGTCCTGGTACTAGTCTTCGCCAGTGGCGTAGCGATTATCCTGATCCAACTGGCGATGGTCGCGGGCTGGCTACCGTCAATCAGTTAACCTTACGTGCATAAAAAACGCAGGGAGCGTTTTTCAACGTCGCTTGCGACGGCCCAAAGGGTGACGGACAAGGATGTCCGTCATAAAAAAAGAGCGTGAACTCAGCATTCACGCTCTTTTTTGTTTCGAACTTCAGATAGCTATCAGAAGTTCAGACCAACGCCGACATAGGCAGAATCCGCCAGTCTGTTATCTGGGCCGTTTTCACGCGCCATATTGATATAGCGGTAGCCGACATCAACGCTCAGCGGTGCAAACACCTGCCAGCGTACGCCTGCTTTCCCTTCAACATAGTGGTCAACATGGCTGGAGAAGGAATCCGGTGAATAGTAACCTTCACCATACAGCGAGAACTGACGGCTCAGCGGCCACTGCACGCCACCGCCCAGTGCGACGCCATAGCCATCATTGCCGTGATCCTGATTGAGGTACAGCGCTTTGCCACCCAGAGTCAGCTTGAGTGGGCCAACAGGAATGGTGTATCCCAAGCCGAAGCCGTATACATCATTGTTGTTGTCGCCGTGGGCATAGCTCACATTGCCCGCAAGCCCAGGAATGCCCAGACCGAAGCCCGCACTAGCACCAGCGTAATCGCGACCTGCTTCCCCGGAAAGGCTAATGGCATGTACAGAAGCACTTGCAAGTAACAAGCTTCCCGCACAGGCAATCACAAACTTTTTCATTTTCAATATCCTTAAAAACCGTCGTTAAACGCGCGTGTAAAGGTGTTATCGGTGCCGATTCTACCCGAAACGCCCCCTCACTCCAGCATGAAATTGCCCTGAGCAGCGATTTATTCTTTTAATAATCATGAAAGTTTACCTTCAGCGCTGCTGACAATAGCAGCAATAAGCGCCGCCTATTTGCTCAAAAAAGACAAAGTGAACAATAGTAATCGTCATGGATGACGACAAACAGGCAGAAGGAAACGATGATGAGAGAAGGAAAATTAGCCACAGAAAAGCGCGCCACGGCGATGGATGCTCCTCACACGGTAAGTTCCGACAGGCAGAGCCCGATGCGGTTTCAGGACATGTGGTTTCTGGAGAAGCTGGCGCTGTTCGATCGTGAAACCCGCGCCAATAATCAGACCAATCATCCGCGAAAGGTAGCGAAATCCGGCACCAACGCACCGGACAACTAGCCTACGGCCGAGCTGTTCGACCAGTTGTGTTGGACGAATGGTGCATTGCATTGACCCAGCTTTTCACCTGCTGGCGAGAAAGCTTAATCCCACCATTTTTCAGTTCAGCGGGCAGCGCATAATACGCGACCGGACGCTGAAACCCGGCAAGCTGCGGCTGTAGCCAATCGCGTATTGCATCAAGCGTCGTGGCTTGTGCCACCTCCAATACCGCAACAGGACGGTGGCCGAACTCCGCATCGTCAACAGGCACAATGCAGGCCTGTTGAACGTCAGGATGCGCCAACAGTACGGCTTCGATATTCTCGGGTTGAATCCCTTCTCCACCGCTGAAGAATTGGTTATCCAGACGCCCCAGAATATGCCACTCACCCTCGGTAAATAGCCCGCGATCCCGCGTGTGGAACCAGCCGTCATCGTCGGCGAGTGGAATCAGTTTTCCATCACGCCAATAGCCAGCGGCCAGCGTGCTGCCACGCAGCAGAATTTCCTCTTCTACCAGCCGGATCTCTCGCCCATGCAGCGGCATGCCGACACCTGAATGCCCGTCAGCACGTTTCGCGCAGACCGTGGACGCCAGCTCCGTCAGACCGTAGCCACACCAGCAGCTAACGCCTCGCGCTTCTGCCTGTTGCGTCAGCGCCTGTGGGATCATCGCGCCGCCAAGCAATACGGCCTTCAATGCCGAAGGGAATGTCCCCTCTGACAGCAGTCGCCACAGTTGCGTTGGCACCAGAGAAGCATGGGTGCAATCGCGCAGCGCACTATCCAGAGGCTGATGTGCGCGGACAACAATGGTTGCCCCAGTCGCAAGCCAGCGCCAGACGATGCCCTGCCCGGAAACGTGAAAGAGCGGAAGTGACAACAGCCAGCTGTCGCTGGAGGAAAATGCCATCATCAGCACCACACCTTCCGCGCTGGAGAGATGGGCAGCAAATGAATGCACCGCGGCTTTTGGCATCCCACTGGAGCCGGATGTCAGTGTCAGCGTCGCCAGCCGATCGGCCTGCCAGCGTACTTGGTCGATGCTGTGACTTTCTTCGGTATCGCCTGATGGCGAAGCGTCTGATGACAAAGAAATAGAAGGCAAAGAAAGCGTGCGTATCGCATTCGGCCACGGTTTATCATTCAGGCACAGACCATACGCCACATTCAGCGCAGGCAGCAGCGCCTCGGTGAGTGCATCAGGTAACTGTGGGTTCAGCGGCAGCACGCGCACGCCGCACTGTAACAGAGCCAAATAGCTGAACAGCATCTGGACGCTATTTTTCCCGCGTAGCGCGACCGTACTGTCGGCCATCACGCCCTGCTGTGTGAAATGCTCTGCCAGATGATCCACCCGCTGGGCAAGCGACTGCCAGCTCCAGCGGGTTTCGTCGTCAATCAGCGCGATTGACTCATCCAACGGGACAGGCTCATTCAACGAGACAGGCTGGGACGTCTGGTTTGCCCAGTGTCGCCACGGCCAGTCAGTCAGGATTGCCATACCACGTCCAGTTGCTCAGCCGCCAGCAGCGGCAACGTGCTCTCCGGCCAGCGTTGAATCACCTGCGCCTGCATCAGATCCAACGTGTCCAGCCCTGGGATCGTGTCCGGCGTCAGCCAGTGTGCCAAACGTGCCAGCTGCGTTAAGCCTAGGCTGGATTCGATGCTGGAGCTGATCACCGCCGTTAATCCAGCCTGATGCGTTTCCTGCACCAGCTGCTGGCAGCGAGCGAGGCTACCGACCAGCGTCGGTTTGATCACAATCGCGCTCACGCCCGGCTCAGCTTCCACCCGAAAATCCGCATCGCGCACGCTTTCATCCCAGGCAATGCTAATGCCCGTTTCCCGCGCAAACTCGCGAGATTCCTCACGAGTTTTGCAAGGCTCTTCGAGAAAGGCAATGCGCGAACGCAATGACGGCGCGACATAACGAGCGAAGCCGTCCGCTTTGGCACGCGTCCAACTGCGATTGGCATCCAGACGGAGTTTCAGATCCGGCAAGGCTTCCAGCAGCACGTTAACGATCATGCCATCACGCACCGCTTCGTACAGGCCGACTTTGATCTTCGCCACTTTCTCGCCCGGCATCGCCTGTAACATGTCAAACAGCTCGTCAGGATCGCCGCTGCACAATGGCGCTTTGCGATAGTCCGCCGCCTGAGGCAGACGCTGATCCAGCTCGGCCTGCGCACAGCTCAAGCCAAAGGCAACAGAAGGCGGAAGATCGTCAGAAAATGCCGCCCCTGCCGCCCACGATTTTAGCTGTTCAAGCGCGGCTGATTCCGCCTCTGCCAGCGTTTCCACGCTGAACTCTGGCAGAGGCGCGATCTCGCCCCAGCCCAATCGCTCGCCGTCTTGCAGGCGAACGATAAGCCCATCGCGGGTTTTCAGACGCTGATTGCGCAGCACCACTCCGGCTTCCATCGGCACGCTGTAACGATAGAGAGTGACCTGACGCATTACGGATTCCGTTTGAATTTGCTGAAGTCAGGCTGACGTTTTTCGTTGAACGCGTTACGGCCTTCTTGCCCTTCGTCCGTCATGTAGAACAACATGGTGGCGTTACCCGCCAGTTCCTGCAAGCCAGCCTGACCGTCGCAGTCCGCGTTCAGCGCCGCTTTCAGGCAGCGCAGCGCCATCGGGCTGTTTTGCAGCATTTCACGGCACCAGCGCACCGTCTCTTTTTCCAGCTCTGCCAACGGAACCACGGTGTTAACCAGCCCCATATCCAGCGCCTCCGCCGCATCGTACTGGCGGCACAGGAACCAGATTTCACGCGCTTTTTTCTGACCCACGATGCGCGCCATGTAAGAAGCGCCCCAACCGCCGTCGAAAGAACCGACGCGTGGACCCGTTTGACCGAAGATGGCGTTCTCTGCCGCAATCGTCAGGTCACACATCATGTGCAGAACGTGTCCGCCACCGATGGAATATCCCGCAACCATCGCGACAACCGGCTTCGGACAAGTACGGATCTGACGCTGGAAATCCAACACGTTCAGGTGATGCACACCGCTGTCATCCTGATAACCGCCGTAGTCGCCGCGTACTTTCTGATCGCCGCCGGAGCAGAATGCCTTATCGCCCGCGCCAGTCAGGATGATCGTCCCGATGCCGTCATCATGGCGGGCATTATCGAGCGCCTGAATCATCTCTTTTACCGTTTGCGGACGGAATGCATTGCGAACCTGAGGACGGTTAATGGTGATTTTGGCAATGCCATCGATGGATTTATGGTAGAGGATATCGGCGAAGTCGCCGCTGCAATCGTGCCATTCAATCGGTGCGTAAAGCAGATCTTCACTCGGATAAAGCATAGTTATCAATCCTTAACGTGATGCAAAAGAAAAGAGCGAACCCGCTCGGCATAGGCCGTTGGATTCGCCTGATGAGCATTATGACCCGCCTGAGCCACGCTCAGTAACGGCAGGCCGTATTGCGCCGCCAGCGTTTGAAACTTCACGTCGCTGGCACCGCATAAGTAAACAAAAGGTATCGACAGGTGCCGGAGGCGTTCCGCCAAAAAAGGCTGTTGCCCCAGCGAGGTCGCTTCGAGCATTGCCGCAATGGAGGCACCGTAATTCACGCTGCGGCGCGCGATCAGTTGTTCACGCTGCGCTGAATCCAGATCGGCAAACACCGCCTGCTGATACCAGTCCTGCAAGACCGCCGGCAGCGGCTCCTGACGAAAGCGCTGCGCCCAGCGTGCATCATGCTGGATACGTTCCGAACGCAACTCCGGCGTTGCCAGACCGGGATGGCCGCCTTCAACCAGCAGCCCCAGCATGCCGTCATGCTGTCCGTTGCAGGCGTGATACATCGCGATACGCCCACCGAGCGAATAGCCTAGCAGCCAGTAATTCTCAATGCCTTGATCCAACAGCGTCTTACTTAACTGGCGGCTGACATCGGCAAAATCTGTTGTGGAAATCGTTCGCGACGCACCGTGTCCGGGTAAATCCACCAGCAGCACCGGCCAGTCACGACAAAACGGCAAAACAGGCAGCCAGTCTTCGCCACTGCCTAATAAACCATGCAGACACACCAGCCACGGCTGCCTCGGCGCCACCGCGCCATGCGTCACTTTCCGGCAGCTTAGCCTCTGAAAATCTATCTGCTGAAAATCTAATGCGCCCACGTCGCCACCTGAGCGACCAATTCATTGAGCGTTTCTGCGCCGTCTTTAGGCTCAACCACCACTTCCAGCAGCGTGACGCCACCCTGAGTCCAGCAATCCGCCACCGTGTCTGCCAGTTGTTCCCAGCTCTCGGCACGTACGTAATTCAGGCCAAACATCGCGGCCGCGTGGCCGAATTCCACATTTTGCGGCATGCAGTAAAACGTTTCACGCTGCGCAACCGGCGTCGGCAGCAGGGAAAATATCTGGCCGCCGTTATTGTTCACCACGATCAACACCAACGGTGCGGGAGCCTGACGCAGCAGCGCCAGCGCATTCAAATCGTATAACGCGGAAAGATCGCCGACGATGCCAAGCGTGGCTTTTGACGTGGCACGCTGTACACCAGCCAGCGTGGAGATAAGACCATCAATGCCGCTGGCACCGCGATTACCGTACACCGGATATCCCTGCGGGAGCTGCGCCAACGCATCGATCAGGCGAACCACAAGGCTGTTGCCGACAAATAGCTGTCCATCCGGCGGCAACAGCGCCGGTATGCGCTGCGCCAGTTGCGCCTCACCAAAACGGGAAGCCAGATGCGCGTCGATCTGCCGCTGCGTTTTGTCGGCAATATCCGCCAACAAATCCGCCCACGGCGCTTGTTTGTGTGCCGGATGCGCAGACAGCCATTCGCCCACATCCGCCACCAGACGACGCCCGCGATGGTGAGCTGGATCCAACCGTCCCGGCAAATCATCAATTAACCAGAATTCTTGCGGCTGGCACTGTTCCTGCCATTGCAGCAGACGCTTACCCGTCAGGCTGCCGCCGAACTGCAGGACAATGTCCGCCTGCCGTAAGCGATCCGCCGCGTCAGGATGCGCCAGCCAAATATCCGCACAGGGTAACGGCTGCCCGCTTTGCGACAGGACGTCGCCAATCAACGGCCAGCCCAGTTCGTTCGCCCACGCAGCGAGTCGCGCGCCTTGTTCAGGCGTCACGCGACCGGCAAGAACAACGCCCCGCTTCTGTCGCCACTGCGGCCAGTCCGACTGCACCGCCAGCGTACTCTGACGCATTTCACGCAACCAAGGTTCACGGCTGTTCCACCAGTCGCCCAGCGTCATCAGCCAGTCCTGATACACCGTGCCGTCATCGGCACCGTACAGCGGTTCAGCAAAGGGGCAATTAATGTGCAACGCGCCGTGCGTCAATCGCGCCATTGCGCTATCCACAGAGGAAACCAGCCAGCTAGCCGGAATGTCGGGCGTGGGGCGCGGCAAATCCAGCGCCAGCGTGGGGTGTGAAGCATACAGTGCATGTTGGCGAATTGCCTGATTCGCACCGCAATCAATCAGTTCCGGCGGTCGGTCGGCCGTCAGAACCACCAGACGTTCACCGGTCAGCCCAGCTTCGATGATGGCTGGATAAAGGTTCGCGGCAGCAGTGCCTGACGTCACGATAATCGCAACCGGCTCACGCGACGCTTTTGCCAGCCCCAGCGCCAGATGCCCGAGCCCCCGCTCATCGAAATGCGTGTGGCAAATCAGTGCGTGATTGTCCGCCGCAGACAGCGTCAACGGCGTAGAGCGCGAACCAGGCGCGATGCAGACATGCCGGACACCGTGGCGGGTCAGCGATTCCAGCAGTAATGTAGCCCAGCGGCGATTAAATACACTTGTTGACATGTTGTACTCAACAACTCAGGTTGCAGGTTATATCCGTTATGCTTCAAGCCGCCTTCACGCAACTCGAATTATTTAGGGTATTAAGCAAATAATAATGATCAAACTGTTGGCGGTCTGGTGCCCTTCAGCAAACATCGAGATCAGCCTTATTATATTTTTTTTTCTCACGCTGACTTTGATATAAACCAGTACCTCGCACAACAACCATAAAACAAAACTATGACATATCACCGTCTAACAGGGATCTTAGCCCCGCTGCTTTGTTTTCTAACTCCTGCCATTCTTGTTCTGGATCAGAAGCCGCCACAATTCCGGCACCGGCATAAAGCGTTAAAACATGATCCCGCACTTCGGCCGAACGTAGCGCCACGCTGAATTCAGACTGCTGACGCGAAAGGTAACCTGCGGAACCCGCATACCAGCCGCGTTCAAACGGTTCATGTTCAGCAATAAAACGGCGAGCCTCTTGCCTCGGCAGGCCCGCAACGGCTGCCGTGGGCTGTAGCGCATTCAGGCACGCGCTATCGGATGCGGTGCGCAGCGTGGCGTGAATAGTACGGCGCAGATGCTGTACTTTACGCAGGCGCACAATTTCCGGCGGCATGACATCCAGCGACAGCGCGGACTGCTGTAACCGCTGACAAATATCATCCACCACCAACATGTTCTCACACTGATTTTTAGTGTCATTCATCAGCCAGTCGGCCAGTTCAGCGGCTTTGCGCGCATCGCGATCGCTTGCCACCGTCCCCGCCAGCGCCTCCGTTTCCAGTTCACTACCCCGACGGCGATAAAGCCGCTCTGGGCTGGAGCCGAGAAACGCATGACGCGCATCGTGCGCCAGCATGAAATGGAAACAGTGGTGATTTGCCGCTCGGCTGGCGGCCATAAAGGTGGTGGCCTGTAGCGGCTGCGTCAGCGTTAGCGTGGTCGCGCGCGCCAGAACCACTTTTTCCATCAGCCCGGCATTGATGTCATGCAGCGCACGGTGGAGCAAATCAATCCACCCCTGACGCTCCGGCTGATGCCCGACGGATTGCACTTCCGCATGCAAAAGAGGCTGCGACGCGGGTGGCAGAAGCAGGTTAATAAACGCCGAGGCTTCAACGGCATCCTGCTGCAATGAGGTGTCACTGAACAGGTTAATGCTGAGGCTGAGCATCTCATCCTGACACCGCAGTTCTGCACGAGGCAAAAACAGGTAGCCAGATGACGCAGCGCCGTCCTCTCTCGTTTGATTAAACGCGTTCAGCCCCCAGATGCGCACATCGGGATCGCATTGCTGCTGAACGAGGAATGCCTCAGCATCCTGAATGTGGCGAAACCCGCACACGTTGCCGCACACGGCGGCTTCTTCACGATCCTGACGATGCTGCCAATAGAACTGGGGGTACACTGGCTGGGTCGCCAGCCACGGCAATAGCTCAGACGCGTCGCTGAGGGTCAACGAACGCGTTATTTGTCTGAAACCTGCGCGTTCAGGCTGTGGCTCGCGCAAATCCTGCTGCAGATGCCGCAGCAAGTCGGAAAGTTGTTTCACCGTTACCCCGGAGACCTAACACAAAGTAGGGGATTATACGGGAAAAAAACACGCCGTGGGTGAGAGGTTACACAAGACCAACAGGCTACCCTCAGCAGGGTCGCACTTTTTATGACGTGCCATCCCTGGCCGTCACCCTTACGGGCCGTTGCTGACGCAACGTTAAAAATTTCTCCCGGCAATTTTTTATGACGTGCCATCCCTGGCCGTCACCCTTACGGGCCGTTGCTGACGCAACGTTAAAAATTTCTCCCGGCAATTTTTTATGACGTGCCATCCCTGGCCGTCACCCTTACGGGTTATCCTCATGACCATAATGGTGAGCATGGACTGAAATCGCACCAAACGGCAAAACGGGTCACGCACATCGCTCTAAAATCCTCTTCCATCATCATTATTGCTTCAATTGACCGATTCTTTTGCCGATTATCTAATCGGCATTTTTTTGCCCGCTCCACGGCCCCAAGCTTCCCTTCTTCCCTCGCACCAAAACCGCACACCAGGATTCTTTCCATTCAGACCGCTAATTATGGTAAAAATAGGCCCTTGTTACGTCGACCGGATAGCCTCATTCAGGATGAGTACAACACTGAATTCCAACCCGTTATGCATTAATCAGAATCTGCCAGGCAAGAAAGCACAGGCAGCCACGCGCCTCGTTTTCTTTGTTGCGGGCTTTGCTATGGCTGCTTGGGCGCCGCTGGTGCCCTTTGTCAAAACGCGGCTGGCTATCAGTGATGCCTCTCTGGGGATGTTGCTGCTTTCTCTCGGTATTGGCTCGCTCTTAGCCATGCCGCTGACCGGTTTCCTCACCAGCAAGCTAGGGTGCCGCAGCGTTATTTTGCTGGCAAGCGCGCTGCTTTGTCTGGTATTGCCCGCGCTGACGCAGGCAGAAACGCTGCCTCTGATGGCGATAACGCTGCTCTTTTTCGGCGCGTCCATGGGCATGATTGATGTCGCGATGAATATTCAGGCCGTTATCGTGGAACGGGCGAGCGGCCGGGCGATGATGTCCGGTTTTCATGGCTTCTTTAGCATCGGTGGGATTGTCGGCGCAGGCGGTGTTAGCGCCCTGCTGTGGCTTGGCCTGTCTCCGCTAATGGCAATTCTGGCGATTGTCGCACTCATGCTGATAGTGATGGCAACAGCGCACAAACACCTGCTACGCACCACAAATCAAGATGATGATGGCCCGCTGTTTGTCATCCCGCGCGGCTGGGTGATGTTCATTGGCTCACTGTGCTTCATCATGTTCTTAGCCGAAGGATCCATACTGGACTGGAGCGCCCTCTTTTTAACGGTTGAACGCAACCTGAGCGGCGCGCAGGCAGGCATGGGCTATGCGGCGTTTTCCGTCGCGATGACGCTAGGCAGGTTGAATGGCGATCGTATTGTTAATGCGCTCGGCCGCTACGCAATTCTGACCGGCGGCAGCCTCTGTGCCGCACTCGGTCTGGTGTTAACGATCAGTATTGATAATGCAATCACCGCCCTTCTTGGCTTTGTGATGGTGGGCATCGGCGCATCGAATGTGGTGCCGATCCTTTTCAGCGCCGCGGGAAATCAAAAGATCATGCCGCCGAATCTGGCCATCGCCTCCATTACCACGGTGGGCTATGCAGGTATTCTGATCGGCCCGACTATTCTTGGCTTTATTGCACAGTTCAGCAATTTGGCTACCGCATTCGGGTTTGTCGCACTGCTATTGCTAGGCGTTAGCGCCAGCGCACGTGCCGTTATCCGCTAATCAGGAGCGTTAATTGATGCCAGCCATGATTCTGCGTTATTTTTCACTCCTTACGGTGCTCTCACTCCTGATTACCGGAACGTTCGGCTATAACTACATCAACGATTTGCTGACGGACAAAAAACATTCGCTGACGACTATCGCTCAGGGCATACAAAAACGCGTCGATACCTATCGTTTTTTCACCTATCAAATATACGGCAGCCTAAACAGCGAACCAGCCGCTAGCGACGCCAACATTAGCGCCATTAATTTAATGCCGAATGTTTTCTATGTAGAAAAAAACGGTCAGAAAACGGACGCGCTGATTTTTGGGCAACACGATAAAGGGACGCTCACTTCGGTTCGCCGGATATCACGTTACCTCGATATTCTCTGGGGCGCGGAGAATAGCGTCTATTCCATGTATTACCTGAATGGTATCGACAACAGCCTGACGATGATTTCCACGCAGACGCTGAAAGATATCTCCTCGCAGTTCCGTGGGAATTATATTACGGTCATCGCCGAAGCCCGCCGTACGGAAATGCTGCAACAGGCGAATGTGTTAGACGAGCGCGAAAGTTTTTCCCCGCTGCGTAAATTACGCTTCTATAACGACTACTATTTTACGCTACGCACCACATTCAATCAGCCGGGCCATCTGGCGACGATTCTGGCGTTCGATTTACCGATTAACGATTTAATCCCAGACACCATTCCGCGTGAGCATCTTATGCTGAAGCCGGATACGCCGGCGGCCAGCAATATGGACAACAATAACGGCGAAGGCACGGCTGACGTTCAGCTTCATGGCTCGAATATTGAAATCTCCGCCACGCTCGTGAATGCGCCGATAAAAATCGTTTTTCAGGTGCCGATAAAAGTCCTGATTATTGATTCATTACGTAATAACGTCTGGCTTCTGCTGCTGAATCTGGTTCTGCTGAGTGTGTCTATCGTCGGCTTTTATCTTTTCCGTCGGCAGTATGCGCATCCCAGAGAGGATGTCTCGCATCAGTTGGAAAAGACGCTGGATATTTACCGCGAAACAACGGGAAGAATCCCGATGGGCGTGCTAGTTTATGATTTCAGCAACAATAAAGTCGTTATACAGAATGAGCGCGCAGAGCAGCTGCTTCCGCACCTGAGCCTGCAAAAAATCACCAATATGGCGGACGAGCATCAGGGCGTCATTCAGGTCACGATTAATAATGAGATGTATGAAATACGCCAAATCCGCAGCCAATATTCGCCTGACTATTGCCTCTTCCTGCTGCGTGAACAGGATAAAGAGATTCTGGTACAGCGGAAATTGCTGCTCGCCCAGCGTGAATACGAAAAGAATATTCATGCCAGAAAACGGTTATTCCAAAACCTGCTCAGCGAATTCAAACAACCGCTGATTTCACTGCGACAGCATATTCATGCGCTACGCCACAGCGAGACAGCAACCGTACCGACACCCACGCTGGATCAGCTAACGGCGGATACCCGCTGCGCGATTGAGCTGCTGGAAAATATTGCCTTGCACGAAAAGCTGGAAGCGCAGGAATGGAATGTGGTCAACGAGAGTTTTTCACCGCTGACGGTTATCGACCATGTTCTCCTTGAGCTGCTGCCACGATTGAATCAAAAAGGTCTGACCCTATTCCATCATTACAATCTGGATATGAATCAAACCTACGTGGGCGATGCCGAGCTGTTGAAAAAGACGCTGGCGCTGTTGCTGAATTATTCGGTGACCAATACAGATTACGGCAAGATTACGGTATCGATTGATAGAAAAAGTAATGAGTCGGATACGCTGATTATTCAGATTAGCGATACGGGTACGAATGTTTCAGGCAAAGAGCAGGAAAATATTCGGCACCCCTTCCTGCATCCTGCAACTTCCGATCGTTTCGGACAAAATTCAGGATTGACCTTATTTTTGTGCAATCAACTCTGTAATAAACTGGGCGGCGCGTTAACTATCAACAGTAAGGCCGGATTAGGCACACACTATATTCTGACGCTAAAACTGGAGCCAGAAGCGCTTCCCGTTGAGGAAGAAAAACTGCTGGATGGTATTACCGTTCTGCTGGATGTGACGTCTGATGAAGTACAGCATATTGTCGGCAATATGCTGACGGGCTGGGGTGCGAATTATCTGGTTAGCGATGAACGCCAGATTAATCAGGAAGCGGATATCTGCATGACTGACGACCCAGAGAAAAAAGCAGATTATACGCTGCTGTTGAGTCATGACGATGACACAGTAACGCCTTTGGGCCCGCGCCGTTTGCGGGTGAATTATAATATCAGCCACCTCCTGCTGGAGGCATTACTTAAGCTGATTGAGCTACAACTGGAAACATCACCCGATGCGCTACAGGAAGGGGAACCGGATAATGTTGAATTTTATGCCGAACAATTGGCAGCAAGCGACTATTATTCGCTGTTCGTGGAGACAGTACCGGATGATTTAAAGAGGCTGTATACTGAAGTGGAAGCAGGCGATTTCCCGTCGCTTTCGCAGACGGCACACCGGCTGAAAGGCGTGTTTGCCATGCTTAATCTGCATCCTGGCAAACAGTTGTGTGAACAGCTTGAACAGCATATTACCGCGCATGATAGTGAACAGATCGAGGCTAACCTTCATGAAATTGAGTGGTTTGTCAGTGCATTACTATCCCCAGTAGAACCTAAAGGGCAGCAAGGTAGCCAACAAGATGAGTAACCAAAACGATGAGTAACTTAAACGTAATTATTGCCGACGACCATCCTATTGTCCTTTTTGGCATCAAAAAATCGCTTGAGCAGATTGAATGGGTCAATGTGGTTGGCGAATTTGAAGACTCAACAGCGCTGATCAATAACCTACCTAAGCTGGACGCTAATGTTTTAATCACCGATTTATCCATGCCAGGCGATAAATACGGCGACGGTATTACCCTCATTAAATACATTAAGCGCCATTTTCCCCACCTTTCTATTATTGTTCTTACCATGAACAATAATCCGGCGATTCTGAGCGCGGTGCTGGATTTGGATATCGAAGGCATCGTACTGAAACAGGGTGCGCCGACCGATTTACCCAAAGCGCTGGCTGCCCTGCAAAAAGGGAAGAAATTCACTCCGGACAGCGTATCCAAAGTGCTGGAGAAAATCAGCGCCAGCGGCTACGGCGACAAACGTCTGTCCCCGAAAGAAAGTGAAGTGCTGCGTTTGTTTGCAGAAGGCTTTTTGGTTACCGAAATCGCCAAAAAACTGAATCGCAGTATCAAAACGATCAGTAGCCAGAAGAAATCAGCGATGACTAAGCTGGGCGTCGAGAACGATATCGCCCTGCTGAATTACCTGTCCTCCGTTAACGGCGGCGCGACGCAGGTAGACTAAGCATCTCCCCTCCTGCACCGGCAGCCGCTGGTGCAGGTTATTCCTCGGATGTTCTCGCCTGACGCACCACGTTACTGTAATGCGCCAACGCCTGCTGCAACGTATCCAGCGTAACCGGTTTTGACAAACAGTGGTCCATCCCAGCTCCGAGGCAACGCTCTCTTTCTTCCGCCAACGCATTTGCCGTCACGCCGATAACCGGGAAACGTAACCCCTGCTCGCGCATACGCCGTGTGAACAAATAACCATCCATATTCGGCATGTTGACATCCGTCAGCACAATATCAATATGGTTCTTACTCAACACACTCAGACCATCTACGCCATCATTCGCCGTCATTGCCTGATAGCCCAGAGAGCCTAGCTGATCCGCCAGTAGTCGACGATTGATCGGGTGATCGTCAACCACCAGAATCATAATGTCGCCATTCTCAGCTCGCACATAGTTAGTCAGCGGCGGCGAAATCTCTGTACGAGTCTTATCCTCGTTCTCTGAACGATAGATTTTTTCCAGCAAGTCCGGCAGATGTTGAGGTGTGGACGTCCCTTGCACCCAGTGCCCGTCGCTGACTTCCTGCGCCGACCCGGTATGCGCGCCGCTCATCACGATATGCGCCCGAACGTTAACGGCCTCTTCCGACACGAAATCGCTAATCATCACATCATCAGGCGACACGGTTTGGTTCTGGTAACGCGCCACCTGCAACCCTTGCTCCTGCAACAGCGCCAGCAGATAAGCCTCAAGCCGGGCATTGCGTATCCTCAACCAGCACGTTTTCCCTTGCAGGCTGGCGTTGATCGCCGCTGGTGCATAGCGCGCTTTATACAGCGGAATTCTGACGCCAAACAGGCTGCCAAGCCCAGGTTCCGACTCAATGGTAATGTCTCCATCCATCAGATTGACCAGCTTTTCACAAATCGCCAGCCCTAAGCCCGTCCCCTGAAAATGACGCTGAACACCGCTCCCAGCCTGGAAGAACGGATCAAACAGCTTCACCGCCTCGCGAGGCTGAATGCCCACGCCAGTATCACGCACTACAAATTCCAGATAACCATCGCGGCAGCCGACTTCGAAAATGATGCAGCCCGTGTCCGTAAACTTGATGGCGTTACTCAGCAGGTTAGATAACACCTGCTGCAAACGTACGGGATCGCCGAATAGGCTGACCGGTACATTGGGATCGATAAAGCAGTACAGCGTCAGGCGTTTCTTGACCACCAGCGGGAGATAGTTGCTGGTGATGTGGCTGATGACTTCATGCGGTGCAAACTCACACGCTTCGATCTTCAACTGCTCAGATTCAATCTTGGAAAAATCGAGGATATCGCTGATGATTTTCAGCAGCAGTGAGGAAGAGTTGTTCATCGCGGCAACCAGACGGTTGGCATCCTGCGGCAACGATTTGGTTTGCAGTAAATCGAGGTTACCGATAATCCCGTACAGCGGCGTACGCAATTCATGGCTGACGGTGGCAAGGAACATCGATTTAGACTGGCTTGCCTGCTCGGCGGCATTCGCCATTTCCTGTAGCGACTCTTCCATTTTGACGCGCGCGCTGACGTCCAGCAGCACACAAATTGCCACGTTTTCATTACGATAGCGCGAATGGACAAAGCTGATTTGCAGGTGATGATTGCGGCTGGTCATGACATCCACAAACTTGGACTGCTGCTCGCAAATGATGCGGGTAATTCGCAGCCTATCCTCGTGGGTAAGCAGGTTGAGATAGTTGTGCGCCAGCTCGTTACTAAGGATGTTCGTGCCGTCATTAATACGCAGGATACAAATGCCTACGGGTGCCGATGCGACAATCTTGCGGTTGAATTGCTCGTTTTCTTCCAGTTGGAACGCATTGATTTCCGCTGGCAATAGCATTTTCCGCTCAAACACCAGCGCCAGCACAAACAGCAAGATAGCCGATAGCGTATTCATCACCAGCATATTGATCATCAATGCGCTGATATGGGAGAGCAGCACCTTCAACGGCAGCGAATACACGATGCTGAATGACGTCGGCGACAGCGACTTCTTCAGAATGAGTTCATCATACCCATTCACATAGCCAAAATAGTTATGATCGGAGGGATAGCCATCTACCGAAGAAGCGTACCGCTCTTTATCATCGGAAAACTGCAAAACCACCTGATTATATTGATCCAGCAGCCGGGCACTGATCGGAAATTTACCCATGGTGACGAAGTCATCCAGACGAATCGTCTGTTCAATCCCCATGATGACTTCCAGCTTGTTATCCACATAAATCGGTGTCAGCGCATATAAATAGCCAACATCGGGGATAGAGGCAGGGGTAATCCAATAGACCGTTTCATCGCGTCCAGTTTGAGTGCGACTCTTCTTCTGATCCTGAAACCGATCCTGCACATTTTTAAGCAGGTTATCACGGTCGAGCGACTGGTTACGGATGCCAAAATCAACCATACAGCGCCGATCGCCGCCGACAAAAAAGACCCGATTAAGATCGTAGACGGCAGAGAAATTATCCTGCCAGCCGTTGAAAAAATGGCTCAATGAGAGCAGCGCTGCATTTCCGCCATATTGCGTGGAACAGGTTGCACCGGGAGCCAGTGAATAAACAGAAACACCGGGGCCCCCTTCCGTTGGCGGCTCTGCCTTTTCTCTTGCCAACATCAGGCGATTTGCCGCCAGATACTGGAGTTCACGCACAATATCCGATGCGTGTCGGATGTAACCCTGCGACTGATCAAAGCTGAGGTTATACTCCTGCCGCAGCTCTGATTCTTTTTCATTCAATACTTTAGTGACATAAAAAACGGATATCAGCGCGCCCAATACCCACAGCATGACCGCCAGAACCCGAAATAAATAGCGGGACACCTTTAATGTGGTCTGGAATGAGGCGAGATATTTCAAATGGATACCGTTGAATAAGGGAAGAACCAGTTGGCTGATACACTACCGAGAGTCGATAAAAAAAGCCAGCGCATTGCGCTGGCTTACTCTACTCATTCCGGTTTAATAAAAAGGCTTATTCGTCATCTTCAGCGATATCATCATCGCCATCAATGTCATCGATAGCATCATCGTCTTCGGCAACTTCGCCTTCAACTTTTACCACGCCATCCAGCTCTTCATCTTCTACCGGCTCGGCAACGCGTTGCAGGCCGACAACATGTTCGTCTTCCGCCGTACGAATCAGCGTGACACCCTGCGTGTTACGGCCAACGATACTGACTTCAGACACGCGAGTCCGCACCAGCGTTCCCGCATCGGTAATCATCATGATCTGGTCTGCGGCATCAACCTGAACCGCGCCAACAACTTTACCGTTACGTTCGCTGACCTTGATAGAGATAACCCCTTTCGTCGCACGCGACTTGGTCGGGTACTCGCTCACGGCAGTACGCTTACCAAAGCCATTTTGCGTGACGGTCAGGATATCGCCTTCGCCGCGAGGAATGATCAGAGAAACGACGCGATCTTCGCCTTGCAGATTGATACCACGGACGCCCGTTGCCGTACGGCCCATCGAACGCACCGCCTGCTCGGAGAAGCGAACCACTTTGCCTTCCGCAGAGAACAGCATCGCTTCATCGCTACCGTCGGTCAGGTCAACGCCAATCAGCTCGTCACCTTCGTTCAGGTTAACCGCGATGATCCCTGCACTACGCGGACGGCTGAATTCCGTCAGCGCCGTTTTCTTCACAGTACCGCTCGCGGTTGCCATGAAGATATGGCGGCCTTCTTCGTATTCACGCACTGGCAGAATCGCGGTAATACGCTCATTCGGCTCAAGCGGCAGCAGGTTGACGATCGGACGACCGCGCGCACCACGGCTGGCTTCCGGCAGCTGGTACACTTTCATCCAGTACAAGCGACCACGGCTGGAGAAGCACAGAATCGTGTCGTGGGTGTTGGCCACCAGCAGACGATCGATAAAGTCTTCTTCTTTAATACGAGCAGCAGACTTGCCACGACCACCGCGACGCTGGGCTTCATAGTCGCTCAGCGGCTGATACTTCACGTAACCCTGATGAGACAGCGTAACGACAACATCTTCCTGGTTGATCAGATCTTCGATGTTGATGTCAGCGGTGTTCGCCGTGATTTCCGTACGACGCTCGTCGCTGTATTGCGTTTTGATCGCTTCCAGCTCTTCGCGGATGACTTCCATCAGGCGCTCAGGGCTATTGAGGATATAAAGCAGCTCGGCGATCTCCGCCAGCAGCTCTTTATATTCATCAAGCAGCTTTTCGTGCTCCATGCCGGTCAGTTTCTGCAAACGCAGATCCAGAATCGCCTGCGCCTGCGGTTCGGTCAGGTAGTAGTGACCGTCACGGATACCGAACTCTGGCTCCAGCCACTCTGGACGCGCAGCATCATCGCCCGCACGTTCCAACATGGTAGCCACGCTACCTAGCTCCCATGCTTGTGCGATCAGCGCGGCTTTCGCTTCAGCAGGTGATGCAGCACGACGAATCAGTTCGATAATCGGATCGATGTTCGCCAGCGCAATAGCCAGACCTTCCAGAATGTGGGCACGGTCACGGGCTTTACGCAGTTCAAAAATGGTACGACGCGTCACCACTTCACGGCGGTGGCGCACAAACGCAACCAGAATGTCCTTCAGCGGCATGATCTTAGGCTGGCCCTGATGCAGAGCGACCATGTTGATGCCGAATGACGTCTGAAGCTGCGTCTGAGAGTACAGATTATTCAGTACCACTTCGCCCACGGCGTCACGCTTAATCTCGATGACGATACGCATACCGTCTTTATCGGATTCGTCACGCAGTGCGCTAATGCCTTCGATACGCTTATCTTTGACCAGCTCGGCAATTTTCTCGATCAGGCGCGCTTTGTTCACCTGATACGGAATTTCATGCACGATGATGGTTTCACGTCCGGTTTTCGCGTCCGCTTCCACTTCAGCACGCGCACGGATGTAAATTTTACCGCGCCCGGTGCGATAAGCTTCTTCAATGCCGCGTCGGCCATTGATGATCGCCGCCGTCGGGAAATCTGGGCCTTTGATGTGTTCCATCAACCCTTCGAGGCTGATGTTTTCATCATCGATATACGCCAGACAGCCGTTCACGACTTCTGTCAGGTTGTGCGGTGGAATGTTCGTTGCCATCCCGACGGCGATACCGGAAGAACCGTTAACCAGCAGGTTGGGAATACGCGTAGGCATGACGTCAGGAATCTGCTCGGTGCCGTCATAGTTCGGCACAAAATCGACCGTCTCTTTTTCAAGATCGGCCAGCAGTTCATGAGCAATTTTCGACATGCGAATTTCGGTATAACGCATCGCCGCAGCGGAGTCGCCATCAATCGAACCGAAGTTGCCCTGACCATCAACCAGCATGTAACGCAGTGAGAAAGGCTGCGCCATACGTACGATGGTTTCATAAACGGCAGAGTCGCCGTGCGGGTGGTATTTACCGATGACATCCCCGACGACACGGGCGGATTTTTTATACGGTTTGTTCCAGTCGTTACCCAGTACGTTCATCGCGTACAGTACGCGGCGGTGTACCGGTTTCAGTCCATCTCGAACATCTGGTAATGCACGCCCGACAATAACGGACATCGCATAATCCAGATACGAGCTTTTCAGCTCTTCTTCAATGTTGACCGGTGTGATTTCTCTGGCAAGGTCGCTCATGGAGCCGCTATCCCTCTATTTAGGCATCTACCCGTGTTCAGAAAAGTGAACCGTTCAGATAAGGTGAACTGTTCAAAAGGTGAAAAATTATATCACAAACCGCCGTTTCGGGGGAAACTCCCTTCCGCTCTGAACAGACTGTTTTCCCAATGGACTTTATTCCTCAGATATCCCTTAGAGAAAACGGACACCGCTGCACGTTGCAGCGCGAAGGGAGTATACTCGCGGCAGGATAAAGATGACGAAAGGCAGTGATGACACATGAATGTAGAAAATCAAACTCCGAACGTTGACCATCAGGAGATTGCCAAATTTGAGGCTATCGCTTCACGCTGGTGGGATTTAGAAGGTGAATTCAAACCATTGCACCGCATTAATCCGCTGCGTCTTGGCTATATTTCGCTGCACGCGGAAGGCCTGTTCGGCAAGAAAGTGCTGGATGTCGGCTGCGGCGGCGGCATTTTAGCCGAAAGCATGGCGCGTGAAGGCGCGGACGTCACCGGGCTCGATATGGGCGCAGAGCCGTTGCAGGTCGCGCGTTTGCATGCGCTGGAAAGCGGTGTCGCCGTCGATTACGTGCAGGAAACGGTAGAAGCGCATGCACACGCTCATCCGGGACTCTACGATGTCGTCACCTGTATGGAAATGCTGGAGCACGTTCCTGACCCGCAATCCGTGGTGCAGGCTTGTGCCAAGTTGGTCAAACCCGGCGGACACGTCTTTTTCTCCACCATCAACCGCAATGCGAAAGCGTGGATGATGGCCGTTATCGGTGCCGAGTACGTGCTAAAAATGGTACCGCGCGGCACGCACGACATTAAGAAGTTCATTCGCCCAGCAGAACTGATGCACTGGGTCGACAGTACACCGCTGCGTGAAAAGCATATCACCGGGCTGCACTACAATCCGCTGACGGACCACTTTAAACTGGGTCCAAACGTGGACGTGAACTACATGCTGCACACTCGGCACGATAAATAGAACCGATTAAGAATACTCTTAAAAGTTGCGTGGTTTTTCACCGCGCAATTTTCCAGGTTTTAGCTGAAAAACCAACAAAATGACTACGACTTATTTTTTTTACAGAATATTGACATCCTCTTAGCCCTTACAAAATCAGGATTTCGAGAAACCAACGGTTCAGCAACCTGAAATTAACACCAAAATCAAGCCTTGTACTCAAACGAATCCGGACTAGAATACTCACCATGTAGTAGCCATTTATTAAAAAATATCTATATCTAGTATTTATCCACAGAGTTAGTCACAGAGACATTTCTGTGAATAAACAGGGGATATTTTTTATTTTCACCAACAGGTAAATCCCAACATGAACCAGAGCTTGCTCGTCACCAAACGCGATGGCAGTAAAGAAAAAATCAATTTGGATAAAATCCACCGCGTCATTACCTGGGCCGCAGAAGGTTTACACAATGTCTCCGTTTCTCAGGTCGAACTGCGTTCACACATTCAGTTTTATGACAGCATCAAAACCTCTGATATCCATGAAACCATCATTAAGGCAGCCGCCGATCTGATCTCCCGCGAAAGCCCGGATTATCAATATCTGGCTGCGCGTCTGGCTATCTTCCATTTGCGTAAGAAAGCTTACGGCCAGTTTGAGCCACCAGCCCTGCTGACCCACGTCACCAAAATGGTCGAACTGGGCAAGTACGACAAGCACCTGCTGGAAGACTATAGCCAAGAAGAATTCGCCCAGATGGACGCTTTCATCGATCACTGGCGTGACATGAATTTCTCCTATGCTGCGGTTAAACAGCTGGAAGGGAAATACCTGGTACAAAACCGCGTCACCGGTGATATCTACGAAAGCGCCCAGTTCCTGTACATTTTGGTCGCCGCCTGCCTGTTCTCCGGCTACCCGCGTGAGACGCGTCTGGACTACGTTAAACGTTTTTATGACGCAATCTCTACGTTCAAAATTTCTCTGCCGACGCCAATCATGGCGGGCGTGCGTACGCCAACACGTCAGTTCAGCTCTTGCGTGCTGATCGAATGCGGCGACAGTCTGGATTCCATCAACGCGACCTCCAGCGCGATTGTGAAATACGTTTCTCAACGTGCCGGTATCGGCATTAACGCGGGACGCATCCGTGCGCTCGGTAGCCCAATTCGCGGCGGTGAAGCATTCCACACCGGCTGTATTCCTTTCTATAAACACTTCCAGACAGCAGTGAAATCCTGCTCTCAGGGCGGCGTACGCGGCGGGGCTGCCACGCTGTTCTATCCGCTGTGGCACCTGGAAGTGGAAAGCCTGCTGGTGCTGAAAAACAACCGTGGCGTAGAAGGCAACCGCGTTCGTCACCTCGACTACGGCGTGCAGTTGAACAAACTGATGTACCAGCGTCTGGTAAAAGGTGAAGAGATCACGCTGTTCAGCCCGTCTGACGTGCCAGGACTGTACGATGCCTTCTTCGCCGATCAGGATGAATTCGAGCGCCTGTATGTGCAATATGAGCAGGATAGCAGCATCCGCAAACAGCGCATCAAAGCAGTCGAACTGTTCTCACTTATGATGCAGGAACGAGCTTCCACAGGACGTATCTATATTCAGAACGTTGACCACTGCAACACGCACAGCCCGTTCGATCCGCAGATTGCCCCCGTTCGCCAGTCCAACCTGTGTCTGGAAATCGCACTGCCGACCAAGCCGCTGAACGATGTGAACGATGAAAACGGTGAAATCGCGCTGTGTACGCTGTCCGCTTTCAACCTCGGCGCAATCAATAGCTTAGACGATCTGGAAGATCTGGCGACACTGGCCGTGCGCGCGCTGGATGCCCTGCTGGATTATCAGGATTACCCGATTACCGCGGCAGAACGTGGTGCGATGGGTCGCCGCACGCTGGGTATTGGCGTCATTAACTTCGCTTACTATCTGGCGAAAAACGGCGTGCGTTACTCCGACGGCAGCGCCAACGGCCTGACACACAAAACATTTGAAGCGATTCAGTACTATCTGTTGAAGGCGTCGAATGTGCTGGCACGCGAACAAGGTGCTTGCCCGTGGTTCAATGAAACCACCTATTCGCAAGGTATTTTGCCTATCGATACCTATAAGCGCGATCTTGATGCGATTTGCAACGAACCGCTGCATCTCGACTGGGAAGCGCTGCGTAACGACATCAAAGAGTATGGCCTGCGTAACTCCACGCTGTCTGCGCTGATGCCGTCTGAGACCTCATCTCAGATCTCCAACGCCACCAACGGTATTGAACCACCGCGCGGCCACATCAGCGTCAAAGCGTCCAAAGACGGTATTCTGCGCCAAGTGGTGCCGGAGTACGAAACGCTGAAAGACGCTTACGAACTGCTGTGGGATATGCCAAATAACGACGGCTATCTGCAACTGGTTGGTCTGATGCAGAAGTTTGTCGATCAGGCGATCTCTTCCAACACTAACTACGATCCGTCACGTTTCCCATCAGGTCGAGTACCGATGAAACAGCTGCTGAAAGATCTGGTCACGGCCTACAAATTCGGCGTGAAAACGCTGTATTACCAAAACACCCGTGACGGCGCGGAAGACGTACAAGACGACCTGCTGCCAGAACCACAGGACGACGGCTGCGAAGGTGGCGCGTGTAAGATTTAAGCCAATAATGAAAGGCTGCCGATGCAGCCTTTCTCTTTTATAGCAAACGTCGCTGCCCGCCCCTGATGGGCCTTCACAAGCGGCGTTAAAAAATGCTCCCGGCATTTTTTTGGAGAGACTCATGGCCTATACCACTTTTTCACAGAATAAAAATGACCAGTTGCTAGAACCCATGTTCTTCGGTCAGTCGGTTAACGTTGCGCGTTTCGATCAGCAAAAATATGAAATTTTCGAAAAACTGATCGAGAAACAACTGTCCTTCTTCTGGCGTCCGGAAGAAGTTGACGTGTCCCGCGATCGCATCGACTATCAGGCGCTGCCCGATCATGAAAAACATATCTTCATCAGCAACCTGAAATACCAAACGCTGCTGGATTCGATTCAGGGACGCAGCCCGAACGTGGCACTGCTACCGCTGATTTCTATCCCTGAGCTGGAAACCTGGGTGGAAACCTGGGCTTTCTCGGAAACTATTCACTCACGTTCCTACACGCACATCATTCGTAATATCGTGAACGACCCGTCACTGGTGTTTGACGATATCGTGACTAACGAAGAAATTCTGAAGCGTGCCAAGGATATCTCCAGTTACTACGATTCGCTGATCGAGATGACCAGCTACTATCATCTGCTGGGTGAAGGGACACATCAGGTTAACGGCAAGACCGTGACCGTGAACCTGTATGCGCTGAAAAAACAGCTGTATATCTGTCTGATGAGCGTAAACGCGCTGGAAGCGATTCGCTTCTACGTTAGCTTCGCCTGCTCGTTTGCTTTTGCTGAACGCGAACTGATGGAAGGCAACGCCAAAATCATCAAGCTGATCGCCCGTGATGAAGCGCTGCACCTGACCGGCACGCAGCATATGCTGAACCTGATGCGTTCCGGCCATGACGACCCAGAAATGGCGCAGATTGCCGAAGAGTGTCAGCAAGAGTGTTATGACCTGTTCGTGCTCGCCGCTCAGCAAGAAAAAGAGTGGGCTGAATACCTGTTCCGCGACGGTTCGATGATTGGCCTGAACAAAGATATTCTGTGCCAATACGTGGAATACATCACCAACATCCGCATGCAGGCGGTTGGGCTGCCGCTGCCGTTCCAGACGCGCACTAACCCAATCCCGTGGATCAACGCCTGGCTGGTGTCCGATAACGTACAGGTCGCACCACAGGAAGTTGAAGTCAGCTCTTATCTGGTCGGTCAGATCGATTCAGAAATTAGCGACGACGATCTGAGCGATTTCCAACTGTAATCGATGAGCAATCCAACGATCACACTGCGCACATCCGGTGCGCAGTTTTCCTGTTCAGACGACGGCCCTTCCCTGCTGGATGTGCTGGAATCCAACCGCGTCAGCATTGAATATCAGTGCCGCTCCGGCTATTGCGGTTCCTGTCGGTTGCGTCTGGTAAAAGGCAGAGTGGCGTATCGTCAAACTCCGCTGGCCTGCATCCAACAGGATGAGATCCTTCCCTGCTGCTGTATGCCGCAGGGCGACATCGAACTCGATATCTAGCGAAGAGATTAGCGAAGAGATTAGCGAAGAAATTAGCGAAGAAATTAGCGAAATGATATGGCGAAATTCGCCAATGGAAACAAAAAACCATCATTTTGCAGACGCATTTTTTACTATAGCGGACACCTTATTGCAGCGCGTCCGCCATATATTTACTTTGCAGCGTCTTTTTCAGTGGATTTCAGGTATTGCAGGACATCTTTTTTAATTTTTTCCTGATTAGAGTATTTCCACTCTTTCCACAACTCTGGGTTATCAAGATAGACTTCCGAGCGAAGACCATAGTCTTGAAGCACAACCCATTCTCTCAGTAGTTCTTCATCGCGTTGTTGCAGGAAGCGTAGTAACTCTATCAGCGTCAATGCGGTAGCAGGAAAGTTCGTTGTTTTCCCTTCAAGATATTTCCATAGCGTAGCTCTGGGCAGGTTCATCATCGTTTGCAGAACCCCCTTCTCAATTCCCATTTTTTCAAAGGTCTCTTTGAACACATCCGCATCACTCATAACACTTACCGTCTCCAATGCGGCGAAAAAACAGCGCCAACAAAACATGATCTGTATCAATAAAGGATACGTATTTTATCTTATCGCCTGAGCTCTTTCCAGTAGAGGGCGATTAGCCCTTGAGTTTCAAGATATTACTCAAGACAAAATAACTTCACATTAAAACAATACAGCAAAAAACCAACCCAATGAAGACAAAAACAAACTCCAATGAAGACTATTAATATTTAAAAACCAAATAAACAGGATAAAAGTCGAATATTTGTGATGTGCAACACACAAATCTGAGCGTATAAATCAACTCCATTGAAGACAACATTCACTAATGGAAGTCATTGGCAGAGCTATCATGCAAAAATGATGCTTATCATTCGCTGTGATTGCCGCAAGCGTTCCATTGATAGCCAGAGAAAGCTTCAATGACAATGAGTTAGTTACAGAAAATACTTATTTCGCGTCACATCCTGATATTCAGATCTATGCACCTTGGATCGGGAAATCAGGACTGGATGTCAGCTCTCGACAGAGCCAATAAGTAGGAACAGTTAGGTTAATCATCAACAGAGCAAAGAATATGAAAAGAATCGCTGTAATCGCCCTCGGCGCAGTCACGTTTGGTCTGCTAGACGGTTGTTCCTCCCAAGCTTCGCGGATGGCGGAATGTGAAGCACAAGGCATCAGCCGCGACGCCTGTTACATCGCGGAAAAAAACCGCCAAGCTACAATTAATGCCAGTGCGGAAAAGCAGGCGCTGGAAAACGCAGCGCACGCGGTACGATAAGGAGTTTACCCATATGAAAAACGGAACAGTAGCACTCTTCGTACTGGTGCTGGCCGGGTCTCTGATCGCTGTAACCAGCTACGGTACGGTATTAGCGGGTACGCCACATACTGATCATTCTTCTCATCAAGCCGTAAAGGCCACGCAGAAGAATATGACCAAATCCTCTTGGGCGGGCTTTGGCATCAAAGTGATTCGGGAGAAAGACGGCATCATCACCGTCGATGGAAAGCCCGCAGCCTTAGATGAATCGAGTAAAGATGCTCAGGTTTACTCTCAAGGGCTAAACACGCTGATTTTCTACAAAACGGGAAGAGTCGTGTTAATGCGTAACGGACAATTTGTTGGAGACTTGAGGTAACTTTCTGCGTGAGTGGCTTTTTGTTATTGGTTATTTGAGTGTCACACCATCAGAGGTTTTACTCAGCTTCCTCTGACTACTTGATAGAACGTATCTCTCTTTGTGGTTTATTTTTCCTGGTGATTTGCCCTTTATCTCGCATAAAGGGCTTTTTTTTAACTCGCTCATGAAAAAACGCGAGGCATTCAGCATGCCATGACGCCCCTATAAAATCATCAATAAGTCACTTAAAAGACTAAAATGACAATTGTCATTTCCCCTCAAAAAAAATAGATAGCCTGCAATGATAAATTGATTTTCACCATTCAAAAAAACCATCTCTCACCTTACCCTTCATTTAAAACCCTTAAAAGAAATTAAAATCACTAACTTTTCAAACACTTCATTAAAACACATCAAAATCACTAAAAAAAGACTTGAGAATCACTAATTGAAGAGTAGGATTCGCAACATCAAAAGCCATTAAGAACCCTTAAGGGAATCAAGGCTTATTTAATTTTTTCTTTTAGGAAAAATAAAGATGAAAACCAATACCACCAAAACATTGATCGCTCTGGTTGTTACCGTTGCTGTTGCACCTGTGAGCGCAGCACATGCAAGTAACGTTGATGTGAATAACTTTCTTGTGAAAGCACATGGCGAGAACTTTCAGGAAGCGGTGAACGCCTACGATAACCTTAACCAGCGTGACCGAATGGTCGTTGATGGGATTGCAGATAAAACAGATTTAGGCGGGAAGTTCTTAGACATTAAAGGCGCAGCCGATCAGCTGGCTCACACTCATACAGCCCCGCAGGGTTGGGACTATTCAAAAACACAGGCTTTCATTGACGCTGCTAACGGTAAAAATGGGATCGACGGCGCAGCAGGTAAAGATGGGGTTAACGGTAAAGACGGTGTTAACGGTGCGGACGGTAAGGATGGCGTGACCACGATTATTACCAAAGTTGAAACCGATACCGCCACACAAAACCAAGTGAAAGCCAATACAAAAGCCATTGCAGGTACTGAAATTGAGCTCTTAGGCGAGTCTAACTTACGCCGCGTATCAGATGAGAATCTGCAACACCAGATCAATGCAACAAATACGAAATTACAGGGTGATGAGCTCACGCAGATGAACCGCGATCGTACTGCTAGTCAGCACGTGCAGCCTGTCGTGGGTCACGATGGCACTGATGGGGTTAACGGTAAAAACGGTGCTAACGGCAAAAATGGGATCGACGGCGCGGCGGGTAAAGATGGTGTGACGACAGTTATTACCAAAGTTGAAACCGATACTGCCACACAAAACCAGGTGCATGTGAACAGCGACGATCTGAAAGGTTTGCAACTGCAACAGGCGAACCGCGATCGTACTGCTAACCAACGCGTACAACCTGTCGTTGGTCACGATGGTGCGAACGGTGCGAACGGTGCGAACGGTAAGGATGGCGTGACGACGGTTATTACCAAAGTTGAAACCGATGCCTCCACGACACAGCAGGTCAGTAATAACGCGACATCGCTTCGCGCAGTACGCTCTGAACAGGCTGTACAAGGAGCATTTGTACAGCGTCAAGTAACGGTCATCAACCAACATTCAGCGCGTCTCACTCAGGACTCCGCCGACATCGCTCACAACAGCCAACGCATTGACCAGAACGCGAAACGTATTGATGAGACTAAAGAGGATCTGAAACGTGGCCTGAATAACGCCGCAGCCATGTCTTCACTACATTTCAACGGCAACCGTGATTCGTGGGCGCTGTCTACGGGTTCAGCGAATGGTGAAGGTGCTGCACTGGCTGGCGGTATGCAAAAGTCGCTGACTGAACACACTGCGGTAACTGTCCAATACTCTGATTCATTGTCTGGTGGCTACATGGTCGGTGCGGGTATCCACGGCGATTGGTAAGCCATCATCGACTCTTTTAAAAGGCTTCCATTCGGTGGCCTTTTTTATTTTCTTCTTATCAATGATAACGTGAAGACTTACCTCGCACTGGTAGTTAAAGCACCGTTGAAACTTTTCGTGCTATTCTGGTGCGGGTAGACAAAACAGGAAATCTATAAAATGTCACACGTTTTTCTTGAATTCGCAAACATCGATCCAGGGGTTAAGACTTTGGAAGATCTGCACTATGTGTTACGCAAAGATGATGACACCGCTTTTTCAATTAGCCCGGAAGTTGCACAATGGTTCAAGCAAACGTTGCAGGCATTCAAAGGCCAGAAGCTCACGCTGCTCAAAAATTGTCGCATTGCTTTTGCCGATGGCGCGGAGTTTGTAGAAATTGATAATAAAGGCAACGTGCAGCCAGTGGCCACCGTTGCACCGGCCTGGTACCCCGATCGTGGTGAATTCCTGCGTGAGAAATGGCTTATCAACAAAGAAATGCACGATCAAAATATTGTTGAATTTCTCCGCAACTTCCTGGAAATGTACCCTAACGTGAAAGATCGCAGGGTTCACGGCAATCTGCTGTTTGATCTGCAACTGGATAAGATCGACACGGAAAAGTCTGCCGATCACACCAAACCGCCAGCAGGGAAGATTGGGAATAAAAACAGATTATCGACTCAACCAAAAGTGAATGACCTGAAGTCGTTCGATATGTTCAGCCAGTTCTATTCAAATCTCGCCAAGGCGGTTATCGCTAACCAGTTCCCTACCATGCAGGTTTTGACCGGACAAGATAACCTCACCAAAGCGTCTACACCGTTGAAGGGTGCGGTCCGTACCTGGTTCAAGGCTATCACTGGTGAGCTGCCACCGAACAATAAAAAGGTTGAAGCGGGCCACGCAGAGGTGTTTTGCGCACCGATTCAGACCTCGCTACAGCAAATCACAGACTACGGATTAGAAAAATATTACGCTGAGCTCTCACAAGCTATCCAGCAGGCGGGAGATCTCACACTGGATAAATTTGAATATCCATTCCCGAAGCAATAAGACATCCACCACTTTAAAAGGCTTCCTATCTGGGTGGGCTTTCTCTTAGCTCACTTATGAAAAAACGTGATTGCTTCAGTCGTCAGTCATGGCGCAACGTTATTACCTATTATCCTTTTTCTACTGCATTGACGCTGCAATCTGACGAAAAGATAGGCTTTGTTGGGCGAAAGCGTTAGAATGCATTCGCAAGAAAAGAAAATAAAATCATCCCTTTCAAATAGTTAATAATCACTATTACGAATAAACACACGTAAGCGCCATTGGAGGTGAAAACTATGTTTACCGTCATTCCTATTTTGATCTTTGTTGCACTCATCATTGTCTGGTCAGGCATCAAAATCGTACCTCAGGGATATCAATGGACTGTGGAACGGTTTGGTCGCTATACCAAAACACTGATGCCGGGGCTGAATCTGGTCGTGCCGTTTATGGATCGCGTTGGTCGTAAAATCAACATGATGGAACAGGTATTAGATATCCCCTCTCAGGAAATTATCTCTCGCGATAACGCCAATGTAGCCATTGATGCCGTGTGTTTTATTCAGGTGATCGATCCCGCGCGCGCCGCCTATGAAGTTAGCAATCTGGAACAGGCTATCGTGAACCTCACCATGACCAACTTCCGTACGGTGCTGGGTTCCATGGAGCTGGACGAAATGCTGTCTCAGCGCGATAGCATCAACACCCGCCTGCTGCACATTGTTGATGAAGCCACGAACCCGTGGGGCGTGAAAATCACCCGTATTGAAATCCGCGACGTACGCCCGCCTGCTGAACTGATTGCTGCCATGAATGCGCAGATGAAAGCAGAGCGTAACAAGCGTGCCGACATTCTGGAAGCCGAAGGGGTGCGTCAAGCCGCGATCCTGAAAGCCGAAGGGGAAAAACAGTCGCAGATTCTGAAAGCCGAAGGCCAGCGCCAATCCGCCTTCCTGGAAGCAGAAGCGCGTGAGCGTGCGGCAGAAGCAGAAGCACAGGCGACTAAAATGGTGTCCGAGGCCATCGCAGCAGGCAACATTCAGGCGATTAACTACTTTGTTGCCCAGAAATATACCGACGCCTTGCAGCAGATCGGCTCCTCCAATAACAGCAAAGTGATCATGATGCCGCTGGAAGCCAGCAATCTGATGGGCGCTATTGGCGGGATTACGGAGCTGATTAAAGACAGCAAAGATAGCCGAGGTCAATAATGGGCATTGAACTGGTGATGGAAAATGCGCACTGGTTCTGGCTGTCGCTCGGCGGTCTGCTTTTGGCCGCCGAAATGCTGGGTGCCAGTGGCTATTCGCTGTGGAGCGGTTTATCGGCAGTATTGGTTGGGCTATTAACGTGGGTGATGCCGCTGGGGTGGCCATTACAGGGAACGATTTTCGCCATCCTGACGATCGTTACGGCACTGCTCTGGTGGTATTGGCTGCGTAAACGAACGCTGTCACGCCCACAATCGATGCTCAACCAGCGCGGACAACAGTTGGTTGGCCTGCGCGCGACGCTGACCGACCCGGTGATCAACGGTTTCGGCCGGGTAAACATCGGTGACAGCAGCTGGCGTGTGAAATCAGAACAGGATCTGCCCGTCGGCACGCAGGTTGAAGTGATTGCCATTGATGGTATCACGCTGCATGTACGCCCGATTGAGCGCTAACATAACGCATTATTTGGGGGAGCCAGTCTCCCCTTTATCACTCTTTTCTCTTTTGACAACAGCCCGCCAAATTATTGATTATCGGACAGTCTGCGCCCCCATCCCCCGGACACTGTTCTGCCAGTGCCAGTAAATGTTCACGCATCGTTTTCAGCTCTTCGATATGCATCTCGATTTCCTGCACTTTCTGCAAGGTTCGCGCTTTTACATCCGCACTTCGCCGCAGCGGATCGTTAAATAACGTAACCAGCTCTCGGCATTCATCCAGATTAAAGCCAACCTGACGCGCCTGACGCAGCAGCGTCAGCTCTTCGACATGATGCTCGTCGTAGCTGCGGTAACCATTTTCAGAACGCAGCGGCGTAGTCAGAAGTTCTTTCTCTTCATAGAAGCGAATGGTTTTACTGCTAAGACCGGTTTTTTTTGCAACATCACTGATATTCATGATTTCCCCCTTGACCCTCCCCTTGCTAGAAGGTTTACCTTACCCAATAACTAGTAGAAATCAGATGGCCGGTCAACGTCTTTCACCGCCGGCTGTGATCACGGGAGAAAAATTACTATGTCACAAACCATCTTGTTGTCATTGCAGGGACTGACCTGCGGACACTGTGTCCAACGCGTTAAAAAAGCACTGGACGCGCTGCCTGCGGTCGAACAAACCGACGTCACCCAACAGTACGCCAGCGTCAGCGGCGACGTTGATTCCCAGACGTTGATCGACACCATTGAGCAGGCTGGCTACGAAGCACAGCTTGCTACCACGCCGGATGTGTCCCTCCAGCTTTCCGGCCTGAGCTGCAATCACTGCGTCGCCGCTACGCGTAAAGTGCTGGAAGCAATTCCCGGCGTCGTGGCGACAGATGTCACCAAAGAACAAGCAACCGTGTATGGCAGCGTCGAGGCCACGATACTAATTAGTGCCATTGAAGAAGCTGGCTATCACGCCAGCGTGCAGGAGAACGTTCACCCAAAAACTGAGCCGCTGGCACAGGTAGCGATGACGCCGGAAGCGCTGCCAGCGGCCGAGAGTACTCTTCCGGCAACGACAACACATGCCACCCGCGATGACGACAGCGTGCAGCTCCTGCTTCAGGGCATGAGCTGCGCCAGCTGCGTGAACCGCGTACAGACGGCGCTGCAAAACGTCAGCGGCGTCACACAGGCGCGCGTCAATCTGGCCGAACGCAGCGCGTTGGTCAGTGGTTACGCCGAGCCGGAAGCACTGATTGCTGCCGTTGAGCAAGCGGGCTATGGCGCGGAAATTATTCAGGACGAAGAAGAACGCCGTGCGCGCCAACAGCAAACCTCTCAACAGGCTATTCGCCGTTTCCAATGGCAGGCCGCGCTGGGATTACTGCTTGGTGTGCCGCTGATGCTGTGGGGCGTGCTGGGCGGCAGCATGAGCCTGACGCCTGAAAGCCAAACGCCGTGGCTGGTCATCGGTATTTTGACGCTGGCAGTGATGGTGTTCGCTGGCAGTCATTTTTACCGTAACGCCTGGCGCAGCCTGAAAAATGGCACAGCAACCATGGATACGCTGGTCGCGCTGGGAACGGGTGCCGCCTGGCTTTATTCTATTACCGTTAACCTGTGGCCGGATCTTTTCCCGATGGCGGCGCGTCACCTTTACTACGAAGCCAGCGCGATGATCATCGGTTTAATCAACCTCGGTCATGCGCTGGAACAGCGCGCCCGCCAACGCTCTTCGCGGGCGCTGGAACGGCTTCTGGATCTGACGCCTCCGACTGCCCGCGTCGTGACGCCGGAAGGTGAGAAATCCATTCCGCTGTCCGACGTGCAGTCTGGCATGACGCTACGCCTGACAACTGGCGACCGTATTCCTGTCGACGGTGAGATTCTGCAAGGCGAAGTGTGGGTAGATGAAGCCATGCTGACCGGGGAACCGATCCCGCAATCCAAAACGGCTGGCGATACGGTTCACGCAGGCACGCTGGTTTCCGACGGCAGCGTCCTCTTTCGTGCAGACGCAATCGGCAACCAAACCACCCTATCGCGCATCATCCGACTGGTCAGGCAGGCGCAAAGCAGCAAACCCGCTATCGGCCAGTTGGCGGATCGCATTTCTGCCGTGTTTGTTCCCGTCGTCGTGGCCATCGCACTTCTCAGCGGCGCAGTCTGGTTCTTCGTGGGACCACAGCCACAGATGGTCTACACGCTCATTATCGTCACGACCGTTCTGATCATTGCTTGCCCCTGTGCGCTTGGGCTGGCAACGCCAATGTCGATTATTTCCGGCGTCGGACGAGCAGCGGAGTTTGGCGTGCTGGTGCGTGATGCCGATGCCTTACAGCAGGCCAGCAAGCTGGATGTGCTGGTGTTTGACAAAACCGGTACGCTAACCGAAGGACAGCCACGCGTTGTGGCGATTCATACCTTCGGTGACGTGACAGAAGAACAGGCGCTGGCTTGGGCGGCTTCGCTGGAGCAAGGCTCAAATCACCCACTGGCAAAAGCGATTCTTGAACGAGCAGAGAATTTGACGCTCACGCAAGCCGAACAGTTCCGTACGCTGCGCGGCCTCGGTGTCAGCGGCGAGATCGGTGATGCCCACCTGCTGTTAGGGAATCCGGCGCTGCTCAAACAGCATCAGGTCGATATCACCGCAGGCGAAACGCTGATCAATGAACAGGCTCAACGTGGTATCACGCCCGTGTTGCTTGCGGCGGATGGTCGCATCATTGCAGTGTTTTCTATCCACGATCCGCTGCGAGCAGATAGCGTCAGCGCCTTGCAGCGTCTCCACCAGCAAGGCTACCAGTTAGTCATGCTAACGGGGGATAATCCGCTCACGGCGAAGAGCATCGCGAAAGACGCGGGTATCGATCAAGTGATCGCTGGCGTGCTGCCAGACGGCAAAGCAGAGGCCATCAAAAAACTACAGGCTCAAGGCAAACGCGTGGCCATGATTGGCGACGGCATCAACGATGCGCCGGCACTGGCGCAGGCCGATGTCGGCATTGCGATGGGAGGCGGCAGCGATATCGCGATTGAAACCGCCGCCATCACGCTGATGCGCCACAGCCTGCACGGCGTCGCCGATGCGCTGGCGCTCTCCAATGCCACACTGCGCAACATGAAGCAGAACCTGCTGGGCGCGTTTATCTATAACTCGCTGGGGATTCCCATTGCCGCAGGCGTGCTCTACCCGCTGACCGGAACGCTGCTCAGCCCGGTGGTAGCTGGTGCCGCTATGGCGCTCTCCTCCATCACGGTGGTCAGCAACGCTAACCGCCTGCTGCGTTTTAAACCTAAAAATCAGTAATGCAAACGCGGCGCGCCTCAACAACGCGCCGCGTTTTCCTTTGCCGAAAATCATCGTGATTTTTATCGCTGGCAACCAGACCTATTCAACCGCGCTTACTCTAGTTCATGGCGTGCAGCTTCGGCCAAAAAATGGCTGCGATCGCGATAAGTACCCGGCTGCTCTCGTACGCGATTATCAATACGCTGTATCAACGTATCGGGAAGAGAAATGTTCAATCGCTGCGGCTTTCCCTCAAAAGCTGATAGATCGACATCCAGCACGAACCAACTATCATAGTCCGCAAAATCTGGCATCGCCGCATAGATGAGGTGTCCAGCGTCGTTAAGTCGTCTAATATCCAGATTTCCGCGACTCACAGCTTCATCAATAAGGGTTAAAATCGCTTCCCGCGCCATGCGTGCAATCTCTTGTTGGCTGTCTGCCGCAGAGAAGCAGCCGTAATCATCAGTACACAATGCCGGAACGATCAGCCCATATGCCGTAGCATCATCTTTTGGCGTTTCAACACCGACTGAAAAAAACATATTGCCTCCGAAAAGGCGGGGATCAGATCCCCGCCATTTTTTTGATGGATTTGACAGTGCCAAGTGGTAAATCCTTTTTTGGATGCGGCACTGGAAACGTTTTTCCAGTAATGGGTGACCACCATATTTGATGACTCCCGCCGTTATGCCGTTTGCACTCACAACCTGCCGCTGCCAGCTCCTTTATCAGGTCGGTTGATTTCATGTATCCTCCTAACCTGATTTTTATTATACACACCAATACACACTCATCAATATTTACGTATAGAAAGAATCGATAGGGAGTGAGTAGCCAAACACGTAGGCTTCCGTGCCCTTAGGAGTGGTATACCTTGTATTGTTCCGCATCTAGCGTTTAGCATAGTTATTCCACATCAGGAGACGGAACCAATGGGGCAACTGCTGCGTAGAATCGCGACTTTTCTTGGCTTTATCTCACCGCTGGCTTACGCCTACCCAGCGATAGACGTTCAGCTTGCCAATGAACGGCAGCTGCATCTGGTCGGCAGTATTCATATGGGCAGCAAGGATATGGCACCGCTGCCCGATACGTTGTTGCAACAGCTTCGGCAGGCAACCGCACTCATCGTCGAAGCCGATATATCCGATTCACACTCCCCCTTCGGACACAATGACGCCGAGCCGCCGCTCGTACAGCGCCTCAGCCCGGAAAACTACCGTCAACTGCAAAAAGTCTGCGAATCACTCTCTTTCGATGAGAGCAATATCAGTACGCTTCCGGCCTGGCAGGCCGCTCTGATGCTGCAAGCAAGACAGGCGCAGTTGCTGGGCTTACGTCCCGACTATGGCATCGATTATCAGTTGATTAACGCCGCGAAATCTCACGGTATTCAGGTTATCGAATTAGAAGGACAGCAGACGCAGGTTGATTTGTTACAACAACTGCCGCAGGGCGGCCTGCTGTTGCTGGAAGATACGATTAAACACTGGCGCACCAACGCGCATTTACTACAAACGATGGTGGGCTGGTGGCTAGACAGCAGACCCGGTAAATATACGCCGGATATCCCCGCGACGTTCAGCAATGAAATGACCGACCTGCTGATGGGGCAGCGTAACCGCCGCTGGCAACAGCAGCTTCAGGCGTTGCCACCTGGAAATTACGTTGTGGCCGTAGGGGCACTGCACCTGTATGGCGATGAGAATTTACCTACGCTGCTCACAAACGGTCATTCAGCAACCCCGTGAAAGAACACGCTATGACGCTTAACGACGTCCGCAAGATAAAGCCCGCTACAGGGTTAAGGATAGTGAAATCATGACACCCGCAGTCAATCTGCTCGAAAAGAACAAGGTCGCCTTTACGCTACACAGTTACCACCACGACAGCGACGAGACCAATTTTGGCGAAGAAGCGGCCAGAAAGCTGGGGCTGAATAAAGAACAGGTGTATAAAACGCTGCTCGTTTCTCTGAATGGTGATGCGAAAAATCTCGCCGTGGCCGTTACGCCAGTCGCTGGCATGCTGGATCTCAAGAAAGTCGCTCGCGCGCTATCGGCTAAAAAAGCGGATATGGCCGATCCGATCATCGCTCAGCGTGTCACGGGTTATCTGGTAGGTGGAATCAGCCCGCTGGGGCAGAAGAAACTGTTGCCGACCGTGATTGATGAACCGGCGCGCCAGTTCGGTACTATTTTTATTTCCGGTGGTAAACGGGGGTTGGATATTGAGCTGTCGGCTGACGATCTGGCACGCCTGCTGCGCGCCACTTTTGCCGATATCGCCAAGCATGATTAATGCCCGCCATTAAACGAACATCACCAGCCAGGCGATGAGCATAAAAGCGAAGCAGATAGCAGAGGACTCCACGGCCAGTGTGTCCCCTGCTACCGCTTCATGATCGATTACTGATCGACTTTCGCCCCTTTATCCAACTGCATCACTGGGCCTTCTTTCACATTCAGCGTCAGGCCTTTGGTTTGCAGTTCCGCATTCCTCACGCGAATGCCTTTATCTGCATCAATACGCACATTATCAAAGTGGAAACCACTGAGCGGGGCTTCCGGTACGCCGATAATGTACGCAGCGGCCTTGGTCTTACCGGTCGACTCCAGATTCTCGATCGTCACATTGCTGAAATGCGGCGTCTTGTACTGATCAAACGGCTGCTCTGGATCGGTATCTGGCGGGTAAATTTGCTCACCCATGGTGAAGCCACCTTCGGCCAGCATCTTATCGACTTCAGCCTGCACAATCGGCGCGGCTTTGTAGTAAGCGGCAAAGACTAGCGGGATTTCAACATCCACCATTTTGGTATTACGGTAGGTGATGTTTTTCACTTCGCCGCCTTTACCACGATGGGTTTTAATGCGGATACCGTACATGGAACCTTCGAACTGGTTATTTTCCACCAGCACGTTATTCACACCACCGGAGGTTTCGCTGCCGATAGAGATGCCGCGCCCCTGCTTCAGGATATTGTTGGCGATATAGATGTTATCCACAACGCCATTCGGGAAGCGGCTATCCGGCTTCTCGGCTTTTATCGCGATGTGGTCGTCATTACAGTCGATATAGTTGTTGGTGATACGGATATTCTGGCTGTCGATCGGGTCGATAGCATCAGTATTTGGTGCATGCCACGGCGACAGAATCCGAGTACCGTTGACATCCACATCATGCGAGTAACGCATCACAATGTGGAAGCTCGGAGAGTGAGTGAGCGTGACGCCATCCACCAGCACGTTACTCGAGCTTTTGATATAAATCAGACGTGGACGATCGGTGCCACCTTTCTTGCCGGTTGCACGAATGTTCTCACGCCAGCGCTCCCACCAGACAGCGCCTTGCCCATCAATAGTGCCCTGCCCGGTGATAGCCACATTCTGTGCATCGGCAATACTGATAAAGGGAAGCCAGCCATTTTCCGCTTCAGCGTACTTGGTTTTTTCCGTCGCGCGATACGCCGCTTCTTCGGTCGACGCGACGATGGTCGCATCTTTTGCCAGATCCAGTCTGATGTTACTTTTCAGGAACAGCGGATCGACCAGATAGTTACCGCGAGGAACGTGTACCGTTCCGCCGCCGGCCGCAGCACAATCATCAATCGCTTTCTGGAAAGCTTGAGTATTCAGTGCGATCTGTAGGCGGTGGCCTTCGGCCCCGTATTGCGTTACGTCACAGGTTTTATCGGGAAATTTCACTGAACTGGCCGCTTGTGCGGTGCCCGCTTGAATACCCAACGTGATGCAGGAAGCCATTAATGACAGGGCAAGACCACTACGCATACTTAACCTCACTAAAAAATGAAATATCGTTTTAATAAAATACCACTCCTATTCCATTAAAAAGCGAGAGGCGATCACGTTTTGGATGTATTCGTAATAATTACAATAAGGTAGGAATTTTTTCGTGCAATTGCACGATTCACATTTTGCTGATCTACTAATGACAGAGATCGCACCTGTCAGGCAGTGCGTCGCGTAAGCAGATCAAGTGAGGTAAAAGAAAGTAAGATCGAGGGAAATGGTGCTGGCCTGAGCGACCAGCACAGAGAAGATAAAGGGCGTTATGCCGTCAGGCGAGCGAAAGCGTCACGGATTTCCTGTTCAGGTAAATCCACACCGATAAATACCAGCACGCTCTTTCTTTCTTCATCAACGTGCCATTCTCTGTCCCAGTCGGCGCTGTACAAGCGCTGAACGCCCTGAAACAGCAGGCGACGGTCATCACCGTTGATGGCCAGAATGCCTTTATAACGCAGCAGATTGTCGGAGAATTGCAGCAGCAGGTTTTCCATCACATCGGAAACAGACTGAAGCTCAACCGCCTTCTCGAGATACACAACAATCGATTGCACGTTATTTTGCGTAGGAGCAACAAAGCGAAATACGGGCGTTTTCACGTCCAGCTTGTCACTGAGGACAAAGCCATCGATGTTAAACAGCACGCTCAGATCGATATCGCCATGTACCACAGGATAGATCGGTGCACGCGCATTGATGCGCTGAAGACGCGGTAGCAGCGTTTCGTCTTCGCTTGCCACGTCGGTTTTGGTTAGCAGTATGCGATCGGCATAGCCAATCTGCGACTGAGCGATAGTGAACTGATCGAGCTGTTGCTGCGCATGTACTGCATCCACCAGCGTGATAATCCCGTCCAGAACAAAGCGTTCACAGATAACTTCATGCGAGAAGAAGGTCTGCGCTACCGGCCCCGGATCGGCCATACCGGTGCATTCAATGATGACATGATCGAAATCCAACGTGCCGTTATCCACGCCATCAATCAGATCGAGCAGCGCATCGGCCAGCTCATTGGACTGCGTACAGCAGATGCAGCCGTTGCTCAGCGTCGTAATCTGGCTGGCACGTTCGCCGATTAGCGAATTATCAATCGGGACTTCACCGAATTCGTTTTCAATCACGGCAATCTTGTAGCCATGATCGGCATTCAGGATATGCCGTAATAAAGTCGTTTTTCCTGCGCCGAGAAACCCGGTCAGAATAGTGACATACACGGGTTTCGTCACATCAGAGGATAAAGGTTGAGTCATAACAGGTCCCAAGTCGTTAACAGCAACGCATCCCGCCTTTGCCGTCTCCGCCGTAACGCGCCTGCTGGCGTTCACGGAAGAATTCTTCGTACGTCATCGCAGGTTTATCCGGGTGATTAGTCTGCATATGCTGCACATAGGTATCATAATCTGGCATACCGACCAGCATACGCGCCGCCTGGCCCAAATATTTTCCTGCTTTTCCCAGATTGCCAAACATCATTACCTCCAGACCATCGCCTGCAATAGCGGCTAGATAAAAAATACCCTGTATAACGTTATACATTATACAGGGTATCTGTACCCGTCATCTTTCACGTTCAGCCTTGCTAGCTGTCTCGCAAAATCTGACGGGCGCGAATCACTTAGTGGCCGGAAGAGACTTTCACGCCACCTTCAGGAACCGGAACATACGGGGTTTCCTGATCGGTACGTTCAGCCACTTTACGTGCAGCCAGTGCCGCTTTAATACCGTACGCAATAATGCTGTACACCACGATCAGGAACAGAATGCTCAGACCGGCGTTGGTATAGTTGTTAGTCACGATATGGTTCATGTTAGAAATCTGCTGCGCGCTCAGTTCAGCACCGCCTTCCGCAATTTTGCCCTTGAACATGTTCGCCATGTAGAAGAAGCCTTCCAACTGAGGATTGTCGCTGAACAATTTCAGACCCAGCGCCCAAGTAGTACAGATCAACAGCCAAATCGCCGGAACCAGCGTTACCCAGATGTACTGCGTACGTTTCATCTTAATCAGGATAACCGTACCCAGCACCAGCGCTACCGCAGCCAGCATCTGGTTAGAGATACCGAACAACGGCCACAGGCTCTTCACGCCGCCCAGCGGATCAACCACGCCTTGATACAGCAGGTAGCCCCACAGACCAACGCAGCCAGCCGTACCGATCATACCGGCAATCAGAGAGTCGGTTTTCTTCAGGAACGGAACGAAGTTACCCAACAGGTCTTGCAGCATGAAGCGGCCCGCACGCGTACCCGCATCCAGTGCTGTCAGAATGAACAGCGCTTCAAACAGAATACCGAAGTGATACCAGAAGCCCATGTTGGCACCAGGAATGATCTGGTGGAACACATGTGCGATACCGACAGCCAGTGTTGGTGCACCGCCTGCACGGTTCAGAACGGAAGGTTCACCGATGTCTTTCGCCGTTTGCAGAATCTGCTCTGGAGAAATCACGAAGCCCCAAGAGCTAACGGTCGCCGCCGCGTGTGCGGATACGTCCTGCAGCTGTGCCAGAATCATCGGCGCATCGGCTGTACCCAGACGGTGCAGATCCGGCATCGTAATACCCAACGCCGCCGGCGGGGTATTCATCGCAAAGTACAGACCCGGTTCGATGATAGACGCCGCAACCAGCGCCATCACTGCCACGAAAGATTCCATCAGCATGGCGCCGTAACCGATGAAACGCGCATCGTTTTCGTTAGCCATCAATTTCGGCGTAGTACCGGAAGCAATCAGCGCGTGGAAACCAGATACGGCGCCACAGGCGATAGTAATAAACAGGAACGGGAACAGCGTACCTTTCCAGACCGGACCGGTGCCATCCACAAACTGCGTTACCGCTGGCATTTTCAGGTCAGGATTCAGAATCACGATACCAATCGCCAGACCGACGATGACACCAATTTTCAGGAAGGTAGCCAGATAGTCACGCGGTGCCAGAATCAACCATACTGGCAGCAGTGCGGACACAAAAGCATAACCAATCAGCGTATAGGTGATGGTCGTATCTTTGAAGGTCAGCGCCGGGCCCCAGTACGGGTCATGTGCCACTACGCCACCAAACCAGATTGCCAGCACCAGCAGCACGATCCCGATCACCGAGATTTCACCGACTTTACCCGGACGGATGAAGCGCATGTAGACGCCCATAAACAGCGCGATCGGCACCGTAGAACATACGGTAAAGACGCCCCACGGACTTTCTGCCAGTGCTTTCACCACGATCAGCGCCAGTACGGCAAGAATGATGATCATGATAAGGAAGCAGCCGAACAGCGCAATCGTACCCGGTACCGGGCCTAATTCTTTCTTAACGATTTCGCCTAATGACGCGCCGTTACGACGGGTCGAAATAAACAGCACCATGAAGTCCTGCACGGCACCGGCCAACACCACGCCGCCCAGCAGCCATAAGGTGCCCGGCAAGTAGCCGACCTGCGCGGCCAATACCGGCCCAACCAGCGGACCTGCACCTGCGATAGCGGCAAAGTGGTGCCCGAACAGGACGTTACGGTTCGTCGGCACATAGTTAAGACCGTCGTTATTCACAACGGCAGGGGTTGCTCTGGTCGGATCTAACTGCATGACTTTTTGTGCGATATACAGGCTGTAGTATCGATAAGCCACGAGGTAAACGGCGACAGAGGCAACAATAATCCATAATGCACTAATATGCTCACCGCGACGTAGTGCGACTACGCCGAGGCAAGCAGCCCCGATGATTCCAAGAATCATCCAAGGGATGTGTTTAAGAATGGCGTTGCTCTTCATAAGACATCCTTCAATTAAAAATCACAATCGTTTGATTTTGTTAGCTGTAGAAAAATAAACCCTGGTAATGCATCGTGCGATAACGCGGGTTATCGCGTATTTCAGATAAAGGAAAATAGTGGCGGCACATTACGCCATCGCGTACGCGCGTGGGGCGGGTATTTGGGTAGGCGGCAGAATAGCGAGCTAAGCGGTTAGAATGACGCAGTGAGTGGCTGGGGATAAATTGGGCGGTATAAACGAAAAGGCCGCGACGTTCGCGGCCAGTGAAGTATTGGATGTGGTGAACGATTACGGAACCTGATACGCCAGCTTGTAATTGCGGTTAGCGTTGCGGCATTGATTTGTGCCCACAAGCCAGCTGATGTTAATAATTTCTGAGTTACTGACTGTGCTAATAGAGTATATATTGTACGCACACTAATCCGATGCGCCGCGCGATAAATGCGGCACATCAGGCGAGATAAATTACAGATTTCTAGCGACCGCCGATGATTGTAACTCTGAACGATGTCGGATTGACGAGTGCATTCGCCGCATTATAAAACAGAATCCTGAACGAGTTCGTCGTCTTAAATACCACTCTATGGATGATGAAGGATGCGTCTTCTGTATATTCCACGTCAACTCTATAGTTATCAGTAACGAGATTGGCCATGCTTACATTGAATTGGCCAACAGCTTCAGTTGTGCATCCTGTAACGAAACCAGTAACCGTGTTACTAGAACCCCTTCTGAACAACGTCCCCACCACCCCGCCGTTGATGTCATTATTTTTAACGTTAGACCAGCTATCGCAGATCAGCCCCTCTAATGACACAGGCCCAGCATTCTGTCCTGATGCGAATGTAATCATGTGCCACCCCGCCGTTGTCACATGCAAATAGCCTGCTGTTGCGAGTTGAGAAAATCGCTCAGTAGCCCGGTTTTTTGATGTGTCACCCGAAATCGAACGCCTGGAAACAATGTAGTCTGGGTCTTGTAAAATGGTAGGGATTTCAACATTTGACGGATACAACGGCTGACGTGCGCCATTATTCAGAATCATGTCAACCATCCACGGGCCTTTTGCATGAAATGACGGGAAAATTAATGAATTATCGTCCTTGATATAAACCGCGATTGTCACGGTCCCGCCAACAGGGTCGTTGGGTAACATAACCCCGACAGCCTCTGGCTCGTCAGCAGCACCGAGAAAAGGCGGTGAGGTGCCGTTAGTAAATTCGTTCCTCTTCAATGTAACGTTAGACGATACAGGGGCATAAAATATGTGAGGAAGGACTACAGAACCCTGCCGCATGACGCACGGTCTTTTGTAATCCTGTTGCATAAAGACAGCGGCCAGCTTCTTACCCATTATCGATAAGAATTCTTCACGTAGATGAACACCATCGAACGCCGATTCGCTCAAACCATACTGCCGAATAACGTCCCGCTTGGTATCAATAAACATACATCCGAATTCATTCGCGACCGATTTAACCGCTGAGTCATATACCCATGAAACATAACCCTCTGTCAGATTACCCATCGGAGAGATATTTGCACCACCGACAAACTGTGTAGTGCCCAGCAATACTACACATCGGCGACGTAACAATTCTCTCGCGACAAACTTACGCATGACTACAGAAAAATTTTTACCGCTATAGAGAGAATCGCCGTCTACATTTTCGGGTACATTGCCGTTATTGGTTGCGGCTTTAATATCATTGATGCCCAACATAATTGTTGAAATATCACCGTCCGAACCATCATTAATCGTTCGGATATAGTGTGCTAGTGCTGTATCCCCTGCATGCGCCTGATTCTGAGACGTCCATACTGACTGCGTTAATGACGACATCACCTCTGCTATCACACCGGGGTACGTCACAGACATTTGCCCGCCTCCTGGTCCTTGCGCCCATGTGATGCTGTCTCCATAACTGATCACTTTGATGGGTTTATTAGTCCGAAGCTTGGCTTGATATTGTGTATAGCTGAGATTTTCTAGCTCATTTAGTTTGTCGTAATCGTCAAACTCTAACATCCCACCATTCGAGACTAACTTATGCAGTTCATCGTCAGATGTGATTTCCGAGCCTGCATGACCGGGGATAATATTTCGCGATGAGTTATACACAAATGTATAACCGACATCCGTTAAATAAACGCGCTGACCATCAATAAACCGCTCAAATGTTTTTGCATTGGCCAATGTGAGACGAATGACTTGCAGGCCACCGACCATTAAAAACCCTGTAGGTGCGGCCAGCTCGCTTCGTAGCGCCACATCGCCAATGTTAACGTTAATCCAGTTGCCATCATCATCCGGGGATGCCCCAGAGATAACATGAGGTTCATCAAGATTACCTGCATAGCGATACCATGACCCCTGATAGTTCACAATCTGGGTCGGCAATGAGATTTCCATACCTATCTCCCATATCCCTAATTGAATCCACCCCAGACCATCAAAGGCTGTGTTGAATTTCTGATACAACCAGCGCGTTCTATTTGCCAGGTCTCTTAACGGTTTATTCGCAGTACCATCCGGTCCACCGCCAACGGGGTCGTTACGCTCTATTTGATAAACGCCTGCTGTCCATTCTGGCGATTCAGGTAAATTAGCCATTTGTTTTCTCCTGGTGTATTAATACACGAACTTGTGTTCGCCGTTAAAATCGATTTCGTCGTTATAAGTGATGGTGCGTAATTCATTAATCATTGAGATACGCCCGAATATGCCCAGTTCTATTGACGTTTTTTTTGCAGAACGGGCAATATTAATGACGTGGTTTCTAATCCGACGAGGTTATTACTTGTATTAATCAGCTCTAACATGCCAACTGGATCGATATTGACGCGGTAGAGTTCGATAAGAGTTTCCCTGCAATTCTCTGCCAGATTGAGGGGCGTACTAAGTTCGGACTCCTAGAGCCCCCTCTTCATAGTTCATGCATAGGGAGTATTATTTGTTTTTTATAAATACTATTTTAAAGAAATTTAATAATTTACCTATTCATGCTCTGTAAAATTTAGAAAAAAGCCGCGATATACGCGGCTATTGAAAGAGGTCATCGGGCGAAGAGTTATGGAACCTGATACGCCAGTTTGTAATTACCTGCCGCCGCAGTGCGGAATGTCACACTGTCCGTGCGCCAGCGGATTTCCACCTCCGCCTGAGTCTGCACTTTCCAGCTTGAGGCATCGTTGACGTTCAGCACCAATCGATCAATCGTCGCAACGTCTGTCTCTGGATCGGTGATATCAAACGCAAACGCAAACGCGAGTGAGTCCGGCACGCCGTTATTGGATGAAAACAGTTGAGCCCACTGTGCCACCGTAATACCGCCGAGTTCGGCTGGCGTCATACCATCCGCAATCAGTGCTTCTGCGCCTGCGGTATCGGCTGACAGCGCACCAATATCAACCCACGCACCGTCCTGCAAGACATGCCAGCTCACCAGATCCCGTGTGACAGCGACACGCACTTTACCCTTGGCGGTTAGCGTTGTGGTATTGATTTTTGACCACACAGCAGACGTCAGTGATTTTTGAATAATAACTTGAGGCATTAATTTGTATGCATACTTAATTAATGCTCTGTTATTGCTAACAATTTCTACATTTTGAGCATCATCTCCGCTAAGAGATGCGGATGAAACCCCAATTTCATCAATCAACTCAGGTGTAACAGTATCCGTTATCTCACTGAGTGTTCCATTTACGACAGTGTAAAATTTATCAGCATAGCGCATGACAAATTTACTTTCAGGAGGGGATAACTTAAGTTCTGCAATTACAATAAAATTTTGAGTGCCGTTAACACTGGTGATAAACAGTCTGTAATGTTGATATGCAACAATTTTATCTAACTTAAATGATTTAATAACTCGAGTGTCATTTCTCGTATCATTCGTTACCTTATGCAAATCATGCCAATCAATTCCATCATCACTGCCTTGAAAAATGAAATCTCTGACTGAGGCAACATTATTACCATATGAATCAATAAATCTAGAGAAAATAGTATACCCAGAAACTGGAAGTTTATTCGGTAAATCTATACGTAACCATTGTGGTGCTTGTTCGGTCGGGCGGGCATTAGAAATCCATGCTTTCTGATTTGTTTCAGTTACGCCATCAAAACTGTAATATGCGTTATATGCTGCCGTATTATAACTGCTGGCACTTGCGATATATCCAGCAGGAACGTTATCAGATGTCATTTTTGGGATTATGGAATCCGTTACAACACTAATATCGACAGAATGATACCCATTTTTTACTTCTGAATAATAAAACCCGCCTCTCTGCTCTAACATTTCTGAATACACGCTACTATCTTGGTGTACCCCTCCATCAAAAATAACATCATCCGTTGCATCATAATTATCTTTACTGGATGCGCCGAAATCATCAACAACGTAAGTCTGATTTGCTGCACCGGCTTCTTCTTTCAGCGCATACGCCGCGAGATTAAATGTATTTTGTGGACGAATGTTGAACGCGTGGTTTTGCCCTGCCGTTGCGCCCTGACGATCGGCGACGATATAGCCAGAATTGCCGCCGGAACCACCAACAGCACTGATAATGGTTTTCTCATTCACAGGGTTATAACTCAGCGTCACGCCCGCCCCCGCTTCCAGCGAGGAATGGATAAGCTGTTTCGTTTTTTGCGTGTAGTCGGTGATGTCCGCAGTGGTGTGAGTGTGATCTGCGGCCGCAACCCCCATTTGCGCTGGCGTCAGTGAGATATCACCGCTGCCCAGCAGCGATTGACCAAAGAGCGTGCGGATGGTGGTGCCAGAAATTAATTCAGCCTGCTTTGCGTTCCAGATTGCTTTTTCATCCGGCGAGGCAAATTTTCTGGTGGCGGTTTCGGTGATCTGATCGGCGGTATAGTCGCCGGATTGTGCAATCACGATACCAGTACGCCCGAATACGGAGGCCACACCCGAAACACCGGGTTCTTGACCACCACCATTATCTGAATGACAGCAAGTATGGGGATGAACCGTACATGTTGATTTTCCCGTACTATCAAAAACATTAATTTCAATATTGATATCTTTCATAGCATTGATGACTCCAGTAATAAAAAGAATAAGGAGTATCACTTACTTTCCCTCTGTATTATTTCAACTCACTTTACTAATCCATTATTTCCTTTATATAAATTACAGAAGCAAAAAAGGCCGCAAAATGCGCGGCCATTTGAATATGTCTGACCCGTCCTGAATAGCGTTGACACGTTCCTGACTTAAATACGGAGAACGTGATGATGACTGAGTTCAAACGTACTCAACGTGATTATCCTCTATCCTTTAAAATAGCCGTCGTTGAACAGGTCGAAAAAGGCGAGATGACCTATAAACAGGCCCAGCAGCGATATGGCATTCAGGGGCGCTCCACCGTTCTTGTCTGGCTGCGTAAATATGGCCAGCTTGACTGGAGCCCCGGACTTCCTGACCTGATGAAGAGGAAACTGCCTGTGGCTCAGACAAATACCCCACTTACACCCGAGCAAAGAATCAAAGAACTTGAAGAGCAGCTTAAGCTGGCGAACCAGAAAGCTGAGTTTTTTGAATCTGTTATCAACGTCCTGAAAAATGATTACGGGGTAAGTGTCGTAAAAAAGAGGCCCGGCAAGTCCTTGCGCAGAGTCAGGTCCCAAAAGTCACCGTGACTCGTGCATGCCAGCTCCTGGGGCACAGCAGACAGGCATGGTACCAGCATAATGCAAGGTGCAATAAACGACATGAACACAATAGTCAGGTTCTTGATTTTATTGCCCGAGTTCGGTGCCGTCAGCCACGTATAGGCACACGCAAACTCCACTCTCTGTTGAACCGTCAGGCAGGTGAAACACTCAATATCGGGCGTGACCGCCTGTTTAGCCTGCTGGGTAAACACCGGCTTCTGGTACCCGTAAAGCGGGCATACCACAAAACGACCAACAGCCATCATCGTTTTTACCGGCATCCCAACTTGCTGAAGCCTGGCCCAGAACAGGTTACTGTCCTTCAGCCGGAGCAAGTCTGGGTCGCCGATATTACTTATCTACCAGTACGCAGTGGCACGGTCTACCTGAGTTTGGTCACAGATGCCTGTTCCAGAAAAATCATGGGTTACCATGTAGGGGATAATCTGCAAACTGAAAATGTGGTAAAAGCCTTCAAACAGGCATTACGACAAAGAAAAACAAAAGGGCTGTTGATACACCACTCTGACAGAGGGCTACAATACTGTTCAGCGCTTTACCAGTCGGTACATGAGAGCAATGGGATAACCTGTTCAATGACAGAGGGTTATGACTGCTACCAGAATGCGCTGGCTGAACGGATAAACGGCATCCTGAAAAATGAGTTTTTACTCTCGCGCCCAGCTAATCTGGCACAAGCGAGGAAAATGGTAAAAGAATCTGTGGCGATTTATAACCATGAGCGGCCACATCTGGCCCTGAAATACAAAACGCCCGATGAGGTTCATCAGGCGTTTTACAGGCAGAAAACTGTCAATCTATATCAGGACTAGTCAGTCATCGGGCGAAGAATTATGGAGCCTGGTACGCCAGTTTGTAATTACCTGCCATCGCGGTACGGAATGTCACGCTGTCCGTGCGCCAGCGGATTTCCACTTCCGAAGGTGACTGCACTTTCCAGCTTGAGGCGTCGGTGACGTTCAGCACCAGCCGGTCAATAGTCGCCACGTCGGTGACCGGGTCAGTGATATCGAGTGCAAACGCAAACCGAGTTCGGCTGGCGTCATACCGTCAGCAATCAGTGCTTCTGCGCCTGCGGTATCGGCTGACAGCGCCCCCACATCAACCCAAGCCCCGTTCCGCAAGACATGCCAGTTCACTAAATCCCGCGTCACAGCGATACGTACTTTACCGTTGCCGGTCTGCGTTGCCGTTAGTGTTGCGGCATTGAGCTGGCTATAGCTGACGAGTGAAGCCAACGCTGACTGGGTCAGGATCTGTGAGTGTGGCGTGTATTTTGTCTCAATATTAATTTCCGAATTTGAGATTACTTTCACTGGACTAGTGAAGAATGACGGCAGGTTACTGACACTGCTAATCCCCTGAGCACTAATTCTTTCCACTGTTAACTCACCGTCAATCTCTTTCAATGATCCATTATTGACACCGTAATTTTTACCGCCGTAGTTAATTACAAATTTATCCAGGGATTCATAAATTTCCAATTCATCAACACCGACAAATGATGATAAAATCCCATAATTCGCCAGCGTAATATGAATACGATAATATTGAAAACTAACATCGTTGTTAATGACATACGTGCGTTTCTGACCGGGAGTGTTCTGGGTATCGTTTGTAATCGTATGCAATACTGCCCACGTGACCCCATCATGGCTCCCTTGAAACGTCCAGGTACGCGGCGAATTTGAATATCCAGACTGATTACGGGTCACAACGGAATAGCCTTTAGCAATCGCGGACGCAAGGAGCTTTACGCCAACCCATTGCGGCGATGAGACAGAAGGCGCGCCATCGCTAGTCCATGAATCACTTCCTCCAACCTGAGATCGGTTAAAAGCTTTATATATTGCAGATCCAGCGCCTGGATCTCTGCTGTTTGAGCTTGCGATTGCTTCGTAGCCTGCTGGCGCGTTATTAGCGGTCATTACAGGAATGATGCTTTCCACCGTTGCTGATGTTGTCGGTGTTTTCTGAAGAATGCTTATCGCCTTTCCATCCGCTTTTATTTCGGCAGCATAAAATTTTCCATCCGATATTAATTGATAATTTGAACCAGTATAAAGGCTGGCTATACCGTCAAAAATAACATCACTTGTTGCGTTGTAATTCGGCTCACTCGACGCATTAAAATCATCAACCACATAAGTCTGATTTGCTGCACCGGCTTCTTCTTTCAGCGCATACGCCGCGAGATTAAATGTATTTTGTGGACGAATACTGAATGCATGATTTTGTCCTGCCGTTGCACCCAGACGTTCTGCGACGATATAACCCGAACTGCCGCTGCCAGAACCACCAGCAGCACTGATGATGGTCTTCTCATTCACCGGGTTATAGCTCAGCGTCACACCTGCTCCGGCTTCCAGCGAGGAATGGATGATCTGCTTCGTTTTTTGCGTGTAGTCGGTGATGTCCACTGTGGTGTGCGGGTGATCTGTGGCCGCAACACCCATTTGCGCTGGCGTCGGTGAAACGTCACCGCTACCCAGCAACGATTGGCCAAAGAGCGTGCGGATAGTGGTGCCAGAAATTAATGCGTCTTGCTTTGCATTCCAGATTGCTTTTTCATCCGGCGAGGCAAATTTTCTGGTGGCGGTTTCGGTGATCTGATCGGCGGTATAGTCGCCGGGTTGTGCAGTCACGATACCGGTACGTCCGAATACGGAAGCAACGCCCAAAACACCGGGTTCTTGACCACCACCATTATCTGAATGACAGCAAGTATGGGGATTAACCTGAACAGGAGGATGAACGGTACATGTCGCTTTGCCTGTACTGTCACAAACATTGATTTCAATATTAATGTCTTTCATGGCGTTGATGACTCCGTTAATAAAGGGCATAGGGAGTATCACTTATTTTCCAGAGAGATCATTTTAAAGTACTTTACTAATTCGTTGTTTATTTTATATAGAAACTGAATTAAAAAGGCCGCGATATACGCGGCCATTGAAATAGGTCATCGGGCGAAGAGTTACGGAATCTGATACGCCAGTTTGTAATTACCCGCCGTCGCATTGCGGAATGTCACGCTGTCCGTGCGCCAGCGGATTTCCACTTCCGAAGGTGACTGCACTTTCCAGCTTGAGGCGTCGGTGACGTTCAGCACCAGCCGGTCAATAGTCGCCACGTCGGTGACCGGGTCAGTGATATCGAGTGCAAACGCAAAGCAATCAACGTTGTTGCGCCTGCCGTATCGGCTGACAGCGCCCCCACATCAACCCACGCCCCGTTCCGCAAGACATGCCAGTTCACTAAATCCCGCGTCACAGCGACACGTACCTTGCCGTTGCCCGTCTGCGTTGCTGTTAGCGTTGCGGCATTGATTTTTGGCCACGCGGCGGACGTCAGTGATTTTTGAATTGCAATTTGTGAGTAAGGCGCATATTTCACTGAAACATCCAGTTGAGATGTAGACACAATCGATATCGGTAACTTTCCAATCAACTGTGACGCCATAATTTCCCCACTATTGGAAAACCCATTAAATGGTTTTAATTCAGCCGGTAATAAAACACCGTTACTGGCCGTAAAATATTCACCTGTCCCCGCTTTTATCAGGATAGTATCCTTAGCAGAAAGTAATTGCAGGTCACCAATTTGGACAAAATTACCACTACCATTGCTATCAGTTATATTCAGACTAAAGTAAATATATTTTTCACTTTTGGGGAATGACCATTCTCGTAGCTGTTGATTACCATTTCGAATATCGTTAACTACCGAATATATTTCATCCCAAATTACACCATCATTACTCCCTTGTAATGAAAATGACTTAGGTGATGCTAAGTCAATGACATACGGAGTATTCATGTTAGTTATTCGCAATCCATCAGCGCTAGTTGGATTTGGACATTTTACCCGTATCCATTGTGGAGATTCTGACGTTGGTTTTTTTGATGACCACCACGCATCAAGATTATTTATCGTTGTATTATTCATGGCTTTATATGCCGGTGAATTTTCGTTTAATTGGCTACTGGATGCAGCACTAAACCCTGCGTCTTCATTTGAAGACATTTTAGGGATAATATTACTTTTAACATCGGGTAGAACGATCGAGACAAACTTCCCATCCGCACGAACTGGGGATGAATAAAATTCACCGTCTTTTTCCAGTTGTACCGATACACCCGTGTAAAGATGTAGTAGATCATCAAAAAAAACCGCATTCGTCGCGTTGTAATTCAACTCACTTAACGCATTAAAGTCATCAACAACGTAAGTCTGATTCACCGCACCCGCTTCTTCTTTCAGCGCATACGCCGCGAGATTAAATGTATTTTGTGGGCGAATGTTGAACACATGATTTTGCCCCGCCGTTGCGCCCTGACGATCGGCAACGATATAACCAGAACTGCCCGTACCCGAACTACCAGCCGCGCTGATAATGGTTTTCTCATTCACCGAGTTATAACTCAGCGTCACGCCAGCCCCGGCTTCCAGCGAGGAATGGATGAGCTGCTTCGTTTTTTGCGTGTAGTCGGTGATGTCCGCTGTGGTGTGCGTGTGATCCGCGGCCGCAACGCCCATTTGCGCTGGCGTCAGTGAGATATCACCGCTGCCCAGCAGTGATTGACCAAAGAGCGTGCGGATGTTGGTGCCAGAAATTAATGCATCCTGCTTTGCATTCCAGGCTGCTTTTTCATCCGGCGTGGCAAATTTTCTGGTGGCAGTTTCAGTAATCTGATCGGCGGTATAGTCGCCGGGTTGTGCGGTTACGACACCAGTACGCCCAAATACGGAGGCAACGCCAGAAACACCGGGCTCCTGACCACCGCCATTGTCTGAATGGCAGCAAGTATGGGAATCAACTTGAATAGGGGGATTAACAGCACATGTTGATTTTCCCGTGCTGCCACAGACGTTGATTTCAATATTTACGTTTTTCATAGTACCGACTACTCCGTTAGTTAGGGTGTATCAGGAGTATCGTGTATTTGGCAGGTCGGTTATTTTAAAGCACGTTACTAAACATAAGATTATTTAATCAATTAAATCAGCAAATTAGATTTAATGCTTTTTGGTAGTTAAAAGTTTAAATGCGGCATGATTATCTCAGGATAACACCCAAAAAAATGGCGGTTTATGTCATCAGCAAAGAGACAAAAACCGCCATCACTATTTGTTAATTTGTTACTTATAAACGATCTCACCTTTCGGCGCGTAGGCTTCCGCATCCAGCGGAGAATGCTTCTCGATGTATTGCTTCAGCACTTCAGCGTCGACAAAGCCGGTGTTCACATAGCCCGGCAGATTATCAAGACGTGGGTAGCCATCGCCGCCCATCGCATTAAAGTTCAGCGTTGCCATGCGATAAACTTTATCGGCCTGCAACGGCTCACCTTTGATTTTCACGTTCTGCACGCCCTGCCCGTCTGCCGTCAGGCTGACGTTCAGGAATTGCGCATAGGCACCGGAATCCACCTTTTTATTGGCGGCTACGGCCAGATACTTCTCGACGTCGCTGCCTTTCATATCCACATAGACCAACGTGTTGGCGAACGGCTGAACCTTCAGTACATCTTTATAAGTGATATCACCGGATTCGATCGAGTCGCGTACACCGCCGCCGCTCATGATGGCAAAATCTGCTCCTGCACGTTCAAGCTGCGCCGACAACAGCACGTGCGCCAAATTGGTCTGACGGAAACGCACCTGATTGCGATCGCCTTCCAGCTTGCCTTTCACGCTACCGACCTTGATGCCCAGTTGCGCCTGCCCTTTTTCCTGGAACGGCGTCAACATTTTCATGACGTCAGCATCCTGCGTGATTTCATGCGTATAGAAAACACGTTCGGTTTTGCCGTCTTTCTCTACCTTTTTCTTCAGGTTGATCGGTATTAGCTGGTAATGCTCAAGTTTCAATTCACCATTGCGGAATGTGAAATCAGCACGACCAACATATTTACCCCACTCATGTGCCTGAACAATCCAGGTGCCGTTCTGGCGATCGGGAGCACAAGGCGCGCCTGGCACATAATCCACCTGCTTTTTATTTTCCTGCGCCATACATACCGGGTCCTGCGAGTGGCCGCCGACAATCATGTCCAGATATCCAGCAGGCAGGCTACGCGCCATTTCCACATCACCCGGCGCATTAGAACCGTGATTACCGTCGTCATAGTGTCCCATGTGCGTCGCGGCAATAATCACATCCGGTTTTTCGCTCTTCCGCAATTGCTCAACAACCTGCTTCGCTTCTGTCGAAGGATTACGGAATTCGATATCAGTAAAATACTCAGGATTGCCTAATTTGGCCGTATCGTCCGTTGTCAGGCCGATAACCGCGATTTTTACACCTTGCTTGTCGAACAGGGCATAAGGCTTAAATAAACGCTGATTGGTGCTTTTTTGGTAGATATTGGCTGATAACAGAGGGAATTTCGCCCATTTCTCCTGCTGACGCAGAACAGACAGCGGATTATCGAATTCGTGGTTGCCAAGTGCCATTGCATCATAGCCGACCATGTTCATACCGCGGAAATCTGGCTCTGCATCCTGCAAATCGGACTCAGGCACGCCGGTATTAATATCACCACCGGAAAGCAGCAGTACGCTGCCACCTTTACTCGCCACTTCCTGACGAATCTGATCGACCAGCGTTTTTTGCGCGGCCAATCCATATTCACCGTGATCGTTATGCCAGAAGTGACCGTGATGGTCATTGGTATGCAATATAGTGATGGCGTATGTTTTGTCTTTTTCCCAAGCCATTGACATTACAGGTGTTAGCGCGAGCGATACCGCCATCGCACATCCCAGAGCTTTTATTGAAAAGCGCATGATAAATCTCCGTTTATTTTAAAGACCCAGTGGAACCACTGAAAAATTCACCACACAAATTAGCACAGCAAAATGAACAATGCGCGAGGCGCATTCACGCTGTCCGTCAGCAATGTGCGGTAGCCGACAAAATCAGATTAGGTATAGCAGCGAGAGTGATATCACGCTGGCTTGGCACTGTCGTCACGCCGTCACGAACTCTTGCTAATATAGATACTTCATCGGAATAACCCAGCGACACACCGTTTATCCCCTATTTCCTGGGGTTTTACGTCAGTGGATAAAACCATTCCGCTGAATACACGGGAAAGCCGTAGGGCATTGCAGCCAATAACATCATGCTATCAGAATAATTACGCATGTTTATCAACGCTTATCGCGAGAAACCATCCCTAAATCTGTGTTAGACTACCTTTAACTGGAGAAACTGATATTTTTCATAAAATACCACTTTTATCCAAGCAACATTTCGCTATATGCAATAGAATTTATCTATACCCAGAGTAATTGGCGTTGCAGCCAAACAGCAAACGAACGAATCCCAATACGCTTTTCGGTACATAATAAAAGTCATAAGGGTACGTAAGCGCTGCTAACCACGCTGTAACTTCAAAGCAAGAAGGGTAAATCCGCTCAATTACGTTTCACCTATGGCACAAGGAGTTGGGATGCATGCTGCAACACCGCTAATTTCTACTATCGCTGGGGGGCTGGTTCTTGCCTTCCTCCTTGGTATTCTGGCACACCGCCTGCGTATCTCCCCCCTTGTTGGTTACCTTGCCGCAGGCGTTCTTGTCGGTCCTTTTACACCCGGTTTCGTTGCCGATACCTCACTGGCATCAGAACTCGCGGAACTTGGCGTCATCCTGCTGATGTTTGGCGTTGGCCTGCACTTCTCGCTGAAAGATCTCATGGCGGTAAAGTCCATCGCCATTCCCGGTGCGATAGCCCAGATTGCCGTGGCAACGCTACTTGGAATGGGGTTATCCTCCATGCTGGGTTGGAGCCTGGCGAGCGGCCTGGTTTTTGGCCTCTGCCTGTCCACCGCCAGTACCGTGGTTTTGCTACGCGCGTTGGAAGAACGCCAGCTTATTGATAGTCAGCGTGGTCAAATCGCCATCGGCTGGCTGATTGTGGAAGATCTGGCGATGGTCCTTACGCTGGTTCTGCTACCAGCCTTCGGCGACATGATCGGCGCTGAGCATGCCGACACCAGCAAACTGCTGGCCGATTTAGCCTGGACCATCGGCAAAGTGATTGCGTTTATTACCCTGATGATTGTGGTCGGTCGCCGTCTGGTACCGTGGGTGTTGGCAAAAAGCGCCAGCACCGGTTCACGTGAGCTTTTCACGCTGGCGGTGTTAGCAATGGCACTGGGTATCGCTTTTGGCGCGGTGAAGCTGTTTGATGTCTCCTTTGCACTGGGCGCATTCTTCGCCGGCGTGGTATTGAACGAATCTGAACTCAGCCAGCGTGCGGCACACGACACGCTGCCGCTGCGCGATGCCTTCGCCGTACTGTTCTTCGTTTCCGTCGGTATGCTGTTTGATCCGATGATCCTGCTGAACGACCCGATTTCCGTGCTGATCACGCTGGCGATTATCGTATTCGGTAAGTCAGCCGCCGCTTTCGTGCTGGTTCGACTCTTTGGTCACTCCAAGCGTACAGCATTAACGATTTCCGCCAGTCTGGCGCAGATCGGTGAATTTGCCTTTATTTTGGCCGGACTCGGTATTGTGCTGGGGCTGCTGTCCGAAGAAGGACGGAATTTGGTACTGGCCGGTGCCATTCTCTCCATCATGATAAACCCGCTGCTGTTTACGCTGCTGGAACGCTATCTGGCGAAGAACGAAACAATAGAAGAGCAGATCGTAGAAGAAGCGATTGAGGAAGAGAAACAAATTCCTGTCGATATGTGCAACCACGCGCTGCTGGTCGGCTATGGTCGCGTTGGTAGCCTGATTGGTGCCAAGCTGCATCAGGCTGGGATTCCCGTGGTCGTGATTGAGAATTCGCGTACACGCGTCGACGCACTACGTGAACAGGGAATTAAAGCCGTATTGGGTAACGCCACCAAGCCTGAAATCATGGATATTGCGCGTCTGGACTGCGCCCGTTGGTTATTACTGACGATTCCGAACGGCTATGAGGCGGGAGAAATCGTCGCGGCAGCTCGTGAGAAGCGCGCCGATCTGGAGATTATCGCTCGTGCGCACTATGACGATGAAGTCAGCTACATTACCGAACACGGTGCCAACGAGGTGGTGATGGGTGAGCGGGAAATCGCCAATAGCATGATCACGCTGCTGAAGCTGGATGACATTCCACCAGCACCTCAGGCGTGCCCTATCTGAATGGCTACACGTTAGAGACAAAAATGGCGGGCCTATTTGGCCCGCCATTTTTTTACGCTGTGCGATATCGATATGCCTGAAAACGTCACCAGACAAAAAACCGTCTTTCCCCTACTCGGCTTTACTCACTAGCTGTTCCAGCAGATCGATGTGCAGCGGATCGTCATTGAGCGCAGGAATATAGTGGAATGCCTCTCCACCTGCGTGCAGGAAGATTTCACGATTCTGTTCCTGAATCTCCTCCAACGTTTCCAGACAGTCAGCGGAAAAACCGGGGCACATAATCTGAATATGTTTGATTCCCTGCGCGGGTAGCCCCTGCATGGTTTCATCCGTATATGGCGTCAGCCAGGGTTCACGGCCAAAACGCGACTGGTAGGTCATCATTATTTTGCCTTCCGGCAGCCCCAGTGCGGCAATTAGCGCCTCTGTGGTCGCCCGACAGCGTTGTGGATAGTCATCCCCTTCATTGGCATACCGCTCGGGGATGCCGTGATAGGAGATCACTAATCTGTCGGGTTCGCCGTGTTCAGCAAAAGACTGCTCGACACGATGCTTCAATGCCGCAATATAAGCAGGATGTTCGGCGTAATCACGGATAAAGCGAATCGCAGGCAACTGACGATTATCACGCAGCTGTGCCGCTAACCCATCCCACACGGCAGCGGTCGTTGAGCAGGAATATTGCGGATACATCGGCAAGACCACCAGTTGCGTGACACCCTGCGCCAGTAGCTTATCCAACGCTGAACGTAGGCTTGGCGTGCCATAGCTCATTCCCAGCTCCACGGGCGTTTCCGGCATGCGCGCAGCCAGTGCCTGCTGCTGTCGGCGGCTAATCACCAACAGCGGCGATCCCTCTTCCATCCAGACCGACTGATAGAGCTTCGCCACTCGCGGTGAGCGGGTTGGTAGGATGATACCGCGCAGCAGCGGCCACCATAGCAGACGCGGCGTATCCACTACGCGCCGGTCGCTCAGAAACTCCGCCAGATAACGCCTCACCGCCTGCGGCGTCGGGGCATCGGGTGTCCCTAAGTTCACCATCAGCACGCCGTATTTCTCTTGTTTCATCGCCGTCTTCCTTTTATGGAGAAGCAGGCTTTCTCTCAGCCCACCAGTGCGTAACATCAGATTCCTATTGTAGCGAAAAAAAGCTAAACAAATACGGGTAGATAACAGGGATAACGCCGATGCTATCAATAGAAGAAACAAAGCAAATGAGGATCTCAGAACGAAAAAATGCCAGACGATCGTCTGGCATTCAGATAGCGGAGTATGATTCGCTTAGAAAAATTAGCCCAGAATAGTTTCCAGCTCTGCGCGAACTTCTTCCACTTTACGCGTACCTTCCACTTTGAAATAGCGCGTATTACCTGCATCAGCTTCTTTCTGATAGTAAGAAACCAGTGGTGCAGTCTGCTGATGGTACTCAACCAGACGCTTACGCACGGTATCTTCCTGATCGTCCTTACGAATGCTCAGCTCTTCGCCCGTCACGTCGTCTTTGCCTTCAACTTTAGGCGGATTGAATTTTACATGATAGACACGACCGGACGCCGCATGAACGCGACGGCCAATGATACGATCGATGATCAGTTCGTCAGGAACTGCAAATTCGATAACGTAATCCACATTGATGCCTGCATCTTTCATCGCATCAGCTTGTGGAATGGTGCGTGGGAAGCCATCCAGCAGAAAACCGTTACGGCAATCCTCCTGGGCGATGCGCTCTTTAACCAGAGCAATGACCAGTTCATCAGTGACCAGTTTACCTGCGTCCATGATTTCTTTAGCCTGCTTGCCCAATTCAGTACCCGCTTTTACCGCTGCACGCAGCATGTCACCCGTGGAAATCTGCGGAATACCGTATTTCTCCATGATGAATTGAGCCTGAGTACCTTTGCCTGCGCCCGGAGCGCCCAGCAGAATAATACGCATCGCGTAAATCCCCTTGCTATGTAATATTTATAAAATAAATTTGAAAAACGCTAAACCATACCATTCCAGACGCTTATGCTCAAGGAACGGGCTCGCTTCAGCAACGCGCAGGCAGATGAAAAAAAGCAAGATACCTAAAAATACGGTTTGCCGTCTGCCCAATATTGCCATTCAGTGTAGACGAAGAAACGCCCAATAACGGAAGGAAACGTAAAATCGGGGGGAAGACCCCGGTTGGTACCGGGGTCTAGAGGACATCAATATCAGGCACTTAACAGCTGATTCATACGGCGGATGAACAGGTTCGGATCGTCCAGCGTACCGCGTTCGGCCAGCAGAGCCTGATCCAGCAGCAGCTCGACCCACTCGCCAAACTCAGCGTCATCAGAAACGTCAGCCGCACGTTTAATTAGCGCGTGTTCCGGGTTCAGTTCAAAAATGTACTTCACTTCCGGTGCTTGCTGGCCTGCCGCAGCGAACAGTTTCGCCATCTGCGTACTCATCTCGTCCGCATCCGTCACGACAATCGCAGGCGTATCGGTCAAACGGTAGGTGAAACGCACATCTTTAACGCGCTCGCCCAGCAGCGTTTTCACACGCTCAACAAACGGCTCCAGCGCTTTCTGTGCTTCTTTCTGCGCATCGTTTTCTTCATCAGCCAGTTTATCCAGCGCGTCGTCCGCTTTGCTGACCGACTGGAGGGATTTACCGTCGAATTCGGTCAGGTAGCTCATCATCCATTCGTCAATACGTTCGGACAACAGCAATACCTCGATACCCTTCTTACGGAACAGCTCCAGATGCGGGCTGCTCTTCGCCGCCGCATAGCTGTCTGCGGTGATGTAGTAGATCTTGTCCTGACCTTCCACCATCCGGCTAACGTAATCTTCCAGCGATACCGTCTGTGCGGAGCTGTCGGATTGCGTAGTAGCAAAGCGCAGCAGTTTCGCGATCGCTTCGCGGTTGCTGCCATCTTCTGCTGGGCCTTCTTTCAGCACCAGACCAAACTGTTGCCAGAACGTCTGGTATTTTTCTGCGTCGTCTTTCGCCAGTTTATCCAGCATTTGCAACACACGTTTAGTCAGCGCATTACGCAGGTTCTGCGTCACACGGCTGTCCTGCAAAATCTCACGGGAAACGTTCAACGGCAGATCGTTGGAATCAATCAGACCACGAACAAAACGCAGGTAGTTCGGCATGAACTGCTCGGCGTCATCCATAATAAAGACGCGCTGAACGTACAATTTCAGGCCGTGTTTATGATCGCGGTTCCACATATCCCACGGTGCATGGGCGGGAATGTAGAGCAGGCTGGTGTATTCCTGCTTACCTTCTACACGGTTATGGCTCCAGCTCAGCGGATCGGTAAAGTCATGGGAGATATGTTTATAAAACTCGTTGTACTCTTCATCGCTGACTTCAGATTTACTGCGCGTCCACAGAGCCTGTGCCTTATTAATTTTTTCCCAGCTAACGGTGGATTCACCGCCTTCTTCTTCGCTTTCTGTCCGGGATTCAATTTCTACCGGCAGCGCAATATGGTCGGAATATTTGCTGATGACGGAACGCACACGCCAATCATCCAGGAATTCGTCTTCACCTTCGCGCAGATGCAAGGTGATTTCCGTACCGCGATCGTCTTTGGTGATGTCAGCGATGGTGTAATCACCTTCACCGGCAGATTCCCAGTACACGCCCTGATCGGCATTCGCACCTGCAGCACGGGTGCGTACAGTCACTTTATCCGCCACGATGAAGGCGGAATAGAAACCGACACCGAACTGACCAATCAGTTGGCTATCTTTAACTTGATCGGAACCCATAGATTCCAGAAAAGCCTTGGTGCCAGATTTCGCAATCGTACCGAGATTATCAATAACTTCATCACGGCTCATGCCGATACCGTTGTCAGAAATCGTCAGGGTGCGTTTTTCTTTATCCGTAGACACACGCACGCGCAGGTCGCCATCGCCCGCATACAGTTCTGGTGCGGACAGCGCACGAAAACGTAATTTGTCTGCCGCATCGGAGGAGTTGGAGATCAATTCACGCAGAAAGATTTCTTTGTTGGAATAGAGTGAATGGATCATCAAATGCAGGAGTTGCTTAACTTCGGACTGGAACCCGCGAGTTTCTTGGCCTTTCATGCTCATTGTTGCTTACCTCAATCCTAATATTATTCAGGCTGATTAAACTGACGATAAGTAGCAAGTGGGGATAAACCAAGGTGATTTCAAGGGGTAAATTTCAGCGAAAAAAGAAAACGGTGAGATGAAAGAGGAAAACAAGACTGCGGCTGCCAGATAATGATGCTGGCAACCGACAGATTAAAACCGGAAAGGCTGACGACCCGCGAGTGAATGGGAAAGCGTGGTGCCATCGACCATTTCCAGCTCACCGCCAACGGGAACACCGTGTGCAATGCGGCTGGCCATCACACCGTGTTGTGCGCACAGTTCAGCGATATAATTCGCGGTGGCATCACCTTCTACCGTCGGGTTGGTAGCCAGAATCACTTCGCTCATCGATTCCACTTGCAGGCGTTCTTCCAACCGCCCCAAACCGATATCGTCCGGGCCAATGCCATCCAACGGTGACAAATGCCCCATTAGAACGAAGTAGCGACCGGCAAACTGCCCCGTCTGTTCAATGGCATGAATATCAGCGGGGCTTTCTACCACGCAAATCTGCCCGTTTTGCTGGCGGCGCGGGTTCGAGCAAATCGCACAAACGTCCTGCTCGGTAAATGTCCGGCAATCGCTACAGTGACCGATTTCGGACATCGCCCGCGTCAACGCCTGCGCCAGACGCATACCGCCACTGCGGTTACGTTGCAGTAGCTGAAACGCCATGCGCTGTGCCGACTTGGGCCCAACGCCCGGCAGGCAGCGCAGCGCTTCCATCAATGACTCAAGAAGCGGACTGGTCTGCATCAGAACGGCATCTTGAAGCCCGGCGGCAGTTGCATACCGCTGGAAACCGACGCCATTTTCTCTTTCTGCGTTTCGGCAATACGACGAGCGGCATCGTTGAACGCCGCAGCGATCAGGTCTTCCAGCATCTCTTTGTCGTCTTCCATCAGGCTTGGATCGATCTCAACACGGCGGCAGTTATGCGCACCGTTGATCGTGATTTTCACCAGACCTGCACCCGATTCGCCCGTGACTTCCAGATTCGCCACTTCTTCCTGCATCTGCTGCATTTTTTCCTGCATCTGCTGGGCTTGCTTCATCAGGTTGCCAATTCCACCTTTACCAAACATAGTTTTCTCTCTATCACGTCGGGCTGCGCACTCGCAGCGGTTAAACAGGGCGGATACTTTCTTCGTCCAGTTCCGCATCAAAGAAACGCCGCAGCGTTTGAATCGTTGTATCGGCCAGAATTGACTGACGCGCCTGCGCCAGTTTCTCTTCATAGATAGCCTGACGCCACTCCAGCGGAGTTCGTACCGCTGGGTTGTCGTCTTCAGTAATCAGTAATTCTACAGGATGCCCGTAGTGAGCCGTCAATGCATCCACCAGCGTCTTTTGCGCCGCAGGCGAATTCAGGTGCCGCTGGGATGAACGCAGATGCAGATGGATCTTACCTGCTTCTTCGCTCTCTTTAAACGCATTGAGTGCCAGCTGTTGTACCAGCTTTGGCAACGTCAGGCGATGGATTTCCGCCGCCCATGCATCCCGCTCCAGTGACTCTTCCGCTAGCCGTGCCGCCAGTTCAGGCGTTTTTTCGTGCTCTAATGCTGAACGCAACGCTTTTGGCGTCGCGACATCGACCTTCTCTTCTTCGACTTTATTCTGCGCCCGCCAGCGATAGGCTTCCGGCTTTTTGGGTTCGGAGGAAGAGGTTTTCGCGTTTTGCCGTTGAATGCTGCGCTCAGTCACCGAAGCCAATCGCTCCAGCGCTGAGGTTGCCGGCCGCGTGTTGTCAGACGCTGCCGGATCAGCCTTTTTTGGTGGCGTACTCCCCTGTTTTCGCAGGAGCTGGCTGCGAGCCTGTAATAGCTGAGACGTTGCATCAGGCAGCTCGCTCTCACCATATTGATCCGCAGCACCCGTTAAAGCAGGCATTTCCCCTAACGGCGGCGCATACGCAGAGGCATCCATCGGCGGTTCGGAAGAGTAAGATGGTGGCTGCACGTCTTCATGAGATTCACTGCTTTGCGGCATTGGCGCACGAACCGTCGCCGGTGTCGTGGCAACAGGCTGCTGTGCAGGAGTCTGGAGAGAAGGCTGAATAATAGAAGGCGCACGCGCAGCTTGAACAGGCGCGGCGTTTACGGGCGCCACAGGTTCGGCAATAATCTGGCTGGGGTGAAACGCCAATGCTCTCAGTAGCGTCATTTCAACGCCCATGCGGCGATCGGGCGCAAAAGGCAGTTCTTTACGGCCAATGAGCATCGTCTGGTAGTAAAGCTGCACGTCCGCCGGCGGCAGCGCGCGCGCTAACTCGCGCATACGGGCTTCAACCGCGGCGTAATCATCACCCAGCGCAGCAGGCAGCAGTTGAACCATCGCAATACGATGCAACAGCGTCTGAGTTTCTACCAACAGCGATTCCCAGTCCACACCTCGTGCCGCGACCTGGTCTAATAGCGACATGACCTGTGCCCCATCGCCTTTCGCCAGCGCTTCAATAAGTGCTAGCGGTTGCTCATCGTCCAGCGTGCCCAGCATGTGGCTGACGGAATCCGTCGTCACCTGCCCTTGCCCCATAGCAATAGCCTGATCGGTCAGACTCAGCGCATCACGCAAGCTCCCATCAGCAGCACGAGCCAGAAGCTGTAGCGCACGCGGCTCACTGACGAGATTTTCAGCCTGTAATACCTGTTCCAGATGCGCACGAATCTGTTCAACATCCAGCGCTTTGAGGTGAAATTGCAGGCAGCGCGACAGAATGGTCACGGGCAGTTTTTGCGGATCGGTGGTCGCCAGCAGGAATTTCACGTGCGGAGGCGGTTCTTCCAACGTTTTCAGCAGCGCATTAAAGCTGTGGCGCGATAGCATGTGCACTTCGTCGATCAAGTACACCTTGAATCGCCCACGAGCGGGGGCGTACTGCACATTATCCAGCAGATCGCGCGTGTCTTCGACTTTAGTGCGAGACGCGGCATCGATTTCGATCAAATCGACAAAACGACCCTGTTCGATTTCGCGGCAGTTATCACACTGACCACAAGGCGTTGCCGTCACGCCCTGTTCGCAATTCAGCCCTTTTGCCAGCAAACGGGCAATCGACGTTTTCCCGACACCGCGGGTGCCAGAAAACAAATACGCGTGATGAATTCTGCCTAGGGAAAGGCCGTTAGCCAACGCGGTCAGGACATGCTCCTGACCGACAACATGGGTAAAGGTTTGGGGACGCCACTTACGGGCAAGAACCTGATAGCTCATCAATACCGCAACAGTCGAGTTATTGAGGCGATCATGCTAACACAGCCACGCCGCTATCGGCGAGACTGTTATGATTAATGTCCGGGGAAGTCAACCAGGCTATAGCAGGTTACACCCATCTCGGTCAGGCGTTGCTCGCCACCCAGATCGAACAAATTGATGATAAAAGCGGCATCATTGACCGAACCACCCAGACGACGGATCAATTTCACCGTCGCTTCGAGCGTACCGCCAGTTGCCAGCAGATCGTCGATCACCAGCACATTATCGCCCGCGGAGATTGCATCTGCATGAATTTCCAGCGTATCTGAACCGTATTCCAGCTCATAGCTTTCACTGATAGTCGGACGTGGCAGCTTGCCAGGTTTACGCACGGGAACAAAACCCACACCCAGCGCCAACGCAACTGGGGCGCCAAACAGGAAACCACGCGCTTCCGTCCCGACAACTTTCGTCACACCGGTGTTACGGTAACGGTTTGCCAGCATCTCAATACTGGCCGCATAGGCCACAGGATCTTCCAGCAGGCTGGTGACATCACGGAACAGTATTCCCGGCTTAGGATAATCGGGGATGCTTTTGATACTGTTTTTAATTAATTCTGCCTGCTGCGCTGTTACGGTCGTCATAGTTGTGCCTGATAAAACGTTCTGAACATACCAATGCCGGTCGCCACAAGGCTTTCATCATCGCATGATGCGATGAATAGGCATTATGACAAAGAGGAAAAATGGCGACCCGTGCACGAAAACGGTCAAATCTAGTCAAAGTGACGGACAAATGCAACCACCCGCACTCTGGGTGTGTATTTTTTGTCTGTCCGTCACAGAGGCCACCGCTTACACTATCTTTTCGGATTCGCGCCCTGCGTTTGTTGTTCTGGATCAATCACGGGTAAACGAAGCATGAAGGTCAGCAAAATAGCCAAAATGACCAACAGCAAAATCCTGACCCAAACGAGCTTAACCAGCCAGAGCGAAAGCGCGAACGTTAACAGAATCATGGTGACAGCCTTCCATTTTGCACCCGGCGGCAACGCCCGATGTTGCTGCCAATGGCGCAAATAGCTGCCAAACCAAGAACGGTACAGTAACCAGTCATGGAAACGCGGGGACGAGCGGGCAAAACACCAGGCGGCCAGTAGCAAGAAAGGCGTTGTCGGTAATAAAGGTAACACGACGCCCAAGGTTGCCAGCACAACGGAAACCCACCCCAATATCATCAGCAACACGCGATACATATTCACCTTTATGCTTTATTCACTACAACTATGTGTTGTCTACTCAATATGCGTTGTCTACGACAATGTCTATCACACTTTATCACCACCTTGCCCGATGAATTAGTTAAGATATCCTCATACAGTGTATTAAGGCGACGTAGACTCACAGTGTCGACCTACCAAGCACCGATTCGCTGAATCATCAGCCTTACCGTAAGGGAAAAAAGTGAACACGCATCGATTGCTGCAGGCGCTTGAACAACAAATTAACACGCTGGCGAAAGAGCTTGAACCGCTGGCGGATAAAGCCGTGCCGCAATCGCGCTTTGATCGTCAGCTTTTTAGCAGCTACGGTACCCGGCTACGTGACTATCGCGCCGAAGTTGAACAAAACCTGCACGCAATAAAGCAGTTAGTCGCAGAGCAGCGCACCGATCGCGTGGCGTTTCTGGCAGAAAAATTGGTCAGCCAGATAGCCGCATTGCAGCGCGAGCTAGCGACGCAGTCATTACGCAGACAGGAGCAAAATGCAGCCCCACAGCAGGAAGATGTGTATCACAAGCTGGCGGAGCATCAGGATTATGAACGTCGTTTGCTTTCCATGATTCAGGATAGAGAAAGCTTGCTCACCACGCAGACACTCTTCAGCGAGCAACAGCGATTACAAAAAGAGCTGGCTGCGCTGGAAGGAAGGCTGTCACGCTGCCGCCAGGCGCTATCGAGACTGGAGCGTCAGATAGAACGCCGAGAACAAGGACTATAGCGCGGCGGCTTCGCCGAGAAAAAAGAGGAACCGCTTCATGTCACTTGAAAACGCCCCACCCGACGTCAAGCTGGCGGTCGATTTGATTATGCTGCTGGAAGAAAACCAGATCGAACCGCGTATCGCGCTGGCCGCATTGGAAATTGTGCGCACCGATTTTGAAAAGAAGCTATCACAAGAAGAAAGCGACGCTAAATCCTCTGCCTAAAGCAAAAATAACTCAGCACGTAAAGGTAACGGGTGTTAGCGCCGTCGATCAATCGCTTACTCGGCGGGTTTACGGAGCGCCGGGCTAAAATGCAACATATCGATAAAGGCATCTACCAGCGATGGGGCTTCCTGATCGAGATCGAAACTTTCCGGCAGAAATAGCCAGTTCTCCATCACGCCAGAAAAATAGGCACGCAGCGCAATCGCCGCACGACGAGGATGAATATCTGTTGGCAACATTCCCAGACGGATGCACTCAATCAGATTATCTTCAATATCGACATAACAGGAGAGGTAAAGCTCTTTGCGCGCATTGTACGATTGCAACATTTCACCGACAAACTCACATTTGTGAAAAGCGATCTCCATAATAGATCGCCAATGCGTATCATTAACGGTTAAACGCAGCATATAAATCAATAATTCACGCATCACGCGGAGTGGATTATCAGGAAATTTTGTCTGATACTCTATTTCAAACTCACTGATCTTTGACTCTGCTAACGCCCAGATCTCATCAAAGATTTCGGCTTTGTTCTTAAAATGCCAATAAATAGCACCGCGGGTCACACCAGCAGCAGTCGCAATGTCAGACAATGAAGTCGCAGACACACCATGCTCAGAGAATACTCTTAACGCAGTATCCAGTATCTGTTGCCGGGTTTCCTGAGCCTGTTTTTTGGTTTTTCGTGCCATGATAATTTGGTTTTTCGTGCCATATCGCTGTATTTGAAGGAAAGTGAGATTTACATACATTCAAGTATGTATGTAACATAGCACGAACATAAGACTATAGCAGCAATGGGTTTTTGAGCTTGTGATCCATTGGTCAATTTCAAATCGGACACTTGAGGTTTATCTATGAACAAAAACAGAGGGCTAACGCCTCTGGCGGCAGTTCTGATGCTTTCCGGCGGCTTAATGCTCGCAGGATGTGATAGCGGCAATAATCAACAAGGCGGCGCACAGCAGCAGATGCCTGAAGTGGGTATTGTTACGTTGAAAACGGAAGCACTGAATGTCATGACCGAACTGCCGGGCCGTACAAGTGCTTACCGCATTGCTGAGGTTCGCCCACAGGTTGGCGGGATTATCCTCAAACGCAACTTCGTTGAAGGATCTGACGTCAAAGCTGGTGCATCGCTGTATCAGATCGATCCTGCGACATATCAGGCAAGCTACAACAGCGCCAAAGGTTCACTCGCTCAGGCTCAGGCTCAGGCAGAAATTGCCCGCTTGACCGTTAATCGCTATAAGCCGCTGCTGGGCACCAACTACGTCAGCAAGCAGGATTACGATCAGGCCGTCGCTACATCCCGTCAGGCTGATGCTGCGGTTCAGGCTGCCAAAGCGGCAGTGGACACCGCACAAATCAATCTGGCTTACACCAAAGTCAATTCGCCAATCGAAGGCCGTGTAGGTAAATCTACGGTAACGGAAGGCGCATTGGTGGCAACAGGACAGGCAACGGCATTAACAACCGTGCAGCAACTTGATCCGATCTATGTTGACGTCACGCAGTCCAGCAACGATTTCCTGCAACTGAAGAAAGAGCTGGAAAACGGCACGCTGAAACAAAGTGAAGGCAAAGCCAATGTCCGCCTGCTTTTGGAAAACGGTACTGAATATACTGAGGCAGGTACATTAGAATTCTCTGATGTCACGGTAGACGAAACCACTGGTTCCATCACACTGCGCGCTATTTTCCCGAACCCACAGCACAATCTCCTTCCCGGAATGTTTGTACGCGCTCGCCTCGATTCCGGCGTGAACCCAACAGCCTTGTTAGTTCCTCAGCAAGGTGTTACCCGCGATCCACGTGGTCAGGCCACGGCGATGGTGGTTGGGGAAGGCGATAAAGTAGAACCCCGCACGCTTAAAACGAGTAAGGCAGTTGGTGACAAATGGTTAGTTACCGAAGGCTTGAAAGCGGGCGATCGCGTTATCGTCACTGGTCTGCAAAAAATCAGACCCGGTGCGCAGGTGAAAACTAAAGAAGTCGCTTCAGAAAATCAGCAGACGCCGCAAGCGTCAGCAGAACCCGCGAAGTCTTAAGACGTTCTAACAGGAGCCGGTATAATTCATGGCTAAGTTTTTTATAGATCGACCCATTTTTGCATGGGTGCTCGCCATCATGGTGATGCTGACGGGGTTGCTGGCAATTGTTAAATTACCTATTGCCCAGTATCCAACGATCGCACCACCTGCGATTGAAGTAACAGCAAATTATCCAGGGGCCGATGCATCAACGCTGCAAGATTCCGTGACGCAGGTTATCGAACAGAATATGAACGGTATCGATAACCTGATGTACATGTCATCAAGCAGTGACTCTTCAGGTACAGTGCAGATTACGCTGACCTTTGACGCAGGTACGGACGCGGACATCGCGCAGGTTCAGGTGCAGAACAAACTGCAACTGGCCATGCCGCTGCTGCCGCAGGAAGTACAGCAGCAAGGGGTTAACGTTCAGAAATCAAGTAGCAGCTTCCTCATGGTTGCCGCCTTCATTAGTGAAGACGGTAAAATGTCGCAGGAAGATATCGCTGACTACGTGGCTGCTAACGTTAAAGATCCTATCAGCCGTACATCCGGCGTAGGTGACGCACAGCTGTTTGGTGCTCAGTACGCGATGCGTATCTGGCTGGATCCAAACAAACTGAACAACTATCAGTTAACTTCAGGTGATGTCACCGCAGCAATCAGAGTCCAAAACAACCAGATCGCAGCAGGACAACTGGGGGGAGCACCACCTGTTCCCGGCCAACAGTTGAACGCCTCGATCATTGCTCAAACCCGCCTGAACTCAGCAGAAGAGTTTTCTAAAATCCTGCTGAAGGTTAACGCTGACGGCTCTCAAGTTCGTCTTAAAGACGTTGCCCGCGTTGAATTGGGCGCAGAAAGCTATGACACAATTGCACGTTACAATGGTCAGCCCGCTGCTGGTATAGGTATCAAACTGGCAACCGGTGCGAACGCACTGGATACCGCGACTGCCGTAAAAAACTCACTAACAAAACTGGAAGAGTTCTTCCCTTCTGGCATGAAAGTGGTTTACCCGTATGATACAACGCCCTTCGTTAAGATTTCGATCAACGAAGTAGTGAAAACACTGGTAGAAGCCGTCGTACTGGTATTCCTGGTTATGTATCTGTTCTTGCAGAACTTCCGTGCCACGCTGATCCCAACCATCGCGGTACCGGTCGTCTTGCTGGGGACGTTTGCTATCCTCTCCGCGTTTGGTTATTCCATTAACACCTTGACGATGTTCGCGATGGTTCTCGCCATCGGGCTTCTGGTGGATGACGCCATCGTCGTCGTGGAAAACGTGGAACGTGTCATGGCGGAAGAAGGTCTGCCGCCTAAAGAAGCGACAAAACGCTCCATGGAGCAGATCCAAGGTGCGTTGGTCGGTATTGCGCTGGTCCTGTCCGCGGTATTCGTCCCGATGGCGTTTACCGGTGGTTCCACAGGGGCAATCTACCGCCAGTTCTCCATCACTATCGTTTCTGCAATGGTGCTGTCGGTTCTGGTCGCATTGATTTTGACACCTGCTCTTTGTGCAACGCTGTTAAAACCGATTGCCAAAGGCGATCACGGTGAGAAGAAAGGCTTCTTCGGCTGGTTCAACAGACTGTTCGAGAAAAGTACCCATCACTACACCGATAGCGTGGCAAATATCCTGCGCAGCACGGGCCGTTATCTGGTCATCTATCTGCTGATTGTTGTGGGTCTGGCAGTGTTGTTCTTACGTTTGCCGGCATCCTTCCTGCCAGACGAAGACCAAGGGGTTCTCCTGAACATTGTTCAGTTGCCTTCCGGTGCGACGCAGGAAAATACGCAGAAAATCATGGACAGAATGACGCAATACTATCTCGACAATGAGAAAGGTAACGTCAAGTCTGTGTTTACCGTGACGGGCTTCGGGTTCTCTGGTCGTGGGCAGAATGCCGGTCTGGCTTTCGCCAGCCTGAGTGACTGGAGTGAACGAAGCGGCAAAGAAAATAAAGTTCTGGCGATTGCAGGCCGAGCAAACGCAGCCTTTAGCCAGTATAAAGAAGCGATGGTTTTCGCAGTCAACCTTCCTGCGATTATCGAACTGGGTACCGCAACAGGTTTCGACTTCCAGTTGATTGACCAGGCTAACCTTGGGCACGCAAAACTGACGGAAGCACGTAACCAACTGCTGGGCATGGCGGCACAACGTCCTGATACGCTGGTGCAAGTTCGTCCTAACGGGATGGAGGATACACCGCAGTTCCGTCTCGATATCGATCAGGAAAAAGCACAGGCGCTTGGTGTGTCACTGTCGGATATCAGTTCAACATTGGCAACCACGCTGGGTGGTTCTTATGTAAATGACTTTATCGATCGCGGTCGCGTGAAGAAAGTTTACGTTCAGGCCGATGCGCCTTTCCGTATGTTGCCGGATGACATCAAAAACTGGTACATCCGCGGTAGCAACGGACAAATGGTGCCATTCTCTGCATTCACGCAGAGCCACTGGGAATATGGTTCACCGCGTCTGGAACGTTATAACGGCCAACCATCCATGCAGATCCAAGGTGAAGCCGCGCCAGGTAAGAGTACCGGTGAAGCCATGGCACTAATGGAAGAGTTCGTCACCCAATTGCCGCAGGGTATTGGCTACGAATGGACGGGTATGTCCTATCAAGAGCGGTTATCAGGCAACCAGGCACCGGCAATCTATGCCATTTCACTGATTGTCGTGTTCCTGTGTCTGGCAGCGCTTTATGAGAGCTGGTCAATCCCGTTCTCCGTCATGCTGGTGGTTCCATTGGGGATTATCGGTGCGTTGATTGCGGCGAATATGACAGGTCTTGAAAACGACGTTTACTTTAAGGTGGGCCTGCTGACAACCATTGGGCTATCGGCGAAGAACGCCATATTGATTGTCGAATTTGCTAAAGATCTGATGGAGAAAGAAGGGAAAGGACTGATTGAAGCAACGCTTGATGCCGTTCGTATGCGTTTGCGTCCAATCCTGATGACATCACTTGCCTTTATCCTCGGTGTTATGCCGTTGGTTATCAGTAGTGGTGCCGGTTCCGGTGCACAGAACGCCGTTGGTACTGGCGTAATGGGCGGGATGATTACCGCAACCGTGCTGGCTATCTTCTTCGTTCCTGTGTTCTTTGTTGTTGTCCGCCGTCGCTTCGGCAAGAAAGTAGACGACACAACAGCGCACTAAGACCGAATCCCTCCGATATACTCTAAAAGGCCGCCTAGCGGCCTTTTTTACGCCCCTGCCCCGACCCAATGACGAAGCTGAGCCAAGCAGCACTATGCGCTGTTTGGCTCAGCTTCGTTATCTCTAGAGTGGCTTAGAGAATGCTGACGTCTACCGAAACATAATAGTTGATCCTGATGCTAAAAAAGCGCAACATAATGGATATGTTATAACATAACAATCAGAGGCAACTATGAAAGCGGGTATTCATCCTGACTATCGTACAGTGGTATTTCATGATACCAGCGCGGATGTCTATTACAGGACTGGGTCAACCATTAAAACCGATCGAACCATTGAGCTTGAGGGTACCAGTTACCCTTACGTCACCATTGACGTTTCTTCGGCATCGCATCCCTATTACACCGGGAAGCAAAAAGAATATTCCAAAGAAGGCAGCACAGCGCGCTTCCAGCAGCGTTTTGGGAACTTCTTCAAGTAATCAGAGAGGGCTATTAAATGCAGGTGCTTAGTTCGCTACGTTCAGCAAAGAATCGTCATAAAGATTGTATTGTGGTCCGCCGTCGCGGGCGCGTTTACGTTATATGCAAATCCAACCCGCGCTTTAAGGCTGTGCAAGGCGGGAAAAAGAAAAAAGGTTAATCTTTCTCGCATCCATCCCGATACAGTCAGTGTTATGACGCTAACAAGGCTGTACGGGATGATTCGCATGAAAAAACTGCTGAAACAATAAGATAACGCATACCAACACCCCTTATCCGTTGAGTAATCTCTTCGCATTCCTTCTGCCATTTCTCATATTTTCAGATAGAAATAATTAAATAATCAGCAGCCGAGTTTATTCTATGCTCATTGTTACAACAAAAATTCTGAGAATTAATCAAAATAAATAGCAGTGAAAACCTTACCTATTATCCGCGAACTTTACGAACACTTTTGCTATAGTCATATATAGAATGACGTAACCGTAACCAGCATGGTATAGCTATACTTAAGGTTAAGTCATGAGATGTTGGTATTTACGCCAACGCTATTTCGCGACATAGTAGATACTGGGAGGGACGATAATCACGGTTTTCTCATTCATTACAGAACAAATCACAATGGTTCAACGCCCTGTCTGTAACAACATGAATACGAAACAACGTTAACGTTTTATCTTGTAAGCTTCATCAGTCTACCTGTTTACCAGGTGTTAACCGCAGTAACACTGAATAACGGCTTAACGGAGGGATTGATATGGATGAGTACACACCAAAACATTATGATATTGCCCAACTCAGATTCTTATGTGAGAATCTGTGTGACGAAAGCATAGCAACGTTAGGTGATAGCAGTCACGGCTGGGTCAATGATCCAACATCTGCGATCAATCTCCAATTAAATGAACTTATTGAGCATATCGCTACGTTTATTCTCACATTTAAAATAAAATACCCTAACGAAAGTGAGCTTTCAGAGCAGGTTGAAAAGTATTTGGATGATACTTACGTCTTGTTTAGCAACTATGGAATTAATGATGCTGAACTGCGGCGTTGGCAGAAGTCCAAAGCAAAATTATTCGGAATGTTCTCAGGGGAGAACGTCTGTACGCCTGCTAAAACTTAAGCAATAATTTATTTATATTTTTTAACCACCAGGTACTGCTTGCATAGGCCATTATGAAAAAAATCGACTATTTGATGCGTTTGCGTAAATGCACAACCATTGACACTCTCGAACGCGTTATTGAAAAAAACAAGTATGAACTCTCCAATGATGAACTGGAGATGTTCTTTTCCGCAGCGGATCATCGTCTGGCAGAACTGACGATGAACAAACTCTACGACAAAGTCCCTACTGCAGTATGGCGATACGTTCGTTAATTCCTAACGAAACGCATACAAAAACTGACATTAAATACACTGTGCCGATAATATTATCGGCCTTTGTTTTTATTATCTTTTTAACGTATTAATTGCGTAATACTTGTAACAAATTGTATTTTTTATATTAAGTAAAAATGAATTATTCCTCACCTTCTACACTTATTTCTCCGGCACTCATCGTTTATAACAATCGCATCGATAGCATCCACGAATGGTATATCCCATGATGAAAATAGAGGATGTAATAATTACCGCAATTATTACTCGCTAAGTAAAGATGCACAGTAATCCTCTCGAAGAAACAGCGATCGAAAAATGACACCTATCGAGCAAAAAATGGCGGCTCAGCGTTTACGTCTGTCAGAAAATGGGTTTATGGCAGAGAATTTAATTTACGTGCAGAAGATGAAGACCAGTCTGGTGATGAAGCGATTACCGAGGGCACAAATTGGTGGAGGCCCTGCCAGCTACATCCCGGCACACACGTCTCCTGCTGCGGCTGCTTCCTTCCGGACCTGACCGAATCCACAGGTTAGTGTTGCGGGAGAACCGACAGGGCCTCCATTGACGACTTCATAACAGCTTGCACATGATAACCGCAACGCGTCACAAAGCGGTGGGCATTATCGGCGATGGGATAGGCAATTGCAAGCTAACACAGACTAACCGTTGTTTTCTTACCCACCCCACTGTGCCACTATGAGGCTCAATCGGTTTAGGAACAGCAGGAACATCCGCTGATGTCAGAAGAAAACGATAATTTCCGCCAGCGCGTTTTTCAAATCATCGCGGCAATCCCTTACGGAAGAATAGCGACCTATGGCGACATCGCACAGCTTGCCGATTCACCCAGAGCATCCCGACAAGTCGGCGGAGTATTAAAACGTCTGCCGAAAGACAGCAAACTTCCCTGGCATCGGGTAATCAATCGTAAAGGCGAAATATCGCTGGTTGGTGGAGACTATGTGCGTCAAAAGTCAGCGCTACAAGCGGAGGGCATTATTTTCAATCGTCAGGGAAAAGTTGATCTTGCGAAATACCGCTGGCAATACGCGCCATAAAGGCGCGTATTCAGATGAATTACCAGATGGTCTGTGGTGCCGTAGATGACGAGCCAGGCTGCCCCTGAAGCATATGAGGGGTCTGGTTCGTCGGGTTAGACATCATTGATTCCTGATTTTTCGCCGGTAAGGGAACAGAAGCGACAGGTACCAGCACCAAATCGGCGTTATTTACCCCGTTGCTAATAACCGGCAATACGTTCTCCGTCAGCATGACGATACGATTATCGATTGCAATCGCAGCGCTGAGTAAGATACGCGCATTGGGCTGGATATCTGCCGGGTTATACGGTAGCTCGAATTGGAAAGGTGCTTGCTTTCCTTCTGTACGCGTCACACGCTGGGTAATCACTTTTGAAGGCGCATCCGCCAGCGATGCATCAGACACCGTAACGGTCAAAACGGCGTTGTGAGGTAGCGCAATGCGCTGACGAATATTCACCGTACCCGTTACCGCAGGCATCGCGACAGCTGGGCGCTGTGAAGAAACACTGGTGACAGGTGCGCCAGTTTGAGGAGAAACGCCATAATCATTCCTCTGTGCGCATGCAACCAGAGTCATCGATAACGTGATACCGCCTAAGATATGCCATAATTTCATTCGGTCAGTCTCCTTTATTATTGTCAGACTACCAGTATCGAAAACTGGCACTCATAAATAGTATGATTCAACCAACACAATAATGATGGTGCAAAATTCTGATATTTTCCTGAAAACCACACACTTATTGCAGTAAAAATCTATAAGCAGATATTTTACACATTAAAAAACAAATAGATAACTAGCCATTCGCATCCATTGGGGCCGATACCATGAGTCAATCACTACAACACCTTCTCGACCTCCTGCATTTAGAAAAGCTCGAAGAAGGGCTATTTCGCGGACAAAGCGATGATTTGGGGCTGCGTCAGGTCTTTGGTGGGCAAGTCGTCGGCCAGGCCATGTCAGCCGCCAAACAGACCGTCCCTGTCGAGCGCAACATTCATTCATTCCACAGCTACTTTTTGTTACCCGGTGACAGTCAGAAACCGATTATTTATGACGTTGAAAACCTGCGCGATGGCAACAGTTTCAGCGCCAGACGCGTTAGAGCTATCCAGAATGGTCGCCCCATTTTTTATATGACCGCCTCATTCCAAAGTCATGAAGAAGGGTTTGAGCACCAGAATGTGATGCCAGACGTCACACCGCCAGAAGATCTGAAATCTGAGCAGGAAATCGCACAAGACATGCAGCACCTTCTGCCGCCCCGCTTTCACGATAAATTTATTCAGGCCAGCCCGATTGAGATACGCCCGGTTAAATTCCATAACCCACTAAAAGGCGAAGTAGACGAGCCAGTGCGACATGTCTGGTGCCGTGCCAGCAGCCCACTACCGGACGATAAGCGTATTCACCAATATCTGCTCGGCTATACGTCTGACTGCAATTTCCTACTCACGGCCTTGCAGCCTCACGGCGTTGGCTTTTTGGAACCGGGTATGCAGGTCGCCACCATCGATCACTCGATGTGGTTCCATCGTGATTTCCGGCTGGATGACTGGCTGTTATATACCGTGGAAAGCACGTCTGCATCCGGTGCTCGTGGTTTCGTTCGTGGGCAATTCTATACACGGGAAGGCGTGCTGGTTGCATCCAGCGTGCAGGAAGGCGTCATACGTCGCCGCCAGCCGTAGCAGCCTCGTCATGTAAAAAACCACCTCATCAGAAGGTGGTTTAACACTGATAATAAAACAGGCGTGGAGTTTCCCCCACGCCTGTTTATTTGTACTCAAACGATCTCACTGATTAATTTACGCGATCTTATTGGTTGTAAGCACTCTCGCCATGGCTGTTGACGTCCAGACCTTCGCGCTCTTGATCTTCAGGTACACGCAGGCCGACAACCATATCCGCGATCTTGAAGGCGACAAATGCCACCACACCAGACCACACCAGACAAACAATCACGCTGAACAACTGCACCCAAACTTGGTGTGCCATCGTCACGCCTTCCGCATAGCCAGTACCGCCCAGTGATGCAGAGGTGAATACGCCAGTCAGGATACAGCCAACGATACCGCACACGCCGTGAACACCGAACACATCACACGGGTCATCCACACGCAGCCATCTTTTCAGTACCGTTACGCCCCACAGGCCTGCAACGCCACCAGCCAGACCGATGATCAGTGCACCGCCGACGCCAACCGTACCCGCTGCAGGCGTGATTGCCACCAGACCAGCGATACAGCCAGAACATGCGCCCAGCAGAGAAGGTTTACCACGTACCATCCACTCACCGCCAACCCATGCCAGAATTGCAGCAGCAGTTGCGACAACGGTGTTCAGGAAAGCCAGAGCGGCGATACCGTTCGCAGCACCTGCAGAACCCGCATTGAAACCAAACCAGCCGATGTACAGAATCGCCGTACCGATAAACACCATCGGCAGGTTATGCGGTTTGAAGGCTTCTTTGCCAAAACCAGCACGTTTGCCCAGCAGGTAAGCACCAACCAACCCAGCAACTGCGGCGTTGATGTGAACCACCGTACCGCCAGCGAAGTCCAGCGCGCCATCCGCAGCCAGATAGCCACCGCCCCATACCATGTGCGTCATCGGCAGGTAGGAGAACGTCAGCCACAGCGCAACGAAGATCAGTACAGCAGAGAAACGGATACGCTCAGCAATCGCCCCGACAATCAGCGCAACCGTGATACAAGCAAAGGAAGCCTGATAAGCCACGTGCACGAACTGATAGAAGGTGCCACTGATGGATTCAATCCCGATGCCTTTCAGCATAAAGGTGCTGAAACCACCGAAGAAGGCATTACCTTCGCTGAAGGCCAGGCTATATCCGTAAACCACCCACAGGATACAGACCATCGCGAACGTTACGCTCACCTGCGTCATCATGGACAGTACGTTCTTAGAACGAATCAGGCCGCCGTAAAACAGTGCAATGCCCGGTATAGTCATAAAGAGTACCAGTGCGGTACAAATCATAATAAAAGCGTTGTCCGCTTTATCAATAGTCGGTGTCGCAGCCATTGCCCAGGTCGGGAGTAATGCCGCCACACCGAAACCTAATGAAGAGAGTAGTTTTTTCATTTTCATCCATCCCTATTTACGTATCTACGCTAGGTGTTGTTAAAGTGCGGCTTCGTCAGTTTCACCCGTACGAATACGGATAACTCTTTGCAACTCGGCGACAAAAATTTTGCCATCACCAATTTTTCCGGTGTACGCGGATTTGCTGATGACGTCGATCACTTCATCCAGTTGGTCGTCTGCAATCGCGATATCAATTTTTACCTTAGGTAAAAAGTTAACGCTGTATTCCGCGCCGCGGTATAGCTCCGCGTGTCCTTTCTGACGACCAAACCCTTTCACCTCAGTGACGGTGAGTCCCTGGATGCCGACAGAAGATAACGCTTCACGTACATCTTCCAGCTTGAATGGTTTTATCACCACAGTAACCAGTTTCATTTATCTTCCCCCTAGCCATTATGTTCAGGCTTTCGCCCGTCACTTGTTCGATTACATGCTCTATGAAGTAGGTCTACGTCATGACTAAAGCAAAGGGTGTGCCATAAATGATTTATCTGGCACAAATCAGGAAAGAGAACGCAATTAACGATAAGAAAGGGCAAAAAGAAAACCCGGTGGGAAAGAAGTGCAGGAAGAATCGGGCAAGAATTGCACTAATTTAGTGCACGGCGAGTATTTTCAGTGCAGCGGGGGAAAAACCTGAATCATGATGCTTATTGATGGTGCGAAGCCATGAATAGACTGTCAGTCTGCACCACACAAGGCGGTGCAGACTGAGATACTATCTCAGGTAAGTCTCAGTGCGCAGGGCAAGGCTCCGTGCTGGTGGCGGCAAGATCCTCTCCGGCGAGCTGCAATTGATACATTTGATAATAGCGCCCCTGCTGTTGCAGCAGTTGCTCATGCGTTCCCCGCTCAACGGTTTGCCCATGATGGAGCACCATAATCGTGTCGGCCTCAACGATAGTGGAAAGCCGATGGGCGATGATAATCAAGGTCGTTTGTTCCCGGATAATGCGCAGCGCCTTTTGCACCGCCTGCTCCGTACCCGAGTCAATATTCGCCGTCGCTTCATCGAGAATCAGGATTTTAGGCGTTTGCACCAGTACCCGCGCAATCGCCAGCAGCTGCTTCTGTCCGGTAGACAGGTTATTCCCCTGCTCACCAATGCGCGTGTGCAATCCTTCCGGGAAAGCACGAACCAGTTCGGCAAGCTGCACCACTTCCAGCACGCGCCAGACGGCCTCTTCACTGATATCACGCCCCAGCGTTACATTCACAAACATGGATTCCGCCAGAACAACCGGATCCTGTTGCACCATTGCCACATTTTGGCGCAACACCTCATGAGAGAGCGTCGACAGCGGGCGGCCATCAAGCCGAATCTCGCCCTCATCCGGCGCGTAATACCCCATAAGCAAACTGGCTAGCGTACTTTTCCCACTGCCGGTATGTCCGACCAGCGCGACGAATCCGCGCTCAGGTATCGCCAGAGAAATATTCTGTAGCACACGTTTTTCTGTGCCATACGAGAAAGAAACCTCATCAATATCGACGCGCCCAGTTGCCAGAGGACGATCATCATCGCCGTAGCTCTGCTTTTTGCCATCCATCAATTCAAAGATACGCTCACCAGCGACGACCGCCTGCTGTAACATGGACTGCTGGGTTGTCAGTTCAATCAGCGGTTCATTCAGACGGCCCAAATAGTTGATAAACGCGTACAAGACCCCGACGCCAACCGATCCCATTGAGCTGAAACCAAATTGGATTAACAAGCCACACAGTACCATTGCGGCAAACAAGCTCAGCAACGGTCGCAGCAGGAAACCTTCCAGACGCAGGGCCTTCATCCGCGCTTCATAATGTTCATGGCTGGCTGCGCCCAACTTCTTGCCAAAGCGAGCCTGCTGGCGAAACTGCTGAATGACGCCCATGCCATTAATCACTTCGTTGAAACCATCATTGATGTCGGCCAGATAGCTTCGTACCTTGCGCACAGTCGGCGTACTAAAGCGATGGTACAGCACCATAACCGTCGCTACCGCAGGGAAAATCATCAACGCAACCAGCGCCATCTGCCAGTTCAGACTGAACATCGCCACCAGCATGGCACCAACCAGCGCCGCACTGCGTAATACCGTTGACACCACCATGACGTACAGGTCTTTGACCACTTCGGTGTCATTGGTAACGCGTGAAATCAGTTGCCCGACAGGCTGCGTATCAAATGTACTCAGCGGCTGGCGCAATGCCGCATCCATCACATCAATGCGCAGTTGCTGAACGACACCGACCGCGACCCGGTTAAACAGTAGCGTCTGAAAATAGTGCAGCGAGGCTGCCAGAATTTGCAGCAGGATATAGGCCATTGCCAGACCAGCCGCAATCGCCAGCGGGAATTGGCCTTTTGCTATCAAATCATCAATAAAATAGCTCACCAACACGGGGCCTGAGACTTCAGCGATTGCGGCAATCCACAGCATCAGGACGCCCTGCATCAGCGGTTTTCGCCAGGGGGAGCCATAGGCCAGCAAACGTTTCAGGGTTGGCCAAAACTGTTGAGGGCTATTCATTTTTCGTTCCTTCCAACTGCGGCACATCATCCAGCGCCGCCTCTAGCTGTTGATAACGGTACATATCCCGATACCAGCCAGGTTGTGCCGCCAGCGTCCGGTGTGTGCCACGCTGCACCGTTTGTCCTTGCTGCAACACCACAATTTCATTCGCTTCGGTTAGGGCTGACAGGCGGTGTGCGCTAATGATCACCGTCCGTTTTTCACCCCATGTTTTGAGATTCTGTAAAATCTGATGTTCCGTTCGCCCATCAACCGCAGACAACGCATCGTCCAGCACCAGAATTTCAGCATCCAGCAGTAATGCACGGGCAATCGCGATCCGCTGTTTTTGACCGCCTGATAGCATTACGCCGCGCTCTCCGACCTCTGTCTGATAACCCTGAGGCAAACGCAGAATGTCGTCATGAACGCTGGCAAGCCGTGCCGCTTGTTCAATCTCTTGTTGGGTAGCATCAGGCCGACCCAGTGCGATGTTTTGCGCCACCGTATCGGAAAACAAAAAGGGCATTTGCCCCACAACGGCAAAACGGCTCCGCAGTTCATCCAGCCGAATAGCGCTCAATGGACGATCGTGATAACGAATCTCTCCCGATTGAGCATCGAAATGACGCAAAATCAACGCCAGCAGCGTACTTTTACCCGATCCTGTCGGTCCACATAGCCCCAGCATATTGCCCGGCGCCAGCGTAAACTGAATATGTTGTAAAGCATCACGGGTATTATCCGGGTAGCGAAACGCGGAGATATTCACCTCAAGCACGCCCCGCTCGGCAGGTAATGATTCCTCACCGTCTTTCACCACGAGATCTTCCGCAAGCAGTTGGCGAATACGGCTATATGCCGCGCTACCACGCTCAACAATATTAAACATCCAGGCCAGCGCCAGCATCGGCCAGATCATCAACCCGAGATACATAACAAAGCTGGTCAACAAGCCCAAGGTCAGTGAACCATTAATCACCATCCAACTGCCGCCGCCAATCGCCAGCAAATTCGACAGCCCGACGGCAATATAAATCGTGGGATCAAAGCGGGCATCAACTCGGGCGACGTGCATGTTCTTGGCACCAGCATCTGCCGCAACCTGCGCAAAACGCGCGGACTGATAGTTTTCCAACCCGAAGGCTTTAATCATCCGAATGCTGGTCAAACCTTCCTGCGCCTGATCGTTAAGCGAAGAAAACGCGGCCTGTGCGGATTTAAAGCGGTTATGCAGTTGGGTACCGTAGCGTTTGATGAAAATCGCCATGACTGGCATCGGAAGCAGCGCCAGCAGGGTCAGTTCCCAACTGATTTGAGTACACATGACAACCAGCACGGCACAACCCATCACCATCGAATCGACCAGCGTCAGCACGCCTTCTCCGGCGGCAAAGACTACACGATCAACATCGTTAGTCGCTCGCGCCATCAGATCGCCAGTTCGGTGACGTTGATAAAATGCCGGATGCTGGCGGCTCAGTTGGCGGTAAAAATCCTCTCGTAGCTCAACCGCCAACTGGTATGACGCGCCAAACAGAAACACTCGCCACACATAGCGCAGCAGATAGACCATGACGGCAGTCAGCAGCATCACGCCAATCCACTTCATCATTTCGGTCATCGACATGCCGTGCTGCGTTACACCATCGACAATCACGCCGACCAATTTAGGGGGCAACAATTGCAGAATGGCAATTGCAATCAATAGCGCAACAGCACCCAGATAGCGCCGCCATTCGCGGCGAAAATACCAACTCAGTTGAGCAAACAGTCTCACGCGGTTTTCATTCCAATAGCCAAACGGGTCATGACAGACTCAGACAAGTGATTATACAAAAGACGGATATACGATGAATCACAGGGATAAGGGCAGTGCCGTGGTATGTTTGATTCGTTCCATAGCAAAGTTAGATGTTACATCGACCAGCCCGGGAATACCATTCACCAGCCGCTTATAGAAATCATCATAGCTTTTCATATCAGCAACCTGAACCTGCATCAGGTAATCGTATTCGCCAGCCATACGATAGAAAGCCAGCACCTCCGGCATGTCAGATACTACGCGAGTGAAGGTCTGATACCAGTCACGGTTGTGCTGCTGCGTCTTCAATAAGACAAACGCCGTCAGCCCTAACCCCAGGCGTTCATTATCCAGCAACGCCACCCGAGCCCGGATGATTCCTTCCTCCTCCAGACGCTTCAGTCGTTTCCAACACGGCGTGGATGTCAGATTAACCGCATCGGCCAGCGTCTGTAGTGAAAGTGTGCAATCCTGTTGCAGCATATTCAGCAGTGTGCGATCAATTTTATCTAGCATAGTTTTACTCAATATAGCGCCGCCGATAGAAAACCTTGCCCTACTTTCCCCCATTAAGAGAGAAAAGCAATGTTCTTCCCATTAAAAATCGCCTTCAATATTCACTGACAACATCAAAAAACCACATCACCATTCGATAATGAAAAATCATAATGGATTGTATAATATGGAATTTCATTACCTTTTACAGAAGGTGATACCTTAAGCAGACAGATTGATTTCTACAATTCATTACGCATCAGCCAGTGACGTATTTTATGCCAATCAGGAGTGGCGAAACGATGACAAAGGATAAAAACAATAAACTCAGTACTATAGGTATGATTTTAGGCGCAATCGGATTAGTGATTGCCGTATCTTACTTTTGGGTCGGACCATCAACACCAGAAGTACCGATTGAAGAGCGAATCGCAGAAAAAATTGTCTCCATCCGTGATACCACGTTGGATAGATTAATGGGAAAAGCGCTCCCCACACCACCACAGCAATCCTCATTCAATGAAGAGCGGTTAGTCATTGCAGCAACATCCGTATTAGGTTGCCTTGCGATAATTTTCGCTGTTTTCGGCTTCGCTCGCCGTGAATCCACCAGACCTTGCATGAGCGCAGCCATGCTTGGTATCGCTGTGATCGCATTCCCTTTCATTATCAGTGCCATCAATATGGCATTCGCTTTAATGGCTCTCGTTGCGCTAGCAGCAGCCATCGCCATGTTTTTTGGGTAAGCATCCCCCAGCCAGGGGGATGGAAAATATTCCCAAAAAACCAGAAATAAAGAGTAAATATTTTCTTTAAATTGGTCATGAAGAGATAAAAAGATAACCTTTTTATCCTGAAAACTCGTTACTCTATTCGCATCACTGCCTAACCGAGTTTTCATCATGACCAATGCCTGGGTTAAAAATGCCATCAGCGCTATCGAAGCAGATTTTCAGCGTTCAGCTGATACGCATCTTATCCGTCTGACCCTGCCGGATTATCCGGGTATCTATTTTTATCTCAAAGATGAAAGCACGCATCCCAGCGGCAGCCTGAAGCATCGCCTGGCTCGTTCCTTATTTCTCTACGGGCTATGCAATGGCTGGATTAAAGAAGGCACGCCGATTATCGAAGCGTCATCCGGCAGCACCGCCGTCTCAGAAGCCTACTTTGCACGTTTGCTTGGCCTGCCGTTTATCGCCGTCATGCCTTCCTGTACCGCAAAAAAGAAAATCGAGCAAATCGCTTTCTATGGCGGGCGCTGCCATTTTGTCGAGCAGGCGGGACAAATCTATGCCGCATCCGAACAGCTCGCACAAGAGATGAACGGCCATTATATGGATCAGTTCACCTACGCTGAACGCGCCACCGACTGGCGTGGCAACAACAATATTGCCGATAGCATTTACCGCCAAATGGCACGTGAACCGCATACTGTGCCGGACTACATCGTGATGAGCGCAGGAACTGGCGGTACGTCAGCCACGCTCGGACGCTACATTCGCTATCAAGGCCTGGATACGCAACTGGTCGTCGTCGACCCAGAAAACTCCGTCTTCTACGACTGCTACCAGCAGCGGGATCGCTCTATCACAGGGCCATGTGGCAGTCGGATCGAAGGTATTGGTCGCCCGCGTGCAGAGCCTTCTTTTATTCCTGACGTCATTGATCACATGATCAAAGTGCCGGATGCCGCCAGTATTGCAACACTGTACTGGCTGGAAAGCGTGTTAGGTCGCAAAGCGGGAGCCTCTACCGGCACCAACGTCTGGGGTATGCTGCAACTGGCCAAAGAGATGGTGAGCAGGGGTCAAAAAGGCGCGATTGTGACCCTGCTTTGCGACAGCGGCGAACGCTATCTGGACACCTACTACAACAGCAACTGGGTAGAAAAAAATATCGGTGACATTAGCCCTTATCTCAGTGTGCTGAACACCCCAGAGATAGCTCACCTTTCCCCTGAATCCAACCTGACGTGAGGCTAGCGTATTCCGCACGCAGCCGCAGCGCTGAATGTGGGCTGTTTTCCAGGTAACATGGTTTTCAGATAACATGGTTTTCAGATAACCGCGCTTTTCAGATAACAGGTTTTTTCAGCTAACAGAGCTTTTCAGGTAAAATAGCGGCTTTACACCGCAGTACGTTACAGACGTATTGCGGTTAACGTCGCGTTAAGGTGAATGAAGAATGAAGCGTGCTGTTGTCGTTTTTAGCGGTGGACAAGATTCCACAACCTGCCTGATTCAGGCTTTGCAAGATTATGATGACGTCCACTGCATCACCTTCGATTATGGGCAACGCCACCGCGCAGAAATTGATGTCGCTCGGGAACTCAGCCAGAAACTGGGTGCAACGGCGCATAAGGTTCTGGATGTCGGCTTGCTGAATGAGCTCGCCACCAGCAGCCTGACGCGTGACAGCATCCCTGTCCCCGATTACGACGCCAATGCACAAGGCATCCCCAACACCTTTGTTCCGGGAAGAAACATTCTTTTCCTGACGCTCGCCGCAATCTACGCCTATCAGGTTGGTGCAGAAGCCGTGATTACCGGCGTGTGTGAGACTGATTTTTCCGGTTACCCAGATTGTCGCGATGAATTCGTCAAGGCACTGAATCAGGCTATTGTTTTAGGTATTGCCCGCGATATCCGTTTTGAAACCCCGCTGATGTGGCTTAATAAGGCCGAAACCTGGGCGCTGGCGGATCATTACCAGCAACTCGATACCGTTCGTTACCACACGCTAACATGCTATAACGGCATCAAAGGTGATGGGTGTGGTCAGTGTGCCGCCTGCCATCTGCGAGCAAACGGGCTTGCACAGTATCAAAATGACTCCGTGGCTGTCATGGCATCGCTGAAGCAGAAAGCAGGATTACGCTGATACTTCACTCCACCATTCAGAAACCGACACGCAGAAACATCACACAGTGTAAAAACAGCAGGCCACACCTTACAGGTAGTGGCCTGCTGCTTCATGTTAACGGCGAATCTCGTTTAGGTGTTCCAGCAGTTCTCCCTCCAGCGGCAGTGATTTTTGCGTCGATAAATCGATACAGACAAACGTCAGCGTGGCATCCGCCACATCGCTTTCATCAGACACTCGGGTTATCTTCTGACTTATCACGCCACTCTTCGTATTCATCTGCAGTAATTCACTATCAATACGCAGCACGTCACCGAGAACGGCAGGCTTGCGATAGTTGATATTGATGTTCACCACGACGAAAGCAATATTGTTGCTATGCATCCAACCAAAAGCGGGCAACGTTTCCAGCCATTGCCAACGCGCTTCTTCCAGAAACTCCAGATAGCGCGCGTTATTAACGTGCTGATAAACATCAATGTGATAACCACGAACGGTAATGAAAGTCTGCATAGCGGTGATACTCCTGTGACAACACTAACAACTGGTATGACCTGATAATTAGCCTAGCAGAGGTTCGCAGCCCAGAGGAAGTGCTCGACTGGGCTGCGACTGATATCACAGTTTTAAACGAGAGAGATTTCGCTCAACCAACGCAGCCCCAATTCCCGGGACCTCAGTTAATTGATCGATCTGAGTAAAAGGACCATTTTGCTCACGATAGTTAACGATCGCTTCCGCCTTTTTAAGGCCGACACCGTTCATTATTTCCGCCAAATCAGCAGCGTTTGCTGCATTAATGCTTACCTTATCCTCGTCACCATCAGGAAGCGTTGCTTTTTCCGCTTTCTGATCTGCTGGCGCAGACTTCACCACTGTCGCCGTACTGTCGGCGGCTTTAGGTGCCGCCTGCCCCAGTAATGGCAACCCAGACAAACTCATTCCGATGATTAAACACAGTGCTTTTATTCCTGATTTTTTCATGCTGTTTCCTCCTTGTGTGTGACAGCACGGCTACCTTGCCGCAGACCCATCAACACCGCAAACAGCAGAATTTAAATGTGGAAAAGGCCGCGAAAGCGGCCTTTTGTTGTTGCAACGATTTGCAAATTTTTGCGGAGCTTATTGCTGTTCTTGCGCCGCATTGCCCATCTTGATTTTCGCTTCACTACGCAAGCTGGACAGCAGAGAATCAAACAGCGCACCCAGAGAACCTTGCTGAACCTGGCTAGCAAACTGTGTTTTCTGCTCATCATTTAGCTGATGTGGCGTCACGCTATCCAGCGCGACCAGTACGACATTACCAGCCTGATCCTGAGTAATCGCATAAGATGGCTTATCTTTCTCTGGATGCGGCATAGCAAAGATTGCTTCGGCCGTTGCATCACCCTGAGAGATAGAAGACATCGTTTTTGCCTCACCAAAGCTCAGACCTGCAGCTTTAAGCGCGTCGTCTTTGCCTTGTTTCAGCTCAGCCAGAATTTTTTCAGCGTCTACACGAGTCTGCTGTTCAGCTTTCTGACGTTTCAGCGTCTCTACGATCTCGGTACGAACCTGATCCAGAGGGCGAGTACTTTCAGGCTTGTGCTCAGTGATGCGCAGAACGAAAGCACGATCGCCGTCGACGTTAATCACATCGGAGTTGTTGCCCGCAGCACCGTTTTCGCCCAACAGCGCACCGCTAAAGATAGCCTGTGTTACCGGCTGGAAGTTCAGCGCAGCGGGAATTTTCTCACGCGTAAACCAGTCGGTCTGCGTTGCTTTCACGCCGGCCGCTTCTTCTGCTGAAGCCAGAGATTCGTTGTCGTTACTGGCCGCTTCGCTGACTTTTTGTTGCAGCGCATAGTAACCATCCTGCGCTTTCTCGTGCTTCACTTTCTCAGCAATCTCGGCACGCACTTCGCTCAGCGGTTTGACCTGCTGCGGCTGAACATCATCCAGACGCACAACCAGATAACCAACAGATGATTTAATCGCTTCGGAAACCTGACCTTTCTCCGTCAGTTTTGCCTGCTTCAGCTCATCAATCATGCTGTTTTCGTCCATCCATCCCAGATCGCCACCGTTGCGGCGCGAGATAACGTCCGTTGATTTTTCTTTCGCCAGCGTAGCGAAATCACCACCTTGCTTCAGCGCATCCAGAACAGACGCTGCATCGGCCTCATTCTTCACCTGAATAACGCTGAATTTTTTTCGCTCAGGTTGGGAATAATCGCTCTTGTTCTGTTCGTAGAAATCGTTGATGGCAGCATCGTCTACTTTCACGCCGTCCATGATGCTTGCCGCATCCAGCGAGATATAGCTGACTTTGAATTCTTCTGGTGCGATGAAATTCCCTTTGTTTTGATCGTAATAACTCTGGATCTCATCGTCAGCAACCGTCTGCGCTTTCGCCTTGGCAGCAATATCAATGGTTGCAACACGGACAACACGATCTTGTGCAGCCAGTTTCACCAGATTATCGATCTCCTGCGGCAGCAGGAACGCGGTATTGCCAAAGCCACGAATCAACTGCTGTGAAGTCAGTTGTTTACGCAGCATCTGAGCATACATATCCGGTGTGACGCCAAGGCGACGAACCTGATCCAGATACTTTTCATTATCAAAACGGTTGTTGGTCTGAAACGCAGGAACGTCAAAGATCGCCTGTTTGATTTGCTCATCACTGATGTTCAGTCCCAGCTTGTTGGCATACTGATCCAGCAAGGTTTCATCAATGAGTTGGGAGAGTGCCTGCCTACGCAATTGCTGCATGTAGCCGTCATTACTCGCCAGAAGAGAGAAATTCTCACCCAAGGCTTCCTGCTGACGACTGCGTTCGTTCTGTACCGCCTGCTCAAGCTGTGCGCGGGTAATTTCCTGCCCGTTCACCTTTGCAGCGTAATCTCCTGAACCACCAATAAGATAATCACCAACGCCAGTTAGAACGAATGATGCGATGATCAAAGCAAGAATAATTTTGAGCACGACGTTATTCGCGGCCGTACGTAAATTGTCCATCATAATGTGACAACACTCCGCTGTAGAATGGATAAAACTCCCTGCGCTGGCCGGAGCCATGCATCCTTGCGATTGCTATAGCCCAATACAAGGCTAGGGCGCATTTAAGCTTATTGCCCGCCACGTTTTGCCATGTGTCGGGTATGTATAGTCCTAATAAATAAAAGGCACATCATAAAATGATGCGCCTCGTATCTTACCCTACCAATATCATTGCGTCAGGTATTGTTTGGCACCCAAAGTGGTTATCAGCCAAACCTGTGACGTAATAATCAGTTAACGGCGTCTTTCAGCGTTTTACCAGCACGGAATCCTGGTACTTTCGCCGCAGGGATACTGATTTCTTTACCAGTTTGCGGGTTACGGCCGGTACGAGCAGCACGTTCACGCACTGAGAAAGTACCAAAACCAACCAAAGCAACATCATCCCCTTCTTTCAGGGATTCGGTAACGGAACCAATAATTGCATCCAACACACGCCCTGCTGCCGCTTTGGAAATATCAGCATCTGCGGCAATTTTGTCGATCAATTGTGACTTGTTCACTCTGTCATCCCCTCTGGAATTCTCTTATCGCGCTTCAATGTCCCAAGACGCGACACGTGACTTATTATCAATACTGTCATGCCTAGCCTGTTATGGCTAAAACTAACAGTGCTCTAACTTAGCGGTACAAAAAAAAGCTGGCAAGCACGATTTCACTCACCAGCCCTGATTTTCTCAAGGGTTTTTGCGACAGGTCACTATTTTGCCTTGGCTTTGGTCTTGGCTTTAGGCGCCGTGACCACCTGCATGCCAGAAGGCGCATTCAGCAATGCGAGTGCCAATACTTCCTCGATACGTTTCACCGGATGGATTTCCAGATCGGCAATCACGTTCTGTGGGATATCTTCCAGATCGCGCTTGTTGTCATCAGGAATCAATACCGTCTTGATGCCACCACGGTGTGCTGCCAGCAGTTTCTCTTTCAGACCACCAATCGGCAGTACCAGACCACGCAGGGTAATCTCACCCGTCATCGCCACATCGGCACGCACCGGATTCCCGGTCAAACAAGAAACCAGTGCGGTACACATAGCGATACCCGCACTCGGACCGTCTTTCGGCGTCGCACCTTCTGGAACGTGAACGTGGATATCACGCTTCTCGTAAAAATCAGCATTGATGCCTAATTTTTCTGCACGAGCACGAACCACGGTAAGCGCAGCCTGAATCGACTCCTGCATGACCTCACCCAACGAACCGGTATAAGTCAGCTTACCTTTGCCCGGCACGCAGGCGGTTTCAATCGTCAACAGATCGCCGCCAACTTCCGTCCAGGCCAGTCCGGTCACCTGCCCTACGCGATTTTCATCGTCCGCACGACCATAGTCAAAACGCTGTACCCCAAGGAAATCCTTAAGGTTATCGCCCGAAATCTGGATATGCTTAGTGGATTTATCCATCAACAGCGTTTTTACTGCTTTACGGCACAACTTGGAGATTTCACGCTCCAGGCTACGCACGCCAGCTTCACGCGTGTAATAACGGATAATGCCAACAATCGCGCTGTCTTCTACCGAGATCTCACCATTTTTCAGCGCATTACGTTCGATCTGTTTCGGCAGCAGATGCTGTTTAGCGATATTCAGTTTTTCGTCTTCTGTATAGCCGGAAAGACGAATGACTTCCATACGGTCAAGCAACGGCGCTGGGATGTTCATCGAGTTAGACGTCGCAACAAACATCACATCGGACAGATCGTAGTCGACTTCCAGATAGTGATCGTTAAACGCCACGTTCTGCTCAGGATCGAGCACTTCCAGCAAGGCAGAAGCCGGATCGCCACGCATGTCAGAAGACATCTTGTCGATCTCATCCAGCAGGAAGAGTGGGTTTTTCACACCAACTTTTGCCATTTTCTGGATTAGTTTGCCCGGCATTGAACCGATATAGGTACGGCGGTGCCCGCGGATTTCAGCTTCGTCACGCACGCCACCCAGCGCCATACGCACATACTGACGTCCAGTCGCTTTGGCGATAGACTGACCGAGCGAGGTTTTACCCACGCCTGGCGGCCCCACCAGACACAGAATCGGCCCTCTGATCTTGCTGACACGGCTCTGTACTGCAAGATATTCAAGGATGCGTTCTTTCACGCGATCCAGACCATAATGATCGGTATCCAGCATTTCCTGCGCTTTCAGCAAGTCTTTCTTCACTTTGCTGCGCGCATTCCACGGCACCTGCACCATCCAGTCGATATAGCTGCGCACCACTGTCGCTTCCGCTGACATCGGTGACATCATTTTCAGCTTTTGTAATTCTGCTTCGGCTTTCTCACGCGCGTCTTTCGGCATTTTCGCCGCTTCAATCTTGCGTTTTAACGCTTCGTGTTCATCCGGTGCGTCATCCATCTCACCCAGCTCTTTCTGAATCGCTTTCATTTGCTCATTCAGATAGTACTCACGCTGGCTTTTTTCCATTTGCTTCTTAACGCGGCCACGAATCCGTTTTTCTACCTGCAACAGGTCGATTTCGGATTCCATCATCGCCATCAGGTACTCCAAACGTTCAGTAATATCGAACATTTCAAGTACAGACTGCTTATCAGCCAATTTCAGCGGCATGTGCGCAGCAATAGTGTCGGCCAAACGCGCAGCATCATCAATGCTGTTCAGCGAGGTCAGCACTTCCGGCGGGATCTTCTTGTTCAGCTTGATGTATCCCTCAAACTGATTGACCGCCGTACGCATGAGCACTTCTTGCTCGCGCTCATCAATCGCTGGGGAATCAAGATATTCTGCGTGTGCAGCGAAATGTTCACCGCTGTCAGAAAGCGTCGTAATACGCGCACGCTGTAACCCTTCGACCAGCACTTTTACTGTGCCGTCCGGCAGTTTCAGCATTTGAAGAATTGAGGCTACCGTCCCTACCGAGAAAAGATCGTTAATACTTGGCTCATCCGTTGAGGCTTCTTTCTGTGCCACCAGCATGATCTTCTTATCATGATCCATTGCGGCTTCAAGGCACCGAATCGATTTCTCCCGACCAACAAACAACGGAATGACCATGTGCGGATAAACCACCACATCGCGCAATGGCAATACGGGGATTTCTATGCGTTCGGAACGCTCAGGGTTCATAGAGCTCTCTCTTAGTTTCGTTTCCGCCAGGTTATGGGAATCTCGTGAAACGCGGTTTTCACGGGTTTCATCAAATAGGTATTTGAGTATATGGGGATAAATGTCTCACATTCAACGACCAGCATGCGTGTAAAAAACAAATGGGGGATAAAATCCCCCATTTTTATTTTTTGATACCGCCAAATTGATTAATTATTCGCCGGAAGCCTGCTGTGTCTCAGGTTTGCCATAGATCAGCAATGGTTCGGACTGGCCCGCAATAACGGATTCATCAATGACGACTTTATCCACGCTTTCCAGCGATGGCAGGTCATACATGGTATCCAGCAAAGCAGCTTCAACGATAGAACGCAGACCACGTGCACCGGTTTTACGCACCATCGCTTTCTTAGCAATCGCCGTCAGCGCTTCATCGCGGAATTCCAGCTCAACGCCTTCCAGATTGAACAGCGCCTGATACTGTTTAGTCAGCGCATTCTTCGGCTCACGCAGAATCTGAATCAGCGCGTCTTCGCTCAGTTCTCTCAGCGTAGCAACGACTGGCAGACGACCGATAAACTCAGGAATCAAACCAAATTTAATCAAATCACCTGGCTCAACCTTGCCCAACAACTCGCCTTCTGTCGCTTTATCTGCGGTGCCTTTAACCGTTGCGTTAAAGCCGATGCCGCGTCCCGTGTCGGTACGCTGCTCGATCACCTTGTCCAGACCTGCGAACGCACCGCCACAGATAAAGAGGATCTTGGAGGTATCAACCTGCAAGAACTCCTGCTGCGGATGCTTACGGCCACCCTGCGGTGGAACCGCTGCGATAGTACCTTCGATCAGCTTCAGCAGAGCCTGCTGAACGCCTTCACCAGACACATCGCGGGTGATCGATGGGTTGTCTGACTTACGAGAAATCTTGTCGATTTCATCAATGTAGACAATGCCACGCTGCGCTTTCTGCACATCGTAATCGCACTTCTGCAACAGCTTCTGAATGATGTTCTCAACGTCTTCACCGACGTAGCCCGCTTCAGTCAGCGTAGTTGCATCCGCCATAGTGAACGGAACGTCCAGGAAGCGCGCCAGCGTTTCAGCCAGCAACGTTTTACCGCTCCCCGTAGGACCGATCAGCAGGATGTTACTTTTACCCAGTTCGATCCCGTTGCTGCTGTCACCATTACGCAAGCGTTTATAGTGGTTATATACCGCAACGGCCAATACCTTCTTGGCCTGCTCTTGACCGATGACGTAATCGTCAAGGTGGCGGCGAATTTCGTGTGGCGTCGGCAACGCACTGCGCTCACGGTGGGGCGCCACTTCCTTAATTTCTTCGCGAATAATGTCGTTACACAAGTCAACACATTCATCGCAGATATACACCGACGGCCCGGCAATCAGCTTACGCACTTCATGCTGGCTTTTGCCGCAAAAAGAGCAGTACAGTAACTTTCCTGAACCGTCTTTGCGCTTATCTGTCATGAGTTAAACCTCTTTTTCGTCTTTTGCCCGCAGGCCAACCACAGCGATACCGCTACAACGAACGCCGATACTTATAGCTAATACGCGTAAAATAACCTCGCACAACAGACTATCGGTCGAACACTGATTTTTAGCTACACCAGACCGCTAATATGGCGAATTATTACCCACGGTTAGTGAATACGGAGTCTACCAAACCGTAGTCTACTGCCTCACTGGCAGAGAGGAAACGATCGCGCTCGGTGTCTCTCTCTATCGCTTCAAGAGGCTGACCCGTATGTTTCGCCATCAGCTCATTCATCTTGGCTTTCACTTTCAGTATTTCTTTGGCATGGATTTCAATATCCGTTGCCTGCCCCTGGAAACCGCCCAATGGCTGGTGAATCATGACGCGCGAGTTAGGCAGGCAAATACGCTTGCCTTTGGCTCCCGCCGTCAACAGGAACGCGCCCATGGAACAAGCCTGTCCCATACAAATCGTGCTGACATCCGGTTTGATAAACTGCATGGTGTCGTAAATAGACATACCAGCAGTAATGACGCCACCTGGAGAGTTAATGTACAGATAAATGTCTTTTTCTGGGTTTTCAGCTTCCAGAAACAACATCTGTGCCACAACCAGATTCGCCATGTGATCTTCAACCTGACCAGTCAGGAAGATTATCCGTTCTTTTAGCAGACGGGAATAGATATCGTAAGAACGTTCCCCGCGAGAGGTCTGTTCAACCACCATCGGCACTAACGCCATATGAGGTGCTTGTCTTTCTTGTTCGCCACTGTATGACATTCACGTCTCCTAGATAAAATGCGTCCGGCACTCTTAGCGTTGTTCAATCAATTGCATTGTTCAATTCTACTAGAGATAGGGGGGGATGACTACGGAACCCTGTCTCGTCCTTGCTGAACAACCCATACGGCCGAGAATCCTTACCTGCTGTGCCTACTTTTCCTCTTCAGTGAGTGGGGGCACACGCATTGTATTTCAAGCTTACACTATCAATCGTTCTCTATTAAAGAGCCAATTATTTTATTCTTAACACGTTATCGGCACGGCAACGCTGCAGTTTAACTCGTTGCCTGACCTAACAAATTCGCAGCCTGAGTTAACTGTATGACTTAATAGTAGTGCAATTTCAGGCGGTCATTCCTCGTGTATCCCCTGACAGGAACACCGGATACGACGTAGCCCAAGCGATCATCATCAGTATTGCACCAAGCAAAAAGCCCGCGCCATAAGGCACGGGCTTTTGATAGGGAAGCATCCCGCTACGCAATAAACAATGTTGATATCAACAAGGTTTATGCTGTAGTCGTTTGATTCATCAGTTCGTTGAAGCTTACTGACTTCTCAACAACTTTCGCTTTAGCAAGCACGGTTTCTACCGCTTGCTCTTCCAGAGCAACGTTACGCATGTTGTTCAGCAGCTCTTTGTTTTTGCTGTAGAACTCGATAACTTCCTGCGGATCTTCGTAAGCAGAAGCCATCTCTTCGATCAGTGCATTAACGCGTGCTTCGTCAGCTTTCAGCTCATTGCTGCTGATGACTTCACCCAGCAACAGACCGATAACAACGCGGCGTTTAGCTTGCTCTTCGAACAGCTCACGCGGTAATTCCTGCGCTTGCTTCTCGTTGCCGCCAAAACGCTGTGCAGCCTGGCGACGCAGAACGTCGATTTCGCCATCGATCAGTGCAACTGGCACGTCGATTTCGTTAGCGTTGATCAGTCCGTCCAGAACCTGAGTTTTAACACGGTTACGCACCGCGCCTTTCAGTTCACGTTCCATATTTTTACGAACTTCAGCACGCAGACCTTCCTGAGAACCATCAGCCACGCCGAAACGTTTGATGAATTCTTCAGTCAGTTCAGGCAGCTCACGTTCTTCAACTTTCTTCAGGACGATAGCGAACTGAGCCGCTTTTCCTTTCAGGTTTTCAGCGTGGTAATCTTCTGGGAAGTTCACGTTGATAGTGAATTCTTCACCCGCTTTGTGCCCAACGATGCCATCTTCAAAGCCTGGGATCATGCGATTCTGGCCCATTGCCAGAACGAAGTCAGACGCTTTTCCGCCGTCGAAGACTTCACCATCGATAGAACCGGTGAAATCGATCGTTGCACGATCTTCCGCTGCCGCAGCGCGGTCAGTTTCTTTCCAGGTCGCCTGTTGCTTACGCAGCGTGTCCAGCATGGTATCAACGTCAGCATCAGTGACTTCAACAACCGGTTTTTCAACTTCGATTGCATCCAGACCTTTCAGCTCGACTTCTGGGTACACGTCAAATTCAACAGAGTAAGTGAAGTCGCCACCTACGGCATATTCGCCAGGGATGTAGTTAGGCGCGCCAACCGGATTAATTTTTTCTTTGATGATCGCGTCAACAAAGTTGCGCTGCATCAGGTCACCCAATACGTCCTGACGCACAGAGGCACCATAACGCTGAGCAACAACATTCATCGGCACTTTGCCTTTACGAAAACCGTCAATACGTACTTTTTTGGCCGTGTTGACCAGCTCGCTCTTCACCGCACTCTCAATGATGTCAGCAGCAACGGTAATCGTTACGCGACGTCCCAGACCTTGAGTTGTTTCAACTGAAACTTGCATCTTATTACCTCAAAAAATCACAGTGATCGGTCAACCCCAAAACTATTCTCGCGACGAAAAACTCTCACGACAGCGACACTGACTCAGACTGCCGCCACCGAAGGCGTACAGCTCGAATCAACCTCGCAGAACCGGGAAATTGCCAACCCCGTCCTTGTAGTCAGAAGCGTCCCGAATACATTCAGGAAAAAATTAGACGCGTATTATAGCGATATAGAGAGGATGAGTCGAGAACGGCGGGCGGACTATTACAGCAACGGATTCACACTTTTGTCAGTAACCCGCCCTGAATATGTCAGGAACGGGCCATATTAATGACTTAAGAAAGGATGCCAGCGCCACCGCAAGGCGGTGAAGAAGGTACGGCATTTTGCAAACTGGTCCACTCTTTTGCCGTATACGTATGCAGTGCTAACGCATGCACTGACCCCGCCAGCTCCGTAGCCAGCACGGCATAGACTGCACGATGTCGCCCAATCACGCGTTCGCCCGTGAATTTATCGCTGACCAGCACAACTTTAAAATGGCTTTCTGCTCCCGCAGGCACGTTGTGACGATAACTCTCATCAGTCACTTCTAAATGAACGGGTTCAAAACCCACACGCAGCTTGTCTTCTATCGTTTCACGCATCATACGGCTACCCTTTCGGCTTGGGGAAAATTTGATATCAACGCGACATGACTGTCATTCACCGATGCCCGAATCATTATAACCTCATCGTTTTTCAACCTGTTATGCGTACAAACAGCATAGTGAGAAGAAAGCTGTACGCTACGGGTTGATATATCATCGACGGTCTTGATGTGATAAAAACGGTTTTTCCAGGTCAAAAGCGTGAAAAAGATGAATTTCAGGACAATTTACCTGCTATCGGATCTTTTTCCTGCCTGTGGCGATGATATGATATCAACAATATTTGTCAGCTCACCACACTAATCATTACTGAGAAAATACGAATGTTAAAAAAATTATTTTTCCCTCTTCTGGCCGTAATTCTGCTTGCAGGATGTGCAGCAAAAAGCAACACCTTGAACATCACACCAAAAATTAGCGTGCCTTCTCAGGATCCGACGCTGATGGGCGTAACGATTAGCATCAATGGTGCAGACCAGCGCGCCGATCAGGCTCTGGCGAAAGTGAATCGCGATGGCCAACTGATTACGCTGACGCCTTCTCGCGATCTGCGTTTCCTGTTGCAAGAAGCGTTGGAAAAGCAAATGACCGCACGCGGTTACATGATCGGAACCGGTGGCCCAGTCGCCTTGCAGATCGTGGTTAACCACCTGTACGCTGATGTCTCCGAAGGCAACCTACGCTACAACATCACCACCAAAGCGGATATCTCCATCATTTCTCAGGCGGCGAATGGCAACAAGCAGGTGAAGAACTACCGCTCAACCTATAACGTTCAGGGCGCGTTTACTGCCAATAACGAAAATATTACCAATGCCGTTAACACGGTGTTAGGCGATGTCATCAACGACATGGCGCAAGACACGACTGTAAGTAGCTTTATCAAAGAAAACGCCCGTTAATTTCTGTACGCCGCTTCCCTTGCTCCTGAACGCTCACGGAGCAAGGGAAAGGACTCTTCATGTTTAGTCGCATCATTGCTTTATTCAGCCAACGTAATTCGCTTTTTATGCTGTTGCTTGGCTTCGCTTCCGGTTTACCACTGGCATTGACATCAGGCACATTACAAGCCTGGATGACCGTCGAGAATGTCGATCTGAAAACCATTGGTTTTTTCTCTCTGGTTGGTCAAGCCTACGTCTTCAAGTTCCTGTGGTCCCCGCTGATGGATCGCTACACCCCACCGTTTCTCGGCAGACGCCGCGGCTGGCTGATTCTCAGTCAACTTCTGCTCATTGCTGCCATTATTGGTATGGGGTTTATGAACCCAGCACGCGATCTCTGGTGGCTGGCCGCGCTGGCGGTTCTGGTCGCGTTCTGCTCCGCGTCTCAGGATATTGTTTTTGATGCCTATAAGACGGATTTACTTCCCCCTGAAGAACGCGGTACGGGTGCAGCTACCTCGGTATTAGGTTATCGTCTGGCCATGCTGGTTTCAGGCGGACTGGCGCTGTGGATGGCCGATCGCTATTTCGGCTGGCAGGCCACTTATTGGTTAATGGCAGGATTAATGCTGATTGGTGTATTTGCCACCCTGCTAGCGCCGGAACCACTGAATAGCCAGCCAGCACCGCGCACCATGGAGCAAGCAATTGTTGCCCCCTTGCGTGACTTCTTCGCACGCAACAACGCCTGGCTCATTCTTCTACTTATCGTGTTATACAAACTCGGTGACGCCTTTGCGGTCAGCTTGACGACAACCTTCCTGATACGAGGCGTTGGCTTCAATGCTGGTGATGTCGGGCTGGTTAATAAGACACTTGGACTCTTCGCCACCATCGTGGGAGCCATTTACGGCGGATTACTGATGCAGCGACTCTCGTTGTTCAGAGCGCTGATGCTGTTTGGTATTCTTCAGGCGGTATCGAATGCGGGATACTGGCTGCTGGCTATCACAGACAAAAGTCTGTTCACCATGGCCAGCGCTGTCTTTCTGGAAAATCTCTGCGGCGGTATGGGAACGGCAGCATTCGTCGCACTATTGATGACGCTGTGTAATAAGTCATTTTCAGCCACACAGTTTGCTCTGCTTTCCGCCCTTGCCGCTGTCGGACGGGTTTACGTTGGCCCCATCGCAGGCTGGTTTGTCGAATCCTACGGCTGGGCATGGTTCTATCTGTTCTCGATTTTTGCCGCATTACCGGGACTGGCAATCCTGATGATTTGCCGTGAAACGCTGGAATTTACCCAGAAAACCGATACTTTTCAGTTACGCACACATTTCCAGAATTATTACAAGAAGGCCATACATGTGCTGGGATTAGGTGTGATCGTGCTGGTATTGTGGCTCATGCTGCTGATCAGCAATGCGCTGGAATGGTCCTCATTGCCTCTGTTGGCAGAATACCTGCTCGCCGCAGGCGGCACACTCGCTCTGCTGGGCATTTTCTTCGGTAGTTTGCTGGACTATCTGTCACTCCGGCGCGCGTCCAAACAGTCCGCGCACTGACGATATTCGTTCAGGCAGCACTCATCTGCTGCCTGAACCTATTACATCATTCCTTTATTTAATTATTTTTTTCATAATTATCTTGCTAGAGGGAATTTTATTTCCTCGTAAAACCCGCCAGAACTAATTTCATTCGTTATCAAAAACACAGATTGAGCAAAAAATTTCACCAAACTAAAAATAGAAAATAAGCGTTACGATACGTTGTAATTTCTTATTATCCATCCATACTCTCATCTGGGTAGCCACTTAATTTGCTGTTTTTCAATACCATTTTTATTTTGGCTATCTTTGTGACATTAAGGGCAAAAAACAGCAACAATCGGCTGACATAACCTTAATCATGTTTACAGTGCAGTAACCTTCCCGTAAAATGCCCGCTCGCATGAAATGACAATAGAGCCCTTGTTATTGAGGTCGCTAGATGAGACTCAAGAAATACAATAAAATTTTTGGGATGCTGTCTTTATTTGCAGCCACTGTTCTACTGAGCGGTTGCGATATGGCGCTGATGAACCCCAAAGGAGAAATCGGGTTAGAGCAAAGATCGTTAATACTGACTGCCATCGGGCTGATGTTGATCGTTGTGATTCCCGTTATCGTTATGACGATAGCTTTTGCCTGGAAGTTCCGTGCTTCCAATGAAAAGGCAAAATATACCCCGAACTGGTCACATTCCAATAAGATAGAAGCAGTAGTCTGGACTGTACCAATTATCATTATCGTTATTCTTGGCACCATTACCTGGAAGACGACTCACTCGCTTGACCCGTACAAGCCGCTGGTATCAGACGTCAAACCTATCAATGTCGAAGTTGTTTCGCTTGATTGGAAATGGCTGTTTGTTTACCCGGATCTGGGTATCGCGACGGTTAACGAACTGGCGTTCCCTGCCAACGTGCCTGTTGCGTTCAAGATTACATCCGACTCCGTGATGAACTCCTTCTTCATCCCTCGTCTTGGCGGACAGATTTACGCCATGGCCGGAATGCAGACGAAGCTCCACTTGATCGCTAATGAACCGGGCAAGTATGACGGTATCTCTGGCGGCTATAGTGGTAAAGGCTTCTCTGGTATGAAGTTCACCGCGATTGCCACGCCAACTCAGCAAGAGTTTGACCAGTGGGTTGCGAACGTTCGGTCGTCCCCTAAGACACTGAATACCATGGATGAATTCAACGCGTTGGCTAAACCAAGTGAATTCCATCCTGTCGAATACTTCTCCACTGTCCAGCCGGATTTGTTCAATAATATTATTCGCAAATTCACAGGCAACGACATGAACATGCAACATCATGGTGAAGGCATGAAGCCCGACGAAAACATGCAACACGGTGAGGGTATGAACATGGGCGAGCATAGCTCGCACAAAGGAGCCGAGGGATAATACGATGTTCGGAAAACTTACACTCGATGCGGTTCCGTATCACGAACCCATTATTATGGTCACCGTGGCGGCGATCATCGTTGGCGGCCTTGCGCTGCTGGCGGCAATAACCTATTTCGGTAAGTGGAAATGGCTGTGGGCCGAATGGTTCACCTCCGTAGACCACAAGAAAATCGGTATCATGTACATCATCGTCGGTCTGGTGATGATGATACGTGGTTTTGCCGATGCCATCATGATGCGTGGCCAGCAGGTGCTGGCCTCTGCCGGGCAAGAAGGCTTCCTAAACGCTCACCACTACGATCAGATTTTCACCGCTCACGGTGTCATCATGATCTTCTTCGTGGCAACTCCGTTCGTTGTTGGCTTGATGAACCTTGCGGTTCCCTTGCAGATCGGTGCGCGTGACGTTGCTTTCCCCTTCCTGAACTCCCTCAGCTTCTGGCTGTTTGTCGCTGGCGTTATCTTGATCAACCTCTCTCTCGGGGTAGGTGAATTTGCGCAGACTGGCTGGGTGGCGTATCCGCCGCTTTCAGGAAAGGAGTACAGTCCCGGCGTCGGGGTCGATTACTGGATATGGAGTCTACAGATATCCGGTATAGGTACCACGCTGACAGGTGTTAACTTCTTCGCTACGATTCTGAAGATGCGCGCACCGGGCATGACGCTGATGAAAATGCCAGTATTTACCTGGACAGCACTGTGTACCAACGTGCTGATCATTGCCGCATTCCCGATATTGACCGTTACCATTGCACTACTGACGCTTGACCGTTACCTCGGCACCCATTTCTTTACCAATGATATGGGTGGCAACATGATGATGTACATCAACCTGATTTGGGCATGGGGTCATCCTGAGGTTTACATTCTGGTGCTGCCAGTCTTCGGTATTTACTCCGAAGTGGTTGCGACCTTCTGTAAAAAACGGCTGTTTGGCTACACCTCACTGGTGTGGGCAACGATTGCGATTACGGTTCTGTCGTTCATCGTTTGGTTGCACCACTTCTTTACCATGGGGTCCGGCGCGAACGTCAACGCCTTCTTTGGTATAGCCACCATGATTATTTCAATCCCGACCGGGGTTAAAATCTTCAACTGGCTGTTCACCATGTATCAAGGCCGTATCGAATCCAACTCCGCGATGCTGTGGACCACGGGCTTCATCATCACCTTCACCATCGGTGGGATGACCGGGGTACTGCTGGCCGTACCGGGTGCGAACTTTGTCCTGCACAACAGTCTGTTCCTGATTGCTCACTTCCATAACGTGATCATCGGCGGCGTGGTGTTCGGTTGCTTCGCAGGTATTACTTACTGGTTCCCGAAAGCCTTTGGCTTCACCCTGAACGAAACTTGGGGTAAGCGCGCATTCTGGTTCTGGATTATCGGCTTCTTCGTTGCCTTCATGCCGCTGTATGTCCTCGGCTTCATGGGAATGACGCGTCGTCTGAGCCAGCAAATCAACCCTGAGTTCCACGCTTTACTGGTTGTGGCCTCCATCGGTGCGGTATTGATTGGTATCGGCGTACTGTGTCAGGTTATGCAGTTCTACGTCAGTATTCGTGACCGTGACCAGAACCGCGATCTGACGGGTGATCCGTGGGGTGGACGTACGCTGGAGTGGGCAACCTCTTCTCCTGCACCGTTCTATAACTTCGCTATCGTGCCACACGTCAACGACCGTGACGCATTCTGGGAAGCGAAAGAGAAAGGTGAAGCTTACAAGCGCCCTGCCAGCTATGAAGAGATTCACATGCCGAAGAACACCGGCGCTGGTGTGATTATCTCCGCATTCAGCCTGGTATTCGGTTTTGCCATGATCTGGCATATCTGGTGGCTTGCTATCGCTGGCTTCGCTGGCATGATTGTGACCTGGATTGTGCATAGCTTTAATCAAGACGTGGATTACTACGTGCCGGTTAAAGAAATTGAGCAAATTGAGAATCAGAATTTTGATCAACTCAGTAAGGCAGGCGTGAAACATGTCAACTGAAACTCTGACTAACCACAATACCGCCCATGCCGAGCATGGGCACCACGACGCAGGAGCCAACAAAGTATTTGGCTTCTGGGTCTACCTGATGAGCGACCTGATCATTTTCGGGTCACTGTTCGCAACCTATGCGGTACTGGTTAACGGTACAGCGGGTGGCCCAAGCGGGAAGGAACTTTTCCAACTGCCTTTCGTGCTGGTGGAAACGTTCGCGCTGTTGTTCAGTAGTATTACCTACGGCATGGCAATGATCGCCATGAATAAGGGCAACAAATCTCAGGTTAATACCTGGTTAGGCGTGACCTTCCTGTTCGGCCTGGTGTTTATCGGGATGGAAATCTATGAATTCCATCACCTGATCGCTGAAGGCTATGGCCCGGATCGCAGCGCGTTCCTGTCTGCCTTCTTCGCACTGGTCGGCACCCACGGGCTGCACGTAACGGGCGGTCTGATCTGGTTGGTCATCATGATGATTCAGGTGTCCAAGCGTGGCCTGACTGCAACCAATAAAACGCGTCTGATGTGCCTGAGTCTGTTCTGGCACTTCCTCGACGTGGTATGGATCTGTGTCTTCACCGTTGTTTACCTGCTGGGGGCAATGTAATGAGTCATTCAACAACCGATCATGCAGGTGCCAGCCACGGCAGCGTGAAGTCATATGTGATAGGTTTTGTTCTGTCTGTAATTTTGACAGTGATTCCTTTCAGTATGGTCATGAGCGGCACAGCCTCACATAGCGCCATTCTTTTCACTGTGGTGGGATGTGCCGTTGTTCAGATTCTGGTACATCTGGTGTACTTTCTGCACCTGAATACGTCCTCAGAAGAGCGCTGGAACGTGGTGGCTCTTGTGTTTGCCGTCCTGATTATCGCTATTGTCGTCGTGGGCTCCATCTGGATTATGATGAGCGCACACCACAATATGATGATCCAGTAACAGAGCCGTAAAAGATGATTAAGCAATACCTGCAAGTTACTAAACCAGGAATTATTTTCGGAAATCTGATTTCCGTTATCGGTGGATTTCTCCTTGCGGCACAAGGCCGCATTGATTATCCCCTGTTTTTCGCCACCCTCGTGGGTGTGTCGTTAGTCGTTGCATCTGGCTGCGTGTTTAACAACGTCATTGACCGCGACATCGACAAGAAAATGGAGAGAACCAAAAATCGGGTTCTGGTAAAGGGACTGATTTCGCTGAAGGTAACGCTGGTTTACGCATCGCTGTTAGGTATTGCGGGCTTTGCTCTGCTTTACATCGCGGCTAACCCGCTGGCCATGTGGCTGGCGGTGATGGGCTTCGTCGTGTATGTCGGTGTGTATAGTCTGTACATGAAGCGGCATTCTGTTTATGGCACGCTGATTGGCAGCCTGTCTGGCGCGGCACCACCGGTTATCGGTTATTGTGCCGTCAGCAACCAGTTCGACGCTGGTGCGTTGATTCTGCTGCTGATCTTTAGCCTGTGGCAGATGCCGCATTCATACGCGATTGCGATTTTCCGCTTCAAGGATTATCAGGCCGCCAACATCCCGGTTCTGCCTGTTGTGAAAGGTATCTCCGTTGCGAAACACCACATCACGCTGTACATCGTGGCGTTTGCGGTAGCGACGCTGATGCTGTCTCTCGGCGGCTATGCTGGCTATAAATATCTGATCGTTGCCGCAGCAGTTAGCGTCTGGTGGTTGGGTATGGCGCTGTCAGGCTATAAAAATGCGATTGATGACCGCGTATGGGCAAGAAAACTGTTTGTTTTCTCCATTGTCGCGATTACGTCACTGAGCGTCATGATGTCTGTGGATTCAATGGCACCAGCGCATGAAATTATGCTGACCTACCTGCGTTAATCACAAGCAGCGTTACAGGCATTTAATAAAAACAGGTGGCTCGTCCGCCTGTTTTTTTATGACCAGCTTCCTGCACGCGTCCTTCGTCTCGTCGCAAGGACGTTAAAAACGTTCCCTGGTTTTTTTATGTCGAGCTTCCTGCTCTCCCCCCTTCGGGCCGTCGCAAAAGCGACGTTGAAAAACGCTCCCTGCGTTTTTTTCTTTCCCCTCCCCTACTTTTTCCTCCGCCAAATCACGTAACAAACCTATCGTTTACTGTCTGACCAAGAACACACTAAAATAGGGCAATTGCTTTTCAGAGGTATACATGAACGATAATAAAATGACCCCTGGCGAATTACGCGCCACATGGGGCTTGGGAGCCGTTTTTTCACTGCGCATGCTTGGCATGTTTATGGTGTTGCCCGTCCTGACAACTTACGGCATGGCCTTGCAGGGCGCGAGTGAAGCGCTGATCGGTATTGCGATTGGTATTTACGGCTTAATGCAGGCTATTTTCCAGATTCCCTTTGGTTTGGTCTCCGATCGTATCGGTAGAAAACCGCTGATCGTCGGGGGGCTGCTGATATTTGCACTCGGCAGCGTCATCGCCGCACTGAGCGACTCCATCTGGGGCATCATCCTTGGTCGGGCATTGCAGGGCGCTGGCGCGATTTCTGCCGCCGTCATGGCGCTACTTTCCGACCTGACGCGTGAGCAGAACCGAACCAAAGCCATGGCGTTTATCGGCGTCAGCTTTGGTGTCACCTTTGCTATCGCCATGGTCGTTGGGCCTATCGTTACTCACGCCTTCGGTTTACAGGCGCTCTTCTGGGGCATCGCCCTTCTGTCACTCGCTGGCATTGTCATCACGCTGACCCTGATTCCTTCTGCGCCTGCACACGTCCTGAATCGAGAATCGGCGATGGTACGCGGCAGTTTCCGTAAAGTGCTCGGCAATAGCCGCCTGCTGAAACTGAATATCGGCATCATGTGTCTGCATATTTTATTGATGTCGAGCTTCGTCGCCCTGCCGCGCGTAATGGAATCTGTGGGCTTGGCACCGCAGGACCACTGGAAAGTCTATCTGGTCACGATGCTGATCTCTTTTGTCGGCGTCGTGCCTTTCATTATTTATGCTGAAGTGAAAAGGCGAATGAAGCAGGTCTTCATCGGCTGCATCGTGGTGCTGATCGCCGCAGAAGTTGTCCTGTGGAAGGCAGATAACCACCTCTGGCAAATTATCATCGGCGTACAGCTGTTCTTCCTGGCCTTCAACGTCATGGAAGCCCTGCTGCCCTCGCTGATTAGCAAGGAGTCGCCTGCGGGATACAAAGGCACCGCGATGGGCGTTTACTCCACCACGCAGTTTATCGGTGTGGCCATTGGCGGGAGCATCGGCGGCGGACTGTTTGAGCTTTATGGTGCCTCTGCCGTGTTTATGGCAGGCGCGGCGATTGCGGCCATCTGGCTACTCGTCAGCGTCACCATGCAGGAGCCGCCTTATCTCAGTAGCCTGAGAATCGCGCTGTCCGATTTAGCATTGCAGGATAGTGAATTGGAACAGAAAATTCGCACCCAGCCCGGCGTGGCCGAAGTGGTTATCGTGCCGGATGAATACAGCGCCTACGTGAAGATCGACAACAAAAAAACCAATCGGCAGCAGTTAGAACAATTAGTGGGTCAATCCTAACGCATCATGCAAAAGGCCAGCTTTCGCTGGCCTTACTGTTCATCGGCGGATGACTAACCGTATCAATCGCGGAAGTTGGTAAACTGGAACGGTTGCCCCAGATTTCCACCGCGAATCAACGCCATCACACCCTGTAAATCATCCCGTGATTTACCGGTGACACGAACCTGTTCACCTTGAATCTGCGCCTGCACTTTCAGCTTGCTGTCTTTAATCAGCTTGATGATTTGCTTGGCCAGCGTCGTTTCAATGCCTTGCTTCAGCTTCGCTTCCACGCTGTACGTTTTTCCGCTGTGTTCCATCTCTTCTGGGATCTCCAGCGCACCGCCTTCAATACCCCGCTTAACCAGCTTTTCGCGCAGAATATCAACCAGCTGTTGTACCTGAAAATCAGACTCGCTGGCCACTTTGATACTCTGTGATTTCTCATTCAGTTCAAAGCTGGCCGGAACATTGCGAAAATCCCAACGGGTGCTCAGATCGCGTGTCGCATTTTCCACCGCGTTACGGACTTCCTGCATATCAATTTCCGAAACAATATCGAAAGATGGCATAATTCGCTCTCCTGACAAATTTGGCTGGCGAGCATAATAACCGCTCTTCTGCGATAAGCAAGATGCCAGACACGATCCCGATTTTTACTCTGCATCAGGTAAACAGGCCGAATAACACAAGATCGTGACATGAATGATAGCCTATGATGGCAGAACAACCGCGCCCGCATCGAATAAGGGAGACACACATGAAGATCACCGTTCTTGGCTGTGGCGCGCTGGGGCAACTTTGGCTCGCCGCGTTACATCAGCAAGGGCATGATGTCCAGGGATGGCTGCGCATTCCGCAACCGTATTGTCCAGTCAATGTCACGATGCTGGACGGTCAGCACTGTAATCTCAACCTGACAGCGAACGATCCCGATCATCTTGCCCAAAGCGAACTTCTGCTGGTGACGCTCAAAGCCTGGCAGGTTTCCGATGCCGTTACCGTGCTGTTGCCGCAGCTCAACCCGCATTGCACGATTCTGCTTTTACACAACGGGATGGGCACACGAGAAGAATTGCCGTCGCTGCCGCAGCCACTGGTGCTCGGTATTACCACTCACGCTGCCAGACGCGATGCAAATAACGTCGTACACATTGCGGCAGGCACAACACATATTGGCACGTTTAACGGTGACAGTAGCCAAAGCCATTTAGCTGAAGTGCTGCATCAGGCGTTGCCGGATGTGGCCTGGCACACCAACATTAGCGCTACCTGCTGGCTGAAACTGGCGGCTAACTGCGTCATCAATCCGCTCACGGTGAAATATCACTGCACCAATGGCGAGCTTTCTGCCTACCCGGAACTGATTGTGTCACTTTGTCAGGAAGTGGCCAGCGTCATGGAACGAGAAGGCTTCCACACATCGCCAGATAGCCTGCTGCTCTACGTGAACCAAATTATTCAGAACACGGCAGCAAACACCTCATCGATGTTGCAGGACATCATCGCTCAGCGACATACCGAAATTGATTACATTACCGGGTATTTACTGCACCGTGCGCGTCTCCACGGGCTGATGCTCCCCGAAAATGCCCGTCTGTTTGACTACATTAAGCAAAAGGAAAATGATTATGACCGCATCGGCACTGGTGTGTCTGGCACCTGGTAGTGAAGAAACTGAAGCCGTCACGACCATCGATTTGCTTGTCCGAGCGGGTATTCAGGTCACGCTTGCCAGTGTAGCCAGCGATGGCAATCTGGAAATCGTCTGCTCACGCGGGGTAAGGCTGCTGGCGGATGCCCCACTGGCTACCGTCGCCGATCGGCCTTTCGATGTGCTGGTGTTACCGGGCGGCCTGCAAGGTGCGGAGTGCTTCCGCGATAGCCCAATACTGGTGGAATGCATTCGACAAGCACATCTGGAAGGGAAAATTGTTGCTGCGATGTGTGCAACACCTGCGCTGGTGCTGGAATATCATCAGCTGTTCCCTGTCGGAAACATGACGGGCTATCCTGCGTTTAAGGATAAGATTGCACCAGAAAAATGGATGGAAAAACGTGTCGTCTACGATCCACGGGTGAATCTGTTAACCACACAAGGGCCAGGAACCAGCATGGATTTCGCGCTAAAGATCATCGATTTACTGCTGGGAAAAGAAAAAGCCGCCGAAGTCGCCGCACAGCTCATCCTGCCGCCGGGAATTCATAATTATCGCGATTGAGGCTGACGAAAAAGGCGCTTGCGCGCCTTATTCTATTACGGACGGTATACCTTCACATTGCTGAAACCTTGCTCACGCAAGTACAGCGCCTGCAAGCGGCTCATCACGCCACGCTCGCAGTAAAGTAGATAGGTTTTACTCTGATCCAAATCGCCAAACTGCGTACCCAGCTTGTAGAACGGTAAGGATTTGATTTCGATCTGATCCAGCTCAAGCGGTTTATCGTCCTGTTCATCCGGCGCGCGGATATCCAACAGCACGTCAGTTGGCGCAAACGACGCGACCGTTTCGACTTCAACCACCTCTTGCTTGGTCTGCTCGGCGATCTCACGGATATCAATATTCCGTGCTTCACTCACCACGCGATCCAGGATAGCAAAATCAAAGTGGCCTTCTTCAGCCTCAATCTTCGCTTTCACTGCCTTCACCGTCGGGCTTTTCGAGATCACACCACAGTATTCCGGCATCGTTTTGGCGAAGTCTTCCGTCCCCAGCTCACGAGCCTGTTTGATAATGTGCTCTTTATCATGAGAAATCAGCGGGCGAAGAATCAGCGTGTCGGAGGCATTATCGATCAAACGCAGGTTGGTTAGCGTCTGACTGGACACCTGCCCTAACGCTTCACCGGTCACCAGCGCCTGAACACCGTAACGCTCAGCAACTTTGGAGGCCGCACGTACCATCATGCGCTTTAAGACAACACCCATCTGGCCGTCGTCAACCTTCTCCAAAATTTCACCCACGACAGGATCGAAGTCGATGGCAATAAAACGCACCCGATGCGAGCTACCAAAACGGTTCCACAGATAGTGTGCTACCTGCTTCACACCGATCTCATGTGCAGCACCGCCAAGGTTGAAGAAGCAGTAATGCACGCGGCATCCACGACGCATCAACATATAGCTGGATACGCCAGAGTCGAAACCACCAGAAATCAGTGATAACACATCTTCCTGCGTACCGATTGGGTAACCACCGATCCCTTCGCTGCGGCCTTTAATCAGCAGCAGGCGGTCCTGCTCGATTTCCAGATGCACGGTGACCTGCGGTGTCGTGAGGTTAACTCGCGCCGTTTCAATATGCTGGTTCAAACCGCCGCCGACGTAGCGTTCCACGTCCTGAGAGCTAAATTCATGCTTACCGCGGCGTTTCACTCGCACACAAAACGTCTTGCCTTCCAACCGCTCACGATACAACGCCAGCGCCTGTTCAAAGATGTTATGCACATCGGTATAAGAATGATCTTCAACTTCCAGAATATGGTGAATACCTGGAATTCTTGTTAGCGCATCACGAATCGCTCCACGCTGATTTTCATCTTTGGCACGAACTTCGATATGATCCCAGTGACGGACAACCGCCAGCGTTTCATCATAGTGTTTTAATACGTTGCGAATGTTTCCGGTTAGAATCTTGATAAAGCGCAACCGCACAGATTGGCTCTTGATGGTGATTTCCGGGAACAATTTAATGATAAACTTCATGGTGGCTGTCGTTACTTGGTCAGAAAGGCGTAAATAAATTTACCCTGAGCACTAAAATCACGTTATCGGTAAAATCAGCCAGAACAGAGATGATTTTACCAATAGCATCCAGGGCGCGGAGTATATCATTATATGAAGATATACTGTGCGCTTTAACCGTATAATTGTTGCGCATCCACAGATGACCACACGCAACACCACGCTCTGCCGCCACAAGCCAACGGCGTATAACACCAGGATTCTGAAACCACTATGCCTAAGAAGACCGAGCAGCCAGTCAGCTTTGAAAGCTCGCTGAACGAACTGGAAAAAATCGTTACCCGTCTCGAATCAGGCGAACTGCCGCTGGACGATGCGCTAAATGAGTTTGAGCATGGCATCCAGCTTGCTCGTCAGGGGCAGCAAAAACTGCAACAGGCAGAACAGCGCGTACAAATCCTGCTGAGTGACGATCCCGAGGCGCCGTTGTCACCGTTTACGCCGGATAACGATTCGCTATGACCGATTTCAGCACGCAATTGAATGCACATTACCAGCGCACTAACCGTATGTTGGGGCATTTCATCGCCGATCTCCCCTTTCAGAGTAGTCCACTGGTCAATGCGATGGAGTATGGCTCACTCTTAGGAGGCAAACGCCTGCGCCCGTTTCTGGTTTATACTACTGGCGAACTGTTTGGCGTGCCGTTAGAGAGTTTGGATGCCCCCGCTGCGGCAGTAGAATGTATCCATGCTTATTCACTGATTCATGACGATCTGCCGGCAATGGACGACGACGATTTACGCCGCGGACAGCCAACCTGCCACATCAAGTTTGGCGAAGCGAATGCCATTTTGGCAGGCGATGCATTGCAAACGCTGGCATTCTCCATTTTGGCCGATGCACCGATGCCGCAGGTCTCTGACCGCGATCGGCTGGCGATGCTCTCAGAATTGGCTCATGCTAGTGGTGTAGCGGGCATGTGTGGTGGTCAGGCTTTCGATCTGGAAGCGGAAGGCCATCAGGTCGATCTGGCCGCGTTAGAGCGGATTCACCGCCACAAAACCGGTGCATTGATTCGCGCCGCAGTCCGATTAGGCGCACTGGCTGCTGGTGAAACAGGCCGCGCTGCGTTGCCCCATCTGGATCGTTACGCTAACGCGATTGGGCTCGCTTTTCAGGTTCAGGACGATATTCTCGATGTTGTTGGCGACAGCGCGACAACAGGCAAACGTCAGGGTGCAGACCAGCAACTAGGTAAAAGCACCTATCCCAGTTTACTGGGGTTAGATAACGCACGAAAAAAAGCACAGGAGCTCTATCAGGAATCACTGGCATCGCTTGACGATCTCGTCGCATCCAGCTCAATTCCCCTGAATATTGCCCCACTACAAGCGCTGGCGAATTTCATCGTTGAACGCGATAAGTAATTACCTAATGAGTCTCTAATGAGTTTTGATACCGCGAAGTACCCTACATTGGCGTTAGTGGAAACACCGGATGAACTTCGGTTGTTGCCAAAAGAGAGCCTGCCAAAGCTGTGCGATGAGCTGCGCCAATATCTGCTGGACAGCGTCAGCCGTTCAAGCGGCCATTTTGCTTCAGGGTTAGGGACGGTTGAATTAACGGTTGCACTGCATTACGTCTATAACACCCCTTTCGATCATCTGGTGTGGGATGTCGGCCATCAGGCTTATCCGCACAAGATCATTACCGGCCGTCGCGATCGTATTTCAACGATCCGCCAAAAAGGCGGTTTGCACCCTTTCCCATGGCGTGATGAAAGCGAATATGACGTATTAAGCGTCGGGCATTCATCCACCTCAATCAGTGCCGGACTGGGCATGGCCGTTGCGGCCGAGCGTGAAGGCAAAGGCCGTCGTACCGTTTGTGTGATCGGCGACGGCGCGATTACCGCAGGCATGGCCTTTGAGGCAATGAACCACGCGGGCGACATTAAATCCGATTTGCTGGTTGTGTTGAACGACAATGAAATGTCGATTTCAGAAAACGTCGGTGCACTGAACAACCATCTGGCGCAGCTGTTATCCGGCAAGCTCTACGCCAGCCTGCGTGAAGGCGGTAAAAAGGTCTTATCTGGCCTGCCGCCCATCAAAGAGCTGGTGAAACGTACCGAAGAGCATCTTAAAGGCATGGTCGTGCCGGGCACGCTATTTGAGGAACTGGGTTTTAACTATATCGGCCCGGTTGACGGTCATGACGTTCAGGCGCTGGCGCATACGCTGAAAAACATGCGCAGCCTGAAAGGCCCACAGCTCCTGCACATTATGACGAAGAAAGGCAAAGGGTACGCCCCTGCCGAGCAGGATCCGATCAGCTGGCACGCAGTGCCGAAATTCGATCCGGCCAGCGGCACATTGCCGAAAAGCAAAGAAGGTGCCCAACCCACCTATTCCAAAATCTTCGGTCAATGGCTACAGGAAACGGCTGCCAAAGACAGCAAGCTCATGGCGATCACACCTGCAATGCGCGAAGGTTCGGGCATGGTGCAATTCTCCCGCGACTATCCACAACAATATTTTGACGTCGCAATTGCCGAACAGCATGCCGTAACGTTTGCTGCGGGTCTGGCTGTCGGTGGCTATCATCCGGTTGTCGCCATTTACTCTACTTTCCTGCAACGTGCTTACGATCAGGTCATCCACGATGTCGCGATCCAGAATCTACCCGTTCTGTTTGCTATCGATCGCGGCGGTATTGTTGGTGCGGATGGACAAACGCATCAAGGTGCGTTCGATCTCTCTTTCTTACGCTGTATCCCGAACATGATCATCATGACGCCCAGCGATGAAAATGAGTGTCGCCAGATGCTGCACACGGGCTATCACTACCAGAAGGGCCCTACGGCAGTGCGCTATCCGCGCGGAAACGGTACGGGTACGGAACTGACACCACTATCAGAACTGCCAATTGGTAAAGGCGTGGTACGTCGTCAGGGCGAAACGATCGCGATTCTGAATTTCGGGACGCTATTGCCGGAAGCTCAGATTGCAGCAGATAAGTTGAATGCCACGCTTGTCGACATGCGTTTTGTTAAGCCGCTGGATGAAGCGTTACTGGAAGAGCTGGCGCAGTCTCACAGCACGTTTGTGACGCTGGAAGAGAATGCGGTCATGGGCGGCGCAGGGAGCGGCGTGAATGAATTCCTGATGGCGAAACGCCTTGCTGTCTCGGTGCTGAACATTGGGCTACCGGACGTCTTTATTCCACAAGGTTCTCAGGAAGAAATCCGTGTCGATCTGGGTCTGGATGCCGCTGGCATTGAGCGCAGAATCACGCAGTGGATGGAATAAGCGACTCACGATAACCGGGGCACATGGCCCCGGTTCAATAATAATGTCAGTGATTCAATAACGCAGTAACGTCAGAATATCGGCCAGTGATAGCCGATGAAATAGATAATTCCCGCAGAGATCACCCCCGCGACGACATCGTCGATCATGATGCCCATACCGCCATGCACGTTGCGATCGAACCAGCGAATCGGCCAAGGTTTCCAGATATCCAGACAGCGGAAGACGACAAACCCTGCCGCCACCCATTGCCAGTTATCCACCGGGATCGCCATCAGGGTAATCCACATGCCGACAAATTCGTCCCAGACGATGCTGCCGTGATCGTGAACGCCCATATCTTTCGCGGTCTGATGACACAGGTAAACCCCGATACAAATGCTCAGCATCACCAAGAGCGAATACAATTCAAGCGGCAGGAACGACATGAGATACCACAGTGGAATCGCCGCCAATGACCCTACCGTACCCGGCATCCAGGGAGACAGACCGCTGCCAAACCCAGTTGCTATCAGGTGCCACGGGTTACTCAGCCGTAAGCGGCGTTTTGCCACTTCAGCACCTTTCGCCTTGTTCGCAGAGTCAGTTTTGCTCGCTAAAATGGTCATACCCCTTCCAGTTCAGCTCGGTCGCTTTATTATCCCTGAAAAAACGTAGCCCTTCAGAGGAAGGCCCGATTTGCCCGATGCAGGTGTAGTCAGCGCCGAGATGCCCCAAGGCCAGCTCCAGCGCACCACGGTTAATTTCCGGCACGGTAAAGCACAGCTCATAGTCTTCGCCGCCAGATAGCGCCCAACGCAACGCCTGTTCTTCATCGACGCAGCCTCGCAGCCAATCAGATTGTGGGATCGCGTCCAGATTAATACGCGCACCGCACTCGCTGGCTTTAAGTATATGCTGTAGATCGGAGATGAGGCCGTCAGAAAGATCGATAGCCGAGCTGGCCAGATCGCGCAATGCCTGACCTTGCAGAATTCTCGGTTGAGGACGAAAGTGACGTTGGAGCAATCCCTGACGTGCCTTTTCATCCTCAACGTGCAATATATTCTGGAGAATAGCCAGACCAGCCGCGCTGTCGCCTAATGAACCGGTAACATAAATCCAGTCACCAATTCTGGCCCCACGACGCGTCAGTGCCCGACCTGCTGGCACCAGACCGTGGATAGTCAGCGTCAGGCTCAGTGGACCGCGCGTCGTATCGCCCCCCACCAACTGCATACCATAATAGTCAAGCAGCTCAAACAAGCTGTCGCTGTACGCGGATAGCCACTGGCTATTGCTTTTAGGGAGGGTAATGGCCAGAGAAAGCCAGGCAGGATCGGCACCCATTGCAGCCAGATCGCTTAAATTGACCGCCAGAGATTTGTAACCCAGATCGGCGGGATCGATATCAGGTAGGAAATGAACGCCAGATACCAGCGTGTCGGTACTCACCGCCAGCATCTGTTTATCTGCCACCGTCAGTAACGCACAGTCATCACCGATGCCTAACTCAACATCGCGACGTGAACTTCGGACCCGATTAAAATAGCGGGCAATAAGGTCAAACTCACCTTCAACCATAACCTTTCCAGCCAGCCTATCATTCAAAAGCGATCAGGGCCGGATATCCGGCCCTGATTCGATTCGTTTTACTTCTTGCCTTTCCGTACACTCGGAGCAGCTTTGTCTAGCACGCCATTCACAAACTTATGGCTATCTTCAGCACCGAAGATTTTAGCCAGTTCGATGGCCTCGTTAATCGCCACCTTGTAAGGAACGTCTTCGCGCTTGCTCAGCTCAAACATCGCCAAACGCAGAATCGCTTTTTCAACCTGTCCCAATTCCTCAATTTGACGAGACAGGAAAGGTGCCATCAGTTGATCAAGCTTCTCAGCCTGAGTGGCAACACCCGCCAGCAATTCACGGAAATAGGTAATGTCGACATCTTTGACATCCTGCTCGCTCAGGAATTGGTGTTCAACATCGGCAATATCATTTTTAGATAACTGCCAGGAGTAAAGCGCTTGAACCGCACATTCACGAGCGCGGCGACGAGCAGCAGGTTTCACGGAATTCCCCTTACTTAATCAGGCTTACTTAATCGCTTTCAATACATTAATCATTTCTAGCGCGGTCAAGGCAGCTTCAGCACCTTTGTTCCCCGCTTTCGTACCGGCACGCTCAATCGCCTGCTCAATGCTTTCCGTCGTCAGAACGCCGAAAGCAACAGGGATTTCACTGTCCATCGCAACAGAGGACAAGCCTGAGCTACATTCGCCAGCAACAAATTCAAAATGCGCTGTTCCACCACGGATGACCGTTCCCAGAGCAATCACGGCATCATATCCGCCATTTTTCGCGCTTTTGGTCAGCGCACGAACCGTCAATGGCAGTTCGTAAGCACCCGGCACCCAGACAACGGTGATGTTTTCGTCTTTAACCTGACCGATGCGTTTCAATGCATCAATCGCACCGTCCAGGAGGCTGTCGTTAATAAAATGGTTAAAACGCGCAATCACAATCGCCACACGGGCATCAGGAGTAGCAACAACACCTTCAATAACGTTCATAGCATTCCTTGTATCTGGTCTTTATGGCCCGCTAGGGGGGCGGATTCTATCATAATTTTTGTTGGCACGTATCCGGTTTTGTCGGACCTGCACTACGTATTTACATACACATCAGAATTTAGGTTTCAGGCGCAATCGCAAATCTGGGCCAATCTGGCGAACGTCTGCGATATCAAATTCCGGTGCCTGAGACAGCTGATCCAGCCCAGGCAAGAGGCACAGCGAACGGGCATTTTCACCCAACAGTTTGGGGGCAAGATAAACGATAAGTTCATCAACAACGCCAGCATTAAGCAGCGCACCGGCCAGACTGGCCCCGGCTTCAACCCAAACGGAGTTAATCTGCCGTCTCCCCAGCACCATCATCAGCGCCACCAGATCAACGCCGCCATTGTGCTGCGGTAACATCACTTGTTCAACGCCCTGCGGCCACGCTTGTTCATCCGCCTGCACGCGCGCCAGCCAGGTCTCACCCGGTTGGCTAACAATTCGATGCTGTGGCGTGACGCGCTGTCGGCTGTCCACAATCACCCGCACGGGCTGCCTGAGATCCGCTTCTGAATAGCGTTTCTGCACATCGGCACCCAGCTCTGACCAGCGTACGGTAAGCGAGGGATCGTCAGCTAACACCGTCGCACTGCTGCTCAGAATCGCTGCGCTCTCTGCACGAAAACGTTGCACATCCTGCCGTGCCTGCGGTGAAGTGATCCACTGGCTTTCTCCCGACGCCATCGCAGTACGCCCATCCAAAGACGCCGCCATTTTGAGCTGCACGTAAGGAAAGCCCGTCCGCATACGTTTCAGGAAGCCTACATTCACCTTCTCTGCTTCAGCCATCATCAAACCATGACTGACGGCAATCCCCGCTTGCTGTAGGCGATGCAAACCACGACCCGCTACCTGTGGATTCGGATCCTGCATTGCAGCAACCACGCGGGAAACGCCAGCAGCAATCAACGCATCGGCGCAAGGTGGCGTGCGGCCATGGTGGCTACACGGTTCCAATGTGACGTAGGCCGTCGCACCACGTGCACGTTCCCCCGCCATTCTCAGCGCATGCACCTCAGCGTGTGGCTCACCAGCACGAAAATGATAGCCTTCACCTACAATTTCGCCATCACGAACAATCACGCAGCCAACATTAGGGTTGGGTGCGGTCGTGAAACAACCACGACGCGCCAACTCTAACGCGCGCGCCATGTATAATTCATCCTGCGGCAAGTGGCCGTTTTCCTGAAAAACGCTCATTCCCGAACCTCTTATCTCCGTCGCGTTGACGCGACTTAATCCTGCAAACGCGCAATCTCTTCGCCAAACTCGCGGATATCTTCAAAGCTGCGATACACCGATGCAAAGCGGATATAAGCCACTTTATCCAGCTTTCTCAACGCTTCCATCACCAGATTCCCCACCATCTTGGTGGTAACCTCGCGTTCTCCGGTGGCACGAAGATGAGATTTAATGTGATTAAGCGCCATTTCGACGTCATCAGAACTGACTGGCCTTTTTTCCAGCGCTTTCAGCATGCCGCTACGCAATTTATCTTCATTAAAAGGCTCACGTACTTCATTGCTTTTAATGACTCGCGGCATCACCAGTTCAGCCACTTCAAACGTGGTGAAGCGTTCATGACAAACCAGACACTGCCGACGACGACGGACTTGCGAACCTTCGCCGACCAGACGGGAATCAATGACTTTGGTATCAACAGCGGAACAAAACGGGCAATGCATGATGTGTCCTGACCAGTAATCCTTAACGTAGCGACAGTTTACCCTGAATTAACGGACTAACCAAAACTCCTGATCCACGTTGCGAAGGGTTTCGCATCTCTCCCGGTAATAGGATGAAAAAAGCTGTCTCACCTATGACTTAGGCTTAATCGCAGCTAAACTCAGCAACAGGGATCAACGGATCAATGAATAAAACATCGAAAGGGGAACCACAGATATGAGAACCCGATATCGCGTACTGACCTTCCTGCCAGCGCTACTTTTGCTCGCAGGATGTGCTGAACAGCGCCAGATGCCCAAATTGCAGAACCAGATAGGTCAACTCAATCAGCAATTACAAACGCTGACCGATCAGGCCACGGCATTAGAGCGACAAAATGCGTTGAATTCCCAGTCCACCTCCGGCGTTTATTTACTGCCTGCCGCGCAAACCAGCACCGTGCTGGAAAGCAGTATTGGCAGACTCAACGTATCGTTACGCAATATCGAGACTGAAGCGAACGGAACAAGCGCGTTGTTGCACATTCGCACGCTTGATGCGAAGGGGCTACCAGCCTTTGGCGCACAGCTTGACTGGGGACGGCTCGATCCCGTGAGTGGGAAGCCTTTAGCTGGCGATACGCAAACACAGTCCTTTGTCGTCTCCCCGACTCTGTTACCAAAAGCCGAAGCGATTATTGAATTGCGCCTGAGCGGCCTGCCGCCGGAAGAACTCGGCTTTGTTCGTTTGCATCAGGTTCAGGAAATACAGAGTCCGCCGCCCGTTGCCGCAACCGAGTCCCCTTGATATATCCGTCATACTTCAAGCTGCATGTACGTTGGCTTTCCTCGCTCACCCCAGTCACTTACTTATGTAAGCTCCTGGGGATTCACTGTGTCGCCGCCTGCATGCAACTCGAATTATTTAGGATATAAAGGTATTTCCCAACGCTAAGATGCAAAAAACCCCGCAATGCGGGGTTTTTTATGTTTACAGTCAGCAGATTAAGGCAGGATAGACGGTTGGTCCGCTCCTTCTTTTTCCACTTTCTGAACGATCAGGTGTTCACGCTTCATACCCAGTTTCAACGCCAGAGCGGAAGAAACGTAGATAGAAGAGATCGTACCGATGATCACACCGATAAACATCGTCAGCGAGAAGCCATGCAACAAGGCGCCACCGAAGACCATGAGGATCACAATCATCGCCAGCGTGGTCGCTGATGTGATGATGGTACGCTGCAACGTCTGCGTCAGAGAAATGTTGGTAATCTCGTAAGGTGTGCCACGACGCACCTTGCGGAAGTTCTCACGAATACGGTCAGATACTACGATCTTATCGTTAAGTGAATAACCAATTACCGACATCAGCGACGCAATGATCGTTAGGTCAATCTCAATAGAGAACAGAGACAGCAGACCCATCGTGATGATCGCATCGTGCGCCAAAGCCAGCACGGCACTCATCGCCAGACGCCATTCAAAACGAAAACCGATGTAAATAAGGATAGCAATCAACGCAGACATCAGCGCCAATGCGCCCGCCTGTGCCAAATCACTCCCCACGCTCGGCCCGACAAACTCAATACGTTTCACCGTCGCATGCTGCTGGAAGGTATCATTAACTACCTTCAGCACTTTGTTACCGAGCGCTTCGTTCTCGCTGCCAGAAACGGGTGGCATACGCACCATCACGTCACGGCTGCTACCGAAATTCTGCACCTGCGGCTCTGAAAACCCAGAGGTCTCTAATGAACTGCGCAGGACATCGAGATCGATCGGTTGCTCAAGGTTGATCTCGATAACCGTACCACCGGTAAAATCGAGTCCCCAGTTGAAACCACGCACACCCATAATCGCGATAGAAGCGATGATCAGCAGACCGGAAATGACAAATGCCAATGTATCCCAGCGCATGAAATCATAGACTTTACGCCCATGATTGAGTTGTTCAATGTTGTATTCCTGTTCCTGTGCCACAACGCACTCCTAGATAGACAGCTTGTTGATACGTTTACCGCCGTAAAGCAGGTTAACGATGGCACGAGTACCGACGATCGCCGTAAACATTGAGGTCGCAATCCCAATCGCAGTCGTGATAGCAAACCCTTTGATAGAACCGGTACCAACCGCATACAGGATGATAACTTTAATCAACGTCGTGACGTTCGCATCAACAATCGAACTGAATGCACCTTTGTAGCCCTCATGAATGGCCTGTTGCACAGAGCGACCATTACTGAGTTCTTCTTTGATACGTTCGTTAATGAGTACGTTAGCATCGACGGCAACCGCCAGCGTAAGCACGATACCCGCGATACCCGGCATGGTCAGCGTCGCCCCCGGTAGCAGCGACATCACGCCGACAATCAACACCAGGTTAGCAACCAGCGCACTAGTCGCAATGACACCAAACTTCTTGTAGAAGAAGACCATAAAGAGAATCGATGCGATCAAGCCCCACAAACAGGCTTCCAGCCCCTGAGTGATGTTTTGCATCCCCAGCGTTGGCCCAATGGTACGTTCTTCAACGATTTGGATCGGCGCAATCAACGCCCCCGCACGCAACAGCAGAGAAAGCTGACGCGCTTCGTTCGGGTTATCAATGCCGGTAATACGGAAGCTGTTACCCAGTCGCGACTGAATCGTCGCTACGTTAATCACTTCTTCGTGTTTTTCCAATATCGAACGGCCAGTCGCATCTTTCTTGCCGCTGTCTTTGTATTCCACAAAGAGCGTCGCCATCAGCTTGCCGATACTGTCTTTGGTGAAGTTGGACATGGTGTTGCCACCCGCGCTGTCCAGTGAAATATTCACCTGAGGCTGGTTGTATTCATCCGTACTCGATGTCGAATCGGTAATATGGTCGCCCGTCAGAATCACACGCTTGAACAACACCACTGGTGAGCCGTCACGCATGTTCTTCACTTCAGAGTCGCCCGGCACACGGCCGTTCGCCGCTGCGGTTGCATCAGCATTACTGTTGACCAGACGGAATTCCAGCGTAGCGGTTGCACCAAGAATTTCTTTCGCGCGCGCCGTGTCCTGAATACCCGGTAACTCAACAACGATACGGTCAGCACCCTGACGCTGTACCAGTGGCTCAGCAACACCCAGTTGGTTCACACGGTTACGCAGGATATTGATGTTCTGCTGTACGGCGTATTCACGTGCTTCACGCAGACGTTCGTCAGACATCACTGCACGCAGCAGGTTGCTACCGCTGCTGCTGAGAACCAGATTGCGGTGACGAGTCGTCAGATAGTTGATGCCCTCATCACGCGTTTGAGCATCACGGAAACGAATTTCGACACCGTAATTATCAATTTTACGCACGGAGGCATAAGGAATGTTCTTCTCACGCAGATCGCTGCGCAAAGAGTCCATTGTTTGTTCTTGTAGTTTACCCAGCGCCGTATCCATATCCACTTCCATCAGGAAGTGAACGCCGCCGCGCAGGTCAAGCCCCAATTTCATCGGTTCAGCGCCCAACAACCGCAGCCAGGTTGGCGTAGCAGGTGCCAGGTTAAGTGCAACGACGAACTTTTCGCCCAGCTCATTCACGAGCGCTTCACGCGCACGGAGCTGAACATCAGGGTTAGAGAAGCGAGCCAGAATTGCACCGTTTTCCAATGCAATCGACTTACTGGTAATGTTCTGTTCTTTTAAAACATTCTGGACTTGGATCAGCGTCGTTTCGCTGGCGGCGGTTCCCCGCGCGCCAGTAACTTGTACCGCCGGATCCTCACCATATAGGTTAGGAAGTGCGTAGAGCAGGCCGACAAACAACACCACGACCAGCATCAGGTACTTCCACAAAGGATAACGATTTAACACGGCAGTTCCCTTCGGGAAAATCGGAAATTACAGGGCCTTAATCGTGCCCTTCGGCAGCACGGCAGCCACGAAATCACGTTTGATAACCACTTCATTGGTCTCGTTCAACGCAATCGCAATATAGCCAGTTTCGGACACTTTGGTTACGCGACCAACCAGACCACCGGTCGTTAAGACTTCATCGCCCTTGCCGATAGAATCCATTAACTTTTTGTGTTCCTTGGCGCGTTTTTGCTGAGGACGCAGGATCATAAAGTAGAAAATCAGACCAAAAACGGCCAGCATAATAACCAGAGAGTACGGGCTTCCCTGAGCCGGAGCGCCGGTTGCAGCTACAGCATCGGAGATGAAAAGACTCATTTAAATATCCTCTTTTTTGTCAAAAGATAAGCTATCAAAAAGATAAGTTATCAACCTTACAATCGTGAAAACGCTTCACAGCAAAATGCAATTCATAGCAAACGGGCTGTCAGTTGCTTGTGGCAACGTCTTTTTCAGCAAGCGGCGGAATGGGTTTGCCTATCCGTTGGTAAAAATCCACCACAAAGTGCTCTAATTTACCCTCTTCAATGGCCTGACGTAAACCCGCCATTAAACGCTGATAATAACGCAAGTTATGAATGGTATTGAGTCGTGCTCCGAGTATTTCGTTGCAACGGTCAAGATGATGCAAGTAGGCGCGGCTATAATTGCGACACGTGTAGCAATCACAGTGTTCATCCAGCGAGCTGACGTCATCTTTATGCTTCGCATTACGGATTTTCACTACGCCATCAGTCACGAAGAGATGCCCGTTACGTGCATTGCGCGTTGGCATCACACAGTCAAACATATCAACACCGCGGCGAACACCTTCGACTAAGTCTTCCGGCTTGCCAACGCCCATCAAGTAGCGTGGTTTATCTTCTGGAATCTGCGGGCAAACGTGCTCCAGAATACGGTGCATATCTTCTTTCGGCTCACCGACAGCCAAACCGCCCACAGCGTACCCATCAAAGCCAATGTCTACCAGCCCTTTTACGGATACATCACGTAAATCTTCGTAAACACTTCCTTGGATAATACCGAACAGCGCATTTTTATTCTCCAGCTCATCAAAACGCTGACGGCTACGTTTTGCCCAGCGCAGAGACATCTCCATCGAGCGTTTGGCGTAGTCCCAATCAGCAGGGTACGGCGTACATTCATCAAAGATCATGACGATGTCGGAACCGAGATCGTGCTGAATCTCCATCGATTTTTCCGGGCTAAGGAAAATCGAGTCCCCGTTGATCGGGTTACGGAAATGCACGCCCTGTTCGGTAATCTTGCGAATATCGCCGAGGCTGAACACCTGAAAACCGCCGGAATCCGTCAGAATCGGGCCGTGCCAGTTCATGAAGTCGTGCAGATCGCCATGCAGCTTCATGATTTCCTGACCGGGACGCAGCCACAGATGGAACGTATTGCCGAGCAGAATCTGTGCGCCGGTCTCTTTCACTTCTTCCGGCGTCATGCCTTTCACCGTGCCGTACGTCCCCACGGGCATAAAAGCCGGAGTTTCCACTACGCCACGTTCAAAAATCAATCTACCGCGTCGCGCACGGCCGTCCGTTGTTTGTAATTCGTACTTCACTTAGCCTCCAGCATCAGAAAAACAGTCTGATGGTAATGATGTATTAACACCTGACAGAGCGTGGTCTGTGGCGTTCCTATTATGTGGAAAGCGGGTTTATCCCACTTTTTCCTGTTCGGCCATCAGGTTATGCGTAATAAACATCGCATCACCGTAGCTGAAAAAACGATATTGCTCTGCCACCGCCTGACGGTAGGCAGACATCGTATTCTGGTAACCGGCAAAGGCAGACACCAGCATGATTAACGTCGATTCGGGTAAATGGAAATTGGTCACCAGCGCATCGATAATGCGGTAGCGATAGCCCGGATAGATGAAAATTTTGGTATCGCCGAAGAACGGTTCGATAGCAGCGTTCTGGCTGGCCTGCGCGGCACTTTCCAGTGAACGAACCGAGGTGGTGCCAACGGCGATTACGCGGTTTCCCCGCGCTTTGCACGCCAGAACAGCATCAACGACGTCTTGCGGCACTTCGGCATATTCGGCGTGCATGATGTGATCTTCGATCGTATCGACGCGTACAGGCTGGAAAGTCCCCGCACCCACGTGCAGCGTAACAAACGCCATATCGATGCCTTTCTCGCGCAGCGCGGCCAACATCGGCTCATCAAAATGCAAGCCCGCCGTCGGTGCCGCTACGGCACCCGGACGTTGGCTATACACCGTCTGATAAAGCTCACGGTCGGCGTCTTCATCAGGTCTGTCGATATAAGGTGGCAACGGCATGTGGCCGATGTCATTCAGGATCGACAGAACATCGCGAGAATCATCGAAATGCAGCTCGAATAGCGCATCGTGGCGAGCCGCCATCGTAGCTTTGACGCTTTCGTCATCGCCCAGTAGCAGCTCTGTGCCCGGCTTCGGCGCTTTTGACGCTCGAACGTGCGCCAGCACCCGATGGTCATCCAACACGCGCTCGACCAGCACTTCCAGTTTGCCGCCGCTGGCTTTACGGCCAAACAGACGAGCAGGAATCACGCGTGTATTGTTGAACACCAGCAGATCGCCGGGATTCAGTTTATCCAGCAAATCGGTAAACACACCATGCGTCAGATTTCCCGTCGGCCCGTCCAGCGATAGCAGGCGACAACCACTGCGTTCCGCTTGTGGATAATGGGCAATCAATGATTCAGGAAGTTCAAACGAAAAATCGGCAACACGCATGGCAATTCACTTAGCTGTAATACATTAAAAATGGGCGGCCTAGTCTAGAGCCGCAAGCGCATGGCTGCAAGAAATAAGCATCTGAGTCGTGGAATGCATTATACCCAATAGATTTCGAGATACAGGAAGGCGGCAACTGAGGGAGTCCCCAGGAGCTTACATCAGTAAGTGACTGGGGTGACCAAGGGCAGCCAACGAGCCTGTAACTCGAAAGATGAAGGGTATATACTAGCGCCATGAATTTTCTTGCTCACCTCCACCTGGCCACGCTGGCCGACAGCTCCCTATTAGGTAATCTGATGGCGGATTTCGTGCGCGGCAACCCGCAGGACAGCTACGCTGACGAGATCGTCGCGGGTATTCGTCTGCATCGTCGCGTTGATTCACTGACCGACAGCCTGCCGGAAGTCAAACAGGCGCGTCAGTATTTCAGCGATGAATTCCGCCGCGTTTCGCCCATTACGCTAGATGTCCTGTGGGATCACTATCTTGCGCGTCACTGGCTACAGCTGGTGCCGGACACGCCCTTGCAAACCTTTATTGACGGTGCACAATCACAAATCGAACCGCATCTGGCACTGACGCCTGAACGCTTTCAGAACCTGAATCGCTATCTGTGGCCGGAACGCTGGATGACCCGTTACGCAGAGCTGCCGTTTATCGCCGATGTGCTGCACAGAATGTCGGTACGCCGCCCAAAACTGGCTGCGCTGTCCGGCTCTTTTCAGGATATCGAGCAGCATTATCACCAATTTGAAACACTCTTCTGGCAGTTTTATCCACGGATGATGCAATTAGCGAAAGCGCAGCAGCTGTAAGAACGCGATTTTTCCGTTTTTCTACGCGACGTATTGTCCTTTCCGTCAAAAGGGATAATGTAGCCCCTTGAAAGGAAATAGCGATGAGTTCAATAGACAGAAGCTATCTCATTGATTGGTCTCTTTGCCTGTATTCACTCAGGTAGAGTCCCTATACTAGTCGCTGTTTTTTATATCATCCGATCACTAACCGCTATCTACAGGAGTAATTATGGTCCTGGTAACTCGTCAAGCCCCAGACTTCACCGCAGCTGCCGTTTTAGGCAGTGGCGAAATCGTCGAAAATTTCAACCTGAAGAAGCACATCAACGGTAAAGCTGCCGTGATCTTCTTCTGGCCGATGGACTTCACCTTCGTTTGTCCGTCAGAGCTGATTGCTTTCGATCACCGCTATGCCGAGTTCAAGAAACGCGGTGTAGAAGTGGTTGGCGTTTCCTTCGACTCCGAGTTTGTTCACAACGCATGGCGTAAAACCCCTGTGGACAAAGGCGGCATCGGCGAAGTGCAATATGCGATGGTTGCTGATATCAAGCGCGAAATCCAGAAAGCCTACGGCATTGAGCACCCAGAAGCGGGTGTTGCACTGCGTGGTTCTTTCCTGGTCGACAAAAACGGCGTAGTTCGTCACCAGGTGGTGAACGATCTGCCGCTGGGTCGTAACATCGACGAAATGCTGCGTACCGTTGACGCCCTGCAATTCCACGAAGAGCACGGCGAAGTGTGCCCGGCGCAGTGGGAAAAAGGTAAATCCGGTATGGGCGCGTCACCAGACGGCGTAGCGAAATACCTGTCTGAGAACGCAGACAAGCTGTAATTCCTCATTCTGCCGACATGGCAATATGATGACCAAGCCAGTTGCTAAGCGACTGGCTTTTTCTTTGCCCGCCATTTACCCCTCTGTTCTTCTTCACCTCTCACAGACTCTTCCCTGCGATATCTTAAATAATACAAAAGGTTGACTAGGGGCGCTAAATCCTTAGCCTTAAAGCCACATCGTGTTAATGCACGACAGATTCATTGGAATAAAAGGAGAACGCATGCAACAAAACCTCACGCTGTGGCTGAGAGAAGCTGAGATACAACACGCGAGCATCATTGCGTTACTGATTGTTCTTGGGCTGATATTGCTCATTTCTGCCGTCATCCACCTGATTTTGCATCAGGTTGTGCTGAAAAGAATGGTACTGCGTTCGCTCAATAAGCCGGGAAAAACCGAGGGGCACGGGTGGAAACAGGCACTGACGCAACACAACTTGTTTAATCGGCTGGCCTTCTTGCTGCAAGGGGTGATCCTCAATATTCAGGTCTTTGTGTGGCTTCCCGCGCAGAGTGAAACTCGCGAAACGCTGATCATCTGTTCCCAAGTGTGGATCATGATCTTTGCGCTGCTGTCCCTATTTTCGCTCCTTGATGTTCTGCTCAACGTTTCCGCCCGAACCAAAGTCGCGGCCCAATTGCCGCTGCGCGGTATCTTCCAGAGTCTGAAGCTGATTGCCACCATCGTCATCAGCATTATGGTCGTGTCACTGCTCATCGGGAAATCGCCACTGATTCTGATTAGCGGATTAGGCGCGATGGCCGCCGTCCTGATGTTGGTGTTCAAAGATCCGATTATGGGATTGGTGGCAGGTATCCAACTCTCCGCCAACGACATGTTAACGCTGGGCGACTGGCTCGAAATGCCGAAATACGGCGCTGACGGGGCCGTTATCGATATCGGTCTGACAACGGTAAAAGTGAGAAACTGGGACAATACTGTCACCACCATTCCCACCTACGCGTTAGTCTCCGATTCCTTTAAGAACTGGCGTTCAATGTCCGAATCAGGAGGACGGCGCCTCAAGCGCAGTATCAATATCGATACCACCAGCGTGCATTTTATGACGGAAGACGGGCAGGCGCGATTGCTGCGCAGCAAGCTGCTGTCGCCTTATATTCAGAACAAGAAGAGTGAACTGGAGCAACATAATGCACAGTCCGATTGCGATCTGACATCACCGCTGAACGGCCGTCGTTTGACGAATTTAGGTACGTTTCGCGCCTACCTTCAGGTTTATCTGCGCACGCATCCGGGTATTCATAAAGGCATGACGCTGATGGTGCGGCAGCTTGCGCCAACGTCAGAAGGGGTACCGCTGGAGATTTATGCGTTTACCAACACGACCGCTTGGGTCGATTACGAAAGCATTCAATCTGACATTTTCGACCATATTTTTGCGATCTTACCGGAATTCGATCTCCGCGTTCATCAAATACCAACCGGCCACGATATGCGGGTCATGGCACAGCAAATGACGGCTCCGAAAGCGTAATATCGATTCAAAAAAAGCGCTCCAACAGGAGCGCTTCTTCTGACAACAAGCGACTAGCTTAATGCTATGCCGCTACCGCATTCTGACGCTTCTTCTTCCAGACATAGCCCACTAAAAGCAGCACTATCCAAATGATGCCGACATACAGCGACACGCGCGTGTCCGGGAAGTAGCCAATCAAACCAATGATGAAGAACAGGAAGACGATGCCGAACACGGAGGTCACAATGCCGCCGCGCAGTGGGAACGCCAGCGCCTTCACTTCATCTGGGCTCAGACGGCGGCGGAAGGCGATCTGAGAAAACAGAATCATGATCCACACCCACACCGTGGCAAACGTTGCCAGTGAAGCAATCACCAAGAAAACTTTGCCAGGCATAATGTAATTCAGATACACCGCTACCAGCAGCGCCATCATCATCACAACCACCGTGACCCACGGGATACCACGCTTGGAAAGGCGGCTAAACACCTTCGGTGCGTGCCCCTGCTCCGCCATCCCGTGCAGCATTCTGCCGACGCCGAAGACATCGCTGTTAATCGCCGACAGCGACGCGGTAATCACGACAAAGTTCAGGATACCTGCCGCCGCCGTAATGCCCATATGCTGGAATGTCAGCACGAACGGGCTTCCGTTAGTGCCTACCTGATTCCACGGGTAAATCGACATAATCACGAACAGCGTACCGACATAGAACACCAGAATACGCCATGGCACAGAGTTGATCGCACGAGGGATAGACTTCTGCGGGTCTTTGGCCTCACCGGCCGTAATCCCGATAATCTCGACGCCGCCATACGCAAACATCACCAGTTGCAGCGACAGAATCATCCCCATCACACCGTTACTGAAGAACCCGCCATTGCTCCAGAGGTTGTGGATACCCGTCGGTTCCCCCCCGTTGCCAATCCCCCAGATGATGATGCCGATCCCAGCAGCGATCATGATGATAATGGTGGCCACTTTGAAGAAAGAGAGCCAAAACTCCAGTTCACCAAAGGCTTTCACATTCATCAGGTTAATGGCACCAATGATAAGCACTACGCTCAGAACCCACACCCAGTGCGGCACGGCAGGGAACCAGACGCCCATGTAGATACCAAACGCGGTCACATCAGCAATGGCAACAATCAGCATCTCAAAACAGTAGGTCCAGCCGGTGATATACCCCGCTAATGGCCCGAGATAATCCTGCGCATAGCGGGAAAACGAGCTGGACTGCGGGTTGTGCACCGACATTTCACCCAGTGCGCGCATGATGATATACGCGACAACCCCACCGATCAGATAAGCCAGTAATACACTGGGGCCAGCCATTTGGATCGCACTCGCGGAACCATAAAACAGACCGGTTCCGATTGCCGAGCCAAGGGCGATAAAGCGGATATGCCGCGTGCTTAACCCACGCTTGAGCTTGGAGGATGGTTGTTCCATTGATAAGCAACCCTGTCTTATATAAAGGAAAATTTTACAAAAAGAAAAACCACAGGCAAAAACCTGTGGTGCATAAACCCAACCTTGTGCTGGAGCAGTACGCTATCCCTACCGCCCCAGCGCTATCAGGCATTAACGATGTTATTGATGTACCGTAACTTCCTGACGACCACAAAGTCTGTCGTAAATCACCGCAACCAGTAAGATCAGCAGTGACGGTGGCAGCCAGGCCAACCCTTGCTCGCTCAGCGGCAGGTTGAGGCTCCACTCTGGCAACAGCGATTTGAAGGCCGACGATTTTACACCATCAATCATGCCAAATAACAGACTGACTAACATGACCGGGGCCACAATACGTGAAGCGCTATTCCACCAACGCAGCGTAAAGCTCAATAAAACCAGAATGATACACGGTGGATAAATCGCCGTCAGTACAGGAATGGAAAGTTGAATCAGATGGCTTAAGCCCAGATTAGACACCACCATCGAGAACGTTCCCAACACAAATACCAGCGTGCGGTAAGACAACGGCAGGTATTGCGCAAAGAATTCAGCACAAGCACAGGTCAGCCCCACCGCCGTCACCAGACACGCGATGAAGATTAACAACGCCAGGAAGCTGCTTCCCATATTGCCAAACGAATGTTGCACATAGGCATGGAGAATTTCAGCACCGTTCTGCGCCTGCGGCACCAGTTCACCGCTGACAGAACCGAGCTGGAACAGGCTCAAATAGACTAATGTCAGGCCAATACCGGCAATCAAACCCGCCCACATGGTGTAACGCGTCAGCAGCACAGAGCTGGTCACCCCACGCGAGCGCGCAGCATTCACGATCACGATACCAAAGACCATTGCACCCAGCGTATCCATCGTCAGATAGCCGTTAACAAAACCATTAGAGAACGGCAGTTGCTCATACGTTTCTGTCGCCGGGATAGGCGAACCGGCAGGCCACAGCACCGCAGCAATACCCAGTACCGCCAGCGCAATGATCTTTAACGGTGCCAACACATGGCCGACCGTATCCAGCAGTTTGCCCGGATACAGGGAAATCGCGATCACAATGGCAAAATAAATCAGGCTATAAATCAGCAGAGGAGAGGCTCCGTTGCCGACCAAAGGCGCCAGACCGACTTCAAACGAGACGGTTGCCGTGCGCGGCGTTGCGAATAGTGGCCCAACGGCCAAATAGCACACGGTCGCCAGAACAACACCGGCCTTTTTACCAATCGGCGAGCTCAGCGCATCAACGCCACCGCCAACCCGGGCAAGCGCGATCACGGTCAACACCGGTAGGCCAACCGCCGTCAGCAGAAAGCCGAGCGCTGCGGTCCAAACGTGCTCTCCCGCCTGCAATCCCACCATAGGCGGGAAAATAATATTTCCTGCCCCCACGAACAAAGCAAAGGTCATAAAACCTAATGCCACGATATCTTTGGAAGTTAAACGATGACTCATAGTTATGTCGTGTTGCCTGTATCAAATCGATAAAAAGAAAACGGTGCCGTTTATCGCCGCCAGAAGCCATTCACAAAGGGCTAGCGCGAAGCTGACGCCAACACTCTGGAAACGTGAAAGATGGCGAGCATAGAGGAGTTATTTTTTGCACAGCCATATTGGGTGCTAAGTAAAACGTTTATAGCGTAAAAAGACAAGTAGAGATCCAAAAACCAGAGTATCAAGCCTAACTATGCCAAAAAGTAAGAATATAAATTGGTTTATCCTGATTTGCATAACACATGATTTGCGCATTTATCGATATTTCATTGCAATAAAACTGACAAAAACTGGAATAAAATGCGCTGTTCGATCATAAAAAAAACATATTTCACAAAAGCGTCGCGAATAGAAAGCCGGATAACGGCCACAAAAAAGGCCGGATCGAATGATCCAGCCTCTGTATGTCTGTTGCAGAATAGCGCGCTACCTCATCGGTATCACCACACGCGATTGGCGATATCCACAACAAGCTTCAACTTATTCCACTGCTGCTCTTCCGTCAGGCTATTGCCCTCTTCCGTTGAAGCAAAGCCACACTGTGGGCTCAGGCAAATCTGGCTGAGATTGATATATTTTGCCGCTTCCGCGATACGCGCCTGCACAACTTCAGCCTCTTCCAGCTCACCGTTCTTCGTGGTGATCAGTCCCAGTACCACCTGCTGATGACCCGGCTTCACAAAACGCAGCGGCTCAAACCCGCCCGCTCTCTCGGTATCGTATTCCAGGAAGAACGCATCGACATTCACTTCGCCAAACAGAATTTCTGCCACAGGCTCGTACCCGCCTTCAGAAATCCAGGTCGAGCGGAAATTACCGCGACAAACGTGTAAACCGATCACCAGATCCGCAGGCTTATCAGCCAGCGCTTTGTTCAACACATCAGCATAGGTCCGTGCCAGCTGTGCCGGATCTTCACCACGTTCACGGATCTGGCGTTTTTGATCGTCAGAGCACAGGTAGGCCCATACGGTGTCATCCAGTTGCAGGAAGCGACAGCCTGCGTCATAAAATGCGTGAATCGCATCGCGCCAGGTTTGTGCCAAATCGTCGAAATAGTCAGCCAGATCGGGATAAACCGTCGCATCAATCGCTTTGCGGCCGCCGCGGAAATGCATCACGCTAGGGCTTGGAATCGTCATTTTAGCGACCGCATCGCCAGAAATGCTGTTCAGGTAGCGGAAATGATCGAGCATCGGATGCTGGGAATTGAAGCTCACTTTATCCACAACGCGAATCGCATGGGATTTGGTCTGAATACCGTTGAATTGAATACCGTGATCGGCTTCGTAGCGCTCCACGCCGTTCAAGTCGGCAAAGAAGTCGAAGTGCCACCAGGCGCGACGCAGTTCACCATCCGTCACAACCTGCAGGCCCGCTTCACGCTGCTTTTCTACTACCCGCAGAATCTCGCGATCTTCAATGCTACGCAGCGCAGCATCATCAATCTCACCTGCCTGATGCTGAAGACGTGCTTCCTTAATCGCGGCTGGACGCAAGAAACTGCCGACGGTATCGGCACGGAAAGGGGATAAGGTGTTCGCCATATGTCGCTCCTGACATGTTGCCAGCACCGACCTTCAGGAAAGAAGCGTACTGACAGATAGTTTCAATATGAAATATTTGCCCAGAGGGATAATTACATTTAATTTTATTTAGCCATCTGGACGTCTAAATTTAAAACTATCCTGTCACGTGGCGAATCACAGGGCAATAGAAGAATTTTCACGTCACGTGAAGAAAGTTCATGTAACGTGAAAACATCGCAAATTCGTAGTGGAAAGAGAAATTATTCCGGCAGGCCAATCAGCTGACGCGCCTGATGACGCGCTGCTTCCGGCAGTGGCAAATAACCATCCTGATTCACCAACGACTGCCCCGTTTCAGACAGCACTCGCGCTAAAAATGCCGCCGTCAGCGCTTCCAACGGTTGGCTGGGCGCCTTGTTCACGTAGATATAGAGATAACGGGTATAGGGATACAAACCGCTGCGGATATTTTCAGTCGAGGGATAAATGTAGTCGGTGCCTTGTGCGGCTAACGGCAGCATTCTCACGCCGCTGGTACGAAAGCCCACGCTGGCATAGCCGATGGCATCGGTTGACGCCGCAACTGCCTGCACAACGGACGCCGAACCCGGCAACTCATTAACCTGAGGAAGGAAATCGCCACGGCATAGCGCCTTTTGCTTAAAGAACCCATAGGTTCCCGACGCAGAATTTCGTCCATAGCGCAGTAGCGTGCGTTTTTCCCAATTGCCGTGCAGGCCGAGATCGCCCCACTGTTTTATCGGCTGGTGGTTACCGCAGCGCTGCGTAATCGAAAAGATGGCGTCCAACTGCGACAAGTTCAGCCCCGGCAGCGGGTTATCCTGATTGACCAGCACGACCAACGCATCCATTGCCACCGGCACCGCCAGCGGCGGGTAGCCATAATGCTGGACGAACGCCTCAACTTCGCTGGCCTTCATCGCCCTGCTCATCGGCCCAAGCTGCGCGGCACCCGATGCCAGAGACGTCGGCGCAGAGGACGACCCAGCGGCCTGAATCTGTAAATTCACGTTCGGGTAATGCTGGCTGAAATCCGCCGCCCAAAAGGCCATCAGGTTAGCCAGCGTATCCGACCCCGCGCTGGAGAGGTTACCCGCCAACATCTGGCGAGGCTGCGCGGAGCACAACGCGCTGAGCAGCAGTAAAAAAGCGCCCGCAATACGAGTGGCGGATGTCATAGATAGCGTTTTCCGTCAGGCTGAAGGTTTCACCGTATTTTCAGCCAGAGAGGCAGGGACAATCAACCGATTCGGCAACGTAAAGACGAAACGTGAGCCCAGCCCATCCTCACTCATGATTTCCAGACGGGAATCATGATGGCTAAGCGCATGCTTAACAATCGCCAGCCCCAAGCCGCTACCGCCGGTTTGTCGTGAACGCGCCTTATCCACCCGATAAAAACGTTCCGTCAGGCGCGGCAAGTGCTCGGCCGCAATGCCCGGCCCGTTATCGCTGACCTGAAACTGTGCGCCCTGTGGGATCTTCTGCCAGCAGACTTCGATACGCGTTCCCTCTGGCGTATGGTTGACCGCGTTATACACCAGATTGGATACCGCACTGCGCAGCTGTTCTTCATTACCAAACACGCGGAGGCTTTCGTTCACACGAAAGACGATCTCATGTCGCCCTTGACTCAGCGTCTGCGCTTCACGCTGAAGTACGCGCAGCATCAATGGAATATCGACCTTTTCATTCAGATCGATTGCCGTCGCCGCCTCAATACGGGACAAGGTGAGCAGCTGTTTGACCAACCCGTCCATGCGTCGGGTCTGCTCCTGCATGGTATTCAGCGCTTTCCCGCGCAGCGCCGCATCAAGCGTTTCTTCCTGCATCATTTCCAGATAACCCTGCAACACCGTCAGCGGCGTACGCAGTTCATGGCTCACGTTGGCAAAAAAGTTACGTCTGGCGCCTTCCAACTGGTGCATTTGCGTAATATCACGCACCACCATCAGTAGCTGGCCTTCGGAATAGGGCATCACGCGGAATTCAACATGGTGGGAATTATTCAACTGCAGCGTGAGAGGACGGCTAAAATCCTGTCCTTTCATGTAATTCGTGAATTCGGGATAGCGTAATAAGTTGAGGATATTCTGACCGTTATCTTCCGGCCAGCGGAAATTCAACAGGTGCTGCGCCAGATGGTTACACCAGAAGATCGTGCCTTCTTCGGTGGTGATCACCACGGCATCGGGTAAGGATTCGGCACCGCTGCGAAACCGCTTAATCAGAAGCGCCAGTTCCCGACGTCGGCGTCGATTACGCAACTGCATCTGATAGAGCCCGTAAAACAGCGGCTCCCAGCTCCAGCGACCAGGTGGTGGCGTCATGCTGCGGTCAACCCACAGCCAATAAGAGAGTTTTAGCTGGTTATAAAAATTCCAGCACAGTAAGCCTAATACGGCGACCAGCAGAAACCAGGGCAGATAGCCAAAAATCAGCCCCAGCAGTAAAGCGGGCAAACAAAAAAAAGCTAGCTCCAATGCCAGCCTTTTCCAGGATAAACGTTCTAGCACGTTAATGTGTCTCCGGTTACGATCACCTCAGTAACGCGTTGAAAAACGGTAGCCCGTTCCCCGAACGGTTTGCACCATTTTGTCATGTCCGCTGGTTTCCAGCGCTTTACGCAGGCGACGAATATGGACGTCGACAGTACGATCCTCAACATAAACGTTAGTGCCCCAAACGTGATTCAGCAACTGTTCCCGGCTATAAACACGTTCAGGATGCGTCATAAAGAAATGCAGCAGTTTAAATTCCGTCGGTCCCATGTCCAACGCGTGCTCTTCGGTCGTCACGCGATGTGAGGAAGGATCGAGGCTCAAGCCACGCATTTCAATCACTTCTTCCACTGCCATCGGTGAAATGCGGCGCATGACGGCTTTGATACGCGCCACCAATTCTTTGGGTGAAAACGGTTTGGTAATGTAATCATCCGCTCCCACTTCAAGCCCGCGCACGCGGTCTTCTTCTTCGCCACGCGCGGTCAACATCATCACCGGGATATCACGCGTTAGCGCCTCGCGCTTCATATGCTTAATGAATTGCAGGCCCGACCCGCCTGGCAGCATCCAGTCCAATAACACCAGTTCCGGGAATGGCTCCGACAGTTGCGTTACCGCGCTGTCATAGTCTTCAGCTTCAACGGGTTGATAACCATTTTGTTCCAGTACAAAGCAGACCATTTCACGAATTGGTGCTTCATCTTCCACGACTAATATGCGTTTTGCCATTGTTAATCCTGTCGTTAATCATCGTCGCTGTTAGCAGGCGGAGGCATTATGCGTCAGTTTTATGACAGATTTATGAAAAACGCACGGACCGCTCTGCACGATTGTTACAGCGCGTACATCCGATTTTTCGAGCTGCTTTCCAAACACCTGATTCCACCGCGACAGCCGCCATCCCTGCTATATATAATCATGGCATTACGATGACAAAGCACCATGGCGACGACACACCCTTTCACATAATAAATAATGACAACGTCATCCACCGCCACGCGGCATGAATATCGAGAGAACACGATGCGCATTATCCACACCGCCGATTGGCATTTAGGGCAATATTTTTATACCAAAAGTCGCGCTGCTGAGCATCAGGCTTTTCTAAACTGGCTTATCGTTCAAGTAGAACAACATCAGGTCGATGCCATTATCGTTGCTGGCGATATTTTTGATAACGGCTCGCCCCCCAGCTATGCGCGAGAAATGTATTATAGCTTCGTGGTCGCGCTACAGCGCACAGGCTGCCAGCTCATCGTTCTCGGCGGTAACCACGATTCTGTCGCGATGCTCAACGAATCCCGCGAGCTGCTTGCCTGCCTGAACACGAAAGTGATTGCCTGCGCCAGCGACGATCCAGCCCAACAAGTGCTTCTGCTGGAAAACCGTCAAAAGCAGCCCGGTGCCCTGCTCTGCGCGATTCCTTTTTTACGTCCGCGCGATGTGTTAACCAGCAAAGCCGGGCAATCCGGGGATGAAAAACAGCTGGCGCTACAGGAAGCGATTACCGCGCACTACCAGCAGTGTTATCAACTCGCTTGCCAAAAGCGCGACGAGCTTGGCCTGCCGCTGCCGATTATCGCAACCGGGCACCTGACGACGATTGGTGCGACCGCCTCGGAATCCGTGCGCGATATCTATATTGGTACGCTCGATGCCTTCCCTGCTCAGGCTTTTCCTCCTGCGGATTATATCGCGCTCGGCCACATTCACCGCCCGCAGCGCGTGACCCAAAGCGAGCATATTCGCTACAGCGGTTCGCCGATCCCATTGAGTTTTGATGAACTAAACAGTGAAAAATCCGTCTGTCTGGTCAGTTTTTCATCTGACGCATCACCGCAAACACCTCCGCAGATAGACATCCTGCCGATTCCCATGACTCAGCCGATGCAGCTGATTAAAGGCAGCCTGAGCGATATTGAAAAACAGCTGACCACCTTCCAGAACTATCAGGGCGATAAACCCGTGTGGTTGGATATTGAAATCAACACGCAGGATTATCTGAGCGACATGCAAAAACGCATTCAGGCGATGACCGAAAACCTGCCCGTAGAGGTGCTGCTGCTGCGCCGCACGCGTGAACAGCGCCTGCAGGCGATTACCCGACAGGACAAGGAAACGCTGAACGAATTGAGCGTACATGACGTTTTTGAACGTCGTCTGGTAACGGAGACAGACATGGAAGACAGCCGCCAGCAGCGTGTTCGCACGCTGTTTAATCAGGTTATTGATGAACTGGAAAATAGCGAGACGGCCAAATGAAGATTCTCAGTCTGCGCTTAAAGAACCTTAATGCACTGAAAGGCGAATGGAAGATCGATTTCACGCAGGAGCCGTTTTCCAGCAACGGCTTATTTGCCATTACTGGCCCGACTGGCGCGGGGAAAACCACTCTGCTGGATGCGATCTGTCTGGCGTTATATCACGAAACACCACGGCTTGGCCTGCTTTCCGCCAGCCAGAATGACCTGATGACGCGTAATACCGCAGAGTGCCTTGCCGAGGTAGAGTTTGAAGTTAAAGGCGTCGGATATCGCGCCTTCTGGAGCCAGCGCCGGGCAAGAAACGCGCCAGACGGCAATTTGCAGTCTCCCAAGGCTGAACTCGCGCTCATTGAAGACGGCAAAATTCTGTGTGAAAAGCTCAATGATAAGAAAGAGATGATCACACAGCTCACCGGGCTAGATTTCGGCCGCTTCACGCGATCCATGATGCTGTCGCAGGGGCAATTTGCCGCCTTCCTCAACGCCAAAGCAGACGACCGAGCGGAACTGCTGGAAGAGCTGACCGGCACGGACATTTATGGCCTGATTTCCGAACGCGTCTATGACAAACACAAGCAGGCAAACGTCGCACTGAACACGCTACAGGCGCGCGCATCAGGCATTCAACTGCTGACCGATGAGCAACGTCAGCAGGTGGAAGAACAGCTTGCCGCGCTGATCCAGCAAGAGCAACGGGGCAACGTTGAACGTGAGCAAGCGCTGACTACGCTGCGCTGGTTTGAGCAACTGACGCAGCAGCACACGCAGCTAACCAACATGCAGGCGCAGCATGCGAGTGCCGAATCCGCCATTCAGCAGGCTAAACCGCAGCTCGACAGATTAACTCACAGCGAACCAGCAGAAAAACTGAGGCCGCTACATCAGGAACGAGAGCGCTATCGACAGGAATCTCTTACGCTGGCACAGCGTATTGAACAACTGACCGGGAAGCAGGCCGCCGAGCAGGTGACGTTAACCGCGCTACGCCAGCAGGAAGAAAAAGCAGAGCTGGAGGTTAATGAGCACAAACGGGTACGGCAGCAGCAAGAACAGGTGATCAACGAACAGGTTGTGCCACTTGACCATCGCATTGCCACGTTGGTGCAGCAAAACGCGCAGCAACAGGACGAACTGGCAAAAACGCAGGTTCGTCTGCACACCGATGAAAGCAAACAAACCCAGACAGCGGCGGAACAGCAGCAGGCTACACAGCAGCTTGAACAGATTCAGTTTTACCGCCAGCAACACGCGCATCATCAGCAGTGGGGAGAACAACTTCCTCAGTGGCGCACCCAGTTCAGACAGTTGCGCCAGCTTCAGGACGAGCAAGAGAACCTGAAGCAAAAACAGGCGCGGCACACCGCACAGTCGGCAGTGCTACAGCAAGAGACTGTGACGCTGGTGGCACAACAGTGTGAACAACAAGCAGTCGTTGATGCAGCCCGTCAGCAGTTCATGCAACACGATGAGACACGGCAACAGCAGGAAGCGCACCAGCCGCTTTCCGCCCTGCAACAGCAGTTTAATCAACGTATTGACCAGCGTGCTGAACGACAACGGCTCGCGACAATCAGCGACCAGTTCCAGCGTCTGCATGTGCGCAAGCAGCAGTACCTCACCAAACAGGGTGAAGTACAAGAGCATATCAGCCAGTCAGAAATCTTGAAGAAACGGCAGCAGTCTGAGCATGAGCAGCGAAGCCAGCATCTGGTCGATCTGGAAACTCTGCTCCGGCAGGAAGAGCGTATCGTTAAGCTGGAAGCCGAACGCCAGCGGCTACAGGCCGGAGACGCCTGTCCGCTATGTGGTTCAACCGAGCACCCCGCTATCGAACGCTATCAGGCGCTGCAACCGTCTGAAACCCAAAGCCGCCTGACGTCGCTACAACAGGAAGTAAACCAGTTAACGACAGCGCTGGCGAATTCAACTGCACAGTTGGCCTTGCTAGAACAACAGCGGGAACAGCTGCAACAGGAGATCGCTCAGCTCGATAGCGAACATCATGCCCTGCTGCAACAGTGGCAAGATGTCAGTGAGCGCTTACAAGTTAACTACACGCTGGAACAACCGGATGAGATCGCAGTCTGGCTTACGCAAAATGAAGCCGAAGAACAGGCTATTCGACAGCAGATTACCGCACGCGAGCAATTGCAAAAACAGTGGCAGGAAAGTAAGGATTTACTGACTGCCGCAGAGGCATTGCAGCGGGAACTCGACCAGAAAATCGCGCTGAATACCCAGCAACAAACTGCGCTAAGCGTTACGCAGCAAGAAATCGAGCAGTCGCTGCAAAACGTGCACCAGCAGATCACGCAGCACACTCAGGAAATCACGCAGACGCTGGCAACCTTAAGCCTTGTTCTACCTGAAGCCGACGCACAGAATGACTGGCTGGCTCAGCGCGAGAACGAGTGGCAGATCTGGAAAACCAAAGAGCAGGAGCAATCTCGCTTAGTTCCTCTATTTGCCACGTTGGAAAGCGATCTTCAGCATCTGAATCGCAGCGTGACCGAGGCAAAACAACAGCTCCAAACCCAGCAACAGCACGTGGAACAGCTCCTCGCGTTGCTCAACGCGAGCCAAAAAGAGCGACTGGCACTTTTCGGCGACAGACAAATCGCCACCGTGCGCGAACAGCTACAGCACACCAGTCAACAGTATGACGATGCACTGCGCTTGGCCCTGTCAGCTCGTCAGCAAACCGAAACGACGTTGAGCCGTCTGACGGGAGAGCTGGCTAGCACGCAGCAGCACTATGAACAAAGCACGCGCCAGCATGAGAGTGCAACCGAACGCTTTCGTCAGGCTTTGCAACAAAGCACTTTCGCCGATGAAGCCACGTTCCTCAATGCGCTGCTTGATGAGCAGGAACGCCAGACGTTGCAGGCATGGAAGGAAGAACTGTATCAGCGCTTGCAGCAGGCGGCGGCCCTTCACCAACAGGCTGAACGTGAGCTGCTCGCCCATCAACAAAAGCGCCCCGCTTCCCTGACGGAAGACGCCACACAAGAAGCGGTACAGCAGCAGTTGGCAGCGCTGGATGAAACACTGAAAGCGAACCTGCGGCAGCAGGGCGAGTTCCAGCATCAGTTGGCTGACGATAAACAACATCGCCAGAACCAGCAGGATTTGCTCAATGAGATCGCCCAAAGTCAGCAAATGTATGACGACTGGAGCTGTCTTAATACGCTCATCGGCTCACAAAGCGGGCATAAATTCCGTAAGTTTGCTCAGGGGCTAACGTTGGATCATCTGGTTTATCTTGCCAATCTCCAGCTTTCCCGCCTGCATGGGCGCTATATGCTGAAACGGAAACCCGGCGACGATCTGGAACTGCTGGTGATGGATACCTGGCAAGCGGACGCCGAGCGTGATACGCGTACGCTGTCCGGTGGCGAGAGCTTCTTAGTGAGTTTGTCGCTGGCGCTGGCGCTATCCGATTTGGTCAGCCATAAAGCCAGCATCGACTCTCTGTTTTTAGATGAAGGCTTTGGCACGCTGGATGCCGAGACGCTGGATATCGCGCTGGATGCCCTCGATAACCTGAACGCCTCCGGTAAAACCATCGGCGTTATTAGCCATGTCGAAGCCATGAAAGAACGAATTCCGGTACAGATCAAGGTGCAGAAGATTAACGGGCTGGGCGTCAGCCGACTGGCGCCGCAGTACGCCGTTTAGCCATCATTCGATCTGCAATTACTTCGTCTTCGGCCAAAGCCAGGCGGCTCCGCGTACCCCGCTGGAGTCGCCGTGTATGGCCTGGCGCACGGGCGTTTCGCACTCGCCGCCGAAGATCCACGGTTTAATCTTTTCCGGCACGGTTTGATAAAGGCGAGCAACGTTACTCATTCCGCCCCCCAGCACCACGACATCGGGGTCGAGCAGATTAATCACATGCGCCAGCGATTTTGCCAGACGATGTTCATAGCGCTGTAACGCCAGTTCTGCAATGGGATCGCCCTGCTCCGCTAAGGCAATAATCGCCTCGCCCTTGTGCGGCTGACCGCTCAGGCGTTGGTAATCCAGCGCAAATCCCGTACCGGAAATAAAGGATTCAATACAGCCGGACTTGCCGCAGTAGCAGGGAACCGTCTGCCGATAGCGCAGCTCATCGTCATCCATCCAGGGCAGCGGGTTATGTCCCCATTCACCCGCAATACCGTTGCCGCCGACGTGAGCCTGACCGTTCAGCGCAATACCCGACCCGCAGCCGGTTCCGATGATGACCGCGAAGACGGTCTGCTTCCCAGCCCCGGCACCGTCAACCGCTTCTGAAACCGCGAAACAGTTCGCGTCATTGGCAACCCGCACAGGCCGATTCAGCAGCGTGGCGAGATCGCGATCCAGCGCCTGACCGTTGAGCCAGGTGGAGTTGGCATTTTTTACCTTACCGGTAAACGGCGACAGCGTACCGGGGATTCCCACACCGACGCTGCCGCGAGAGCCGGTCGCTTTTTCAGCCATCTCCACCAGCGTGGCGATAGTCCGCAGCGTTTCCGGATAATCATTTCTTGGCGTCGGCATACGCTGCCGAAAACGTTCCTGCCCCTCATCATCCAGCGCAATGACTTCCGTTTTCGTCCCGCCTAGATCGATACCGATTCTCATGATGTCTCCCCGCGTGTTGTAAATAGGCCAGAGTAAATTCACTACCGACCTGAAAACGTTCTGATTTATAGATAGAAACCCTAAATAATTCGAGTCGTGCAGCCAACGCATATGTCGCTTGAAGTATGACGGGTATAACCAGAGAAACCAATCAGCTGCCACTCAAAGCGTGATAGGTATTCCTCTGAATCCCGGTATTTTATTCCACATAACCGTCTCGAATTCGTTATCATGCGCGCAACATTACAAACCCGCGTGCAAACCTGCGCGCCCAGTCAGGGATAACACCATGTTGTGGTTTAAGAACTTAATGATTTACCGCCTAAGCCGGGACAGCGTGCTGTCCAAAGATAACGTTTTATCTGCGGATGAACTGGAAAAACGGCTCAGCGCTTTCGCGTTCACCCCGTGCGGCAGTCAGGATATGATGAAAACGGGTTGGGTATCGCCGATGGGGTCGCATAGCGATGCCTTAACGCACGTCGTTAATGGGCAAATCGTTATCTGCGTCCGCAAAGAAGAAAAAATCCTGCCGTCCCCGGTCATCAAGCAAACCCTTCAGGCCAAGATTGAACGTCTGGAAGCGGAACAGCACCGCAAGCTGAAAAAAACCGAAAAAGACTCGCTGAAAGACGAAGTGCTGCATAGCCTACTGCCGCGTGCATTCAGCCGTTTCAGTCAGGTTTGGCTGTGGATCGATACGGTTAACGGCCTGATTATGGTCGATGCTGCCAGCGCCAAAAAAGCGGAAGATACGCTGGCACTGCTGCGTAAAACGCTGGGTTCGCTGCCTGTTGTACCACTGACGATGGAAAATCCTATCGAACTGACGCTGACCGAGTGGGTTCGCTCCGGTGAACCAGCGGCAGGTTTTGCGCTACAGGATGAAGCAGAGCTGAAAGCCATTCTGGAAGACGGCGGCGTTATCCGCTGTAAAAAACAGGATTTGGTCTGCGATGAAATTGCCGTACACATTGAAGCTGGCAAACTGGTTACCAAGCTGGCGCTGGACTGGCAGGAACGGATTCAGTTGGTCTTGTCTGAGGACGGTTCGGTAAAACGCCTGAAGTTCTCCGATACACTGCGGGAACAAAACGACGATATCGATCGGGAAGATTTTGCTCAGCGGTTTGATGCCGATTTTATTTTGATGACCAGCGAGCTGGCGGCATTGGTTGCGAATCTGATTGAGGCGCTGGGCGGAGAAGCTCAGCGTTAATGCTGTCGATTGTTAGTACTGTTGATTATTAGTACTGTCGATTGTTAATACAGTCGGCGATTGCCCGCCAGCGTTCTGGCGGGCAATACCTCTTTAGTGCCTGAACCCGTTAAACTCGGAATGCCCCGACAACGGCGTTCAGTTCTTCAGCCTGTGACTGCAACGCACCCGACGCAGCAGCAGATTCCTGCACCAGCGCGGCGTTTTGTTGCACCATCGAATCCAACTGCGCGACCGCTTTGTTGATCTCGTTGATGCCACGCATTTGCTCATCTGCCGCATGCGTGATTTCAGACATCACCGAACTTACCGTAGAGACGCCGCCGACAATTTCATTCATCGTGTCGCTGGCCTGACGAACCTGCACGGAGCCAGAGGTCACGCTGGAGACCGTCGCTTCAATCAGCTCTTTAATTTCTTTTGCGGCCTGCGCACTGCGCTGTGCCAGACTGCGAACTTCACCAGCAACAACGGCGAAACCACGCCCCTGTTCGCCTGCTCGCGCGGCTTCTACCGCGGCGTTAAGCGCCAGAATGTTAGTCTGGAATGCAATGCCATCGATCACACCGATGATATCGCCGATTTTGCCAGACGCGACCACGATCTCTTCCATCGTGACAATCACATCGGACACCACTTTTCCGCCCGTACCGGCATCTTTCGACAGCAGCAGCGCTTTGGCGTTAACCTGCTGTGCAGAACCTGCCGACTGCGTGACCGCCGCAGAAATTTCTTCCAGCGAGGCTGCGGTTTGCTGAATGCTCGACGCCGCAGATTCAGTACGCGCAGAGAGATCGTTGTTCCCCGCAGAGATTTCATCCGCCGCGACCTGAAGCGATGCGCTGATATCCCGAATCTGCATCATTACCTGACTGATCTTATCGACGAAGATATTAAACGAGCGCGCAATTTGCGCCACTTCATCATGCCCTTCATCCGGCAGACGCTGTGTCAGATCGTTATTACCGCTGCTGATATCATCCATCGCATCGCGGATTTGCAGCAGACGCTTGAGCGCTGAGGCAATGATGAAACCAATCACCAGCGTGCCCAGCAGAGCGATAACGACTAGCGTGATCACAGAGGTAGACAGCAGAGAACGCATGCCCGCTGTCGCTTCGGCTTTATCCAACGCCACCAGCATGAACCAGTTCGTGCCAGCAATCGGTTTTGCAACCACGAGCTTTGTCGACCCAGAAAAATCCACATCGCGGGCGCTATCGGCGGAAAGAATGTCGTTCAGATCAATCCCAGGGGCAATGTCGGTGATATTTTTCAGCGTCAGTTTTTCATCCGGGTGAGCAATGATCAGACCGCTACGCTCGATAAGAACACCGAAGCTATCTTTGGCTGGGTTAATCGCTTTTACGTTTTCAATCACGCTGTTCATCGTGACATCGCTACCGACGACGCCTCTGACCGTTCCGCCGTCCACCACGGAAGCAACGAAAGAAACCACCAGCGTATTCGTCACCGCATCAACGTAGGGGGCAGTGACCAGCGGTTTGCCCTCTTTCACCGCCTGCTGATACCAGGGGCGGATCGTTGGGTTGTAATCGGCAGGAATACCGCCAGAATCGGCAAACTTAGCCGTGCCATTGGCATAACCCATGTACACATTCAGGAGGCCACCGGATGCCGCAATCTGTTTAAACAGCGGAATCGGATCCTCATCAGTCATGACACGGTCGTGCAACGCAGAGATCATCAGCGTTTTAGAAGCAACCCAGTCGCTAATCGCAATACTATGGCTAGTAGCTACCGCATTCAGCGTATTCTGGATCGATTCCTTATTAGCGTTATTGGCGATGGTGTAATTAAGAAAGGTATTGATAACAAGTGAAAGCACAACAATTGTCGAACAGGCCGCAAGGATGCGGGAGCGAGTCGTTTTCAGCATAAAATACTCTTTGCATAGAATAGTTATACTATCCATAACGGCACAGCAAAATAAAACTTGAATGCGATCACATTCCACAACCGCCATTTATCTTAAAACGCAGAAAAATAATTAATACGTTCAACCAAACCTTTATACAAAAAAAGACACCAAATGGATTTCCAACCAACAAACCAACACAAAAACCCAGTTTAAAGAAAATAAAAAGAACAAAAAACTTATTCACCCCCATAACATAAAATTATCGGTGAATGCCGTAATCTGTTGTATTTTAACAATCATGGGATTATTCCTAATAACTACGACATTCTTTTACGCTATTAATTAATAAACACCATTAAATAAAATAACTCATATATGGAATTAATGATGAGCGTTACAAAGAATAGATGACGTTTTCGTGACAGGTAAACATGCTAAAAATCACTAAATATACTTTATTTTATGTGGCAACGCCGCGATTGCCATTTTCAGTATAGAGGTAATAATACCAGTGGTATTATTACCTCTACGCAAACCGATCAGGATCAGAGAAGAATGGAACACGCGCATACTCGATTAATAGAACAGCTTACTCAGCGCTTTGCGACAGCAGATAATACCCCACTCTATCTAAAGTTTGCCGAAACGGTAAAAAATGCAGTGCGCAGCGGTGCATTGGAACATGGCAATATTCTGCCGGGAGAACGTGACCTGAGTCAGTTAGCCGGCGTATCCCGCATTACCGTGCGCAAAGCGATGCAGACGCTGGAAGAAGAAGGCGTTGTGACCCGCGTGCGCGGCTACGGGACGCAAATCAATAATATTTTCGAATATTCGTTGAAAGAGGCGCGCGGATTTTCACAACAGGTCGTGCTGCGGGGCAAAAAACCCAATACGCTGTGGGTAAACAAACAAATCGTAAAAAGCAGCAAGGAAGTGGCCGAGCAGTTGGCTATTGCGCCAGACACACCCGTTTTTCTGTTGAAACGTATTCGCTATGTGGATGAGGACGCCGTTTCGATTGAAGAATCGTATGTTCCTGTTGATCTGATCGCTGACGCTGAAGATATCGGCGTCTCGCTTTATGACTATTTTCGTAGCCAGAATATCAATCCACAGCGTACGCGCAGCCGCGTCAGCGCCCGTATGCCCGATGCCGAGTTTCAGTCACACATCCAGCTTGATAATAAAGTGCCGGTTCTGGTCATCAAGCAAATTGCGCTCGACCCGCAGAACCGGCCCATTGAGTACAGCATCAGCTATTGCCGCAGCGATCTATACGTTTTCGTCTGCGAGGAGTAACCGCGTACGCAGTTCAGCCAGCGTCGGCGCGCAGTCTCCGCCGCGGTGGCTCACGACATAGGCCGCAACGGCGTTCCCCAGCGTGACGGCATCGGCCAGCGACCACCCAGCCGCCAGGCCAGCCAGCGTTCCGCACGCGTGGCTGTCCCCTGCCCCAATGGTATCCACCACCGTTGCCGGAAACGGCGCGATAATGCCTTCAGAAGCCGCGTCGAAATACCACGCTCCCGCTTTGTCCTGACGAATAATCACTGGGGCACGGTAGGCTTCCCGCCAGGCTCTTCCCAGCGTTTGTACATCAGCCGACACGCCGAGCAGGTCCGCCGCCACATCCGCTTCCTGACGATTAAGGGAAACCACGGGGTGAAGCGCCATAATGCGAACCATCAGGCTTGCCGGTATATCGGCAATGCGTGGGCCAAAATCGATGAATGGCGTGATGTTATGCAAATTTTCCAGCCAGCTCACCAGGCGCTCACCGCACGGTGCCGCCAATTGATAGCCAGAAAGGTAGACCAAACTCCCCGATGCGACGGATAACGATGCCAGCCAACTGTCGCTCCACTGATTCTCAACCCCGCTGAAGGACATAAAAGTCCGTTCACCGTCCGGTTCAACCAGCGCCAGACACCAGCCGTTGTCTCCCGAATCGGTTTGTACCACCGTGGTGATATTTTGCTTTTCCAGACTATGACGAATGATATCCGCCCACACGCCCTGCCCGACAGGCAAGGCGTTTTGTGCGGCTATCCCAAGGCGTTTAAGCGCAATGGCAATATTCAAGGCACAGCCGCCAATATTCACGCTTTGCTGCTTCAGTTCGATATCACACCCGCGATACGGCAGAGCGTAAGCATCGGCAATCACATCAATCACCGCCGCCCCAATGATGGTCAGCGGCTGACGCGTCGTTAGCCCATCCAGTTTTGCAGCAAGTTCGCTGGCCTTCATCACGCCTCCCGTGCTGAGCGATACTGCTGAATCAGGCTGGCGTAGCGACGAAAATCAAGCTGGTTAATGTCATCCAACTCCTGCTTCAGCGCGGCATCAATCGCCGTGACGCCGTGCAGCGCACCGCATATTGCGGTTGCCATCGCCCCGATAGTGTCGGTATCCCCTCCGAGGTTGGCGCACAGAATCGCACAGCGATTTGGGTCGGTCTGCGCCAATTCCACCATCGCGATGGCGGTAGCAACGGATTCAATGGTGCTCGTTCCCGCGCCAATCAGCTGATAAAGCTGCTCGCTGGCGCTTTCCGTCCCGTTTGCACGGCGCACGATACTCAGCGCCAGCTCCAAACGTGCGGCAAGGGAGGCGCTAAACGTCGTGATACGCTTTTCCTGCGCGTGGCGTGCCACAGACGGCAACGCATCGACAATCTCCTGCCAGCTGGCGCCGTCAACTGCCCGGGAAATAGCCCAGGCAACGACGACCGCTCCCGCAATTGCCAAATCAGATTTATGTGTCGGGCTGGATGCCAGCGCCACCTGATCGATGAATTCATCGAGATCGTGCGCAGGCAGCAGACAGCCTAGCGGGGAAGCCCGCATCGCCGCGCCGTTCGTGACACCATTATTTTCCAGCTCGCTGACCGGTGTGCCCTGTCGAATCGCCTTCAGCGCAATTTTAGAAGTCGGGCCGAGCACATTCTTATTAAATGCATCGAACGATTCCGCCCATTTCAGGATGTGGCGACCAATCGCATCGGCGTTGATTTCACCATCGCATTCAATGATGGCGTCGGCCAGACTCAGCGCCATCGAGGTATCATCCGTAAACTCGCCACGGCCAAAATAGCACGCCGCATTGTTTTCCGCCGGGCCGGGTAAAAAGCGATCAATCCAGCCGAAATGCGCTTTCACGCGGGTTCGGGGCCACAGTTCCGATGGCATGCCCATCGCATCCCCTAAAGCCTGGCCGTATAAGGCACCGAGAATACGTTCTTGTTTCATTTGCTTTCCTCTGTACTGAAATGCTTGTTTTTTGCACCGTCGACATCAATGGTCGAGATCGTCTTATCCGATTCACGGAAAAACAGAATAAAGATCAGCGCAATAATTGCGATCATCACCGCACCAAACAGCCACATACCGGTCCAGTTAAAGGTCAGGCCGTTCACCGGCTCACCGTGGGCGAAAAGTTTCTCCATCATCACGCCACCCAGACGATATCCCAACAGGCTACCGAAGCCCTGACAGCAGAGCGTAATCAGTCCCTGCGCGGCCGTGCGCATATGCACCGGCGCTTTTTTATCAACGTAGATATAAGCGGTCACATAGTAAAAATCGTAACTCACGCCGTGCAGCAAAATGCCGAGGAACAGCAGTGCATACGTGAAGTAGTGGTAAGCGTCGCCGTAGACGAAGAAGACATAGCGGATAGCCGCCGTCACCAGCCCCAGCAACAATACCTTTTTAATACCAAAACGTTTGGTGAAAAACGGCAGCGCCAGCATAAAGAAAATTTCAGAGAACTGGCCCAGCGTCATCCAGCCTGTCGCATTCTTCATGCCGACTTCGGTGAGGAAGCCCGTGGCAAAAATGTAATAAAACGCCAGCGGCATCGCGAATAAGAAGGAGCAGACAAAAAACACCAGAAAGTTTTTGTCTTTCAGCAGCACAAGCGCGTCCAGCCCCAGCATGACTTTAACATCCATCTTGCCAGTGCTTTTGGGTGGCGTATTGGGCAGGAAAAACGCAAAGAAGCCGAGCAACGCGGAGCTAGCAGCGGTAATCATCAGCGGAACATTGGTGGGCGAAATATCGCTAAATCCAAGCCATGTCGGCAGAAAACCGCAGACGATCCCGGAGGCGATCCAGCCAATCGTTCCCAATACCCGGATACGTGGAAAATCCCGTTCTACATCGGCAACATGCGAGAAAGCGATGCTGTTAGTCAGTGCGATAGTCGGCATGTAGGTCAACGAATAGGCCAACAGCAGCGGGAAGAAATACATAAATTCCATTTGCTGCGCCGCCAGGTACATCAGTATCGTCCCGGCGAACATCAGTACCGCCAACACCTTTTGCGCGGCAAAGAAGCGATCGGTGAGCGATCCCACCAGAATCGGCGACAGAATCGCGGCAATCGCAGTACAGGCATACGACCAGCCGATTTCACCCGCCGTAAATCCGCTTTTGCTCAGATAAAGCCAGAGTGGAACGAACCAGGCTCCCCAGATAAACCATTCAACGAACATCATGAACGACAGCTTTGCTGTAGTTTTCATATTTACATCCTTCATGACAGAGTAAGGTACACCTTTAAAACACCAATTAATAATACCTTTTAAATACCTTTGCGTTCATTACTTGAGCTACTTAACATTTTTGCAGCATTATTTATTACCATCAGGGGAAGAATGGCAGAGAAAGGCGCTAACCGCGTTGGGGAGTAACAAGAGGAATGAGGCAGGACTAGGATAAAAAACGCCGCGTTATGTCGTACATAACGCGGCGAGAATGATCTACTCTACAGAGAGAGAATAGCTATTACAGGTACTTACACTACAGGTACTTACACAGATAAGAGGTCGGTTCGACCACCTGCAAATTGAATTCACTTTTTCCCGGAACGAAAAACGTTTCTCCCGGTGTGAAAACCTGCCAATCCGGTGCGCCTGGCAGCAGTACTTTCAATGCTCCGGTGATCACCGTCATTTCTTCCGGCTGTGCGGTTCCAAAGGTGTATTCACCCGCATCCATGACGCCGACACTGGCGCGGCCAATGCTGTCGCCTTCAAAACCGATTGATTTGACCTTCCCTGCAAAATACTCATTTACATTCAGCATAGCGCGGCACCCTATCATCGAAAAAATTCAGGAAATTCATCTTAAAAGGAGAGTCGAGCCACTGTCACGATCTATTCATTGAAAGTTGGTGTTCGGTAACACTGACTGGTGATTATTTTACCAGTATCCGGCTCACCGACCTATGCAGCCGACGAGCGCAGCGCTTTCAACACGCTTGCCACAATCGCTTCCGGCGTTTGCGATGCATCGATGACGTGGTGCGCAACACCGCGATAAAGCGCCTCGCGCGCGGCCAGTACATCAGCCATTTCCTCGGCGATAGGGCGACCAGTCAACGTCGGCCGCTGGTTATCCTGCGGGTTTTCTTCCAGCCGCTGGGCCAGCAGTTCGGCATCCGCATGGAGGTAAATGACGGTGCCTTTATCATGCATAAAGCGCCGATTGGCTTCCGCCAACACCATACCGCCGCCTGTCGCGATGATGCAGCGGTTGGACGTCACCTGCTGAAGCGCCAGACTTTCACGCTGGCGGAACCCATGCCATCCTTCCTGCGCAACCACATCAGCCACCGTCATATTGGTGGTCTGCTGCATAAACAGGTCGGTATCGACAAAGTCATATCCTAACGCCTGCGCCAGTTGATGCCCAACGGTGGTCTTCCCACAGCCTCTGGCACCAACCATAAAAATGGGGTGTGTCATGTAATGACGAATCCTTCTTCTTTAATTCACCCGCTCCGCCATACTTCAAGCTGGACGCGCGTAGGCAGTCCCGCCACTCGAATTATTTCGGGTATCAAAGATAAATAGGGGTGATTACCTGCTTTGTCGTGGGCTGAATCATACCGATAAAATCAACAGAGAGGGAAGTGACTTCTCAGTGGAAACGAAAAGTTGAATAACTAAAAGTAAAAATGGGATGACGGGAAATAAAAAGCCCCGCTTTTAAAGGCGGGGCTATCACACTACAAACCGATCAGACGATTAATACGCGTGGAAATAATCCTGAATCACCGCTGGGTTCGTCGTTTTCGTCAGTGCCAGCATCAGCAGAATGCGTGATTTAGCCGGGCTCAGAGAATCGGCAACCAGACCAGGCTGGCCCGCATCCGGTGGCACGATACCGCTGCCGGTACGGCTGGAGCGCACAACAACAACGCCTGCGCTTTCCGCTTTACGGATGCCCGCATCGCCGCGCTTGGATACCGAGCCTGCGCCCATACCCGCATAGACAATACCTTTCGCGCCATTTTTGATAGCGGCGTGGTACATGTATTCAGGGTCATCCTGATAGCCATAAATAATGTCAACGGCTGGCAGTTTATCTACGTTGGTCACATCAAATACGGAACGTGTGGTGTGAACTTTATCCAGACGCGTCTGGTAATAAATTTTGTCACCGATAATCACGCCCAGATAACCTTCTTCTGGCGCTTTAAAGGTATCCAGCGTAGAAGCGTTGGTTTTGCTGATGAAACGGGCAGAACCAATACGGTCGTTCAGTACGACGAGAACGCCGCGACCGCGAGAGTTTTTATCCGCTGCCACTTTTACTGCGCCGTACAGGTTCATTGGGCCGTCGGCACTGATTGCCGTTGCCGGACGCATCGCGGCGGCAAAGACCACCGGTTTGTCACTCTTCACCGTCAGGTTCAGGAAGTAAGGTGATTCGTCGAGCGTATCCGTACCGTGCGTAATGACCACGCCATCAACATCGCTGCGCGCCAGCAGCTCGTTTACGCGCTTGCTCAGCTTCAGCAGCACGTCGCTGGTCATATTTTCACTGCCGATGCTGGCAACCTGCTCGCCCGAAATATTGGCAAGCGTTTTCAGCTCTGGCACTGCTTGAATCAGCGTCTCTACACCCAACGCACCGGCTTTATACCCTGTGGTTTGCGTATTGGCCGCAGCGGAACCTGCAATCGTACCGCCTGTTGCCAGAATGACAATGTTAGGTAGATTTTCTGCCGCATTTGCCAGAGACGAAAAACAAACAAAAACAACAACGAATAATGCGTTAAATATCCTTTTCATAACCTATACCAACTTATTGAGTTAAGTGGCAGACCAGATACGTCAGGTGCCTGATCTGTAAGTAAAAAACGTCCACTCTGTTAGCAGCCTGCCAACATTGGCGCTTATTCTGCCCCAGAACTCAACGAATTAATATATGCCCGTCAGACTTCACGTTAACGATGTGTGATGCCTCACAGCACGGCATTCCGCCGCGCCGATTTACGTTACCGACTAATCTGCGCCACGGCATCCTGCGAGGCCTGTTCACGCGCTTCCCCCGTCAGTTCTGACAGCGTTCCCTGATGCATTTCAAGCAGGCGATCGGCGTATTCAAAGTAGTGATCGTCATGGCTGATCGCCACAATCGTTTTCCCCAATGCGCGCAGCTGCGGTAACAGCTCAAGATAGAACACGCGGCGGAATTGCGGATCCTGATCGGCCGCCCATTCATCCAGCAGCAGGATGTCCCGCTGTTCGGCGACGGCCAGCAGCAGCGCCACACGCTTACGCTGCCCCTGAGAAAGCTGTAAGTTCATCACCTGATGATTCTCCAGCGTCAGCTTATGCCGCATGTTCAGGCGATCCAGCCAGCTATCGACCAGCGCCGTATCCGGCTCCGTTCCCTGCGGCCCCATCATCTGCCCGAACAGGTGGAAATCGGTAAAGATGGCAGAGAATAGCCGTTGGTAATCCTCGCGCGTTTCCGCCGTAACGGGGCGGTTATCCAGCAGCAGCGAGCCGGAAACCGGGGTATAGAGCCCCGTCAACAGCATCGCCAGCGTCGATTTTCCGCTGCCGTTGCCGCCAATGAGAAACACCAGTTCACCACGCGTTATCACCAGATTGATCGGTCCGACTTCAAAGCCGGAATCGTCATAGCGAAATACCACGTCACGCAGTTCCAGCGTGTGCCAGCCAGCAGGGGCAGCCGCAGCAGAAAACGGTTCCTGATAATCCGCTAAATCGAAACGTTTCAGCTTATTAAACGCGACTTGCGCACTCAGCAGCGTCGGCAGTGCGCCAACGGCCTGAAGCATCGGCGTGCGTAAAAACAGCAGCGTCAGTGAGTACGTCGCCGCCACGTTGGTATCCGCCCAGCCGAGGTTGTTTGCCATGAAAAAGACCGCGCCAATCACGCCCAGCATCATAATGTTCGACCAGTTCACCGCACTGAGGTGGAAGGTGTCGGCACGAATCACGTTCTGTCGGTAATCCTGCGCATTGGCCTGATAAACCTCTTCATACAGCTTCTGCGCCCGTTCACGGTTGAGCGTCAGCTCTTTACGCCCGTTAATCACCGTTTCGTAATCTTTCTGAAGACGATCTTCCGCTTCCCTCACCTGAGTAAGGTGGCGATACACGCGGGAAACCAGCATAAAACCGCCCCAGAGCGTTATCGCAATCCAAACGGACGTCACCACCAGCATCTTGGGGGAGAGCCAGGCCAGATAAGCGGCCGAACCGATGGTAAGCACAATGCCCTGAATCAGCTCCGGCAGACGCACAAACGCAATCGTGATATTGCGGATATCGCTGGACAAGCTGGCAAGCAGCTGCGCACTGCCGATCTGTTCGATACGGGCAATGTTAGTGTCCAGAATACGCTTGATAAATTGCCCACGTAGGCGGTAAACGAAATGGTGCCCCAGCGTAGTCAGCGCCAATTGCGACACCAGCGTGACGCCCATCAGGAGCAACAGCAAGCCCAGAAATTGCGGCAATACGCTCAACGACTGATTGACCGTTTCAATCAATTGCAGGTTGATAAAGGCAATAAGCCCAATGCCCAGCGCAGCACTCAACAGACTTAACAGGATAACGGCCAGGAAAGGCCAACGGTACTGCTGGTAAACAATGCGGAGCAACTCCATAACAACCTGGTCTCTCTGATGAAAACAATCGCCCGCAGTGTAATAGGGATGACCGTGATATCAAGAATAATTCTCATATCCAGCGTTATACCAGATGCCATCTTTTCAAAATTCACGCTCGGTATCGCCAGCACCAACCATAAGAAAAAATCATTGATTATCACGTTTCGTTATCACTTTGCTGGCAACATACCTCGTTTAACGCTCATGTATTACCGCCAACAAAAATAAACACAAATTGATACAACAAACACAGATAAAGACACTATCTTAACGGTGAGTATCCCCATCGCCTCCTACTCAAATGTGGGCAAAAGGCGTATTGCCAAGCCACAAAATTCGCTAAGAGATGGTAATTTAACATGATAATTAGTGTGGTAATGATAAGAGTGGGAGGGCAATGTCGCTAAGTGATTTAATACGTAAGAATATTGTCATATTTTTTATTTTCAAAACATTTCAAAAAAGTTGGATTTTTAGTTAAGCCACACCTATAAATATCAAGAATTGGGTGAATATGATCCCGATAACCTAATCCCCATAACAGAGGGATACACAGCAATATTGTTAATCATATTTGACGACGACTGCTTTTTGTTTCTGAACCAGGTCAGCTTTAGCGCCCCCTCTTTTTGTATTGGTGGTGCATCTCCCCATACGTCTCCCGTTGCGGCCCCGATCCGCTGTGAGAGGTATTAAGACAATGGTGCAGATAAGCAAGAGGCTATTTCATGTCAGATATGAATGTTATTGCGGGAAATGCAAATATCCTGTCGCGTCATAGTGGTCAGTTCATCAACGCCGTTCCTCAGGGAGCGACGAATATCGAATTGCTGGAAAGCAGCACCGTCAGAATCTTTGGCACACCCGACGTGGTGTCTCGCTATGAGCGTGTCGGCAACGATCTTATCTTGCACATGAGCGACGGTACCACCGTCCGCTATGAAAGCTTCTTTACTCTGGATGCCGCGGGCTATCACAGCGAGCTGGTTTTTGACGATGGCACCCGACTCATCCATGCACAGTTTTCTGGTGCGGCGGCGGCAGAGGGAGCCGCACTCACGGCGGAAGCCGTTGCCCTTACGCCAGAGTACACCGCGCTGGGCGATATGACGTCATTGCTGATTGGTAGCACGACAACCAGTACGTTATCTGCAACCACGCTGGGCAGCATTCTGGGTGCGGTCGCCGTCGGCGGAGCCGCTGTCGCTGGGGTCGCCGTCGCTGTCTCGTCATCAAGCAATGACAACAACGCCACACCGCCACCGCAAGAGCCCTTAACCGTCGATGCCTTTGCTGGAAATAACGGGCTGAACCGTACAGAAATCGGCCAACCTCATGTCCTCAGCGGGAAAACAACCGGCGTCAGCGCGGGGCAAACCGTCACTATCACGTTGAACGGCGTGGTTTACACCACCACCATTGCCACCGACGGCAGTTGGCACTTTACGCTGCCAGCAGGTGCATTTACCGGGCTGCAAGATGGCGTTTACGCATTAAAAGTGAGCGTACCGGGTGCAAACGGCGTCATCCATGAGAAAACGATCGATCTCACCATTGATACCCTGCCGCCGAATTTAACCGTTGATAAATTCACGGGCGATAACTACCTCACCGTCGGAGAGCTGGCAAACGGCCAGATCCTCAACGGAACCGGTGAAGTAGGCCAGAACGTCAGCATCACGCTGAATGGAAAAACGTATACAACGACCATTAATGCTGCCGGTACCTGGACCCTGACCGTACCTGCCGCAGATCTTCGCGCACTGAGCGAAGGTGAGCACGCTATGTCGTTCACGATTAGCGATAGCGCCGGCAATACTACCGTGGTCAACCGCACCATTATTGTCGATACCACGCCGCCAGAGCTGTCCCTGTCGCCGTTTACCGGCAACAACCTGATCACCGCTGACGAACTGCAATCCTCACAGTTTGTCTCCGGTACGGCCTCCCTGTCGGATGTTGGTCAAACCGTGACGGTGACACTCAACGGTATCACCTATACCACCACCGTAGAGAGCGACGGCGCCTGGAGCGTGTTCATTCCTTCCGGTGATATCCAGGCGCTGACTAACGGCACCTACAATCTGGTGGCGTCATTAACGGATAAAGCAGGCAACACCACCACGCTGCCGCCCCAAACCATCACGGTGGACACCAACGCCGAAGCGGTCAACATTAGCATCATCTCATTTGATAATCGCCTGAATGCCGTGGAAGCTGGGCAGCCGCTAACGATTGATGGCACAACGGCCAACGTTGCCGCAGGCCAAACTGTCACCGTGATATTGAACGGGAAACCCTACACCACCACAACGGGAGCAGACGGCAAATGGTCTTTGGACATCCCCAGCGCCGACCTGCTTTTGCTGTCAGACGGCAGTAATACCCTGACTGCCAGCGTACAGGGAATCAGTGGTGATACCGTCACCGTCGACCACACGCTGGATGTACACATCAACACGCTCCCTTCCATTACGCTGACACCGCCTTTCGCCGATGGCGTATTAAACGGAGCCGAAGCCGCGCAGGATCAGGTCATCCGTGGGGAAACCGGAATTAGCGGCAGAGGCCAAACCGTCAGCCTGACGATCGGTGGGAATTACGTTACCGGAACGGTGGATGCCAACGGGAACTGGACGGTCACGATCCCTAAAGACGTGCTGCAAAGCCTGCCCTCAGACAACATTAGCGTGCTGGAGATCGTCGTCCGCGATATCGCCGGCAACGAAACTATCGTCACGCAGAATATCACCGTAGATACGACGCCGCCGACGCTCACCGTCTCCGCTATCGCTCAGGACGATATCCTCAATGGTGCAGAACTGGCCGTTAATCAGGTGGTCAGCGGGACCGCATCGCTCAGCGAAGCCGGTCAAACAGTCACCGTTACGCTAAATGCCAAACTCTACACCGCCACCGTCGGCAACGACGGAAACTGGAGCGTTACGCTGCCAACGGCCGATCTGGCGGCTATCGCGGACGGTAACCAGAACCTGACCATTACGCTGACCGATGCCGCAGGCAACACCACAACGGTTACCCGCCCGCTGACCATTGACAGCGGTACGACCACCGCGCCAACCATTACCATCAATAATTTCGCGGACGATAACGTCATTGATGGCGCAGAAGCAAAAGTCAGCCAGCAGCTAAGCGGGACCACCACCAACGTTGAGGCGGGACAGGTTGTCACCATCAGTCTAAATGGAAAAACCTACCTTGCCACCGTGCAATCCGGCGGTGTCTGGAGCATCAACGTTTCAACCGCAGATGTTGCCCTGCTGGCGGACGGTGCGCACAGCATTAGCGTTAACGTGAGTAACAAAGCGGGCAACGCCGCAAGCGGAAGCCAGAATATCAACGTCGATAAGTCTGGCGACAGCATCGCCATCAACATTGTCGCCAGCGATAACCTGTTAAGCCGGGCAGAATCCCTGCAACCGCTGGCGATTAGCGGGAATACCGCCAATGTCCCTGCGGGGCAGACGGTGACCGTGACGCTGAACGGAAAGAATTACACCACGACCGTGGCCGCCGACGGCAGTTGGACGCTGCAAATCCCTAGCGCCGACCTCCAGCTTCTGTCAGACGGCAATGCCACCATCACCGCCAGCGTGAATGTGGCGGGAAGCGCTGCCGTAACGGACAATCACACGCTTGGCGTTCACATTCATACCCTGCCACAACCGACGATTGATACCCCGTTCGGCAACGGTTCACTGAACAGCGCAGAGGCGCTGGTCAGCCAGACGATTACCGGCCATACCGGTATCAGCGGTGCGGGGCAGACGGTCATCTTGTCCCTCGGCGGGAAATCTTATACGGGAACGGTTGATACGGCAGGTAACTGGAAAGTCACCGTCCCTGCGGCCGATCTCCAGCAGCTACCAGAAGGCAACAATACGCTGTTGGTAACCGCACAGGATGCTGCGGGCAATCAGGCGGGTAAAACGTTTGTTAGCCCAACCGACTTTACGGCCCCTACCCTGACTATCGGCACCCTTGCAGGCGATGACACCATCAACATGGTCGAATCGCAAAGCAACCAGACTGTCAACGGCACCGCCTCAATCAGCGAAGCGGGTCGCACCGTCGTTATCACCTTCGATGGGCAGTTCTATACCGGCGTTGTTGGCACCGATGGCAACTGGAGTATCAATTTGCCCACGGCAGCCCTGCGCGGCATGGCTGATGGCAACTACACACTGTCCGCGTCGCTGAGCGATACCGCGGGGAATACCGTCAGCGTTGAGAAGTCCATTACGCTCAGTGCAGATCCGGCATTCCAGCCGACGATCTTCGTTAACGCTTTCGTCAATGAAAACAACGTCATCACCGCGGCCGATCTCAACGTCAGCCAATGGCTGACAGGCACCAGCGCGAATGTGGAAACCGGCCAGATCGCCACCCTTCTTCTTAACAAAAAGTTCTACTTCGCCGCCATTAGAAGCGGTGGGAACTGGAGCGTGGAAATCCCCGCCGAAGACATGGCGCAGCTCTCTGAAGGCACCGTGTCCATCACTGCGCAAGTTGCGGATCTGGCTGGAAACGAGGGCAGTCATGAGAACTGGTCCAATGTTGATATGGATAATGACAGTATCTCCATCAGCATTGTCGCGATTGATAACCAGATCAACCGTCTGGAAGCATCACAACCGCTGACCATTTCGGGTTCGACGGTCAACGTGACGCTGGGAGAAAGCGTTACCGTTACGCTCAATGGCAAGACCTATATTGGCACGATTGCCGCAAACGGGAGCTGGAGCGTCACGATCGAGAGCAGTGATATGCTCGCCTTGCCGGATGGCACAACCACCATTACCGCCAGCGTCGCCAACCCCGGTGATGTCCCTGTCACCGCCAGCCGCAATATTGATATCCATATTAACAACCTGCCACAGCCAACGATTGACCAACCTTTCGGCGACGGCATACTGAACATCATCGAATCATCCAGCGGGCAGAACCTGACCGGGAAAACGGGAATTGCCGGAGGCGGCCAAAGCGTCATCGTCACGCTGAACGGCAAAGCCTATACGGCAACCGTGGATAATCAGGGGAACTGGAGTGCCGCGCTTCCCGCTGCCGACCTGCAACTTCTGCCAACTGGCGTACAGACCATTCGCGTAGAAGCGACGGATACCGCAGGCAACAGCATACAGGGCATTCGCGACATTACCGTCGATATGGTTCGCCCTCTTCTGACGCTGAAACCGCTGACCAACGATGGCATCATCAACGCCGCTGAAAGCCTGAACGATCAGGTGATCTCCGGTCACGCGCTACAGTCAGAAGCCGGACGCACCGTCCTTGTCACGATCAACAATAAAAATTATCAGGCGCAGATTCAGGTTGATGGTAGCTGGAGCACCACAGTTCCTGCCGCCGACCTTCAGGCTATGGCTGACGGCAATTACACCGTGACGGCGACACTGACGGGCGTATCGGGCAACAGCGCCACCAGCACGGGATCATTAATGCTGGATGCCAATCCGGCCAATCTGCCGCTGCTCACCGTCAACGCTATCGCGCTCAATAACATCATCGACGGGGGCGAAATCAACGTCGCGCAAATCATCAGCGGCGGCAGCCTGAATGTCGAGGCGGGGCAGCGAATTACCGTGACGCTTGGCGACAACATCTACACCGCAACGGTTGACAGCAACGGCCAATGGCGCGTCAGCGTACCGTCTGTCGATCTCCTTCATCTGGCACAAGGCGCGCATGCCGTTACGATTGGCGTCAACGACGTCAGCGGTAACCCCGCAACGCTCAGCCAGACCATTACGGTGAACACTTCCCTGAGCGGTATCGCCATCGATACCGTCGCGGGCGATGACAAGCTGAATCAAGTCGAAGCCGCGCAAGATCTCACCGTCAACGGCAGCAGCCAGAATGTGGCAGCCGGCACCGCCGTCACGATTGCGCTGAACGGGAAAAGCTATGCTGGTGTCGTACAACCGAATGGCACCTGGAGCATCACCGTATCAGCAGCCGATGTCAGCACGCTGGCCGACGGCACTTCAACCCTGACCGTCACGACAATAGACAGTACGGGGAATGTGTTAAGCGGCAGCCGTACGATCGAGGTATTCACCCACAGTAGCCCAGCGCTGACGCTGAATACGCCGTTCAGCGACGGCATCCTCAATGCCACAGAAGCGGGCGTGACTCAGACGCTCAGCGGCACAACCGGTATCGCCTCACCAGGGCAAACCGTCACGGCCACACTCGGCGGCGTGACGTACACAGGGATCGTAGATTCGGCAGGTAACTGGACGATCTCTCTGCCTGCGAATGGCCTGCAAAATCTGCCGAATGGCAGCACCGCATTGCAGGTTAGCGTCAGCGACGCAGCCGGAAACAGCAGCACCTTAACCAGTAACGTTACCGTGGCGCGTACACCGCCTACGCTGACGGCAGGCAACGTTGCTACCGACAACATTCTGAACAGCACCGAGGTACAAAGTAATCAGTTGCTCACCGGCACCGCCTCACCGTCTAGCGCGGGGCAAACGGTCACCACCACGCTGAACGGGAAAACCTACAGCGGCACCATCGGCGGTGACGGCACCTGGAGCATCACCATTCCGTCAGCCGATCTGAGCAACCTGTCCGACGGCAGTTACAGCGTAGTGACACGTCTGACCGATGCCGCAGGCAATACCACGACCACAACGCAAACCATTGTCGTCGATGCCAGCCCGCTCAACGCGCCGGTCGTCACGATGGGTACGTTCGCTGGCAACAACATTATTGACGGGGCGGAAGCTCGGGTCAGCCAAGTGATCAGCGGCACCAGTAAAAACGTTGAGCAAGGCCAGACGGTAACGATTAGCTTCAATGGCAAGGCGTATACCGCACAGGTTCTGTCGAATGGAGGCTGGAGCACCACGATTTCGGATACTGACATGGGACTGCTGGTTAACGGCAGCCAGACGATTACCGTCAGCGTGAATGATGTCGCCGGCAATACCGCAACATCCAGCAGCGCCGTCATGGTTAACACTAACGCGAGTGGGCTGTCTATTGCGCCAATCACCGGGGATAACCAGCTAAACGTGCTCGAAGCGGCAAACGGTATTACGATTAACGGCGGTGCCGTCAACGTGGTGCCAGGCACGGACGTCAATGTCATACTCAATGGGAAAACCTACACCGCACAGGTTCAGCCAGACGGGACCTGGAGCGCCACCATTCAGCCCAGCGACCTGCAAGTGCTGGGGGATGGCGTCATCACAGTTAACGTCACGGCGGTCGATCAGGCGGGTAATGCCCTGTCGGGGACGCAGCAGTTGGGCGTCAGCATCCATAATCCACCGGTGGCATCGCTGCATATGCCGTTCAGCAACGGCTACCTGAATCTCAGCGACGCTCAGGCCGGACAGACGCTCTACGGCACGACGGGCCTGCGTGGCGCCGGGCAAACCGTCAGCGTGACCATTGGCACCACGGTCTATTCCGGCACGGTTGACAACAACGGTAACTGGAGCCTGCAACTGTCACCGAGCGTGTTGAACGCGCTGGCAGACGGTATACAAAATATTTCCGTTACCGTCAGCGATGCGGCAGGCAATACCTCCACCGTTCAGGGCAGCGCCTTCGTTGACTTGACTCCACCGGTGCTGACCATCAATCCGATTGGCATTGACGATATCATCAACATTGCGGAAAGCCTGCTGCCGCTGGAAATCAGCGGTACGTCGCCCATCCACGACAGCGGCCGTCCTATCATTGTTAACGTCACCATCAACGGGCAGATCTATCAGGGGCTGGCGCAGACGGATGGCACCTGGAGCGTCACCGTGCCTGCTGGCGACCTGCAAAATATGCCGAACGGCATCACGGCAATCACTGCCAGCTTGACCGATGCGGCCGGCAACACCGGCACGGTAAGCCATTCGATTACGCTGGATACCGATCCGGCTAAAGCACCAACCCTGACGATAGCCACGCTGTCGACCGATGATTACCTCAATCTGGCCGAATCAGGTCTGCCGTTGACCATCAGCGGAAGCAGTCAGAATGTAGAACAGAACCAGCAAGTTACCATCACCCTCAACGGTGGAATTTACTTTGCCACCGTGGGTGCGGATGGCAGTTGGAGCGTGCAGGTTCCTGCAACCGATGTCGGCAGCATCCCTGATGGCAAACAAACCGTAAGTGCCAGCGTAACGGACGTGAGCGGCAACCCCGGTTCAGTGACGCATAGCATTACCGTCATCACCGATGTGACTAATCTGCCAGCCATCACCATCGCCACCCTATCGGGTAACGATGTCATCAGCGCGCAGGATACGCAATCTGACCTGCTCATCTCTGGCTCAACCACGAATATTCAAGTGGGACAGCGCATCACGGTGACGCTGAATAACAAAACATATCTGGCGACCGCTGGTGCGGACGGCAGTTGGAGCACCACCGTTCCGGCTAGCGATGTGCAAAACCTGCCACAGGGCAGCCAGAACGTTACTGCAACAGTCAGCGACATCGCACAGAACCCGGCCACAGCCACCCATCCGTTCATGGTCGATACCGTCCCACCGCTGTTGTCCATCGACATGTTGGTTGACACCAGCGACATCGGTTTGGCGGACGCGCTGGCCGGGCTACCGCTGAGCGGCAAGGCCGAAGCGGACCTTCTGGTCACGATCAACGTCGGTACGGCAGTCTATAGCGTCGTCGCCGATAGTAACGGCGTCTGGCAAATCACCGTTGCGGCAAGCGACCTGCTGGCATTGGGCGACGGCGTGAAAACACTGGCGGCCAGCGTGACCGACGGCGCAGGGAATGCCAGCGCCACCAGCATTGATATCACGTTAAAAACGCAGTCGCTCCCAACGCTGACGCTAGATTCGCTCTATGACAATAACGTCCTGACTATTGCGGAGCTGGCGACGGCAACGACGATTGGCGGCAGTTACACCAACCTGCCCGTCGGGACAGTGATTCAGGTCACGATAGGGACTTACACTACGACGGGCGTGACGCTCGCGGGCGGCCTGTGGAGCGCCACGATTCCGGCCAATGCACTTAGCATTCTGGCAGATGGCAACATGCAGGTCAGCGCGACGGTCACAGACAACGCGGGCAATACCGGCAGTGCGAGCGGCACATTGGATGTCGTCATCCACACCAATTTCGCCATCAGCATCGCTACCCCGTTTGTTGACGGCGTGCTCAATCAGGCAGAAAGCACGGTGGATCAACTGCTGACGGGGACGACGGGATTCATCGATCCAAGCCAGAGCGTGTCGGTTTCGGTAACCAACGGTACGATCACCTCCACCTACAGCGCCACAGTGGCAGCAAACGGTCAGTGGAGTGTGATGCTACCCGCTGCCGATCTCGCTGCACTTGGTGATGGTACACAAACCATCAATGTGACCGTCACGGACCATGCAGGCAATACCGGTTCAGGCAGCGGATCCTTCACCAGCGTTATTGTGGGTGTTCCCGTCGCCTCGCTGGATACGCCGTTCGGCGATGGCAAATTGAGTCTGGCCGATGCACAGCCGGGCGCTATACTTTCCGGACAAACGGGGCTCACCAGCAACGTGGGGCAAACCGTGTCGGTCAGCATTAACGGCACCAGCCTCCCTGCTACAGTGAATGCCGACGGCAGTTGGTCGTTATCGCTGGGTCGCCAGACGCTGATCGACCTGCCGGATGGCACGGTGAATTTCACCGTCATCGTAACCGACACGGCGGGCAACACCAGCACCACAGCAGCCACGGCGAATGTACTGACCACCACTCTGCCCGTGGCCACGCTGGACCTGCCGTTTGGTGATGGCATCCTGAACACCACTGAAATTCAGGCCATCCAGACATTGACCGGTAAAACCGGTATTACCAGCGCGGGTCAGGAAGTCATCGTGACGGTGACCAATAAAACTACGCTGGTCGACACCCCCTTTACCGCCATCGCAGACGGCTTAGGCGGCTGGTCCAGAGCGCTAAGCCTTGCCGATTTGGCGATCTTCACCGAAGGCAACTACAGCATTAGCGTCAAGGTCACCGACTGGGTTGGCAATACCAACACCAGCGCCTCGCTCGACGTGAGTTCGGCGCAGACGCTGCCAGCGCCGATTATCGACGTGGTGCCATTCGGTATTGATAATATTCTGAGCGGTGCCGAAGCCGCATCCGCACTGACCTTCTCTGGCCGCACGCAGATTGGCGGCAACGGGCAAAGCGTTAAACTGGAGATCGACCTCAACGGCATTCGCTACACCGCAACGGTCGATGGTCTCGGCAACTGGTCCGTTACGCTGCCCCCTAATGCGCTGAACTCGCTGAGCGACGGCCAACATACCATCACCGTCACCGCCGTCGATGCGGCCGGCAACGTAGGGTCTACGCCGATCGTCTTTGACAGCGATCTCACGCCACCGACCATCACGCTGAATACGCCGTTTGGCGATGGCTACATGAGCATTGCGGAAGCCGCTACGCTGCTGGGCAGGACGCTAAGCGGTACCGCGGGCGATGCGGTAAACGTGGACGTCACGTTTGGCGGTGAACCGCTTGTCGTACAGCTTAGCGGGGGAGTCTGGACCGCAACGCTCACCCCAATCCAGCTTTCCCAGCTTGCCGACGGTACGCAAAATATCAGCATCACGGCCACGGACAGCCTCGGTAACAGCAGTACGTTGAATTCTCAGGCCTACCTCGCGATTCAGGCCGCACCGACCATTACGATTTCGGCCTTCGCCGGTCTGGACGGTCTTACCTATGCGGAAAGCCGGGCAACGCAGGCCGTCAGCGGGACGTCGACCGGACTACAAATTGGCCAGAACGTGACCGTCAGACTGAATGGTCAGGACTACCAAACCAAAATTCTCAACGGTGGCTTATGGAGCCTTGACCTCCCTTCCTCTGCATTGCAGGTATTGTCCAACACGACCTATTCGCTTTCCGTCAGTGCGCAGGACCGAGCAGGCAACTCAACGCCGCCATCCAGCGTTAACTTTACTGTTGACCTGACGCAAACTCAGCCCATCATGACCATTGACCCTATCTCGACCGACAACATCATCAATGCCGTCGAGATCAATGGCAACATTACGATCTCTGGGCGTTCTATTGGTCCTGCGTCATCAGAGACCGCAGTACAAGTTTCGGTCAACGGGGTAGCGCTTCAGCCCGATCCCATCACCGACATCAACGGTAACTGGACCATTACCATCCCAGCCCTGCCAGCCTTTGCTGGTCAGGGGGCGATCAGCGTAACCGCGGCGTCTCTGGACGCGGCCCGGACCACGAGCGTCACCGTGGATACCGTCGCGCCCGATTTGAATATTGTCGCTCTGGCTACAAACAACGTGCTCAACGCGGCTGAAATGAGCACCGCGCAGGCGATTACCGGTACGGCCTCCGTCTCAGAGGCGGGACAAATTGTCACCATCGTCCTGAATGGTAAAACCTACAGCGCTCAGGTTGGTTCCCTTGGCGCCTGGAGTGTCAATGTCCCGGCCGCCGATCTGGCACAGTTAGCCGACGGTAACTACGTCATCACCGCGACGCTGTCGGATAAAGCTGGCAATACCACAACGGATACGCAGGTTATTACCGTTGATACCGATATCCCACTGCTTAGCGTCACGCTGTTTGATGACAACATCCTGACGCTGGCTGAAGCCGTAGCGGGCGCAGCGATTACCGGCAGAGGCGAAGCGGGTGCCACCGTCACCTTAACCACCGGGCCACTGACGGGCACGACAACCGTCGGTCTCGACGGCAACTGGAGTCTTCCAATCCTGTCCGCCAATCTGCAAAACCTGATTGACGGGCCGCAGGTCATCGGCGTGACGTTGACCGATACAGCGGGCAATACCGCTCACCTTGATGTCACACTGGACGTTGCGCTGAACAAAACGCTCGGCGCAGGCATTACCGATATCTTCGGTAACGATGGCATCCTCAATCTGGCCGAATCACTGTTGACGCAGGTCATCAGCGGTAACGCGACCGGCAACTATCTGGGCGCGAAAGTACAGGTCACCGTGTTAGGCACCACAGTGGAAGGCACCGTCGGAGCCAACGGAGCCTGGAGCGTTGCCCTGCCCTCGAACGTGTTCACTGGCTTAAGCAATGGCGTGCTGGCGGTTAACGTCGACATCGTCGATTCACACGGCAACGTGAAGAATCAGCTAGTCAACATTGACGTGTTGAAATCCCTGCCGGTCATTGACTCTGTTGTGGCCTTCACGGATGGCGCGCTGAATGCCGCAGATGCCACGACCAGCCAGATTATCAGCGGTATCGTCAGCAATGTGAATATCGCTGCTGGCGCAACGGTCGCCGTGACATTGGGCACCAAAATTTACACTGGGATTACCGTCGGTGCAGGCGGTGCCTGGAGCCTGTCCGTTCCTGCTCTCGACCTGCAAGCCTTGCAGGACGGCACGCTGGCGCTGGGCGTTGCGGTCACCGATCATGCGGGCAATACCGCCAGCCAGATAGTGAACGTCCCGACGGTCATCAAGAACTTGCCGAGCATTACCCTGAATCCGGCCTTTGGCGATAGCCTGCTGAATCTGGGCGACCTGCTGGTCAACCAAACCCTGAGCGGCACGGCTACCGGTCTGGCAGGCAGAACCATTACGCTTAGCATTGCGGGTTCACAGACGGTCACCGCGACCGTTGGTCTGGACGGCAAATGGAGCGCCGCGGTTACTCCAAGCATACTGGGTATTCTGCAAGGGCTCGGCAGCGGTGATTTCACCGTGACCGCGACCGCGACAGACAGCGTAGGCAATAGCGCCAGCGGCAATGCCGGCATCAAGTTCGATTTCGCACAGCCAGTGATAACGCTCAACCCGGTATTTGGCGGCGATGGTTTCCTCAACGCGGCAGAAGCGCTGGCGGCACAAACGATCGGTGGCGTGGTCACCAATGCCAGCGCAGGATCGCAGGTTGCGGTTACCCTTGGCGGTAAAACCTTCCTGTCTACAGTCGGGGCCGGGGGCGCGTTTAGCCTGACGTTGCTGCCGTCCGATCTCGGTACGCTGCTCGATGGCAACACCACGCTGAATGTGTCGATCACGAATACCTCCGGCAATATCGGTACGGTCAATAACGCCATCAACATTATTGCCAAAACTCTGCCGACGATTAACCTTGGCTCACTGTTTGGCGGTGATGGTTTCCTCAATGCCGCAGAAGCCGCATTGACGCAGACGATTAGCGGCACCACCACTAACGCCGTCGCAGGATCGTCCGTCGTGATTCGTATTGGCACCCTGACGCTAAACGCGACCGTCGGCAATGACGGCACCTGGAGCACCAGCGTCACGCCGCTGCAACTGTCCGGCTTGGCGAACGGTAACCTCACCGTCAGTGCCACGGTAACCGACCCAGCAGGCAACAGCACGGGTATCAGCACGGGCCTCAACATCGCCATCTTGCCGCCGACGATTACCCTTAACCCATTGTTCAACAACGGTGTTCTGGATCTCCCTAGCCTGTTAAGTACGCAGCTCATCGGCGGGACTACGACCAATGTGTCAGCAGGCACCGCGATCAACGTCACGCTGGGCAGTAAAACCTACACCACAACGGTCGGTGCAAACGGCAGTTGGAGCCTGCCGGTCCCTAGCCTCGATCTGAAAGCCCTTGCGGATGGCGTCACTAACGTCGGTGTGCGTCTGGTCGATGCGGCGGGTAACGTAGGCACGCAAGCCGGTACCGTAAGCGTGGCGATTAACGGTCAACCGACGCTAACCATCAGTCCACTCTTTGGCGGTGACGGCCTGCTCAATGCCGTCGAAGCAGCGGCGGGTCAGGTCATCAGCGGAACCAGTACCAATGCGATAGGTTCCACAATCCAGATCTCACTGGGTGCCAAGACCTACTCTGCCGTGGTGCAAAGCAACGGGAACTGGTCCGTCAGCCTGCCTTCACTCGATCTCAACGGTTTGACTGACGGCACGCTTTCCCTCAACGCCTCTCTGACCAACGCGGCTGGAAAAAGTACCAGCGCGGGGGCATCAATCGGCGTGGGCGTTCACATGCTGCCGACGGTCAGCCTCGGCTCTCTGTTTGGCGGGGACGGTTACCTGAATCTGGCCGAAGCGGGCATAAACCAGATCATCAGCGGAACCACAACTAACGCGGCAGGCGGTAGCGTCACGCTGACCGTGGGCGGGCTTGTGCTCAGCGCCGCTGTCGCCGGCAACGGCACCTGGAGCATCAGCGTACCGAGCGCTAACCTGCTCAACATCGCCGATGGCAATTTGTCCGTCGGTGTCAAAGTCACTGACCGCTATGGCAACACCAACAACACCAGCAGCAATGTGATCGTGAAAACGCACCAGTTGCCGCAGTTGGGCATTGATGCGGTGGGGTCGCTGGTGGGAAATACCGTTGGTCTGCTGGCAAACGGCATCACCGTCAGCGGGACATCACGCTACGTGCAGCAGGGTGCCAAAGTGACCGTCACGCTGCTCGGCCAGACGCTACAGGGTACCGTCGGTGCCGATGGCAAATGGAACGCGCACTTCACCAGTTCACTACTGGGGATCAACGTCCTGAACGTTGGCGCAATTTTGACGGCGCTGCTGGGTACGGCGGTTGAAGCCTCCGTCACCGATCAGGCGGGCAACTTCACTGGCGTCTCCGCTGGATTAACCTCCGGTATCTCCCTCGGGTTACCGCTGATGAGCATGATGGCGCTGGACGTTGACGATAGCAGCGTCGCGCAGGTGGCGTCGTTGTCCAGCGAACCGCTCGATACCGGGGACAATGCCGAGGTACAACCCCTTCATGTCAGTTCGAAAGTGGCGGCGGCTGCGCTCAGCGAGACCAACACCCTCGACAATAGCGCCAGTACCGACGTGGAAGACAGCGTTTACGCCATCGGCGGTGTTGTCATCAATCTGGCCGACGGCAGTGTGCAAACGGGAGCAGATGTCGAAGGCGGTGAAGGCGATGACCTCATTACGCTCTCAACGCTCGACTTTACCCAGATCGATGGCGGCAACGGCATTGATACGCTGGTTCTGGATGGCGCCGATCTCAATCTGGATCTCACCGCGCTGGGGTTGAAAATCGACAACGTGGAAATCTTTGATTTAGGCCAAAACGGCACCAACAGCATCACGCTGGATCTCGACCGCGCCCTGAATGTCACCGACCGACCAGAAGACGACTTACTGATCGTCGGGGGAGAAGGCAATCAGGTGAACCTGATCCCGGGCGAAGGCGCGTGGAGCACGGTAGGACAGCGCGATATTGATGGTCAACGTTTCGACGTCTACCACCATTCATCGTTGGATAACGCCAACAACCTGGGAGATGTACTGGTACAGCAAGGCCTGCTAGTCAATATGGTGTAACCGTGTTTTAAGAGTTAAGTGTTAACGCCTCCCCCAGCCAAAGGGGGAGGCTTTGAGAGGAGGTCAGTTAGGGAAAAACAACCACTGTTACTAACAGGCTGGCCGCCCTTTTAAAGGAACTAAAACAAAGAGTGATGAAAACAGGGGTCATTGATGCACAAACCATTTTTTATCAGGGGCATGTTTTTTCCGCGCAATCGCGCTTTTTTTACGCACACATTACGCCATCACACGCCGCGCGGTGTGCTGACTGTCGGGCTGGCGATCGGGCTGGCCTGCGGTGGCCTTCCTTTCTTCTCTAGCTCGCCGACGTTCGCTCAGGCCGTCGCGTTTGACTGGTCTGCCGCACCAACGGAGCAGCAGGTCGATAGTCTGGATCTCAAGCAAGCCATTCTCCGCGCGTTCGCACGCAACCCGCAAATCGCGCAGGCCTCAGCACAAATTCGCGTTGGCGAAGCCGATCTGCGCGTGGCGCAAAGCGCCTGGTTCCCGCAAATCGGTCTGAGTGGCAATGTCGGTCGGTCAGATCAAAGTGATACTGGCGGCACAATGAGCAACAATTCGACGGCGGGTCTTACGCTGAAACAGCTCCTGTACGATTTCGGTAAGACGGGCGGCAGCATTGATGAGCAGCACAGCCTGTCAGATGCTTATCGCTATCAGCTCTACGGCACCATGACCACGGTCGGCCAGCAAACCTTGCTTACCTACCTGAAAGTCAAACGCTATCAGGAACTGAGTCTGGCGGCCGAACGCAATATCACATCGCTCAGTGTGGTAAAAGACACGGCGACGCTCCGCGCCGAGGCCGGTCTCAGTACGCAATCCGATATTCTGCAAGCGGAAACCCGCATCGCGGGCATGAAGGCGACGCTGGAACAGTATCGGGCACTGGAGCGTTCCTCACTGGCCCAGCTCAGCGTGTTAACCGGCGTTCTCCCCACCGTCCTGCCCGATCTGCCACGCGCGCTGCTGCAACAAAAGATTACGCTCAAGGCGCTCCCGTACCAGCAGAGTAATGCGGTGCTGAGCGCACAGTCCAAGCAAGAGGCCTCGCGCCACCGGATTCGTCAGGCAGAAGCGCAACACTTTCCCACCATTGCCGTGCAGGCAGGTCGCACCCGTTATGAAACTGACAGGCGTAATTACTGGGACGATCAGCTCCAGCTGGTGGTAGAAGCCCCGCTCTATCAGGGCGGAGCCGTCAGCGCACGCGTTGATGCCGCATCAGGCACGCGCGAAGCGGCGCAGGCCGAAGTCGAAGCGGCGAAGCTGGATATGAACCAGAAAGCCTCAACGGCCTATGCCGATCTCATCGGTGCGCAGCAGCGTGAAAAAGCCAGCCAGCAGCAAATTACCAGCGCGACCTACACCCGCAATGTCTATCAGGATGAATACAAACTCAGTAAGCGCAGCCTGAACGACCTGCTCAGCGTGGAGCAAGACGTGTTGCAGGCCGAAACCTCACGCATCGGCGCGTTATACGACGGCTGGGAGGCGACGGTTAACTACGCCGCTGCCGTCGATAATCTGTTGGATATGCTGGGTATTGAGCGTCATGAAACCACTGGCGAGACGTTACCGTCGCTGTAAGCCGGCTCCTGCCGGATAAGAACATGCAGGAATATCAATGACACACGTTGCCCAAACTGAAGTCTGGATTGCCGCGATGGCTCGCGCCGCCGCCCACTATGGACAGGTGGTGGATACTCAGTCGGTACGCCAGCAGATGCGCTGGTACGAACAGCAGCCGATTGCCCGCCAGTTAGAACAAATCAGTCACCTGATGGGGTTGAGCATCAGCCTGCGCCATACGGAGAAACTCCGCTGGCGTAACAAGATCCTGCCGGTACTGGCGGAAACCGATGACGGCGGCGTTATCGTCATCGAATCATTGAATGACGAAGGCATCGCCACCTACTGGCTGAATGACGGCGGCGATCTTCAGCGCGAAGCCGAACTGACAGAACTCATCAAACACAGTCAGGGGATTGTCGTGCTGGTCGGCATCGCGGAACGTGGCCGCGATACCCGCATCGATGATTTCGTCAAACCGTACCGCAAGCACTGGTTCTGGCAGCACTTTCGCGGCGCAAAACGACAGATCGGGGAAATCTCTCTGGCCTCTATCGTGGGTAACGTTCTGGCGCTCGCGGGGATCCTGTTCTCCATGCAGGTGTATGACCGCGTGATTCCGGCGCAGTCGATCCCCACCTTGTGGGTGCTGTTTTTCGGCGTGCTGCTGGCCGCTGCATTAGAGTATGCCATCCGTTTGTCGCGCACCGTCGTTTCCGATTTGATGGGCAAAAGCATCGACCTGAACGTGTCGGGTATGCTGTTTGCCCGCGCGCTGGCGATAAAAAATGAGGCTCGGCCGAAATCCACAGGCTCGTTTATTTCTCAACTGCGGGAAATCGATCAGGTGCGTGAACTGCTGACCTCGACGACCGTCGGGGCGGCCGCTGACATGCCGTTCGTCTTGCTGTTTCTCGGCATCATGGCGATGATCGGCGGCCCGCTGGTGTTTATTCCCATGCTGGCGATCCCGCTGATTGTGATCCCCGGCCTGCTGCTGCAATGGCCGATGGCGAAGCTCGCTAAAGAAGGGATGCGTGAAAGCGCATTGCGCAATGCGGTGCTGGTCGAATCCATCGAAGGGATCGAAGATATTAAAGCGTTGCAGGCTGAACCCTACTTCCAACGCCAGTGGGAGCAAACTCACGAAGTCAGCGCCGCCATCGGGATGAAGCAGCGCGTATGGGGCGCACGGCTCAGCGGCTGGGCATCGACCGTTCAACAGCTCACCTATGCTGGCATGCTGGTTTTCGGCTGCTATCTGGTGATGGCCGGTGATATCACCACCGGTACGCTCGTGGCCTGTAGTCTGCTTTCTTCTCGCACCATCGCCCCGCTCATGCAGCTAACGATGGTATTTTCCCGCTGGCAACATGCGAAAACCGCCATGACCGGGCTGGATGACCTCCTGCAAAAACCGCTGGATCGGCCGGAAGAGGGCAAAATGGCACACTGCCCGATCCTTCAAGGGCACTTCCAACTGCACAACGTGCAATACAGCTACGACCCCGAAAAGGGCGATACCGCCTTGCAGGTCGGAAAGCTGGAAATCAAACCGGGCGAAAAAGTGGCGCTGCTGGGTAAGGTCGGCGCGGGGAAATCCACCCTGCTCAAGCTGCTTGCCAATCAGGCGACCGCGACGCGCGGCAAGGTCATTATTGATGGCGTCGATATCAGCCAGATCGATCCAGCCGATGTCCGCCGCCAGTTGGGTTTTCTGTCACAGGAATCGCGCCTGTTCTTCGGCAGCCTGCGGCAAAACCTGATGCTCGGCAACCCGCACGCCACCGAACAGGAACTGTTGCAGGCGCTGCGCATTAGCGGCGCGCTCAGCCTGATCCAACAGGATGCTTCCAGTTTGGATCGCATCATTCATGAAGGCGGGCGCGGTTTATCCGGCGGGCAGAAACAGATGATCCTGCTCAGCAGGATGCTGTTGCGTAATCCCCAAATTGTCCTGCTGGATGAACCCACCGCCTCAATGGACGAACAGCTGGAAAGCCACGTTATTCAGCAATTAAGCAACTGGCTTACCGGCCGCACGCTGGTGCTGGTGACACACCGTCCGGCGCTGCTCAAGCTGGTTGACCGCGTGGTCGTCATGGATGGCGGGCGCATCGTCGCTGATGGCCCGCGCGATCAGATCCTGAAAGCAGTCAGCAAACCGGCAGATACCGCACAGAGCGTGGCGTAAGGGGAAATACAATGAGTAGCATCACTATCCACGATGACCTGAAACGCCAGGGTCGACGCGTCTCCGTCATTATCTGGCTCAGCCTACTGGGGCTGATAGTGTTTTTTATCTGGGCCAAATTCGCCGTGCTGGATGAGGTTTCCGTCGGGAGCGGCAAAGTCACGCCGTCGACCCGCGCGCAGGTGATTGAAAGTCTGGATGGCGGGATCATCGGCCAGCTGTATGTGCAGCAGGGCAACGTCGTCGAGAAGGGTCAGGTGCTGGCGCAGTTGGACATCAACCGCTTCCAGTCCGTCTACGGCGAAGCCTTCTCCCGCGTGCAGACGCTACGGGCCTCCGCCGAACGGCTGCACGCCGAGCTCAGCGGTGCACCGCTAAAATTCAGCGAAGAAACCATGAAGGAACCGGCGCTGGCAGCACGCGAACGTCAGCTTTATGAATCACGTTTGCGCAATCGCGATGAAACGGTCGCCAACCTGCAACAGTCTATGCGGCTGGTAGAACAAGAGCTGCGGATGACAGAGCCGCTGGTGCAGCGCGGTGCTGCCAGCGCCGTCGAGGTGATTCGCTTACGCCGTCAGATTAGCGAAATCCGCGGAAAAATCGACGAAGCCAACAACCAATATGCCGTACGGGCGCGGGAAGAACAGGTCAAAAACAACGCCGATCTGGAAGCACAAATGGAAGTGGTCAGCGGGAAAGCCGATCAGCTCAAGCGCGCGACGATTACGTCACCGGTACGCGGAATTGTGAAAGACATTCAGGTAACGACCGTGGGCGGCGTGCTGCAACCGGGCGGTAAGCTGATGGAAATTGTACCGCTGGAAGATCAGTTGCTGATCGAAACACGCATCAACCCGCGCGATATTGCCTATATCCGGCCGGGTTTGCCCGCCACGGTAAAAATCACCGCCTATGATGCGTCCATCTACGGCAATTTAACGGGTGAAGTCGAAAGCGTGTCACCCGATACCCTTCAGGACGAAGTCAGGCGCGATCAGTTTTATTATCGAGTCTATGTGCGCACCGCGCAGGCAGAGCTGACCAACAAAGCCGGAGAAAAATTCCCCATCGTGCCCGGCATGGTCGCCAGCGTTGAGATAAAAACCGGTCAAAAAAGCGTGATGGACTATCTGATTAAACCGCTGAATAAGGTCAATGAAGCGCTGCGTGAGCGTTAAGTCAGTACACTCAATGCACGCTGTCATTTTATAAATAACGGTGCTGCGATTGCTGAAAAAGTGAGTCGAGCGGTGATAATGGGTAGATCGTAAAGACGCTGCAAGTCCCTCCCTGTAAGCTCGAGCCGCGCGGATATGAATCTCATCCCTGAGATTCACCCTTTCAGGGCCGTCGCAAGCAACGTTCAAAGGCGTTCCTAACGCCTTTGTCCCTGGCGCGGACGCTTTACTCTTCTATCCCATTACCACCGTTCTTGTTCTGTAAGTAGATTTGTCAACGCTCTGAACGTTGTCATGACAAAACAACTTATTAGAAGCGAACTACTTCTTAACCGTGACGTTCTTGATTTGCCAGGTACTATCGCTTGTCAGTTTGACGTTCTTCATGGTGACTTCTATCGGCTTTTTCGCGTTCTCGCCGTTCAGTACCACTACGCCTTTGGTTTGGGACGTAATATCTTTAAACGTAATGTCGCTCCAGTCAGGAACATTACTTCCCTCTTTTTTCTCATATACCGTATCAATCACGATCGGTTTCGCCACATTTTTCATGACGACATTGCTATACCGAACGCCAGTGACCACCCCTGCCGCCGATTTGTCACTTTTAATACGTAAGCCATTCGTGGTGCCAGTCATGACCAAATCATCGACCGTCACGTTATAAACCCCCATCGTTTCGCTGCCGATCGACATACCGTGTCCCGTTCCGAATTCGTTATGCAAAATGGAAATATTGCGCGTTTCGGCACGGCCTTTATAGGCTTTGATCGCCACGTTATCGTCACCCGTCGAAATATTGCTGTGGGCAATAGTGATATTTTTTGATGACATCGGATCGATACCGTCGGTGTTTCTGGCAGTAGACGGTGTTTTGATCGTGGTTTTCCACGCGGTGAAACCATCACCATCGCTGAATACCACATGGAAGTTCGGGGAATTAATGAGAGAGATATTATACAGCGTGAAATTCTTGCTCTTATTAATCTGAATCAGCCGGGGAGTATTCTGTTTTAACTTTTTCACTTTGGCATCGGCGGCCAAATCCCACCAGCTCACCTTTTTATCTTGAAGCTTCACACCGCCTTGCCCATCAATAGTGCCCGGCCCATAGATTCCGCTACCTGTCGTACTCGTTGCGGTAATAAACGCATCACAGCCTTTACCGTTTTTATCGACGACGCCGCAGGATGATGGCGCGTTCTCAAAAGATTTGGCGTTATTCACTGCACGTAAGGTCACCCCTTTGTCGATTAATAAGCTCACGCCAGAAGGCAGAGAAAGCGGACCGCTCAGAAAGACGGACGAACTCCCTGTGCTCAGCCTTACCGCTTTTCCTTGCCCACAATTATTCAGAGCCTTTTGAATCGTACTCGTGGCCGTACTGCTGTCCGCTTTAAGCACCGTACAGGAAGACGGTGCTTTCGGTTCACTCACCGTTCGTGAGTCAGAAGCAAACGCCGATGCGCTGAACAGACCTAATAGCCCCAATGATAGTGATAAAACTCGCTTGCCTGATTGGTATTCCATGTCAAACCTTCCCTTATAGATATCCGCAATTTTATTGTGACTAAAAAGGAATGACGCATTTTCTTTATTTAATTAAGAAACATGAAACACCTTTATAGAAACTAAAAATTGTCGCATATGAATATGTAGATTAATAAAAGTCCATTTACATAAAACTTTGCTGATGTTTATCAAGAAAAGCATTCAGTTTTACGCATGGTTAAATTATCACCAGAAAATTAAATGGCACATCAACGAAACGTGGAAACAAATCGAATACTGTCATGCGCAGCAATAGGCGAGTGATAAGATTTCCACCTCGCCACATCATTAATTTCTCTTATCCTTTAATAAGAACCTTCCGAATGTTTATTAATTTCCATAAAATAATTAAATGAAATATAATAAACGACCAATAAAATTAAATATAAAATAGTCACAGGCTAAATTAAATAATCTGATTAACCTCAACAATTTCGTCGAATTATTATTCATTTCATATTCTCTGCTATATAATCCTTTTCGATGCGCAAGGACTCCCTCTTTATTTGGAATAAATAAAGAGAAAAAATATCCGTTTAATTTACAAGGAAAAACACATGTTTAAGTATTTAACACCGATATTTTTATGCACGGCTGCTTTCTCTTTTCAGGCTCAGGCAGATGACACCATGCTGATGCTGCTGAAAAAAGACAATGCCACCTATTTAAGCTGGTCTACCGATGCAGGCAACGTTGTTCGCCAGGATGTGTATCGCAGCACCAGTAGTGCTCAGGCAGGCAGCGAAAAAATCGCAGAGCTCAATTCCACCGACAGAACCTTTACCGATTTAAGCGCCAATCCACAGTCAGACTATTGGTATTGGGTGGATACCGTTAGCGGTAATAATAGCGTTCTGAAATCTAATGCCGCTTCAACGGCCCCAGCACCATTGCGCGCCGCTCCGCTTAAGGCAGCAAGCCCTGAATGTAAGGCCGGTGCAGTCATCAAAAACAAATCTGTCGACTGCGGTGGGATTACTCTGGGTCTGAGCTGTAGCGGTGATAGTGATAAGCAACCTCCTGTTATCACGCTGGAAAACGCGAGTATCAAGAACCTGCGCATCTCGGCAAAAGGCGGTTCTGACGGTATCCACTGTAAATCAGGCGACTGCCGTATTGAAAACGTGATCTGGGAAGACGTTTGTGAAGATGCAGCAACCAACCTGGGTAAAACCATGACCATCGTCGGCGGTGTTGCACATAACACCACCAATGGCCCTGGTGGCAAACCGGACAAAGTGCTGCAACAGAACTCCAAGAATAGTCACACTATCGTACAGGGCAACTTCACCCTGACTGGCCAACACGGCAAACTGTGGCGCTCTTGCGGTGACTGCACCAACAACGGTGGCCCACGTAACCTCACCATCATCAGCGCAACCGTTGACGGCACCATCGACAGCATCGCTGGCGTAAACCGTAACTTTGGTGATGTCGCTGAAATCCGTGATTTGCGTATTAAAGGCTACAAAGCAGGTAAACCTAAAATCTGTGAAGAGTTTACTGGTGTAGAAAAAGGCAAAGGCACACCAACAAAACATGACGAGCAGTGGGATACCAAGAACTGCAAAGTCAGCCGTTCAAACGTTAAAGCTCTGTAATTCTGCCAGCAGAATTCACATATAAATTAATACCTCCTCTGGGGTCCTGACGCATCAGTCACCTGCAGACCGTGCTTGAATAAGCACGGTCTGCTTCATTTCATTACCCTTGCTGCAATTCGGTAAACAGCGTGCGTTTCAACGCCAGTTCGACGCCGCGCAGTTCCGCCAATCCTTTCAGCCGCCCGATTGCCGAGTAGCCGGGGTTGGTTTTCTTTTTCAGATCGTCCAGCATCTGATGCCCGTGATCTGGCCGCATCGGGATCGGACGGCGATCGCCCGCCTTCTGACGCCGCAACTCTTCTGCCAGAATGGCCTTGATAATCGCGACCATGTCCACATCCCCCTGCAAATGCGCGCCTTCATGGAACGAGTTGGGATTGTCTTCCCGGCAGGTGGCACGCAGATGGGTGAAATGCACGCGATCGCCGAACGTTTCCAGCATCGTCACCAGATCGTTATCGGCCCGTACGCCGTAAGATCCCGTACAGAAGGTAAAGCCGTTATGAAGGCTATCGACCGTCTGTTTCAGCCAGCGCATGTCGTCAATCGTGGACATCACACGCGGCAGCCCAAGGATCGGACGCGGTGGATCGTCTGGGTGAATGGCAAGGCGAAGGCCAACGGCTTCCGCAACGGGCACAATCTCACGGAGGAAATACCCAAGGTGCTCGCGCAGTTTCGCATGGTCGATACCATCATATTCCGCCAGACGGCCGCGGAACTGCTCCAGCGTATAGCCCTCTTCAGAGCCCGGCAGCCCGGCGATAATGTTACCTGTCAGGCGCGCGATATCTTCTTCGCTCATTGCACGGAAGTAGTCGGCAGCCTGTGCCTGTTCATCCGCCGTGTAATCTTTTTCAGCACCGCGACGCTTCAGGATATGCAGTTCAAAGGCGGCAAAGGCAATATGATCGAAACGCAGCGCCTTTGAACCATCCGGCAGAACATGCTCCAGATCGGTTCGCGTCCAGTCCAGCACGGGCATGAAGTTATAACACACCGTATCAATGCCGCACTGCGCCAGGTTACGCAGCGATTGCTGGTAATTGGCAATATGCTGCTGATAATTCCCCGTCTGAGTTTTGATCTCTTCATGAACCGGTACGCTTTCCACCACCGACCACACCAGCCCTTTCGCCTTCAATTCGGCTTTGCGCTTTTCAATCTCTTCAACCGACCAGATTTCGCCATTAGGGATGTGGTGCAATGCCGTCACCACGCCGGTCGCTCCAGCCTGCCGAACATCATCCAGTGAGACAGGATCGTTCGGGCCGTACCAACGCCAGGTTTGTTCCATACCGAGTTACCCTTTTATTTTCGTCAAGATAGTGAGTTGTCGTCGAGAATAGGAAAAGCCTACCTCACCGGGACAGGCTGTCAAACGAAACTCACGAATTGATTGACCAATTACACAAAAAATTCGCATTTTGGACTAACATCATGCGTAATCAGGCTGAAATCATAAAGGGAAAGTCAGGAATGGATTATTTGGTCTGATATCTTTCTCTCCGTACACCGATGCGATGCCAGAGAGAAAATTCACACGAGAAGGGAAACGCAGAGGGAGAGTCAGGATTCCAGACGTGAAGGAACAGACTCGAACAGATAGCCGTCGAAAGCCGGATCGTCCACATTCGAGATTTCCAGCAGTTTAATTTTTACGTTTTCCAGATGCTGCCACATTGCCTGACGCGCCATGTTCACATCGCGGCGAGATACGGCACGCAGGATTTGTTCATGATCGTCTAGCCACTGGCGCTGATAGCTGAAATCGTCGGTATGGGAGTGAATGCCTTGCCACATTGGGCTGCGTTTACGCGCCTGCCACACCTCATACACCATATTGGCTAAGACGCTGTTTTGGGTAGACTGCGCCAGCAGGCAATGGAATTGTTCATCGGCGCTTTCATCCACGCTGCCGTTCTCAAGCGACGCCCGTTCTTGTTCAATGGCCTGCCGCATTTTCACGATGTCGCTTTTGGTCGCCTGCATCGCGGCAAACGCTGCGACTTCGCCTTCCAGCAGTTGACGCGCCTGCATCAGCTCGAAGGGGCCATAGCCGCTGTCCACCACGCTGTCTTTTCCCTGTGCGCTCGGCAACTGCATGACATAAACGCCAGAGCCTTTACGCACCTCAATCAGCTTTTCCAGCTCCAGCATAATCAGCGCTTCACGCACTACGCTACGGCTGACGTTGTAGGTTTCAGCAATATCACGCTCGGGAGGCAAGCGGTCGCCAATCTGATAGTTTCCCTTCAGAATTTCCGCGCGAAGATTGTCGCCAATCTGCTGATATAAACGCATACCGCCATCCCTTTATTCAACATCGGCCATCGTAATATTGGCCTGACCAAAAGACAGAAAAAACGCCCAATTTGTCTGAAGTATAACATGAAGCCATACAGCGCCGCACGTTGAGCAATCTGCATACGAAATGATTTCGGATATAGTGTTGTCAACGCGCCATTATCCCGTTAGCGATCAGATTGATATTGCCAAAAGGCAAGGAGCATAAATGACAATAAGCGTATTCCGGTTCGTTTCGTGGGCAGTCTGGAAACGGGTGGTGGCAGGCCTGTTCGCCCTCATCGGCGTACTTTTCATGGTGGGATGCAACAGCAGTCCGCGCGACATCACGCCGTTAGGGCAAACCTCATTCGAACGTTACCAGCAAGACACCACGCGCTGGGTCGCTGAGCACCGCGCCTTTCAAACCACGGATAAGCAACTGGAATTACGTTGGAATACGCCCAGTGAAACCCGCCCCCTCGGCCAACCGCAGAAAGCCATCTTATTGGTACACGGGTTGGGCGATTCACCCGGTTCATTCACTGACATCACCCCAAAATTGGTCGAACAAGGCTTTCTGGTCAGAACCGTGTTGCTACCAGGTCATGGCACCCGCCCCGCCGATCTGTTGCACGTTACCGTAGATGACTGGCGCAGCGTAGTCGCCGAGCAGGCGGCCATCCTCAGCAAAGAGGTCGATGAGGTTTATCTGGGCGGCTTTTCCACCGGCGGCAATCTGGTACTGGAATACGCCTTACAGCATCCTGAAATCAAAGGGCTGGTGCTGTTCTCCCCCGCGATTAAATCCAACGAAAAATACGCCTTCATGGCTCCGGTGCTGTCCGTGTTTACCGACTGGCTGATGCCGCCGCGCCCCGGTTACCCCCAGCAGTTGGCAACCCGCTATATGCGCGTGCCGACCAACGGTTTCGCCCAATATTATTATTCCAGCAGCGGTGTGCGTTCAGAGCTCGCCAAAAAGCCTTATGACAAACCGGTGTTCATCGTGCTGGCGGAACATGATTCCGTCGTCGATACGACTTATCTTGTCGACACGTTCGATAAACAGTTTACCAACCCACGCAGCCGTCTGATCTGGTATGGCGATCGCCCTGCCGGTATCCATTCTTCACGCGTGTTGGTGCGGACAGGCTCGCTGCCCGACTGGCGTATCAGCCAGTTCTCGCACATGTCGCTCATGTTTTCACCAGACAATAAGGAGTACGGCAAAACCGGTGCGATTGTCATCTGCGCCAACGGCCAACCCCTGAACGACCTGAAAACCTGTCAGGACCGCAGCACGCTGTGGTATTCCGACTGGGGATACGTCGAAAATGGCAAAACCCATGTGCGCCTGACCTTTAACCCCTACTTCGACTGGCAAAATCAGATCATGGCCAACGTACTCGACGCGCAATAGTCTTACCGAAAACGGGGAGTTGTCATCATTTGGTCATCAAGGGCAGGTATTTTGACTTAAAGATAAATACGCCCAAAGATTAACCATGATCGCCATGCCCGTTCCTTGCGCCCGACCACTCCTCCGGGGTACACCGGTGGCGCGAGATCTTTGCATTCCTCTGCCGGACGTTTCTCCTAACACCGACAACGCCACCGTATTGCAGTTGTTCAGTAAGAATAAAGAGTGGGTCAGCCTGCCTGTCGTGGAGGATGGACGCCCTTTCGGCTTAATCAACCGCCATATTTTTCTCTCGCAGATGTCCCGGCCTTTTTATCGTGAACTGTACGACAAAAAGAGCTGCATCGCGTTTATGGATAAAAATCCGCTGATTGTCGATGCACTGGCATCATTGAACGACGTCGCCGATCAAACGGTGATTACCGGTGATAAATCGCTGACGGACGGCTTTATGATCACTGAGAACGGGCGTTATATCGGTATCGGATTAGGCATCGATCTGATCAAGGCCGTCTCCGATATGCACCTGCGCCAGCATCAGCAGATTATGCAGAGCATTGAATATGCCAGCGTGATTCAGACAGCGATGCTGACGACGTCAACACAGGCGATGTCCCGCACGCTTGCCGACTGGTGTTTAGCCTGGGAACCGCGAGACTGTGTCGGCGGCGACTGCTATGCCTTTAAAACCTATCAGAATGGCTGGCTTGCCGCCGTTGCAGACTGTACCGGACACGGCGTACCCGGCGCATTCATGACCCTGATTTTCTCTTCCGCGCTGGAACAGGCGCTGACACAGCACGGCCCGATGCTACCAGCGCAGTTGTTACAGGCAATCAACCGTCATATCAAAGATACGCTGGGGCAGCGTGACGAAGCGCGTCAGCTTTCTACCTCTAACGACGGCTGCGACGCGATGCTGGTGTTCTGTGATATGACGCGAAACACGCTGACGTTTTCCGGTGCGCGGATGCCCGCTTTCATGTTGCAACGCCAGACCGGAGAGCTGACACCACTCCAGTGCGATCGTATGGGGGTCGGCTATACCGAAACGCCTTATGACTACCAGTGGTCGAGCTATGAATTGCCGCTTCATGATAACGATATATTTTTCACCACCACAGATGGCTTGACGGATCAAATCGGCGGAGAACGCCGGATTATGTTTGGTAAACGTCGCCTACAGGAGTACCTCCAGCACCATCAACACCAGCCGATGCGCGAACTGGCTAACCAGCTCCTGTCGGCACACAAGATCTACCAGGGCGATCAGACCCGACGAGACGATTTAACATTTTGGGGCTTCCGACATTGTTCGACTTTTGTTTAATCAGGCAGACAGAATGATGCCAAACATCAAATACACTGAATTTTTTTCGCCCTCACACCAGCATGACATCACGCTGTATTACGTGGGCTATTTTTCACAAAACATCATCAGTTCACTGGCCGAAACCATGCGGCTACAGCTGGAGAAAAAACAGCTTCCTGCCGGCATCCGTCGCCGACTGTTCTCTACGTTCGTCGAAATGGTGCAGAACATTACCCGCTATTCCGCTGCACCGTTAACCGCGCTCGATCACACCGCCGAAGTCCGTCATGGTTCGGTGTGTCTGGGTTACGAAAATGGGAAATACTTCCTGTTGTGCGCCAACCCGATACACCCCGACGATGTCGAGACGCTGCGAGGACGTCTTGAGCCGCTGCGCGGCATGACGCTTGATGAAATCCGACTCGCCTACAAAGTCTCTCTGCGTGATGAAACCCCGTCATCAAGCAAAGGCGCGGATATGGGGCTATTGACCGTCGCGCGTGATGCCAGTGAGCCACTCCAGTTTACGTTTCGGGCCGATGCATCAACGGGGCTATCTACGTTTTATCTGAAGGCAATCATTTGACATGAAAAATATAACAACCCTAAGCAACCTCCATATTTCGGGGACATCCTGTACCCCGACGGTTGATTTTCACTTTGACACACACCGTCTTTATCTTTCCGGCGAATCTTATCCTGAGAACGCCGCGGCGTTTTATCGCCCGCTGCTCACCGAGATTCAGGCGTATCTGCACGCGTTAACAACCTACGCGGAAACGATGCCGCCGGATGAAGCGCTGCCGAGCATCGAAATTCACGTTTCCCTGATTTACTTCAACAGTTCCAGCACCAAGATGCTGTTCAGTTTATTCAATCTGCTTAATCAGGCGGCTGAACAGACGCTCTCGATTGCGCTGTATTGGTATTACGACAAAGACGACGATATTGCGGAAGAATTTGGTGAAGAGCTTCACATTGATTTCCCTGCCCTGACCTTTCACAGCACAATTTTGAGTGATAATCATGAGCACAATTGAATTGTTTACACCGGAATACGACATTCTGCTCGCCGCGCGCAACATCGCTAACCAGCAGGAAAGACCAGCAGAAGTCTATCGCGACACGCTGCTGGCGTTAACCGACCACTATCAGCGGCTGGTACGTGAGTCGCACCGCCTGATTTCGCGCAGCGACCGTGCGGAGAAAGAGCTGAACTGTCTGAACGCACAGCTCAATCAATTGGCCGTCGAACTGGAATACAAAGCCAGCCACGATCCGTTGACCAGCGTATATAACCGTGGCGCAATTATTGAACGCATTAACCACGCGCTGGAGCGCAATCAGGCGGCGCTCATCGTGCTGGATATCGATCACTTCAAGCAGGTGAACGATACCTATGGTCACCCAACCGGCGACGCCGTGATCTGCGATCTGGTCTCACGCGTGCAGCAGGTGCTGAATACCACGAGCAGCATTGGTCGCGTCGGTGGTGAAGAGTTCACCATCCTGCTGGAAGGGCACACGCTCATGCAGGCCGTTTCACTCGCCAGCCGCCTGCATCAGGATCTCAACAGAATGCCGCTCAGCGTGCTGCCGCAACAGCGCGTCACCGCCAGCTTTGGCGTCAGTTGGGCCCCACAGAAAACCCGTTTCGATGCGCTCTACGGTGCCGCAGATGCCGCGCTCTATCAAGCCAAAGAAAAAGGCAGAAATCGCGTGGAGTTTCAGTAAGTCGCAGGCTGGGCGATTGCCGTCGCCCTGACTCACGACCATAATAGGGGGTATCGGCGTCTCCGAGACAGATTCCCCTATGCGATTCGATTTAACCGATCTCCGGCTGTTTCTCAATGTTCAGAAAGCAGGCAGCATTACCGGTGGCGCAGCAGCGTCTAGCCTGACCGTGCAGGCCGCCAGCGAGCGAATCCGGGGAATGGAAGATGAACTTGGCGTACCGCTGCTGCTGCGGTCAAAGGCGGGCGTCTCGCTCACCGACGCAGGCTTTTCGCTGGCGCACCATGCCCACATTATCCTGCGTCAGGTAGAACATATGCGCAGCGAATTACACCAGTACAGCAAAGGGCTGCGCGGCCATATTCCGCTGCTGTGCAACTCTGCGGCGCTGAATGAATATTTGCCTGCCCTGCTGGGCCGCTATCTGGTGGTCTGCCCACAGATATCCGTCGCGGTGAATGAAAAACTCAGCCGCGATATCGTCAGCGCTATTCGTAATCAAACCGCCGACCTCGGCATTGTGGCCGATTCCGTACCGCTCGACGGGCTGGAAACGCGCCCGTTTCGCCGCGACGAGTTGGTAGTTGTCGTTCCCCGTGACAGCATCTGGTCTGACGCACAGCAGCTCACCTTTTCCGCCATTGCCGACGCCGAATTTATCGGGCTTAGCGAAGGCGCGGCCTTGCAGGAGCACATCGACGAGCACGCCAGAAGGCTGGGAAAACGCCTGAATTACCGCGTGCGTCTTGCCAGCTTCGATGCCGTTACGCAGGTGATTCACAGCGGTATCGGCATTGGTATTCTTCCGCGACATGCAGCACAGCGCATGATGGAACGGCTGGCGATTCACACGATTCCGCTGTCAGACGACTGGGCAATGCGTAATCTGGTTATCTGCGCCCGTCAGTTTTCCGCGCTGCCCGGCTATGTTCAGGATTTCGTGGCTTTTATTACGACAGAGAACGCAGGTTAAAGCAGCCCGCGCGCGACCATGTATCCACCCAGCACTACCAGCCCGATAAAGAAGCAGCGCCGGAAAACCGGTTCGCTAATCGTGTGGCGCAGGCGTTGCCCAATCATCATGCCCAGCAGCGCGGGAATCAGCGCCAGCACCGATTGCCAGAGATCGATGCCCTGTAGCCCAACGCCCTGCATCAGCTGTATCGCCAATCCCAGCGTGGAAACGGTAAATGCCAGCCCGAGCGCCTGCACCAGATCGTTTTTATTAAGCCGCAGGCATTGCAGGTAAGGCACGGCGGGAATCACAAAGACGCCCGTCGCCGCCGTGATAGCGCCGGTGATGTAGCCCACCAGCGGCGACAGCCAGACTTCGTGACGACCGGGCTGCGGCAAAGTCGTCGCTACGATGCCCCACAGGCCATAAACTACCAAAATGCCGCCGAGCGCCGCGCTCGTCCATGACGATGATGAGGTTAGCGCAGGCAGACCATTCCAGAACGTCCCAATAATGATCCCGGCAAACAGCGTCCAAAACCGTTTAATCAGGCTAAGAAAAGCGGGGCCGCAGGCAAGTTGCCAAATGTTGGTCACTAGCGAAGGAACGATCAAAAGCCCCGCCGCGCTGGCAGCGGGCATCACCAGCGTTAACAAGCCCATCGAGATCGTTGGTAATCCCAGGCCAATCACGCCTTTCACTACACCAGCCAGCAGGAACACCACCATCATCGTCGTCATTTATCGCCTCGATTTGCAAAGCATATTTTTATAAAACAGTAAGATAGGAAAGAATAAAAAAACGCTACGAATGAATATTCCAACGATGCGACAAGGCTGTCTATGCGGATTGTATTGAGGGTGATTCAGGGAAAATTGGAGGCAAAGGGAGGATTAGGAAGAGTGAGATTCTCGACAGTCCTTTGAGTCACATCTTTATGCAGGTTCAGAGACCGTTTCGTGCGCAACAATACCGTTATTCTCATGCTACTTCGTCGCACGCGCCCGACTCGGGACGGCTCAAACGCCGCTCGCCCCGAGACCCCAGGCTTTTGGCGGGAATTATGCCGCTAAAGCGGTACCTTCGTCGGTATCAGGCTTAGAGGACCACTTGCGACACGTTCCATACGTGGCGCAAGCTTTCGCCGCGTCCATGCGGCTCATCCTAAGCCAGCTATCTCCTCAGCATAATTTTTTACGCCAGATAACAGTCAATCCTGCTGGCATCCCACACTGTGTATAAGAAACAGCTCTGAGATTGGGGTCAGACGTTATTAGCAAGCCACAAATTTAATAGCCCTGACCCTAGCGCGCGCGGCCTACAGCTTCGCCTAGCTGCCATACGGCCATCGCGTAGTGCGTGCTGTGGTTGTAGCGCGTGATGGTGTAGAAGTTCGGCAGTCCGTACCAGTATTGGTAACCCGTGCCGATGTCCAGCCGCAGCAGGCTGGCTTCACTGTATCCCGCCAGCGAATGCTGTGGCGTCAAACCCGCGGCCTGTAGTTCCGTGAGCGAGTAGCGGGTATTAAAACCGTTCGGGAGCAGAGGAGCCTGGCCATTTGCTTGCACCGCAACAGGTGCGCCTTTCACCCATCCGTGCGCTTTGAAATAATTGGCTACGCTGCCAATCGCATCCACCGGATCCCATAAGTTGGTATGTCCGTTGCCGTCGAAATCCACCGCGTAGTTCTTGAATGATGACGGCATAAACTGCCCATAGCCCATCGCGCCCGCGTAAGAACCGCGCAGGCTGAGCGGATCGTTGCCTTCTTTACGCGCCATCAGCAGGAAGGTTTCCAGCTCGCCCGCAAAGTAATCGGCACGTCGCGGGTAATCAAACGCCAGCGTTGCCAAGGCATCAATGATGCGCGTTTTACCCATGACTCTGCCCCAGCGGGTTTCAACGCCAATAATGCCGACGATGATCTCAGGCGGGACGCCGTAAATGTTCTGAGCGCGCTGTAGCGCATCCTGATATTGATTCCAGAACGCCACGCCGTTCTGTACGTTGTCTGGCGTAATAAACTGATTGCGGTAGCGGTTCCAAGATCCGTTCGGCCCTGAAGGCGGGCGCGATGTCGGGGCTTGTTTATCCATCAGACGGATCACCCAATCCAGACTTTTCGCCTGCACCAGCACATCATGCAGCTGCTGGCGGTTAAAGCCGTGCTCCAGCACCATTTTCTCGACAAACCGTGCGGTAGCCGGGTTAGTTGCAAAATCACCGCCTAGCGGATGGACATTGTGTGCAGGTTCAAGCAGGAAGCCACCTTTAAAAGGATTACCTGAAGGCACTTCTGCGGGAGGAGGGGCCGGCTGACTGCTACAGGCCGAGAGCAAAACGAGCAGAGGGAGAAAACGAACCAAATGACGCATCAGATATCCGTATAGCCAGGTAAGAAATCAATACAGGCTATGGTAAAGGATTGTCTGATGTGAAAAAACCAGCCAGAGGTGAAAAAATGCAGCGCGCCGCTCAAATAGAAGACCGACGCGTATGTCATCACATCCGAATTAGTTCTTCTTCACAAACTCGGACTTCAGCTTCATCGGGCCGAAACCATCGATTTTACAATCAATATTGTGATCGCCTTCGACCAGACGAATGCCCTTCACACGGGTGCCGATTTTCAGCGGTGTTGAACTGCCTTTTACTTTCAGGTCTTTAATGACCGTTACCGTATCGCCGTCCGCCAGCAGATTGCCGTTAGCATCTTTCACGACTAAACCGTCATCCTGCGCTGGCGCATCGCCTGCCGCCGACCACTCATTTCCGCATTCTGGGCAGTTAAGCATTTCGCCTTCTTGCCAGGTATATTCAGAACTGCATTTTGGACAATGAGGCAACTGTTGCATGATAAACTCCTGAAAAATTAACAATAAAAAAGTAATAAATATCATTAGGTAACTACCATATTTTCGATATTTTACCCTTTTATGCGTATTTTTGATAGTGAAGCCGCGTTTATCGTGACTTTACGACGCATCCGACCCTGTTTCATCTTTTTCCGCCAGAAACGTAATCAGTGCTTCTTGCGTTAGCGCTTTGGAATACAGCCAGCCCTGCGCATAAGCGACGCCAAGGCTTTTCAGATAGGCTTCCTGAGCCGGAGTCTCAACCCCTTCGGCAACAATATACAGATTAAGACAGTGCGCCATGCTGACAATATGAGACAGCACAATATCAGTCGGTGAGTGGACACTAATATTCCCAACAAAGGACTTGTCGATTTTAAGCTTATTGGCTTTTACCCGCTCAAGATACGACAGCCCCGAATAGCCGGTGCCAAAATCATCAATGGCAACATCAATGCCTTGTTGTTGATACAGCTCCACCATCGGTGCTGCTTTCCGGGGTTCAATCATGGATGATTCGGTTAATTCGACATTAACATTGGCACCATCGAGATCGTATATAGCAACCTGTTCCACGAGATAATTTAAAACGGACATATCCTCAAATTCGGCCGCCTCAAGATTGATAGAGACAAACATGTCAGGGTCACTTTTCTTCAGTACACTGGCTGTTTGTAGCGCCTCATTAATGACGAACAAGGTTAACTCTTTCATCAACCCAACCTGACGAATCATGGGAATAAAAGAGTCTGGCGTAATCAGGTTACCATCCGAATGACGCCAGCGTATCAGCGCTTCACATCCCACGACCTGAGCGGTATCCAATTTAATAATCGGCTGATAATGTAATTCAAACTCTTTTTGCCTCAGCGCCTGCTTGAGAACATAGAGCGGACTCTGAATGGTCAGCGACTTTCTGGAGATAAGGATGGACAGAATCAGGGAAAGCAGCAGAAAAATAGGCAAAGCAGAGAAAAAAATCTTCAGATAAAATGAGAGGGATGTGGATTGATCCGCACTCACCACCAGAGCAAGATCGCTATCCGGTATCGGTTTCAGAACGTAGTATTTATCGCCAATATAAAATTTATCAGGGTTATTCTCCCCGACGACCAGACGAGAATAAATATCATCAGTCATTAAATCCGATAGAATAACGCGTCCATCTCCCTTATTTTTCTCCAGCAATGCATATTGGATATTATAACTGTAGGAAGGAACATCCAGAAATGAACGCGGATTCAACACCACAAGATGACGCGTTGCGCCAACATAAATCATCGGCTTATTTCTATTCAGCGGACTTTCAATTTTGTACCAAATATTATAGCTATTTTTATAGTGAAAATCGGGCGATGGAAGAAACACCGAATTAATTTCACTCATCATCGAAGAGCAGCGGAGGCGATTCCCATCGATATAAACCACATCCTGAATATAATCATTGTCGTAAGCGATTTTACGCAGTAAACCTAAATGCAAATCATCACAATAAGGTGGAAACTTTTTTTCTAAAATATCGAGTGCGGAGGTCGCCTGTAGAATGATTTTCCCAGCATGTTCAACCGTGACGTTAGAAAAATCATCAACTTCGTGTTCAAACTGTCTGAGCGTAAACGTTGAATAAACCGCAAGCACCAACGCAAAAAGTGAAGCCAGAATAAAAAGCAGGCAGGAAGATAATAAGAAAAAACTTTTCTTAAAATAGAGCGTTTGAAAATAGGCTAGCAGGCTTTTTTTCATAGTAGCGACGCAGCATCATTATGAGAAATCCAACATAGCACACAACCCTTCCCGACAATCTATCGATATCTCAAATAATTCTGATTTTAAGACACCCGTAACCGTCGGATTCCGCAGCGCCTCTCAGGCAAAGGTGACATCGCTATTTAGTTTTCTATTTACCTTAAAAAACAGCCAGTTGCTTTCTATCACTTTTTTCTTATCACTGTCGCTCTGTGATTTAATTGTAATGAGAACCATTATCATATTAACATAGCACCCTATTATTGACCGTCGATACGTTTTTTCTATTTCTGCCCATGATAGCTGACCACGCAACTCCCTCTGCTGAACTGACGCTTGAATCACTCTATGGTTCGCATCACGGCTGGCTGAAGCACTGGCTGACGGGCAAACTCCAATCCTCTTTCGACGCCGATGATATTGCTCAGGACACCTTCCTGCGCGTGATGAACGGCGAGTCGCTGACCGCAATCCGCGATCCTAAATCGTTTCTGTGTACCGTTGCCAAGCGCGTGATGGTCGATATCTTTCGCCGCAATGCGCTGGAGAAAGCCTATCTGGACAGGCTGGCGCAGTTGCCGGAGGCGCTTGCGCCCTCACCGGAGATCCAGCAACAGCAGCTTGAGACGCTCCAGCAGGTGGATCTCATGCTCGATGGCCTGAGCCACAAAGCACGACAGGCGTTTTTGCTTTCCCAGCTTGATGGCATGGCCTACGGCGAGATCGCCACACGGCTGAATGTTTCCGTCAGCTCCGTCAAAAAATACGTTGCCAAAGCCACGGAGCATTGCCTGCTGTTCCGTCTGGAGCACGGGCTGTGAGCCTCCCGCTGACCGATTCTCAACGTCAGGCTCTGCGTTCCGCCTCGCATTGGTATGCGGTACTGAGTGACGAACGCGTGAGCCCCCAGCAAACTGAGAAATGGCAGCAGTGGTATGAGCAAAATCGGGATCACCAGTGGGCCTGGTCGCAGGTAGAAAATCTGCGCAGCCAGATGAACGTCGTGCCCGGCAACGTCGCCCACCGCGCCCTTCAGGATACGCAGCTTACCCGTCGCAGAGTGATGAAAGGTCTTTTACTGCTGTTAGGCGTTGGCGGCGGGTGGCAGCTTTGGCGCTCCGATACCGGAACGGGCCTTCGAGCCGATTACACCACGGCGAAAGGTGCAATCCGTCAGCAGCGTCTGGAGGACGGAACGCTGCTTTCGCTGAACACCGACAGCGCCGTCGATGTTCGCTTCGATCCACAGCAGCGGCGCATTCATCTCTGGTACGGCGAAATCGCGATTACCACCGGACAGGATGCCAGCCGTCGCCCTTTCTACGTGCAGACACGACACGGGAAATTGACCGCACTCGGCACTGAATTTACGGTCCGTCAGGAAGCCGACAGCACGCTACTGAGCGTGCAACACCATGCGGTAAAAGTCGTACTGGCAGAAGATCCGACTCAAGAGCACATCGTGCGTCAGGGCGAAAGCCTGCGCTTCAGCGCGCGGGAACTAGGTGAAATCCAATCCGCAGAGGAAGAAGACAGCAACTGGGCGCAGGGCATTCTCAGTTTCAGCAATAAGCCGCTCGGCGACGTGATAGCGACGCTATCGCGCTACCGTCATGGCGTGCTGCGCTGTAGCCCAGAGGTCGCGACGCTGCGGTTAAGCGGCACCTTCCCGCTGAAAAATACCGATACGGTGTTACAGGTTATCGAGAAAACACTTCCCGTTAAGATTCAGTACATTACTCGTTACTGGGTCAATATCCTTCCCGCAAACTAAACGATAACGAAAAAAATTATCATTCTTGATTGTCCTTTTTCTCCCTCTCGTTCGACTTAGGTGTATAGAACAAAAATGATGATGGAGATGTTATGACGCTCTTACGCGCCTTTCGTAAAGCAACCCCTTTAGCCATGGCGATACAGCTCAGCCTGCTGTCGACAGTCGGTATCACGACAGGGATGGCCCACGCGGCGACGGCTCCCGCCACCGCACGCTACGATATTGCTGCTGGTGAGTTAGACAAAGCGCTCAACCACTATGCCGCCCGCAGCGGGATTACGCTGTCGGTCGATGCTAGCCTGACGCAGGGAAAACGCAGCAACGGCCTGCACGGCGACTACACCGTTGACGGCGGCCTGAAAGCCCTGCTGGCGGGTAGCGGTCTGCAACTGAAAGCGTTGGGCGATAACGCTTGGACGCTGGAACCAATCCCAGCGGCAGCGGAAGAAACGCTGACGGTCGTTGGCGACTGGCTGGGTGAAGCGCGTGAAAATGACGTCTTTGAACATGCGGGCGCACGCGATGTGATCCGTCGTGAGGACTTCGCCAAGACCGGTGCCACCACGATGCGCGATGTCTTAAACCGTATGCCGGGCGTGTATGCGCCGGAAAATAACGGTACGGGCAGCCACGATCTGGCCATGAACTTTGGTATTCGCGGCCTCAGTCCACGCCTCGCCAGCCGTTCCACCGTGCTGATGGACGGCATTCCAGTGCCGTTTGCCCCTTACGGTCAGCCGCAGCTTTCCCTTGCGCCCATCTCACTTGGCAATATGGACGCCATTGATGTCGTGCGCGGCGGCGGTGCTGTGCGCTACGGGCCGCAAAGCGTCGGCGGCGTCGTGAACTTCGTCACTCGGGCGATCCCGAAAGAGTTTGGCATTAGCGCGGGCGTAGAAGGCCAACACAGCCCGACATCTTCACAGCACAACCCGAAAGAAACGCACAACCTGCTGGTTGGCGGCACGGCGGATAACGGTTTTGGCTCGGCGCTGCTCTATTCCGGCACGCGCGGCAGCGACTGGCGTGAACACAGCGCGACACGCATTGACGACGTGATGCTGAAAAGCCGCTACGCACCAAACGACGTGCACACGTTTAACAGCCTGCTGCAATATTACGATGGCAGCGCCGATATGCCGGGCGGTCTGTCGCGTGCCGATTACAATGCGGACCGCTGGCAGTCAACGCGCCCGTACGATCGCTTCTGGGGACGTCGTCAACTTGCCAGTCTGGGCTATCAATACCAGCCGGATCAGCAGCATAAATTCAATATTCAGGGCTTCTACACACGTACGCTGCGCAGCGGCTATCTGGAACAGAATTCGATCATTACCCTGTCGCCACGCGAATATTGGGTACGTGGCATCGAACCGCGCTACAGCCAAAGTTTTACCCTCGGATCTTCCGCTCATGAAGTGGGCGTCGGCTACCGCTATGTCAGCGAATCCACCCATGAGGTGCGTTATTTCACCAGCACCGCCAGCAAAACGCTGCCAAGCGCCAGCAGCCCTATCGACCGCGAAACCCGCGCGGGTACAGAGGCACACGCCTGGTACATCGACGACCGCGTTGATATCGGCAACTGGACGATTACGCCGGGAATGCGCTTTGAGCACATCAAATCTCATCAGGACAACACGCTGAAAGGCACGGGCGAAGCGGTCAGCTACAACGCACCACTGCCCGCCTTGAACGTGCTCTACCACGTTAACGAGAGTTGGAATCTTTATGCAAACACCGAAGGATCATTCGGCACCGTACAGTACAGCCGAATTGGCAAGGCTGCTCAAAGCGGCAAAGTGGAACCAGAAAAAGCGCGCACCTGGGAAGTCGGTTCCCGCTACGACGACGGCGCGCTGACGGCAGAAATGGGCGTTTTTCTGGTTAACTTCAATAACCAATATGACTCCAATCAGACCAACAACACCGTCACCACGCGGGGGAAAACCCGCCATTCCGGGCTGGAAACACAGGCGCGTTATCACCTCGCCGAGCTGTCACCCCGCTTAGACGCGGTGTCAGTTTATGCGCGCTATTCCTATGTGAATGCGGAAATTCGCGAAGCGGGCGATACCTACGGTAATCAGGTGCCCTTCTCTTCAAAACACCGGGGAGGATTCGGCGTCGATTATCAGCCGGGCAACTGGACGTTCAACCTGAACAGCGAGTTCCAGTCCAGCCAGTTCGCCGATAACGCCAACACCGTTGCCGAAAGCGCCGATGGCAGCGCCGGACGTATCCCCGGCTTTATGCTGTGGGGTGCACGCGCGGCCTACGACTTTGGCCCGCAGTTCTCTGACCTCAATCTGGCCTTTGGTGTGAAAAACCTGTTCGACCACGATTACTACACGCGCTCGAACAGCGATGACAACAACAAAGGGATTTATGCCGGTCAGCCCCGCACCTTCTATATGCAAGGCTCGCTGAAATTCTGATCGCCACACGCACTCGCCGGGCAACTGCCCGGCCTGACTAACGATCGTGACTTATTCGATCACAATAATGACTACTGATGGGATTACGCTATGTTTGCTCTAATTCGCATTGCACTGATTACCACGCTTTGTCTGTTCGGACTGGGCCGCGCCAATGCCGTAACGGTGCAGGATGAACAAGGTTCCTTTACGCTCGACACGCCGCCTCAGCGTGTTGTGGTGCTGGAACTGTCTTTTGCCGATGCGCTGGCAGCGATCGATGTCAGCCCAGTCGGCATCGCCGATGATAACGATCCAGACCGGATCCTGGCGGAAGTCCGTAAACATCTTAAACCCTGGCATTCCGTAGGCACACGCGCACAGCCGAGCCTGGAAGCCATCAGCGCATTGAAGCCTGATTTAATTATCGCCGACAGCAGCCGTCATAGTGGCATTTACACGGCGCTGAAAGCTATCGCACCGGTGCTGTTACTGAAATCACGCAACGAAACCTATGAAGAGAACCTGCACTCTGCGGAGACCATAGGCAAGGTATTGGGGAAAGATAGCGCGATGCAGGCTCGTCTGGCTCAGCATCGTGAGACGATGAAAGCCTACGCCGCCCAGCTTCCTCAAGGCACAAATGTGGTCTTCGGTACCTCACGCGAGCAGCAATTTAACCTGTATTCCAGCGATGCCTACACTGGCAGCGTGCTGGCCGCACTCGGTCTGAATGTCCCAAAACCGATCAACAATGCCCCGATGGCTTCCATCAATCTGGAACAGCTGCTGGCGATTAACCCACAGTGGCTGATCGTGACGCACTATCGCGAAGAAAGTATCGTGAAACGCTGGCAGCAGGATACGCTCTGGAACCTGTTGGAAGCGCAGCAAAAACAGCAGATTGCCGCCGTTGATAGCAACGCTTGGGCGCGGATGCGCGGCATTTTTGCAGCGGAACGCATCGGCAGCGATACGGTGAAGATTTTTAAGCATCAGCCCGTTAGCGTCAGCAGCGAGCAATAATGAAGCAAAGTTTTCACCCATTCTGGCGTTGGGGATTACCGATAGCGGTACTGCTGGGCGTGTTCTGGCTTAGCTTGTTCTGTTATTCCGCGATCCCCATTCCCGCCTTGAGTGCCATCAAAGCGCTGGTAACGGGATCGTCCTCTTCACTACCCGAGGCGCTGGTGCTCAACCTGCGCCTGCCACGCAGTCTGGTTGCCGTACTGATCGGCGCCAGTCTGGCATTGTCCGGTGCCCTGCTTCAGACCTTGACCCATAATCCTCTGGCTTCTCCTTCTCTGCTCGGCATCAACAGCGGCGCGGCGCTAGCGATGGCACTGACCAGCGCATTCAGTTCTTCACTCTCCGGTTACCCTATCGCCTTTGTTGCCGCCTGCGGTGGCGGCCTATGCTGGCTGATGGTAATGGCCGCGGGCGGCGGCTGGCGACAAACGCTCGATCGCAATCGACTGATCCTGGCGGGCGTCGCACTTTCCGCACTGTGCATGGCCTTAACGCGGATTACGCTCCTGCTGGCGGAGGATCACGCCTATGGCATTTTTTACTGGCTGGCGGGTGGCGTATCGCACGCGCGCTGGGTCGAATTCTGGCAGCTCTTCCCGTTTGTCATCACCGTCACTCCCATTGTCCTGTTGCTGTCTAACCAGCTGAATCTGCTGAACATCGGTGACGTCAGCGCCCATACGCTGGGCGTCAACTTAGGTCGTCTGCGCCTGATCCTCAATCTGGCCGTGCTGATTCTGGTGGGTGCCTGCGTGAGCGTCGCCGGCCCGGTGGCGTTTATCGGCCTGTTAATACCGCATCTGGCGCGTTTCTGGATCGGTTACGACCAAAAAAAGCTTCTCCCCATGAGCATGCTGATGGGCGCGGCGTTTATGTTACTGGCCGATCTACTTGCCCGCGCGCTCGCCTGGCCGGGCGAACTGCCTGCCGGCGCGGTATTGGCACTGATCGGCGCTCCCTGTTTCGTGTGGCTGGCAAGGAGGCGAGGATAATGCGCCCCGTTATTGTGTTCATCTCGATTACGCTGCTGCTACTCGCTATCAGCATTCTGTCGCTGCGCATGGGCGCGATTCCGCTGCCGTGGTCGGCGTTGATGAGCGGCTGGCACAGCACCAGCGAACATCATTATGTGCTGACGCAGTATCGCCTGCCGCGCGTGCTGCTGGCGCTGTTCGTTGGCGCGGCACTGGCCATTTCCGGCGTGCTGGTGCAAGGGATTGTGCGTAACCCTCTGGCATCGCCGGATATTCTCGGCGTGAACCACGCGGCGAGTCTGGCGACCGTCGGCGCACTGATGCTGGTGCCTGCACTGCCAGTGATCTGGCTGCCGCTGCTCGCGTTTATTGGAGGCATCGCCGGGCTGCTGCTCCTACGGCTCATCGCGGGAACATCATCCCCGATGCGGCTGGCACTCATCGGCGTCGCGCTGTCTGCCACTTGGGCAAGCGTCACCGATTATCTGATTCTCTCTCGCCCGCAGGATATCAACAACGCGCTGCTATGGCTGACGGGTAGCCTGTGGGGGCGCGACGGGTCATTCGTTATGGTCGCGCTGCCCGTCCTCTGCGTATTGATTCCGCTCAGCCTGCGTTTTTGCCGCGATCTGGATTTGCTCGCGCTGGGCGACGACCGCGCCAGCACACTGGGCGTGAATATCGGGCGCATTCAGTTTTGGGGATTGGCACTCGCCGTCGCAGTCGCCGCAACCAGCGTGGCCGTGTGCGGGCCTATCGGTTTTATCAGCCTCGTGGTGCCGCATCTGATCCGCTATCTGGTGGGAGGACGGCACCGCTGGCTCCTCCCAACGTCTGCCGTTGCCGGTGCGCTGGTACTGCTACTTGCCGATCTACTGGCACGTACGCTGAACCCGCCGATGGAATTACCCGCAGGGGTGCTCACTGCCATTATCGGCGCACCCTGGTTTTTTTGGCTTCTTGTGAGAATGCGCTAAATGGAACTGACAACACAAAACCTGACGGCGGGCTATGGCGACAAGCGTATTCTTGACGGCCTATCGTTGTCGCTACCCGCCGGAAAAATTACCGCCCTGCTCGGCCCCAACGGCTGTGGAAAATCAACGCTGCTGAAGTGTTTCGCCAAGCTGCTTACCCCGGAATCCGGCGCTATTCAGCTGAATGGCAAGCCGCTCTCTGCATTCTCTGCCCGCCAGCTCTCGCGCCATCTGGCGCTGTTACCGCAGCAGCATTTGACGCCAGAGGGGATCACCGTGCGCGACATGGTGGCCTACGGGCGTAGCCCTTGGCTATCGCTATGGGGACGGTTATCTCAGGACGATCGCCAGCGCGTACAGCTCGCGATGGAGAAAACACACATCGTCGATCTCGCCGACAAACGGTTAACCGATTTGTCCGGTGGCCAGCGTCAGCGGGCCTTTCTGGCGATGTTGCTGGCACAGGATACGCCCGTCGTCCTGCTCGATGAGCCGACAACCTATCTTGATATCAATCATCAGGTCGAGTTAATGAAGCTGCTGCGTGAACTGAATCAGGCTGGCAAAACGGTGGTGACCGTGCTGCACGATCTGAATCAGGCCAGCCGCTACTGCGATCATCTGGTGATGCTGGCGGGCGGGCGTGTGATGGCGCAGGGTTCACCGCACGAGGTCATGAAACCGGCATTACTCCAGCAGGTATTCAGCATCGATGCAGAGATCCACGCCGAACCAGTCTCAGGCCAGCCGATGTGCGTGGTGCGGTGAGTGCGAGTCATGTTTTTTATCCAGCATTCGTGGGCATAACCACCTCATAAAAATATTTATGCCCCTTCAAAAATAGCCTTGTTAGCCGTGAACCATCAGAACCGCTACTCTGCCTGTGTGACATGGAATCAATACACATAGCGGGAACACCACTATGGCGATTAGCTCAAACCATCAGGATTTAAGGAAGCGTGATATGGGATTAAAATTGCATCATCTTAATGATTCGCGGTCTGTGCGTATTCTCTGGCTGCTTGAGGAAGCGGGGATACCTTATGAGCTTGTCAGATATCAGCGGGATGAAAAAACGCATCTGGCACCGGCCTCATTGAAAGCGATACATCCTTTAGGTAAATCCCCGCTGATTGAAGAAGAGGGGAAAATCATCGCAGAATCCGGCGCTATCGTTGAATACCTAATTAATCGCCACGCCAAACACTTAGCCCCAGATGCAAATGCAGCCGAATACATTGATTATCTGCAGTGGATACACTTTGCGGAAAGCTCCGCCATGCTCCCGGTTTTATTGAAGATCTTTGGCGAGTTTGAAAAGAATACCGGCACCACGCTGAATTTCCTTGAGGATTACGCTGACAACGAATTCGAGAAAGTCTTTTCATTCTTAGACGACTCGTTATCTTCACGGGAATTTATCGTGGGCGATACGCTGAGCGGCGCGGATATTATGCTGGGCTTCGTTATTAATACTGTCGTGGAGCGGCTCGTTCCCGGTGAGCGCTTCCCGAATATTCAGCGCTATTCTCAGCGCCTGAAAAACCTACCTAGCTGGAAAAAAGTTCAGGCTATTGAATCACACGCAGAATAAGAAATCAGCGCGGGGCATCACGCCATACTTTGGAAAAATTACGAGCGGCCTCGCGCGCTCAGACCACCCTCCTCTAATCAATATTAGTTAAATTAAAAATAGTTAGCATGTTAATCACTTCAAAAATCAAGCATTTCAAGTTATATACCTCGCCCGATAACCACTATTGACTCGTTGACTAAAAAATGCAGAAATTACCCTCCCATAAGGAAAAAGGATTTATGGGGGCTGGATTATGGATAACATTAAGGAATAAATAATGGCAAATTTGATCTATCTAAAACTCACTGGCATCAAACAAGGTCTTATCTCTGCGGGTTGTTCAAGTGCAGACTCGATTGGTAACAAGTATCAGATCGCTCATGAAGATGAGATTTTTGTTTATGAGTTAATGAATAGAATAACTCGACAGGATAATGTTGCTTTCAACCCCGTAGAAATAAGAAAACCGATAGATAAAGCCACCCCACTTATTGCTCAGGCATTAGGCGATAACGAAAAACTAACCTGTGAATTTCTGTTTTACAGAACATCACAATCCGGTGGCAACGAACTCTATTTTAAAATGGTGCTGAGAGATGCGGTTATCAACGATATTCAGTTTTTCTATCCTAACTCATTGACACATAATGAAACCCAGCCACAGGAAAGTATTTCATTCAAATTTGCATCAATCGAATGGGAGCATGTGGTAGCAAGAACCAATTCTTTCCTCTTATGGACTGATTCGACTTACTAATACATAATTGATGGGCGATAGTGTTAAAATGTCTCTACGCCCTATCAAACACAATAAAATCGGGATAAAAAATGAATGATCAGGAAATGGAAAAAGAACTCTTAGAGAATGGTTTCACTCAGGATGATGTTAACTTCATGAGAAAAATAATCTCTCGTGGTGAGGATAGTGAAGAGACATTATTGATGTTAACGCACACGCTAAAAAACAGATTTCACACCGGATGCTTTTTATGCGTTGTTCTAATTACTATATTTATAGCAATCCTGACTATAAGAGATGACATTATTGTAATTTCGGTATATTTTTTATTTACACTTATTTTTGTTTTTATAGTCTATTATCTTACTCCAATGAAATTAGCATATAAGTCATATAAAATAATAAAAGAGAAAAAACATGAATGACCAAGAGATAGAAAAAGAGCTCTTAGAAAATGGGTTTACAAAAAACGACATTGCAAAAATGAGAAATTTAATATCTCGTAGCGGGAATAGTGAGGAAACCTTATCGATGTTAACACACTCACTGAAAAAGGCATTTTTAAATGGATTTTTCATATTAGCAATTTTTATCTCTTCATTCATTATCAATGCCATATTTAACATATCCAATAGTGGAATGGAAATATTGGTTCATTTTATCCTTACAGTATTTTTTATTTTACCTATATATTACCTTACCCCAATAAACTTAGCATATAAATCATATTCCTATCTAAAGAGAAAAAGTAAGATGGGCTGACTCAGCCCATTAGATTAAAGAGAATCATCTTTGTATATATCAGACATTATCCGTATCTTATTTCCAGCCCCAACCATCTTCAACATCAGCGATGCTCTGCTCATCGTATTTATTTTTCTATAATAATCACTGGGGATATATCTAAAAAGCCGCCAGGCATCAGGTTTTAGTGTTAATTTGACGATGCCATAAAATGAAGTGACAAGATCGACTGAGTGATAAGCCAACAGACCTGATTTTTTATCAAACCCCAGGAATTCTGCCGTACGTATATAGCCAGACTTCATAAATCCAATTTCATTATCATCCCCAATAAGATGGAAAAAACTCTCTATGGATGAACTTGCACCAGTGAAGGCAATGTGAGCACCAATAAATCTCCCAATATATGTTGTTGCACCAGCAAGAATACCAAATCCAGAAACAAACTGAGCACCACCAACAATCACACCGATTGCATTTATTGTATAACCAACCTCCTTCTCTCTTTTCTCCATGTTGATGGTAATAAATACCTTGGCTTTCTCAAGAGAAAGCATTGTTCCTTGTCTTTCAATATTGGCACATTCTTCCTTGATGTTATTAATAGCAACCTGACATTCCGATGAACTACTGGCATTTCTAACTGTGTCCAGATTCCCATTGGAAAAACGCCGGATTTCATCCTCAAATTTTGCTTTAAGAAAGAGATCGTTAATATGGCGAGAGGAAACAATTCTGGCCGTTTTTATTAGATCAAACGAAGCGGCCTGAGCCATCGCCAAAAAATATTGATTATTAACGCTATTTCTATTTAGGTAATTGTCCATATTTCGCATCCTTGACGTTAAAGAACATTTATAACCATCAATACCATTCCTTTGGTTATCTGTTCTGCTGATTAGCTAACTTTCAGCCCTTCGGCTCAATCCGTTGCTTTCTCAATTCCTGACTAGCCAGTTGTTTGAACCCATTGCCGAGACTAAGACCTTATTTTGCTACTGCAATCTTACCCTATGATTGACTGCGGCATTGGACAAACTTGCGAGCCGCCTCGCGCACTTGAGCAATAGAGGAAAAATCGCATACGCATCCCTGTCTCAGTCTGGTAACGTCGTCTGACGCCAAATGACGGCAAGCAGTGGTAAGATAGCGCATTCGCGGGTGATGTTTTTCATCCGTCAGTCAGTATACTTCTGGCATTCCATTTCAATGCTCAGGTGACGAGCCATCCGTAAGGTTGACCATCAAACCCAATGCCATCACCTGAACGAACAAAAGCGTTAAGACTGAGTAAAATCAATATGAAAGATTCTACCGACAAGGATTTCACTGCCCACACTCCCATGATGCAGCAGTACTTTAGGTTAAAGGCTGAACATCCGGAAATCCTGCTGTTTTACCGCATGGGCGATTTTTACGAGCTGTTCTATGACGATGCCAAGCGGGCTTCTCAACTGCTGGATATCTCGCTGACGAAGCGTGGTGCCTCCGCAGGGGAACCGATACCGATGGCAGGCGTTCCTCACCATGCCGTTGAAAACTACCTTGCCAGACTGGTGCAAATGGGCGAATCCGTCGCTATCTGCGAACAGGTTGGCGATCCCGCCACCAGCAAAGGTCCAGTAGAACGTAAAGTCGTACGCATCGTCACGCCGGGAACCATCAGCGACGAAGCGCTATTGCAGGAAAAGCAGGATAACCTGCTGGCAGCGATCTGGCAGGACGGTCGGGGGTTCGGTTATGCCACTCTGGATATCAGCTCTGGACGCTTTCGCGTGAGCGAGCCGGACGATCGGGAAACCATGGCGGCCGAATTGCAGCGCACCAATCCGGCAGAATTACTTTACCCTGAATCCTTTGAGTCCATGGATTTGATCGAGAATCGCCATGGTCTTCGCCGCCGTCCACTGTGGGAATTTGAGCCCGATACCGCACGCCAGCAGCTTAACCTGCAATTTGGCACTCGCGATCTGACCGGTTTCGGCGTAGAGCAGGCGAAACTCGCGCTGCGGGCCGCCGGATGCCTGCTGCAATATGCGAAAGACACCCAACGCACCTCGCTACCGCATATCCGCGGGATTACGATGGAACGCCAGCAGGACGGCATCATCATGGATGCGGCCACCCGCCGTAACCTTGAACTGACGCAGAATCTGTCCGGCGGCGTGGAAAATACGCTGGCCGCCGTACTGGACTGCACCGTGACGGCAATGGGCAGCCGGATGCTGAAGCGCTGGATTCACATGCCCAGCCGCGATATTGAGGCGCTCAAACAGCGCCAGCAGGCTATCAGCGCGTTGCAGGACATCACGCCCGAGCTACAACCCTCTCTGCGACAGGTCGGCGATCTGGAACGTATTCTGGCGCGACTTGCGTTGCGCACGGCACGCCCACGCGATCTGGCACGTATGCGCCACGCTTTCCAGCAGTTTCCCGATATTCGTGAGCAGCTTGCGCCACTGGATACTGATTCCGTTCGTCGTCTGGTCAGCCTGATTGGACAATTCGATGAGCTACGTGATTTGCTGGAACGCGCCGTTGTCGAAGCACCACCTGTGCTGGTACGTGACGGCGGTGTAATAGCGCCGGGCTACCATGCAGAGCTGGATGAATGGCGCGCGCTGGCTGACGGTGCCAGCGATTATCTGGATCGTCTGGAAATTCGCGAACGCGAAAAATTGGGGCTCGATACGCTGAAAGTCGGCTTCAATGGCGTACACGGTTATTACATTCAGGTTAGCCGTGGTCAAAGCCATCTGGTGCCGATCCACTACGTACGCCGCCAGACGCTGAAAAATGCCGAACGCTATATCATCCCCGAGCTGAAAGAATACGAAGATAAGGTTCTGACCTCGAAAGGCAAAGCATTGGCGCTGGAAAAAGCGCTCTACGATGAGCTTTTCGATCTACTGCTACCTCATCTGGCCGAGCTTCAGCAAAGCGCCGCAGCGCTGGCTGAGCTGGATGTTCTGACGAATCTGGCTGAACGCGCCGATACGCTGAATTACGTCTGCCCGACGCTGAGTGATAAACCCGGCATCAAAATTACGGGCGGTCGCCACCCCGTCGTCGAACAGGTGCTTCGTGAACCGTTTATTTCGAACCCTCTGTCTCTAGCACCACAGCGTCGTATGCTGATTATCACCGGTCCCAACATGGGCGGGAAAAGTACCTATATGCGTCAGGCCGCACTGATTGTGCTGATGGCGCACATCGGCTGCTTTGTGCCTGCGGATCAGGCAGTCATTGGCCCCGTCGATCGTATTTTCACTCGTGTGGGCGCCGCCGACGATCTGGCCTCTGGCCGTTCTACCTTCATGGTGGAAATGACAGAAACGGCAAATATTCTGCACAATGCCACGGAAAACAGCCTGGTGCTGATGGACGAAATCGGCCGCGGAACCTCAACCTATGACGGCCTGTCACTGGCCTGGGCCTGTGCCGAAAATCTGGCGAACCGCATCAAAGCGATGACGCTGTTTGCAACGCACTACTTTGAACTGACCACTCTGCCGGAAAAAATGGAAGGCGTGGTGAATGTGCATTTAGATGCGCGCGAACACGGCGATACCATCGCCTTCATGCACAGCGTACAGGATGGCGCAGCCAGCAAAAGTTATGGCCTTGCCGTCGCCGCACTGGCTGGGGTACCGAAAGAAGTGATTAAGCGCGCACGCCAGAAGTTGAAGGAGCTGGAAACGCTATCGAATAATGCGTCATCCAGCCATATCGATGGTGCGCAGCTGGCGCTGCTGAGCAATGACGAACCGTCACCAGCCATTGAAGCGCTGGAAGCCATCGATCCTGATGCGCTCACGCCACGTCAGGCGTTAGATTGGCTTTATCAGCTAAAGAAAATGCTCTAGCGCGGAATCGATACAAAAAAGGCACTGGAATCAGTGCCTTTTCTTTTTAATGCTGCGTTAGTCTATCTGTGTATCGCAGTTTGCCCGCGCGCTCATGCGTGCGTTATCGCTGCTGTTAGGGACCACCGCTTTCACCATCTGCCCTTCTTCCATTGATGGAATCACGGCAAAATGCGCGGTAAAGGAAACCAGCACCGGTTCACCTGCCGACGCCGTCGTACGAAGGTACAACCTTTCCAGCACGGCATTACTCGCCACTACAAACGTTTTCCCCGTTGCGCAGTCAGAGAACGTTGCAGCATCCGCCAGATAGCGGTACATCCCCTTCATCGACATTGGGGTATCCGGCAATGCCTGCTCGGTTGCCGTCAGTTGGCGAGGAAGAGAAGAATTGATAGGCAGCCCTTCCTGATCCAGCATTTCAAGAGAGTTATCAACCGGGCGGAAGTAACGTTTTTCGCCCGCGCTATCAGTCAACACCAGCTTGTCCGCGGTACGTCGCCATTGCCCATAGGAAGCGAACGTGTTGTTGCCCTCTCGCGTCGTTTGATACTGCTCACGCAGAACAAAAGTCCCGTCTTTTTCCAAAAACAATGACGTATCAATCCCTCCGCAGTCCGCACAGGGTAAAACGCCACGATAACTTTGCGCCATTGGTTTAAGGGGTTCTTCCTGAACTTGCGAGCGGGTATGACACCCGATCAACCCAGAAATCCCTGCAATCAACAGCACACCGATAGCCAGTTTTTTCATCATTATTTTCCTGCCGTCTCTGCCCTGTTTTTATCGTTTTGACTCAACGATCTGGAATATATCCAATCTGTTATCATCCCTGAGTCTGAGGGATTTTCCACTCAGAAAATGCTATTTCCAGACTATTCTTATCGTCAGATAACCAGATCGTGCCTTCCTGTATCGTTGCCTGCAATGACATAGTGCGTTGAACCAGTCCGGCAAGCTGGGCCAGCTGATTATCATCCAGAAAACGGATAGCCAGGTTCTTGTACCCGGAGACCTTGCCCGATATTGCACTCCACCAAACCTGTGCCGCTCGCTCGCTGTAGGCGTACAACACCACGGAGCGGGACTGATTACAGGCTTTCTTGAGCCGTTTTTCATCCGGCAGGCCTAGCTCAATCCACAGTTCCAGTTCCATCGTATCGTTACGTCGCCAGATTTCCGGTTCGTCATCTGCGCTGAGCCCTTTGGTAAAGCGCAGATTTTCATCAGCATGGCAAATCCACGCTAAAAGCCGCAGCATCATGCGCTGCTCAGTTTCAGACGGATGCTGGGCTATCGTCAGATTCGCGTCGTGAAAAAAATTCCGATCCATATCGGCAATATTGATTGCTGCTTTGTAAACCGTTGCTTTTAATGCCATCAGTGACCTCGTCTTTATTCCCTCCTAGTTTACTTGAGTTAGCGCCATCCTCACAGTAAAGGTGATATCTGCCACGTAACCGATAGATTAGGCCTCTAAGGACTACTGATATCCTGTTAGTGCCTATGCTATAGTCGGTTTGATAAATAGAGTTTATCTTCGTAGGCTTACAACATCGCGCACCACAGCAAGTGATGATGCATGAATATCTACCGAGCTAAGCTTTTAAGGGAGGATATAGTGCAAGAATACTGTGAATTAGTACGTCGCTTATACGCAGAGATCGCCAGTGGCGATCTGGGCTATATACCCGATTCGCTGGGTTGTGTTTTGAAAACCCTGGATGGCATTGCCGCGAATGATGCGTTGCCATCCTCCGTCAGGGAACAGGCTGCTTTTGCCGCCGCTAACTTATTGGTGAGTGATTATGTCAATGAGTAATGAATATCAACCCATCAACTGTGATGATTACGACAGCCTGGAAGCCACTTGTCAGCAGAATTTGACGCTGACGCTGGAACTACGCAATGGTGAAGTTGTGACCGGTAAAGCCAGTGATATGATCTCACGTAAGCAGGTCGAATATCTGGTGATTGAAGCCTCAGGAACAACGCGCGAGCTGCGTCTCGACCACATCGTCAGTTTCAGTCATCCTGAAATCGGGAAGGTCGTCGTCAGCGAATCCTGACAGACTTTTCCTTTCATTCAGCGGCAAACGCTGAATCAATGCTTCCAAAACGGACAACGCAGGTTGTCCGTTTTTATTTCAGCGCTTTTGCTTCAGGCTTTTTCTCCAGGCTTATTTTTCCCAAACTTATCTTTCCCAAACCATGTGCCATACAGGATGGTTCTCTCTCGCCTGCCCTTCTCGCGTGACGAATCGTCCCACTGCCGCAATCAGTTGCTCGTTGTAGAACACCAGCGGCGTACGGTCACGCCACCAGGGCGGAACGCCCAACTCCTGCCAGAGTTTCTTGATTTGTCGCCCGTGGGCTCTGCCGACAATATGCACGGTTCCGCTGGTCGAAAAACGAATGCTCACCGCCTCACCGTTTTCCGGCGCGCGAATCGCCACACCGCTATCAGCCAACAACAGCGTGCCTAGATTGTCGGGTAGCGATAACGGGCATGACGGCGACTGCCACGGGATAATGTGGTCTTTTAGCGACGACATCAGCGGTAGCAGATAGAGATGCTGACGAAAACGACGAACCTGCATCTGATTCAGTTGCAATACCGGCTCCGCATCCTGACGGCTCGTCGCGATTTCATCCCAGAGTCGCTGTAACTGTTCACGTGCGGGCATGGTCGCCCCTTGCTGCGCTAGCCAGCGACGCAGGAGTGCAAAACGACGCACCGGACTTAGCGGCAGCAGGCCGTCAATGCTCAGCGCACCATCCGGCTGGCATAACGCCAGCAATGACTCCTCCAGCAACTCATCTAATAGTTGCTCCTGTTCAGCGCAAAGCTCGGCACTACGCGCTACGGCGGAGGAGAAATGCGGCCAGCGCTGCGTCAATCGCGGTAAGATCTGATGACGTAGAAAATTGCGGTCGAAACGATCATCCTGATTGCTGTCGTCTTCAATCCAGTCAAGCTGATGCCGCTGCGCATACGCTTCCAACTGCAAGCGAGAAACGCCTAACAGCGGACGCACAAGACGATGATGACCGAGCGTACTTTGAGCCGCCATCGCAGATAATCCGGCAGGCCCACTGCCGCGTTTAAGCGCCAGTAAAAAAGTTTCGCTCTGGTCATCCAGATGTTGCGCCGTCAGCAAGGCTTCGCCCTCTTGCAGATGCGCTTGCAAAGCCTGATAACGTGCCGTTCTGGCCGCGGCTTCGATACCGCCGTTCTGCGCCTCAACCGTCACAGACAGCGAGGCAAACGGCACCTGCCTGCGTTCACACTGCTGACGACAATGTTCAGCCCAGCTATCGGCCAGCGGATTTAAACCATGATGGATATAAGCTGCACGAATGGACAGCCCAGAGCGCTGACGTAGAGCCACCAGCAGATGCAATAGCACGCTAGAATCCAGACCACCGCTGTAGGCCAGCAGGATCGAGCCGCATCCGGCTGTTTGCGTCGCGATCGTCTGGAGCAATCGATCATCAGGTTCGGTGTGGTCCACGGTATCAGATCTCATACAGTTCTAAAGGCAAGCCGTCAGGATCGGAGAAAAAGGTGAAGCGCTGCTGCGTGTCAGGATCGATCCGGACAGATTCACAGATAACACCAGCCTGTTCCAGCGAGGCGACAGCTTGTTCAATGTCAGCCACCGCAAAAGCTAGGTGGCGCAGGCCGCAGGCTTCCGGGCGACTCACGCGCGCAGGTGGATGGGGGAAGGAAAATAGCTCAATGGTATAGCGCCCATTCAGCGAGAGATCGCCTTTCCACGACAGCCGCGCTTCACGGTAGACCTCGTTGTTCAACGTAAAACCCAGCACATCACAGTAAAACGCCTTACTGCGTTCGTAGTCAGAGGCAATAACCGCAATGTGATGGACATCGAGCAGCTTCAGCATGCTTCAAACCCTCATAGCAAAAAATCCGCTGTCATTTCTGACAACGGATTTTCAAAATAACGCCAGAATCGCCTGATTGATAACACATCAATCAGACAATCACCTTATCAGCAATAACCACTGTACTTAACAGTAACCCCTGTACTTAACAGTAACCATAATTCATCAAACGCTGATAACGGCGGTTCAACAGCTCTTCTTCCGTCAGGCCGTCGAGGTCGAGCAGGTCGGCCAGCAGCTGTGCTTTCAGAGACTCTGCCATCACCGGGACGTTACGGTGCGCGGAACCCAGCGGTTCAGGGATCACGGTATCGATCAGTTTCAGCTCTTTCAGACGTGGCGCAATGATGCCCATGGCCTCCGCCGCCAGCGGCGCTTTATCTGCGCTTTTCCACAGGATAGACGCACAGCCTTCCGGTGAAATAACCGAGTAGGTGCTGTATTGCAGCATGTTGACCTTGTCACCCACGCCGATAGCCAGTGCACCACCGGAACCACCCTCACCGATAACGGTACAGATGATTGGCACACGCAGCGTCGACATTTCACGCAGGTTACGCGCGATAGCCTCAGACTGACCACGTTCTTCTGCACCAACGCCCGGATAAGCGCCCGGCGTGTCGATGAAGGTGATGATCGGCATTCTGAAGCGATCGGCCATTTCCATCAGGCGCAGCGCTTTGCGATAGCCTTCCGGTGCCGGCATGCCAAAATTACGGCGAATCTTTTCTTTGGTTTCACGTCCTTTCTGATGACCAATGATCATCACCGGACGCCCCTCCAAACGGGCAATTCCGCCGACAATGGCTTTATCGTCGGCATAGGCACGATCGCCAGCCAATTCATCAAAGTCGGTAAAGATATGCTTAATATAATCAAGCGTATAAGGACGTTGCGGATGGCGCGCTAATTGCGCAACCTGCCAGGCACCCAAATCGGCGAAGATTTTGCGCGTCAGTTCAACGCTCTTCTCACGCAGGCGCTGGACTTCTTCGTCCAGATTAATATCCAATTTTTCGTCTTGACGGCTGACTGCGGTCAGCGAGTCAATTTTCGCTTCCAACTCTGCAATCGGCTGCTCAAAATCAAGAAAATTCAGACTCATAGTATTCCTATATTAGTCAAATTCCAGTTCCACCTGCTCATTACCCACTAATCCGCGCAGCTCGTTCAGTAGCGCATCGGCAGGCGTTACACGCCATGCTGCGCCGAAACGTAACCGGGCGCGCGCATCTTCACGCTGGTAATAGAGATGCACTGGGATCGTCCCCGATCGATGGGGTTCCAACGATTGGCGGAGACGGTTTAATAGCTGGTCATCAATTTGCCTGTCAGTCAGCGAGATAGCAAGCCCGCGCGCGTATTTTTCCCGCGCTTCACTGATATCCATTAACTCTCGGACGGTCATTTTAAGCCCGCCGCTGAAGTCATCAAAGCTGACCTGTCCACTGGCGATAAGGATACGGTCTTTCTCAAGTAAATGCTGATATTTTTCCAATGCATCGGTAAACAGCATTATCTCAAGGCGACCGGAACGATCGTCCAATGTACAGACACCAATACGGTTACCCCGCTTGGTGACCATGACGCGAGCCGCCAACACCAGCCCAACGGCAGTGGTCATTTTACCCCGATCCGTCGGGTGCATATCTTTCAAACGCACGCCACCGGCATAGCGTTCAATTTCCTTAATATATTGCGTGATTGGGTGGCCGGTCAGGTACAGCCCCAGCGTTTCCCGTTCACCATCCAGCACCACCTGCTCCGGCCACGGCGGTACCGTACTGTAGGATTGCTCAACCTGTTCAGGCGCATCGGCCAGCACGCCGAACATATCCACCTGACCGATGGCTTCCGCTTTCGCATGCTGATCGGCAGCCTTCAGCGCATCAGGCAATGAATTCATCAGCGCGGCGCGATGCGGCCCCAGACGGTCAAATGCCCCAGACATAATCAGCTTTTCCAGCACGCGGCGGTTCAGCTTTTTAATGTCGGTACGCGCGCAGAGATCAAACAGCTCTCTAAAATAGCCGCCCTGATTACGCGCTTCGATAATCGCCTCAATCGGGCCTTCACCCACGCCTTTAATCGCACCGATGCCATAAACAATCTCGCCATCGTCGTTAACGTGGAAGTGATACAGCCCGCTGTTGATGTCCGGAGGCAGGATTTTTAGCCCCATCCGCCAGCATTCATCAACCAGACCGACCACTTTATCCGTGTTGTCCATATCGGCCGTCATCACCGCCGCCATGAATTCTGCCGGATAGTGCGCCTTCAGCCATAGCGTTTGGTAAGACACCAACGCATACGCTGCGGAGTGAGATTTATTAAAGCCATAACCGGCGAATTTTTCCACCAGGTCGAAAATCTTAATCGCCAGTTCGCCGTTTACGCCACGAGATTTGGCACCATCTTCGAAGCCACCACGCTGCTTCGCCATCTCGACCGGGTTCTTTTTCCCCATCGCACGACGCAGCATGTCCGCGCCGCCCAGCGTATAGCCCGCCAGAACCTGCGCGATCTGCATGACCTGTTCCTGATACAGGATAATGCCGTAGGTCGGCTCCAGCACGGGCTTAAGCGACTCGTGCTGCCATTCGATATCAGGATACGAGATCGCTTCACGGCCATGCTTACGGTCGATGAAGTTATCCACCATGCCGGATTGCAGCGGGCCAGGGCGGAACAGCGCCACCAGTGCGATCATATCCTCAAAGCTGTCGGGTTTCAGTCGCTTGATCAGGTCTTTCATGCCGCGCGATTCAAGCTGGAATACCGCCGTGGTTTCCGAGCGTTGCAGCATATCGAAGCTTTTCTTATCGTCGAGCGGGATCGCCGCAATATCAATCGGCTCCTGTCCTTGCTTCGCGCGACGGGCGTTAATCATCCCCAGCGCCCAGTCGATAATGGTCAGCGTACGCAGGCCAAGGAAGTCGAACTTCACCAGCCCGGCATATTCCACATCGTTCTTATCAAACTGGGTAACCGGATGGTTCCCTTCCGAATCACAATACAGCGGCGCAAAATCGGTAATCTTGGTGGGAGATATCACCACCCCACCGGCATGTTTACCGGCGTTACGCGTTACCCCTTCGAGCTTGCGCGCCATATCGATGAGGGCTTTAACTTCCTCATCGGCTTCATAAATTTCCGGCAACTGTGGTTCAGCAGCAAACGCTTTTTCCAGCGTCATGCCCGGATCGGGTGGCACCAGCTTTGAAATTCGATCGACAAACCCATAAGGGTGTCCAAGCACGCGCCCGACGTCACGAATAACCGCTTTCGCCGCCATCGTACCGAAGGTGATAATCTGCGATACCGCATCACGCCCGTACATTTCCGCGACGTGATCGATGACCTTGTCGCGTTTTTCCATACAGAAATCGACGTCAAAGTCAGGCATGGAAACACGTTCAGGGTTGAGGAAGCGTTCGAACAGCAGGTCGAATTCCAGCGGATCCAGATCGGTGATTTTCAGCGCGTAGGCGACTAACGAGCCCGCACCGGAGCCACGCCCCGGCCCAACAGGCACATCGTTATCCTTCGACCACTGGATAAACTCCATTACGATCAGGAAGTAACCGGGGAACCCCATTTGGTTGATAACGCCCAGTTCAATATCCAGACGCTCATCATATTCAGGCCGACGTTCAGCGCGCACTTCCGGATCGGGGAACAGGAATTCGAGACGCTCCTCCAGCCCCTTTTTCGAGCACTGAACCAGAAAATCTTCCGTACTCATGTCGCCCGTCGGGAACTGCGGTAGGAAATATTCACCCAGACGAATCGTTACGTTACAACGCTTGGCAATTTCAACGCTGTTCGCCAGCGCTTCGGGGATATCCGCAAACAGCTCGCACATTTCCTCTTCGGTACGCATGTACTGTTGAGGGCTGTAATGACGTGGGCGTTTGGGGTCATCAAGCGTGTAGCCATCGTGAATAGCCACGCGAATTTCGTGAGCGTCAAAATCATCGGTGCTGATAAAACACACTTCATTCGTTGCCACCACGGGCACACCGTGCTTCGTCGCCAATTCAACGGCGGCATGCAAGTAGCTTTCTTCATCGGGACGGGACGTGCGGATCAGTTCCAGATAGTAACGCTGGGGGAAGTGTTCCTGATAGAAGGCCAGACACTGTTCGGCCTGCGTCTGGTTACCGCGCAGCAAAAATCGGCCAACATCACCCCGGCGGCCGCCAGACAGTAAAATCAGCCCTTCCTGATGCTCAATAAGCCAATCCCGGTCAATCGTCGGCCCAGCAGCGCCATAACCTCGTTGATAAGCGTGGGAAATCAGCAGCGTCAGATTCTGGTAGCCAGCATTATTCATGGCTAGGACGGTAAGATGCGCGAGCTCATCACCCAATTCGTCGCTTTCGACACAGAAATCTGCGCCGATAATGGGCTTGATTCCCGCACCATGCGCGCCGCCATAGAATTTAACCAGCCCACACAGGTTGGTAAAATCAGTAATCGCCAGCGCTGGCATGCCGAGTGCTGCCGCTTTTTTTACCAGCGGACCGACTTTGGCCAGCCCATCGATCATGGAATAGTCACTGTGAACACGCAGGTGAACAAAACGTGGTTCGGCCATCTCCAGATCCCAGAATTTATCGATTAGTCAGCATGGCAACGGCACACTTACGTGCCCACGCCATACCGAGAGTGAATGATGATGTTTTACGCCAGACCTAATGCACGTTTGACTGGCGCGAAGCTCCGACGGTGAAACTCAGTGGCACCCAGTGCGGCCAGTTTCTCCAAATGAAAAGCCGTTGGATAGCCTTTGTGTTGGGCAAAACCGTAAGCGGGGAAGCGTTGATCTAACTCGACCATCTCACGATCGCGAGTCACCTTCGCCATAATCGAGGCCGCGCTGATTTCTGCCACGCGGCTATCCCCTTTAACGACCGCCTGAGCGGACATCGGCAAGGCCGGGCAACGGTTGCCGTCAATGAGAACAAAATCAGGCACGACAGCCAACCCGGCAACCGCACGCTGCATTGCCAGCATGGTAGCATGCAGGATATTCAGTTGGTCAATCTCTTCCGGTTCCGCACGGCCAAGGCTCCACGCCAATGCCTTCTCTTTGATTTCATCATAGAGCGACAGCCGACGTTTTTCACTCAGCTGTTTGGAATCCGCCAGCCCGACAATTGGCCTAGTCGGGTCAAGAATCACCGCAGCCGTCACGACCGCACCAACCAGAGGGCCACGGCCCACTTCATCAACGCCAGCGATGCAGTTCGCCTGCGGATAGATAAATATTTCACTCATGGTCTTATTAACATGGTTTTATTAACACGGCTTTACTAATTCCAGTACCGCCTGAGCCGCTTGCTCATCGGCATTGCAGCGGATCTGCTGATGCAAATCCACAAACGTCGTGCGTAGCTCAGCCATTTTTTCCTTATCGGCAAACAGCGGCAGCAGCGCTGCGGCCAGCTTATCCGGCGTACAATCGGTCTGTAGCAATTCCGTCACCAGCTCGCACCCAGCCAGCAAATTCGGCAGCGACACCCACGGCGTTTTGACCAGACGCTGTGCTAACCAGAAGGTAAAGGGCTTCATACGATAACCCACAACCATCGGGCATTTAGCCAACATACACTCCAGTGCTGCCGTACCGGATGCCAATAGCGCCGCATCACTGGCAATCATGGCTTCTCGCGCTTGCCCATCCAGTAGATGTACGCGTAGATCGGGCGCCACGCTACTTTTTATCCGCTCGAACTGTTCACGGCGCTTGCTGTTGACCAGCGGAACCACGATTTCCAGATCGGGAAAATGCTGGCGTAGTAACACAGCCGTATTGAGGAAATCTGCGCTAAGCATTTCAACTTCTGCACCGCGACTGCCTGGCAGCAGCGCCAGACAAGGCACATCGGGCGCAATACCCAACGTCGCACGTGCAGCCAGCTTATCGGGATGCAGCGGCATCGCATCAGCCATCGTATGACCGATAAAGCGACAAGGGACATTGAAACGATCGTAAAACGCTTTTTCAAAAGGCAAGAAGGCCAGCACCAGATTGGTCGCTTTACCTATTTTGAAAACGCGTTTTTGACGCCATGCCCACACAGAAGGGCTGACGTAGTGAATAGTATTGATACCGCGCTTTTTGAGGTTGCCCTCCAGCGTGATATTGAAATCAGGTGCATCAATGCCGACGAAGACATCGGGCTGAAGCTCGCTAAAGCGCTGGGTTAAATCCCGCCGAATTTTCAGCAGTCGAGGAAGCCGCTCAAGCACTTCAACAATGCCCATAACGGCCAGTTCTTCCATCTCGTACCAGGCTTCACAGCCTTCGGCCTGCATACGTGGCCCGGCAACGCCGACAAACCGCACATCAGGCACCTTTTCTTTTAGCGCACGGATCAGGCCTGCGCCAAGGATGTCGCCGGAAGTTTCTCCGGCGACCAGCCCAATAGTCAAAGGACGTGATGACATAGATTAACGAATGATGCCGCGAGTAGAACGGGCAAAGAAATCGGTAAACGCCTGCACAGCCGGGTGTTCAGCCGCCAGCGCTTCAATTTCCGGTTTCACTTCGTCCAGCGTTCTACCGCTGCGGTAGAGAAGCTTGTACGCGTTACGAATCGCGTGCAGGGTGTCTTTCTCGAATCCACGACGCTTCAGGCCTTCAATATTCAGGCCAAACGGCGTGGCGTGGTTACCCTGCGCGATAACGTACGGCGGCACGTCTTGCGCCACACCAGAACATCCGCCAACCATGACGTGAGCACCGATAATGCAGAACTGGTGCACGGCCGTCATCCCACCGATAATCGCAAAATCATCGACGGAAACGTGGCCGCCCAGCGTCGCGTTATTCGCCAGAATACAACGGCTGCCCACGACGCAGTCATGTGCGATATGCGTGTTGATCATCAACAAATTATCGCTACCGACTTTAGTCAACCCACCGCCCTGTGCCGTGCCACGATGAATCGTGACGCTTTCACGGATGCGGTTACGATCGCCGATCTCAACGCGGGTCGGTTCCCCAGCGTATTTGAGATCCTGATTCACTTCACCAATTGACGTGAACTGATAGATTTCGTTGTCGCGACCAATTTTAGTGACGCCATTGACGACGACATGTGATTTCAGCACCGTCCCCGCACCGATCTCAACCTGAGAACCGATATAGCAGAAAGGGCCAATATGAACGCCAGCACCAATAATGGCACCGTCTTCAACAATCGAACTAGGGTGAATAAAGGCGGTTTGATCAATCACGTTATCAGGACTCCCGACGGCGAGCACACATCATTGACGCTTCACAGGCCACTTCGCCATCAACTTTGGCAACACCTTTAAAGCGCGCAACGCCGCGACGCTCTTTGATGAATTCAACTTCAAGGATCATTTGATCGCCTGGCTGCACGGGACGCTTAAAGCGCGCTTCGTCCACAGCGGCGAAATAGTACAGCTCACCCGGCTCCAGTTTACCCACGCTTTTAAACGCAAGAATACCGGTGGCCTGAGCCATCGCTTCCAGAATCAGCACGCCGGGAAAAATCGGTTTGCCCGGGAAATGGCCCTGGAAGAAGGGTTCGTTGAAAGAGACGTTTTTCACCGCCCGCAGAAACTTCCCTTCTTCAAAATCCAGTACCCGATCAACCAGCAAAAACGGGAAACGGTGCGGTAATAATTCTAAAATCTCTTCAATATGCAGAGTATGAGTGTCAGTAGTCAAAATACTCTTCCTGTCCATAAAAACTGATGCCATCAACAACACGGCCTGCGCAGACCCTAAATTAGGTGTCTTCAGGCAGGCCGCAAATAAAACGCGAGTGATTAAACGTTATCGACTTTTCGTTCAACGGCTTTCAACCGTTTGCTTATCTCATCAATATTCATCACCAGCGCTGCAGTTTTGCGCCACACTTTGTTGGGTTGCAAAGGAATGCCCGAAGAGTATACCCCAGGTTCTGTGATTGGTCGCATGACCATCCCCATTCCCGTTACCGTCACTTTATCGCAGATCTCCATGTGCCCGTTAATCACGCTGGCACCACCGATCATGCAATAACGACCAATTTTCAAGCTACCCGCCATAATGACGCCACCCGCGACCGCGGTATTGTCGCCAATCACGACGTTGTGCGCAATCTGACATTGGTTATCAATGATAACACCATTGCCAATGACCGTATCATCCAACGCACCACGATCGATGGTTGTGCTCGCGCCAATCTCAACCCGATCGCCAATTCTGACCGTTCCCAACTGCGGGATCTTCACCCAGTTGCCGCGATCGTTGGCATAGCCAAAGCCGTCAGAACCGATCACGGTTCCCGACTGGATCAGGCAATGCTCACCCAGCTCAACGCGGTGATAAATCGTTACATTTGCCCACAAGCGTGTACCGGCACCAATGCGGGCATCTTTGCCGATAAAGCAGCCGGGGCCAATGACAACGCCATCACCCAGCTGTGCACCAGATTCGATGACAGCATTTGCACCAACGGACACGTTCTGGCCCAGCGTCGCGTCTGGAGCAATAACCGCACTCGGCGCAATATCGGTTGCTGGCTGCGGCGTGGTGTCCAGCAGCTGTGCCATGCGCGCATAGGTAAGATAAGGATTCTTCACTACCAACGCAGCAACCTGACAGTAAGGTAAATCCGCTTCCGTCAGCACGACCGCTGACGCTTGCGTCCCGGCCAGTTGCTCACGGTAACGACTGTCGGAAAGAAACGTAATTTGCCCAGTTTTTGCCGAATGCATAGAAGCAACACCGGTGATGACGATATCGCCATCACCGTGTAATTGTGCATCCAACTGTTGAGCTAACGCGTCCAGTCGAATTGAATACATGTATTATTTAACCTGTTTCAGCACATCGGCAGTAATGTCTTTAGCATTGGCGACATACGCAACAGCGTTAGCGTCAATCACAACATCATAACCTTCTTTGGTTGCAACGGCTTTCACCGCATCCTGAATACGGCTCAGGATTTTGTTGCGTTCTTCATTCTGGCGGCGGCGGTTGTCCTGGTCAAAAGCCTGAGCTTTAGTAGAGAACTGCTCGCGCTGCGCCATGACGTCTTTTTCCATTTTGCTGCGATCGCTCGCTTTCATGGTAGAACCATCACGTTGCAGTTTCTGCATCTTGCCCTGTAAATCGTTTTCCATCGATTGCAGTTCAGAAGCACGACCTTTGAATTCGTTTTCCAGCTGTTTGCCAACGGTTTCACGCTGTGGCAGCTGTTGGAAAATGCTGGAAACGTTAACAACGGCAATTTTGTCAGCAGCCTGAACGCTGGCTGAAGCAGCCAATGCTAAACCGAGGCCTGCGGCACATAACCACTTTTTCACTATAAACTCCTCAACCTAACCTAATTTGTGTCTTAACACTTTAATTATGAGCATCGCGTCATGGTATGAACGTCTTATGTTCAACCATTCATATCCATGAACAACGATGCGACATTCCCTGCATACGACCTATTGACGTCACACTACCAGGTTTTGCCAATGTTAAACTGGAATTGTTCCGACTTGTCTCCATCGTACTTTTTAACCGGCTGGGCATAGGAGAAGACCAATGGCCCAAGCGGAGACATCCATTGCAACGCGATACCGCTGGAAACACGGAAGTTGCTCGCCTTGCTGTAATCCGGCACGCCTGCGGCAATCGTTGCAGGTGTATTTTCCCAGTTGGTATCCCATACCGTACCGCCATCAACAAAGAAGGACGTACGTACAGAGCTCGCGTATTTATCGCTGATAAACGGTGTTGGCACGATCAGTTCCGCACTCAATACCGCCATCGCGTTACCGCCAACGGCATCATCCAGATTGGTCGAATCAATCGGACAATTGGAATAAGACGTCGCACCCGCAGCACACCTGTAATACGCCGCTTTAGGACCAATCGTATTCGACTGGAAGCCACGTACCGTACTGGAACCACCAGCATAGAAGTTGTCGTAGAACGGCACTTCTTTGCTACCGATACCATCCGCAAAGCCCGCGCGCGTACGGCCCATCACGACCCAGTTACCGCTGTCGCTCAACGGGTAGTAGCTCGCCGAATCAAACGTCAGTTTGTAGTATTCGTTGTCCGAGCCCGGCACCGCAATCTTGGCATTCGCAGACGCACGTGTTCCTTTCGTCGGGAAGTAGCCGCGATCCAGATTGTTATACGACCATCCGGTATTCAGGAAGAAATCGTTCGCTTTGAAGTCAGCGCTAGATTTATTCCCTTCCTGAACCACGGATGGATTAACACCCACGGAATCCAGATAACGCCACATCGCCACCTGCGGTCTCATATCCGACAGATCGTTATGCACATAATCCAGACCGACACGCAGTGAGTTATTCTCGTTAATCGGGAAGCCCAAGGTACTGCCAACGCCATAGCTCACGTTGGTGTAGTCGGACAGATCGGCGTCAGATGCCTCAAATTTGTTATAGAAGACGCGGCCACCGAGGCTAACGCCATCAACGGTAAAGTACGGGTCAGTCAGTGACAGCTCGACATACGTCTGGTAGTCGTTTTTAGTCCCGCTGATACCAACGGAGTTACCCGTTCCCAGCCAGTTGTCCTGCTGAACCCCAGCCTGGAAGCTCACGCCACTTTCTGTACCGAAACCGACACCAAAGTTGAATGTGCCCGTATTACGCTCTTTGACTTTATACGTTACATCAACCTGATCGGCCACGCCGGGAACGCGCTGCGTTTCTACATCAACGCTTTCAAAGTATCCCAGTCGGTTCAGACGCTCTTTGCCCTGCTCAACCAGATCGTTGCCTAACCAGGCACCTTCCATCTGACGCATTTCACGACGCAGAACAGAGTCTTTAGACGTGTCGTTACCGTCAAAGCGGATATGACGCACATAGAAACGGTTACCCGCATCGACGTTGATGTTTAATCTCACCGTCTTATCTGCATCATTGATTTCCGGCTGTGTAACCACGCGCGGATAGGCATAGCCATAACGACCCAGCAGTTTCTTGATGTCCTCTTCCATCCGGGTCACTTTCGTCCCGTTGTAGAGTTCACCTGGTTCGACCTTCGTCAGCCCTTCGACTTCCGCAGAGTGACCAGCCAGATTACCTTTCACCGTGACGCCTGACAGCTTGTACTGCTCGCCTTCCGTCATATTGATGGTGATATAGATACCTTTTTTATCCGGCGTCAGGCTCACTTGCGTGGAATCGATGTTGAAACGCGCATAGCCGCGATCCAGATAGAAACTCCGTAACGTTTCCAGATCGCCAGACAGTTTTTGTTTCTGATATTTACGATCGCCAACTACGTTCCACCACGGCACTTCATCACGCAGTTGGAAACGGGAAATCAATTCGTCGGAGCTGAACGCTTTGTTACCGACAATATTAATCTGCTGGATCTTGGCGGAAACGCCTTCTGTGAAGACCAGTTTAAGGTCTACACGGTTACGCGGGAGTGGCGTGACAACGGCTTTAACCGACGCACTGTACTTACCCACGCTGTAGTAGAAATCTTCCAGTCCTTTTTCGATGTTGGTGAGCGCCGTGCGGTCTAACGCTTCACCGACGCGCACGCCGGAGGCCTCCAGGTTTTCTTTCAGCATGTCGTCTTTGACGGACTTATTGCCGGAAAACGTGACGCTGGCGATTGTTGGACGTTCTTTCACCTGCACAATCAGCGTTTCGCCATCGCGCAGGACACGAACATCTTCAAAATTTCCGGTCGCAAACAAGGCACGGATGGTGTTACCGATATCATCGTCACCGATGGTATCACCAACGCGGACTGGCATACTGAGTAATGCCGCCCCGACGGCAACCCTTTGCAGGCCCTCGAAATGAATGTCCTTCACTACGAACCCGTCTGCACCGTATACGGTTGCGCTGCTAAACAGCAGCGACGCTATGAGCAACTTTTTGATCGCCATCGTTGTTATGCGTTTTTCCTAACCTAATCCCGCGCCTAGAGACGAGAGAAATCATTGAAAAGTGCGAGTCCCATTAACAACATCAGCAACACTGTACCAATGCGATAGCTAACGTCCTGCACACGCTCAGAAACCGGCCTGCCCTTCAACTTTTCAACCGCAAGAAAGAGCAGGTGTCCACCATCCAATACCGGCAGAGGGAACAGATTGATGATCCCCAAATTGACGCTGATTAAGGCCAAAAACATCAGGTAATAAATCAATCCATAATCTGCTGACATTCCTGCGCCCTGAGCAATCGAAATGGGACCGCTCAGGTTGTTCAGCTTAACATCACCCATAACCAGTTTCCCTAACATACTGACGGTCAATTTCATCAGTTGCCAGGTTTTATCTGTTGCCTGGTAGATCGCGCTGAACGGCCCATACTGGCGCACAGTCCTGTATTCTTCAGGCAGTGGCGTCACGCTTGGCATTACGCCTGCCAGCCCTTCAACTCTGCCACTTCCCACAGATTTGCTGTCTGGCGTTAACGTCAACGGGACTGTTGAGCCGTTGCGTTCCACCTCCAGAGCAATAGATTGCCCGGGGTTATCACGCACGGCGATGACAAAATCACGCCATTGCGCTAGCGCCTGCCCGTCGACTTTAACGATCCTATCTCCGACTTGCAAACCTGCTTTTTCCGCCGCCGAACCCGCCTGCACCTGATGCAATACAGGTTCGATTTGCGGACCACGCGGGATAATCCCGAGCGAGGCCGCAGGATCTTGCTTATCCGGCTCAAACTGCCACTCGCGTAAATCCAGCGTTTTCTGGACGACACGGTCGGAGCCTAAAGGTGCAGTTCCGATCACAACATCGCTATCGCCAATTTTACCGATCAGCGCCAGACGCGCGGTATCCCAATCAGGCGTTTCGATACCATCAACGGACTTTAGTTCCGTTCCCGCCGACATTTCCGCCTGCGCCGCGATGGAGTTGGGCAGTATTTGACCCACGACTGGACGCACGCCCGGTACGCCAATAATAAACACCAGCCAGTACGCGACAATCGCAAACAGAAAATTGGCAATCGGCCCAGCGCTGACAATAGCCGCACGTTGCCAGACCGTTTTACTGTTAAATGACTGGTGACGGAATTCTGGCGCGACCGTGTCGACGCGCTCATCCAGCATCTTCACGTAGCCGCCAAGTGGGATCAGCGCAATCACGAATTCTGTACCGGTGCGATCACGACGACGCCATAGCGCACGTCCGAAACCGACGGAGAAGCGTTCGACCTTCACACCACAGCGGCGCGCTACCCAGAAATGTCCAAATTCATGGACAGTGACCAGCACACCCAGTGCGATGATAAACGCGGCAAGATTCCAGAGAAAACTCAGCATAAATAGCTCTACCGCTTTATTCTAAGCCACTTTAAACAGCAGCAGCATCAGGCAAGAGAACACAGGAACCGCAGCCGTCAGGCTGTCGATACGATCGAGCACGCCACCGTGCCCCGGAATCAAATGGCTACTGTCTTTGATGCCCGCCTCGCGTTTGAACATACTTTCCGTCAAATCACCCAGCACCGAGGCCAGCGCAGCAGCAATAGAACAAATCAACAACGTTGCTGGCGCTACCGTTAACGGCGCATAAAGACTAAACAGCACAGAGATAAGCGCCGAAGTTGCCAGACCACCGAGAAAGCCTTCCCAAGTTTTGCCTGGCGAGACTTTTGGCGCGAGCTTACGCTTACCAAACAGTTTACCGAACATGTAGGCACCGCTGTCCGCGCCCCACACCAGCAACATGACGTACAGCAGCCACCAGGCACCCGCGAATGGGTTAATCGCATAATTGTAATGGCGAAGCGCGACCATGCCCCAGAAAAACGGCACGATCGTCATGATACCGAACACCAACCGCAATGTGCGCGAATGACGCCAGAATGAGGCGGAAGCCGGATAGAACAGAACCAGAAACAGCGCTACACCCCACCACACCAGTGATGACCAGAGCGCGATGCTGATTTGTGGAATATGCACGGAATAATGGTAAGCCGGGAGTGATAACAGCATCAGCGCCAGCAAAAAACCACACAGGATCGCGAGCCATAGGCGTTGGCCATAAGAGGCAAACCCCGCCAGCTGACCCCATTCCCATGCCGCCAGCATACAGACAGCCAGCGTAACAAGCGTGAATCCCAGAGGAGGCAACAAGAAAAGTGCTGCAATAACAATCGGGATCAAAATAAAAGCAGTAATCAGGCGATACTTCAGCAAAAGTTCCCCCTAGGATGCATCAGCATCGATAGGTGTTGTTCCCCCGAAGCGGCGCTCGCGTTGTGCAAAAGCATTCAGCGCACCTTCAAAGACTTGTTCATCGAAATCAGGCCAGAGGACATCAGTAAAGTAAAGTTCAGCATAAGCAATTTGCCACAGAAGAAAATTACTGATGCGGTGTTCTCCACCGGTTCTGATCACCAAATCAACCGGAGCCAGATCATGCAGACAGATGTACTGACATAATGACGCTTCATTAATGCTATCAGGGCGCAGAATGCCTTCCTGCACCTGCTCTGCAAGTTGCCGTACTCCCTGAATAATATCCCAACGGCCGCCATAATTCGCGGCAATATTCAGTGTGAGCCCCTGATTCTTTTCCGTCAGTGCTTCTGAACGGCGGATTCGCTCTTGTAAACGCGGACTGAAGCGGCCGATATCGCCAATGACCCGCAAGCGAACGTTGTGCTTGTGCAGGCTTTTCACTTCGCTGTCCAGCGCTCTAACAAACAGTTCCATGAGTGCGGAAACTTCCTGCGCCGGACGGTTCCAGTTTTCACTGCTAAATGCGTAAAGTGTCAGTGCATCCAGCCCTTGGCTCACTGCAAAACTGACCGACCGTCGCACAGCCTTTACACCAGCCTGATGGCCAAAAATCCGCATTTTCCCCCGGCTTTTCGCCCAGCGACCATTGCCATCCATGATAATGGCAACATGCCGCGGCCCGGCGGGTGGCAGATCGTTAGTATTTTTTTGATTATCGGACGGCATAACGCGTACTTATTTCCTCAAGCAAGAAATACAACAGTTCTTCCGTAACATCAGATCCCGTTAGCGCAAAAAAAGCCGTGAACGATCACGGCTTAGCTTCCCGGTCGATTAAACAACTTTCGCATAATCAACCATTGAGTGGCGCAGACTATACCACCTCCACCGCACATGAACAAATTGTGCCACGGTGGTATCCAGCTATCGCGCGTAATGTGTCAGGGTCTGTGTTGCGACCTGTCTGGCCCAGCGGTCGATAAACAAAACATCATCAACGCTGGCGGGTTCTGGCAATGTAAGTTGTTCAATGACATGCCGATTTACCGCCGCGATATCCGTAAAACGAATCTGCGACTGCAAGAATGCTGCCACTGCAACTTCATTCGCCGCATTCAGTGCCGTGGTGGCCGACTGACCGTGATTACAAGCATCAATAGCGAGCTGTAAGCAAGGATAGCGCGCATAGTCCGGTGCCAAAAATGTCAGCGCGCCAATCTGGCAAAAATCTAACGTTTTTGCACCCGATGTCACACGTTCAGGATAAGCCATTGCATGAGCAATCGGCGTACGCATGTCGGGCGATCCTAACTGCGCCAGAACGCTACCATCACGGTAACGCACCATTGAGTGAATCACTGACTGCGGATGAATAATGACTTCCATCTGTTCGGCAGAAGCATTAAACAACCAGCGTGCTTCGATATACTCCAGCCCTTTGTTCATCATCGTGGCAGAATCAACCGAAATTTTGCGCCCCATTGACCAATTTGGATGCGCACACGCCTGATCCGGCGTCATGTCCGCCAACGCCGACACCGGAGTTTCACGAAACGGACCACCGGAACCGGTCAGAACAATACGTTCGACCCCATGCTGCGACAATGAAGCGTAGCCTAATTGGCGCTGAATTTGCTCAGGTAAACTCTGAAAAATCGCATTATGTTCGCTATCTATCGGTAAAAGCTGTGCGCCACTTTGCGCCACTGCATCCATGAAGAGACGTCCGCAGGTGACCAGCGATTCTTTGTTCGCCAACAAAACCTGTTTTCCGGCATGAATTGCCGCTAGCGTTGGCAATAACCCTGCAGCGCCCACAATCGCGGCCATCACCTGATCGACCCCATCCAATGCAGCAAGGTCACATGCTGCCTGAACCCCAGCCAGCACTTCCGTTTTACAACCATATTCCGCCAACTGCTGGCGCAGGGCAGTTGCAGAGGCTTCATCAGCCATTGAGGCATAGGCGGGTTGGAAAGTGAGGCACTGCTCTAGCATCAACTTGACGTTGTACCCGGCGGATAACGCGCGTACGGCAAATTTATCGGGATTGGCTTTAATCACTGCCAGCGAACTGACGCCAATAGAGCCGGTGGAACCAAGAATTGTCAGTTGCTTCATTAAAAATGCTCTGAATAACCGGATTTGATGACAGGAAGGTACACGAGTCTGAGGCGATTACCATGATATATCTCTGCTATCGATCACAGTCACGATAACCGCAGGCATATACACAGCAAAAAATTGTTTACTACCCAGAGGGGCTAGCCTTCACCCATTCCTTACACGACCATTGTATAAAAAATAAAGCGCCGCAGGAAATAAGGGGGCATCCCACAGATTTCCGGCGACGCAATATTCAACAGGCTGATTAGAACTCCATCAGCTCCGCTTCTTTTTCTGCCAGTGCAACGTCCACTTTCTTAATAAAGTTGTCAGTCAGTTTCTGCACATCGTCCTGAGCGCGACGTTCTTCATCTTCACTGATCGCTTTATCTTTCAGCAGCGCTTTCAGTTTGTCGTTCGCGTCACGGCGCACGTTACGTACGGAGATACGGCCCTGCTCTGCTTCGCCACGAACCACTTTGATCAGATCTTTACGGCGTTCTTCCGTCAGCGGTGGCAGTGGCACACGGATTACGGTGCCAGCAGAAGACGGGTTCAGGCCGAGATCGGAGGCCATGATCGCTTTCTCAACCGCTGGGCCAAGCGAACGATCGAATACCGAAATCGCCAGCGTGCGGGAATCTTCTACGACAACGTTAGCAATCTGACGCAGTGGCGTTGCGCTGCCATAGTATTCAATATGAATGCCATCGAGAATGCTAGGTGACGCACGGCCGGTACGGATTTTGCTGATCTGGTTTTTAAACGCTTCAACACATTTGTCCATGCGCGTTTCAGCATCTTTTCTGATTTCATTAGTCACGTTGTGAACCCTTGAAAACTGGTTGCCTGGCAGGCCATGTCAGTACATGACCCGGTGAATAATTAAGCCAGCGCGCGGCTGGCGTATGGCGCAATACTGGGGAGTATAGTACCCCATAATTGGCGTGAGACGTTATTACTGACTAATCAACGTCCCTTCTTTTTCACCCATGACAACGCGACGCAGTGCGCCAGGTTTGTTCATGTTGAAAACACGGATCGGTAAATTATGGTCGCGTGCCAGCGTGAACGCGGCAAGATCCATCACTTTCAGCTCACGTTCTAACACGTCTTGATAGGTTAGCGTTTCGTACATCGTCGCTGAAGGATCTTGTACCGGATCGGCAGAATAGACGCCATCGACTTTTGTCGCTTTCAAGACGACATCCGCTTCAATCTCAATGCCGCGCAGGCAAGCCGCTGAATCCGTGGTGAAGAAAGGGTTGCCTGTTCCAGCGGAGAAAATCACTACGCGGTTATTACGCAGCAGGCTAATTGCTTCTGCCCAGCTGTAATTGTCACAGACGCCATTCAGGGGAATGGCAGACATCAGACGAGCGTTCACATAGGCACGGTGCAACGCATCACGCATTGCCAGACCATTCATGACGGTCGCCAGCATTCCCATGTGGTCGCCCACAACGCGGTTCATACCCGCTTTAGCCAGACCCGCGCCACGAAACAGGTTACCACCGCCGATAACTACACCGACCTGAATGCCTAACTCAACCAGTTCTTTCACTTCCTGAGCCATGCGATCCAGAATGCTCGCATCGATACCAAAACCTTCAGTTCCCTGTAAAGCTTCGCCACTGAGCTTCAGCAGGATTCGTTGATAGACGGGTTTTGCATTGGTTGCCATGGTGTTCTTATCCTACAGGCTGTCGTCGTATTGGGGGGTTGTAAAAATCAAAACTGCTCCACCCGGCTCCTATCTGAATGCAGGAAACCAAGCGTACTAAAACTCTTTGGGCTGGATAAAAAGGAACCGCCAACTGGCGGCTCTTTTTTTTGCTATTAAGACTGCTTGCTCATTGCTGCAACTTCAGCAGCAAAGTCAGTCTCAACTTTTTCAATACCTTCACCCACTTCGAAACGGATGAAGTTAGTCACGTCAGCGTTGTGCTCTTTCAGCAGTTGACCAACAGACTTGGCTGGATCCATAACGAAAGGCTGGCCAGTCAGAGAAACTTCGCCGGTGAATTTCTTCATACGGCCTTCAACCATTTTCTCTGCGATTTCTTTCGGCTTACCAGACTGCATCGCGATTTCCAACTGAACCTGGTACTCTTTCTCTACCACTTCAGCAGACACGTCTTCTGGCTTAACGAATTCAGGCTTGCTTGCGGCAACGTGCATAGCCAGGTGTTTAACCAGCTCTTCGTCAGCGCCTTTAGCAGCAACCAGAACACCGATGCGCGCACCGTGTTGGTAGTTACCCAGAACTTCGCCTTCCAGAGCAGAAACGCGACGAATGTTGATGTTCTCACCAATTTTCGCAACCAGCGCAACACGCTCTTCTTCGAACTGTGCTTTCAGCACGTCAACGTCAGTGATTTTGCCTGCAACCGCAGCGTCCAGCACTTTGTCAGCAAACGCCTGGAAACCACCGTCTTTAGCAACGAAGTCGGTCTGGCAGTTAACTTCCAGGATCACAGCGTAGTTACCGTCGATCTTAGTCTTGATCACGCCATCAGCAGCAACGTTACCTGCTTTTTTCGCCGCTTTAATCGCGCCGGATTTACGCATGTTTTCGATTGCCAGCTCGATGTCGCCGTTAGCTTCAACCAGCGCCTTCTTACATTCCATCATGCCCGCAGCGGTACGCTCACGCAGCTCTTTTACCAGGGATGCGGTAATTTCAGCCATTCTAAAATCCTCGGAAGATTTTTTCTGCCTGGTCGTCACGACCAAACAGCTTTAAAAGTGAAAAAGGGGCCATAAAAAGGCCCCTAACCAAACTAGTACTACCTGGTTAATAAGGGCTCAACGAGCCAGACTTATTATTCAGCTTCTACTAAGCCTTCTTCTGCCTGCACAGCCAGATCTTGAGAACGGCCTTCGCGGACAGCAGTAGCAACAGCGCTCAGGTACAGGTTAACTGCACGGATTGCGTCATCGTTACCAGGGATGATGAAGTCAACGCCATCTGGATCGGAGTTGGTATCAACCACTGAGAATACCGGAATACCCAGGTTGTTAGCTTCTTTGATTGCGATGTGCTCGTGATCGGCGTCGATAACGAACAGCGCGTCTGGCAGACCGCCCATATCTTTGATACCGCCCAGGCTGTTTTCCAGCTTGTCCAGTTCACGAGTGCGCATCAGCGCCTCTTTTTTGGTCAGCTTGTCGAACGTGCCGTCTTGAGATTGGGTTTCCAGATCTTTCAAACGCTTGATGGACTGACGAACAGTTTTCCAGTTAGTCAGCATACCGCCCAACCAACGATGGTTCACGTAGAACTGATCGCAGTTGTTGGCCGCATCTTTTACCGCTTCGCTTGCTGCGCGCTTGGTACCAACGAACAGAATTTTGCCTTTGCGAGAAGCAATTTTGCCCAGCTCAGCCAAAGCGTCGTTGAACATTGGTACAGTTTTTTCAAGGTTGATGATGTGAACTTTGTTACGTGCACCGAAGATGAATGGCTTCATTTTCGGGTTCCAGTAACGGGTCTGGTGACCAAAGTGTACGCCAGCCTTGAGCATATCGCGCATGGAAACAGTTGCCATGATTACCTCTATTAATTAAGTATGGGGTTATGCCTCCACATGTCCCATTGCGCCGACCCCATCCGGTGAAACACCTCAGGAGCACCCCGGCGAACGTGCCGACATGTGTGTGTTATTTACACAAAGTGAGTTTAGTCGATGTCGTTGAATATCGTATAACCGATATCCAGCCGGATCATCGGCGCGCTTTATACCATAAATCCCCCAGCGACACCAACATTTGTTATTCAATCGTCCACAAATCAGAATGATAGTTTGGCAAGCCAACGGCATGGCTGGTAACATAAGTTATTAGTTATCGCTTTTAATTTTTGTGCTTAACAGGCACCTGCGGACAATCATCAATGGCAATTTCAATTAAAACTCCTGAAGACATCGAAAAAATGCGCGTAGCTGGCCGTCTGGCTGCCGAAGTCCTGGAAATCATCGAACCCCACGTGGTGCCGGGCGTGAGTACTGCCGAATTAGACAGAATCTGTCACGATCACATCACCAACAAGCAGCAAGCCATTTCTGCTTGTCTGGGCTACCACGGCTTCCCGAAATCCGTCTGCATCTCCATCAACGAAGTGGTGTGCCACGGCATTCCTAGCGAAGAACGCATTTTGAAAGACGGCGATATCGTCAACATCGACGTCACCGTAATCAAAGACGACTTCCACGGCGATACGTCAAAAATGTTTATCGTCGGCAAACCAACCATTCTGGGTGAGCGCCTCTGCCGCATCACGCAGGAAAGTCTCTATCTGGCGCTGAAAATGGTTAAGCCGGGCATTCGCCTGCGCACGTTGGGCAAAGCGATCCAGCAGTTTGCGGAAGGGAATAACTTCTCCGTGGTGCGTGAGTATTGTGGTCACGGCATCGGCAAAGGCTTCCACGAAGAGCCACAGGTTCTGCACTACGATGCAGACGACGGTGGCGTCGTGCTGCAAGCAGGTATGGCATTCACGATCGAGCCTATGCTCAATGCGGGTGATTACCGCATCCGTACGATGAAAGACGGCTGGACGGTAAAAACCAAAGATCGCAGCTTGTCGGCACAGTACGAGCATACTATTGTGGTAACCGATAACGGCTGCGAAATAATGACGTTGCGAAAGGATGACACCATCCCCAACATCATCACGCATGAACAGTAAACACTAAGCCGGCAGACGCCGGCTTTTTTATGGGCTGCGCTATGACAGATAACCGATTTTCGCCAGACAGTACGCCACCTAACGCGTCCTCATCAAACAGCCCTATAGACCCCATCGCGCCAGTACAGTTGCCCGCCTCACCGCTGACCTATGCTGATGACATGCTGAATTGTCAGACGTTAAAACAGCAACTGGAACTGTTTCAGCTTTGGCTCGGTTCAGAATTCCGTTCCGGCGTCAGCGCAGAAAAGCTGATTGATGCCAGAACCTTGTTCATCGATCGCCTGTTGCAGCGGCTGTGGTACTTCTACGGCTTTGAAAATATCGCGCAAACTGCGCTGGTCGCCGTAGGCGGATATGGCCGCGGTGAACTACACCCGCTTTCCGATATCGACGTGCTGGTATTAAGCCAGACGGCACTCAGTGAAGAACATTCCCAGCGTGTCGGCCAATTCATCACCCTACTGTGGGATTTGAAGCTGGAAGTCGGCCATAGCGTCAGAACGCTGGAAGAGTGCTTACAGGAAGGACGCGCAGATATCTCCGTCGCGACCAATCTGATCGAATCCCGCATGATATGCGGCGACGTCGCCCTGTTTCTCTCGCTGCAAAAAAACATATTCAGTGATGAATTTTGGCCGTCAGACACGTTTTTCCCGGCAAAAATCGCCGAACAGCAGGAACGCCATCAGCGCTATCACAGTACCAGCTACAATCTGGAACCCGACATCAAAAGCAGCCCAGGCGGGCTACGCGACATTCACACGCTGCTGTGGGTCGCGAGACGCCACTTCGGCGCGACGTCACTCAATGAAATGGTCGGTTTCGGCTTTCTAACCGAGGCCGAGCGTAAAGAGCTGAACGAATGCCAAAGCTTTTTGTGGCGCATCCGCTTCGCCCTGCATCTGATCCTGCCGCGTTACGACAACCGGCTGCTGTTCGACAGGCAGTTGAACGTCGCACAGTTGCTGCAATATCAGGGCGAAGGTAACACGCCAGTCGAACGCATGATGAAGGATTTCTACCGAATGACGCGTCGCGTCAGCGAGTTGAACCAGATGCTGTTGCAGCTCTTTGACGAAGCGATTCTGGCGTTGGATGCAAGTGAAAAACCTCGCCCGATTGACGATGAGTTTCAGCTACGCGGCAATCTGCTAGACCTGCGCGATGAAAACCTGTTTATCAAAAAGCCGGAAGCCATCATGCGCATGTTCTACCTAATGGTGCGCAACCGTGACATCAGCGGCATTTACTCCACCACGTTGCGCCAACTGCGCCATGCTCGTCGCCATCTCGCCAGCCCGCTGTGCACCATCCCGGAAGCACGCCAGCTGTTCATGAATATTCTGCGCCATCCGCATGCGGTCAGCCGTGCGCTGCTGCCAATGCATCGCCACAGCGTGCTGTGGGCCTATATGCCGCTGTGGGGGAACATCGTCGGTCAGATGCAGTTCGATCTGTTTCACGCCTATACGGTGGATGAGCACACGATCCGCGTTCTGCTCAAGCTGGAAAGCTTCGCCGACGAGGATACGCGACCCCAGCATCCGCTGTGCGTCGAGCTCTACCCTCGCCTGCCTCAGCCTGAATTATTGCTGTTGGCCGCGCTGTTCCACGATATCGCGAAAGGTCGTGGGGGCGATCACTCTGAGCTGGGCGCGCAGGATGTGCTGGAGTTTGCGGCGCTGCACGGGCTAAATTCGCGTGAAGCTCAGTTGGTTTCCTGGCTGGTGCGCTGCCACCTGCTGATGTCCGTCACCGCACAGCGTCGCGATATTCAGGATCCCACCGTTATTCAGCAATTTGCCACCGAAGTGCAGAGCGAAACCCGCCTGCGCTATCTGGTCAGCCTGACGGTTGCGGATATCTGTGCCACCAATGAAACGCTGTGGAATAGTTGGAAACAGAGCCTGTTGCGTGAACTCTATTTCGCGACGGAGAAACAGCTACGCCGTGGCATGCAAAATACGCCAGATTTGCGCGAACGCGTCCGACATCACCGCTTGCAGGCGCTGGCGCTGCTGCGTATGGACAATATTGACGAAGAGGCGTTGCACCATATCTGGAGCCGCTGTCGGGCCGATTATTTCCTGCGCCACTCGCCAAACCAGCTTGCCTGGCACGCGCGCCACTTGCTGGAGCATGATGTCAACAAACCGCTGGTGCTGATCAGCCATCAAGCCAGCCGTGGCGGTACAGAGATTTTTATCTGGAGCCCAGACAGGCCTTATCTTTTCGCAGCGGTCGCTGGCGAACTGGATCGGCGCAACCTCAGCGTGCACGATGCGCAGATTTTTACCAGCCGCGACGGCATGGCGATGGATACGTTCATCGTGCTGGAACCGGACGGCAGCCCGCTGGCGCAGGATCGACATGAAATGATACGCCAGGCGCTGGAGCAGTCGCTGACGCACCGACATTACCAACACCCGCGCGTACGCCGGCCGTCACCCAAGCTGCGGCACTTCAGCGTACCAACGGAAGTCAACTTCCTGCCGACGCACACGGACAGACGCAGTTACATGGAGCTCAGCGCGCTTGACCAACCGGGGCTGCTGGCACGGATCGGTGAGATTTTTGCCGATCTCAACCTGTCGCTGCACGGCGCGCGAATTTCCACGATCGGCGAGCGGGTAGAGGATCTTTTCATTCTGGCCGACAGCGACAGACGGGCATTAAAGCCGGATTTACGCCTTAAATTGCAAGAACGGTTGACAGAAGCCCTTAACCCAAACGATAAAGTACCATTGAGTTAATTTTTACAATCAGGAAAGAGAAATCAGGATGCACCAACAATTACAGAACATCATTGAGACGGCTTTCGAGCGCCGCGCTGAAATCACTCCGGCAAACACAGACACCGTCACGCGTGAAGCCGTCAATCAGGCTATCAACCTGCTGGATAGCGGCGCCCTGCGCGTTGCAGAGAAAATCGACGGCCAGTGGGTTACCCATCAGTGGCTGAAGAAAGCCGTGCTGCTCTCTTTCCGTATTAACGATAACCAACTTATCGAAGGCGGAGAAACACGCTTTTTCGACAAAGTACCAATGAAATTCGCTGACTATGATGAAGCGCGTTTCCAGCGTGAAGGCGTGCGTGTTGCACCGCCAGCCAGCGTGCGTCGCGGTGCTTATATCGCACGTAACACCGTGCTGATGCCGTCTTACGTCAACATCGGCGCTTACGTTGATGAAGGCACGATGGTCGATACGTGGGTAACCGTCGGTTCTTGTGCTCAGATCGGTAAAAATGTTCACCTGTCCGGCGGCGTCGGTATCGGTGGCGTTCTGGAGCCGTTACAGGCTAACCCAACCATCATCGAAGATAACTGCTTCATCGGTGCGCGTTCTGAAGTCGTGGAAGGCGTTGTCGTTGAGGAAGGTTCCGTCATCTCGATGGGCGTGTTCATCAGCCAAAGCACACGTATTTACGATCGTGAAACCGGTGAAATTCACTATGGTCGCGTCCCGGCTGGCTCCGTTGTGGTTTCCGGCAACCTGCCGTCTAAAGATGGCAGCCACAGCCTGTACTGTGCAATCATTGTGAAGAAAGTGGATGCGAAAACCCGCGCTAAAGTGGGTATCAATGAGTTATTACGCTCCATCGACTAAACTAGAAACGGCGGGTTAATCACCCGCCGTTTTTTTATGCTCGAACGATAAGTTATTTATATGTTCCCTAAATAATTCGAGTTTCAGGCAGGCGGCAAGCGAAGGAATCCCGATGAGCTTACTCGGGTAAGTGATTCGGGTGACTGAACGCAGCCAACGCACATACAACTTGAAGTATGACGGGTATATCTAAAAACCGAGAAGGTGGCGCTATGTATGACAATCTAAAAAGCCTGGGCATTACCAATCCCGATGATATCGATCGCTATAGTCTGCGTCAGGAAGCAAACAACGACATCCTGAAGATCTATTTCCGTAAAGATAAGGGCGAATTTTTCGCTAAAAGCGTGAAGTTCAAATACCCGCGCCAGCGCAAGACCGTCGTGGCAGACAATTCTGGACAGGGCTACAAAGAGATCAACGAGATCAGCCCAAATCTGCGCTATGTGATTGATGAATTAGACAAGATTTGCCAGCAGGAACAGGTTGAAGTCGATCTGAAGCGCAAAATCCTTGACGATCTGCGTCATCTGGAAAGCGTGGTTTCCAACAAAATTACCGAAATCGAAGCGGATTTAGAGAAGCTGACCAAGAATCGCTAAGCGCGATTATCTCAACAAGCCGCAAACGAAAACGGGAGCACGACAGGCTCCCGTTTCTCATTTCAGCACAGCATCACTGCGCGTCAACCAAATCAGCCCATGCTTCAACCCACGGGCATGAAATCACTTCTGGCTCAGGATGTTCGACGGCATCAACGTCCAACACATCGCCCAGGCGCTTAGCCCCGATGTCCTGCAATAAGGCATCGAAAAGATGGCCACCCGCGCAGAAATTCGGGTAACTGCTGTCACCCAGCGCAATCACGCCATAGCGCAGCGCGGGCTGGTAACCGCCTTTTTCACGCAGTGCGGCGTAAAGCGGAACAATAGAATCAGGTAACTGGCCTTGTCCCGTCGTCGACGTGACAACTAACACCGTATGCTCGCGGTAGTCCAGCCAGGATTCCAGCGTCGCATCTTCAAAGACCTTAACCTCGTGGCCACGATCCTTGAGAATATTTTCGGCTTCTTCGGCCACCAGCAATGCATTCCCGTAGACCGTACCAACAAAAATACCAATCTGCGCCATGCTTCTGACTCCCTTTTTAATTCAATATATTTAATTAAAAGTAATACGCCAGATATTACCCGACGGAATGCTCGCTATCCTGACCTGAGTCGGCGGGAAACTCAACCCCTTCAAACTCAGGGAGAATTCCCTGCCAGCCAAACTGTGTCATCACGCCCTGCCACGGAGCATCCCAACGCGCCTGCAACCTCAATGGTTGTCCGCTCACTGGATGATTCAGCTGTAACTCGCTGGCATGCAGCATGAGCCTGCCGCAGGAGAAGTGCGTCTCCATACCGCGATTGTGTCGCAAGTCGCCGTGCGCGGTATCGCCGATAATCGGATGGTGGATATGTGACATATGGCGGCGGAGTTGGTGCTTGCGTCCGGTCTGTGGCTTCAGTTCCATCAGACTGTAGCGTGCCGTTGGGTAACGGCCGATGGCAACCGGCATCTCGACCTGCGCCAAAGAACGGTAATCCGTAACGGCAGGCTGCGGCGCCTTATCAGGATTGGTAAATTTGTCGGCGATCTTGTCCAGCTCTTCAGTGAGCGCGTAATCGATCACGCCGTCATCCAGCACATAGCCCCGCACAACGGCATGATACATTTTCTGCATCTGGTGTGATTCAAACTGCTGGGATAACGCACGCGCGACATCGCTGGACAGCGCGAGCAGCAACACGCCGGATGTCGGCCTATCGAGACGATGAACGGTATACACATGCTGGCCGATCTGATCGCGCACGGTCTGCATCACCACGACTTTTTCTTTGCGATCCAGCCAGCTACGATGGACTAACCAGCCACTGGGTTTATTGACGGCAACCAGATGCTCATCCTGATAAATAATCTCAAGCATCGTGCGCTGCGCCATCCTGTACATCCGGGCGGAACAACTCATCAAGCTGCCCGATACGCAACAGAACCGCCGCCGTCTCTTCTGGCGCCCCTTCCAGTGCTTCTTCAAAATAAGGCAGCAAGACCAGCTCAGCGGGCAGTGCGAGCTCGCTGTCCAATAAGGCATGCATGCGCGGCAAAAAGACCCACTGCAACCACTCTTCGGGTTTCATGGTATCGAGGCTGAAGGGCTCCGTGCTGTTAAACGCCTCCTCTTCCGGCGGGACGACCTGCCAGAAAGGGCTTTCCCTCAACGCGCGCTCGATATCGAATAATGACTGACGAACCTGGTTCTCTCTACTCATGCGGTTTCTCGCCCTTGACGCCAACAGTAATGGCGGCAAAGCATAGCACTGATATCAGCCTGACCCAATCGCCAGTGAAAAGACAACCCGGCTACTCACTCACCCCAGGCACATTCTCCATCTCTTGCTCAAACAGCGTGCAGAATCCCTCTAAATTGGAGAAAAGTTGCTGCGTTCGTTCCTGACCCAGCGCCCCAAAAGCGCGCTCACTTAATATCTGCGATTGCGTCAAAATTGGTTGAGTACGCTTTTTTCCCAGCTCAGTTAGCGTCAGGATCTTTTCCCGCTTGTCATGTTCGCTTTCGGTGATATCAATCAGCCCTTGTTCTTTGAATAACTTGCAGATGCTAAACACGGTTTGTTTAGGCAGACTCCATCGCTCACAAATATATTTTTGCGTGCATTTTCCATCAGGGGATACCGCCAAAGAGTGCAGCACCGCAAAGGCGTTTTGATTAAAGCCTAACTTCTTCATCCACTGCTGAAACAAGTTATCAAGGTGATTGAGTTGTCTGCCTAACTCATCTAATCGATACATATGAAATATCCTACAAATGGGCTAATCGCTTAAAATCGCCAGGGTAATAAAATCCACGATCTGCATTATCTACCCAACATGTTTCAGGTGACAGAGGCATTGATAGGATTACCCGCCCCATCCATAGGCTTTGCGCTATTGGGAACAGCAGCCACTCGACTCAGCGTTGCCACTTCCCCAGTCACTGACGCTTGCCAGCTTCCGGGGAAGTCATTCGGCGACGGCTTTCCATGCCGCCGAGCTATATTGGATACGAACGGTATTGGATAAGAACCGATATTGGATACGAACCGATATTGGATACGAACGGTATTGGGTACGATGTACGTTAGTACACTTTTTCCCCTTTGAAATAGGTTGCCAACACCTTGGTATCTTTCAGCTTTTCCAGTCCCACGCTGCCAATATCGGTATCCACGATAATAAAGTCGGCGTTTTTCCCTTTCTCAAGACTGCCGGTTATATCGCTAATACCAAGCTGCTTCGCGCCATTAATCGTGTAAGCCTGCAAGCTTTGGCTGAACGTCATTGCCGCCTCGGTTGGGGGGAGATAGCCGGCATTTGGCTGGCCGCGTTTGATGGCGTGATACATTTGATTGAACGGGTTCACCGCATCAAAGGTATTCGCAGGGTAATCAGAGCCGAACGTTACCGCGACCCCCTCGCGTGCTACTTGTCCGAGCAGGAATTGGTGATGATAAGCGTCGTGACCAATTTTGGTCCTCGTTTCATCTTTTTCATACATCACCGCCCAGTTTGGCGTCGTTTGCAGGAATAAATTGTCCTTCATGGCGGCAAACTTCTGCACGCCCTGTGGCTCAAATACCTGGTTGTGGGCAATCACGCGGGCCAACTGCGGGTTAATTTTTTTGTTAGCCTCAAAGGCGTCTAAAATCGACTGCTGTGCTTTATCGCCTATTGCGTGTACATGCACAGAGAAACCCGCTTGCAACGCCGCAGCGACATTGTCGTTAATCTGTTGCTGGCTTAAAAATGGCTCGACGACGTTGCCGTTGGGATAAGGCTGGTACATCGCCCCAGAATCCATTTCAATCGTGCCATCCATAAATAATTTATACAGATTCATCGACAAATTACCCTGATGATATTTTTCACGCAGGGCTTTAAGGCTGGCAATATTTTGTTCAGTCGATTTGGCCGCATCATAAAAATAGCCGCGCTGATAATAGACCTTCAGCTTCCCCTGATCGTTTAAGCGGGCAATAGCAGCCACTGTCGTGCTAAACGTATCGCCGACGTCGGTAATCGCCGTAAAACCCAGCGAGTGGTAGGTCTTTAAAATCGGTTGGAGTTTCTCGGCAACGTTCTCGACTGCGTTAAATTGCTGCGCATCGACAACATTGTGCATCGCACTTTCGTGCATAAAACCGGTAGGGTTGCCTTTGTTATCGCGCTCAAAATAATGCTTACCCGGAATAGGATCGGGCGTGTTCGCACCGACACGGGCGACGTTCAACGCTGCACTATTCGCCCACCCCGCGTGCATACCGCTGTCATACACCACGATGGGAACGCTCTCAGACACCGCGTCCAAATCAGCGGCAGTCGGCAATGCTCCTTGCGGCAAACCCAACGAGGCAACATTAAATCCCTGCGCCAATAAATAATTAGCGTTCGGGTGTGCGGTTAAATACACTTTTAATTGGCTAAGAATCTGCGGCAGGGTTGCTGAGCCGTCAACATACACAAAATCACCCGCTTCCATCACGGCTACCGTTGCAGGATGAGCGTGACTTTCAATAAAGCCAGGCAGTACCGTTTTTCCTTCTAAATCAACCAACTCGGTAGCCACTGCTTTGAATGGCTTTGCACCATCATTTCCACCGACGTAGACAATTTCGCCCTGATCCACCACCAGAACGGACGCCGTTGGCTGCCGATCGTTAACGGTATAAATCCGTGCATTTTCATAGACGGTGTGCGCGAAAGCATGGCTGGTAAACAGGCCAAGTGTGACTGACAGCATTTTTACATTGAATTTCATCACTGCATTTTCCTTTGCTAAATAGTCCGATAATTTACTAAAAAATCAATTTAGTAAATTTTCAGACTAATTGCAAATTCTGGACGCTGGCTAAACGTCAATATTCAGCGATGACTTAGGTATCACGTTTTGCGCATTTCTGCTTCGCTGGCGCTACATCCCTGCGTTCGGGGGAAAGGCGCTTGTAATAGGAAAAAATAATACAGGCAAAAAATTGGGGGTACTGATTGCTCAGTACCCCCGGTTCGTTTTATAGCTATCCCGCTACACATTTGCATCCCTGCTCATCCGTGAAAACTTTTCCTTTTTGGTCGTCCTAACCCACAATCCTTGCTGGCGTCCCACTTTCGTCCTGACGTGTCCATCCTGTATCTTCCGTGATTCAATCCCTTTAGGCTCCTGCCCCACCGATATTCCTAATCGGCTCTCGGTCTCCTTCCTGGAGGTGTCCCTGATTTCATCCTGAAACCATGTTTCTTCCTGAAAACCGTTCTTCTTCCTGAAAACAACGCTTCTTCCTGAAGCTACTGTTTCTTCCTAAAACAGTGTTTATCCTTAAAACAGCGTTTCTTCCTAAAACAATGCCTCTTCCTGAAACAATGTTTCTTCCTGAAAACAACCCGAGTGCAGTAACGTTATTTTGTTACCTATAGTAACTGTTACACACACTGTAACCGGTTACTAACTTAAGTAATAAGATGTATTAATTGTCAGCTTTCAGCAAGGGGTAATTGACAGTGTTTCTCAACACCCCTCAAGTGACACTGCGGATTTTTGTTATAATTAACTAATTAATAATGAAAAAATCAAAATGAAACATATTTTCAACATTAAAGATAAGACATTTCTTACAGAGAATGTAAGAGATCTCTCACAAGGCAGAAAGTGAAATTCGATTAACCATTAGATCGCTAACGGATTAAGGCCAGAAAGAAACATCGCCAGCGTTGGTGCTAAGGTCTGACGTTTTTTGGTGCCGAATTCTTCCAGGATGATTTCCCCGGAAACATTACACAGCGACACCATTGTCAGCTCCGAATCGGTCGTCGCTAAAAACAGCGTCGGCGTGAGTTTAAGGCGCTTCTGCGTTAATAAATGACCAATCAGATTCTCCTGCATCCGGGTAAAATCCTCTTCGCTCCATACCTGCAAGAGCTGGCACGATAGCGAATCAAACTGCGCCGCCATATCCCCGGCATACTGCGAGGTGTAAAAAGCATGAACATCAGGATGCAGGCTGATTTCCAGCGCACGTTCCACACCATCCAATGCGGCTGAAGGCACAAAAGGCTGTGGCGACCAGTAAACCGTATCGTCATGATTTTCGACAATACACGGGGAAGGTATACCGTAAAGGGCTTCACTGGCAGGCAAATGCCCCTTTTCCTGCTGCCAACAGGCAACATAGCGCTGGGTAAACGCCGCCAGTGCTGAAACAACCTCATGTTCCATAATTTTTCTCATCACTCTTTTAGTCAGGTTACACTATTCGCCATCACGCTTATCACATCAAGGTAACAGCATGTCCGTCTATGACAAGCATCAGGCCCTGAGCGGGCTGACACTGGGCAAACCCACTCCCTATCACGATCGCTATGATGCCGCACTTCTGCAACCCGTGCCACGTAGCCTGAACCGCGATCCACTCGGCATTTATCCTGATAGCCTGCCTTTTCATGGCGCGGATATCTGGACGCTCTATGAGCTTTCCTGGCTGAACAATCGTGGCGTGCCTCAGGTGGCCGTGGGTGAAATGCATCTCAATGCGGAAAGCCTGAATCTGATTGAATCAAAAAGTTTTAAACTGTATCTGAACAGCTTTAATCAGACGGCATTCGACAGTTGGGAGAGCGTTCGTGCAACGTTAGCCAAGGATCTGGCGCATTGCGCACAGGGGGATGTCAGCATCACGCTTTTCAAACTCAGCGAGCTTGAAGGCCAGCCGCTAGCAGGATTCACAGGCGATTGCATTGACGACCAAGACATCCAGATCGACAGCTACGACTTCAACGCTGACTATCTGGCGACCAACGAACAGGACGCGCCAGTCGTTGAAGAAACGCTGGTCAGCCACCTGCTGAAATCCAACTGTTTGATCACCCATCAGCCTGACTGGGGCTCGGTACAGATTCATTACCACGGCAAGCGTATCAACCGTGAAGCGCTGCTGCGCTATATTGTCTCATTTCGTCATCATAACGAATTTCACGAACAGTGTGTGGAACGAATTTTTAACGACATCATGCGCTACTACCAGCCGGAAAAACTTAGCGTGTATGCCCGCTATACCCGACGCGGCGGGCTGGACATCAACCCGTGGCGCAGCAACACCCCGTTTAACGCGCCAAATGGCCGCCTGCCGCGCCAGTAACTGGCCGATAAGTCGCAGGCTTGCACGGTAATATGCGTAGCGTCACGCAAGTTAGGCAGCAGACTTCTGCCAACATTGGAAAAAATGATGGCAGCGCGTTAAGGTGGTGTGCCAGACAACAGAAGATCCATAACGTCTGAACGGTGCTCAAGTAGGTTTCATTTAGGCTCGCGGTATTTAACGCATGCGCGTTCCGCGTAGTGTCTTAAATGAATGACATTCGTGCCGTGCTGCTGAAACGTCGAGCGTGTAACAACGGAACGTGCTCTCGGCAGCGAGCATGGCATCGCGAATTATATTGCGTTTCAAGGAGCAAAATTGATTACACATATCAGCCCATTGGGATCGATGGATTTGTTATCGCAGTTGGAAGTGGACATGCTGAAAAGCACAGCCAGCAGCGATCTCTACCGTTTGTTTCGCAACTGTTCCCTCGCCGTACTGAATTCCGGTAGCCAGACAGATAACAGCAAAGAGTTGCTGTCTCGTTATGAAGATTTTGATATCAACGTGTTGCGCCGCGAGCGCGGCGTCAAACTGGAATTGGTGAACCCGCCGGAAGACGCCTTCGTTGACGGTAACATCATTCGAGCCTTGCAGGCTAACCTGTTCGCCGTATTGCGCGACATTCTGTTCGTCAACGGCCAAATCGCCAGCGCAGGTCGCTATCAGAACCTGAATCTGGAAAATTCCGCCCATATCACCAATCTGGTGTTCTCTATCCTGCGTAATGCCAGAGCGCTCCACGTCGGAGAAGAACCGAACATGGTGGTCTGCTGGGGCGGCCATTCGATTAATGAAATCGAATACCAGTATGGCCGCAAGGTAGGCAGCCAGCTCGGTCTGCGTGAACTGAATATCTGCACGGGCTGCGGTCCGGGCGCGATGGAAGCGCCAATGAAAGGTGCTGCCGTCGGTCACGCGCAGCAGCGCTACAAAGAAGGACGCTTCATCGGCATGACTGAACCGTCCATCATTGCCGCTGAACCACCGAATCCGCTGGTCAATGAACTGATTATCATGCCGGATATCGAAAAGCGTCTGGAAGCCTTTGTCCGTATTGGACACGGCATCATTATTTTCCCCGGCGGGGTCGGAACGGCGGAAGAGTTCCTCTATCTGCTGGGCATTATGATGAACCCAGAAAACAGCGAGCAGGTGCTGCCGATTATCCTGACCGGACCAGAGGAAAGTGCAGACTATTTCCGCGTGCTGGACGAATTCATTGTTAGCACGCTGGGCCGTCAGGCGCGTCGTTACTACTCGATCATCATTAATGACGCCGCGGAAGTCGCCCGTCAGATGAAGAAAGCGATGCCACAGGTGAAAGAAAGCCGCCGCCACACGGGCGATGCTTATAGCTTTAACTGGTCACTGCGCATCGCACCCGACCTGCAACTGCCGTTTGAGCCGACACATGAAAATATGGCCGACCTCAACCTGCACCCGAATCAGCCGGCTGAAGAGCTGGCTGCCGCGCTGCGTCGGGCGTTCTCCGGCATTGTGGCTGGCAACGTGAAGGAAGTCGGTATTCAGGCGATTGAGCAACGTGGGCCGTACAAAATTCACGGCGACCCGCAGATGATGAAAAGCATGGATACGCTGCTACAGGGCTTTGTCGCCCAGCAGCGCATGAAGCTGCCCGGCAGCGCCTATATTCCCTGCTACGAAATCTGTTCCTAACGATTTACCGCTCGGTCGTACCTATGTGGGGAAGCTCAGCTTCCCCCCTCTTATCACATCAGGAATTACGCGATGCCCGTCCATTTGCTGATTGTTGACGCGCTCAATCTGATACGTCGCATTCATGCGGTACAAGGTTCGCCCTGTATCACGGCATGCCAACATGCGCTGCATCAGCTCATACAAAACAGCCAGCCTACGCACGCGGTCGCTGTCTTTGATGATGAAGATCGCGATACCAGCTGGCGTCACCAACTCTTGCCGGACTACAAGGCGGGACGCACGCCAATGCCGGAGAATCTGAAGCAAGAACTCCCGCAGATTAAAGCGGCGTTTGCCGCCGTTGGCGTAGCAAGCTGGCATAGCCCCGGCAATGAAGCCGACGATCTGGCGGCTACGCTGGCCGTCAAGCTGTCATCCGCGGGTCATCAGGCAACGATTGTGTCGACCGATAAAGGATATTGCCAGCTACTGGCACCACACATTCAGATCAGGGATTACTTTCAGAAACGCTGGCTGGATCTGCCGTTTATCGAACAGGAATTTGGTGTGTCACCGCAGCAGCTTACGGACTACTGGGGGCTGGCAGGCATTAGCAGTAGTAAGATTGCGGGCGTCGCAGGAATCGGTCCTAAAAGTGCCGCACAGCTCTTGCAACAGGCGGGGAGCCTAGAGGCGTTATATCAGCAGTTGGATGCCGTACCGGAGAAGTGGCGTAAGAAGCTGGAACAGCATAAAGACATGGCGCTGATCAGTCGTCAGGTTGCGACGCTGCGTACCGATTTAACGCTGAATGGCAATCTACAGCAGTTAAGATTACCGGTGCAGAATAGCGTTCAGCCGCATTCTCACTAGCGGATGAATACCGATGCGTACCTGAGTGACCTCAGATACGCACCCGCTCGAGACTATCGCTCGTCACGACGGCCGGGCACCGCGCTCCAGAAACGACGAACATGCACGGTGATTTCTTCACGGTCATGGTACAAATGCTTGGCATGCACTTCAGCATTAATCCCATTTTCGCTCAGGCGCTCACGCAGCACGGCCAGATTCTGCGACACTTCTTCATAGCGCTTCTTCATCGGCAACTTCAGGTTGAATATCGCTTCACGACACCAGCCCTTGATTAGCCAATCGCTCATCAGGCTGGTGACTTTCGCGGGCTTCTCCACCATATCGCACACCAGCCAGTACACGTTATTACGCGGTACTTCGAAGCGGAAGCCATCCGCCTGATGGTGCATCACCTGTCCGGTGTCCATCAGGCTCGGTGCCATTGGGCCGTTGTCTACCGCATAAACCATCATGCTGCGTTTAACCAGTTGGTAAGTCCAACCGCCGGGGCAGGCACCTAAATCCACCGCGTACATGCCGCTGCCCAGACGCTCATCCCATTCGTCCGCAGGAATGAAGACATGAAACGCTTCTTCCAGCTTAAGTGTCGAACGGCTTGGTGCATCGGAAGGGAACTTGAGGCGTGGGATCCCCATATAAAACGGTGAGTTGTTATTGCTATAAGAGTAACCGGCATAGCAGCAGCCGGGCGCAATAAACAGCACATGCAGCACCGGACGATCCGCTTTTTCATAGCCCAGCAGAATTTTATGCTCGCGTAATGCAGCGCGCAGCGGCACGGTGAATTTGCGGCAGAACTTCATCAGCTCTTTACTTTCATTGGTGTCGGGGACTTCGACGCGCAGATCTCCCGCGCGCTCAATGGCTCCCGTCAGCATACCAACGATTGGCGTGATGCGGTCTTCCGGCGACAGGTCGCGCAGCAGTTCACCACTCACGAACATCTGGCGGGCAAAAATCAGCTCATGAAACGGCAGCGTTTTTACCAGGCGTTCAGCATCTTCATGCTGATAGCATTCAAACACAACGTAGCCGCTGTTCTCTTTTACCCGCGCGAAGCCAAAGGCATTATGCTCCGTGGCTTTTTCCGTTATTTCCGCCGCACACTCTTTCTCAAACCCAGGGCGGCAATACAAAATGACTTTATTCATGGCGTTTAGCCTTTCTCTTCAGACGCAGTGCGCCAATCAATATTAATATCCATCCCACCAGAAAACAGGCTCCGCCAATCGGCGTCACATAAACCCACAGTTTCAGGTGAGAAAGCGCCAGACAGTACAAACTTCCGCTGAAGAGTACCGTTCCCAACGCCAGAAAAACGCTGCTCCAGTAAAACCACAGATTGGTTCGCTGTTGCATCGCAACCGCCAGCGCTAAAATCGCCAGCGTGTGAAATGCCTGATATTCAAGGCCGGTATGTAGCCAGCCCAGCTCCGTTGCGCCCAGCGTTTTGCTAAGAACGTGAGAGCCAAACGCGCCCAGCGCGACAAAAGTGAAGCCGCTGATAGCAGCAAACACCAGCATGAAACGACTATTCATCGTATTTACCTATAATCGTTGTTGCCTATAAACGAGGTTGCTGACAAAGACCGTCGTTTTCATTCTGCAAATAGATCTGTCATCAATATTCGACAGCCAGCGACACGGCTTCAGCGCGTGCCGTTGTCATAGCGGAAGCGAAATTTTTCCTGTTCGCTGGCTGCCCGCGCCAGAATCCAATGGCGAAAGGCGGCTATTTTACCCAGTTCTGCCTGGCTGTCATGACATACCAGATAAAAAGCATTCCGGCTGACCAACACATCGTTAAACGGGCACACCAGTCGCCCAGCTTCGATTTCCGTCTGTGCCATCACATTATTCGCCAGCGCTACGCCCTGCCCGTGAATCGCCGCCTGCAACACCATCGCGCTGTGGCTGAAAATCGGCCCTTGCTGCACGTTAATCTGTACACCAAGCTGGCGCGTATAGGACAACCAGTCACGACGTGACGCATCGTGCAACAACGTATGGGCGACCAGATCGTCCGGCGTTTTTAACGGGTGATTCCCCGTCAGCAACACTGGCGAGCAAACCGGCAACAGATATTCGGCGTACAGCTTTTCAACTCGCAACCCCGGCCAGTTTCCCCGACCGTAGAAAATCGCGACATCCACGTCATCCGCCAGACGATCTTCGTCGCGATCGACCGCCTGAATACGCACATCAATCCCTGGATAGTCGGAGTTAAAGCTCGAAAGGCGCGGCACCAGCCAATGGATAGCAAAACTGGGCAGCAGGCTAACCGTTAACGCGCCTTTGGCGCTGCGGGATTGCAGCTTACGGGTTGCATCATTCAAAGAGGAGAAGATCTCTTTGATATCAAGATAGTAACTTTGCCCTTCTTCCGTCAGTAGCAGGGAGCGATTACGACGGCGGAATAATTTAAGCCCCAAGAAATCTTCCAGTGACTTAATCTGGTGGCTGACGGCAGCCTGCGTAACAAACAGCTCTTCTGCCGCTTTGGTAAAACTTAAATGGCGAGCCGCCGCATCAAAAACGCGCAATGCGTTGAGCGGAGGGAGACGTTTTGACATGAATGAAATCTTTTGGTTTACGCTAAATCAGCGATTTATCAGGCACATTCGTACCCAATAACGCTTAAGGTGCAGAAAGGCGACAAGCGGAAATCGCCCCAGCCGATCCGCTGTCTGCGCGTTTAAAGCCATCGACAGCGGCCAACCTCTCCACAACGAAAAGATGACGGGTACAACTATTAGTTTTTGTAATCCGAGACATTATAATTTGTCCGTTGAGGATGTACCAGCAAATACCTATATTAGCGCAACTTCCTGGGCCGGAACGAAAAGTGCGGATGGGTGACCTGAGGTGCTTTTGGCTTGTGGTTGTGATGTTGTGTTTGCTATTTGTTTGTCTGCCTTTTGCAGATGTGGTAGCGAGTCTACCCTATTCACTTCCTGTACATTTACCCTGTCTGTCCAAAGTGATTTTTTGTGTAGCACCGCAAATTGCGGTGCTTTTTTTTGCTTACGTTTCACACCTGAATGCCATGACACGCTTATCTAGTATCTGGCACGGCTTAACAGGCAACGTGTGATGATGGGCAAACGGTACTATTTCCCTTTCGCCATTTCTTTCACATTATCACGGTTAATTTGCTGCTGCTGACCGTAGGCATCGGTATAGCTGATCATACCCGTCTCATCATCAACCTTCGGTTTCCCCTCTGCGACGATGGTACGACCGTCATTGGTATGCATGACGTAATTACTGGAACAGGCTGCCAGAGAAAACGCCATCACGATAGCGGCAAAAATAGAAATTTTATTCTTCATAGTTAACCCTCAATAAATTTAAATGTTTTCTAGTTAACCTTATGCATCAGGAAATCCTGAAAATTAACACTTTAAAGCGTAGCAATAGTTGCTTTTTTTTCCATAAAATCGCATTAGGCATAGTCCTAAACTTGTCTCTCTCGACAAAATGGGACAGGATCTGCCCTCCAAAAGAGGATGCACATGACACCGTTTAACCCCGCCACCTTTCGCCAACAGTTCCCCGCTCTCCAGCATTCGACTGTCTATCTTGATAGCGCCGCGACCGCACTGAAGCCGCAGCCCGTCATTGATGCAGTGCAGGCGTTCTATGGCAGCGAGAGTGGTACGGTGCATCGCAGCCAGCATCGCGGCGCACAGGCGTTAACCCAGCGTTTTGAAGGCGCTCGTGAGCAAGTTGCCGCTTTGCTCCACGCAGACGATCCGCGTTCCATTGTCTGGACCAGAGGCACGACGGAAGCGATTAATCTGGTCGCACAGAGCTATGCGCGCCCTCGCCTTCAACCGGGCGACGAGCTCGTCGTGAGCGAAGCGGAACATCACGCTAACCTCATTCCGTGGCTGATGGTGGCGCAGCAAACTGGCGCGAATATCGTGAAGTTACCGATAGGCGCGGACTTCTTGCCGGATATGGAACAGTTAGCCACGCTGATCACGCCAAAAACCCGCCTGCTAGCACTAGGGCAGATGTCAAACGTGACAGGCGGCCAGCCCGATCTGGCGCGTGCGATTGCGCTGGCTCACCGCTATGGCGCAGTCGTGATGGTTGACGGCGCGCAGGGCATCGTTCACTGCCCGCCCGATGTACAGGCGCTGGATATCGATTTCTACGCGTTTTCCGGGCACAAGCTTTATGCACCAACCGGGATCGGCGTGCTGTACGGCAAAACCGCCTTGCTGGAAAGCATGATGCCGTGGCAAGGCGGTGGGAAGATGATGACGCAGGTGTCCTTTGACGGCTTCAAACCGCAGGCGATTCCACAGCGTTTTGAAGCGGGAACCCCGCACATTGCCGGCGTGCTTGGCCTGTCTGCGGCACTAGACTGGCTGACCACGCTGGATTGGCACGCCGCAGAGCAGCATAGCCAGCAGTTGGCACAGCTTGCCGAAACGTATTTAGCGCAGTTTCCCGGCTTTCGCAGCTTCCGTAGCCCGCATTCCAGCGTATTGTCCTTTGATATTGCCGATGTCCACCACAGCGATCTCGTGACGCTGCTAGCCGAAAGCGGCATCGCACTGCGCGCTGGGCATCACTGTGCGCAGCCGCTGATGGACGCACTCGGTGTCAGCGGCACGCTGCGCGCCTCGTTTGCCCCGTATAACAACCAACAAGATGTTGCTGCGCTGATCGCCGCAGTGGGCAACGCCCTTGAATTACTGATCGACTAAACCATGACCCAGATAACTGACACCACGCATCCTTTTGGCCACCACACCACTGTCGCCGACCTGCTGGCGCGCTTCGATGCCTGCCGCGCATGGGAAGATCGTTATCGGCAGCTCATTTTGCTGGCAAAGGCGTTGCCAACGTTGCCCGAGGCGCTGAAAACCGAGGAGATTTCATTATCCGGCTGTGAAAATCGCGTCTGGCTGGGTTATCAACGTCAGGAAGACGGCAGGCTGCATTTTTACGGCGACAGTGATGGGCGCATTGTGCGGGGATTACTGGCGGTGTTGTTAACCGCCGTAGAGGGAGAAACGCCAGAAGCGCTATTGCAGCACGATCCGCTGGCGCTGTTCGATAAGCTGGGGCTTCGCGCTCAGCTCAGCGCTTCGCGTTCAAGCGGACTGGCGGCGCTGGCCGCCAGAATCAAGGAAATTGCCGAACAAGAGGCGGCAGGCAAGTAGCGGAATTCGAGCTATTTCTGCGCCGCAGGCTGGTATGTCACAAACGCTCGGTTACGTCGCAGACGCTCTTTCCCTTTTCGCCATCATCTTCTTCAACGCATGAGAGACCGCAACAAACCCAAAGGTTGCGGTGACCATCGTTGCAGCACCAAAGCCTGACGCACAATCCATACGCATCACCCCATCAGCCGTGCTGCGCGACGCACAAACGGAGCCGTCAGGCTGCGGATAAACCAGCGGTTCGCTGGAAAACACACAGTCGATACCCAGCTTCCCTTTGCTGTTCTTCACCACGTTAAAATCGTGCTTTAACCGCTCGCGCAGCTTGGCAGCCAGCGGATCCTGAATCGTTTTCGCCAGATCGACCACCTCAATGCGGGTCGGATCGATCTGCCCGCCCGCACCGCCGGTTGTCACCACTGGGATCTTATAGCGGCGACAGTAGGAGAGCAGCGCCGCCTTCGGCCGCACGCTGTCGATGGCGTCAATCACATAGCTGAAATTCTGGTCGAGCAGCTCGGCCACGTTTTCCGCGCTGATGAAATCATCCACGCAGGTGACGCGACATTCCGGGTTGATCGCCAGAATACGTTCAGCCATCACTTCCGTCTTTGACTGTCCGGTGTGCTGACGCAGCGCGTGGATCTGCCGGTTGGTGTTACTGACACACACATCATCCATATCGATCAGCGTGATCGCACCGATGCCGGTACGCGCCAACGCCTCAGCCGCCCAGGAGCCGACGCCACCAATACCAATCACGCAAACGTGAGCCTGAGAAAACAGCGCCAGCGCCTGTTGACCATATAACCGCGCGGTGCCGCCGAAGCGTTGCAAATAGGCTTCGGATAATTGCGTACTCATTCAACCAACCTTACGAAAACAAAGTCACAGGAAAATAAAACCGCGAGAAAAAGCGGCTCAGGATAGCGCTAAACCCGCACGACATCCACCAGACAGCTCATGGCGTTCGGTCCCTGCGTCAGCGGCGACGTGCCGATATCCAGCGTCAGTACATTCGCATTGCCTGATTGTTCAACCTGATGCCACGTTTTCTGGCCGAAGCCGGGCTCAAACCAGGCACCGGTCGACATAATCACCACGCCCGGCGTAACGCCGTCGGTAATCTGTACGCCTGCCAGAATACGGCCACGCGCATTTCTGACTTCCACCTGCGAGCGATCGATGATATCTCGCGCCGCAGCATCTTGCGGGTGCATATAAAGCGTCTCTTTTCCTGCGGTCTTATTTGCAGCAACCTGCGGTGTAGCGGCCAGCTGGCTGTGCAAACGGTCGGACGGCTGAATGGAAATAAAGTGCAACGGCCATTCTTCCGTGCTTTTGGCTCCCAGCCATTCAACGGGAGGCTGCCACTCAGGATGCGGCGCAAAATCCGCATAGCCATAGCTGGCGATGGCAGAGCTAAACAATTCAATTTTACCGCTTGGCGTGCTGAGCGCATGCTGCTGCGGATCGCGGCGGAAATCCTCAAAAAACACAAACGGCTTTTCATCCATCGGGATTTCTACATGTCCCTGCTGCCAGAAATCCTCAAATGACGGCCAGCGGTCAGCGGCATCTCGCTGCCTTGAACGGCATTCATCATAAAGGTGTTCCAGCCACTGCTGCTCACTGCGATTTTGCGTAAACGCGTCGCCATAACCCAGACGCTCCGCCAGTTCGCTGAAGATATCCACGTCATTACGCGCCTGATGCTGCGGCGCAATCGCCTGATGCATGGCAAAGATAAAGCGATCGCGGGATGAGCCGCCGATATCATTACGCTCCAGCGTGGTGGTGACGGGCAGCACGATATCCGCCATCTGCGCCGCTGGCGTCCAGACGATATCCTGCACAATCACCGTATCCGGCTTGCGCCAGCCGTCCACCAGACGGTTCAACTGCTGGTGATGATGGAACGGATTACCGCCCGCCCAGTGAATCAGATGAATATCGGGGTAAGTATGGGTTTCGCCCTGAAAGGTATAAGGCGTTCCCGGATGCAGTAGCATATCGGCGATACGCGCCACGGGGATCGCCTTCCCCGCGTTCGGGGTTGATGGAGAAGCCGGCGCAGGCGTTGAAATACGCTCGTTGCCGACGCTGTTCATCGAACCGTGGCCGAAGGAGAATCCGCCGCCCGGTAACCCCACCTGCCCCAGCATGGAAGACAGCGCAATCATCATCCAGTAAGGCTGTTCACCACGGTGGGCGCGCTGCACGGAGTAAGAGCAGGTAATAAAACTGCGTACGCCAATCAGCTGCTGCGCCAGACGCCGGATGCGCTCGGCGGGAATGCCCGTGATATCGCTGGCCCATTCGGGGGTTTTCACCACGCCGTCGCCGCGACCGTGCAAATAGTCACTCAGTTGTTCGTAGCCAACGCAGTAGCGTTGCAGAAAATCCTTATCATCAGCACCCAAGCGCTGAATTTCATAGCCCAGCGCCAGCATCAAAGCGACATCGGTATTCGGGCGGATAGGAATCCACTCGGCATTCACAAATTCAGGACAGTCATCGCGCATCGGGCTGATGTTAATGACCGGAATCCCTTTCGCCACCAGCGCTTCCAGCGCGGGCTTAAGCGTGTGGTGCCCGGCACCGCCGGATGCCACCTGTGCGTTTTTCAACGCCAGACCGCCAAACGCGAGGAAAATATCACAGTGCTCGGCGACGCTGCGCCATTCGGTCACTTTGCCCGTCAGCGGGTGGAAAGTGCCGATCACGTACGGCAGGAAGAACTGCGCCGCGCCCCAGCTGTAATTGCCTTGCTGATCGACCGCGCCGCCACCAGAGAAATAGAAGCGTCGAACCTGAGAACGCGCGTGGTGATAGCGTCCGGCAGAGGACCAGCCGTAGGAACCGGCAAACAGGCCGTCCGCACCATAGCGATCGCGAATACGGCGATTCTCCTGCGCGACCAGATCGAGCGCGACGTCCCAATCCACTTCAACAAAATCTTCCCGGCCACGCAGCGTTCTGTCGCTGTTTTCGCGTTTCTGAAGCCAGGAACGACGCACCGAAGGACGACGGATACGTCGGTCGGAATACACCAGCGGCACGATAGAATCGAGCATGGCGGACGGTGCCGGATCGTCGGCAAACGGCTCGCAACGAATCAGCTTGCCGTCTTCAACCACAGCGGTAAACGCGCCCCAGTGCGCAAGATGTGGATAACGTTTAATCGCCATGACAACCTCAGAATAATTAATTAGCAGGCTGGATAATAACCTGAATTATCCGTGCTCCCAACAGCAAGAAGAGTGAATAGCTTATGCGTAATGTGACATTACTTATCCATATTTAAACGTTCGTTTAAAACACACGTTGGGCTAGGGTTTAACCAGAAAATAAAGAGTAGGTTCAGGCCGTTTTATTATTTTTTCGTTATTCAAACCAGGAACGCAGCATGAAACCCATTACGCCACACAGCAACGGTAATGACGTTATTTCATTACTGCCCCGATGTTGACTTAATTCAGCCTGATTTCTCTTCCTCCTGAAGAGAACGGTTTTTTGTCACCCAAAACACATCATTCAAAACACGCAATTAAAAAAATAAAGGCGGAGCGCACAACGCTGCCCTCTGCATACGGATGGGAAATATGAAAAAGAATTTACTCTTGTCAGCGTTAATTCTGACGTCTTCGCTCTTCGGCCTTGCCGCACAGGCAGAAACGCCGACGCCCAAGCGCGGCGGCACGCTGAACTTTTTAGCCGAGCCTGAGCCGCCCGTATTAACCAGCCTGGTTAGCACCAGCGGCGCAGTAATGAAGGTCAACGCCAAGGTGATTGAAGGTCTGTTGAATTACGATTTCGATATGAAGCCAACCCCGCAGCTGGCGACCAGTTGGTCAGTAAGCCCGGACGGCAAACAATATACGTTCCATTTGCGTAAAGGCGTGAAATGGCATGATGGGCAAGACTTCACCTCTGCGGACGTCGCGTTTTCTATTCTGACCGTCAAGAAATACAATTCACGCGGTCAGGGCACGTTTGCCAACGTCACCGAAGTGAAAACCCCCGATCCGTATACCGCGATCCTAGAGCTGTCCAAACCCGCACCTTACCTGCTGAGCGCGTTCTCCGCCAACGAAGCGCCCATCGTGCCGAAACACTTGTACGAAGGCACAAACATTCTGTCGAACCCTCACAATACCGCACCGATTGGTACGGGTCCGTTCGTCTTCAAAGAATGGGTTCGTGGCAGCCATATCCTGTATGAACGCAATCCAAATTACTGGGACAGCCCCAAACCTTACGTCGATAAACTGGTGGTGAAAATCATTCCCGATGCCGCCACTCGCACGATTGCTCTTGAAACTGGCGCGCTGGATCTGGGAAGCGACTCTCCCGTTCCGCTGAGTGAAATTGAACGCATCAAGAAAAACCCCAAGCTGGGCATTGAAACCAACGGCTACGGTTACAGCCCGACGCAAACCCGCATCGAGTTCAATCTGGATAACCCTTACCTGAAGAACCTGAAAGTTCGTCAGGCCATTGCGCACAGCATCAATATTGATGTGTTGAAAAACGTGGTGTGGTACGGCTATGCGGTAAGTTCACCGACGCCGATTACGCCAGAACTGGCGCAGTTCCATGATGCAACGCCGTCACCTTATGGCTTCGATATTGCCAAAGCGAACAAACTACTGGACGAAGCAGGCTTCCCACGTCAGGCAAACGGTATCCGCTTCAAGCTGGTACATGATTTCATGCCCTATGGCGATAGCTTCAAACGCGTAGCGGAATACCTCAAATCCGCGCTGGCCAAAGTCGGGATTGACGTCACCATTCGCTCGCAGGATTTCGCCACCTTCGTTAAGCGCGTTTATACCGACCGCGACTTTGACTTCAACAACGGTTCCATCTCGAACCTGTTCGATCCCGCCGTGGGCGTACAGCGCCTGTACTGGTCAAAAACCTATCAACCGGGCGTGCCTTTCGGCAACGGCTCACATTACAGCAATCCAGAGGTAGACCGTCTGCTTGAACAGGCCTCGGTGGAAACCGATCCTGAAAAACGCGTGGAACTGTACAAGCAGTTCCAGCGCATCATCGCCACGGATATTCCCGATTTGAACCTGCTCCAAATTAAGCGCCAGACGATTTACAACAAGCGCGTACATAACGTCGTCACGGATATTCAGGGCGTCAACGGCAGCCTGGCTGACGTGTGGCTGGATCAGTAATCGCAAGACAGCATTCCCCTGCGCGGCAGGGGAACTTCATGAAGGTATGTGATGAATAAAGTAGAACGAATCGGGCGCGTACTCTGGCGCACGCTGCTCCATGCGCTGCCAACGGCGATTGGCATTGTCATTCTGGTGTTTTTCCTGTTGCAGCTGGTGCCGGGAGACGCCGTTGATGTACTGGCTGGCGAATCGGGCAATGCAACCGAAGCGACGATGGCACACCTGCGCGCTCAGTTCGGTCTCGATCAACCCATACTGCAACAGCTTTCTGTCTATTTGGGCAATTTGGCGCAGTTCAGCCTCGGTTTTTCGCCTCGCTATAACGCGCCGGTGATGGATCTGATCCTGTCGCGGCTGCCGGGCACGCTGTTCCTGATGCTGCTGTCACAGGTTTTCGCCATCATCATCGGCATAACGCTGGGAACGATCATGGCGGTGTGGGCAGGTAAATGGCCCGACCGCCTGCTCTCGCTGATCGCGCTGCTGCTCTACTCCACGCCGGGATTCTGGATCGGCCTGATGACGCTGATTCTGTTTTCTGTACATCTCGATTGGCTGCCAAGCGGCGGCAATATCACCATCGGCGCAAACCTCACTGGCTGGGCGTATTTCAAGGATATGTTGCAACATGCCATCCTGCCGGTTGTGGCGCTGAGCAGCTTTTTTATCGCCATTTACGCCCGCCTGACTCGCGCGGCCATGTTGGAAATTGCCCAGCAGGATTTCGTGCGCACCGCACATGCCAAAGGGCTGTCGCCGCTGTGGGTTACCGTCAGGCACATTCTGCGCTGTGCGCTGCTGCCTATCACGACCGTTGCCGGTATGCACTTCGGCAATCTGCTGGGGGGAGCGGCCGTGGTCGAGACGGTCTTTAGCTGGCCGGGACTGGGCCGTCTGGCGCTGGAAGCAGTGATGGCGCGTGACTTCAACGTCTTGTTAGGCGTCCTGCTGCTTTCCGCCTTCTTAGTCATTTTGGCTAACGTGCTGGTGGACTTACTGCAATCCTGGCTCGATCCCCGAATTAAGGCGCGCTGATATGAATCACCTTTCCCCTGACAATCTCACACCGAAGAAAGCCGCAGCGGACGGCGTTAGCTCAGCGGCAACTCGCCCGTTAAAAACGCCTTTTCGCCTGTCGCCGGAGGTGCGTGCATTTATCCGCAACCCCGCGGGGATGGCCGGCCTGCTGTTACTGATGACGGTATTTCTGATGGCCGCTTTCGCACCGTTGCTGTATCCCGGCGATCCGCTGGATATGGTCGCTCAGCCTTTCTTATGGCCGGGCGACAATCCTGATTTCCCGTTAGGAACCGATTCGATGGGTCGGGATGTCGCCGCCGGAATTGTCCACGGTTCACAGGTTTCTTTGCAGATCGGCTTCTCGGCGGTCATTGTCAGCCTGTTCATTGGCACTGTCGTCGGTGCGCTGGCGGGCTATTTTGGCGGTCGGGTTGATGACCTGCTGGTGCATATCACCGAACTATTCCAGACCTTCCCAACCTTTTTACTGGTCGTGGTGTTGGTCGCCATCGGTTCACCGTCGGTTACGCTGATTTCACTGGCCATCGGGATTGCCTCCTGGCCAACGATTGCACGTCTGGTGCGAGCCGAATTTCGCTCGCTGCGTGAAAGCGATTTTGTGTTAGCCGCACGCAGTCAGGGATTTTCCAGCCTGCGTATCATCTTTCAGGAAATGCTACCGAACGCGCTGCCGTCGATCATCGTCACCACGTCGGTCATGGTTGCATCAGCCATTTTGATTGAATCCGCCCTGTCCTTCTTAGGCTTTGGCGATCCGAACCGCGTGAGCTGGGGCAGCATGATCGGCGCAGGCCGGGAATCGCTGCGTACCGCCTGGTTTCTTACCGCCTTGCCCGGTACCGCACTGGTCTTAACCGTACTGTCACTGAATCTGGTTGGCGACGCGTTGAACGATGCTCTGAATCCACGGTTACGGGGGAGAAGCGCATGAAGCCGCTGGTCGATATTCAAGATTTACGCGTTGATTTTCCCGGTCATCAGGCCGTTCGAGGACTAAACCTGACGATTAACGCTGGAGAAACGCTGGCGCTGGTCGGTGAATCCGGCTGTGGTAAATCCGCGACGGCGCTGTCTCTGATGCGACTGGTCGCCGAACCGGGGAAAATCAGCGGCCGCATCCTGTTTGATGGACAGGATCTGCTGACCCTGCCGGATCGACAGATGCGCCAGCTGCGTGGCAATGCGCTGTCGATGATTTTTCAGGAACCGATGACCTCGCTCAATCCGGTGCTTTCCATCGGGCAACAGATTAGCGAAACGCTGCGGTTGCATGAGGCGCTGACGCCCGCACAGGCACGAACGCGCGCCATCGAGCTGCTGGATCTGGTCAAGATCCCTGAACCAGCGCGCCGGGTGGATGACTATCCACATAACCTTTCTGGCGGGCAGCGTCAGCGCGTTATGATCGCCATGGCGGTAGCGTGCCGACCGCGCCTGCTGATTGCCGATGAGCCGACCACGGCGCTGGACGTCACCATTCAGGCACAAATTCTGGCTCTGCTGGATAACCTGCGTCGTGAATTCTCGATGAGCCTGCTGCTGATTACCCACGATCTTGGGCTGGTGGCGCAATGGGCTGACCGCGTAGCGGTGATGTATGCCGGGCAAAAGGTAGAAGAAGCACAGGCAACTGACCTGTTTCAGTCATCTACACACCGCTTCTCCCCCAAACACAGCTATACCCGCGGGCTGTTAGCGACATCGCTGCACATGGATCAGGACAGACACTACCGTACCCATCGGCTGGCGGAAATCCATCACGCGCCAACGGACGAAGGCTTTACGCTGCTGACGCCGCCTACCCTGATTCATCGTGCCACGGATACGAGCCAGCAGCCGCTGCTTTCACTGAAAAATATTCAGACCCGCTATTCAACAGCGCAGGGCAAAGTGCTGGCCGTTGACGATGTGTCACTGACTATTTTACCCGGAGAAACGCTCGGTCTGGTGGGCGAATCCGGCTGTGGTAAATCCACCCTGTCCAAAACCATTCTGCGCCTGCTACCGCCTTCACACGGGCAAATTGTGTTCGATGGGCAAGACATCACCACACTGAAAGAATCACGGCTGAAAGCGCTGCGCCAGCGGGTGCAGATGATCTTTCAGGATCCTTACGCTTCGCTGAATCCACGCCACAGCATTCAGCATATTCTTGAAACGCCGCTGATTGTGCACGGCCTGGGCGATCGTTCGCAGCGACAGCAGGCGATCAAAAATATCATCGATCGTGTCGGTCTGCCGCAAAGCAGCCTGAGCCGCTATCCCCATGAATTTTCCGGCGGGCAGCGCCAGCGTATCGGTATTGCTCGTGCGCTGGTGGTACGTCCTTCGCTGGTAATTTGCGACGAGCCGGTGTCCGCACTCGATGTCTCGATTCAAGCGCAAATACTCAATCTGTTGGTTGAGTTAAAAAACGAAATGGGTCTATCGCTGCTGTTTATTTCCCACGATCTCGCGGTGGTGCGCTATATCGCCGACCGGGTCATGGTGATGCAAAACGGGCGCTGCGTGGAAAGTGGCGATCACCACAGCATCTGGCACCAGCCACAGCACCCGTACACCCGCAAACTGATCGATGCCGTCCCCGGCGGCGGGCAGCGTGATGCGCCTGTGCCTCCACAGCAACTGAGCAGACAGGCGCATGGATAAGAGCAGAGAACGCATAATGAATACATCGACACCAGCCGCTATTGATCAAACGGCGATGGAATCGGTCATTCAGGATTTTTTACCTGAGCTGATTGCGATTCGTCACCATATTCATCAGCACCCAGAAATCGGCTTTGAAGAGGTTGCTACCGCGCAACTGGTGGCAGAAAAGCTGGCGGCGTGGGGGCTTGCCGTCACAACGGGCATCGGTGGAACGGGCGTGGTCGCCACCCTACGTGGCCGTTATCCCGGTGAAGACAGCATCGGCCTGCGGGCAGATATGGATGCGCTGTATATCAATGAGAAAACGGACCTGCCCTATGCCTCGGTGCATGCTGGGAAAATGCATGCCTGCGGACACGATGGACACACCACCATGCTGCTGGGCGCCGCACGCTATTTGTCTCAGCACCCCGACTTTGCTGGCACAGTGCATTTTATTTTCCAGCCCGCGGAAGAGGGATTAGGTGGCGGACTTGCCATGCTCAATGACGGCCTGCTGACCACATTCCCCTGCAACCGACTGTTTGGCCTACATAACAAGCCCGGTATCGAGGTGGGTCAATTCGCGATTCGCAGCGGACCGATGCTGGCGGCCAGCGACACCTGGCAGGTCACGTTTCACGGCACAGGCGGACACGGCGGTTCAGGCGTCCACCTCTCTATCGACCCGACGCTGCCCGCCGCGCAATTTATGCTTGGGCTGCAAACCATCGTCAGTCGCAGCGTTCCTGCAATGGATGCGGCGGTGCTCAGCATCGGCCATATTCAGGGCGGCGATATCCATGCCCCAAACGTTATCCCTGACCGCGTCATCCTTAAAGGCACCGGACGCAGCTACTCGCCGAGCGTGCGCCACCTGCTGGAAACGCGCCTGCGAGCGCTGGCACACAGCACCGCACAAGGTTTTGGTGCAACGGCCGACGTGCATTATGAACGGCAATATCCCGCGCTGGTTAACGATACGCACGCCACACAGTTAGCCGTTAATGCCGCTGCGCAGGTGGTCGGACTCGAACAGGTCGACACTGCGATGACGCCGCTGCTGGGCGCAGAAGATTTTGCCTACATGCTGGAGCAGCGCCCCGGCGCATTCATGATGCTGGGAAACAGCGACAAAAATGCGGCCAACGTGCATCACCTGCATACCCCGCACTACGACTTTAATGATGCACTGATCCCATTAGGTATCCGCTATTGGGCAACGCTGGTTTATCAAGAACTGACGTTATCGGGAACCGGGTCTAGCGGGAACGACAGCGCATTTCCCCACGGCCTCAATATAACAACGCATGGCGTCGGTGCATCCGACGGCAAGCGTGAGCAAAAAGGATGAATCATGGTGGCGTTATTGAAAACCAAAGATCAAAGCAAAGAAAAAGAGGCAGACATTAAACAGCGCATCCTGCGTGAAGCCATCACGATCTTCGCCTGCAAAGGCAGTGAGCTAACGACGATTCGCGAAATAACGGAAGCGACCAACGTGAATGTGGCTTCGGTGAATTATTACTTTGGTTCGAAAGAAGGATTACTGCGTGCCGTGTTGGACAACGTTCTTGGCCCGTTAAATGACGAAAGAACGCGTCTGCTGGATGAGGTGGAAAAGGCTAATCACGGTGATGAACTGCCCGTTGCCGCGCTGCTGGATGCGCTGTTGCGACCGTTGGTTAAAACCGCTCGCACGCCCGACGGCGGACGCATTGTCGTTCGCCTGTTACAGCATCTGCGGGCAACACCGGGTCTGGAAGTCACCACCCTGCTTTCGGCCCAGTTTGATCACGTCGCTCACCGTTTTATCGATGCCTTTTCTCGTGCGTTACCGGCGCTATCGCGCGCGGAAGTTATCTGGCGTTATGAATTTGCCCGAGGTGCCGCCATGCACGTGTTAACCGACGCCGATCCGCGTTCTGGCCGTCTGGCATTGCTCTCCAAAGGGCTGTGTGACAACCGCGATGACGATCGCGTGCTGTCGCACCTATTACGTTTTGTCGAGGCGGGTTTTACCGCCAAACCACTGACTGAGACATCACTTCAGTCCTGACTTTTCGTTATTAGCAACACGTTTACATTGACAGGAAACAGACATGAGCAGAGAAAAAATTGAAGGGTCATTCGTTGCCCTCATTACGCCTTTTAATGACGATGGCAGCGTGGATTTCGGCGCATTTGAGGCGTTATTAAAATTCCAGGAAGACAACGGCACGGCGGCCGTTTTGATTATGGGCTCAACCGGGGAAGTGTCCATGCTGTCCCCAGATGAGAGAAAAGCGATCATCCGCCGAACCGCGCAATACAGCACCAGCAAAATGAAGCTGTTCTATGGCTGTACCGGTAACAATACCGATACCACCATCGACTATGTTCGCTATGCACATGACAACGGCGCAGACGGTGCGATTATCGCCGCCCCCGCCTATATCTGTGCCAGTGAGAGCGACATCGAAAGCTACTTTCTGGAAATTGCAGATGCGACCGATTTGCCGTTAGGGATTTATAACAACCCGCCGCGCGTAAAAACGGACCTACACTGGACATCGCTGCTGCGTATTTTCCAACACCCGAACTACGTCATTCATAAAGAATCCACCACCCGCGTGGGCCAGGTCGCACAAGTGCTGGCAGGCAATCCCGATGTGTCGGTGATGTGCTGCGATTCGCCTAATCTGGGTCTGGTGGTGCCAACGATGTCGTTGGGCGGACATGGAACAGCCAACATGACGGGCAATATTGCCCCGGCAGAACTGGCCGAAATTTCTCGTCCGTGGAAAAACGGCGAGGATGCAGAGCGCTTCCGTAAGGCGTATCAGCATTTGCTGCCGCTGCTGCATTACACCTACTCGGCAATCAATCCCGTGGCGGTGAAATCGTTGATGAAGGCAGTCGGATTACCAGCAGGCAGCCTGCGCCGTCCACTGCGGGATTTGCAGGGCGAAGCGTTGGATTCCGGTGTTCGTATCGTGAACGAATTAGGATTGAGCAGCAAATACGGCTTTAACCGCTGATTCTATTCTGGTGCGTGGAGAGCAAGCGTCTCGTCTCAGAAGTGGCTCATCTTGACACCACTTCTGAGATTTCAAACGAAAGAGATGACTACTGTGGATTGTTGACGAACAGCGATCCCGAACTGTTCGTCGGGCTGCTTTGCGCGTTCTTCAAAACCCAGACCCGGCCATAGTGGTTATAGAAGCCCGCCGAGTGACCGGCATCCGGCCCAATGCCCTGATACATATCGAAGTGCTGGCCTTTAATCGCCCCGCCAACATCCAGCGCAATCATCAATCGCATTTCATACTTGCCAGTGAATTTACCTACGTTATCCAACAGCGGCACTTCCATTAGCAGAGCCGTACCTGCCGGGATCAGCGAACGGTCAGAAGCGACGGAGGCTTTCGCCACCAGCGGCACAGCGCTTGCCCCTTTGACAGGCGCAGACATCATTGGCTTAAAGAACACAAAGGAAGGATTCTGCTCAAACAACTCACGCACTTCATATTCGGTGTGCTGCTCCGCCCACTTGCGGATGGCCTGCATCGACATGTCTTCACGTGCAACTTCACCACGGTCGATCAGCACCTTACCAATGCTGCGGTAAGCGTGGCCGTTTTTGCCCGCATAGCCGAAGAACGTCAGCGGGCGTCCATCACCAAAATCAATATAGGCGCTGCCCTGCACTTCCATCATGAAGTTATCGACCAGCGAATTGGTCCAGGCGAGAACCAGTCGCTCATCCAGCGCGCCAGAATAAATGCCAGCACGATCTGGCAGTCGGCGGTTCTTTTTGCCCTTTGACGGCATAGCATATAAAGGATGGCGGAATTCACCCTGACGGGTATGGCGCGCCTGCAGCACTGGCGTGTAGTAACCCGTGAACTGCACGTTACCAAAGTTATCAACGCCTTCCATCTGCCAGGCGTTCAGGCCAAACTTGCTCAGCTCGCGGGTGTCCGCACCGGACATCATCCAGCTTTCAATCGCCTGAAAGGTCGTATTATTGCGCGAATACAGATTAGGTGACGCCGAGCGGATTTCAGAAACCTGAGTCATGAAATCCCGCGCGTTGACCGGTTTTCCTTTGGCACTAGGTTCATTCACCAATTCCAGAGGCTGGTTGAGGTGACCATCTTTATATTGCTGCCCGCGATCGGTTGGCCTGGATTGGCACCCCGCCAGAATGGCAATGACCACTGCGGTCAGCACGTACTTTCCCCACCGTCCCTTCATCTTTTCGCTCGCTTTTTACATCAAAAAATTTACCGTCGAACGATAACAAACAGCTATCGAGAAAGGAATGGGAGAGCACATAAATCCACGGGTCAAGCGTATGCTGCTCGGCACACGGCATCGTAAAAATCGATTTTTCTGTTAATCGTCGCATTACGTTCACAAAGCCATCCATTCGGTGATAAATCAATCCATCCGGTGGTAAATCAATCACCTGACGACCCAATGCCGCGTTTTTTACAGAAATAGGTTGCATCAATGTTCATGGAGAGTATAGTGCGCATCCACGGACGCGGGGTGGAGCAGCCTGGTAGCTCGTCGGGCTCATAACCCGAAGGTCGTCGGTTCGAATCCGGCCCCCGCAACCAATTGATGTGAGTCGTCCATCAAGAAAAGTGRAMGMAGTAAAAGRTAGYCAGTAGTCAATAAGYTAGTACGGACGCGGGGTGGAGCAGCCTGGTAGCTCGTCGGGCTCATAACCCGAAGGTCGTCGGTTCGAATCCGGCCCCCGCAACCAATTAAGACTCTCTTTCATTACGTTCTGTTCGATTAAGAACGCAGCGATAAAGCACCTTAACAGGTGCTTTTTTGTTTTCTACGCATTATCTGTTTTCTGTTTCTACGACCATGCCCCAGACATCATTCCCTTTGAACCGCGCCAGTTAGGCGCGGTCATCGCGTGTGCTACATCGACAACACAACTACCGCTCAGCCTGACTGGCAAAGTAGGCTTTAATGCCTGCAAAAATGGATTCCGCAATTTGCTGCTGGAAATGGCTGGTACGCAGCTTGCGCTCTTCTTCCAGATTGCTGATAAATGCCGTCTCAACCAGAACAGACGGAATATCCGGCGCTTTCAGTACTGCAAATCCGGCCTGATCGACACTGTTTTTATGCAGACGATTCACCCTACCCAGCCGGGTCAGGATCTCTTTACCAAACTTCAGGCTGTCACCAATCGTCACGGTCTGCACCAGATCGAACATGGTGTGATCCAGATAGCGATCGCCGCTCATGCTCACGCCACCGATCAAATCCGATTCGTTCTGGGTCTCAGCAAGGAATCTGGCGGCAGTACTGGTTGCCCCTTTCTTCGACAGGGCAAAAACTGACGATCCTCTTGCCGATCGATTGGTAAACGCATCCGCATGAATCGAAATGAACAGATCGGCACGCTGCTTGCGCGCTTTCGCCACCCGCACGCGCAGCGGAATGAACACATCTTCATTACGCGTCATATAGGCTTTCATGTTGGATTCATTATCAATCAGCTTGCGCAAACGGCGGGCGATTTGCAGCACGATGTCTTTCTCGCGCGTTTTATTCTTGCCAATCGCACCGGGATCTTCACCGCCGTGGCCGGGGTCGAGCATGATAATCAGCGGACGATCCCGCCCGGCTTTTCCGACTTTCGGCGCTTCTGCCGGCAGCGTACGTTCCAGATCGCCTTTGTTGTAATCCTCCAGCAGCGCCAACAGCGGGTCTTCTTCGTTGTCGTAACGACCTGCCGCAGGATACAAATCCAGCACCAGTCGATGCTTGAATTCAGCCACTGGCCCCAGCGTAAAGACTTTGGTCGTCGCCTGCTGCTTGAGCTCCAACACCAAGCGCACCGTGGTTTTATCGAACTGGCCGATGCGCGCTTCTTTAATCAGCGGGTCGTTATCCGACGTAAACTGGCTGGCGATCTCCTTCAGTACGCTGTTCAGATGAACATTTTCGATATCCACCACGATGCGTTCAGGATTACTCAGACTAAACTGTTTATATTTCAGCGGGTGATTGGATTCCAGCGTGACGCGGGTATAGGCGGAGGACGGCCAGACGCGCACGGCAACGACCTGCGTTGTCGCCGCTATTCCTACACCACTTACGCTTAACAGCCAGGTTGCTGCTGCGCTTTGTAATAGACGCCGTCGAGTCAGATGATGATTCGAATGAGACATGCCACTCCGATCTGATTGCTGTGCGCTATCCTGCATTGTTGTGCTGCGAATGCGCTGGATAGGCCATTAAAAAATGAATAAAGGTAAAAATTGTCAAAAACTTTAACGAATCTGTTCCATGCTGTCATGCAAAAATCCAGTGCAGGCCTTATAACAGGCGGATATCATAAATTTGAAGCATTAATCCTGACTTTTCTGGTTAATACTTCCTCTTGCCTTTTACGTCATAAAGAATAAAAATACAGAAATTACGAATAAAAATGCAAAGAGGGCTCGCAGTGAAGGAACGGAGTACAGAACTGGTTCAGGGCTTCCGCCATTCAGTTCCCTATATCAATGCCCACCGCGGCAAAACGTTTGTCATCATGTTAGGTGGCGAAGCCATTGAACATGCCAACTTCTCTAGCATCGTAAATGATATCGGGCTGCTACACAGTCTGGGGATCAAGCTGGTGGTCGTTTATGGCGCTCGTCCCCAGATCGATGCCAACCTGACAACGCATCACTACGAGCCTCTCTACCATAAAAACACACGCATCACCGACAGCACCACGCTGGAGCTGGTCAAGCAAGCCGCGGGAATGCTGCAGTTGGACATCACCGCCCGGCTGTCGATGAGCCTGAACAACACGCCGCTGCAAGGCGCCCACATTAATGTCGTCAGCGGTAACTTTATTATCGCGCAGCCGCTTGGCGTGGATGACGGTGTGGACTATTGCCACAGCGGCCGTATTCGCCGCATTGATGAAGAAGCCGTTCACCGCCAGCTGAATAGCGGTGCCATTGTGCTGCTCGGTCCGGTTGCGGTTTCAGTCACTGGTGAAAGTTTCAATTTAACCTCGGAAGAGGTCGCGACCCAGCTCGCTATTAAGCTGAAAGCGGAAAAGATGATCGGCTTCTGCTCCTCGCAGGGCGTAACCAATGAAGAAGGCAACATCATTTCCGAGCTGTTCCCCGACGATGCACAGCAGCGTATTGATGCGCTGGAACAGACTGGCGATTACCATTCGGGTACGGTCCGATTCCTGCGCGGCGCGGTCAAAGCCTGCCGCAGCGGCGTACGCCGTAGCCACCTGATCAGCTATCAGGACGACGGCGCGCTGCTGCAAGAACTGTTCTCACGCGACGGCATCGGTACGCAGATCGTGATGGAAAGCGCCGAGCAGGTTCGCCGTGCGACCATCAATGACATTGGCGGTATTCTGGAGCTGATTCGCCCGCTGGAAGAACAAGGTATTCTGGTCAGACGCTCACGCGAGCAGTTGGAAATGGAGATCGACAAATTCACCGTCGTGGTACGCGATAACCTGACTATCGCCTGCGCCGCGCTTTATCCGTTCCCGGAAGAAAGCATCGGCGAAATGGCCTGCGTCGCGGTTCACCCGGATTACCGCAGCTCATCACGCGGCGATATGCTGTTACTGCGCGTTGCCGCTCAGGCGCGTCAGCAGGGTCTGCAAAAGCTGTTCGTGCTGACGACGCACAGCATCCACTGGTTCCAGGAACGCGGCTTTTTACCTGCCGAAGTGGAAATGCTGCCGAAGAAAAAGCAGGCGCTGTATAACTACCAGCGTCGCTCGAAGATTCTGGTGCTGGATCTCTGAGTTATTCCACTCGATAACGCTTCTCGTGGCCGATCGTAAAATCGGCCACGCTGTTTTCATCTTCTTATGGCTGCTTGCCAAACTCACAGCTTAACGTTGTCCACTTCCTTGCCTGTTCACTCAGCGTAAATCCTAATCCCAGACGATCGGATACCCACATGCGCCCATCGCGCAGTTCTAGCTGCTCGTTGAAAAGCGGATTCAGCCACTCGAAGTGTTCCAGCCAGGGTTCAATCGGATAGGCCGCAGCAAGATGCAAATGCACTTCCATCGCAAAATGCGGTGCCAGTTTACGACCGTGCTTCGCGGCCAAATCCATGATTTTCAGGAAAGGCGAAATCCCGCCCACGCGCGGTGCATCCGGCTGGACGAAATCGCTGGCATTGCCGAGGATCAGCTGTTCATGCTCGCGGAAGCTGGTCAGCATCTCGCCAGTCGCAATCGGCGTATCCAGTGCCGCCGTCAGCGCCGCATGGCCTTCCACATCGTAGGCATCCAGCGGTTCTTCAATCCAGATCAGGTTAAAGGCTTCCATCTTTCTGCCCATCCGAATCGCCGTTTCGCGATCCCACTGCTGATTGGCATCCACCATCAGCGGGAAATCCTCTCCCAGCGCTTCACGCACTGCCGTGAGGCGACGGATATCCTCTGCCGTATTCGGCTGGCCGACTTTCAGTTTGATCCCACCGATGCCGCTTTCACGGGAGATCACGACATTTTTTAATACCTGATCCAATGGCGTGTGCAGGAAGCCGCCGGAGGTGTTGTAACACTGCACGGAATCACGGTGTGAGCCCAGCAGCTTCGACAGAGGCAGACCTGCGCGCTTGGCTTTCATATCCCACAGCGCGATGTCGAGCGGAGAAATCGCCTGCACCGCCATGCCACTGCGGCCAACCGATGCGCCAGCCCACAGCAGCTTGGTATAGATCTTATCGATATCGTTTGGATCTTCGCCCAGCAGGTTACCGGCAATCTCTTTCGCGTGGGCATAAATACCCTGTCCACCCGCCCGCTTGGAGTAGCTGAAGCCGACCCCTTCAAATCCATCACGACTGCGGATTTCCGCAAAAATAATGGCGACTTCGGTCAGCGGTTTCTGCCTTCCGGTCAGTACTTTCGCATCACTAACCGGCGTTGCCAGCGGCAAAAACGCCAGAGAGAGTTTTACCCATTCGATTCGATCGCCCGACTCGGCAGCCGTTCTGACGTTCGTGACTTTTGCATAGCTAACTGCTGCTGAATTTGCACTGATGGTCATGTCTCACCTCGTAAAATGATTGCGCTAACATTCATAAACAGAAGGAAGATAGCGATAAATGAAGAAAAAACATGCAACGCAGATCACATAATAATCATTATCACGATAAAACCGTCCATCAAGAGACAAAATTAATGATTGCGCAATCACCACAAAAAGTTAGAGGATACAGCAGAAATACCGCCTAGCCAGCTCTTGGGCCAGCCCGAAAAAGCGAGACAATTCGTCAGGTTGTCAGAAACACAGGCGACTGGTAAACCGATGTACCATCAACGATAATCCAGCGACATGTGAATATGCGCGCAGCCTCAGAAGGGAACCCGTGATTGAAACGCGATAAGAACGCCAGCAGCATGCGGCCACATGCTCCCACGCTTGAAGATGTAGCGCGCGCCGCAGGCATTTCGCCCATGACCGTCAGCCGCGCGTTGAACAATCCTAAGATTGTTCGTGCAGAAACCGTGAACAAGGTGATGGAAGCGGTCCGCGCCACGGGTTATATTCCCAATATGTTAGCGGGCGGGCTAGCCTCCCGACGCAGTAAGCTGATCGCCGTCGTTGTTCCGCAAATCAATAACAACATGTTCGTTGATACCGTTCAGGCGATCAGCGATGAGCTGGCCGCACGCGGTTACCACATGCTGCTGTGCGTTGCTGGCTATACCAATGAATCTGAGGCGGAGATTGTCGCTACCCTGCTTTCTCGTCGCCCGGACGGGATCGTTCTCACCGGTATTCACCACACGCCCGAACTCAAACGTCTTCTGCTCAACGCCACGATCCCCGTGGTAGAAATCTGGGATCTCACCCCGACGCCGCTTGATATGCTGGTCGGTTTTTCCCATGAAAGTATCGGGAACGCCATTGGGCACTATTTGCAGGGTAAAGGACATTCGCGCTTTGGCCTTGTCTGGACCGAAGACGCGCGTGCCGGGCTGCGTAAGAAAGGCATTTACGACGTCATACAAAAACAGCCGGGAAGCTACGTGCATGAAGCCATCGCCCCGTGGCCTGCGACGCTGGCGTTAGGGCGACAAGGGCTGAGTGAACTTCTGGCTAATGGCGACGTTTTTGATGCCATTATTTGCAGTTCCGATACGCTGGCACAGGGCGTGATGATCGAAGCGGCTGCCAGAGGATTAGCCGTACCGAAGCAACTGGCAGTCATGGGGTTTGGCGATCTGGATTTCGCTGCACACAGCACACCGACGATTACAACGGTCAGAGTCGATCGCTGGAAGATCGGCACCGACGCGGCGGCAATGCTGGCAGAAAAAATTGAGGGGAAGAGCGTACCCTCCCCTATCGTGGATATTGGTTTTTCACTGATTGAACGCGAGTCTGCCTGACGTTCTATTCATCACATTTGATTGCCCTTACCGACTCGGCCCGCCGTGGGCCTTGCCAGTCTGCAACGCCAATGATTTAAGGTGTGTCGCCATTCATCAGTACGCTAATTCTCTCTTCCAGGCCGCTATAGCGCTGCGTTGGCGTTTTCACCGCCCGGCAGAGAATGCGGACATCGGTATAGAGTGACAAACGCTGGCGCGCGCGCGTGATCGCGGTATACACCAGTTCCCGCGTCAGCACGGGTAAATAGTGGTTCGGCAGCACCAGCGCCGTATGATCGAACTCCGATCCCTGTGATTTATGCACCGTCATCGCATAGGCCGTTTCATGCGGCGGCAGACGGCTTGGCGTAACGTCTTTGGTTTCGCCATTTGGCAACGGGAAAAATACGCGCAGTTCCCCGCTTTCTCCCATCATGGCAATACCGATATCCCCATTGAACAGACCCAATGCGGTATCGTTACGTTCAATCATGACCGGTCGGCCGGGATACCAGCGGTTGAGCGGATTACGGCTGCGCTGAATCAGCCCAGCCTGATGCAAAGCCTGCTCGATGCGCTGATTCAGCCCTGCTACGCCAAATGGCCCTTCGCGCAATGCGCACAGCTGGCGATAGCGCTGGAAGGCAAGCAGCACAGCATCCGGCGTAGATTCCGCCGCAACCAGCTGTAGATAATCACGATACCCTTCGACGCACTGTGCCAGCATGGCCTGATACTCTTCAGCCTCGGTTAACGGGCTACAGGTGATATCGGCAAACTCACCGTTCAGCACCGCACGCACACGCGCATCATCACCGCCGTTCACCGCCAGCGCCAGTTGCCCAATCCCGGAATGCGGATCGAAACGGTAGCTCCGGCGTAACAGACAAATACTGTCACTGACTGTCGATTGCCCTTCGGGACCGCTTTCATCCAACTGACAGCCCGTCAGTCGCTGTAATTGCTGCGCACGCGCACGGCTATAGCCAGCCTCGGCAAAACGACAGATATCGCCCAACACCGCACCCGCCTCAACGGACGCCAGCTGATCGCGGTCACCCAGAAAGATAATTCTGGCGTGTGGCGGAAGCGCGGCGATCACATTCGCCATCATCGGCAGATCGACCATCGACGCCTCATCCACAATCAGTACATCCAGATGCAGCGGGTTGTCCTGATGGTGACGCAGGCGTTGGCTGTCTGTCACCGCCCCCAAAAGACGATGCAGCGTTGTCGCTTCCTGCGGAAACGCATCCCGCAGCCGAGGATCTACCGCAAGACGGTGCAGCGCCTGCCCCAGCGACTCCGTGAGTCGCGCAGCCGCCTTCCCAGTCGGCGCAGCCAGTTGAATACGTAACGTTTCTCCCGTATTCAGCTCAATCAGCGCCGCCAGCAATTTGGCCACCGTCGTCGTTTTCCCCGTTCCCGGCCCACCGGAAATAACCGCAATGCGGCGCGTCAAGGCGACAGCGGCGGCCACCTTCTGCCAGTTAACCTCTTCGCCCGCGTCAGGAAACAGCCGATCCAGAACCGCTCGGATCGCAGATTCATCGACATGGATCGTATCGCGCTCGCTGGCAATAAACCGCGCCACGCGGCCTTCACTCTGCCAGCTACGCTGTAAATACAGCTTTTCTCCTTGCAGCACCAGCGGCGTCGGCTGGCTGCCGTCGCTGACGGCATCGGACGCCAGTAAGCGCTGCCGCCATGCAGCAACCGTATTGAGCCCTGCTTCAGTGAGCAGCTGTTGCGCCAGTTCAGGCTCGCGACCGTCAAACAGCGTTTGCGCCTGCAAATTCTCCAGCGGTAAACACACGTGCCCCGCGCCCGAATGTGCACTCAGGCAGGCGGCAGCCAACATCAGGTCGGGCTGGGTCTCATCCGCCAGCATTCTGGCGAACTGAACATCCAGCAAGCGTAGCAACCGCCGCGCCAGCGCCGTTTCAAGTAACGCAATCATGAGGGAATTCCTGTATCAGCATCATCAGGCGTCTTTCCCTTGAAGAGCGCATCAAGCCCGAAAACAAATTCAGCAGAGGGACGAAAAGTAAAGATGCCATTGCCAGGGTGAGACGCTTCAACGCCGCGTAAAAACAGATAAAACACCCCGCCAAAATGGCGTTCATAGTCATAATCCGCAATGCGATGATGTAGATAGCGATGCAAAGCCAGCGTATAGAGCTGGTATTGCAAGTCATAGCGATGTTCGGCCATCGACTGCATCATGGCCGTTTGGGTGTACGCACTGGCATCAGGGCCAAGCCAATTGGACTTATAGTCCAGCAGGTAATAACGCCCTTCCCAGCGGAACACCAGATCGATAAACCCTTTCAGCATGCCTTTCACCTGCTGGAAAGAGAGAGCCGGACACTGCGCTGATAGCGGATCGTGATGCTTTGCCAGCCGATCGAGCTGCACCGCCTGTATTGGCGCATCAATCGGTATATAAAACTGTAATTCGGCCTGCTTATCGGCGTTATCCAGCGCCGATAGCGCGATCCCTTGCTCGTTAAGCGGCGTATGCAAAAGCGTATCCATCCACGCCTTTAACACCGGGTGCCAGTGCGCTTCAAATCCCTGTAGCTGTAACTGCTCGGCTAACCAGTCATCCTCAACGGGCTGAGTGAAATCCAGCGTTTCAAACAGGCTATGCAAAAACGTGCCCGGACTCGCGCCACGCGGGAACGTATGCGGCGTCAGTTGGGTTTCATCCGCTTCCTGACGCTCGCCTATCGCTTCAATATCCAGACGTGGCACCAGATCCTGCGCGCTGGCAGAACCATGCTGCTGAAGTCCCGAATAGCTGGTTACTCGCCAGCCGTCGCGCAGTTGGCGTTCGATGTGGCGAGCCCGCAACTCTGCCAGTTCCGGTCTATCCGGCTGCCAGCGCTGTTCTTCCGTCGCCTGTAGCGGTGTCAATGCGACACCGTCGCCAACCATGCCTTCCAGCTCGTTGACTAATGTGGCTGCCTCGGCTTCTTTACCACGCTGGAGTAAATAGCCCAGCGCGCTCTGGTGCATATCGCTGCTGCCGTCTTTCTTACGCGACCGCTGAACGGGGGCGACCCCCACGCTACAGTGGTAGATAGAACGGGTTAGCGCGACATACAGCAAACGTAAATCTTCCGCCAGCCGCTCTTCTTCCGCTAGCGTCTGGCTTTCTTCATTATTTTGCAGATCCAACACGGCATGATAGTTCTCGCGATCGTGATAAATCCCCTGATCCTGCACGCGGAAGTTACTGATGAAAGGCAGCCATACCAGCGGATATTCGAGCCCTTTCGATTTGTGGATCGTCACGATCTGCACCAAATGACGATCGCTTTCCAGACGTAGCTGCTGGTTCTCTGCCTGCGGATTAGGTTGGACAATCTGCTGGGATAGCCAGCGCACCAGCGCATGTTCGCTATCAAGGGTTGCTGAGGCATCCTGCAATAACTCACCGATATGCAGAATATCGGTAATGCGGCGTTCGCCCTCCGCACTCGCCAGCAGGTTCTCCGCCAGTTGATGTTGGCTCATCAGCGCACGCAGCATCGGCAGTACGCCGCGCTGACGCCACAGAGCACGGTAACCTGCAAATTCATCCACCAGCGCATCCCACGCGGCTTCGCTTTGCCCTAATGCATCAACCTGTTCGGCATCCAGCCCCATCAGAGCCGTCGCCATGGCGCTGCGTAACGTGCGCTCTTGTTCCGGTGCCAGCACCGCCTGCAGTAGCCACAACATATCGCTGGCTTCCGGCGTGCTGAATACGCTGTCGCGATTGGACAGATACACCGAAGGAATGGACAACCGGCTCAGCGCATCACGAATCAGCGAGGCTTCACGTCGGCTACGCACTAGCACGCTCATGTCGGATGCCCTGACCAAACGCCGGGAATCGTCGGTGACCAGCCAAGCTTCATTGCGTTGGCTCGCAGCCAGCCAGTCACGAATCTGCGCCGCACACTGACGCGCCATCTGCTGTTGATAATCCCCTACACCAATCGGTTCCGAACCCGTTAGCCAGAATTGCAGCGCAGGCTGGGGCTGCCCTGCAACCTCAAACACCAAACCGCGCTTGGACTCAGCAGGCTTAACCGGCAGGAAAGGGATATTTTGAAAAATAAAAGGAGAGTCGAGGCGTTCAAACAGACGGTTAACGCCACGTACCATCTGGTGCGATGAGCGCCAGTTCGTGCCCAGCGTATAATGTGCAGCTACTTCTCCGCGCGCGTGCATATAGGTAAAAATATCCGCACCGCGAAATGCATAAATAGCCTGCTTAGGGTCACCGATTAGCAACAGCCCACACTGCGGCTGCCCGACGTACAGCGTTCTGAAAATACGGTACTGTTGAGGGTCGGTATCCTGAAATTCATCGATCATCGCCACCGGATAGCGTTCGCGAATGGCGCTGGCAAGCTGTTCCCCACTCGGCTGTTGCAACGCAACATCCAAACGACTCAGCAGATCGTCAAACCCCAGTTCTGCACGCTGCCGTTTTTCCTCACTCACCGACTCCCGGATCGCCGACAGCGCGCGAACAATGACTAAATCACGCAGCGACAGCGGCGCTTCAAGCAGCCGTTCGGTCTCCTCAAAGAAGGTATGGACAGGCGGCTCACCTTTCTTCGTTTTCTCGATTAGCGTTTGCTGGGTAAATCTCACCAGATCTTTCGGCAGTTGATAATCCAGCGTCGGCTGCTCTGCCCACAGCGTGACTTTCTGTAGCCAGTTGGGAAGATGCTTGCTGCTGTAGCTGCGTTTATCGACGCCAGAAGCACTAATCAGCGTTTCCAGATCCGCTGCTGACGCCAGCCAGCGTTGTTTGTACCCATCGATCGTCGCCACGATCTTCTCATGTCGACTCAGCAGCGTTTCATCTTTTTCTGGCGGCAAGCGAAACGCAGGCGCTTCACCGTGCAGATAAGGCGCCAGATCGGCCAACAGGTTTTCCGGCCCTTTCCACTCCAGACCGACAATGCGTGCGACCTCGACTGGCAACGGATAGCAATAACGACGCCAGAAATCAGCGCAGGCCTGGCGGCGCAGCGGCTGTTCATCTTCTATCAGCACCTGTTCGAAAAGCACGCCGGATTCAAACGCATTGGTACTGAGCATACGCTGGCAGAAGCCGTGGATCGTGTAGATCGCCGCTTCATCCATTTGTCGTTCGGCCGCCAGCAATACGTCGGCAGCATCGCGGTGGTCCGAAATCTCCGCCAGCAGTTGCGCTAGCGAAGTATCTTTAGGCTTTCCCGCCTCTTCACCCTGCGTGCTTTTACGCAGGCAGGCGATGCGTAAAGCGTGGATTCGGGCACGAATACGCTCCCGCAGTTCTTCGGTCGCAGCCTCCGTAAAGGTCACAACCAGAATTTCTTCGACCAATAGCGGACGTGGATACGCGGCTTGCTTGCCCAGCCCCAGCAGCAGGCGCAGGTAAAGCGCAGCCAGCGTATAGGTTTTCCCCGTTCCGGCCGACGCCTCAATCAGCCGCTCCCCGAGGAGCGGCAACGTCATGACGTCTAATGATTGCGGCGCGGCATTTTTCATTCTGCTGAAACCTTACCAACAGCTTCTGATGCTACTGGCGCAGGGATCATCGTAGGCGCTTTCTCACGCGGTAACGTTTTCTGCAATGAAGACGCATCCGCGTAGGTATGCCATCCTTTCGGTGCGGCATAATCAGCTTTACCATGATGGCTACCGGAAACCTGCGACAGAATCGCCAGGCCCTCAGGCTTCAGCGCCTGCTGGAAGAAATCTGCCAGTTGCGTCACCGTCAGCGGTTTGATTTGTTCGAGCAGTTTCTCACGTGAATCAAAAGCGAAGTTTTCCCGATCCAGATCGCGACGCAGTCGGCTGGCCTCTTCACCCAATGTTTGCGGACGCTGGCTCAGTTCATTCATCACGCCCTGCTTATACTGCGTGAATTCTTCTTCACTCATTTCACGCAGTCGTTTTTGCGCTTTCAGGTAAAAATCTTCATAGCGCTGATACAGATAAGCAGGCTGTTTGCTGTTGCTTTGCAGCAGGAAGGCAATGCCCATCTGTCGACCGACCGTGGTTGGGAAGGCAAACACCGCGTAACCCAGTTGCTCTTCCGTTCTCAGTTGGCTATAGAACCAAGGCTGAACGATCTGCCCCAGCACCGAGCTATACGCCATGCTTTCCGTTTCCGAATACCCCGTCGGTACATACACCGCTGCTAACGCAGAATCCGTGCTGCTGCCCGGGCGTTGCAGATTAGCAAGCTGCGGCTTACTGACTTTGACATCATCGCTGCGCGACAGATTTTCGCCACCCGCCTTCAGATGTGCTTTCAGCGTGTTCGCCAGCTCGGTGACTCGATCTGGCGCCAGATTGCCGAGGACGAACATTTCCGGCGTGGCTTTTTGCAGCAGGTCTTTACGGTAGTTAACCACATCCTGTAAGCGAATATCCTTCAGCAATTTACGGCGTTCTGCACGTTCAAAGTAAGGCAGTTGTGATATCGCCTGAACGGGCTGTAACGCCTGTTCAAAGGCTTTTGATTTCTCTACCGCATCCAATTGCTGTATGTACCAGGATTTCGCCTGCTCCAGCTGTGCTTCCGTCGAGGTAAAGGAGGCATAGCCATCCGCCAACGTCAGCAACAACCGTGGCAAATGTTGGGTATAGCCATTGGCGCTAATCACCAGACCATCATTGCTGCGAGTGGAGAAACTAATGCCGCCGATCGAAGCCTGATAGCTGAGTTCATCCAGCGCCAGACCTGCCAGATAATCGTTTAACGCAAACAGCACCTGATTACGGGCGGTACTGCGCGCTTCCTTATTACGGAGGAACAGCGTGATTTCTGCTTTCGGCTCATCAGCGAAGTCGTGACTTGGCATATACAGCACGCGCAGCCCCGGCTGATTCAACAGGAGCGTCGGTTTAGTCATCTCCTTATCGGCGTTGATCAGGGAGAAATCATCTGGGATATAGGGGTTGATCGTCGGCAACGACAGGGACATTTTCTGTCCCAGCGTTTTCCATTTTGCGAATGTTGCTGACGGGATTTTATTCATCTCGTACGGCGCATCGACAAAATAGGCCACCTTATTATGCGGCTCATTCGGGCTGATGACCCAGACGCGCGCGTTCTGCGGCGTCATCTCGTCCAGTCGTGCGGCGATAGCTTTCGGATCGTAGCGATCGGCAACATACTGCGCATCCAGCGTATGTTCGACCGGCACGCGCAGCATGGTATCAACCAACCATTCGATGTAGTCCATATCACGGCTGATGGACGGATAGCGGAAATCCAGATCCAGAACATGCGCGATCTCATCAAAATAGCGCTGCTGAATCCCTTCTGTGCGGATTTGCTGCAGGTAACGGAATATCGCAGCGATCACGTCATCACGCTGTGCCAGACCTTTATCGGTCAGCGAGGCTGAAATAGCGAACATGCCGCCATTACGGTCGATGATCGGCGAAGACCCCGCCCCGATAGACTCAACCAGCCCTTCCTTTTGCAACCAGTCAGAGAGCGTATTCTGGCTGCGGTTGCCGATCAGATAGCTAATGTAGGTATCCGTCTTGCTGCGAAACTCCTGGCTAATATCGCTGACGCGAAACTCAATGCGCAGCTGTTTTCTCGGCTGAGCAGGAACATAGTGAATCATTACGCCGCGCTGTTTTTCCGTCGCCACAGGAACGGTCACCGCAGGAACGCTGGCGTTGTGATTAGGAATGCGCCCGAATGTATCAACCGCCAGTTTCGCCAGTTCAGGCAGAGGTTGATTGCTGTAAATCACCCCTTTCATCAGGTTGGCGGAGTAGTATTTCTGATAGAACTTCACTAGCTCATCATGCAGCTTGCTGCCGGGTTTATCGCTCAGGGTTTCAAGATTCCCCCCCGAAAAACGTGCGCTTGGGTGCGCTGGGTTCAGCGTTTCCGCCCCCACCTGCGCCATGCGGTGACCGTCGCGCGAACGCGCCATCGTTAATTCCGCATTGACCGCGTTACGCTCACGATCGGCATTCACCGGATCGAGCAGCGGCTCCGCAATCGCATCCGCCATCCGATCGACGGCTGGCCGCAGCGCATCATTTTCCACTTCCAGATAAAACGCCGTGCGGTAAGACGCCGTGCTGGCATTGTGGCTACCGCCATGCTTTTTCAAAAACTCGGACAGCGCCTCTGGCTCTGGGTAACGTTTCGATCCCATCAGCACCATATGTTCGAGGTAATGCGCTAATCCCAGTTGGTTATTGGGATCGTCCAGCGAGCCAATAGGCAGCGCCAGTGATGCCAACGATTTGGGTGCCTGCGGATCGGAAACCAGCAGAACGGTCATCCCATTATCCAGTTTGATCGCCTGATATTGCCGCGGATCTTTTTCGCTTTTTCGAATCGTCTGAGCCAGCGGCTGCCAGCCTGTTTCAGCCCAACTCGCCGGAAGCCAGAATGTGAATAAAAGAAACCACCCGGTAATCCAGACCCACTGTTTACGCATGCAATTCTCCAACCTCATATCCATCACTTTTCACGTTGCAGTGCGTTATCTTCTCGCACCTCGAAATCAACTCGGGCATTACCCAAAACAAACTCATTACGCCAGATTAGAGCGGAACGGTGGCAGTAGCCAGATTTGCGCCGCTTCAATCACCTCATTCATTCGCTTTTCATCCAACTCACGGATAATGCGTTGCAGGTAATAATCTTCACCTTCTCCCCGCATTCCCATGTTGCCCTGCCATGCTTGCAGTAAACGAGCGCGCGCTTTGTTCTGCGCCTCCTCATCTGACCGCAGGCTGTCGCTTTCACGATCATAACATTCAGCCAGCCAGGCGCTCCCCGCTTTATTGAGCAATAACAGCGGCTTGTTCATTCCCTGACGATAGCCATCCAGCATGACAGACAGATGTTCTCTGGCCTGCGCTTCCGACAAGGCAGCAAAGCGCCATGCCGTATCTTCCCGCCCATACAATCGACTTTCACCCTGCCCGCCCGTTGCACAGTAGGCCAGATGCTCCAACCACAGCGTAATACCATCCTTCATGGAAAGCGTGCCGGGACGCCAACGCAGCAAACCATCCGGCTGCACCTGATTCAGCCAGCCGCTGATACGCACGCCGTCAAGGAGGATATCCACTTCCCGACTCGCCGACAGCGACGGCGTTAATTCATCACGCACACGCGCAGCCAACTGCGCCATCTCCTGCTGCTGTTCCTGCCAGTAAATTTCGCCGAACGCGCCATAGGGCAGTTCGCCCGCGGCTCTGGCACGGCGGTACAGTTTTTCCGTATCGCCTTCATTAATCAAGGTATTAAGCAACTCGCTATTCAATTGATAGCGGTTAAGGCTATCAACCACAAAGGGCTCTTCATCCAACAGCTCATCGCTGTGCAGCATAAAACTCACGCCAAGCCGCAGTTGAAAAAAGGCTCGCACAGGATGACGATAAAAACGCTTCAAATCGTCCAGACTGACATCCCTATCGCTCGCTCTTTCGGACAGCGCTTCACGATCGAAATCAGGCTGAGCTTCCCCTTTTTGGTTCGCCGCCGCCAACCACTCGGCCGCAAAGCTCAACGGCTGCGGTGCAGACAGGAAGTTATTCGCATCAAAAGGCATACGGCTATGTTCGCGGCAAAGGTGCTTCACCACTCGCTCCGCGCTGCTATCGATATCCAGCGCCTCATCGCCCGGCAGGACGTAACTTTGTGCGATATATTCAGTCAGCTCGCTGACCAATACAGAAGGATAGCGACGCGTATTATCCTGAATCGAGCGCCCGATATAGCTGATATAGAGTTTGTGCTGCGCCGACAGAAGTGCCTCAAGAAACAGATAGCGGTCATCATCACGTCGGCTACGGTCACCACGCTTGATTTTCCGCCCCATCAGATCGAATCCGAGCGGTGGCAGTGTTCGAGGATAGACGCCGTCATTCATGCCCAGCAAACACACGACCTTGAACGGGATGGAACGCATCGGCATCAGCGTACAAAAGTTGATCGAGCCAGCCAGAAAACGCTGGCTGAGCCGCTCCTGATCGAGACGCCGCGACAGTTCATCACGTAACCGGGAGATCGGCACCTGTTGCGGATAATGCGCCATCGTGCCCATACCAATCACGTGCTGCCACTGTTTTTCAACTAACGCCAGCGCAGCTTCGGTCTCGCTGTCAGCATCAAAGAAAGTTTCGATCAGCTCTCGACACAGCGGTAGCCAGTCGACAAGCACGCGCGGCTGAGACAGGCGCTGACGCCAATGGTGGATCTGCATCAGCAGTTCAGCCAGTTGACCGGCCAGTTCGGCAATCAGGCCGCTGGATTCATCATAAGGCAGCACGCCTTGCCAGTCGCCGACCTGACTGTCCATTGCATAGCCCAGCAGCATTCTCGTCAGGCCGAAACGCCACGTATGCTGCCCCGTTGGTGGCAGCATCAGATCGCGTACATTGTCGTCATCCAATCCCCAGCGCACACCCGACTCCACTACCCACAGGCGCAGACGCCGTAACCCTTCTTCCTGAATACCGAAACGCGCAGCCAGCGCGGGCACTTCAAGCAACGCCAGAACCTGTTCCGCCGTAAAACGGCTCGTCGGTAAATCCAGCAGGCTGATTACCGCCTGTAAGGCGGGATGCGCATGTCGCGCACGCTGATCGGAGATGGCAAAAGGCAGGTAGCGGTTATCCGGCGCGTTGCCAAACACCGCCTGAATAAACGGCGTATAGCTGTCGATATCCGCCATCATCACAATGACATCACGCGGCATCAGTTCAGGATCGTCGGCCATCATGGCCAGCAGCCGATCGTGAAGCACTTCAACCTCACGCTGCGGGCTGTGGCAAGCGTGAAAATCGATCGAACGATCGTCGAGTGTCAGCAGGCGTTTTTGCATGCTGGTGTTCTGCGTGTCGTGACTGACGGCCACCACCGCGTGGTCTTCCAGCTCAAGAATATCGCGCTGCAAGGTTTGCAGCAGATTTTCGCCATCCGACTCAACAAAAGCGTCGATCTCCTGCACGTTATCCAACTCAGCCAGCAGATAAAGGTTATCGCGTCCCAGCTTTCCCCACGATGCCAGCAGCGGATTATTAATCGACTGTTTACCGTCGTCGTTAAACAACGTTTCTGCCTGTGAGGGATTGCGAAAGAGCGGACGAGTTTCATCAGGCTGCTCGCCGTCAAAGCGATGTAAGCGGCGATTGCGGGCTTTAAGCTTCGCCAGAAATTTATAATCCTGGATGTCACTCCAGTAATGGCGACAAGGATTGGTAAATAGCAGGTGCACGTCAATATGACGCGCCAGCGCGTTCAACGCCTGTAAATAGATGGGGGGTAACGCCGAAATGCCGCAGATAAAAACGCGCGGCGGCAGGCCTTTCGGGCACGTTTTTGCCTGTTCTAGCGCGGTAATAAAGCGTTGATACAAAATCGCATGGTGCCATTCGGGCTGCGCCAGTTCGCGAGTGTAACCCACCAACGCACGCCACAGTGCCGATTGCCACAGCTGGTTTCCGCCGAGATCGTCAACCTGCTTTCCTTCTTGCCATGCCTTGATCCACTCCGGGCGATAAATCAGGTATTGATCGAAAAGATCCGCTACGCGTCCGGCAAGCTGATGCAGCTTGCGCTGGTTATCATCATCCTGCAAATAGTGGTTAAGGGCCGCAAAATCCGGCTGTGCCAACAAATCGGGCAGCAAATGCATGAGCTTCCACGTCATCGCATCCTTGCTGAAGGCGCTTTCTTTTGGAATATCCGGCAGCACATGGCGACACATATTCCACAAAAAAACACCGGGCAGCGGGAATTGAATATTGGCAGCAATGCCGAAGTGTCCAGCCAGTTCAATTTGCAGCCACTGCGCCATCCCTGGGCTTTGAACTAAAATCACTTCCTGCTGGAAAGGATCCGCAAGCGGCTGACGTTTTATCAGCTCAACCATCAGTCTTTTCAAGATGTCTAACTGATTGGAGTGATAGATTCTAAACATTCTGGCTCCTGCTCGCCGCGGCTTACGATTTATAATTCATAGTTTACCCAAGTATGCCTATCCAACAGGCGATGACAGGCAAAACCAACGGTTTAGTGTAGCCTGATAGCGACGTGGCGTCATGACTCTTGCCGTTACCTGACGGCATTCTCCATTCAGTCGCTGCTCTGACACACTAAACTGCCAGTTTTTACTCACAAGAGACGCGGTATTATCACTATCAGACGGATTATACCGTACGCCCGCTTCATAGGCCTCCAACTGCTGCATCGCAAACCGCCAGGCCTGACGCTGCTGCAACTGGTGTTGAAATGATTGCTGCAAGATCTGGTGATATTGCAGTAACCCCATCAGCGACACGGCAAACAGCAGCGCCGCCACCAGTGTCTCCAGCAGGCTAAAGCCAGATTGATGGCTCGCAATCCCCTTGTTCAGCGCGCTATTCTGTTGCATCACAGCGTGTCACCTCCTTATCAGGACAAAAATCTAGCCAGCCGTTACCCAATGGTTGAATCGCAATCTGGCTCGACGACTGTGCCGAAAAGGACACCCGTTGGTACAACGTCAACGGTCGCGCCGAAGAAGGAAGAGTCCCTTCGCCACGCAGTAATCCTTGCTCCCCATCCGAGGCCGCACGCAAGCACACTACGAGCTGTTCTGCCGATAACTGCTGACACTGCCAGCTTTCCGTTAATGTTGTCCAACGCTGCCCTCTTCCCCAGTTCAGTGAGGACAATGCCTGATTGAATGCACGCAGATAATGCCGTTCATCGTTTCCCATCTGAATGGCAGCATCAAGCTGGCGCTGCAAACCAGACATCAACAGCAGGCCGATAATGGCGATGAGCAGCACCATAGCCAGCGTTCCACTTCCCTCCTGATGTCCTTTCCTCATTGGTTACGACCAAGAATAAGGCGAGTGGTATGCTGCCGAACGGCAGGCCGCTTGGCCCAATAACCCGCGAGCTGTAATTCATACAGCGCCGCATCATTTTGTGCAGACAGACGCTGTAACCGGAACACCGTGAGCACCACCTCTTGCGGATCAAACAGTTTCTCCCACCTGTCGCCCTGACAGTTATGCGCCCCACTCTGAATTTCAAACGACCGACCGCGCAGGCGATAGCCAAAAGACTCGGCATCCTGCTGTTCTCCGCCATCCCAAATCCCATTCCGGTTCAGATCGTAAGAAACATTCAGACAGCTGTTTTCCGCCTCTCCCGGATAACTCCCTATGCTGATTGCCTTTCCCTGACAGGTTCCTGCACAAAAACCAGCCCGACGGATATCTTTCTCAACCCCCATAGCCACCTGACTGAACAATTGCTCCAGCCGGAAAAGCTGTGCGCTGTCCTGACTTTGACTGCGCAATAGAGGGTACAACTGTGCCGCCGACAGCATAATCAGGCTACCTAAGCTCAGTGCTAACAGGATTTCCGGCAGAGTGAATCCACTCTGCTTGCACCTCAGCCTTGGTTGCCTCAACACGGTCTGTCTCAACGCTATCGGTTTCAGCATAGGGGAATCGCCAGAACAGCATGCGCCTCGCTGCACAGACGCATGCGTCCTCTCACCGAGATGATGAGGCGCAATTGACCCGCAGAATTCGACAGTGATATGTGTCCAGCCTGTGCCGCGTTGCGCAAGCCAAAGAACGTAAAAACGTTGCTTGTGAACTTTGCCAGCACAACATCCTGCGTGCGGCGAACGAACTGCCCCGGCTGGTTCTCACGGCACGTCTCCTCTGACTGTTTTTCATTCTGCCCCGTCACCATGCACCAGAGTTCTCCCTGTGGTATCAGCTTCGCCATGCGGGTTTCGTTATGCCAGTAGGCATTCGCCTGAACCCGACTCAAAAAGTCCAGCAGTTGCTGCGCACTCTGTTCCAGACGAATTGCCTGTTGATACTGAATCCAGCCATGCAAACCGCCACCCGCCATCAGCGCCACAATCGTCAGCACTACCAATAATTCAAGCAAGGTAAACCCTCGCCGTTGTCGATTCCCTGTTTTCATGGCGTCAGGATAGTGAGTCTTCTCTGCAAAAACAGCGTATTAACAGCGCTATACGCGGCGGCTCGCAATGTTTTACTGCAACGATGTAACAACAGAAAAAGTGTGCGGGGAGGTAGGGGAATGAGAGAAACAAAAAGGGCCGCATTACGCGGCCCTCGAAAACATGGGGGAGGCTTTAGATCGCAACCGGTGCTTTGATGGCGGGATGTGGATCGTATCCCTCGATTTCAAAGTCCTCGAAACGGTAGTCGAACAACGTATCCGGACGGCGCTTAATCACCAGTTTAGGCAGCGCGCGTGGTTCACGGCTCAACTGTAAATTCGTCTGTTCCAGATGGTTGTTGTACAGATGCGTGTCGCCGCCAGTCCAGACGAAATCACCGACATCCAGATCGCACTGCTGCGCCACCATATGCACCAGCAGCGCATAGCTGGCGATGTTGAACGGCAGACCGAGGAAGATATCGCACGAGCGCTGATAAAGCTGGCAAGAGAGCTTGCCATCCGCCACGTAGAACTGGAAAAACGCGTGGCACGGTGCCAGCGCCATTTTATCCAGCTCACCCACGTTCCAGGCAGACACGATAATACGGCGCGAATCTGGATCCTGTCTCAACTGGGTCAGAACATTCTTCAACTGGTCGATCTGACGGCCATCTGCGGCACCCCACGAACGCCACTGTTTACCGTAAACCGGCCCCAAATCACCGTTTTCATCTGCCCATTCGTCCCAAATGCTGACTTTATTTTCATGCAGATAAGCAACATTGGTATCGCCGTTCAGGAACCAGAGCAGTTCATGGATAATCGAACGCAGGTGGCATTTTTTGGTGGTAACCAGCGGAAACCCGTCCTGCAAGTTGAAACGCATCTGATGACCGAAAATAGAACGCGTGCCCGTGCCGGTACGGTCGGCTTTCGGCGTGCCCTCTTCAAGCACTTTTTTCATCAGATCCAGATACTGTTTCATACTACCTCACCACGAATATTAAAGAAGGACGGCGGATTATTGCTGTGCAGGCTGACGGCGATAGGCCCAGACCATCATCAGAATACCGGCGATCACCATCGGCAACGACAGGATTTGCCCCATGCTGAACAGGCCACCGAACAGCCCCAGCTGCGCATCCGGCTGGCGGAAGAATTCAGTAATGATTCGGAACATGCCATAACCGATCAGGAAAAGCCCTGAAACGCTGCCCATCGGCCGAGATTTACGAATAAAGAGATTCAGAATGATAAACAGCGCCACACCTTCCAGCATCATTTGATACAGCTGGGAAGGATGACGTGGCAACATACCTAATTGATTAAAAATCGCCTGCCACTGCGGGTTGCTGACAGCCAGCGCCATATCTTCGCCACGCGAGCCAGGAAACAGCATGGCCCACGGCGTATCCGTCGTCACGCGTCCCCAGAGTTCGCCATTGATGAAGTTGCCCAGTCGGCCAGCACCAAGCCCGAAAGGAATCAGAGGGGCAATAAAATCAGCAACCTGGAAGAAATGGCGTTTGGTGCGATGCGCGAACCACAGCATGACGCAGATGACGCCCATTAAGCCGCCGTGGAACGACATGCCGCCATCCCAGACTTTGAAAAGATAGAGCGGATTTTCAAGAAATGATGGGAAGGCATAAAACAGGACGTAACCCAGACGCCCACCGACGAAGACCCCAAGGAACCCCATATACAGCAGGTTTTCGACTTCATCTTTTGTCCAGCCACTACTCGGTTTATTCGCCCGACGCACCGCCAGCCACATGGCAAATATAAAACCCACCAGATACATCAGCCCATACCAGTGCAGCGCCAACGGGCCAATTGAGAAAATCACGGGATCAAACTGAGGAAACGCCAGATAGCTTGTCGTCATCATTCACCACATATTTTATTGTGTTATCCCTGTTTTCGGGATCGTCATTGATAGGCAAAAGGCAGGAGAATGAATCCGTTCCTGCGAACCGCGGTGGCGAATCATAGCATACGCGCCAACGCTCGTTGATCGCATCGGGGAAAAGTTCTGTAAAACATTAATACTCGTCATACTTCAAGTTGCATGTGCGTTGGCTGCGCTCACTCACCCGAATCACTTACTTAAGTAAGCTCATCGGGATGAAATGAGAGACATCCTGTCTCTCACCGGAGGCCAGCCGTTGGCTGGTCAAATTCGTTCCCGACGAATTTGTCCTTCACTTGCCGCCTTCCTGAAACTTGAATTATTTAGAGTATATTCATAACGAAGGACCGCACCGCCGCGACAGATTAGCGTCCGCCGCGAATCAAGCCGCCCAATCCGCGATCTTCCATGAAAATCGCCGCCCACTGTCGGACTTCAGTCGCGCTCTGCGCACTGAGCAATTGCTTCACCAGCGCCTGCGATTCAGCCAGCGTAATTTGGCGCAACAAATATTTAATTCGCGCAACGCTGCGCCCGTTCATACTGAACGAGCGATAGCCCAACCCCGTCAGCAATAGCGCACCAAGTGCTTCTCCCGCCATTTCACCGCACACGGAAAGCGGAATGTTATACCGCTCGCACTCGACGGCAATCATATTCAGCGCTTGTAACATGGAAGGATGCAGACTGTCATAAAGCGATGCCACGTGGGCGTTGTTACGATCTACCGCCAGCAGATACTGCGTCAGATCGTTCGTGCCAACCGAAACAAAATCGATGCGGGAAGCCAGATGAGGGAGCAGGAACAGCATCGACGGGACTTCAATCATGATTCCAATGCGCGGCTTGGGCTGTGGGAAGCCCAGTAATTCTTCTACTTCGCCCGCGGCCTGATCGATCAGGCGACGTGCTTCACTGATTTCATCCAGACTGCTGATCATCGGCAGCAGGATATTAAGATTGCCAATATGTGCGTTAGCACGCAGCATCGCGCGCACCTGAATCAGAAAGATTTCAGGCTGATCGAGCGTAATACGAATGCCACGCCAGCCGAGACACGGGTTCTCTTCGCTAATAGGCAGATAAGGCAGCGGCTTGTCCGCGCCAATATCCAGCGTACGTAGCATCACGGGGCGCGTAGGATAAAGCGCCAACATGCTTTGATATTGCGCCATCTGCTCATCTTCGGACGGAAATCCGCTTTGCAGCATAAACGGAATTTCTGTGCGATACAGACCTACACCATCAACCTGATTGATAAAGCGTTTTTCGTGTTCAGCGCTGAGCCCCGCATTCAGCATGACCTGAATGCGTTCGCCGCTTTTCAGTACGGCAGGCTGTTCCATTTCGCCTTCGGCTAGGCGGGTCAGCTCATTTTCTTCCGTCAGCAGGCGCTGGTATTCCTGTACCAGCACGGGTTCGGGATCGACCAGCAGCTCGCCACGATAACCGTCGATGATTAGCAGACGCTGATGCAGCAGATCGGGCTGAATGTCCGCGCCCACTAGCGTCGGAATCCCCATCGCACGGACGAGAATCGCCGCATGCGAATTCGCGGCCCCGTCATACACAACAACGCCCGCTAGCCGCTCCGGCGGCAGCTCTGCCAACAGCGTGGCCGTTAATTCATCCGCCACGAGGATAAAGCGCTCAGGCCATTGCCCCATGATTTGCGCATTATCGTCGAGGTGGAACAGCAGCCGTTGCCCCAACGCGCGCAGATCGCCCGCCCGTTCGCGTAAGTAGGTATCTTGCAAATTGGTGAACTGCGCGGCAAAGCGCTCGATCACCAGTTTCACGGCCCACTCCGCAGCATTGCCCGCATCCACTTCCTGAAAGAGTTCACGCTTGAGTCGCGCATCATTCAGCAAGTGCGAATACAAATCGAAAATCGCCGCGCTCTCTTTCTGCGCGCTGGCGCTAAACCGCTTGCTGAAGCGGCGGAATTCCGCCGTGGCCTCTTCCAACGCCTGCGTTAAACGGGAGCGCTCACGCTCGCTATCCAGACTCGATGCGGGGAAAACCTGTTCCAGAGAAGGCTGGGTACAATCCTGCCAGCCAGGGGCAATCGCCACACCGGGTGCAGCCACTAGCGCTTTAACGCGTGTCTGGCGGTATTGACCGAAGAGCGTTTTTATCTGTGAAAGGGAAAGAATAGCGGCCATCTGCGTGGCCAGCGTCACCATGAACGATTCTTCGTTTTTATCAAACTGACGATGTTCACGCTGCTGCACCACCAGTACGCCCAGCAGGTGGCGACGGTAGATAATGGGAACGCCAAGAAAAGAGCGGAAATGTTGCTCTTTCACAGCGGGGATATATTTAAAGCTGGGATGCGCGCGAGCATCAGCCAGATTGATGGGCTCAGCACGTTGCCCGACCAACCCGACAATACCTTGCCCAAACGCCAGCGTAACCGTGCGCCCGCGCGGCTTTTTCAACCCGCGCGTTGCCATCAGGTAATAACATTGACGATCGTGGTCGGCCAGATAAATGGAACAGACTTCCGTGTCCATAGCCTGACAGGTCTCATTGACCAGAATGTCCAGCGCATCACTAAGGCGGGCCGTTGCCGCAACGTTTTCGACAATTTCTCGCAAGCGCGTGAGCATAATGTGCCTGAATTACCCTCTTTTTCGCCGAGGACCGGATGGCGTAACCACCCGAGCCGCAACACTCTCCTGAAGCAGTATCACCGGATTGATAAATTCCTTCATCACGCGACGATACACATCTCGCTTAAAAGAGACGACCTGACGTACCGGATACCAGTAACTCACCCAGCGCCAGCCATCAAATTCCGGCGTGCCGCTGCTCTGCATATTGATATCCGACTCATTACACATCAACTGTAGCAAAAACCATTTCTGCTTTTGGCCGATACAGACCGGTTTTGTATCCCAACGCACCAAACGCTTTGGTAATTTATAGCGTAACCAGTTACGGGTAGATGCCAATACGCGCACATCCTTTTTTCTTAACCCGACTTCTTCAAACAGTTCGCGGTACATCGCCTGCTCAGCACTTTCACCGGGGTTAATCCCCCCCTGCGGAAACTGCCAGGAGTGCTGACCATAGCGCCGGGCCCACATCACCTGCCCCTGCCGATTACAAATTACAATACCAACGTTTGGGCGGTAGCCATCATCATCGATCACCGGACTACCTCGATAAACATCAATGCAAAGATGACCTGATTGTTTCACACTCCCGTCAGGTGGTAAACCACTGCTTAGAAAGCATGTGATACGAATAAAAGTAAGATAACCCACAGATAAGATCAAAGTTATAAACATGTGAAGACCGGAATCGGCAATTTATTCACTTTTTCTGTGGACATCTTTGTGCAGAACCCATGAAGAAGTGAGTAAAACTCATTTTTAATGAAGAAAAAATATTAATGCGAATTAAAAAATAGTGCTTTTTATTCATAAAATTACAAACCATTTTACTTGAAATGACGACCCCTTATTTTTTGTTCAAATGGCATACAACGCAAGATTGGCGAAAGATCGCACTATGCCGATTTTATCCACAGGGAATACCACAAAGTCAGGCAATAAATAGGCAAAAACAGCAAAAAGGTCGGGAGTCAAGGCTGTAAATCGAACCAGTAATTCATGTTTATGTGGGTTATCCAAGAAATCTGTGGATAACCTAGTGTAAGATCCTGTTTATTGTCGGTGGCTATACGTGCACAGTTTGCAAAACGGTGTTAAGTGATCGCCATCACACTAAAAAAAAGCACTACGAATCATGCTATTATTGTTTTTCTCCACAGTCTTGCAGGCTGTGCACTGGTATTCTCTATCTATTGTGTTTTTTTTGAGCGGAAAAATATCGGGCTATACGCTATGAATTCACCCACGGTTCACACGACTGCGCCGCCAAGTGAGCACACGTTGCTGGAACGCGCGCAATCCCTCGCGGGTTATAATCTCGCGGAATTAGCGGACATCGCACGCCTGCCCCTTCCTGCCAACCTGAAACGTGATAAAGGCTGGATTGGTATCTTGCTGGAGCGTTTTCTGGGCGCAAGCGCAGGCAGCAAGCCAGAGCAGGATTTCCCCGACATCGGCGTTGAGCTAAAAACTATCCCCATTGATGAACAAGGCAAACCACTGGAAACCACGTTCGTCTGCGTCGCACCGTTAACAGGCAACAGCGGCGTGACGTGGGAAAGCAGCCACGTACGACACAAGCTCGCGCGGGTACTGTGGATTCCGGTGGAAGGCTCGCGGCACATTCCGCTGGGGGAACGCCGTATTGGCACCCCGCTAATCTGGAGCCCCAATGAAGAAGAAGAGGAACAGCTGCGCTGCGATTGGGAAGAGTTGATGGACCTGATCGTGCTTGGTCGGGTAGAAAGCATCACGGCCCGACATGGCGAAGTGCTACAGTTGCGCCCCAAAGCGGCAAATAGCCGAGCATTAACCGAGGCAATTGGCGAATTTGGTCAACCGATTCTGACCTTGCCACGCGGGTTCTACCTGAAAAAAACCTTTACCGCGCCGCTACTGGCCCGCCACTTTATGCAGCTCAGCAGCTGAATTTCATTAGCGCGATGTTCTATTAGCGCGATGCTTCATCAGCGCCCCGCTTCATCGTACACGAGCCTTATACGCCGCACTCGATTACGCAGCCAACGCACATGAAACTTGAAGTATGACGAGTATATCTCTACGACATCACACTTTCGCTTGCCTACGCACTAAGCTGGCAGAGTATAATATCGTTTACGTTTCGTTTAAGGTGTATTGAAATAATGTTTGATTGGATTGTTGATCCGAACGCATGGTTAGCGCTGGGAACGCTGACTATTCTGGAAATCGTTCTTGGGATCGATAACATTATTTTCCTGTCTCTGGTTGTCGCCAAACTGCCTAAAGCCCAGCAAAACAAAGCTCGCCGCATCGGGCTGATGGGGGCGATGTTAATGCGTTTGGGACTGCTCGCTTCTATTGCCTGGGTTATGCGTCTGACCGACCCACTGTTTACCGTCGCAGGCAATGAAATTTCCACTCGTGACCTGATCCTGCTCTTCGGGGGACTCTTCCTGATCTGGAAGTCGAGTATGGAAATTCACGAAACCGTCGAAGGCGGTTCAGCAGAACAGACTTCCAAGGTGTACTCTTTCTTTGGCGCGATTGTGCAGATCATGTTGTTGGATATTATCTTCAGCCTGGACTCGGTTATCACCGCCATCGGCCTGTCTGACCATCTGTTTATTATGATGGCAGCGGTCATCATCTCCGTTCTCGTGATGATGTTCTCTGCGCGCCCTATCGGCGAGTTTGTAGAACGCCATCCGTCCGTCAAAATGCTGGCCTTGTCGTTCCTGATCCTGATCGGGTTCACCCTGATTCTGGAAAGCTTCGACGTTCACGTACCGAAAGGCTACATTTACTTCGCCATGTTCTTCTCGATGTCCGTCGAAGCATTGAACCTGCTGCGCAGTAAAAAAGAAAAAACGATGCACTGATTGCCGCATAGCGAGCGCTCACGATAAAGGCATCCTAATCAGGCGGCGACCAGCCGCCTGATTACACAACATTAATTCTCTCCAAACACATTTTTTCCATTATTCCTACGTTATCCTCCGCAACCATTTGCTAGACTCACCCTAAGCTTTGGCATTTATGAACAGGTTAATATGATGAAAGTACGGATGAAAATGGCAATCACACTGGCGTTATTATTCACTCTGGCGGGCTGTTCCAGTGACTACGTGATGGCGACAAAAGAGGGGCAAATGCTCCTGACGCAGGGAAAACCCGTGCTGGATAAAGATACCGGGCTGCTTAGCTATACCGATGAGCAAGGTAATCAGAAACAAATCAACCGCGATCAAGTCTCCCAGATCGTACAGCGCTAACGGCAACGTTAACCCGATATATCCCCCATCGAACGACGCTCTTCGGCAAAATCATGCTGAAGAGCAACAGAAGAGACTTCCCCACTCGCCACGGCTTCGTTTATAGTCGAATTCAGGTGTGTTTTCCCAAACTCATTGGAATCGCAGCAAATCATGCGGAAATGACGGGAAATGCGCCTGCTATTTTCAGACATAAGGAAGCTGGCAATGCAATATCACCGTATTCCCCATAGTTCTTTAGAAGTGAGCGTACTGGGTCTTGGTACGATGACCTTTGGCGAACAGAACAGCGAAGCAGACGCTCATGCCCAGTTAGATCACGCCATTGCCGCAGGTGTTAACCTGATTGACACAGCAGAAATGTACGCCGTTCCTCCACGCCCGGAAACACAGGGGCTAACCGAGAGCTATATCGGTTCCTGGCTGAAATCCCGTGGCGGACGTGAAAAATTGATTGTGGCCAGTAAAGTCTCCGGCCCCGTGCGTGGAAACGATCACAGCATCCGGCCACAGCAAGCATTGGACAGAAAAAACATCCGTGCCGCGCTGGATGCCAGCCTGCAACGCCTGAACACCGACTATATCGATCTTTATCAACTGCATTGGCCACAGCGCCAGACCAACTGCTTTGGCAAGCTGAACTATCAGTATACGGATGACAAACCGCAATATACTGACGACAAATCGGTAGTAACGCTGCTGGAAACCCTGGAAGCGCTGAATGAGCAGGTGCGTGCCGGTAAGATCCGCTATGTCGGCGTCTCCAACGAAACCCCGTGGGGCGTGATGCGCTATCTGCATCTGGCGGAAAAGCACGACCTGCCGCGTATCGTGTCGATTCAAAACCCCTACAGCCTGCTGAACCGCAGTTTTGAAGTCGGCTTGGCGGAAATCAGCCAGCATGAAGGCGTAGAACTTCTCGCCTATTCGTCACTGGCGTTCGGTACGCTGACGGGGAAATACCTGAACGGCGCGAAACCTGCTAACGCACGTAACACGTTGTTTAGCCGCTTCACCCGCTATACCGGCCCGCAGGCTCAGGCAGCAGTTGCTGAGTACGTCGCGCTGGCGCAAAAGCACGGTCTGGATCCGGCGCAAATGGCATTGGCGTTTGTGCGCCAGCAGCAGTTCGTCGCCAGTACGCTGCTGGGCGCGACGACACTGGAACAGCTGCAAATCAACCTCGACAGCCAGAACCTGACGCTGGACGGTGAGATCCTTGACGAACTGGAAGCCATCCACCGCCGTTTCACGTTCCCGGCACCGTAAGCGCCAAATTCGGGGCTTACATGGGCCCCGAACCTTCCCCTTCATAAATAACTTCTTAGTCACATTTTTATGCAGATGCGGGGGCTGTTTCGTGCGCCACAATACCGCCATTTTCATGCTACGTCGCAGCACGCGCCCGACTCAGGGCGCTCAGTCGCCGCCGCCCTGAGAACCCAGGCTTTCCGGCTAAATTATGTCGCTGCGCGATGCCATCGGTGTTCATGACCGCTAGACGAGCCGCCAGTGACGCGTTCCCGACGCGGCACTAGCTTTCGCGGCATCCATGCCGCTCACTCGGCGGTCATGCCCACCGCTGCATAATTTCTTACGCCGGATAACGGCCAACCCCGTTTGCACCCTACATTAACTGTGTATAAGAGGCGGCTTCACTGGAGAAGAGCAGACACTTAATTATGGGCTTCGCTGTTTTTGGGCTGAAACAGCGGAATATCTTTGCCCGTGATATAGCGCCTACGCAGCCACGATGATATTCCATCCATAACCATCACTATCGCGACTAAAATCAGGGTGATAAACATCACCACATCCCAGTTCCATAAGCGCATGTTCTCTGCATAAACCAACCCGATACCTCCCGCGCCGACAAACCCTAATACAGCGGCAGAGCGGGTATTCGATTCAATCTGGTAGAGACTGAGCGCCAGAATGATGGGGAACGACTGCGTGAAGATACCAAAGCGGTGTTTTTGCAACGCATTGGCACCTAATGCGCTCAGGCCTCGTCCGGGCGAACGTTCGACGGCTTCGTGCCCTTCGGCGTAGAGCTTGCCGAGCAGGCCAATATCCTGCATCACGATAGCCAACAGCCCCGCCAGCGGTCCCAGTCCGACGGCACGCACGAATATCAGCCCCCAAATCGCCATATCAATACCGCGCATCATGTCCAACAGGCATCGCACCAACAACGCAATCGGCCGTAATCCGCGGCGCTGCATGATGTTACGCGCCGCAAAGAAGGAGAGTAACAGTGCGATACAGGTCGCCGTTACCGTTCCCGCAAACACGATTGACAGCGTGATGGCAATTTGCGACAGGTAGTAACTAAAGGGCCAATTGAGAAAGTCATGCCAGACAAACATGCGTAAAAAATAGCTCCCCAGCTGCGCCGAGCCATTGACCCACTGCTGCCAACTGATGCCAAAGGTCTGGAAAAAGAACAGGTAATACAGCGTGACCACCAGCGCCAGCAGCATAACTCGGCGTAGATAGCGCGACTGTATGCGAAACAGGTCGGGATGCTGCTTTTTCAATTGTTCGACATCAGGCGACGTCACAGTTTTCATATCACTGTCCTTCTACCACGCGGCGACGTAAATAGCCGGATAAACCATCCAGCAGCGAGACCACAACGAGAATCAGCAATAAGGTCATGCTCACCTGATCGTAGCGATCGAGCTTAATGTTGGTCATCAGTTCCTGGCCGATACCGCCCGCGCCGACCAGACCAAGAATGGTGGAGGAACGGAAATTAATCTCCATGCGCATAAAGCTGTAGGAGAGAAAAATCGGCTTTACCTGCGGCCAGAAGGCGAAACGCATAATCTGGAGCTTGTTGGCACCACAGCTTGCCAGACCGCGTACTGGCCGATCGGAAGCACTTTCCAAAGACTCATAAAACAGTTTGGTTAAGCTGCCGACGGTGTGCAGCGCCAGCGCAATAAAGCCAGGCATGGCACCAATGCCAAACGCCATGACAAACATAACCGCCCAACCCAGCTCCGGCATGGTGCGTAAAAACGCCACCAGTGCGCGGATAGTCACACGCAGCAGCATCGAACTTTGCGTATTCGCGGCGGCACAAAATGCCAGCATCGTGGCAACCGCCACCGCAACGATCGTGGAAGCCAGCGCCATTTGCAGCGTTTCCCAGATCAGCGGCAGCTGTATCGGCAGGCGATATCCCCAATAAGCCAGAGAGCCTTCGGTGTGAGCATTCGCCAGAAGCTGCTGCCAGTGCAGCACAGGCAGCGTATCGCGCAAGTAGCTGAAAAAACTTGGCAGAGAAGACCAAATGGTCGCGGGGCTGAATTCGGCGACCTTGCCCGCCCCCAGAAACAGGCAGGCCAGCAGTAAAGACCACAGCAGCGCCTCACGCTTCTGTCGCCCTTTAATCTGTTGATAATATTGCTCAAAGTCATTATTCAACGCAGTGTCCTGTTTACCGGGCAATACCGTATGCCCTGACTTTGCTTCGCGGACTGCCAATGGTAGTGCCCGTTCGATGTCGCGTCCGAACGGGCGTGAGGGAATGGCGACGCGCCTGCTCTCAATCAGCGATTGCCCTGCGTCAGTTCGCGTTTCATATCGATGATGTGTTTGTAGTCATTCAGGCTTGCCGGGCCGATATGCTGAGTCCCGCCCATCGCCTTGGTAAAGCATTCATGCTGTTCTTTATCCAACTTCATCACCGCAGTAATGACCTTCTGCTTGAAATCAGCAGGTAGCTTATTGCTGACCAGAATCGGGCCGTTAGGGATGATCGGGGATTGCCAGATAATTCGGATCTGCTGCATCAGATTCGGGTGATCCATGCGGATCAGGCGGGTAAAAGCGCCGGAGGTATAGCCCGAGTTGTAATCGCCCACCATTGATGTCCAGGCAACAGCACCGTCAAATTGACCGTTCAGTACGCCCAGAATGTCTTGCTCATGGCCGCCAGAAAACGTCACGCTGGAAAAGAAATTGTTGTATTTGTTATCGTTATTCCCGCCAAATTTCTGTTTAAAAATCTGATTAGGCACCAGAAAACCGGAGGTGGAATCGGGATCGGCAAAACCAAAAGATTTCCCTTTCAGGTCTTCCAGCTTTTTGTATGGACTGTCGGCTTTGACCACCACGACGGAGTGGTAGCCGCGTGACTGATCCTTATCGTCAACGGCGATACCAACAATATCTACCGCGTTAGGATCTTTCAGATAAACGGAGGCAAAAGACGACGGCGACATGCTCAGAACCAGATCGACTTTTCCCCCCAGCAATCCCTGAATGACGCCGGAGTAATCCGAAGCGTTACGCAACCGGGTCTCAACCCCCAGCTCTTTATCAAGGAACTGTTTGACGCACTGGTTATCACCGATCTGCTGTGTCGCATTTTGTCCGCCCAAAATACCCAAATTCAACTCCTTGGGCATCCCCGCCGCCGCCGCGCTGAAGACGGTCAGTGAGCTGGTCAACATCATCGCCAAACCAAAGATCTTTCTCATTGTTATCACCTGTTCTCGTGTCAAAGGCCATCGTGTTAAACGCATATCGCATTAATGTGCGTTCAGTTCATCGCCATACAGCGTATGAAGCAGCGGCTCATCCAATTGCGTTGGATGCCCGTCAAAAACAATGCGCCCTTGGGCGATCCCGATAACCCGCGTGCAGTAATGCTTCACCAGATCCACCGAGTGCAGGTTAACCATCACGCTAATCCCCTGCTGACTCACTTCCCGCAAGACATCCATGATGCGGCGGGTATTTTTGGGATCGAGCGACGCGACCGGTTCATCGGCCAATAAAATTCTGGGCTGCTGCATAAGGGCCCGACAGATAGCGACACGCTGCATCTGGCCGCCTGAGAGGTTTTCCGCGCGTTGTAACGCCTGTGGCAGCATGTTTAACCATTGCAACAACTCGATGGCGCGAGCGCGGTCTTCGTCGGAAAACACACGAAAGAGTGACTTGAGCGTGGAGGTTTGGCTAAGGCGGCCCAGCAAGACGTTGGTGAGGACATCCAGCCGCGGCACCAGACAGAAATCCTGAAAAATCATGCCGCAATGGGCGCGCCATTGGCGAATCTGGCGCGAGCTTAGCTTGATAATATCCTGTGGCTGCTCACCGCTGTAATTGATGATTTCACCGCCAGAGGCTGAAACCGTGCCGTTTAACAGATGCAGCAGCGTCGATTTTCCCGCCCCGGAGCGGCCAATGACGGCAACGAATTCTCCCGTGTGCAGCTCGAAGTTAACGTCGTCTAGCACTCGGTGTTGTGAAGACCACGCTTTCCCCACGCCACGAACGGACAGCACCTTTTGCGACCGAACGGGTTGCAACTGCGTATTGAATTCGAGGCCAGATTTCAATTGTGCCTGTGCCATCTTGATATCCACTGTGGTGAGGTAGCCCCCTCATTAAGAACAGATGGCGTGATGGTTTAATGAATAACAAATGATTAAATAATGACCAATTGAAACGATTTGTGAGGCTATCCTTAGCCGCGCCAAAATCCGCTAATAAGCCAATCAATCGATTAGTACACCTTCTGCCCTTTTGCCCACACATGACGAATATGAACATGGCCGTGAAGCGTATGAGCCAGAACCAGATCGGCACGCCCTCCTTCAGCAATCACACCGCGATCGTGTAATCCAATAGCGCGGGCGGGATTGCGCGTCAGCAAGGTGATAGCACGCGGCAGGTCATAAGGATTGCTCTCATCCTGTGCCAGACGAAATGCGGCATCAAGCAGGCTAGCGGGGTAATAATCAGAAGAGAGAATATCCAATAAGCCCTGCTGCGCCAGTTGGCTGGCGGAGACGTTGCCCGAATGCGAGCCGCCGCGTACCACGTTGGGTGCGCCCATCAACACCAGCAACCCTCGGTCGTGTGAGTATCTCGCTGCCGCCTCGGTAGTGGGAAATTCAGCAATCGCACAGCCCACCTGAAGGGATTCGTTAACGTGTTCTACCGTGGCATCGTCATGGCTGGCTAATGCGATCCCTTTTTTACGGCAGAGTGCCGCGATCGCCAGCCGATTGGGCTGAGACCAGCAAGCGGCCAACCCCCTCTGTTCTTCTTCAAACGCGTCCATCTGTAGGTTACTGAGATGATATTTTCCCTGAAAATACTCGCGGTATTTCTGCAACGATGTGTACTGACGCTGGCCGGGCGAGTGATCCATCAATGACACCAGCAGCAGGTCGGGGGTATTCATCAGTTGTTCAAACAGCGGCACCGTGGCGTCATACGGCAGTTCGCAGCGTAGGTGCAGCCAGTGTTCGGCGCGATTTAGTCCTTTTTCCTGTCCCTGACGGATCGCCTCAACCATTTTATTGAGGTTATCGAAGCGATGACCGCCGTCCCGCACATCGCCCACGGCAATCGCATCCAGCACGGTGGTGATACCATTCGCAACCATCAGCGCATCGTGGCTGCTCATGGCCGAGTAGGCTGGCCAATCCACTTTTGGCCGCGGGGTAAAAAATTTATCGAGATTATCGGTATGCAGCTCCACCAGCCCCGGCAGCAGGAATCCCCCTTCGCCATCAAAAGCCCCCGGCTGCTGGCTACATGCGCTGCTGACGTGAGCAATGACGCCGTTTTGCACGTCTAGCGATCCGTAAACCACTTCATTTTCCAATACCAAATGGGCATTATTGATAATCATGTTGCTGCACCCCGGGATAAGGTTGCATAGCGTGTAAATGCGTGGCGAGCCGGTTACGCACCGCACCGTCATGAAAAATACCGACAATCGCCGCCCCGCCCTCACGGGCTTCTTCAATCAGTTGAACCACTACGTTGCTATTGCCGCTGTCCAGCGACGCGGTGGGTTCATCCAGCAGGAGAATCGGGTAATCGGCGATAAACCCTCGGGCGATATTCACCCGCTGCTGTTCTCCCCCAGAAAAGGTCGATGGCGGTAGCGACCAGAGTCGTTCTGGTACGTTGAGCCGGGCGAGCAACTGTCTGGCGCGATCCTCACACTCAGCGCGCGCCATATCGCGCTCCAGCAGGGGCTGAATGACGACATCCAGCGTGGAGACGCGGGGAATCACCCGTAAAAATTGGCTGACCCAGCCAATCGTATCGCGGCGAATGGCAAGAATTTGCCGTGACGGAGCGTTCACCAGATCGACCCAGTGATGGTGATGCTTTACCCAGATATGGCCGCTGTTAGGCTGGTAGTTGGCATACAGCGAACGGAGCAGCGTGGATTTACCGCTGCCGGAATGACCATCCAGCACCACGCACTCCCCTGCTTTGACTTCAAAATTGGCGTCATGCAACACGGGCAACGCAGCACCGTGCTGATTGTGTAACACGAAGACTTTATAAACATGCTCAACGCGAAGCTGTGTGTTCATGGCGTGTTCCGATTGGTTACAACCTGGTTCACCCGCACTAGCGCGGGATTTGCGCGGCTTCCATCAGCTCAGGACTGACGAAACCAGCAGTTGCGTATAAGGGTGTCTGGGATCGTCCAGCACGCGGTCAATCAGGCCGCTTTCGACAACCCGCCCTTGTTTCATCACGATTAGGTGGTGAGCCAGCATCCGCGCGACGCCCAAATCATGCGTCACGATCACCACCGCCAGATTCAGTTCACGCACCAGAGTACGTAAGAGATCCAGCAGGCGAGCCTGTACGGAAACATCAAGGCCGCCAGTCGGTTCGTCCATGAAGACCAATTTAGGGCGTGTCACCAGACTGCGGGCAATTTGCAGGCGCTGCTGCATACCGCCAGAAAAGGTGGTGGGCAGATCGTCAATACGCGCGACCGGGATCTCAACGTCCTGTAACCACTGGCTTGCCTGCTGGCGAATCTCACCGTAGTGGCGCTGCCCGGCGGCCATCAGCCGTTCACCGATATTGCCGCCAGCCGAGACCTGCGGGCGCAGGCCATCAAGCGGATACTGATGCACCACGCCCCACTCGGTACGCAGCAGACGTCGCCGTTCACTTTCGCTCAGGCGATATAAATCGCGCCCCTGATAGTCAATCGTTCCCTGCTGGGGCGTTAACCGTGCCGAGATAGCCTGTAATAGCGTGGTTTTTCCCGAACCCGACTCGCCGACGATCCCCAGCACTTCCCCGGGAAAAAGCTCGAAAGAGACCTCTTCAAAACCCTTTTCCGGAGCATAAAGGTGCGTCAGGTTATTGACCGCAAGCAGCGGCTGTTCACTGCGATTCATGGCTTTGTTTCTCCTGCTGCTGACGGCAATAGTCGGTATCGGAGCAGACAAACAGACGCGATCCTTCATCATCTATCACGATTTCATCAAGGTAGCTGTCATGCGAACCGCACAGCGCACAGGGCTGATCCCAGCGTTGAACGCAGAACGGGTGATCGTCAAAATCCAGACTTTTCACGTCACAGTAGGGAGGCAAGGCGTAAATGCGTTTTTCTCTGCCTGCGCCAAACAGTTGCAGCGCGGGCATCCGGTGCATTTTGGGGTTATCAAACTTGGGGATGGGCGAAGGGTCCATCACATAGCGATCGTTCACCTTCACCGGATACGCATAGGTTGTCGCAATATGACCATAGCGGGCGATATCTTCGTACAATTTCACCTGCATGATGCCGTACTCTTCCAGCGCATGCATTTTGCGCGTTTCGACCTCACGCGGTTCAATAAAGCGCAGCGGATCGGGGATCGGCACCTGATAGATCAGGATCTGATCTTCTTTCAGCGGCGTTTCAGGAATGCGGTGGCGCGTCTGAATCAGCGTAGCCTCGACGGTGCGTTCGGTGGTCACCGCCCCGCTCACGCGCTGGAAGAAACGCCGAATAGAGATGGCATTGGTCGTGTCGTCCGCGCCCTGATCAATCACTTTCAGCACATCGTTTTCGCCAATCAGGCTGGCGGTGAGCTGAATGCCGCCGGTGCCCCAGCCGTAGGGCATCGGCATTTCCCGTCCGCCAAACGGCACCTGATAGCCGGGAATCGCCACTGCCTTCAAAATAGCGCGCCGGATCGTGCGTTTGGTTTGTTCATCAAGATAGCCAGGGTTATAGCCGCTTAACTCATGCATTTTTGCCCTCCAGATATTCCTGACGCAGACGTTTCAATAACTCCAGCTCGGCCTGAAAATCGACGTAATGGGGCAATTTGAGGTGAGAGACAAACCCCGCCGCTTCGACGTTATCCGCATGCGACAGCACAAACTCTTCGTCTTGCGCCGGGCTGGTCACCCGTTCGTGATGCTCTGCGGTTTGCAGCGCGCGATCCACCAGAGCCATCGACATCGCTTTACGCTCCGCTCGCCCAAACACTAATCCGTAGCCTCGGGTAAAGTGCGGCGCTTCCTCATCCCTGTCGGTAAACCCGTTGACCATTTCACATTCGGTCAGCAGGATTTCTCCGATTTCCAGCGGAAAGCCCAGCTCCTCCGGCACAATTTCTACCGTGACAAAGCCGGTACGGATCTCTCCGGCAAAGGGATGAGTGCGGCCATAGCCACGCTGTGTCGAGTAGCTCAACGCCAGCAGAAAGCCTTCATCCCCCCGCACTAGCTGTTGCAGACGTGCCGAACGCGGGGCGGGATAACTCGGCGGGTCGCGGGTGATATCGCACGGTTCGCTGCCGTCATCCTCTTCCCTGACGGCAAAGCCTTCGCGGGTCATCAGATCAAATATCAGCGGGCACGTTGCTTCCAGCGGTGTATCCGCCACGGACGGTGCAGGTGTGTCACCGTTGGCAAGCAGCGTGAAATCCAGCAAACGGTGAGTGTAATCGTAGGTAGGGCCGAGAACCTGGCCGCCCGGCACATCTTTGTAGACCGCCGAAATGCGTCGCTCAATCCGCATGTTTGCCGTTATTAGTGGCAGGCTGTCCGCCAGACGTGGCAGCGTTGTGCGATACGCGCGCAGCAGAAAAATAGCTTCCACCACATCGCCACTGGCCTGCTTGATCGCCAGCGCTGCCAGTTCACGATCGTAAATTCCGCCTTCTGTCATCACGCGATCGACCGCCAGCCCGAGCTGCTGTTCGACCTGCTGGTAGTCAATTTCCGGGATGTCACGATCCCCACGGCGCAGATCTTCCTGTAAGCGATGGGCATTCTCGATCGCTTTCTCTCCCCCTTTCACGGCGACATACATCAGCAAACCTCCACGTGGGTGGTGCGCGGTAATGCCATCAGGGCATCGGCACAGGTGAACATCAGATCGATACCTTGCGGAAAGGGATCGGGACGGTGACAGAGATAGCGCACGATGTCCGGCGACAGCTGCGGATCAACGACGCGTGAGGTTTCCAACCCCGGCCCGCTCAGGCGCAGCGGCGTGCCGCCAGTAAGAGAACTAACTTCGATGATGACCGTGGTACTTTTTTCCGGCGACATGACGTCACCGGCAGAAAACCGCGACAGCGCGATGGCTGTGGCTGACGAAACGTGAAGCAAGGCGAAGGCCGCCGATTCATCGCGGGTCAATATCGCACCGGTATGAAAACGCAGATTGCTACGGAGGGCTTCATCATCCAATGCCTCATCCAGCCAGAGCGGCGTATCGCGATCGACCAGCGTCAGCATCACCGCCGTCGAAGCGGGAGAAAGCCCCCCCCAGCCTTGCTGTAACGGTAAGGTCACCGTTACGCCCGGTTCGCTTACGGCTTTGAGGATGCGCCGAAAAGCACACTGCGCGTCAGCCACTGGCTGCGCAAAGCTCGTCTGTATAGACATCAGTTATCTCCGCGAACCAACGTGAAGAAATCGACCTTGCTACTGGCAATTTCACGCGCGCGCTGTTCACACAGCTCGGCACGCTGCGCCGCCAGAGGCTCAATGAGATGCTCCTGTAACCGATCGTGGTTTTCCGGCTGTTGTAACAGAGCATCAATCACGGCACAGCGCTCGGCATGGGCTTTATCGCGACCGGCCACATAGCTGTACCCGCACGTACCGTCTGCCAGACGCACCACGGCACGCGTCATCGTCATATCTCCCAGCACAAAGCGTTTGCCCGTTCCCCCCATTCTCGCCTGTAGGCGAGTCAGGCCAATTTCGGCGGCGCGCAGCAGGGCGTACTGCGGGTGTAAATTGAGCGCGTGCCAGCGCTTTTCCAGCTCGGCAACCGGGCTGAATGCCAGCACCGAAAGCCAGCGTTGACGGCGTATTAGCGTATCCATCTAGTGCTCCAGCGTCAGTTCGATCATATCGCCGCGCGTCAGGCTGACGGAGTACTCGGCGATCTCACCGTTTGCGGTTTTATTCAGCGTGCGCAAACACAGCAGCGGTGCCTGTGCGTCAATTTCCAATAGCCGACTCTCTTTAGCCTGAGCCAGACGCGTACTGATGCGCGTTTGCATGCGAACCAGCGTCTGATTCAGTCGCTCGGTAATAAAGTCGTGCAGCGAGCCGCTATTGAACTGCTGTAGGTGCGGCCACCAGGAAAGATTGGGCAGGAAATGGTTAATGACACAGACAGGAATGCCGTTCACCCGACGCAGCGTACGTAAATGGATGACATTGTCGCCTTCGCCACAGCCCAGCGTGGTGGCAATCTCCTGACTGGCCGGACTCAGCATGGCCAGAAGTCGCTCGCTGGAGGGATTACTGCCTTGATCCAACAGGTTCTGGCTAAAGTGGGCCTGTGCATGCAGCGGGTAATCATAAGGCCGCATAAGCACCAAGATCCCCACGCCGTGACGGCGTTGAACCAACCCCTTTTTCACCAAATCATCCACGGCGCGGCGTAACGTATGGCGATTAACGGCGTAGTGCGTCGCCAGTTGCTTTTCAGAAGGGAGATAGTCGCCACATTTGTAGCGTTCGCGTAGCTCTTCTTCTAGCTGGGCGGCAATCGCCTGATAGAGCGTGGTCGGATGTCTGGATAACTGCATCATAAAAAATCTCCCAGAAACAGGGGGCATTAATACGATTCGGAAGGCGAATGCTGAAGTGCATAAATATTGAACAATATTGACGGGGGAACATGTCGATATCGTTAATCAGACATGGCACAAAAATGAACTTTTTTCGATAGGCTGCTAACAATGTATGGCTATCGGCAACGCATTATCTCACCGGGCGACAACCCTGTACCAAACGCCCCACACACGGCTTTACCCGCGCGTGGGGGATAATTTTCAAGTATCAGAATGTGAGTCCAAACTGCATTTTGGCGCTGTTTTCGCGCATTTTATCGCTCACCAGGCCTTGGTAGCCCAGCAACAGCGTCGCATTCTGCTTAATCGCCAACGTGACGCCCGCCCGCACGAGCAGCGCATCGCGATCGTCAGTGGCAGAGTGGACGGTATAGGCATCGCCGCCTTGCACAAAACTCAGCCGCGTTTGATTACGGTCCGGCGTCAGGCGTCGCTGATAGCCCGCATCGGCATAGAGCCGGACAGGCGAGAGTGAAGACCAGCGCGCCTCACCGCGTAAGCCCAGCGTTGAGTATCCCGCCCCGCTGTCCTGACGTTCCCAGCGCAGCGCGGCGGCGCTACCGTGTTCCTGTCCACCTGCGAGATCGAGCCAGGCATACGAGAGGTTGCCATAAGGCTCGACGCTTAGGCTGTCATTGAACGCAAACCGATGACTTCCTTCCGCAAATCCCTGAAAAAGGTGCGCATGATAATCTGCCCGAGCGCGGCTCGTGAGTCCGGGCACCTGAATGTCTCGCTCACTGCCCATATCCAGATAGCTGTAGACCAGACCGGATCGCCATGCGATGCCGCTATAGCTCGTTCCCCAATAGCTGCCAACGTGATAAGCCGTCACATCGTTACTGGCGGCACGCGCATCGGTTTTGATCTTGCTTTTCTCTGCACCGACGACGACACCCAGCGTGCTGCTTTCACCGACAGGGCTACCGTTACCGATTAAGAAGCCATAGCCGCTGTGATTAACGCGTGAGGATTCAGCGGTCCCATCGAACTGGCCATTGTTCGCCCACGTACTCAGCCAAAGCGATTGTGCATTTTCATCGTGCAGCGCACTGTTGATCTCGTCCCGCACGTACCGACTACGTTGGAGCAATGCGGCACGCGAGGCGGCGTAGATCTCACCGTCGAGGTTATCAAATGCCGCCCGCGCGGCCGCTTCACTGCGGCTGTTCGCGATAGCAGAGAAAACCGGCCCACTATTCTGGCTCTCGATCGTCTGCGCAACGGCGCGTTGATTAAGACTGGTAGCAATGTCATTAAAGGCGCGATTATTACGCACCACGTCCAGATAAGCCTGCTTGTTGCCATAGCTCAGCGTATCTTGCAGGAAAGGCTGGGTTGAGTTGGATGTTAATCCATCAAAGCTGCCGCTCAGGGTGCCACCGACATTCAACAGGGTAAACCGATCGCCCAATGACTGCGAAGGCGCATCCAGCACCACGGTGCCCGCCAGCGTCGCATCCTGTGTAACATTCAGGCCATCGGCGTTCCCCTGCTCATCAATCTCATAGTGATAAAGACTGCCGGATTGAAACACCACATTGCCCACCGTTAATGTACCAACGGATGCACCGGGTGAAAGCGTGGAGCCGTTCTCAAGCGTGACGGTGCCGGCAATTTTGCCATGCCCGCCCAGCGTGGCTGTAGATTGTACCCAGACATCCCCCGCCAGACTGCCGCTCCCCTGCGCAACTCTACCCACTATGACGCTGCCGCCTTCGACAATGGTCGGCCCGAGATAGGTGTTATTGCCCGTCAGATAAAGCGCTCCTGCGCCCTGCTTACGTAAACCGACATCCAATTGATACAGGGAACTGCTGCTGGTCGTATTTTTCACCTGTGCAATGTCATTGCTCCAGGTGCTGGAATATCCTTGCGTATCAACCCCGTAGATCGCGTAGTTACCGTTAAACGTTCCACTACTGAGATCGCTATTGCTCAGCCTCTGGGCATTCAATGCGCCCGGCCCCTGCACCGCTTTATACGCATTCACCATCCCCTGACCAAATAGCGATTGGTAATCATCCGTCGTGAGCACATTGATATTTTGCGCGCTAGCGCGGGCACGAATCGCGCTGCGCACCTGTTCATCCGTGAGGTTGTCGAAGAACGCATCCTCTCTGACCCGCGCCAGAAAGACGGTCATTTCCTCATCGCTAAACGTCACGGCATTACCCGTCGCATAAACGTTGAGTTCGCTACTGAGATGGTTTTGATGGTCATCGTAATTCTTGTGGATGAGCAACACCGCACGCGGGGTATTACTACCGGTGAGCGGCGTGGCCGTGGACAAAAGAATATCGGCTAGCTGCTTACCGTCCAGATACGGAAACGCCTCAGACGCCAGCGCGGCAACGCCCGAAACGTAAGGTGTCGAAAATGACGTGCCGCTGAATGTGTCGGTGGTGTTCGCATCTCTGGTAGAAACAATATTCACGCCCGGCGCAAGCAGCGTATAAGCCGACGCCCCAAATCCCAGGTTACTGAATGATGCAATAAACGCCGCACTGGAAGGGCGCTGAGAAGGATCGTAAGCCACAACACTGAGCCAGTTATTGGCAATCGTATTGTCAATACCATAGGCATCCAATAGCGTTGGCAACCCAGCATTAATCGACGGCGTCAGGTGCCCTTCGTTCCCGGCAGAAAACACCGTTAACTGACCCTGCTTTGCCATCTCCGTACCAATCACCATATTGTTATTGATGATGCCGTCCAGCAATTCAATCTGACGATCGGCGCTGAACGTCTGTACCGTGTCGTTAAATATTTGGTATCCCCAGCTATTATTGACGATCTTGATATCTGGGCGATCGAGCACGTTAAGCTGGGCATTAACCAATGTATTCGATGAAAAAGTGGTTCCTAACGGCAGCAGGTTCGCCTGATAGGCGATACCGTGAATACCGCTATCGTTTTTCGCCGCACCAATGACGCCCGCCACCGCATAGCCATGAAACGCGCCATCCCACGGGGATGAGATCCACCCAGCGCCCGAATCCACCCGACCGGCAAATTCATCACCGCTCAGTTCGCCGGTCGCATCAATGACCGCAACGCCAACGCCCTTCCCCGAGAAACCGAGACTGTAGGCCTCTGCGGCGTTGATCGAATCCAGTGCGGCACCGTTCCGCTCATACTCCGCCGTCCGAAAATTATCTGCTCCCCATAACGTGACAGGACAAAACAGCAGTAACCCCATCGCAAGTACACGGTAAGGCGCGCTATCACGACCACCGTTCATACCGGAATCGCGCGACGTCACCGTGATGCGGACTTCCTTGTTTTTCCAATCCTTGTTTTTTAGCAGCGAGAGCATTAACGACACCCTGTTCGAACACAAATGTGATTGTCACTCTATGTTACTAGTACAAATAATCATAACGCATGAAGGTAACAATCAATGAATTTCATGAGGCATTCGGTTACAGGTAAAGAGGTCAGACCGAAAAGGAAAATACGAAGAGGGGGAAGAGAGGAAAAGGACGATCAAAAAACGGGCCTCAGCCCGTTTCCTTAAGCGACGTCAGTTTACTTCAGCGTCTGCAACAGACTCTTGCGCTGGTTTTCCAGCGATGTGACGCGGCTACAGACGTCATTGCCGAAGCGCTGGAACTCCAGTTCCTGATTGTTCCACTCGGCCTGAATCGCTTTCTGCAAACCGCCGAGGTTGCCCATCATCGCCTGTAGCGGGTTGCCGCCGCTGGACATCTGTTTTACGCCCATCTCGTTCAGGCTGTCTTGCAAGACGCCGCCCATGCTTTGCTGCACGAGCTGCTTGCCATCTTGTTCAACTTGCTTAATCGCCTGATGGTGGAACGTCAGGCCATCGGTGCGGTGTTCGATAATTCGGTTCATTTGCTGCTTGAGCTGTTTATCCAGCGTAGTCAGACGATTGCGCACATTGCTGTCGCTGCCAAGCTCCTGCACGATCACGTTATCCAGCGCGACTCGCGCTTTTTCAAGATGCTGTTGCGCGCCTTGGTCGATCCACGGCAACTGCTGGCGTAAATCCGCCTGATAGGCTTTGGCTTTCTGGCGCTGTTCAGCATTCAGAGTCAGTGGCGTACCGTTACGGACGATATCGCCCTGCGGGGAGAGTTGTAAGTTGCCGCTGGCACCCACGACCTGTACGTGTTGCGGACTAATAATGATGTCGTCCTGCGGGTTCACGTTGCACTGGTAGGCCGCCTGCGCTTGCCAGGACAGCAACATCAATAAACCCAAGGTTATTTTACGCGACATATTTTCTCCTGAAGAAAACAACGGCAGTAGCGGGAGAGCGGCAATCCGCCCTTTGATAAGGCGGATAACGCCTGAGCCAGAATCAGCTCAGGCATGCCTTGATAAGACCAAGGATTACAGCAGGTGTTCTGGCAGATCCCACCAGATATCGAACAGGTTGCTGACTTTTACGTCAGTCAGTTTCTGCTCTTCCAACCAGCGGCTAACCAGTTGGCGATGCTCTTCGGTGCAGTGACCAATTTTTTGCAGACAGATCAGGCCTTCCCAGAGCAGATAACCGCTGCCTTCAAATGCCAGTCCTTCTGGTTCAATGACGTCGTCAACGAACTTATCCATCAGCTGATCGATATCTTCTACGCTAGTGCCTTCTGGAAAGCGGAAGCTGACAGAAAAACCTAATTCCTGAAACTCATCAATGTGAAGCTTTTTACGTAAACGACGGCTACGAGCTTGTGCCATTTTATTTTATCCTCTCAAACATCAGATCCCACACGCCATGCCCCAAACGCTGGCCGCGTGCTTCAAATTTCGTCAGCGGACGGGACTCCGGCCGCTCAACGTACTCATTATTATTGGAAAGATTACGGTACTCGGTGACAGAGGTCATCACTTCGAGCATATGTTGCGCATAAGGTTCCCAGTCTGTTGCCATATGGAACACGCCGCCGACTTTCAGCTTACTCTGTACCAGTTGGACGAAAGGCACCTGAACGATACGGCGTTTATTATGGCGGGCTTTGTGCCACGGGTCTGGGAAGAAGAGTTGAACCATGGACAGTGAACCATCCGGGATCATATTCATCAGCACTTCGATCGCATCGTGACACATCACGCGCAGATTGCTGATTCCCGCCTCTTGTGCGGCAGCAAGACAGGCTCCCACGCCCGGCAGGTGAACTTCGATACCGAGGAAATTCTGCTCAGGATGCTGTGCCGCCATCGTCACCAGCGAGGCGCCCATCCCAAACCCAATTTCCAGCACCACCGGTGCGTCACGACCAAATAGCGCGTTAAAATCGACCAGCTCGGTCTGATATTCCACGCCCATCACCGGCCAGTAGTTATCCAGCGCCAGCTGTTGCCCGTTAGTCAAGCGCCCCTGACGGCGGACAAAACTGCGGATACGACGCATCGGGCGCCCATTTTCATCAAATTCCGGTGAAATGACGTTGTTAATCATAAAGAGTGCTTACTTGCTGTCCGATTTCGTTAATGAAACGCGCATTATGCAAGGATACCGTGGTTTAGCAAGCCCACTGCCTCGGAAAGTTCCGGTTTACAGCACATTCACTCTGTGCTGGAATCGCTATCAAACTTTTTACCTGCCGGATAGTGACCCCATTTTATGATGCAAGCGCAACAGTTCGCCCATCAGGTGCTGGACTGGTATCAACGCTATGGCCGCAAAACCCTGCCGTGGCAGCTTGAGAAAACTCCCTATAAAGTATGGCTATCCGAAGTGATGTTGCAACAAACGCAGGTCACCACGGTTATTCCCTATTTCCAACGCTTTATGGAACGCTTTCCGAACGTAAACGCCCTGGCGGCAGCGCCGCTGGACGAAGTGCTCCACCTGTGGACCGGGCTGGGCTACTACGCCCGCGCGCGCAACCTGCACAAAGCGGCACAAACCATCGTGTCACGTCACGGCGGCGAGTTCCCCACCACCTTTGATGAAGTCGCGGCATTACCGGGCGTCGGGCGTTCCACCGCCGGCGCGGTGCTGTCGCTCGCGCTCGGCCAGCATTACCCGATTCTCGACGGTAACGTGAAGCGCGTGCTGGCACGCTGCTATGCCGTTGACGGCTGGCCGGGCAAGAAAGAGGTTGAAAAGAAACTGTGGGCGCGGAGTGAAGACGTCACGCCAGCCGAGGGCGTCAGCCAGTTTAATCAGGCGATGATGGATCTCGGTGCGATGGTCTGTACCCGCAGCCGCCCCAAGTGCGAACTGTGCCCGCTGAACACCGGCTGCATTGCCTACGCCAACCACAGCTGGGCGCAATACCCCGGCAAGAAACCGAAGCAGACGCTGCCGGAGAAAACCGGCTGGTTCCTGCTGATGCAACAAGGTTCTCAGGTCTGGCTGCAACAGCGCCCTGCCGTCGGCCTGTGGGGCGGGCTATTTTGCTTCCCACAGTTCAGCGAACGTCGGGAATTGGAACTCTGGATGCAACAACGCGGTCTGAATCCTGATGGATTGCAACAGCTTGTCGCGTTCCGCCATACCTTTAGCCATTTTCATCTGGATATCGTTCCGCTCTGGCTGGACGTATCGCAGACCGATCGCTCACAAAACAGGTCCTGCATGGATGACGATGCAGGTCTCTGGTATAACTTAGCGCAGCCGCCGTCTGTCGGACTGGCCGCCCCGGTAGAACGCCTATTGAGGGAGTTGGCTCACCCGCAGTCAACACGTTTGAAAGCCTGCGAAATTGATGAGGAAGAAGCATGAGCAGAACGATTTTTTGTACTTTTTTACAACGCGACGCCGAAGGGCAGGATTTCCAGCTCTATCCCGGCGATCTGGGCAAGCGCATCTATACCGAAATTTCCAAAGAAGCCTGGGCACAGTGGCAAACCAAGCAAACCATGCTAATCAACGAGAAAAAACTCAGCATGATGAATGTTGACGACCGTAAGCTGTTGGAACAGGAAATGATCAAATTCCTGTTTGAAGGAAAGGACGTACACATCGAAGGCTATACGCCTCCGAGCCACTGAGATTGCGGGCTTTCGGGCCCGCTTACGTCCCCATTCCGACACGGCTTGTTATATGAAGAAAATGTTAGCTCTGCTGGTGATTGCACCACTGCTGGTTTCCTGTTCAGGAAACAAAGGGAATGCCAACGACGAAGAGTTTCTCAAGGATACCAACGCCTTCGATATTTTGATGGGCCAGTTCGCCAACAACATCGAAAATATCTGGGGGATGAATGAAGTACTGATCGCGGGCCCGAAAGACTACGTCAAATACACCGATCAATATAAGACGCGTAGCCACATCAACTTTGATGCCGGTTCAATCACGATCGAAACCATTTCGGCAACCGACTCCGTTGCCAGCCTGCGCCAGGCGATTATCACGACCCTGTTGATGGGCGATGACGCCAGTAACACCGACCTGTATTCCGACGCTAACGATATTCAAATCAGCCGCGAGCCGCTGCTGTACGGACAGGTGCTGGATAACACCGGACAACCGATCCGCTGGGAAGGCCGTGCGGCCAGCTTTGCGGATTACCTGCTCCAGAACCGTCTGCAAAAACGCACCTCCGGCATGCACGTTATCTGGTCGGTCACGATGCAGCTTGTCCCTAACCATCTGGATAAACGTGCGCACAAATACCTGCCGCTGGTGCGTAAGGCTTCCGAGCGTTACGGCATTGAAGAGTCGCTGATTCTGGCGATTATGCAGACAGAATCGAGCTTCAACCCTTATGCCGTCAGCCGTTCCGATGCGCTGGGTCTGATGCAGGTGGTGCAGCACAGCGCAGGACGCGACGTCTTCAAGATGAAAGGGAAAGGGGGACAGCCAAGCCGCAGCTATCTGTTCGATCCAGAACAAAACATCGACGCGGGTACCGCCTATCTGTCGATTCTGAAGAACAGCTATCTGGCCGGCATTGAGAACCCGACGTCGAAACGCTACGCCGTCATCACCGCGTATAACGGTGGCGCAGGCAGCGTGTTGCGCGTCTTCTCCAGCGATCGCGATCGCGCCGTGGGCATGATCAACAACATGTCACCGAGCGATGTCTACCAAACGCTGACAACGAAGCATCCGTCTGGTGAATCACGTCGCTATCTGTACAAAGTGAACACGGCACAGAAAAATTACCGCCGCTAATTCACGCGCACCACAGAACGCCGCGCTACCGGGTTTATTCCGGTAGCGCGGTTTCATCTGACCAGATATCTATAATAACGTTGTTGATAAACACGATGACCGCGATTCCTTTACCGTTTATTACCGCACTTCTGCTGGTTATTTTGTTTTTTCGCATCCAGTTTCTGGCTATTCACAACCATTCCCATAACAAGAACACCAAAAAGCGCAGTGCAACGGCAGAAGCGGTACTCATCGGCGTAAGCTGTCTTGCCCTGACGCTGGTGGCGTTACGCTGGGGCAGCCATGTTGCCTTACCCGCGTTTATTCAACCCACGATTGCCGCATCGATTCCACCGCTGTTATGGCTGTGTCTTTTCCCTCACGGCGACAAAGTATCTGAGGACGTAACCCGCTCACGCCGACGATATCTCTGGCATCTGTTACCGCCCTTACTCATCCTTGGCGCAAGCGCCATCCAGAGCAGAACAACCGTTCCGCTCATCGATCTGATGCTGGTGAGTATTTACTTCGGTTATGGGGCAGCGCTGATTTACAGCGCTCGCCGTCTGCAAACGTCATCACCCAGATGGAAAAGCGCGCCGTTTATCGCCGGGCTGTATGTGCTTATCTCCGGCGCTATCGACACCGTCATTGCACTGGATATCACGTTCTACAGCGGCAATAGCGCGGCGACCATCATCACCGCATTCCACATCGTCATGCTGGCGATATTGACCCTGCTGATCGTCACACACCGCTCATCCCCGCAGGCAGGGCTTGTCGCTCCGCCTGACCAGAAGCCTGAAGCCGTACCCGCCACCGAAGACGAACACCAGCTCGCGAAAGCGTTAGATGATTTCATCCGCACTCACGCGCTGTACACCGATCCGGGCATGACGCTTCAGCGCTTGAGCAGACGCATGGGCATACCGCTCAGACGCCTGTCCGAAACCATCAACCGCGTTCACGGTCGTAATTTCTCGCAGGTGATGAACGAATATCGCATAGAGGAGGCTAAGCGCCTCCTCAGCCAAACGGATGACCGAATCACGGATATCATGCTGGCCAGCGGGTTTCAGACTAAATCAAACTTCAACCGCGAATTTCTGCGGCTAACGGGGATGAATCCGAGCGTCTGGCGTAGTCAGTACCCACTTCAGGAACAGACTACGGCTTCCGCCACGCCGCCTGAAGAAAATCGCTGACATCCTTCCCTATTTCCTGATGGATCTGTTCACGCGAACGCTCACCGCCATCGAGACAAATCATGCCGTCGCCTGGGCTCTCGGCGTTGATGATTTCAACAGCACCTGGCTTACAAAGCTGCATAAAACTAAAATGCGTCGCGTCGGCAATTTCTTTATACGCTGAATGCGCTGGTGATAGCTTCTGCGCCAGATCGTGAGATTCCAACTCAGCGGGCAGTTCCTCATTGGGATACCCCGCCGCCATAATCAATACGGGAATGTTTATCGCCGCCAGACTCTCTGCGGTAAACCCTCGCGCCAGCCCCATATCCAGCGAGACCACCGCGCTGATGCGCGGATCGGCGAGTGATTTATCAAGCTGCGCGCGCGATTCGGCACTCTTTGCGACCTGCATCTTTTCATAAGCCTTGCAGGACGCCAGCCCGACGTGCATCAGACAATCCTTCTCAAACTGTTCGGTATTGAAACGCCCACCAGCCAGCGCCAGCACCGTCCATCCCCCCAACGAATGGCCCACAGCGGCAATGCGCTTCGCATCAACCTGCCCCGTCTTCTCTGGCGTAGCGAGTAATGCCGTAATGACGCGGCTGAGGTCATGAGGGCGTTGCCACAATGCCTGAGCGTTCACAGGGCGCATGTCTTTCGTCGTAGTTCCAGGATGATTGGGCGCAGCGACAATATAGCCTTGCTTAACCAACACCTGCGCCAGCCAGAGTTGATTAAACCAGCTCCCGCCATAACCGTGTGAAACCACAATCAAAGGATGTTCACCTGACTCAGGCTCGGCATTTTTACTCACCACAATGCCGGGAAAAGCAATATTCTCGCCAATGGTCGTCGTCTGCGATGGTGATGACGCCGGATAAAATACGGCGACGTCCAACGGCCTGTTAGTGGCCTCATCCGCTAACGTGATTTGTTGAAACCCAATGCCCGCGTTTGCCATAACGCCAAAGCTGAGTAGTAAGTTCGTGAGTAGTCCTATCGTGATACGCCATGTCATACCTATTTCTCCGAAGTTTCCGTGCTGTGAAAAATAGCATTTATAACAATGACTTTCGTACCAACGAGACCTAAAACGCTATTTAGTACCTCTGTTTTTTCTGCCTGAGCAGCAACACGACTGGGAGCCGAGAGAAGAATAAGAATGCTCTGACAACAAACGTTCGATTAACACCAATAAATAACGCCATTCTTTGCGATTGTATGAATAAAGGGAGTGAGGATCACTATTGAGAGCAATATTAAATTTTACTTAGTTCAATCAATTATCCGGAATTAATAAAAAATACAAGAGTTAATAGCCATAGTAATAAACATGCCTGTGATTACAAAAATCAGCCGCATAGACTGCACTACCTGCCTTTGATTCCATTATTATCGCAGTAAAATTACTCCATTAACCTCCTACTAATAACAATATTAAATTACCACGACACATTACAAACAATATATCGAGATGAGTTGTTATAAGTAAAATCAACGGTAGCAAGAAAATAATCTGCGCGTAAAATACCCATCGAAATTATTTACAGCAATATTATTCACATCTTTAAAGAAGAGAGTTGTTATGGAAAACACAACAGTAGAGAAGCAATACTCTAAAAAATGGCAAACCCGCTTCGCGTTTTATAATGAGTTTGGTGGGCCTAATACACCAGCCCATAAGGCTGCATTTAAAAATCTCAGTTTTCTCAATAGAATTCTGATTCAGAGCAACTTTATTGCTTTCTTTTTTGGCCTGATTTACTTCTTTGTTCTTGGGTTATGGCGAAAAAACCTGACGCTGTTAGGTATTGGTATTGCTATTAACATTGTTATCGCTTTCATTGAAGCTATCGTTGATGCCATGCTTCCCGAGTATATGAATCTTCCTATTGCTCTTTCTATCAGTTATCTGTGGGCAGGAACGGCTAACTACGCGTACTACCTGAAGGAAACTCAGAACAGCAAAAGCTGGAACCCGTTTGAAGGTATGCTCTAACCCTCGCTCACAAAAAACTACGGCCAGCATGTGCTGGCCGCATTCCCTGATATTGGCGCAAAATTTACCCACCTTTTTCCTGCTTTAGGACGTCGGCTTAGGTATAGAGCCAAAAAAAGTCTGTTAACGCTTAATTTTTTTAAATTGCTGTGTAGTAGCCGTTAATGCGGTTTCTGTCGGCAATCGCTCCATAGAGCTGGCACCGTAAAAACCATCGCACTGCGGGCAGTGATCCATGATGAACTGTGCGTCCTGCGGTGTTGAAATCGGTCCACCGTGGCACAGCACAATCACATCCTTACGTATGGACTTCGCCTCACGTGCCCAGTGATTAATCAACGGAACGCAATCCGCCAGATTAAGCGCGGTTTCCGCCCCAATGTTGCCGCCAGTGGTTAACCCCATGTGCGGCACAATAATATCCGCCCCTGCTTTCGTCATGGCGACCGCATCTGCCGCACTGAACACGTAAGGCGTGGTCAGCATGTCTTTTTCGTGCGCCAGACGAATCATGTCCACTTCCAGCGCGTACCCCATTCCGGTTTCTTCCAGATTGGCGCGGAAATTACCGTCAATCAGCCCAACGGTTGGGAAATTCTGCACGCCAGAAAAACCCAGCGCTTTCAGGTCATCCAGAAATTTATCAAACTGACAGAAAGGATCGGTCCCGTTTACGCCCGCCAGCACTGGCGTGTGCTTCACAACCGGCAGCACCTCTTTCGCCATATCCACGACGATCTCATTCGCGTTGCCGTAAGCCAACAGGCCAGCCAGCGAACCTCTTCCCGCCATGCGATAGCGCCCAGAGTTGTAGATCACGATCAGATCGATGCCGCCCGCTTCTTCACATTTCGCGGAAAGCCCCGTTCCTGCGCCACCACCGATAATCGGCTCGCGGCGCGCGATCATGTCGCGGAATTTTGCCAGCAGTTCCTGACGATTCATGCCTGACATCATGCTTCTCCCTTCTTATTTCACTAACGCCCGAAACGCATCGACTGCGGCATGGGCAAATAAAGGATCGTTAATATGGAAAGGCAGACGAATAATCTGTCGTCTTGCCGTTTGCTGCACGACGCTCTCCAGCGTGCGGATAAACGCGTCACGCGCTTCCGGGTGCCAGAATGCCTGATCCGGTGCATCCAGCGCGGAGAAGCCGCCTTCCGGGATCAGGAAACGCACGTCGCCTTCACAGCGGTTAAGCTTCTCCCCAATCCAGCGCGCCATCGCGATATTTTCGTCTATCGTGGTTCGCATCAGGGTGACCTGCGCGTTGTGGTTGTAGAACAGACGATGCGCGTATTTCTCCGGCACGCTGGCGGGAGAACCAAAATTCACCATGTCCAGCGCACCGCAGGACGCCACATAAGGCACCTGCGTCTTGGCTATCGCATCAAACCGTTCCGGCCCACAGGCCAGCACGCCATCAAACAGTAAATCGCACACCTCTGTCGTGGTGAGGTCGAGCACGCCGGTGAGCAAATGGCTGTCCACCAGCTTTTCCATCGCTTTCCCACCGCTGCCCGTCGCGTGAAAGACCAGACAGTCAAACTCCGCTTCCAGCAATGCACTGGCTTCCTGAATGCACGGCGTCGTGACACCAAACATGGTCAGGCCAATCGCGGGCTTATCGTCATGATGTTCCTGAATATGAAACTTCACGGCGCCGGCGATCTGGTGCGCAGCGTTGCCGAGAACCTGACGAGAAATGCGGTTCAGGCCCGCCACATCGGTAACGGAATACATCATGCTGATATCGCTGGCACCGATGTAACCGGAGATATCGCCGGAGGCCATCGTCGACACCATCAGCTTCGGCATCCCAATCGGTAACGCCTGCATGGCGGGTGTAATCAGCGCGGTTCCGCCGGAGCCGCCGAGACCCAGCACCCCGGCAATATCATCGCGGCACAGCATGAAGTGCTCAAACGCAACGGCCATGGCGCTAATTGCCTGACCTCGGTCATGGCAAAACACCGCCGATGCGCCCTGCGGATGGTAAGATGCCACCGTTGCGGCGCTGATATCTGTCGCCTCTGACACTTGTGTATCTGCTGACGGTGGTGTCGTTGACAGATCGACCGTGACCGTTTTTAAGCCTGTAGCGGCAATCAAATCGCGGACGTAAATCTGTTCTTTTCCTTTAGTATCAGCGGTACTTGCAATATAAACGCTGCCAACTTCACTTCCCATTTGGTATCCCTCCCACCGTTAGCGAAACAATTAACAGATTGATATAAATAGTAATTATAAGAAGCCAAAAACAGACAAGATTAATTTGTCGCCATATTGAGACTTGAGTATCAGAAAGACAAATCATTAAATACCCAAATGAGACAAAAGTCTCAAAATGTTATGTATGGCATTACATTAACAGTAAGAAAGCTTGACGTGGCACAAGAATCACTCAATTTGCTATAGTTCAGGCGACAACGCCGTGCTGCCCGATAGCGTCCGGCCCGAAAATTCAATGAGGTCTATGTGATTGAACGGGATGAAAAACTGACATCGACACGGGCGAAAACCCGTCGTTTACTAATTGATACTGCCATGAATATGTTCGATCAAGGCATATTCCCTTCCATTACCGATGTTGCCGCTGCGGCTCAACTTTCACGCGCAACGGCCTACCGCTATTTTCCAACGCAAAGTGCGTTAGTTTCCGCCGTTGTCGGCGAAAGCCTTGGCCCGATTCTGGCGTGGCATCCGACACAGCCGGACGCCAGTGAACGCGTTTCTGAGCTGCTGCACTTTGCTTACCCAAGAATGCTGGAGCATGAAGGTGCGCTGCGTGCAGCGTTACATCTTTCGCTGCAACAATGGGCCGATCGCCGCTCCAATCGTCTGCATACGGATACGCTGACGCGCGGCAATCGTAAACGCCTGCTCAAGATTGCCACTGAACCGCTGGAAGGAAAAATCACGCCGGAAGCACAACAGCGGGTGATTTATGCCTTATCGCTTATTTATGGTTCGGAGGTTTTCCTGGTGCTGAAAGATATCTGGCATCTGGAAGAAGACGGCATTCAGGATGTCACGCAGTGGGTCGCCAAAGCCATTTTACGGCAGGCGGAAGAAGACGCCGCACAGGCAGCGTCACAGAAAACCTAACGAACACATTTATGCTGCGTTCCGCTCTGTCGCTGGGTACGCAGCAACGGAAGCACACACGTTGCCAAGGGAACATATGATGCTGAAAGGTAAACGCGCGATTGTCACCGGCGGTGGTCGCGATTTTGGACAAGCGGTATCCGTCTGGCTGGCTCGCGAAGGGGTGAAGGTCGATCTTTGCGCCCGCAGATTGGCCGATGCACAGGCCAGCGTCGACATCATTCATCAGGAAGGCGGCACCGCGCGTGCGTATCAGTGCGATATTGCCAGCTCTGATTCGGTCAGCGATTTTTCCGCACAGCTGCTGGAAGACAGCACGCCCGTCGATATCCTGGTACTCAGCGCCGCCCAATGGCTGGAAGGCGCATTGGGCGAAGAAGACACCGATGCGGATATCGTCAGCACCATCAACTCTGGCCTGACCGGTTCTATCCTGCTCACCAAAGCGCTATTGCCGAGCCTGCGTCGTTCACAGGGTGCCGATATTCTGGCGATGGTTTCCGTTTGCGGCGTGCCGCAGTTCCACGACTCTATCGCCCACCCCGCGTTCTTCGCCGCCAAGCACGGCATGAGCGGCTTTAGCCAGAATCTGGCGCATCATGTCGCACAGAAAAACATTCGCGTGACGGGGTTTTATCCACCAGATTTTGAGGTCACCGGCTTTGATCACAGCCCCGCGAGCGGGGAAAAAATGGGCGAGCATCTGCTGAATGCCCGCTCGATATGGGAAACCATGCGTTTCGTGCTCATCCAGCCGCGCAGTTGCCATATCAACGCCATCCATTTTCAGGGGCCGACGCGCGCAGATATCGGCGCGTAATTCGTCACCTTTTGCGCTTCATCCCGCTCCGGTATTTATCACATAACCGGGGCGGTGAAGGGTGTTCCCCGCCTAACGCAGCGATCCCTCACGCCATCATGCTCTGACACACTTTCCTTCTATCCATTTTTTGCCACAGCACACAGGAAAAGGTAGCATCGCTGCCGTTGTTTTCTGCCATGTGGCTCACCGCACTATAAAAAAACGCCGGGAGCGTTTTTCAACGTTGCGTAGCAACGGCCCGAAGGGGGGCGTACAGGGATGTACGACATAAAAAAACGCCGCAGACAAAAACGTAATCATTTGAATTATAAATAATAATAGAAAACGCGTCGCCACGAGATGCGTGACAGACAGGAAAACACGGACACCAATGACAGAATATTCCTCCTCTCAGGGCGAGCGTCATGCCGCCGAGCAACGTCTCCACGAAAAGGGTTATCACCAAAGTCTCGGCAACCGTCACGTACAGATGATCGCAATTGGCGGCTCCATCGGCACAGGGCTGTTTCTTGGCGCGGGCGCGCGTCTGCAAATGGCAGGGCCGGCGCTGGCGTTGGTCTATCTGGTTTGCGGCATCTTCTCTTTTTTCATCCTGCGCGCGCTGGGTGAACTGATCGTGCATCGCCCCACCAGCGGTAGCTTCGTGTCGTACTCGCGTGAGTTTCTGGGTGAAAAAGCCTCCTACGTGGCAGGCTGGATGTACTTCCTCAACTGGGCGATGACCGGGATTGTCGACATCACCGCCGTCGCACTCTACATGCACTATTGGGGCACGTTTGCCGATGTCCCGCAGTGGCTGTTCGCGCTGGGTGCGCTGTCTATCGTCACGCTGATGAACCTGATCGGTGTGAAGTGGTTTGCCGAAATGGAATTCTGGTTTGCGCTGGTTAAGGTCGCGGCCATCGCCATTTTTCTAGTGGTCGGCACGGTCTATCTTGGCACGGGCAGCCCGCTGGATGGCAACACGCCCGGCCTACACCTGATTACCGATAACGGCGGCCTGTTCCCACACGGCATTCTGCCTGCGCTGGTACTGGTGCAAGGGGTGATATTTGCCTTTGCCGGTATCGAGATCATCGGCACAACCGCAGGCGAATGTAAGAACCCAGAGCAGGTGCTGCCGAAAGCGGTCAACAGCGTCATCTGGCGTATCGGCCTGTTCTACGTCGGTTCTGTCGCGCTGTTGGTCTGCCTGCTGCCGTGGAATGCCTATCAGGCCGGACAAAGCCCGTTCGTGACCTTCTTCAGCAAGCTGGGCGTTCCCTATATCGGGACGATCATGAATATCGTGGTGCTGTCCGCTGCGCTGTCGAGCCTGAACTCTGGCTTGTACTCGACGGGCCGTATCCTGCGCTCGCTGTCGTTGGGTGGTTCGGCTCCCGCTTTCCTGTCGAAAATGAGCAACCAGTCCGTGCCGTATACCGGTATTTTAGTCACAGTCGGCATCCACATTATCGGCGTGGTGCTGAACTACGTGGTGCCGTCGCAGGTGTTCGAGATCGTCCTGAATATCGCCTCGCTCGGCATTATCTGCTCCTGGGCGTTCATCATTCTGTGCCAGATGCAGTTGCGTAAAGCGATTCGTCAGGGGAAAGCCAAACCGGTGGCGTTCAAAATGCCCGGTGCGCCCGTGACATCGTGGCTGACGCTGGCTTTTCTGGTGAGCGTATTGGGATTGATGGCGTTTGATTACCCGAACGGCACGTGGACAGTTGCGACAATTCCGGTACTGACGATCATGCTGATGATCGGCTGGCGCGGGCTGAAAAAGCAGCGTGACGCAGTGAAACTCGCCAACCAGCAGGAATCCAGCCTGCGTTAAGACAGAAAAAACTCAGGCTCGTTTCCGAGCCTGAGTTTCATGAGCTGAAGAGAAAGGTAATTACTGTTCTACCACGTAACCGTACAGACGCTTGCTGCCATCTTCTTCCGCGACGCTATAGACACCCTGCAATTCCGGAGAGAAGCCCGGCAGTAGGTTAATGCCTGCTTCCAACGCCAGAAAATAGCGCTGTACCGCCCCGCCCCAGGTTTCCCCCGGCACAACACACAGTACGCCCGGCGGATACGGCAATGCGCCTTCTGCCGCGATACGTCCTTCCGCTTCGTCGATAGGGATCAGCTCGATATTCCCGCGTACAAATTCCCTGTTGGCATCCTGTGGCAACATCACCACCGACGGAAACTCGGTTTTGCGGAACATCGCTTTTTGCAGATCTTTCACGTTGTGCTGCGCGTAAAAATCATGCATTTCCTGACACAGCCGACGCAGCCGGTAACCGCGATAACGCTCTTTGTATTTCTGGTACAGGCTAGGCAGCACTTCACTCAGCGGCGCATCGCGGGCGATCAGCGTTTCGAAATGCACCAGCGCATTCACCAGCTCCTGCATTTTGGCAGCGTCTTCCGCTGGCGTTAGCAGGAACAGGATCGAGTTCATGTCGCATTTTTCAGGGATGATGCCGTGCTCGCGCAGGTAGTTGGCAAGGATCGTTGCCGGAATACCAAATTCGGTATAATCGCCGCTAGTCGCATCAATACCCGGCGTCGTCAGCAGTAACTTGCAAGGATCGATAAAATACTGATCCTCGGCGTATCCTTCAAACGCATGCCATTTCTCGCCCGGCTCAAAATTGAAGAAGCGTACGTCCTGCGCGATCGTCTCCGTATCGTGATCCTGCCAGAGCGCGCCGCCCACCGTCACGGGTACGAACGGTTTGATGAGCGAACAACGTGTCAGCAGTTGCTTACGCGCTTCAATACCCAGCTTCACGCAGTCCATCCACATACGACGCCCGCTTGCCCCTTCGTGCATTTTGGCATTGACGTCTAGCGCGGCGAACAGCGGATAAAACGGGCTGGTCGAAGCGTGCAGCATAAAGGCGTTATTCAGCTGCTTATGGTTGCAGAAACGGCGCTGGCCTTTGATGTGCGTATCTTTCTTGTGGATCTGCGAGGTCTGGGAGAAGCCAGCCTGCTGCTTATGCACCGACTGCGTCACGAAAATCCCCGGATCGTTCTCGTTCAGATCCAGTAACAGCGGCGAGCACTGCTCCATCATCGGGATAAACTGCTCGTAGCCGACCCAGGCAGAGTCAAACAGAATGTAGTCGCACAGATGCCCGATGCTATCGACCACCTGGCGCGCGTTATAAATCGTGCCGTCATAGGTGCCGAGCTGGATGACGGCCAGACGGAACGGGCGCGGCTCGTTGGCGCGTTCCGGCGCGACTTCCGCAATCAGCTTGCGCAGATAGGCTTCATCAAAACAGTGCGCATCCACGCCGCCGATAAAGCCGAACGGATTGCGCACGGTTTCCAGATAGACCGGCGTCGCACCCGCCTGAATCAACGCACCGTGGTGGTTGGATTTATGGTTGTTACGGTCAAACAGCACCAGATCGCCACGCGCCAGCAGCGCATTCGTCACCACTTTGTTCGCCGAAGAGGTGCCGTTCAACACGAAATAGGTTTTATCCGCGTTAAACACGCGTGCCGCGTGCTTCTGCGCCTTCTTCGCTGCCCCTTCATGGATCAGCAAATCGCCCAGTTTGACGTCCGCGTTACAGATGTCCGAACGGAACACGTTCTCACCGTAAAACTCAAAAAACTGACGCCCCGCCGGGTGCTTGCGGAAGAACTGACCGCCCTGATGCCCCGGGCAGGCAAACGTCGTGTTTTTCATGTTGACGTATTTGGTCAGCGTATCGAAAAACGGTGGCAATATCGCATCCTGATAGGCTTTCGCCGCACGCTCCAGCACGTTCGCGTGCTCACCTTCGTCATCGAGAACCAGCCATTCGCTGCCCGCAGGCAGAACATCTAACTCTTTATCTTCATCAGGCTCTTCGACAAACGCCGGAATACTAAAACCGGTGTGCTGCAATATCGACAGAATACCGCTACGGGCTTCCTCAATAGAAACCACGACCGCCGCCACATCAGTGAAGTCGGTCTGACTCAACGCGACAATCTCGCGCGTTGTGATTAAACGGGTGGCAACCGCTGCATTCGCCGCAATTTTTAACTGTTTCATGTAACCAAACCCAAACGGTTAAAGGTAAGTGTACGTGCCTGGAAGACACCGTTCAGGGATAACAATCCCGACCAATCACAATGCCAATCAATAACGACAAGCGTATGATCCCTACAGGTAAACTGTAGGCTAAGAATGGAAAAACTGGAGCCAGCACCATCCGATAGACATCAGTAAAAGCAGAGGCGTACTCTATTTTTACTCATGCCTAACAGTGAGCGAACGAACGCCTCACCGCATGGTGAAGGAGGATAATCGACGGGGAGAAAAGTAAACCGCGCAGTGGTGAGAAGAAGAAACGCGCAGCGATGTCATCAACGAACTGGCGCGAGCGTGCAGCACCATGAGCAATGAATCTGACATATCGGCGATCCTCTTTAGCTAACGCTAACTACGCTTAAAGGGGCGTTCAGGTGAACGAGACGTTAAAAACCGCGCAATAGTGGCATTATTCTTCATCAAATTCAACAATCCAGCCCGCACTCAAGGCGGTAAAAAGTGCAACGAAACATGCCGCGAGAATCAGAAAGAAACGTTATCACGCTAAGCGTGCTGAAAGGATCGCCAGAAACTGGCTAGCAAATAATACAATTGCCTGAAAATAGCGCAGGCGCTCCGCTTTGTGACAGAAACCCGTTGACGACACGCGGCCAATACGGTTTAATGCGCCCCGTTGCCCGGATAGCTCAGTCGGTAGAGCAGAGGATTGAAAATCCTCGTGTCCTTGGTTCGATTCCGAGTCCGGGCACCACTTTTTCTTAACCCTCGCCTTTGGCGGGGGTTTTTCGTTTCTGGCGTGTGGACTCTCCATCGAACACCGTTCGATTATTCGCCGCAAGCGGCTCACCCTTTCAGGGCCAGCGCGACAAGCGCGCTGTTCAACGCCTACGGCGTTTGTCCGAGTCCGGGCACCACTAATTTAAAGAAACCAGCCTAACGGCTGGTTTTTTGCTTTTGGGGAATGGGTCCTGAATAGGGTTCGATTCTCGACAAAAGCGCTATCCCGCCTCCCCTTCCCTATGATTCGAGCTCATACCCTGATAGCGTGACGGCCAGATCTCCTCCGGCTGCTTTCCCAATGCACAAGCAATTAACCTTTCGCCTTTGGGCCAGTGTCTCGTTAAAGCATTAGCGAGTGTTGAAGACGCTAATCCAGATGCTCTTGATACCGCCGCCAGCGTTGTACCTTTCTTCCTCAAGCCAGCAATAATGTCTGCCGGATGCCAATCGTGCTTATCCATTTCTCTAACCTCTCCCTATGATGAATCAACTCAATTATCCCACTTTGGGATAAAAAGAGAAATGATTGATATTCGATTTTGGGATATTAATCAAGGTCACCAAAATGGCATCGATTTATTCAGATGAATATCAATCAGTTATAAAAGTACTGCGAGAGGCCAGAATCGTAAAAGGCATGACCCAAGAAAATTTGGCCAACGCTTTAGGTCGACCTCAGTCTTTTGTAGCCAAAATCGAGAATGGGGAACGTAGGCTGGATGTTGTTGAATTTGCCCATATCGCTCACCTGCTATCTGTAGACGCTGCCACTGTTTTAGAAAAAATAGCGCATAAGATACGGACAGATAACATTAAGTAATCAACACAAAAAATCACTTATCCCGTTTTGGGATAAAGCAGTGAGCGACTGATATTTGATCCCAAATTTTATGGGGTTGAATCGATGGCTTCTGTTTACTCTGACGAATATCAAATCGTTATCAAGGCATTACGTGAAGCACGCATTGCCAAAGGGATCACGCAGGGAAATCTCGCGCTCGCGCTGGATCGTCCTCAATCGTTTATCGCTAAGGTTGAGAACGGGGAAAGAAGATTAGACATCGTAGAATTTATCCATATCGCCCGTTTACTTTCTCTAGACCCCGCCAGCATTATTGCTAAGATCCCTGCAAAATATAAAGCGCTTGGTTAAAGAGGAACACGGCCATGAAACGCCGGATTAGCATTGCCGTGGACAAAAACGATAATCAGATTCCCAATGCTACCGGGGTACCTATTTCTGGTCTGGTGAATGACGTCATAGGCAAAGAAGCCCACCGTATCAAAACTGAGGTGTGGAAAAAGGAAAACCGCGAAGGGATGAAAGAAGTCGCCCGATTTATCGCACAGAATGGTTCCTTTGCTGATGGAAATAGGAACTGGTGATCGTGTAAACGATCCAGCCACTACAAAACGTTTGTCGATATGCAAAGCGATATTGTCGACACACCAAAGCGACGCATGGTCATCCCGCTTATCGAATCACATCATCTGTCTGAGAAAGTGAATAAAACGCTGTTTCCTCTGATCCTCATCAACGGTGAAAATTATCGGCTGATGACGACTGAGCTTTCGAGTGTTCCTGTTGAAGTCATTGGCGAAGTGATTGCAGACCTCAGCGACTGTGCGGATGAGATCAAGGATGCTATTAATCTTATGTTTTGGGGGATTTAAGAGGTATTAGATACCTGCTCAGAAAATCAAACGTTGTCCAACGAAATATCTTAAAATGACGCGATACATGTGTGTATAATAAAAAAAAGGAGTTTATTTATGTCATTAAGACCAGGTGATTACGGCATAGTCAAAGTTATCCATGGTGAACATAAAGGAAGAATTGGATATTATGACGACGATGATTTCATTTCCGCTGAAGAGGAAATATTTGACGATGACGAACATATATATGAAGAGAGTGAAAACGAAGACCAAATAGCAATTGTTTACTTTGGTGATTTTCTCTTGGCACCAGAGTATTATTCCATTTCTCATGATGCATTAGAACATGTTTCGATGAATGATCTAATGGCACGTAAGGAAGAGTTATTTAGTCTATGCTCTCCTTTTTTGATGAAAAAAAAGACTAACTACACAACGTTATGCAGCTATTTCTCTGAACTTCACTTAGTTGAAACTACTCTTTTAGAAAAAATCGTGGAGCAGCGATACGTGAATAAACCAACAGGATTGAAAGTTTTCATCTCTCATTCATCAAAAGATAAACCGTTTGCTAAGCTATTGTGTATGGATTTAGAAGCAAATGGGCATATCCCGTGGTTGGATGAATGGGATATAAGCGTCGGAGAAAGCATTCCTGAAAAAATATCTATTGGATTGCAAAATGCTGATTTCATTATTGTTATTCTTTCTAAAAACTCAGTATCTTCAAAATGGGTTGAAAGAGAATGGCAGATAAAATATTGGAACGAAATTGAAAAGGGGCGCATAAATGTGCTACCAATTCTATTACAGGATTGTCAAATACCTGAACTATTAAGAACTAAAAAGTATGCCGATTTTAGAACTGACTTTAACCGGGGGCTAAATGATTTATTATCAGCCCTTGAAAACCTATCGAGAAAATTATAAATTCAAATAATTCCAATTCAATCCTATCCTAGGGCGGGTACTGGAAAACCTCACTCGTAAATCCAAGCATCGTCCTGCGATGCTTGCAGACTCTTTATCGTCGTTCAGGAAGAACTGTAGTAACAACATACTGAATCACTATGGTTTTTTAAAGAAACTACTGAGTAGTTTAAAATAGCTCAAAAAAAATAGGCACTCATGAGCGGTAAACTTATCCCGAATAGTTTAAAATTAAAGAGTTTAAACAGGTTATTAAACACGGTCATTCCGTTTCAATAGTAACAACACAAGCCAACTTTTTTATTACCATATCCATATAGTTAGACAGAAAGTATCTAAATTACCTGTCACGATTTAATAAATGTGTTTTGAGATCCCCTCATTCTAAAGGAGACTTCAAATCACAAACTCCCCACCAAATCCCCCAACGTTACCATCAACATCATCGGATCTATCACGAAGGCTCAAACCCTACCCGCAGGTAAAAATCTCACGCTTTATCAGACAGCGCATGAACCAGCATCCCGCGAATGCCGATAGTATCCGCCACCTGAATCACCCATAGCCCGGCATCTCTTACCAATGCCCGGCCAACGCCCTGACCATGCAATGATTTATCTACCGCCAGACGACCCAGCACTACCACCGGGATCGGATCGGGCATATTGCGGCGAAAACGTCCGGGTGCGGCATTCGTTGCCACAGCGCTGGAAGCCAATGAGTAATACGTCAGTACTTTTGAGCCATCACAACTAACGAAAGTTCGTGATGCTCCAGTGACCTGATTTTTCATCGCCCGCTGTTTCAGCCAGTTATCCATAGACTCCACGCCACAACAGAATGAGGATAATGCATGTTTGACCTAGATAAGCTCAGGGGCAGAGATCATTTTTTCTGTTCCCACGGAGCGGGCGTTTGCATGGTTTTACGCAATGCAGCATTCGGTGAGGGGACCTGATCCAAGCGGGCGAGGAATTCCTGATAAGTGTCAGGATCAGCCATGATGATGCGCAGCTCGATCAACGCTTCTTCTGCGGCAGCGCGGGGAGCCTCAAGAACAAAATCAGTGCGATTTTTTCCTCTAGCCTTCGCAGCTTGAGCGATAAGGTCGCGTTCGGCAGGCTTGATGCGTAAATTCAATGTTTCGCGTTTCGCAGAAACGCTGTTCGTCGCTGGTATGATGTTATCCTCTGGCACACGCTTTGGATATTAATCATATAGATAACGTAACGCTAATGTCATTACGACTTCTCGATGTCGCAGGAAATTGGACCAAAGGAACGAACCGAGTATTTCTTTATCGTATGTGGCCCATCATTTTAGTAGACAGTAAGAATAGCAGCCCGCTGTCACATGACATTCGTATAGAAATGAGCATACACTCTCAATTCAATTCTCTGGTTCCATACCCCACGACCACCTTTCCGGCAGCAAGGCTTTTTGTTACCACGGTTCCGGCACCGACTTTTACGTTATCACCTAATGTAATGTCGCCTAGCAGAATGGCATTGGCACCAAGCTCCACCTGATTACCCAGCACCGGGCTTTTGGTGACATGACCTTCACGGTTTATCACGCTACCAATGGTGACTCCCTGCCGTAATGTACAGTTCGCCCCGATGATTACATCGGAATTCACCACAATACAGTGCGGATGATATATTTTCAGCCCAAAACCGATTTGAGTTCTGTGCGGAATTTCCACACAGAACAGCCACTCATTAATCACTTTATTCAGGACAACAAAAGGAACGCTGATAATTTTCAGCAGCGCATTTGATGACTGGTAAATGGTTGAAAGGCGAAACAGCAGTATGACTAGTTTAGCTTTAATACTGCCCGCCGCTTTTATTTCACACCATACATGGCCGATATTTTTCAGCATATGAATATCTATTCTTAATTCCGTGCTCAGCGCACCGTTACCGTGGAAATTCGATACCAACCGTCAGCTTGCTTGCCCTCGTTGGCGAGATTAATTCGCGATACTCCCTTTGCGTCCAGCATCGCCATTTCAATATTATACTGCCCGGCTGGCAGCGCTTCCGGCATCGCCAATTGGTAGACGAAGGTATGCTGCCCTGGCAACCAAGTGCGGATGTCATCAGCCATTTTTCCCATACTCATTACGGTGTTGGCATCATTCACCACACGATAGGCCACATCATATTTCAGATAAATGGGCGCTACGCCGTCGTTAAACCACTGCTGGTTTAACGTCAGGCTCTGCCCTTGTACCAGTTCAGACTCATGAGTTAACGAGGCCAGGCGAAAACGATAGCCGAGTTTGGTCAGCGCGTTATCCACAATGTCCCGATATTCCGTCGGCACGCTGCGCGATTTCAGATTAATGGTGCTAGCATGCTGTGCCAGCGCCCAGTCAAAGGCCACCTGCACTTGCGCACGAGTATAGTGCTGCACGCTCTGCCACTCCGACATATGACCACAGATTTCCAGACTCACCGGCGCACGTTGCCACGCAGAGCTAAAATTTGGATAAAGCGCCTCCGCGTTTTGCAGTCGCTGCGGGTAATCATCTTGCATGTGGCTCCATGTGGTCGAAAAATTATGCCAGTCTCCCCAGCAATCCGCGCGCCATCCAGCACCTTGCTTCACTGCGCTGGCCAACGTGTCGCCGCCGTTAATGAGCATAATCTTTGGGCTGTTGGGAAACGCGGCAAAATACATTTCAACGTACTTATCCAACTGGGCTGATGTGTAGCGTTCAATCAGCGGCGTAATGGTCGGGAAATTGGTGTTGTGCCACTCGCCCCATGACCCCACTAACCCAATATCGATATAAGCCAAATTCGAATTACCGTCATAGCGCAGCCCAAAAGCATTAAGCAAACGCTGGCTGTATTCGATAAACACCGGGTCGTCCAGATCCGGCACAAAGGTTTTTTTGTCCGGCGTCCATTCGCCCTTGATGCCTTTTTGGATCAGCCAGTCAGGAATCTTCGAACCACTGGCAGGCTCATCAAGCGCCATAAAGCGCAACCCCACGTTCATCGGCGGTTGATGCTGGCTAGCTAGTTCGAAAATAGCGTCCACGGCTTGAAAATTATATTGGCCTTCTGCTGGTTCGAGTTCATTCCAGTACAAACGATCATATTCAATGCCGGTGTCGGGATAATCAGCCAGCGACAACGTTGTACCATTACCCTTGTTAAAGCTGGCGACGCCAGTACCTGGGTTCGTTAGAGGGCCAGTTAGCCCTCTGGGGGTGACGGTCGTCATCACGCCATCGGCCACACCCAATACAGAAAATAGCAAACCTCCTACAGCGATAATTTTACAATGCACTTATGACTCCTTATTTCCACATCAGCAGAAACCGGAGGTCAGTGATCCTTCAGGCTGAGCCACCAATCCCAAATTCCTAAGTGGAAATGTGGGAAAATATCAATACCCAAGGCAGACTTAATCATGTAAAGCATCAATAGCGCCGCAAGCATGCAGGAAAAGCCAGTAAACAGGATCAACGCAGTCAGCAGTATGCGAAATAGCGTTGACTCTTTGCGTGGACGCTTGCGGTGATCCAGACCGAACAAAAAAACGAAGTAATAGCGCTTGTTAAAAAAAGGGAAACTCTTACGCACGTCGACCCAATGCAGTGAAGATGCCGTAATCGACAGCACCGCCTGCTCAACGGCCAGCCGCTGTTCCGAGGTCAGTTCTGTATCGGTTTTTCCATCAAGGGCTTCATAGAAGCGCTCAATGACTAACGGGCGTTTATTCGATTCATTCACTATTAACCTATTGATTTATTTACTGCGGTGTAAACGGCCATCGTTTGTTCCGCGATTTGTTGCCAATTATACCTTTGTAAATATTCAGAGTAATCAACAGATAACGATTTAGAGCGCAACGTGATTTTTTTGGATAAATCCGCCACATCTCCTACATTGAAATAAGTTTCTGGCGCTAATTTCACCTCCAGATTGGCTGGAATATTGCTGACCACGGCAGGCAATGAGAATGACATGGCCTCCAGCAACGCAATGGGTAACCCTTCATGATATGACGACATCACAAAGAGTTTAGCCTGTGAGAAAACAGTTTGTAGTTCCTGGCCGTTTAAAAATCCGGTCAGAATCACATTCGGGGTTTCATGGGCTAACTGTTTTAATCGCATGCTATACGCAGTGGGGTGATCGGCATCGCCAACCAAAACCAGTGGCATCGTGACACCCGATTGCCGATAGGCCGCGATAAGATCATGCAGGCCTTTTTCTTCCACGAAGCGGCCAACCGCAACCAAATAGTGTTGTGGCTGAAGAGAAAAACGCGCCAATATTTGATTGATAACGTCCGCAGTGAGTCGCTGGGGTAGATTCACACCGTTATAGATAAGATGGGCATCATCGCGTCCATATTTCTGCTTGATCATATTATTAATCACTTCGGAGATCACAATCACTTCATTGGCATATTTCACTGCGACCTTTTCACCCAGCATTAAAATCTTCTTTGCCAGGAATCCCCATTTATGGCGGTCATAGTCTGGGCCATGATGAGTAAAAACCACTTTTTTACCCAGCAAACGTAAAAGCGGCACCACCAGGCCCGGACCAATAGCGTGAACATGCACCACCGTGGACTGATCAAAGCAGGTGATAAATGCCGCCAGCACCGAATGAACGATAGCCTCTAATGAACGCTTTTTCGGCGACAGTAAAGCGCGAGTCATCACGCCTCGATATTGTGATTTTTTATAATTGACATAAGGCGAACGTGCGAGAACACAAATATCCACGTCGAATTGCTGTTTAATTGTCGGATATAAATTTTGGCAATGTGTTTCCACACCACCCAACACGTTTGGAATACCACGTGTTCCCAGAACGGTAATTTTCGTAGTCATATTATTTTTCGATTAATATTTCCCGATAAAGCGCCAATAGAGATTCTGTGTGTTTACGTAATGAATATTTTTCGCGAAGACGTTGGCGCGCATTTAATCCCATTTCTCTGGCTTTTTGCGGATTCAACGTCAGGTCATCCAGCACATCGGCTAATGCCTGCACATTGCCGGGTTCGAATAAAATGCCGTCTATCTTATCGCGAATTTGTTCAGGTATACCGCCAATACGCCCGCCTACCACCGGTTTAGCGAATGCCATCGACTCCAGTACCGACATTGAACAGTTTTCATAGTATTCGGAAGGAACCACCACCGCGCGTGCGTATTTAATCAGCCGGTTAAGTTCTTCGCCCTGCTGTTTATAACCTAGGAATTCCGCATGCGGAAATTGCGCGACCAAATCGTTATACAGCGGCCCGCTGCCCGCAATTTTTAACGGAATTTTATTCCGCATTTGCTGATGCGCCCTGGCAAGCGTAGCAACGCCTTTCTCCCTACTCAGGCGACCAATAAACAGCAAATAACCGTCGTCTTTAACATCCTCCGCCGGCAGGCTGTCATTAATGCCGTTCACAATCACTTCAATACGAACATTCGGCAGCTTGCGCATTAATTGGTTACGCAGAAATTCGCTGGGCGAAACGATCACATCCAGCGCCTGATAGTTTTTGGCAATATTCTGCCAGGCACCTTCTAACGAAAGCAGCAGACTTTTCGATGCAGAACCTTGCTGGCACCGATATTTAAAAGCGTTAAATACCGAACCGGTTAAACAAGCGTCACAGACTTTGCCATCACGCAGCATGGTGTACGAAGGGCAGATAATCTTGTAGTCATGAGCCGTTAACACGGTTTTACACCCAAATTGACGGGCAATTTTAATCAACGACGGCGTGAGTTGGTGGTAGATATTGTGAAAATGAACAATATCCGGCTTTTCTTTACGCAATAACACCAGCAATTTCTTACATGCATCAGCATTATGAATAAAGTTAACCGCAGTTTTAATTGCCCCAATCGCACTGCTGTTTTGATGATAATCCACATTACCGACAAAATAGGGCGCGTAGTCTGACGGGAAGTTATTTTCATGCTGCATAGAGAAAGCGATAACGTCAACGCCAGCCTTTTTCAACATATCAATCTCTTGAAAATAAACCGTTTCAGCGCCGCCCTTAATATAGAAAAATTTATTGACCAATAAAATTTTCATCATACCTGCCTATTCATGAATAACCTTGCTGCTTGGTGGTGCCATAGGGTCGCGCACGGGTCTGGTTAACCCTTTTATCAATCCCGCAGAAAACACAGCCAGGTTCATCACACTCTGCACCCCGTTCAGCAGTGAACGGTTCTTAATCGTTTTTAATGCCACAAAAGCGAGTAACGGCAGCAACGCAGCACCAATAACAGTGGCGTTAAACGTCAATAAACTCATCAACAGCACCAGCAGATAAACCGCAAAAACTGCCTCGTTTTTAACGATATGCAATGCCTCACGGAAATAAGGCATCCCCCATGCGCTGCGTAAAAGCTCGCCCGGAGCCCAGAGAAAACCGTTCCGCCAACGATATTGCAGCATTTTATATGTTGGCATGGTGTACGACGTGTGACGGAAATAAGGCACATTAAGTCGATGTAATTTATAGTGGGCATAGCGCAGACGAATGCCTAATTCAGCCTCTTCATAACCATGCAAGCTGCGGTTGGTGAGATAACCTATTTTTTCAATTGCCGAGCGGCGGTATAACCCCCCACCACCTAAATGACCGCAGTCGCCCAACGGATATATTTTATGAAGGCGCTGTTTACGTGATGTAAACTCATAGTTCGCCGCGCCATCCATCTCTACCGTTCCAGCCACGCCAGCGTAATCAGGGTGTGCGGTTAAAAATGCGATGCCCTGCTCAATAAAGCCATCTTCCAGCTCCATATCGCCGTCCATTAGCAGCAAATAATCCCCCTGACTGTAAAGGTAACCAAGCTGATGCCCCACACCGCAGCAGCGTTCGGAAGGTTCAGTCAGCGACACCACGGTAATGCCTTTGGCGCTGGCAAGCTGCTGAGTGTTGTCGGTTGATAAGCTATCGGCAACAATGATTTTATGGGGGTAATCCACAATATGGCGACGAATACTGTCGATGGTTTTTTCGATGCATTCCGACTCATTGAATGTCTTAATACTCACTGAAATAAAAGGTTTATCACTCATACAGTTTTCCGATATAACGGCGGACAGAATGGCGAATCACCAGACTTGAGCCCAGAGATAAATAAAATAGGAATTGCAGCATGGGAATAATCATCAGGATCTGGCTATAAGGCAGACTCAACAGGCACCCAACCACAAAAACGTTAAAGGCCGGAGAAAAACTCAGCAATTTCAGGTCCTGTTGGTCTAATTTATTACGATCTAGTCCCGGCTTTGGCTGCGTAATGACTAAGATATAAATAATTAACCCGATGAAAAATAGCGTTCCAACCACGCCGACCTCCCATAGCAGCACACTTAATGAGGTTGAATCGATGATCAGGTTATAGATAATATTCAAAAAACCGGGAGAGACAGCGCTGCCGCTATTTGTCGCATTTAATCCATAGCCAAACAACGTACCGGAGATCCCCCACATATCGTGATTTTTCAGCCAGAAAAATAGCGTAGTAAGACGCCCAAGTTCACCGGATTCCATAATGTAGCTGGTATCAAAAATATAATTCAATGAATCTAGAAATACGCTCATCGCGCTTTTCGTCGGGTCGCCACCAAACGCCGAGGAGTAACCCGAGGCCAAAATGGTAATCGCCACGGTAATCAGCAACGCCATGCCAGTGAAAATCAGCAAAATTGCTTTCAGGTTTATGCTATTCATGCCTTTGATGTAGCTCGGCATTAACCAAACCCAGGCCAGTAATAACGGTGAAATCAGGATCACAAATTTCACTTCCCCCAGGATACACAAGCTAAATCCCAAAACGATATGCAGCGCCGTGGATTTAAACGACGTCAAACCATGTTTAAATTCCGAGACTTTCAGCAGCATAATCAACAAGCAGAACAACCCCATCGCCGCGGTATTTCCCCCGCCCATCGGGTCGCCGCCGAAAGTGCCGACTACCGAGTCCCATTTTTCGTCTTCTCCCCGCAATGCTACCCGCCGCGGCAAAACAAACAACACCTGATAAATCACCACCGGGAACTGCGCGTAGAACACCCAATACAAACTGCGGGTCACGCGATAAATCTGTGATTCGCGGCAAAATCCCAGCAGCAGGCAAAACATCATCAGCGACAATGCAACCTCGTTTTTAAACCCAACGATAGTGACGGTTATTCCGCCCTGTAACAGGGTAGATAATCCCGCCATCGCCAGAAAAGAGAGGTAAAGCGTGAGAACCATCAATTCCTGCGTATCCAAATGCAATCTATCGTAGCGAGTCTGCATAATCAGCAACCCCACCATGCTCAGCGCCAAAATAAATGGTAACCACAGCACCGCCAGAAAGCCGGTGAAATACTGCGTCAGTCCGCAGAATACCAGCGTGATAACAACATAAACCTGTAGGTAAAGCCCGGTATTCAAGCTCATGATTCTGTCATCATATTTTTCAGCCCATTAGCACGTTTGTTTACTTTGAGATAAATAAACGCGTAGCGTACAAATGTCAGCACAGAAAAAAGAATCATTGATGTGGCATAGTGATTATAAAAATAAGGCACAATCACAAATGCGATTAATACCACACTCAACTGCTCTAATTGAATACGCAAAAAATAGCGATGAGAGCCAAATATTAGTTCGATCACCGTCAGCGGACACACCGCCAGCGCCGGAAATAAATAAGGCAACATATAGCGAGAGGTTGGAATGGAGTTAATCCACTCCTCGCTAAAAAAAAGATGCATCACCAACGGATAGAAAATAAATACCCCTAGAGTGCAGATCACTCCCGACATCAATAATACCAGACGGACTTTTTTGAACTCATCATAGTTGAAACGTTTATTTCTGAAATCGGTAGACCAGGTTGAAAAAATAGAATGACGCACTGCATTGCCGATGATCACCACCGGAGACAAACAAAAACGGCTCACCACCGAGAAATACCCCGCTGTCAACGCGAAAAACCAAAAATTAATCAGCATAACCGGCAAATTACTATTAACCATCGCTAGCACTTCGGCGCTGCCAACGCGGGTGAGATGATGAGCATGCTGATGAAAGAAAGCCCTATTACGTTGCGGACTAAAATGTCCAAACGTAATGGTGTGAATATTGAACGAGAACAAAATACATCCGCTAATCAGCACCATCATGGCGCAGGCCCAGGACCAATAAAACGCGGTGGTATGTGAAGTGAACACCAGCGAAAGCACGACCACCACCGAGACGGCGAGTCGCTGAAAGGCCAGAAAACGGTAGTTACCCTCGCGCAGCGACAAATTCTCCGAGATCAGCACCAGCGCATAGGACAGCGTGAGCAGATAGAGAAAGAACACATTTCGCTGAAACAGCCATGCGGTCAACATCGCATAGGGCACAGCGGTAAGCAGGCTTTGCAGTGTGCTGAACACCACACTTTGCGCCAGTTCACTGTCTTGCTGTTTCGGAATCAGCAGTTGCGATGCAAAGGTACAGACCTGCGCCCCCACCAACACGATGCTGTAACTCAGTGCGTAGATCCCCACCTCGGCCATGTTGTATTTATGCGAAATCAGCCAGATAGACAGCGCGCCAATCAGTTGTGAAACCACCGATGAACCCGCAATGGTAGAAATGCTTTTTAGTAAACTCATCTTTTTCATAAACTCACAGGTGACCAGTACTGTCGATTAGCGCATTCATACGATGGTTCAGGGAACGTATCCCCTCTTTGGTTTCGAGGTTTTTATCCGCAACCCGATTCATTACCGCGCCAATCAGCACCGCGCGGTGGTGTTTAACGTTCTCAATGGCATTAAGCACATCACCCGTACGCCACTCGCCGGCTTTCAGCACAAAAACCACCCCGTCGATTACCCGGCTAATGAGTTGACTATCCTGCGTTTGATTCACTGCGGCCACATCAACGATTATTCTCTGATAGCGTGTTCTCAGCTCTGCCATCAACGTCACGACATGTTCGGACGACAGCATCAGTAAAGAAGACATCAAGGCATTGCCACGCGGCAGGAAGCTTAAATTTTCACTGATTGTCACCAGTGCGGCATCCAACGGTGATTGCCCTTGCAGCAGTTCCGCCACACCGATAGCGGAAGGGGGCGCCAGGTCTTGCGTCAGCCCGCCGTCGTTAAAGAAATCCAGGTCGATAAGCAGCGTTTTTTGGTCAGCGCTGAAAGATGTCGCCAGCAAATGCGCCAGCAACGATCGCCCTTCGCCATGCTCTGCCGAGCTGATGGCAATGGCCTGGCAGGATGGATGCGATAACAAAATGTGGGTTCGCATGCTGTGGACAATATCGACGTACAGCGGCGCTTTGGTTATCAAACGCACAACCTGTGAGCGCTTCACGCCACTGGCGAAGATGCGAATTTCCCCCACCGGCGCCACATTCAGGCGCTTTTTCATCTGGCTGATACTGTTGATTGAATTATCCAGCGCGGCTCTCACGATGAAGTAAACCACCGAGAAAATCAGGGTTAGCATGACAACCATCACCAGCAGCATCACTTTATTGGGTTTCGACGGGTGGCCCGCCGGCACGGCAGGGTCGTAAAGTACCGCGTCCGGCTCTAAATAGTTACCTGCCAGCGTCTGCTCTTTGGTGCGCTGATAGAGCGCCTTATACAGCTCTTTTGTTTTATCCAACGTGGTGATCAGGTTATTGTATTCATCACGTTTAGACGCTAGCGTTTGGAAATCCGCTTTCTGTTTCTCCAGCAGTTGCTGATAATATTTTTCATCCCTCAACGCCGCCTGATACTGCTTATTCAGCCCCGCTTCCAGTTCGAGTAACACGGTGTGGGTCTGCTCTTCAATCGCCTGAACCTGGGCTTCGGCTTCTAAAATTTTGGTATGCTTCAGCCCGTAGCGTTTCCGTAACTCGTATAAAGAACGCCGAGCCTGAATCAGCGCAATGCGCAAATCCTGAATTTGGGCATGATTAGAAATATCTGGCAGAGAAATGATGTTTTCCAGCGACGTACCCACGTTCAAACGCACGCTGTTGTAGTTCGTTTCCGCCCTGATGCGACGTTGGGTGGCATCCGCTAACTTGTTGGTGACGATCCCCAGTTGTTCAGTTTCGAAGCCATCCACGCCGCGGAAAGTCAGCAGCCCTTCTTTTTTCAGAAATTGGTCGATAACAGCCTGTTGCTCGACGACTTGCTGCCACACCTCCTCCATCTGTTTTTGGTTCAATGTTTTGGCTTTCAGTGTCTTGAGGTGCTTTTGCCTGGCCGTATAGTCAATAAATGCCTGCGCCGCGCCGTTAGCGATGTCGGCCGCCAGCTCAGGCGACGCCGATTCGTATGAGATAGTGGCGAGGTGCGTGGTGCGAACGCCAGTGATAGTGAGGTTTGCCACTATCGAATTCAGTGCGTGATCGACCCGCTGTTGCTCATCGCCACGGTTATCCGCATTTTTGTTTATATCGCCGTTAAACGCTGGATTTTGGTCCAGCTTGATGTCCCGCACGGCTTGTTCCAGCACAATACGCGACTGCATCAACGCATACTGGGTTTCGTAATAGCCGCTACGGGTGGAATCATAACCATCGACCTGCGGCAAAGGCGAAACGTTATCCTGCTGTGCCTTAAGCAGTACCGTTGCGGTCGACACATATTTGGGCGTGATCATGCTAATCAGCGGGTAAGCCACTACCGCCACAATCAGGCCGGCCAGCATGATCTTCCAGCCGTTCTGTTTGATCTCTTTGGCAAATCTGGAGAAATCGATGATGCTTTCCAGTTTTCTGCCATTTTCCACGATAGATAGACTCATGGTCAGAAAAAGCTCATACCAACAATCACGGTATCGCCAGGATGAACCACACGTCTTACATCAACATTTTCAATCAGTTGATTGCTATTCGATAGACGAATACCCACATCCTTGCGGTCTGCGCGATCGGTAAATCCGCCGGCCAGTGCCAACGCTTTTTCAACGGTTAAGCCCGGCTCGTAGGCATACCCGTTCGGTTTCTCCACTTCACCAGTGATATAGAATTTCCGGAACTCGGCGATGCTGACCGTCACCATCGGATTTTGCAGATAGTCGCCGCGCAGGCGATTAGCCAACTCCTCGCCCACCTGCTCTGGCGTTTTCCCTTTCAACACCAGTAGGCCAATGTAGGGGAAGGTAATCGCGCCGCTTTTATCCAGCATGAACTTCATCGTCATCTCCGGCTCGCCGTACACCAGAATATTTACAGCATCGCCTTCATCTAACTGATAGCCGGTGGTTTCACTTTCAGGTTTGTCCATTTGCCGCTGGCTCGGCGGGGAGCATCCCGCTAGCCAGATGCTGAGGGACAGAAAAATGCACAGTTTTATTATTTTCACGTTAGATCTGTACCTTAGCCGTAAACATAATCAGAGAGTTATCACGACCCAGCATTCTGACGACCTGGCGATCGCCGTTAGGGCCAATAAAGAAAGAATCGCTATCTTGATTGGAACGTAGCGTGTTCAGTTGATACTTTAATTCAACGTTAATAGAGGGCCTGAAGTTATAACTCATGGCGAATGTGAACACCCTGTTTCTGTCTTTACGATCTCGCGGGTAATTCTTGTAAACGTCCGTCAGGTATGAATAATCAAACGTGGTGGAGAAACGATCGACGAGCCAAAAGTGCTGATAAGAGATGCCGTATTTAGAAACTAGGATATAGCCGCCGATTTCTGACGGGTCTTTGATATGCTGCGACGTATGTGCGGTAAAAACGGATTGTTTAAGGGGTTTCCACTCCGTCTGAATATCCCAGTTTATCCCGCTAAAACGCCTGGAATTCGGGTTATTATCGAATGTCTTGTATAGCCAGGACACATTGGCATCAATATCGGTTTTTCCCGTAAGTTGCGATTTAATGCCGAATTCCAGATAGTATTCATCATTATCTTTTTGCGAATCGATTTCATAACGTCGCTGATTACCAATAAAACGGTAGCGAAAGCGCGTTGCCGACGAGTATTGGTCAGATAATTCGGCGATCAAACCGTTCTCGTACCATTCCTGCCCAAGAACATAGTTATAAAAATCAATATCGGTATTTTTAATATTCTCCGTGCGGCCTAACCGCAGTTTTCTAAACAGCAGCGCGACGTCGGCTTTACCGCGCCCTTTCAGTGCGCCATAGCTATAACGCAATTCACTGTTGAAAAGCGCGGTACTCAACGGCGAATGAATACCGAAATCGCTGAACTGTTGTGGTCGAAAACCTTCGGTAATACCGCGCCCACGCACTTCGTGCCCAAGCGCCTCCTCAAGACTGAGCGTTAATCCATGCCTCAACCCGTAGCGCCATGCGCCATTAAAGCGAAAGAAATGGTCGGTGTAATTATCCGCTGGATCGCTGTCGTAACGACGATAATCACCGGAATACATCAACAGATATTGATCCTGATAACGCGCGCCAATGGCCTTAATCATTGGCCTGAGGCTCTGAAAATGAGAACTCACCGCATTCTGATCATCAGCCTGATAGGTCACGTTATTCTCATGCCCATAGTCCAGACCCACCTGGCTTTGAAAATCAATACCAGCGACACCGATATGCGATTTCGGCATCAGGTCGGCCCAAGATGGGAGGGGGATTATCATTCCAGCGGCGATGACTAATTTAGTACGCATTTTCACCGATAAAGCCTTTGAAAATGGTTCTAAAGATAATTTTGATATCCAACCAAAGGGACCAACTCTGAATATAGGCAATATCGTAGTGAACCCGTTTTTCCATTTTATCGAGGGTATCCACTTCGCCACGATAACCATTAACCTGCGCCAAGCCTGAAATTCCAGGCTTCACTTTATGGCGGATCATGTAATTCTCGACTAGCTGGCGATACTGCTCGTTATGCACGACGGCATGAGGACGCGGGCCAATAATCGACATCGTCCCTTGCAATACATTGAAAAATTGCGGCAGTTCATCCAGCGAAGTCCGGCGTAAAAATGCGCCAAAACGCGTAACACGCGGATCGTTTTTAGTCGCCTGCGTCACGACGCCGGCGTTTTCCATCACGTGCATCGAGCGGAATTTCCACACTTTGATTTTATTGCCGCTCAGGCCATAACGATCCTGCTTGAATAACACCGGCCCCCGTGACGTCAGTTTGATACCAATAGCAATCACCAGCAGCAATGGCGAAATCATCAGCGTAATAACGCCACCAATCACTAAATCCTCAACGCGCTTAATCACCGAGCCAATACCATCAAACGGCGATCTGAAAATACTGATGGTCTGAATGTTATTGATGGAGCGAAACTGCGATACGTATGAGCTGTAGGAATAAAGATCGGGAATGATATAGGTATCTACCGTCGTATCGGACATCATCGACAGAAAATAACGAATGCGTTGTAGAGCAACCATTGGCAGCGCAATATAAATCTCATCCACTCTGCCCGCTTTAGCTTCTTCAACCAGCTTGCTCACTTTGCCTTTAAATTGGCTCTTAAACAGATAGCCACAACGGGATGGGCTACGATCGTCGTAAAAAGCCAATTCTAACTGCATGTTGGCATACTCTTTAAGCAATGCTTTTTCCGCCGCTAACCCACCGGGCGTTAATCCCACAATAGCAATTCGGATCCGCTTTTTAGTCGTAAATTTAAACGTAATTAAACGCGTGATATAGAGGCTACATAGCGAAAGAACATACCAGTACAGCGTTGCGGAAAAATATATATTATCGAATTTATGCAATAGACCCAGAGAGTACAGCGTACCGGCATAATTCCTGACTAACTCCACAAAGATGACCGAAAATAATGCGGAACCCCACAGTCTTCGCTGCCCACCAGGCTGCATATTTTTAAGGCCGCGGTGATATAGACCAGTATATTCTCCAATAAGTAAAAAAGAGATTGAGAATAGCAGACTAATCATAATTACATCATCGAAAGCGCCCATCATAAATAGACTAGCGCTAACTATTAATGTCAAATTTATTGATAAAAAGTCCATCAATTTAATAACAAAAAAATCATTTCCATAGGAAACATTCATCTGATTAGTAGACACTTTTTAATCTTAATCCATTAAGTTTTTATCATTAACTCTTTTCCGTGCCGGATAATATATCACATAAAAAAATTTAGAATAACAATCAGATCAGTCTTAAAGCTTTTTTAGGAAAACACACAAACTGCTAGTGCCCACAACCATAATAATTAACATATAAAATATATTTTCTCATATTAGTAATTTCTATAAATATTTATTTTTTCATTATTTAACTTTAAATATTTGTATTTGATAATTATTTCAACGTGATGGATAAAGCGTAAAATTTCGCCGTTCAGGCAAGTCTGCTCCTATTTTTTTGATTCAATAAATTCCGAATATCCCCAATGGCCCGATTATCTCCGCGATAATAAATAGATGGCATATCTTTATCTCCTCATTAAAATGCTATTCATCAGAAATACATTGTCGCTATAAACATTTTTAAAAATAACAGCAGAGATAAAAAATAAATCCGTCTTTTGGCGTAGGTTATTTATCGTGATGGGTTATTGTTGGCGGGGAAGTGTCTGGATTATTCGTGATGATTTAAACGACAAAAGCATAACGATGCTATCAGCCGTTATGTGCTTCATTCTGTATTATGTCAGAAGATCTCTAAAAATAAATGGTTCGCTTTACTGGGATACTTACAATCCCCCCCAGCAACAACGATCGCTACGATGGCCACGTTAGCTGCAAATATCGCTCCCCATCAAACCTCCTCAGAAGCCTGACTGATTTCCCGCAGTGCTCCCGGTGCATGGCCCACGATGCGTTTAAATGCCCGGCTGAACGCCGCCAGCGATCCGTACCCCAGACGTAGTGCCACCGTTTCAATCGCCTGATGCTCATGCCGGATGTACTGGACAGCCAGACGCATGCGCAACTCGCTGAGGTATTTCGCAGGTGTGGTGCCAGTTGCAGAGAGAAAACGTTCGGCAAAAACGGACCGGGAGGTACCCGCCTCTTTTGCCAATTCCGCGACGCTCCAGTTTACGCCCGGCTGCTGATGCATCGCGTAAATCGCCCGGCTCAGTCGTGGGTCGCGCAGTACCTGCACCCAGCCCGTCGCTTTACCGCAGCCGGCTTCAACCCATCCACGCACGATGAGCGCCGCGACCACATCGGCCAGTCGCGCCAGAATGCCGGCAAATCCTACCTGACGCGTCATCGACTCACGTTCCATGGCCGCAAGAATTGGATGGATTTCTGGCCAGGTCGACATCAGGCGGCTCACCATCATGACTTCCGGCATCGCTTTGATCAGCGGCTGCATTCCGCCCAGCTCAAAATCCATGCATCCGCTGAAAATCACCGTGTTTTCGATATCGGGGCACGGTTCGCAGCCGATCGCACACACCGAATTGCAAATCGCTTCGCTTGGAAATGCTGACACCGGCGTGACGTCAGCCTTTTCATCAGAGAGCAACGCATGCGAATTCCCGTTGGGGATAAACAGTGCGTCCCCGCTTTTGAGCACAAACGTCGCGCCACTCTCCATGCGCAGCAGCGCCGTACCCTGGCTGACAAAATGAAACTGCGCTCTGCCGGGCTCGTAGTGAAACGACACACCAAAGGGGGCATGGGTTTCAATTCGGCGATATGTCACCCCGGAAAGACGCATCCCACGCAGAAGCTCGCTGATTAAATCGGGTGACTGAACAGTCATGACGGCAACTCCGGACGAATAATCAATAAGTGAAGATTATATGTCATAGATCGTCCGTGTGGAACGCTCTATGCTTCGTGACGGTTGTCACATTTTTCTAACGAGAGAGCAACAGATGAATTCATGTATAGCGGCAAGTGAGGCCATCGCGCCCGCAAAACCCGCCTGGCGAGCCGTTTACTCACTAGGACTGGGGGTATTTGGCCTGATTACGGCTGAATTTCTACCAGCCAGTTTATTAACGCCGATGGCGACAAGTTTAGGCGTCACGGAGGGAATGGCAGGCCAAGCGGTGACCGCAACAGCGCTGGTCGCGCTGGTGACCGGCTTGCTCATCACATCGGCAACTAAAAGCATCGACCGCCGTTGGGTGTTGATGTTTTTCTCGGTGCTGCAAATCATCTCCAGCCTGCTGGTGGCATTTGCCCCCAATCTGCATGTGTTGCTATTCGGACGTTTACTGCTAGGCGTTGCCATTGGTGGATTCTGGGCCATGTCCACCGCCACGGCGATGCGCCTTGTGCCCAAGGATAAAGTGCCCAAAGCGCTAGCGGTGATCTTCTCCAGCGTCTCGATTGCCACCGTTGTTGCCGCACCGCTTGGCAGCTATCTGGGGAGTTTAATTGGCTGGCGAAACGTTTTTATCCTCTGCATTCTGCCGAGCGTTTTGGCACTGCTGTGGCAGTTGTGGGTGTTGCCATCGATGAAGCCGGAAAGCAACGGTAGCCTCGGAACACTGTTTCGCGTGCTGCGCCGTCCGGGCATGATCGGTGGACTGCTGGCAACGGTGCTGATCTTCAGCGGACATTTCGCCTTCTTTACCTACCTGCGCCCGTTTCTGGAAACCGTCGGGCAGGCAAGCGTCGAAAATATTTCCCTGATTTTACTCGGCTTTGGCCTCGCCAATTTTGTCGGTACTTCGATTGCCGGTTATCTACTGGCGCGAAACTTGCGCCTGACGCTGGCACTGGTGCCCTTTGTGATGGGCATTCTGGCTCTGACCATGGCGGCCTTTGGACATCTGGCGATACTGGATGGTCTGCTGGTGGCGATGTGGGGATTTGCGTTTGGTCTGGTTCCCGTGGGCTGGTCAACCTGGCTTGCGACAACCGTACCGGACGAAGCCGAAAGCGCGGGCGGTTTACTGGTGGCATCGATCCAATTTGCGATCGGGGCTGGCGCAGCGGGTGGCGGGGTAATATTTGACCTCAACGGAGCCAGCGGTGTGTTTGCTGGCAGCGGATTATTGCTGGTATCAGCAATGGTGATTGTTTTTGCGGGCGTGCGAGTTCGCGCACAATAACACGCTATGCCACACCTGAGAGTAGGTGTGGCATCTGTCACTTACCATCCTGTTTGATCCGTTCGCATCGCCAGATCGACCCGATTATTCGAGAATCCTCAATAGGAAATCGAGCTTTTCCCCCACCCGGCTATAAGTCTTCCAGCAGATTTTTAGAAAGCTGTCGCAGCATATTCAGATCCTCATCCTTCATGCGCATAGAGCAACGCATCTGATTTGGCAGGTCGACGATCCGTTCTTTCAACGCAAGCGCCTTGTCAGTCAGCACAACTTTCTTCATGCGTTCATCACCCGCAACCGCAACCCGGTTTAAAAATTCCTTGGCTTCCAGCTTCTGGACAAGCGGCGTCAGCGTGCCTGAATCAAACAGCGTTTTCTCACTCAGTTCTTTGAGCAGGATATTGTCCTGATCGTACAGGGACAGAAGGACGACAAACTGCGGGTAAGTCAGATCGAATTCTTTCAGCAACGGCCGATACTGACGGATCAGTGCATTGGCGACCGAATACAGAGAGAAGCACAATAGTTCACCCAAGATACTGTTTTCTTTCATTTTAAATACTCCGTTACTCACAAGCTTAAAAAAAAGTATAAATAATGTTTGACCAAAAGTAACTTGCACGCAAGTATGTATCTAACGATTAAATCGCATTAAATATAAAATCACTTTTGTGAACCTATCAACCGCACGATTTTAAAAAAGGCCAATATCATGAAAACCATCTCCACCATCCTGACGTCTGCCGTATTCGCTTCTATGACATCCGTCGCTTCTGCGCAGCCGATCAACACCCCTGCGCCGACCGCTGGCGTACAGGCATTTCTTGATGTTCTGAATTCCGGTAAGGGCAAACCGATAGAGCAGATGACTCCACAGGAAGCGCGTCAGGTTCTGATCGGCGCGCAACAGGGCGTGAAGCTGCCAGCCGCACAGGTGTCTGAAAAAACCATCCAGGTGAACGGTCAGGCTATTAAGCTGAAAATCGTGAAGCCGGAAAATGTATCCGGTACGCTGCCGGTGTTCATGTTTTTCCATGGCGGCGGCTGGGTGCTCGGTGATTTCCCAACCCACGAACGTTTAATCCGCGATCTGGTCAGGGCGTCTGGTGCCGCAGCAGTGTACGTGGATTACACCCCGTCCCCTGAAGCACGCTTCCCTGTAGCCATCAATCAGGCTTATGAGGCGACGCAGTGGGTGGCCGAGCACGGTCAGGAAATTGGTGTGGACGGTAGTCGTCTGGCGTTAGTTGGCAACAGCGTCGGCGGCAATATGGTCGCTTCTGTTGCCCTACAGGCTAAACAGTTCGGCGGGCCGAAAATTCGTTATAACGTCATGCTATGGCCTGTAACGGATGCGAACTTCGATAACGCGTCCTACAACCAGTATGAAAAGGGCTATTTCTTGACGAAAAATATGATGAAGTGGTTCTGGGATAACTACACGACCCACGCGGCAGACCGTAATAACATTCTTGCCTCCCCACTGCGTGCCAGTACGGAACAGTTGAAGGGCTTCCCGCAGACATTGATTCAGACGGCAGAACTGGACGTACTGCGCGATGAAGGCGAAGCGTTCGGACGTAAGCTGGATGCGGCCGGCGTATCCGTGACCGTGACTCGCTATAACGGCATGATTCATGACTATGGTCTGCTGAATCCGCTGAGCGAGGAGCCGACAGTCATCACCGCACTGGAGCAGGCAGGCGCAGAGTTGCAAAAACACCTGAAATAACGGCTTGATATAGCAACGGTCCTAAATGATAAAAGCCCTGACTATATTAGCCAGGGCTTTTAAGGTACTGCAGATTTAAGATTTAACATTCATTGACTTAATAACATCTTACTACTATCGGTACTGCTTCAAATGTACACGTTTATAACAGATAATATTGGGCACTAAAATGAGCTAAACCTCCCTATATTTACTGATTTAAACACTCTGCCAACCTTATCACCATTCAAAGATATGGCAGGTTAACAAGTACATCCCCCATCGCGATATAGACTCTTTGATGCGTGGCCTTACTCATGTTGCGATATTTTTCACATCACTAAACCAACACGTAATCGCAACCAATAAAAACAAAATCATGGCCTTACATCATCGCGCTTTCGTCCCCTTTTTGCGATTGTCGGTACTGACTACGTGGCCTTAAAGCATCATCGAGTGAGGATTATGAATATTTCTCAACATCGATTACCCATACAACAATACTTCGTGACCTGTATCGCAAAATACGTGTTAAAGAACATATTCACTGTCTTTAACATCACAGCAGGCTGAAACTTCACTGCTGTTAGTAACCAATCTACGGATTTTAAAAACAGTGTCAATACTGTTTTTAATAACATGATTTTAATAACAGTAGTCACTAGGTCAGCATGAGGAAAACGTAGAAAAACAGAGCACCTACGGTATTCAACTCCGTGCCGCCGCGCTTAATTTAATCTCAACAACCGTATGACCAGTAGCTATTTTCTTTGTCCCGACGAGAGTTAATCCACTTAACGTCAGAATATCTTCCATATCTTTCAACGTTCTGTATCGCGTGCCATCCTGGCAGATGACAGATTGAAAAAGCGCATTCATCAATAACCTTGGTGAGGTTTCTTCATGCTCCAGCAAAGGTTCGATGATTAATAGCGTCGAATGCCCAATTGATTGCGCGATGGCTTTTAATATTTTCAGGCAGAATTCGTCGTTCCAGTTATGCAATATGTTTTTAAGCAGATAGACATCATAGCCAGAAGGAATCGCCTCAAAGAAACTGCCGGGAGTGAAGGCCATTCTTTCTTTCAATTCAGGATAGTGCTGTGCAACACTCTTTTCGCTTCGATTACAGACACCGGTCATATCGAAAAGACAGCCGGTTAGGTGATGATACTGCTTTATAAGCTCAGTCAGAATAACACCACTACCGCCGCCAATATCAACAACGCTGCCGACCGTTTTAAAAAGAGATGCATATTCTTTAGCCAGCACATATCCAACCGGGCGAGATAAATCTCGCATGGCAAGATCGTAAATTTCTGCTCGCGATGCGGAGTGCGCCAGATGCTCATATAATGTCAGCCCAAAGACCTGCTTAAACCCCGACTCCCCTGTACGGCTAGTATGCAGTAGCCCATCAAACCCCTGATAGTATTCATTGCCGAACAGCATACAGAAATGCTTCATTGAGCTGATGTTATCCGACATCAGCAGCGCAGAACGTGCGTTATTTTTAATAATACGTTCATCTTTCACTTCAAAAAAGCCAAAGACCTCAAGCACCTTGATAATATCAAAAATATTCTTTTCACTCGCCTGACATTCCTTTGCCAATTCAGCGATGGTTATCCCCTGCTCCCCTATTTTATCGGCCATCCCTATTTCCGCTGCGACGCATAATGCTTTTGCGGCCAAAGGCATCATCATGATTTCTGAAATACTTCTAATATGCTCAGCGGAATTCATATATTTCCCTTTATTATCTAATTTCATAGCGAGGATGAGTTTACGATTTAGCACGTCATTGATGACGATACGCAAAGTATGCTGAAATGAGGCTAAAAACATATCATCCGTTTGGCCGAACGGTAATCAGCCATCTACCATCCGGCCAGAAGAAATAAGGGATTAAAACGTCATAATTTAAAGACGCTATTATTTTAAAAATAGGATTTGTTATCTATGGCTTACAATAACGATTAGCGGAAAACGCGCCCACCAATATTGCGCGCGGCGTCGATATACGCCTCTGGCGTTCCCATTTCCGGCATCAGCAGTATTTCAGACGTCAATACTGGCACACCACAGTAGTCAAAAATCCCGTGTGCGATCTGGGCATGAAAGGCGTCCGCATAGCCATGCTTTTCAAATGTTCTCTGGTTGACAGCGCCCAGCGCCACAAGGTGTACCGGTAAATGCCCCAGTTTCTTTATCACATTTCCATCGGCGGTTTCTTCATAGGCCCAGCCGTTTGAAAACACGCGATCGATCCACCCTTTCAACAACCCCGGCATAGACCACCAGTAAATCGGGAACACCAGCACCAGCGCATCTGCGTTATCAATACGAGATTGCTCAGCACTGACGTCAGGCGGTATTGCGCCTGTACATTGGAAAGCCGCTATATCTGGCACAGAAAACACCGGGTTAAAGCCTTCCTCTGTAAGATCTGCGATTTCAAACGTATTTTCTGGGTTTGCCCCCGCGATCCCTTCCGCAATTGCGGTAGCGACACTGTGAGTGAGTGAGGCATGAACAGGATGAGAAACGACAAGTAATGCATGCATTCCGGGTACTCCCTATTGCTATAAAACAGCGTAAGATATAGTCTTATATACTAACAGTAACCTACCATTAGTAAGTTACCTTTGGTACATAAGAATGTCAACAGGATAATATCGCCAATGTCCAAGCCACAGGCACGACAGCGTTTATCAAGAGAAGATCGCCATAGACAGCTGATCAAAGCTGCCTGGCAGATTATTCGGGAAGAAGGTACGGAAGCGCTGACGCTCGGGCATCTGGCGGAACGGGCTGGTGTAACGAAACCGGTGGTTTACGATCACTTTACTAACCGTTCGGGGCTGTTAGCTGCACTTTATAAGGAATACGATGCTCGCCAGACGGCGATTATGGATGACATTATCCGTAAAACTGAGCCTGTGCTTGATAAGCTGGCTGCGGTGATTGCGACTTCGTACATTGATTGCGTACTGCTTCAGGGCCGTGAAATGCCCAACGTCATGGCGGCGCTCACCGGAACCCCCGAGCTTGAACAAATCAGGCAAGAGTACGATGCCAGCTTCACGGAAAAATGCCGCGATCTCTTTGCCCCATTCTGCGCGGACAAGCCTCTTCATGATGCCGCGCTGCGGGCCATGCTCGGTTCCGCCGAGGGATTATCTTATGCCGCCGTTAAAGGGATTATTACGGAACAGCAGGCTAAAGATGAACTGTTCCACGTGATTGTCGCGATGGTGCAAAGGTGTCGCGCGAGCGAGCTTCATACTACGTCTATGTAAAACCGTTCTATGTAAAACGGCGCCATGAAAAATAGTTGAAGACTCCTCATACCGGTGAATCAAAAACGTATCCTCATCCCTGAGTCAGGCCACTTCAGGGCTGGCGCTTACGCTGTCCAATACCGTGCCAATACGCAGGCCAGTGGCTTTCCTCGGCATAGTTATTGATCACGGCGGCGATCGCCACCAGCACAATGCTCCCCAATAGAACGGGTGTGACTAAGAACTCAAACCCCACGGCGCTTTTCCCTGCCAGAATAATAACCAGCGGGTTGGCACCTGCCGGTGGGTGAACCGCGCGAAAATATTGCATCAGCATGATCGCTACGCCAACAGACAGTGACAACACTACGAGAGTGTCGCCGAATCCATATAAAGCAATCAGACCCACGGCTGACGTAATAAAATGCCCTCCAATCACGTTCCTTGGCTGTGCGAATGGCGATGCTGACGCAGCAAATAAAATGACGCACGTTGCCCCGAAGGGTGCCATCAACCAAGGCACTCCGCTGGACTGTCCCAAATAGCTTAGGATCAGAATCCCTATACTCCCACCCACTAACCCTTTCATTAACTGGATAAATGTTGGCTTTGGTGGCAAAGCACCACCGCCTTTGAGTCTCTTCATGGCTCATCCCCGATAAAAAATATGCGTGTTATGAAATTGCTGTGCTACATTAAGTGTACAGATCTGTACACACCCAAACGGAGAGTACATATCTGTACACGTAAAAACAACCCATCATTGATGAAGAAAAACGATGAAAGAGATCATGGGCAAGAGAGAGCACATTTTAGATATCGCGGAAGCGCTGTTTAATGAGTTTGGCTATACCGCAGTTGGCGTTGATTTAATTAGAGATAAGGCGGGAGTCTCTAAAACATCCATGTATCGCCATTTCGGCTCAAAGAATAAGTTGATTGAAGCCGTGTTGGCTCGCCGACATACGCGCTTTGAAGAAGGGTTAGCCAGCGTGGTATCTGGCGTTAACGACGCGGAAAGTCGTCTGGATGCCGTGATGGACTGGCATTTTTCCTGGTTCCGAAGTGTGAACTTTAAGGGATGTATGTTCATGCATGCGCTGGCTGAATTCAAAGGGCAAGATGAAGCCATTACGTCTCTGGCCCTGCGCCATAAAACCTGGATCAAGTCATTCTTGCTATCGATATTCACTGCCGAAGAGCCAGAAAAAGAAGACAAAATCGAAGCTATCATGACTTTTATTGAAGGGATGATCGTGAGAGCCGAATTTATTGGCCTAACCAGCGGCGAGGATGTTTATCGCCAGCACGCCAGACGGTTAGCTTTCCCTCACCCTTATCAGTAATAACTCGATACCTATCACACATCGGTAAAGCAAACCGACGATCAAGTCGTCGTCATTAACTTTATCTCTCATTGAGGAAGTAACCATGAACTCACCACTCACACAAGGCGTTCACCATATTGGTTTGGCGGTATCAGCATTGGAAGAAAGCGCGCACTTTTTTACCTCGCTTCTAGGATGGAAAGAGGTAAAACGAAAAGAGGATTATCCCGCTATTTTTGTCAGCGATGGAACGGTCATGCTCACACTGTGGCAGGTACAAACCAGCGAGCCAGTTCAGTTTGATCGAAAAAGTAATGTCGGCTTGCATCATCTTGCCATTAAGGTTGATAGCAAAGCGACGCTGTTTGAGATCGCTGAGAAATTATCAGCGCATAACATCAACATTGAGTTCGCGCCCGCTCTGGTTAGCGGTGGCCCGGCAATGCATATGATGTGCTACGAGCCAAGCGGGATCCGCATCGAGTTTTACTGGTCAGGTCAGTAAGTGCGACTTAAGAACACCTGACTCATGAGCCACATCAATAATGGCGCTGATATCACCGCCATTCACCCTGATTTAAAATTGACCGAAATCAATAAAAAATCAGTAAATACATTACTTTACCTTTCTATACTCCCCGCCTTTTGACCTTCCCGTAGGGGGAAGGTGTAACGTCATAAGTTGTGATTCCAAGCTAATGACTCTAATTGAGGGGAAATGATGATGAAGATAAAGATGATGGCGGCACTGTTCGCTCTGACGTTGAGCGGAACAGGGTTTACTGCGGCGACAGACGCCAACGCGTTTCTGGCTAAACAAGGGCTGGCGGGGAAAAGCGTCGAACAGATCGTCGATACGATCGATCAATCGCCGCAGGCAAGACCGTTGCCCTACAGCGCGTCGATTACCAGCAAAGAACTGAAATTATCCGATGGGCAGCAGCAGTATAGCTATCCGCTGGGCAATAAATTCTATCTCTCATTCGCCCCTTATATTCAGCAAACCCATCCCTGCTTTAACCACAGTTTATCCGGGTGTCAGGGTGAGCTCGCTAATACGGCGTTTGACGTAAAAATCACGGATAAAGCGGGTAACGTTATCGTGCAAAAAACACTGAGCAGCCATCAAAACGGCTTTGTCGGCGTATGGTTACCGCGCAATATTGAAGGAACGATTAATGTTACCTATCAGGGACGCGCGGCAAGCTCACCGTTTGCAACCTATGACGACAGTCAGACCTGCATGACGACACTGCCATTGAAAGAGGCATAGCAGAACGCCGTCGCGAACACAGATTAGGAAACCCAGCGCCATCTCTGGGTTTCTTATTCAACGGGAAACTGGCGTATTACTTACTTCATCGTCCCCGCGATTCACTCACACCACGCCCGTATCCACGCGCTTACCGATATCTTTTAGCTGCGAATATTTTTCTAACAGGCCGGGCGCGTCGTCCAGACTCATGGCAAACATCCACATGTAAGTCATCACCGAATAGATATGCCCCGCATTGGTTCCGCCATTAAGCGTCATATGCAGGATCGTCAATGAAAATAGGACGGCAGCGGCGGCACCGATAGACAAATAGCCCAGCGCCTCACGATCCGACAGGCGAATGCGCAGCCCAGCCAGCACATGGTAATGCTTGGTCAATGAAGCCGCCGTCGCGCTGCTGACAAAGCCAACCTCTTTTTCCAGACGGTTATTTAATTTACCGAACAGCACCTCGTTCTTGCGGGTGTAGCTTGGCAGGAACAACGCAAAAAACAGCAGAATGACGATACAGGCCACGCCCGCCCAGAACTCAATCACCAGCAACATCACCGCCGCACCGATGATCGACGCGAGCGACGTGATCAGCACCGGAAGGTGGATTTCAAAAAAATCCACGAACTCGCGTGAAAGCGCCACGCGCGCCGCGATAGTTGAGTGGTTATGGTTTTCTTTTCTCTGCGCCAAAATCACTGGGACAGCCAGTGCTGCATAAATACGAGCAAACGTGCGGGTATCCACGCTGCGTCGCGCCGCGCCAATCGCCCACATAATGAAAACCATCAGCGCATACAGCACCGCGTGCCAGGGCTGAGCATTCAAAATAGCGTTAATGGCGAAGCCCGCCATCAGAGGATAAAGAAGATAAGTCACATTCTCCGCCACGACTAACAGCAGAGTGAGAATCAGTTTTTTGCCATGCAGCTTTCCGAGTTTTTTAAGGGTGACAGCGGCACTATGCGAAACCTTGACCGGTTCGCTGATATTATGGGTTTGCATGAGAATCGTATTTAACAGAGTTATACTTGAGCGGTTGCTCAAGAGAAAAAATTGTATTTGAGCACTTGCTCAAAGTCAACGCGGGGACGGTAATGAAAGAGACGACGAAAGCGCTAAAAGACAAAATCCTTGATGGCGCAATCGAGCTGTTTATTGAGAAAGGTATAGAGAAAGTGACAACGCGCGAACTGGCGGAACACGTTGGTATTTCGCGAAGCCATCTTTATCACTACTTTCCTGACTGGCAAACGCTGTCCATTGAGGCACTAACGGCGTTCATGCAAGCGGATTTGGAAGAGGTTGCAGCAGGAATCGCCACATTACCGCCGAAAGAGAAACTGCATGCGCTGGTGAAGAATTACCTGCCGGATACGACTGACGTCATCTGGAATCTCTATGGATCGCTATGGCAGTTAGCCGTTCACAATGCCGCTTACGCAGAACTCGCCCATGTAATGGCAGAGAAATGGTTTGCTTTACTGGAAGCGATCATCGCATCAGGCGTAGCATCCGGTGTCTTTAAAAATACCGATACTCAGCGCGTTTCCCGCCAGCTAGGTGCACTGTTAAACGGCTACTCTGACCATCTGATTATTAACCCTACTCCTGCTGAATTTCAGCAAGCAACTGAAGATATTGATGATTTTATACAACGCGTGTTGTGAAGCACATAGTCAGCACAGCCCACATCGCGAGTAAGGCGTACACCTGTTCCAACACGCCTTAATCGCGGATATTACAGGCCATTTTTGATTGGACGGTGCTAATCAGATAAGCATGCTTCGTCAGCATTTCGAACTGGATGACATCATTTTCAGCCAGGATGGGGATCGCTTCATCGGGTGCATTATCATTGGTATTCTTATTCATCACGATATTGTGCACCACCAGCCGGTTCCCTTCCCATACTGAATCAAAGCTGAACGTGCGCCGAATCGTTAGCGGTACGCCGTCTTCACCGAGGTAAAAGCCGTTGACCAACACCAGTGCCCTGTTTTGTTTATTGAGATAAAAATAGACGTCATATTCCTTTCTGATTTTCCCATCTTCTAAGTAGCGCTTTACCTCAGCCTGACAGATCAGCGGATTTCGGTATAAATTACTTTTTAAATAAAAAAGGATTCCCAGCGTAAATGAAATAAAAAGCACTAATACAGTGCAAAAAATCTTCTTTCTGACTTTAATTATTAACATAAGTTACACATCCCTTCCCATCCTTCTTGCAGGAAATAACGATTTCACTTTTCTTATCCAGCATTCCAGACATAACGATTTTTTTCGACAGGAAGAACAACGTATTGTCGGTACACAGATTTTCATAGTCGGTCGGGAGGGGATAACCTACGCTGTCATATAAATAGAAAAGATCGCATTTCCCGCTCATCTTAACGTCAACAAGGTGCCGATACGGGAAGCGATTTGCGCTTACCAGCGCGATCAGGAAAACCCCCACTATCGTTATCCAGATGAGAAGGAACCGGATGTATTGCTGTTTTTTTACTGGCTCAGAGATGGCACGGTGTTTTATAGAAAACGGCTTTTTTTCTTCGTAAACCTCTTCTTCAACATTCTTCTCATCTCCCTGATTTAGCGCGTCTTTCTCTTCATTTCCCCCATCCGCTGTTGGGTAGAAAACAATGCTTTCCGCGTTAAAAACAATACCCAACTTGGGGATGGTGACAATCGAATCCGCAAGGTCGAATTCGCGTAATACCTTCCTTAGCAGAGATAAATAATTATTTAGATTATTAAGAGAGGGGCAAAGCGCGTGCTTTTCCAGTGCCTCTTTTAACAAAAACTCGCGGCTTAGCGTTACGCCCGGATTCTCAATCAACAAGCAGAGCAATCGAGAAATAGGAAGGCTCAGAGAGACGGCTTCATTTTCACGTTCTATCCATGCGAGTGTTCCTTCTCCCTCATTAAAAATGATTAAATCATTAATCAAATAAACCATACGTACTTTTTCCATCAAGATTAAGAAGCGCTATTCATTTGTTATAATCAGCCTGATAGATACATCACTTATGATGACAAAACCTATGGAATAGTCTTAAATTCACTACCCCATGACGAAAAATACGTTATCTATAAAAAATAAATATATATGCAATCTCACAGGCTCTATCTCAGGCAAGGATAAAAACTTACCTATTTATTGTCAAAGATTATTTACCCTTCATTTAAGATCTATATAAATAAAAAGACATTTCATTATTTTTATAAAGCAGTGGCTACTTACTCCCATCTCAACCCAGAAGCTAGAAAATAACAAATAAGGCATTGAATTAAAATAAATTATCTCGACAATTATATTTATAGCCCATTATGTCTCGTTAGAACGACAAAACCAAAAAACAGAATAAAAACCTAAATAAAAATAAATTTAAAAGATTTAAACTAAATAAAGTTAAACAAAACAATATATTTGACCACCAATCCACTCAACACTACTATCTACCCGGTTCCAGAGCCACTGATTAGGCAAGCGGAAAATATATTCCCACGTGAAAACATGACAAACCGCTAACCCGTCAGTAAAAGCATTACAAAAGAGAAGGCATTACTCGTTATACATGAACGCATGAGCATTCATGAGAGTAGCGTTCACGTTTAAATATTCACTTTTAAACATTCACGTTTAAACAAAGTAACCAACAGAGAGAGCAGAATATGAAATTATCAAAAATCACCCTGGCATCCCTTATCTCCGTCATATTGTCTGCCAGCGCATATGCTGCGGATTCACATAATGGATCGGTGACGTTCAAAGGAAAAATTATTGATACGCCTTGCTCAGTATCTCAGGATGATTTGCACCAAACGATCGAGTTTGGCGAAATCAGCAAAACTGTGCTGGAGAACGGTGGCACGTCAGAAATTAAGCCGTTTGATATCACATTAAAAGATTGCAGTCTGGATACCGCCACCAGCGCTAAAATTGTTTTCTCCGGCGGCGTGGCATCTGGCACCAATAATGAGCTGCTGGCATTAAACGGCAGTGCAACCGGTGCAGGGATTGCCGTTGAACGTGTTGGCGAAAAAATTAAATTCGACGGAACCACGCCAGCCGTTCCAGCAACACCGCTGGCAAATGGAGATAATATTTTCTCCTTCACGTCTTATGTCGCAAAACTGCCAACCCCACAGGAAGGGGAATCACCAGTAATCACGACCGGTTCCTTCGCCAGCACGGCTAATTTTGTTGTTTCCTATCAATAACATTTTGTTGCGCTAACAATCTATTGCGCTAACAACAGGGATAGGCGATCAAATGGGGGAGGTATCCTCCCCTAATAACTTATTTATTCTACATATCAATTGATATGAATGGATAACCACAATGCGGCATCTATTCAAGTATCTATTCCTATGGCAATGAAGAATATTACATTCAAAGAAAAAATAAAATTCGCGTTATTTCGCTGCGGTATTTTTATTTTTTCTTTGAATACAACATCGCTCAGTGCAACGGAATTTAACGTTAACGTACTGGATGTCGACGATCGTACTGAAATTGATCTTAGCCATTTTTCCGATCCCGAATATATCACGCCCGGCACCTATCTTTTATCAATTAAAGTCAACGCGCGTGAAATACAACAGCAGATAATTGATTACCTGCCGGAAGGCAATCATCACGCTCGGCCAACAGCCTGCCTCTCGCCCGAACTCGTCGATAAACTAGCGCTGAAAAAAGAGGCGCGTGACAAAGCCGAATTATGGAATAACGGTGCGTGTGTCGATCTGACGCCTATCGCTGGCGTCACCGTCTCTAACCAGATAGGCATGGGAACGCTAAATATTACGATCCCGCAGGCCTGGCTAGCGTACAGCGATCGCAACTGGATTCCACCCGAGCAATGGGACCACGGCATCAGCGGTGCGCTGCTGGACTACAACCTCGTCGGAAACGTGCGCCGTGATACCAACGGCAAAGGCACATCACACTATCTCAGCAGCTACGGCACCACCGGATTTAATCAGGGAGCCTGGCGCTATCGTGCTGATTACCGCTATTTTCTGCAAAAATCGCGCAACGCGAATCGCGATCGTTTCGCATGGGATCAATTTTACGCCTATCGTCCGCTGCCAACGCTTTCAGCCGATCTCAAGCTGGGGGAAATGTATTTCAGCAGCAACCTGTTCGATAGCTATCGCTTTACCGGCGTGTCATTAGCCAATAACGAGAACATGCTTCCCCCTTCGCTACGCGGCTACGCGCCCGAAATTCGCGGCGTTGCCAAATCAAACGCAACGGTAACCGTCACGCAAAATGGCAGGCTGATCTATGAAACCACCGTGCCTGCTGGCCCCTTTGCCATTCAGGATATGAAAAACGGCGTCAGCGGGACGCTGGATGTGCGCGTGACGGAAGAAGACGGCACGGTAACGACGTTCCAGACCGAATCGGCCAACCTGCCTTACCTGACGCGACCGGGGCACGTGCAGTACAAACTCGCCGCCGGTAAACCCTCGAATACCAACCACCGTCTGCAAGGCCCAACCTTTTCTGCTGCCGAAGCCTCATGGGGATTATCCAACGCGTGGTCGGTGTACGGCGGCGGCATGTTGTCCGATGGCTACCAGTCCTGGTCGGCGGGCATCGGGAAGAACCTCTATCTGCTGGGCGCGCTGTCGGCGGATATCACACAGTCACGCGCGACGCTCCCAGCAACGTCCGCGTCGCAGATGGGGCATGCCTTCTCACTCAACTGGTCTAAATACTTCAACTCGATCGATAGCCAGATCAGTTTCGCGGGCTATCGCTTTTCAGAAAAGACCTACATGAGCATGGCGCAATATCTCTATGCGCTGAATCTCGATAACCGCTATCGCAATGAAAAAGAGCGTTACACCATTACGCTCTCAAAAAACTTCGCGACGCGGGAATCATCTTCCGTGCTGAGCGGGCTATCGACCTACGTTACCTATACGCGCCAAACCTACTGGAATGAAGCCGAGCAGGATCGCTACGGGGTTTCGCTGAACAAATATTTCGATATCGGCGCATTGAAAGGCATTGCGGCGAATCTCTCGGTCTATCGCACCGAATTCAACCGCCGTACCGATGACAGCCTCTATCTGAGCTTTTCTATTCCACTCGGAGAGAAGGATCGCCTGAGCTACAGCATGGGGCGCTATAACGACGGCAGCAATCAGGCGCTGACCTATTCCAACAATGCCGATCCGCGCCGTACCTGGAATCTGAGCACCCGGCACGATAGCAAAGAGAATACTTACCTGAGCGGCAACTATACCCATCTGGCACCGATGACGGATGCCACCGTGGGCGTCGCCTGGCAGCAGGATCGCTATACCTACCTGAACGGTTCATTGCGCGGCGGGATTACCGCCACCCGCCACGGCGTTGCGGCACACCCGAAAGGCAATCAGGGCGGCACACGCATCATGGTCGATACCGAACAGGCAGGCGTACCGTTCACCGGCAGTCAGGTCGAGACTAACCGCTATGGCCTGGCCGTGATTGCTGGCACCAGCAGCTACTACGACGTGTCGACCCGCATTGATCTTCAAAAATTACCGCAACACATTGAAGCGGTAACGACAGTCGTTCAAGGCACGCTGACCGAAGGGGCCATCGGCTACCGCAAATTCGACGTGGTAAGCGGGGCAAAAATCATGGCGCACGTCGCGCTGGCCGATGGCAAAAATCCCCCGTTCGCCGCCCAGATCAAAAACAAGAAAGGCCGCGATATCGCCATGATCGCCAACGGCGGGCAGGCCTACATCACGGGCGTGTCGCCTGACGAAACGCTGTCCGTCATCTGGGAGGGGAGAACACAGTGTGCCATCACCCTGCCCGCCACCTTAAATCACCTTGATGCCCTGCTGCTTCCCTGTAAATAAGCGGCGCGAAGAAAGAGAAAAATCTGGAGAGTACGTTATGAAACACACATTTTATCAGCGAGCAGCAGGATTCATTATCGGCTGCCTGTTGTTGATGCCCACAGCCTACAGCGCACTGAGCCTCGATCGCACCCGCGTTATTTTTAACGATGAGGAGCAATCGGCGACGGTCATGTTGATGAACCAAAATGCAGAGAATCCGTTTCTGGCGCAGTCCTGGCTGACGGACGATCGGCACAATAAAGTGACGACGCCGCTGATGGTGCTGCCGCCGCTACAACGCATCGAAGCAAAAGGATATAGCCTGATTCGTCTGGTCAAAACAGAGCAAATCAGCCAATTGCCAACCGACCGCGAATCGCTGTTTTACCTCAACGTCCGCGAAATTCCGCCCAAGACGGACAAGCCCAACGTATTACAGATCGCCATTCAGTCTGAAATTAAGGTGTTCTTCCGCCCCCGTGGCGTAAAGCCAGCCAAAGACGAAATATGGCAGGAAAAACTGATCGTCCGCAAAACGGGAAACACCTTTCAGGTAGAAAACCCCACGCCGTACTACATCACGGTCAGCGGCATCCTGAAACAGCCCAAAGCGACGCGCGCCAACCCCACCAGCCTGCTGAAGGGAAACGCCTTTATGGTTTCACCACGCTCAACGCTGTCGGTTGAGGTAAATGACGGCGCGGTCGATCGCTTCTATCTGTACTACGTCAATGACTACGGCGGCCATCTGGAGTTGCCTTTTACCTGCGCACAAAACCAGTGCCAGCCCGCCATCCGTAAATAAGCCACAGGGAACCCGCCATGTCTTGGTTAGCTGCTCGTCAACATCGCTATGTCGCCCTCTGCGCATCGCTCTTTTTCAGCTTAACGGCGTTTAACGCCAGCGCGTTGGAATGCCGACTGGGCACCGTGACTGGTCCGGTAAACGACTATGAGGATATCGGTACGCTAAAAATCCCCGCGACCTTGCCTATCGGCAGGCGTCTGTGGACGTCAAAACCCTATACCCGCAGCTTAGCCTGCTGGGCGTATCAATCCGTACGCCCACAGGGCGAGATGTCCTATTTCTATCCCAACCCTGAAGGCAAGGCCATCAGCCAAGGGGTCGGGATTGGCATCATCTATAACGGACAGGATCTCGGGGTGATTACCAACGGCGGCACCACCGCATCCCGCGTCTCCACAGGGCAGTGGATCTTACCGGGCCCAAGCGGCTCATCACCGCCGTCCAACCCGACCATGCTGAATGTCACGGTGCAGCTCTATCTCGAAAAAACGGGAAATATCACCGATACCACTGCGGGAGTCGATTCGCTGCGCGTCTTCCAGATTGACGGTGAAGGAGGCATCAACAACAAACCCAACGGCAACTATGGCTTAAGTCTGTCAGGGCTACACGGCATAGACATTATGCAGTGCGCCGCGAAGATCAATGTCTCGCCCGACAGCTATGTCGATTTTGGTACGGTGAGAGCGTGGTCGGGTACAGAAGCCAACGCGCTGGCACAAACAGAATTCCACATCAACGTATCGACCGACGGCGGAGAAGACTGCGGTAAAGGATTCGATCTGGACATCAACTTTGATGCCTCGTCACGGGGAAATTCACTCGTCGGGATAGACGGCATGAACATGGGAAATGGCGCTACGCTGAAGATCGAAGATACGCGCAGCGGCAATAACGTGGTGTTTAACCAGTTCATCGGTCTGGTTGACGGCCTGACGGCATCGAGCGGCGTGATTGAACGGCGCTATACGGCTCGACTCTACGCCTCCGGCCCCGCGGTGGTCGGCGATACCGAGAAAAATATTATCCTACGGTTTAATTATCATTAATCCGTCTTACTACGCGAGATCGCAACGATGATCAAACACAGCAACACGGTAGTGAAATCCAGTTCGCGCCGCACCCTGCTCGCCTTCGCACTTGGCATCATCGCGCTGCATTCAGGTGCATCCTTCGCGCAGCAGATGACCGTGCTGGACGATCACGAAGTGACCTTCCACGTTTTAGTCGTCAACGCCGCCTGCAATGTGAGTACGGAGAGCAAGGCGATTGTGGTGGACATGAGTGAAGTCTCTGACCGCTATTTAAAAGCCAATCGCTACGGCGACTGGCATGACTTCACGATCAACCTCACGGACTGCAATCTGGATACCTACCAAAACGTCACTATCCGTTTCTCTGGCAAAGAAGAGCCGCTCTTACCCAAGCGGCTAGCGCTGGATACACCATCCGGTGCTAAAGGCATCGCGGTTGGCATTTATCATGCGAACAAACTGGTCGGCATCAACAGCAGCACGGACAATATTGTGCTGCAAAGCGGAGACAACGCCATTCCCTTTTCGGCCCGCATCGAAAAGATACGCGACGATCTGATTCAGTCCGGCGATTTCATGGCAACGGCGAACTTTACCTTGAGCTATTTATAGCGAGGTTGAGGAGAAAGTCGAGGCCGCCCTGTTCTTTACCAAACACTGGCGGCACACGCATTATTCACTCACGGCTAAAGTGATTTGTTAGCCGCTCCCCCTATTCGCTAGCGGCTAAAAACCAGCGGAATTCTTTTTGAGAACAGGAAATAGGGGATCCAGACGACAATACTGAAAGCAACGGCAGAAAGAACACTGAACGCATTACCGTCCAACGCAATATTAAACAACAGTGAAGGTAATAATGTCAGGCAACATGCCACAACCGCGTTAATGGCATAGTAGGCTACCATCATCATCTTTGTCCGCTTCTTGCGCCGGAAAAACGTTAGCGCAGTGAAAATCGATATGCCTAGTGAAACAATTAAACAAGACACAGCGAATAAACTGTAATAACTAATAAATCCAGTGTTTTTGAAATTCGTCAGTACTACACTAATAAGCTCATACAGCGAGAACGGCGTCATAATGACAGAGAGAATAATCCCCAGCGCCGGGAGATAGAGAATACCGTTAATCTTCTGTTGTTCTTTTTCTTCACACGCTGAACACAGACCGGACTCTTTACGCGCATCGTTATCGCAATTTAGGCACTTCATTTCTTAAATCCCTGTAAGTCGATTCCAAAAGAAAAAGACGGTTTCCCGTCTTGATATCACACTTAATTGTCGCTTATCCCCGAAGTGATGTTAACCCCTACTCCGCCATCAGCTCACGTAGCATCCGCTCAGGGTTATTCAGGAAAGCACGTGTGATCTGGTAGTGCTCCGTGTCCTCATACGCGACCTGCTGTATTCCGTCTTCACCGAACTGAAAGATAGTGGCGTCGGGATACGCCATCAGAATCGGAGAGTGGGTCGCGATAACAAACTGCGATCCTTCACGAATGAGATCGTGCATGCGGGCAATCGCCGTTAATTGCCTGCTGGGCGACAGCGCCGCTTCCGGTTCGTCGAGCAGATAAATCCCTTCTTTACCAAAACGATTGAGCAGCAGCGCCATGAAGGATTCGCCGTGGGATTGTTCATGCAGCGAATGGCCGCCATAGGAATCGATCACAGGTGGGTCAAAACCGGGTTCGCTATCCAGCCGTTCAATCTCTGTCGCGACATTGAAAAAGCTCTCCGCGCGTAAGAAGAAACCATTTTTCGGCTTTTTGATGCCTTTCGCCACCCGCAGGAAATGCGACAGTCTGGAGTGCGACGTACGGGTCCCGAAATTGAAATTGCGGGTGCCGCCTTCCGGGTTGAACCCCATCGAAACGGCGATGGCTTCCAACAGCGTGGATTTTCCCGCGCCATTTTCGCCGATAAAAAAAGTGACTTTCGGGTGCAGTTCCAGCTTATCCAGCGAGCGAATCGACGGAATAGAAAACGGGTAGGCCTCGAATGAATCCACCTTTTCGTGAACCAGTGCGACTCGGCTGATGTATTGCGTTGAGATCATTCTCTGTCTTCCTGACGGGTAATGATGATGAGTGAATAGCGCGTTTTTTCCATTACCTTAGCAAACGAATAAAAAGCGTCAATGCCTGAGATGCCTCCCCCGTCAGGCTGTGATCGCCGTCGCAGACGTGATATTTCCTCACTTTTTCCTAATCGCGCTGGCCGCCTTCATTTTCGCCGCCACTGTGGAGTAGCCCAACGCATGCTGGGCATCTGCACATGGTTATTCCTTTCACTCATTTTCTATAACACTTTCGTAACCTACCTACGCGAGGTGTAAAAAATGACAACGACAACAACCACATCATCTAACCACACCAGAGAGGCGCATCTCGCCTCAGCCATTGCCAAATTCTTCAAGCGTATTATCCCGATGCTGGCCATTATGTTGATAATTAATCAGATAGATAGGTCAAACATTGGGTTTATAAAAGCAGAACTCCAGACCGATGCCGGCATCAGCGCGGCGGCATTTGGCCTTGGTGCAGGGCTTTTCTTTATCGGCTATGCGCTGTTTGAAGTCCCCAGTAACCTGATGATGAAGAAATACGGGGCGCGAGTGTGGCTGACGCGCATCATGATTACCTGGGGAGCCGTCGTGGTCGCGACGGGTTTTGTCACCAGCCCTATCCAGTTTTATGCTCTGCGCTTCTTGCTCGGCGTAGCCGAAGCGGGTTTCTTCCCCGGCGTGCTGTATTACTTCCGGCTCTGGGTGCCTAACGCCTGGCGTGGCCGGGCAACGGCGCTGATCCTCAGTGCCAGCGCGGGGGCGTTTCTCTTCTCCGGCCCAATTACGGGAGCCATCCTGATGATGCATGATTTCCTCGGCATTGCAGGCTGGAAATGGGTGATGTTTTTAGAAGGCGCGGGGTCGATTCTGGTCGGGATTCTGGCGGCCTTTGTGCTGGTATCCAGCCCTGATAAAGCCCGCTGGCTCAGTGCAGAAGAGAAGCAGGCGCTCGGGCAACAGCTACAGCAGGAAGAGATAGAACGCGATGCGCAGCAGGCAAATACCGGAAAACTGCGCTTACTGACGGACCGCAGAACACTGTTCTACTGCGCCATCTTCTTTACCATGACCATGACGGGTTACACGCTGGTGTTCTGGCTCCCGCAGATTATCCAACGCATTCAGGGGTTCAGTAGTTTCGGTATCGGGCTGCTTACCGCGATACCCTGGCTGTGCGCCATTATTGCGATCAATCTGGTTAGCAAATTCAGCGACAAACACCGTCAGCACTTACCCAAAGCGCTGGGCGTCGCCATGCTGATTGCCGCCTGCGGTACGTTTATGGCAACGATCGGATCGCCGTGGTTCGGCTTCTTCGCCATGATCGTTGCCTGCATTGGCTCAAAGGTCAGCGCCACCTTCTTCTGGCCCATGCCGCAGGGCAACCTGCCTGCGTCCATCGTCGCACCGGGGATCGCCCTGATCAACTCGATCGGCAACCTCGGGGGCTTCGTCGCGCCGACCGTCTTTGGCTATCTGGAATTAAAAACCGGCAGCACAACGGGCGGACTCTATTCCCTGACCGCGGTTTCCGTCGTGACCGGTCTGTTCTTATTGCTACGTCACACACCCACCACGCCGCCCAGTTCATTCAAACCTATGGAGCATCGAAATGTCTGACAGCCCTATCATTAAAAAAATGGAGGTCATTCCGGTCGCCGGATATGACAGCATGCTTTTGAATATTGGCGGTGCGCACAACTGCTACTTCACCCGAATTCTGGTGACGCTGACAGACAGCGCAGGCAATACCGGCGTAGGAGAATGCCCCTGCCATTCCAGCACGCTCGCGGTGCTCAACGATTTTATTCCGCAGGTGGAGGGAACAACGCTGCTCAAGCTGAACACTACGTTGAGCACGCTGTTTAAAAGCGATCAGCGCAATCTGAGTAGCGGACAGAGCGACAACACCGCGATTCACATTCCGCAGATGAACCCAGAGAAATTTTATAACGCGGTCGCCGCGACGGAAGCCGCCCTACTGGATCTGACCGGTCAGTTCTTAAATCTTCAGGTCGCAGAATTGCTGGCCAGCGGTAAGCAGCGCGAGTCGATTCCGATTCTCGGATACCTTTTTTACATCGCCGACCGCACGAAAACCGACATGAATTACCTGCCCGGCGAAACCGGAAAACATGACTGGTTTTATCTGCGCCATCAGGCAGCGATGGACGACGCCGGCGTGATCCGTCTGGCGGAGGCCGCCAGCGATCTCTACGGTTTTAACGATTTCAAACTCAAGGGCGGCGTGCATCACGGCGAAAAAGAGGTTGAGACGGTAAAAGCGCTGCTGCGCCACTTCCCCGGTTCGCGGGTGACCGTGGATCCCAACGCCAGTTGGTCTCTGGATGAATCGATACGCTTGGGGCGGGAGCTACAGGGGAAAATACCGTATCTGGAAGACCCGTGCGGCGCAGAGAACGGCTATTCCGGCCGGGAAACCCTCGCCGAATTTCGACGCGCCACCAACATTCCCGTGGCAACCAATATGATCGCTAACGACTGGCGTCAGCTTAATCACGCGCTCCAGTTGAACGCTATCGATATTCCGCTGGCCGACCCGCACTTCTGGACCATGCGCCATGCCAATACCGTGGCGCAGCTGTGCCACGAATGGGGATTGACTACGGGCTGCCATTCCAACAACCATTTCGATATTTCGCTCGCGATGGTCGCGCATCTGGGTGCGGCCGCGCCGGGCGAACGCATCACGCCGTTTGATACCCACTGGATATGGCAGGATGGACAGCAGCTCACGCATGAAGCCCCGCGAATTGAAAAAGGCCATTTGCACTTGCCGGAAGGGCCGGGATTAGGGATTACGCTGAACAGGAAGCGGGTGGAAGAGGCGCATCGGCTTTATCAGTCACTACCGGATAAAAACCGTAACGACGCGCTCGGTATGCAGTTTTTAATCCCTAACTGGTCGTTTAACGCCAAACGACCCTCGCTGGTTCGTTGAAAAAATCCCCCGCCGATGCTGTCGGTGGGGGATGATGTTTTACTTAAGATTTAGACAGCACTATCGATCATCAGAAAGCGTTGTTCGTCAGAAAGCGCTGATCCTCAGAAAGCATAGTTGACGGTCATCGAGACGCTGCGCGGCGCGCCATACACGGCATAAGGTGCAAGGTAGTCGCTGTACTCTTTATCAAACAGGTTGTTGACATTCGCCTGTACCGCCAGCTGTTTGGTCACCTGATAGCGGCCAAACAGATTAACCAGCGCGTAGCTGCCCTGCTCGGCGCGCAGCGTGGTGTTTTGCGGACCAGAGCCTTCCTGCCAGATACCATTTTGCCAATTCACGCCGCCGCCAACGGTCAACTCCGGCAGCGTTGGCAACTGGTAGCGGGTAAACAGCTTGAACGACGTGCGCGGCTGTTCTGGGTTAACCGACTGACCATCTTGGTCGTCAACGACATAGCGAGAACCGCCAAACGTCATTTGCAGGTTATCCGTCACGGCGCCGTTCACTTCAAATTCGATCCCTTTGCTGACGACACCATCAACTGAACGATAGGCAAATTCTCCGCCACCGCCAGGAATCGCGATTCCCGTTGATTGCCCCACGTTATCCTGCTCAATGCGGAAAACGGATACCGACGCCGTCAGGCGACTGTTATACCAGTCTCCTTTAACACCCGTTTCGTAGTTTTTCCCCGTCGTTGGAGACAGATATTTTTTATTAATATCTTTCTGCGTTTGCGGTTGGAAGATATCGGTATAGCTGGCGTACGCTGACCAGGTATCGTCGATGTCATACACCAGACCCACATAAGGCGTGATGCGGTTATTACTGGTATCCCCCGTCGAACCAATGATGCTCCAGTCGGTATAACGCGCACCAGTAATCAGGTGCAGCGGATCGGCCAGAGAGAAACGGGCTGAGGTATAGAGCGATTTTTGGCGCATGGTTGAGTGCTCATAATCCGCCCAAACTCCCCCCACAAAAGTCCCATTAACCCAAGATCCCCATGTCGGATCGGCAGTGTTGCCATTCCAATTGTAGTAATTGCCCATATCTGTCGGGCTGATCGTAGCTTGCGTGTTATAGAACTGACTGCGTTGTCGACTGTAGCTGCCACCTATCACCAACTCATGCTGGCGTCCCAGTAGCTCGAACGGGCCAGAGGCGTAAGTGTCAATCGCATCAACCTTACGTGTTCCCTTATTCCATCCACCATAAGCACCGACATTACCGCCGAACGGATCAACCAGTATTCCGGTATCTTTATCTGGGAACCCATTGGCATACATCAGCTTGGAATCGAAGTTGGTTTCACCATGCGTCCCGTTCATACGCACCTGCCAGCCGTTATCAAAACGCTGAGTCAGATCGGCAAAGACTTTTCTCGATGTTTTATCGGAGTAGCTCCAGTTCGGTGCGGAGTTAGCACTACGGCCGAAATGCGTACGGCTGCCGTCAGTGAACCACGTCGGCAGTCCGCCCCACGTTGGGCTATCGGTATTGGCTTCCTGATAATCATAACCGAGGGAGATCGTCGTCGAATCAGTCACATCAGCATCGATCACGCCGTAGAGGAATTTTTTGCGGTTGTGGTAACGATCGAGCCAGGTGTCGTTATCCTGATAGCCCGCAATGACGCGTCCACGCACATTACCGGACTCCGTCAACGGCGCAGACAGATCGGCCACCATCCGTTGTTTATCCCACGACCCGTAGCTGCCGGATACCGAGCCTTTAAATTCACGGCTGTCCGCATGCTTGCGCACCATGTTTACTGCCGCGGCAGGATTGCCCGTTCCCGTCATCAATCCCGTCGCTCCACGCACCACTTCGATACGATCATAGATTGCTGTATCGGAAGCGGAATCACCGAAATCCCAAATTTCGTCTACGACCGTAGGAATTCCATCGAACAGATAATTATTAATCTGGAAGCCACGCGCAAAATACGTCATACGCTCGGAATCGATGATTTTAGAGGACACACCCGTCGTGTTCGCCATCACCTCGCCAATCGTTTGCAGGCCCTGATCTTCGATACGCTGCTGGCTGATCACGCTCACCGACTGCGGAATATCACGCGGCGTCAGCGTCATCTTCGTTCCAGCGTTAGTGACTTTCACGCTGTAATCCTGCGGGTCACTGGCCTCGGCGTTAGCATTGGCATTGGCGTTCGCGCTGACGACGAGCGTATCACCTGAAGCTGGGTTTTCTTCGGCAACGGCCTGAGCGGGCAGGAAAGAGGCTGAGATCAACAGGGCAAGAAGAGAGACTCCGAATGGTTTTGCTCCGGCCAGCGAAGAATCACAAACGCGCGTTTTTCCGGCGCGAGTAACTCTAAAAGACATGGTATATCCTCGGTTAACTGATGGTGATTTTGGCGAGATGCTGAGGCGTTTCTTGTCAACATTTGCACAGAAAAGTAAATGATAACTATACGCATTATTATTGTCATTTCAATGCAATGATTAATTCACTTAAAATACAAATAGATAGAAAATAATAAATCACCATTCCGTTAACAAGGCATTGTTACAAAAAGAACATACGAGGAATTTATAACAGTCCGCTCAGCCCAAGGACGGCCAGTGGCAGCGCGACGCCTGCTACCAGTGTTTGAACCGCAATGATGCCCGCCATCAACGGTGCATCACCACCCAACTGACGAGCCATGATGTAAGACGACGATGCCGTCGGCAGCGCCTGAAACAGCAGTGCGGCAATCGCAGCCGAGCCAGACAGACCAAAGAGGTGGCAGGCAGCAATCGTCACCAGCGGCATCGCAACGAATTTCGCGCATGATGCCATCACGACAGGCCGCAGCCAGCTACGCGCGGCAGAGAAATCCAGCGCTGCGCCCACGCACAGCAGCCCCAGCGGCAGCGACGCCTGTCCCAATGATTTCATTACTGGTTCAATCCCCGGTGGCAAACCTAATCCGGTAATCTGCAAAGTAATGCCGATCGCACAGGCCACCACCAGCGGGTTCAGCGCCAGCAGCCGCACGATATTCTTGAATGACGGCGTCCCAGCGTTGCCGTAGCGGGCAAAGACCAAGACACAGAGAATATTGACCGTCGGCACAATCGCCGCGTTCGCGACGGCGGCAAGCGCCACGCCGTGTGCGCCAAACAACCCAGCGGCGGCAGACACACCAACGTAGTTATTAAAACGGACACCGCCCTGAAATATCGAGGTAAACGCCGCATTATCAACGGGAAAGAAGCGGCGTACCGCGACCAGACCGACAGCGACGGCCACCGTTGAGCACACCAGCGTCAGGATCATCGCTGTTACCGGCACGCCATCCAGACGCGCTGTCGCCAGCCCGTGCAGAAATAGTGCGGGAAGTAGAATGTAATAACCCAGCCTTTCAGCCTGTGGCCAAAATGCCGCCGTCAGAAAAGCACGCTGACGTAGCCACGATCCCAACACGATCAGTAGCGCGATAGGCAACAGCGCCAGCAGGAGTGAGCCGATCATCGGCTGACACACCACGGCGTAGAAGGTGAAAGCGGTAAGGATTGCGGGTTGGACGCCATGGTTCAGTACCTGAATTGAAGAAACTGGCACTACCATAGCGGGACTTCTGATGAGAAAAAAACGAGATTAACTCGACGTTAGCTCAATTATTTCTCATGAATGGCATCGTCACCAGACTGCGTTCGGATCGCTTCCGCCAGCGCCGCAGCCAAGCGCGCTGCCGGACGATCTTCGCGCTCCAGCAGCACAACGCGCCTATGCTGCTGAGGTTCACCGAAGGGGATACATAGCAGATTATCCAAACGATTCACCTCACGTTCAGACAGCGGAATCACCGCCACGCCAAGCCCGCTGATGACCATCTGCATAATCGCGTCCTGACTGTCCAGTTCCATATCAGTTTGTACCCGCAATCGCTGGCGACGCAGCTCGCGATCGATGGTTCGCCCAGCCCAGGCACGACGATCGAAACGAATGAAAGGATGCTCTTGCAGGAGCTGTCTGGCATCCCGAGACGCCAGCGCCGGTGGCGCAATAATCCAGAATCCTTCCTGATAGAGCGGCGTGCTCACCAGGCCGGTTGGGTAAGGTTTTACCGGCTCGGTGGTCACGGCGGCATCCAGTTCACCGGCATCAATGCGAATTGCCAGTTCTGCCGACATCCCCGAATTCACCAGAACACGCAGGCGTGGATGAGCACGACGCAATGCGGCCAACGCGGCGGGCAAGACGCCAGCCAGCGCAGTCTGGATCGCGCCAATTCGCAGGCGTCCGGCCAACTCCCCGCCCTCGCCTAACTCGGCAGCAATACCGTCATACTGCGCAAGAATATCCCGCGCCTGCTCCACCGCGCGATGTCCGGCTTCCGTGAGTACCGGAATGCGGCGTGAGCGATCGAAAAGCGACACCTTGAAGTCTTCTTCTAAGCTGCGAACATGCAGGCTGACGGCCGATTGCGTCAGGCACACGGCTTCAGCCGCGCGGGCAAACGATCCATACTGAGCAATCGCGACTAACGTGCGTAAGGCTTTTAACGACATGCAACCCACTCTCCGGCCTATGTACTTGATATAGAAAAACATGAATAGCAAAACGTGAATGGCAAAATGGCGCGCTATCGAGCAATCCGTCAAAACAACGTCATGAGAAACCGTAGCCATGCCATGATAGGCAGTAACAATGTCGCCTTTTTACATAGGTTGCAACATACGTAGGCGGAGGGGATGAACGGGAGAAGGATGCCAGCGAAACGGCAATCCATTTCGCTGGCATAAACCGGGCGTGACTCTGCACCTTGATGTGGACACAGAGGAATTAACGATATAAAAATGCTGAAGAGTCAGTGAGTAACGTGTAAATAATGTATTTTTTATTTTTTGATGTAAGACCCAATACCATCCCTTACAGGATTCGGTATTATTTCCCTGGTGCGGCGAATATTTTCTTAATTTTGTGACGCTATCGACATATAATTAGCGAAAAACGTCGTGGCGTAAAATTATAGCACAAGAATAGAAAGTCATAAAAGGCAAAAAACACCCTTGCCTGACAAAAACAGTCATGATAAGCAATCAACCGCAACCCAATAAGTTAGCGGGATAATAATGATCTATAGACTATTAACTAAAACTAAATATTAATATTCATTTAATTAATACACCCTCAAGGAGGGCGGAATGTCACCATCAGCGGAACACATGACTGACTACATTCATAATTTGATTACGATGATCGAGTGCTTAAGTGAGCCGTGGGGGATTAAGGATTTATCATCACGGCATATTTACATGAACAAGGCCGCCTATTTTTATACCAGCACACCGGAAAGATTTGATATAGAGGGGCGCTTTGATGATGAATTCCCTGCCAGTTGGGCGGAACTCTCCGATGATTTAAAAGAGCACGACAGATTGGCGGAGAATAGTGAGAAACGGGTGACGGTGATCGAAACACATTACTGGTATGGCAAAAAAACACTCACACCTTGCGTTAGCGAAAAGATTCCTATTTTTGATAGAAACAAGATCTGTATTGGAACCATGTGGAGTGCCAAACAGTTAGATTCGCGTTCTCCCTTGATCTATATCAATCAGCAAAAACCCACCGTATTACAAACGGAACTCGCTACCGATGTTTTCACACCGGCAGAGCTCGACATTATATTTCTGTTATTGCAGCGTTTTTCAAATAAAGAAATTGCCCGAAAGATGAATGTCTCGCCGAAAACAATAGAGAACAGAGTCTATAACATGTACCAAAAAACCGACACGCACTCTCTACCTCAGTTTGAAGCATTTTGTCGGAATATTGGTGTAGATGGTTATATTCCCCGCTCGCTCATCACGAAAGGCATTCAGTTTATATAAGCACATATATCCCTATGGAAAAAATAGATGACTATCCGGTCAGCCGCGTTCCGTTGAGTGTCCGGCTGCCTTTTTTCAATGTGGCACTAGTGCACATCGGCATGTTAACCGCGCTGGACCAGTTTATGTTAGGCGCGGTACTCGGTCATTCCATGACGCTCAGTCAGGCATTTCTCGCCATCTTTATTGGCAGCGCCATTTTTGGCGTGGTGACCGTGGGGTTGGGCTATGCGGGAATGAAAGAAGGGATGTCGGGCAGCCTGCTCGCACGCTGGTGCGGCTTTGGCCGTATTGGCTCCGTTCTGATTGGGCTGGTGATCGCCGTTAGCCTCATCGGTTGGTTCGGCGTCCAGAATGCCGTATTCGCCAAAGCGCTTAACTTTGCGATGGCGGATAAGCTCGGCTTTGGCTGGTCTGCTGCGCTGTCCGGCATTGCGCTGACGCTGCTGGTTGCCTTTGGTTTCAGGGCGTTACGCTTCACGGCCAAAATTGCTGTGCCGATGTTTGTTATCGTCATCGGCTATATCTCGATTATGACGCTCTCCGGCCACAACATTGCAGAATTGATCGCTTCCGCGCCTAACGGTGAAGCCATTTCCATTAGCGCTGGCGCGACGATGGTCGTGGGTGGCTGTATCGTCGCCAGCTTAATTACTCCAGACATGACGCGCTATTCCCAAAAAGGAAAACACGTATTCTGGATGACGATGCTGTCGATTATCGTCGGGGAATTTATCGTGAATGGCCTCGCCATCATTATTGCCCGTGCGCTCAATACCGCAGACGTTGTGACGATCATGTCCCAGGCAGCTGGCGGTATCGGGTTGATTGCCGTGATATTTTCGACACTGCGTGTAAATGATATCAATCTCTATTCCTCCTCTTTGGGAATCGCCAATGCCATAGAAGGCGTCACGGGGAAGAAATTACGCTATGTCTCCATCACGCTGGTGATTGGGCTCATCGGTACACTGCTTTCAGTTGCCGGTATTCTGGACCGTTTTATTGATTTCCTGACGCTATTGGGCGTGCTGTTCCCACCGATTATCGGCGTGATGCTGGTTGATTATTATATTTTACGCACCCACAAAGCGTTGCTCGACACCAGCCGTGCCGAAGGCCAATTACCCGACAGCGCACAAACGCCGCTGATTGGCTGGTCGGCTATTATTGCCAGCATTGTCGGTGCGATTGTCGGGTTAACCTTTGAGTGGGGCGTGCCGGCATTTAATTCGTTGCTGGCAGCCAGCCTGCTTTATTGGGTAATACAGCATCACATCAATAACCACATTTATTTTAAGAAACTCAAGCATAACCAAAATTTAAAATGAAATAGGTAACAAGATAAAATTAACCTATAATCCAGTCGGCCTCTTCCTACAGAGGCCGATATATTTTTTACTTAAGCAAATTAGCTCCTAAATAATTCGAGTTACATGCAGGCGGCGACGCAGTGAATCCAAGGTGCTTACATCAGTAAGTGACTGGGGTGAACAAGGAGCCAACGTACAGGTAACTTGAAGTATGACGGATATAGGCCATGATGGCCTTGGGATGGAGTCTTATCTATCAACGAGGAATTCCCTCTCGTGAAATAATAAGGCTGATTAGCAATATTCATGCTAGGAAAAGGATTTATGCCAAAAATAAAAACACTTCTCACGCCGCTAAACTGTCTACTCGTTTTAAGTGGCGCATTGATGGTCAATTCGGCAAATGCCGCTGAGGCTTGTGTCGCGGGCAACTGGCAGGTGGATAATTCCATCACCGATATGCCTTCCGTGAAATACCAGACTGAGCACTTTGCCTTCCGCTGGAATAATAACGACGTTAACCGTAATGATGCGGTTGCCGCAGGGCAGAAACTGGAACAAATTTGGGATAAATTTATTAAACAAATTGAGTTCCCCGAGCCTTATTGCAAACAGACCGTGAAATATAAAGCCAATATTCACATCGACCCGACCTTTGGGCTCAGCGGGGGTATTGCGGGCGGTGGCAGCATGGGAATGTGGATCGGCCCTGCATCACTCAAGGATAACTGGGGGCTGGCGCACGAATTTACCCATGCACTGCAAGGGCAAACCGGCGGCTTCCAGAGTTCGGGCGATAACTACGTTGGCTGGATTTGGGAATCCCACGCGAACTGGATGACGCACCAGATGGATGAATTCCGCGGTACGTCGGCACACTGCTCGGAAATGCAGGTCAACTATTCGCATATTTATCTGGGTTCAACGCGTAACCGTTACTGCAACTGGCAGTTTATGGAATATGTGAAGAACCGCTTTGGCTATAGCGCCATCAACGATATGTGGGCAAAAGCGCCGAAATGGGGCGAAAGCGGTCAGTCTACCGCTGATCCACTGTCCATTCTGCGTACCAACATGGGCTGGAGCCAGTCTGAATTCAACGACGTCTTTGGCGACTGGGCGATGCACAACGTCAACTGGGATTACGTCGATCCAGACGGTTTCGATCGTGGTCGTTTTTATCGTTCAACCTATGGCGGCTATGGTGCGGTACAACCCAACCAGAATAACGCCGACCGTCTGCTGAGAACCACAGCGCTTGAGCCGGTTGTCGGTGCCAGCGCCAGCCTCCGTCGCTTCTCCGTACCGTTCGATCAGGCTCCGCAGCAGTTGGGCTACAACATTGTCCGGCTGATCCCGGAAAGTGGCGCGACGAAAATCACCGTCAAATTCCGCGGCATGGTGCAGAGTAAATCGGCCATTACCCGCTTCCCTGGGCTGAAAAACGATCCAGCAACCATGCCACAGCCTAATTCCGACTGGCGCTGGGGTATTGTCGCTGTCGGTTCGGACGGCGTTTCTCGCTACAGTGAATTGCAGCGCGGCGCGTCTGCCACGGTGAAAAACTTCACGATCCGTCAGGACGATCGCGGCATTTACATGGTGGTCATGGGTACACCGTCGCAAATGCAGAAGATCAAGTGGGATCAGGCTTACTATTCCCTTTATCGCTATCCGTGGATGGCTGATTTCACCGGCGTCTGGCCGGAAGGCAGCCAGCCTGGCGCACCGAATCCAACCGCTAACGGTTCTCGTCACGCCAACGGCGGCGGCTGGGTATCCAACGCAGCCAATGTTGCCCCTACCGCATACGTCGGGCCTTATGCTCGCGTCATCGGCGGGACAGTGAGGGATAACGCAAGAATTGAAGATCGTGCAACGATTCTGAGCGGGACCGTGGAAGGACGCGCCGTTGTCAGCGGCCTGACGGTGATGCAGGGCAATACCATCGTGCGCGATAACGCACGCCTGCATACGGTCTTCATGGGTCCGGGTGCCTATGAACGCGGTATCGTGCTGTCAGGCAATGCGCAGATGCGTGGAGATGCGGAAATTCGCGGCACTTCCGCGTCGCAGGGCGTGTTCTATGGCTTTATTGATGAAAATGAAGTCAGAAGCAGCGCAGCCGGTGCTTACCTGACCGAAGCCGTGCCAGAAGTGACGGCCGTTCCGGTCTACAGCACGAAGTAATATCACCACAAAAAAGGGACCGACTCAGAACCACGTTACGCTGGCTCTCAAAATAAGTCGGTTCCATAAAAAAGCAGGCCGCCATATTGGCGGCCTGCTTCATTGCATAGCACAGATTCTTAGAACAGTGCGCCGGGCGGCACGTCTTTATAGGTATTCAGGTAAGCCGCCAGCATTTTTTTAAAGAAGTTACGCACTTTTTTCACCTTGGTTTGACTTAATTCGTATTTTAATCACGCGATGGAATGACTTTTTAGCGATGACTTGTCTTAATGGCAGTGCCCCGCTTTATGGTGATGAATTGTACACTCTTGTTGAGCAAAAGCACATTTTTTGTGACGTAAGTCACACAATAAAATTCACCGCCCCTCTCCTCCAATCCACCCTATACCCACGCTGATTTTCTTTTGTTGCGAATCATTACCATCAGTGACCAATACGCTGCTGGCTATGCTATGCTCATGATGAAAGACGAAATTTTAGTCACTGCCCGTTATTAATTGAGCGCCATTCACTGTCGGTTAGCACACTTTTTCACGCGCAGTCACCACGGTTTCGCCATTGGTTATTCGCTGATGAAGGCCCATTCCTACCCCCATGGAAACCTGGAAACTTAACCTCTTCTCTGCCTGGCTGGGATGTTTTTTCACCGGGCTGGCCATGAGCCAGATATTGCCCTTCTTGCCGCTGTACATTGAGCAGCTTGGCGTTCACTCGCACGAGTCGCTGAGCCTGTGGTCCGGTTTGATCTTCAGTTCATCTTTTCTCATCTCAGCCGCCGTTGCGCCGCTGTGGGGAAGTCTCGCCGACCGCAAAGGGCGAAAGCTCATGCTGCTGCGCGCCGCACTCGGTATGGCAATCGTGATGTCATTGCAAGGGTTGGCAACCAACGTGTGGCAGTTGTTCATCCTGCGTTCGCTCATGGGGCTAACCTCTGGGTACATTCCCAACGCGATGGCGCTGATCGCCTCACAGGTTCCGCGTGAAAAAAGCGGCTGGGCGCTGGGGATGCTATCGACCGGGCAGATCGCTGGCGTCATTCTCGGCCCCTTATTCGGCGGCTTTATGGCCGACTATATCGGACTACGCATCGTCTTTTTCATCACCGGTGGCCTGCTGTTTACCAGCTTCCTGATCACGCTTTTCGCGATTAAAGAGAGCGTGGTTAAGGTCACCAAAGAGAATCGGCTTAGCGGGAAAGCCGTCTTCGCGTCGCTGCCTTATCCGGCGCTCATCATTTGCCTGTTCATTACGACAATGATGATCCAGATGGCGAACGGTTCCATCAGCCCCATCCTGACGCTGTTCATCCGCGATCTGGCTCCCGGCACCGACAATATTGCCTTTATCAGCGGCGTGATTGCGGCTATTCCCGGCGTGTCCGCCCTGCTATCCGCCCCGCGACTTGGCCGCTTAGGTGACCGAATCGGCGCACATCGTGTCCTGATCGCCGCACTGGCGATCAGCGTGCTGCTGTTCCTGGTCATGGCGATGGTACAAAGCCCTACACAGCTCGGCATCCTGCGCTTTCTGCTGGGCTTTGCCGATGGCGCACTGATGCCAACTGTGCAGGCGCTGTTGGTCAAATACAGCAGCCAGCAGGTGACAGGTCGCATCTTCGGCTATAACCAGTCATTCATGTATATGGGCAACGTTTTGGGGCCGCTGGTGGGTTCCGGCGTGTCCGCCCTGATGGGCTTCCGCTGGGTTTTCGTCATCACCGCCGTTCTGGTGCTGTGCAACACGATACAACTCTTTTTCGCCTTCAGGAAACCGCGCGGAAAGGGATAACGATCCGGCCAGCAACTCTGCTGGCCATTCATTTCTCTCGATGAGCCCCCACCCTATATACCTCTCCCTTTCTCAGGGTATTCACTCACTCTTGTTAAAAATGATGTAAAAACATCAAAAAACTTATTTTTTGACAAAAAATTACCATCAAAACGTATCAATATGAAAAATTAATCACATAAATGTAAAAAAAATTAAACAAACCCTACCTATATTGGCTGCTTTGTTTCGGCGCCACGCGAATTGCCCTGTTCAGAAATTCAGATATTCGCGCCTGTAGGGAAGTGAGTAATGAGAAACTGGAACGAACCAAAGAAGCAAAAAGCCCACATCGATTTGGTTCCCATGATCGATGTGATGATGTTCCTGCTGGTCTTTTTTGTGCTGATCAGCATGAACGTCATTCCCGCGCTAGGCCTGAAAACGCAGCTCCCCGCCGCAGGCAGCGCACAACAACTTAAGCCGCAGAAAAAAGCGATCATCACGCTTGGCGCACAGGATCATCTTGAGCTGGACGGACAGCCGATGGCACTGAGCGATCTCGTTACGACGCTGCAACAGCAGCAGCAAGACCAGCAAACCACCATCATTATCAACAGCGATAAAAGCGTCGAGGTTGAGCGTCTGGTAGCCGTCATGGATACCCTGCGTCAGGGTGGGTTCTCGTCCATTTCTATCGCTACCCGGAAATTGTGACATGTATCTGCTCTATCGCTCACGCCACGCCATCAGTTGGTTGCCGTTGCCGGTCTTTGCTACCTGCCTGTTCTTCGCCAGCCAACAGCCTCCGCTGAAAGTTCAGCAGCAATACGACGAAACGGTCATGGCGCTCACGCTGGCTGAACCGGAACCGATTCCCCAGCCCGAACCGATCCCTGAGCCAGAGCCAGAACCGGTGCCACAACCGGAACCCGAGCCTGAGCCGATTCCGGTTAATGAGCCCGATCCGATCATAGAAGCCCCGCCGGTTACGCCGCCGAAACCGGAAGTGAAGCCGAAGCCTAAACCAGAGGTTAAGCCCAAGACGGAAGCCAAACCTAAACCGGTGCCCACACCAGCCAAGCCGACTGCGCCACGCCCAGAAGCCCCGGCCAAGCGCCCGGCACCGGCTGCCCCTTCCGCGCCGTCGGTGAATGTTGCGGCGCTAGAAAATAGCTATGCACAGGCGCTGCGTGCGCAGCTTGAACAAACCAAACGCTACCCGACCGGACGTCAGGCGTCACTCGAACGTCCCGAAGGTCGTGTTGAAGTCTGGCTGGAAGTTGATCGCACAGGACGCGTCATCGATTCTGGAATCAGCAGCAAAGCACGCAGCATGCTGCTAAACCGGGCGGCGCAAGCCAGCTTACAGAGCATCAAACAGGTTCGGGCCTTCCCTGCCGACGCCTTTGCAGGACAAAACACAAAACGTTTTTTAGCCACGTTCGATTATCAGGCTCAGTAGTGTTCATCGCCTGAGTAAGAGAGTGAATCAGCAAGAATAACGTCAACAACATGTTGATTAATAAACCACTGATAATACTGGGATTGTTAAATGAAACCGTTCAAACTTTCTGGGGTATGTTTGTCCGTCGTCGGCGCATTACTGGCAGGCTCCGCGCTGGCGGAAGAAGCGACAAATGTCGGCACGATCAACGTACAGGGACAACCGCTCGGCGCAGGGTTAATGGTTCAGGAAGACAGCGCAAAATCGCGCTCGACTGTGACAAAAGACGCATTGGATAAGATGCCCGCAGCAGGTAACGCCATTGATAAACTGAAATACACCGCAGGCCTGAACGTCAGCAGCAACGACGCCAGCGGCTTAAGCGGCGTCAGCTATACCATGCGCGGCATGAGTGCGGATCAGGTCGGCCTGTCATCCGACGGCATTCCCGTCAATGACTCCGGCGACTACGCCGTGTACCCGAACGGGATGGGCGATCCAGAAAACCTGGAGCAGATCTTCGTCACCCAAGGTTCGTCAGAAATGGACGGCCCGCACATCGGTGCCAGCGGCGGCAACATCGGGCTGGTTTCCCACCGTCCGGCGAAAGAGTTTGGCGGCTTCGTTAAGCAGACATTCGGCAGCAATAACCTCAGCAAGACCTTCGCGCGTCTGGAAACTGGTAAACACAACGGCTTTAGCAGTTGGCTCTCCTACTCCTATACCGACTCCGACAAATGGCGCGGTTCAGGGTATTCCCGTGCCGATAAAGTCGAGTGGAACGGCCTGTATGAACATGAAAATGGCCACAGCAGCAGCCTGATTGTGAAATACAATCAGCAAGATACCATCAACTATTCGACGCTGAGCAAACGGCAGTTCGAGCAAAACGGGCGTAAGATGGATTACGCCACGACACCGGTTTACAACAACCGTGGGCAGATTTCCCAATACTACAAACTCAACCGCAATAACTTTGAAACGCTGAATGTCACGTTCACGCAAAAATTGCAGCTGCGCGATAATCTGGCGCTGACGCTACAGCCCTACTATTTCTCGACGAACGGCGGCAGCTTCGGCAGTGGAACCGCCAGCGTGTTATCCGCGACGTCAGACCGCGCAGGTAACTACGATCTCAGCAATCTGACCTCCAACACCTACTACCGCCCGTCGTGGACGGAAACCTGGCGGCCGGGTATCACCACCAAGCTGAAATGGGATCTTAACGACGAGCATAGTCTGGATATCGGCTACTGGTTCGAGCGTGCCCGCCAGCGTCAAACGCAGCCGTTCATCCCGATCCAGAGCGACGGCAACCCGGTTAACGTTTCCGGTAAACCCGGCGATGCGAACCAGATTACCGACGCGAACGGGAAAGTGGTTCAAGGCCGTAACCAGTTTACCGTCACGCCTGCCCATAAAATCTGGATTCAGGACACCTGGTTCTTCTCCCCAGAATGGACGTTCACTGGCGGTCTGGCCTATCAGCACGTAGAGCGTGACGGCACTAACCTCGGCAGCTTGTATAACGTCGCAGAGAAAAAGAACAAGAAGTACCACGAATTCCTGCCTAGCTTTAACGCGGCCTACCGCATCAATACCGAAAATCAGGTGTTCTATAACATCACGCGCAACATGCGTACCCCGCCCAACTACGTCTTGTACAACGTTGGCGATTCCATCAATACCAAACCTGAGCTGAGCTGGAACCAGGAACTGGGCTGGCGCTTCCAAGATGAGGACATGCTGCTGAGCGCCTCGCTGTTCTTTATCCGCTTCACCGATCGCCAGATCTCCAGCCGTAACGCCGCTGGCGACTACGAAATGATCAACGCCGGGAAAGTGGAAAACAAAGGGCTGGAACTGGAGTGGAGCGGAAAATTGCCTCATAACTTCAACTACTTAGCAGCTTACACCTATACCGACACCGAGCAGAAAAACAATCTCGCCACCGGTGGCAGCCAGCTCCCAACCACGGGCAAGCAGGTCGCCAACGCGCCGAAAAATATGCTTAACCTCGGGCTGGGCTATGACGATGGCCTCTACTATGCCGGCGTGAATAGCCGCTACGTCGGGTCGTTCTACGGCGACATGACCAATGACGAGAAGATCGGTGGACGTACCATTTTCGATCTCAGCGCTGGCGTCTATCTGCCAGTGGATAAGAAGATCGTGAAAAGCGCCACCTTACGCTTTGGCGTCAACAACCTGTTCGATAAAGAGTATCTCGACTCCGCGCGCTCAGTGAGCTTCAACTCACGATCGTATAACGGCGTATCGGCAGGCACACCGTTTTACAACGTCGGGGAAGAGCGCACCTTCAGCGCCTCACTGGAAGCCACGTTCTAATCCAATAACGTAATACGCCAGCGCGGTTTCCCGCGCTGGCGCTCATCACAAACAACGCCCAACAAGGCAACAGAAGGATCAGGCCATGAACGCCGATATGCTGCACGAGATTATTTTCTACGTCATGTACGCCTCACTGGTGATCGCCCTGATGATCATCATCGAACGCAGTCTCTACTTTTCCTACACACGTCGGCAGGCCAAACGGCTGGAACGCGCGCTGACGGCGGATATTCGCCACGTTCACGATCTGCCGGACGCGCTGACCCAGCGCCCCAGCCTACCCATCGCGACAGTGACACCCGTTCTGGCGCAGTCACATCAGGTAGAAAACCGCGATACGCTTAACGACCTGATCGACGCACAGTATCTGCAAAGTAAGCCGCAGCTGTCGCGCGGACTATGGATTCTGGAAACGGTCGTCACCGCAGCACCGTTACTGGGGCTGCTCGGCACCATCATGGGGATTATCGAAACCTTCAAAGCGCTGTCCGCCGCGGGAATCTCCGACCCGAGCCAGGTTTCCGCCGGGATGGGCACCGCGCTGTACGCCACCGGACTGGGCATCGCCATCGCGTTGGTCTGTCTGCTGGGGAACAATTTCCTGCAAAGCCGGATGGAACACATCAACGAAATGCTGAAAGTCCTGCTGATTCGCGCCGGAATGCCTCATACTCGCCAACAGAAAGCGGGCTCTGCTGTGACGCACAACTCCATAACGGACAATGCCGTGACAGAAAAAGCGATGACGGAGAAGCGCTATGCTTAATCGTTGTGGTTTCATCAATCCGGGGCAACGCTGGAAACATTGCATCAACACACTGCTGACAGGAGGCGTATTGTTTATTGTGAGTGCGTCAGCCTATGCCGATGCCAGCACCAGCGGCTATCGCATTCCCGGCTATGAGTTAGTGTATGACGCCCCGGTGGAAACCACGCTGACCGCCCCCGATCTCCGCCCCAGCGATACGGTGTGGATATCGCTGTTTGATCATGCCCAACACACCATTGAGTTGGGTCAATTCTACGTCGCCAATCAGGCGGGAACACGCTTTGATACCGTCTTGCAGCATCTGCGTGCCGCCGGAGAGCGCGGCGTACGAATCCGACTGCTGCTTGAAGAGAAAGGGCTAAAAATTTCCACGCAGGACACGCTGGAACAGCTCAAAACGATTCCGAATCTGGAACTGCGCGTGATTCCCTTTGAACGCCTGAGCGGCGGTATTGTGCATGCCAAATACCTGCTGGTTGATGGCAAACAGGCTTACATGGGCAGCCAGAACCTTGACTGGCGGGCGCTGGAGCACATTCACGAAACGGGATTATTGATCGACGATCCCCGCGTGGTAGCTCAGATTAGCGCTATTTTTGAACAAGACTGGCAGGCACAGGCGCGACTGGCCCACGGCGAAACCGTTCCGCCGCTGCCCGCCGCAACGCAACCCGCTGACCGTTCGGGCAACTATCTGGTTGCCAGCCCCAAAGCGTTTAATCCCGCTGGCGTGATAGATTCCGAAGAAGAACTCCCCCGCCTGTTGGCCGAAGCCCAGCAGTTGGTCCGTATTCAGGTGATGGATTACGTCCCGCTCTCCTACGGCCCGGAGAAAACACGCCCGTACTACGCGGTGATCGATAACGCAATTCGCACCGCCGCTGCACGCGGCGTCCAGATCGAGCTGATGGTGTCCGAATGGAGCACCAAAATGCCAAATATCGCCTACCTGAAAAGTCTGGCAATGCTACCCAACATCCAGATAAAAACGGTGTCGATCCCCCAAGCCAGCAGCGGCTTCATTCCTTTTGCTCGCGTGATCCACAGTAAGATCATGACCATCGACGGCAAGAAAGCCTGGATTGGCACCAGCAACTGGAGCGGCGGCTATCTGGATAACTCGCGCAATCTGGAGATGGTAATTCAGAACCCAGCGATGGCGCAGCGGGTAGACATGCTCTATACACAACTGTGGAACAGCGAGTACGCGCATCCTCTGCGCATTGATTATGATTACCCGCGGCCCGATCCGGGTGGCATGAAAGAGAAAGATAAGGTGAAGGAAACCAGCCCTTCGTCCACGACAGGCGGCGCGGTCAACGCACCGTAGCCACCACCAGAATGACATTTGATGGGGAATAGCATGAAACACACGTTGTTAGCACTGCTGGTTGCCGGATTTTTGCCGTTCAGCGTTCAGGCCGCAGGAGAAAAAGTGACGCGCTATATCGTCACCTTCCCAGCCAGCGAACGCGTTGCGTATCAGGGTAAATTCGCCCAGAACTTCCCCAACGGTCTGCCTGTCGGTATTGGCTCCGGCCTCTATTTCACCGGTAAACAGGGCGACGATCTGATGTTCACCACCGTCACCGATCGCGGCCCGAATGCCGATGCACCGCTGGTCGGCGAGAAAGAGGCCAAGATTTTCGCCAGCCCTGACTACGCGCCGCTGATGATGGATATTCGGGTCAGCGCGAAAGCCGCCGAGGCGATCAACGCTCGTCCGCTGCACGATGCGGAGGGCAATATCACCGGCCTGCCGCTGCCCGCAGACGTTATCGGCACCACCAACGAAGTGGCGCTGAACGATGCACTGCAACCGCTCAGCACCAGCCAGCGCGGGCTGGACACCGAAGGAATTACGCCGGACGGCAAAGGCGGCTTCTGGCTGAGTGACGAATACGGCCCGTTCCTGATTCACGTTGATGCCAGCGGGAAGATTCTGCAAAAATTCGGGCCGACGCCTGCGGGCAGCGAGCATTCAGTCGCCAGCGGTTTACCGAATATCATCAAGTGGCGTCAGCCGAATCGGGGTTTTGAAGGGCTGACCCGCCTGCCGGACGGCACAATCGTCATGGCCGTGCAAAGCACGCTGGATATCGACGGCAAAAGCAAAAACAAAGCGCAGTTTACGCGTCTGGTGATGTTTAACCCGGAAACCAAAACCAGCCGCATGCTGGGCTACCCGATCAATATCGACAGCTATAAGAAAGCGAAGGATGCCAAGATCGGCGATATCGTGGCGCTGGATAATCAGCGCATTCTGCTGGTCGAGCAAGGCGCGGATAAAGACAAGCAAATGCAGAACCGCATCTATCTGGTCGATCTCAGCAAGGCGAGCGACCTGACACCGTTCGATGCTGACGGTAAGTCGCCGGAATTTGACGATCTCGCCCAGTTGGAAAAACGCGGCATTACGCTGGCGAGCAAGCAGGAGCTGGTGGATCTGCGTAAGCTCGGCTGGCAGCAGGAGAAAGTGGAAGGTCTGGCGCTGGTCGATAAGCAAACGCTGGCCGTCATTAATGACAACGACTTTGGCCTGCAATCCATGCTGCAATCCCCAGTGAAAGCAAAAGATAAGGCGGACGACTATCAGGTTACTGCCGATGGAAAACTGACGCGCGATGGCAAGGCGGTCGAGACGACGTTAGCCATCAAACCGTTGGAGAAGCCAGAAGCCGATAATGAACTGTGGGTGATTACCATGCCACAACCGCTCAAGTAATCTTCTGTAAAATGGCTTCCACCGGAGACGGGGAAGCCACTATTCAACGTACTCAGGTTAGCGCGATCAGGCGTGCTCGAACCAGTCGCTATTCTGTTGCGCAATCGGCGTGATCGAATAGATCATTTCCTGCAAATGCTCACGAATCGCTTTTTCTGCGGCGTCAGGATCGCGTGCTTTCAGGGCGCTAAAAACCAGGTAGTGCTGTTGAATCAGGCTGGGCGGCGGTGAAACCTGGCTCAGGCTGAGAAAACGCACGCGGTCCATCGTCGCTTTAATCGATTCGATGGTTTCCCACGCCAGCGGACAGTTGGCAATCTGCGTCAGAAGCTGATGGAAGCTGTCATCGAGGCTGAGAAACTCGCGTACCTGATCATTCTGCGCGGCCAGTTCCTGACGGCGTAAGTTGTGCTCAAGCGTCAGCAGCTGTTCTTCCGTCACCATTTCCGCCGCCCGGCGCGCAATAGCGCATTCCAGAGCCTGACGGATAAAGCGGGCATCCGCTACGCGCTGTTCGGAGATCTTCATCACAAACGTGCCGCGCTGCGGCATGATCTGCACCAGTCCGGCCTCTGCCAGCTTGATAAAAGCCTCTCTGACCGGCTGGCGGGAAACGTCAAAACGCACAGAAATTTCTTTTTCAGACAACAGTTTACCCGGCGGAATATTGCATTCCACAATGTCTTTGCGCAGTACGCGATAAATTTGCTGGTTGACTGGTTCGTTGTTGTTGATCTGAAAAGAGGTGTCCATGCCGCTGTGCTTACCCGAGAAATTTACCGCTTATGATACACGCTTAGCGCGGTGAGTGTCAGTGTTACAACGCCTGTCGTGGTGAGTTCGGGGACACAGGGCAAGGCATCGTCGACACTCGCCTCATCCTGTGCTGCTTTATGATTCACAGATATCGAATGCAGTTACGCGACGGCCGCCGCCGTCGCGCTTTCATCCTACCAGCAGGTATCCTGCAATGTGCCCTTCACGCCCTTCGCTAACAGCGACAGGTAGTGCTGCGTCACCACATCGACAAAGACAGGGTTCTTCGGTAAGTCCTCACCAAAAATCGCCGTCAGCGTCAGCAGTGCCGCGACTCGGCTTTCACCTTCCGGGCTATGTTGCACCGTTTCAGCGATCAGCGCTTTCAGTGGATCGCTGATTTCAATCGGTTTTCCTTGTTCATCCACGCCGCCGACATAGCGCATCCATCCCGCCACGCCGAGCGCCAGCGCATCAAAACGGCTGCCGCGTGCCAGATGCCAGCGGATCGAATCCAGCATACGCTGTGGCAGTTTTTGCGAACCGTCCATCGCAATCTGCCAGGTGCGGTGTTTTAACGCACGGTTGCGATAGCGATCCAGCAGTGCATCCGCATAGGCCGCGAGATCGACACCCTGTATACGCAGCGTCGGAGCCTGTTCACGCAACATCAGGTGATGCGCCGCCGCGACCAGGTCGCTGTCCTGCATGCACTCGCTGATATGCTGATAGCCAGCAAGGTAGCCCAAATACGCCAGAAACGAGTGGCTGCCGTTCAGCATACGCAGCTTCATTTCCTCAAACGGCAGGACATCCTGTACCAGCTCCGCGCCCGCTTTTTCCCATGCGGGACGACCGTTGACGAAGTTATCTTCAACCACCCACTGGAAGAACGGTTCACAGGCAATGCCCGCGGGATCGACGACGCCCAGCTGCCCCTGAATCGTTTCCAACGTTTCCTCGGTGATAGCCGGAACAATCCTGTCCACCATCGTGGACGGAAAGGTGACGTGCTGTTCAATCCAGCGCGCCAGTTCGATATCCTGCAGCTCGGCCAGTTGCACGATCACGTTGCGCGTGACGTGCCCGTTTTCTGGCATATTGTCGCAGGACATCACGCTGAATGCCGGTAACTGACGTTCCCGTCTGCGTTTGATGGCAGCCAGAATCACACCGGGCAGGGAGCGTGGTTCTGCGGGTAACCCCAGATCGTGGCAAATCAGCGGATGTTCACTATTTAACTGTCCCGTCGCCGGATGGTGGCAATAGCCTTTCTCCGTGACGGTAATCGACACAATGGAGATATCCGGCGCGCTTAGCGCTTCCAGCACTGCGTCGATGCCTTCGACTTCCGCGTGCAGCGCGCTGGTTGCTACGCCGATGACCCGGCTATTCCAGCCGCTGTCCGCCATTTCGGAAACCGACCACAGCAAATCCTGCTGGCGAATGGCTTCAATCTGCTGCTCGCCGCCAATCAGGTTGATTTCGCAATAACCCCAGTCGCTACCGTGCTCCGCCGCCAGTTTATCGGCACAGACTGCCTGATGCGCCCGGTGGAATGCGCCAAAGCCAATATGCGCAATACGTGTTTTTAGCTGGCTGCGGTTGTAACGCGGCACCACAACCTGCGGTTTAAGAGTAGAAAATTCACTGATACTCATCGTTATCCCTGATAGGTGATTCAAAAATACGTCAACTGCTGGAAACCTGAGAGGAACGGGGATAATGGGTAGATCGTAAAGACGCTGTGAATACATCCCTGTACGCTCGGATTGCGCGAATATGAATCTCATCCCTGAGATTCCCCCTTTCAGGGCCGTCGCTAGCGACGTTCAAAAACGTTCCTGACGTTTTTGTCCATGGCGCAAACGCTTTACTCTTCTATCCCATTACCCCCGTTTTCGCTCCGCAAACAGGAGCGCTGTGGTGTTCTGTTATACCGCGTCGTCTAATTCATCCAAGTCACGGTCTTTCACTTCTGGCATACAGATAGCCGCAAATAAACCGATCACAGAATAAACAATCATCATCACGACAATCGGCCACCAGGAACCGGTCATGTTGCAGAAAATACCCGCTAACACCGGACCAAAACCAACAGCAACCAGGCCACCGGTTTCTTTGGCAATCGCCATTTGCGTAAAGCGGCTACGTCCACCGAATATTTCCGCCATGGTGATATTTTCCAGCGCAAATAATCCCAGCACCGCGAAGTTATGAATAATGATAATGCTGACGACAATCACGTTAACGCTATTCTCTTTATCGACAATAAGAGAGAGCATTGGGTAGGCTAATAATATCGCCGATATATTCAGAATAATATACGGTACGCGGCGACCAATTTTATCCGAGAGCCATCCTAATAATGGAATCGTGATAAAACCAATAATGGAGCTGATCATCAATGCATCGGTCGGAATAGATTTATTGAACAAGAGTGTTTGGACTAAATATCCCGCGAGGAAGGTCTGAATTAACCCTGAATTTCCCGCCTGTCCGAAACGTAATCCCGTTGCCAGCCAAAACGCCTTGCTTTTGAACATGGACAGTACTGATTTTTGCTCGCTTTGCTCAACCACCAGAGCAGGTGACGGCTCTTCAGTACCAGAGACATCATTACTCACTTTTTCAAAAACCGGGCTTTCTTTCAGGTTCATACGCAGCCAGATCGCGAAGATCATCACGACTACGCTGGCCAGGAACGGTACACGCCAGCCCCACGCCAGTAATTCTTCTCTTGAGAGGGCAAAAAACATAACGGCCCAGATAGCCGTAGCACTGAGCGTGCCGCAGTTAGTGCCCATTGCAACCAGTGAGGAAATAATCCCGCGTTTCCCTTTCGGCGCGTATTCAGCCAGCATGGTACCGGCACCGGAAATCTCAGCGCCCGCCCCTAACCCCTGCACAATACGCAAGGTCACCAGCAAGATTGGCGCGAAAATACCAATCTGTGCGTAGGTTGGTAGCACGCCAATTAACGTGGTACAGATCCCCATCATGGTAATGGTGATAAAGAGCACGCGCTTTCTGCCGATGGAGTCCCCCATACGGCCGAAAATAAAGGCACCGACGATACGTGCAACATAGCCCGCACCGTAGGTTCCCATTGCCAGAATCAGCGCCATTGCCGCCGATTGTTCAGGGAAGAATATTTCATGGAAGACCAATGCCGCACCGAGCGAATACAGTTGGAAATCCATAAATTCTAATGCGGTGCCCAGCCAGCCGGACACCGCCGCCTTGACTAAATCAGAGGTACTTCTTACAGGCTTATCTTGTCCAGATGCGATTTGCGTATTCATATATATACTCTCGACGATTTGTAATTATGGTAGAGCACAGTAAGTAAAATTACCGTTCATCATGGTGTCGCAATCCACTCCAGCCCGTTATTGATGGTCTGGAGTGATTAAGAGAGAAATAATTACTTCAAAGGAATCATTATATTATTCTGTAGTCGATATAGTTTTTCCTTTTATATATCCCCTGTTGTTAATAAAGATATTTATACTCGTCATTCATCATTAAACGTCAGCAGGACTTTACAGCAGCGTTTTTGATCTTTTTCAAAGACCTCAATCGCCTGTACCACCTGCTGATAATCAAACCGATGGGTAATCAGTTTTGCTGGATCGATACGTTTCGCTTTCAGCCACTCAATCACGATAGGGAATTTGTTGGCATTCAAGCGCGATGAGAAAATGGAGATCTCTTTGCTGGTTATCCCCTGTTGGCTGACCTGACAAGGCTCACTGGAAAAGCCCATGATGGCGATGCGTGCCGCAGGAGAAGCAATCGTAATCGCTTCCTGCAAAATAGACGGATGGCAGGCGGCATCAACAATCAGCGTAGGCTTGATATTCAGCGCGTCCAGTTCGTCTTTTAATGACAGCGAGGCGTTGTTGATGACCCTGTCCGCTCCGCTGCGTAATGCCATATCCAGACGTTCAGGAATACGATCGACGACGATCACTTCCTTCACGTTGAACACGCCTTTCAGTACCTGAACCGAGGTCAACCCCATCGGGCCCGCGCCATAAATCAGGGCGACATCCTGCTCCGTCGGCTTCACCTGTGCAGTCACGTTGGCGGAAATCGTGAAGGGTTCGACCATCACGGCGAACTCATCAGGGATCTCATCCGGGATGATGTGCGCGTTCTTCGCCGGTACGGCAGCGTACTCGCTGAACCCGCCGTCGCGATGCACACCCAGCACCACCAGCGAAGTACAGACGTTCGGCTTACCGATTGAGCAAGGGTAGCAGTGGCCGCAGCTCACTACCGGATCGACCGAGACGCGTTCACCCAGACGGGATGCCTCCACGCCCTCACCCACCGCCTCAATCACGCCGAAGAATTCATGCCCGATCACGCGCGGGTATTTGGCAAAAGGGTTATGCCCGCGATAGATGTGGCTGTCCGAGCCACAGATACCGGCCAGCTTGACCTTCACCCGAACTTCACCTGCCGCTGGCTGCGGAATAGGACGTTCGTCAATCACCAGCGTATTCGGCTGCTGTATCACAATGCTTTTCATATTTTGGCCTCTGATTACCTATTCCACTCTTACCAGTTCCACCCTTACCAATTCCACAATGTGCCGTCTTCCAGACGGGCAACCGGGAGATAAGCGGGGTCATAGGGGTATTTGGCCGCCAGCTTTTCATCAAACTCGATGCCTAACCCCGGTTTTTCGCCTGGGTGCATGTAACCGTTATCGAATGTCCAGTTATGCGGGAACACTTCCAGCATTTGCTCCGAATAACCCATGTATTCCTGTACGCCGAAGTTTGGCACCCAGAGGTCAAAATGCAGCGCCGCCGCCATGCAGATAGGCGACAGGTCCGACGGCCCGTGTGAACCGGTGCGCACCTGATAGAGCGAAGCAAAGTCGGCGATGCGACGCATGCCAGTAATCCCGCCCGCGTGGGTAATCGTGGTGCGGATGTAGTCGATGAGCTGTTCTTCGATCAGCTGTTTGCAATCCCAGATGCTGTTAAAGACTTCACCCACCGCAATCGGCGTAACCGTGTGCTGACGGATTAAACGGAAGCACTCCTGATTTTCCGCAGGCGTTGGGTCTTCCATCCAGAACAGACGATAGTCTTCAATGCTTTTACCAAAGCGCGCCGCTTCAATCGGCGTCAGGCGGTGGTGCATGTCGTGCAGCATGTGTTCGTTGAAGCCAAACTTGTCGCGCACCGCTTCAAACAGCTTAGGCGTGAAATCGAGATATTTCTCCGTCGACCACAGCTGCTCTTCTGGCAAGTTACCTTTCGTCGCCGGCTCATACGCCAGCCCTTTGCCTTTCGCCATGCCATAAGTGGTTTTCATACCCGGCACGCCGCACTGTACGCGAATCGCCTTGAAGCCTTCATCGCGATGCTTGGCGTAATCATCCAACACTTCATCGATAGAGTGGCCCGTGGTGTGGCAATACACCATCACGCCCGTGCGCGATGCGCCGCCCAGCAGTTGGTAGAGCGGCATGTTGGCGGCTTTGGCCTTGATGTCCCACAGCGCGGTGTCGACTGCCGAAATGGCAGACATCGTCACCGGGCCACGACGCCAGTACGCGCCTTTGTAGAAATACTGCCAAATATCTTCGATCTGGTGCGCATCGCGGCCAATCAGCTGCGGACACACATGATCTTTGAGGTAAGAGGCGACCGGCAGCTCACGCCCGTTGAGCGTCGCATCGCCGAGGCCGGTTAATCCGCTATCTGTCGTAATTTTCAGGGTGACAAAGTTTCGCCCCGGGCAGGTGACAAACACTTCAGCGCTGACAATCTTCACGTTACTTATCCTTCTGTGCATGTAGCCATTCGTTTATGCTGACTACCATACAAGTATATTAATCGAGATAATTTGAATCACCTCACATTTATTCACATTTGCAACATTTATCTAAAACCCATGAAGGTCAGGAAGAGAAACCGAGGTGCGTTGAGGGGAGAAAACGTGGGGAGATAAAAGACAGGTGGCGACTTGTGCGGTCAATGCTCGGAGATTGGACGCACACGGAGCACGTTCTCCGTTACGGTACACGCGCTGGCTATCCGCACCTTCATAACAAGGAAGATGCCCTACCGGACGGACTCGCTGTAGTCTTGCAGGAAATCCAGAAACAGGCGCACCATGGGAATGTTCGTGCTGCGTTTCAGATAGCTAATGGCGAAAGTCCTTTTCAGTTGCTCTTCCAGCGGAATAACCGCGACGTCGTAAGCGGTCAGGCTTTTGGCAACAGACGAACAGAGGAAGACCACGCCGGACAGGTTAATCACCAGATCCATAAGGATGTCCATGTTACTGCATTCGCGAAAGTAGCTGGGGTTGATGCCCTGTTGAGTGAAGGATTTGGAAACCGCGGCATGCTCCCCCGTCCCTTTCTGCGGCACGATCAGCTTTTCTTTTACCATCTGCGGCAAGCTGAGCGTCTTGCTGTCGGCAAGCGGGTGCGACCTTGCCATCACCGCAACAATGTCATCGATCTGACAAATGGTGTGATGAAACAACGGATCGTTCAGGTACTCATCAAAAGGCGTCGAGAAAGACAGGTGGATCTCACCATTGCGCACCCTTTCCAGTAAATCGGTGCTGACGCCGTCAATGAAAGAGATATCGATATTGGGATAGGCTTTCTGAAACAGGTTAAACATATTGTAGTGAGCCAGACGATTAAAAATCGGAATCACGCCAACCAGTAGCGCGCCATCCGTGCTTTCCTCATAGCTGCTGACGAACTGTTCCAGCTCATAATGTTCTTTAATCATCCCCTGAATTTTGTCAGCAAAGATCTTCCCGAAGGGCGTCAGAGAAAACTGCCGGGTGGTGCGGTTAATCAGTTTTCTTTCCGTTTCAAGCTCCAGTCGCGCGATCTCCTGCGACAAGAAAGCCTGAGAGATATTCAGCGCCTTCGCCGCTTTCGTGAAACTCCCGACCCGGATGAGTTCCTGATAATAAATCACACGCTTTATACTGAACATTGTTTTATATTACGCATCAACTGCCTCGTTTATATACTCTAAATAATTCGAGTTTCAGGCAGGCGGCAAATGAAGGAATCCCGATGAGCTTACTAAAGTAAGTGATTCGGGTGACCGAATGAAGCCAACGCACATGCAACTTGAAGTATGACGAGTATAACCAGCTATAATAACAATTATAAGGGCTTGTAAATAATCAAATGTGATTAGATGCACATTTAATTCATGAGAAATAGCGTTAATGGTAGATATAGTCAACTTATTATCAAGAAGGAAATAATTTATTAGCTTAAGACAGTACACCCCATATTATTAAAGATTTTTTAATATTATTTTTACAAACACAACATCGTTCTTCACAAACCTCTCTGATTTACATGCTTCTAACAAAGGACTGAAAGTATGCACTATCCGAAAACAGCCAAAATAGTATTAGCCTCACTCACGATGATGAGTTCCAGCGCAATCAATGCGGCACAGAACCAACATGAAATCACCGTAAAGCAGGAAACCACCTCGGTGAAATTAATCTCTGACGTCGTTTATTCTCAGGTATCGGTGCGCGGCTATCCTAACGTCGCATTAAAAATGGATATCCTTCAGCCTGAAGCGAAAAACGCACTTCCCGTCGTATTATTCATTACCGGCGGCGGATTCGTTAATGCCAATAAAGATAATTACCTGCAACAACGCCTCAACATTGCCGAAGCGGGCTATGTGGTTGCCAGTATGGAATACCGTGTCGCGCCTACCGTGCTTTTCCCCTCGCCGCTGGAAGATGTAAAATCCGCCATTCGCTATCTGCGCGCTAATGCGAAAAAATTTGGTATCGACGGCCAACACGCTGCGGTTTTCGGCGCCTCTGCTGGGGGCTATCTGGCCGCCTTTGCCGGGACGACAAATGGCTCAAAAAACTATGACAAAGGCGATAACCTCGATCAAAGCAGCGATGTTCAAGCGGTGATTGATTTTTATGGCCTATCCGACCTGACACTCGTCGGCGAAGGCTTCCCTGACGATGTCGTTCAGAAACACGCATCACCTTCCGCGACAGAAGCTATCTGGGTCAACGGCACCGCAGTATTTAATGAAGGGGGCGCGATTACTCGCTATCCCGACAAAGCAGCAGCGGCCAACCCGATTAACTTTATCAGCAGCGCCACACCTCCGTTCCTGATTATGCACGGCACAAACGATACCTCGGTTTCTCCACGCCAGACCGAGAGACTGCATCAGGCTCTGACGGCGAAAAATATTGAATCCACCTACTACAGCGTCAAAGGTGCCGAGCACGGCGGGCCGCATTGGCTGCAACCGGAAATCATGCAGATTACCGTCCGTTTTCTTGATAAGCACCTAAAACCCTGATGCCGGTTTAAAATCTATAGAATAGATTTCTTATTATTTATGTTGCATAAACGTTAGCGTAAAATAAATGCTAACGTTTTTTATTTGTTGCAAAAAAATAGAACTATCCATTCCCTCCCCCATTTATCCTCACATAAAAAATACGTAATCTGATACACATCAATTCTTCACACTTATCGCTCTCTGAAAAATAATCTGATAAAAAACCATAGCAGAAACGCATTCCCATAAAATGAGAAATTCATAAAAATCACATTCTAAATAACTAGCACAATAAAATGGCATTTATAACAAATCGACATTTGTTATATATGGATCTACAAAAAAATAAACGTGACCAACCGCACACTTAACCTTTAATCCCCATGTTCCAATAAACCACAATAACAACGTGGCCTACTTATTATTCCCATCGTAATAATGAAGCATTACTCCTATTAGCGCCACACTGCGAAATATTAACGCTATTGCTGGATTACTACTATCTAGCGTTCGCGCGGCTATCACCCCAATGTGAAGATTTATAATATGGAAGAATTATCTCGCCGTCGTTTTATTGCCTATATGGGAGGTACGATTGCCATTAGTGGGCATATCGGTCTCGCACAAGCGCAAAATGAGCCCGAAAAAACGCAGGGTAAATTAGCCGTTAAATATGGCTTATTGCATAACGAAATGCGCTGTATCGGTTGCAAAGCCTGTATCAAGGCCTGTAAAGAGACCAATAACGTGCCCGATGGCGTAACCCGGCTGGATATACTGCAAACCGTCGATATTCCCGCCGTCGAGAAGACGCGCGCCATTAAGCAATTTTTCCGTAAATCCTGTCAGCACTGTGAGAACCCGCCCTGTGTTGCGGTCTGCCCAACGGGAGCCTCCTTCAAAGACGCGCTCACCGGTATCGTCGACGTCAACGATAAACGCTGCGTGGGCTGCCGCTACTGCATTGCTGCGTGTCCTTACCATGTGCGTTTCATCAACCCAGTCACGAAGACGGCAGACAAGTGTAACTTTTGTCGGGAAACCAATCTGGCCGCCGGAAAGCAGCCCGCCTGCGTCGAAATCTGCCCCACTAAAGCCTTGGTATTTGGCGATCTCAACGATCCTGAAAGCAACATTGCCAAGATGATCGCGAGCAACGCGACCTACCGCTCCAAGGTCTATTTGGGCACAGAACCCCAGCTCTACCGCATGCCGGGGAAACGAGGAGAAATCGACAATGCATAATGCCTTCACGTTCGACACGCTGGTATGGGATTGGCCCATCGCCGTTTATCTTCTTCTGGTCGGCATTTCGGCGGGCATGGTGTCGCTCTCGATGCTCCTCAGGCACTACGTTCCCAGCGAATATCGCGGCAGTAACCTTGTCATCAAAGCCACGGCCATCGTGGCACCACTCGCCGTCATTCTCGGGCTGGTAATTCTGATTTTTCACCTGACTCGACCGCTGACCTTTTGGTATTTGATGGTTTTTTACAACCCGACCTCCATCATGTCGCTTGGTGTGATGCTCTTTCAGGTGTATTTCGTCGTGATGCTGTTATGGATCATCACGCTTTATCATGACGGATGGCTGACGCATCTTGAGACCGTCTGGCACCGGCCCGCGTTGGCTGCGCGAGCGCGTAAGTTAACGGCGATGATCGTCAAAAAAGCGGCGATGATTGAAAACCTGCTGCTGGTGCTGGCGATCCTGCTCGGCTGCTACACCGGCTTTCTACTGTCTGCGCTGAAATCGTTCCCGTTACTGAATAACCCCGTTCTGCCCGTCCTGTTTCTGGTATCCGGCACCACCTCCGGCATTGCTGTCATGCTGCTGGCCAGTGCATGGGGGCGCAATACGTCGGGGCATTCACGCTCCCTGCATTTTATCCACCGCGTGGAAACGCCAGTGGTGTATGCCGAGCTGTTCCTGCTGTTCGCGTTCTTTATCGGGCTGCTGCTTGGCGGCGGGCAAAAGGTTGTCGCCGCACAGACCGCACTGTCGGGTTTCTGGGGCGGTGTATTCTGGATTGGCATTATCGGCATCGGCATTGTGATCCCATTCATTGCCAATCAGGGGCGCAAGCCTTCTGCTCATTCCGGCAAAGGCCAGCTGATTACGTTAGCCGCCATGAGCCTGTTCGGCGTGTTCCTGCTACGACTGTTCGTGCTTTATGCCGGACAAATGACGGTGGCCTGAATGAACACGTCATGGGTCTTATTCTGGATTGCATCGGCTACCTTTTTCATGCAATCCCTGGATACCACCATGGTGTATGTCGCCATTCCTGCCATCGCGCAGTCGTTACACCAGCCGGTGTTGCATATGGAAGCGATTGTGATCGCCTACATTGTCACGGTCGTCGCATTTACGCCGGCCAATAGCTGGCTGGCGGAACGGCTAGGGGAACGGAAAACCTACCAGATCGCGATCGCCATTTTCACGCTCGGATCGCTGCTGTGCATGACGGCAACCACACTCGGCAGCTTAAGCGTTTTCCGCTTTATTCAAGGCATCGGCGGTGCGCTCATGCTGCCCATCATCAGAACCGTGATATTGCGCACCACGCCGCAGAAGCTGAAATTACGCTTCCTGAATCGGGTGACCTTATTGGGATTACTCGGCACCCTGACCGGCCCCGTTTTCGGCAATATTCTGGTTAGCTTTCTCTCATGGCAGGCTATTTTCCTCGTTAATATCCCGCTGGCTTTACTCTGCTTTTTTCTGGCAACTAAATATATCCCTGTTGCTGCCATAAAAGAGACAACCCGCACAGGTGCCTATGAAGTCGTCTTTCCCATTTTGATGTTATTTCTCGTGGCCTTCATGTTAACCACCGCCACGAAAAATATATTGCCAACGTTCGTCATGCTATTTCTGTCTTGCAGCACGCTGGGTTTGGTATTTATTTATTATCGGCAGCATCTCATCGCAGAGACGGCATTATTCCCTCGTGCCCTGTTTGGCATCAGAACCTTTTCTGTCGGCGTTATTGGCGGCATCGCGACGCGCACGCTCCTGGCATCGACGCCCGTCGTGCTGTCGTTAATGCTGCAAACGACGCTGGCCTGTAAACCCGCGGAAACCAGCCTGATTTTACTGCTCTTTTCCAGCGGCGCACTGCTGTCAAAACTGCTGTTCGAGCCATTGGTCAAACATATTGGCTACCGTCGGCTGTTGATGCTGACAACCAGCATCACGTCGCTGTGTATCCTCGCCCTGAGCGTCGCCGTACAAGAGAAATCGATGCTGCTCATCGGCATCATCGCCCTGCTGTTAGGCGTGCTGATTTCAACCTTATATTCAGCAGCAGGCACGCTGGCCTTTAGCAACCTGAATAACAGCACCTATCACAGCGGTAATAATCTGCTGACCATTAGCCAATTACTTTCCGTCATGCTCAGTATGACGCTGACGTTTCCGATATTACGTTTTCTTTCTCAGTTTGAAATTCTCTTCAACCTTAACGCTTTCAGCCTGTTGTTTTTATTACTCGGCATTGGTTTACCCATTTGCTGCCTGATATTCAAGCCCCTCAATAACGACGACGGCTATCACTTTATTCATGGGAGATAGCGTTATTTATGGGCGATAACGTGATTTATGGGAAATAGATTTGTGATTCACCGTATTCATTCAAAAACTACTGGAACTATTGATATGAAAATCTGCTCAGGAATTCTTCCACTCTGCCTGTTATTCGCAATGGGAACCGCAGTTGCGCAAGAAGGGACTTTTAAAGCTGGCACCTATTCCGCCGCGAGACAGGGTATCGGCGGGGACGTCACCGTTACGCTCGATATCGATGCGCAGGGGAAAGTCCTTAAATCGACGATTGATGCCCCGGAAGAAACGCCGGAAGTCGGCGGGGAAGCCGCCATCGAACTCGCAAAAACCATGACCGAAAAGCAGAGCATTCAGGTTGATGGCGTGTCCGGTGCCACGATGACCAGCGGTGCGGTGAAAGAAGCGGCAGAAGACGCGTACTCACAGGCTAAAGCGAATTAATCCCGTTGGTTCTCCACGCGCAGCACGACTGCATTGTAAGAATACGAATAACATTAAGGAAAACATCATGAAACGCTTCAGAAAAAGTGTACTCGCGACGCTCTGTCTCTCGATGATGAGCTGGTCTACCGCACAGGCGGCGGACGCGGCAAAGCCGGAAATCCCAAAAAGCGCGGATATCGTTATTATCGGCGCGGGTGCAGCAGGCACGTCGGCAACGATGGCCGCCGCAGAGAAAGGCGCGAAAATCGTCTTACTGGAAAAACAACCGATCGTTGGCGGCACGGGTAACTTTGCCGAAGGCATCTTCGCCGCCAACAGCAGCCTGCAGAAACGTCAGGGGATTGTGGTCACGCCTGATATGGCCTTTAAGACCATCATGGATTACAGCCACTGGATGGCTAATCCCTTCGTGGTGCGCGCTTTCGTCAACCGTTCTGCGGACACAATTGAATGGGTGAAATCGAAAGGTATCAAGTTTGAATACATCGGCCCCGGCGGCCCTGGAGGCATGCTGACCTGGCATGTGATCGACGGCCCCGGCCACGGACGCCACCTGATCAAGACATTCCACGAGCAGTTTAAAAGCATGGATGTCACCACGCTGGTGAAAATGGCGGGTAAAGATCTGGTCGTGAAAGACGGCAAAGTCACCGGCGTTATCGCGCAAGATAGCGAAGGCAACACCGTACAGATAGACGCCAAGGCCGTCATCATCGCGACTGGCGGCTATGCCAACAATAAAGAGATGCTGCAAAAATACGCCGCCTTCCCCGATACCATCATGGTCGGTAACGTCGGTAAAGACGGCGACGGGATTAATATGGCCTGGAAAGCCGGTGCCAAACCGGACGGCTTGGGCCTGCTGCAAGCCTATCGCCCCGGCCTGCCAGACTACGCTCCGAACTCTCACCTGCTGGCCGCCGCGCGTCAGCCCTATCTGTGGGTTGACCAACACGGCCGCCGCTTTACCGATGAATCCAACGTCATCATCTGGCCACACTCCGGCAATGCGCTGTCAAAAGCGGGCGGCATCATGTACTCCATTTTTGACGAGACATCCCGTAAGCATTACGTCGAAGACGGCATTGACGTGCCGATTGGCGAATGGGTGATCGCCAATACCAAGCTGACGAAATTTGATAGCGAATTTACGAAGGAAAGTCAGAAAAATCGCGGCTTCGTCTTCAAATCAGCCACCATCGACGGGCTGGCAAAAGAGATGGGCGTTGATGCGAGCGTGCTGAAGAATACGCTGGAAGAAAACAACAAATTTGCGACGCAAAAGCGGGATGAGGTGTTTAACAAAAACATGGATTACCTGCGTCCGGTCAAAATCGGTCCGTTCTATGCGGTGAGAATGCAACCGGCCGCGCTGGGCACATTAGGCGGCGTGAAGATCGACGAGAAAATGCAGGCGATAGATAAATCCGGAGAAGTCATTCCGGGTCTGTACGTCACGGGTAATGATGCTGCTGGCATGTATGGCGACACCTATGACCTGCTGTTAGGCGGCGGCACGTTTGGCTTTGCGCTCAACTCAGGTCGTATCGCGGCAGAAAGCGCCCTTGATTATATGAAGTTCAGCAAGAAATAAGCGCTAGCGCTTAAGCCTAAGATCGTTTGAGCATCGAGATACACGGGGCGACCACAGGGGAATCATCCCTGTGGTTCCCCTCATCCAGCTTGACGAAACGTCAGGTTAAAACGGCATTCGTCAGACATCCCTTCCGGCACGTTGCCGCTTTTCAACGGCAGAATACCGTGGAAATAGAGCCGCGATTCACCGCCCCAGACCACCACATCACCATGAGTGAGCGGCACACGCTGCGCTTTATCACTACGCGCCATGCCGCCAAACAGGAACATCGCGCTGAGCCCCAGCGAGACGGACACGATAGGCTGGTGAAAATCCCGCTCGTTTTTATCCTGATGCAGAGACATACGCGTGCCGACATCATAGCGATTTATCAAACAAGCATCCGGTTCAAAATCGACAAAACCCGCTTCGCTCGCAGCCTGCTTCGCCAGTCGGGAAAAAACCTCCGGCATCGCGGGCCACGCCTCTCCGCTCAGCGGATCGTGTGCGGTGTAACGATAGCCGCGTTCATCCGTCACCCAACCGAGCGGCCCGCAGTTGCTCATCGCCACCGACATCACAAATCCGCCCGGCGTGATCATATTCCGCAGCGGCGCTCGCGCAGTGACAGCTTTCAGCGCCGCAAGCAGCGCCGGAGCATCGTCATAGGCGCGACCACGCAGAATGACCGCCCCCGGTGCCAGCGTTTCCGTCCAACGGCGCGGCGCTTCATCGGCAAATAAATCAAAATTCACGATGACGATTCCCCTTGCAGATGTACGGCCTGCCCTTTCTCCAGCAGTTCTTTGTCCAACTGCTCTTTATCCACCAATTCTTTCTCCAACAGGGCGCGTTTACGCACAACGCCCCAGCGATAGCCTGACAGTGCGCCGTCATGCCGAACCACGCGATGACAGGGAATCGCGACCGCCAGCCGGTTTGCCGCACAGGCCCCCGCAACCGCGCGCACGGCGGCCGGCGATCCAATGCGCTCAGCGACATCACGATAGCTCAGCGTTTCTCCAGCCGGAATCGCCCGTAGCGCCTGCCAGACTCGCTGCTGGAATGCCGTGCCGCGAATATCCAGCGGCAGCGTCAACCCGATAGTCGGATCGTCGACAAACCCAACAACTTGCGCCATCCGTTGCTCAAACGCCACATCGCCGCCGACCAGCTGTGCGTTGGCAAACATCTCCTGAAGCGCATGGAGCAGAGGTTCAGGATCGTCTCCCAGCAGGATCGCGCAGATCCCTTTCTCGCTTTCTGCCACCAGCACCTCGCCGAGTGAGCAGCAGCCAATGCCAAAGCGGATCGTCATCCCTTTTCCTTTGTTCTGAAACGCCGTCGGCGTCATCCCTAAATGCGCGCCCGCTTCGGCATAAAAGCGTCCGCTGGCCTCATAGCCCGCTGCTGCTATTGCGGCAGTCACCGTGCCGCTATCTGCCAACTGTTCACGTAGCTGCCGATGACGATGGGCGCTGGCATACTGCTTTGGCGTCAGACCGGTTATGGTTTTGAACACGCGATGAAAATGGAACGCGCTTATCCCCACGGCCTGAGCCAACACCGCCAGCGTCGGCTGATGCTCCGACTGCTCAATCATCCGGCAGGCTTGGGCAATCTGCTGCGCCTGCTGTTCCTGCCGCGAAAGTGTTCCCTGACGGCAGCGTTTACAGGGGCGGAAACCCGCCGCCTGCGCCTCGTCGGTCGTCGCGAAGAACACCACATTTTCACGCCGGGGCTGGCGTGATGCACAGGAGGGCGCACAGTAAATCCCCGTGGTTTTCACCGCATAGATAAAGCAGCCGTCAGCCGCTTGATTACGCGTCACCACCGCCTGCCAGCGCGAGTCGGCATCCTGAAACGGTGTATCGTTACGCATCATAGGCACCTCAACCTCATTCCAATCTCAGTCTGACTGCCAGCCTTAATATTACTGTCAGTCTTGATACTACTGCCCATCTTGATACAACTAAAAGCAACGCCATGCGCTAACGCTAAACCAGAGCGACCTTACGCACACGTTCAACTCTTGCTTTTTCATTCGGATCATCCCGATGTTGATATTTCCGCCGACATTATCGGTTACTTTTTGAACAAATCTGTGATGCGAATAAATGGTACACGGTGAGACTCAGCTTTTTCTCAGCAATCAGGAGGCAACATGAGTGGAAGTAAAGTTCACTGGAATGGCGGTTTGCATGGCGATGCGGTGCAGATTATGTCACGCGGTGGGGGAATCATCGTTTCGCCCACCAAGGTGGGTTACATCATCATGGCTTCAGATAAGGCCGGGCTGGAGCGCAAATTTGACGCCAAACAGCGCAGCCGAAGCAAGCCGGGCGTCGTGCTGTGTGGATCCATCGCGCAGCTGAAAGCGCTGGCGCAGCTAAACCCAGAAATCGAACAATTATATCAACGCCATTGGGATGCCGACGTGCTGCTGGGCTGCATCCTTCCCTGGCACGACAGCGCATTAGTGCGTATCCCCAAAGACGGCTCGAAAGCGCTGATGATGGACGATCGCAAAACCAGCTGTTTCGTGATTAAGTTCGGTAAACCGAGCGAAATTCTCACGCAGGAGCTGTGGGAAAAGTACGGTAAATTAACCTTTGCCAGCTCAGCCAATCCGTCAGGCAAAGGCAATCGGGGCGAGGTGGAGGGGATCGGTGAACGGATCAGTGCCTTTGCCGATCTGATTATCGAAGCCGACGATTACGTGAAATCTATCCAGCCGAATAAATCCCATGACACACGCTACGAGCAAGGCGTGATGGTGTCGATGGTGGATACGGAAGGTCAGCTGATACCGGAACAGAAAGGGAGACGGAGCGTATATCCGTGCCCGGCGCTGATACGCAAGGGGCTGGATGTGGACAAGGTGATGTCGCTACTGTCTGACACCTTCACCACCTGGGACTATCGCCACGGCGAGTATTATTAACGCGTAACAGCGGCATAGCCTGCCGCTGAAATATCCCCTCCTCCGGCAGTTCCCACTACTACGTATCATCACCATCGGCACGGCTTGCTTTTTCATTCGAATCGTCTTCCCACATGGCGCGCTATGCGGCAATCTCCTATGCTCGTTTTCTGTCCTTTGCGTTCTCATCACGGAAGCCGTTTATGCCATCCCACTCGCCGTCGGATTTCACGCAGCTCGCCAAAACCCATCTCAGCGCCATCAATCCGCACTGGGCCAGCCTGATCGAACAAATTGGCGACTGTCGCCATCAGACCGCGCCGCATCGGGAACCCTATGAAGCGCTGATGCGTGCCGTTGCCTATCAGCAGCTAACGACGCGTGCTGGGGATGCGATGGTCGCGAAACTCCTGCGGATACATGGCGATGTCTTCCCTACCCCGGAACAGATACTGGCCTGTTCCACCGACACACTGCGACAGTGCGGTTTTTCCGCCCGTAAAGCGGATACGCTGCATGGCATCGCACAAGGTGCGCTGAGCGGTCTGGTGCCCAGCCTCGAACAGGCCGCAGAGAGGGATGACGACACGCTCATTCAGCAACTGACGTCGCTCAAGGGGATCGGGCGCTGGACGGTCGAAATGTTTTTGATTTATTCGCTGGAACGCACCGACATCATGCCGCTCGACGATCTCGGTATTCGGCAGGGGCTACGCTACGTTTATGATTTGCAGGACATGCCGAAACCGCGCGAGTTACAGGCACTGAGCCTGCACTGTCAGCCTTATCGCACGGTGGCATCCTGGTATTTATGGCGTTCGCTTGAACTACCGGCGTATCAGAGCTTTAAGCTGACACACCGGTAACGCGCGGAATTAACACAGACAAATTAGCGCAGACGAGAACTGGCTGAAACCTGCTGAGCGTGATGGCGGCGGTTCATAATGCGTTCCCGCAGCGTATCGTAAGCCCAGTTGTACACCACGGTGTACGGCAGGAAGAACAGGAAGAAGCCGATCTCCACCATCAGCGCCTGCCACAGCGTGACGTTCAGCATCCACGCCGCCAGCGGCAGACCGATCAGGATAAAGCCGCCTTCAAACCCCAGCGCATGAGCGATACGAATCGGCAGCCGACGCTTAACACGATCCGCTGGCCATAGGCGATCGAATATTGAGTTGTAGATCATATTCCAGATCATCGCGACGCTGGACAGCATGATCGCCAATGCGCCCATATCGAACAGCGGCTTATTCAGCAGCCAGGCACCCGCTGGCGCACAGATCGTCAACGCGATTAGCTCAAAGCCCACCGCATGGTACACACGTTCACGTAACGTTTTGTTGGTTTTGTTTTGCATAGCACATTCACTTTTATTCATTGTTTGGTTCTGACTGCGGCTATTTTCATCGCATAAGGTGGTAGAGTACAGTTAGATTCCATCGATAAAAACGATAGAGGTACGATGCGATATTCACCGGAATCCCTGTTGGCTTTTGTGACCACCGTTGATGCGGGCTCGTTTTCCGCCGCCGCACGACGATTGCATAAAAGCCAGTCCACGATCAGCGCGGCCATCGCCAATCTGGAAGCCGATCTGGGGCTGACGCTGTTTGATCGATCCGGCCACCAGCCGGTGCTCACGCTGGCAGGCAGAAAAGTGCTTTCCCACGTACAGGCGATCTTATCCGCCAGCGAAGAACTGGATGGGCTGGCGATCCGTCTGGCCGACCATATAGAACCCCGCCTGACGTTTGTGCTGTCCGATATCTGGCAAGCGCCCCACTACGAACCCGTGCTTCAGCGTTTCGCCCATCATTTTCCTGATATTGAATTTGAATGCCTGATTGCAGAAGGCGATGACGTGATCGATCTGCTGCAAACAAACCGTGCGCATGTCGGGCTAGTGCGCGCTCAGGCGGATTATCCGCCCGACATTGCCGCCGCGCGTTTGCAGGTCAAAACCGACATGGCCATCTTTGTGTCGGCAGCGCACCCGCTCGCAACGGAAAAAACCGTAACGCGCAGCCAGTTGGCGACAATCCGCCAGCTCTATCTCAATACCTATAAACGCAGCGATCGGCTGCAACCGGAAGGGATCGTCTGGTCTGCGCCGTCCTACCTGATGCTGTTGGAAATGGCGCAGCAGGGGCACGGCTGGAGCATTCTGCCACGCTGGCTGGTGGCGCAATACGATCAGCGGAAACTGGTGGAGCTGCCTGTCACGGGCTGGCCGCAGTGGATTGACGTGGACGTTGTCTGGTCCAAACCCCATCCGCCCGGTCCGGCAGGGCTGTGGATGATCGACAATCTCCTTGCCCAACAAGAGACTACGCCGCCATAACGCCGTCACTGTATTGGCAACATCACATCCGTCATCACCTCTGTCACCGCGCCGTGGCTTTGGTGATCGGCCTGTTTTTCCATGAAGCGATAAAAAACCAATAACAGTTTCTTTATATCGCCAACGAATAACATTAAAGATGAAATGGTTATTGTTTTTAATTCCACCATTTACTTTACTTAATTAAGCCAATTAAAAGAGAAATATTTTCACGCTAAACCATACGCATTTTCCTGAGTTGCCTGTCCGCGGAAACCCGAGCCGTGCGGCGGCTTCGCTCGTCAGTCACAGAGAAAATAATGCACGACATCATTATTATTGTGATGTACCAAAGTAGTACTTCCCGACAAAAAACCATACTATTATGGTGATTACTACTTTTGTATTCGAGACATCCCTGTAGTGCTGCAGTAATACGCCTTAATAATAAGATGCTGAATCCTATAAGGTGAAAATTTACTAATTGATGCAATTGCAAGTGAGAAAAAAATGTCGAATAAACCCTTCTATTACCAAGATCCGTTTCCACTCAGTAAAGATGACACCGAATATCGCCTGTTGAGCACCGACTTTGTCTCTGTCGCGCAATTTGAAGGTCAGGACATCCTGAAGATCGATCCAGCCGCGTTGACCCTTCTGGCGCAGCAAGCCTTCCACGATGCCTCTTTCATGCTTCGCCCCGCTCACCAGCAGCAAGTTGCCGATATTCTTCACGACCCAGAAGCCAGCGAAAACGATAAATACGTTGCTCTGCAATTCCTGCGCAACTCAGAAATTTCCGCCAAGGGCATTCTGCCGACCTGTCAGGATACCGGTACGGCGATCATCGTCGGTAAAAAAGGCCAGAACGTCTGGACGGGCGGTAATGATGCCGAAGCGCTGTCCAAAGGTGTGTACAACACGTTCATTGAAGACAACCTGCGCTACTCGCAGAACGCCGCGTTGGATATGTATCAAGAGGTCAACACCGGCACCAACTTGCCCGCGCAGATTGACCTCTACAGCACCGAAGGCAAAGACTATAAATTCCTGTTCGTCACCAAAGGTGGCGGTTCAGCCAACAAAACCTACCTGTATCAGGAAACCAAAGCGCTGCTGACGCCGGGTAAACTGAAAAGCTTCCTGATCGAGAAAATGCGCTCGCTGGGCACCGCGGCTTGCCCGCCGTACCACATCGCGTTTGTCATTGGCGGCACCTCAGCAGAAACCACGCTGAAAACCGTTAAGCTGGCGTCAACCAAGTACTACGACGAGCTGCCGACCGAGGGCAACGAGCACGGTCAGGCATTCCGCGATGTCGCGCTGGAACAAGAGATTCTGGAAGCTGCACGCGATCTGGGTCTGGGCGCACAGTTTGGCGGTAAATACTTTGCGCACGACGTGCGGATTATCCGCCTGCCGCGCCACGGCGCATCTTGTCCGGTCGGTATGGGCGTGTCCTGTTCCGCTGACCGTAACATCAAAGGCAAGATCAACCGCATGGGCGTCTGGCTGGAGCAGTTAGAGCAGAATCCGGGTAAATATATTCCTGAACATCTGCGTGAAACGGGTGAAGGCGATGCGGTTAAAATCGACCTGAACCGTCCGATGGCTGAGATCCTGAAAACGCTGTCACAGTATCCGGTATCCACCCGTCTTTCGCTGACCGGCACCATCATCGTGGGTCGTGACATTGCTCACGCCAAGCTGAAGGAGCGTCTGGATAACGGCGAAGGCCTGCCGCAGTACATCAAAGATCACCCGATTTACTATGCAGGCCCAGCGAAAACGCCAGAAGGCTACCCGTCCGGCTCGTTAGGCCCAACCACCGCTGGCCGCATGGATTCCTACGTTGATTTACTGCAAGCCAACGGCGGCAGCATGATCATGCTGGCGAAAGGCAACCGCAGTCAGCAGGTCACCGACGCGTGCCATAAACACGGCGGCTTTTACCTCGGCAGTATCGGCGGCCCAGCAGCGATTCTGGCGCAGAACAGCATCAAGAGCCTGACCTGCGTGGAATACCCGGAACTGGGCATGGAAGCGATCTGGAAAATCGAAGTCGAAGATTTCCCAGCCTTTATTTTGGTCGATGATAAAGGCAATGATTTCTTCCAGGTGATTCAGAGCGCCAAGTGCGTGAAATGCGGTTAACTACGTCCTGTAGTCATTAGAGGGTCGGAGAAATTTTGTGTGCCAACGCCCCGATTTTCGGGGCGCGTTCAGACCGTTGACAAACCTATTTGCCGAATGAAAACGGGAGTAACGGAATAGAAGAGTAAAGCGTTTGCGCCAGGGATGGCGCAATCCGAGCTTACATGGACGTACTTGCAGCGTCTTTACGATCTATCCGTTACCCCGCTCTGCGGGCTTTGTCAGCAACCTCAACGCCCCGATTTTCGGGGCGTTTTTTATTTGATGCCTAACCGCTTTGCCAGACGGTGCAGGTTGCCGCTGTCCATTTCCAGTTCTCTTGCGCAGGATGACCAGTTGCCCTCATGGCGTGCCAGCGTTTGTTGGATGATCCGCCGCTGATAGTCGTCCGTTGCCTCTCGCAGGCCGCCGTTGATGAAATACGCCAGCTCAGTGTCGATAGCGCTCGATGAGCCAGTAGTCGTATGAATTGGCTGGGAGGGAAGTTCGAGATTGAAATGCTCGGGACCTAACAGCACCTCGCCCGATTCCTGCCCCGCTCTCGCCAGCACAGTCGCACGATAAATGGCGTGTTCCAGCTCGCGCACATTCCCCGGCCAGTCGTACTGTTCCAATAGCGCTCCCGCGTCTGCCGTCAACGCCAAACGTGCCAGTCCCAGTTGCGCACGGCTACGTTCACAGAAGAATCCCGCCAACAGCGCCACATCCTGACGACGCTCGCGCAATGGTGGTACAGACAGCGGGAACACGCTCAGACGGTGAAACAGATCGGCACGGAAAGCCCCATCCAACACCGCCTGCCGCAGATCGCGATTAGTCGCCGCCAGCACGCGCACGTTCACTTTCAGGCTGCTGTCATCACCCACCCGCTGGAGATCGCCATACTGCAATACGCGCAGCAGCTTCGCCTGTAGCGTCAGCGACAGTTCGCCAATCTCATCCAGAAACAGCGTGCCGTTATCCGCCATTTCAAACTTGCCGGTTCGATGATGGATCGCACCGGTAAACGCGCCCTTAACATGACCAAACAGCTCGCTCTCCGCGACCGACTCCGGCAGAGCGGCACAGTTCAGGTACACCAGAGGATGACTTGCCCGGCTGGAACCGCGATGAATCGCCCGCGCCACCAGCTCTTTACCGACGCCGGTTTCCCCCATAATCAACACGTTTAGGTCAGAACCCGCGACGATATCGACCTCTTTCTTCAACCGCTGCATCGGTTCAGACAGCCCAACCATTTCCTCGACGCTTTCCGCTGCCGGGCTTTCAGCACGAACCGGTGCGGGCAACTGCCGCTCAAGACGCTCCATCAGCAGCGCGTTACTCAGCGCCGCCGCCGCCATCGCGCCCACCAGCCGCAGTTCTTCATCGCTAAAATGGTCGAACTGGCAAGGATCCATGCCGTCCACGGTCAGCGCCCCGATCAGGTTCTGATTGGCAAACAGCGGTAAGCCGACGCAGGCATGCACCTTAAGATCTTCCTGACTGGGGATCAGGCCGTCATACGGATCGGGAAGCTGGCTGTCCGCCGGAAAGCGCACCACGTCACCCGCGCGGGCAATCGCCTCCAGACGGGGGTGATCGGACAGACGAAAACGTCTCCCCAGCACGTCCGGCGCCAGACCGTCGATCGCCAACGGACGGAACAGCTGATTTTCGTAACGCAGCAGCGCCGAGGCATCACAGCGCAGCAGTTGGCGCAGGCTGTTGATTAAGCGCTGGAAGCGATCCTGATTCGATAGCCCCATTTGCAGCTCGATAGCAATGCGGGCAAGGGCGTTAATGGAAAGCGTCATAGTGTGTCCTAATGACAGAGCCTGTGTCATTAAGACAATAGTTAAAGCATGTCATTTTGACAATCACTATTTATTAAAACGTTATAAATCAATACATTAAAAATTGGCACACTTCCTGCAATCTCTACAGCATATTCCCGACTATGACTACTGAGGTTTCAGAACATGACAATTCACGTTAAGAACAATATCCACTGGGTTGGACAACGCGACTGGGAAGTCCGTGACTTTCACGGCACTGAATACAAGACGCTGCAAGGCAGCAGCTACAACAGCTACCTGATCCGCGAAGAAAAAACCGTGCTGATCGATACCGTCGATCACAAATTCAGCCGTGAGTTTGTGCAAAACCTGATGGCGGAAGTCGATCTGAACACGATTGACTACATCGTGATCAACCACGCCGAAGAGGATCACGCTGGGGCGCTGAGCGAACTGATGGCGCGTATTCCCAACACGCCAATTTATTGTACCTACAATGCGATCGATTCCATTACTGGGCACCACCACCACCCTGAGTGGAATTTCCACACGGTCAAAACCGGCGACACGCTGGATATCGGCAATGGCAAACAGCTGATCTTTATCGAAACACCCATGCTGCACTGGCCGGACAGTATGATGACCTACATGACCGAAGATGCCGTGCTGTTCAGTAACGATGCGTTCGGTCAGCACTACTGCGATGAGCACCTGTTCAATGACGAGGTGGATCAAACTGAACTGTTCGAGCAGTGCCAGCGCTATTTCGCCAATATTCTGACGCCGTTCAGCCGCTTGGTGACCGCCAAGATCCACGAAGTACTGGGCTTTAACCTGCCGCTGTCGATGGTGGCTACCTCGCACGGCGTGGTATGGCGTGACGATCCGGCCCAGATCATTCACCTGTATCTGAAGTGGGCGGACAGCTATCAGGAAGATCGCATCACACTGTTTTACGACACCATGTCTAATAACACCCGCATGATGGCTGACGCCATTGCGCAAGGCATCAACGATGTCGATCCCGGCGTAGCGGTGAAAATCTATAACGTCGCCCGCCACGACAAGAACGAAATCCTGACGCAGGTCTTCCGCTCGAAAGGCGTGCTAGTCGGTTCATCCACCATGAATAACGTGATGATGCCGAAGGTCGCTGCCATGCTGGAAGAGATCACTGGCCTGCGTTTCCAAAACAAGAAAGCCTCGGCGTTCGGCAGTTACGGCTGGAATGGCGGTGCGGTAGACCGCGTTCAAACCCGTCTGATGGATGCCGGTTTTGAAACCACGCTGGCGCTGAAAACTAAGTGGCGTCCTGATGGTTCAGCGCTGGAAATTTGCCGCAATCACGGCCGCGAAATCGCCCGTCAGTGGGCACTGCATCCGCTGGATGACACGCCAGCCCGTCGCGTCATCTCGCCCGTAAAACAGACCGCTGCCGCACCGCAAGCGACCACCGCCCCACAGAATGTGAGTGCCCCTGCCGAGAGCGCCTGCGGATGCAATGAAGTCGCTGCGCCACAGTCAACCGCACAGCCAGCGGTACAGTCAGAAAACGGTTGTATGGTGTGCAGCGTCTGCCAGTGGATCTACGATCCGGCACTCGGCGAACCGATGCAGGATGTCACCCCTGGCACCATGTGGTCGGATGTACCAGACAGCTTCCTCTGCCCGGAATGTGGGCTGGGCAAAGACGTTTTCAATCCGATTCGCTAAGGAGAGGATGATGAAAGATATCGTGATTATTGGCGCGGGCTTTGCCGCCCGCCAGCTCATCCGACAGCTGCGCAAGCTGGATGCGCACTGCCCTATCCGCCTGATTACTGCCGACAGCGGCGATGAGTACAACAAGCCGGATCTAAGCCATGTGATGAGCCTGCAACAGCACGCCGACGATCTGACCAAGATATCGGCAACCGCGTTTGCTGAAGAAAACCGCATTGCGCTGCTGGCCAATACGCGCGTCACCGCCATTGACCGCCATGCGCAACAGGTCGTCTGCGGCACGGATCGTTACGATTACCACAAACTGGTGTTCGCAACGGGTGCCAGCGCGATGGTGCCACCAATTCCGGGACGCGAATATATGCTGACGCTCAATAGTCAGCAGGAATATCGCACCCACGAAAACCGACTCTGGCAGGCCGAACGCGTACTAGTGCTCGGTGCCGGACTCATCGGGACTGAGCTGGCGATGGATCTAGGTCGCGCCGGAAAACGGGTCACGCTGGTTGACTGTGCCAGCAGCATTCTGCCCGCGTTGATGCCGCCCGAAGTCAGCGCACGCCTACAGTTCACACTAACGCAGCAGGGCGTTTCGCTGTTGCTGAACACGACTCTGCAACAGTTGGAGAAAACCGAAACCGGCGTACAGGCCACATTTACTGATGGTCGTTCTGTCGAGGTGGACGAAGTCCTCTCCGCTATCGGTTTACAGGCCAACACGCAGTTAGCGAAAGCAGCAGGTTTGGCGGTGCAGAAAGGCATCCAGACCAATGCGCAGTTACAGACCACCGATCCACAGATTTATGCACTGGGCGACTGCGCAGAGATTGGCGGTAAGCTTCTGCCTTTCCTGCAGCCGATTCAGCTCAGCGCGATTACGCTGGCGAAAAACCTGCTGGGTGCCAGTGAGACGCTGACGCTGCCGCCGATGCTGGTTAAAATCAAGACGCCGCTGTTTCCCTTACAGATGGCAGGCGATACCACCAGCGGTGATTTACACTGGCAGCAGGAATGGAACGAACAGGGGATGGTAGCAAAAGCGCTGGATGGTCAGCAGGTGCTACGCGCCTTTGTGGTCGGCGGTGAGCGGATGAAAGAGGCATTTCCGCTGCTGCGACAGCTTTCCACGGTGAGTTAAACCACGGCCTGAGACAGCAAAATAAATAATGCATTTAAAATACATATTTTCTGGTCAGCCTGCGTGCGGATTAATAGAATACGGCTATCGCTTTTAGAATTTACAGACCGAGGTGAAGATGCAAGATCTCATTTGTTATAAGAAGATGCCACAGTGGAACAGCCAGACGCTGCCTGCCGCGTTTCAGGAAAAGCACAACACGCAGGAAGGCACCTGGGCAAAACTGACCGTGTTGAAAGGGGAAATGACCTTCTCCATGCTGACCGAAGACGGCGATACATTGGAGACATTCCAGTTCTCCGAGCAGAACCAGCCGCCGTTTGTTGAGCCGCAGGCGTGGCATCGCATCGTCTCGTTTTCTGACAATCTCGAATGTCAGCTCAGCTTTTTCTGCTCAGCGGAAGATTTCTACCATAAAAAATACGGTCTGACGCGTACTCATTCCGAAGTGATCAACGCGGTACAGCACATCAAGCCGGGCAAAACACTGGATTTAGGCTGCGGCGGCGGGCGCAACTCGCTGTACCTGAACCTGCGCGGGTTTGACGTTACGGCCTGTGATAAGCACGAGCAAAGTATTGATTCGCTGAATAACATCATCAAGAGCGAAGCGCTGGAAAACATCCGGGCGGGCGTTTACAACATCAATCTGGCGGAAATCAAAGAACAGTACGACTTTATCCTGTCGACCGTCGTGCTGATGTTCCTGGAACGCGATCGTATTCCGCACATCATCAGCAATATGCAGGACAGCACCGTTAACGGCGGCTATAACCTGATTATCGCGGCGATGTCGACAGAAGATTGCCCGTGCCCAATGCCTTTCTCGTTCACCTTTAAAGAAAACGAGCTGAAGGACTATTACGCTGGTTGGGAGATCCTCAAATACAACGAGGATATGGGTGAGCTACACAAGACCGATGCACAGGGCAACCGCATCAAGCTGCGCTTCGCCACGCTACTGGCAAGAAAGCCGTAAGCACTGGTTAGTCGCCAAAAAACCTAACTAATTAAAAAATAATACATAAAATACAAAAGGGCCGATTAATCGGCCCTTTTTATTTCGCTATACACTGTGAGAATCAGCTGGCTTTGCGCGCTGCCGCGATGCGGTAAGCCACCAGATCTTCAATCGTCAGTACCGGCATATCGTGCTGTTTGGCAAATGTGATTACTTCCGGCGCATGCGCCATTGAACCATCATCGTTCGTCAGTTCACACAGAACACCAGACGGCTTCAGGCCCGCCAGTTTCATCAGATCAACCGTCGCTTCAGTATGACCACCGCGCGTTAACACGCCACCCGGTTGGGCGCGCAGCGGGAATACGTGACCAGGGCGATTCAGATCGCTCGGCTTGGCGTTATCCGCAATCGCGGCACGAATGGTGGTCAGGCGGTCGGCAGCAGAAACGCCCGTCGTCACGCCTTCGGCGGCTTCGATCGTCACAGTGAATGCCGTTTGGTAATGGCTGGAGTTCTTCTCCACCATCATCGGCAATTCCAACTGCTGGCGACGCTCTTCCGTCAGGCACAGGCACACAATGCCACTGCCGTGACGAATCGTCAGCGCCATTTGTTCAACGGTCATATTTTCAGCGGAAAAGATCATGTCACCTTCGTTTTCACGATCTTCATCATCCAACACCAGCACGCCGCGGCCATGACGCAATGCATCAAGTGCGCGTTCTACGCGTTCGGTAGGATTGCCAAATTCAGAAAGTAATGTCTGATTCATGGTAAAAAACCTCAATGTTATTATGGATTACCAGAATCAGGGCGAGCTTGAGGAGTAACCACTACTACTGGTTGCATAGTAATAGTTAACAAAAATAACGCGAGCGGGCATATAGCCCGACAGATACCGTTACTCTCTCCCATCCGGACTTTAACCGTCGGCTCCGGAATTACACCGGATCTGCTGACCCCACGCTGCGAAATCGATAATTAAATCGGAAAACACAGCGAGAGCGCTCGCGGGCTTCCAGTATGTGTACTGGTTTACCGCCGGTGGGGAATTACACCCCGCCCTGAGAATAAGCGGGTTTACTATAACGCTAATACCTCGATAGGGCAATTGATCCGCCACAGGAAATAGGGCAAAACGTATGCTGGATTACAGTAAAATTATGCTGAATATGTGCAAAGCAGATGTCAGATTTTATTTATACCCATTACACTTGCTATAGTAATAACTTACATAACCTAATCAGGAAAGCGACATGATTGACCCAAAGAAGATTGAGCAAATCGCCCGTCAAGTGCATGAATCTATGCCAAAAGGTATCCGGGAATTGGGTGATGATGTGGAGAAAAAGATTCGTCAGGTCTTGCAAGCACAGCTGACCCGATTGGATTTGGTGAACCGTGAAGAGTTCGATATTCAGACGCAGGTTCTGCTCCGCACGCGCGAGAAGATTGCCCGTCTGGAACAGCGTATGACCGAGCTGGAAGCGAAACTGTCTACGGAAGAAAAGCCCGCCGCAGCGCCGGAAAACGACCAGTCATCACAATAACTCGTCTCATCACAACAGCGCGTCATCATCGCGATGCAGCGCCCTAATCAGGGCGTTGCTCGATTCCCTACCCCGCACCAGCGACAGCCTGCAGAAACACAGATTTCACGTCACGGAATTTAGAATAAACGACTCAGTGGGAAATCAGTTCGACCTGCTTGCGCGGCAGGAACAACCATAGCGCGGCCAGCATGATTAACGCATACAGCGATTTCCAGCCGATCATCAGCAACAGCGCACAGCAGAGCAGACCCCCGATTGCCGCCATCACTTTGGCGCGCCCTTTCAGCAAACGCCACCCCGCCAGCATACACAGCAGATAAATCAGCACAAAGATGCCGTTCGCGTACACAATCAGCATATCCAGCGGCAACCTAAGCCAGTAAATCAACAGGCTGCATACCAGACAGCAGGCCACCACAACCGACAGCGCATTCACCGGTGCCTGCCCTGCAGACAGCTTCGCTAATGCACTTCCTTTCGATGCCTGCGACCAGACTAAACGGGCGAAGCCCTGCGTGTAGATATTCACGCTGGCAAAGCAGGCCAGATACCCAACAAAGCAGGCAATCCACAGCGCGTGTTCGCCAAACAGCTGCACGACGATACCCGGCAATGAGGCCGTTGCGGCAATCCCTTCACCGTAGGCTTTAAAATGCAGCACGGCCACCGTACATCCCCAATACACCGCGCCGGCAACCAGCATGCCGATCAGTAAAGCCCGTGGAAAATCACGTTCCGGCACGCGAAACTCCGTCGCCATATGAGCAAAAGCCTCAAGACCCACAAAGCACCAGAACATCACAGCCAGCGCGCCGAAAGTGTTAGACCATGACAGTTCACTCACTGACGGCCAAGGAATATGCGCGGGCGTGATATCGCCTTGCCACCAGATTGCGGCAACCAGCCCCACCACCAGCATTGCAATGACGATCTGAATGTTGGCGCTGGACCCCGCACTGCGCAGGCCAAGCAGCCAGATACCGCCCAGCGTCAGCAGTTGTACGCAGAGCAGCCCCAGATCGCTCCAGCCAAACGCCGCCTGCCAGAATCCGGCGGCAATCTGCAAAGCAGCAGGCAGACCCAGCGGAATAACGGACAGAAACAGCCATCCGGTCACCCGTGCCATACGCGGCCCAAAGGCAAGGTTAACAAAGTGCGCGGCACCGCCCGCATTAGGAAAATGTTGCCCCAGCGCGGCAAAGCCAATGGCGATAGGAAAAACAAGCAGGATCAAGATCGGCCACGCCCATAGGCTGTCTTGCTGTGCTAGCTGTGCGGCCAGCGCGGGAACGGCAAACACCCCAGTCCCCAGCAGAGAAGTAGACAGCAACCCCACGCCCTGAATCAGCCCAAGCTCTTGTTTTAATCCTTTTGCTTCACTCACTACGTTTCACCTTTTCTTGCTTTTTTACACCACAGCGCTACCGGATCGAAGAATAAAAAAAGCCTCCACTAACGGAGGCTTCTCTCACCCACTGCATTCGCAAACTTATGTTTTCACATAAATGTCTATCAGGCGTTGGCTTTCAGCACATCGCGAATGCGGGCTTTGTAGGATTCAACCTTCTGCGGCGTCATCATACGACGTTCGTCATCCTGCACCACACCGCCAACATCATCAGCAATACGCTGTGCAGACTGTAACATCAGTTTAAAGTTTTGGCTGGCATCGCCATAAGACGGCACCATCATGAAAATGGACACGCCGGGCGTCGAGAACTCGGACATGGCATCGACATTAAACGAACCGGGTTTAACCATATTCGCCAGGCTGAACAATACCGGGCCTGCGCCAGCGGGGTTCACATGGCGATGGAAAATGTTCATTTCACCAAACTGGAAACCGGCCTGAAGCAGACTTTGCAACAGCACTTCGCCGCCAATGACACCGCCCTGATGCGCCACAACGTGCAGCACCAGAACCGCTTCTTTTGCCGCTGCAGGTTCAACTGGCTCAGCAGGCGCGGGCTGAACTTTCTCATGCAGCGAATGTGCAACAGGCTGCTGTGGAGCAGATTCCGGTGCATCATACGCAAACGGCTCACGCGGAGCGTTAATGCTCGGTTCAGAAATCGGGTTTTCTCTAGGGGCGACAACCTGCGGGTTAGTATCACCACGTACCTGCGCACGCGGAGAATCTACCGGCGTGGCTTCATCCAGTAGAGGGTCGTAAGAAGAGACGGGAGACAGATGCTCGAACGGCGATTTCGCCTCTGAACGAACGTCTTCACGTGCACTGTTGTTATTAAGTGAAGGGTTATTAAATGAAGAATGATCAAATGACGCGTTATCAAACGATGAGTTATCGAGTGAAGCGCTGCCAAATGAAGGTTCACTCTGCTGCGGCCGAGCGCCCTTCACGCGAACTTCGCCAACGCCTTCATCCAGATCGTCAAGCGGCGTTTCATCACGCGCTTTCTTTACACGTTTAGCTGGGCGGTCACGAAAAAGGGACGAGCGTTCTTTACGGCTAGTCCACAAGCCGTGCAGTAAAAGCGCTATTATAGCGATCGCGCCAACAACGATTAATATCAGACGCAAGTCCTGCATCATTGCTATCCCAATTGTTCCAAAAAAACATTGCCACCACGGCAAATACCTATACTACTAACTCTATTTGCCTGAGTACACAAGTGCAAGCCTGCACGGTACTTTATGACAATAAAGATAGATACAACGCACTTTTTTGCTGTTTTTTCATCCAAATGCGGGCTAGTCAGCATAAGATCATCCCGATATGATGCCTCAACAAACAAATGACTGAGTCTATCGGCACTATGTCTTCAGAAAAACAATCGTCTTCAGAAAAACCATCATCTTCCGAAAAATCGTCTTACGGTAATACCACAGACCAGGTTCGCAGCGGCATACACTATTTTCTTGCTGGATGGCGCCTGATCTCACTGCCGGGCATCCGCCGTTTCGTTATTCTGCCCTTACTGATGAACATCGTACTGATGGGCGGGGCTTTCTGGTGGCTTTTTACCCAGTTGAATGACTGGATTCCGCAGATCATGAGCCACATTCCGAGCTGGCTGCAATGGCTCAGCTACCTCATTTGGCCACTTGCCGTGATCTCCATTTTGCTGGTATTCAGCTACCTATTTAGCACTATCGCCAATTTCATCGCCGCACCGTTTAACGGCTTGTTAGCCGAGCAGTTGGAAGCAAAACTAACCGGCCAAACGTTGCCGGACAGCGGCATACTGGGCATCGCTAAAGACGTCCCGCGCATCATGAAACGTGAAGTCCAAAAGCTGGCGTATTACCTGCCACGCGCCCTTGTGCTATTTCTTCTCTATTTCATCCCCGGCATTGGGCAAACTGTCGCTCCGGTACTGTGGTTCCTGTTCAGTGCGTGGATGCTGGCGATTCAATATTGCGATTATCCTTTTGATAACCACAAAGTGGGATTTGCCACAATGCGTCAGGCATTACGCCGCCATAAAGTCGCCAACATGCAGTTTGGCGCGTTGGTCAGCCTGTTTACGCTGGTGCCTTTTTTGAATCTGGTCATCATGCCCGTTGCGGTATGCGGCGCAACGCAGCTGTGGGTGGATCGTTATCGCGATCTATCAGCAACCCTACCGAAAAAAGCGCCATAAAAAGACTGCAAGCACTGGCTGATAACGACCAGTGCTTTCTATTGTAATGAAAAGATATTTCTTAAGAACATAACGATATAGCAATTCTTTACTTCACTGAAAAGTGTGAACGGGTATTCTCTCTACGTTCGCAAAAATTTCATACAGTTATAAGGACAGGCTATGAGCAAGATCTACGAAGACAATTCTTTCACAATCGGCCATACGCCGCTGGTTCGCCTGAACCGTATCGGCAACGGACGCATTCTGGTTAAAGTGGAATCCCGCAACCCGAGCTTCAGCGTAAAATGCCGTATCGGCTCCAACCTGATTTGGGATGCAGAAAAACGCGGCGTTCTCAAACCAGGCATTGAGTTGGTTGAACCTACCAGCGGAAACACAGGGATTGCCCTGGCCTATGTCGCCGCAGCTCGCGGTTACAAACTCACGCTCACCATGCCGGAAACCATGAGCATCGAGCGCCGCAAGCTGCTGAAAGCGCTGGGTGCTAATCTGGTACTGACCGAAGGCGCGAAAGGCATGAAAGGTGCCATCGCCAAGGCAGAAGAGATTGTTGCCAGCGATCCACAGCGTTATCTGCTGCTACAGCAGTTCAGCAACCCTGCTAACCCAGAAATTCACGAGAAAACCACCGGCCCTGAAATCTGGGAAGATACCGATGGTCAGGTCGATGTCTTTATCTCTGGCGTCGGTACTGGCGGTACGCTGACGGGTGTCAGCCGCTACATCAAGAACACCAAAGGCAAGGCCATCATCAGCGTGGCGGTTGAACCTACAGACTCACCGGTGATCACTCAGGCGCTGGCAGGCGAAGAACTGAAGCCAGGCCCGCACAAGATTCAGGGCATCGGCGCGGGGTTCATTCCGGGTAACCTGGATCTGAAACTGATTGACCGCGTAGAGAAAGTGACGAACGAAGAAGCGATCGGCACCGCACGCCGTTTGATGGAAGAAGAAGGCATTCTGGCTGGTATTTCTTCCGGTGCAGCCGTTGCCGCAGCGCTGAACTTGCTCAAAGAAAAAGAATTTGAAGATAAAACTATCGTCGTTATTCTGCCTTCTTCCGGCGAACGTTACCTCAGCACAGCACTCTTTGCCGACCTGTTCACCGAGCAGGAACTGCAACAATAACCTCCCGGTCACACTCGAACAACAAGTGACCAATGTGTTAAAAAAGCACCTATTTAGGTGCTTTTTTGTGGCACAGTTCAAACTTTCCACCACATGTGGATTGCTTTTCTACATCAGGTTTAGTATTTAACCGAACAATTATTTTGATGCGTGAAATTAATATCCGGCAAGTACCACGCCTCATCACATTATGTTTTTCCTGCGCATGACCGTTTTTTTTCCTGCGCACGATAGCCCACATCGCCGTTTTGCGACTGAGGTTAAGATAATGGGTGACGGAATCCGCGGTATTTGATGGTATTTTATTCAGGAAATACGTTTGACGGTTTTCTTGTCGCATCGTGGCCTGCCCCTGTAACATAAATCAGGAGCTAACCAAACAGGCTAAAGTTCAGTGAATCAACTAAACTTTAGTTCCACAACATTAATCTAATCCATAAGTTGGGGAAAAAAGCATGTTCCAGCAAGAAGTGACTATCACCGCACCGAATGGCCTGCACACTCGTCCTGCTGCTCAGTTCGTCAAAGAAGCCAAAGGCTTCACCTCTGAAATCACAGTGACGTCTAACGGCAAGAGCGCTAGCGCTAAGAGCCTGTTCAAATTACAAACACTCGGCTTAACACAAGGAACTGTGGTTACTATCGCTGCGGAAGGCGAAGACGAACAAAAAGCGGTTGAACACCTGGTCAAGCTGATGGCTGAGCTCGAGTAAACGACGAGTTTTTTAGTGAACACCAGAATCGAGTAAGGTAGGGTTATGATTTCAGGCATATTAGTATCACCGGGTATTGCTTTTGGTAAGGCACTGTTACTGAAAGAAGATGAAATTCTCATCAACCGGAAAAAAATCTCTGCGGATCAGGTGGAGCAGGAAATTGAACGTTTTCTGACTGGCCGTTCCAAAGCATCCGTACAGTTGGAAGCTATCAAGAAGAAAGCGGGCGAGACGCTGGGCGCAGAGAAAGAAGCCATCTTCGAAGGCCACATCATGTTGCTGGAAGATGAAGAGTTCGAGCAGGAAATCATAGCCCTGATTAAAGATGAGCATGCTTCCGCCGACGCTGCTGCATTTTCCGTCATCGAAAACCAGGCTAAAGCACTGGAAGAGCTTGATGATGAATATCTGAAAGAACGCGCCGCAGACATGCGTGATATCGGGAAACGTTTGCTACGCAACATTCTCAATATGACCATCGTCGATCTGGGCGATATTCAGGATGAAGCCATTCTGGTCGCCACGGACCTGACACCGTCAGAAACCGCGCAGTTGAATCTGGACAAAGTGCTGGGCTTCATCACCGACCTTGGTGGCCGCACGTCTCACACGTCCATTATGGCCCGTTCGCTGGAACTGCCTGCGATCGTCGGCACGACAAATGTGACCCAGCAGGTTAAAAACGGCGACTATCTGATTCTGGATGCCGTAAACAACCAGATCTATCAGAATCCGACCGCGGATAAAATTGAAGAATTAAAAGCCGTTCAGCAGCAATACCACGCTGAAAAGTATGAGCTGGCCAAGCTGAAAGATCTGCCGGCCATCACGCTGGACGGTCATCAGGTTGAAGTCTGTGCCAACATCGGTACCGTGCGTGATGTCGCCGGTGCAGAGCGTAACGGCGCAGAAGGTGTCGGCCTGTATCGTACCGAATTCCTGTTCATGGATCGTGACTCACTGCCTACCGAAGAAGAGCAGTTCCAGGCGTATAAGGCGGTTGCCGAAGCCGTTGGCGCTCAGGCCGTTATCGTCCGTACCATGGATATCGGTGGCGACAAAGATCTGCCATACATGAACCTGCCGAAGGAAGAGAACCCGTTCCTTGGCTGGCGTGCTATCCGTATCTGTCTGGATCGTAAAGAAATCCTGCATGCTCAGCTGCGTGCCATTCTGCGCGCATCAAAATTTGGCAAGCTGCGTATCATGTTCCCGATGATTATTTCCGTGGAAGAAGTGCGTGAGCTGAAAGCCGAACTGGAGATGCTGAAAGCACAGCTGAGAGAAGAAGGTAAAGCCTTCGACGAAAGCATTGAAGTCGGCGTGATGGTTGAAACACCTGCCGCCGCCGCCATCGCGTCACATTTAGCCAAAGAAGTCGACTTCTTTAGTATTGGGACAAATGACTTAACCCAGTATACTCTGGCAGTTGATCGCGGTAATGAGCTGATTTCTCATCTCTATAATCCGATGTCCCCCGCCGTCCTGACCCTGATTAAACAGGTTATTGACGCGTCTCATGCCGAAGGCAAATGGACAGGGATGTGTGGTGAGCTCGCCGGTGACGAACGTGCTACACTACTGTTATTGGGAATGGGTCTGGACGAATTCAGCATGAGTGCGATCTCTATCCCGAGCATCAAGAAAATCATCCGTAATGCGAATTACGAAGATGCGAAGGCGCTGGCGGAGCAAGCACTCGCTCAACCGACAGCACAAGAGTTAAGCAATCTGGTGAGCCGCTTTATTAAAGAAAAAACGCTCTGCTGATTCTGCTTTACCTAATAGGTTTCAAGGTGGCAATCAGCACCCCGACAGGCGATAGATTCGCAGTCGGGGTAGCGAAGAAAACCAATGCCACACCAACTTGAAAGATTAGGGTATACGCTGGCCCAATATTAATGCTTAGGAGAGAATCATGGGTTTGTTCGATAAATTGAAGTCTCTGGTTTCTGACGACAAAAAAGACACTGGCAGCATCGAAATCATTGCCCCGCTGTCCGGTGAAATCGTCAATATTGAAGACGTTCCTGATGTCGTATTTGCAGAGAAAATCGTCGGTGACGGTATTGCCATCAAGCCAACTGGCAACAAGATTGTCGCACCGGTAGACGGCACCATCGGTAAGATTTTTGAAACCAACCATGCGTTTTCCATCGAGTCTGACAGCGGCATTGAGCTGTTTGTGCACTTTGGTATTGATACCGTTGAATTGAAAGGCGAAGGCTTCAAGCGTATCGCCGAAGAAGGCCAGCGCGTGAAGAAAGGCGATCTCATTATCGAGTTTGACCTGGCTCTGCTGGAAGAAAAAGCGAAGTCTACTCTGACACCAGTGGTTATTTCCAACATGGATGAAATCAAGGAATTGACCAAACTGAGTGGTACGGTTGTTGTCGGTGAAACGCCGGTTATCCGTATCAAAAAGTAAGCCGCCTTCTACGGATGGTTTACTACGTTTGCACGAAACGGCACCCGGATGGTGCCGTTTTCGTTTCAGGCTTTCCAGCGCGGCACGCACAGGCGAATCACTAACCCGCACTGCTCACCATTATCCGCCTCAATATGCCCACCGTGCGCCAGCACGACTTTACGAGTAATCGCCAACCCCAGCCCATAGCCTTTGCCAGACAGCGGTGAATCAACACGAATGAAAGGATCGAAGATGCTAGAGAGCTTACTTTTCTCCACGCCGGGGCCCTGATCGGCGACCTGAATCGTCCACTCATGCTCATTGCCAATGAGCGACACGGAAACCTGCTGCGTGGGAGCAGAAAAACGTAGTGCGTTGCGCATCACATTATCGACCGCCCTGCGCATCAGCTCCGCGTTGCCTTTAATCGTGTAGTCTTCGTCTTCATCCGCCGCCAGCAAGATTTCAACATCGGTGACCTGCGCTTCATAGCGAGTATCGTTGACCACGGCCGTCACCAGCCCCAGCAAATCGAAATAGGCTTCCTCAATGCCGGAATGCTCCGTGCGCGATAGCGTCAACAGTTCGCCAATCATCTTATCCATCAGCAGCGCTTCACGCTCAATACGCTGCAAGGAACTCTCTATATTGTCGGGGTTCTGTCTTATCAACCCGATAGCGAGCTGCAAACGCGCCAGTGGCGAGCGCAGCTCATGCGAGACATCATGGAGCAGCTGTTCACGCGCGCTGGCCAGACTGTCCAGCCGTTCGACCATCGAATCGAAATCCCGCGCGACATCGCTGATTTCATCATGACGTTTATGCATCACTGGCAGCAGCCGCACGTTGAGATCGCCCTGCGCAACTTGATCAAACCCGGCGCGGATCTGACTTAGCGGACGTGCCAGACTCCATGCCAATACCGAGCTGAACAGCAGGCCCCCCAATCCCGCAATCACAGCAAACGGTGCAGGCACATTGAGAAACTCAATCGGGCGAGGAGGACGGAATTCGCTGCGTAGCAACTCGGCGTCATAACGAATCTGATACCATTTCCCGGCTGGGCCGCTGACCTGCTTGATAATATGCGTGGCACGCGACATGCTACGTTTATCCGGCGCAAAAGCCTCATCGAGCAACGCGTTCTGCGAGCCGGAAACCAATTCTTGATCGGACAGCGGCAGCGGCGATTCCGTGACGGAAATGTATTGCTGCTCTTGTTGCGGCAGCAGCGACATCACATCGTTCAGTTCGCCCAAACCGCCATGTTGCAGCGCCGCAGCCACCATCTCCGTTTGCATTGTCGCGATGCGCGACACTACGATTTCTTCCAGCGGCTTATGCCGCTCGCCGTAAAAAGAAAAAGCCAGCCACAGTAGCTGGGACATGACGAGGAACGTCAGCCAGAACCCGAGCAGTATCTTCCAGAAAAGTCGTCCACGAATCATCATCAGCGAATCCGGTATCCCACGCTGCGCACGGTTTCAATCGTCATCGTGTTGCCCGGCAAGGCACCGAGCTTCTGACGAATATTGCTGATGTGCACATCTACGCTGCGGTCATACGCTTCACGACGACGCCCCAGGCATTTTTCGGACAGCTCATCTTTTGACACCACCCGTTCAGGGGAACGTAACAGCAGTTCCAGCAAATTAAACTCAGACGCCGTCAGATCAAACGGCTTCCCACGCCATTCGCTGATGCGCGTTGCGGGGTTCAATACCAGATCGCCGCTGGCAGCCAGGCTCTCGTCGCGCTTTGTGCTCGGCTGCTCGTCATAGCGGCGTAGCACCGCCCGCAGTCTTGCCACCAGTTCACGCGGATAGCACGGTTTGGGCATATAATCATCTGCGCCCATTTCCAGACCGATGACCCTGTCGATGTTGTCACCTCTCGCTGTCAGCATAATGACGGGCAACTGCTGGGTTTTTCTGATCTGGCGCAGCACGTCAATCCCGCTCATGTCGGGCAGCATGACATCCAGAATCATCGCGGTGTAATCCCCTGATATCGCGCCATCGACGCCCTCTTTGCCCGTCAGCACCCGCGAGGTCGAAAACCCTTCCGCATTCAGGTACTCACAGAGCATATCGCCCAGCTCTACGTCGTCATCGACCAGTAAAATATTCATATCCTGTCCTCATTAATCGGGTATACCCTACGTATTCGAGCTGCGGGAAGGAAACGCACAGGCAGCCTAAAGTATGATGGGTATAGATGATGTATTCTCAGGCCTGGCGTGAATATTCGCAGCCAGATTTACTTAATCCTTACCATTTCTTTCAGCAAAGATTACCGCTACCGTTACGGACTCGGGGTAAATTACTCACCTGCGTTATTTATTCCCGTTGATAGCCTAAATAATTCGAGTTTCAGGCAGGCGGCAAGCGAGGGAATCCCGATGAGCTTACTCAGGTAAGTGATTCGGGTGACTAAGCGCAGCCAACGCACATGCAACTTGAAGTATGACGGATACAGATGCATTCATTAAGGACGACTCCCCCTGATGCAATCACGATTTTTTACACGACGCCGTACGACGATCGCGCTTGGCCTTATCGCCGCTGCTGTACTTCTTCATCTGTTTTTCAACAAGCCATCGCCTGCGCCCAATGCGCTTACCACCGCCGCCGAGATTGCGGATCTCGAACAGACGGTACTTGCTGACGGCAAAATTGAGGCACAGAAGCAGGTCAGCGTCGGTGCGCAGGCCTCGGGGCAAATCAAAGCGCTGCACGTCGAACTTGGCGATAAGGTGAAAAAGGGGCAATTGATCGCCGAGATTGATGACCTCACCCAGCAGGACACGCTAAAAAACGGTGAAGCCGCGTTAAAAAACATTCAGGCGCAGCGAGCGGCCAAACTGGCGGAATTGCGTAATAACGAATTAAGCTGGCAGCGTCAGCAAATGTTGATGAAACGTGGCGTTGGCGCACAGGCTGATTACGATAGTGCAAAAGCGACGCTAGATGCCACCAAAGCCAACATCGACGCGCTGGACGCCCAAATCATTCAGGCACAGATCACCGTCAACACCGCCAAGGTTAATCTGGGATACACCCAAATTCGTTCACCGATGGATGGCACCGTGGTCGCCATTCCGGTTGAAGCCGGGCAAACGGTCAACGCGATTCAGACGACGCCGACCATCGCCAAAGTCGCCAATCTGGACACCATGACCATCAAGGTGAAAATCTCAGAAGCCGACGTCGTTAAAGTGAAAACCGGCATGCCCGTGTGGTTCAGTATTCTCGGCGAACCGAATAACCGTTACGAAGCCACGCTGAGCTCGATTGAACCTGCGCCAGACTCCATCAACACAGACTCAACCACAACCTCATCCAGTTCGAGCAGCAGTTCCAGTTCATCATCCAGCACCGCGATCTATTACAACGGTCTGTTCGATGTGAAAAACCCTGACGGCGTATTGCGCATTTCCATGACGGCACAGGTGTATATTCTGCTGTCTTCAGTGAAAAACGCCATTGTCGTTCCAGCAACGGCGTTAACCTCGCGCGATGGCATGTGGTACGTGCAGGTCGTGAATGCGAACAAGAAGGTTGAATCGCGTCTGGTGACGCTTGGCCTTAACGATAACGTGCGCACCCAGATTCGTTCGGGGCTCAGCGTGGGGGAACAGGTCGTTGTCAGCCCATCATCCGGCGATGTCGCGTCTACGCATCCTGGCCCACCGATGGGGATGTAACGCATGTCCACATCCTTACTTAAGCTAACCGGTATTACCCGCCGCTTTTCCAACGGAGAACAGGACGTCACCGTCCTCAAGGACATCAACCTGACCATCAATCAGGGAGAAATGGTGGCGATTGTCGGGGCATCCGGATCGGGAAAATCCACGCTGATGAATATTCTCGGCTGTCTGGATAAACCGTCTGCCGGTGATTATCAGGTGGCAGGACGCGCCGTTGGCGAACTGGATAACGACCAGCTCGCGGAACTGCGCCGCGAGCATTTCGGCTTTATTTTCCAGCGCTATCACCTGCTCGGCGACCTGACAGCGCTGGGGAATGTTGAAGTTCCAGCCATTTATGCCGGAAAAAGTCGGCTGGCGCGCCGTCAACGGGCGGCAGAGCTGCTCACTCGGCTAGGACTGGAAAGCCGTCTCCACTATCGACCCAGCCAGCTTTCCGGTGGCCAGCAGCAGCGCGTGAGTATCGCGCGGGCGCTGATGAACGGCGGCGGCATTATTCTGGCGGATGAACCCACCGGTGCGCTCGACACCCACAGCGGCAACGAAGTTCTGAGCATACTTCGCGATCTGCACAGACAGGGCAATACCGTCGTGATCGTTACCCACGATATGACGATTGCCGAACACGCGCAGCGCATCATCGAACTGCGCGATGGCGAAGTGATTGCCGACCGACAAACGCGCCCCGAAGAAGCTGCCGTACCGTCACCAGAAGCTACCAGCTCTCCGGTGACGTCCGCCTTGAATCAGTTCAAAGATCGCTTTATTGACGCGTTTAAAATGGCGCTGCTGGCGATGAACGCCCAGCGAATGCGCACCTTTCTGACCATGCTCGGCATCATCATCGGCATTGCGTCTGTCGTCTCGGTCGTCGCGCTGGGAAAAGGCTCACAGGAACAGGTGCTGGCCGACATCAACTCGATGGGCACCAGCACGTTGGAAATCTTCCCCGGTAAAGGCTTCGGCGACATGGATGCCAGCGCCATCCAGACGTTACGCGCCAGCGATATTCAGCCGCTGACGCAGCAGCCTTACGTGCATAGCGTGACGCCGTCCGTCTCCACCAGCGTAACGATGCGCTACGGCAACATTGCCGTTTCCGCCAGCATTTCCGGGGTTGGCGAGCAGTTCTTCACCGTACGTGGCTATACCTTACAACGCGGCGTGCTTTTCCCTCGCAGCAGCGTCGATGAACTGAAACAGGACGCGGTGATTGATAAAAACACGCGCGATAAGCTCTTTCCCCACGGCGAAGATCCCATTGGACAAGTGATTTTGCTGGGCTCGCTGCCCGTACGGATTATCGGCGTCGTCAGCAAGAATCAGAGCGGCTTCGGCAGCGATGAAAACCTGAATGTCTGGGTGCCGTACACCACGGTGATGAAGCGCATGGTCGGGCAATCCTACCTGAAAAGCATCACGGTGCGGGTGAAAGACAATATTGATATGAACGTCGCCGAGAAAAACATCACCGCCCTGCTGACGCAGCGGCATGGTACGAAAGACTTCTTTATCATGAACACTGACAGCATCCGTCAGATGATCGAGAAAACCACCACCACGCTCACGCTGCTGGTGTCGATGATTGCCCTGATCTCACTACTAGTCGGCGGTATCGGCGTGATGAACATCATGCTGGTTTCCGTCACGGAGCGAACCCGAGAAATCGGCGTTCGTATGGCGGTTGGCGCACGCACCAGCGATATCATGCAGCAGTTTCTTATCGAAGCGGTGCTGGTTTGCCTGTTCGGCGGCATCATCGGCGTGGGGCTGTCGTTGGCTATCGGCGTGCTATTCGCCCAGTTCAGCAGCAATTTCGCGATGATCTATTCCAGTTCCTCGATTATTGCCGCGTTCCTGTGCTCCAGCCTAATCGGCATTATCTTCGGCTTCTTCCCCGCCCGTCGTGCCGCGCGGATGGAACCGATCCACGCGCTGGAGCGGGAATAGTCGTCAGTCAAATACCCCGGTGGACAGATACCGATCGCCGCGATCGCAGGCGATTGCCACAATCACGCTGCCGGGGTTTTCCGCTGCGATCCGCAGTGCACCCGCCACCGCGCCACCGGAACTGACGCCACAGAAGATACCTTCCTGACGCGCCAGTTGGCGTAACGTATTCTCAGCGTCCACCTGCGTCATATCCAGAATACGATCGACCAGATCGGCGCGGAAAATGCCCGGCATATAGTCCGGCGTCCAGCGGCGAATTCCGGGAATGTGGCTCCCTTCCGCAGGCTGTAATCCCACCGTGCAAATCGCTGAGTTCTGCTGTTTCAGATAGCGGCTGACGCCAGAAATCGTGCCGGTTGTCCCCATGCTGGAGATAAAGTGAGTCACCTTACCCGCCGTCTGCTGCCAGATCTCCGGGCCAGTCGTAAGAAAGTGCGCCAGTGAATTGTCCGGGTTATTGAACTGATCGAGCGTTTTCCCTTCTCCCGCCAGCACCATCTGTTTTGCGCGATCCCGCGCCCCTTCCATTCCCAGCTTGCGACTAACCAACACCAGCTCTGCGCCATACGCGCGCATCGCGGTCTGGCGTTCATAGCTCATGTTGTCCGGCATCAACAGGCGCAGCCGATAGCCTTTCACCGCTGCAATCATCGCCAACGCAATGCCGGTGTTCCCGCTGGTCGCCTCAATGAGCCGGTCACCGGGGGCGATGTCACCACGATTCTCAGCCTGCTGGATCATAGAGAGCGCAGCCCGATCTTTGACCGATCCGGCGGGGTTATTTCCTTCCAGCTTCAGCCAGATTTCACTGTTTAACCCCTGTGTGATGCGCTGCAATTTCACCAGCGGGGTATTGCCAATACAATGCTCAAGCGTTGTCACAAGTTGAGTCCTAAAAAACCTCACGCATGCGGCGCGAGTGATAGAAAAGATAGAAGATAAAAGTCAGTGTTTATTCATTTGACGCTTCACACGCCACTGCAAGGCGCTTTTGATGAACAGCGTCAGTATCGCCATCACGGTTAACAGCGCCGCCGCGGTAAACGCCCCCACGCTGTTATAATCCTGATGCAGCAATTCAACCTGTAGCGGCAGCGTGTAAGTTTCACCACGAATCGAGCCCGACACCACAGACACTGCGCCAAACTCGCCAATCGCTCGGGCATTGGTCAGCACCACGCCATACAGCAGCGCCCAGCGAATATTCGGGAGCGTCACCCGATAGAACACCTGCCAGCCTGACGCACCGAGCAGCACCGCCGCTTCTTCTTCCTGACTGCCCTGACTCATCATCACCGGAACCAGCTCCCTGACCATAAACGGGCAGGTCACGAATATCGTTACCAGCACAATGCCCGGCCAGGCAAACATCAGCTGTATCCCCTGCTCATCCAGCCAGCCGCCAACCGGGCCGTTGGTGCTGTAAAAGAGCAGATACAGCAAACCCGCGACCACCGGAGAAACAGCAAAAGGAATGTCGATCAGCGTGAGAAGCAGTTGCCGCCCCGGAAACTGAAAGCGTGTGACCAGCCACGCCAGCAGCGTGCCAAACACCAGATTCACCGGTACGACGATCGCAACCACCAGCAGCGTGAGGCCAATGGCATGCAGCATGTCAGGATCGCTCAGATTACGCCAGACGCCTCCCAACCCGTGCGACAGCGCAGCGGCAAAAATTGACACTAAGGGGATGACCAGCATGATGAGCGACAATATCACGCCCAGCGCAATCAACGCCGCTCTCGCCCAGTTACGTTCCTGCCGAACCGGATGAGATTGACGCCGTGGCGTCACAGTCGGTATCTCAGCCATTACACGCTCCGGGTCCGTTGACCAAAACGGCTTTGCAGCACGTTGACAGCAAACAGTATCAATAAAGATGCGGCTAATACGACGGAGGCAATCGCGCTGGCGGCAGGGAAATCAAACTCCTGCAAACGGATAAAAATCATCAGCGAAACGACTTCCGTCTGCCAGGCAATGTTCCCCGCAATAAAGATAACCGCGCCAAACTCGCCTAGACTGCGGGCAAACGACAGCGCGGTGCCCGTTAAGAGCGCCGGGGTTAACTCCGGTAAGATGACGTAGCGAAAACACTGCCAGCGATTCGCCCCCAGCGTTTGCGCCGCCTCTTCGTATTCCGGCCCCAGATCTTCCAACACGGGTTGAACGGTGCGCACCACAAAAGGAATGCTGGTGAACGCCATCGCAACCGTAATCCCCAGCCAGGTATAGGACACCTTGATGCCATACTCTGCCAGCCATGCGCCGTACCAGCCAGTCGTTGAAAACAGCGCGGCCAGCGTCAGCCCCGCCACGGCGGTGGGAAGCGCAAAGGGTAAGTCCATCAGCCCATCCAGCAGGGCTCGCCCGGGGAAGCGATAACGCGTCAAAATCCACGCCATTAACAGGCCGAATCCCGCATTAAATACCGTCGCCAGCCCCGCAGCCAACAGCGTTACTTTGTAGGCGGCCACCACCTGCGGATTAGAAATCACCGTCCAGTACTGCGCCAGACTCATTTCTGAGAGCTGCATGACCAGCGCACTTAAGGGCAGCAACAGAATCAGGCAGACGAACAGCAGGCTGCTGCCCAGACTCAGCGCGAATCCCGGCAGTACCCGTTTACCTGAACCAGAAAAGAAATTACCCGACCCCAAAGACATTACTGACGACCAGCCGCCAGCAATTTATCCAGTTCACCACCGGTGTCAAAGTGAGTTTTCATCACCTGTGGCCACGCCCCAAACTGATCTTCCACCCGGAATAAGGTGGTTTCTGGGAAGCGGGATTTCAGCGTTTGCGTCAATTCCGGGTTATTCACACGGTAGTAAAAATCGGTGATGACCTTCTGTGCTTCTGGGCTATAGAGATAATTCAGATAGGCTTTTGCCGCCTGCTCGGTGCCGTTCTTCTCAACATTCTTATCGATCCACGCCACAGGGAATTCCGCCAGTACGTTGACCTTCGGGACGATCACCTCGTAGTTCTCAGCACCATACTGATTGCGGATGTTATTCACCTCGGATTCAAAACTGATCAGCACATCGCCCAACTGGCGTTCCACAAACGTGGTGGTTGCGCCACGACCGCCGGTATCAAAGACTTCGACGTTCGCCAGAAAACGCGTAATCCACGCGCGCGTTTTGGCCTCGTCGCCACCGTTGGCTTTGCTGGTCGCGCCCCAGGCGGCAAGGTAGGTGTAACGAGCATTGCCGGAAGTTTTCGGATTCGGGAAAATCAGCTTAACGTCATCACGCACCAGATCGTTCCAGTCGTGGATTCCTTTAGGATTGCCTTTGCGAACCAAGAAAGCCATGGTGGAGTAAAACGGAGAGCTGTTATTCGGTAAACGCGCCTGCCAATCAGCCGGAATCAGCTGACCACGATCGTGCAGGATCTGAACGTCCGTCACCTGATTATAGGTCACGACATCGGCCTTCAGGCCTTGCAGAATAGCCAACGCCTGCTTAGACGAACCGGCATGCGATTGTTTGATCGTCAACGGATCGTTAGGGTGCTGTGACAGCCACTGCTTTTCAAAGCCGGGATTGAGCGCAACAAAGAGCTCACGCGACACATCATAAGAACTGTTCAGCAGCTCGGTAGCAGAGACAGCGCTCTGCCCGCCCAGCAGCAATGACAGCGCCAGAGAACCTTTCACCAGCCAGCCTTTCACCTGTACTTGATTCATCTTATGTCCTGCCAGAGTTAGAGCCTATTCGGTAGGCCTTGTTATAGGAGCCGTTTCATAGCCGTTTTTTGCATAGCACACGCTTGTCAGCGCAAATCAGTGTAGGGGGAAGTGGTGATTAACATATAACCTTTATATATAACATTTCGGGCTTTTTAAGCGCTAAAGGACATAACCCCGAAACGGGCGAGGCGAGAAGAAAAAGCATGCTGAAAAAGCAAAGGCGCGGCCAGATAGCCCAAGGCAGAGAGGTGGAAACATTGAAAGCGGAGAGAATGGATGCCTGCACAGGCGCAGGCATCAGGAAAATGCGTCAGATCTTACAGCGACAAAAGCTGATCCAGAGAAGGCGCGAAGAAGTAGCTGCCGCTGACAGCACGCGTAAAGCGCAGCATGTCGTCACGTTTACCGTCACGATCGCCGAACATGCTCAGCAACTGCTGCTCAATGTTATGCAGACGTGCGCAGTAGGCGACAAAGTAGAGGCCGTTTTTCCCGCTCGCGGTGCCATAAGGCAGGCTCTGGCGCAGAATTTTCAGCCCCTTGCCGTCCTCCTTTAAATCCACACGGCTCAGGTGTGAGGTCTCTGGGCGTTCATCGGAAGACAGCTCTTCGTTGTCCTGCTTGGTACGCCCGATCATCTGCTCCTGCTGTTCCACGCTAAAACGTTGCAGTTGCTTCAGATTGTGTTCCCAACGCTGGGTAAACACGTAGCTACCGCCCGCATCTGGCTGGCCTTCAGGGATAATCGCCACGGCGTGACGGGCATCGCCCTGCGGGTTTTCCGTGCCGTCGACAAAGCCGCTTAAATCGCGATCTTCCACCCAACGGAAACCGTGCGTTTCTTCTTCGATACGAATCGCGCTACCAAACGCCGCCAGCGCCGCCTGTGCCAGCGTAAAATTGACATCATGGCGCAGCGATTGAATATGGATCAACACATCACGCTGCGTAGCAGGGGCAAGCCCTTTACCCAGCGGCGTGAACGGCTTCAGCTCCGCCGCACTATGGTTACAATCCAGATCGCGCCAGACATCGCTGCCAAACGCCAGCACCGCGCCCAATCCCGCATCGGGATACTGCTGCTGTAACTCTTGTAACGTCTGACAGAATTTTTTGCATCCCTGCCGGATAGCATCAAACTCTCCCTGAATCATCGCTTCCATAAAAATGGCAAAACGGCGGTGTTCCAATAAAATACCGCTTTGAATTGGTGTCATTTCTGCTTCCTCAAGCGTCAGTTTTTCTTTGTTGTTATGGCTTTTACTACTGTAGTTATGGCTTATTACTGCGGTCATAAGAGATTGTGGCTGCCACAGCACATTCCAGGCATGTGCCGCTATCATACCGGAAGCCGCCTGGCTTTTACCTTGCGTAAAGACAAATTAGTCCTTTACGAGACACTCCTTTATAACGCGGATGTGTTACGCCCCTGCGCATGCCACACAATTTTGCTCACTTTCCAGGTTTTCAGGATATCGTCGGGCGGCATCAAGCCTTCTGGGCCGCTCCACTCGCCGGAATAGACGTAGCTGATATGCGTACTCTGCGGTGCGGCACATTCCACGCTCTGCGCATCATCACCTTGTCCCAACTGGCAGGATTCAAACGCTTTGCTGTAGGTATTGCTAAAAACATAACCAATTTTCACGCCGCCTGCGCTGCCAATCGCCGGATCCATAACCTCAACTTTGCGCACGCTGCCCTTCGGCTGGCCGCTGATGATCATCTTCACGTCTTTGCCATCCAGCGCCTGATAAAACGCGACCAGTTGACCGTTGGACGTACCCATTCCGCTACGCAGTTGATAACTGCCATCCAGCGCGCTCTGTAGCGCCCCTTCGGACAATGGCGTACCGGCATTGATGCCACCGACACCCGCATCGGTCACCTCCAGCGAGCTGCCGAACCAGTTAAACGGCGACAGGCTGGACCAGGAGAAATTGGAAAGCGTACTGCATCCGGTCAGCAACAGCGGTAAACCCAGCACCAGCGATAAACCCAGCGGGCGAAAATTCATGGCATGTACTCCTCAAGATTGAACGGCTTTCGTCATCAGCCACCCTAGTAAGATGGGAATTGGAGTCTGCGAGCGACGAAAAGTGCCGTAAAGACGGGATAATCCTGCGGAAGATTATAGGGGGCATATGGGAAGAAACCTACCAGAACGACAGACAAAGGCCGCAGAGTGCGGGGGTAACGGATAGATCGTAAAGTCGCTGTAAACACGTCCATGTGCGCTCGGCTTGCGCCATCCATGGCGCAAACGCTTTACTCTTCTATTCCGTTACTCCCGTTTTCATTCGTCGAATAGGTTTATCAACAGTCTGAGGCCTCACGACACTCGGAAGGCCTGCGTGCAACATCAACTGCGCTGTGAGGCAAAATCCGTTAAGTCATAACGGTGCGTGAACAGATCGTCCAGCTCCGTCTGGTGCGTAATCGCCACCACAGTACACGCTGGCAATGCCAGCTTGACCAGTGCCAGAAGCTGTCTGGCAGCGTCATGATCCAGATTACTCGTCGCTTCATCCAGATAGAGCGTATCGGGTTTAGCAATCAGCGCACGGGCAAAGGCAACACGCTGCCGCTCCCCACCGGAGAATACGCGATCCCAGTTTAGCTGCTCATCCAGACGATCGCGCCATGCGCCCAGCCCGACGCTATCGAGCGTCTGACGCAGCATGTCGCTATCGGCTAGCGGCGGATATGGATAGCAGAGGATCTCTGCCAGCGTACCCTGCCCCAAATAGCTTTGCTGCGGTAACAGCAGGCTGCGGCCTTCAAGCGACTGCCAGCGGCCATCGTAATACGGCCATAAACCATTTAGCGTACGCAGCAGCGTGGATTTCCCCAACCCGCTGCGGCCAGAAAACTTACTCCAGCTACCCGCTTCACAGCTCAGATCCACCTTTTGCAACAGCGGGGCGCCCTGCGGCGTGGTGAAAGAAAGCTGATCAATACGTAAATCTTGCCCTACCGTCACATCGGCCTGTTCAGACTGATGACGTTTGATTTCTTCCTTAAACTGGCTCAAACGCGCCATACTGGCGGACAGAATCACAAACTCCTTGTACTTATGGATAAACCAGCTCAGCGCACCGTGCACTTGCGCAAACGCCCCACGAATCTGCATCAATCCACCCAGCGTCACCGTCTTGCTCAGGAAGGCAGGCAAAGCAGCAAAGACCGGCACAATCTGGCTCACACGCATATAGCCCGTGGTGAAAAAGCCCAGATTACGCTCAGCATTCATAAAACGTCCCCAGTTCGACACGATGGCAGAGAAATGACGCTGAAGGTGGTTTTTCTCCTGCGCTTCGCCGCCATATAGCGCAATTTGCTCGGCGTTATCATGCTTACGCAGCAACGCAGCACGGAAATCGGCCTCCGCCTTTTGCTTTTCATAATTAATATTATGTAAGCGCTTCCCGACCACATGCGTGATCAGGCTGCCGATCAGCGTATACAGAACAGCAATCCAGACCAGATAGCCTTTGATTACCCACTCTTCACCGAATAGGGTAAAGCGTTGAACGCCCGACAATCCCCACAGGATAACGACGAAAGAAAACAAGCGTGCCGTGACGATCAAAAACTCCACCACCAAGCTAACGGCTTTGTCGACGAACAGGTTGATATCTTCGGCAATACGCTGATCGGGGTTATCAACCTTGCCCGCCACCGACATGCGATAAAATGCCCGCTTCGCCAGCCAGCTATCCACCATCTCTGCGGTTAACGCACTGCGCCAGCGGATAATTAGCAGTTTGGTAAACCATTCCTGATACACGATCGACCCAATATAGAGCAGGATGTAAATACCGTATTCTTTCATCAGAGAAAGCAACAAATTGCTGTCGAATGCACCTAACGCATCATAAAACGTCTTACTCCACTCGTTTAATAACACGTTGAGATAGACAATCATCCCGCCCATCCCGATGGCGATAAACAAAAGTAACCAAGCCTGCCAGCTCCGCTTACCGCCCCAAAAGGGACGGCAGAGATCGACAAACTGTGCCGCCATCTTTTTCACTCTTTCACCTCTTGCGGCAAGGTGATGTAAAGCACGCGGTTATCCGGGTTATACAGCTTCGCCGACATCGCCCGTACCTCTTCCAGCGTGATGCTGTCAGCCAGTTTGGATACGCTGCTCAGATAACGTGGATCGTTATAGTGGCGGTAGCTCAGGAGCAGACGGCGCTCTATCGTCATGAGATCGCCCTGACGCCCTTTTTCTGCACGGATGAACTGTGCTTTCTGCTCATCGACATCCTGCTGGGTGATCTTCGTCGGCAGTTCAGCAAAGGCTTTCTCAGCCAGCGTCCACAATTCCTGCGCACGTTCAGGCGCGCTGGAGAAGCTCACTTCCGTTTCAATACGCTGTCTTTTATCTTCCAGTTCGCTATCGAGACGCATGCGGTAAATACCTAACGCATCATCACGCAGGCTGGTTTTGAGATACTTATTCGCCAGATTACGGGCAACGCTCACCTGTACGGCAGCCTGTGGCGTCCATGCATGCGGCGTAAAGCTCCAGGTGCGGATATCGGCACGCGGTTCGATGCTGATGGCCGATGTCGCTTCACGTTTACCTGGCAGAGCCAGATGTGATTTCACTTCACTAGCAGACTGACGCGGGATCGTCGCTAAATAGCGTTCAACCTGCGGCAAAATCTGTGCGGCTGGCATATCTGCCACCAGATAGTAGGTGACCGGAGCAAACACCGCTTTATGCCACTGTGAAAGCAGCGCCGGCGCTGAAATTTGCTTCAGCTCTGCAATTTCAGGCTGCTGCCAGGCTGGCTCACCAAAACGCAGTTTGGCAATGTCACTAGCCCGTGTTCCTGAAACCGATTGATCGTCATTGGCTTTTTGACGCGCCAGACCCATCATGCTCTCTTTCATCACATCAGGATCGATACCCGGCGCCACATTCAGCTCACGGTATAACGCTAACAGGTTTGCTAACTCCCCCGTTGGCGCACTCCCGCTTACCGTCAGTTGATCCGCTTCCTGCTTGATGCCCAGCGACAGCGTTTTTTCCTTTTTCCAGTTACTGAGCGCTTCACCGCTCCATGTTGCCGGTCCGCTTTGGTTTACTAATTGGCTTGCCAGCTGTACCTGCCACGGATTGGTCGATGTCGACAAATAGCCCGCGTCGCTCACTGCCGTCAGGTAGACTTTTTTACCCGCTTCTGGCGCACGCAGCCAGACCACGCGGTCACCATTGCTCAACTGCCACTGTTCTACCTTCTGCGCGGCAAAGGTCTTCACCGCCGTGCGTTTCCCCGTTTGCGTTACCGCAGGCAATTCAGGGATGACTTTCTCTTTTTCTACCTGTAACGGTGCCAGTGTTGCTGCTGCCCACTGTGCCTGTAACTTACGAATCGCATCCGACGTCGGCAACGTGAAAGGCGTCGCACCCGGCACGCTAAACTGTGCCAACGTATCTGGTGAGGCTAACCAGCGTTGCCATTGGCGGTTCACGTCTTCTGCCGTGATCGTGTTCACGATGTCCAGTGCGTCTTTACCGCGCTGCTGGCTACCAACATAAGGGCGATCCTGCTGCCATGAGATGGTCAACAGTTGAACCCAATCTGAAAACTCACGTTTTTCAGGCGCATCGCTCATACGCTGTGCCGCTTCACGAATGTTGGATTTGATATCCGTGATGTCCTGCTCGTTTAACGGATAGCGTTTAAACCGCTCAATTTCTTTCAGCACGGCGGACATCGCAGCGTCATGACCACCCGGCATCACATTCGCGAAGAAGCCCAGCGCGGCGGTCGTTTTACCGATATTCGATTTACGCACCACCAGACTACTGGCGTCTTGCGGCAGCTCCGCTTGCTGACGACGAACCTGACGCCCTACCGCAGACATCGTGATTTGCGTCAGCACACGGTGATAGTAGTCAGACTGACCGAATGTGTCCTTGTCATTGAAACGGTAGACAAATGACACCTGGCTGCTACCACTTTGGCTATCCTGCAAACGGGCAACGTTGAGTCTCGGTTTCAGTAATGGCTCGTAGTAATCACGGGCTGGCACAGCGACATTTGGCAGCGGTGCAAAATAGCGTTGAATTTCGCGTTCTGCATCCGCAGGCGTGATATCACCAATGATCATCAAACGCATATTCGACGGGTGATACCAACGTTGATAGAAATCTTGCAGTACGCTGGCTGGCGTGTCGTTAATCGACGCTTCCGTACCAATCGTCGGGCGGGAAGGATAACGAGAGTCATGGCGAATCGCCTGTACGCGCTGCTGGTTCATGCGTTCCGCTACGCCCAGCTTGCCACGCCACTCTTCCAGAATAATTTTGCGCTCATCATCGAGATCGCTTTGCAGCAGTTTCGCATGGCTCGTCATCTGGCTCAGCGCCTGCAACGTCGTGCCCAGATCGCGATTCCCTTTCGGCGGGCTCATCATGTACATGGTGCGCTCGTAGTTGGTCACGGCGTTATAGCTCTGACCGCGTACCCACCCTTGCTTGTGCAATTCGGTACTTACGCCTTGAGGAAACGCCTCGCTGGCGCGGAACACCATATGTTCCACGATATGCGCCACTCCAGATTCGTTGTCCTTCTCATCAATCGAACCGACATCAACAATCAGGCGAACATCTATCCGCGACTTTTGCCCTTCCAGCGGCACGAGGGTATAGCGAAGTCCATTCGCCAATGTCCCTTCTTTAATGACCGGCAATGGGCTTTTCACTTCTTCAGCCTGGCTCACAACACTTCCAGCTAACAGGCAAATAGCACCCGCCAGCCAGTACATGATTTTATTTTTCATCACTGACCTTTATTATTTTTCTCACTTACCATGAATACGTCACATCCAGCCAAAACTGACGACCTAATCCATAGTTAGATTCGTTCTTATTGGCTTTATTCAGGACATTGAGTACATCTACGCCCACTTTTAGATTCTGCTTACCTAATGGCTGGGTATAAGTCACACGCCAATCCAATAGCATATTGTTGCCATACTGCTCTTCTTCATAAACATCGGTAGCACCAACATATCCGGAACAACGGTCATCATCTGGACAGTTAATAGTTTCAGTTCGCGTCATCGCCTTATAGCCCCCCACATAGCTTAAGCGTTGCGTCCAATCTAAACGCCAGTTAGGAACTTCAGTATTCAATTCAATAAATGCTGTCCAAGGACGGTTGAAATTATCTGCCGGTTTATCAATCGCGCGGATCATTTTCCCGTTGTAGAGAATATAGCCATCGGTATCCGCTTCGGTGTCATAGTCTTTATTTGAGGAAGTACTTTTCTGTATATTTCCTCCCGCCGTCCAGCTAAACACCGCGGAATTCCATTCAATTGGAGAAACCGGTTTTACCACTAGACTAAACGTGTCGGATTCAGACTTACCATTATTAGTGAGCTCATAAGTTTTTGTGGTTTTATTTTGCTCAGCAGAAAATTGATCTTTTGCTTCACGATGAACCCATTTCAGCGCCCAAACCGTATCATAAATACGCTGCTGCACACCGAGATTCAATTCATCACTGTAGGGTGTGTTTAATGAGGTGTATTTATAATTAACTGGCCGAAGGTTTGTCATAAATTGCCAGTCTTCTGTTGTATTACCCGAACTCCTTGACGTTGATGGGCATGAAGTGCCAACAATGTGATCAGTTCGGCATTCGTTATAACCCAATTTACGGGCTTCTCTCAGCTTATAAGCCAAGACATTGCCTGCATAGTAACGATTAATTCCACCGAAGACTTCAGTGGAACGATCTCCCCATATATCATAGCTTGAGCTAAAGCGCGGTGAGACATTCATGTTTTTCATATAGTCATCATAATCAACACGAATTCCGGGAACCATGGTTAAGCGGGAATAGGTCAATGTATCTTGTAAATAAACAGCATAAGTGCTTGCTGCGACTTTTACATCCGAAGCTTCATATACTGTTCGTTGACGGAAATACTGTTCACCGTCAATACATGCAGAATCACCATTACATACCACATTATTTTTTCTGACCGCATTAGCATAAGAATAGGAATTATTTTTACGCTGATACCTAGCTTCGGAAAAGTCGGTATCAAAACCAAAATCAAACTGGTGCTGTACACCCCATGCAGAAAAAGGATTTAGCTGCCAATCCTGTTTAAAGTTAATGCCAGATTGCTCGGTTCTTACCGTGCCATACCCACCCTGCTGGGCAGCAGTTCCTGAAAAACTCGACACCCAGTCAATACTGTTTGTTTTAGCCCAAGAATAAAAATTGTCTCCCTTATTCTTTATGGTATTCTCATTCTGCTTCCATATTAACTGTGTGGCAACTTTGCCCCACTTATTCTGGTTATCCCACTTAAGGTTGGCATTATACCCCCCTCCTTCGGCAGTAAAATCCCCATCTTTTATATTGGAACGTACATAGCTTGCACTATGAGGTGAATGCATGAATGATAAGCTAAATTGATTTCGCTCATTGGCATCCCACGCCCCCCGTAACATATAGGTTTCAGATTCGCGCGACTGATCTTCCCATCTTTGAAAAATCGTATGCCAGAACGGAATGTCAGATTCCTTACGGCTATACACAAACATCAGCGCAGCATTATCACTTAGTGGCTGACTCACATTCAGGTTATAAAAATTTTTGGTAAACTTAGGCTGCCTCTTAGCCGTAGTAGCGGCACTGAACGAGGCTTCATCTTTTTTCTCCAGATGATATTTCGTCCATGACGAACGCGTTGTACGGTAAGAGACAGAACCAGACGGCTCGGTAAACGAGGGTTTCTTAAGTTTGGCATCAATGACACCGCCAGTGAATTGGCCATACTTAGCCGACACGTTACTGTCATAAACCGACAGGCTTTCAATCAGGCTACTGTCTATCCAGAAGGATTCAGGATGACCAGAGGGGAAATCATTAGCGGCATTCCCATTGGCTGTAGAACCCACCTCACCGACATTCACACCGGGGTTCAGGCGATCGTTGTTCGACATCCCGTCGATCATGAAGTTGTTGTTATAGAACTTCTCACCGTGAAATGAGACAACATCTGGGGCCAGTTCTCCTGGAGTCTCACTATTGCGTGAGGTTTCAGAGAATTGCACATTTGGGTTAGTGCGCAGCAATTCAGTAATATTTCCATTAGCTGTCGGCTTTTTTGCGATTTCCTCAGCCACCAATTGTTGGCTACCGATCTCCATCGGCCCCGGCGTAATCTGCGCTTTTACCATGATCACATCACCGCGCCCTTCATTTCCTGCGCGGCTATTATCTGCACCCGTAGGTATGCTCTGTACATCATCCGCCGCAGGCACGCTAGCCATTGGGCGAATGATAAAAGCTTTACCGGTTTCTGTAGGCTCTGCATAAAGGTTATTACGGTTCAATAACCTATCCAAAGCCTGTTCCACCGTGTAGTTTCCTTCTAACGCAGGAGCTTGCTTCCCTGCCACCAGTTGACTATCAACACCAAAGTTGACGCCCGTCTGCCGTGCCAACTGTGTTAATGATTTTTCCAATGACTGTGCAGGAAGGTGTATTGATTGTGCTGGTGCCGTTGCGCCAAACGCCGAGCCGCCTCCGCTTAACGCCAGCGTTAGCATCGCAGTCGGCCAAATTGTGTTACGCATCCCCAAAAAATTACGCATGAATTTACCCTGAATTATTTTATGTTTTCAGGAGAGAAGACGTTGTTCAGCAAAAATCGGGCAGAAGAAAATAAAAATAATTATCATTTATATTTAAATTAATTCTTTACCATTGATTATTAAAGTTTTTTATTTTCACTAATCGAGACAATGTAGCCGAGAGACTGTCGGACGGAGATGGGAAGGGAATGTTTCAGTAGCTCGAGCGCCTGCTGACTGTCATTCAATGGCAGAACGCCGGTAAAGTGCAGACTATCTAATTCCTGGCGCTGACGCGGATCCAGATAAATGAGCCCTGGGTAATGACGGGAAAGTTCATCAACAACCTGAATGAACGGGGCATTTTCAAAAATCAATTGGTTGTGAATCCAACCCGCTTCCGTTGATGCCCCCACTGGCCGGGTAATATGGAGCCGATCGAGTCCAACCTGCTGACCAGCACCAATGTCGAGGCGGATATCCGAGTTCTCATTTGCAGTAACACGTACACGAGATTCGTCAACGCTCACCAGCGTATCCTCTCCTGTATCACGTACGCTATAGCGAGTACCCAGTGCCTGAGCCGCTGCCTGTGCACTGTCAATCACAAACGGTCTGCTACGCGGATCTTTGGCAACATGCGCGTAAACTTCACCACGTAGCAACGTGATTGTTCGTTTTTGTGATGTGAAGGAAATATTCACAGCCGAATTGCTGTTCAGCATCAATTCGCTGCCGTCATCCAGAACAATGCGCCGAACTTCACCAGCAACAGTGCGCTGATCGGCCAACCAATAAGCATAAGGCAGTTGGCTTAGTAACCAACCACCTGCGATGAAAATCGCCAGAGCAGCATAACGGGATGAGCGTGATTTTCGGGATGTCGCCGCTGGCGTGATGGCTGCACTTGCCCATAATTGCTGCATCTGATGATAAACCACAGAATGGCGAGCATCGTTCTGGCACCACTGCTGCCACTCTTTGTGCAGTAATATCGCGTCGTCGCTATCCTGCTCGACCTCCGAGAAGCGTAGTACCCATTCAGCGGCTTGCTGCTGAATCTGCTCAAAGTCAGCGTTATGCTTCATCATGTTCCTGGAAAAAGATCCGGCTATGGAAATGCACCATCGCTTTCGCCAGATATTGCTTTACGCTACTTTCGCTAACGTGCAGCGCCTCAGCAATCGTCCGATAATCGTGTCCTTCCACACGCGCCATAATAAACGCACGTTGTACCTTTTCATCTAACTCATGGGTCAGAATATGTAGCGCTGTCGCCACAAGTTGACTTATCGCAACACGATATTCCGCAGAATGCTCTTCTTCCCCATCAACTAGTACTGCTAATGCAGATAACGCATCTTGTTCCAGCTTACGCTTACGGAACTGATCGATCATGACGTGATTCGCCGTCACCATCAGATATGCCTTAGGCTGTCGGATAGCGGCAGGGTCGGCAAGCGTCAGGAGTTTTAGGAAGGTGTCATGGGTAAGATCATCTGCCTGATGAATGCAGCCTATTTTTTTACAAAGCCATCCCCGCAGCCATCCTTGGTGGGTCTGGTAAAAATCACTCCAGAAAGAAATTAGCTGCGTCATAATGGTTTCAACAGGCAAAAATTAGATAATATTAGTTTAATTGATACTCATTATCATCTAAGCCAGTGACACGATGCAACACTTTTTAGACAATTCGACTACAAGCACTTTATGGTATCTCTTCGTTCATCATCTACCTTCTTCCATAGCTGAAGTGGACATACCCAAAGTCAGCCGATGTACAATTTAAATTACGGTATCTAAACATTCGATTGATTCAATAAATATCAATTCTCTAATAAAAAACCGGAGCTGCTTATCAAGCCAGCTCCATTTTCATACAGATATTAATACACTAAGGGATTATTTATCCTCACCAATAAACCAAGTCACACTGAAATTTTATTTCATAAAAACTCACCGTGGAAGAATAATAGTGTAAGGTTGACCATCAGCGAAAGCAAACAAAGAATTAATATGCTGATAATCAGCATAAGCCAAAGCTTCAATATCTAGGTAAATAAGTTCCGCCTCTCTTTTCCTTCTTGTTTTATGCCCATCACCAAAATCATTAAGCTCCTTGAAAAATAAATCCCATTCATTACGGGTAATATATCCCCAGGATTTTGGCGTTTCTGTTTTTAGATTATTATATTGAAATGCTAAATCTGCTATCGCCGTCCTTGTATTTGCCGGTAACTCATTAAATTTCAAACCAACTGATTCAGCATCAAAGGCCTTTTCTACCTTTCTTAGTGCTTTTTGTGTGTAAATAGAGGTTAAGAAATCAGCCTGATCTGCAGTCAAACTTAATGGTGATTGCCTTAATTTTTCAACAGCAACATGTTCTTTAATTACGGTATAAGGTGACAATATATCCACAAGATATTGCGGTACGCCATCACGTAGCAATTCATCTTTATCTCTTTGTCCTAAATCCACCCCCCCACCGATAGTAACACCTGAATTCTTATATACCTCCCCCTTTTCATTTCTAGGAACATACCCGTTTGTTTTAAACCCTTCAGATTCTAATAAAAAATCAATATTAATTCTCAACTTATCTGAAAGAATTTGCCGGCGTAATTTTACTCTTTCATGAAGCAGCCCTTCAGCACCGCTTCTAATAACACAGTTTTTAACAGGATAAGCTGAGCAAGTTAATAAAAAAATATCCTGATCTTCTGCTTCTAAGAAATTTCCATCACTCTGATCAACGTCTCCAGTAATTAATAATGCTACACAACTCGAACATGAGCCTGCACGGCATGAGTATGGTAAATTCCCCCCAGCTTCCTCTAAGGCATCTAATATATACACATCATCAGGGCAATCAATTGTAATCTTAGTAGTTAAATCACTTACCTTGTATATCGCCATTTTCACTCTCCTTTTCCAAGATATATTTCATCGTGCACAAAAACACTTTTCCCGTTTACATCCAGGCCGCCGCTTTTTTATCTCTTCAGGTTTTATTTTTTCTTCAGTTTCGTTTCCATCATGAAAATTAACTTCCAATTTATTTTCACTTTTAACACTTTCATCTTTTTTCATTCACTGGCCTCATTTATAAAATAAATAGCTTCACCTGCCATCATGGCTATATAAATTCACGATTCACACCGTAAATTAGAGGGTATAATGCAAGATCCTAATCATTTTTTATTTTAAAGGAGTTTAATAACCAGAATTGTCCTATGAAATAAATAGAACCATTGAAATAATTACGATCAGTAACTCTACCATTGCAATAGGGTTCGTAAATTCCTCACCAAATGGCGAATTAAATAATTTAATCAGAATAAACCAGACACTAAACGGCACCTACACTGGCAAACACAGTCACGACAATGGGTTAGTGCATAAATAAGAAAAGGTGCACCATTAACGGCGCACCTTTTCTCAGCATTAGGAATATTCTAGAGAAGAAAAAATATTAACGGGTATCGCTTGAAGATCGGAATAAATCAATATTCCCTGTCTTCAATCAGGCGTTTTCCCAGCGTGATGCAGTCAACGATCTCATAGTCGAGTTTTTCATACATACCGATGACAGCATCGTTGTCTTCGCGCACCATCAGGTGAATCTTCGGACAGCCGCGAGCAATGAGCTTTTTCTCCAGACGGCTAATCAACGCATTCGCAATGCCGCGCCCGCGAAAATCAGGATGTACGCCCAGATAGTATGCCGATCCACGGTGACCGTCGTAACCGCCCATCACCGATCCCACGAGTTCGCCGTTCACCTCTGCGACCAGAAACAGATCGGGATCGTGATTGAGCTTACGTTCGATGTCCATTTCAGGATCGTTCCACGGGCGCAGCAAATCACAGCGTTCCCAGAGGGTGATCACGGCTTCAAAGTCATCCTGCCTGAATATGCGGATTTCCATCACAGTCGCCATTTTGCAATAAGGTAAATCGTGATTATCGCGTGATTTTTATCAGACGCAATCTCAAATTGCGCGCCGCTATCAGGAATCACACAACAGGTGACCGGGGATCGATTTTATTGATGGTATACTGCCCGCCTTTATTATTGTGCCCCATCGCCAAAGAAACGAGATGCCCACTATGTCTGACGTCAATGCGGTAAAACATTTTTTGCTTAGCTTACAGGAAGATATCTGCCAGCAGCTTGCAGCGATCGATGGCGGAGCCGATTTCGCCAAAGATGAATGGCTACGTGCCGAGGGCGGCGGCGGGTGCAGTCGCGTGCTGTCCGGCGGACGCATCTTTGAACGCGCTGGCGTAAACTTTTCTCATATCATCGGTAAGTCGTTGCCGCCTTCAGCCAGTACACATCGTTCGGATCTGGCAGGCCGCAGCTTTCAGGCGATGGGCGTTTCGCTGGTGATTCATCCGCTGAGCCCTTACCTCCCCACCAGCCATGCCAATGTGCGCTTGTTCATCGCCGAGAAACCGGGAGAAGAACCGGTTTGGTGGTTTGGCGGCGGGTTCGATCTTACACCCTATTATGGTTTCAAAGAGGACGCGGTGCACTGGCATCAGACCGCTCACGACCTGTGCCAGCCGTTCGGTGAAGATGTGTACCCGCGCTATAAAAAGTGGTGCGACGATTATTTCTTCCTGAAGCACCGTAACGAAGCGCGCGGTATCGGCGGACTCTTCTTCGACGATCTCAACGAGCCAGATTTTGCTACCAGCTTTGCCTTCATTCGTGCCATTGGTAACGGGTTCCTTGATGGCTATCTGCCTATCGTTGAACGGCGTAAAGATCTGCCGTGGGGAGAACGCGAGCGTGAATTCCAGCTCTATCGTCGTGGCCGCTATGTGGAATTTAACCTGATTTGGGATCGCGGTACGCTGTTTGGTCTGCAAAGCGGCGGACGCACTGAGTCAATTTTGATGTCCATGCCACCGCTGGCGCGCTGGGAATACCAGCATCAGACTGAACCGGGTAGCCCGGAAGCCCTGCTGTATCAAGATTTTTTACCAGCCAAAGACTGGCTGGCAGAAAGTCACACGCAAAACAAGGAAGCATAAGTCATGCAGATTTGGGTCGATGCCGACGCCTGTCCTAACGTCATCAAAGAAGTGCTATTTCGCGCGGCGGATCGCACACAAACACAGGTCACGCTGGTTGCCAACCAGACCATCAAAGTACCGCCGTCGCGCTTTATTCGCACGCTGCGCGTCTCAGCGGGTTTTGACGTCGCCGACAATGAGATTGTGCAACGCGTTGAAGTCGGCGATCTGGTGATCACTGCGGATATCCCGCTGGCATCGGAAGTGATAGAAAAAGGCGGCATCGCATTGAATCCGCGCGGAGAGCGCTATACGCCGGATACCATTCGGGAACGGCTAAACATGCGGGACTTCATGGATACCATGCGCGCAAGCGGGATACAAACCGGTGGCCCCAGCGCATTAAACCAGCGGGACCGCCAGCAGTTCGCTAACGAGTTGGACAAGTGGTTGCAGCAGTTAAAAAAGCCATAATGACCTGAAAGACTCGCCATCCCACGTTTACTGTTGTTAACAGGCAAAGCAGGATGGCGATACTGACTTAGCGATACTTCCTTAGCGATAAACCGGCAGCAGATCGAGGCTGGCAAGGATGTGTATCAGCGCGGTGCTGATACCAAATAGCAGCACCAGCGCAATCATCGCATTGCCGCCCCGCACGCGGAACAGCGGGCTACCGAAGCGGCGACGCGATGCGTAAGCCAGCAATGCAGGCGTAATTACCGCCCATACGGCAGCGGCAAGCCCGGCAAAACCAATCGCATAAATAAAGCCATTCGGATACAACAGACCACCGATAACCGGTGGCAGAAACGTCACCAGCGCCGTTTTGGATCTTCCCATTCGGCTATCGTCAAACTTCAGCAAATCAGCCAGATAATCAAACAGCCCCAGCGTTACGCCGAGAAACGAACAGGCCACGGCAAAGTTGGAAAAGACGGTGAGCAATACATCCAGATAAGGGCTATTCAACACCCCACCCAACGCCTGCACCAACACATCGATATTACCGCCCCGCTCTGCAATCCCGATAAAGTCAGGACGGGCAATGTTTCCCATAGTGCCAATCAGCCAAATGGCATACATCACCAGCGCCAGCAAACTGCCAATAAACAGGCAGCGCTTGATGATCTGCGGTTCACGGCCGTAGTGCTTCACCAGGCTGGGGACGTTGCCATGAAAACCAAAAGACGCCAGGCAGAATGGCAGAGTCATCAGTACATAAGGAAGATAGCCGGGTGCCGGTTCCTCCACATTCAACAACACCGTTGGCTTCACATTCCACAGCAGGCTGCCGAACGTCATGAAAAAGGTCAGAACTTTTGCCGCCAGAAAAAAAGCGGTCATGCGGCTCACTGCCGCGGTACTCCACCACACAGTCAACGCGACAAACAGCGCAAACAGGCAGCCGCCGATGCGTGCAGAGAAATCAATCGACATCTCAGCAAGCGTGTGATGGATGATTGAACCACTCGCCGAAATGTAGGCGTAAGTCAGGATATAGAGAACAAAGGCGATCGATATGCCGTTAATGACATTCCAGCGCTTACCCAGCAGATCTTTGGTCAGCGTATCGAAGCTGGAGCCGGTCGGATAATTAAGGTTCGCCTCCAGTATCATTAACCCCGAGTGATACATGCAAAACCAGGTAAACACCAACACGGCAAATGACCAGAAAAACCAGGCCCCCGACATCACCACCGGCAGGGAAAACATCCCAGCGCCGATAATCGTTCCTGCAATAATCATCGACCCGCCAAACAGCGAAGGAAGACGCTTTCCTGTACCGCTTTTTTCTACTGTATGTTCGTTCACTGCGCGTGTTGCCATAACCGATATTCGCTCGTTGGTTTTTTTATCAAGTCCGGGGAATCGCCCCCTAAAGACGAGGCGGGATCATGGCATAAAACCAAAATTATTCCATTGATTTAACTTATGCCACGGTATGGAAAAAACCATGTTCTGCTAAACATGGCGTATTATGTTGTAAGCGATTAAAGGAAAAAGTAATTTAAGGATGATGTAATGCTGAAAGCGGCGAAGTCTGTTTTATTCGATATTCTCTCCATGATACTGACATTTATTTTCTGGGTTATCTCTCTTCTCATGGTCACCTATTTACTCCCAGAGAATATCGTGTTCCCCGCCTTCGCGTTTTGCTTTATCGGTTCTATGTTGTTAAGCGACTATTTGGTCGATAAATTGCGATAAATAAAAAACCCAGCCGACTTCTGGCTGGGTTTGTCTGTGTTACAGAAAATGACTTACAGCGGCTGAGTTTGTGCTTCTACCACCGCCAGCGCCACCATGTTCACGATCCGGCGTACCGAGGCAATCGGCGTCAGGATGTGTGCTGGTTTCGAGATCCCCATCAGTACTGGGCCGACCGTCACGCCTTCTGAAGACGACACACGCAGCAGGTTATAGCTGATACGCGCAGACTCCATATTCGGCATGATCAGGATGTTAGCCGAGCCTTTCAGCGGGCTGTCCGGCATTTGCTCGCGGCGGATGGCTTCTACCAGTGCGGCATCGCCGTGCATCTCGCCGTCGATCTCCAGCTCCGGTGCCAGCTTGTTGACCAGCGCCAGCGTTGCACGCATCTTCTGCGCCGTCGGAGAATCCGAGGTGCCGAAGCTGGAATGCGACAGCAGCGCGACTTTCGGCTCGATACCAAAACGGCGTACGCTTTCTGCCGCCATCAGCGTGATTTCCGCCAGCTGTTCCGGCGTCGGATCGGCGTTGACATAGGTGTCGGCAATGAAGGTATTACCGCTTGGCAGCATCAGCGCGTTCATCGCGCCCGCAGCCTGCACACCTTCACGGTAGCCGAACACTTTCTCAACTACGTCGAAATGCTCTTCATACGTGCCAATGGTGCCGCAAATCAGCGCATCTGCTTCACCACGGTGAACCATGATGGCACCGATCAGCGTCGGGTTACCGATCACTGCACGCTGCGCTTTTTCCTGCGACACACCGCGACGCTTCATCAGATCGAAATACTCGCTCCAGTATTCTTTGAAGCGCGGATCCGATTCGTTGTTGACCACTTCGAAATCTTTACCGATGGTCAGTTGCAGCCCCAGCTTTTGCAGACGCATTTCGATGACGCTCGGACGACCAATCAGAATCGGGAACGCCAGACCCAGCGTCACCAGCTCCTGCGTGGCGTGCAGCACGCGCGCATCTTCACCTTCCGCGAAGACTACGCGCTTCGGCTGCTGACGCGCCTGTGCGAAGATCGGCTTCATGAACAGGTTGGTTTTGTAGACGAACTGGGTCAGTTTTTCGATGTAGGCATCGAAATCTTCGATCGGACGCGTCGCCACGCCGGAATCCATCGCCGCCTTCGCCACCGCCGGTGCGATCTTGATGATCAGGCGCGGATCGAACGGTTTTGGAATCAGATAGTCGGGGCCGAATGACAGCTCCTGATCGCCGTAGGCAGATGCCACCACTTCACTCTGCTCCGCCAGCGCCAGATCGGCAATCGCGTGCACGCAAGCCAGCTTCATCTCTTCGTTAATCGTGGTCGCGCCCACATCCAGCGCACCACGGAAGATGAATGGGAAGCACAGTACGTTGTTCACCTGATTCGGGTAGTCAGAACGGCCGGTACAGATAATCGCATCCGGGCGCACTTCCTTCGCCAGCGGCGGCAGAATTTCTGGTTCCGGGTTTGCCAACGCCATGATCAGCGGACGCGGTGCCATGGTTTTCACCATTTCCGGCGTCAACACGCCAGGACCAGAACAGCCGAGGAAGATGTCCGCATCAGGAATGACGTCTGCCAGCTTGCGAGCGCCATTATCGTCAATGGCGTAAGCGGCTTTGGTCTCTTCCATATTTTCGTCACGGCCATGGAAAATCACGCCGCGCGAATCACACACCACGATGTTGTGCTTCTGGAGACCCAGCGCCACCAGCAGGTTCAGACAGGCGATAGACGCCGCGCCCGCACCGGACACCACCAGACGCACATCAGAGATATTTTTTTCTACTACGCGCAGGCCGTTCAGAACCGCAGCAGTACAGATAATCGCCGTGCCGTGCTGATCGTCATGGAAGACGGGAATCTTCATGCGCTCACGCAGTTTCTTCTCGATGTAGAAGCACTCCGGTGCCTTGATGTCTTCCAGATTGATACCGCCGAACGTCGGCTCCAGCGCGGCGATCACATCGATCAGCTTGTCTGGATCCAGCTCGTCGACTTCGATATCGAAAACATCAATGCCAGAGAATTTTTTGAACAGAACGCCTTTGCCTTCCATCACCGGTTTACCGGCCAGTGCGCCGATATTACCGAGGCCCAGAACGGCCGTTCCGTTAGAGATCACGGCGACCAGATTGCCGCGCGCGGTGTATTTGTAGGCAGCCAGCGGATCTGCCGCAATTTCCAGACAGGGGGCCGCAACGCCGGGAGAATACGCCAGCGCCAGATCGCGCTGCGTTGCCAGCGGCTTAGTCGGGGAAACCTGAATTTTGCCTGGAATCGGATACTGGTGGAAATCAAGGGCGCTTTGCTTTAGCTGTTCATCCATCTTATGTACCTTTTCGGTTTTGTTGTGTTGTGTCTGTAGGGTCAAGAGTACCCAGTATAGTGTTTGCGTATGGCTAAACTACCGAGGATGGCAAAAACTGAGGGGGAATGCTGGTTAATATAGTTATTTTATTTGACGGTTTTTCGTTCAGCAGCCGGATACGCTATAGCGGGAAATCGCGCGGTGCTGGCGCGGTTGAAGGCCTATTATCTGCGAGCGAAACAGCGATATCGTGCGTAAAAGGATCGCAAGCAGCCATATTGTTTGTGATCCAGATCAATTAATTCATCTGACCACATTGCATGACTCCAGCGCCGCATGCTGATATTGCGGCGCAACACCATAAGTTGCACCAGCCTATTTTTATCGCGGCGTGCTACTGCTACGGCAGGCAAGACCAAAGTAAAAATGCATTTCCTCTTTTTTAGAGGTGCATTTTTATTTTGGTCTTTTTTTTTGGCCTAATTGGCGTCAACACAGGGTAAAACTATGGATTATCAAAAAATGAATTATCAAAAACTTGGAGTCGACATCCTCGCGTTGAGCGGCGGCAAGCAGAACGTCAGCAAACTGACCCACTGCGCCACCCGCTTACGCTTTGAGTTTAACGACAGCGATGCTGTACAGGCAGAGGCGATTGCCAAACTCCCCGGCGTCATCAGCGTGGTGGATCGCGGCGGCCAGTTTCAGGTGGTCATCGGCAACGATGTCCAGATCGCCTATCGCGCGATTTTGAACGAGATTGGCGAGATGAACAGCCAGCGCACTACCAGCGGTAAGGAACAACAGAAAAAAGGCGGCATTTTCACGCAAATCATCAGCGTCATCTCCACCACTTTCACTCCCGTTATCCCAGCGATTACCGGCGCAGGGATGATTAAAGCCCTGCTGGCGATCCTCAAGCTGACAGGGCTAATTTCCGCTGACAGCACGACCTACCGCCTGCTGGACACCATCTCCGATGCGGCCTTCTTCTTCCTGCCCGTCCTGCTGGCTTACGGTGCCTCCATCAAGTTCGCCTGTAACCCGATTCTGGCAATGACCATTGCTGGCGCACTGCTGCACCCGAATCTGGCTCAGCTACTAGCCTCCGGCGGCCCCATCAGCTTTATCGGTATTCCGGTACGGCTGGCAGACTATGCCGGATCGGTATTGCCGATCATTCTCACCGTGTGGATCATGTCCTACATTGAGCGATTCGCTGAAAAAATCTCGCCATCGATGATCACCTTCTTCACCAAACCGATGATCGTGCTGCTGTTTACCGCACCGCTCGCGCTGGTAGTGATTGGGCCTTTCGGGATTTTCCTCAACGATCTGGTCGCCAGTGGGGCGGCTGTCATCGACGGAAAAGCGAGCTGGCTCATTCCGATGTTGATGGGCGGTCTGCAACCGTTTCTGGTGATCACCGGCACCGCCTGGGCGATGACGCCGATTGCCACCTCGCAGCTCACCCGCAACGGCTTCGAGATGATCAACGGGCCCGGCATGCTGGCCTCCAACATCGCGCAGGGTGCTGCCACGCTGTGCGTGGCGTTTAAAACCAAGAACAAGAATCTGAAACAGCTGGCTTCTTCGGCTGGCTTCACCGCTCTGCTGGGTATCACCGAGCCTTCCCTGTACGGGGTGACGCTGAAACTGAAGAAACCGCTGATTGCCGCCATGATCGGCGGGGGCTGTGCGGGGATCTATGCTGGGCTGGCCGGGCTGGTTCGCTACGCTTTCGTCTCACCGGGTCTGGCGGCGCTGCCTGCCTTCATTGGTGAAAACCCGATGAACATCGTCCATGCGCTAATCACCTGCGCCATCGCGATTGTCGTCACGTTTGCGCTCACTTGGATCATGGGATTCGACGATCCGGTGGATGAAACCGACGCAGTACCAACTACCAATAGCCAGTCGACACCGGAAAAAGAGACCGCCAAAAAGCCGCAGGCGGCGGAAGGCAACACTGAACAGCAAGCGATTCTGAGCCCCCTGTCCGGCAAGCTGGTCGCGCTGAATGACATCAACGATGACGTATTCTCACAGGGATTACTGGGACAAGGCGTGGCGATTATTCCTGACAAGGGCGAAGTGGTCGCGCCAGTGAGTGGCGAAATCATCACGTTCCTTGAGTCTAAACATGCTGTCGGTATCCGGACAGATAACGGTCTGGAATTACTGATTCATGTCGGCCTTGATACGGTGAATCTCAACGGCAAGCACTTTACCGGCCATATCAAACCGGGTGACCGGATTAGTGCGGGCGACAGGCTAATTAGCTTCGATCTGCATGAAATCACGCGTCTGGGTTACGACCCGATTACGCCAGTGGTGATCATCAACAGTGATGACTACGCCAGCGTCGTCTGTACCGCACCACAGCCGATCGCACCACTGGATACGATCATTAAAGTGAACGCCTAATCCCCATAAAGGCATTGGGTGCCCTGCCCGATGCCTCTTCCCGGATATGAGAGAAAATATGTATTACCAACAGCAAAAACACTTCCCTGCGGGCTTTCTGTGGGGAGCCTCGACCTCGGCTTATCAGGTTGAAGGGGGCTGGCAGGCCGATGGAAAAAGTCCGTCAATCATTGATAAGTATCTGCACCCAGAAAACACCGCCGACTTCACTGTCGCCAGCGACCACTACCACCGCTTTAAAGAAGACGTGCAGCTGTTTGCTGAACTGGGATTAAAGGCCTATCGCTTCTCTATCGCCTGGACACGCATTCTTCCCGACGGCACGGGTGCCATCAATCCGCTGGGCATCGCGTTTTACAACAGCCTGATTGATGAACTGAACGCGCACAATATCGAACCGGTCGTCACGCTCTACCATTTCGATTTGCCTTATTGTCTGGAAGCACAGGGCGGCTGGCAGAACCGCGCCACGATTGATGCCTTTGTTCACTACGCCCGCACGCTGTTTACCCATTTCGGCGACAAGGTGAAATACTGGCTGACGATTAATGAGCAGAACACTATGATTCTGCATCCCGGCGCGATTGGCCTGCCGGAAGGTGGCGTTTTGCCATCCAAAAAGGTGCTGTACCAGCAGAACCATCACATGATGCTAGCCCAGGCGCAGGTCATGGCGCTGTGCCACGAACTCGCCCCCAACGGCCTGATTGGCCCGGCGATCAATACCACCTCTATGTATCAGGCCACCAGCAAGCCGGAAGATGCCATCGCCGCGCACAACTGGGAAACGCTGCGCTGCTGGAGCTTTCTGGATGTTGCGGTGCACGGCCGCTACAACGCGCTGGCCTGGCGTTATCTGGAAGATCGCGGTCTCGCACCGGAGACATTGCCCGGCGATGACGACATCCTGCAATCAGGCAAACCCGACTACGTGGCGATTAACTACTACTCCACCGCGACCATTGCCGCCAGTAAAGGTGATGCATCGGATGTCAGCGCCCGCGCGGGCGATCAGCAAATCATGCTAGGCGAACCCGGCGTCTATCGCGCAGCAGAAAATCCGCACGTGGATAAAACGCCTTATGGCTGGGTGATCGATCCCATTGGTTTGCGCTTAACGCTGCGTAAAACCTACGAGCGCTATCATCTGCCAATCCTGATTACGGAAAACGGCATGGGTGCGCCGGATACGCTTGAGGCCGACGGTACGATCGACGATCAATATCGCATCGATTTTATTGCCCGCCACATTGAACAGATGCAGCTCGCTATCAGCGATGGCGTTGATCTTATTGGCTATTGTCCGTGGTCGGCGATCGATGTGGTCAGCACCCATCAAGGCTACGGTAAACGCTACGGATTTATCTATGTGAACCGCGATGAATTCGATCTGAAAGATCTGCGACGCATCAAAAAGAAAAGTTTTTACTGGTATCAAGGTGTCATAGAATCAAATGGAGCGCGCTTATTTCCCCGCGCCCCGTGATACTGCCGATACCCGGTACACCGTGTTAAAACGGGGATAAGCACGACGCCGGATGTGTCACGTTGCAGGAAGCGAATTTCCCGCAACGTGACAACTTATGGGCAGGCTTATCTCACTGACTTTCCTACCGAATCACTCAAGAAACGCATGATGGCTGAACCGATAAAAGCAATAAAAATACTGAACAATAGCCTGGTGTTATCTTCTGATGCAGATAACAACGAAATCATTGTTATGGGGAAAGGGATCGGCTTTAACAGCAAAACCGGCGATATTCTCGATCCGACTAAAATTGAGAAGACCTTTATTCTCAAGGATGGCACATCGCCACGCGAATTTGCTCGTCTGATTGAGCACGTCGGGGAGGAATATGTTCACATCGTGAATAAGATTATCGATGATGCGAACCGACAGCTTCATGGTCGCCTGAGCGAACAGGTCTTTTTTACGCTAATCGATCATATCAGCTTTGCGATTGAGCGCTATCGCAAAGGTATCAGCATACAAAACCGTCTGCTTTATGAAGTAAAACGGTTTTATCCGCAGGAGTTTGCGATTGCCTCGCGGGCGCTCAGCGACATTAACCAGCAAATGAATCTGGAATTACCCGAAGAGGAAGCCGGCAATATCGCGTTCCATTTGGTCAATGCCCAAACCGACGTCCAGAATATGGAGAACACGCTCCAGTCGGTTAAGATGCTGAAAGATATCTTTAATATTATTCAGTACAACTTTCATATCGTGATTGATAAAGAGTCGATTAACTACTCTCGTTTCCTGACGCATATGCAATTCTTTATTCAGCGTCTGTTGGAAAATAGCCTGATTCATTCAAATGATGACTTTATTTTTGAGCAGGTCACCAAAGAATATCCTGATGCGTATAAATGCAGCCGACTGATCAAAGACTATATTCACAACCTGCTCAACATCGACATTTCTAACGATGAAATGCTGTACCTGATTATTCATATCGTCCGTATCACTCCGGAACAATAAAGTACTCCTAATAGGCGTGCGCAATACCGCTATTGGGTTGGATTCCCGCTCAGCAGGATCATGGGTATATCGTCTAATTGCCTTTGCTTTGCAATATTTATCCTTTAGCCTTCTCGCGAGTAGCATGAATAACAAAATGGACGCTATCACATTGTTTATCATAATAAAAAACACATCACTTTGTTCCTGTCAGCAATAACTAAAGTAACAAAACAGCCCGCTTATAACTTATAACCTTTTTTTATTTGTCTTGTTTTACCCTGACGATTAAAAGAGAAAAGGTGTCAAAAAATGCCGTTTGGCAAATCACATACCGCACAAGCCCCTTTCTTTTAATAAGAAAAACGCATTTATTTTTCCATGTCTGATGAAGAAAGGCATGTTAGCTAACCTGGGTAAAGACAATGAAAAAACATCGGTTTGCCTTTCCATTACTTATGCTTGGCGTATTGCCGCCGGCCTTTTCTGCCGATCAAAATGTCCCGACCACTCGCACCTTTCAGGTTCAGTCCGATGCGGCCTTAAAAGCCAAAGTGCCAGAGGCTGTGCTGCAAAAAGGATTTATCGTGGCGGGAACCAACCCCAATACGCCACCAACCACCTTTTATCAGGAAGATAATAAAACGCTGGCGGGCCGAGAAATCGATGTCATGAATGCAATTGGTGACCGGCTGGGCGTACCGGTGAACTGGCACGATACCGGAGGGTTCGACAACATCATCCCTGGTCTCAAATCAGGCCGTTACGATGTTGCACTATCGAATATCAATGCAACGCCTAAGCGTCTTGAACAGATCGATTTCATCGGCTATTTCAACGCGTCAAAATTGGCCATCATTTCCCTTAAAGATGCTAACGTCGCTCCCTTTACTTCCCTCAGCGTGCTATGCGGTAAAGAAGTTGGCGCGGGAGCGGGTACCACTCAGCTACTGCGCTTGCAGGAAGCCGACAAGCAGTGTGTAGCAGAACAGAAAGACGCAATCAAAATCGCAATCTTCCCGGATCGCCCGTCTGGCGTACAGGCGGTAATCAGCGGACGCGTACCGCTATTCTTCGGCCCTTATGAAGGATTACGCTATCAGGTGAGTCAGGTGAAACGGCTAGCTATTAGTGGTGATATCGCCGTCAATGATGCGCCCGTCTCCATTGCGTTTCCTAAAGATTCCGCTCTGGAAGAAGCCGTTCAGGCCGCATTGAACTCACTGATTAAAGATGGCACATACCAGAAAATTTTAGATAAGTGGGATATCGGCTACGGCGCCGTCCCTGAGGCGAAACGTAACGCAGAGATCTTCGGATGAGTACGCCCTCGCCGCAGCAGGAACTACACATTGTTGCCAACCGACACTACGGGCGCTGGATCAGCGCCCTGCTGGTTCTGCTGCTGTTAGGCGCTATCGCCCATTCCGTACTGAACAACCCACGCTTTGAATGGCGGGTCGTTGTGGACAGTTTTACGGAAGACTCTATTCTTCAGGGCGTCATCATGACGCTGAAACTGACCGCCATTTCGGTAGTATTCGGCTTTGCAGGCGGCACAATACTGGCGCTGATGCGATTATCCAGCAACCCCGTGCTGGTCGCGGTCAGTTGGGGTTACACCTGGTTTTTCCGTGGCGTCCCGACGCTGGTGCAGCTGTTTCTCTGGTATAACATCGCAGCACTTTACCCGACGATTTCGCTCTCGCTGCCGTTTGTCGGCGAGCTTTTCAGCGTTTCTGGTAATACGCTCATCAGCCCGTTTAATGCTGCCGTACTGGCGCTGGTGATGCACCAGTCTGCTTATGCGGCGGAAATCGTTCGCGCAGGCATTCAAAGCGTCAATCCCGGTCAGTTAGAAGCAGCCCGAGCGCTGGGATATCGTAAACCGCAGATATTCTTCTACACCGTTCTGCCACAGGCGATGCGCGCCATCCTGCCTCCGGCGGGCAATGAGGTCATCGGTCAACTGAAAACCACAGCGGTGGTTTCCGTCATTTCGCTTCAGGATGTGCTGTATTCAGCACAGATTATTTATCAGCGAACCTATGAAGTCATCCCGCTGCTGCTGGTTGCCACCATCTGGTATCTGCTGCTGACTTCCGTGCTATCTGTCGGCCAATACTATGTTGAGCGCTATTTCAGCCGTTCCACGCTCAAACGCAACAAGCTAGGTAAAAGCCGTAAACCGCGCGCCGCAAGGTTTACCCAGCGTGCTCAGCCAGCGAACAGACCACAGCCCAGCGAATCGCCCAGCACCTGAATCGACAGATAATGACACATCGGCGGCTGACGAGCGGTGCAGCGATCTCAATGAATCATGAAGGAAATATCACTATGGGCGAAGCCATCACACTGCGGAACGTGCGTAAATCCCTGTCGGGAAACCTGATTTTAGATGATATCGATTTGCAGATGGATCCCGGATCGGTCACCGCGATTCTGGGGCCGTCCGGCGCGGGTAAATCAACGCTGCTGCGCTGTATTAACCATCTGGAAAAACTCGATGGCGGCACCATTTGTGTTGGCGACACGCTGGTCGGGTATCGGCAGAAAGGCCAGCGACTCTATGAATTAAGTGATAAACAAATCGCTGCCCAGCGCAGCAAAATGGGGATGGTATTTCAGCACTTTAACCTGTTCCCTCACCGCACTGTGCTGCAAAACGTGAGTGATGCCCCGCTGCGCGTCAAAAAACGCCCTCGGCAGGAGGTGCTCGATCAGGCATATTCGCTGCTGCGACAGGTTGGGCTGGTGGAAAAAGCCGAAGATTGGCCACATCAGCTTTCCGGCGGCCAACAGCAGCGCGTGGCAATTGCCCGCGCCCTCGCCATGAACCCGCAGGTGATGCTCTTTGATGAACCCACTTCCGCGCTAGACCCTGAGCTGGTGGGAGAAGTACTTCAGGTGATCAAAAAGTTGGCACATTCCGGTATCACGATGGTCATCGTCACACACGAAATCGGCTTCGCTCGTGAGATCGCCGATAACATCGTATTTATGGAAAACGGCAGAATTATCGAAACCGGCCCAGCCAGACAGGTTCTGGACGCGCCGCAAAACCGCCGCACGCAGGCCTTTTTCTCAACGGTGTTGTGATCGAGCGTAGGTGCCGTCAGTTATATCGCGTCTGGTTAGTGAACCCGTCGCATTTCTGAAGGCTTCATCGTATTTTTGAATAGTGTGTATTTTAAATGAATTAATCATTAGCTAATATCAGTCTCATAGAAAAGTTTTGGAAAATTTTTGTGGCAACGATTACAGATATCGCTCAAAAAGCTGGGGTGGCGGCCTCAACCGTTTCTCGCGTACTTAATAACGACCCCAGTCTGTCCATAACCAAAGAAAAGCGCCAACTCATCAAGAAAATTGCCCATGAGCTGGAATATTTATCGCCGACACAACGTAAGCAGCAGAAAAAAAGGTTAGAGAACTCGCTCGTTGTCCGCTCTCATTTCAAAATGGATAATGACAATTTATTAAATCTCGCCGTCGTCCACTTTCTTACGCCTTCAGAAGAACTCAACGACCCTTATTTCACCGCAATGCGTATTGGCATTGAAAACCGCTGCCACTATTTTAATATTTCGTTACGCAATCTATTCACCACAAATTTATCATCCAATAGCCATACGTTATCTCAGGCGCAGGCGATCATTTGCGTAGGTCACTTTAGCGATAACGATATCGCCTTAATTTATTCATTAAATAAAAACCTGATTTTTATCGACTCTGCCCCCCTCGATAAACAATGTGACGCCGTGCTTTTTGATCGGGAAGCGGCTGCACGCGAAGTATTACATTACATTGTGAATAGCGGCGCTCAGCGCCCCGCATTTATAGGGAACAATGAGAGTCGGCTGCATGTCTTTCAGGAGATAACGCAAAAACACGGTATCTACGACGAATCACGATGCAAGGTCAGTCAGTTATTCTGTATTGAGTCCGGCTATCAGGCGATGAATGAGTTGCTGCAACAAAAAGAGTGGCCTGATGTCGTGTTCGCGGCGACAGACATTATCGCTATTGGCGTGTACCGGGCGATTCAAGAGAAAGGTATTTCCATTCCTAGGCAAATAAAAGTGATTGGAATGAATGACATCCCCACAGCACAACACCTCAATCCCAGTTTGACCACAATGCGACTCTACCCCACTGAAATGGGCGAAGCCGCCGTCGATCTGTTTTTAGAGCTGGTGGCAGGACGCTATTATAAGAAACACGTACAGATTGGTTATGAGATGGTGTGGCGCGAAAGTTTCACACTCAACGATGCCCTTTTATAATACGTTCCCTTATCTTTCCTACCCTTACAAATATACCCTAAATAATTCGAGTTGCGTGAAGGCGGCAACCGAGCGAATCCCCAGGAGCTTACACAAGTAAGTGACTGGGGTGAGTAAGGGCAGCAAACGCACAAGCAGCTTGAAGTATGACGGGTATAAAGCGGCCACGTAAGCAAGCTACGCGGCCAGAGAGCATCAATTAGCGGTTATTTTCCACAGCTGATTCCATCCCCCATTATCATGCCATTGAATACCGGATGCCCCGTTCTCTGTTGAACGGCTGTTAACATCCAAAAGCTTCCCACTATTCCTATTCATGATTTTATAATAGCCATCGCCAGCATCCAAAATCAGCCATTGCTGGCTAAAATGGCCGGTGTTATACATTTGGAGAATTTGCGCACCATCCTCATTGGCACTGAAATTAACATCAATGTACTTTCCGCTATTCACATTCACCAGATTGAAGTAACCATTGCCAATCGCGTTAAAATAAAAACGCTGGCTGTCCCAGTTACTGTCACTGTATTGTTCAACCCATGCGCCATCTTCGCGCGAGCCGCTCACGACATTAAGCGATTTACCACTCTGTCGATTAGCGATCTTATAGCGGGTTCCGTTGATAAAATTGATTTGTGATTCGGCAAACGCGTCCAGTGCTCGGGTAAATTGCAATACATTGGTTGAAACTTGCGTCGTCGCGCCTAACGCGTAGCCATCCGGCAACACCTTTGCATTACCCGCAGGTTCCCAATAAAAAACCCCGATCCCTTTATTTCCCGGCACCGCTTTAACAAGATTAATCGTATCCCTAATCGTCCAGTAACTGTCTGTCGGGTTAGTTTCCAAGCCACCGACTTCAACGACCATGACTTCCTTACCATACCGGCTCGCCATATCGTTGAGGTTGCTCGCCAGTGCGCCAGTGAGCTCCCAATAATTTTTTCCTTCCCAGTAGGGATAGAATGAAAAGCCAATCACATCGGTTTTCCCACCGTGCGTGGTGAGGAAATTGTCAAAAAACCAGCGAGCGTTTGAATTATTATTCCCATGCGCCAGATGGCTGATCACCTTAGAAGAAGGGCTGACCGCTTTAACCGCATCATAGCCCGCATTCAGTAGCTGCGTTAAATTGGCAAACCGGCTTGTACTGCCTTCCGGGAGTAAAATTCCCGGGTTCATTTCGTTACCAACCTGCACCCATTCCGGCGTCACGCCTGCGGATATCAACGCAGTCATCACCTCATGAGTGTGATTATAAACGGCCGTCGTTAATTGACTCAGATTGTAGTTAGCCCACGCGGCTGGCTTTATTTGATGACCCGGATCTGCAAAGACATCACTGTAGTGGAAATCCACCATGACGCGCATTCCCATCGCTTTGGCGCGCTGCGCGGCATCCACCACGCGGGTTTTATCCGTATAGCCAAGCATCGTCCAGGTCGTATTATCTTTATGCCATAGCGCACTGGGGTCGGGATTAACGAAAATGCGTAACCGTACAGCGTTTATGCCGTGATCGCGCAATATCTGTAATACATCGCGCGGTGTTCCTGCATCATCACGCCAGGTTACCCCTCGATCTTCCAATTGCTTTACCCAGCCAATATCCGCGCCATAAGCAAACGGCTGCGCCGCTTTCGCCAGATTGGCTGACATGAACCCTATAAACAGCATTAACAATACAGAGATGATTCCTGAATAATTATTCTTTTTCATTCATTTCTCCTTGAGGCGATGCTCTTAAATGGTATTTATCACGTAACGATCTGGGACAGAATAAAAACACAAGGCTATATATTTATAAAAAAAAGGCACTATTTATAAAAGTGAATGTCATTTAATAGAATAAGCAGCCAACATGAATATGACAGGCTGCTCAATTAACTCGCTGACTTTTGCTATTTATTCGTGGTTAATTAATCCGTTTTCCATTTTCATCAAAAAAGTGTAGATGTTCACTACGGCACGTCAGCGGAATCGTTGAGTAAGGCACAATACTATTGTCCCCCGACAAATGGACCTTGAAATTATTAACGCCAGAATACGCACCAAAGATATAGGTCGCATTACCCAACCTTTCAGTGACCTCACTATTGATCGACAAGCTGACGTCCCCGCCATTCGGGTCAATACTCAGGTGTTCAGGGCGAATACCCACGGTAATTTTCTGATCGGCGCACAATCCGTGGTTAGCAAGATTAACGGAAAGTGTATTGAGCTTATTGATCAGGATACTCACGTTATTCCCTTCAACCTGTAGCACTTCGCCAGGTAGAAAGTTCATATTCGGCGAACCGATAAAACCAGCGACAAAAAGATTTTCTGGCTTATGGTAGAGCGCCATCGGTGTCCCAACCTGTTCAATATATCCCTTGTTTAACACCACAATTTTATCCGCCAGCGTCATCGCCTCCACTTGATCGTGCGTCACATAAACCATGGTGTTACGCATTTCCTGATGAAGCCGGGCGATCTGTAAACGCATTTCCACGCGTAATTCGGCGTCGAGGTTCGATAAGGGCTCATCGAATAAGAACACTTTAGGATCGCGCACAATTGCCCGCCCAATCGCAACGCGCTGACGCTGACCGCCAGACAGTTGTTTCGGTGTGCGGTCTAACAAGGCTTCTAGCTGGAGCGTCATCGCGGCCTTGCGCACCATTTTTTCGACTTCAGCTTTGGGGTGCCCGTTCATTCTCAGCCCAAATCCCATATTTTCAGCAACCGTCATATGTGGGTACAGCGCATAAGACTGGAACACCATCGCAATCCCCCGCTCTGCGGGATCGAAATGGTTAACTAAACGGTTATCAATATGAATTTCGCCATCCGTGATCTCTTCCAGTCCAGCGATCATTCTCAGCAATGTCGATTTACCACACCCCGACGGGCCGACGAATACCACAAATTCGCCTGAATTAATCTCAAGATTAATACGATGGATTGTTTCAGTCTTATCGTAACGCTTCACTATATTTTTTAGTAAAATATCAGCCATGTTGAACCTCAAACTTAATTTGCCATTGCACGCGCATTACTTCACTGCGCCCGTCATACTTGCGATAAATTGCTTTTGCATGGCGAAGAAGATAAGTAAGCTAGGAAGAGTAGAGATGACTGTTCCTACCATAATAAGCCCGAAGTCTGGAGAATAGGCAGAAGCAAAGCTGGATAACACCAGATTAATCGTCTTTAATTCATTAGACTGGAGGACAATAAGCGGCCAGAGAAAGGCATTCCATGACGTCATAAACACAATGATAAACGCAGCGGAATAACTGGCTCGCATAATCGGTACGTAGACATACAGAAAAATTTTCCACTCCGCGACGCTTTCCACGCGTGCAGCGTCGATCAACTCTCTCGGAAACGTTTTCGTACATTGCCTAAAGTAGAAAATAATAAATGCGCCTGCCACCGTCGGCATGACGACGGCAAAATGCGTATCCAGTAAGCCAGCCTTACCAAACATGGTGAAAAGCGGGATCATTAATGCCGCAAACGGGATCATCATCGTCGTTAATAGCGCAACATAGACACGCTCACGATTCTTACTGGAATAAATCTCAAAGGCATAACCCGCGATAGAGCACACCACCAGCGTCGATACCGTGCTGATCAACGCAATTTTTGAGGTATTCCAAAATACCAATGCCAGATCCACCTGACTCGTCAGATTGGTAAAGTTGACCAATAGCTGATCGCCAAACGTGAATTTACCCATATTGATTTGGCTGGTGCTATTCGTGCTCGATACCACCATCCAATAGAATGGGAAAAGCGAGAAAATGCTCATCAGCACAAGAAAAATATGCATCAGCATGCTGTTAATTTTACTTTTTCTCATATTATCCCTTCCGTGCTGCTTTAAACTGAATCAGCGCAAGTATTGCTGAAAAAACAACAATCACGTATGAAACCGTTGCCGCATAGCCAAAGTTCGGCACAAACTTGAATGACAAATTATAAATATAAAGCGATAACGTCAGCGTCGCATTGGCCGGACCACCATTCGTGATATTCATGACTTCATCAAACAGCTGTAATGTGCCAATAGTTGATGTCACACTGGTAAAAAGAATAACCGGTTTTAATAAGGGGATGGTGATGAAAAAAAACTGCTTAATTGGGCTGACACCATCAACTCTAGCCGCCTCATAAATTGACTTATCAATATTTTGCATAGCAGAAAGATAAAATATCATGTTATATCCCGTCCAACGCCAGGTGATTGCGATAATAACCGTCACCTTGGCCCAGAAAGGATCGGATAGCCACGGAATGGGATCGTCAATGACATGAATAAACAGCAAGAATGAGTTAATGACACCATCCAGTTCAAACATACTCTTAAAGAGAATAGAGTAGGCCACCAGCGATGTCACACAAGGCAAAAAGATGGCAATTCTGAACCATTGGCGATATTTAAGCTGAGATGAATTCAGGCAAGAAGAAATCGCTAATGATAGAAAAATCATAATAGGCACCTGGATAACCAAAAAGGTTAATGTGTTCCAAAGCGCCGTTTTGAACATAGGATCGCTGAATAAACGAATGATATTTCCCAGGCCAACAAATTGTGTCACCACACCACGGCCAGACTGAAAAGAGAGCCAAAGTGATTTGAAAATAGGGTATATCGTCATTAAGGCAATCAACCCAACAGCCGTCGCGACAAAAGCCCAGCCGTTGATGTTATAAAGCCTATTCATTTTAGGTTTATACATCATTATCACACCATCGATTTCTTGAGAGAAATACTTGAGGGCTTGCCGCCCCCAAGCTCACACTCGCTACTGCATAATCTGATTTTTTAATGTGGCTTCGGCGCGTTTTAAAACGTCATCAACAGAATCGCCTTTCAGTAATGCAGGTATTTCAGCAGCAATGGCGTTATCAACTTCCTGGGTATACATACCGTAGGAAACCTGTGGAATTTCAGTCACCCATTTAGAGAAATCAGCAAACACGGGCTGACCACCAAAGAACGGATCCTTTACTGCATAAGCAGGGCCGGACGTGGCGGGAAGGAAGGTGGCAAGCGCACCGCGATCAACCAAAAGGGTCTGATACATATTGCTATCTGCCGCAAAGGTTTTCTGCAAAAACTCAATCGCCTGTTTAGTATTTTTGCCACCTTTTAAGACATACCAGCTCGATCCCCCCTGATTGGAAGCATGTACTGCTTTGTCGAGATTTAACCGTGGGATCGGCGCAACACGCCATTTTCCTTTCTGATCTTCGGCACTTTTAATGGAGCCAATCACCCATACGCCGGAAACCACACTCGCTGATTTCCCAGCGTTAAAACTCCCCACAAAACTCGACCAGCCAGAGATAGGTCGCACAATTTTCGCATCGTTAATCGCTTTAATCGTTTTTAACGTTTCTTTCAGTGCATCGTTTTTGGTGAGATTAAGTTGTCCTTGATTATCGAAGAACCATTCTCCACCAGACTGCATCATAATATGGGGAAGAACCACATCGTTCATATCGTAGGTCAGCATATCAACACCGGTTTTCGCTTTTACCTGCTTGCCGATCTCAATATATTTATCCCAGGTAATATTCACCACATCGCTCTCTTTATATCCGGCAGCTTCCAGATAATCGAGTCGATAGAACATTCCTGCCACGCCGGAATCAAAAGGAACACCGTATACCTTATCCCCTACCGTCATCACTTTCGTTTTATAAGGTGCAAACTGGCTATAATCGATGGCGTCTTGTAACGGGATAAACGAATCAGGATAAGCCTGAAGATATTTCTGAGCGTTATAATCCTCAATAAGCACAATATCAGGAAGCGAGTTTTTAACCCCTGAAGCCAACATAGTATTTAATTTCTGCTCAATATCTTCTTTACCTGAGTCGATCACTTTCAGACTAAAACTTGGATCGGCTTTTTTATATATCGACGATGCCTCATGCATTGCCGCGACATTGAAGTTAGGATCCCAGGCCCACACGGTGACTTCAGCAGCCAGGCTGTGACTCGATAAGCCCAGCGTGAGGAATGAAACTGCAAATAGGGTAGATACTTTATTCTTGATCTTCATCAGAGCAGTCCTTCTTTACTTTTTGTAAAGAGAGAATATGAGTTACTGCATAATGAAGCAACGAGTTACACCGCTTACATTCTTTCATCCGGTGATACGGGTCACACAACAGGGAGAAAAATGACGAAATATTCGATCTAAATACAAAAAATTTAGGAAAAATTTCCCCCCATAAAGTCCATGCAAGCCCATAAAAATGATAAAAACAAAACCCAAAACCATCATAACTCATTGAAAATAAAACAAAAAATAACAGAATAAAAAGGTTAATCAGCTCATATTAACCATAATCACACCGTCACCGTGGAATTACGCAAAAATGAAAGCGTTACCACACAAAATCAAGCGGCACATGGGATACCCGTGTGCCGCAAAACATGTCTATGCCTTGGCAAACCAGCCGCGGATGATTGCGTGCTGTAGCAGCATAATGGTCTTACCGTCTTTAATCCGGCCATCGTTCATCATCGCAACGGCTTCGCTGAACGGTAGCTCCAACACCTCGATATCTTCATCGTCCACACCGCCGCCCTCATTATCCCGCAGCGACTCATCGTATTCAGCGGCGAAGAAGTGCACGCGTTCCGTCACGCTGCCCGGCGACATGTAGGCATAGAACAGCTTTTCCACATCGCCGATCGCATAGCCAGTTTCTTCGATTGCTTCGTTACGGATACACTCTTCGGGCGAATGGTCGTCCAGCAAACCCGCGCAGGTTTCCAGCAGCATGCCGCTTTCGTTGCCGTTGACGTAGGTGGGAATACGGAATTGTCGTGTCAGAATCACCGTGCCTTTCGCCCGGTTGTACAGCAGAATCGTCGCGCCATCACCACGGTCATAAACCTCACGAACCTGGCGAACGACGCCGCCATTATTTCTTTTTAAATCAAATGTATATTTGTTCAGAATATACCAATTATCGGATAGCAGCTTCTTTTCGACGATATCAATGGGAGACGACATGCAAACACCTCGATGCTCGATGACTGAAGGGATTTTTCGGTGATAACGCTTCGTTACAATCGTTTTCATTATAACGGTGCAGATTCATCATATCCCCTTTTAGCCCCTGCATAAACGGGCAGTGCAACGTAAGCCAAACGGAAACATCTCGTTCAATAAACGCTAACCGCATGATTTATATAATGTGAAATCCTCGGTAATCCGACCTCCCCTTCCATCCGGTATGCGTGCATCGTCTATACTGAATCTTCAGTAACTCACGTTCCGGGAAGTCGCTGCGTTTTCGTCGCCCTATAACCACCGTCAATTCGTCATAACGCGCTTATCGCAACCGCCTTCCATGATTCACGCGGATTCAATACCGCATCACTTCTCCAACAACATCATCGAGGTAGATAACATGAGCCATTTCATTTTCTCTTCACCTAGAAAATATGTTCAGGGTCGCGGCGTGCTGGATGAGCTAGGCGAGCAACTTAAGCCGCTGGGGACGAAAGCGTTTCTGATGGCGGACAGCACGGTGTGGGACATCATCGGCCAGCGCGTCGATGCCTCACTCAAACAGGCGAGCATCGGCCATCATTACGAGCGCTTCAACGGTGAGGCTTCCAGCAACGAAATTACCCGTCTTGCCAAGCTGGCGCGTGATGCGGGCACAAACATCGTTGTCGGATTAGGGGGAGGCAAAACGCTGGATACGGCAAAAGCCGTCGCCGATGAGCTAAAACACAACGTCGCTATCGTCCCGACCGTGGCCTCAACGGATGCACCGTGCAGCGCGCTGTCCGTCATCTATACCGATGACGGCGTATTTGAATCCTACCGCTTTTACAATAAGAACCCCGATCTGGTGCTGGTCGATACCGCCGTGTGTGCGCAGGCACCCGCGCGTCTGTTCGCCTCCGGCATTGCCGATGGCCTGGCCACGTTTGTCGAAGCACAGGCCGTTCAGCGCACTCACGCCCTCTCCATGGTGGGCGGTAAACCCACGCTGGCGGGCATGGCCATTGCCGAAACCTGCGAAACAACGCTGCTAACCTACGGCTACAGCGCCTATAAAGCCGTGGAAAAAGGCGTGGTCACACCGGCGGTAGAATCCGTGGTTGAGGCCAACACGCTGCTTTCCGGTCTGGGATTTGAGAACGGCGGTCTGGCGGGCGCTCACGCCATCCACAACGGCTTTACCGCGATCAAAGGCGATATCCACCACCTCACGCACGGAGAAAAAGTTGCCTACGGCACGTTAACGCATATGGTGCTGGAACAGCGGCCTGATGAGGAAATCGCCCACTACATCCGCTTCTACCGCGCCATCAACATGCCGACCCTGCTAAAAGATCTGCATCTGGAAAATGAGCCGTTCGAGAATCTGATCAAAGTGGGTGAGCTGGCGTGCAGCGACGCCGATACGTTGAAAAATCTGGACAGTAAGTTAACGGCCGAAGACGTCGCCCACGCGATCGTTGCCGTCGACGCGTTCAGTAAAACCATCGCTTAACCGCAGCCGCGGTAAAAGAGCTCGACTCCCGCAAGATCGGTCCAGTGGAGTCGGGTTCGATATATCCGATGCGCGCTTCTCCCCGTCGCTGTCCTGCCAAAAGCGTTCTCTCTGCGTCACCAACCTACTCATTACTATTCACTTTCATTTGACGAGAAAACGGGCAGGATAACGACATATTCTCTCAACTCTGAGCCATCGAATGACGGAACGTCCTCGCCATATCGCCCTATCGGATACGCTGATTCTTGCTCTTTTCGGGACGATGGTACTGGCGTTAGGAATGGGGCTTGGGCGCTTTTTGTATACGCCGATGCTGCCTGTGATGCTGGAGGAAGGTCGCTTCACCTTCGGCCAACTGTCCTATATTGCCAGCGCGAACTACGCCGGTTATCTGTTCGGTAGCCTGTTTTTCTCTTTCAGCCGTCGCGCTTCAACCACTCAACCGGTGTTCCTGCTGTTTAGCGCTGCTGCCGCAACCGGTGTTTTGCTCTTCGCAATGGCTCTGACCACCGATACGACGCTGGTCATGATCGTTCGCTTCCTTGCCGGGATCGCCAGTGCGGCGATGATGATCTTCGGCTCTTTGACTATTTTGCACCACACAAGGCATTCTCGCGTTATCGCCTCGCTCTATGCTGGGGTTGGCGTGGGGATCGTGTTGGGCAATGAATACATCATCATCGGACGGCATTACGCCCTCACCGCCGAGCCATTGTGGTGGGGTGCGGCTTTGATCGCCGTATTACTTCTGCTCGCCTTACTCATTCTTTCACCGCATAAATCCACCGTTGCACAGCAGCCGATGGTCAATGCTGATGAACCGCCTCAGCTTGGCTGGCGACGGCTCGTGCTGCTGTACGGCCTCGCGGGCTTCGGGTATATCATCATCGCCACTTATCTGCCGTTGATGGTGACCACACTGGACATGCCGCGTTTATCCCTGCATTTATGGTCGCTGGTTGGGCTGGCGGTGATTCCTGGCTGTTTTTTCTGGCTATCGGCCGCCAGCCGCTGGGGAACGTTACCCTGCCTGACGGCGAACCTGCTCATTCAGGGAAGCTGCGTCCTGCTGACGCTGCTCAGCCACTCTCCCGTGGCATTGATATTCAGCTGTATCGGCTTTGGTGCTACTTTTATGGGAACGACCTCGCTGGTGATGCCGTTAGCCAAGCGGCTACGCGCACCGCACGGTATCAACCTGCTTGGGCTGGTGACGCTCACTTACGGCATCGGTCAGATTCTTGGCCCACTGCTCACCAGCATCCTGACGAATACCAACGCTGTTGCGCCAGCGATCCTGTGTAGCGCAGCAGCACTTTTCATCGCGGCAGGGCTCTGTTTTCCCTACCGTCGGCTACAATCCTAATCTCGGAGAACCCATGCCATACGTCAACATCAAAATCACCAATGAAGGCGTCACCGCTGAACAAAAACGTCAATTGATTGAGGGCGTGACCCAGCTACTGGTCGATGTGCTAAACAAAAACCCCAAAACCACCGTAGTGGTGATTGATGAGGTCGAAACGGACAACTGGGGAATCGGCGGCGTGCCAGTGACAGAGTTGAGGAAGGCCAGCAAGTAAGAAAGCGAGTGATAAAGAGTGGAAAGGTGCCACGCTATTCTGACGTAATAATCGGTGGCACCCGTTTTATATCCCCAACATCGTATCAATCAGCAGATACATATTGAGAGAAACTACCAGCACGACAATCAGTTGCCCGATGCGCTGTACCCATTTGCCATTGACCATCGTCCCCATCAGGTCACGGTTTCCGGTGAAGGACAGCAAGGGAACCAGCGCCAGCGCAATGCCGAAGCTCAGCACCACCTGACTCAGCACCAGCACCCGCGTCGGATCCATACCGGACAGGATCACGATAAACGACGGCAGCATCGTCACGGTGCGGCGCACCCAAAGTGGGATATGAAAGCGCACGAATCCCTGCATCACCACCTGACCCGCCAGCGTGCCAACGACGGTAGAGGACAGGCCAGCAGCTACCAGGCTCAGACCGAAAATGACCGCAGCGGCTTTACCTAATAACGGCTCCAGCGTGAGGTAGGCTTTATCCAGATCGGCAATATCCTGATTACCACTGAAATGGAACGCCGCCGCTGCCGTCGCCATCATGGCCAGATTGACGAACCCAGCGATGGTCATCGCAATCGCGACATCGACTTTCGTCGCCGAATAACGCTCGGCACGGGTATGGCTACCTTCATGCTGTGTCAGGGAAGAGTGCAGGTAAATCACATGCGGCATAATGGTCGCCCCCAACACGCCTGCGGCCAGCAGCACGGCATCGGACGTTGGCAGACTCGGAATCGCCATACCTTTGGCTAACGCGGACAGCTCAGGCTGAGAGAAGACCAATTCAACAATATACGCCGCCGCAACAAACAGCAGCAGACCGCCGATGACCATCTCCAGCGGCTTCTGCCCGCGCTGTTGCAGCATTAAAATCAGGAAGGTTGCAATAGCAGTGAGGATCGCGCCTTCCAACAGCGACACGCCCAAGAGCAGTTTGAAACCAATCGCCGCACCGATAAATTCGGCCAGATCGGTCGCCATCGCAATAATTTCGGCCTGCACCCAATACGCCCAAACGGCCGGACGCGGAAAGCGATCGCGAATATGTTCCGCCAGGTTCTTACCCGTTGCGATCCCCAATTTGGCGGACAGCAATTGAATCAGCATCGCCATCAGGTTCGCCCACACCACTACCCACAGCAGCGTATAGCCATAGGCCGCGCCGGACTGGATGTTAGTGGCAAAGTTACCCGGATCGATATAACCAATCGCCGCGATAAACGCCGGCCCCATCAGAGAAAGTTTGACCTTCCTTGATGTGCGGCTTGTTGACTCAATAGCACGGCTACCCGGCATAGTATGACCCTTCTAACACTGGTGTTATATTACTCTCACAAAAACGATAATGATTATCAAGTGCATTTAGAGTGGTAATACCAATTCTTTTGATAGCTAATGATGATGAGTCATTCAAAACCTAAAAAACATCTTTTTTATCAAACAAATCTTAACAAGATATAAACAAAAAACCCCATGCGGTAGGCACGGGGTTTGGAATGAAGATACGTTGCAAATGATGGTGCGTAGAAAGCAAATAGCACGTAAAAGCAGAAAGAATCAGTCTTGTGCTTTTGATACCGCGACCATCGCCGGACGTAGCAAACGACCGTTCAGCGTATAGCCTTTTTGCATGACCATCATGACATGGTTCGGCTGGTGATCGGCCGAAGGTAGCATCGTCATTGCCTGATGCACTTCTGGGTTAAACGGTACGCCTACATCACCCACAACCTCGATGCCAAACTTGCGTACAGCATCCAGCAACGATTTCAGCGTCAGTTCAACACCTTCAATCATCGCGGCCAGTGATTCGTTGGATTTATCCGCCGTATCCAGCGCACGTTCCAGGTTATCGATAACTGGCAGCATTTCGCTGGCAAATTTCTCTACCGCAAATTTATGCGCTTTCTCGACATCCATTTCCGCACGGCGGCGAATGTTATCGGCTTCAGCACGGACGCGAAGCATATTGTCACGTTCACGCTGTTGCAGTTCGCTCAACTGGGCTTCCAGCTCGGCGATGCGCGCATCACGCGGGTCAGCTACGTCTGCCGTCTCTGGCGCGGCATCCGCTTGCTGCCCTTTTGCTGCTTCCTTTTGATCCAGGACTTGCTCGTCAGGCGTTTTCTGTTCTTTACTACTCATGAAATTCTCCGCGGTTTAGCATTAATCTCGCTAGTTGCTTATTATGGGGATCAAAATCGGGGATTCAAGGGAACCAGTCATATATTGGTTCCAGCCGCTGCCGATACACCACGCTGAGGACAAAAAACAGCAATGAACACACCGCTTACAATGAACAGGCCGTTTAATTGTATTGGCATTGTCGGCCATCCGCGCCACCCAACGGCGCTAGCCACGCATGAGATGCTTTATCACTGGCTCACCGACAAAGGTTACTCGGTTCTGATCGAGCAACAGATCGCCCGCGAACTGAATCTGAAAGACGCACCGACAGCGAGCCTTGCCGACATCGGCCAGCAGGCAGATTTAGCTGTTGTTGTTGGCGGTGACGGCAACATGCTCGGCGCGGCGCGCGTGCTGTCGCGCTATGACATCAAGGTGATCGGTGTGAACCGTGGCAACCTCGGTTTTCTGACCGATCTCGACCCTGATCAGGCGCAGCAGCAGCTTTCTGACGTTCTCGACGGCCATTATTTGAGCGAACAGCGTTTCATGTTGGAAGCGCACGTTTGCCGCGCAAACCAGCAGGACAGCATCAGTACCGCCATTAACGAAGTGGTGCTTCACCCCGGAAAAGTCGCACATATGATTGAATTTGAAGTCTATATTGACGACAAATTCGCCTTTTCCCAGCGTTCAGACGGCCTGATTATCGCCACGCCTACCGGCTCGACCGCCTATTCCCTTTCCGCTGGCGGCCCAATTCTGACACCGTCGCTGGATGCGATTGCGCTGGTGCCCATGTTCCCACACACGCTGTCTGCCCGCCCGCTGGTCATCAACAGCAGCAGCACGATTCGGCTGAAATTTTCCTGCATTACCAACGATCTGGAAATCAGCTGCGACAGCCAGATTGCACTACCGGTACAGGAAGGCGAAGAAGTCCTCATTCGCCGCAGCGAACATTACCTGAATCTAATTCACCCCAAAAATTACAGCTATTTCAATACACTAAGTTCAAAACTCGGCTGGTCAAAAAAATTATTCTAAAATTTCGCCAGCTACTTTACTGTATATAAAATCAGTTTATACTGTATGTAATCACATGTGATTACATACAGAGGTTTATCATGCTGGCGCAACTCACTATCAGTAACTTCGCCATCGTGCGCGAGTTAGAAATCGATTTTCAGTCAGGAATGAGCGTAATTACCGGGGAAACCGGTGCGGGGAAATCCATTGCGATTGATGCTCTCGGTTTATGTCTGGGAAATCGTTCTGACGCCAGCATGGTCAGACCGGGCGCTGCCCGCGCCGACATTTGTGCCCGCTTTGCGCTGGCGGATACCCCGACGGCACGTCAGTGGCTGGAAGAAAACCAGTTGGATGACAGCAACGAGTGTCTGCTACGCCGCGTCATTAGCGCTGATGGTCGTTCACGCGGCTTTATTAACGGCACCGCCGTGCCGCTGTCTCAACTGCGTGAACTCGGCCAACACCTGATTCAGGTACATGGTCAGCATGCTCATCAGCTCCTGCTGCGCCCCGATCATCAAAAACACCTGCTGGATGCCTATGCTGATGAACCGAAACTGCTGGTTGCTATGCAGCAGGTTTGGCATCAGTGGCACCAAAGCTGCCGTGCGCTGGCGCAGCTGCAACAGGCGGCCATTGAGCGCGAGGCTCGCCGGGAACTGCTGCAATACCAATTAAAAGAGCTGAATGAATTCGCCCCACAGCCCGGCGAATACGAACAGATTGACGTTGAATATAAGCGTCTGGCGAATAGCGGCCAGCTACTGACAATGAGCCAACAGGCTATGCAACTGCTGAGTGAAGATGAAGAGCAGAACATCATCAGTATGCTGCACAGCGTAAAGCATCAGCTTGGCGAACTCATCAGCATGGATGACAAACTGTCTGGCGTGCTGTCCATGCTCGAAGAAGCAGGTATTCAACTTAGCGAAGCCAGCGATGAACTGCGCCACTACAGCGAACAAATGGATCTCGACCCGATTCGACTGTATGAACTGGAACAACGCCTGTCGCGTCAGCTCGCGATGGCACGCAAGCATCATGTTGCTCCAGAAGCGCTCCCAGCGTTCCATCAGCAGCTATTGGAAGAACAGCAACAGCTGGAGCAGCAGGAAAGCGATCATGACGCGCTTAGCGCTTCCGTCGGCGAATATCATCAGCAGGCGTTGCATATTGCAGAACAGCTGCACGTGCGCCGTCAGCACCATGCCAGCGAACTGGCTCAGCTCATCACCACCAATATGCGTGAACTGGCAATGCCACACGGCCACTTCACCATTGATGTGAAATTTACGCCAGACAACCTGACAGCCACCGGTGCCGACAGTATCGAATTCCGCGTGACCACGAACCCGGGCCAGCCGCATCAGACGCTGGCAAAAGTGGCCTCGGGCGGTGAGCTATCACGTATCGCACTGATTATTCAGGTGATCACTGCACAGAAAATGGATACGCCAGCGATGATCTTCGATGAGGTCGATGTGGGTATTAGCGGACCAACCGCCGCCATCGTCGGCAGAATGCTGCGCCAGCTCGGCGAATCTACGCAGGTGATGTGCGTGACGCACCTGCCGCAGGTCGCGGGCTGCGGTCACCAGCACTTCTTCGTGAGCAAACAAACGGACGGTGCAGAAACGGAAACGCTGATGCAGCCGTTGGATAAACGTGCTCGGCTACAAGAATTGGCACGTCTCTTGGGCGGCAGCGCCGTCACCAAAAATACGCTGGCAAATGCCAAAGAACTGCTGGCCGCCTAAAATCCACAGCCGACAAGGGCGAGAAAGGTGCATCACGGGTAAAAAAGCTCAACTTTTTTACCTTCCTGAGGTCATACAATCGCCTTGCAGGTTTCCAAGTCCTGCAAGGTCTATTATCATCGGCAACCTATGCCCTTAAGGAATGTAATCACTATGCGCTGTAAAACGCTGACTGTCGTCGCCGCGGTGGTTGTTATGCTGACTGCCGGTTGTTCCACACTGGAAAAGGTGGTCTATCGGCCGGACATCAATCAGGGAAACTATCTGGCACCGGCTGACGTTGCGAAAATTCACACCGGCATGACCAAACAACAGGTCGCTTATACGCTGGGTACTCCTATGATGCAGGATCCGTTTGGCAGCGATACCTGGTTTTACGTCTTCCGCCAGCAGCCTGGCCATGAATCGGTAAAACAGCAGACATTGACGCTGACCTTCAGCGGCAGTGGCGTGTTAACCAACATCAACAACAAACCTGCGCTGAATTAATGCTTTCAATGCCGTTCGGCTGAATCAGGATGAACGATTCTGGCAGCCAGAGGCGGCACGTTAAGACGAAGCCCGCAATGGGCAGAGTACTTGAAGGAAGCCAACGCACACGCGGCTTGATGTATGACGGGTATAACAGCAGGCAAATCTGAACACTTCAGGTTTGCCTGTGTTTTTTTGTAAGGGCATTTCGATAAGGATGCTCAGGAAAACGTCATGTGCCGCTCAATAACATCGATCAGGATTTGCTCTTAGCACGCTCTGCGCGCTGACGACGTAGTTCTTTCGGATCGGCAATCAGCGGACGATAAATTTCCACACGGTCACCATCCTGCAACACATCGGCTAGCTTCGCTGCACGGCTGTAAATACCGACTTTATTCACCTGCAAATCGATATCATGGCGCAGTTCCAGCAGGCCCGATGCCACAATCGCCTGCTCAACCGTACTGCCCTCTTCCAGCTTCACCGTGCGTAGATACTGGCGTTCCGGCAACGCGTAGACCACATCAACCTGCATTGCGGACACTGTAGACCTCTTTTGCTCGCTGCGTGAAAGCCTGCACCATATTTCCTGCCAGCTCCTTGAATACTTTGCCAAAAGCGAGTTCAATCAAGGCATTGGTGAATTCAAATTCCAGATGCAGCTCGACTTTACAGGCATCAGCGCTCAGCGGCGTAAAATGCCAGTCGCCACCCAGTTGACGGAACGGGCCATCGACCAGTTGCATATTGATGTTCTGGTTGTGTATCAGCGTATTACGCGTGGTAAAGGTCTTGCTGATGCCGGCTTTGGAAACATCTACGGCGGCGGTCATCTCCCCTTCTGAGGAAGAGAGCACGCGGCTCCCCGTACAGCCCGGTAAAAACGCGGAGTAGGAAGCGACATCATTCACCAGCTTGTACATCTGTTCAGCGCTGAACGGCACCAGTGCGGAACGACTTATCTTTGGCATACTATTTTCCGTGATTCATAAAACGCGCAAAATAATAGCACTGATAGCCCGACAGACAAAAATTCTGCGAAGCTTATCGCACGATATCATTAACCACGACACGGACGCACAGCGGGGATTTCATTCCCAATGACATCCAGTATAATGGCGGCACTATGACAAAGAAAAAAGCATACAAACCCGGTTCCGCCACCATTGCGCAGAACAAGCGCGCCCGTCACGAATACTCCATTGAGGAAGAATTTGAGGCTGGCCTTGCGCTGCAAGGATGGGAAGTCAAATCACTGCGCGCAGGCAAAGCAAACCTCAGCGACAGCTATGTCACCTTCATGAACGGTGAAGCTTACCTGTTTGGCGCAACGATCACGCCACTTAATGTGGCTTCATCACACGTCGTGTGCGATCCCATACGCACGCGCAAACTCCTGCTCAACAAACGCGAGCTAGATTCACTGTTCGGCCGCGTCAGTCGTGAAGGCTACACGGTCGTCGCGCTGTCCATGTATTGGAAAAATGCCTGGAGCAAAGTCAAAATCGGCGTGGCGAAAGGTAAAAAAGATCACGACAAACGTGATGACATCAAAGAACGTGAATGGAAGTTAGACAAAGCCCGTATCATGAAGAACGCCAATCGTTAAGCCACTGGCTTAACAACGGTAAGTTCTGGTATACTGGCGATAGTTTCTTGGGGGCTGATTCTGGATTCGACGGGATTTGCAAAGCCCAAGGTGCATGCCGAGGGGCGGTTTGCCTCGTAAAAAGCCGCAAAAAAATAGTCGCAAACGACGAAAACTACGCTTTAGCAGCTTAATAACCTGCTTATAGCCCTCTCTCCCTAGCCTCCGCTCTTAGGACGGGGATCAAGAGAGGTCAAACCCAAAAGAGATCGTGTGGATGCCTTGCCTGGGGTTGAAGCACTAAATCTAATCAGGCTAGTTTGTTAGTGGCGTGTCTATTCGCAGCTGGCAAGCGAATGTAAAGATAGACTAAGCATGTAGTACCGACGGTAGAGTAGTTCCGGACGGGGGTTCAAATCCCCCCAGCTCCACCAATTTAGATTCCGGTTATTACCAGATAAGGCCGGAAACGTGAAAAAGCCGCTAACCGCAAGGTTCAGCGGCTTTTTTATGTCTGGCGTTTATCTGTTTATTTTGGTTTCACACTCTCTTTTGTTTATGAGTATTCAGCCTATCTTTTAAGTTGTATCTTTTATATACTAATCGTACGGCAATTTGCCGGAATTATGTATGTGAGGTAACGATGCCTACAACCGCAAGACTGGAAGCGCGCATCCCTTCGGAACTCCACGCATTGATCAAACATGCCGCCGAGTTACAGGGCCGCACAATGACGGATTTTATTATCACAGCAACGCAGGAAGCTGCGAAAAGAGCCGTGGAAGAAACCGCTCTCCTGAAACTGGCAATAGAAGACCAAAAGCAATTTGCTGACTCGCTACTGTCTGAATCGCCAGTTTCCCCCGCATTATTAGGCGCAATGAAAAGGCGTAAAGCGCTGGGAAAATAAAAATGAGTTTATTGACCTACACGCTACTTGCCAAAAGCCATAACAAGAAAGACTTTAATTGCGGCGTTCCTGAGTTAAATACTTATCTACAAAAATATGCTGGGCAGGACAGCCGGGAGCGCTTTACTAAATGTTATGTTGCCATTGATGAAAACAATAACGTAGCAGGCTTTTATACGCTGTCTTCCAGTGCAATCGATATCAGTGGCCTACCCGACACGATTACCAAAAAACTCCCACGCTATCCCTCTGTTCCTGCTGCATTACTTGGCCGCCTTGCCGTTGATTCTCAATTTGCGGGAAAAGGCATAGGTGGTTCATTACTCGTTGATGCGATCCTCAATGTATCGCGCTCGACGACGGGAATATGGGCTTTGCATGTCGATGCCAAAGATCAGGCAGCGAAAAGTTTTTATCTGAAGTATGGGTTTGTTGCCTTTCAACGTAAGCCTAATTCGCTCTATCTTCCCATCACTAATACCCTGTTAAAAGAATTAGCCACATTTGAACTGTCCTGATAAGCACTTAATTTGAAAATGACATAAACAGAGATGCAGGGACTACTGAATATCATATGGCCATAACGAACCGAATGACATTCGGTTCGCTACCTCAGGCGATTAGTCCTGCCATTTCTCAATAATGATGTTCACTGTTCCGGAATTATCCGTACGTTGCCAATCCTGAAGATATAAGCCAAATCCTCCGGTTTGCGGAAACGCATGAATAATCGCAGGGGCTTTCAGTCCATCATCATTTAAACCGTAATAGCTCACCGCCGCCGTCTTGTCAGCAGTGCTGGTGCGATCGTATACCATCAATGCAGCTGACTTTGAACGTGTATTTCCGGCCTGCCCTGCGGCATAATCAATACCAACAGAATCCGGATCAATACGAAAACGATAGACACCCGATGCCACCGTGGTTTCGGTGAAAACTCTCCCGCCAGGGATAGTATTGAGATGCCCTTCCAATGTTACAGTTTTATAGGGTTTCCAGTCGGCCATCGCCGAGCAGGATGCCATCAGGGAAGCCGTGACCATCAAAACCTTCGTGATCTTTTTCATAATTCAATATCCTTCTGAATAAATTAATTAGCTCTATATTGTTGCGTTACCACTCTATTATCATAAGCAATTGAATACAATAGTTTATTTACTAATAAATTGCGCATAGGCCAATAAGCCATAACAAGTAACCGAATTGATTCTTTAAGCCATCAAGTCATGTAAAATACCAACAAAACACGCTGTTGATGCAGGTCATGGATAGATGCACCGTCTTTATAAAAAAGCGATAACTTATTTATTGTCGAAGGGTTTTCTCGTTACTCTCCTCGTCTTATCCATCATGCTATCTATTTTCTGGTACATGCTTTGGGCCTCGCAGCTGTCGCGTCGCACGATACTGATCGAGACACTCCCTGACTTTACTATCTACCTTACCTTTGGGATCGTTCTGGGGCTTATCTTTGCTGGCCGTGCGCTCTACTCTCGATCGGTAAAGAAGAAACTCAAGCACACGCTCGAAATGTTCCTGTATGGCTTTGTGTTAGGATTTCTTTCCATCGTGAATATTTTTGACGTGTACGTTTATCTGTTCCCCGATAACGTGATTAATTACACATCCGATTATGAGATTGTTTTTCCTGGGCCATCCACAGGTAAAAGTAGTCGTTGCGAAGCTGGCATATGGGTTAAAGATGTCCATACTGGGCAATTTAAACAGTTATGTACCAACAGAGAAATGCTGTTTAAAAAAAGAAGGCAAGGAATGGATGCGTTATGGATCACCGCGCGAGTCAATGAACTCGGTACGTATATTGTCGATTATCGGTTTACCTACAAGTAGCGCTCACCTTCAAGGTCGCCAATTCCAGCGTATTATTGGCACATTTAGTAAGGTTAATAGATTAAAATACCGGAAACTCGCTCAGGTCGGTTTTCGGTATGCAATGAACATCAGCACCCCGCCAAAATGAAATCATCCACTGGAATGTATTTCCTGTTTACACGTTTAGACATCACCGATAGCGCAATTTTACATCACGAAAGCAAATAATAACAATTTGTTATAATTTCAAGTGTAAATTAACGTCAGTTTTTCAAACGTGGGCTGGATGATGATTCGCGATCCAATTTACGTCCTATCACTGGTGATAATACGAATACCGGAATGTTGATATTCATTTTATACGACTAAAAAGAGGTGTTACTGCTATGTTCAGAAAATTATCTCTCCTGAAGATCGTTGTCATTTTTGCTATTTCTCCCTTTGCATTTGCCAAATCGGACATACTGCGTATCGGCGTCGATTTAACGTATCCCCCTTTTCAGAGCATGGATAAAAATGGTAATCCATCGGGGTTTGAAATCGAGGTAACTGATGCTATCTGTAAATCGGTAAATGCAAAGTGTGATTATATCGTGAACACGTTCGATTCCCAGATTCCCGCCCTTCTCGCAAAAAAAATAGACGTCATTGCGCCGCTTGGCGTGACACGTAAGCGAAAGGAATCGATAGATTTCAGTGACTATGTTTTCCACGTTCCCACCAAGCTGGTCGCAAGGAAAGACACCAACCTTCTTCCCCAAGCTGAGCTGCTGCGCGGGAAAAATATCGCGGTACAGCAAGGCACCATTCAGGAAGCCTACGCCAATAAATATTGGCTACCCGCCGGGGTGATGGTTAAAAACTATCCCGATCAGGAAGCCATTTATGAGGATTTACAGTCAGGAAGAGTGGAAGGCGCACTGTGTCCGTCGGTTGCCGTCGCGTTTGGATTTTTAAAAACACCACAGGGTAAAGATTTTGAGCTAAAAGGCCCGGAAGTGACCGATGCGGATTTATTTAGCCTCGGTTCTGCATACGGTATACGCAAAGACGATACGGAAACAAAACAGCTCATCAATCAGGGGCTGAAAGATATCGTTCAAAAAGGCATATATGCGAAAATACAGAAACGCTATTTTGGCGATATCGATTTAAGCGTGAAGGAATAATATCAGGCACGGTTTACTGATTATTTTCATGCTCAACAGTTCTCCCTGACCAATCAGAAGGCCGGGGAGATTTCACCGAAACGTGAGTTTACGGGTGAAAGATAAGCATGCTAAGGTCAATTTAGATAAGCTACATACCCTGAAATATAACGGTATTAAGATGGAAATCGCTCGCCTGTAACTACAAGCGAACACATTAACCAGGGCCGGAAAATGCAGACTATACCAGTAACCGTTTTTTCAATTAGCACCTGTATTTGTGATCTCGTCACTTACCCAAATGATGACGATATTGCTGTTCCCAATGCAATCATACAGGCCGTTTTAAGCCAGTTAGATATTGATGTGGATCTGTGCAAACTATACGATCACTACGTTTATGATGTAGCCTGCGGTCAGGGAGACATTTGGGTATACCGTTCAAATTCGCTCTCCGACACCTATTTCGTTATCGATCTCAATGTTGGAATGACGGAACAATTAGACATCTCGTCTTTCTATCTACAAAGCCCCCATCAATTTGCCACCGCGAAAATCAGGCCATTGCTGCGAGATTTCTTTGACCAGTTGCAATATCAAGTCAGCTATCAAGAAAGCTGTGGGTTGACACAAGTGAGCACGATGCTAAGCACTCCGTCAGGCAATACGTACCAAGTGATAGAAGAAAACGGCTATGAGCAAAAGGTTCTGTTTAAGAACTAATGCTTCAGATGGCGTAACCGTGGATTCCCCACCGCTCGATTCCCTTATCCAACCGGCTGTGCTTCGCACCAACGTCAGCAATAGAACCTTGATAAAGAGGGCGAGCGCTATCGGCCCCTTTTCTGTTACTATCGCGCGTTGGAAAATAGCGATAGGTATGTGAATATATATCGCTTCACATCACCGCTCTCAATGTCGCTTTTACAGTGAATTACACGCAGGAGAAACCATGAGCCTTCACCTCTGGCTGGCTTATACAGGCATCATCATCGCCCTGATTGCCATTCCGGGCCCATCCGCCTTAATCAGCATGTCGCACGGTTTACGCTACGGCGCTTCACGCGCAACCGCAACCGTACTCGGCGGCGTCAGCGCGGCAATGATATTGATGTCCTGTTCAGCATTAGGGTTAGGTGCCATCCTCGCGGCGTCAACCACCGCGTTTATCGTATTAAAAATTATTGGTGCGGTTTATCTCATCTGGTTGGGCATCGCATCATGGCGTTCCAAGGATATGAGCACCACAGAGCAGGATGTGCAAGACGCCTCGGCTCCGGGCTGGTTCCCACTATTCCGTAAAGGCTTTCTGGTCGGGATCAGTAATCCGAAAGATCTGCTGTTTTTCGCCGCGCTCTTCCCCAATTTTATCGATACCAGCGCCCCGCACGCCTTGCAGCTCATCATTCTGGCTGTGACTTGGGCGGTCTTCGATTTCAGCATCATGTTCATCTATGCTTGCACCGGCCGTCGTTTATCGGGCCTTTTCTCCAACCCGCGCCGCATCAAGCTGTTTAACCGCTCGACGGGCGGGATCTTTATTCTCGCAGGCACCACGTTGGCGGCGTCAACGCGTTAATTGACTGGCTCCTGCTGCCTTCAGGCTGGCAGGAGCAACACCGTTACGATGCCGTGACAAAATCAGCGATGCCCTTCTCGTCCATCCGATAGCGAACCCACTCATCCTGCGGCTTCGCACCAATGCTCTTATAGAAATCGATCGCGGGTTGGTTCCAGTCCAGCACGCTCCATTCCAGCCGTCCGCACTGTCTTTCCTGTGCAAGGCGCGCAACCTGTTTCAGCAGCACTTTGCCCGCGCCCGCTTGACGATACGCCTGCGCAATGTAGAGATCTTCCAGATAGATGCCATATTTCCCCAGCCAGGTTGAGTAGCTCATGAAGAAAATCGCATAGCCGACGGGCTTGCCATCAATCTCGCAAATCAGCGTTTCAGCCGTCGCACCCTCGCCAAATAACGAGCGCTCAATATCCTCAAGCGAAGCCAGCACTTCGTGACGCGCTTTCTCGTACACGGCAAGCTCGATAATTAAATCCAGAATCACGCTCGCATCTGATTTCTGCGCGGGGCGGATGGCTATGTTCATAACGGCTGGGTTCATAACAGCTGGGTCCATAAGGGCTGGCTTCATAACGTCTCTCTTCTCCGGTGCTAATTTTTCCAATGCTAACCATGACCAAGGCTTGCCATGCTACCGGATTAAAAATACTGTATGAACTGCATTCTCTACAGCGACTGATGAATATCATGCATCTCGATTTGCGGCGCATCGATTTAAATTTACTGGTGGTATTTAACAGCGTGTACCAGCATCGATCCGTCGCCGCAGCAGCAAAAGAGCTGGCGATGAGCGCATCGGCGGTCAGCCACGCGCTGACGCGTTTGCGCAATACGTTTGCCGACGAGCTATTTTTTCGGGTTGGCAACACCATGCATCCGACCGTAGTGGCGGACGATATTGCAGAGCCGATCGCGGAAAGTCTGGCACTGCTGACGCAAGGTCTGACGCCGCGTCCACGCTTTAACCCCGCCCGCAGCACGGAAAGCTTCACCTTTTCCATCACCGATTACACCGCGTTTTCGGTGTTTCCAACCCTGATGGCGCACATGGAAAAGCTGGCACCCCATATCAAATTCAATCTGGTTTATTCACCGCAGAAGGTCGCGATTACGGATTTGCTGGCAGGGAAAATCGACTTTGCTTTAGGGTTCACCGATATGACGCAATCGGAGAACAGGGAAATTGAGGAGATAGACTGGATTGAAGATAGCTATGTCATCATCACCGCCGCTGATTATCCGTCAGGCGAGGCGCTTACGCTGGATGATTACCTCGCCGCCCGACATCTTGTGGTGACGCCCTGGAATGAGTCACGTGGGGTGATTGACTACGCGCTAGATAAGCTCAACAAGAAGCGCCATATCGCACTAAAAACGCCCTCCATGATGAGTGCGCCGTTTATCATCGCCGATTCAACGCTGATCATGGCATTACCACGCAACGTCGCGACAATTTTTGCGCAATTCCTGCCGCTACGGATTCACGCCTTGCCTTTCAGCGTGCCACCCTATCGCGTGAAGATATACAGCCATCGCCGCAATAGCCGTTCGGAAGCCAGCCAGTGGATTAAAAACCTGTTACACAGGCTGGTGACACATCCCATAACGAACGGATAGTGGCGATAGGAAAATCACAAGCCTAGCTGGCTGATTGTCGGTTCTGTTCCGGTAGCAATCCGGTAGCAAAGTGTTCTGATATTAAATGCCGAGAGCGTCAGCAACCTGCTCACTTTCCGCTTTGGAAAAAGTGGCGTAGGTCAGCGCATCAAGCAATGCGGCACGATCGATCGTCGGATAAATCTCCGGACTCTGCAAAAGCTGGCCGATTTCATAGGCGGTGAGTTGGGGATAAATGGCGTGTAATGCAGTGGCAATGTCACGGGCGGCGTAACACAATTTGCGTAAAATAACCGCAATCTGCTGGTGTGTGATCGTCTCCTGATACACGGTATAAAGCACATCGGCAATTAATGTCGACGTCAAAATCGAAATACGGGACACCTCATTAGCTCGTCCACCCAATGCCTGAAGGATGTGCTCGACAGCCTGTTCTGGCGTTTTTCCCTGCGCCTGTTGTGAAGCCAGTACGGAAACCAATTTATTTTTTATTTCATCATTTGCCATCGTTCGGTTCCTTCATACATTGATTACAGATGTTATTTTAGTATAAGCACGCTACCTGTCATGGCAGTAATGAGCAAATAAAATCATGCGGCGATACCCTTCAATGGGTACAAAAAGACATCAATCCGCACTGAGGTGTATGATATGCCCAACTTTAGGAAACGCGGACATACTAAAGCCAGAGCTGCACGTAGATATAGATAGAATAGAAAGCCAACGCACGTGCGGCTTGAAGTATGGCGGGGTATTCCCCTAAATAATTCGAGTTGCAGGCAGGCGGCGACGCAGTGAATCCTCAGGAGCTTACATCAGTAAGTGACTGAGGTGAGCGAGGAAAGCCAACGCACATGCGGCTTGAAGTATGACGGGGATAAAACACAGTTTGATACAACTCCGCTTACATCGTTCCACCCTCTTTTTTCCTGAAATGCGATAATCCTCCGATAAAAATCGTATTTTCGTTTATGCCCAATCATTTTCATCGCCCGAAAAGACCATGTAAAATGAAAGGCTTAGTGAGCAAGAAGGCTATAAGTCATGATCACCACCGACGGTAATAACGCAGTCGCCTCTGTGGCCTGGCGAACCAATGAAGTCATCGCCATTTATCCCATCACACCCAGTTCCAGCATGGCTGAACACGCGGCTGCCTGGTCGAGCGACGGCGGGCTGAATATATGGGGAGATACGCCCCGCGTTGTTGAAATGCAATCGGAAGGCGGCGCGATCGCTACCGTCCACGGCGCATTGCAGACGGGCACACTCGCCACCACGTTCACTTCATCGCAGGGTCTGTTGCTGATGATCCCCACGCTGTATAAGCTGGCTGGTGAGCTAACCCCGTTTGTCCTGCACGTCGCTGCCCGTACGGTTGCGACGCATGCGCTTTCTATCTTTTGCGATCACTCAGATGTCATGGCCGTGCGCCAAACCGGTTGTGCCATGCTGTGCGCCAGCAATGTGCAGGAAGCGCAGGACTTTGCGCTGATTTCGCAAATCGCCAGCCTGAACAGCCGTCTGCCGTTTATCCATTTCTTCGACGGTTTCCGTACCTCACACGAAATCAATAAGATTGAGCCGCTGAGCGATGACGTAATCCGCCAGCTTCTGCCGCAGCAATCCATTGATGCACACCGTGAGCGAGCACTCACACCGGAACGTCCGGTGATTCGTGGTACTGCCTCTAACCCGGATACCTTCTTCCAGGCGCGCGAAGCAACCAATCGCTGGTATGACGCGGCTTATGAACACGTTGAGCAGGCGATGAACGATTTCGCCGCTGCGACAGGACGCCAGTATCAGCCGTTTGAATACTACGGCCACCCGGAAGCGACCAAAATCGTCGTCCTGATGGGCTCTGGCGTTGGCACTTGCGAAGAAGTGATCGATACGCTGCTGACACGCGGCGAGAAAGTCGGCGTGGTGAAAATCCGCCTGTATCGTCCGTTCTCCGCCAAACACCTGCTGGCCGTCATTCCACAAACGGCGAAGAGCATTGCAGTGCTGGACCGCACGAAAGAGCCGGGTGCGCTGGCAGAACCGCTGTATCTCGATGTGATGACCGCGCTGGCCGAGGCGTTCTCCGTAGGTGAGCGTTCACTCATGCCGCGCGTGATTGGTGGACGTTATGGGCTGTCTTCCAAAGAATTTACCCCGCAGTGCATACAGGCGATCTTTAATGAGTTAGCGCTTGCTAACCCACGACCGCGTTTCACTGTTGGAATTTATGACGACGTTACCAATCTGTCTTTGCCACTGCCGGAACAGCATTTTCCAAGCAGCGCATCGCTCGAAGCCCTGTTCTACGGCTTGGGCAGTGACGGCACCGTTTCTGCGACCAAGAACGCCATCAAAATCGTCGGTGAAACCACGCCGATGTTTGTACAGGGCTACTTTGTCTATGACTCGAAGAAAGCCGGTAGCCTGACCGTTTCCCACATGCGCGTGGGCCCACACCCGATCAACTCAGCCTACCTGATCGATCAGGCCGATTTCGTCGCCTGTCATCAGTGGCAGTTTATCGACAAGTACAGCATGGTTGAACGGCTGAAGCCCGGCGGCGTTTTCCTGATCAACTCGCCGTATACCAGCGACGATCTGTGGCACCGTTTGCCGCAGGAAGTGCAGGCCGGGCTGAATCAGCGCAATGCCCGCGTGTACTGCATCAACGCTGCCAAGATTGCCCGCGAGTGTCATCTGGGCGCGCGCATCAACACCGTCATGCAGATGGCGTTCTTCCACCTGTCACAGATTCTGCCAGCCGACGTGGCGGTGGAAAAACTGCGTACCGCCATCGCCAAGAGCTACGGCAGTAAAGGTCAGGAGCTAGTTGAACGTAACTGGCAGGCGCTGAGCGCCACATTGGAAGCGCTGGCAGAAGTGCCGCGGGAAGCCGTCAACCCAGACAGCCCGCAGCGCCCACCGGTGGTTTCCGACGCCGCACCCGATTTCGTCAAGACCGTCACGGCCGCGATGCTGGCGGGTCTGGGCGATACGCTGCCCGTGTCTGCCCTGCCGCCCGATGGCACCTGGCCGACCGGTACCACCAAGTGGGAAAAACGCAATATCGCAGAAGAGATTCCGCTGTGGCAGCCACAGCTTTGTACACAGTGTAACCACTGCGTCGCCGCCTGCCCGCACTCGGCTATTCGTGCCAAAGTCGTTCAGCCTGATGCGATGGAAAATGCCCCCGCTTCACTGCAATCGCTGGATGTGAAAGCCCGCGACATGCGCGGCCAGAAATACGTGTTGCAGGTCGCCCCGGAAGACTGCACTGGCTGTAACCTGTGCGTGGAAGTGTGCCCGGCCAAAGACCGTCAGAACCCAGAAATCAAAGCCATTAATATGGAATCCCGTCTGGATAATCTGACGGCGGAGAAAGAGAACTACGATTTCTTCCTGCAATTGCCGGAAATCGACAAATCTACGCTGGAACGTATCGATATCCGTACTTCTCAGCTGATTTCGCCGCTGTTCGAGTACTCTGGTGCCTGCTCTGGCTGTGGCGAAACGCCGTACATCAAGCTGCTGACGCAGCTCTATGGCGATCGTCTGCTGGTCGCGAACGCGACAGGCTGTTCATCTATTTATGGCGGTAACCTGCCCACCACGCCGTGGACGACTGATGCCAACGGTCGCGGTCCGGCCTGGGCTAACTCGCTGTTCGAGGATAACGCCGAATTCGGCCTGGGCTTCCGTCTGAGCGTCGATCAGCACCGTCAGCGAGCCGTCCGCCTGCTCAACAAACTAGCACCACAACTGCCGCCGGATCTGGTTAACGCGTTGCAGGAAGAGTCCATTGTGCCTGACCTGCGCCGTCAGCAGATTGAACAGCTACGCGGGTTGCTGGCAGCCATCAATGATAACGACGCCAAGGTGCTGGCGAGCGAAGCCGACCACTTTGTCGATAAATCTATCTGGCTTATCGGCGGTGACGGCTGGGCATACGATATCGGCTACGGCGGGCTGGATCACGTCATGAGCCTGAGCGAAAACGTCAATGTGCTGGTGCTGGATACGCAATGCTACTCCAACACCGGTGGACAGCAGTCCAAAGCAACACCGCTGGGCGCAGTGACCAAATTTGGTGAGAAAGGCAAACGCAAAGCGCGTAAAGATCTCGGCATCAACGTCATGATGTACGGTCACGTGTATGTCGCGCAGATCTCACTGGGCGCACAGCTGAACCAGACGGTGAAAGCGATTCAGGAAGCCGAAGCCTGGCCGGGCCCATCGCTGATTATCGCGTACAGCCCTTGTGAAGAGCACGGCTACGATCTGGCATTCAGCCACGATCAGATGCGTCAATTGACGGCAACGGGCTTCTGGCCGCTCTACCGCTTCGATCCACGTCGCGCCGAGGAAGGTAAACCTGCACTGGTGACGGATTCTCGTCCGCCATCCAGCAGCCTGAGTGAAACGCTGCTGAAAGAGCAACGCTTCCGCCGACTGAATAACATGATGCCGGAAGAAACCGCGCAGCTCTATGAAGAAGCGGAACTGGATCTGCGCCGCCGCTTTGACTTCCTGACGATGATGGCAGGCAAGGCGGAGAAAAACCCGCAGGAATAATCGTTCCTCTCCAAACCGGCTTCGGCCGGTTTTTTTATGGCGTGCCATCCCTGGCCGCCACCCTTACGGGCCGTTGCATTTTCCCTTACCCCAACGAGGTTGAATACCGAAGAATCCAGCGCCGATAGTCCAGTTTGTCAGGCACGGTAAAGAGGGGCTGACAAGACGCAAGTTACCTTATACTTTATGAGATTATTCGCTCGTTACGGTGTCAAACCGCTCTCAACGTCGCAGAGGACGAAACATGAAAGGAAAGTTCGCACCATCGCAGATTGCATTGCACTGGCTGGTTTTTCTGTTGCTCGTTGTGACTTATGCCACCATCGAGCTGCGCGGATTTGCTGAACGCGGTTCGCTGCTGCGCACCGTGATGATGGTGACGCACTTTAGCTGCGGCGTAGCCATATTAGTTCTCATGCTGGCTCGCCTGTTCTTACGCCATCGGCATACCTCGCCCGCCATTACGCCACAGCCCCCTCGCTGGCAAAGTGCGCTGGGTTCGCTCACCCACGCCATTATTTACCTGCTGTTTATTACGCTGCCAATACTGGGCGTTGCCTCGCGCTATTACAGCGGTCGGGACTGGATGCTTTTTGGTATCGGCATGCCAACAGCCGCGACGCCGAATTTCGACCTGGCTGAAATGCTGATTGGCTGGCATGAAACGCTGGCACCATTAGGCTACTGGCTCATTGCCGCGCATACCGCCGCCGCCCTGTTCCATCACTATGTTATGAAAGACAACACGCTGCTGCGCATGATGCCAGCCAAGCGCGATTAATCGGGCAACGAAGGAGCAAGCATGAAAGTCGCACTGGGACAGTTTGCCGTTGACCGCGAGTGGCAGCAAAACGCCACGACCATCACTGAGTTTATGTTGTCAGCACAGAAAAACGGTGCCGACCTGCTGGTGCTGCCCGAAGGCGTGCTGGCTCGCGATATCACCAATCCCAACATGGTGCTCACCGCTGCTCAACCGCTTGATGGCCCGTTTATCTCGCATCTGCTGGAGGCCAGCAAAGGCAGCGACCTGACGACCATGCTGTGTGTACATATCCCGAATGGTGAAGGGAAAGTCTGGAACACGCTGCTGGCGCTGCGCAACGGCGAGCTCGTTGCTCAATACCGGAAGCTGCATCTGTACGATGCGTTTTCCGTACAAGAATCGGAAAACGTACTGGCAGGCGAAGAGGTTCCGCCGCTGTTAACCATCGCCGGGTTGAACGTCGGGCTGATGACCTGTTATGACATCCGCTTCCCTGAGCTTGCACGCCGTTTGGTGCTGGACGGCGCTGACGTGCTCGTTCTCCCTTCTGCCTGGATTAAGGGGCCGCTGAAAGAAGCGCATTGGGAATTATTGGTGCGCGCCAGGGCACTGGAAAACACCACTTATCTCGTCGCCGTTGGCGAGTGCGGCGTCAAGAATATCGGCAACAGCATGGTGGTCGATCCTTTAGGCGTTGTCGTGGTTCAGGCACCGGAAACACCGGCTCTTATCTATGCCGACATTGACCCAGAACGGCTGGCGTATGCCCGTCAGATTCTCCCGGTACTGACGAATCGCCGCTTTAGCACACCCACGTTGGAAGAGGAAAACTGAGTCGCGGTTCACCCTAAGAGGTTTTCTTTCCCACTCGTGCGCCAAAAAGTGTGATTAGTTACACATGTTGTTTCCCTCTGAGGCCGTTCTGCACATATAATGCGCATCCGGTCGTCATGGCGACCCTAGCAGACCAGCCTCCTGATTCGGGGGGTGCATTCACCACTCAAATAAAGAAATGAAAATGAGTATTCGCGCGATCTTGACTTTAGTTCTTGCAGCAGCCGCATTCAGCCAGGCCGCTTTTGCCGTTGTTTATCCTCTGCCTGCGGCTAACAGCCGACTGATAGGCGAGAATATCGACATCACCGTACCGGAAGACAGCACACAGCCGTTGGAACATTTTGCAGCACAGTTCCAAATGGGTCTGAGCAACCTGATGGAAGCCAACCCAGATGCAGACGTTTACCTGCCTATTCCCGGCAGCAAAATGGTGATTCCTCATCAGTTGATTCTGCCGGATGCACCACGTGAAGGCATTGTCATCAACAGCGCAGAAATGCGTCTGTACTACTACCCGAAAGGCTCCAAGACTGTGGTCGTTCTGCCAATCGGCATTGGTGAGTTAGGTAAAGATACGCCGATTAACTGGACAACGTCTGTTCAGCGCAAGAAAGCGGGCCCAACCTGGACACCAACTGCGAAGATGCATGCAGAATATGCGGCACGCGGTGAAACCCTGCAAAAAGTTTTCCCAGCTGGCCCAGATAACCCAATGGGGCTTTATGCGCTGTACATCGGGAACCTGTACGCGATCCACGGTACCAACGCCAACTTCGGTATTGGTCTGCGCGTCAGCCACGGCTGCGTCCGTCTGCGTGCTGATGATATCAAGTATCTGTTCAACAACGTTCCGGTCGGTACTCGCGTTCAGTTCATCAATGAGCCAGTGAAAGCCACCGTGGAACCAGATGGTTCACGCTATGTTGAAGTTCACAATCCGCTGTCTCGCACGGTAGAAGAATTCCATTCTGATTCTCCTGCACCGATCAGCATGACGCCAAAAGTGAGCAAAGTTCTGGCCGACGCCAGCGTGAACACCAGCGAAGTCGATCAGGCAATCCAGAGACGTTCTGGTATGCCGACCAAAATCAATGGTCTGATCGAACAAGCCACGCCAGCCATTCCGGTTGAATCTGTTGCTGCACCTGTCGCACCAGAAGCACAGCCGCAAGATAGCCTCAATGCCGTGCAAAATACCGCACCCGTTGAAGCACAGACAACGACCGCAGCTGACGCTAACCGTTCGTAATCGTCTATGACGCGTTGGAAACCGATTCAGGTTTCCAACGCGTTTCTCTAATATCCCTACCGTTTACTTTTTCTGTGAAGCTTCCAGCGCCTGCGCCACATCAGCGATGATGTCGTCAATGTGCTCAATGCCGACCGAAATTCTGACCAGATCCTCACTCACTCCCGCTTTCGCCAGCTCTTCCGCATTCAACTGCCGATGCGTGGTACTTGCAGGATGGCACGCAAGCGATTTGGCATCGCCAATATTCACCAGTCGTAAAATCATCTTCAGCGCATCAATAAAATGCCCCCCTGATGCTTTCCCACCTTTAATGCCAAAGCTGATAATCCCGGACGCCTTACCCGAGGTAATTTTGTCGCAGTTTGCTTTATAGGGGCTATCCGGCAACGCGCCATAGTTCACCCAGGTCACCAACGGGTGCTGATTCAGGTAGCCAGCCAGCGCTTCCGCATTGCTGCAATGGCGTTCGATGCGCAGACTGAGAGTTTCCAGCCCCTGCAACAGCAAGAACGTACTGTGCGGAGAAAGCGCCGCACCGGTATTGCGCAGCGGTACCACGCGGCAGCGCCCGATATAGGCTGCCGGACCGAAAGCGTCGGTATACACCACGCCGTGGTAAGACGGATCGGGCTCATTCAGTAACGGGAAACGCGCTTTATTCGCGACCCAGTCAAACTTACCGGAATCGATAATCGCACCGCCGATCGTGGTGCCATGACCGCCGATATATTTGGTCAGTGAATGGACGACGATATCTGCGCCGTGCTCAAAAGGCCGGCACAGTACGGGCGTCGCCACCGTGTTATCAACAATCACCGGGACGCCGTGGCGATGCGCAATCTCCGCGATTTTGGCAATATCGACGATATTTCCCGCCGGATTCCCGATAGATTCACAAAAAACGGCGCGAGTGCGTTCATCAATCAGCGATTCCAGCGTCGTAAAATCATCGAAAGAGGCCATCCGCACTTCGACACCCTGACGCGGCAGAGTGTGGGCAAACAGGTTATAGGTGCCGCCATACAGCTGGCTGGTGCTGACGATATTGTCCCCAACCTGCGTGAGCGCCTGAAGCGAATACGTAATTGCCGCCATACCGGAGGAAAGCACCAACGCGCCGATACCGCCCTCAATGGCCGCCAGCCGCTGTTCCAGCACCGCATTCGTCGGGTTCATGATGCGGCTATAGATATTGCCCGCCACCTTCAGATCAAACAGATCGGCACCGTGCTGCGTGTCGTCAAATGTGTAAGAGGTCGTCTGGTAAATCGGCACGGCTGCGGACTTCGTTGTCGCTTCAGATTCATAACCATGATGTAGCGCGAGGGATTCAAGTTTCATCTTACGGGCCTTTTTGTTGATCGTTAGAGTGAGGAAAATATCCAGACAAAATAGCAGACAGCGATCGGGAAAAGCACTTGATGATGTAGAAGAAATGGAGATAAGTTAGTAAAAACAAGACTAAATTTCAGCGTTACATTATTACACTGAAGCGCCTTCACAAAACCGTGATCCTCCACGGAAACGAATCTGAAAAAACGCTAAAATTTGCGCAGAGAAAAAAACGTGCGCACCGTAACCTATCTGCGCGTCACGTATTGCACCGCCTGCAAATCACAGCTACTTTTAACGTTATAAATCCCCCCACCCGAAGCGCAATAAATGACTGATACAATAAAAAATATCGCTACTTGCGAACTGCCTGCCAGCGTCCAATTCCCCCATTACGATCGTAAGGCGCTGAAGCCGCGCATCGTCCATATCGGTTTTGGTGCTTTTCATCGCGCTCATCAGGCACTGCTCACCGATCGCGTGCTGAATATGGTGGGAGGAGACTGGGGAATTTGTGAAGTCGTTCTGTTCAGCGACGACACTATGATCACTGCGCTGCGCCAGCAGGATCATCTGTTTACCGTGTTGGAAAAAGCGGCGACTGAAAATCAGCCAATTGTGGTTGGTGCCGTGTGTGAATCGTTACATGCCAAAATAGAAGGCATTAGTGCCATTATTGAGAAACTCGCCGCACCAGAGACCGCCATCGTTTCCCTGACGATTACCGAAAAAGGCTATTGCATGGATGGGACGAGCGGCAAGCTGGATCGGACCAATAAGCTGATTCAGCAGGATCTCAGCGATCCTCGTCATCCTGCTTCGGTACCGGGATTGCTGGCGGAAGCGCTACGCTTACGTCACGAACGCGGGATTGCGCCATTCACCATCCTCTCATGTGATAACGTGCCGGAAAATGGCAAAACAGCCAAAGCTGCCGTGCTCGAATCTGCGGGGCTTAACGATCAGAGTCTGATCGATTGGATCGAGGCTAAGGTTTCTTTCCCGAATACGATGGTGGATCGCATTGTCCCTGCCGCGACGCCGGAAGCGTTGCAGGAAATTGCCGATCACCTCGGCGTCGCCGATCCCTGTGCGATAGCCTGTGAGCCCTTTATTCAATGGGTGATCGAAGATCATTTCACTGCCGGACGCCCTGAGTGGGAAAAAGCGGGCGTGCAATTGGTGCATGACGTCCTGCCGTTTGAAGAAATGAAACTGCGCATGCTGAACGGCAGCCACTCGTTTTTAGCCTATCTGGGCTATCTCGCCGGTTACGATCACGTCAGCGACTGTATGAACGACGAGAACTATCGCCGAGCGGTGTCTCATCTCATGCTGCTGGAGCAAGCTCCGACGCTCAGCGTGGTGGATATCGACCTGAAAGACTATGCCGTTCAGCTGCTTACCCGTTTTTCCAACCCAGCGCTCAAGCATCGAACCTGGCAAATTGCGATGGATGGTTCACAAAAGCTGCCCCAGCGTATGCTGGAATCGCTACGCTGGCATGTGCGTAATGGCGGAGACTATCGCTGTCTGGCATTAGGGGTCGCTGGCTGGATGCGTTATGTCAGCGGAAAAGATGATGCAGGCAACCCTATCGAGATCCGCGATCCGCTGGCTGACAAACTCAGACAGGTCGTTGCGGAAACGTCAGATAACGCCGAGCGGGTCAGTGCGTTTCTCAATATTCGTTCTATTTTTGGCGAGGATCTGTCAGCAAACCACGATGTGTTCAACGCTATCGCACAGGCTTATCTGAAGCTGCGCGATCACGGCGCAAAGAACACCGTGGCCGCACTGGTACAAGACTTTAAATAACGATAAACCCAAGCAGCGCAAGGTATAACGCACTTTGGACACTCAGTGACAGAGTGCGACTTTTCCCCTTTGTTTCATCCAGCCACGGCAGCGATGACCAACTCACTCCCCCACCGATGACCGCGATCAACAACATCGCCGCAGCAACCAGCCAGACGAATTTATCCAGCAGCGAATTGGGAAACAAAATTTGCAGTGCGGAAACGACGAGAAACAGCGTCACGCAGCGCAATACCCCGACCAAAATACCTGCACGATCTCTCAACCCACGCGGTGCGGAAGACGGCAACCAGGCCTGAAAAGCAAACAACCCAATCACAGCAATAAAAATCACATAAATAATGGCATAGACCAGCAAATGACCCACGTTACGGCTCCTGATGAGGGAATACGATAAAGTAAACTGGGCGGGATGATGACGACATTTCCTCTCTGCGGTCAATGCGTTATTTCATATCATGCTATCGATTTGTGGGGCAGCGCCCACTATCGCCTCGCCGTCAATCTGCACGTATAATGCTTTCCCGTAATAAATTTACATACTTTGTAAGTTAAGAACACAAAGACACGATCAAAGAATTATAAAAAGCAAATTAAAATATCTTATTTCATGATCTGTCTGACAGATCGTCATTAAAAGCCCCCTAAAGCGTGATCGTCAGTTTACTTTCTTTTCAATAGGGCAAATGATAAAGAAATGATAGTTCAATAGAACTGAAATATTGTTTCATCTTTGTAATTAGGCTGATCATGAATAAACCAATCTCTTTTAAACATACGTTCTGCTACGGCAGCGCAAACCTGCTTGGCAGTGGTGCGCTTGCTATCAGCGGCGCATGGCTGATGTACTTCTACACCACATTCTGTGGGTTAACATTGGTTCAGGCTGCTGCTATCTTCTCCGTTGCCAGCATCATCGATGCGATCAGTAACCCCATCATGGGTTACATCAGCGATAACTTCTACAACACCCGAGTTGGCCGCCGATTTGGTCGCCGCCGCTTCTTTATTTTGCTGGGTGTCCCGCTGGTTCTGGTCTACCCCATGCTATGGGTTGAAGGCTTTGGCTTCTGGTACTATCTGGCGACGTACGTGCTGTTCGAGCTGATTTACACCTCGATCATGGTGCCGTATGAGACGCTGGCTACCGAAATGACCTCTGACTTTAAACTGCGCTCTAAGCTGACAGGTTCTAAAGCCATTTTCGGTAAAATTGCCAACTTCCTGGCGGCATTCATTCCTGGGCAGTTTATTGCCATCTACGGTAAAGATTCCGCAACGCCATTCTTCTACACCGGCCTGGTCTACGGTGCCATTATGTGTGGGGCGATGATCGCGCTGTACATGACATCCTGGGAACGCCCGGTCAACGAAATCGTCCGTGAAAGCACCTCCAGCCTGTGGCAAGCGATGAAAAAGCTGAGCGTGGATATGGTTTCTACCTTCCGTCTGCGTATTTTCCGTAAGCATCTGGGGATGTACCTGTTTGGCTTCGGCGCTGAGTGGCTCTTCGCTTCCGCGTTCACCTACTTCATCGTCTTTGGTCTGAAGCAGAACACCGCGCTGGTATCACACCTCAATAGCTTCAGCTCGATTATGCAGCTCATTTCTACCGCGGCCTTCATCGGTATCTGCGTCAAAATGGGCTTTGCACGACCGTTCCGTCTGGCACTGATGGTGGTGATTGTCAGCGTGATAGCCTATGCCGCGCTCTATTTCGCTAACTGGTCAGAAGACATGACCATCTTTGTCCTGTTCGCCATTACGGCCGTATTTGGCCTGAGCACGGGCGGTATCTACTACATTCCGTGGACGGTTTATACCTTCCTGGCCGATGTGGATGAAGTCCTGACCGGGCGTCGTCGTGAAGGGATTTACGCCGGTGCGATGACGTTTGCCGGTAAAATGGTTCGCTCTGTGATTGTCTTCGCGATGGGCTGGACGCTGAGCCAATTCGGCTTTGTCTCCGGGCAGTCAGTGCAGCCAGAGTCTGCCGTACAGGCGATTGTTGGCGTGTTCTCGCTAGGTGTTATCGGTCTTGCGCTGATTGCGATTTACTACACCACGCAGATGAAGCTGGATCGTAAAAACCACGCCATTCTGCTGGAAGAAATTGCACGTATCAAAGCGGGCGGTGCCATTGCCGATGTACCAGCTCATGCTCGTGCTGTCGCAGAAGAGCTGACGGGCTGGGAATATGAGAAGTGCTGGGGCAACAACCCGTTAGGCGTTCAGTCAGAAGAGTCTAAACCGCAGGTTGCTACTGCGCAGCATTAATTGAAGACGTTCGTTTATTGAAAACAGGCATCAATTAAAAGCTGTCATCAACGAAAAAAATCAGCCCAATCTCGTATTGGGCTGATTCATTTAGGCCTGCGTTTGCTGATTAACAGAACAGGTAGGATATGGCAGGCGATCGCATCAATCGCCTGCCAACATGCAGGATTAAATCAACGAGGCTTCTTTCAATTCGCTTTTCAGGTAAGCGTAATATATCGGGGCAGCAATCACACCGGACAAGCCAAACGCTGCTTCAAACACCAACATCGCCAGCAGAATTTCCCACGCGTGCGCTTTGATCCTCGTCCCAACGATTTGTGCATTCAGGAAATACTCAAACTTGTGAATCAGCATCAAATACACCAGCGCGACCAGCGCAATCGGCAACGAAAGCGATAAACCAGACAGGAAAACGATCGAATTGGAGATCAGGTTACCAATCACCGGCAGCAGGCCGAAAACGAAGGTAAGCACCACCAGCGTTTTGGCAAACGGCAGATGGATACCACACAGCGGCAGAGCGCCAAGAATAAAAATGGCAGACAGCACCGTATTAACCGCAGAGATTTTCACCTGAGCAAAAACGATGTTGCGGAACGAGGCAGACAGCAGCGAAACCCGACGCAGTAACTCCGCTTTCAGTAATGGTTTTTCCGTGTCTTTATCGACGTTATAAAGCGAGACAATCGCGCCAAGCACCATACCGATTAGCATCGTCACAAAGCCATGCAGAAAACTTTTCCCCATGTTCTGCAACATCACAATATGCGCCTGAACCCATTGCAACAGCTCGTGCTGGAGCTCTTCAATACTGACCGGCAGATACCCCGGTAAGTAGTGGATAATCTGCTGCTGGATGTCATTGAGGATGTAGCCAATACGCACATTAAACGCGGCGGTATCCTTCATTTCCTGCATCAACAGCCCAACCAGGCTGCCAAACAATAGACTCAGCAGGCTGACGACCAGCGTGCTGATCACCGCGACCACAATCCAGCGAGCACGCTTACCGCTGATGACCCGTTGAAAATAGGGCGTCAGTAAATTCACAATTTCATACACCAAAAAACCAGCAATAAAGCAGGTCAGCAGGCGTAAAGGCAGCAATATAAGCAGGCCACCCATAATAAAGAAAAAGCTCAACAGGCGAGCTTGTTTCAGATTCAGTAACTGCATGATGACATCCCGTATGAAGAGGCAACGCTGAGGGTACTCTTTGTGGAGTATGTTACGCCTTTTTCGGTACCAACAGATTGATATATATGCGCCAGATTTACGTCTATTCTGCGAGTGATAACAAACGAGGGATATTTTTGGTGTTTTACCCGCGAAATACCAGCCGTGTTTTAGCTCGGACGGATATCCACCCACCAGGCAAAACGCCGAGTCACCTTCACTGGCAGCGTCCGTGCAACGGCGTCCAGCAGGCGATCGGTTTCATGTAGCGGAAAAACGCCCGAAATCCGTAGCATCGTCACTGCGGAATCAACATGAAAATAACCATTGTGATAGCGGGCAATTTCAGTAACGAACTGACCTAGCGGCATGTTATCCGCGACCAGCTGTCCTTTGCGCCAGCTCTGGCGAAAATTCTCAACGGGCGCAGGTTCACTGCTCCTGTCACGGGTAAAGATCACCTGTTGCCCTGCCGTCACGCGCTGCGCGGCGGGTACTGCCGTTTGTAGCAAGACCTCACCGCTAAAAACGGAGAGGACGCTGTGGGCGGACGTATAGCGCAGCGCTAATTGGCAGGAATGCGCAGAAGCCGCGAGATCGCCATGGGGCGTGGTCAACCGGGCAGCGTGAGCCGTTCGGTTATCCAACATCAATTCACCTTTGAGCAATTGAAACGTTAGCGGCTGAGCCAACGCGGGATCGCCCTGCTGATTTAATGCCGAATCCGTATTGAGCCAGACGGTCATCCCCGTTTCGATGTTGAGCTCACGCGTTTCACCCGTTCCCGTGTGGTAATCGGCCGCATAGCTTTCCCACGGCAGGCTAAAGCCTACGCCTCCGGTAAGGCTGGCAATCGCCAACAGTTTGAGCATGCGCCGACGTTCCCCACCCCGCTTGCTCAGCACCGAAGAGGCTAATTGGCTGTCTACCGCATGGAAGCGGGCATGAATCTGTTCAACCTGCTGCCAGGCAAGCCGATGGGTGTCATCCTGATGTAACCATCGCTGCCATGCCTGACGCTCGTGTTCGGAGCAGTCTTCGTCATACAGCGTGGCATACCACTCAGAGGCGGCATGAAGAACATCTTTCGGAATAGAAGAAGTAATAGAGGAAATCATAAGTCCTGACACAATAGACAATTCAGCATTGCCTGTGCCATATATTTTTTCACCATCCGCTCGGAAACGGCTAATTGTTCAGCAACCTGCCGATAGGTCAGGCCATCGAGATGCACGAGCAAGAATGCCTGACGAACTTTGCCCGGCAGCGTCGCCAGCATTTGGTCGATGGCCATCAGCGCATCAACCACCATCGCCTGCTGTTCCAGCGAGGGAGAAAAAGTAAACTCCTGCTCTGTCAGCACCTGAAGATAGGCATTCTCGATGTCTTTACGTCGCCAGTGATTGACCACCAGACCGTGGGCAACTGTCGTCAGCCAGGCACGCGGTTCACGGATGCGATCGGCCTGATGCTGGCAAATCAAACGCAGAAACGTATCTTGCGCCAGATCCGCAGCCTGCTGTGAACATCCCAAACGCCGACGCAGCCATGTCTGTAACCAGGCATGATGGTCATGATAAATCTGCTGAACGTTTAAGGTTTCAGGCTGGTGGAGGCAGACAGCAGCGGGACTCTTCACGGTATTCGCTCAATGTGACAGCAATGAAATGATTTTCATTATCATTAAAAGCAAAGTCAACGACTATTCACGTTTATCATGCCGATTACGCGAAAAAGGAGGGCGTTGTAGGGATTGCATGCAAAAAGAAAGAAGCCCGAAGGCTTCTTTCTGTGAGAGTCGAGAAGGAGAATTACCAGCGATAGCTGACATTCGCGCTAACGTTACGGCCTTCACCGTAGTAGCACCAGAAATCACACGCGCTAACATATTCACGGTTTGTCAGGTTGGTTGCATTAACCTGCAACCGCCAGTCTTTGCTGAAATCATAGGCAATCATCGCATCCCATAACGTGTAGGCAGGGACTTTCAAATTCCGGCTTTCAACTTTATCACCGAATGAACTCCCAACGTAACGTACGCCGCTGCCCACCGTCAGCCCCTCAAGTGAGCCAGAGAAAGCATAGGTTGCCCATGCGAAAGCGCTATGTAGCGGCAAACCTGCCAGACGTTTTCCAACTTCCTCAACAGTGCCGGACTTCGTTGTTTCGACTTTGTTGTACGTGTAATTGGCTGTCACTGAAAGGCCGGAATACACCTCGCCGCTCAATTCTAGCTCAACACCACGAGAACGCGCTTCACCCGCTTGCACCCGACGAATAGGGTTATTGATATCTGTAGTCAGGATATTGTCCTGATTCAGATTGAAAACGGCAGCCGATGCATAGCCATTAAACCCACTCGGTGTGTACTTAACGCCCACCTCGGTTTGCTTGCCCATAGTCGGTTTATATTGCCGTCCTGATGCATCGTAATCGGCGATAGGCAGGAAAGACTCTGCATAGCTGATATAAGGAGAAACCCCGTTATCAAACAGATATATCACACCCGCAGACTTCGTAAACTTGGAATCATCCGTGCGGGAATCAATCCCCATGATTTCATTTTGCGTACGTGATTTTGACTGGTCGTAACGTCCACCCAGTAAGAAGATCAAACGATCATCATATTTGATCTGGTTCTGGATATAGTAACCATTCTGATGGCGACCTGAGCGATGGTAAGAGAGTTGATCGTCATTCAGCGTATAGTTGCCATAGACTGGGTTGAAAATATCAATCGGGCTATTGATAAACTGATATTGTGTTGAATTATAAGGGGATAAGTCAGCATCATGGCTTTGTGTATTGGCGCGACGATAGTCGAACCCGAGCAGCAACGTGTTTTCAATGTCTTCCCACTGCCATTCCCCCACTAAACGGTTGTCCGTGGCCCAGTTTTGCGCAAAACCATCGCGGTAGGTCAACCCACGGGTGGCATGGCGGTCATCCTCCATCCTTATCGCATAAGCATTGCGCAGATCCAAATTCAGATAGGTGTAGTTCAGATTCTGGTGGAACGTCCAGGTGTCGTTCAGATGATGCGTGAACTCATAGCCCAGGTTGAACTGCCGGGTATCATGCCGGTTCAACCCCGGTTCGCCCAGCGACGTTTTATAGCCGACTTTGCCAAACTGCGTGCCATGTAGTGTACCGTACGGCAGCTTAAAGCCGTTGGTCGTGTCGGATTTCGTATCCATGTAGCTGGCTAATACGGTCAGTTCCGTGTCTTCTCCGAGGAACGTGACGCTCGGTGCCAGATAAAGGCGCTTACTCTTCGAGAAATCCATCTCGCCCGAGGTATCACGCGCCAGCGCAACAACCCGATACAGCACCGAACCGTCATCATTTAACGGACCTGCGCTATCGACAGCCAGATGGCGATAATCGTTAGAGCCATATTCCAGCTCGACTTTCCCCTGCGGCAAACGCGTCGGCCGTTTGGTGATAACGTTAACCAGACCGCCCGGCGGGTTTTGCCCGTACAGAACAGAGGCTGGGCCTTTCAGGACTTCGATACGCTCGACGCCGAACGGCTCAATTTGCTGGCCGTAGAATCCATCTTCATTCAGCGTCGCCAGGCCATTTTGGAACCGGGACTGATCGCTAAATCCACGAATAGTCACCCATTCGGCTTTATTGTCCGGCCCGTATGGCGTCGCCAGAATACCGCTGCTATAGCGCAGCGCCTGATCGATCTTTTGCGCGCCGCGCTCTTCGATCTGCTTCTCCGTCACAACCGCAACGGCACGTGGCGTCTCTGAAATCGGCACATCCAGCTTCATTGCCGTATTCGGTGGAGCGGTGACGACGATCCGATCGTTTTTAGCGGTAACAGGTGCAGAAACGGGAACGGGCTCACTCGCCGTGCGCTGCACTAGCGTCACGCTGCCATCGGCACTGTATTGTGCGCTTAGACCGCTGTTGCTGAGAATCTGCTGGAAACCCTGCTCAACGCTATAGTTCCCCTGCAACCCCGCACCGCGCTTACCCGCCACGGCTGCCGGATCGTAAGACAGTAGTACACCTGCCTGTTGGGCAAATTGATTAAGCACCTGATTGAGCGGGCCAGACGACACCGCGTATTGCTGGACAGGTGCCGCTGACGCGGCATAAACCGCCGCCATTGGCAGCACTGAGGCAAACGATGCCCCAAGTACCCCGGCACGTAAAGTACGCGCCAATAGGTGGGTACGGAATTTAACCATGACTTATCCCCTATCGCATAAGAAAGACTTGTTTTCAGAAGCTATGCCAATTGAGAGAGTAAAAAGGGGAACCAGAAATCGAAAAATAATTAAAGTAATCGTTATCAATCAGAAATATTAGGGAAAATACGTTGCCGCTATTGTAAACCGATACGGTGACTAATAAAAAACTGACGTCATCTTTATCAAAACGTGCTATATGGCGATAAACGCTATATAGGCTCAACCATATCCATAATTAGACGACAGTCTACTTATTTATTCGTCATCCTTTCGGATTCAACACGCTAAAAATAAAGAAAATTTACAGAGCTTATTGCCAGCGTTTAATAAACCATGATGTTTAAAAGGAGTAATTTACGAGCAGGAAGAGGAAAGTGATGAATAGGCAAGAGGCAGGGCTGGATAAGAGCGAAACGTTTCGCTGATTATTTTAAACAAGCATAATATATGCAATAAAATAGTTAACCGTCTATTTTTATTAATTTTTCACATCATTGCGGTTAATAAAGAACGCTTTTTATTCTCCATCCACAAAAGCTACGTGTTGCTTTATCGTTCTGCTGGCCGTCAGCGGATATCAATACACACCTCGAGTCTTCCGGCCAGATAATCTCCGATGATTCAAGCTTACGATGCCAGATTTGTCGAAGGCTCAACCGCATCCTGGTTTAGGATCAGCAGAGAAAGCACTCGATTTTCAACGTTTAGCTTCGAAAAAGACAGCGTACTTAGCTGCTTTTTGGTAAAGCCATCAGACAACAAATCCGAGACCACGCGCGTACTCAACATGTTGGAGTTCGTCATAAAATCGTGATAGGCAAACTTCACGTTGATAGGGAGTACATCATCAATTGAGACGGGCGTATTCATTTCAGCACGCAATCCAAAATGGGCGTTGAAGGCAGAATTCGCACAGACGACCTTACATTTCTCGTCAATCACCGCCACTGCACGTCTATCATTCTGAACTGGTTGAGAAAGCATGCCTAAAATCTCATTCCGGCCAAATATCAGACTCATTGTTTCCTCTGCATCATGCTATGTAAAAAGATATCTCACAGCGCGCCATGACGCCACGGCGCACCATTGATAAGCAATCAACCTACCGGAATTTAAAAGGTTTCCGGACTAATAGTGTTCTTCCCCACCCCAGAAAATCACCTAGTGAAAATAGTGAATTTCGCTAACCGGAACCGTTTACACGTTCTCATGCTACCGGGGCTCAAACATCTGCCGCCTTACTCAGCGTCAGTGATGTTGGGTATATCTCTGTTATTTATTTTTGGAAACCGGATATTTCTGAATCAGACACAAAAAATAACACTTAATTTTTCTTTTTTTAGCGGCTAGCACACGACACCTTTACGCTTTTTAAGAAAGCTCACATCTGTGCTGTGGAACCCACCTAAAGTGTAGATTATTCACACTTATCTGCCCGTTGATAATCAGATAAATCTATTTCATTAATAGCCTACATATAATTAACAACTGGAACAAAATTTCAACACATAAACCATAGTTGAACGCGCTAAATAGCTGGCCTACGTAGGAATATACTCTGAACAGGATTTTTACTATCGGCTGAATAAGCGGGATCTTTATGCCTTTTGATCGTAAAGGGCGATCAAAAACTTGATAACAATAGATATAATCTATTGAAAACAATGAATTGATCGTTTATGACATTATAACAGCCCTGATAATTCTGCTGGCAGTCATATTGTGACATACATCACTTACTGCATTTTGGCTACCACGAAAAACTTGCCTGTTTTCTGAGCCGAAAGACTATCTTTTAAGTAATGCCCCACTGCTTTTCCTGCATTGCGTGATCAATCGCGCAAAAAAGAAACAAAGATAACTGGTTAACTAGAATTAACCATTATTTGACATAGCATTAACATGTTTAAGGAGAAGCGCTATGACACAACATAATAAACACGCTATTCCCGCTTCAATTGCGGAAAATGCACTGATAAATGCCCAGCAATACAAAAATATGTATCAGCTGTCCGTTGACGACCCCGCCGCCTTTTGGGGCGAGCAAGGAAAGATCGTCGATTGGATCAAACCCTATGAAACGATCAAGAACACCTCATTCGATCCCGGCCACATCCGCATTCGCTGGTTTGAAGACGGTACATTAAATGTGGCAGCAAACTGCCTGGATCGCCATCTGGCCGAGCGTGGCGATCAAACCGCCATTATCTGGGAAGGGGATGACGCGACAGAAAGTAAAAAAGTCACCTACCGCGAACTGCATCAGTCCGTGTGCCGCTTCGCCAATGTGCTGAAGTCGCAGGGCGTCAAAAAAGGCGATGTTGTTGCCATTTATATGCCGATGGTGCCGGAAGCGGCTGTGGCAATGCTGGCCTGCGCCAGAATCGGGGCGATTCATTCGGTGATCTTCGGGGGCTTCTCTCCCGAAGCGATTTCCGGGCGTATCATCGATTCCAATGCCAAGCTGGTCATCACTGCCGATGAAGGCGTACGCGCCGGACGCGTGATTCCGCTGAAGAAGAATATTGATGAAGCGTTAAAGAACCCGAACGTCACCACCATTTCCAGCGTTATCGTTTTCCGTCGTACGGGTAAGATCAATGAATGGCAGGACGGACGCGATCTGTGGTGGCACGATCTGGTTGAAAAAGCAGACGACCATTGCCCGCCAGAAGAGATGAACGCGGAAGACCCGCTCTTTATCCTTTATACGTCAGGCTCTACCGGTAAGCCCAAAGGCGTACTGCACACCACTGGCGGCTATCTGGTTTATGCCGCGCTGACCTTCAAATATGTCTTCGACTACCATCCTGGCGACATTTACTGGTGTACGGCGGACGTTGGCTGGGTCACGGGGCACAGTTACCTGCTTTATGGCCCGCTGGCATGCGGTGCGATTACGCTGATGTTCGAAGGTGTACCAACCTGGCCGGACGCCAGTCGCATGGCGCAAGTAGTCGATAAGCATAAGGTCAACATCCTCTATACCGCTCCGACTGCGATACGCGCACTGATGGCGGAAGGTGATAAAGCGATCGAAGGTACATCGCGTGAATCCCTCAGGATCATGGGTTCCGTCGGTGAGCCGATCAACCCAGAAGCCTGGGAGTGGTATTTCAAAAAAATCGGCAATAGTAAATGCCCTATCGTCGATACCTGGTGGCAAACAGAGACAGGCGGCTTCATGATCACCCCGCTGCCGGGCGCGATTGAGCCGAAAGCCGGTTCCGCGACGCGCCCGTTCTTCGGAGTACAGCCTGCGCTCGTCGATAACCTCGGCAACCCGCAGGAAGGCACTGCTGAAGGCAATCTGGTTATCGTGGATTCCTGGCCGGGTCAGGCAAGAACCCTGTTTGGCGATCACGATCGCTTCGAGCAAACCTATTTCTCTACCTTTAAAGGCATGTACTTCAGCGGTGATGGCGCGCGCCGTGACGAAGATGGCTATTACTGGATCACCGGCCGCGTTGACGACGTGCTGAACGTTTCCGGACACCGTCTGGGGACGGCGGAAATCGAATCAGCGCTCGTTGCACACCCCAAGATTGCTGAAGCCGCCGTGGTCGGCATCCCGCACCATATGAAAGGGCAGGCTATTTACGCCTACATCACGCTGAACCACGGCGAAGAGCCGTCCAGCGAGCTGTATACGGAAGTCCGCAACTGGGTGCGTAAGGAAATCGGTCCGATTGCTACACCGGACATCCTGCACTGGACTGACTCTTTACCAAAAACGCGGTCCGGCAAAATCATGCGTCGTATTTTGCGTAAGATCGCCGCCGGTGACACCAGCAATCTGGGGGATACCTCAACGCTGGCCGATCCTGGCGTCGTCGAAAAACTGCTCGAAGAAAAGCAGGCTATGAGTACCGCCTCTCAATAACCCCCTGACCCACCACTCTCTTCATTCCCGTAAGCCATGATGTGGCTTGCGGGAATGTGGGTGGCGATAAATCAGAGGGTGACGTGGCGGTAGCACTCAACCCTACAGATTACTGGAGACTTACGATGAATGATGCCATTTATCAACGGATTGAAAGTCACCCCTTATTCAGAGAACTGGTCAACAAGCGACAGCGTTTTGCCGCTTTTCTTTCACTCATCATGCTGGTGCTTTACGTCGGCTTTATTCTGCTGATCGCCTTTGCACCCAGTTGGCTGGGAACGCCGATCGCTCCGGGCTCCAGCATTACCCGCGGCATTCCGATTGGTGTGGGATTGATTGCGATTTCCTTCATTCTGACCGGCGTTTATGTGTATCGCGCTAACGGTGAATTTGATCGTCTGACCAAGCAGTTATTGGATGAGGTAAAGCAATGAAAATACGCTTTATGATGCTGTTCGGGCTTTTGACGCTGCCCGTGCTTGCGTGGGCAGCGGATGCCCTCACAGGGGATGTCCAACGCCAGCCGTTGAATATTCAGGCCATCGTGATGTTTCTGCTGTTCGTCGGCGGCACGCTGTATATCACCTACTGGGCGTCGAAGAAAACTCGCTCACGTAGTGATTACTATACGGCGGGCGGCAACATTACCGGCTTCCAGAACGGGCTGGCGATTGCAGGTGACTACATGTCCGCTGCATCCTTCCTCGGTATTTCTGCGCTGGTCTATACCTCCGGCTACGACGGATTGATTTACTCACTCGGCTTTTTGGTCGGCTGGCCCATTATTCTATTTCTGATCGCAGAACGACTACGTAACCTCGGGCGTTATACCTTTGCTGACGTCGCATCATACCGTTTGCAACAGCGCCCGATCCGTAGCCTTTCCGCCTGTGGTTCGCTGGTGGTTGTGGCGCTGTACCTCATCGCCCAGATGGTGGGCGCGGGGAAACTCATCGAACTGCTGTTCGGCCTCAACTACCATGTTGCGGTGGTGCTGGTCGGCATTCTGATGGTGATGTACGTGATGTTTGGCGGCATGCTCGCCACCACATGGGTACAGATTATTAAAGCCGTCCTGCTACTATTTGGTGCCACCTTCATGGCCATTATGGTCATGAAATCCGTGGGTTTCAGCTTTGATGCGCTGTTCAAACAGGCGATGGCGGTTCACCCGAAAGGGGCGGCTATCATGAGTCCCGGCGGACTGGTTTCTGATCCAATATCCGCGTTGTCTCTCGGGTTAGGGCTGATGTTCGGTACGGCCGGTCTTCCACACATTCTGATGCGTTTCTTCACCGTCAGCGATGCGAAAGAAGCACGAAAAAGCGTGTTCTACGCCACGGGCTTCATGGGCTATTTCTATTTCCTGACCTTCATCATCGGTTTTGGTGCCATCCTGCTGGTCAGCGCCAATCCTGCGTTTAAGGACGCGACAGGCGCGCTCATCGGTGGAAATAACATGGCGGCGGTGCATCTGGCCGATGCGGTCGGCGGCAACTTCTTCCTCGGCTTTATCTCCGCCGTGGCCTTTGCCACCATTTTGGCCGTCGTCGCCGGTCTGACGCTAGCGGGTGCTTCTGCCGTGTCCCACGATCTCTACTCTAACGTGATCAAGAAAGGGAAAGCGACGGAACGTGATGAGCTGAAAGTCTCGAAAATCACCGTACTGGTGCTGGGCGTGGTGGCTATTTCGCTCGGTATCCTGTTTGAGAACCAGAACATCGCCTTCATGGTCGGATTGGCCTTCTCCATCGCTGCGAGCTGTAACTTCCCGATTATTATCATCTCCATGTATTGGTCGAAGCTGACCACGCGCGGCGCGATGATTGGCGGTTGGGCAGGTCTGTTGACGGCTGTCATTTTGATGGTGCTGGGGCCGACGATCTGGGTGAAAATCCTCGGTCATGCCGCGCCTATTTATCCTTACGATTATCCAGCGCTGTTCTCCATGTTGGTTGCGTTTATCGGTATCTGGTTCTTCTCCATCACCGATCGCTCCGAAGCCGGACAGCAGGAACGTGCACGCTTCCATGCACAGTTTGTCCGCTCACAAACCGGCGTCGGCGCATCAAAAGGCAGCTCCCACTAATATTCCTCTCTCTGGCCCGCATTTCGCGGGCCAGCTCTTCTCTGCAATCCAGCGCTACGCGCTATTGAAAGATTTTTGCGGGGCGGCTTCACGATAGTTATCAACCTTCTGTTCTTCCCTGAACGTTCCGCTAGGGTGTCTGCATAAACATCACAGGGAAAGGATGCGATGCAACCTCACGATGCCATCTTCAAACAATTCTTAAGCGATATTGATATCGCCAGAGATTTTCTTGCGGCCCATTTACCACCCGCTATTCAGCAGCAGTGCGATTTCAGTACATTGCAGTTGGAGTCTGCATCGTTTATCGAAAACACATTACGTTCGCGTCTGTCAGACATGCTGTACTCACTGCAAACTCGCTCTGGTTCTGGGTATATCTATTGCGTCATAGAGCATCAAAGCCGCCCCGACAAGCTCATGGCTTTCCGGTTATTACGCTATTGCCTTGATGCGATGCAGCAGCATTTATCCCAGGGTCATCAGTCGTTACCCGTGGTTATTCCATTCCTGTTCTATCACGGCAAACGCAGTCCTTATCCGTATAGTATGCAGTGGCTGGATCATTTCACCGATCCACCACTGGCGGCACAGGTTTACCACCATGCCTTTCCGCTGATAGACCTGACCGTGATCCCAGATGAAGAGATCAAAACGCACCGTCGTGCCGCACTGCTGGAACTTGTGCAAAAACATATTCGAACACGGGATATGCTGGAATTGGCACACGACATCGGGCTATTATTTGAACACTGGAACCTGTCTTTACCACTGCGGCACGCGTTATTACTGTACGTCGCAAAAGTGGGTAATACATCTGACATAGACAGGTTCATTGATTCAGTGGCTGAGCCCCTGTCAACGCATAAGGAGGACACAATGACCATTGCACAGCAATTACACCAAAGGGGATTTGAGCAGGGGATGCAGGCAGGGCTACAGGAAGGTATGCAAGAAGGGATGAAATCTAGCGCACTAAACATCGCCCGCCAACTGCTGCAAAACGAGATGGAGCAGGAGTTAATTCAGCGCGTTACCCAGCTATCCGATGAAGAAATGGCGCAACTGCTTCGCAGCGAGCAGAAGTAATTTTTTATCGTGGGCTATCCCTGCCCACGCCCCTCCGGGCCAACGCTTCGCGTTGTTGAAAATCGCTCCTGCTCTTTTTTATCGTGGGCTATCCCCGCCCACGGATCTCTGAAACCAGCGCTTCACCTTGTTAAAACGGGGTTTATTCCTCGCTTAAGGTCACCACGTCATACATCACGCTGCCGCCTTTTAATTGCAGCGTGATCGTGTTGTTGCCGTTTTTCAGAAAGCGGGATGACACGGGGATGCGGGCAATGTGATAGCGACCGCTCTGTAGCGCACCGCGATAAATGGTTTTGTCGTTTTCGTAAGTCAGCGTTTCCAGCGTGGTACCGTTTACCGCTACCGCCAGCTGTGGCATGGTCGGCTCACTCATACCACTGTTGCTCGCTGCCGCCAGTGCGATGTTCAGGAAATAGGTTTTCTTCTCAGGTTGCAGGGCAAAACGGATATCCCATTTTCCCGGTTTGGTCTGCGCGTAATACCAGTCACGCTGATAGTCACTGCGGCCAATATCGAACGTCAGATTTGCCGGAACCTCATGCTGCCAGCGGGTATTGCGTGCCTCATTGCCAAAGCGGAATTCACTCGCCTGCCGATTGGCCTGTCCAATGGCCCAAACAACCGATTCAGATTTGGGCAGCGTTATCACAGGCAGCACTTGCTTATCACCGGAAACGGACAGCGTTTGTTCTGCCAATATCCCTGGCTGCGTCCCGCTGTTGGCGTATACCGCCAGATGGTAATGACCCGGACGGACATGGGGAATGGCAAAATTCCCCTGCGTATCCGTGGTTGCCTGATACGAATAGCCGCGGGTTTGCACATCGAACGGTTCATCCATCGATGACGACAGCACGACGGTTACCGGCTGCTGGCTGGCAACGCGTCCACTCACCTGCGTGCGATCGCGCGCATAGCGGGAATCGTCTACCCATTTGTACGGCCAACTGACGGTTTCCGTCAGCGCCTGACGCTGAGCATCCGCCAGCATGTGTCCAGTATCGCCCTGATTGATATACAGCAGCCACGGACCGTAGAATTTTTTCCAGCCCGGTGGAGCTACCATATCTGGCGTGCCAAAGTGCGAACCCGTCATGTAGTTCAGGATGATCGCATCCTGATGCACCAGCAGATCCTGCTTAAGTGCATCGCCGGAGAAATACTCTCGATTTCCATGAATCAGCCACGCGCCCACGCCATTACCGAAAACGCCCCAGAAAGGCGCGGCACGCATATAACCGGCAAAGTCATATTTGGAATAAATGCTGCCATCCGGCAATCGCCAGGTTTCATCCTGCACCTTCGGCGACGCTTCAAGCTGGCTGTAGAGCAGCGGTTTACCCTGACGATCGCCATTGTAGAGATGATCTAATCGGGCGGGATCAAAGCGATAGACGTTACGCAGTTCGCTGACTTTAACGTCCTGAGTTCCGCTATTCTCGGCAACGACATAGCTATAAAGCCCGCTAACGCCGCGACGCATAATCAGATGATATTCAAGCCGTAACAGCCCGTCCCGATCGTCGATATACGCCACATGCGCCATATCACGATCGTTGCGCAGCACCTCTACCCGCTCAGGGACAAAATCTTTGACGCCTTTAGCATGAGCATCGTTAATACGGTCATTATTAATATAGTAATCGAGGTAGGCGCTGCGCGTTTTGCTTGGGTCGCGCGCTGCACCGGACAGGTTGGTGACGATATTTTTGCCTCCCGTCACCATGCTCGTCGCGCTGCCGTCCTCCCCGAACGCGACTTTCAGCAAGCCATTATCCAGAACGGTATTCAAACCAGAAACGGATAGCGACACCGCATTATCCTGCGCGCTATAGCTATAGGGTGCCAGCATGGCCCCTACCAACAACAAGACAGATCGCTTCACAGTCAGCCCTCTTGTGTTCAGTCGGTTAAACGAGAATTTTCATCACAGTGGTGATGGCTATTACCGTTTCAATATCGAGATACACGGGGCTACCACGGTGCGAGGTGTCCCTGCGGGAACCTCATCACCGTGCTTCCCCTAATATCCAGCATTGGGTGTAGCCTGAGATATTCAAAAATTCCCGTTATTTGAAATATATAGCAATGATGGGAACAACATAATCGAGGGGATAAACGCCCTCCTTCACGCCACTGCCAGCACACACAAGAATTTGGCAATAGCGGGAAGAAAGTCAGGATCGACATCGCAGAAATCAAAACTGATCAGAATGACAGCTCGCGAATCAGTACGGCGGACACCACTTTCCAGCCGCGAATCAACAGGCTTTGTGCCTCACCGTCCATCACCACCGTGCCGCGCAGCACCTGTGGCTGAGTACGATAATCGTCAGGCAGGCTGAGCAACACGCGATACACCGCCTGTTCAGGATGCAGCTTGCGTTGTGCATCGCTCAGCGTGGCAATATCGCCGCCATAAATTGATGCCAATTCCGGCGCGGCATTCAGATCGCGGGTTGCCGTGCTGGCAATCTCCACAATGGTGAGCGGCAGCGACGAGCGGCTGACATCCTGTAAATAAAACGTCCCCTTTGCCCCCGTGCGAAGCCGCTGCCAGTCTTTTTCCGATACGAACGCTTCCACCAGCCCGCCGGTTGGCTTGGTGACGACCGCCAGCCATTCGCCCTGCCCCAGCCATTCGCCAGTTTCCAGCGGCGTTGTCATGTCTGCCACCACGCCGTCTATCGGTGCACGCACCGTCAGCTGTTCAGACTGACGCTGCAAGACCTGTAGCTTTTGCAGCGCTGCTTCGTGCTCCTGCTTCACCCGCTGGTGATCGCCAGCCGCTTCCTTGTTGAATACCTGAAAGGTGCTTTGCCAGTTCAGCGTGGCGATTTGTCGTTCCAGCTGTTGCCGTTCATGCGCCAGCGCGTCAGACGACAGCGTAAACAGCGTTTGTCCCACTTGCACAGGCTGGCCGACCTTCACGTCAATGCGCTGAATCATCGCGGGCACGGGCATATACAGGCTACTTTGCTGTTCCGCCCGCAGCAGCGCCGGGGCGTACACGCCGCGCTGCCAGGGAATCATCAGCAAGAGCAGAACCACGGCGCTCACAACCAGTGTTGTCGTCATATTACGATTCATACGGTAATCCTTACGGCGTTTACTCCACTCGCGCACTTCATTCACCACTGGCATCACCACGAAGTAGCCGATTTCAATCGCGAAAAGCAGCATCCCCAGCAGTTTGAACGTCATGTGGTAAACCAGAATCGCGATACCCGTAAACAGGAAGAAACGGTATATCCACACCGCGAAGGCATAGCCCACCAGCGTGCGTTGCAGCCAGCGCGGAAAGTGCTCCGGCGGCGCATCCCCTAAGCCGAACAGCCATTCGCGCATCTGCCAGCGGCCGATAGCGAAGCCCCGGTTTTGCAGGTTCGGCATCTGTAATCCATCGGACAGCAGGAAATAGCCGTCGAAGCGCATCAGCGGGCTGAGGTTAATCGCCAGCGTCATGATCCAGGTCGTCGTCGCCAGCATAAACGCGGCGCTGCGCAGCATGCCGTCCGGCAAGAAGCTCCATGCCAGCGTCGCCCACGCCGCCAGCACCAGCTCGGTCATCATGCCCGCTGCGCCAATCGCCATCCGCTGCCGACGGCGGGTGAGCTTCCACGAACCGGACGTATCGGTGTACAGCACCGGCATCATCACCAGAAACGCGACGCCCATGGTGGCGACCCGCGCACCAAAGCGCTTGCAGGTGTAAGCGTGTCCGAACTCATGCAGAATCTTGGTAAAGCACAGCGTCAGCCCCGCCAGCGCCGCACCTTCCAGCGTGAAGAAATGCAGGAACGTATGCTTGAAGGTTTCCCACTGGCGTCCGGCGAGGAAGAGCCCCAGCACGGCCACCAGCAGCGTCAGTTTAAGGAAAGTCCGGCTGAAAAACGGTTCGACCCACGGCAGGGTCGCGCCCAGAAAACGATCGGGGTGCCATAAGGGGATACGAAAAAACAGATAGTTCTTCAGCAATTTGCGCCAGATCGAAACGCGTGACTGTTCCACCTGACGAGAAAATTGTGCCAGCGCCTCATCGCCGGAAACGCGCGTCAGGCTATTGGCCTGCAAGAAACGATTGAAGTACTGCACATCGCTGTCATCGAGCGTCAGCGCAGAAGTCTGGTTAACCTCGTCTACGATCTGCGCCGCATTCCCCATCGACCAGCGCGATAGCATCGCCATTTCTGCCCAGCCGATACGAAAATAGAGACCGCGCAGCGGATCTTCTAGCGTCCAACTGGGCGATCCGTCGCGGTTAGCTGGTCCGGCATGCAGGATCAGTTCATCGCGCAGCGGGCTAAGCCCAGCGGCTGGCGTTGCGCCTCCGGCCATCGTTAGACACCCAGCCAGACGCGCAGGGAGGCCAGCGGTTTACGCAGCAGGTAAACGAACAGCACCGTGCGTTTCCCGTACAATTTGGCGGTTCCCTTCAGGCCCACGCGCAGCTGCGGGTCATCCTGCGTAAAGCGGGCTCGTAGCCGATAGGCCATGACATTATCCGGCGTCGGTGCGGCACGATAGCCAATCTGTTCAAGCCGCGCTTCCTGTGCCGAATTCGGTGCAACGTTGAGGAACAGGCGCACGTCCGCACCGTTTTCCAGCGCAATCGCGTCCGCCGCAGGCAACTGTATCTCCAGCTCAACATCGTGCGGATCGGCGATCATCATGATGCGTTCCCCTACCGCCACCGAGCGGCCAATCCAGTCACTGCTGTCGTCAAAAATCGCCACGCCGTCACGCGGGGAAGCGAGCTGCATGCGCTCCTGCTGACGTTGCAGAAAATCCATGTCGCTCTGCGCCTGTTCGCGACGGCTTTGCAGCACGGCCAGACTGGCTTTGCTGTTAGCATCGAACAGCGCCTGCTGCTGCGCCTGACGATACTGCGCATCGGCGGTAGCAAAAGCCTGTCGGGCCGATTCCAAGCGATTTTCCAATTCGCGCACGTCCAGTCGCACCAGCGGCTGATTAGCGCTGACGGCCTGATTAGGGCGAACCAGTATGTCATCCACCACGCCCGCCACGGGCGCGCGCACCATCACAGGACGATGCGCGACGATCTCAGCAGGAGCCAGCACCGACTGGCGAACCGGGATCAACAAGATCAGCACCAGCGCCACGATCGCAGCAACGATCAAACGGCGTCTGGCAGGCGGCGTTTTCGACGGGCGGCGACGCACTTTGCACAGACTCGACCAGGCATGCGCGTAGGCGTCAGCCAGTTTTTCCAGCAGCACGATCTCGGCAGGCAGCCACGTGCTGTCCCGCGCTAACACCAGCACCAGTGGCGTATCGCCCTGCGGTAAACGCAGCGGCAGCCAGAGTAAAAATTCAGGCAGATGTTCCTGCCACAAAATCTGGTCATCGGCAGGCAGCTCGCGGCATTGCAGCGCCTGCGTTTGACGCCCTTCTTCCTGCCACTGGCGGCACAGGCGGCTAAATTCGGTACAAAACGGCGCGTTGTGATCGAGCGAGGCCAGCCCGGAAGCTGCCTGCAAGCGCCGTTTATCGCAGTCCCACAGCAGCGCCTGCCGATACTTCACTAAATTATGCGTCTCGTTGACGATAAAAAACGCCAGCTCATCCAGCGTTTCACGCGCTCTGGCACGGCTTTGCAGTTGCAATAACTCGGCCAGCAGCGCCAGCCGGGTATCCTGCTCCGTTTGTGCTGCTGTCGTGTTCCGTTCGGTCATGGCGACACGCTACCCGCATCAGGCGGTACGATTTGCGCAACGCCGCTCATGCCCGGCAGCAATCCAGCGGTAGACTGGGTAATGCGACCAAAGACTTTTACCGACTGACTAACCGGATCGATCGCCGAAGAAAGGCGGCTGATTTCCGCCGGATAGCTCAGACCGGTTTCATCCAGCACGACCTGAAAAGCACTGCCCTGCTTTAACCACACCAGCCAGCGCGACGGCACGATCATTTCCAGCTCGAACGCGCTGTCATCATAAATCGCTAATAGCTCTTTGCCTTCCGGCACGGATTCCCAACGTTTCACCTTGGTTTCCGTCACGCGACCGGAGAACGGCGCTTTAATGACACAGCGTTGCAGCATGGCGCGATTGACGCCGCTTTCGGCCTGCGCCATCGACACCGACGATCGCGCCTGATCGACATCCGACAGGCTGATCGAATTGAGCTTATCCAGCCGATCGGCAATCGCCAGCTTCTTACGTGCGGCATTCTCTGCGGCGTTTGAGTAGTTCAGCTTTTCGCGCAGCACAGTGCAGTCAAACGTCACCAGCGTATCGCCCTGTTTGAAGTGTTCGCCCTCTTTCACCGCAATATCCGTCACTTTTCCGGCAATTTCGCTGGATAACACGGTATAGCGCTGCGCACTGAGCTGTACGCGAATGTCTCCCGTTGTCGCAGCCTGCCCCAACAGGGGCAGACCTAACGCACTGACCAGCAATAGCGGACGCATCATGCCGAAAGCCATTAACGCGAACCTCCCGCCTGTAGGGATTGCAGGTTATCCCACATATCCGTGTTCACCACGCGATAGGGCTTACCCGCGCTAGCCGACGATGATGTAGTCGTCGACGAGGCAATCGGCTTCGCGACTGGCGTAGAGGATGGAGTAGAGACTGTTTTAGCCGACGCCGTCGTGGTAGCAGGCGTAGCCGGTGTTGCCAGAGACAGACGCGGTACCGCAACGCCGCCTTTCTCAAGGTTACCCGTGGTGAGGGCAATTGAGCTGCTCAGCGCCGCCAGACTGACATCGTTCACGTTATCCGGCAGCACATCCAGCCCGGCAGCCTGATACACCGCGCCGAGCGCGTTCTGTACATCGGCAAAGCTGCGGTCGCGCGCGCGGGTCGTCAGAATGGTTTCCGTGCTGACGCGCACCTGTTCCATCTGCGTTTCGGCACGATGCTGTACACTAAGCGTGGTCTGATTAAGGATGCCGCGCTGAATCCGCGCCAGTTCCTGATAGCGGCCAAACATCTGCGTACTCTGCTGATATTCCTGCCAGGCGACGTTCACCTGCGTTAGCACCGCCATGCGTAGCGCCTGACGACGAACTTCCGCCAGATCTTCATTCGCCTGTCCGGCGCGTTTCACCGATGACCACGACAGCACGTTCAGCAGGTTGCCGCTGACCTGAACGCCCGCGTTCGCCCACTGGTGATTGACCAGATAGCTGTTGCTGTCGCCGTTGATACCGGCAAACAGCGACACGCCCGGCAGCAGACGCAGCAGTGATTTACGGGTTTCCAGTACGCTATTGCGTGCCAGATAGCTCTCTTCGCGCACTTCTGGACGTTTAACCATCGAGAAGTTTTCCAGATCGTCGAGCGAGTACGCCATCTTCGGCGCGACCAGACTACTTTCGCTCGGCACGACGACATCGTATTTGCTCGACGGCGGCAGGTTCATCAGCGCCGCCAGACGGGATTTCGCCACCACCAGATCGCTGTCGACGATCTCCAACTGACGCACCATCTCCAGCATATTTTTCTGGAAACGCAGCGCCTCAACCGGTGCCAGCAGACGCTGTTGTTCGGTCTGACGCGCATATTCCAGCGCCTGACGCGCCTGCGTCAGCGCCGTGGTCACTTCCGGCTGCAAACGCTGTGCCGTTGCCGCTTCCCAATAGGCCGTCCGCACCTGACGAGTAATATCCGCAACTACCCGACGACGACGCTCTTCCGCCGCCAGTGATTTGTTCGCCTGTACTTTGGCGTTGAAGTAGCTAATACCGAAGTCCAGCACATTCCAGCTCATTGTCAGATCGGCGGTACGCTGGGTCTGATCCTGACTGGTTGACGCTTCCAGCGACTGCCGACCGGTGGTCACCGATTGGCTGCTGGAACCGGCCACGTTGTCACGGGTTTGTAGCCCAGCGCGCGCGGTCAGTTTCGGTAACAGCATGTCCAGATTCTGTACGCCCAACAGGTCATCTTCCATCGCCTGTTCCAGCAGCGCGACCCGCTGTTGCAGGTTATATTTCAGCGCACGGGCAATCGCTTCATCCAGCGTGATCGTGCCGCGCACCGGTTCCTGATTGGCGAACATCTGCGTTCTGTCGCTCAGCGCCTGTGCAACCTGTTGTTCGATCGTCACCGGCTCAGGTTTGACGGCACAGCCAGCCAGGCCCAGACAGGCCAGGGCTACCGCGATCCGTAACGCCCGGGAACCCGCGATACGTGGTGTAGCCTCGTGTTGAACGTTCTGCTGCTGACTGTCGTGTTGCTGGCTATCCCAGAAATGCGCTATGTGCTGATTCACCCGGGTTCTCCCCATCTTCTATTTGTCTGTTCCCTTCATCTTGCAGGCGGTGGTTTGGTTACCGCCTGCAAGCGCCTGGGTTAGTGGTTAAGTAATAAAATCTCGTCTCGGTATTCGATCTGCGCTTTACCAGGTTTGCGCTTGGTTACGCGCGCAGACTGCTCAGCTCACTGAGCGCCGCCAGCAGCGCATCCTGTTCAGGCTGATGCTGACGCAGCTGTTCGGTAAAGGCGGTTTTCCCCGCTGGCGCTAACCGCTCCGCATCCCGGTTTTCAACCGGATGTACTACAGAGTCAGCAGGCAGTTGCATCGCGCCACGGTCAGTCGCCATCTCTGCGCCATCGCCCTGTCCGGTTTGCAGCGTAATCGGTACGATCCGGCTGGTGCCATCTGCAGCCTGCGCTTTCAGCGCCAGTTGGATCTGATTAACCTGCACTGCGCTGGCATCGGTAATGCGCACCACACCGTTGCGGGAATCGAACTGCACCCACGCAGGCAGCGGACGCCCGTTCGCCAGTTGCAGCGTCAGCGTGGCATTGCCTTCGCGCACGCTAAACATGCGCTGCGGCAGGCTAAAAGCGAGTGCGCCGGAGGCATCCGGCTGTAACGCGCCCTGCACGCTGCTGAAAGCCGACTCCAGCGAGGTTGTCTGACCGCGCACGCTCAGGAATAAGTTGGAATCCGCCGGACGCAGCGCGGCGTTGTCGCGCATAGACGTTTCAGCACGCGAAGAGAAATTGACCTGCTCCAGCGTCGGCATCAGCGATGACATCACCGGATCGAGCACCCAAGGGGCATCTGACTGGCGTGTCGTACCGGTATCGCGCTGACGCACAGGTTCGGTAACGATGTTGTTTGGTAGCGGCTGCACATCCGGGCGAGACAAATCGGCGACAATCGCGCCCAGCGGCTGTTCGCGTTCTCTTTCGCTCGCATCAACAGGCAGGCTCACGCCCTGCTGCACCAGAATCACCGGTGCCGCTGTCGCAGTGTTATCGGGGGTTTCCGGTTGTGGCTCTACATTAGCTTGCGCCACCGTCACGTTGACTAAATGGGTGGCTTCCGCCTTACCATCGCTCGCCGTAAGCACCACAGTAAACTCACCGGATGCAGTCGGTGTGCCAGAAATCGTGCGAGTCGCCGCATCAAAACTCAGCCCATCCGGCAGGCCGCTGACACGCCAGGCCAGCGTGTCGCTATCGGCATCGGTAAACAGGTTTTCCGGCAGTGTATAGTGATACTCGGAGCCCGCTTGTAGCTGGCCCAGATTCAGCCCAGCGTTGTCGTTATAAACTGGAGCACTATTGTCTGGCTCCACATCCGGCGCTTGAGCCACCGTCACCTTGACGGAATGGGTAGCCTCCGCCTTGCCATCACTCGCCGTAAGCACCACGGTGAAATCGCCGAATGCAGTCGGTGTGCCAGAAATCGTGCGGGTCGCGGCATCAAAACTCAGCCCATCCGGCAGACCGCTGACACGCCAGGCCAGCGTATCGCTATCAGCATCGGTAAACAGGTTTTCCGGCAGTGTGTAGTGATACTCCGTGCCCGCTTGTAGCTGGCCCAGATTCAGCCCTGCGTTGTCGTTATAAACCGGGGCGTTATTGTCAGGAGCTTCACCGCCTTCAAAGGTGATGACTGCTTTTTCTTTGAACGCTGCCTCAACATTCTGTCGCCAGTCAGCATCTTCAAATACGGTTAACCCGATAGTGCGGCTACCAGAACCCTCAGTTCCACCGTGGCTATAGGCGAGGCCATCGATTAACTGTGCAGTACTTGCACCATCACGCGTTACATAGAGGGTCACGGTAGCGACACCATTAGCAACACTGACACGGTATTCTATCTTGCTGTCACCGACAAACATCTGATAGTCAACGGTTTTGTCGATAACAATTTCGCCGCCGTCCACATGTAGCACATCACCAGTTGTTGCAGGGGAAATGACGATTTCCATCCTGTGAATATTTTGGCCGACTTCAATAGTGTCTATGGCAGTATTCTTAAACAGGCTGACAGGTTCACCGCCTGACGCGTAGGATCCCCCGACTGGCTCGGTACTGACCACCGCAGGATCGTTAATGCCGACCACATTCACGGCCGCAGTAAATTCTGCCGTATGGCCTTCACCGTCATTGAAGCTGATGCGGAAAGTGGCGGTGTTTCCCGCTAGAGTGGGATCTTGACTGGTGGACTGGTAAGTTATTGCACGCAATACTTGTTGCGCTTCAGCCTGAGCGACGCCCGTCAGGAACGTGATGGTGAGCGCACCATTAGCAGCCGTTGTGACAGCAGCAATGGCCTTATCCCCTTGCCAGATTTGGCCGTCGTTGAAGCTCAAACCACTGGCAGATGAAACCCCAAACTGGTCACCGGTCTGTGTACCGCCAGTGCGCTCAATAACAATGCTGGCACCCTGATAGCTACTTTGGTCGTTTACCGGTGCAGATACCGTACCACCAGGAAGCAACGCTACCGGGTTGTCACTTTCGGTAAAGGTGACATTGGCTGGTTTCAGATCAAGAACAACGACACCCTCTGGGGAACCGTAATCAATCGCACCAGTTATATACAGCTGTTTGCCGTCAGCGCTAAACGCAACCTGACGAACCTCATTCAATAGCGTGCCATTAAAATTGGCAAGGTCGCCAAAACCATCCACAGCCTGCAACTGCGTCAGACTGCCATCTGCAGCACGGGCATACAAAATGATACCGTAGGTACCAAAATTATCGCTTTGTCCTAAATCGCCAGTGATCACCACCGATGTGCCATCGGGCGATACCAACACCTGTTTGACTACGCTAACACCATCTCCCAATGTGAGAGAATCTTTGGCGGTCAACGTACCGTCATCAGCCACAGCAATAATATGAATAAACTTATTGTTATCAACTACATAAATCGTTTCCCCATCGGGAGACACGCTCAACGTAGATGCATAATAGCCGTCTTCACTGGCGCTGACTCCCACAACGGATTGTGCAAAACTCAAAGCGCCGTCATCGCCAATACTAAACCGGCTCACCAAGGTATCGCCGCCAGACGTCGCGACAAACAATGATTTACCATCAGGTGATAACACCAGAGCATTAGCAGCATCAAGTTGTGAACCGCTGCTGTCGCCATCCGTAAAGGTCTTACTCAACGTCAGCATATCGCCATTGCGGGTGAAAACCAGCAGGCTTTCTCCGGTGGTGATATAAACCTGATTACCATTAACCAACACATCGCGCACCATACCAACATCATCACCAAACGTACCGAGCACGCTCAAATCGCTGGCGTTAAGTAGCACGATCTTCTCCGCCCCAATGACATAGAGGCTGCTCCCGTCACTGGACACACGCACCTGCGTCGCGTCAGTCAATCCTGTGATTTCTACGCTGTTAGCCAGCTGTAATGTGCCATCCTCGCCACGCTGAAGCACATAAAGCGTGTTGTAAGCCACGTCTGCGCCGGTTTCGGTTTCAGCGTTATAGACATACTCACTGTGAGTGCGAACCACATAAATATTTTCCCCCACCACGGCGATGCCCTGAATACCGGTAAAGCGCGAGTTCCCGTTGTCGTCCAACACCTCGAAAATTTCTACATAGTCAAGCGAACCGGCTTCTGCCCCCAAATGCGGTATCAGACGAGAGTCCAGCACAGCCACAGAAGCACTGATGTCAAGTTGCGCAGCGTTATCGTTCGCATCGACAAGGCGTGTCAGGGTGACGGTAACGTCGCCTTCAGCCACCGCATCCTCCAATGCCCGGTATTGGATATCGTCAATCAATGCAGCCACAGCGCTCGGTGCATTGTCTCCATCGTGCATCACGAACGTGATAGTCGTCGTGTTATTTTCGACAGACACCTGATACTGGTGCCCATTCGTTGTCACACCCGCAGCATCCGTTGCCGTTAACGGGATTGTACTCCCATCAATCACCAGTGCCTGGTCTGCTCCAGTACGGTTCACCGTGAGCGTCAATTCTGAGAGCGCCGCGCCATCTTTACCCAGAGCAATGTGCACGTCGTCAAATAAATCCACTGCAGCAGGCAAGCCATCCAAGCCAACGTCCACCACTGGCTGCTGGCTTTCCGCACTCATATTGGGTTCAACAGAAGGCGCAACCAGCATCAGCGCCAGTGGAATGTCAGCGGATTTTCCCCCGCTGTCGCGCACACTGACGGTCAGATCAACGCGTGCTGGCAATTCAGTCCCGCTGTTACGGTACGTCACCTGCTGTAAAATCTGGTTAACCACAGTTTTAGATATTGGTGATGTGATGCTGACCGTGATCGTGCCTTCCGCTACCGTTACATCGGCGATTTTCACATTATTGAGCAACAGCGTGCTGCCTTTCAGGCTCAGCCCCTGCCCATTTGCCAGCCCAAACACATCGTTAGCGGAAGCATCACCTGCACGAGCGATCGTGAAGGACATTCCCTGATAGCTATCCAGTTCATCCATATCAACATCGCTAAACTGTATGCCCTGAGTAAAAGGCGTATTAGAGATGGATGCACTATAAGGAGCGTGAACCAGTGCGAGGGACACCATCACACCGGTATTGTAGAAACGTGCACCGGTATACAGCGATTTGCCATCTTCTGATACCGTCAGCGTAGTGACCGGACGCCCAGCTGACAGCATCCCAGTTTGCGTCAGCTTGCCGTCCGTGCCAATCGCGTAAACCGTCACCATACTGTCATTGCTGCCGACATACAGTGTTTTGCCGTCCGCCGAGGCTGTCACGCCCCAGGGGTTGCTAAACGGTAGCGCCTCAACCCGAGCGATGGCGTTCGTCGAGCTATCGTAATGCAGCACCGTGAGTCGATTACCCACGTTGCTGGTGACCACGTAGATATACCCCTCATCCGTCACGGTAAAAGCGGCATTGGCGTGATTCAGTTCATTACTGGTGGCTAACGTTCCGGCCGCCTTTTGAGCTCCGCTACTGTCGGTATAAGTCAGCGTAACCCCATCACTGCCGCGTACCAGTTGACCAGCATAGCTCAATGTCTCGTTTGCTGCTGTGGTGTAAATCGTTATCTTGCCGCTGTTACCCAACACATAAACGGTACCCTTCGCATCAACAGACAAGCCAATCGGCGTCGTGCCATTAACTTGATCGAATGTCGCTGTATTGCTCAGTGTGCCACTTTCACCAATGGTATAGTGGTACAACGTACCGGACGTTAGCGCATACAGGCTTTTCCCGTCATCGGACCGTGCCATCTTCAACACATTGCCAGCTAACCCTTCCACACGCGTCGTCAGGCTTAACACACCGGTGTCAGCATCTTTACTGAATACCAGAACCGTCGAATCGGAACTCAGATAAACCGTGGAACCATCCGCCGAGAAAACGGCTGCGCGTCCGATAAGTCCGCTGACCTCCGTCCCATTATCCGCATTGCCATCATCCATTCCCGATACAAGACGCTGTAATAGCGTTAGTTTTCCTGTTTCAGGATCGCGCAGATAGAGGCTGACCCGCGCATCGCCGCCATAGTTAGTGGTGGTGGAACCAATAACCAGCAACGTACGGCCATCATCGGACAACACCATGCTGCTGACGTAGTTGTCATAGCCAGTGAGCAGCCCATCGGAGTAATACAAATTAGGATCGACCGTGATATCGGTCTGGATGGTTGGCGCATTATTGATGGCTAACGTTAAGGTGGCCGTAATATCCGGGAGGCCGGTATCCACACTCTCACCGCTGGTTCCGCCACTATCACGCAGGCTTACCAACGTCACAGTACGTGTGCCTGTCGTTGCCTCTGTCGTGTCATTAACATAGGCGACACCGTTGATCAGTGTTTGCGCCGCAGACACGGTCATACCAGCCGCATGATGGATAGTCAGCGTGCCATTACCATCGCTCAGAGCATAGGTGTAGGTATAGCCGCTTACCGTTGTTCCCTCGCCAGACTGGGTAAGATCAACGCGCGTGCCATCAATTACCAAGAATTCGTTGGCAGCTTGGGACAAACCGCCAATACTCAGCGTGATATCAAGGATTGTCTGCCCTGCTTCGCCCGCATTAATCTGCGTATTGGTGAACACATTGACGGCTGTCGCCGTTGTATCGTAGTTAGGCAGCGGCACGGCTGTCGCCGTCAGTATCGGTGCCGTATTGGTTGTCACCAGCACCGCCAGCGTAATAGGCAGGCTGTCAGCGTCGCCGTCATTTGCCCGCAAAGACAGCGTCACCACGGTGCCATCGGCTACCGCATCAGTATTCTGGTAGGTGACCTGATGTAAAACGGCATTCGCCTCAGCACGGCTTACGCCCGCCAGAAATGTGACCGTTAGCGCTCCACCACTCTGGCTGAACGTGGCAATCGCGCGATCGCCCTGAAGGATCTGTCCATTCTCCAACCGTATATCGTTCGCCGTGTGGAAATTAAACACATCCTTGTCTGATGCCCCGCCCTCACGAGAGACGATCAGTTGCATACCGTCATAGTTGCCATTTCCCGCATTCAGGGCGTCGAAATTGGCATCTGACAGGGTTATTCCAGAGGCAATCGCCACACCCGAGCCACGGATCTGCGTTAACAGCGTTGAATAACGGCTAACACCCTCACCCGCAACGAGTAAAGAACGGCCATCCTGAGATAACGCGATATCCCCGCCGTTAGTACTGCCCGCCACCTGACCAAGCAATGTCAGTGCGCCCGTCGCGGATACCGCGTAAACGGAAACCATGCCGTCCGTCGTCGCGGCATATAAGCGAGTTCCCTCGGTATTGAGTACCATGCTGCCTACGGGTGTGCTGGTGAACACATTCACTACGATCAGTGCGTTATCAGCTCCAACGCGGTAAAGCGTAATATCATTCGTTGTCGGGTTAGCGAGATAGACCGATTTTCCATCAGCCGACACCGCCATCGCATAATCGACGGGACCTTGCCCCGTTATACCAAGCGCCATGCTGCCTAAAAGCGTCAATTTACCGTCGCTCATACGCTGATAAACTTCCAGCGTATGTTTTTCGTAACTTACCGCTGCACTGTGCGCAATATAAACATACTCGCCTGCGGTGGCGATCACACCGTTGCGATGACGGAGTGAATCAGTGCGAGTTAACTCGCCCGTATCAGTATTACGCTGATAGACAAACACTTCTCGACCACTACCATTACTTGCGTCGGCATAAACTTGCGAACCATCATTCGCTATCGCCAGCCCCCCGTTTGCGCCATTGCCTACCGAGATCGTGCTGATATGGCTGAGCGTGCCGTCCTGAAGGCTAAATTGCATCAGGTTGCCGTTACCCGATAGGGTATACAGCGATTTACCATCGGCGCTGACCACCATGTCATTCACCTGACCCAGATTATCAACCACCAGACTCTGCTTTTGCGTCAGACGCCCTAGTTCATCAACCGTAAAGACCGTCAGCGTGTTATCCGAACCAGCAACATAAGCCTGCTTGCCATCCGTGGAATAGGCCACTTCCGTCGCCCCTGCCAACGAACCCGCCGTTAATGACTCCGCCTCCTGCAGAACTTCACCCGATACCACCGGCGCAACGTTGATCCTACTGTCGATGGTGACGGTAGAGTGAATATTCAGCTCGGCAGTATTGTTGCCCTCATCGCTCAGGCTTTTCAGCGTTACCGTCACATCGCCGCCTGCTACCGTGTTATCGCGTGGCTGGTAGGCAATACCGTCAATTAGTGTTGCAACGTTATTGGGTTGAAATGCATCGGAGGAAGATTCGATACTGATTGTGATGGTGGTCGTCTCACCACTGACCGCAACGCTATAACTGTATTTCCCTTCACCGTTTGTCAGTTGCGCACCATTAACCGCTTCAAGCGTAATTTCAGTACCGTCGATCACTAATGCCTGATTCGCTCCCGTGCGGTTAACGGTAATCACCAGATCTTTCAGTTCCTGCCCGTCTTTATCTGCCGACACGCTAACATTGCTAAACAGATCGACCGCCGGGAAGCTGTCACTGGTATCGGTAATCGTGACTGTCGCCTTGGTGGGTGTCGCATCAACACCCGGTGCGGTATCCGTTGCCACCACAACATGCGCAGCCACATCCACCGCCGTGACCACAGCAGCAGCATCAAACATCATGCGCGGTTCCAATACCCACGCCTGACGCGGCGTACGCGTTAAGCCTGAACCAGATTTTGAGCGGGAAAAAGTCATCGTGTCATGTCCTGTAATAAAGGGGCAAATCGCGTCATTTCTGGCTACCTTCAGCGGTCATTCAACCAGCCGAACATAGCCGCCCTCGGTTTCGATCTGGCCGGCAATACGATCCAGACGTCGGATCAATTGATCCTCTACGCCCTCAGCACCGAATCCTGCACCATCGATAAAACTCATACGTTTCTCACCCTCGGTGCAGACCAGCAGGCCTGGCGTCGCTTCGGCGTCGAACAGGTTGCGGCCAAAATCCTCTGGGTCGCCAGGGCGAATGCCGACAAAATAGAATTTGATGTTGCGCGCACGGAAGCTGGAACACAGATCACGGAAGCGCTGCGCGGCAAAGGTACGGGCAGGATCCGATCCGGTTTGACCACTGAATGCATTTCGGTTGAAGTTGTAGCTATCGGTGTCGAACCAATCACCGACGGTGTTGGCCATCATCACGATCACCTTTTGCCCGTCACCGTTGCCGTCCAGATTGAAATCCAGCGGCAGCGTGGAATCACCCCAACCGTCCGAACCACGCATGTTGGGCGACAGTGCCGCACCCGCCCATGACATCGCGATGGCGTAGTTCACGTTGAAACGGGCAGAAAACTGTTCGATACGCTGATTCAGCCTGTTTTCTTCATTGGTCAGCGGCATCAGTGCGGCATTCGGGCATCCTTTGTCCGCCACGATCCAGCGGGTATCCACCGCATTGTTATCGTCAAAATCAGGATTAGGGCCGCGCCAGGAGATCGGCGGTGCGCCGGGGCTACCGTTTTGCGGCAAGTCGTGGCGGTAATAGATCTGGAATTGGCCAACAGGAGGTTCATCCCAGAAGAAATTTTCTTCTCGTCCCAGCCCGCGATACATGCACAGCAGGTTGGCGCGACGATCCGGGAAACGACGGTCAGCCATGCTACTGACCACGCCGCTGGCAAACAGCGAACGCAACTCCGGCGGGTTCAACGCACCCGGTGAGGCCCAGCGCCGAATGCGGTTCGCGTCTTCCGCGTCATACACGCTGACCGACTGGCTGTACGGCACCAGCGACAACCACAGGTTGTCACGTTTGCCGTCAGCGCTGCTCAGCATGCGCTCGACGAAACTACGGCTAACACTTTTCAGCGAACGGATATCGGCATCACTCATATCCCCCGTCACCGGCATGACAAAGGCGATTTCGGTCGGACGATTGATAACTTCGGCGGTCGAGTACACTTCCTGCTTCCTCGCTCCGAGGTTCAGCAAACTGGGCTTAGTTTCGAAGGCGACGGTGACGGTATAGGTTTTACGCGTCTCGCTGTTGCGCCCTTCCGTGACGGCCACATCGCCCACCACCAGCTTTTCACTCAGGGCATTGTTCATCCCAAGATTATTTTTGACGTAGTCATACGCCAGCTTATTGGTCTCTTCCTGGCTGTATTCTTCGCCATTAATGGTCGCCTGATGCGCGACAGCCAACGCGGCGGCATCCGTCGCGCGTTTGATCTGCGTTGCATCACCGGTTGCCGTGGAGGTATCCACGATAAAAGCCGCTGTCACCAATAACGCCATCGCACCCAGTGCATAGAATCCGGTGCCCGCGCCTTTTTCCTGCTGAATAAAGGCAGACAAGCGTTCACGCCAGAACAGAGTAATTCCGGTAGCATCTTTTTTTACTTTTCTGTTCTGTAAGGTTTTTTTCATTCCTTCCTATCCTGTATTCCTGGATTCAGCGCGTACTTAACCCGCCCATAAAACGGGGAAATAAAAACGACATTGCTCATATGCCTATAGATTTTTAATGGTTTCATTATTCCGGTAACGAGAAGCTCGCTGCCGTTTGCGGTCTATTGCCGCTTCTGTATCTGGTATAAAACCTGTAGCTACTGATCTTCTTCTTCCAGACCAGCCTCTTTTCTGAGTACTTCATCCAGTTCAACCACGTCGACAGCGACCCGGTTGACCGACGACGCATGCAGCAGACCGCCCAACGACAGGCCACCCAGCAGGCTCACATCTTTCCCCTGACGGCAGATCTCGACCACGATCATGGAGATATTCTTGCTGCCCTCTTCACGGTCTCTTTCCGGCAGTTCAGGAAGGTACTCCTCGCCCGGCAGGGTTTCACTTTCTTCGCACAGCGCCTCTGCCGTGCCTCTGCTCAACTGCCAGTGCAGCTCACCGGTCTGGCGCACATTGCTGATTAACAGCTGGTAATTGCCTACACCTTCCGTTGGCAACACCGTATCGAGCAGCCCCTGTAGCCCACTCTCATCCAGCTTCTGCTGCATCGCTAATATCGATGCGATGGTGCCCGCACGCTGCTCCATGCGTGTACGCTCAAGCCCGACGGTGTAGATATCCGCGCACAGCGACCCAATCGCCAACACAATCGGGAACGCTAACGCCGTTTCTACCGCAGTAGAAGCACGGCGAGAAAACCAGAAGCGGCGTATCCCGCTCAGTAAACGACTGGCTTTCAGTAAACGACTGGTTTTCAATAAACGATCAGTCATTGCGAAGTTCCGTCCCAAACACATGTTTGTACTGATAGCGGAAGGTGTCACCCAGCGTTAACACTTCCGGCAGCGGGGTAATAAACGCCTTTTTAATCTGCACCGTCACGGACCACACCGGCAGCGTCGTCGTTTCCTCGCCATTGGGGTTGTCCTGACTGCCATTGCCGTTCGTCAGCCCACCAAGCTGGCTCAGATTGTCGAAGTGCAATACGCTGACGGTTAAATCGTCTTCCTTGAGGTAGCCGTATCCCGCTTCAACCATGCGCGCTTTTAGACGGGTTCCCATCTGCTCCGCGCTGTCCGATGCAAGGTTATCGAGGCGGAAAGCCTGCACAGCTTTATCCAACGCGGCACTGCCAGCAGCAATCACCAGCCCGATACGCGCCAGTTCAAACAGCATCATCACCCCGACCAGCACCACCGGCACCAGAAACGCCACTTCCGTCGCGATCACGCCGCACGTGCTGCGCCAGTGACGTTCATGGCGCGGCACGATACTTTGCACTACGCCTTCATCACGCCACGGGCCGAGATTACGAAGCCACGCCATTACTCAGGCGTACTCAATTGCAGGCGTTGACGGCTGGATAACAACAGCGCTTCGCCACGGGATTTATCCTGCTGCATCTGCTGTAAACGCTGATTCAGCTCATCAATCAGGCCATCAATACGCTGTGGCTGTGCAATGGTTGCCAGCGCAGCACGCGCGTCATCGTCTCTGCCACTCGAGAGATAGGCCAGCGCCAGATTCAGCCTGCCTGTCGCGTTGCTGTCATCCACCGAACGCAGCAGAGAAATCGCTTTGTCCGTGTTACCGCTTGCCAGCCATGAGAGCGCCAGATTATTGAGTGCCGCGACATCTGCTGGGTTTATCTGCAACGCTTTTTCAAACAGCTGACGCGCTTCGGCGTGTTTGCCAGAGGCATCCATCACCACGCCCATGCCATTCAGTGCGCCAGCGTCGTTCGGTTGTGCTTTCAGCGCGCAGGTAAAATCGGTTTGCGCCATGGCATTACGTCCTAATGCGAGCTGCGCACGGCCCATTCCCAGACACACCGCCAGCGCTTCTTCCGGCGTCATTTTGTTGGTATCGCCGCCCAGCGCCTGGCGTGCTCGTCCGTACAGCTCCAGCGTTTGCTGCGGTGGACGTGCCAGAGCCGCCACACTGGCATACTCCAGCATCTCTGCCCCTTTCAGCGCATCGCGGCTGTCGAGGCGCGCATACACTTCCGTCGCCGCTTCAACACGGCCCTGATCGCGCAGCAGACGCGCCAAGCGCAGGCCTTCATCTTTGCTGCCTTTAATCGCCATCGAGCTGCTGCATCCCGCCAGCACGGTACTGACTATCAGCAGTGCCAGCATGGGCGCGCCGCGCTTAAGTTTTGCTACCAGATCGACCATCTTCGATAACTCCATCGGTTGTAACCTTGGTGATTTCCGGTTCATACCGGGAATCGATGTTTGTAAAATCATTACCTTTAAAATCAGTGCTTTTAAAACCAATACGTTAAAAATAAAACATTACTGCGCCAGCAGGCGGATCACTCGCACCAGTGCAGGCGATGCCATAATGGCGATAATCGGCGGCAGGATCAGCGCCATCAGCGGCACGCTCAGCTGCGCAGGCAATTTACCGGCCTTCTCTTCCAGCCCCAGAATCAGCGTCTTGCGGCTTTCATCCGCAATCGTGCGCAGCGCCTGAGACAGCGGCGTGCCGTAGCGTTCCGCCTGAATCAGCGTCGCCACCATGCTTTCGATCTCGCTAACGCGGGTACGCTCCGCCAGATGCTTCATCGCCAGCGTACGATCCGACAGGATCTGTAATTCGGCGGCGGTGTAGTGCAGTTCATCTGCCATTTCCGGTGAAGACAGCCCCAGCTCTTTCGATACCACCTGCAACACGCGTCCGATAGGCAGACCGGCTTCGGCGCAGACCACCATCAGATCCAGCGCATCCGGCACCGCTCGCGCCAGCTTTTCACCCCGACTTGCCGCACGCCACTTCAACCACCATTCCGGCACCATCGAACCGACAAAGAAGCCGATCAGCCCCGCCGCTACGCCCGTCAGGCCCGCGCGGTCAGCAGGTGGCAACCATCCCCACACCAGCGCGATAGCGAACAGCGCCCCAGCGGCAAATTTTCCCATTACCAGCCAGCCCACCGCTTCGCTGCGGCGGAGCCCAGCCAGATCCAGCAGGCGGCGCAGATTGCGGCGATCGCGATCCGATCCCGACAGACGCTCGCCCTGCGCGGCAACGGGCTGCAAGACTTTGTCTAACCAGGGAGATAATGCAGTTCCCTGTCCTCTCAGGATGTTTTCCTGAGAGCTCGCCTCTGTCGAAGTGACGGGCAGATGCCCGCGCATGCGGATTTCCAGCTGTTTGTATTGCTGGATTTTATGTTGTGTACGGGCCAGATAGATTCCAGCCACCATCAGCACAAGCGCCAACAGTAATAAGGGATCGTCAAAAACAGTCATGAGTAGCTCTCCCTTTACCCTATCCGTTTAACCATAACGTGCGTGATCAACATGCCGACTGAGACGCTGCACAAGGCGTAAATCAGTACCGTCGTTCCTACCGGATCGGAGAATAAGAAACTGAAATCCTCCGGTGACTTCATGTACAGATAGGCCAGACAGCCGGGGAACAGGGCGGCGACAATCTTGGCGGACGCCCGCGCTTCCGACGTTTTGGATTGCACTTTCAGTTGCAATTCACGACGTTCACGCAGCGTAGCGGACAGACGCTCCAGCGTTTCCCCCAGTCGCCCACCCGCTTCCTGATTGATAATCAGAATCACCACGAAGAAACGGTATTCGGACATCGGCACCCGTGTAGCCGAGGCCTGGATCACCTGACGCAGCGGAATCCCCAGCCGCAGCCAGTGATCGATCGTCTTGAATTCATTCGCCAGCGGCCCGGTCAGGTGCTCCGCGACAATTGAGAAGGTATTCGCCACAGGCACACCCGCACGGCAGCTGCGGGTAATGGCATCAATGGCTTCCGGCAGGCTCTCACGTAGCGCTTTCAGGTGTTTTTGCAGCGTCGAACGGAATAGCAGCATGCCGATGCTGATAAACAGCACCAGTGTAAATATCAGCCCCATCGTGAGCGGCAGCAGGGTGCGTTGCCCCAGGATCATGCCGAGAATCAGGCTCACCGCCGCCAGCGAAAGGGAACGCTGAAGCAGGTTCTTTTTCCAGCCGATGAACGTCATCTGCGCCCAGAGAATCGCCAGCCAGCGCCCAATCACCGGGACACCCATCAGCGGCGTTCTGATCTCGTCACGCAGAATGGAATCAGACGCCACGGCGGCAGCCGACGGACTGACCTCATCCAAAATCTGCTGCCAGCGTTGTTCGCGCTGCATGCGCTGCTGCCGTGACTTTTTCCAGGCGTTGATCGCCAGAAACAGCATCAGCACGCTGCCAAATACCAGCAGCGTGATCAGATTCAGGCGTAAATCACTCATCGGCGTCTCCTCAGTCCGTCATTGCGCATCAAACAAATGCGCTTTATCGCTGTAGAACTGCGGGCGCTGAATGTGCTGAACATATTCACCGGTCAACAGACCCTGTCCATCCATCCCCTGAATGTTGAAGCTGAACAGATCCTGAAGCTGGATCACTTCGTTCTCCATGCCACACACTTCGGTGATGGAAACCACACGGCGCATACCGTCACGCATACGTTCGATCTGCACGATCAGGTGAACAGCGCTGGCGATCTGACGGCGGATCGCCATCAGCGGCAGCTGCATATTCGCCATCATCACCATGTTTTCCAGACGCTGTATCGCATCGCGCGAGGTATTGGCGTGCACCGTACACAGCGAGCCGTCGTGACCGGTGTTCATCGCCTGCAACATGTCAAAGCTCTCGCCGCCGCGCACCTCACCCAGAATGATGCGGTCAGGGCGCATACGCAGGGCGTTACGCATCAGATCGCGCTGATCGACGCGGCCGGTGCCTTCGGCGCTGACAGGACGAGTTTCCAGCCTCACCACATGCTCCTGCTGCAATTGCAGTTCGGCGGCATCTTCGATGGTGATGATGCGATCGGTGATGCCGATCTTCTGCGACAGCGCATTCAGTAAGGTGGTTTTACCCGCCCCCGTGCCGCCGGAGACGATCACGTTAACGCGCGCCTGCATCGCTTTGTTCAGAACATCCGCCATCGCGTAGGACATGCAGCGGCGCTCTGCCAGCATTTCCAATGACAGGTTGCGACGCATAAATTTACGGATCGAGATCGTGGTGCCGTCGATCGCCAGCGGATAGGTGATGACGTTGACGCGGCTACCGTCCGGCAGACGTGCATCCACCATCGGGCTGGCTTCGTCGATACGACGACCCACCGCGGCGGCAATACGCTGCGCGGTGTTAAATACATGCTCTTCATCAATGAAGGTAATCGGCGACAGTTCCAGCTTGCCAAAACGCTCGACAAACACCTGACCGGCACCGTTGACCAGAATATCGTTGACCGTGTCATCCGACAGCAGCGGCTGGATCGGCCCGATCCCGGTCATCTCATCCAGCATTTCGGTGGCGATGGCTTCCTCTTCCTGGCGAGAAAGCTGTAAGCGCTGCTCATCACAGATGCGGCGGATCACCGTTTCGATCTGTACCAACAGCTTGTCACGCCCCATCATCGCCGCTTTACCCGCGTCGATCTGATCGTAGAGCTGTGCACGGATAATCCGACGCTGGCTGTTTCGGTTGTCCGTCTGGCGGGCAGCCGGTGCAGATCCAGAAGACGTGTTCGCCGCAGGCTGTGTGCGGTTCTCCGCAGCCGGGCGCGTTTTCAGTTCTGCCACATTGGCAGCAGGCGCAGGCTGAGGCGTGCTTTTTCCTGCTTCACTTTTTTGCAGGTTGTTCTTACGAATCAACATGTCCGTAACCCTAAAATAGTCCGTTAGCCCTTTGAAAAACGGTAAACGCTGAACATCATCAGGCGCGTTTTAACCAACGCGAGAACCAGCGTTTTTCCGCCGGTCTGGCACGTACACCGCAGGCTAGATCGACCAACTGGCGTAATCCCTGCTGGAAAGCAGGTGCCGCGGCAAGATTCAGTGCGCCGAGCGTCAGGCTCTGAGATAACGCGTGGCCCGCATTCGGCAGCACGACATCAATCTTCCGGCCAGTAAATTGTTCGAACTGATCGCGGCTTAACGGCGCGGTCGTAGCAAAACGGCTCTGGTTATGCACCAGCAACAGACGTTGCCCTTCGCTTTCGTCACCGATCTCATTCAGCACGCGCCGTACATTACGCGCATCCTGAAGCGTCAATTCCGTCACGATGATGCGCAGATCCGCGTAGGTCAGCACGTCGAGCGCACCGGTCGGATAGCTGCTGGGCAGATCCCAAATCACCTGATTGAACATGCGGCACAGCGCACCGCCAAGATTCAGCACGTTATCGACGTCAACCGGGGCCAATTCCCCCAGTTCCGGCTTCTGTGCCAGCAGATGCAGACGGGTATCCACGCGTAGCATGGCGCGTTGCAGCAGTCGGGTATCCAGTTCCTGCGTACCCAACACCGCCGCCAGACCCGCGTCATCGGTTTGTCCCTGCAACAGCAGTTGGTCGCCGTTACGACGGTCAAAATCCACCAGCGCCACAGGCAAATGACGCTCGCCGGACAGCAGGCGGCTCAGCCCCATCGCCACGGTACTTGCCCCACTTCCGCCGCTGGCGCTGACGACCGCTATCGTCCTGCCCATGCGGGCATATTCCGGCCCGGCCTGTTGGCCTTCACACTTCGCCAGCGTTGCCGCCAGCAGATCCAGCGTGAACGGCTTAACCAGATAGTCCACCACGCCCGCCTGAAGCAGTGCGCGGTACAAGCCGACATCCTGTTCTTTGCCCGTCGCAATCACCTGGCTGGTGGGGCCGCAGACGCTCAGCAACTCCTCGAGTGCTGGAAGCGGCCAGTGCGCCCCTTCCAGATCCACCAGTAAAATGCGCGGCGGGACATTCAGTTCACACCACTGACGCGCGGCGGCGATACCGCCGGACATGACCGGTACATCCGGCTGTTTCAGGCGAGTAAAGAGATCGCCGATATCGGCCACGTCGCGTACATCATTGGCGAACGCCACCAGCGGCAGCGCCAGTTCTTCACCATCGTTAGGGGTAATTTCACTCATGGAATGTCACGCCCTTAATCTTCTTCAAAGTTAATGTCGATGAGCTCTTTCACTTCATCTTTGTGATAGCGTTCGATGCTATTGACCGCAGTCACGCCATCCGCACTATCCAGCGCTTTCGCCTGAATCAGATCGCGTGGCTCCGCAACCATCATCGCCAGATTATTTTGCGTGGCGCAGCCGAGAGAACCAATCGCTTCATAAGGCTTCACCATCAGCTGATTGGGGTCATTGATCGTGCAGCGGGTGGTTTTGACCACCAGCGCCTCGGAGATCACTTCCAGATCGCCATTCTGCCCACTCGCCGTAGAACGGCGCATCTGCTTCACATTCTGTGCATTGGCACCGGCGTTTTTCAGCACGGTAGCCAGTCGCCCTGCCATCTGCTCACCGCTTGCGCTGTGTGGGATCAGCGTCAGCGTCTGTGCGGAGAGTCGTCCCTGATCCTTCAGCATGATATTGAGCTGTCTCAAGGATTCAGGCAGGAACCCGCGCCCGTTCGGTGCAACCAGTAACGGCACTGACACCGATGAAGGCTGGACGGCAATCGGTTGAAGCCCAGGCTGATCAAAGCGCTGCATACGTACGTCGTTAATCGGCTTATTCCATCCGCATCCTGCCAGCAGAACAACGGCGGTCAGCACCGCCACACGCATGTGCAGCGGGCGAAGCAGGGGGTAACTGTTGTTGATCGTTTTCATGTTTTATTGCCCCTCGCGGACTCAGTAGAGATAGCCGATGGATGCAGAGCGCGGCATGGACGAATCCAGCATTTTTACGCCTTGTCCCGGTGTCTGAAGATCGCCCGCGTTAACTGGCTCAACGACATAGGCGGTCGCGATAATCACCAATTCCGTTTCTTCCTGACTGGTAGATTCGCTTTCAAACAGGCGGCCAAACATCGGAACGCTGCTTAATCCCGGCACACCGTTGATCGTCTGGCTACCGGCGCTACGCAGCATGCCCGCCAGCGCAAAGCTCTGTCCGCTGGCCAGCTCTACCGTGGTATCCGCACGACGTACCGTTAATGCAGGAATACGCGATCCGCCTTCCAGCTGCACGGAGCCGACGTCGGTTAGCTCACTGACTTCCGGCGCAATGTGCAGGCTGATGCGGTTGGCAGACAGCAGCGTTGGCGTCATGCGCAGAATCACACCGTAGGATTTGTAATCGATGCTGACGCTGTTATTGGTGATCAGGACGATTGGCACTTCACCACCTGCGGCAAACGCAGCGGTTTCCCCTGACATCGCCGTCAGGTTTGGCTCGGCCAACACGGTCGCCATGCCCTGCTGGTTCATCGCGGTTAACAATCCGCTCAGTCTGGAGCGACCGAAGTTCAGGAAGCCAGTATCCGTTGGGTTAGCAAATCTCCCGGTCGTGGCGCTGAACAGATTAAGACGCGATCCGCTGCCTGCGGTCATGTTGCCGCTACCGGTGCTCAGTGATGCCGCCCAGTTGAAGCCCAGTTCGCTGGTTAACTTGCGGGACACTTCCACCACGCGCACCTGAATATTGATTTGCGAAGGCGTTTTGATTTTGAGCTGGTTGATCACTTTGCCGGAGGATTCGCTGGAGCCAGGCAGTCTTTCGCCACCTCCTCCACCGCCCTGCCCACCACCGCCGGCGGACGCGCTGATATAAGCCTGTATGCTGTCGATCACGCGCTTGGCGTCCTGTGGGGTATCGACGCTACCGCGCACAATCACACCGCTGGGAATCGAGGCTTCCAGTTGGATATCCGCACCGGGGAATTCACGCTTCATGCGTTCACCCAGCGCTTTCAAATCATGCTCGGATACCAGACGAATGGCGTTGATCACATTGCCATTTTCATCCATCGCATAGAGCGTGGTGGTACCAACGCTTTTGGCGTAGACAAACAGGTTACCCGGTGAAGGCAGTTCGAAACTGGCAATATTCGGATCGGCCACCAGCACGCTGTCCGGCAGCTCGCTGAGTTGCAATAACCGTCCCTGGTGCACGGTCAGTCGTACCTCATCGGTTACCGGCGCTACAGATACCCCAGCAGCCAGCGTAGTCGCAGGCAACATCATCGTCGTCAGCGTGACAGGCAATACCGCATTAAACAGGCCAGCGGCCAGCAATCGTTTGCACGTACCCCGAAAGTCCGATTTCAAAAACAGCGAAAACATCGTCATTTACTTAATTTCCGTAATGGGCTTCATTTTTCCATGAGCAGCTCGCGGCACCCCGCAGGCTGTCAGATTGCGTGTTCGTCCTATCGGGAGGGGAACGTCACCACGTCTTTTTGCTCAGCGCGATAGATTTTCACTTTGTGCCCATCAGATCCTGCTGAGAATGCACCGTAGATATCGGTTGCCAGAGGCACTGTGGTCACATGAGGTCGCCCTGTTGCAGGATCGACTACATCATCCAGATCGGCACTGCGCAGCGCCAAATGCAGAATGCCCAGCTCTTTGGCAACCGCCAGCGCTTCAGCCTGCTGCGGCGTCACTTCCAGCGTAACGGTTTGATAGGTTGCAGGACGAGAACGCACGGCAGACTCACGGCTTTTGGCGGTGGCATCAAGCACCGTACCGTCTTCCGCGGTATCAAAGCGTGGGTATATCGGCGTACCGGTTTTATCGTTCAGCGCCAATACGCGTAAATCGCGCACGATCGTTTGTGATGCCAGCAGTGGCATCACAACAGGCTGGTTACGGCTTGCAGGTAGCTCTGACTGATCGTCTCGTCTCATGCTGAGGATCACATCAACACGATCGCCAGCGGACACTAGCCCGGCATTACTCGCAATAGCACTGGTAGGAACGGAGATAGCACGCATCCCTTTACGCAGCACAGCAGCAACAAAGCCCGGCTCATTGGGGTTCACAACAGCATTACTGCTGAGCCACGCGCCTTCCTTCACCGTTTCACGCAGGGTCGCGCCCAATAGCAGGGACTGGCTGTCCTGACCGCGAACAAAGTTAAACGCACGGGAAACCGATTCATCCGTGGTCTGCCAACGCAGCGAGGTAGAATCAATGAAATCACCGGGATGCAGATCTTTCGCGGCCACCAAAACAGCAATTTTTTCCGGCGCTTTAACCACGACCGGAGGCGGCGCAGGGGGTTCAGAAGAGAGATGGCTACGCACCATCAGCGCAACAATGCCTGCCAGAACGAGCGCGCCTGACAGTACGTATGTAGAGTTCACTTTCATTTCAACTTGCCTACCCTAGCGTGTGTGTCTTAAAGCTGCGACAGAATTAAAACAAGGGAAAAATCAGGACATACATCGCGCCGAACGCAATGGCGACGCCGTAAGGTATGCCTTGAGAAAGATCGGCGGGCAACGCGGGTGGCATAGGCAACCGACTCTTGAATATCCGGTTGGTGGTTTGAATGCCCATCGCCACCGCTGTGGGTACGGTATTCAGCAGCGGCAAGCTAAGCGCCAAAACACCGCCAGCCAGCGCCGTCACCATGACGAAAACGATCTGGTGTCCTTGCCCAACCCACAGGCACAGCACACTCATCAGCTTGACATCCCCAGCGCCTAATCTGCCGGTGAGGAAAAGCACAAATCCCACAACCAGTACTGCCGCCGCGCCTGGCAGCGCCCAGAGCGTTTTGCGTAGTGCCAACATATCTAACGCACCGGATTGCAGGACATGTGAAGCGCTGAAAAACAGCCAGCCCAGCAATAAAATCAGTACCGCCTGATTCGTAATTTTGCGTACTAACAGGTCGGTACTGATACACCACAGCAGGCACCCTATCAGCAGTACCGTCTGCGGCCAGTGCGCGTAATCCGCCATCTCGCGCTTATTTCGCTGCGCCGGATGTACCGCCGCTGGTGCCCGTACCGGTAATTTGATCGGCGATTTGGCTGAATTTCTCATTCAGCGCTTTCACGAAGATACCGTCGCCGCCGAAAATAGCGCCGATGGCTGCCGCCATTGCCGCCGCAAGAATGCCGTATTCGATTGCCGTTACACCGCTCTCGTCACGCAGGAAAGAACGCAATTTTGCTTTCATATTTTTCATGGGAAGACTCTCTAATCCGCAGGCAAAGAAATCATGGCCTACTCGGAAATTCGGGGGGGTGCCATGATGATAATAAGATTAATAATGAGACTTATTATCAAGCGCCGCAAGCAGTAGAACATTAATATTCGTTAATCTTTCCATACAAAAAATTATCAATATAAATCAATAATTAACACACTTTACATTGCAGGAAAAATTAATAAATATTCATGTTTTTTGCAGGGATATTCATAAACGATCAAGAGAAAATGGTCGCGGCAAGCAGGGGAAACCCACTCACCACGCATCGTATTCATCGAGAAAAAAAGAGGATTAGCAGCGATTAAGGCACAGATAAACGTTCAGGCCCGGCTCTGAGGAGTCCAGATAGAGCTTGCCACCGTGCAGGTCGGTAATCGCCTGAACCAGAGATAATCCCAACCCGTAGCCGGACTGAAACCAGGTATCCAACCGCTGAAAGCGCTGTAGCGCTTTGGCATGCAGCGCGGGCGGAATGCCCGGACCACGGTCAGCAACACTCAGGGCGATCCAGCCACGATACAGCGTCACGCTCAACGTAATGTATTTTCCCTGCGCCGCGTATTTCAGCGCGTTTTCCACCAGATTGGCCAGCGCCTGAAACAACAGCGCCCGGTCGCCAAAGAGCTGAATGCCGGCTTTGATTTCAATCTTCAGACGACAGCCGCGCTCTTCCGCCAGCGGCTGATAATATTCGGCAATTTCTTCCAGCAGCTGGCGCGCTTCAATGTTCTCAAACTGGTGCACGCAGCGCCCGCTTTCGATTTCACCGATGCGCATCACGGTACGGAATAGCCCGAGGATTTTATGTACCTCGCCCACCGCCAGATTCAATTCATCACGAATATCGTTATCCAGCCCTGCCCGCTCCGTCAGGTTGAACAAGCGATTTTGCAGATGCGTCAGCGGCGTACGTAGTTCATGCGCGACATGGCTGGAGGTGCTGCGCACCTGCTCCATCAAGCGCTCAATCCGTTCCAGATTCTGGTTAATATCGGCACTCAGGCTGTCAAAATCATCATCGTAAGGCGACAGCGGCATACGCACCTGTTGCTCACCGCTGCTGTAGCGATGCAGCGCCGCGCGGATTTTCTCCACGCTGCGCAAGCGGCGTAAACTGAAATGACGGCTGATAAACAGGCAGAAAAGCAGTACAATAAACAGTCCGGCCCCCGCCACAAGCGGGATTGTCCTCACCCGCTCTAACATGGGTCGAATGTTGTAAGCGGTAAACAGCACGCCACCGTCATCCAACATCACGGACAAACCGATCAGATTGGGATCGTCAGGGCTGGAAATTTCGGCTTTAAGACAGCTGACATCCATCTGGCAATCGGTATGCTGCCGCATTTCCAGAGGGTGCGAGTTTGCAGAACGGGGGGTTAAAAGATGCATTTTTAAGGGATGATTGTGATACAGAATATCACCGTGTTTATCCATCACCAGAAACAGCGGTAATTCATCCCCTTTCGCTCGATTATCGTGCCGTAATTGCGTAATCAGGCTATCGGCATTCGTTAAACGCGACTGCATCGAGTAGTCGTAAATATTACCCAGAATAACTTCACGGACATGCGTTCTAATCAGCGTTTCACTTAATGAACTGAAGCCGACAATACACATCAGCATCATCAATAAGAACAGAAAAACAATGGTTATTGCCTGGCGAAAATTAGAGGTGCATAAAAAGCCGGGATATTGGCTTGCCCCCAGTAATTGCCAGTGTTTTATTTTTACCTGCCAGCGCTGCCCAAGCTTCTTTATTTTTACTTTATTCAGCGTGGCTGCCAACATCGGTTTTTTCCTTATCTACCGCGCCTAATGCGTAGCCCATCGCTCTCAGCGTTTTAATTAATGGATGCGGGAAGCCTTTATCAATTTTTGCCCGCAGTTTTGACATATGAACGTCGATCAGATTGGTCTGCGGATCAAAATTGTAGCCCCATACGCGCTCTAACAGCATCGTACGCGTAATCGCCTGACCCGGATTTTCCATTAATATAATCAGTAACTTGATCTCTTTATCGGTCAAGTCGATACGCTTGCCGCCGCGCCATGCGACGCGCTGCATACGGTCAAGTTGCAAGTCTTCAAAGGTCAGCATGGAAGGATTATCGACATGGCGTTTACCGCGCCGCGCCATAATATCCAGACGTAATCTAAGCTCATTAAAATTAAAAGGCTTGCCGAGATAATCTTCCGCACCAAGCTCCAAACCCATCACCCGGTCGACATCACGATCCAGCGCCGAGAGCAGCATAATAGGCGGATGACGCGAGCCTTGTAATTCACGTAATACCGTAAATCCATCCATGATGGGTAACATTCTGTCCAACAGAACGACATCATAAACTTCATCCTTGATCGCTTTTAATGCGTGTGCGCCATCATGCACCATTCGGCAAGAATGGCCGTGGGAATGTAATTTAGACCCCAGCCAATGGCACAGCACAGAATCATCATCAACCACTAATACACGCATAATGTTCCCCTATAAACGTGGCTTATTACCTAATTAATTTAGGGTTAATGTCCGTTTATTTTATCTGATCCTTCAAACAGCCATTCACCCCACACGATGTTGATACCGTGCGGGCCGTTTTTCACTTCTAAGAAAAGTCCTACGGATAATAACAATCATTATCATTTAGTGACAAGCAGTTTACAATCGCCTGACGTCGTTCTTAGACTGGACGCATAAAAAACATCCCCATCGCTTACGCCATGGGGATGCAGAGAAAGGAAAGAGAAGAGAAAGAAATCAACGCAGTAACGAGGATCGTCTCACCGCGTCTTACTCATTTTCGATCAGAAGCGCTTCCATCAGGTCGAGGTCGCGCAGCATTTTTTGTAATGTCTCATTGCTGATTTGCTGCGTGGCACGCAGATGATACAGCTCCGCACGTTCGGAATTCAGCGCAGTCAGGCGAAAACGCCGTTCCAGATTCTCAATCAACAGGCCATTTTCAGGATCGTCTTTATCAATGAGCCGTCGACGCAGATTACCAATGACGCGTGCGCTGACTTCTTTTAGCACCTGCTCATCAATGTTTTCCTCTCGATCGGCGGCCAGACGCTCCTCCATTTTGTGCATACTTTTGATCGCCACTTCTGCCACCGCCATACGCGCCATGCGGATTTCTTTGGCATGCGCGGCCTTGTCCGCGACCACCACACCGCGCAGCAGAAACGGCAACGCCAGCACACCACACAGCAGAGAAAACAAAATAACGCCCGTGGCGATAAACACCAGCTGATAGCGTGATGGGAACGCGGTGCCGTCCGTCAGCAGCAGCGGAATAGATAGCACGCCCGCCAGCGTAATCGCCCCTCGCACGCCGGCAAAGGACGCGATCCACAGCTCGCGCGTGGAAAACTCGGCAAAGATCATCGGACGCTTTTTCTGAATGTGCATGCTGTATCTTTTCATCACCCACAGCCAGCAGAAACGTAGCAGCAGCAGAGCACCATAGATAATCACGATATCGGTAAACAGCATCCAGGTTTCAACCGTTGGATCCAGTTCTGCCTGCGTCACCGAAGTTTCCAGAATGTCCGGCAATTGCAGGCCCAACATGATGAACACCATGCCGTTAAACACGAATTCCAACATCGACCACACGCCGTTCGCACGCAACCGCATCGTCAGTGGCGCGCTACGAATCACGCCCGACTGCCCGATGGTCATCCCCGCCGCCACCGCAGCCAAAATTCCCGACACGCCGATGTGTTCGGCAATCAGATACGACGCGAAAGGTAACAGCAGCAGCAGTACGATCTGCGTTGCGGCATCATCACCACTCCAGCGGCTGATAGCGCGCAGCGATTTACCGAATAGCCAGGTCACGCCGACGCCCGCCAGCAGCCCGCCCAGTGCGACCTGCATGAATTCCAGCGTCGCACCGGAAACCGTAAACACCATCGTGCCCATCGCAATCGCGACAGCAAATTTCAGCGACACCAGACCGGACGCATCGTTCATCAACGCTTCGCCCTGCAAAATGCCCATCAGCTTTTTCGGAATACGATCTTCACCGACGATGCCAGACAGTGCGACGGCATCCGTTGGCGACAGCACGGCGGCCAGCGCGAAGGCCGCAATTAGCGGCATGCCCGGCACCATCCAGTAGATGAAATAGCCGATGCCCACTACGGTAATCAGCACCAGAACCAGCGCCAGACCAATAATTTCTCGACCGTGTTTCAGGAACTCACGCGTCGGCGTTTTCCAACCGTCGGCAAACAGCAGCGGCGGAATGAAGAGCACCATAAACAGCTCGGGATTGAAATCAACGTGCAAACCGAACTGGGGCCAGGCAAGGATGGCACCAAGCGCGATTTGCATTAAAGGCAGAGGGATTTGAAAAGGTAAAATGCGGGTAACGACCCCAGACAGGGATACAACCAGGGTCAAAATAAGAATCGTAAAAAATATTTCCATGCTTTCCTTAGACGTACTCCTAAATCAAAAAAATTCTGCCTGTTAGCGAGCAAACTGCTCTTCCATATTTAACGCATTTAGCTCGGTATGAAAATGGATTTCTGGTTGGAGGAGAGAAGTAATTACTTTACTGATTATCACACAAGTTACATCAACCCAAAGCCAATAAAAGGGCACATAAAGTCGCGTTTGGTGTGAGAAATGCTAAGGAAGGGAAAGAAGAAGGAAAGACGAGGAATGACAGACCTTCTGGACGGCGCCAGAAGGTCTGTTGGAAAGGATTACAGCGCCCAGCCGCCAGCGTAGAACACCACCAGCGCGACAGCAATCACCACGGTGCCGATGTTCAGTTTACGCCATTCGCCGGAGAAGATACGGCCTAATACCAGCGCACCAAAGCCCAGCATGATACCGGTCACGATGTTACAGGTCAGCACGATGAATACGGCGCATACCAAACCGGACATAGCATCGACGAAGTCATCAAAGTTCAGTTTGGAGACGTTGCCCAGCATCAGCAGGCCGACGTACATCAGCGCAGGTGCGGTGGCATAGCCAGGCACCAGATACGCTAACGGAGACACAAACAGCAGCAACAGGAATAGCACGCCGACTACGGTTGCCGTTAAGCCCGTTTTACCACCGGCTGCCGTACCCGCTGCGGATTCGATGTAAACCGCTGCCGGAGACGTCCCGACCAGACTGGAGAAAATGCTGCTCACGGAGTCTGCGGTCAGGGCTTTACCACCGTTGATGATTTGCCCGTCTTTATCCAGCAGGTTCGCCTGTCCGGCGACAGCACGGATCGTCCCCGTGGCATCGAACACAGCGGTCATCACCAGCGCCAGCACGCTCGGCAGAACCATCGGCTGCAATGCGCCCATGATATCCAGACTGAAGATCAGTGACGAACCGTCAGCAGCCGTCAAGCTCGGCAACGCAAAGAAGCCCGCGTATTTTACATTCGGGTCAAAAATCAGCCCCAGAATAGAGATCGCGATGATAACCAGCAGAATACCACCCGGTACGCGACGCTTCTCTAAACCGATAGTCGCTGCCAGCCCCAGCAGGGACATAATGACGGGGAAAGAGGTGAAATCACCCAGCGCAACCGGCAGGCCGTCAATGGGGTTTTTTACCACCAGACCGACACCGTTGGCGGCAATAATCAGCAGGAACAGACCGATACCAATCCCTGTGCCATGCGCCACGCCCATCGGCAGGTTACGCAAGATCCAAGAGCGGATGCCCGTGACGGAAATGATAGTGAACAGCACCCCCATCAGGAAGATCGCTCCCAGCGCCACAGGAATGCTGATTTGTTGCCCCAGCACCAGACTGAACGCGGTGAACGCCGTCAGCGAAATCGCACAACCAATCGCCATTGGCAGATTGGCCCACAACCCCATCAGCAGCGACCCCAGACCGGCAACCAGACAGGTTGCAACGAACACGGCGGTAGGCGGGAAGCCAGCCTTGCCCAGCATACTCGGAACCACAATCACGGAGTAAACCATCGCCAGAAACGTCGTCAGGCCCGCTAATACTTCCTGACGCACGTTACTACCGCGCTGTGTGATTTTGAAAAAAGCATCAAGCGTGCCCTGCGAGCCTGCCTGACGGGTGGTGTTTGACATGGTGGTATCCCCTGAAATGCCATTATTATTTAAGATCGATTCTGACGGTTACCGCGGCCTTGCTCCGCGAGCGCACCAACATTGCTGGCGCGGCATGAACCGTATAGCTCCGCACGCAAACGATTAACTCGCTGCATGCAAAGCTGGAAAACGTTGCTATATCAAGACACTGCTGTATCAAAAACAGGCTGAACTAAAACAAGCTGGATAAGACGGTGTCAGGCAATGTGAAGCGCGTGATTATCCCGCTTCACCTGCGCTTATTTCAACTGCTAATCGAGACAATTTACCTATCTCACTTCATCTGTCCGATAAGGAAGCGCACAGCCAGTACAGGTAATGCTCAATCAGGCCACTCGCTGAAAGTGAGTCAGTATGAAGAAAAAGCAGAAAGGGTTTTTAGACGGAAATCAAAACAGTGGTTTACTCCTCACAAACTGATCGTTCATTTTTTTGTGATTCACGTCACAAAAAAGTTGACCACCCGTATCAGTGCGAGTATTCTTAAAAACGTGAACAGCATCACAGAAAACAAATCAACTAACAACGAGGAAATGACCATGAAACTGCTGAACAAAATCATTGCTATGTTTGAAAACATCAACATCAACTTTGGTACTTTCAACCAATAATTATTTAAGAATCGTGGGGATAAAAAGATGCGCGTTGTCCGCAAAATCAATCAAATATTAAAAGCGTTGGGCAAAACCTATCGCGGTGTTAACCCCCACGCTATCTTCCGTTAATCGTACTTAAGTACGTTAACCACCATAAAATGGCTGCCATCCGGTAGCCATTTTTGTTTCTGGTATTCTCTGAGCTTCACAGCGCGACATACGGATGGTGCTGACGCCAATGCTCGGCGATATCCTGACGACGGCAAATCCACACTCGCTCATGCTGTTGAATATAATCCAGAAAACGCTGCAACGCCCGAAAACGGCCTGGCCGTCCTAGCAAACGACAGTGCATCCCGATAGATAGCATTTTAGGTGCGGTTTCTCCTTCCTCATAGAGCACATCAAAACTGTCTTTCAGATAGGTGAAGAACTGATCGCCGCTGTTAAATCCCTGTGGTGAGGCAAACCGCATATCATTAGCATCCAGCGTATACGGCACAATCAGATGCGGACGCACCTCACCATTGCTTTTTTTGACCGTCATCCAGAACGGCAGATCGTCACCGTAGTAGTCGCTGTCGTACCAAAAATTGCCGTTATCGACAACCAACTGGCGGGTATTGGGGCTGTCGCGCCCGGTATACCAGCCAAGCGGAGCCTGACCGAATAACGTCGTCAGTACATCAATGGCTTTATGCATGTGCTCGCGTTCGGTATCGATATCCATGTGCTGGTAATGAATCCAGCGCCAGCCGTGACTGACCACATCATAGTTAGCCGATTTGATCGCCTCGACCACCTCGGGATTACGCGCTAATGCCATTGCCACACCGAATACCGTCAACGGCAACCCGCGACGCTGAAACTCGTTATGGATACGCCAAAAACCGGCGCGCGAGCCATATTCATACAGCGAATCCATCGACATATGACGATCCGCATAACTCGCCGCACCGATAATATCGGACAGAAACTGCTCGGATCCGGCGTCACCATGCAAGACGTTATTTTCCGCACCTTCCTCGTAGTTCAAGACAAACTGCACGGCAATGCGTGCATTTTCGGGCCAGTTAGCATGCGGGGGCTGCCCTGCATATCCGATAAGGTCGCGCGGATAATCGCTCTCAATGCCATACATCGTTGCAGCAGGTGCTGTGATCATATCCTTTCCCTTTTTTAACGCAGCGAACTAAACATACCGCTCAGCGGCTTGGCAATTGGGTAATCCAGATCGCCCTGCTTACTGGTCGTCAATCCCAGAGCCGACAATGACTCAATCAGCTTGACGGCAGCGCTAACGCCGTCGATCACCGGAATCGACAGTTCTTGCGTCAGTTCCTGCGCCAGATCGGCCATTCCACCACACCCAAGCACAATCGCACCCACACCATCCTGACGCAGAGACTGTATACAATATTCACGCACCTTGTTCTGTGCGATCCCGCTATCCTGCTCCAGCGCGAGCACTGGCAAATCGATCGAGTGCAGCGCAGCACAGTGATGTTCAAAGCCATAGCGCTGTAGTAAATGGCGGGCGATGATGACGGTGCGCGGCAATGTGGTAACAATCGAGAAGCGCGTTGCCACTAGCGTCGCCATATGCATGGCGGCTTCGGCAATGCCGATGACCGGTTTACTGGCGACTTCACGAGCAGCAAGCAGCCCAGGGTCGCCGAAGCAGGCAATAATGTGCCCGTCAACGCCCTGCGCTTTTCCTTGTTTCACCTGTTCCAACACACCAATCGCGGCTATCGCTTCGTCAAAATGCCCCTCAATAGACGGTGCGCCCTGAGAAGGACACACCGCGACAATCTCCGTTCCTGGCGATGCCACGGCGCGCGCCGCAGCACCGATCGTTTCGGTCATAGCAAGGCTGGTATTGGGGTTAATCACCTGAATGATGCAAGGTTTCACGCGAGCTTCTCCTTAATATGGCCAAACAGTCGGCGGAAATCCGGCTCCACGTTTTCATCCCGGTCAAAACGCAGGCTGGCAACAATGTCATCAAAATGCTGCGTCATTGCTTCCGCTAACCCTGAGACATTTTTATCCCGTAGTAACGCCAGCAGATCGTGATGATCGTGGCATCGACACCCCTGCTGCCACGGCGTGCCATAGGCGGCGATAACCAGCGATGAGCGCAGCGTCAGTTGCGACACAATTCCCGTTAGCACGGTATTGCCAGAGATCGCCTGGAGTTGAATATGGAATGCGGCAGACAGGCGGATCGCTTCTGCACCGTTTTGGTCTGCGTGTGCCTGCTGCTCTGCCACGATCAATCGATCTAACGCCGCCAGATGAGGAGACTGGCAGCGCAGCACCACTTCAGACAGATTGGCACACTCAATAAAGCGGCGAGTCTGGAAAATTTCCTGCGCTTCTTCAACGGAGGGCGTCGATACCTGCGCACCACGTTTGGGCGTTAACGTCACCATCTGCACCATTGCAAGACGTTGTAAGACTTTTCTAATTCCCGTTCGACTCACATCAAACACATCTGCCAGCGCTTCCTCCGGCAATTTTGTGCCCGGCAGTAATTGGTGTTCGACGATAGCGTTAAGCAGAGCCTGGTAGATAACATCATCTTTTTGCTGCAAAAACTGCTCATTTCCCAGTCCGTAAGTGTAGTTCATTCGCTTTTCTCGTTGTCATATTCTTATCAAATCGTACACAAAAAACATAAATCACGTATACAAGAAATTAATTTTGGCCTGATTAATGCAACTCCTTTTCTACATACATAACGTCATTCATTTCACGACTAGGGTAAAAGGAGCAGATTCCATGCCAGAAAAAATGATTACAGGTAATGGTAGCAACGCGTACAGCCCCAAACTCTGCAATGAGGATCTGGCACCGACACGTGTTCAAACCTGGTCTTGGTACAACATCTTTTCATTCTGGATGTCAGATGTGCACAGCATGGGTGGATACGTGGTTGCAGCCAGCTTTTTCGCACTGGGGCTGGCAAGCTGGCAGGTGTTGCTGTGCCTGCTGGTGGGCATCTGTATTGTGCAGGTCTGTGCAAATTTGGTCGCGAAACCCAGCCAGATGAGCGGCGTTCCTTATGCGGTGATTTGCCGTCAGGCATTCGGTGTCTTTGGCGCGAATATTCCCGCTGTCATTCGTGGCCTCATCGCTTTTGCCTGGTACGGGATTCAGACATATCTGGCGGCACATGCGCTTATGCTGGTTCTGCTGAAGTTTTATCCTGCGCTCGCCCCACTGACACAGAGTCACTGGCTCGGCCTGTCCGCACTGGGATGGATCTGCTTTGGCATCATGTGGTTCCTGCAAGCCCTTGTGTTCTGGCATGGCATGAACGCGATTAAACGCTTTATTGATTTTGCAGGCCCGGCGGTTTACGTGGTGATGACGGCACTCGCGATCTGGATTGTTTACCAGACCGGATGGGAGAATATTTCTTTTACGCTGACCAGCAAAACACTCACGACCAGCGAGCAACTTTGGCAAATGCTCACCGCCACTGCACTGGTTGTTTCCTACTTTTCCGGCCCGCTGCTGAACTTCGGTGACTTTTCTCGCTACGGTAAAAGCATGCAGGAAATCCGTCGGGGCAACCGCTGGGGTCTGCCGTTCAATTTTCTGCTGTTCTCTATTATCACCGTGGTGATTGTTTCCGGAACACAGTCATTATTCGGCCGCATGATTACCGACCCGATTGAAACCGTCTCGCATATTGACAGCGGCTTTGCCGTCGCGCTTGGCGTGCTGACCATGATTATCGCAACCATCGGGATCAATATTGTTGCTAACTTCGTCTCATCAGCGTTTGATTTCTCCAACTGTTCACCGCAGCGTATCAGCTTCCGCACGGGCGGAATGATCGCCGCTGTCGGCTCCGTACTGCTCACACCGTGGAACCTCTTCAACTCGCCAGAATTAATTCACTACACGCTCGACGTACTCGGTGCCTTTATCGGCCCGCTGTTCGGCATTCTGCTCATGGATTTCTATGTCATCAAAGGCGGGAAAATCTATGTGGACGATCTGTTCGACGCGACGCCAAAAGGGAAGTACTGGTATCGAAATGGCTTCAATCCCAATGCGATAATGGCATTGATTCCCGCGGTGACCATTGGGTTGATAATCACCTTCACGCCACAGTGGCGTGACGCAGCCAACTTCAGCTGGTTTATCGGCGCATTCCTTGCCGCTGGCTGCTACCGCTATCTGGCTCGCCACGAATACGTTGGTGCAATGAAAAAATCCTTCGCTCCACGCGGGCTACTGTTAGAAAAAGAATAAAGCACCATCAGCAACGCCGCACCGCGTGAAAACCGGTGCGGCACTGCGTCTCAGGCGTAGTTCGTATCAGGCATAGAGCGACATTTCACCTGCCGGACGGGTTTTAAAACGACGATGCAGCCAGAGATACTGCTCAGGCGCACGCATGATTTCTGTCTCAATCACCTTATTCATGTAGCACGCCGCAGCCTGCTCATCGTGATAAGGATAATCCTGTAATTCAGGCTGAATCACCAGTTGATAACCCAAAGCATTGGGCTTGCGGATCAGCACTGTTGTCATCATCGCCGGTTTTGCCAAACGGCTAATGGTATACGTGCCGCTAGTGGTCGCCGCATTTTTCACCGCAAAGAACGGCGCAAAAACGCTACCTTTAGGGCCGTAATCCTGATCGGGCGCGAACCATACCGCTTCACCCCGTTTTAGCGCTTGTACCATGCCACGCAGATCTTTACGGTCGATCATCGCTTTGTTGGAACGAGAACGTCCCCAGGTTTGGACCATTTCCATCGCTTTATTATTGTGCGGACGGTACATCGCCATCATTGGCTGACACAGCCCCATCGCCCTGCCACCCAGTTCCAGCGACATAAAGTGAATACCAATCACCATTACGCCCTGACCTTTTGCAGTAGCGTGCTGTAAATGCTCCAGCCCTGAAACATCAAACCACTGGCGCACGCGGCGATCGGACCAAAACCAGGCCATGCCGGTTTCAACCAATGCCATTCCGAGCGAAGCAAAATTGCTGTCGATCATCGCTTCTCTTTCGTCATCAGAGATCGTAGGGAAGCACAATTCAAGATTGCGTCTGGCAATCGACACCCGGCGTTTCAGAAAAACGCGGGATAGACGACCCGCACTGCTTCCGAGCTTCATCAGCAGCGGGTAAGGGAGTTGAACTAATAAAAACAGCACGCCAAGGCCGAACCAAGTCATCCAATAGCGCGGGTGGAGTAATGCCCAGGTAAATGTTTGCTTAATCTTCATGATACTCGTCTTTAAGTGATTAACAGCGTACCGCATAAAGAGTCGTTCTCATCGCGCTACATCTATCATGACACTTTTTTATAGGGATCGTTTCAACTGTGTGGAAAACTGTTTCTGACCGTTATCGCGCGTGAGGTTAAAAAGCAGGATAAACATGCTGATAACACTGAGGGGATTTTGAGCAGCCGATGAACGGTTAACGGCAGCGGCATCATACCCGATTTACACTTAATAATGGAGTGGTCGGACAAGAAATATTCGCAATATCACGCCGCCTAACGCTACCATCTTGGTATATGTCAAAAACAGCTATTGGCTTTCTGGCAGCGAAAATAGGCTGGCGGCAAGCCACAACATAATCAAGGACTTGATGGAAAATGACTTTTTTTCTCCCTTCTCGCCTCCCTATGCTAACCGCATTGATCACCGGGATGCCTATTCTGGCGTTTGCCACCACCTTCGCCGATAGCACTTTCTTTCATAAAGACTGGGAAGTGGTCTGTGATAACACGCTAACGTGTCGGGCTGCCGGCTACTCGCCAGAAGAGAAGTACACGGGAGAAGATAAGGAAGCACAGGACGTCTCGATTCTCATCACACGCCATGCTGGGCAAAATACGCCAATAACGGCCGACGTTACGCTCGCTGAGGTAGACAAAGCGATGCCTCAAGGCACCAAACTCACGCTAACCATTGACGGCGTAGATAAAGGCCAGCTCACCTCAACCGGAGACAACCTCTGGCAGCTAAATGAGACACAGATTCCCCTCGTCCTACAGGCACTAAAAGGAAGCGGAAAAGTGGCGTTTCATCACAATGGCATCGTTTCCGAACTGTCTGGAGCGGGTGCCTACGCCGTTTTGTTAAAGATGGATGAAAGACAGGGTCGCATTGGCAAAACGGACGCTATCACCAAAAAAGGAAATGAAAGCAGCGCGTTACCTGCTGTAGCAACCCCCGTCATCTACGCGGCAGCAACTAAACAGGCACGATCAAGAAATCTGACAGACGCGGAACAGGCGGCCATCCAGAAAACGCTGCTTAAGACGCTAAAGGCAGATGACTGCGACAGTTTCCCACCGCAGGATTATCAAGAAGCAGAGCCAATTGAACGCATTCCGCTGAATGACAGCATGTCGCTGCTCAGTACTCTCTGCTGGCGCGCCGCTTACAACGAAGGCTACGCTTATTGGGTTATCGACAACGCTATGCAGACTCAGCCGCAGCTCGTGACGACAAGTGGAACAGGCTATGAAAACGGTGAGATTACCTCAGTGCAGAAAGGACGCGGGCTCGCAGACTGCATGAGCGATGAGGCCTGGACCTGGGATGGCAAAGCATTCCAATTGAGTCGTATGTCAATCACGGGCTCATGCCGCATGATCCGCCTCGGCGGCACCTGGGATTTACCCTACTGGACGACGACGGTGATTAAATCAGGAAAGTGAAACGTTGATTGGATCGCCGCAAACTTTTACCTGCGGCGTTTCTGGCTCATTCCACCGGAAGAGGCAAAGATGCCATCCATTAGGAATGTTTCGGGAACAATCAATCATGCCGTCAGCTCCACTGGCTCTTGCACGATCTGCGTTAACCCATGAACCTGGGACTAGCCCGCTCCTGATCGCCTCCCGCCAAGAGCCATTCGACGTTTGCGGATTAATTCCCATACGTAGAGAGATCTCCTCATTCCGCTGATCCAGTACCCATGCATCGGTAACGCTAATTGGGATAAGAACACGAGCAAGACCATCTTCTCTCATATAGCCTGAAACAGCACTGATTGACCATTCTGGAAATGGACTCATGTAGAGTGCAGGCTGGCCATGTCTATGATAGCGCCCTGCACTTTGTGGCCCTGGCGGATCAAGGACAGCCCCAGCATTCGTCGCCAACACAGAACGGTAGAAAACACCCTGAATTTGAAGAAAGTTTCTACGAACCATGAGGTTACTCTCCCTACCAGATGAATTTCGACCATAACAATCACCAGAAAGCGCGCTTAAAACTCTACACGCTTTCTTGGATTTTACTCTATGGCTTGGCACAGCGGTTCTCAAAATCTGTAAATGGAATGTGTATAGTATTTCAGGTGTCATCATTCCCTATACGCATAACTATACGCATCACTATACACATTAGGTTGTAGATTTAGATAGACGCGGGTTTTCCCCCAACGGCGGAGAATTAGCGCTAAGCCTTGTCATTACTGGGTTTATTGGACCTGGGTGAACGTTGAGAGAATAGAGGTTGGAGCGAGTGAAGGGAATCGAATATGCCACATAACTTAATGTAATTGTTTAATTTTTATGATTTGAAAAAACCAGACTAATCACATTCCTATACATATCTCTCTTCAACAACCACTTAGACAACTAGAAGATAATAAGGCGTTAGTCAACATGCACCGCATACAGAATTTTAAATTTGATAAAATCATACGTGGCTATGAGCAAAGCTCCTAAACTGCATCACAACTCAAAAATGCAAGCCATTAGCTTAGGATATATCTTTTTATTGCTAAATATTCCATCACTTTTCCATTCCAGTGTTCACTGGATTTCCCCATGGAGTCAATCAACTCATCAAAAAGGAATTCTCTATTATTTGATATAATCTCTTTATCAGGGATTCCTTCAGGCGATATCTTATGAAGATGCATCATAACATTAAATTTTTGAGTTTCACTTGCTGAGTCGTTTCTAGAGCAATCATCAATTATTGACGTTATTGATATATTTTTACCTCGAGAGACCTCAATCATGAATTCAAATTCATCTATTGTCATATAATAAATTCTATTCTTACTTATGGAAAGGAAACCATGCTTATTTTCAATCATATTAAAAAGTGAATGATCTAACATTTCCTCAATCGACTTACCAGTGGAAATATAATGATCCATGTGAGTTATTATTATTAAAGAATCACGTTCAGATATAGGTTTTTTGTATATTTCATTTATTGCTCTCGCACAGTCTTGTGCCTTGTATGACACCTTTAATAAAGCTATTACTCAACCGTTGTTTAATGTGTAGGGGCGTATTTGAATACTTTACTGTTTTATCTGGCTCGATCGCTTTTGAGTCAATATATACATTACCTTCAGTTTCGCAAACAACAAAATCAACAACTTTAGTTTTTTCAGATATTTTATTGTCTCTATACAGCTTGATAAGCTCATTTTCTACAATAACATCAGATGAAAGTTCACCTAGTAAAGTCGCTATATAAGACTCCATGACACGTCCAAATTTATCCTTATAGTTTGAACCATCCTCTTTTTTTAGCACTGAAGGAACTAGGGCTGCGAGAGAGGCTCTTAAAAGATGTTTGCTTAGTATAACTAAGCCATCATCTGTATGAATGAAGGGTTTATTCAACATTGGTGGATCTAAATAGTATTCAATCTCTTTTGACTCAAAATCTTTAAATTCACTCAAAAAGCTTCTTAATTCAACCTTTTTCACTGATACTAAATTTAAATATTTTTTAAAACATCAGCACCAAAACATGGAACAAGATGAATCAAATAAGTTTGCACAGGAATAAGTGTTGATTCTTTACCATCATCAATGCATGACAGCATCGCAAAGTATGCGCTAATTTTATAATAAGACTCAAGGCTTAGACCATATAAATCAAAAAACTTTTTTTCAAAATATCCGCCATCATAATTGCAATACCAATAATACTGCCGAGATAATGTATTTAACTCTAATTTCATAGGGACTTGATATAACTTTTGATTTATTAACATCCTACGTATACTTAATAACATCTTATTATTATCAAACAGGTCTTTCACTTCATTTTGAATGATTATATATCCTGTTTACTATATCAATAAAATCTCGCTCATGCATTGATACAGTTCTTCCTTTCAATGGTTCAGTAAACTTCCACTTTAGTGCTAAAAAACAGCACCATGGGAAATTTGATGTAACCCCATAATCAGGCTCTCTGATTTTTTGAAAATGTTGATAAATATTATAAAGAAAAGAATCGTCATCATAGGTGGATAATTTCTTTTTTATTGCTGCAACCTTTCCTTTATAATCTTTTTTTATTTTAACTTGAATAGGATGTTGTAACTTCATTAAATGCCCCATGACTTATATAATTATTTCAGAGCTATGTATCTGTAGTTTATAGCATCTTCCATAGAATAAAAACATTACCACACTTAAATTATATTCTGACAAAATCGGCGCTACACCGCACCCGCCTGCGGTTTTCGGATCATAAAAATTTTTCAGTTTTCTTTTTCTACAAATCAACCCGCCAGCCCGCGCCATTACTGGGCTTGTGCGCTTGGGTGCCAACTGAAATCATTGAAACAGATTTCAGTTTTGCCGCTTTTTTTCAGTTCTGGAACCCACAAAAAATTACGATATCAATTTGAATTTAAAGACAAATTATTATTTTATGTGGCGTGATGAAAAAATCAGGTAGGAAAATAAACGGATAGATACATCAATAGGCAAATGAATTTATAACAATCACGCTGTCCCTTCGGTCCGTTAGGTTAGGGAAGCCATAACCATCATTTCTGATGTAGACCTTGTCGCTGCTGAGTTCAAAACCTGTAAGCAACATCTGTATAGTTTCTCTCCTAGTATTGGAGTGACGCGTATAGTATTTCAGGTGTCATCATGCCCTATACACATCACTATACACATTAGGTTGTAGATTTAGATAGACGCGGGTTTTCCCACAACGACGGAGAATTAGCGCTAAGCCTTGTCATTACTGGGTTTATTGGACTTGGGTGAACGTTGAGAGAATAGAAATTGGAGCGAGTGAAGGGAATCGAACCCTCGTATGCAGCTTGGGAAGCTGCCGTTCTACCATTGAACTACACTCGCACGCAGAAGCGACTGGCATTATAGCGCTATGCCGTTGCCGAGCAAGTAAAAAACCCGGCAAAGTGCTGATATTTTAGCCGGTTATGCAGCGGTGGAGAGCGGTAAAAACAGCGTCTCATAGCCGTTGGAAATGACGTGCCAGGCAAAGTAGGCAAATAATAGCGCGGAAATCAGGCTGCAATAGAATGAGATCCGTTCTTTCAGCAGACGTTGGCCGTATTTCACCAGCGCGGCAAGGAAGAACGTCCACAGCACGCCGCCGACGAAAAAGCCCAGCAGAAACAGGCTAATCATGAAGGCTGAGCCATCGGTAGATTGCGCAATAATGGTGCCGCCAATCGCCGCAAACCACAGTAGCGCAGTCGGTGACGCCAGCGCCATGCCGACGCCGCTGAAGAACTCGGTATACCGGGCAGGGGGCGCAGTGAAATCCGCCGCATTCGCTTGCGCAGACAGGTCAGCGAAGCGTTTAACCTGATAGTCACGCCATGCTGCACGCGCCATGCTGAACGTCATCCAGAGCAGAATCAGCCCGCCACCAATCCATAGCACCCAGCGGACGGGCGTCAGGTTAAACACCACCGCCAGACCCAGCACCGACAGCGTGGCATAAAACAGATCGCCAAAACAGGAACCCAGCCCGATATAAAACGCCGAGCGCGCCCCGTGCCGCAGCCCACGGTTAATAATCGCGGTATTGACCATTCCCAGATCGAGACAGAGTGACAGGGATAGCAGCATCCCCGTGAAGACAACTAACAGCATGGTATTCCCTTCGAGCGTTAAGCAATAAGGCGAGTGTAGAGCCGAAGGGAAACGCTGTATTGTCAAAAATTGATACGGCGGAACTGCCCTGGTGTCATGGCGTTATAGCGATTGAAGGCCTTCGTGAAATGCGCCTGATCGGCAAACCCGACATCGCCCGCAACCTGACTAATCGCGGTGCCCTGCCGCAGCAGCTCCCGCGCTTTACACATGCGTCGCTGCATCAGCCACGCCAGCGGCGGCAACCCAACCGCCTGATTAAACGAGCGCACCAGATGTGCGACCGACAGATTTTCCTGCTGCGCGAGCTGGTCGAGCGTAGGGACATCGCTGAGATCGTTCAGCAACCCGTCTTTGATCCGCGTGATCCGCTCTGCTTCTTTGACCTGACCTTGAGACGGCACATGATGCTGGTTTTCCATCAACCCCGCGAGCAGCAGGATAATGCGCTCCTGACGCGTGCTGTCGTCCAAATCAGAGATGACCAGCTGTTTTAGCTCGGACGCCAACTGTGCTGACGGATTCCAGCCCCGTGAGAACCGAAAGGTTTGGTGGAAATAATGCTCGAATGCCTGTGGGTGAACATACAAGGATGCGCACTGCCAGCGGTCAAATTCGTTATCGCTGCCTTGTAGCTGATTGGGATTGTAGGTCGTCACCATATCGTTGGTGGCAACAAAGGTCTCTCCATCCAGCCAGACCGTTTCCAACCCGCTGAGATTGGCGCTGATGACGAACTCGTCGTGCGTATGCCGTGGAAAACTGCGGCCATTGGTTAACAGCGCCAGTTCGAACCAGGCATCGCGGTATGTCATCATGAGGGTGTTCCGGCAGTGAATGAATGCCTGAAAATAGCATCTTCCCCCGTCGGGCGACAATCACGAAATGACGGCAAGAATGCGGAGGGAAAACGAGGTGATAATACTATCGAGGTGAGATCGAGATACACGGGGCTACCACGGTGCGAGGTGTCCCTACGGGAACCTCATCCCCGTGTTTCCCCTAAAATTTGGCATTGTTGATAATAAAAAAACCGGTGCAGTTGCACCGGTTTAATAAAGTATGACGACAACGTCAGGCAGACTTTCTCTGTCTTATTTCTGCGGACGCATCGCTGGGAACAGGATCACGTCGCGGATGGTGTGGCTGTTCGTGAACAACATCACCATACGGTCGATACCGATACCCAGACCCGCGGTTGGCGGCAGGCCGTGCTCCAGTGCGGTCACGTAGTCTTCGTCGTAGAACATCGCTTCGTCATCGCCTGCATCTTTAGCGTTCACCTGCTGAGCAAAACGCTCTGCCTGATCTTCGGCATCGTTCAGCTCGGAGAAGCCGTTACCAATTTCACGGCCGCCGATGAAGAACTCAAAGCGATCGGTGATTTCTGGGTTCTGATCGTTACGGCGCGCCAGCGGCGACACTTCAGCTGGATATTCGGTGATGAAGGTTGGCTGGATCAGGCTGCTTTCTGCCGTTTCTTCGAAGATCTCAGTCACGATACGGCCCAGCCCCCAGCTTTTCTCGATCTTGATCCCCAGAGACTGGGCGATCGCGGTCGCTTTCTCCAGATCGTCCAGATCGGCAACGTTGGTTTCAGGACGGTATTTGCAGATTGCTTCGCGCATCGTCAGCTTCTCAAACGGCTTACCGAAGTCGAATGTCTGGTCGCCGTATTGCACCGTCGTCGAGCCCAGCACGTCCTGCGTCAGCGTGCGGAACAGGTTTTCCGTCAACACAATCAGGTCTTTATAATCGGCATACGCCATATAAAGCTCCATCATGGTGAATTCAGGGTTGTGACGCGGGGAAACACCTTCGTTACGGAAGTTACGGTTGATCTCGAACACACGCTCAAAACCACCCACAACCAGACGCTTCAGGTACAGTTCCGGCGCGATGCGCAGGTACATGTCGATGTCCAGCGCGTTATGGTGCGTGATGAACGGACGGGCAGATGCGCCGCCGGGGATCACCTGCATCATTGGCGTTTCAACTTCCATAAAGCCGTTATCCACCATGAAGCGGCGAATTGCCGCCATCACGTTAGAACGGATGCGGAAGGTATTGCGTGATTCGTCGTTAGCAATCAGATCCAGATAGCGTTGACGATAGCGGGTTTCCTGATCGGCCAGACCGTGGAATTTATCCGGCAGCGGACGCAGTGCTTTGGTCAGCAGACGCAGTTCGGTACAGTGGATGGACAGCTCGCCAGTCTTGGTTTTGAACAGCTTGCCGCGCGCGCCCAGAATATCGCCCAGATCCCACTTCTTGAACTGCTCGTTATAGATGCCTTCCGCCAAATCGTCGCGGGACACATACAGCTGAATACGGCCGCCAACGTCCTGCAAGGTCACGAAAGAGGCTTTACCCATGATGCGACGGGTCATCATACGACCCGCGACAGTCACTTCGATACCCAATTCTTCCAGCTCTTCGTTCTCTTTGGCATCGAACTCAGCGTGCAGACGATCGGACGTGCTGTCACGGCGGAAATCATTCGGGAATGCGATCCCGGTTTCACGCAGCGCCACCAGCTTTTCACGACGCGCTTTTAATTCATTATTCAGATCTTGCGCCTGATCGGCACCCTGTGATTGTGATTCAGCCATGTGAATTCTTATAACCCCGCTTTTAAACTTGCTTCAATAAATTTGTCCAGATCGCCATCCAGTACCGCCTGAGTGTTACGTGTTTCCACGCCGGTACGTAAATCTTTGATGCGCGAATCATCCAGAACATAGGAACGAATTTGACTACCCCAGCCGATATCAGATTTGTTGTCTTCCATCACCTGTTTCTCAGCATTTTTCTTTTGCATCTCAAACTCGTACAGCTTGGCTTTCAGCTGTTTCATCGCCTGATCTTTGTTTTTATGCTGGGAACGGTCATTCTGACACTGCGTGACAATGTTGGTCGGAATGTGGGTAATACGCACCGCGGATTCTGTCCGGTTAACGTGCTGACCACCCGCACCGGATGCGCGGTAAACGTCAATACGCAGGTCGGCTGGATTGATTTCGATATCAATATCGTCATCCACTTCCGGATAGACAAACGCGGAGCTGAATGAGGTGTGACGGCGACCGCCGGAATCGAACGGGCTCTTACGCACTAGACGGTGTACGCCCGTTTCAGTACGCAGCCAGCCAAACGCATAGTCACCGATGATCTTGATAGTGGCGGATTTCGTACCGGCCACGTCACCGTCTGACTCTTCAATAATTTCGGTTTTAAACCCTTTGGCTTCCGCCCAACGCAGGTACATACGCACCAGCATGCTCGCCCAATCCTGTGCTTCCGTGCCGCCAGACCCTGCCTGAATATCCAGATAGCAATCCGCGCTGTCGTACTCGCCGGAGAACATGCGACGGAACTCGAGCTGGCCTAACTTACTTTCCAGCACGTCCAGTTCTGCCGAGGTTTCATTAAACGTCTCTTCGTCGTCTTCTTCCACCGCAAGCTCAAGCAGACCGGTCACATCTTCCAGGCCCTGAGCCAGTTGATCGATGGTATCGACGATAGCTTCCAGCGAGGAACGTTCTTTCCCCAATGCCTGAGCGCGTTCAGGCTCATTCCAGACATCGGGCTGTTCCAGCTCGGCGTTTACTTCTTCGAGGCGTTCTTTCTTGGCATCATAGTCAAAGATACCCCCTAAGAACGGCACTACGTTCAGACAGATCCTGAATGCGGTTTTTTACCGGATTAATTTCAAACATGATTTTTTATATTCTTACGTTAAGTCGTTGACAACGGAATGGTGTAACCCGCCATTCTAGCGGATAAAAGGCCCATTTTATAGACTTTCTGCCCGCCGTATTCGGTTCACGCTATCAGCGCGGCCACAGATGTTGGATCATCAATTGCACCGAGCGTTTACCGCGAAACTCGTTAATATCTAGCCGGTACACCATTTCCACTTCTTTAATGCTCGGATCCGGCCAGATGGTGGTATCGATATTGAACGCGATACCGTCTAACAGCGGCACCTGCCCGGTTGCGCCGATCGGTTCAAACATCGCTTTCAAATGGCGCTCTTTGAGTAGGCGAGGTTGCAGAATGCGGAAGCAGCCATCGAACGTCGGTTCAGGGAACGCCTGTCCCCACGGCCCTGCATAACGCAGCATTTCTGCCGTTGAGAGCAAATCCAGTTCCGGCAGCACAAGTTCACCGTCAGACCAGACAACACCTTCAAGCTGGGACGGATCGAGCCATTCGCCAACCAGTTCGCCGAAACGCTGACGAAAATCTTCAAACCGATCTTCATGCAACGATAGCCCTGCCGCCATCGCGTGTCCGCCGAATTTCTGCATCATACCGGGATACAGCGTATCCAGACGCTCCAGCGCATCACGCAGATGCAGGCCAGAAATGGAACGCCCTGACCCTTTCAGCATACCGTCGCCCGCAGGTGCAAAAGCAATCACTGGACGATGAAAACGCTCTTTAATACGCGATGCCAAAATGCCGACAACGCCCTGATGCCACTCTGGGTGATACATCGCCAGCCCGTAAGGCAACTCCGTACGAGTGCGCTCCAGCGATTCGCACAGGCGCAGCGCTTCGACCTGCATCCCTTGTTCGATCTCCCGACGATCCTGATTCATTTCATTCAGTTCGTTGGCAAGGATGCGAGCTTGTACAATGTCATCGCTGAGCAGCAAGTCGACACCGATTTTCATGTCGTGTAGTCGCCCAGCAGCATTCAGCCGTGGCCCTAACGCAAAGCCTAAATCGCTGGCGACCAATTGGCTGGCATCGCGGTTTGCCACTTCCAACAGCGCCCGAATGCCCGGACGACATTCCCCCGCACGAATGCGATTCAGCCCCTGAGCGACCAAAATGCGGTTATTGGCATCCAGCGGCACCACGTCAGCCACCGTGCCCAGCGCGACCAGATCCAGTAATTCGGTGAGATTCGGCTTCGCCAGCCCCTGTTGCATAAATAAGGGCTGCGTAAACCAGTCGCTGTCACGCAGGCGCACGAACAGTGCCATCATCAGGTAAAACGCGACGCCTACGCCAGCCAATGACTTGGAAGGAAACTGGCAGTCAGGCAAATTGGGGTTAATCATCGCGTCGGCATCAGGCAAGATTTCGCCCGGCAGGTGGTGATCGGTCACCAGCACCGCGATACCGCGCCGGTGCGCATCTTCGACACCCGCGTGAGAAGAGATCCCGTTATCCACGGTCACAATCACTTCAGCACCCAGCGCGGCAGCCTGCGCCACCACTTCTGGGCTTAGCCCGTAGCCGTTTTCAAAACGGTTCGGCACCAGATATTTCACGTTCACGCCGCCCATACTGCGCAGCGCTAATACGGTGAGCGCCGTGCTGGTGGCACCATCGGCATCAAAGTCACCAACGATGACGATGCAGCGCTTCTCGGCCAGCGTGTGTTGCAGCAGGTCAATCGCTTTATCAATGCCGCTGAGCAAACGGTAATTCAGCAAACCACTCAGGCTACGTTCCAGCTCCTGCGCACCTTTCACGCCGCGCTGCGCATAAAGGCGACGCAGCAAAGGCGGAACGGTGTCAGGTAAATCAATGTCCTCCGCCAGCGGGCGCCGACGGAGTTGGGTAATCATATCCACGTAGTATTAACCGCCGGTTTTCTTCGAAGCTTTGTGTGCTTCCAACATCGCCAGCATCTCTTTCGGCCCTTGATATCCCGGCACGACCATACCGTCTTGCAGCACGATGGCAGGGGTGCCCTGCACGCCAAACTGTATGCCCAGTTGGTAATGCGCGGCGATATCGGTTTTACACGTTGCTGCCGAGATTGCGTCGCCCTTCATCGCGCTATCAAACGCTTTATTGCGATCGGCCACGCACCAGATGGACTGCATGTCTTTCGCTGCTGGCGATTTCATACCCTGACGCGGGAAGGCCAGATAGCGCACGGTAATGCCCAGCGCGTTGTAGTCTTTCATCTGTTCATGCAGTTTGTGGCAATAGCCGCAGGTGATGTCGGTGAAAACAGTGATAACGTGTTTTTCCTGCGCGGCTTTATACACAATCATCTGTTCCTGTAGCGCATCCAGCTTGCCGATCAGGATTTTATTGGTGGTGTTGACTGGCATGGTGCCGCTCACGTCATAAAGCGGGCCTTGCAGCAAATGCTTGCCGTCTTCGCTGATGTACAGCACGCCGCTATCGGTAATGACGGTTTTCATACCCGCCATCGGCGAAGGCAGAATTTCCGCCCCCTGCATGTCCAGACGCGTTAACGTCTGCTTGATCGCAGCATCATCGGCGTGCGCAAAATTGGTCGCCGTCGCCACCAGCAAAGAAAGCAGTAATAACCCTTTTTTCATTTCATCAATCCTGTTTTTCGCAGCATGGTCCATAGCAAAATAGCCTTGTACCAATGCGCTGTGATAGTGAACGGGGGTGTCCCGTCAGCCAGATAACGTCCTGTTACTCTGATAGTGACTCGATTGGTTATGTTATCCCTAGGCGCGCGGATGGTGCTGCTGATGCAGCTGTTTCAGCCGCTCCGTCGCGACATGGGTGTAAATCTGCGTCGTGGAAAGATCGCTGTGCCCCAAGAGCATCTGTACGACCCGTAAATCCGCGCCGTGGTTCAATAAATGGGTCGCAAACGCGTGGCGCAAGACGTGCGGCGAGAGCTTTTCGCTGTCGATGGACGCCAGTACCGCATAATGCTTGATACGGTGCCAGAACGTCTGGCGCGTCATTTGCCGTGCGCGATTGCTGGGAAACAGCACATCCAGCGTCTGCCCATTTAGCATCCACGGGCGACCATGTTCCAGATAATACTCGATCCAGTACACCGCTTCTTCACCCAGCGGCACCAGCCGTTCTTTATTGCCTTTCCCCAGCACGCGCACCACGCCCTGCCGCAGGCTGACATCGCTCATCGTCAAACTGACCAGCTCGGAAACACGCAGCCCCGTCGCATACAATACCTCAAGCATTGCCTTATCGCGTAATTCCAGCGGTTGTTCAATGCTTGGGGCGTTGAGCAACGCATCAACCTGCGCCTCGCTCAAATCTTTGGGTAGACGCTGCGGCAGTTTTGGCGATGACAGCACGGCACTCGGATCGTCGCTGCGCAGCTTTTCCCGGTAAAGGTACTGAAAGAAGCGGCGCATCGCACTCAGCAAACGAGCCGAGCTGGTTGCCTTGTAGCCCCCCTCGACTCTGTCGGCGAGAAACGCCTGAAGATCGAGCGACTGCGCCTGCAACAAATCGTTGTCATGATGTGCAAGCCACTCCGCGAGCGTTCGCAGATCCAACCGATAAGAGGCCAGCGTATTCTCTGCCAGATTTCTTTCCAGCCACAACGCATCGAGAAACTGTTCGATAAGCGCCTGATCGTGTTCTTGCATCGCCGTGTCCTTCTTCACTGATTGGCAATATTATGCCGATGAAGCGGCGACTTTACACCTTCATCGAGTCCGCATTCTCTCGCAAACAGAATTGTGCGCGATCTCACATATTCCGCGAACACCAACATAGCCATAACATTCTCCGGCAAAAACAAGGCCGCGGCACATTATATTTTATGTATCGTCAATATATCGGAACAGGCTCCTTGAAGCCGCGTGCCTACTGGTATTGACCTTACTTAATCAACGTTGAAAAGCCGATTTTTCTGTGCGTAGAATGGCCGTTCGTGTTGTTAAAATAAAGAAACATTATGCAAGCCACCACCACCACTCTCGATGCCGAAGCGGAAGCACCACCCGTAAACTCACGCAATAAAGTGATTGTTGCGTCATTAATTGGCACCGCCATCGAATTTTTCGATTTTTATATCTATGCCACCGCCGCGGTGCTGATTTTCCCGCACATTTTCTTCCCACAGGGCGATCCGACTGCCGCTACGCTACAGTCGCTGGCAACCTTTGCAATTGCCTTTGTGGCTCGCCCGATTGGCTCGGCGGTCTTCGGTCACTTTGGTGACCGCGTCGGACGTAAAGTCACGCTGGTCGCTTCTCTGCTGACCATGGGGGTTTCAACCGTTCTGATTGGGCTGTTACCGACCTACGAAACCATCGGTATTTTTGCCCCGATTCTGCTGGCACTGGCGCGCTTCGGCCAAGGTCTGGGTCTGGGCGGTGAATGGGGCGGCGCGGCGCTGCTGGCGACCGAAAATGCCCCGTCCAATAAACGTGCGCTGTATGGGTCGTTCCCCCAGCTTGGCGCACCGATTGGCTTCTTCTTCGCTAACGGTACCTTCCTGCTGTTGTCCTGGTTGCTGACGGAAGAGCAGTTCATGACCTGGGGCTGGCGCGTGCCGTTCGTCGCGTCCGCCGCGCTGGTTTTGGTTGGCCTGTATGTTCGTATCTCTCTGCACGAAGCTCCTGTCTTTACCAAAGCGGTCAAAGCGGGCAAGCAGGTGCGTATGCCGCTGGGCACGTTGCTCAGCAAGCATATGAAAGTCACGATCCTCGGCACCTTTATCATGCTGGCGACCTACACGCTGTTCTACATCATGACCGTTTATTCCATGACGTACGGTACGACGCCAGAACCTAAAGGGCTTGGCTTCTCGCGTAACAGTTTCCTGCTGATGCTGATGATCGCGGTGATCGGCTTTGGTCTGATGGTACCGGTAGCCGGCTATCTGGCGGATGCTTTTGGCCGCCGTAAGACCATGATTACCATCACCTGCCTTATGATCGTCTTCGCCATGCTGTTCCCTTATATGCTCGGTTCAGGTAATCAGGCGCTGGTGATGGGCTTCCTGGTGCTGGGTCTGAGCATCATGGGACTGACGTTCGGCCCGATGGGTGCCCTGCTGCCGGAGCTGTTTCCGACGGAAGTGCGCTACACCGGTGCGTCATTCTCCTATAACGTTTCGTCGATTCTGGGCGCATCAGTCGCACCGTATATCGCGGCGTGGCTGACGGCTAACTACGGCCTGTTCTACGTCGGCGTTTATCTGGCAGCCATGGCGTCGCTGACGCTGATTGCACTGCTTCTCACCAAAGAAACGCGTCACCAGTCTCTGGGATAATTTCCCTTCAGTGGGGGCTACGGCCCTCACTGCTCCTTTCCTTTTCACGATGTCACCAAACCGTTCACCCCACTCAAATCATAACTCCACGTTATTATCACTTTGATACATTTTCGCATTTACCACGCTAATCAAGTGAGGTATACCAACAGGCCTGTCGGTGTAACAAATCCGTTCGATACAACAAATCAGTTCGATACAACAGCCAAATTGGGATGCAAAAATGTTTTCAAAACATTATGAAGTTGAGGACAGTCATATCGACTTTCAGGGCGTCGTCGACGGTCTCTACTACCCGTTTTACATGGAGTGGACACGCCATGCCTTTATGAAAGAGGCGCTGGGCATTGATATTGAAGAAGAGTTCAAGCAGGGAAAGATTTATATGGTGCTTGAGTACACTCTGCGCTTCCGTAAAAGCCTGCAAAAGGGCGATCAATTAGAAGTGACCTGCCAGTTGGAAAAGAACGAAAAACGCAATCGTGTCAATTTCGTTCAGCAAATCAAGGTGGGTGGAGTCCCTTACGCAGAAGCCACGTTTGTCGCCACTTGCCTGACCAATGGTCGCCCATCCATGCCGGAAGCGGTAGTGAATGCGTTAGCGCTTTAAGCGCCCGTGTTGCCATGAGTTCTCTTCGTTAGCACACTCAACATATACGCGGGTGTGCTAATGCAGAGACGCTGAATGTTGTAATGCGATACGCCCTTCCCTCTGAAATCACTCCCTCAATACGGTTCTTTCCCCCGCCATTTAAGCCAACAGCTCTGCCCCGCGTGTTTCACCAGCGATTGTAAAAGACCTCAATATCATCGAATATGACAGCCATTGCCTGTTTTCTGCTGCAAATGAGCGATGGACTTGTCGCCTTTAGGCAGTCACATCGCCGCGCAGAGACTGAATCAACGCATTGATTGTAGAAAATAATTAAATCATGGACTTATAGATAGTATGAAAATCGGTCTGTTTTACGGCTCAAGCACCTGCTACACCGAAATGGCGGCGGAAAAAATTCGCGACATTCTGGGCGAAGAACTGGTGGATCTGCACAACGTTAAGGATGTCGATCCTCAACGTATGGAAGATTACAGTACGCTGATTCTCGGCATCCCTACCTGGGATTTCGGCGAGATTCAGGAAGACTGGGAGAACATCTGGGGTCAGTTAGCGACGCTAAACCTCAAAGGCAAAGTCGTGGCGCTCTACGGTATGGGCGACCAGCTTGGCTATAGCGAATGGTTCCTTGATGCGCTGGGCATGCTGCATGACCAACTGCTGCCGCTGGGTGTCACATTCATTGGATACTGGCCGATAGAGGGCTACGAATTCACCAGCCCGAAACCGCTGACCGCCGACGGCAAACACTTTGTCGGGCTGGCGCTGGACGAGGTGAACCAATACGATCTCAGCGATGAACGGCTGGAACAGTGGTGCGAACAGATTCTGCAAGAAATGGCGTCACTGCTGTAAACAGTACGACTCAACAGAGGTAAGCACGATGAAAATGTTACTCATTGCGGTCGCAGGATTGTTGCTTGCTGGTTGTGCTCAAACAGGCACGCAAGAATACGCCAGAAATCTGGGCGGGAAATGCGATGTGCCGCAGCATTACGCTATCGATTTCTCAAGGTTTGATGAGACAGCGCAGCAAATCGCGCACGCAACAGGCTGTGGCATCATCACCGATACCACGCTGACTGGCGCGATTAAACCGCATCCCGTCAAAGGCTATCTGACCCGACGGGAAGCGGTGTTTATGGCGATTCAGGGAACGTCGTTGAAGGTGACTCAACAGGAACCGGATACGATTACCGTCGAGTAACACGTTCACGGATACCGTCGTGACCGGTATCCGCGAATATTGATATTTGTAGACGTTGAAATGGCTTAGCGCTTTTGTAACCAGCGGGTACGCGCAGCGGTATCAAGGAAACTCCACGCGACAAAGCGGCTTTGCTTCTGGCCTTGCGCCATATCTATCGTTCTGACCTTCTCCACGTCAACCGCTTCCAGCGCGCGATAAATCTCCGGCAGGTTCTCTTTACGTGACACCAGCGACGTAAACCACAGGCACTGACGGGCGAAACCGGCGCTTTCTTTGATCATCTGACCAATGAAAGCCGACTCGCCACCTTCACACCACAGCTCATCCTGCTGCCCGCCAAAATTCAGCGGTGAGCGCTTATCCAGTCCCAGATTATGCAGTTTGCGCTGCGATCCCTGACGGGCATCTTCAGCGGAAGCATGGAACGGCGGATTACACATGACGGCATCAAACGTATCGTTCTTGTGAATGATACCTGCCAGTATTGCTTTGCTGTTCTTCTGACGACGCAGGCGAATCGACCGATTCAAGCCGGGGTTCGCCTCAATGGTCTCATTGGCCGCTTTCATCGCCAGCGGATTGATCTCGCTGCCGGTAAAACGCCAGCCGTATTCGCGATGCCCAATCAGCGGGTAGACACAGTTCGCACCGCAGCCGACATCCAACACGGACGCATCACGCGGCACAACGGAACGGTTATCTTCCGCCAGCAAGTCAGCCAGATGGTGGATATAGTCGGCGCGGCCAGGAATTGGCGGACACAGAAAGCCGTCTGGAATCGTCCAGTGCGCAATCTGATAAAAATGCTGTAACAACGCCTGATTCAGCGTTTTCACCGCCTCGGGGTTGGCAAAGTCCACGGATTCATCACCGTAGGCATTCACCTTTACAAACGGGATCAGTGCAGGATAGCTCTCTTTGAGCGCGGGAAAATCATAACGGTCGCGATGGCGGTTACGAGGATGCAGACCATTTTTTTGCACTGCGGGCTTAGTCATCAGTTATATCCAATCAATTTCAAAGCACGGCCAAACGATGACCGAATAAAAATATTTCCAACGCGCGGCTATCTTGCCCAGTGTTTCTGCTGCAAAAGAAGCTGACGCAAGTGACGCCACTCTTCATCACCCATGCTGTCCGATGCCAGCCACAGCTGTTGCTTGTCTTTACCGTTAACCGCTCGCAATGACAGCAATACGCCATTCTTCAGCAGCCACGGTCGTTTAACGATCTGCCATTCCTGCTGCCGCCAGTTCAGGGTCGTTTCGCTAAGCAGAACGATTTCCCCCTGTCGGGATTTGATATTCTTTTGGCTACGGATAAAGCCGAACATCACCATCGTGACCAGGCATAGCCATAGCCATGCATAGCCGTCCGGCCACGGTGCCAGCAGAATGAGCAATACTAATAGGCCATGCACAACCAATGACAGCAGTTGCATGCGCCAGGAAACACGAAGGTCACATTGCCACTGGGCCACGATCTTTATTTCGCGTCTGAATAAGGGAAATAATGCGTTTCAGCTCTCCGTCCTCCGGTTCACCGTGGTTCATCAGCCAGTTGAATAAATCGGGATCGTCGCTTTGTAACAAGCGGACAAACGTGCGCTTATCCGTGTCATTAAGTGTGTCATAGTCATGCTCAAAAAACGGCATGATCGCGATATCCAGTTCGCGCATACCACGGCGACATGCCCAATGAATGCGTGATTTATTATCGATTTCCATATTTCATGTCCACCTTGTTATCGCTGCTTGCCGCTAGTGTACTCCGATTCCGGTAGCGGGTATCAACTAATAGTAACATTTTGACATAGTTTACCGACGGGCACCGCGCCAAGTGCGCTCACCTGTCTCAGGATGTGCTATGCAATAACGCTGCGTGAATAACCACTTGCAAACCCTGAGCGCTCTTTTACCATTAGGCCATTCGGGAATCGCCCTTAGCGCAGGATTGTACTATATGGTTAACCAACATACGGCTTATCAACTTCCTTTTGCATCACAGCTCCCATTTGCTTCCGCCCAACTGGCCGCCACGCTCATCTCACTGGATGACTGGGCACTGGTCACACTCGTCGGGCCGGATACCGTCAAATATCTTCAGGGACAGGTCACCGCAGATGTCGGCGCACTGCCTGACGATGGGCACACGCTTTGCGCCCACTGCGACGCAAAAGGGAAAATGTGGAGCAACCTGCGTCTGTTCCATCACGGCGAAGGCTTTGCGTTTATTGAGCGTCGCAATCTACGCGACGCTCAGCTTAGCGAACTGAAAAAATACGCCGTTTTCTCGAAAACGACCATCGCACCGAACGACAACACCATCCTGCTGGGCGCGGCGGGTGCGGGCATCCGCGAGCTGCTGGCCTCTGTATTTAACCAGCTTCCAGACGCTGAACATCCAGTCGTGCAGCACGAAGGGGCTACCTTACTGCATTTTGCCCATCCAGCAGAACGTTTCTTGCTGGTGCTGTCTCCTGAGCAAAGTACATCGCTGCTTGAACAGCTCGGCGATAAAGTCAGCCTGAACGACAGTCGCCAATGGCTGGCGCTGGATATTGAAGCAGGTCAGCCCATCATTGACAGCGCAAACAGTGCGCAGTTCATCCCGCAAGCGACTAATCTACAGGCATTAAATGGAATTAGTTTCAGCAAAGGGTGCTATACCGGTCAGGAGATGGTCGCTCGGGCAAAATATCGTGGTGCCAACAAGCGAGCGCTTTATTGGCTGGCGGGTCAGGCAAATAAGGTGCCGCAGGCGGGGGATGACCTCGAATTGCAGCTCGGTGAGAACTGGCGTCGTACTGGTACGGTGCTGGCAGCCAGCCAATTGCAGAACGGTGACGTGTGGGTACAGGCGGTGCTGAATAACGATCTCACCGCAGAGAACGTTTTGCGCGTCCGTGAAGATGCCGAAAGCCAGCTCACGGTTCAGCCCCTGCCGTATGAAATAACGGATTAATCCGACGAGTGATACCGCGCATGAGTCATGCCTGGCTCATGCGTTTTATGCAGGCTCAGATATAAAGATAAATCGCCAGAAAGTGGCAGACGCTGCCGCCTAAAACAAACCCGTGCCAAATCGCGTGATTATAGGGAATCCGCTTGCTGGCATAGAAAATCACGCCCAGCGTATACACTACGCCGCCCACCGCCAGTAACGTCACGCTTCCTGCCGACAGCTTCATCACCATCTGGTAAATCACCACCAGCGACAGCCAGCCCATCACCAGATAAGTAATCAACGACAGCACTTCAAAACGATGAGCAAACGCCAGTTTGAAGATCACACCCAGCAGCGCCATTCCCCAGATGACAACCATCAGGCCATGCGCCAACGGTGAATCCAGCCCCACCAGCAAGAATGGTGTATAAGTTCCGGCAATCAAGATGTAGATAGCGCAATGGTCGAATTTTTTCAGCCACGGCTTAATACGCTGAGACGGAATCGCGTGATACAACGTCGATGCCAGAAACAGCAGGATAATGCTGCCGCCATAGAGGCTGTAGCTGGTAATCGCCACGCTGCCAGCGTCATTGTTGACCGCCTGCACCAGCAATAATATCAGCCCCACAATCCCGAAAATCACACCGACTCCATGGCTTATGCTGTTCGCAATTTCCTCTGCCAGAGAGTAATCCGGCATTTGTGCATTTTTTGACATCAATCGATTCCGCAGTATTCGGCAATAGTCCACGCTCTTGTGCAAAACGAAGCAGGCGCAGGTGTTTAACCTTTGAGCAGATTAACTGAGAATAGTTTCAGTGTACACGTGTAAGCTAAAATATTTACTCTCGCTTTACCTTCGGCTTTCTCTCTTACTTAACGTGCAATCATGCGTGTCAATCTCGGGCAACATCCCCTACAATGATCGGCGTTGATATCTCCCTGTTTTTTGAAGGGCTCTGCCGTTTTTACCGGTTATTCGCGTTAACGGTCATCCGGTTCTCACGCTCACAGCGCCTTCCTGTAGTTTTCACTACATATCGTTTTGGTTTTCACTACGTCTCGTTTCACTGCATGATTTTTACTGCATCGTTTTCACTGCAAGAGGTAAGTTTTTCATGTCATCTGCCCCGTCTACTCTGAATTTCGGTTCCATGACCGATGTTTTCAGCTTTCTGATAGAAATCGATAAATTAAAAAGCGTACAGCGCCGTACCAAGATTATCGGCAGCGAACGTCACGAAGATTCTGCCGAACACAGCTGGCATTTTGCCGTCGCCGCGATGGCATTAGCGCCTTATGCTGGTGAAGGTGTGGATATCCAGCGCGTGATCCAAATGGCACTGATTCACGATATCGTCGAAATCGATGCAGGCGATGTGATCGTTTACGATCTTTCCGCTCGTCTGGCGATTCACGATCAGGAAGTCGCCGCCGCCGCCCGTATTTTCGGCCTGCTGCCCGAACCACAGCGTCAGCAATTCCACGATCTGTGGGAAGAATACGAAGCGAATGAAACTCCCAGCGCCCAGTTCGCTCTGGTGCTCGATCGCGTCATGCCGATGCTGATGAACCTGTACAACGGCGGCCAAAGCTGGGTAGAAAATGGCATCCGTCTGGAACAAGTTCTCGACCGCGCCGAGTTCATCGCCACGATCAACCCGGAACTGTGGCAATACCTCCAGCAACATCTGGAAGACGCCAAAGCCAAGGGCTGGTTGCTATAATTCGGTTTTCCCGCTAGACGCCCCGTCGCCGGGCATTCACGTCAGGAGAGGGTGATGTCTTTAAAAACAATCGCGAATAACCTGGGTTTGTCCGTGGCGGCGGTGAGTCGTGCGCTGAACGGCCATCGGGATATCTCCGACGCCACGCGCCAGCGGATTCAGGAAGAAGCGGAACGCATTGGCTATCGCCCTAATACTCACGCACGCCGCCTGAAAATGGGCAAGAGCGACGCGGTCGGGCTGGTCTATCCCTACGCCTCTTCCCTGAGTAACGATATCTTTTTTGAGATGATTGGCGCGATCAGCCGCAAGCTGGCGCAGCATGAAGTCGATTTTCTCCTGCTGGCAGACGAGCAAGACGCCTGTCAGGGGGCCGCCCGGTTGATCGCCAGCCGCCGTATCGACGCACTGATCGTGGCACATACGTGCGAACAGGATGCGCGACTGACATTACTGCAACGTAACAACGTGCCGTTTCTGGCGCTGGGACGCAGCCAGCTCCCCCATCCTTACGCCTGGTTCGATTTTGACAACCGCGCAGGCATGGCGCTGGCGACCGAACACCTGCTTGAACTCGGCCATCGCCGTATCGCCATGTTAAGCGAAGATCACCCGCAGGCGTTTATCATGCAGCGTCGTCAGGGCTATCGCGATACCCTGCAACGCCACGGCTTGCCGTTTCACGACGCCTATCTGCGCTGTGTGAACCCCACGCGCCGCGCAGGTTATCAGGCCATGCTCGATCTTCTGGCGCTGCCTGAACCGCCCACTGCAATTGTGATGGATGGCAATGTCCACGGCGATGGTGCCGTTGCCGCATTACAGCAGGCGGGTCGGCTTTCCGGTTCGCACCCCATCGCATTAGTGATGTATGACGGCTTACCACAGGACAGCCTGACCGACCTCAACGTGACCGCCATCGAGCAGGCGACACGCGAGCAGGTTGGCGAACAGATTGCCAGTATGATGCAGGCGCTGATCGCGGGCGAAGCCGTAGAAAACTTGCAGGTGTTATGGCAGCCAACATTACGCATGGGTAACACGAGCTTTCCCGCCTAATCTATTCCGTTATCTGCCACATTTCATAAAGCCATCGGTTGGTTTGCTACACCAACCGTCAGCGAGATGATCTTCACATCTTCATCGCAACCTTTTTCCATTTCCTAACGATTATTTTAACAACATCACATTTCTTAAACGTTTAAGTTGATGACTTAAACGTTTAAGCTTTCACTGAGATCCACTCTTCGTAATTTGGAATCCTCCTCATGATGCGTGATATTGTTCAATTAACCAGCGCGCAGTGCGATGTCATCGTACGCTGCGCTCCAGCGGCAGAAATTCTCTACTGGGGGCCACGGCTACGCGGCTTTTCACCAGAAGATATCGTTTCTCTGCAACGCCCCGTCGCTAACGGTCGTCTGGATGTGGATCTTCCTCTAACGCTGGCGATGGAATACGGGCGCGGTCAGTTCGGTTCGCCGGGTATTGAGGGGCACCGCTCAGGCTATGACGCCGCGCCGATCTTCACGACGATGCAGGCTGACGTTCAGGGCAATACGCTCACCATCACGGCGAAAGATGAACTGGCAGGGCTACGCCTGATCAGCGAACTGCGTCTGGATCCGCAGACCGACGTCCTGCAACTGCGTCACTCGCTAGAGAATCTGCGTGCGGATGCCTGGCAAGTACAGCGCCTCGCCGTCACGCTGCCCGTCCCGGAACGGGCGAGCGACGTTATGGCATTCCACGGCCGCTGGCTGCGTGAGTTTCAGGCTCACCGCCTCACGTTGCAGCACGGCGGTTTTATTCAGGAAAACCGTCGAGGAAGAAGCTCCCACGAATATTTCCCCGCCTTTATCCTCGGCGAGTCCGCGTTCAGCGAACAGCGTGGATCGGTATGGGGCGTGCATTTAGGCTGGAGCGGCAACCACCGCCTGCGTGCCGATATCAAAACGGATGGCCGCCGCGTCGTGCAGGCGGAAGCCTTGTATCTGCCGGGTGAAATCACGCTGGCGCAGTCGGAATCCCTCACGACGCCGTGGGTCTACGCCGCCTTCTCCGATGCCGGTTTAAACGGCATGAGCCAGCGCTATCACACCTTCTTGCGCCAGTCCCTGATCCAATTCAGCGGCGATAAGCCACGCCCGGTACATCTCAATACGTGGGAAGGGATCTATTTCGATCATGACCCCGAGTACATCATGCAGATGGCGAGCAAAGCTGCCGACGTCGGCGTAGAGCGCTTCATTATCGATGACGGCTGGTTCCGTGGGCGTCACCACGACCAAGCCGCGCTCGGCGACTGGTATCTGGACGAGGAAAAGTACCCTAACGGGCTGATGCCAGTGATTGAGCACGTCAAAGCCTTGGGGATGGAGTTCGGCATTTGGGTCGAACCGGAGATGATCAATCCCGATTCCGACCTGTTCCGCGCCCATCCTGACTGGGTGCTGCAATTGCCCAGCTACACACAGCCAACAGGCCGCTACCAGTACGTGCTGAATTTAAACCAGCCTGAGGCCTTCGCTTATCTGCTGGAGCGACTTAGCTGGCTACTGGGTGAGCACCCGGTCGATTATGTGAAGTGGGATATGAACCGCGAGTTGGTGCAACCCGGACATGAAGGGCGTCTGGCCGCCGATGCGCAAACCCGACAGTTCTATCGTCTGCTCGATACCCTACGCCAGCGTTTTCCCCATGTTGAATTTGAATCCTGCGCCTCCGGCGGCGGCCGCATCGACTACGGCGTACTGGAGCGTACTCAGCGCTTCTGGGTGTCGGATAACAACGATGCGTTAGAGCGCCAGACTATCCAGCGCGGCATGAGCTACTTCTTTCCACCAGAAGTCATGGGGCAACACATCGGGCACGCCCGCTGCCACGCCACCTATCGGCGTCATACCATCGCCTTTCGCGGCCTGACGGCTCTGTTCGGCCACATGGGCATCGAGTTGGATCCCGTGAAGGCTGACGACGACGAGTTGGAAGGCTATCGCCACTACATCCAGTTGCACAAAACGCTGCGCCCGCTGCTGCACAGCGGCACCACTTGGCGGGTCGAGATGCCGGACGATACGGTGCAGGTCACCGGCGTGGTGAGCAACGATCGGCAGCACGCCGTTTTCCAGATCGCCCAGCTGCGTATGCCGGATTATTCGCTGGCGGGGACGCTCCGCATCCCCGGCCTGCTCCCCGACGCACGTTATGAGGTCACGCTGCTGGACGGCCCGGAAATCAAAACGGTGCGTGAAGGCGGCGGCACCATGCGTGAGCTCCCGCCTTGGTTACGTCAGCCAATCGTGGTTTCCGGCGACTGGCTGATGCAGGCCGGCCTTGCCCTGCCCGTCCTGACGCCGGAAACCGCCATTCTGGTCGCGCTTTCCGCGGTGCCGGACACCGCTGGCAGCTAGCTTTTTTGCTGTATAGCAATCATGGAACACCAACACATAACCACACACCTATACCCTAAATAATTCGAGTTGCAGGCAGGCGGCAAGAGAAGGCATCCCGATGAGCTTACTCAAGTAAGTGATTCGGGTGACAAATCTGCCGGGAGCAGATTTGAACGCTGCTAGCAGCGGCCCTTAGGGCGAGGCCCACGACGGGCCGAGTATTTAAGCGCAGCCAACACACCTGCAACTTGAAGTATGACGGGTATACCCTTTAGAGGGAAAGTAAGATGCCTACAACCTCGTGCTACTACAAAAACAACCGTAACTTCTGGATTTTCGGCGCGTTCTTCTTTCTTTATTTCTTTATCATGGCAACGTGCTTTCCGTTTTTGCCAATTTGGCTGGCGGACGTTATCGGGCTCAACAAGACCGATACTGGCATCGTTTTTTCCTTCCTGTCGTTGTTCGCGATCCTGTTTCAGCCTTTCCTCGGCATCCTGTCCGATAAGCTGGGCATGAAGAAGCACCTGCTATGGGTGATCTCTGTGCTGTTGCTCTTTTTTGCCCCTTTCTTTCTGTATGTCTTCGCTCCGCTGTTAAAAATCAACGTGATACTAGGTGCTTTAGTCGGCGGCCTGTATATCGGGTTCTCTTTCAGCGCGGGAGCCGGAGCCATTGAAGCCTACATCGAACGCATCAGCCGACAGCACCACTTTGAGTACGGTAAGGCGCGCATGTTTGGCTGTTTTGGCTGGGGTATTTGCGCCTCAACGGCGGGTATGCTGTTTAACATCAATCCCGATATTGTGTTCTGGATGGGATCCGGTTCGGCGATTATCTTGATCGTGTTGCTGTGTCTGGCGAAGACGGAAAGCAACCCGACCGCCGCCGTCATGGATTCACTCGGGGCCAACGCCTCGCCTTTTAGTGTGAAGATGGCGTTAGGATTGCTGGCCAATCGCCAGTTCTGGCTACTGGTGCTGTACGTGGTCGGCGTCGCCTGTATTTATGACGTCTACGATCAACAATTCGCTAATTTCTTTAAATCATTCTTTAGCTCGCAGGAACAGGGCAACCAGATCTTTGGTTTTGTCACCACCGCAGGGGAAGCAGCAAATGCGCTGGTGATGTTCTGTACGCCGTGGCTTATTAACCGGATCGGCGCTAAAAATGCGCTTCTGGTGGCGGGAACGATTATGTCGATCAGGATTTTGGGATCGGCCTGTGCCACCTCCATCACGGAGGTGATCATACTGAAAATGCTGCACGCCTTCGAAGTACCGCTGCTGCTTATCGGGATTTTCAAATACATCGCCAATACGTTTGATTCGCGCCTGTCGGCCACGATTTATCTGGTGGGCTTCCAGTTCGCCAAGCAGTTTATGGCGATATTCCTCTCCTCCGTCGCAGGCAATCTGTACGACCGCATCGGCTTCAACCAGACTTACCTTATTCTGGGCGGCATCGCGCTTACCTTTACCGCGATCTCCGCTTTTACGCTGTCATCGTCACGTAGCTCGGCGGGGATGAGCTCTCAGGCTGCGCATTAAAGGTGAGTCGAGCGGTGATAATGGGTAGATCGTAAAGACGCTGCAAGTACCTCCCTGTAAGCTCGAGCCGCGCCATCCCTGGCGCGGACGCTTTACTCTTCTATCCCATTATCACCGTTTTCGTTCTGCAAATAGGCTTGTTAACGATCTAAATCGCTCAGAACCGTTTTTCAACGCTCACCCCGCCCCGTTGAATGAGTGTCAACTGGGCGGGGATAGTGTTATTTCACGTCTCGCAACGCCGTTTTATCCACATAAGGCTTCATGATGCCATCCGCCTCTTTTTGTGCGGCAGCGGCAGCGTCATCGACCTTTTTCGCCGGATCGTTTAGCAGCGCCGCCAGCTGATTTTCCATCGCTTTGCGTACTGCAACCGTTTCATAGGTGGCGTACCACGGATGGGCATATTGCAGCTGTGACAGCGCAATGGCCGCACGCGGATCTTTCGCCAGATAGTCCTTCATTTCCGGCAGATCGTAGGCCGCCATGCGCGGGGCGAAGTAGCCGGTAAAACGACTCCAGTTTCCGCTCACTTCTGGGCTGACCAGATAGTTCATAAACTGCCAGGCCGCTTTCTTCTGATCTTCAGAAATCCCTTTGAAGCTCACCAGACTTGCCCCGCCGATGGTCACGCCACGACGCTCTTTTTCCGGCATCATCGCCACGCCGAGCTGGAAATCTTTGGTGTTTTCACGCATAAAGCCCAGCGCGCCGGTGCTCAGCATCGTCATCCCCAGCTTGCCGGAGAAAAACGCGGCGCTGATCTGTTTGGAATTCAGCACGCCAGCGGGCATCACTTTGTCGCGATACACTAAGTCGCGCCAGAACTGGAGCGCGCCTTTGGTTGATGCGGTGTTGTAATACACTTCGCCCGGATAGTCGGCATTGTAATACGCCCCGCCGTTGGCACGCGTCAGCGCAGACAGCATCCAGCCGCCGTAGTCGTCGTTCGTGGACGGGATCATGATGCCCCACTGCCCTTTTGCTGGGTCAGTCAGCTTCTTCGCAACCGTAATCACTTCATCCCAGTTTTTCGGCGGTTCGTTGAAACCGGCTTTCTTCAGCATGTCTTCGTTGTAATAAAGGATCGGCGTCGAGTTGTGGAACGGGATCGCATAAGTTACGCCCATCACCTGCGCGTTCTGATGCAGTGCAGGCCAGAAATTTTTGGTCAGGAATGGCGTGGCCTTTTCGTTGCCGTATTTGAACAGCTCATCCATCGGCAGAATTTCATCTTTGATGACCAGATCGGCAGTGAAGTTTGCCGACATAATTACCAGCGCCGGAGGATCGCCCGCTTTAGCAGCGGCTTCCGCTTTCACCTTCGTCGTGTCGTAATTGCCGGTGAAGATCCCACGCACTTCAACCTGATCCTGCGATTGGTTGTACTCCTTGATGATGCGCGTCATTTCCATCGTCAGCTTGCCATCAACCGGCGCGGGAAACATGAAATCGATACTCTCTTTCGCCAGCACAGGGCCGGACATCAGCAAGGCTATCGCCAGCGCCATCATACGGGGCTTACGCATTTCTTTTCTCCTGGGATAAATTACGGGCGGTTTGCCCGGAAAACCAATGACAATCCTGCGGTGAAAAATGAAGCACAATGGAGGCGCCGACATCCGGCACGCCATCGCGATTTGGCCGACGGTAACGAATATTTCCCAACGGCGTATCCACATGAATCAGATACTCCGCGCCAAACAGCTCCCGTTGCTTCACCGTTCCCGACAATGACAAGTCGCCGTCTGACGCGGCGTGTTCGGTAATATGCTCAGGGCGGATCCCGAGCAGCACACTAGTTAATGAACGCGTTTCTTCACTGGCGGGCAGCGCCACAGACAATGCCTGTAGAAATGCCAGTCCATCAGCACAAGGCAGCGTCACCATATTCATCGCAGGCGTGCCGATAAATCCGGCGACAAAGACATTCGCGGGGTGAGAATACAGCTGTTCCGGCGTGCCAACCTGTTGCAGCACGCCGCGATCCAGCACGGCGATTCTGTCCGCCATCGTCATCGCCTCGATCTGATCGTGCGTGACGTAAACGGTGGTCGTTTTCAGCTGCCGATGCAGATCCATAATGCCGTCCCGCACGTCGCTGCGCAGACGGGCATCCAGATTCGACAGCGGCTCATCCATCAAAAACAAGCGCGGATCGCGCACGATCGCCCGCGCCATTGCTACGCGCTGGCGCTGACCGCCGGACAGTTTCCCCGGCTTGCGTTTCAGGAGTGGCTCAAGCTGGAGCAGGCTGGCAACGCGCTGCACGCGCTGTGGGTATTCCGCTTTCGGCTCACCGCGCATCCGCATCCCGAAAGTGATGTTCTGCTCGACCGTCAGGTGCGGAAACAACGCGTAGTTCTGGAAGATCATCGAGAAATTACGCTGCTTCGGGCTCCACGTCGTAATGTCGTCGTCACCCAGCAGGATTTGCCCATCACTCACGTCTTCCAGACCGGCCAGCATACGCAGCAGCGTACTTTTGCCGCAGCCAGACGGCCCGACCAGCACCAGAAACTCGCCGTCAGCGATATCCAGCGACAGCGACGCCAGTGCCTGCATGTGCTCGAAGCGTTTACTGATATTACGTAACTGAATCACTGCCATTACGCATCCACCGGACAGCTGATACGCGGATCGTAGAGGTAAGGCCCAGGGTACGAGGTGATCGACTGGCTGTAGCTCACCAGCCCGGTGACTGGCACATAGCGGTGCATGACCACACTGGCAGGTTCCAGGTTGTAGTACGACGTATCGTCATAGTAGAAATACGGCACCTGATGGACGGTACCCGGCACGGTGGCGATAATCGCCTGCCGATGCTGCGTCATAATCAGGCGGTGCGTATGTCCACAGAAGATCCGCGTAAGCTGCGGGAAACGCTCGATCAGCGTCAGCAGCTCACTTCCGTTTTCGCAGGCGATCCGATCCATGTGTGCCGATCCCAGTGGGAGCGGTGGATGGTGCATGAAGATCGCCGTTTCGCGCGTTGAGTGCTCCTGCAACTGCTGCTCCAGCCAGCCCAGCGTGGACGGCGTCAACCAGCCTTTCGCCTGCCCAGCCAAACTCGTATCGATGAACAGCAGGCGCATCGGGAAGTCATCCACCGCATAGCGGATGTTCTCGGGATCATCGCCTAACTGCGGGCAAAGCGGGCGCATTGCATTGAGGAAATGCTGCTTATCATCATGATTGCCCGGAATCACATACATCGGGTAATCCAGCATCTGCAACACGCGCTGTGCCACCTGATACTCCTGCGGGCTTCCGCAGTTGACGATGTCGCCGCTAATCACCACCGCGTCCGGCCGCTCGCTCAGCGCGTTTAGCTGGTTAATGACCTTGGCGTTTTCTCCGTTAATATCAATAAATTCATAGAGCTTGCGCCCCTCACTGCGAAAATGCAGATCGGAAATTTGTGCCAGCAACATAACCACCACCTCTATCGTTATTTCGCCCGTTGGCGATTCACTTAATGCCCGAGAAGCCGAAGCTGCTCAGGAACTGCTTCTGGAACACCACAAAAGCCACCATCAACGGCAGGCACACCAGCAGCGTACCCGCGCAGATCAATCCCCACTGCCCGCCAGATTCCGCGCCCATAGCAAACGACACCAGCCCGATGGTCAGCACCTGTTTGTCAGGGTCATTGAGCACCATCAGCGGCCAGAGATATTCGTTCCAGTGGTAAGTAATGCTGACCGTGGCAAAAGCCAAAATCGACGGCCAGGTCATCGGGATCAGGACGTGAAACACCACCTGCCACCAGCGACAGCCTTCCATCAACGCGGCTTCTTCGATCTCTTTGGCGATATTGAGAAACGCCTGACGCATCAGGAATACGCCAAATGCCGAGGCGAAATACGGCATCATCACGCCGGTCAGGGTATTGAGCAGGCCGAGCTGTTTGAGCGTCATCATGTTCGGCACCATCATGACGACGGGCATGATCATCATTTGAATCAACAGCAGGTAGAACAGCAGCGTTTTGCCGCGAAATTCGTGATAGGCAAAGATGTAGCCCGCCGTGGTGATCGTCACCAGCTGTACCAGAAACGTGCCGACCGCAAAGATCAGCGTGTTGGTGTAAAGCCGTAACCAGTCAGCGCTGTCCCACGCATCGCGGAAGTTATCGAGCGTCAGTGGGAGACGCGGTAATAGCGAGGCCATGTCCACGCCAAAGCTGCTGGTGCTGACGGAAGAAGACAGCATCCAGATAAACGGGCTGACCCACAGTAACGCAGCGCAAATCAGCAACAGCGGCAGTGTGAACCGCGTCGTAATGCGCAGCGGATGGCGATTGGCAACGCTGCGGTTTGCAACATGCCGAACGTCAACGCTTAGGTTCTCAACATTCGGGTGATCAACGCTCGGATTTTCAACGTTCATAGTGCGCCCCTTTCTCCAGCACTTTCAGATTCATAATGGAAAAGGCGAACAGTATCGCCAGCGTCAGGAAGGTGGCCGCAGAGGCTTTACCCAGATCGTGCGTGTCATTCGCCAGATCCTGGATGTAATAGAGCAGCACGGTCGTCGCATTATTCGGCCCGCCGCGCGTCATCACGGCAACATGGTCGATCTGGGTAATGGCGTAGATAAAAGCGATGGTGACCACAAAGGCGATAGTCGGCCGCAGCAGCGGCAGCGTGACGTAGAAAAACACCTGACGCCGTGAAGCCCCTTCCATCAGCGCCGCCTCGCGTGCAGAGGCTGAAACGGCTTGCAGACCGGCGAGAAAAAACAGCATGTAGTAACCGGCGAATTTCCAAATACCGATGATGCTCACTGCGACCAACGCACTGTCGCTCATGCCGAGATAGTTGTTGTTCATCGGGCCGAATACTTTCGCCAGATAGTAATCCAGCAGCCCCAACCCCGGCATAAAGATGAACAGCCACAGCGTCGCAGCACTCACCAGCGGAATAATCATCGGAAAGAAGAAAGCAGTACGCAGCCAGCGGTTAACCCGCGTGTTTTCCCACAGCAGCACCGCCAGCAACAGCGCCAACAGCACGCCGGGCACCACCGTCATCAGGATATACAGCACATTGTTCAGCAACGCCTGCCAGAACACTGCGTCCTGCACCAGACGTACAAAATTATCCATCCCGACAAACAGCGGCGTATCGGCATTCAGCCGGGTGTCATACAGGCTGTCGATGACCGAGCGCAACAGGGGGAAATAGGTGAAGGCAAGCAAAAAAACCAGCGTCGGCAACAGCACAAGATAGGGAAAGCATTTTGCACGCATAACTCAAAGGTCGCTCAGTGTGAAACACAGAGGCCTTACCCTAGAACGCTAGCGTGTCAGTGGGGCGTCAGTTTAATGACAGTTTGTTTTCGAAAGTAAATAATTCGCTGGCTAAGTTGAGGGGTTAAATTCAGTACAACAATGAGCTAGCGCCATACAAGCCGCAAAGCAGCCAATACTACAATTTGAAAACCATATCTATACAGCGCATCTCACTCCCAGTAAGAGTGGATTGATATAAGCTTTCCTGCTGAAACAGGAAACCATGCTTTTGATAGAAAGAGTGAGCATTAGGGGTTGAGGATAATGTTAATTGCTCATAACCACGTTCGCGTGCCTCATTCTTTATAGCGTCAAGAATCATTCCAGCCAACCCTCTCCCAACATACTCAGGTAAGGTAAAAATAGCCTCAACACTGCGAGAAGAAATATCGAGAAAACCTGTAGCAACCGGTCTGTTATCTAAATCCACAACAACAAAGAACGGGTTAGTAGCAATAGCTCGCCTGTATCCCTCCGGCATGGATTCTGGTGTCCATGCTGCAATAATTGTCGCTTCATAGCTGCTCTTGCATCCATGGCGGATAGCCTGATTCCTGATCTCCCAACATTCTTCTGCTTCATCAGGTTCTGCAAGTCTGACTTTCATTTTATCTCCATTGTGGGCTATCCCTACCCACTGCTTATGCCTAACTGATTAGGTGATACAAGGCGGTATCTGAAAACTATCGTTAATTCGATAACTCAGTGTCCGCCTATCACATCACTGGCAGTAACCATCTCAACGATCGCGGTTAATTACGCATAATCGCTCATCGGCACACACGAGCAGAACAGGTTACGGTCACCGTACACATCGTCCAGACGCTTCACGCTCGGCCAGTATTTGTGTTCGCTGCCTGCCGGGAAGACCGCCAGCTCGCGGCTGTACGGGTGCGCCCAGTCAGCCACCAGCTCCGCCTGCGTGTGTGGTGCATTGACCAGCGGATTGTCATCCAGCGGCCATTCACCCTGCGCAACGCGGTTGATTTCGGCACGGATCGCCAGCATCGCGTCAACAAAGCGATCGATCTCTACCTGACTTTCCGATTCCGTTGGTTCCACCATCAGCGTGCCCGCTACCGGGAATGACATGGTCGGCGCATGGAAACCGTAGTCGATCAGGCGCTTGGCGATATCCATCTCGCTGATACCCGTGCTCTCTTTGAGCGGACGAATATCCAGAATGCACTCGTGCGCCACGCGACCGTCACGGCCGGTGTAGAGCACCGGATACGCCTGCTGCAAGCGCGTCGCGATGTAGTTGGCGTTCAGGATCGCCATCTGGCTAGCCTGTTTCAGCCCTTCCGCGCCCATCATGCGGATGTACATCCAGCTAATCGGCAAAATAGACGCACTGCCGAACGGTGCTGCAGAGACCGCGCCTTGTTCCGTCAGCACACCCTCGATTTTGACCACCTGATGACCCGGTACAAACGGTGCCAGATGCGCTTTCACGCCAATCGGCCCCATGCCTGGCCCGCCACCGCCGTGCGGAATACAGAAAGTTTTATGCAGGTTCAGGTGCGAGACGTCTGCGCCAATGTAGCCCGGCGTCGTGATGCCAACCTGCGCATTCATGTTCGCACCGTCCAGATACACCTGACCGCCATATTGATGCACGATCTGGCACACTTCGCGGATCGTCTCTTCATAGACGCCGTGAGTGGATGGATAGGTCACCATGATGCAGGAAAGCTGTTCGCCCGCCGCCTGCGCTTTCTCACGCAGATCGTGCAGATCGATATTGCCCTGCTTGTCACAGGCGACCACTACCACGTCCATCCCCGCCATCTGCGCCGATGCTGGGTTAGTACCGTGGGCGGAGCTAGGAATCAGGCAGAGATTGCGGCCAGCTTCATTGCGGCTTTCATGATAGCGACGGATCGCCAACAGCCCCGCGTATTCACCCTGCGCGCCTGAGTTGGGCTGCATGCAAATCGCGTCATAGCCCGTCAATTGCACCAGCCAGCCCGATAGCTGTTCGATCATCTGACGATAGCCCAGCGCCTGTTCCGTCGGGCAGAATGGATGCAGCTCGGCAAATTCCGGCCAGGTAATCGGCAGCATTTCCGCCGCCGCGTTGAGCTTCATGGTGCAGGAACCAAGCGGGATCATCGCCTGATTCAGCGCCAGATCCTTACGCGCCAGACGGTGCAGGTAGCGCATCATCTCGGTTTCGCTGTGATAGCGGTTGAACACCGGATGCGACAGGATCGCGTCGTGGCGCACCAGCCCAGCAGGGATCGTTGCCACCTTCTGACCGATAGCCGCATCAAGCGCGTCAATATCCAACCCGTGATCGTCGCCTAACAGCACGGCAAACAGCGCCAGCACGTCTTCACGCGTGGTCGCTTCATCCAACGTGATGCCTACCGCACTCGCCAAATCGCTGCGCAAGTTGATGCCAAAACTTAATGCCCGACTCAGCACCGCGTCTTTGTCCGCGACTTCGATAGTCAGCGTGTCGAACCAGCTGCGATGACGCAGCAGCAGCCCGCCCTGCGTTAATCCCGCCGCCAGAATATCGGTCAGACGATGGATACGTCCTGCGATACGTTTAAGCCCTTCCGGCCCGTGGAATACCGCATACATCCCCGCAATGTTGGCCAGCAACACCTGCGAGGTACAAATATTGGAGTTCGCCTTCTCGCGGCGAATGTGTTGTTCACGCGTCTGCATCGCCATGCGCAGCGCGGTATTGCCTGCCGCATCGCGCGACACGCCGATAATACGTCCCGGCATAGCACGTTTATGTTCATCACGGCAGGCGAAGAACGCCGCGTGTGGCCCACCGTAGCCCATCGGCACGCCAAAGCGCTGTGCGGAGCCGAAGACGATATCCGCGCCCTGCTTGCCCGGTGCGGTCAACAGCACCAGCGCCATAATGTCGGACGCCACGCAGCTGACGACCTTGCGTGCTTTCAGTGCGGCCATCAGGTCGCTGTAATCGTGCAGTTCGCCCGTCGTCCCTGCCTGTTGCAGCAGTACGCCGAACACCGCATCGTCTTTCAACGCTTCTTCCGCCTTACCAATGACAATCTCAAAACCGAAAGTTTCTGCACGGGTACGCACCACGTCCAGCGTTTGCGGATGCACGTCGTCGGCGACGAAGAAACGTTCGGCCTGTTTGAGTTTGCTGATGCGCTTCGCCATCGCCATCGCTTCCGCCGCCGCGGTCGCTTCATCCAGCAGCGAAGCAGAGGCCAAATCTAGCCCGGTTAAATCCTGTGTAACCTGCTGGAAATTCAGCAGTGCCTCAAGACGCCCCTGAGAAACTTCCGGCTGATACGGCGTATAGGCGGTGTACCAGCCTGGGTTTTCCAGCACGTTGCGTAAAATCACTGGCGGCATCAGCACCGCGCTGTAGCCCATACCGATGTAGCTTTTATAACGTTGATTGCGTCCTGCAATGGCCTTCAGCTCAGCTAACGCTTCATGTTCCGTCACCGCCTCTCCCACCGCTGGCGGGCTAGGCAATTGAATGTCCACCGGGACAATCTGGCGGATCAGCGCATCCAGCGACGTCGCGCCGACCACCGACAGCATGTGCTGCTGTTGGCTGACGGAAGGACCGATATGGCGCTCGATAAACGCGCCGTCATGTTCGAGTTGACTGAGTGTCTGGGTCATTACAGTAATTTCCTGCATTAATCGTGATCGCTGCCGCGCTGAAAGATGACGCGGGCGAATAAAACAAAACGCCCCCGGTTCAGCAAAACCGGGGGCGCGATAACTACTCGTCTTCTTCTAGCGACGCCTGATAGCCTTCGGCATCAAGCAATTCGTCCAAATCAGACTCATCAGAAATTCTGATGCGGAACAGCCAACCATCGGTATAAGGCGCGCTGTTGACCAGCTCTGGGGAGCCTTCCAGATCTTCGTTAACTTCTAGGATCTCACCGCTGATGGGCGCATAAATATCCGACGCCGCTTTTACCGACTCTACCACCGCACAGTCATCGCCTGCGGCGACGACCGTGCCAACTTCTGGTAAATCGACAAAGACCATATCACCCAGAAGCTCCTGCGCGTGTTCGGTAATGCCCACGCTGTAGACACCATTGCCCTCGTGCAGTACCCATTCGTGCGACGTGGTGTATTTTAATTCTACTGGTACATTGCTCATTGCATCCCCTTTCCTAAAGTCGTTAATCCCGTGCGCTTATCTTTACAGGCAAGCGGCTATTAATACTGAACGATGGCTTTTCCGGCGCGGACAAAGCCGGGTTTGGTCACATGGACAGGCAGTTCACGGTGACGAATCTGCACAATCGCCTGTTCACCAATCCCCACCGGAACACGCGCCAGCGCTATGCTCACGCCAAGCGTCGGCGAGAACGATCCGCTGGTGATGACCCCTTCTCGCATCGCGCCATCACTATCAGTAAAGCGCACAGGTAAATCATTGCGCAATACGCCTTTTTCCGTCAGCACTAAACCAACCAGTTGATCGGTCCCTTTTTCGCGCTGATGCGTTAATGCTTCACGTCCGATAAACTCGCGATCCTCCGGCTGCCAGGCGATTGTCCAGCCCATATTGGCCGCCAGCGGCGAAATGCCTTCATCCATATCCTGACCGTACAGGTTCATCCCCGCTTCCAGCCGCAGCGTATCACGTGCGCCCAGTCCGCATGGCTTCACGCCAACAGTCAGCAGTTGTTGCCAGAAATCGACCACCTGCTCATTCGGCAGCGCAATTTCATAACCGGCTTCGCCTGTATAACCCGTCGTGGCAACGAAGAAGTCGCCCGCCTGCTTGCCAAAAAACGGCTTCATGCTGGCGACAGCAGCCACGTCTGCATCACTCAGGCCTTTTGCCTTCAGGATTTCTTGCACTTTTTCCTGCGCCTGCGGGCCTTGCACCGCGACCAGCGCCAGATCGTCGCGCTCACGGATTTCAACCCCGAACGGTGCAGCATGCTGCTCGATCCAGGCGAGATCTTTTTCACGGGTCGCGGAGTTCACGACCAGTCGGAAATTGTCTTCCGTGAGAAAATAAACGATCAGATCGTCGATGACGCCGCCGGAGGCATTCAGCATGCCGCTATAAAGCGCTTTGCCTGGCTGTGTGAGTTTGGCGACATCATTCGCCAGCAGATAGCGCAGGAATTCACGCGTTCTCGCGCCGTGCAAATCGACGATGGTCATGTGGGAGACATCAAAAATGCCGGCTTCCCGACGCACAATGTGGTGCTCATCCAACTGGGAACCGTAATGCAGCGGCATCATCCAGCCGTGAAAATCCACCATTTTGGCGCCATCGGCCAGATGTTGTTGGTGCAACGGGGTCTGCTTTGCCATTCTTCATCCCTCTTCAGCGCATGGCGTTCAGGCGATAAAACACACTGCGCAAACGATATCTTATGACTGAACTTACCACCGACGCGCAGGTTAAACCACTCTCTTAGTCATAAGATAAATTATATAGAAGACAAAGAAAGTCGAGCCGCCCACAAAAAACAAAGCAGCGTAATATTCTTAATAAATGACAAAAACAAGCACGTAAATTATTTAAATCAGAGAAAACCACAAATTAATGACATTAAAACTGGCTAATGCAGGCATTGACACGCAACTGAAAACGCCATTCGGATTAGATAATATAATGATAAAAACAAACCTAAATTAGATTTTTTCAATCAAAAACCAACAACGCCCCCCAGACTGACTCCCTCCCTTACGCTGCATTCTGTGAACCGCTTCTCAGGCGTCTTTACCTCAGTGCCAGCGAACAAGATGACATGGCACCTGACGGAAGGCGCTGATAACCGATTTATCCCACACTAATAGCAAGGAATTGCGCGGCATGTATTTTTCGCTTTATCAAAATCAAACGTGATTAGGAGATAGATGATGGCTAACAGAATGATCCTTAACGAAACGTCCTACTTTGGCGCGGGCGCAATTGCCCACATCGTCGATGAAGTGAAGCGGCGGGGGTTCAAAAAAGCGCTGCTGGTGACGGACAAGGACTTGGTAAAATTTGGCGTCGCGACCAACGTCACGGCGAAGCTGAATGCAGCAGGCTTACCCTACGATATCTACGATGAAGTGATTCCCAACCCAACCATCGCCGTGGTGGAAAAGGGCGTCGAACGCTTCAAGGCATCGCAGGCCGATTACCTGATCGCGGTTGGCGGAGGCTCACCGCAGGATACCTGCAAGGCTATCGGGATTATTATCAATAACCCTGAATTCGCCGATGTCCGCAGTCTGGAAGGCGTTGCGGCCACCCGTCGCCCTGCCGTCCCGATAATCGCGATCCCGACCACCTCCGGCACGGCCGCAGAAGTCACTATCAACTACGTCATCACGGATGAAGAAAAACGCCGCAAATTCGTGTGCGTCGATCCGCATGATATTCCGATTGTCGCTATCGTCGATCCCGACATGATGATGAGCATGCCTGCCTCGCTGAAAGCCGCTACGGGGATTGACGCCCTGACGCACGCCATTGAAGGCTTCACCACCAAAGCCGCCTGGGAACTGACCGATACGCTGCATCTGAAGGCCATTGAGATTATCAGCCGTTCACTGCGCGATTCCGTCGCTGGGAAACCAAAAGGCGTGGAAGAGATGGCGCTGGGGCAATACATCGCTGGCATGGGATTCTCGAACGTCGGGCTTGGGCTGGTACACGGTATGGCGCACCCGCTTGGCGCGTTTTACAACACCCCGCACGGCGTAGCCAATGCCATCCTGCTGCCGCATATCATGGCCTACAACGCGGATTATACTGGTGAAAAATTCCGAGACATCGCCGTGGCAATGGGGGTAAAAGGCGCGGCAGAGATGCCGATTGCTCAAGCACGGGAAGCCGCAATTAACGCCGTGAGGCAGCTTTCCCACGATGTAGATATTCCACCGAGGCTGCGTGATGTGGGAGTAAGAGAAGAGGATATTCCCGCACTGGCACAGGCCGCCTTTGATGACGTTTGTACGGGCGGCAACCCGCGCGATACGAATATCGATGAGATTAAAGCACTGTATCGATCTATTTATTGAGAATATCTCAACGCCACCCGCGATATCCCGCGGGTGGCCGTTCACTATCGTGGAATTTTCTCTTCAATACGTTGGATCAAGTAGGGATAAAACGGATTCGATGACAGTCGCAGCAGCGTATCCAGATCGACCACCAGCGCAGCACGTTCTCCTCTTGGGGTAATTTTCCCCAGCGGCAAGCCAAACTCGGTAGGGTTCTGTGAGAAACGGCCATACAGCGAATCTGAATCCGGGAACGGCAGCGCGACATGCGATAGTGAATACACGTCAGATGGATAATCCATTCCCAGCTCGCGCGTCTGTTCTTGCGTCGTCCCCGCGGCGACGTCAAACGCTACGGCACGCGAACTATGCGGGACAGCATTGGATATCACCGTTGTATCGTAATGGCGTGGAGCGGCAGGTAGCAGTTGGCTGACAGCACCATTCGTTGACTCACGCAGAAGCGGGCCAAAATTAACGGTACGGTTTACATCAAAGAGTACAAGCTGACTGCCGTTAGCAGGCAACAAATTATAGAACGCCGTAATAACGGCACGCGTACTAACGGTGAAATCCATCACCGACTGGAACGTCAGCACCGGCGGCATATTGACCAACGTGCTCGCCTGCGCTTTACGGCTTAGCTGACTCTGAAGTTCATGCGTCAACAGCCAGGATTGGCGAGCACCATTTACCGGAAATGAATTGTATTTGAAGGGATTAAATTCCGGCAAAATACCCAGCCAAGCAGATTTGGCAAAGGCGGGAAAGATCGCGGGTAACCCAGCCAGTCCCGCAAAGCGCGCATAGCTGGTAATACCGATCATCGGGGAAATGAGGATGAGCTGGTCAGGGCGCACCAGCGCGGGATTATCTAACGCATCCAGTGCGTACTTCAGCGCCAGCGCACCGCCGTTGGAAAAGCCGACAATATGTAGCGGCAGCCTTTGGCCCTGTTGCATCGTCAGGTGTGACGTCGCTTCACGCACAGCAAGCCTCGTAGCCGCTAGCCAATCTTCCCATTCCACATCGGTCAGCGCCCCCGGCACCGTCCCGTGGGCAGGTAAACGAATCCCGACCACGAAAAAACCACGTTGGCGATAACGCTCCGCAACATGTCGCAAGCTGTAGGGGGAATCGGTCAGGCCGTGCAACATCACTACCGCGCCTTTCAGTTCCCCTTCCGGCGACAGTTCATAGGAACGATTCCAATCATGTTGAAATTTCCCAGGATAAACCGGGCTACCCGAAAAGTAGCGGTTGACCGGACGCTGTTCATCTTCGTCCAATTCCTGCGTGACGTGCTGATTAACTTGCTGGAAGATGAGTGCTTCCTGCTTTACATACGCAGTCCAATCGCTTTTATCCAACTCATCAGCGGACAGTTCATCCGGCACATAGGTATGCCAGGGTGCAAGCGGCGGCCCGCTTTGCGTATCATAAACGCGAATAGCCAGCAGCGTCATCGCGATCACCCCAATCACAATGAGCCCACGTCTGACAATGCGCCGGGCTGATTTCATTAGCATGCTCGTTTCCCTTACCGTTACCGTGTAGCGATGCAGATGATTCTAAAGAAAATCATGCAGACACACAGTATTATTTAGGGAAACACGACACACTCCCGCCCGATACCACACAGGCGGGTGATTACCTGCACTATCAGATCAGCACGCTAATATTTAGATTCTCCATCAGCCAGTGGTTATCGGAATAATCAACGGGGATCGCAATCACGGCAGGGCCGTCAACGTCCATCGCCTGACGGAGTTTGCTGACCAGTTCATCCGCGGATTCCACCGCAAACCCTTTAGCACCGAATGCTTCCGCATACGCTTTGAAGTCAATCGGCCCAAACGACACGCCCGCCGGACGGTGGTATTTGTGCAACTGCTGGATTTCCACCATGTTGTAGCCGTTATCCACCCAGATGATATGCAGAAGATTGCTTTTCAGGCGCACTGCCGTTTCCAGCTCCATACTGGACTGCATAAACCCGCCGTCGCCGGAGACGGACACCACTTTTTTGCCGGGCTGCACCAGCGATGCGGCGATCGCCCACGGTAGCGCCACACCCATCGTCTGCTGGCCGTTGGTCATCAGAATCTGTCGCGCCCGGAAGCTATACAGGTAACGCGCTAGCCAGATATGGAAACTCCCCATATCTACACACAGCGTGACATCCTCATTCACGATATCCTGCATCGCCCGCACCAGACGCAGAGGGTGGATCGCAAACCCCGCCATGTCGATCGCGCGCGTACTGAGATCGTGACGCTGGCGCTGACGATCCTGCAATACGAACCGTGTATCAGCAGACAAGATAAACGGTTCGCTGATGCAGGTATTCAGCGTGTCCACCGTCATCGCGATATTCCCCAGCAACTCAATATCGGGACGATAAGCACTGTCGATCTCCGCCCGCAGCACATCGATGTGGATCAGCGTCGCCTTACCGCTATTCCACAAAACCGGATCGTACTCAATCGGGCTGTAACCTACGGTCACGATCACGTCCGCCTGTTGCAGTAGCTTATCGCCAGCCTGATTGTTGAATAATCCGACACGTCCGGCAAAGTGATCGAACTGCTGCTGATCGATCACGCCAGCAGCCTGATACGTGCTGGTCACGGGGAGTTTGCTATGGTGAAGGAAACGACGCAGCGCCTGCGCATTTTCCTGCTGGCTGGCCATTAATCCGAGCAACAGCACCGGATTTTTAGCCTGCCGCAGCCGTTTGGCCGCTTCGGCAATGTCGCTATGCGGCGCGCCGTTTAGCAATGGCAAGTTCGGACACGCCAGCACCGGGCTAATGACCGGTTCATTGACGATATCCTGCGGCAGGCTGACAAACGCCGCCCCCGGACGCCCGCTCTCCGCTGCTCGGAACGCATTCGCCAGCACTTCAGAAATCGCACTGGATGCCGTGATTTCCGCACTGAATTTACTGACTGGCTGAAACAGGCTGACGGTGTCCAGACTCTGGTGCGTCAGCTTAAGTTTATCTGCCCGCTTAACCGCTCCGCCCAACGCCACAACGGCATCTCCCTCTGCGGTCGCCGTTGCCAGCCCAGTCACTAAATTTGAACAACCGGGGCCAGACGTCACCAGCGTCACCCCCGCTTTCCCCGTGAGACGCCCTATCGCCGCCGCCATAAACGCGCCGTTCGCCTCATGCCGTACGGGGATCGTTTGGATCGTTGAGTCTTCCAGCTCATCAAACACGCGATCGATTTTTGCGCCGGGAATACCAAAAATATGCTTCACGCCCTGCGCTTCCAGGTGCTTTACAATCAGCTCGGCTCCGCTACTCCAGCTTTGCTTTTCGGTGGACTTTTCCATGACATGACTCCGATGAAATGACTAACTCTCTACTGACTTGATGACGCTGTTGAGGTTTTCTGAGGACAGATCGGCATTGAGAAATTCCCGATCCTGAGGCAGATCGACGATCAGTTTGGCAATCACACCAAACGTCAGCGTGCCGTGGTCGACGTCATAATTCAGAATATGGCCGCCGCCCTGGCGATCGTCAGTAATGAAATGTTCGTGGTAACCCGCGACATTAATTCCCTGAGTGTAAGCTGGACTACGAAAACCAATAACGCTGCCGCTACGGTGTTCAAAATGAAATGTTGGTTGCCCTTCAATCGCTTCCTGCATCGGTTTATAAGGTCGGCACTGTCGGGGGACGGTACGCGTTTCAACGCAGCGAAAATCCCCATCAATCCGCAAAGCACAGAACAGATTGTCCGTTCCCACGATCTCATCGATCTGGCGATGTACGTCTGCACGCGAGGTCCAGCGATCAAAACGGATCGTTTCTGTCGGGCGAAAGAACGTCATCACCGCAAACGGCGTTTTCTGCTCCGGCTTTGCCGCCCGTGCGCTGCCATCGGATAACAGCTGGAAAATCTGGCTATTTAAGGCAACCAGTTCCCCATCCAAACTATTAAATGTTCCTAATCCAAAGTCGCCATGCTTCAGTAATTCAGCCATCGTTCGGCTACCTTCGTATACGCCATTTATTAGTCCACTCATTAATGAGGTTTGATAAATAACGCTATCTGCATGCTGTCGCCGAAAGTCATAGACGTAGCTAGCAAAGGCTTCTTCACAGGATTGATCACCGACATTCGTTTTCATACCTTCCTTCTCACCGCACCTATTACTTAAACATTACTAATCTTTAGATAAAGATTGACGCGGAAGAGGACAAAATTCCAATATGCCATTCAGGTCATTTCAAGATCGGAAACATATGGAGTTACGTAAATGGAGCTACGTTATCTGCGCTATTTTGTCGCCGTTGCCCAAGCGCGGCATTTCACGCGTGCAGCGGAAAATCTGGGGATGTCACAGCCGCCTCTCAGCCAGCAGATCAAGAAATTCGAGCAGGAGATCGGTACACCGCTGTTCAAGCGCCTGACGCGCGGCGTAGAAATGACGGAAGCGGGACAGGCGCTGTATGAAGATGCACGTCAGATTTTGCAGCTTACCGATTCGGCAATCGCGCGGACAAGAAGCATTGCGCGAGGTGAGAAAGGTAGCCTGAACGTGGGGTTTTCGCCGTCGGCCATGTTCCATCCGACCGTGCTTGCGCTGCTGCATCGTTACTGTCAGCAGCATCCACACGTTCAGCCGCTGCCAAAGGAGGAAAATCCAGCTGCGCTCATCACGGCGCTGCAAGAACGCAATATCGACATCGCATTTCTGCGCCTACCCTGCGATCTCAGTGATGATATTAATGGGGAAATTTTGGCCGAAGAGCCGATGAAGCTGGTGTTACCCGCTGGACACGCGCTTAGCCATAAAGCACAGATTTCACTCAGCGAACTGCGTCAGGAACCACTGATTATTTTCCCGCGCGAGGTGTGTCCGGGGCTGCACGATATGATTATCCGCACCTGCTATCTGTCAGGCTATGGCCCTAGACCCAGCCCATTTGCTCCGCAGTTAATGGCCACCATCGGGATGGTCGCCGCAGGCTTCGGCATCACGCTTGTGCCGGAATCTCTCGCCTGTATTAAGGCGGATAATGTGACCTATCATGATATCGGCATGCCCGAAATCCATACACAAATTGCGGCTATCTGGCGCAAACATGAACGATCGCCCACTATCGTGAATATGATCCACCTGATACGCCAGCATTTAAGCACTCAACATCCCGATTAACGCGCCTAGGTAGAAAATTCCAACCATCTGCTCGTCAAAAAGCTAGTAATTGATATAAATTCTTATATGATATTAGTTATCATTATCATTTTTGACGGGTGGAAAAATGCTGACAGCAATGATCACAGCCTGCGGGCTATGGGGTGTGAGTTGGTGTATGGGGAAGCATCTGTCTAGTGCGTGGGGCGTGCTGCTGCCTTGTGCCATCATGCCGCTATTGGCACTGCTCAACCTGAACCTGACACATCTGAAAGTGATTATCGCCATCGCCCTGCTGGCGACGCTTGTCATGCTGTTCCATCAACGCTTACGCCACTATTTACTGCTGCCATCCTGCATTGCACTGGCTGGCGGTTTGGCGGCGTTGTCCGTCACGTTTAACCTGACGACGCTGTAAATGTACGTTGATCAGTAAATGGATAAGTAGACGTGGCAAAATGCAAAGAATCAGAATTTCGAACAACGAACAGGTATAGAAAAGCCAGAAACGGGATAAAAGAGAATAAATAGGGGGAAAATCAGGGGAGTACAGAGCAAGTCTGTGGTGCGAAGAGAGGGACTTGAACCCTCACGTCCGTAAGGACACTAACACCTGAAGCTAGCGCGTCTACCAATTCCGCCACCTTCGCACTGAGAACGTTGTTTGTCTTATACGGTAAATCTATTACGACATGGTGCGAAGAGAGGGACTTGAACCCTCACGTCCGTAAGAACACTAACACCTGAAGCTAGCGCGTCTACCAATTCCGCCACCTTCGCAACTTTGTCATGTAATAACTGTGTCATGCAACACTGATTTACTGCTTCGGTTCGACAAACCAGAACCGTTGTAATGATGTTGGTGCGAAGAGAGGGACTTGAACCCTCACGTCCGTAAGAACACTAACACCTGAAGCTAGCGCGTCTACCAATTCCGCCACCTTCGCAACACTGCTTTACGCAATATCACTACGGGGGCGAATTCTAGAGGTTTTCGCGTTCACGTCAATGATTATTTCCTCTGGAATGCGGGGTTTGCTGCAAAAATCGTCATCTCGCTGCAGCGTTGCGCGTAAAGAGCTCATCGAGCCATTCTATAAACACCCGAATCCGTGGCGCGAGAAAACGACCGGGCGCATACATCACGTAAAGTGGCATCGCAGGCGGCGGCATTTCCGGCAGGATCTCCACCAGTTCCCCACTTTCCAGAAACGGACGCAGGCCACGACGCGGTGCCTGAATAATCCCCAGCCCGGCACGCGCGCTGGCGATGTAAGCATCGGTGCCGTTAACCTGCAACGCACCGGGCAACATACGCGTAATGCACTCATCACCCGACATGAATTCCAGCGGATAACGGTGTTCGGTACGCAGAGAGAAATAGCCAACCATCTGATGCCCCGACAGCTCATCAAGCGAACGCGGCACGCCGTATCGCGCCAGATAGTCGGCCGACGCACAGGTCATCTGCGGCATTGACGGCAAATGGCGGGTTGCCAGCGTTTCGTCGTCCGTCTGCCAGGCGCGCAGCACACAGTCGACACCTTCACGCAGCACATTAATCGCCGCATCGTTGGCGCTCAGCATCAGCGTCACCTGCGGATAGCGCGCGTAGAATTCGCCCAGCGCCGGAACGACGATTTCCCGCGCCAGCGAATGCGGCATATCTACCCGCACTTTACCCACCGGCTGCTGCTTTTGCTGCGTGAACAGCGTGTCGATCTCTTCAATTTCCGCGAGCAATTGCAGACAGCGTTCATAATAAACGCGCCCTTCATCGGTGATCTGCACCTGACGGGTCGTGCGTTGCAGCAAACGAACTCCCAGCCGAGCTTCAAGCTGTTTGATGGTGTTGCTCACCGTCGCGCGTGGCAGCGTCAGTCGCTCCGCTGCGCGGCTGAAGCTGCCCAGTTCGACAATACGCACAAAAACCCGCATCGCCTGAATGTGATCCATCGCTGCCACCATTGTTAGTTATTTCTGAATAGTGTTGCATAAAAAGCAGTATTTATCTTTGTTGGATAAACAACCAGACTGCTTGCACTGCCAACGAGATGAGGAAGATGACAATGCAACAACGCAAATTAGGCGCGAACGGCCCGCAGGTGTCGGCTATTGGGCTGGGCTGCATGGGAATGAGTGATTTCTATTCCACGGCGCAGGATGAAAAAGAATCCATTGCCACGTTGCATCGCGCACTGGAACTGGGCGTCACGCTGCTGGATACCGCCGACATGTATGGCCCCCACACCAACGAGCAACTGCTCGGCAAAGCGATAAAAGGCAAGCGTGAGCAGGTCTTCCTGGCGACCAAGTTCGGCATCATCCGCGATCCGGCAAACCCCAATGCACGCGGCGTCTGCGGTAAACCGGACTACATCCGCCGCGCGGTGGAAGGCAGCCTGACGCGACTCGGTACGGACGTTATCGATCTTTACTATCAGCACCGCATCGATCCAACCGTTCCCATTGAAGAGACGGTCGGCACGCTGGCCGAGCTGGTTCAGGAAGGCAAGATTCGTTACATCGGCCTGAGTGAAGCCTCCGTCACCACGCTGGAACGTGCGCATCGCGTGCACCCTATTACGGCGTTACAGAGCGAATACTCACTGTGGACCCGCGATATGGAAGCCGAGATTCTGCCCACTTGTGAGCGTTTGGGTATCGGATTTGTGCCTTACAGCCCATTGGGGCGTGGTTTCCTGACCGGCGCGATTCGCAGCCCAGACGACCTGGCCGCCGACGATTTCCGTCGTACCAATCCACGCTTCTCGGGGGAAAATTTCGGTAAAAATCTGCAGTTGGTAGAGAAAATCAACCAACTGGCGCAGGAAAAGCAGGTTACGCCATCACAGCTGGCGCTGGCGTGGGTATTGGCACAGGGTGAACATATCGTGCCGATTCCTGGCACTAAACGCCGCCGCTATCTGGAAGAGAACGTCGCAGCGCTGGATGTCACGCTGACGAAAGAGGAACTGGCCGCCATTGATGCCATCTTCCCGCCCGATGCCGCAGCAGGTGAACGCTACGGCAAGGAGAGTATGGCAGCACTGAATCAGTAAAAGGAAGTATCAGTAATTACCGACGACGGCCTTTAGTGCCTTTGCGCGGCGGGCGGCCCACGATGGCCTGGTATACCTTGAAGCGCCCGGTCTGCGCCAGCACTTCATGGCTACCAAAGGCGGCATCTAACAGCGCTGGATAAGGCAGGAAGGCGTTAGCGACGATGCGCAGCTGTCCGCCAATCGATAAATGGGTCACCGCACCACGAATCAGCATTTCAGCGGCTTGCAGGCTAGTCTGCAAGCCGTCATGGAATGGCGGATTAGACACGATCATATCGAAGCGACCGTCGATGTCTGAGTAGACGTTACTCGCAATCACACTGCCTTCTAACGCATTCGCCGCCAGCGTTGCCTTGCTGGATTCAACGGCGGCTGCGCTGACATCGCTCAACGTCAGGCGGATTTTCGGTGACTGTTTCGCCAGTACCGATGCAAGCACGCCTGCACCACAAGCGATATCCAGCACTTTGCCTTTCATGTGCGGCTCAAACGTAGACAGCAGCAGTCGGCTACCCGGATCCAGGTCATCGCGACTGAAGACGCCCGGAAGCGTTTTGACGGTCACGTCGTCCGTCACATACTCGTCCCACCAATCATCCAGCGTGAAGCTGGCCTGCTTGTCAATCCGACCGTGGTAAAGCCCACAGCGACGTGCACTGTCGATTTTTGCCAGCTCAACGAAGTCAGACAGCACGGGTTCAGCACTACGTACGCCGCTGCGGTTTTCCCCAACAACGAAGATTTCCGCACCGACCGGCATCAGGGACAGCAAGTTACGCAGTTGGAATTCTGCTTCCTGTTTGCTCTTCGGCCAGTAATAAATCAGCGTGTCGCTATCTGCCACCAGCGCCGCATCCGCGACCAGACCATATTGAGCGTTATCCCCAAGTGGCTTTGCCATCTGTTGCCAGTGGTGATATTGGTTGCAATGGACACGCACCGACGCCGCCTCAAATTGCGCGGGCAGGGTATCCTGCAAATCACCGGCAAACAGAACTCGGCGTGAAAGAAATTCGTCACTATGGCGCAGTATGACTTCACTGGCGGGGGTTAATGCGGACATCGGGCTACGGCTCCTTAATCATTGAGCGGGGGATTATATACGCTTCGTCCCCGAAGTTGCAGAGCGGAGAGGAAATAACCGCATCGACGTTGGCGCAGCCTGACGGGGTTTGTTAGCATAGGCACGAATTATTTTCTCGCACGCCAGACAGGATAACGCATGGAATCAAGACGTGACAGGCTGCTACAGCAACTGGGGATTACGCAGTGGACGCTGCGTCGCCCGACAGTGCTGCAAGGCGAAATCGCCGTCAGTCTGCCCGAACAGGTGCGTCTGGTAATCGTCTCCGCCGAGCCGCTGGCCGATGATGAACCGCTGTTGACCGACGTTCTGCGCAGTCTGGCGCTCACGCCTGCGCAAGCCTATCGCCTGACGCCACAGCAGATTGAGATGCTGCCCGCCGATGCACGCTGCCATAGCTGGCGGTTGGGCATCGCGGAACCCATTGCGCTACAGGGCGTTCAGCTTTCCAGCCCTCTGCTTTCCGAACTTTATCAAAATGCCGACGCCAAACGGGCGCTGTGGCAACAGATCTGTGAACATGAACACGATATCTTCTCTGACGCCAGCTGACCTGGCACAAGCCTTTAAAATTGAACAAGTCAGCCACGCTTTTCCCTGGTCGGAAAAGACGTTTATCAGCAATCAGGGTGAACGTTATTTCAACCTGAAATTGGAACATGACGGGCAGCTTGCTGCGTACGCCATCACGCAGGTCGTGCTGGATGAAGCGACGTTATTCAACATCGCGGTGCATCCCGATCACCAGCGTCAGGGATTGGGTCGCCAGCTATTGGAACACCTGATCGACGAAATGGAGCGACGCGGAATTCTGACGCTGTGGCTGGAAGTCCGCGAGTCAAACACACGCGCCATCGCGCTGTATGAAAGTCTGGGATTTAACGAAGTCTCCGTGCGCCGGGATTACTACCCCACGGCACAAGGCCGGGAAGATGCCATTCTCATGGCGCTGCCGCTCGGCTAACACCTTTATCTATACTCCAAATAATTCGAGTTTCAGGAAGGCAGCGGGTGCCATAATGTGCGCCCCGTCCCGCTCTGCTTTTTTTCCTGCCAGAAAAATCCCCGCAACGTGATCGTCATAAATAAAACCTCGTTTCTTTTTTATCACAATTACATTCCATTTCATGTTTCTGGTTTGCAGGCATGCATGGTTTATCCGTTATCTACGAGGAATAATATGAAAAAATACACTCTGGCTACGACGCTCCTGTGCGGCTTATTCTCTCTTTCCGCTTACGCGGTACAAGTAACGGCGGTGACAGCTTCCGCTTATGATTCAGACAAGGGCCACAAACCCGCCAACATTGCCGATGGCGACGTAAAAACCCGCTGGGCAGCAAATGGTGAGAGTTGGGTTCAGTTAGAACTGGATAAAGAACAGTCGGTTGAGAACTTTGTTCTGGTTCCTTTCAAAGCGGACGAGCGCAAACTGAAGTTCTCCGTTTCCTACTCCACCGATGGAAAAACCTGGCAAAAACTGGCCGACAATTTGGTGACCTCCAACAATGCCAAAGACGGTGAAAAATTCACTTTCCCTGCCGTGAAAGCGAAATTCTTCAAGCTGGATACGTTTGGCACCGATGTGAACAAATGGAGTGCCATCAACGAGATCAGCTTTAACAGCGCCGCACAGGTTCCGGCTCAGGCCATTAAGTAACACTGTCGGGGTGACCTGGAGCTTAGGTCTCATGCTGGTCAGTTAAGAGAATATGTTGATAAAAGCTGCTATTTCATTATGCGATAGCAGCTTTTTTGCTTAGTAGGGAGTGGGTGCTACAGATACCACCAAGGTGACAAGCATCTACAACGACGTTATCCAGATGATGTACCTAACAATGAGTTACCGTACTTCATTCGCGACATATTCAATACGAAAATTCTCCCGTTCGGCCTGTGGAGCATCACCAAAATTAACCTGCAATACTTGCCAACGGCTGACATCCCATGCGCAAAGTTGCCCATCCAGTGCCAATGATGCTAGCTCGCTATACGCGGCAATGTTCTGCGCTGTCATCGACAACCAGGCAGCGTTATTCACTTCGTCAATAGCTGGAAGACGCAACGTCAGCCAAGTATCGATCTGCGGCCAGCCAAAATCCAGTGTCAGCTTTTTAAAACCGGGGCTCTGTAAAAACTGCGCCATCGCTTCAGCATTTTTCCATACATAGAGCGGGGCATAGCAGTTTTCATTGTAAAAAGCGTCATCACGTAGGGAAATGAGATAAGCCTTAAACAACAGGCCAGGGAAGCCATTAAGTTTAGCGCCGTTCTGCACAATGCGTGTCTTGACGATAGCCATGTCGTAGTCGGCTGGTAAGGTAAAGCGATATTGCATCACAATCATAATATTTCCTCCGACAACATCTGGCCGTTGCTGAAACTCCATTCATCGGCAGTATTAAACTGGATTATCACCATCACATCATCCGGATGAATATTCAGCACGCTATGCAGTCGCTCGCTTAGCATGCGGAAGAAGTTTCGCTTTTGCTCACGTGTTCTAGGTTTTCCCGCAAAAATATGGAACTGCATAAAATTGTCGCTACGTCCGCCACTTTTATAATGTCTGTCAAATATGCGCTGGCCGGCTGGCAGCGTTTCAAACACTTGAAAGCGATCGGCAGGCGGGACAGCAAACTCATCTATCAGGCTTTGTTGCAGAACATCGGAGATCTGACTTATCTGTGCGTCACTATAACCCTGACGCAGGGTTATACGGGTGAAAGGCATTTCCTTATTCCTCCAAACAACCAAGGGCGGAAACTGCCGCTGGCCAGCCTGCGTAGAATGCCAGATGAGTGAAAGCCTCAACGATCTCTTCGCGGGTTAACCCATTCTGCTGTGCGAAGTTGATATGCCAAGGAAGCTGCTGCACGCGCCCTTGCGCCGTCAGGGCCCCCAGTGTGATCAGGCTACGCTCGCGCGGGGAAAGCGTTTCACGCTTCCAAATATCATTAAACAGTGTGTCTATGCTCAGTTCGGCCAGTTTCGGTGCGACGCTGGCCAGCGTTTCACGATCAAGCGATTTCGCCATGGTATTTTCTCCGTATTGACAGTAGATCAATTCTGGCGCGATAGTTTCATCCCGAAAATCAAATTATTTTCAAATAACCATCCCGAATTTCAGGACGATAATGGACAAACTTTCTCTGACGCTTGACCTCGATGCGCTACGCAGTTTTGTGACAGGTATGGAGTGCGGCAGCTTTGCACTGGCTGCGACACGACTTTGCCGCTCAACCTCGGCGATAAGCGCCCAACTAAAAAAGTTGGAGCAACAGTGCGGTGCCAAACTGGTGGTAAAGCAGGGCCGTCACCTGGTGTTGACCCATACAGGCGAGATATTGATAGGCTATGCCCGTCGTCTGTTGGCACTGAATGATGAGGCGCAGCGAGCAGTGAAAGGTGAGCTATTGCAGGGGGAAATCCGCATTGGCATGCAGGAAGATTTTGGTGAGTCGCTGATGCCTGGTATTTTGGGTGAGTTCAAACGCCACCATCCGGGGCTGCGGATTATTGCGCGAGTAGATCGTAACCAAGCGCTGCTCACCGCACTTGATAACAACGCACTTGATATGGCACTACTGTGGCAGCCGGAGAACACCACGCGTGAAGGCCGACTGCTCGACCAGTGCCAGTTGGAGTGGATACAGCATCCAGAGCTGGACATCAACACACTACTAGCACGGGGGGAACCCTTGCCGTTAGTGATGCTTGAAAGCCCCTGCCTGATGCGTTCACGTGCCACAACCAGCTTAGACCGGGCTGGTATTGCGTGGAAAGTGGTGTTTATCAGCCATAGCCTGAGCGGTATCTGGGCAGCAGTGCAGGCCGGGCTGGGTATTACCGTGCGTACGCGTATTGGGATGCCCAACAATCTCCACATAATGGGGAATGTTTTACCCTCACCAGGGACTATCGGCATTAGGCTGGAGCAAAGGACTGAGAATCAAGCCGTTCACAACGTGCAGGCAGTTCTGGGACAGTTGATGGAAAAGGCGCTGTTAAATGTGAAGCTTGAGTCGCCATGATCAACCTAAAGGCCAGTCTCCCACGGGTTTTACTTAAACGCCCCTCTGATAACCGTACGCAGGTGGGATATTTTCCCTCTCCCCATCAGTACCCACATTTTCCTTAGCATTGAAATAAAAATCATTCTCAACTAATATGCGCCTGAAATTTGACCTCCTATCGCTCCGTTTCAGGCACCAGACATGTCATCAGCCAATATTGATACCTCAGCAGATCTGCATCAGCTCTATTGTCAGCATCATGGCTGGTTACAGGGGCTATTGCGCAAACGGCTGGGGAATCTGTGTGATGCGGCCGATCTGGCGCAGGATGTATTTTTACGGCTTTTGCTGAAGCCGCGTCAGTTCGACAACCACGCAGGCGCGCGGGCTTACCTGAGCGTGATGGCGCAAGGCATGTGCGTCGATCTCTGGCGCAAACGGGAAATTGAGCGCGTCTGGCTCACCTCATTAGCCGAACAGCCGGAGCCAGTTGCTCTGTCGGCGGAAGACAGCAACATCATTCTCGAAACGCTGTATCAGGTTGATGCCATGCTGCGTGCACTACCGGAGAAGGTGCGTGCCGCCTTTATCATGGCGCAGGTGCAGGGATTGCCCTATCGGGAGATTGCCGAAACGCTGGGCGTTTCCGAACGCATGGTGAAAAAGTACATGGCGCAGGCCATGCTGCACTGTGTACTGCTGGAAGCGGAGATAGACGCGGACGGTCAGGCCGTTCATTCATGAACAAGCCCAGCTTCATTGCCTTGCAGCAGGCATCGCAATGGTACGCCCAACTGTGCGATCGGGAACCTGACGATGAGCGCTACCACCACTGGCAGCGCTGGATGGACGAAAGCGAAGAGCATCGTCAGGCCTGGGAATACGTGCAAACGGTCAGCCAGCGTTTCCAACCACTGCGTGGCGACAATCAGCAACCCGCGCTGAACACGCTACTGCACCAGCCTGCGCCGATGACACGCCGCCGTGCGCTCAAGCTCACCGCGCTGCTCAGCACTGGTTCTCTGCTGTCCTGGCTGACTTACCGCCACACGCCGTTAAAAGGCTCGCTGCTGGCGATGACGGCCGATCATCACAGCGCGGTAGGAGAAATCAAACCACTGACCTTACCGGACAACACCCGACTGTGGCTGAACACCGCCAGCGCGATTGATATCCGCTACAGCGACCAGCGGCGGGAAATTGCCCTGCTGGCGGGGGATATTCTGATTGATACCGCCGCCGATGCTCGCCCTTTCTTCGTCACCACCGCGCAAGGGCGCTTGCAGGCGCTGGGCACGCGCTTCAGCGTCGCACAGGAATCGGACACCACCACGCTGACCGTGTACCAACACGCGGTCGACGCCAGCGCCAAGAACGCCACCGCCGCACGTCGAGTCAACGCGGGCTATCACCTGAGTTTTAACGCTGACGGTCAGGGTGACATCGTGCACAACCAGCAGAACGATGCCGACTGGTCACACGGCGTGCTCCAGGCGGACAACATGCCGCTAGGGGACGTCGTGGCGCAGCTGTCCCGCTATCGCCACGGCTATCTGGCGTGCCAGCCTGCCATCGCGGATTTACGCGTGATGGGCACCTTCCCCTTAGCCGATACCGACATGGCACTGAACATGCTGGCGCAGGCCTTCCCGGTCCGCATCCATCGCCGTTTTCCGTGGTGGGTGACCGTCGAACCGCGCTGATATCGCCGTCTTTTTTAGATACCGTTTTTTGGATACCGTTTTTTGAGAAGACAGCCAAAAAATTTTCTCTTTTGAGTTCCCCTTTTTCCACTGTCGTTCGATTCACAGTAAAACCACCAATTTTTACTCTGGGTCAGAAGGCGAATTTTCATGGCATTGATTCCATTTTTCTCTACACAGCGCACACCGTCCAAACTGGCAATGGCCGTTCATCTACTACTGTGCGGCGCACCGCTGGTCGCGCATTCCACCGCAACGGCGGCAGAAACGACAGTCGCGGCGGCAACCAAAACCTATTCCATCTCTGCCGGGCCGCTTAACCAGCAGCTAAACCAGTTTGCCGCCCAGTCGGGCGTTTATCTGGTCGGCGATGCACAGCTGGCGACCGGAAAAACCGGGCCGTCCCTGCAAGGGAATTACAGCGTCGATAGCGGGTTTTCGGCACTGCTCGCCGGAAGCGGGCTTCAGGTGATTCCGCAGCCTAACGGCGTCTGGCGCTTACAGAGAATACCGCAGGGGGATGAAATGCTGGTCGTGGCGGGCGTCAACCGCCACGGCGTGACCGAAGGCACCCAGTCCTACACCACGCGCAGCATGAACACCGCAACGCAGCTGAATCTGTCGCCGCGAGAAACGCCGCAGTCGGTGAGCGTCGTCACGCGTCAGCGGATGGACGATCAGAATATGACCTCTCTGGATGAGGCGATGAAGCAAACCACTGGCATTAACGTGGTCAATCAGAATAGCTATCAGGTGAAATACGAATCGCGCGCCTTCGTGATGGATAATATCAAGGAAGACGGCGTTAACTTCTCAAGCCAGAACAGCGTCTCCAACATGGGCGCGGTGCAAGCTTCCAGCGAATCACCCGATCTGGCGATTTATGACCGCGTCGAGATCCTGCGCGGCGCGTCTGGCCTGTCACAAGGCAATGGCGAACCCGGCGGCACCGTTAATCTGGTGCGCAAACAGCCTACCCACAATTTTCAGGCATCCGGCAGCGTTGGCGCGGGCAGTTGGGATAATTACCGCAGCGAGCTCGATGTCTCCGGGCCGCTGAACGACGATGCCAGCCTGCGCGCCCGTCTCGTTGGGGTTTATCAAGATAGACAGAGCTTTAAAGATTACGAGCACAGCGAAAGAAAAGTGCTGTTCGGTACGCTGGCCTACGATCTGACGCCGTCCACCACGGTCACTGGCGGCATCAACTGGCAAAAGACCCGAGGCGTGCCTGATGTTTATGGCATCCCGTTCGCCACCAATAAAAGTAGCCTGAACCTGCCGCGATCCACCTATCTGGGCGCAAGCTGGAACCGTATCGAATTTGAAAAAATTAACCCGTTTGTCGAACTGGAGCACCACTTCGATAACGACTGGACGCTGAAAACCGCGCTGAACTATATCCATTCCCGCGCAGACAGCAGCTATATCGGCATCATGAACGGCACAAGCGGCGTCAATCCGGCAACGGGAAATTCGTCGCTGAACAATAACCTGCGCTACGACAATAAGGCCGAACAGTGGGGTTACAACCTGAGCCTGAACGGCCCGTTCGAGCTGCTGGGACGAAACCATGAACTGGTGGTGGGCGGTGATTATCAGAAGGAGAACTTCGATAACAACCACATCCGCATCAACAACACCAACACCGTGAATATCTTCAACTGGCAGCCGAATTCGCTGGCAGAACCAGACTGGTCAAATACGAGTCTCTACAGCAATCACTACAACGACCGCTTTAATTTATATCAGCGCGGCGCGTTCGCCACGGCCAGATTCGAGCTGGCGGACGACTGGAAGCTGATTCTGGGTGGCCGCTACAGCGCCTACAGCTACGACGAATATTTCACTAACCATTTCCGCAATACGTCCTCACTCAGCAGCCTGCATGCCAGCAATGAATTTGTGCCTTACGGTGGCCTGCTGTGGGACTTTGCCGACAACTACACCTGGTATCTGAGCTACGCCGAGATCTACAAGCCGCAGAGCGAAAAAGATCGCAACGGTCAGCTGCTGCCAGCCATTACCGGCACCAACTATGAAACCGGCGTGAAGGGCGAGTTCTTTGATGGCGATCTGAATACCTCTCTGGCGCTGTTCCGCATTATTCAGGCAAACCGTGCGATAGCCGTCGCGGATAGCTCGGTTTGCCTGATCGGGACAAGCTGCTCCCAAGCTCAAGGCGAAGTACGCAGCCAGGGTGTCGAGTTCGATGTCACGGGCAAACTGGCCGAAGGCTGGCAGATTCAGGCCGGTTATACCCTGACTAACAGTAAATATCTTGAAGGCAGCGCAAGCGAAAGAGCCGCACAGTTCAGCCCGCGCACGCCGAAGCATATGTTCAAGCTCTACACCTCATACAATCTGCCGGGTGAGTTGAACCAATGGACGATTGGCGCGGGTATGACGGCACAGACCGAGACGCAAACCTACCCTAATCGGGCTTATGGCCTGCATCAGGGCGGCTACACCCTGTTTAACGCCAATATCCGTTATCAACACAGCAAAAACCTGAGCTTCAATCTGGTGGGTAATAATCTGACGGATAAAACCTACTTCTTAAACCTGAACAACCGCCATCTTAGCGGCAACAACTATTACGGCGATCCGCGTAATTTCATGCTGACCGCGAAGTGGAATTTCTAAGCGAACACGCCTGCCAGCTTCTGCTGGCAGGCCATCGCCCCATCCATTATGCAAACGCTTAGACGCTTTTATTCACTGGTCGCGCCTTTCTGGCTGACTACACGCGCCACGCTGCTGTGGTTTTTGCTGTTGCTGATTATGAGCCTGACGCTCTCCGTCGTGTGGATCAGCGTGCAGTACAATAACTGGAGTCGGGATTTTTACGACGCGCTGGCCGACTATTTTCAGCATGCGTCAGTCTACGATATGGCCGTGCGCTATCTGGCCTACACGCTGCTGTTCGTGCTGGTGATCATCTGCGGCAACTGGCTCAAGAAACAGCTGATTATCCGCTGGCGCGATACCATGACGCAGCAGTATGAGCAGGATTGGCTGCGCAATCATGCCCACTATCAGCTCAACTCAGGGCTGGATAATCCCGATCAGCGCATCGCGGAAGATATTCGCCTGCTGATCGAACAAAGCCTCGAACTCCTGCTTTCGCTGCTGAAAAATACCGCCCGTTTTTTCTCTTTCATCGCGATTCTCTGGCAGCTTTCCGGCGTCCATACCTTCACGCTGAGCGGCTACACCATCACGATACACGGCTATCTGGTGTGGATTGCGCTGGTTTACGCCGCAGTAGCCAGCATCGTGACGCACCTGCTGGGGCACCGCCTGCACAAGCTAAATATTGAGCGTCAGCGGACGGAGGCCGACTATCGCGCCACGTTGTTGCGGGTACGGGATAACAGTGAGCAGATTGCGTTTTACCAAGGGAGCGACGCCGAGCAGCAGCGGATGCGGCAGTATTTCCAGCCCATCGTGCAAAACTGGCAGCGCTTAATGGCGCGGGAATTCCGGCTGGAGAGCTTTACGACCAGCTATTTCCGCTTCAGCCTGATTATCCCAGTTTTCGCTACGCTGCCACTGTTTCTCGCACGTCAGATTAGCCTCGGGGCGATTATGCAGGCGCGATCCGCCTTCGGCTATGTGCTGGATGCGTTTGGCTGGTTTATCGATGCCTATCGCCAGCTGGTTCAGTGGTCTTCCACGATTGAACGCCTGTGGGAATTCCAGCACCGCTTACAGCAACTGCCTGTGCCAGACGCCCCGTGCCATGAAGGTCATACTCTGCATATCAACGCGCTGTCCGTACCGCGCCCCGATGGTTCGCCGTATTTCGCCCCGCTGACGCTCACGCTTCAGGCTGGCGAATGGGCGACGCTTAACGCAGCCAGCGGCACGGGAAAAACCACGCTGCTACGGGCGCTGGCGGGGCTGTGGCCTGTCTCACAAGGAGGCTGGCATTTCCCAGCGGGCCGCGCGCTGTTTCTGCCGCAAAAGGCCTATTTACCGCAGGACACGCTGCGTCAGGTACTGTGTTATCCGCAGGCACAGTTAGCGGATACTGCACAGCTGATTGCAGTGCTGGAACAAACCGGGCTGACCGCACTGACTCCTCGTCTGGACGACAAGGCGAACTGGAGTCGGGAGCTATCGGGCGGCGAACAGCAGCGCCTGTCGCTCGCGCGTGCGCTGTTGCTCCGCCCGACGCTACTTTGTCTGGATGAAGCCACCAGCCAGCTCGATGACGCAGCGGCGCTTCAACTGCTAGAACACATCAGGATTACGCTGCCACAAACCATTGTTTTGGCCGTCAGCCACCAGCCTGCCGTACAGGCCAGTTTCAGACATCAGATACGGTTAACACCGCTCGAACCAGAGAAGAAAGCGCACACAGAAAACCACGCAGACGATCCTTCTGTTGCGCCGCTAGCGGCGGACAATCAGCAGGTTGCTTATGGAAAGATGTGAAGAAAACAGCAGGGACGCTAATGACGTGCATCAAAATCATATTGCTCCACTATTTCCATTAACCATGAAATGAAGCATTCAACTCTTTTGGGCAGGTGCTTTTTACTCGGATAGAGGATTGTGACGTTTTTCTCAGTCAGGCTCCACGTTTTAAAAACAGGGACAAGCATCCCTTTCTTAACATAGGCATCAGCAGCCAGATACATTCCGGGGCATACACCGTACCCTGACGCACAATAGGCTAATGCCAGATCTTGATCGCTAATAAATTGGTGCTTCCCACTTCTGACAACAGCGTGTTCCTTCGCCTTTTGCAAATGCCAAATCAGTTCTTTTTCATCATTTGCCATCCAGGATATTAACTTTTCATCCTGAAGGCTTGATGGACACGGCGCTTGTGATAATGAACTCGCTAATTCAGGCGAAGCATAAAGCTGAAAAGGAATATGGCATAACGGCCTCGCAATCAAACTTGAATCTTCCAGACTCCCACCTCTGATAGCAAGATCGATACTTTCCTGATGAATTTTTGCTATCGAATCATTGGACCTCAGGCTGATCTGAATCTCTGGATATTTGGAATTAAAGTCGTGCAAATGAGGCTGAATAATCCATCGGGCAATAGGAGATAAAACATCTACCGTTATTCTTCCTGAAAATGAATGCTGTTCAAGCTTAAGGTTCTGCTCAACCCTGTCAATATTCTTTAACAAAGCAGCACATTCTTCGAAGTATTCTTGTCCGGCATGTGTAATTTTCACTGCTCGAGTTGTTCTTTCAAAGAGCCTAATACCCAATTCACTCTCAAGGTCATTTATTCTTTGAGAAATTCTTGCTTTTGGAAGATTGAGCTTAAGGGCAGCTGCGCTGAAACTTCCTGTTTCAGCCACAGAGATAAAAGCTTGCATTGCTCTCAATTTATCCATTGTCAAAAAATCCTGAACAGTGAGTTAAATTTTATCGGATTGTACCTAAACGCCGGGAATAATAAAATCATACCATTCAGAAGGAGTCTACTATGCTATGTGATAATGAGACAGGCCAATGCCTGATCGATACAAAAAAAGAATTATCTCCTATCCCCGATCGGCAAACAGAAAAAGAAGCTGTGATCGTCCATTATGTCGGAGACCCAATGTGTTCCTGGTGTTGGGGAATATCTCAATCCGTCAGCCGTATAGAGACGTTTTGTAACGACAATCAATATCAATTCACACTGACAAACGGCGGACTGCGTGCTGGTGGCGGAGATGAATGGAATGCCTCCTTCAAAAATTTCTTACGTCGGGAATGGGAGCACATCAGTTCGAAAACAGGCCAGCCATTCTCCTATACGTTGCTGGATGCAGAATATTTTAATTACGACACCGAGCCAGCCTGTCGTGCCGTTGTCAGCGCAGGGCTTATTGCAAAAGACACAAAAATTGCGTTCTTCCGCGAAGCACAAAGGAAATTCTATACACAATCGGAAGACCCAAAGAAAATAGAATTTTATGAAAGTATCTGCCTTACCACTGGCATTGATTTCGATGATTTCAAGAAAGTCTTCACGTCAAAATTTGCGATAACAGAAACCATCAATGAGTTTTATAGAGCGCGTCACTTTGGTGTTAATGCTTTCCCGACAATCCTGATTGAAAAAGATAGCATCATTAAAAAAATCGCCTCTGGCTATGTCAGTGAAAGAGAAATAACGGCTATATTAATTGAAAACTTATCATAATTTACATTTCATAAATACCAGCCAATCTATAACATCCGCTTTATTTTATCGGAAATAATACATGTCTAATAAATTACTACAGCTTCACTTTCGCTTTACGGGCCCATTTGGTCGTGAAATGTCTCGCCAATTAGTTGACCTTGCCGAGTCAATCAATCGCGAACCGGGCTTTATCTGGAAGATTTGGACGGAGAGTGAAAAGAATCAGGAAGCCGGTGGAATATATCTCTTTAAAGATGAAGACGCGGTGAATGCTTATCTCAAGATGCATATTCCCCGCATTCAATCATTCGGCGTTGAAGAGGTCATTTACAAGATTTTTGACGTCAATGAGCCTTTAACGGCCCTGAATCATGGGCATGCTGAATAACAGGATTATCCTAGAGATAATGACTGACGTATCCCATGATCTTGAATAGGGATCGGCTCATTAGAGAGAATGCAGACCTGAATTGCACCTTACTCAGTTGAATTTTCAACGTTTAGGGTGCAATTCAAACCAATCTACAGATTGGTATTACTCGTTATCGCCCAGCAGAACGGATTCCAGCGCGATTTCGATCATTTCGTTGAAGGTGTTTTGACGCTCTTCTGACGTGGTCTGCGCACCGGTACGAATGTGGTCAGAAACGGTACAGATGGCCAGCGCTTTCGCACCGAACTCTGCCGCGACACCGTAGATACCGGCTGCTTCCATTTCCACACCCAGAATGCCGTATTTTTCCATCACGTCGAACATCTGCGGATCTGGAGTGTAGAACAGATCGGCGGAGAAGATGTTACCGACGCGGACAGAAACATCGCGAGCTTTGGCAGCATCAACGGCATTACGCACCATGTCGAAATCGGCAATCGCCGCGTAGTCGTGATCTTTGAAACGCATACGGTTCACTTTGGAATCCGTACAGGCGCCCATGCCGATCACTACGTCACGCAGTTGAACATCTTCACGTACCGCACCGCAGGAACCTACGCGGATGATCTTCTTCACGCCGAATTCGGTGATCAGTTCTTTCGCATAGATTGAGCAGGATGGGATACCCATACCGTGGCCCATTACCGAAATTTTACGGCCTTTGTAAGTCCCCGTGAACCCTAACATGCCACGCACGTTGTTCACTTCGCGGGCATCATCCAGAAAGGTTTCTGCAATGTACTTAGCGCGCAGCGGGTCGCCCGGCATCAGTACAACGTCCGCGAAATCACCCATTTCTGCATTAATATGTGGCGTTGCCATGCGTTTATTCCTTATTAATCAAGTTCACGTAAAAAACGGTGTGTTTTACAGTATCGATTTGCCGTAGTCCATAGGCGACAGGCCAAAGTAGGCCGCGACCGTCTGCCCGATATCGGCGAAAGTTTCACGGTGGCCGTATGACCCCGGTTTCACGTTCGGCCCATAGATCAACACCGGGACGTTCTCACGAGTGTGATCGGTGCCGTGCCAGCTTGGGTCACAGCCGTGGTCGGCCGTCAGAATCAGGATGTCGTCACCCTTCACGCGGGACAGCATTTCTGGCAGGCGGCGGTCGAACAGCTCCAGCGCGGCAGCGTAGCCCGGAATATCGCGGCGGTGGCCGTAGGCGGAATCGAAATCAACAAAGTTGGTAAACACGATGGTGTTGTCGCCTGCGCTATCCATTTCTTTCAGCGTGGCGTCAAACAGCGCATCGATGCCGGTGGCTTTCACTTTCTTCGTGATACCGACCTGCGCGTAGATATCTGCAATCTTACCGACGGAAACCACTTCGCCGCCTTTTTCATCCACCATTTTTTTCAGGATGGTTGGTGCTGGCGGTTCAACGGCCAGATCGTGACGGTTGCCGGTACGTTCGAAGTTGCCGGGTTTGTCGCCGATAAACGGACGTGCAATCACGCGCCCGATGTTGTAATCCCCTTCGGTCAGCTCTTCGCGAGCAATTTCACACAGCTCGTACAGCTTATCCAGACCGAAGGTTTCTTCATGGCAGGCAATCTGGAACACGGAATCCGCAGAGGTGTAGAAAATCGGCTTGCCGGTTTTCATGTGTTCTTCAGCCAGCTGATCCAGAATCACCGTACCGGAAGAGTGGCAGTTGCCCAGATAGCCCGGCAGATTGGCGCGCTTCACCAGTTTATCCAGCAGTTCCTGCGGGAAACTGTTTTCTTCATCTTTAAAATAGCCCCAGTCGAACAGGACAGGCACACCGGCAATTTCCCAGTGGCCAGACGGCGTATCTTTACCCGAGGAGATTTCGCTGGCGTGCGCGTAAGCACCGATGATATCTGCGTTTTCATCCAGCCCTGGCGGGAACGTTCCCGTTGAGGCCTCAGCAGCTTTACCCAGCCCCAGACGGCTCAGGTTCGGCAAATGCAGCTTGCCACTACGGCCTTTATCCGCCGTCCCCGCGGCACACGCCTGAGCGATATGACCCAGCGTATCCGAACCGACATCGCCAAAACGTTCTGCATCAGCACTGCTGCCGATCCCAAACGAGTCGAGAACCATAATATATGCACGTTTCATTCTTTTTCTCCTGCGCAGCTATGCGCTAACGCCCTGCCGAGAGGCAGGGGAAAATCAATTCAAGACGACCACTAACCGGCCCTGTGCGATCACGCTTCTGCGCTCACTCGACGATAGACCATCGGGGTCTTTTCTGGCGCGGTGTCGCCCAGTTGGATCGCAGCACGGACTTCATTCGCCGCCTGCTGCCACTGCGCTTCCGTATTGGCATGGATCACTGCCAGCGGGCGCTGCGCATCAACGCGCTCACCCAGACTGATCATGCTATCCAGACCGACGCTGTAATCGATCGTATCCGTGGCCTGACGGCGTCCGCCGCCCAGCGAGACGACGGCCATGCCCAGCGCGCGAGTATCCATCCCAGTTACGATGCCTTCACGCGTCGCGAAGACCGGTTTACTTAATGTCGCTACCGGCAGGTAACGATCGTAGTGTTCGACAAAATCGCCCGGACCACGCTGTGCGGCGACCATGCGACCAAAGACTTCGGCAGCTTTGCCGTTATCCAACACGGCTTGCAGACGTGAATGCGCATCGTCCGCCGAGCTGGCCAGTCCGCCCGCCAGCAGCATCTCGCCACATAGCGCCATAGTAACATCATACAGGCGCGGATTGCGGCTCTCCCCCGTCAGGAAACGCACGGCTTCCCGCACTTCTAGCGCATTACCCGCACTCGAAGCCAACACCTGATTCATGTCAGTCAGCAATGCGCTGGTGCGGCATCCCGCGTTGTTCGCTACGCCGACAATCGCCTGCGCCAACTGCTCGGACAGTTCATAGGTCGGCATAAACGCTCCCGACCCCACTTTGACGTCCATCACCAGCGCATCCAGCCCTTCAGCCAGTTTCTTTGCCAGAATTGACGCGGTGATCAGCGGGATTGAATCGACCGTGGCGGTAATGTCACGCGTGGCATAAAAGCGTTTATCCGCCGGAGCCAGCGATGAGGTCTGTCCAATGATCGCGACGCCAACCTGCTGGATGATGCGGCGAAAATCTTCATCGTTCGGGAAAATATCCAGTCCCGGAATCGCTTCGAGCTTATCCAACGTGCCGCCAGTGTGCCCTAAGCCGCGCCCGGAGATCATCGGGACATAGCCCCCACAGGCAGCGACCATCGGCCCCAGCATCAGCGAAGTGACATCGCCGACACCGCCGGTAGAGTGTTTGTCCACCAGCGGGCCGTTCAGGTTCAGACTCTTCCAGTCCAGCACCGTGCCGGAGTCACGCATCGCCAGCGTCAGCGCCACGCGCTCGTCCATCGACATGTCGTGAAAATAAATAGTCATCGCCAGCGCTGCTATCTGGCCTTCGGAGACGGTATTGTCACGAATACCGTTGATAAAGAAGCGGATCTCTTCTTCGCTCAGAGCTTTTCCGTCACGCTTCTTACGAATAATTTCTTGAATCAGAAACAAGGTCTGTACTCCTGATGAATTCTGATGTGGCTCAGCAGCCTATCGCTGCGAGCACATTTGCTGTGAACAAAATCGTACGCTGTGTGCACGTAATTAGTAGCAACCCTGCGAGGTCGCTGTCGCGTGGCCAAGCGTGGTCAACAGGCTCGCCAGCAGACTGGATGCACCAAAGCGAAAATGCTGCGCCGTCGCCCATTCCGCGCCCATGATATCGTCCGCCAGTTGCAGGTAGATGGCGGCATCTTCCGCGTTACGCACACCGCCAGCCGCTTTAAAGCCGACATGTTCGCCTACACCTTTATCGCGGATCACCTTCAGCATGATCGCCGCGCTTTCTGGCGTCGCGTTCACCGGCACTTTACCGGTCGAGGTTTTAATGAAATCGGTACCCGCATCAATAGCGATCTCGCTCGCCTGACGGATCAGCGCTTCCTGTTTCAGCTCGCCCGTCTCAATGATCACCTTCAGCAGTACGTGGGCATCCTGACACACGGCTTTACATGCCTGCACCAGCTCAAAACCGATTTGTGCGTTGCCTGCGATCAGCGCGCGGTAAGGGAATACGACATCAACTTCATCAGCGCCGTAGGCGACTGCCGCCTTGGTTTCAGCAACAGCAATTGCCACATCATCATTGCCATGAGGGAAGTTGGTCACCGTCGCGATGCGGATATCCGGCGTACCCTGCTCACGCAGGATCTTTTTTGCCAGAGGGATAAAACGTGGATAGATACAGATAGCAGCCGTTTTTCCGGCCGGGCTGTTCGCCTGACGGCAGAGTGCCGTCACTTTTTCATCCGTATCATCCTCATTCAGCGTGGTTAAATCCATCAGCGCCAGCGCACGTTGCGCGGCCGTGGTCAGCTTGGTCATACAACACTCCAACTCGTCAGCCGGTCTAACCGGCCCTGAACATTAACTGGTGCAAAACCAGCACGTTTGGCGAGCGGACTTGGTTCCTTGAAGATAGCGCCCAGGCGAAACAACCTGTAGCGGCACCGAGATCCTTCTCACCGCAATCAGCCTTCCTCTACCCTTCATTCTGTGATTATTTCAACACCGAAAGAACGACATCGAAAGAAACCTATTTATTCATTAAATAAAAGACGACTCATCAGACATTTGAACACGCCATGCCGGACCATTTTGTGCATTCATTCACACTTGATGTAAGAGAAATGCAATAGATAGTGATTATATGTGATTTTTATCACACATACTTCCCTGAATAAGGCCAAACCGGGGAATAGCGCTGACAGCCCTGTCGGCCAAACGATCCCTTTATACTGGGAAAAAGAAGGGGTCAACCACGGGCCACGCGCGGGATAGAAACCGCCTGCTGCGGGTTGATGTCATAGAGTAAGCATAGCGGCTTCTCCCTAAACACAGGGAGAAACCGCAGGCAGAGCAGGAAAATTATTTCCCTGCGGAAGGTTTACGGTAATCCAGCGCGGGTTTTCGATCGCCCAGCAGCGGCTTATAGTGGAAGTTCTCGCCACGGCTCTTATCAAATTCCGCTTTCGCCTGCTGAATTAATGCGGGATCGCTCAGTAGCTTCGCCCCTGTGACGGCCAGCGTTTTGGCTGCAATGTCCATACCTTTATAGCCAATCGCCATGCCGCCGGATGCCACAGCCTGCCAGCTGTGCGCAGGTACACCCGGCACCCAGGTCGCCGTTCCCAGCCCAACCGTCGGTACCACCCAGCTGACATCGCCCACATCGGTCGACGCATAGCCCGTTTCACCAAAATGGTACGGCGCGATCTGACCGGCACTGGAAAGCGGCGGCAGTTTGGATTGATCCAACGTTTTCTGTAGCGCGGTTGCAAAATCCGTATCCGCCTTATCCCACTGCGGTGCCCCGACGCTTCTAAGGCTGTCATCCATCACTTTTCCCAACACGTCGTTCGGCAACAGGCTGTACACGCCGCCGAGAATTTCAAATTCATAACGCGTTTCGGTTCCCAGCGCGGCACCTTCCGCCGCTTTACGGATGCGATCGGTCACGCTGGCGACCACGGCCGGATCGGGGTGACGCACGTAGTAATACACTTCGGCAAAATCCGGCACTACGTTCGGCGCTTTACCGCCATCGGTAATCACATAGTGAATGCGCGTTTCCTGCGGTACATGCTCTCGCATCGCGTTCACCATAAAATTCAGCGCTTCCACGCCGTCCAGCGCCGAGCGCCCTTTCTCTGGTGCCATCGCAGCATGCGCGGAGCGACCATAGAAACGGAATTTACCGTTCACGTTCGCCAGCGAATAGTCTTGCGAAGCAGAATTCTCATCGCCGGGATGCCAGTGCAGCATCACATCCACATCCTTAAACAACCCCTCACGCGTCATATAGACTTTACCGGAACCACCTTCCTCCGCTGGCGTGCCGTACACCCGGATTTGGCCCGGTTTACCCGTCGCCTCCAGCCACTGTTTCAGCGCAATTGCCGCGCCTACCGATCCCGCACCAAACAGGTGATGCCCGCAGGCATGTCCGGCCTCAATACCCGCAACCGGCGAACGTTCCGGCGTTGCGGCCTGAGAGAAGCCCGGCAGCGCGTCCATCTCGGCCAAAATACCAATAACCGGCCCACCGGATTTCCCCGCCGTCGCCACAAACGCGGTTGGGATGCCTGCGACGCCCGCTTCAACACTGAATCCAGCGGCTTTCAGCTCATTCTGTAACAGTTGGGAGGTGTTGGTTTCCAAATAGCCCAGCTCAGGCTTTGCCCATATTTGCTGAGCAACGGTCGTCATCTGGCCTGAGTAATTCGCGACAGCGTTCACAATCGTTTCCCGATCTTTCTCTGCCAGTTCAGCGGCATAGCCCAGTGAGAGCAAGCAAGAAGAGAACGCCACAGCCAGCGCAGGCGGTATATATCGTTTCAGTGTCATACGTTTTTCCCTATCCGTAAAAGAAATACATGTCTTTGAATAACAGCCATTAATGTGATGCAGTGCCCGTTATTTGAAATGCTAGTGCTTTGAAATGCTAATTGTTTGAAATACGATTGGTGTGAGGTGCTATTTATGTTTAGCCGTACCGAGCAGCTTTTTCAAAAAATAATCCACAGGCAATAATCCACAGACAACACCATGACTGAACACGCCGAAGATTCTCACTGGTATCTGTACATACTGCGCACGGTCGCTGGGGCGTTGTACACGGGTATTACAACGGATGTCAGCCGCCGCCTGAATCAGCATCAAACGGGAAAAGGGGCAAAAGCGCTGCGGGGAAAAGGCGAGTTAACGCTGGTGTTTCACTGTCTGGTGGGCGATCGCTCAGATGCACTGAAACTGGAATATCGCATTAAGCAGTTGAGCAAAAACCAAAAAGAAAGGCTGGTACAAGACCAGCCCAAGACACTATGCATTTCAGACACGATGTATTGATGCGCTATCGGCTAGCGAATCACGTTAGAGAAAGCGGTTAAACGGTTCGGCGTATTCCACCAGCCCGCTCGTGCTTTCAAACCCGCTTTCGCCCTCAGGATGCCCTTCACCGACAACATGATTATCCGCCAGCGGGTAAACCTGAAAAGCCGATTCACTGTCCGGCCAGCGGCAGTGCAGCTGATGTTCTGTAGCCGGGACAAAGCCAAAACGAGAGTAGTACGTTGGTTCACCCAGCACGACGACGGCGGTATAGCTAAATTCATTCAGCGCATCCAGCCCTTCGTAGACCAGTTGCTCCCCCACGCCCTGTCGACGCAGGCTGTCGTCTACCGCCAACGGTGCAAGCGCCACCCACTGGCGATCCTCACCGTCGATCAGCACCGGACTAAATGCCGCGTAGCCCACCACGCCACCTTCATCGTCAGTCGCCACAACGCCGAGCGTCAATAAGCCATCTTCACGCAGTTGATGAACCAGATCCGCTTCTGCGCCCGTTGGAAAAGCACGGCGCAATAAATTGTCGATCCCTGCTGCATCAACGGGAATTTCCACCCGAACTAGCATGATACTGGCGCGTGATTCGTTGGTTGCACTACGCCCTCCTGTAAGCCGGCTTCAACAAAGTTCGCCAGTTGCAGCAGGCCAATGCGCAGCGGCGCAGGCATCGCTTCCAGTTCAATGGCGTCCATCAGGTTCTTCACATACAGACCTAATTCGGTATCACCTTCAATGCGCAAACGACGCTGGAAAAAGAGCGTATCGGGATCTTCTTTACGCGCGGCGATCAAAATCAGATCGTTCGCGTCTGCACTGAAGCTGACATCCGGCGTCTCAGCGTCGCTCACGATCAAACGGCCATCGCGCAGGGTCATAAACCACTGCAAGCCGACATCACGCACCTCAATTTTCAGCCAGCGGCTTTCGAGAAATGCCAGATCGCCCTCTTCCAGCGCCTGACGGAACTGCCAGCCCAACATCTGTTCCAAAACCTGACGCTGTAGCGCAAAGGGGGTGAACTTGAGTGGCTTACCTAATAAGCTCGGCCCCTGACGCACAATCTGCGCTCGTAGTTTTTCCAACACTGGCGTACTCCTCTTAAAGCAATCTGACTGTTCAGATAATCTGCAAACATTTTGCCACATCCACCGCACGCGGCAGAGGTCTATGTCAATAATTTAGTCGGTTATCCGATTATGCCCAACAGATTTTGTCCTTGCGCGACGATTAGCACCATAAACTGCCTTAAATCAAAGTCCTTACCGATTTGGTTAATTAAGATTCCCAATCGTTAACAACATTCATCGACTGATAAAAAATCGCTTACGTCGACCCGCAAGGGTGGCAGGCAGAATGCCCGTCATAAACGCGATCGTCAGTCTGAACATCATTGATCGTACCGAGCCGCTACGGCTCCAAAGGGATTAATGAAGGATTGTGTATGGAACTGCTTTGCCCCGCTGGCAACCTGCCGGCACTGAAAGCTGCCATCGATAATGGCGCAGATGCGGTCTATATCGGCCTGAAAGATGACACCAACGCACGTCATTTTGCCGGGCTGAACTTTACCGATAAGAAGCTACAGGAAGCGCGTGAGTACGTGCACCGCCATCGGCGTAAGCTGCATATCGCCATCAATACGTTTGCGCACCCGGACGGCTATCAGCGCTGGCAGCGCGCCGTGGATATGGCCGCGCAAATCGGGGCTGACGTGCTGATCCTCGCCGATATCGCCATGCTGGAATATGCCGCTGAGCGCTATCCCAACATCGAGCGTCACGTGTCAGTTCAGGCGTCGGCGACAAACACCGAAGCGATCCGTTTCTATCATCGCCATTTCGATGTCTCACGCATCGTGCTGCCGCGCGTGCTGTCCATTCATCAGGTGAAGCAAATCGCCCGCACCAGCCCCGTGCCGCTCGAAGTGTTCGCCTTCGGCAGCCTGTGCATCATGGCGGAAGGCCGCTGCTATCTCTCTTCTTATCTGACCGGTGAATCACCGAATACCGTAGGTGCCTGCTCACCAGCGCGATTTGTACGCTGGCAACAGACGGAAAACGGTATGGAATCACGCCTGAATAATATCCTGATCGACCGCTATCAGGACGATGAAAACGCGGGTTACCCCACGTTGTGTAAAGGGCGTTATTTAGTCGATGGACAGCGCTACCATGCGCTGGAAGAGCCGACCAGCCTGAACACGCTGGAGCTGCTGCCTGAATTGATGGCCGCCAATATTGCCTCCGTGAAGATAGAGGGCCGCCAGCGCAGCCCGGCCTACGTTAGCCAGATTACGCAGGTATGGCGACAGGCTATCGATCGCTGCCGTGCCAATCCCGAGACATTCGTTCCCACTCAGGCCTGGATGGATGCATTAGGTGCGGTGGCAGAAGGCACGCAAACCACGCTCGGCGCTTATCACCGTAAATGGCAGTAGCAGGAGAACACATGAAATACGCATTAGGGAATATTCTCTACTATTGGCCGAAAGAGGACGTTGAGGCGTTTTATCAGGCCGCGGTGAGCAGCAGCGCCGATATCATTTATCTCGGCGAAACAGTGTGCAGCAAGCGCCGCCTGATGAAGGTGGCAGACTGGTTCAACGTTGCCCGCGAGGTCGCCAACAGCGGAAAACAGGTGGTGATCTCTACGCTCGCGCTCTTACAGGCTCCATCTGAACTTACCGAGCTAAAACGCTATGTGGAGAACGGCGAGTTCTTGCTGGAAGCGAACGATCTGGGCGCAGTTAACATCGCCGCCGAACGCAATCTGCCGTTTGTCGCCGGACATGCGTTCAACTGCTACAACGCTTACACCCTGCGAGTCCTGCATAAACAAGGTATGGTGCGCTGGTGCATGCCCGTTGAGCTATCCCGAGACTGGCTGCAAAATTTGCTGAATCAGTGTGACGAGCTTGGCTTTCGCCATCAGTTTGAAGTGGAAGTGCTCAGCTATGGCCATTTACCGCTAGCCTATTCCGCCCGCTGTTTTACCGCCCGTTCAGAAGATCGGCCGAAGGATGAATGCGAAACCTGCTGTCTCAGCTATCCGCAAGGCAGAAAAATGCTGTCGCAGGAGAACCAGCAGGTGTTTGTCCTCAACGGCATTCAGACGCAAAGCGGCTATTGCTACAATCTCGGCAACGAATTGGCGTCAATGCAGGATCTGGTCGATATCGTCCGGCTGTCCCCGAACGATATCAGCACTCCGGCGATGCTGGATAAATTCCGCGCCAACGAACAAGGCAATGCGCCATTAACGCTGGAAAATCAGGCAGATTGCAACGGCTACTGGCGTCGCGTCGCTGGCCTTGAGCTTGTCCAGTAACTCATTTGCTATCAGGGCGGCCAGCCGCCCTTTCCTTCCTAAGCGCACCTTTTGAATTACATAGCACTGCAACATTCCCTCATACTGCTCTGACTTTCATCATTGACTGACGGCGTTAGCATCCACCGAATGGGTGGAGTCAGTGAACAACAAAGTGAGCCATATTATGTCTACACCTTCTCAATCCGCCGTGTTTTCCGTCCTCGATCTTGCACCTATTCCGCAAGGTGCGACAGCACGTGACGCCTTCCATCGCTCGCTGGATCTGGCGCAGCATACAGAAAAATGGGGCTATCACCGTTATTGGCTGGCGGAACACCACAGCATGACAGGTATCGCCAGCGCGGCGACGTCGGTACTTCTCGGCTATCTTGCTTCGGGAACACAGCGCATCCGCCTCGGTTCCGGCGGCGTGATGCTACCGAACCACTCACCGCTCGTCATCGCCGAGCAGTTTGGTACGCTGGAATCGCTGTATCCCGGCCGTATCGATTTGGGATTAGGTCGCGCGCCCGGCACCGACCAGCGCACCATGATGGCGTTACGTCGCCACCTCAATGCCGATATTGAAGATTTCCCACGCGATGTGCAGGAGCTGCAACGCTATTTCGCCGATGCACAGCCAGGTCAGGCAGTGCAGGCTGTCCCCGGACAAGGTCTGCACGTTCCGATCTGGCTATTAGGATCGAGCCTGTATAGCGCACAGCTGGCCGCGAGACTGGGTTTACCTTTCTCCTTTGCCGCCCATTTCGCCCCCGATATGTTGCTGGAAGCATTCCGCCTCTACCGTGAAAACTTTGTCCCTTCAGCCACCCACGCCAAGCCCTACGCGATGGTTTGCGTCAATGTGGTTGCGGCCGATAGCGATCGGGATGCACGTTTCCTCTTCACCTCGATGCAGCAGCAGTTCATCAATCTGCGCCGTGGCACGCCGGGCCCGCTGCCCGCCCCAGTAGAAAATATCGACACGGTCGGATCGCCTGCCGAGCAGTTTGGGGCAGAGCAAGCACTGCGGCTGTCGATTGTTGGCGATAGCGCGAAAGTCCGTCATGGATTGCAGAGCCTTTTGCGTGAAACGCAGGCGGATGAAGTGATGATTAATGGCCAAATCTTTGACCATCAGGCGCGACTACGATCGTTTGAAATCGCAATGGATGTACGGCAGACGCTGTAATATCGAACGAGTGAGTTTATTCTGGCCAAAAAAAAACGACCCGTTCAGGGTCGTTTTATATTGCAGCAGATTTTTTTAAATCAATCGTAGCTTACGCGTCAGCAGGACGACGACGTGGAGCACGTGGTGCAGCTGCATCACGATTGAAAGAACGTTCGCGACGCTCACCGCCGTTAGCGTTACCTTCACGGCGTTCACCACCGCCGAAAGAGCGACGTGGCGCTGCGCCATCACGACGTTCGCCGCCCGCACCCGCAGGACGACCACCACCGCGACGTTCTGGCTGTGCGACTGCATCACCCAGCAATTGCATATTCATTGGTTTGTTCAGAATACGCGTGCGGGTGAAGTGTGATAACAGGTCGCCCGGCATACCTTTCGGCAATTCAATCGTCGAGTGAGACGCGAACAGTTTGATGTTACCGATGTAGCGGCTGCTGATATCACCTTCGTTGGCGATAGCACCAACAATGTGGCGAACTTCAACGCCGTCATCACGACCCACTTCGATACGGTACAGTTGCATCTCACCCGCATCACGACGCTCGCGACGCTGTGGACGGTCACCGTCACGGGGTTCACGGGAATCGCGGGAATCACGAGGTTCACGGCGACGATCGCCACGTGAATCACTACGAGACTCATCACGATCGCGGTATTCGCGACGCGGACGGAATGCCGGATCTGGTGGCAGAATCAGAGGACGTTCGCCTTGCGCCATTTTCAGCAGCGCAGCAGCCAGCGTTTCAACATCCAACTCTTCCTGCGGTTGCAGTTTCGTCAGCAGCGCACGGTACATATCCAGATCGCTGCTTTCCAGCTGTTGCTGCACTTTAGCGGCAAATTTAGCCAGACGACGTTGACCCAGCAATTCTGCATTTGGCAATTCCACTTCAGGAATCGTCAGCTTCATTGTGCGTTCAACGTTGCGCAGCAGGCGGCGTTCACGGTTTTCAACAAACAGCAGTGCGCGACCGGCACGACCTGCACGGCCAGTACGACCAATACGGTGGACGTAAGACTCGGAATCCATTGGGATATCGTAGTTGACGACCAGGCTGATACGCTCAACGTCCAGACCACGCGCAGCAACGTCAGTTGCGATCAGGATATCCAGACGACCATCTTTCAGACGCTCCAGCGTTTGTTCACGCAGCGCCTGATTCATGTCACCGTTCAACGCAGCACTGTTGTAACCACTACGTTCCAGTGCTTCAGCCACTTCCAGCGTCGCGTTTTTGGTACGAACGAAAATAATCGCCGCATCAAAATCTTCCGCTTCGAGGAAACGTACCAGCGCTTCATTTTTACGCATGCCCTGCACCGTCCAGTAGCTCTGGCTGATGTCTGGACGCGTAGTCACGCTTGATTGAATGCGAACTTCCTGTGGATCTTTCATGAAACGACGCGTAATGCGGCGAATCGCTTCCGGCATGGTTGCAGAGAACAGCGCAGTCTGATGCGCAGCAGGAATCTGAGCCATGATGTTTTCAACATCTTCGATGAAGCCCATACGCAGCATTTCATCGGCTTCGTCCAGCACCAAACCACTCAGGTTGGACAGATCCAGCGTACCACGCTTCAGGTGATCCAACAGACGGCCCGGCGTACCAACAACGATCTGTGCTCCACCACGCAAAGCGCGCAGTTGCACGTCATAACGCTGGCCACCGTACAGGGCAACGACGTTAACGCCATGCATATGCTTGGCAAAATCATTACAGGCTTCAGCAACCTGAACAGCCAGTTCGCGGGTTGGAGCCAACACCAACATCTGCGGCGCTTTTAACTCAGGCTTTAAATTATTGAGTAATGGCAGAGCAAAAGCCGCAGTTTTACCACTGCCGGTCTGTGCCATACCCAGCACATCACGACCGTTCAGCAGGTGGGGAATACATTCAGCCTGAATTGGCGACGGTTTTTCATAGCCCAGATCGGTCAGGGCATTAATAATAGGAGCAGACAGCCCCAAATCGGAAAAAGAAGTAAATAAATCAGTCATGTACACGTGCCTCATTAAACATGGCGGCCAGTCTACATAACTCGTCGTGAAAATTTTCAGTCATTTTCATTGAAAAGTGTGAACCGGCTCAAATTGGATTAAAAAGCGAACAAAAAAGCCCTCACCCGCGAAGGTGATAACCGAAGTTTTTTCAGGCTGATTAAGTGTTCGTCAGCTATTGCTGGTCCGATCCTGATAGGTCGTCTTGCTCTTGGCCTAATAGCGCCAATTCCAACAATGCATAGCGGTGCTCAACAAAGTTATGGACGTTGTTGGCAACCGTCAGCTTGAACAGCGCCAAAGCGGTGTTCTTGTCCCCCAGACTTAGGTAGTGCTTACCTAAATAGAAGTCAGTTTCACTGAGATGCTCAGCGAGCGAAGTGTTATCCGTAGCTTCTACCTGTAAACGCTGCATCAGTGTTTTTTCACTGATACTGCCCAGATAGAATTCGACAATATTCCATCCCCAAGGCCCTTTCTTGGCGTCGTCATAGCGTTTCTTCAACGCAATTTTGGCCGTCTCTGGATTGATTTCTCGCTCCACAAGATACAGCCACAACGAACGGAAAGGATCATTCGGATCGTCTCGATAAAACGCCAGCAGATCATCCTGCGCTAACAGGTAGCGACCGCCATAATACAAAGCGATGCCCCGGTTTAAACGCGCATAATTGTAAGTTGGATCAAGCTCTAGTACAGAATCAAACGCTTCATAGGCAGCATCAAAATTGCCTGCCTGCGTTAAATAGATACCCAAATAGTTAAAAACTTCTGGAATATCAGGGCGGATCGTCAGCGCTTGTGAAAAATCATTCCGCGCCAATGCCCGTAACCCGAGACTATCATACAGCACTCCGCGCTCATATAATAGCTGTGCTCGCTCATCATCGGTTAATGCCCGGCTTGCAAGGATTTGTTCCATGCGTGCCAGAATCACTTCCTGCTGCAAAGTAGGCTGTAACGGAATCGCCAATACTGCGTCTTTACGCCAATCAGTGTTGCTGCATCCTGCCAGCATGAGTGCTGTTGCAACATAACACCAGCGCAAGAAAGGCTTCATTTCCCACTCCCGAAGACAAACATTGGATGAACATCCTGTCCCGGACCGCTCAACGTAAGAGCATCCATTCCCTTACGATACACGCAGCACCTTGCCATGATAATCAGGCAAGGTGCCATAAGACCGTTTTCTAACAGTCGTTATTCCTCAGAAGACGGGGCTGCCGCTTCCTGAGTTTGCGCATTTGCTTCTTTGATGCTTAAGCGCACGCGGCCCTGGCGATCGACTTCCAGAACCTTGACCGGCACTTCCTGACCCATTTGCAGGTAATCAGTCACTTTCTCTACGCGTTTGTCGGCGATCTGAGAAATGTGCACCAGGCCTTCTTTGCCGCCGCCAATAGCGACGAAAGCACCAAAATCAACGATGCGGGTAACTTTACCCTGATACACACGGCCGACTTCGATTTCGGCAGTGATCTCTTCAATACGACGAATTGCGTGTTTCGCTTTTTCGCCGTCGGTTGAAGCGATTTTCACAGTACCATCGTCTTCGATTTCAATGGTCGTGCCCGTTTCTTCCGTCAGCGCACGAATCACAGAACCACCTTTACCGATCACGTCTTTAATCTTATCGGTACTGATCTTGATGGTGTGAATACGCGGTGCGAATTCAGAGATATCACCACGCGGTGAGCTGATCGCCTGCTCCATCACGCCCAGAATGTGCAAACGTGCACCTTTGGCTTGATTCAAAGCAACCTGCATGATCTCACGGGTAATCCCTTCGATCTTGATATCCATCTGCAGCGCAGTGATACCTTCACGGCTACCGGCAACTTTGAAGTCCATATCGCCCAGGTGGTCTTCGTCACCCAGAATGTCGGACAGAACAACAAAGTTATCGCCTTCTTTCACCAGACCCATCGCGATACCCGCAACGGCTGATTTAATTGGCACGCCTGCATCCATCAGTGCCAAAGAAGCACCGCAGACAGACGCCATGGAAGAAGAACCGTTGGATTCTGTGATTTCAGACACGACACGCACGGTGTACGGGAATTCGTTTGCCTTAGGCATAACGGCCAACACGCCACGCTTAGCCAGACGACCGTGACCGATTTCACGACGCTTAGGCGAACCGACCATACCCGTTTCACCAACACAGTACGGAGGGAAGTTGTAGTGCAGCAGGAAGCGATCGGTACGTTCGCCAGTCAGCTCGTCGATGTTCTGCGCATCACGCTCAGTTCCCAACGTTGCGGTTACCAACGCCTGCGTTTCACCACGGGTGAACAGTGCAGAACCGTGAGTACGCGGCAGTACGCCAGTACGCACATCCAGACCACGAATCATGTCTTTTTCACGGCCATCGATACGCGGTTCGCCAGCCAGCACGCGGCTACGTACGACATTTTTCTCAACGTCACCCAGAATTTCCTGGATATCGCCCGCACTCAGGGTCTCGTCTTCAGCCTGCAGAGCAGCAACAACATCCGCTTTGATGACATTAACTTGTGCATAACGCTCTTGTTTTTCAGTGATGCGGTAAGCGTCACCCAGACGTGCTTCAGACAAAGCCTGTACACGCTGCTCTAAAGAAACGTTAACTTCTGGCGCGTGCCATTCCCACTTCGGTTTGCCCGCTTCAGCAACCAGTGAGTTGATGTTCTGGATAACGATCTGCTGTTGCTCGTGACCAAACACCACCGCACCCAGCATCTGATCTTCGCTCAGCAGCTCAGCTTCAGATTCCACCATCAGAACCGCGCCTTCCGTACCTGCAACCACCAGATCCAGACGGCTTTCTTTCAGCTCGTCCATCGTTGGGTTCAGGACATACTGGTCGTTCAGGTAACCAACACGCGCAACACCGATAGGGCCGTTGAACGGAATACCAGACAGGCTCAGCGCCGCAGAGGCACCAATCATGGCAACGATGTCAGGGCTAACCTGTGGGTTAACAGAAACAACGGTCGCAATCACCTGAACTTCATTCAGGAAACCTTCTGGGAACAGAGGGCGAATCGGGCGGTCAATCAGACGAGAAGTCAGCGTTTCGCCTTCACTTGGACGGCCTTCACGACGGAAGAAACCACCAGGGAAACGTCCAGCAGCGTAGGTACGCTCCTGATAGTTAACCGTCAACGGGAAGAAACTTTGACCCGGCTTAGCACTTTTAGCGCCTACAACGGTAACGAATACCGCGGTGTCATCCATGCTTACCATCACAGCGGCGGTAGCCTGGCGTGCCATCATACCGGTCTCTAACGTGACGGTATGCTGACCATATTGGAACTTACGAACGATCGGATTCAGCAAAATTATGTCCTTAGCTGGGGCGCGCTACACGTATTCAAGATAAACGCGCCAGTGAACTCCCGACCTTTGCACTACATTCTCACGACTAATGACAACCCTTATCTTGCTTATGCAGATAAAGCCTCTCATTAGCCGCGCGAACCTCTGTAATGAAAGATCATATTAACAACAATACACTACTCTGTTTTGCTAACGCTTCCTAGAAGAAAGGGGCCAAAAGAGGCCCCTTCCCACTGAAACACAGAAGACTTAGCGACGCAGACCCAGACGCTCGATCAGACTGGTGTAACGTGCTACATCTTTACGCTTCAGGTAGTCCAGCAGCTTACGACGCTGAGAAACCATACGCAGCAGACCACGACGGCTGTGGTGATCTTTTTTGTGCTCAGAAAAGTGGCCTTGCAGATGGTTGATCTGCGCAGTCAGCAAAGCAACCTGAACTTCAGTAGAACCACTATCGTTAGTGCCACGACCGAAGTCTGCTACGATTTTAGCTTTAGCTTCAACACTTAGAGACATTGTAATACTCCAAACATTATAGATAAAAAAACAGGCGCCGATCTCTAATTCAGCCACCCAATAGTCAAGCCGCGCTATTCTACCCTCAGCGTTCTGCGATAGCAAGGCAGCAACGGGCGGGTTTACACTGGAAACTCAACAACCAAACGACGCGGCGCAACGCGGCCATCGCTGTCGATTTCGCCCATCCCAATAAATTTGTGCTCGTCACCTTCGGTGATTCTCACCATGCCGTTCAATGGCGCATTCGCGGCCTGAACCGCTTGCCCCAGCTTCAAATAGCCAGCAACAATCGGCGTCAAATTCACTTCGGGAAAATCAATAACTGGGCTTTCCATCGGCATGAGCAGCGGATCAAGACTCAGCGAAAGTGGGTCTTCTTGTGTTTGAGCCAGCTCGGCCAAAGCCGCTAACTGCTCCAACGTCACCATTCTTTCGGTAGGATACGTAGCAACCTGCAAACGACGCAGATAAATCACATGTGCACCACAGCCCAGCTTTTCGCCCAGATCGTCAATGATGGTACGGATGTACGTCCCTTTCGAGCAGTGAATCTCTAGCTCCAGTTCATCACCTTCCCAGCGAATGAACTGCAGTTCGTAAACGGTGATTTCACGTGCTTCACGTGGAACCGTCAGCCCCTGACGGGCATACTCATACAGCTTGCGCCCTTGGTATTTCAGCGCCGAGTACATGGACGGCACTTGCTGCGTAGTACCACGAAAGCCTTCCAGCGCCTGCTCCAAATCCGTAGCAGAAAAACCAATCGCACGCTCTTCAATCACGTTGCCATCGGCATCAGAGGTGTCAGTCCGTTGCCCAAGGCGAGCAATAACACGGTAGCGCTTATCAGAATCCAGCAAATACTGGGAAAACTTCGTCGCTTCCCCAAGACAAATCGGCAGCATACCGGTTGCTAATGGATCCAACGCCCCCGTATGGCCCGCTCTGTTCGCGTTAAAAATCCGTTTTACTTTCTGCAAAACATCATTAGACGACACGCCCTGCGGCTTATCTAATAACAATACGCCGTGTACATCACGGCCACGGCGGCGAGGACGGCTCATTAATCCTCCTGATCTTCGCCCGTAACAGGACGACGTTCCGTATCGTTTCTGACCACATTGGTCACCAGATTGGACATTCTCATCCCTTCAACCAATGAGTTGTCGTAGGAGAAGGTCAATTCTGGAACAACACGCAGGCGCATTGCCTTGCCAATCAGCTTACGGATAAAGCCAGACGCATCCTGCAGTGCTTTTATTGCTATTTGAACTTGCTCTGGTTCGTTATCATTCAGGAAGGTCACAAAAACCTTGGCATACGCCAGATCGCGAGACACTTCCACACCGGAGACGGTCGCCATGCCGATACGCGGATCTTTCACTTCACGCTGAATAATAATGGCGATTTCTTTTTGCATTTCCTGCGCGACGCGCTGGGTGCGGCTGAATTCTTTTGCCATGATAAATCCTCAAGTAAAAATCGGGGGGCACTAGGCCCCCCTTACTAATAACTTACATCGTCGCTGAAAACGGATTATGCGATCGTACGTTTGATCTCAATCGTTTCAAAGACTTCGATCATATCGCCAGGACGAACGTCGTTGTAGTTCTTCACAGCGATACCACATTCCATGCCGTTACGGACTTCGCCAACGTCATCTTTGAAGCGGCGCAGAGATTCCAGCTCGCCTTCATAGATAACCACGTTGTCACGCAGTACACGGATCTTGTTGTGACGCTTAACGATACCTTCAGTCACCATACAACCCGCGACGGCACCAAATTTCGGTGATTTAAAGACGTCACGCACTTCAGCCAGACCGATGATCTCTTGCTTATATTCCGGCGCCAACATACCGCTCATCGCCTGTTTCACTTCGTCGATCAAATCATAGATGACGGAGTAATAACGCAGATCCAGACTTTCCGCTTCAACGACGCGGCGAGCTGATGCATCTGCACGAACGTTAAAGCCAAGGATAATCGCATTCGATGCTGCTGCCAGCGTAGCGTCCGTTTCTGTGATACCGCCCACACCGGAGCCGACGATCTTCACTTTCACTTCATCAGTAGACAGTTTCTGCAGTGAATCGGAAATCGCTTCACAAGAACCCTGAACGTCAGATTTCAGAACGATGTTCAGTTCAGAAACTTCACCTTCCGTCATGTTGGCAAACATGTTTTCCAGTTTAGATTTCTGCTGACGAGCCAGTTTAACTTCACGGAATTTACCCTGACGATACAAGGCCACTTCGCGTGCTTTCTTCTCGTCACGAACAACCGTCGCTTCGTCACCTGCGGCAGGAACACCGGACATACCGAGAATTTCTACAGGAATAGAAGGACCTGCGGACGTGATTTCACGACCCAATTCATCACGCATCGCACGGACACGGCCATATTCGAAGCCGCACAGAACGATGTCGCCTTTATTCAGCGTACCTTCACGTACCAGTACGGTTGCAACCGGGCCACGACCTTTATCCAGGAAGGATTCGATCACAACACCATTCGCCATGCCGCTACGGACCGCTTTCAGTTCCAGAACTTCGGCCTGCAACAGAATCGCATCCAGCAGTTCATCGATCCCCGTACCCGCTTTAGCTGATACGTGAACAAACTGAGATTCACCGCCCCACTCTTCCGGCATGATGCCGTACTGAGACAGTTCGGTTTTCACACGATCTGGATCGGCATCAGGCTTATCGATTTTGTTTACTGCGACAACAACCGGAACCTGAGCGGCTTTCGCGTGCTGGATCGCTTCGATGGTCTGAGGCATCACGCCATCATCCGCCGCCACAACCAGTACCACGATATCCGTAGCCTGAGCACCACGAGCACGCATTGCGGTAAACGCGGCGTGTCCCGGTGTATCCAGGAACGTAATCATACCGTTGTCGGTTTCAACGTGGTAAGCACCGATGTGCTGGGTAATACCACCCGCTTCACCTGCTGCTACCTTGGTTGAACGGATATAGTCGAGCAGAGAGGTTTTACCGTGGTCAACGTGGCCCATGATGGTCACGACTGGCGCGCGCGATTCTGCCGCAACACCCATATCACGGTCGCTCATTACCGCTTCTTCCAGCTCGTTCTCACGACGCAGGATGACTTTATGGCCCATTTCTTCCGCCACGAGTTGCGCGGTTTCCTGGTCGATGACCTGGTTGATTGTTGCCATTGCGCCCAGTTTCATCATCGTTTTGATGACCTGAGAGCCTTTAACTGCCATTTTGTTAGCCAGTTCAGCAACGGTAACCGTTTCACCGATTACCACATCACGGTTAACGGCCTGAGCGGGCTTATTGAAGCTCTGCTGCAGTGTACTTGGCTTACGTTTACCTTTACCACCACGGGTAACGGCACGCGCTTCTTCACGGTCAGCCTTGGACTCAGACTGGCGATTACCTTTCTTCTGCTTGGTAACTTTGGCAGCGCGAGTACGGGTACGGCGCTCACCTTCAACCTGACGGTCGTTTTCATCTTCCGCTTCGCGGGCATGATGAGACGTCGTCACATGATAATCAGCAGATTCTTCAGGTTTAGTCGCGCTTTCCGCTTCCCAGCGCCCTGCATTTTCTTCAGCCATACGGCGAGCTTCTTCAGCAATACGGCGAGCTTCTTCTTCAACCTTAAGACGTGCAGTTTCTTCTGCTTTACGCTTAAGTTCGGCAGCTTCCGCTTCGCGTTTCGCTTTCTCAGACTGAGCCGGCTTGGTCATATTTTCGTTTTGTTGGTTCGTCACTTTTTCTTTTTCCGCTACATCACGCTTAGCTTTTTCAGCGGCTTCACGTTTGGCTTGCTCGTCGGCAGCACGCTTCGCTTTCTCAGCAGCTTCGCGCAGATCGGCCTCGCGTTTAGCCTGCTCTTCAGCGGCACGTTGTGCCTGTTCTTCCGCTTCACGCCGTGCCTGCTCTTCCTCTTCTGCCTGTTGGGCATCAATCGGATCGCGTTTTACATAAGTGCGTGTCTTGCGGACTTCGATCTGCACCGACTTACTTTTTCCGCCGGTGCTAGGGACATTTAACGTGCTACGCGTTTTGCGTTGCAACGTCAATTTACTCGGCGCATTACCGCGATCGCGGTTCAAATGCGCCAATAACGTTTCTTTTTCATGCTGGGTCACAGAGTCCGATGCAGACTTGGTCATTCCCGCATCAGCAAACTGCTGTACCAGGCGGTCAACCGGAGTTTGAATCTCTGCGGCCAGCGATTTTACGGTTACATCTGTCATGCTGTTCCTTTCCTGCTACAGTTCGTTATTCGTTGTCGTCGCCAAACCAACAGATATTACGTGCGGCCATAATCAATTCGCCCGCTTGCTCATCATTGAGCTCTTCAATATCTGTCAGGTCGTCAACGCCCTGTTCAGCAAGATCTTCCAGCGTACAAACACCGATCGCAGCAAGCTTGAACGCCAACTCACGCGACAGCCCAGGCAAGCCAAGCAAGTCTTCAGCAGGTTGACCGTCACCAAGGCTTTCTTCATGCGCCAGTGCCAGCGTGGTTAATGCGGCTTTCGCACGCTCACGCAATGCTTCAACGGTTTCTTCATCAAAGCCTTCGATAGCCAACAGTTCCTTGATTGGCACGTAAGCCAGCTCTTCAAGTGAGGAGAAACCTTCTTCAACCAGCACGGTGGCAAACTCTTCATCAATATCAAGGTGCTTGGTAAAGACGTCGATTGCAGCATGTGCTTCAGCCTGATGCTTGGCTTGAAGATCTTCCACTGTCATCACGTTCAGTTCCCAACGATCGTCTGAACGATGCTGTTTCAACAGTTGGGAAGCCAAACGTACGTTCTGCCCGTTTCGACCAATCGCCTGAGCCAGATTGCTCGACTCAACAGCGATGTCCATCGTGCAGGTATCTTCATCAACCACGATCGATACCACATCGGCAGGTGCCATGGCATTGATGACAAACTGTGCAGGATTATCATCCCACAGAATGATATCAATACGCTCACCGCCCAGCTCGCTGGAAACAGCCTGAACACGTGCACCGCGCATACCCACACAAGCACCGACGGGATCGATACGCTTGTCATTCGTCTTCACTGCAATTTTCGCACGTGAACCCGGATCGCGGGCTGCGGCCTTGATCTCGATAACTTCTTCACCGATTTCTGGCACTTCAATGCGGAAGAGTTCAACCAGCATTTCCGGACGGGAACGGCTGACGAACAGTTGAGCACCGCGAGCTTCAGGGCGAACAGAGTACAGCACACCACGAATACGGTCGCCAGGGCGGAAATTCTCACGAGGCAGCATATCTTCGCGGCCAATTACCGCTTCTGCACTGGTGTTAGAGCCATCGATTGGTCGGACTTCAAGCGAAATATTATCACGGTTCACCTTCTTGACGACACCGGTGATAATCTCGCCTTCTTGCTCACGGAACTGATCAACAACCATCGCACGTTCTGCTTCACGAACTTTCTGTACGATAACCTGTTTTGCCGTTTGCGTCGTGATGCGGTCAAAAGTTACGGATTCGATTTGATCTTCAACGTAACCACCAACATCAAGAGCAGGATCGTCAAACTGCGCCGCTTCAAGCGTAATTTCGCGCGTTGGCTGAGTGACTTCATTTACCACTAACCAACGACGGAAGGTATCAAAATCGCCCGTTTTGCGATCGATACTGACGCGGACATCAATTTCCTGCTCATATTTTTTCTTGGTCGCTGTCGCCAGTGCGGTTTCCAGCGCTTCAAAAATCTTCTCGCGCGGAAGGGATTTCTCATTGGAAACTGCTTCAACAACAGCCAGAATCTCTTTGTTCATCCTAGTTGCCTCATCCAAACTTTAAAAGTGGGGTACAAGATTCGCTTTCTGAATGTTGCTCAGTGCGAATACTTCATCTTTGCCTTCCACTGTTATGGTGATCATTTCGCCGTCAACAGCTTTGATCACACCCAACCATTTACGGCGATTCTGGACTGCCATACGCAGCACCACTGTGACTTCTTCACCAACGAAATGCAGGTAATGTGCTGCCGTGAATAAGGGACGCTCAAGCCCTGGAGACGAAACCTCCAGGTTATAGGCGACAGTGATTGGATCTTCTACGTCCAATACCGCACTGACCTGGTGGCTGACATCAGCACAATCATCAACAGTGATCCCATCTTCACTATCAATATAGATACGCAGCGTCGATTGACGACTACGGATGAACTCAATCCCAACCAATTCGTAGCCTAATGCGGCAACGGGTGCTGAAATCATCTCTGTTAATTTTTGCTCTAATGTGGACAAGTCCACCCCCAAGACATAAAAAAAGGGCCTAATAGCCCAGTTGTTTGTTGCCAAATAACAAAAAACCCCGAAAAATCGGGGCTTTATGCAACTGGACCCTAATACCGCTAACCAGCGCGGCATAACTTTCGGTGAAGGATTTTTTCAAAAATCACTGCAAAAAGAGATAGAAATTGAGTGAAGAACGTATTTGAAAAAACACTTTACTGGAAGTTAAGTGGTTGCGGGGGCCGGATTTGAACCGACGACCTTCGGGTTATGAGCCCGACGAGCTACCAAGCTGCTCCACCCCGCGTCCGAAATCGTGGCAAATACTACGCTGACAACTGCACAAATGCAAGTCATCCATAGGATTGGTTCGAAGGCGATTTTTATACGCTGGATAGGCTTCTTTGTCAAGAATAAGCGTTCGCCCGAAGGTGGTCATCGCAACAGTGGATACTCTACTTTTTGTAAGCAGATTTTTTGTAAGCAGGCCTTATGCCATCACGCTAGCCGCAAAGTAGGCTAGCCGTAGAAGGTCGAAGCAAAGACCCTGATGCCAAGAAGGCTGAAAGAGATGACGAGTGAGATTCCCTGATGCTTAAAAATCAAACAATAACTGGATAATATAATAGGATAGAACTTATCTTCGTTCTTCTTCTAATAGTACGATTGCAGCCTGTGTTCTATTACGCACATTAAGCCGCCTGAAAATCGACTCCAAGTGTGACTTCACGGTTCCTGCACTGATGTTTAATGTTCGGCTGATTTGTTTATTAGAAGCGCCTGACGCAATCAGTTGCAGAACCTCATGCTGCCTTTCACTGAGTTTGCCTTTTACACTGTTATCAACACTCCACCCCTCATAGATCACCCCGTCATCTGGCAAACAGACCATACCCATCGATACCGTTTTTAATGCCTGAGCAATAGAATCAACGGGCGATGTTTTAAGAATGACGCCCATAACATGGTGTTTCAGATAGTTATTCAAAATATGTCTTTCAATCGCATCAACCATAATAATCACACTAACACCAATATATTTCTCATGCAGTTCCTCAAGGAATAAACTGCACTCTCCATTTTCTTTATTACAATTTAGTAAAATAAAAGCGTTATTCATCTCCTCAAGACAAGGCCATACATCATCAATTCCATTTACGCCAACAATATTGACATCGTGCATAAAATCATTCAGCCCAACAGATAAGCCCTGAATGAAAACAGGGGATTTGTCAATAATAACAACATTCACTGTGCAATCTCCATTTACCTTTATTTTAAAAGTGCCATATTTAAAAATACTCTCTAATAAGTTTTAGCCTATCTTGAAAGATATGATGTTGCGCCATTTGGCATATGCCGTTTACCTTATAGACTTAGCCATATTTATTCGCGCATACTGACATGATAATTTCAGACAACCTCCCCAAAGAGAAATACCCTTAGCAATGAAATACTATCTCAAAATAAGACATAATGGCGTAATGATTTCATAAATACACAAAGTATTTATCGCGAAATTTTAAAAATGAAAAATACAAATCGAAAGTGAATGGCCTATGCCATATTGCACTATATCTATAACATAATGGCTGATACGCGCCTCCCTCATTAGCTGTTAACGTTTTCTCAAATTATCATTTATTTCACTCCAGGCCATTCATGTTTATCGCCTGAAGAATAAGATAAGGAGAGCGTATGTCATTCAAGAACTGGATAATGGGGAAAAATAAAAAAACAGAAAATGGCGATAATACCAAAAAAGAAAATCTCCATTCCACACGGAACGATAACATAACCTCATCAAAGGCAATAACGCTAGCAGATATTGCTCGCGGCATGCAGCATGCTGCTACCGCCGCCAATCAATTTATCGCTCATCAATATCAACAAACTCTCGATCCTTTTTTTGAACGTGACGCTGATGGCGTGTTAACCCCGAAGACGGTTGCGATTCAACTCGATCCCCGTCACCACGTCGAACTGCCACTGGTTGCGCTTTCTACCCCAAGGGGGTTGATGCTGGAAAAAATGAAAGTGCGAATGACAGTAAGAACCGATGCGGTCAGCCAGGACGAAATAACCTCATCTTTAGACGAGCATAACATCACTAATTTTCACGTCAGCATGTCGCCTTCAGGCAAAAACAAAAAAGGAAGAAATAGTCAGCACGTCGATATAGAAATGCAATTCACTGCGCTGGATCCTCCAGAAAGCATCATGCGGTTAATTGATGAATACACCAATCTCGTTCTCCCCCGAATAACGCAAGAGGAAAAAAACAATGGCTAATATTCCAAACACGATCAATGAAGCGGGTCTCTCACTGATTAAGAGTTTTGAAGGTCTGAAATTAACAAAGTATCGTGACACAGCAGGTAAATGGACGATTGGATATGGGCATTTAATACTGCCGAATGAAAATTTTGATAACGGAATTACCCTTCAGGAAGCGGATCTGCTGTTACGGCAGGACTTAAAAACGGCGGAAACGGGTGTTCAGGATTGTGTAAAAGTTGATCTCAACGGAAATCAATTTGGCGCATTAACGTCATTTACCTACAATCTGGGAGTTGAAAATCTAGAGGAATCGACCTTATTACGCCTGCTTAATCAGGGGAATTATGACGCCGCTGCTGAGCAGTTTCCGCGCTGGGACAAAGATGGTGAGCAAGTCGTGGAAGGACTCCTTCGCCGTAGAGAAGCAGAGAAAGCACTTTTCCTACAAGCCATCACACCAAATTAATATTCAACAAAAGTTAAAAAACGCTATTTCATAGAAATCACTATAACGAGAATATTATGGATCTTTCAACATCCCCTATCATCTATGGCATTTTGTTCAGCGATATCATTGCGTCCATTTCAGGATTGTTCGGCGGACTCAGTATTTCCTTTTTCTGGCGACCGCAGAAACTGAATAATTATGACAAATTTGTCGCCGCATTAATTATTATCATTATCAGCATTTCAGCAGCCTTCTCACTGGTAGGGATTATCGCCGAATTGCTGCACGTGAATATTAATAAAGTGGAGAATGCAATAGGATTAGGTTATCTGGTTGGGGCTATCAGCGTAGGATTGATTACGCTGATAGCCAATTTCTTCAGCTATCGGGAGAATAACGATATTCTGGATGTCGCATCGGAAATAAAACAGGCCAGGAAAGGCGTTCATTTGATTAATGAAGCCCAGAAAAAAACGCCCGATGACAAAAACCCATCAGACCCTTAAGAGAGTGTTCTTAAAGGCCAATGCTCTTGAGAACAAACGTTCTTGAGAGCAAGCGTTCTTGAAGGCTAGAGTGCTTAAGAATAAGGGCTTTCAACCGCAAGCCGCACGTATAGCAGGAAGGCACCTCGTTGCCTTCCTGCTACTGCTTTCCCCTTCCTGACGTGTTCAGCCACCCCAGTCAATGCCTTGCCAATAAAGCCATTGCCTACATGCGGGGCTCCTCAACGAAGGTGTCTCAATTCGGGACACCTTCGTTAGCATTCTCTACAGGTTACTGCACAAGAGAGCCGTATTTGGCTGTACGATATCCATCAGAATTTGATGGTACTGATGGGACAGCGCAGCAATTTCTTCCGCGTTAAAAGCCGCCTGCTGATAATTAAAACACAGCGTCAGAGCCTCATCGTCATAAACAGAGAGCGTTAAATCCAGCCGCGCCTGATGATTAGCAATATCCGTAATCTGATAGGTAGTTTCATTGATCTGTACAGCTGGCGGCATGGCCGTCAGATAGTTAAAACTGACAGGAAAACGCAGCTTATCAGACCATCCTTTGGCCCGGACGTCAGCCATTAACACATCATAGGGCAGCGTCTGATTGTCCAAAATCGCATGGATCTTATTCTGACTGCGGGCCAGAAGCATGCTGAAAGACTCCTGAGCCGGCAAATCGTCGTAGTAAGCCACCATATTAACGAAACAACCTATTGTGGTGGCGTTTTCAGTCAACATACGGTTCGACACCGGAATACCGATGGGAACATGACGATAGTTTGTCGTTTTGAGCAGTTGGGTAAAAGCGGTCAGCATGCAGACAAACGGTGTCGTGCGATGCTGCTGGGCATAGTGCTTTATCGCCTGCGTCAGCGTATCTGACAAAATGCACCAATAATTTTCTCCGTCCTGGCTGTCACTGAGCGGGAATGCCGTCGCATCGGCTCCTGCAGTCAAGTAATCCTCCATCTTATCCAGCCAGAACTGGCGTTCTCTCGGGTAGTACAGATCTTTGGTGAGCCGTTGCTGCTGCCGATAGCGCAGATAGCGCGCTTCACTACCTATTCGATAGCTGCGATCGCCCGCGCTATAAGCACGGACGTAATCAACAAACTGATGGAAGAACAAACCAATAGCGTCATGATCGAATACCGTATGGTGTACACGTCCCAGCAAAATATGCCGTTGCGTTGTCAGCGAAATCAGATGAAAACAGATGAGCGGCGAGTGTTCTACATCCATTTCCGGCGTACTGATCAACTCCAGCAGTCGTCGGTCGCTCAGCGTATTCTTTCCCCCATCGGGAGAGAACGCCGTCAGCCGTTCAATCGGGATTGCCTCGATCGGATAATCGCCCTCAAGGCACTGTAGCCGATCCAGATCGAAGCGAGTTCGCAACACCGGATTACCTTCCAGAATACGCCGAAGACTCCACTCCACGGCAGACTCATCCAGTGGGCCCTTTATCGTCAGACGGAAAGCCAATTGATAGGCCGACGGCTCTGGGCTGAGCTGGTCCAGCGTCAGAAAATAACGCTGCTGCGATGAGGGTGCGAGCGCCTCGATATCCGCGTTGTTCTCGTTAAACGCAGGGTCGTCATCGTTCACATAGTAAGGGACGATGAAAGCCAGCAGATGGGGCGTCGCGTTGTTGAAAAATAACGGGTAATCAATGTCACTAAACAGCCGTTTTCTAATCAGTAGCCGGGCTTTCATCGCCTGAAGCGAATCGCCCCCTAAATCGAAAAAGTTATCGTTGGCGCCGAGTTCACGAAAGCCAAGCACCTCTTGCCAGATATCGATCAGTTCCTGTTCCAGCTCGTTACCTGCGGTTTTAACCGGATATCCCAACTCAGGGCGCTGCGGACAAGGCTCTGGAAGCCGGCTCACATCCAATTTTCCGTTAGGCAATTTGGGCAGGGTTTCCAGCATAATAAAGTGGGATGGATGCATCGCTCGCGGCAGTTTATCCTGCAAGAAGCAGCGCAGATCGTTCGTGGCAAGCGACGGGTTATGGCTCACTAGATAGGCCACCAGACGCTGACGCCCGTTTTCCTGAATCGGCCGCACCAGCGCCTTGTCGATATCGTCATGCTGACGTAACACAATTTCGACTTCTTCAGGCTCGATACGTATTCCATTAATCTTAATCTGACGATCGATACGTCCCAGATACAGGATCTCCCCTTCTGGCGTCATTTTCCCTAGATCGCCGGTACGGTGCCCCCAATAGCGTTTATCGGCTCGAACATGGGTGAAGAAACGCTGCTGCGTTAATTCGTCGCGGTTAATATAGCCACGGGCGACGCCTTCACCGAATGCGCAAATTTCCCCTTCTTCCCCTTCAGCTACGGGACGCAGACTCTCATCCACGATCATAATTTCGCTGCCACGCAGCGCCTTACCGAGCGTCACATTTTTCCCCGGCCTTAATTCAGAAAATGAGCAGTTGGCCGTCGTTTCCGTCGGGCCATACAGATTAAAGAGCCTGACATCAGGAATCTGCTGGAACGTACGCTCTTTTAAATCAAAAGAGACAGGCTCGCCGGAGAGAAAAACCGTTTTAGGTAATGCCCATGCATGAGAAGAAGAGGCCTGATAGCGCAGCAGTTCATCCCAAACGGTCGGCACGCAATAAATGGCACCGTCTGAATGCTGCTGATGCCAGCGTAATAACACCTCCGGCTCATTCAAGCTGTCGGCAGGCAAAATAAACAGAGTGTCGCCGCGCAACAAAGGCGCATAAAGCTGTGTCACCGCAGCAGCAAAGCTGAGTGTCGATGTCAGAGGGAGCGTCGCACGGGTCTCTGGCCACACATCTTCATTAAACCAGTTCAGATAATAACTCAGGTTCCGGTGCTCAATGGCCACCCCTTTTGGTTTCCCTGTAGAACCGGAGGTATAGAGAATATAAGCAAGGTCGTTTTCGCAAACGGGCGGCAATGTGGCCACAGGCTCAGCAGGATAATGGATATCCTCTAATACCAGCGTGGAGGGAAAAACCTTATCGATAGCCGTTTTATTTAACATCGTTCGCGTGGAAATAAGCAAAAACGTCGAAGAGTCCTCAAGAATTTGAATGATTCTTTCTGAAGGATGAAAATGCGAGAGAGGAACATAGGTATGTCCTGCTTTTAAAATAGCCAGCAAGACCACGGGCATCATCACACCAGGCTCCAGATAGACGGCGATTCTGCCACGTTTATTATCCGGGTAATGTGATAACAAATAATCGGCCAAAAGGCGCGACTGAGATTCTAGCTGTTGATAATTCAGCCTGTCGCCATTAAATTCCACCGCTGTCTTATTGGGACTTTTCAGTGACCATTCAGAGATAATTTCAAAGACCGCTTTTCTATTCTTCATCATTTTCCTTCCATATTGTAAAAGGATGCTTTTTCGGGAATGGTTCTAACGCGACTTCCGGTATCTCACGCGGTGAAAAAAATTAATGCTGTAAAAATGAGAACACGTAATGATGGGTTCGTCATGCTAATACCAGGAAAGACACATGAAATAACGCGCATGCCTGAGTATGGGTTTAACAAATAAAAGACATTATTGCCTATATACCAAAAGGACTACGCCAGAATGCGAAAGTCCCCCCGTACCCTGACGGGTATTATTTCCCCTTCCTTTTGCTATTTTTTATTGACAGTGCATCACACCCTATTCGCAGATAATTGGAGGCTCCGATGGATTCACAATTTATCGGTTCTGTTATTAATGCGCTACCGCTGGAAAATATGATTAGCGGGCCATTACAGGCAATGATTAACGCACAGGTTCAGGCCAGCAAAGCCTATACGGATTTTCTATTGTCCGTATGCATTCAGAATAATAAAGCCGTCGCCATCCAATTCGACTACGACGAAACGCTTATTGATGAAAGCGGAGTCGCAAAAGGCTCGGTGACAAAAACGATGCGCATACCGCTCATTGCTGCGATTACCCATCCGATTATTTCTATTGAAGAAGGGACGATCGATTTCGAGCTTGAAGTCACACAGAGTGAATCTTCATCCGATGACACCGGAGAAGACGGCAACCTGGCGGCGTCACTGGGATGGGGGCCGTTCAACGTCAAAATGGCCGGTCGGGTATCACACAAGTCGGCGCAGACCCGAGCGACCGACACACGTGCTAAATACAGCATTCACACGCAGGTAAAACGTCAACCCGCGCCTGAAGCACTCATGCGCGTCATCGATTTTCTAACCGATGCCGCCATCAGGCCAAGCATTCCCAGTGGAGAAAGCACGCCACAGATAGCGGAAAACGCCGCGCCAGCAGCACCTGCGGAGCAACAAGAAGCGTCATCATAATCAAAGCACATTGTTCAGCAGCAACATGACTCAGTGGCAATTACTCAGCGGCACAGTGCAGGTGTGCCGTACCTGTATAACGCGTAAAAGGATGCCCGGCGTGACCCCTGGCATCACCAGAGGATCAGACCATGGCATCGGCAAGAGTGCTCCACACCTTATTTGAACAGCAGCGGCATCAGACGCCAGACGCCATCGCCCTGAGAAGCGATACAGAAACGTTGACCTACCGGCAATTGGATCAGCGAGCAAACGCAATGGCGAGCGATCTATTACAGCGGGGCGTAAAGCCGAAAGATGTTGTCGGTATTTATTTGAATAAAAGCCCGAATCTGATCGTCAGCCTGCTCGGCGTATTGAAAACCGGTGCGTGCTATTTACCGCTTGATCCTTACTATCCACACGAGCGTCTGGATTACATGGTCAATCATGCCGATGCGCGTCTGGTCATTACCGACAATGCACACGCGCTTACGCTGGCACCGAGCCACCGTGAGATCGTTGACATCAATCAGATCGATCTGAGCGTTCAGACTACCCCCACGTTTCCCTCGATCAGTGAAGAACAGCTTTGTTATGTGATGTACACCTCCGGCTCCACCGGAACGCCAAAGGGCGTCATGGTCAGCCACAGGACGGTGGTCAATTATCTGGCGTGGATGCAAAGCGCCTTCGTGCTGCAGCACAAAGATGTTGTCCTTAACCAATCCACGTTCAGCTTTGACGTCTCGGTGTGGGAAATTTTCTGGCCGCTGATCGCCGGTGCAAGCTGTGCGGTCATTACCGAAGATGCCAAGTACGATCCGCAGCTGCTGGCTGAATTTATGCATCGCCATCACGTCACCGTCTCGCAGTTCGTGCCAACGGCACTGCGCGTCATTGTGGATGCGGAGGTGCTATCCCGCTGCACCTCGCTATGCCACATCTTTTCTGGCGGCGAAGCGCTCGATCAAACGCTGGTCAACGATCTTTCCCTGCAATATCCGGGAAAGATCCACAATCTCTACGGCCCAACCGAGGCAACAATATTTGCCTGTCATTGGCTCTGCCAGCCGGGAGCAGAAGAAAAAATTGCCCCGATTGGAAAGCCCATCCCCCATGCTGCCGCTTATGTATTAGATGAGACACAACAGCCTGTCGCATTGGGGGAAAGCGGTGAACTTTATCTGGCTGGGGACATTCTGGCAAAAGGCTATCTGCATGCGGAAAAGCTGACGCATGAGCGATTTGTTGATGACCCGTTTAGCCATCAGGCCGGGCAGAGAATGTATAAAACCGGCGACTGGGTTAAGCAACGTGTCGATGGCGTTCTGGAGTTCATTGGCCGAATAGACAGTCAGGTTAAATTGCGTGGACACCGTATTGAGCTGGCGGAAATAGAAACACACCTACAGGCGCTGCCGCAAATTAACCATGCTGCCGTTATTCTCGAAAAACGCTCGGAAAACGCGGCGCCATCGCTCTCAGCATTTTATGTATTACGGCATCAAAAGCACATCGATATTCAGGAGATAAAAGCGCACCTTGCCAAGACGCTGCCTTTTTTCATGGTGCCTTCTCATTTCATTGCGTTGGAAAAAATGCCAACGCACCCCAATGGAAAAATTGATAAATCCAAGCTGTGTTCCTGCGTAAATAACTAATGGTGAAAAAATGTCAAACGACAAAGCAATATTACCTTCCGAGATAGAGAAAAATATTATTTCTATCTGGCGGACCGTACTCAATAATCCAAAAGTCTCTGTCCAAGAGAACTTCTTCGATGCAGGAGGAAATTCCCTGCTGATGTCCAAGGTTTATCGCGAAATAAAAAACAAAATGGAGTCACCTATCTCTATTGTTGATTTATTCCAATACCCAACGGTACAGATGCTAAGCAAGCGTATTAGCGAAATACACGCTGGGAAATCAAGCAGCACGAAGTAATTACGCCAAAAAGCGTATTTATACTCCAGGGGAATAACCGTCCAACAATGGGCAATATGTTTCATCATCCTTATTTCACTGATAATAGGTGGTAATACCATGTCTGCAAATCAATTGAACGCTGCCTCGGCAGTCAAAGCAAAAGTGGCTTCAGCAATTAAATTTGTTCTGAGTCACCAAAACTCATCCAAGCCCGCTAACTACTATGCGCTTGGCCAGAAAATCCTTCCTAACACCAAGAAATATTGGAGTGCGAAGTCTATTCCAGCCATTCCTGTTTCAATCAAAGCAGCATTGCAACACCCGTCGGCATCTAACCTGCAAAGCCTCATCAGCCGGGTTACTGCTGGCGTCGCAGGTAGCAAAAAGTAATTAACTTTTAATGTAGCTGTCCCTTCTATATTCACGGCGTAGGACGTCGACCTTTCTTCCTCTGGATCGTATTCGGAGAAAGAAGGTTAGCGGCCTGCGCCGTGAAAAGGAGGCGAATATATTCACGGTGAGGTAATGAAATGAAACAGCAACAACAGTTCCGCGATAAGGATATTGCCATTGTAGGAATGTCGGCTCGCTTTCCCGGTGCAGAAGATACCGCAATATTTTGGCAAAACCTGTTGGACGGCGTGGAGACGATCAGCACATTCAGTGAAGAAGAACTGAGGGAGTCAGGCATTGAAGAAGAGATGATCGCCTCGCCCAACTATATTCGCCGCCGGGGCATTCTGGGCAACGCACAGCACTTTGACGCTAATTTTTTTGATATTACGCCCCGTGATGCCGAAATTATGGATCCACAGCATCGTGTCTTTTTGGAGTGTTGCTGGCACGCGTTTGAAGATGCTGGCTACGTCCCTGCCACCTACCCAGGAAAAGTCGGCATATTCGGCGGCACGGGAACCGCCTGGCATTTGAGTAAAGTGAATGCCCATCCTGAAGTGCAGAAGTACGCCAGTGGTGCGTCGGTCGTCACCAACAATGATAAAGACTATGTCACGACCCGAGTGTCTTACAAGCTCAACCTCAAAGGGCCGAGCGTGAACGTACAGACCGCCTGTTCAACCGCGATGGTCGCCGTCGTGATGGGTATGAACAGCCTGCTGAACGGGGAAAGCGATCTGATCGTCGCGGGCGGCGTTTCCGTGGACACGCCAGAACGCCGGGGTTACCCCTACATGCAAGGCGGCATGGAATCCGCCGATGGCCGCTGCTATGCCTTCGACTCGCGGGCCAACGGCACGGTGTTCAGCCGCGGTGCTGGCGTCGTATTACTGAAACGTCTGAATGATGCCGTACGCGACGGCGACCATATTTATGCCGTGCTGAAAGGCGGCGCAGTGAATAACGACGGTAACCTGAAAGCTGGCTTTACCGCACCAAGCATCGACGGGCAAATCGCCGTTGCCAAACAGGCGATCGCTAATGCGCAGCTTGATCCCGCCACGATCAACTTTGTTGAAGCCCACGGCACCGCGACGGCGCTGGGCGATCCCATCGAATTCACCTCGCTCACACAGACGTTTCAGGAATACACGGATAAAACACAGTATTGCCGTCTGGGATCGGTGAAAACCAACATCGGCCATACGGACGCGGCGTCAGGCATGGCCAGCCTCATCAAAGCGTCACTGGCGCTGGAAACCGGCAAACTGCCAGCCTCGCTCCATTTCGAATCGCCAAACCCTAACATTGAGTTTGAAACCAGCCCATTCATCATGAACACCGAACTCAGTGAGCTGGAACCGTCGGACACACCGCATCGCGCGCTGGTGAACTCTTTTGGCGTCGGCGGCACCAATGCTTGTGTCATTCTGGAAGCAGCGCCGCCACTAAAAGCGGGCGATACCCATGACAACAGTCTGCTGGTTTTGCCTTTTTCCGCGAAAAGCCGCACGGCGCTGGAAGACATGAAACGCCGTCTGCGCGATTACCTCAGTGCGCATGACGATGCCAATCTGGCAGATATCGCCTACACCTTGCAGGTTGGGAGACAAAAATTCTCTCACAGCACAGCTATTATCGGGAAGGATCGCGATTCCCTGCTGGCCAAGCTGGATCAGCCTTCACTGGTGGTGACGCAGCAGGGAAAAAACCAAAAATCCGTCGTGTTTATGTTCCCCGGACAGGGCAATCAGTACGTCAATATGGCGCGTGAGCTGTACGACTCCTACGATGTTTTCCGCGCGAGCATGGATCAATGCTGTGACTATCTGGAGCCGATTCTGGACGTCAATCTGACGTCGATTATCTTTCAGGACAGCGATGATATTGCCGAGTCCCGCATCAATGAAACCCAGTTTACCCAGCCGTCCCTGTTCGTGGTGGAGTACAGTCTGGCAAAATTGTGGATGTCATGGGGCATTCAGCCGGATGTCATGATCGGTCACAGCGTGGGGGAATACGTGGCAGCCTGCCTGTCCGGCGTGTTCTCACTGGAAGATGCACTGAAAGCCGTCGCAATGCGGGGCAAGATGGTACAGGCATTACCGGCGGGAGATATGCTTGCCGTCCTGCTCGATGAAGAAAGCCTGAAGGCCAAACTTCACGGCAGCAAGCTGGAAATTGCGGCAGTTAACTACCCTGGATTATGCGTCATCGCCGGTGCTTCAAACGATGTCGCGCGTTTCCAACAGCAGTTGGAAGACAGCAATATCTTCTGCAAACATCTGGATACCTCGCATGCTTTCCACTCACACATGATGGAACCCATGCTGCCCGCCTTCAAAAAGGTCATTGATAGCACCACGCTGCACGCGCCGCAGATCCCATTTGTGTCTACCGTTAACGGCGAATGGGTGACGGAAGCGCTGGCGAAGAACAGCGACTACTGGGTGCGTCACGTACGAAATCCAGTGCTGTTCTCTCATGCTTTCAAAACGCTGATGGCTGAAGAACATCACGATTTCGTGTTCCTTGAAGTCGGACCGGGGCGCTCGCTGGAATCGTCCGCCAAGCAGCATTTCAGCGCAGAAGACGGCGCGTTGATTTATGCCTCCTTGCCAACGGCGAAAGACGTGGCCTTATCCGGCGAACATCTCCTGTCGACGCTTGGTGCGCTTTGGGCCAGCGGCGTAAACGTTCCCTGGCATCAGCATCATCCAGAACAGCACCGTCGCCGTATCCCGCTGCCGGGTTACCCTTTCGAGCGTAAACGCTTCGCCCTGCCAGCCCTGTCGTCAGCCAGTAATGACATGCAGAGTGAGCAATCTGTTAAGGCTAAAAAGCGGAAACAGGCGGATATCGGCGATTGGTTCTATATGCCGACCTGGAAGAAAACCATTCCGGCGAAATACATGGCGGGCAAACGCGTTGACGCAGAGAACACCTGCTGGCTGCTCCTGACGGATACGCTGGGTATCGCCGAACGTGCGAAGCAACTGCTGGAAAAGGACGGGCATAAGGTCTTTTTCGTCAGCCCGGGAACGCAGTATCAGGAAGCGCTTTCCGAAGGCCGATATACCCTCGATGCATCCTCGCGTGCCGACTATGTCCGGCTACTGAAAAGCCTGACAGAACAAGGGTTACGTCCATCGCGTATCCTGTATTTATGGAACCTGACGGCGGCGGAACAGGTCCAGCCGCTTGAGCACACTTATCTCTCCTCACCGCTGAACACGTTCTACCCTGCCCTCTATCTCCAGCAGGCGCTGGTGAACGAGAATTTGCTGGACGATCTGCATGTGACCTTCGCCACCAGCAACACGTTCAGCGTGATGGGTGAGCGCATCGCGTCACCAGAGAATGCGTTACTAGTCGGGCCTGCACGCGTGTTCTATCACGAATATCCTGAAGTACAGTGCCATCTGGTGGATATCGATCTTAAACAAAATGCCGAACAGCTTGATGAATTTGCCCACAGTCTGGTTGCAGAAAGCCATATCGCAACACATGGCAATTTGGTGGCTTACCGCGGCAACCAGCGCTGGGAAGAAAGTTATCAGGCCGTGCATCTGAAGCAAGACGCCCTCGGGTTACCTGCGGAATTGAAAGACGATGGCGTCTACCTCATCACTGGTGGCCTCGGCGGATTGGGGATACTGCTCGCCAACCACCTGTCTGAAAACAGTAATGCGGCTATCATCCTGACTTACCGTGCAGCGTTACCACCGCGTGAAGAGTGGCAAGCCTGGATCCAACAGCATCCGGTTGACGATCCTATCAGTGAAAAACTGGCGAGCGTTTTACGTCTGGAAGCCCGCGGCAACACGATACATCTGGCACAGGTCGACGTGAATGACTATCACGGTATGCGCGAGATGTTATCCGCGTTCCCGCAGGTCGATGGCGTGTTCCATACGGCAGGCGTGGCTGGCGGCGGTATCATTGCACTGAAGAATGACGCCGATTGCGCCAACGTGCTCGATCCCAAAGTCGCAGGTTCGCTCATTCTGGATGAACTGCTGCAGGACAAACAGCCTGACTTCTTTATTTTATTCTCTTCTATTACCTCCATCGTCGGTGACGAAGCCCGCATTGATTACTGCTCGGGTAACGCGTTTATGGATGCCTTTGCGCATTACCGCAACCAGCATCGCCGTGGGCGCACCGTCTCGCTGAATTGGGGAAAATGGGGCGATGTGGGAATGGCCGTCCGTTGGAGCAAACAGCTGCAGGAGAAGAAAAACAGCAAGCTGGCTGCCGTTGAGGAAACCAAAGGCGACCTGCTGACGCAGCTTGAACGTGAAGGCATGCAGGAAAGCTATCAGGTCAATCTCACCGTGAAGGACTGGGTTATCGATGAGCACCGCCTTGCAAAACAACCTTCACTGGTAGGGGCGACAATCTTATCGCTGCTGCATGAATTCATGACATGCTTTAAGTCTCAGGAGAGCCTTCAGGTCAAGAACCTGATGCTGACCAAGCCAGTGATCTATACCGATGCCTGGCCGCGTCAGATGAGGCTATTCATCACGCCAGAGGGGAAAGGCTATAAATTCAGCCTCAAGACGCGGGGCGTACTGGAGCTGGCATGGCAAGAACACGCGTTCGGAAGCCTAGGCCACGGCGCTCCAACGGCTGACCTCACGCCACAATCGATTGACGCCATCAAACAGCGCTGCACCACACAGGTTCCCTACACGCCGTTTATCACCGAGCTGGGAAATGCCAACACGGGCGAGCATTTCCTGTCGTTTAGCCAGCGCTGGAACAACCACCGCGAGATTGTTCAGGGCCATAACGAATGGCTGATCCACAAAGTGCTGGGAAGCGAATATACGCACGATCTTACCCGCTACCCGTACCATCCCGCAGTGATTGATGCCACGGCCATCTCCTGCCTGTCATTGATTACACAGGAGAATTTCCTGCCTATCAGCTATGGCAAGATGACCTTCTTATCGCCATTGGGGCAAGAGTGCTACGTCCACGCCAGGCTCAAGCAGGCCTATCAGCCGCAGGATAACGCCATCGTCATGGATATCACGTTCCTTTCACCAGAGGGCGTTCCGCTGCTGGTTCTGGAAAACTACACGCTGATGAAGATGACGATGGGCAATCAGCTCGCGACGTCAGAAAACACATCAGCGGCAGCCACCGCAGCAGTAAAAGTGAATCTGGCAGATAAAGACATTCTGTTGCCAGAAGGGCTGGATGCAATAAAACGCCAGCTCGCGCATCTGGAATTTGAACAGTTAGTCGTCGTCACCAGCGATCTGGATCAGCTCATTTATGAGTCGATCCCTGAACAGGAAACGCCGGAATTCATCTTGCAGGATAGCGAAGCAACGGAAGGGTATGCCCGACCGGCCCTCTCTGTGGATTACGTTGCGCCAGAAAATGATATCGAGAAGGAGATCGTCAAAGTCTGGCAGTCCATTCTGGGGATCTCGGGGATCGGCGTTAACGACAGCTTTACTGAACTGGGCGGTAACTCGCTGCTGGCAGTACAGGTCGTTTCTACCGTTTCCGGCGTATTTGAAATCGATATTCGCGTTGATCTGTTTTACCAGAACCAGACCGTGAAAGGGTTAGCCACGCTGATCCTTACCGAGCTGGAAGCCTTATTGCAGGAATAAGGGAACGGCCGCCTTCAGTATGCATGCCGAAGGCGGCCGCTAATGTAAAACCGAATGTCACAAAATGAGACTCGATAATGACGCAGCTTCCCACCGCAAAACTGACCTCGCTTAGCCTGGATGAACTCAAAAAGCTGGCAAGAGAAAAGAAGAAAACGGGCACACCCCCCTCAGGCAAAGCCATTGTTCCGCACGCGACACCCGGCAGAGTACATTTCCCGATGACCAGCGCGCAGAAGCGTATCTGGATGCTCTCCCAATACCTTGACGATAGCCAGGTCTATAATAATCCCTACGTGCTTGCTTGCAGGATCGAGCACGACATGGAGCCGCAGCGCGTACAGCAAACGCTCGACTATCTGATGCAACAACATGACATTCTGCGTACGACATTCCGGCTGGTCGATAACGACGTGTGCCAGTGCGTTGCTGACGACATGTCTTTCACATTCAGCTTTGAAGATATTTCCGCATTCAGCGAAGAAGACATTGAAAAATATGTCTCGGAGACGGCCAAGGCGAAAGGGAATATTTTTTTTGATCTGGAGAATGGCCCCTTGGTTTATCTCCATATGGTTAAAACCCATCAGTACGACTACGTTCTGTTCCTGACATTTCACCACATTATTTCCGACGGGTGGACGGTCAATGTGTTCTTCAAGATGCTCATGGAAAACTACTTTCGTCTGCTGCAGGGCGGGGCATTACCCATCGAGAAAACGCTCCAGTTCGCCGATTATGCACTGGCGGAAGATCGGTGGTATACCGAGGGCGAATACCAGACCGGGCTGGCCTACTGGGCGAAGAAGCTGGATGGCATCACAGGGCAGTTAGATCTGGCGACGGATTACCCGCGTCCGGCCAAAATGAGCACCACCGGGGGAATCGCCAGCCAGTTCTTTGATGCGTCTTTCTGCCAGCGCTTACAAACCTGTGCGACACAGCATCAGGCGACACAGTTCCACGTTATCCTCACGGCATACCAACTCCTGCTGCATAAATACAGCGGGCAGCAGGAAATCATCATCGGCGCACCGTTTGCCAACCGAAATTTACCTGCCACGCAAAACATGATGGGGCTATTCATGAATACCCTGCCATTACGTTTTGATATCGATCCTCATGCCAGTGTCGCCTCCCTGATTGAGGGCGCGCGCGCCGAGTGTGAAGAAACCTTGAGATACCAGGATGTGCCGTTCAATTATATTCTGGACAAGATTACCTATGTGCGTAATCCCCAGATCAACCCAATCTTTCAGGCAATCTTGACGTATCAGGTCTTCCCCCATTTTCACAGCAGCCATGGCGGGTTCAAATATAAGCCGTTAAAAGTGGATTACGGCACCGCAAAACTGGATCTGAACTTATGGGTAGAAGAAGACAAGGATAGCGACGGCCTGCTGTTCACCATGAACTACAGCAGCGCATTATTTTCCAGCGACACCATCCAGCGCATGCTGAACGATCTGCGGACGGTTCTTGAAACCTTAATCGCCCAGCCGCAGTTAACCGTCCGGGATATCTCACTGTTAAGCGACGAAGAACGCCGTGCGACAATCGCAAAATGCCGCCCGACCGCTAACACATTCCCGCCTGCGGTTCATCGGCAGTTTGAACAACAGGCACAGCAACATCCCGACGCCATCGCAGTTCGCTGTGAAGGCCGCTCGTTCAGCTATGTTCAGCTCAATGAACGGGCAAACCAGCTGGCTCATCAGCTCCAGAAAGATGGCATTGCTCATGGCGAGTGTGTCGCGCTGTTCATGCCGAAAAGCGAGTATTACGTCGTCGCGATTCTGGCCGTGTTAAAAGCAGGCGGATGCTATGTTCCGATCGATATCGATCTCCCTGAACAACAGGTTGAGTTCATCCTGCAAAACTCCGCCGCCCGCTGTGTCATCATCGACGAACAGGCACCCGGTAACAGGCTCCCCTGCCTCTACGTAAGACAAAATCGCAGTATGATGCCGGTAAGCAATCCATCGCCGCCACAGGTTACGGATGGCCCGGCTTACATCATTTATACCTCGGGCAGTACCGGCAAACCGAAAGGCGTCCGTGTCAAACACTCACAGCTTAGCCACTACTGTCAGGCCATTCGGCCCGTGCTCAACCTGCCGCCCGATGCCCGCTACGGCATGTTTTCATCCTTCACAACTGATTTGGCACACACGGTACTGTTCCCCGCGCTGATTCATCAGGGTCAGTTAGACGTGATCAGCACGGAATTACTCCGCTCCCCACAGGAGCTGTTCGCTTATCTGGCGCAATACCCGGTCGATTGCATAAAGATTACGCCGTCGCATTTAGCGACGTTATTGACGTCACCGCAGGCTGAAGCGCTGTTGCCTCGCCAGTTATTGGTTATCGGCGGAGAACGCGTTCCTCTGTCACTCATCAGGCGCGTACGCGAGTTCCGAACATCTTGCCGCATCCTCAATCATTATGGCCCAACCGAATGCACCGTCGGCGTCACCACCTATCCGGTGCCGGACGATCTCAGCCTCCTTTCAGACGACTATTTGCCCATCGGTAAGCCGCTGTCCGATAGCCATGTTCTGCTGCTTGATGCTTATCACCAGCTCGTTCCAGCTGGCTTACCGGGCGAAATTTATCTGGGCGGCTCGCATGTCGCAGAAGGGTACATCGGCCTGCCAGATCAAAATAACGCACGCTTTATTCCTCACCCTTACCTTGAAGGCGAGCGGCTTTATCGCAGTGGTGACAAAGGCCGTTTCCTGCCTGATGGCAATCTTGAATTTATGGGGCGTTTGGATCGTCAGGTTAAAGTGCGCGGCTACCGTGTTGAGCTGACGGAGATCGAACAGGCATTACAACAGGTGGCTAATGCGACTCACGTTGCTATTAAACAAAACACGCTGCCCAACGGGGAAACCGTCTTAACCGCGTACCTGTGCGGCATTGATGAACCCAGTCAGTCCACAGTAAAAACAGCGCTGCAAAAAAAACTGCCAGACTATATGCAACCAGAACGCTGGGTATGGCTAGACGCGATGCCATTAACCGCCAGCGGTAAGATAAATTATGCTGCATTACCCCTGCCCCCAGCAGAAAAGCGCGTAGCATTCCATGCCCCGGAAAATCAGCGTGAACACGACCTGCATGAAATTTATCGCGACATTTTACAAAGCGAGACGATTGATACGCAGGAGAGCTTCTTTACCCTTGGCGGGAATTCTCTCAGCGCATTAAAGCTCATCCTGAGCGTTAATCAGCATTTTGGGACATCCCTGTCTCTGGGGCAACTGTTCGAAAACAGCAGCATTGCCCAGTTGGCCCGCGTGATTGAAGAAAAGGGATCGCAGACTCAAGCAGCAAGGGTGACGATCAATCGTGGGCAGCCTGAAGATAACCCCACTTTGCTTCTGATCCATCCAGCAGGCGGTAACGTGCTGTGCTATTCCGGGCTGGCGCGTGAATTGGGCGAGCGCTATCCGATCTATGGCATCCAAGTGCCCGATTTCAGTGTTAACCAACCTTATAACGCAGATATCAAAGCGCTTGCCGCTTTCTATCTCGCAGAAGCTGGCGACATCGTTCATCACTCTCGTCTGGTACTCGGAGGATGGTCTCTCGGCGCAACTATCGCTTTTGAAATGGCGCAGCAGCTCGCGAAAAAAGGCATAACACCGACGGTGTTAGTGCTGGACCAGCCTGCGCCAGAGATCAACATCGACGGCTCAGCAGACATGAACGAGGCTGAACGTCTGGCGTACTTTGCGCATAAAGTGGCTTTGTTTACCGGTGCATCTTTCGATCTTTCGGAGCAGTCGCTTGCAGACATGAGCAATGCTCAACGAACGTCGCGCTTTCTGGCTGAATTTAAACGTGTGGGGCTGGTTCCTGAATCGATTGGGCCTGAAGCATTTCAGGACTTTATCAATATCCTGCAAACCCATATCTATGCGACGGACGCTTACCGTGGCGAACGCTACTCAGGTGATGTGTTGGTCGTCGAAGCGGAAGATATTTTACCCGGTCGTATCCGCCTGCCAGAGTCGGGACTGGGGTGGCGTCGCCTCACTTCAGGTTGCCTGACGGTACTGCCGACGTCCGGCGATCATATCTCAATGATGAACGCACCGCACATTTCCCGCATAGCCGAACAGCTCAAAAAAGTATGGCAATAACACATTCGCCGTCTGCGGTTTCAAACGCAGAACGGCGATTTTATGACGTAAGTGAGGAGAAAACATGGGCCATCCCCCGTCATTAACCGTCTGGCGATATCTGGTATCGCGCGATGCACTTCTGACCATCATCATACCGGTCGTTATTTATAACATCGCATTTTTACAATGGGGGGCTGGCGTCGCGCTGTTAATAACCGCGATCTATTCCGGTGTACTGCAACTCATCAGCCGTTGGCAAGGTTATCTGCCCATCATTGCTCTCATCCTGGTATCGGGGCTTAGCCACTACCTTTATCTGGAAGGCGTCATCCTGTTTGATATCCATCAAGAGAGCGTCTTTTTGTCGGTCAGCGGCGCGCTTTCAACCGTGATTATTTTTACCTTTTACAGCATCAAGGGGCGTCCGGTCATACAAACATTGGCGGAACAAGCTACGCCAGCGCTTAAGACACTCCCCGTTTATGGCACACCGCAGTACGTCCGAGTCTGGAACGAGGTATCACTGGTCTGGATTCTGGTTTATCTGGTGAAAGCCATCATTGTCTACCTCCTTTCCCGCCAGCCTGATTTGCCGATGGATATGCTTGTCCTCATCAGCGGATGGCCGCTTACGCTACTGCTGGTGATCTTCAGTTTCCGGTGGCCAAAGCATCGCTGGTCCTCACACGCACACGATAACGCTGCCTGATCAGCGCTGCAGGCAGTGCATAACATAATGAATGCTAAATATAGGGAATATTATGAATCCGTTAGAAAACAAGCTGATTGTACTGAATCGTCATCCTGATGGTCCTGCACAGTTAGAGGATTTCAGGCTCGAAGAACGCCATATCAATGCACTACAGCCCGGCGAATATCTGGTTGAAAACAAATGGCTATCCATTGACCTTTATACACGCCCACGGCTTAACAAGAACACAGCCTATGTGAGCCCGATCAAACAGGGAGAAGTGATTCAGGGCGAAACGGTAGGCTACGTCGTGGCAACGAAGAATCCACACTTTAGGGTTGGAGATTGTGTGTTCACCTTTTCAGGTTGGCAGAAATACTATGTCGGTACGCCTCAGGATTTTATTACACATCGCCTGCCGCCAACGGCATTGTCACCCTCTATTTTTCTCAGCGTGGTCGGCACACCGGGACGTTCCGCTTATTTTGGCATGAACAAAATTGCCAAACCCAAAGCGGGAGAAACGCTGGTGGTATCCGCCGCGTCAGGGGGCGTAGGTTCCGTCGTCGGTCAGTTAGGTAAACAGGCAGGATGTCGGGTTGTCGGTCTGGCTGGAAGCGAAGAGAAATGCCGCTATGTCGTTGAGACATTAGGCTTTGACGCCTGTATTAATTATAAAGAAGATGACTTGAATCACGCCTTACGAGCTGCCTGCCCTAACGGGATTGATATCTATTTTGAAAACGTTGGCGGCAGAATTTCACTTTTCGTTGCCAAACTGCTTAACGAAGGCGCAAGAGTCCCCGTCTGTGGCAGTGCGGCACAATACAATCAGGATCCTGACGTTGATGCTTCCAGCACGGTAGCATTTTTCTCTTCTCTGCCCGATGCCCCGCTAAGCCGCTTTTTTCTTGTGACAGAATGGTTCAAAGACTATGCGGAAGCAAACATCTGGCTATTGGATGCTGTGGAGAAAGAGCGGTTAAAGTACCGAGAAAACATTATTGAGGGAATAGAGAATGCGCCTCAAGCCTTTATCGACTTATTAGACAGCAAGCACTTTGGCAAACAGTTGGTGCGCCTGTAAGGCAGAGACCATAAATTAAAGACAAAAAAATAGACGCCTATTGACGTCTATTTTTTATGTTGGTACCGAGGACGGGACTTGAACCCGTAAGCCCAATCGGGCACTACCACCTCAAGGTAGCGTGTCTACCAATTCCACCACCACGGCATCACAATTACTGCTTTAAAACGCTTACTTCGGAATGTCACTCGCCGGCGTTGAAGGCGCAGCAGGCGTTATCGTCTGCTCTGCTTTTTCTGGCTGGTTCAGGTTGTCCCATGTTCCGCCTCTTTTCTGCAGCGAACTTAAGTTGCCCAGAATGAGACTGATAATGAAGAACAGAGTTGCCAGTATCGCTGTCATGCGGGTCATGAAATTACCAGAGCCGCTCGAACCGAACAAAGTTGCAGAAGCACCTGCTCCGAACGAGGCCCCCATATCAGCACCTTTACCCTGCTGAAGCATGATCAAGACAACAAGCCCGATCGATACTAACAGGAAAATCACTAATAGAGCTTCGTACATAGTCGTACCCGTTAACCGTTTTCCCCATGATTCATGGAGATGCTATATTCTGGCGGTAAACCGCGTGTCATTCCGCTAAGCAGGATGTAGAACATCCCTTATCAAGCGGGTCTGAATACTAACCAAAGGATGTAGCGTACGCAAGGGTAATTTAGTCACCACAGGTTGATTGCAGAAAAAAACAGCGGCTTTCGACGCAAGAGACCTATCGAAAGCCTTATCTACCTGATTGGCGAATCAAAAACGCTCTCAGCCGGCCGCTTTCACCGCATCGGCAATACGATTCGCCAACGCGATTACCGTCTCTTCGCGTTCACCCTCAACCATGACGCGGATGAGTGGCTCAGTGCCGGATTTACGCAGCAATACTCGCCCGCGTCCAGCCAATTCTTTTTCCACATCCTGCGTAATCTGCTGCACGTTTTTGTCTTCCAGCGGATCGTGTTCACCCGTAAATCGCACATTGACCAAAATCTGTGGAAACAGCTTCATACCGCTGCATAAATCATGCAGGCTCATATGGTTTTTCACTATCGCGGTAAGGACTTGCAAACCGGCAATCACACCGTCGCCCGTCGTGGTTTTGTCCAGCAGAATCACATGACCGGAGTTTTCTGCCCCGATGCGCCAGCCTTTTGCCTGCATCATTTCTAATACATAGCGGTCACCCACTTTGGCACGAGCAAACGGGATACCCAGCTGCTTTAACGCAACCTCAAGCCCCATGTTACTCATCAGCGTGCCAACAGCGCCACCACGTAGTTGCCCTTGGCGTAGACCTTCGCGAGCAATAATATACAGAATCTGATCGCCATCGACCTTGTTGCCTAAATGGTCGACCATGATGAGCCGATCGCCATCGCCGTCAAACGCCAGACCAACATCCGCTTTTTCAGCGAGCACGCGTGCCTGTAGCTGTCTGACGTCCGTCGCACCACATTCTTCATTGATGTTCATCCCATCAGGCTCACAGCCAATCGCGATGACTTTAGCGCCAAGCTCGCGCAGTACGCTGGGGGCGATATGATAGGTCGCACCATTGGCACAATCGACGACTATCTTTAAACCATTAAGGCTCAGCTCGCTCGGGAACGTTCCCTTGCAAAATTCGATGTAGCGTCCGGCAGCGTCAACAATGCGGCTGGCTTTGCCTAATTCAGCAGACTCAACACACGTCAGCGGTTTTTCCAGTTCAGCTTCGATTGCTTCTTCTACGTCATCCGGCAGCTTGGTGCCGTCAATTGAGAAGAATTTAATGCCGTTGTCGTAATACGGGTTGTGAGAAGCAGAAATCACGATACCCGCTTCAGCACGGAACGTACGGGTCAGATAAGCAACCGCAGGCGTCGGCATCGGGCCGGTAAAAGAAGCGGACAAACCCGCAGCCGCCAGCCCAGCTTCCAGCGCAGACTCCAGCATATAGCCAGAAATACGGGTATCTTTGCCGATAATAATCTTACGAGAACCATGTCGCGCGAGAACTTTCCCAGCAGCCCAACCCAGCTTAAGCACAAAATCAGGGGTAATCGGCGTATCACCAACCTTGCCACGTACGCCATCGGTACCAAAATATTTGCGGTTACTCATCTCGTTTTTATTCCTTCGCAGAAAGGGTGGCCTCAACAATGCGCATGGCATCAGCCGTTTCTTTAACATCGTGCACGCGAATAATCTGTGCTCCCTGCATCGCCGCGATCACTGCGCAGGCGATGCTGCCATGAACACGCTGCGCAGGCGGTACGTTGAGGATCTGTCCAATCATGGATTTCCTCGACATGCCAACCAGAAGAGGCAGTTCAAAACGATGTAACTCGCTCAAGCGAGCCAGAAGCGCATAATTATGGGCAAGATTCTTACCGAATCCGAACCCAGGATCCAGCAATAGCTTACTTTTCGGAATATTGGCGTTCACACAGCGATCAATCTGCTGCTGCAAGAAATCGCCAATGTCCTGCATAAGATCATCATAGTGCGGTTTGTGCTGCATGGTTCTCGGCATACCCTGCATGTGCATTAGGCATACTGGCAAACCTGTAGCCGCTGCCGCCTCCAGAGCACCGGGCTCTTGCAAAGCGCGGATATCATTAATCAGATGTGCTCCCGCCTGCGCCGATGCCGTCATCACTTCCGGCTTTGACGTATCGACCGATATCCATACGTCAAAGCGTTTAGCAATGGCTTCAACCACAGGCACTACACGGTCTAGCTCTTCTTCCGTACTAACTTCAGCCGCACCGGGACGCGTCGATTCACCGCCAATATCAATCAGGGTCGCACCCGCGTTAACCATCTCCTGAACGTGCAGTAATGCCGCATCGAGCTTGTTGTGTTTACCACCATCGGAAAAAGAGTCCGGCGTGACGTTAAGAATACCCATGATGTGTGGGCAGGAAAGATCCAGCGTTGAATCTCTGGCAACCAGCTGCATGATTTACCTCCGCATTCTGGTGTAGTTAGCATGAAATGTGATTCGAAGAACACTCCCAGTAAAAAACCCCAGCCTGAGCTGGGGTTTCGTAAGTTACAGATGTCAATTGCAGGCGAATTATTTGTCGTCCACTTGCTCAGACATTGTATTACCAGGATTAGGTGTCTGCGGCTCATCTACTGGTGTAGGGGCTTTAGGTGTACCGCCACCGTTGCCAGCATCGTTGTCAGAACGAGACTCTTCCCAACCTGCTGGTGGACGAACGTCTTTCTTACGTCCCATCAGGTCATCGATCTGCGGCGCATCAATGGTTTCATACTTCATCAATGCATCTTTCATTGAGTGAAGAATGTCCATGTTTGCCATCAACAGTTCGCGAGCACGCACGTAGTTACGTTCAACCAGAGATTTTACTTCCTGATCGATGATACGCGCCGTCTCATCTGACATGTGTTTAGCTTTTGCCACAGAACGACCGAGGAAGACTTCACCTTCTTCTTCCGCATAAAGCAATGGGCCCAGTTTTTCGGAGAAGCCCCACTGCGTCACCATGTTACGAGCAATCGACGTTGCAACCTTGATATCATTGGACGCGCCTGTCGAAACATGTTCCACGCCATAAATAATTTCTTCGGCCAGTCGACCGCCGTACAGCGTAGAGATCTGGCTTTCCAGCTTCTGACGGCTAGCGCTGATCGCATCGCCTTCAGGCAGGAAGAACGTCACACCCAGTGCACGGCCACGCGGAATGATCGTCACTTTATGGACCGGATCGTGCTCTGGCACCAGACGACCAATGATCGCATGCCCAGCTTCATGATACGCCGTCGATTCTTTCTGCTTCTCAGTCATTACCATGGAACGGCGCTCTGCACCCATCATGATTTTGTCTTTAGCTTTCTCAAACTCGACCATCGAAACAACGCGTTTGTTACCACGAGCGGAGAACAATGCAGCTTCGTTAACTAGGTTAGCCAAATCTGCACCAGAGAAGCCTGGCGTACCACGTGCAATCACTGACGCATCGATATCTGGAGACAGCGGCACGCGACGCATGTGAACTTTCAGAATCTGTTCACGACCGCGAACATCCGGCAGACCAACCACAACCTGACGGTCAAAACGACCTGGACGCAGCAACGCGGGGTCAAGAACATCAGGACGGTTAGTTGCCGCGATGACAATAATGCCCTCGTTGCCTTCAAAGCCATCCATCTCAACCAGCATTTGGTTCAGCGTTTGTTCACGTTCATCGTGACCACCGCCCAAACCTGCGCCACGCTGACGGCCAACGGCGTCGATTTCATCGATAAAGATGATACAAGGCGCAGCTTTCTTCGCCTGTTCGAACATGTCACGGACACGAGAAGCACCGACACCGACAAACATTTCAACGAAGTCAGAACCGGAAATCGTAAAGAAAGGCACTTTTGCTTCACCGGCAATCGCTTTTGCCAGCAGCGTTTTACCTGTTCCCGGCGGGCCGACCATCAGAATGCCTTTCGGAATTTTACCGCCCAGTTTCTGGAAACGGCTAGGTTCGCGCAGGTACTCGACCAGTTCGCTAACCTCTTCCTTCGCTTCGTCACAACCCGCTACATCAGCAAACGTCGTCTTGATCTGATCTTCAGTCAACATACGCGCTTTGCTCTTGCCGAAGGACATAGCGCCTTTACCGCCGCCGCCTTGCATTTGACGCATGAAGAAGATCCAGACGCCAATCAGTAACAGCATCGGGAACCAAGAAATAAAGATAGAAGCCAGCAAGCTCGGTTCTTCCGGCGGCTCACCAACGACTTTCACGTTCTTCGTTAGCAGGTTATCCAGTAGCTTGGGGTCATTGACAGGAATGTAAGTCGTGTATCTGTTGCTGTCTTTTTTGATAACACTGATCTCACGCCCGTTAATACGTGCTTCACGGACCTGATCCTGATTCACTTCAGTCAAGAAGGTTGAATAATCCACCCTACGGCCATTCGACTCGCTGGGCCCAAAGCTCTGGAAAACAGACATCAGCACAACTGCGATGACTAACCAGAGAATTAGGTTTTTCGCCATGTCACTCAAGGGATTAACCTCATATTACAACTGTGTTAAAAAACAGCGTTAGGGTACTACAGTTTGCGCCCTGTCGCTACAATATACACTTCACGAGACCGGGCACGTGAGGCGTCTGGTTTACGAATTTTCACTTTCGTAAACAGGGAGCGAATTTCCCGCAGGTATTCATCAAAACCTTCTCCCTGAAACACTTTCACCAGGAAACTTCCGCCTGGTGCTAATACATCCCGACACATACCAAGTGCTAATTCAACCAGATACATCGACTTCGGAATATCAACGGCTGGTGTACCACTCATGTTAGGGGCCATGTCAGACATCACCACCTGAACTTTGCTATCGCCAACCCTTTCGAGCAAGGCTTTGAGGACCAGTTCATCACGAAAGTCCCCTTGCAGGAAATCGACGCCAACAATCGGATCCATCGGTAAAATATCACACGCGATAATTCGACCATTTCCACCTATTTGCGTGACCACATACTGTGACCAGCCACCAGGTGCCGCGCCTAAATCCACAACGGTCATACCGGGTTTAAACAGTTTGTCGCCTTGCTGTATTTCGTCAAGTTTAAACCAAGCACGTGAACGCAGCCCTTTTTTCTGGGCCTGCAGCACATATTTATCGCTAAAGTGTTCCTGCAACCAGCGACTGGAACTTGCAGAACGCTTTTTATTCGCCATCGATTTTCCAACTATTCTCAGTAACACGCTCGTGGTGGGGAGAAACTTCTCACATATTACCAATCAGAGCAGTCAAATTGGTTATAATCATGAGATGGCGGTAGAATGACCCGTTTTCAATCCCAACCTAAGTAAAAAAGACAATGAACCTAAGTAATAAACAAAAACAACACCTGAAAGGCTTGGCACATCCGCTAAAACCGGTTGTCATGCTGGGCAATAACGGTCTCACCGAAGGTGTTCTGGCTGAGATCGAACAAGCATTGGCACATCACGAGCTGATCAAGATAAAAGTAGCGACCGAAGATCGCGAAACCAAGGCCTTGATCGTGGAGGCAATTGTTCGTGAAACGGGTGCCGCTAACGTTCAGGTTATCGGCCATACGTTGGTGCTCTACCGGCCTGCAAAAGAACGTAAAATTGTGTTACCACGATAACACTTTTTATTTCAGGATACTCGGTTTTAACGGAAAGGTGCCATGCCTATCGGTTAGAGAAAAGGCCGCAAGCGGCCTTTTTCTTTTCTTTACAATTTTTGCTGTTTTAATCAACAATCCAGCAAAATTTATAGATATTCGACCTTCAGGATCTCATATTCCACGTCGCCGCCCGGCGTACGGATGACCACAACGTCATCTTGCTCTTTGCCGATCAGGCCACGCGCGATAGGGGAGTTCACAGAGATCAGATTCTGTTTAAAATCCGCTTCGTCATCGCCAACAATCCGATAGGTTTGCTCTTCTTCGTTATCCAGATTCATCACCGTCACGGTCGCGCCAAAAATAACACGCCCGTTGTTCGCTGACATTTTCGTGACATCGATAACCTGTGCGTTAGACAGTTTTGCTTCAATGTCTTGGATACGTCCTTCACAAAAGCCCTGCTGCTCGCGTGCGGCATGATATTCTGCATTTTCTTTCAGATCGCCGTGCTCACGCGCTTCGGCAATCGCGGCAATAATTTCAGGTCGACGCACAGATTTCAGGTGGTCAAGCTCTTCGCGCAATTTTTCAGCGCCACGCAACGTCATCGGAAATTGTTTCATATTGTCTATACCTCTAAAAAAGTCCGTAAGACTCAAATAATCGTCATCCTGACGCGCTAAAAATCAAAGGCGACGGAGTCTCTGCAACGTGTCTGTCCTCACTGGACATAAAACAAAAGCAACCAGCCCCGGAACAAAATTTCCAGGCTAGCAGCGGTTTTGCATTTTGATACGTATTTTACCCCAGAGTTCAATGAGGGTCATCGTTTACTTTAGACCTTATTGCGCCGTAGTATGACCACACGTTACCCCGTTATTAGCTGAGATTATGCGTTTTTCATCGATTGTTACCGGACTTGCCTGCGCTTTTGTTCTGCATGCCAATGCAGCTTCTGTTGAGGATCATCGCCAATATTTACCCGATGGTGCCAATTTGGCGCTATTGGTACAAAAAGTTGGCGCAACAACACCCAGTATGGCCTTCAATAGCCAGCAAATGGCGCTTCCGGCCAGTACGCAAAAGGTGATAACCGCATTAGCTGCATTACTACAGTTGGGTCCAGATTATCGATTCATCACCACGATGGAAAGCCACGGGCCTGTCACCAGCGGTATTCTGAACGGTAATCTCATCGTTCGGTTTAGCGGCGATCCTACGCTTAAGCGCCAGCAAATACGCAATATGGTGCAGGAATTAAGAAAGCGCGGGATACAGGAAATCTCAGGTGATGTGCTGATCGACACCTCAGTGTTCGCCAGTCACGATAAAGCGCCAGGCTGGCCCTGGAACGACATGACACAGTGTTTCAGCGCCCCGCCGGGGGCTGCAATTGTCGATCGCAACTGCTTCTCCGTCTCGCTCTACAGTGCGCCTAAAGCGGGTGATAATGCGTTTATCCGCGTTGCATCCTATTATCCGGTGCAAATGTTCAGCGAAGTCCGCACGCTGGCTAAAGGCTCAGCCGATGCCCAATATTGCGAATTGGATGTGGTACCCGGGGAATTAAATCGCTTTACGCTTACAGGTTGTCTGGTTCAGCGCACAGAGCCGCTTCCGCTGGCATTCGCGATTCAGGATGGCGCCAGCTATGCCGGTGCTATCGTTAAAGATGAGCTACAGCAGGCAGATATTCGTATTAAAGGCAGCCTTCGCCGCCAGACGCAGCCAGGTCCAGCAGGAAGCGTACTGGCCCAGACACAATCGCCTCCGCTGCACGACCTGCTCACTATCATGCTGAAAAAATCAGACAACATGATTGCCGATACGGTCTTTCGTACTATTGGGCACGAGCGTTTTAGCGTACCAGGAACATGGCGCGCTGGCGCTGATGCCGTGCGACAAATTCTGCGCCAGAAGGCAGGTGTCGATTTAGGAAACAGCATTGTGGTGGATGGTTCAGGCCTGTCACGACATAACCTGATTTCACCGGAAACGATGATGCAGGTCTTGCAGTACATCGCACAGCACGATAATGAACTGAATTACATCACGATGCTTCCGCTTTCAGGTTATGACGGCACGCTGCGTTATCGTGGCGGCCTGCATGAAGCTGGCGTCGATGGCAAGGTTTCGGCTAAAACCGGGGCATTGCAGGGCGTATATAATCTGGCAGGCTTCATTACTACCGCGAGCGGGCAGCGCATGGCATTCGTCCAGTTCCTGTCCGGCTATGCCGTGCCGCCAGAAGACCAGCGCGCACGTCGTGTCCCTCTGGTGAGATTTGAAAGTCGTCTCTACAAAGATATTTATCAGAGTAATTAAAATAACAACGCGGCCTTACTTTGAGGGTAAGGCCGCGTTGGCGAGATCTGACTAGCAGGAGAACGAATTATTTTTGATAGATGATCTCAACACCTTCATCATCTTCATCGTCCCAGTCATCATCCCACTCTTCTTCGGCTTCTTTTTCTACTTCTGCCAGTTGTTCACGGTGATAATCATCCCACATGAACTCCACTTTTTCCGGCGCGCTTTCAGCGATTGCCGTCATTTTCGGATTGGCTTTCAGGAAGTTCATCACGTCCCAGCAAAGTGGGTTGACGCCTTCACGGTTCGCCGCAGAAATCAGATAGTATTTATCATCCCAGCCAAGCGCGGCCGCAATCTCTTTGGCACGTTTTTCCGCTTCAGCCTTATCGATCAAGTCAACCTTGTTGAAAACCAACCAACGCGGTTTTTCTGCCAAGCCAGCACCATACTGCTCTAACTCGTTGATAATGATCTTGGCATTTTCAATCGGATCTGACTCATCAATCGGTGCCAGATCAACCAAATGCAGCAGAACACGGCAGCGTTCAAGGTGTTTCAGGAAACGAATCCCCAGACCAGCACCGTCAGACGCACCTTCAATCAGACCTGGGATATCCGCTACAACAAAGCTCTGCTCACTATCCATACGGACCACACCAAGGCTCGGCACCAAGGTGGTGAACGGATAATCGGCCACTTTCGGCTTCGCTGCTGATACTGCGCGGATAAAGGTCGATTTACCTGCGTTAGGCAGGCCAAGCATTCCCACGTCAGCCAGCAACAGCAGTTCCAGCGTCAGCTCACGCTCTTCGCCTTTTGTACCATTGGTTTTTTGACGCGGAGCACGGTTGACTGACGATTTAAAACGCGAGTTACCCAAACCATGCCAGCCGCCTTTCGCGACCATCAGGTTCTGTTGATGGCGAGTCATATCGCCCAGTACTTCGCCCGTTCCCTGATCAAGAACACGGGTACCGACAGGAACTTTAATCGTAATATCTTTACCGCGTTTACCCGTACAGTCGCGACTTTGCCCGTTTTGTCCACGCTCAGCGCGGAAAGATTTTTCAAAACGATAGTCGATCAACGTGTTCAGGTTTTCGTCTGCCAGCAGGTAAACGTCACCGCCATCCCCGCCGTCACCGCCGTCTGGGCCACCGTTAGGAATATATTTTTCACGACGAAAGCTGACACAACCGTTACCGCCATCGCCTGCCACAACGAGAATTGTGGCTTCATCTACAAACTTCATTGATTCTCTCCGCAAAAAACCAATAGAGAATATCTACGTGTTTTAGGCTTGTTATTGGTTCTTCTTGGCGTAACTTTTTGATTTTAAGGCATGTAGCGTATTTCTACTTACCATTAAAAAACTGACGCACCAGAACGCATTCCAGCAAAGGAGCGGATTGTACCTGCCCGCTCCAATAATTTCATCTGTATTAAAAATAAACAACACATGCAGACTGTCAAAAAATAGCTGTGACCGCTGCAATACGTTTTCTCTTAAGCTATTTTTTTGCTACCAATGGCAGCACAGGCTCTTTCTTTCCAGGAAGGAAACGATGCCCAATAGCGGAAAACATGGCGCCAGCAACAACCACAAACGCACCGACGTAACCAATCCAATTCAATACTGGCGCAGCAAAGAAAGTCGGCCACCCTAACGCCAGCAGATCGGAAAACAGCAGCGTAAACAACGGCGTCAGCGTAATGACCGCGCTAACCTGCGACGCCTGCCAGCGAGCCATTGCTTCCGCCAGCGCACCATACCCAATCAACGTATTCGCACCGCAGAATAACAGGCAAATAAGCTGCCAGTTGCTCAGTTGAAAAATAACCTCAAGCTTGGCAAAAGGCGTAATAAAGACGACACACAGAACATATAACAAAAACAGAATCTGCTGTGATGTCAGACGTCGCAATAGAACTTTCTGCGCTACGCCATAGGATACCCATACCGCCGAGGCGCAAACACCCAGCAGCACGCCCAACGTGTAGTCTGTCAGTCGGGTAAAAATCTCAATCAGGCTGGTATTAAAGAACAGGAGCAGACCACAGATCAGCATGATCGCGCCAATGATCTGCGTGCCGCGCATCTTTTCCTTTAGGATAAGTACGCTGGCGAACATCATGCCTACAGGGGAAAGCTGCCCGATAACCTGAGACGCTGTCGGGCTCAGATATTGGAGAGACGAGCTAAAGAAAACAAAGTTGCCCAGTAGCCCAGCCGTCGCAATCAGTAGCAGAACCCACCAGCGCCGATGCCGGAAAACCCGCATTGGCGGCAACTTATTACGGGATGACAGAATAATGCCGAGTCCAATGGAAGCAATGAAAAAGCGATACCAAACAATCGTATAAGGTTCCATCACCACCAGAACCTGTTTCATGGCTATCGGTAACGCCCCCCAGCAAACAGCCGTAGTCAGCGCCAGACAAAGACCGATGCCCGTCTGTTGTTTAGTATTCATACTTATCCAGATGGTTTACTCAGAATCAGAATGTAAAAAGCCCCGCAAAGAATTGCGGGGCTTAAATCCGTCAGACCTAACGCGAAAAGTTATTCAGCAACGATGCTGATAAATTTACGGTTTTTTGGGCCTTTAACTTCAAACTGAACTTTACCATCAGTCAAAGCAAACAGAGTATGGTCTTTCCCGCAGCCAACGTTAGTTCCTGCGTGGAATTTAGTACCACGTTGACGAACGATGATGTTGCCAGCCAGTACACTTTCGCCGCCAAAACGTTTTACGCCCAGACGTTGTGCGTTAGAGTCACGACCGTTACGGGTTGAACCGCCAGCTTTCTTGTGTGCCATTTAATCCGCTCTCCTAATCTTAAGCGCTGATGCCGGTAATTTTCACGTCAGTGAACCACTGACGGTGGCCTGCTTGCTTACGGTAGTGTTTACGGCGACGGAACTTAACGATCTTCACTTTTTCGCCACGACCATGAGCAACAACTTCAGCTTTGATTTTACCGCCATCGACGAAAGGAACGCCGATTTTGATTTCTTCACCGTTAGCAACCATCAGAACTTGGTCAAACTCAACGGCTTCACCAGTTGCGATGTCCAGCTTTTCCAAGCGAACGGTTTGCCCTTCGCTTACTCGGTGTTGTTTACCACCACTTTGGAAAACTGCGTACATATAAAACTCCGCTTTCCGCGCACCCGTTAATAGGTTTCAGAGCGCGCTATAAATATTCATAATAGGGCGCGAATTCTACGCAAAAATACTGAGGATGACAAGTGCATAATCAACGGATGTGAAGAAAAAGAATACAACGTATCAACTGCCGTTTATCTCTCTCATTTTTCAAGTACAATCGGCCCAATAAGTTCCGTCTTGCCGATATGCAACAGCAATCTTACGGCAGTGTTGAAGACATACGTTGGCACAAACCATGAATCTAGAACAAATTACAACATTAACTACGCAGGATATGGCAGCTGTTAATAACGTCATTCTTGAACAACTGAATTCTGACGTCGTTTTGATAAACCAGCTTGGACATTACATCATCAGCGGTGGTGGAAAACGTATACGCCCGATGATTGCAGTCCTTGCGGCCAGAGCCCTCGACTATACCGGTGATAAACATGTCACTGTTGCTGCGCTGATCGAATTTATCCACACTGCAACACTGCTGCATGATGACGTGGTAGACGAATCCGACATGCGCCGGGGTAAAGCGACGGCAAATGCCGCCTTTGGCAACGCAGCAAGCGTGCTGGTTGGGGATTTCATTTATACCCGCGCCTTCCAGATGATGACCAGCCTCGAATCATTACGCGTTCTGGCGCTGATGTCAGAAGCGGTGAACGTGATCGCTGAAGGCGAAGTCTTGCAGTTAATGAACTGCAACGACCCGGATATCACCGAAGAAAGCTATATGCGCGTCATTTACAGTAAAACAGCGCGTTTATTTGAAGCCGCAGCGCAATCTTCATCGATCCTTGCCGGCGCGACGCCAGAGCAAGAAAAAGCGCTTCAGGACTATGGCCGCTACCTGGGCACTGCATTCCAGTTAATTGACGATCTGCTCGACTACAGTGCGGACGGCAAAACGCTGGGTAAAAACACGGGCGATGACCTCAATGAAGGCAAGCCAACGCTGCCATTGCTGCACGCAATGCGTCATGGTAATGCAGAACAAAGCTCGATGATTCGCAAGGCGATTGAAGAAGGAAACGGGCGTCATCTGCTGGGACCAGTTCTTGCGGCCATGCAGCAATGCGGTTCACTTGATTATACGCGTCAGCGTGCCGAAGAAGAGGCAGATAAGGCGATTAGCGCACTACAGCTGCTGCCAGAAACGCCACACCGCATGGCGCTCGAAGGCCTTGCTCACTTAGCCGTACAGCGCGATTTCTAACGTGGTGTAAGTTCTATCAGATAAGATCGTTGATTCATAAGTAGCGCTGCCTTGCAGCGCTACTCGTTCGCCAGACTTAGGCAGTCTGGTCGAGTGTGACATCATCCAGCCGAGACAGCATCGCTATTGTCCCTTCACGCAAGATGAAATTAATCAGCCGGCTTCGTTCATCAACGGAAAGTTGATGGAAAATATGCACCCACGATGACAGTAGGGTCGGCTCATTATCGATACGATAATACTCGGTTGGCGGATTTTCTTTTACCAGTAGAGAGTTCCTGACCTCGTTCGGCAAACTGCGAATAGAATATTCGACACCGCGCCCTTGAACCCCTTTCCGCCTGCGCTTTTCCCAACCATCGTCTCGCGCCCGTTTGTTCAGCCCCTGCGGCGACTTAGGCAATCCACCTACGCCAACCAGCTCACTTGTTGCAAACCACTCTTTGTCCATACTCGTCACTCCCTTGTTTGTTTTGAACAGGCATTACGTCAACTCGCCCAAAAGTTTCCATATAGTAGACTATAATTACCTAAACCGCTAACTTTTACACGTTACCGACACACCTAAGTAATAGAAGAAATGATTAAATCCAGCGTGATGTCCAACCACCGCAGCCAGAGAAAGTGCTACAAAGCGACAGAAAATACAGGTTCCTTTTCATCACTGAGGCTAACGTTCAGAAAGATCGCCAAGAGCGAATCAGTCAATCACCATCGATGAGACAGGTTCCCCATCCGACGGTGTGATGCCTAACTGACTCAGCGTAGTAGACACACCGACTCGCAGAATATAAGCGATTAACTCATCTCTTTCTTTTTCAGATAGTTGCCGATAAATCTGCATCCATACGGCCAGTGCCGCAGGCTGCTTCGCCGAGTAGGCGGAAGGCTCGATTTCGAGTAATAGGGATTTTTTTACCGTATCCGGCAAGCTGTGAATTGAGTACTCCACTCCTCTTCCCTGGACGCCTTTACGGCGACGCTTCTCCCATCCATCCTCGCGGGCGCGCTTATTTAATCCTTGTCTTGATTTCGGAAGGCCGCCGACTCCAACCAATTCGCTGGTAGCAAACCACTCTTTTTTCATTGCCTTTCATCCTGATAGTGCCATCCCTAACAAAAACGCCCTTATTTGGAAATTAATTGAGAATTTTAAGGAAAATTAATGCTATATTATTTCCAAATAATAATGTCATGTTAGTTCGGCATATAACTAACATCCGTTATTTATACCACTAATCTACAGTCGTCTTATAGCAAATAAGGGAAGGATTATGATTTTAAGGAAACAAGACTGGCATCCCGCTGATATCATTGCTGCACTGCGCAAGAAAAACACAACGCTGGCGGCGGTATCGCGAGCGGCCGGATTAAGCTCATCTACGCTAGCTAATGCACTCTCACGCCCTTGGCCCAAAGGGGAGTGGCTTATTGCCGATGCGATGGGTATTCACCCATCAGAGATTTGGCCCAGCCGGTACTACAATCCAGAAACCAATGAGCTTATCGACAGAAAAAAACTCATCCGTCCCGATTAAAAAAGAAAAAGCCGGAGATCGATATCTCCGGCTTTTTATTCAGCGTCACGTATTACAAGAATCTCAATGATTAGTTCTTGATGAACGTCTCGCCTAGCTCAATATCCTGCTTCAGCGTATCCAGCATGCTGTTCAGCGCATTTTGCTCAAAAGCGCTTAATGTGCCGATGTCTTTACGCTCGGCGACGCCGTCTTTACCTAACAGAATCGGTTGAGCGAAGAAGCGGGCATATTTGCCATCGCTTTCAACGTATGCACATTCCACCACACCGCTTTCGCCTTGCAGCGCACGAACCAGAGACAGACCAAAACGTGCCGCCGCCTGACCCATCGACAACGTAGCCGATCCGCCACCTGCTTTGGCTTCAACAACCTCAGTACCCGCATTCTGGATACGCTTGGTCAGATCGGCCACTTCCTGCTCGCTGAAGCTGATACCAGGAACCTGAGACAGCAGCGGCAGAATCGTCACACCAGAGTGTCCACCGATAACCGGCACATTAATGTCCTGCGGCTGTTTGCCTTTCAGCTCAGCAACGAACGTGTTGGAACGGATGATATCCAGCGTTGTGACGCCGAACAGTTTGTTCTTGTCATACACGCCAGCTTTTTTCAGCACTTCGGCTGCAATGGCAACGGTCGTATTCACCGGGTTGGTGATGATACCGATACAGGCTTTCGGGCAAGTAACCGCAATTTGCTCAACCAGATTACGCACAATGCCAGCATTGACGTTGAACAGATCGGAACGATCCATACCAGGTTTACGTGCCACACCCGCGGAGATCAGCACGATATCTGCACCAACAAGCGCTGGTTTAGCATCTTCACCGCTATAGCCTTTGATCTTCACTGCTGTAGGAATATGGCTCAGATCGACGGCAACACCCGGCGTTACTGGGGCGATATCGTAAAGGGATAGTTCTGAACCTGAAGGAAGCTGGGTTTTGAGGAGGAGTGCGAGTGCCTGACCGATACCACCTGCTGCTCCGAGAACTGCAACTTTCATCCTAAACTCCTTATTATCATAAAATAAAAAAGTGCCGTGAATTCATTTGGTTATAAACAGAATATAAAAATGGGGATACGAGCAACCTACTTATCTTTCCACAAATGACACGAGAGACAAAAAATACGCTATGTCTCTAATAATAAATCAAAAACAACCATTCGTTTGAAAGGTAAGTAAAGTTAATAAGCTATTGAGCTATAACGCGGTGTTCATTCACGTGCGTTTAACCAGTGCGCTACATTACACCGATCAATGGCGTCCGAACAACATCATTCTGATAACATTTGATTTACTTTTATGTGACGCAGGACGCATTTTTCGGACTACCCGAGAGTCGATTTTTTTTGAAAACAGCGACTAACGCATATCTGGTGAAATGGATTGGAATTATACGCGATTTAATTGCATAAAAATTCACACAACTGCATAATAGGAAGATTAACCATAACAATTAATCCGGTGCAGAATGCGAAATTCGACAAAACAAGAAGACCTCGTTAAAGCGTTCAAGGCGCTGTTAAAAGAAGAGAAGTTCAGTTCTCAAAGTGAAATTGTTCAGGCATTGCAAGACGAAGGATTTGAAAACATCAACCAATCCAAGGTGTCACGCATGCTAACGAAATTTGGCGCCGTGCGCACACGCAATGCCAAAATGGAGATGGTGTATTGTCTCCCTGCCGAACTTGGCGTCCCGACGACATCCAGCCCGCTGAAGAACCTTGTGCTGGACGTGGATTATAATGATGCCGTCGTCGTGATCCATACCAGCCCTGGCGCCGCGCAGCTCATTGCTCGCCTGCTGGATTCACTAGGTAAATCAGAAGGCATTCTCGGCACTATCGCGGGGGATGACACTATTTTTACCACCCCAGCGAGAGGCTTCAGCGTCAAACAGCTCTACGAAGCGATTCTGGTGTTATTCGAACAAGAGCTGTAATCCGCTTATCCGCTAATGTTTTTGCTACGCTTTCTTCACTACGTGTAGACCCGCGCTCTACACGTAGCGATTACCGCTCGAACACTCACACCGCAGGCAATTCAGCCAACGGCCAACGTGGCCGAACAGATACGCCCAGCGTCTGGCTCGCGCCATGAACGAGACGCACACTGCCTGCGTAGGCAATCATCGCGCCATTATCCGTACAGAATTCAGGCCGCGCATAAAACACTTCACCACCGCGTTTCGCCATCACTTCACCTAAGCGCTGGCGCAGTGTCCGGTTTGCACTCACGCCCCCCGCCATGACCAGTCGTTTAAAGCCCGTCTCATCCAACGCACGACGACATTTTATCGCCAGCGTATCTACGACGGCGTCTTCAAACGCACGAGCAATGTCAGCACGCGTTTGATCGTCATCACCATTGCTACGAATCGTATTGGCAGCAAACGTTTTTAGCCCGGAAAAGCTGAAATCCAGCCCCGGCCGATCGGTCATCGGGCGCGGAAACGTAAAGCGTTGGGAATTCCCCGCCTGCGCCATTTTCGACAGCATTGGACCACCGGGGTAATCTAATCCCAGTAACTTCGCCGTTTTATCAAACGCTTCACCCGCCGCATCATCAATCGACTCGCCCAGCAAACGGTATTCACCAATTCCTGTCACGCTGATGAGCTGCGTATGGCCACCAGAGACCAGCAGCGCCACGAAGGGAAACGCCGGCGGGTTATCTTCCAGCATCGGTGCCAGCAAATGCCCTTCCATATGGTGCACAGGAATCGCCGGTACACCCCAGGCGAATGCCAACGACCTACCGATCGTCGCGCCCACTAATAGCGCGCCAACCAAACCAGGGCCGGCGGTGTAAGCCACGCCATCGATATCGTCAGCCTGTAGCCCAGCTTCACGCAGCGCCGCCTGAATCAACGGAACCGTTTTACGCACGTGATCGCGTGAGGCGAGCTCAGGCACTACGCCGCCGTAATCAGCATGCAATTTGACCTGGCTGTATAACTGATTGGCGAGCAAACCGGTTTCCGTGTCATAAATGGCCACACCGGTTTCATCACAGGATGTTTCGATACCCAATACGCGCATTGCTGTTCCTAACTTTGATGATGATACGAGCATGCGTTAAATGCCGCTTGCTTCAAACTGCGGATAGTCTACCATAAGCGGCCTGATTTCTACGCTGGCAGTGGTTGGGCGTTTTATGATCACCGCAATGCTTTACAAAGACGTCACGTTTGCAGTAGAATTCCGCACCATTTTGAAAAGGCTGGCACAAGCCAGCAGCAAACCGAATTTATTGAGGTGAGAGGCACATGCCGGTAATTAAAGTACGTGAAAACGAGCCGTTCGACGTAGCTCTGCGTCGCTTCAAACGTTCCTGTGAAAAAGCAGGCGTTCTGGCTGAAGTTCGTCGTCGTGAGTTTTATGAAAAACCAACGACCGAACGCAAGCGCGCTAAAGCTTCTGCAGTGAAACGTCACGCGAAGAAATTGGCTCGAGAAAACGCACGCCGCACTCGTCTGTATTAATTTTCAGGAGGGTTTCCCTCCAACGCGTGATTAATCCGCAGACTTAGCAGTTGCATACGTAAGGCCGTGCTTTCCGAAAGGAAGCGCGGCTTGTTGTCGTTTATAAGCTATATCCAATGTAATCACCTTACAGAAGGGTATACACCAGGGGCTTATGGCTGGACGAATCCCACGCGTATTTATTAATGACCTGCTGGCTCGCACCGACATCGTCGATCTCATTGACGCGCGCGTCAAACTGAAGAAGCAGGGCAAAAACTACCATGCGTGTTGTCCGTTCCATCACGAAAAAACCCCCTCATTCACCGTAAACGGTGACAAACAGTTCTATCACTGTTTTGGCTGTGGCGCACACGGCAACGCCATAGACTTTTTGATGAATTACGATCGTCTCGAATTCGTTGAAACCATTGAAGAACTTGCCACCCAATATGGCCTCGAAGTGCCTTATGAAACCGGCACTGGCCCAACCCAGTTAGAGCGTCACCAACGGCAAAGTCTGTACGAATTGATGGGACAGCTCAGCGGGTTCTATCAACAAGCACTAAGCCAATCAGTCGGTACGCCAGCGTTGCAGTACCTGCAACAGCGCGGTTTAAGTGCAGAAGTGATCAGCCATTTTGCGATTGGCTTCGCCCCGCCCGGCTGGGATAACGTTTTAAAGCGCTTTGGCCGCAATGATGACGATCGCAGCACATTGAACGATGCTGGCATGCTGGTGACTAACGATCAGGGTCGAATGTACGACCGCTTCCGCGAGCGTGTGATGTTCCCCATCCGCGACAAACGGGGACGAGTTATTGCCTTCGGCGGACGAGTATTAGGCGACGGTACTCCAAAGTACCTTAACTCGCCGGAAACAGAAATTTTTCATAAAGGTCGCCAGTTGTACGGCCTGTATGAGGCGCAGCAAAGTCACCCAGAACTCAAACGACTCTTGGTTGTTGAAGGCTATATGGATGTGGTGGCGCTGGCGCAGTTTGATATTGACTATGCGGTGGCATCGCTGGGTACCTCCACGACAGCCGATCACATTCAGTTACTATTTCGCGCCACAGACCTGGTGGTGTGTTGTTACGACGGAGACCGTGCCGGACGTGAAGCGGCATGGCGCGCGCTGGAAACTGCGCTACCCTATTTGAACGATGGTCGTCAGCTACGCTTTATGTTCCTGCCAGACGGTGAAGACCCCGACACGTTGGTGCGTAAAGAAGGCAAAGTCGCCTTTGAGCAGCGGATGGAACAAGCCCTGCCGCTGTCGCAGTTTCTGTTTGAAACGCTGCAACAGCAGGTGGATATGAGTTCACCCGACGGCCGTACCAAGCTCAGCACGCTGGTGCTACCGCTGATAGGCCAGGTACCGGGAGAAACGCTGCGGATGTATTTGCGCCAGCAGCTCGGTAACAAGCTAGGAATTTTGGACGACAGCCAGTTGGACAGACTGCTCCCAAAAGTGGCAGAGCAGGCTCAATCCTACCAGCCGCCGCAACTAAAAGTCACAACTATGCGTATACTTATAGGACTTTTAGTACAAAACCCAAGATTGGCGGCAGAGGTGCCAGACCTCGCGCTGGAAGGCATTGAAGAAGACAAAGTGGCGGGTTTATCCCTGTTTCAGGACTTGGTGAAAACCTGCAACGCCAGCCCTGGGATGAACATGGGTCTGCTGTTGGAAAAATATCGCGACAGCAAGTACCGCAAACAACTTGAAACCATGGCTTCATGGAACCATATGATCGTAGAGGAAGAGCTCGACGAGAAGTTCAGAATCAGTCTGGCAGAGCTCTACGATCAGCTGTTGAAACAGCGACAAGAGACATTGATTGCCCGTGACAGAACGCATGGGCTCAACGCCAAAGAAAAAAAAGAGCTTTGGTCGTTGCAACTGGCGTTGACCAGAAAACACTGATACAGAGGCTTAATTGCCGATAAATAGCAGGGTTGAGCCCTGCAAAGAGCCGCTACAGGGGCGCGGCGATAAGAAAAATACCCCTAATGCTATTGTTAGCGAACTACGCTGACCGACACCAACCCAAATACTCTGAAGTGTGGATACCGTCTTATGGAGCAAAACCCGCAGTCACAGCTGAAGCTGCTTGTCACCCGTGGTAAGGAGCAAGGCTACCTGACCTATGCTGAGGTCAATGACCATCTGCCGGAAGATATCATCGACTCGGATCAGATCGAAGATATCATCCAGATGATTAACGACATGGGCATCCAGGTGATGGAAGAAGCACCGGATGCAGACGATCTGTTGCTGGCCGAAAACACCAATGATGCCGATGAAGATGCAGCAGAGGCTGCTGCGCAGGTTCTATCCAGTGTTGAATCGGAAATTGGTCGCACCACCGATCCGGTTCGCATGTACATGCGTGAAATGGGTACCGTTGAGCTGTTGACGCGTGAGGGCGAGATCGATATCGCCAAGCGTATCGAAGACGGTATCAATCAGGTTCAGTGCTCTGTTGCAGAGTATCCTGAAGCCATTACTTACCTGCTGGAACAGTATGACCGCGTCGAAGCGGGCGAAAGCCGCCTGTCCGATCTGATCACCGGCTTCGTCGATCCTAATGCGGAAGAGGACATTGCGCCTACCGCGACTCACGTTGGTTCCGAGCTTTCGAGTGAAGAAATGGACGATGACGATGAGGAAAAAGAAGACGAAGAGGAAGAAGAAGACGACAACAGCATCGATCCTGAGCTGGCGCGTGAGAAGTTCACCGAGCTGCGTGTGCAATATGAAACGACCCGTCAGGTTATCAAAGCTCACGGTCGTAGCCATGCATTGGCAGCACAGGAAATCCTGAATCTGTCCGAAGTCTTCAAACAGTTCCGTCTGGTGCCGAAACAGTTTGATTTCCTGGTTAACAGCATGCGTTCCATGATGGATCGCGTTCGTACTCAGGAACGTTTGATCATTAAGTTGTGTGTTGAACAGTGCAAAATGCCGAAGAAAAACTTCGTCACGATGTTCACTGGCAATGAAACCAACAACACCTGGTTTGCCGCAGCAGTCGCAATGGGCAAGCCTTGGTCTGAAAAGCTGAATGATGTTGAAGAAGACGTCACCCGCAGCCTGCAAAAACTGCAGCAGATCGAAGAAGAAACTGGCCTGACGATCGAGCAAGTTAAAGACATCAACCGTCGTATGTCGATTGGTGAAGCGAAAGCGCGTCGCGCCAAGAAAGAAATGGTGGAAGCTAACCTGCGTCTGGTTATTTCTATCGCGAAGAAATACACCAACCGTGGTTTGCAGTTCCTCGACCTGATTCAGGAAGGCAACATCGGTCTGATGAAAGCGGTAGATAAATTTGAATATCGCCGTGGCTACAAATTCTCGACCTATGCCACCTGGTGGATCCGTCAGGCGATCACCCGTTCTATCGCCGATCAGGCACGTACCATCCGTATTCCGGTACACATGATTGAGACGATCAACAAACTGAACCGTATCTCTCGTCAGATGTTGCAGGAAATGGGGCGCGAGCCAACGCCGGAAGAGCTGGCTGAACGTATGCTGATGCCGGAAGACAAGATCCGTAAAGTGCTGAAAATCGCGAAAGAGCCGATTTCAATGGAAACCCCGATTGGTGATGATGAAGATTCACATTTGGGCGATTTCATCGAAGATACGACGCTGGAGCTGCCGCTGGATTCTGCCACGTCGGAAAGCCTGCGTTCTGCGACACACGACGTTCTGGCTGGCCTGACCGCACGTGAAGCGAAAGTCCTGCGCATGCGTTTCGGTATCGATATGAACACCGACCATACGCTGGAAGAAGTGGGCAAACAGTTTGACGTTACGCGTGAACGTATTCGTCAGATCGAAGCGAAAGCGCTGCGTAAACTGCGTCACCCAAGCCGTTCCGAAGTGCTGCGTAGCTTCCTGGATGATTAATTCATCCTTCAGCTAATCCACACGATAAATAGCCACACTAAATAACCCCGGTTCGCTGGGGTTATTTTTTGCCTGTCAGAACGCTCAGATTGAATTTATACGTTATCCTGCAACGCCTGATACAGTTCCTGATACGACGCCACCAGCGACTCCAGCGTCGCACGATTCAGCCCGCTAGGGTTCGGCAGCACCCAAACCTGCGTTTTGCCAATACACAGCTCCTGACGCCCCCAGGAAACCTTCTTGATACCAAACGCCTGACTGAACGCCTGCTTCCCTAACACCGCCAGCGCACGCGGCTGATAGCGTTCCATCTTCTCAACAATCGCATTACCACCTTGCAGCAGCTCATCTCGCCCCAGCTCGGTCGCTTCAACCGTTGGGCGCTCCACCAGCATGGTGATGCCACATCCGGTATCCAGCAGATGCTGCTCTTCCGCAGGTGTCAGCAAACGTTCAGTAAAGCCTGCCTGATAAATCACCTTCCAGAAGCGATTACTAGGGTTAGCAAAGTGGTAACCGTGATGGGCCGTCGACAGCCCGGGGTTAATACCGCAGAAAACCACCTGAAGATTCATGGCCAGAATATCGGTAATCATGTCTTTCCCTACTTCCGTTGACTACAGCCATCGTAAATTCTGATAAGAATAACAACAAGCTATCTTGAGTATAAAACCACCACCCGGCAGATAGGCTATAGACCTCCCCCCGCACATTACCGTATAATCATCGCCCATTCGGCCCCTTAGCTCAGTGGTTAGAGCAGGCGACTCATAATCGCTTGGTCGCTGGTTCAAGTCCAGCAGGGGCCACCAAATTTTAGTTTTAAAATCATATGATTAAGCCACCTTTTGCAAGGTGGCTTTTTTGTATTTAAAATTGGGTGTAGCGATAAAGTGGCGATGGGAACTTCGACATAACGCAATTGTGGGGCTGCCGTCGGAGTATGCCTCTCTACTGGTGTTTGATGGTCTGAGGCAGAGAAAAAGCCAACTGACTAAATATACAATCACCTACACCAACACAAAAGGCAGAAAAAACCACACCGTTCTCATCAGCAAAGAACTTTATGACTCCCTGCCTGATGATAGAAAGAGTCTGTTGTTTAGTGATTGCTATGGTACGTTCCGGTCAGCATTGGAAAGAACAGATATAGAATTACCTGATAGACAGCGATCACATGTTTTGCGGCATACGTTTACGATCCACTATGATGCGTGGAAAGGGCATTTTTGTTCTGCAACGCATCCTTGGTCACACTGATATCAAAGTGACAATGCAGTATGCTCATTTCGTCAGACCATCTTGTAGATGGCTATAAAAATAAACCCGTTGAATCTCATTTAATTAAAAAATGGATCGCTCATGCCGATGATAAATGAAGCAAAAAAGGAGGATAAAATTGAAATTTCTATATAGTCAATATCAATTGGAAACCGTAATATTTATATTAACAGTATATATTTTAATCGCACATGCTAAGGAATGGTATAAACTCTCGCCAAAACCATTGTATAATCACCCTTTTTTCTGGGCTTCAATTTTTTTACCAATTTTAATTTTCTGTATTTTTTCTTATTACGATCTATCTAATAAAAAAATATCAACTCTTGGTGCAGATCAATACGACATATCAACATTTACATTATCTATATTAGCTTTAGTACTGCCAGCAACAACAATACTTTCAGCTATTCATCGATCTATACAAACAGATGAACAAATAAAAATAGCAGAAAAAAAGAATGAAAGCGACAAATATTATGCACATCAAAAATACATTATTGAATGCTTGACATCATTAACGAAAAATGAAATTAAAAGCTCATGTAATGGTCATGAAAATAGCAGAACCATTAGCATTTCAAACCCTCATAAACTCTATCGACAAGCATTTAAAAAACCCTCACCAGAAAATGCTTCATTTGAATTAAATAGCTTGATAAATGAAGCTCTTGTAAACTTATGGACATGGTTAAATACTGAGTTATGTGCTATCCAAAATAATAACTCACCTACCATTTCCGCTAATTTCCTCTACAAGGTTGAAGGAAGACTAGTGGGTTTATCACGCCACTTTGGATTTTCTAGACCAAATGGGCCTTGGAGTGCAAATATTAAAAACCAATTCAATTTGATCACATCCTTCCTGAGCGAAGACGAATTTATAAGAACTATACATAGTTATAATGAAGTCACAACTGAAGTATGTGACATACTAAACATTGAAATTGATTTTGGTAAAATTTGCCCTGACATAATGAATTATATATACGGTGGAAAGAAAACTTTGCAATGTTACCATCCTAATTATATAGGTTACATATCCTATAAGCAGCCAATGTTTACTTGACTTTAAGAATAAATGTAAGTTTGGAAGTCATAACTCCTCAGTCACCAGCCCAAGTCCAGCAGGGGCTAAAAAACTCAAGGAGTTGCGTTAATAGCGCAACTCCTTTATTTTTGGGCGTCTGTTTATATTTATCAGGGAGAAGCGAGATGGGATGGAAAACCAAGACGGTCTGTTGCGTGCTGGCGGCAGCTAGTGCCTTAGCTGGCTACGATTATTACCTCAGACATAGTGGCCCGTCCTGCCTGGAGGTGACGTATGAGCAAGCCGTTGACCATGTGAAGAACGATCTCCTGACACACCGTATTCTGCGCTGGGCTAAATTCCAACCCGAAAACCTCGGTACCGCAACACCAGTGATTGCTTTTGATAAAGCCGATTCATCTACGTTATCCAACCCCGAGGTTTACCTCCTGGCATTCACCGTCTCCGGCCCACAGAAAACACACTCGCTGTTTGCCATGTACGAATGCAAAACAGGCTCAGTTGAATACTCTTCGAAAGACTGACGGACGAGCTCGGCCTATTCATTCACGTCTTAATTATCTGCGAACACACGTCGATAAACGCGCGCAATTTAGGTTGGTTCCTCGCGGCTCTTGAGAAATAAAGAAAGAGGCCGTCATTTCCCGGCGAGAGATCGAGTAACGCGGCTTCCAGCGTGCCGTTTGCCAGTTCGCGTGAGGTATGGAAAGTGGATGAGTAAATAAGCCCAACGCCCCTGACCGCGAGGCTACGCATGAGCTCGCCATCGTTCACGGTAATTGTGCCGGCTGGCTCAACTCTTACCGTTTCTTTATTTTCGACAAACTCCCACCGATAAATATCTCCCTTTTCAGGGCGACGAAAGCGAATACATTCGTGATGCTCCAGATCGCGCGTCGCTTTAGGCTTACCGTTCGCTTTGAAATATTCCGGCGAACCGAATACCGCCCACTTAAATGGTGGGGAGAGCCGTACTGCAATCATATCCTGTTCGATATAGGAACCGATCATGATGCCAGCATCATAGCCTCCAGAGACGAAGTTATCGTGACGATTACTCACCGTGATATCGATATTCAAATTCGGCCATGCCTGACGAAATGCAGGGATGAGCGGCTCGATGACATGAGGCAATGCCAAACGTTCTACGATCAGCTTCAACGTCCCCGATGGTTTTTTTGCCGATTGCGCCACATCTTCAAAACCTGTTGCGATAACGTGTGCTGCAGGCTCGATTCTCAGCAGCAGGTCTTCTCCTGCTTCCGTCAATGCCATCTTGCGCGTCGTGCGGTGGAAAAGTAGCACGCCGAGGCGATGCTCCAGTTTCTGGAGCGACAAGCTCACCGAGCCCGGCGTCTTACCCAGATCGAGCGCAGCTTTGCGAATGCTCAAGCGTTTCGCTATAGCCAGAAATTCTGCCAGTCCATCAAAGCTATCGGATTGCCCCATCAGGGTTCCTCATCGTCATGTAACACAGGGATCATCAAACGTATTTTACGATAATTTATCACGCCAATATAAAGTGATTACATCGATTTTTTAAACAATGCATTCCACTTTTACCGCCTGTTTTCCACCCATTATCACGGATATAGTGGCGACCATCACCACCTGCTGAAAGGAGTTTTTTATGTCAATCATCAAGCGCTGTGCTGGTCTTATCGCCGCGATGGCTGTGTTTGCCGCAGCCTCCCCCGTTTTCGCCCAAGCCAATCTGAAAGAAGAGAAGGTCTTAATCGTCGTCTCCAGTTTGGATAAAAAAACACCCGATCTCGTTGGCGGCTTCTGGCTTCCTGAATTGACCCACCCGGTCGAAGTATTCGACAAAGTCGGTCTGTCTTACGATATCGCCAGTCCCAAAGGTGGGATGCCTCCGTTTGACGGATTCGATCTCAAAGATCGGGCGAGTCTGGATTTCTGGACTAACCCGGAACACCGCAACAAACTGGCTAATTCAATCCCGCTGGCAAAGGTTGATCCCGCGAAATATAGCGCGATCCTGCTGGTTGGCGGACATGGACCCATGTGGGATTTCGTCAACAATCCTGAGTTGATCAACATCGTGCGTACCATGTACGAGAAAAATGACATCATCAGTGCCGTTTGCCACGGTCCGGCAGGCTTGCTGAATGTGAAGCTCAGTAATGGTGAACTGTTGATTAAAGGCCGTCGCCTTACCGGCTTTACTGCGGAAGAAGAAGCGTCCCGTAATTACGACAAGATCGTTCCGTTTGAACTTGAAGCGGCGCTGAAAAAAGATGGCGCAACATTCGAAGAAGCCCCAATCTTCGAAAATAAAGTCGTCGTTGACGGGCGACTGATCACCGGTCAAAACCCGGCATCCGCTCAAGCGCTGGGCGAAGCCGTCGTCAAGGCTCTGCAAGCGAAGTAACGTCATGAAGCCACGGCGTTAGGGGGTAAAACGCCTAACGTCTGGCAACACCGAATCGCGCCAGCAGAGATGTCGTGACCGGAGTCACATAACCAAACGGGGGCATTGCCGCAGAGATTCAGGATTGTATAGTGTTCTAACAAGACGTTACCGCCAATGGCGGGCGAGACTTGGGCAGAGGTGAGTAGCACTACTCTCTTCTGCCCAAGTTTTTTTTTGCCTGTCATCCGGCGGTTCCCAGCGCGGAGCCACAGCCCGGCACAGCGTAATGATGTAGAAAACGATAAGGAGAAATACCATGAAAGCATTCCCCGACGGATTTTTATGGGGCGGTTCAGTTGCAGCAAACCAGGTTGAAGGGGCATGGAATGAAGACGGTAAAGGCGTATCGACCTCCGATCTTCAGCTAAAGGGCGTACATGGTCCGGTGACGGAACGCGATGAGAACATTAACTGCATCAAAGATCAGGCCATCGATTTTTATCATCAATACCCGCAGGATATTCAGCTGTTTGCCGAAATGGGTTTTAAGGTGTTGCGCACCTCGATTGCCTGGACGCGCATTTACCCCGAAGGTGATGAAGCAGAACCCTGCGAAGCCGGTCTGGCCTTCTACGATCGTCTGTTCGATGAAATGGCAAAACATCAGATTCAGCCGCTGATTACGCTGTCGCATTATGAAATGCCTTACGGGCTGGTGAAAAAGCTGGGAGGCTGGGGCAACCGTGCCGTCATCGACCATTTTGAGAAGTATGCGCGTACCGTTTTCAGCCGCTACAAAGACAAGGTGAAGCATTGGCTAACCTTCAATGAAATCAATATGGCGCTGCATTCACCCTTTACGGGCATCGGGCTGGGCGGCGAACCCTCAAAGCAAGAGATTTATCAGGCTATTCACCACCAGCTGGTTGCCAGCGCACGCGCGGTAAAAGCCTGCCACGACATTATTCCGGATGCAAAAATCGGCAATATGCTATTGGGCGCGGTACGCTACCCGATGACCTGCCATCCGAAAGATGTGCTGGAAGCGCAGAGCAAGAACCGTGAATGGCTGTTCTTCGGCGATGTGCAGGTACGCGGCACCTATCCGGCCTGGATCCAGCGCTATTTCCGGGAAAATGGCGTCGAACTCACGATTACTGCGCAGGATAAAGATGATCTGAGCCACACCGTAGACTTTGTCTCCTTCAGCTATTACATGAGCGGCTGCGCGACCTTCGAGCCGGAGAAATATCAGTCCTCACGCGGCAATATCATCCGTCTGATTCCTAACCCACACCTTGAAGCCTCCGAATGGGGCTGGCAGATTGACCCCGAAGGCCTGCGTTTCCTGCTAAACGAGCTGTATGACCGCTATCAAAAGCCGCTGTTCATCGTGGAAAATGGGCTGGGTGCACGAGACGTGGTGGAAGAGAACGGCAGCATTCACGACAGCTACCGTATTGATTACCTGCGTCGCCATCTGATTCAGGTGCGTGAAGCCATCGACGATGGCGTCGAACTGCTGGGCTATACCAGCTGGGGGCCGATCGATCTGGTCAGCGCGGGGACGGCGCAGATGTCAAAACGCTACGGCTTTATTCATGTGGATCGCGATGATGACGGCAAAGGCACGCTGGAGCGCCGGCGCAAAGACAGCTTCTACTGGTATCAGGATGTGATTAACAGCAACGGAAAATCGCTGTAATCCTATAGCACATAAGATGATAGAGAAAATCAGACGGCGTGTTCACACAGCGCCGTCTGATTTATTAAGAAAGATTACTTATCCATCAGTTCTTTCAGCAGTGGCTGGCTCTTTTCCGCAGCCTCATTTGAGGCTTTCACCTTCGCTTCTTTACCGACCTGATCGGGGATAAAGCCGGCGAGAATCTCCTCGTGGTTGTACCCTTTCAGCCATTCGCGCGGGAACGGCGCGAGCTGCTCACCGGTGCCTTCATAGCGATAGACCTGTCCTTGCCCTGTACGCTGGTTATACGGAATCACATTCTTACCCTGCCGATCGCCCAACTCTTCATACAGCTTTTTGCGCAGCGCGATTTTGACATTCACGATCTTCTCATCGGTCGAATCGATCAGGTTGTGCTTCTCTTCCCGATCGTTCTGCATGTCGTAGAGCTCTTCTTTATCCCACACGCCATAATATTGGATGTATTTGTATTCCGGCGTGCGGATCGCAAACGTGGTGGGCGTCTGCGGGAAGCTGTATTCCCAGAAGTATTCATAGACGAAGTAGTCTTTGCGCTTCGGCACGGTATAGCCATCCAGCCCCAGACGCCAGAAGCTCTGCCCGTCATAATGCTTTGGTGCAGCAACGCCTGCGGCTTCCAGAATGGTTGGTGCCACGTCGATGTTTCTGACAATGTCATCCACCACTTTGTCTTTGGCGAAGCCCGGCCCAGAGGCAATCAACGGCACGCGGATCGACTCTTCATAGGCGTTACGCTTATCGATCAGCCCATGTTCGCCGAACATAAAACCGTTATCCCCCATCACCATGATAATGGTGTTCTTATCCAGCCCCTGCTTTTGTAGCCAGTCGCGTACGCGCCCTACGCTGTCATCCACCGAGCGCAGCGTTTCATAGTAGTCGCGCTGATACTGCTGAAGATCCATATCCGTGTTGTAGGGATAATCCACGCCGTGCCAGCTGTTACGCTGGTTCTTCACCCACATCGGTTTGCCAGCATAGTTTTCCGGCGTATCGGCATAGGTATCCGGCACAGGGAATGTCACTTCTTTCATGCTGCCACGGTGCCGATTGGCGGGCAGGAAATCGGAGTGCACGCCTTTATGCGACAGATACATCATGAACGGTTTTTTCTTATCGAGCGTGTTTAGCCAGTCTACGGCGTAGTCCGTCAGCTCATCGGTGATGTAGCCTTTTTGCGGCACCATCTTGCCATCAATATTGAGCATGGTCGGCTTGCCATAGTTATCAATCGGATAATAGCTGCCTTGCCCCAGCAGCCCTACCCAGCGATCGAAACCGGCGAAGCCTTTCGTGGCCGTTTTATCCGCGCCGCCGAAGTGCCATTTACCAAAGAAACCGGTCTGATAGCCGTTGTCGCGCAGCAGTTCTGGGAAGTAGTTCAGATGAGAGAGATCGGACGGATTGTTATCCGATACCCCGTGATTATGCACGTACATCCCCGTCAGGATGCTGGCACGGCTGGGCGAGCACAGCGAAGTGGTCACGAACGCATTCTTAAAATACGTCCCTTCTTTGGCGATGCTGTCCATATTCGGCGTGTGAATAGCCGAGTTCAGGAAGCCAAACGCGTCGTAACGCTGATCGTCAAGAATGATATAAACCACGTTTGGCTGCTTTCCATCCGCCGACGGCACCGTCGTTGCAGGAGAAGTCGCCGCGGCAGCCTGTCCCCCTGCCGCTTGCATACAGGCCAGCGTAATCGCGGCCAGAAGTCTGTTTCTTTTCATTATTTTTCCTTTTATGCCATCCCTTCCCAGAGCACTCGAAGAGTATTCGGCATCGGTTAATAAAATTCGGCTTTCATATTCCTTCTTATTTTCTTCATCGATTCCTGGCGTCCCAATTGAGAGAGCAAGGCATTCATGCGTGGTAACACATGGAATAGGTGCGTTTTAAAGCCATCGCAGAAGTAGTTTTTATTCGGTCGCCCATCGCTGGAAATTTCAAACCGATGCTTCGGGCAGCCGCCATGACAAACTGCTTTCACTTCACAGTTCAGGCAATCTTTGCTGATGTTTTTTCGCTTATTTTCACCAAAGGCGAGGTTTTGCGGCGAATTCACCAGCGACGCCAGATCGTCCTGATTAATATTGCCGAGCTTATTTTCGGGATAAACGAAATGGTCGCAGGAATAGACGTCACCGTTTGCTTCAACAATCAGGTTACCGCCGCAGGTTTCGTTGATAACGCAGGCGCTAAGCTGCCCAGTCATTTTGGTCAGCGTTTGCTCGAAGTTCATGACAAACACATTGCCCAGATCGTGCTGAACCCAATGGTCAAAAATCGTATTCAGGAAACGACCATACGCTTTGGCAGGCACTGACCACTCCGTCACGCTGCACTGGCCCGAAAAATCCGGCTGAATCAGCACCAGTCCGTTGTCATCCGGCTCAGCAGCGCGGCGTTCCACCAGCGGAATGAACTGCATGTAGCGGCTACCGATGCGTTTAAGAAACTGGTACACATCCAGCGGGCGTTTCACGTTTTCCGCATTCACCACCGTCAGGGTATTAAACTCGACCCGATGACGCTTCAGCGCTTCCAGCCCCTTCATCACGTCATCAAAGGTGCTTTTCCCTGCCCGCGTGAGGCGATGCACATCATTGCTGATACGGTCACCGTCAATCGACAATCCCACCAGAAACTGGTTCTCTTTCAAAAAACGCGCCCAGTCGTCATCAATATTGGTGCCGTTGGTCTGAAAGAAATTATTGATCTGCTTTGTGCCACGGTATTGGTTTTGCAACCGCACCGCTTCGCGGAAGAAATCGATACCCAGCAGGGTCGGTTCGCCCCCCTGCCACGGGAAATCAACAACAGGTGCCTGCTGGCTACTGATGTTCTTTCGCACATAGTTTTCCAGCGTGTCGCCATCCATCTTCCAGCGGCTTTTGCGCTCGGGATAAAGATGCTCCTTCTCCAGATAAAAACAGTATGAGCAATCTATATTGCACACGGACCCTGAAGGCTTGGCCATCAACTGAAAATTGGCAATAGACTGACTCATTGGCACCTCAACGTAACTTAACGGCTACACGATGTTCTCTTTGCTGAGAGAGGTTCTCTTTCCTGAGAAAATCGCCGCCAACTTCCCTGTCGGCGGATCGTTTGCGATTACAGATCGAACTGCGGCGGTTTCTTCTCACCCAGCGACTGTTCATACGCCCGCGCTTTCTCAATCAGCGCCCGATAGCGATCCGGCTCTTTCGCCGACAGATCGTGCTGCTCAGAGACGTCATCGCGCAAGTTGAACATGAGCGGTTTTTCCAGATCGACCGGAATACCCGCTTTCTTGTCACGGAAGACCACCTTGTAGTCGCCGTCACGGTAGGCATCCATCTTGCCCCAATAGAAATACGGCATGAAGGTACGCGCGCTCGGCTTTCCGTTCAGGAAGGCGGCGCTGAGATCCACGCCGTCCAGATCGCGCTGGGCATGCTGGCTACCGGTGATCTTCATCAGCGTCGGCAGAAGATCCAGCGTACTGCCGATATCATCCACCACTTTCGGCGTGATATGGGATTTCCAGTTCACGATAAACGGCACGCGCTGCCCGCCTTCAAATACGGTGCTTTTACCCGAACGCAGCGGAAGTGCCGAACCGGCCAAACCGTCTTTGTCATACTGCAACCACGGACCGTTGTCGGAGGTAAAAATCACGATGGTGTTTTCCGCCAGCTTGTTCGCTTCCAGCGCCTGATAGATCTGCCCCACCGACCAGTCGATCTCCAGCATCACATCGCCGTAAGGGTTATGTCCTTTGCCTTTAAATTCCGGCGAGGTAAACAGCGGTACGTGGGTCTGCGGGTAAGCCATATACATAAAGAACGGCTGATCTTTATTGTCGGCAATGTACTGCACCGCCTTGTTCGTCACATCCTTGGTAAAACTGGCCTGCTGGAAGCCCTGCGGCACGGCGTAATCGACCTGCTTTCCTTTGTCTTTGTAGGAGTGATAAAGCGGTACATTCCAGTATTCCTGCTGCGGTGCGCGGTTGATCTCTTCCATTTTATTCAGCAGTTCACGCCTTTTCGGATCGGTTCTCGCCAACCGATTCATCTCCACCTGATCGACAACGGTGCTGAAGCGATCGTTGCTGGTCGGGATCCCGTACCATTCGTCAAAGCCGTGGCGCGTTGGAAACGCATTCGACTGCGTCCCTAAGTGCCATTTGCCGTACATGATGGTGCGATATCCGTTGTGCTGGAGTGATTCCGCCATGCTGACTTCATCGTCAGGGAAACCATCAGGATCTTCATCCATAAACACGCCGGGAATTTTCGTGCCGTATAGCCCGGTTTTGGTTTCGACGCGGCCCGTCATCAATCCGCCACGGCTGGGAGAAGAAATCGCCGAAGAGACATAAAAATTGGTCCAGCGCTGCCCTGTTGCCGCCAGCTTATCCAGATGAGGCGTCGGCGTTTTCGCGCCCTGTACCGACATATCGGCCCACCCCATATCATCGGTAAACAGGATGATCACATTCGGCTTTGCCTGCACCGCCGCAGCGGCCGCCGGCCCAGCCAGCAGCGCCGTCGCGATAGAGAGCGCCATGACCTGTTGCTTCATCATCTTCCATCCCCCAGAGTGTCGTTTTAGCTTTTCTCACATCATCAAGGTATGTGAACAGATACACATATCGGTTTTCACGGCTGAATGGGCAATGTACCGACCGGGCTTTCCTGCCAGCCATAGCGGATCGCCTTGAATTGCAGCTGCGATGCGCTCTTCAGCGGCGTGATGCTGCCCGTGTACAGCTCCCACTCTTTGCCATCCCAGCTGTAGCCAATGGAGGCATCCTGCGTGCGGTTAGCCAGATAAATTTTGTGGCTGACCGCATCCCACTGCGCCACGGGCGTCAGCGTGGCGCGCTGCTTGCCCTGCTCATCCAGCAAATCCGCCACCATCTGATCTTCCGCGATCAGATTCATGTCGTTCTCACGGTTACGCCAGCGATCCATCTCCTCACGCATCCGCACCAGTACGGCATTTTGGGCCGGATCGGCCGCTAAGTTATGCAACTGCAAAGGATCGCGTTGCAGATCGTAAAGCTCTTCCGCCGGACGATCGGCAAACCAGCTTTGCTGCTCGGCACTCAGTTGGTGTTGCTCATGCGCCGCATTCAAATCTTTCATCGATCCGAGCGCGTTGCGGAAAGCAATGCCGATGCCCCCCGGCGTGGTCGCTAGATTACGGACATATTGATAGTCACGATCCCGGACAAAATAGGCGCGCATGTCGTATTCATCCATCCGCCCCCGCACGCCGTAGACAAACTGGCGCTGCGGCGCGAGATCCTGTGCCAGACTGATACCGCGCATATAGTCAGGCTGTTTGATGTCGGCAAACCCTAGAATGGTCGGTGCCAGATCCTCGAACGACACCAGCCGATCGTTATTGCTCCCTTCCGCCGACCAGCCTGCTGGACGATACTTCTCAGGGATATGCACGATCAGCGGAACATGGGTGCCGGAGTCATAGCCCTCACGCTTATGACGCGGGATCCCATCGCCGTTATCCGCCGTGAAAATGACGATGGTGTTATCCCACAGCCCGTCCTTTTTCAGCCCGTCCAGCAGCTTACCGACCTGCATGTCCATAATATGAATATTGTCGTAATGCTGCGCCAGTTCCTGTCGGGTTTGCGGCGTGTCCCGCAGATAAGGCTCCAGTTTCAGACTTTGCGGATCCGTTGGCGTATAACGGTATTGCTGGCGGAAAGTATCCCACTGTTTGACGAAGCGCGACTGGCCCGCTGGGTGGTTTTCCGCCGTAAAGAGCGCCGATTCATGCGTAATCTGCGGGTTGAAATTCATGAAGAACGGCTTGCCCTTCAGATCGTAATTACGCCAGGCTAGCTGAATATGTAGATCGTCCATGCTGCTGTACTCCCCGTGGCGCGTCCACAGGGTGAAAGGGCCAACATCAGCATGGCCTTTCGTAAACTGGTAATCCGTCTTGGTGTCGTTATAGGTGAAGTAACCGCTGCGGCGCAGCAGTTCGGGGTAGCCTTTCACGTAAGAAGGCGGCACGCCTAAATAACCGCCTGCGGGTCGAGTCGCCGTGCGCATGTGCTGCAACCCAGTGGTATGTTGAAACATGCCGGTAATCAGCCCCGCTCGTGACGGTGCCGAGACGCCCGCCATGGTGAAGGCTTGCGTAAAGACAACGGACTCTTTTGCCAGCGCATCCAGATTCGGCGTTCGCGCCTGCGTATCCCCGTATGCGCCCAGACGGGGATTCATATCCTCCGCCACAATCAGCACCACGTTCGGACGCGGGCTGGCGATCTGAGCGGAAAAATCGGCACCCACCGCCTGACCAGACAGTGAAAATGCCGCCAACATCGCCACGACCAGCGGTGTCTTCTTCATCATTTAGGTTTCCTCAGACGTCTTGAGCTGCGCGCCGCCACGCGTTATCTGGCGGCAAATGCTCTTATCATCCACCGCCCTACGCCAGCGCAATAACCGTCTCTCCGGCCTGCTGCTGACGTGCAGCACCCTGGCTGAATACGCGATAGTCTTCCGCATTCGTGATCACCATCGGCGTCACGATGTCGTAGCCCGCCTTCTGGATCGCGTCCAGATCGAACTCCAGCAGCAGTTGGCCTTTTGTCACCTTATCGCCTTCCGCAACATGCATCTGATAATGCTGACCTTCCAGCTGTACCGTGTTGATGCCGACATGAATCAGAATCTCCGCACCATTTTGCGAGAGAATGCCGACGGCGTGACCGCTGGCGAACGTACTGGCAATCATGCCGTCCACTGGCGAATAGATACGACCTTCTTGCGGCAGAATAGCAACACCCTGACCAACGACGCCGGAAGAGAACACCTTGTCATTTACCTCTTCCAGCGAGATCAGTTCACCTTTTGCCGGCGACCCCAGTTGTTCCGCCGTCTCCGGTGCGTCTTTCAGCGGTAGAGGCACAGCATTGGCCTGCTGGCGTGATACTGGCGCAGCCGGTGTCGTGGTGGGTGAATGCGTGGGAGTAGGCGTGCTTTCGGCAGGCGGGGTTGGATCATCAAAGCCAACCACAATAGTCAGCACAAAACTTGCGACAAATGCGATAGCACAGCCAATGAGGAACCCAACGAAGCCTTCACCATAGAAAATCGGCAGTGTCAGCAATCCAGGCATCCCCATGGAAATCGCCGAGCTTTTCGCATAGCCTGCGATAGCCCCGCCCATTGCCGCGGCGATCACTGCACAGATAAACGGTTTTTTCAGCTTCAGCGTGACGCCGTAGACACCGGGTTCCGTGATACCAAACAGTGACGCAATGAACGAACTCCCCGCCAGCGCTTTGAGCTTTTTATCTTTGGTGCGCACCATGACGCCCAACAGTGCGCCAGACTGAGCGAAGACCGACGGGCTGGATGCCGCTTTGAGGTAGCTGTGTCCCATGACCGAAAGGTCATTAATAAACACGGTCACGAAGCCCCAGTGCACGCCGAAGATCACTAAAATCTGCCATGCCGCCGCAATCAGCGCCCCGGCAATAATCGGGTTGAAGCTATAGATACTGACAAACACCGACGCAATCAGCTTACTGGCCGAGATACCAATCGGCCCGATGGTCATCAGCGTTAGCGGCACCATCAGCACCAGCAGGAAGAACGGCGTCAGAATATTGCGCACGCTTTCGTGAATATGGCGATTCAGGAAACGCTCGATATACGACATCAGCCACACGCTGAAGATAATCGGAATCACCGAGGAGGTGTATTTCATCATGACGACGGGCAGGCCGAAGAACGTCACCGGCTGACCGGCATCAAATAGCCCCTGAATCGTCGGGTAAACCAGCGCACCGGCAATCGACACTGCCACAAAAATGTTGGTTTCGAATTTACGCGCGGAGGTAATCGCCAGCAGCATCGGCAGGAAGTAGAACAGGCTGTCAGACGCCGCATGCAGAATGACATAGGTGCTTTCTTTGGTATTCAGCCAGCCAAGCGCAATGACGATAGCCAGCGCCCCTTTTAGCACACCCGCTGCCGCCATCGCCCCCAGCAATGGGGTAAAAATCCCGGCAACCAGATCAATCAACCGCCCCATCGCAGATGTTGATGCCTCACTTTCTGCTGCCTGACGTTTCCCGTCGCCGTCCTCCAGCAGTTTGGAGATCGCACCAAACGCGCGGTACACCTCCGGCACCCGGTTCCCGATCACCACCTGCAATTGCCCTGATGCGTTGATGACCGTAATGACGCCTTCCAGCGCCTCAAGCGCAGCCACATCCACCTTACCGTGATCGACAATCTTAAAGCGCAAGCGTGTTGCACAATGCACCAGAGTGGAGACATTCGCCTCTCCCCCGACCAACCTCAAAATATTTTCAGCTAGCACTTTGCTATTCATAATGACTTCCCGTTTCGTCAATGGCTGCAACTGCCCAATACACGTCATCCCGCTTGTTGTCCGCTGGCCAGCTAGAAAATAAGCAAAAAAAAACCTGGATAAAGCAGCGTGCTATACGCTGCTTTATCCAGGTCTCGCCCAGAAAATTCTGGTGACGTCCTTTCCTGTTTTCTAACAAGTTCACGCGGAGAAAGCTATCTCTACGTTTTATTCTGTGAAAACAGTCACTAAATTTTTACCAATCGGGTGAAGCCGCCCACTCCACGGCGTGATAAAAACAAAATGGCGCCTCTCAAAAGAGGCGCCATCAGCAAATTTACGGCTTGCTCTGCTTCTTCAGCCAGGTTTCCATTTGGTCGATCTCCGGCTGCTGGGCTTTGATAATCTCTTCCGCCAGCTTGCGCAATTCCGGGTCTTTGCCGTATTGCAGCTCCGTTTTTGCCATATCAATCGCGCCGCGGTGATGCGCAATCATCCCTTTGGCAAAGGCAATATCAGGGTCGCTGGACTGCATCCCTTTCATCATGTCGCTATGCATCGCATCCATCCCTTGCTTATACGCCTGCTGGGAGGACGACGCGTCGTTCGCAGCACCGTGGCCGCTATGCGCGCTGTCGGCCGCGAACGAGAGAAACGGAACCAGCAACGCTGCCGTTAATAACAAATGGACTTTCTTCATCACAACCCCTCAATCAGTCACAGTAGGTTTGAGGGTAGACGTTCCAGTAAGGGGAAGGTCAAGGAAAGAGTCAGACCTCTTCGACCAGACTCATACAGACGCGATTACGCCCCTGCGCTTTCGCTTTATACAACTGCTCGTCCGCCAGCCCGATCAGATCGTAAATATTGCCGCCTTCATACTGGGGAAACGTGGCAACGCCAATACTGGTCGTAAAACGGATTTCCCGGCCGTCGGACAGCGTCAGCGCCGTGGATTCCGTAAGATGCCGCAGCGCTTCAGCCATCGCTTCGGATTGCTCAGCCGTCAGGTCATAAGCCGCAATCACGAACTCTTCCCCACCCCAGCGGCACAGGATGTCGCTCGGACGAATCGTGGCGCTCAGCATACGGGCAAAGCTGGCGATCAGTTCATCACCGCAGGCATGACCGTAGGTATCATTGACCTGCTTAAAATAATCGATATCCAGAAACAGCAGCGTTAATTGGCGCTTTTTCTTATTCATCAGCACGCCCTGCCGCCCGTTCAACATGCTGAGAAAAGCGCGACGATTGAACGTGTTGGTGAGCGCATCCTTCAGGCTGCTGCTTTCGATGATTTTAATCAGCCGCCGGTTCATCGAGACAAAATGAGAGACGCTCAGCATCGCCATAATTAACATCGCGATGTTCAGCCTTGCCGTAGTGAGAAACGAATTAATGTACGCTTCGGAATTCGAATCGATGAGTATACCGACCTGATTAATATAGAGATAATTCAGTATTACGCCGGTAATCGCACAGAGCAGCGACATGATCGGAAAAGAGTAATTGAACGCACACAGCGTGAGTGGAATAACGGACAGCGTAATCAGACTGGCATCAAGGAAAAAGAGGCTCACTAATAAGAAAATGATGAAGACCAGAAAGGGAAAGATATTTTCTCTGATGGTCTTAGGACACAGCGGAATATTCCGTAACGCGCGCAGGATGTCTTTACCCCGCAGGAAAAAGAACGCGAGGATAATGCCGGTCCCCAGCTGTTCGCTGAACCAGTCCATAAACTCGGCATAGCGGTTTCCCGTATCGTAAACATACGCATAAACCCCATACGCCACGCCGGATAAGAACGCGCCGACAAACGTCGAAGCGAAAATAATGTAGACGTAATATTTGCTGAATTTTTCAAATGTCGACCACTTTCCAGTAAACCGACACATCAGGCAAAAGGCGCACCAGGCCGTCACCACAAAGACCATATTGCACAAACATAACAGCACCTTGGTTTTTAGCGGCGAGCTATTATCCATCAGTAACGCGGCCGACAGCATCGCCGCATAGCTCACCAAAAAACCGATACCGATAGAGAACGTTTTACCTGTTATCGTCCCTTTTCTGGCTCTGAAAATGATCATGAGGCAAAAAACCAGAATGTTGGCGGGCCAAAACAGCGACAGCTCATCCAACACACGAAAACGAAATCCCAGACAGCTCACGATGAGAGTGGTCAGAAACAGCAGCGGCATGAACTTTATAGCTTTCAACGTCAAATCGTGATTCATCTGTCCTTTACCGCCCGCTGTCCGATCATTTCACCTGCTGTCTCCGCGTGAGAATAGCATTAATCATTTCCCTACTCACAGTGCGATGGCGACGGGAAAATAAATAAAAAACCACCGGACCGAGGCATTACCCGTGAGGTAATACGTCAATCCGGTGGTCTTGTTGACTGAGTTCGTTATCTTACCGACGCGTTATTCCGCAGGAACAGGCTTGCCGTCAGGTTTTGGCGGTTGAGTCAGTCGTTTTTCAAAATTGTCGTTGTACTGTTTCTTCTGTTCTGGCGTCAGAACGTTGTAAATTTTGTTTTTGGTTTCCAGTCCGTTAAGCATTCTGGCCTTGTGTGCAGCATCGGCTTTATCCAACTGTGCCTGTGCTTTTGCGGCATCAAACGTATCGGATGCAACCAGGCTATGCATGTCACGACGATCGTCCTGCATCGCTTTGTGCATTTTCTCGCGGGACTCTTTCATGATGTCTTTAATTTGCTGCTTCTGCGCTTCCGTCAAATTCAGCTCCTTAAACATCGCATCCGGCCCCATCATGCCACGATGCTCCCGACCCTCTTTCATCATCATCTTGTGTTCCGGGCCAGGACCTTTCGGGGCATCATTAGCATGCGCGATACCTGCCGCGCCCAATGCCAAAGAAGAAGCAACCAGCATTGCAGTGAGTTTACGCATATTCTATTCCTCTCTCTGAATTGACTTGTCGACGGCGAGTGCCGTGCTACGAGGGAAAGTATAGGCCCGACACCTTCAGTTAATTAGAGTAAGGGTAAATCTCTGCAAGTGTCGGCTCCACATTTGCGCCAATTATGGAGAATGAGGAGGAATTGTGTAAGGAAGCGGAAGTATTGCGTTAAGCGTTACCGCAGTGAACGCCTAAAGGCGCTGGCTTCTTGTGCCAACACATCAAGATGGGCATGAACGACCTTCATTTTCTGAATCAGCGGATTACGCTCCGGCGAGCTATCCATCGCGCTCAGCTGTGCAGAGAGCCGTTCAATCTGCGTACAAAGATAAGCGTCACGCTCTTTCGCCTGAAGCAGCAGTTGCTGGAGGGACTGATGTTCCTGCCGCCACGTCTGTTGCTGACGTTGAACGCTTTGCTCTAACGCCCGAAGCGCGCTATCCAGCCGATATTCCAACTCTTCCACCCGCATAACGATACCTTTGCCCAATAAACTCGCGGATTATAATGTGACACGCCCCCGACAACAAACACTCCAGCACACGATCCCTTGCCTGCACGCGCTTTCCCCCAAGATTCGCAATGACATCAATCACAATAAATAAACATAAATTTCACAACTCCCTCAATTACGGCTAGATTGAACACCATGACTCATCAGACCAGTTAACTTCACCGGAGAGTGCAATGACTGCCTACCCCACGCTGCTTTCCCCACTCGATCTTGGCTTCACGACATTAAAGAACCGCGTGGTGATGGGATCCATGCATACCGGTCTGGAAGAACACCCGGACGGCACCAAAAGGCTGGCGGCATTTTACCGTGAGCGCGCGCAGGGCGGCGTTGGCCTGATTGTCACCGGCGGGATTGCGCCAAACGCCAAAGGTGCCGTTGCCAAAGGCGGCGCGACCCTGCATGACGAGGCGCAGCTGGCGCATCATCAGGTGCTGACGCAGGCGGTACACGATGCGGGCGGGAAGATCGCGCTGCAAATTCTCCACGCCGGACGCTACAGCTATCAACCCGATCCGGTCGCGCCATCGGCCATTCAGGCACCGATTAACCGCTTTGTACCACGAGAAATGAGTACGCAGGATATTGTGCAAACCATCGACGACTTTGCCCATTGCGCCGCGCTGGCGCAGCAGGCGGGTTACGACGGCGTGGAAATTATGGGATCGGAAGGCTACCTGATTAATCAGTTTCTGGTGACGCACACCAACCATCGCGATGACGAATGGGGCGGCGATTTCCAGCGCCGTAGCCGCTTCGCGCTTGAGATTGTTCGCGCCGTGCGGGAACGAACGGGGCCGGACTTCATTCTGATTTACCGTTTATCGATGCTCGACCTGATAGAAGAAGGATCAAGCTGGCAAGAAATTGTGCAACTGGCGCAGGCGATTGAGCAGGCAGGTGCCACCCTCATCAATACCGGTATCGGCTGGCATGAAGCGCGAATTCCGACTATCGCCACGCTGGTGCCGCGCGGTGCCTTCGGCTGGGTAACGCAGAAGCTAATGGGGAAAGTCCGCATCCCGCTGATTACCACCAACCGCATCAACGATCCCGGCGTCGCGGAACAACTTTTAGCCGAAGGCTGTGCCGATATGGTGTCGATGGCGCGTCCTTTTCTCGCCGATGCAGAACTGGTAGCAAAAGCGCAGTCGGGGCGTGCGGATGAAATCAATACCTGCATCGGCTGCAATCAGGCCTGCCTCGATCAGATTTTTGCTGGCAAGGTCACGTCCTGCCTGGTCAACCCACGCGCCTGTCATGAAACCGAACTGCCTATCCAGCCCGCACGCGTTGCTAAACGCTTTGCGGTGGTCGGCGCAGGGCCTGCTGGCATGGCCTTTGCCGTCAATGCCGCCGCACGCGGCCATCAGATCACGCTGTTTGAATCCTCTTCCTATATCGGCGGGCAGTTCAATATTGCCAAACAGATACCCGGCAAAGCGGAATTTTATGAAACACTGCGCTATTACCGTCGACAGCTAGAATTGCTCGGCGTCACGCTTCGCCTGAGCACGCAGGCAACTGCCGCTGATTTGCTTGGTTTTGATGACGTGATTCTGGCCTGTGGCATCGTGCCGCGTATTCCCGCGATTGCCGGTATCGATCACCCTAGCGTGTTGAGCTATCTGGACGTGCTGCGCGACAAAAAGCCAGTCGGCAAACGGGTCGCCATTATCGGCGCAGGCGGCATCGGTTTTGATACCGCGCACTATCTTCTTAACGAGAATAGTCTTCTTAGCAAGAACCATCGTCTTAATCCCCTGCCTTCTCAAGCGGGACATGCTGACTTTTATGCGGAATGGGGAATCGATAAGCAATTGCAGCACCGGGGCGGCCTGCTACCCCAACAACCTGGCGGGCTTCCCCATCAGCGGGACATTACCGTATTACAGCGGAAGACCGGCAAGCCCGGTGAAAATCTGGGGAAAACGACAGGCTGGATACATCGCACCACGCTGCTGCGCCACGGTGTAACGCTGCTGGGCGGCGTGGAATATCATCATATTGATGATGAAGGGCTGCACATTATCCACGACCAGCAACGACGCTGTCTGCCAGTAGATAACATCATCATTTGTGCTGGTCAGGAACCCAACCGTAAGCTGTATGACCCTTTACTGGCTGCCGGATGTCACGTTCATCTGATTGGCGGTGCCGATGTGGCGCAGGAGTTGGACGCACGCCGGGCGATCGATCAGGCTACCCGGCTGGCGTTAATACTGTAGTTCGTGAGGCTGAATTAGCCTCACGAAACAGGAGCGGCTTAGCGGGACGAGCCCGTTTTCACCGAGCGCAGTACAGCGAACTTCGTGTTGCTGGCGAGGGTTTCACAGTTACCGAACAAGCGCTTCATCTTGTGGAAGTAATCCAGATGGCGATTCCCCACGATGCGCAGTTCTCCGCCAACCTGAAGGCAACGGCGGGCATCCATAAACATCTGCCAGGCGATTTCATCGGTCACCGCTTGCTGTTGATGGAAGGGGGGATTACACAATACCGCCTGCAACGTATCGCGCTTAACGCGAGACAATCCGTGGTTCACCACGAAGCTACAGCGCTCAATATCCTGCGGGCGGTTGACTTCAACGTTCGTCTGGCTCGATGCCACCGCCATGTAGGATTCATCAAAGAAGCCGACGGTGGCTTCTGGGTTAGCTTCCAGCGCCGCTAGCCCAATGACGCCATTGCCACAGCCAAGATCGATGATCTTACCGTCTATCTGTTCCGGCAAGTGCTGCATAAAGAAACGTGCGCCGATATCCAACCCATTACGCGAATACACGTTAGCCAGGTTTTGAATGCGATAGCCGTAACCATCCAGCTCCCACTCAGTAGTAAGTGATTGTTCACTGACTTTGAGTTCCGCCCACTCACAGTGAACCAGACGCGCCTTTTTCCAGGCCAGAGAGGTTTTCGTCGGCCCCATCACGCGTTCAAACAGTTGCAGCGTAGAGGTATGAATATCCCGCGCTTTCGCCCCGGCAATGATGCGCGTTTGCGGTGTAACAACCTTGCGCAACATTCTCAACTGGTGTTCCAGCAGCGCGATCGTTTTGGGGATTTTTATCACCACCAGCGCAGGCGCATCAGGTAGCTCTGCCATACTGTCCAACAGGGTTACCGCATCGGCATCATAACCGTTCAGTTCCAGATTATGTCGCGTCGCCAGTTGGCTCAGATAAGAGTCGCTGATACTGACGGGCGATTGCGCCTGTAAACCGCAGGCCAGCGCACCAAACGTATCATTGAAAATCAAGCGCGGGCCCGGCGCGATTTCCATGGTAGCCAGTTCACGCAGCAGATATTCATCTGCGGCATCCCATGCCTGTAGCGCCGAGTTTTCAGCGACCTGAGGATAACGCACCAACGTCAGGTTGCACGTTTCCAATTCGAGTTGGCTCATTAGCCTCTCCTGCATCATAAAATTTGCGCTGTTTATCCCTTAAAACAGCCCGTCAGTAAATGCTTTTCTCTGCCAAAACCGGAAATGATTGACGTTGCCTTGTCATTTCACCGTGATAATCTGCATAGTCATCCCCCATGCCTTCAGGATACCTAACGCTTATGATTCGCTTCGCCATTGTAGGAACCAGTTGGATCACCCGCCAGTTTGTTGACGCCGCCCATGAAACCGGCAAACTGAAGCTCACCGCCATCTATTCACGTACGGCAGAAAAAGCGCAGCCGTTTCAAGCCGATTACATGGTGGATACGCTGTTTGATTCACTGGAAGCCATGGCGAAATCCGATCTTATCGACGCCGTGTATCTGGCCAGCCCTAACTCCCTGCATTGCGAACAGGCGCTGCTTTTCCTGAGCCACGGTAAGCACGTCATCTGTGAAAAACCGCTGGCTTCCAACCGTTATGAAGTCGAACAAATGGTCGCCTGCGCCAGAGAAAATCAGGTCGTCCTCTTTGAAGCGTTCAAAACCGCCAGTCTGCCCAATTTTAGCGTGATCCAGCAGGCACTGCCAAAAGTCGGCAAATTGCGTAAAGTGGTGCTGAGCTACTGCCAGTATTCCTCACGCTATCCGCTCTATCTGGCGGGTGAGAACCCCAACACGTTCAATCCGGCGTTCTCCAACGGTTCTATCATGGATATCGGCTACTACTGTCTGGCCTTCGCCGTCGCGCTGTGGGGAGAACCGTGCACCACGCAGGCCAGCGCGACACTGCTGGAAAGCGGCGTTGATGCGCATGGCAGCATCATCCTGAATTATGGCGATTTCGATGTGACCATCGTCCACTCCAAAGTCAGCCACTCCGCTATTTCCAGCGAAATTCAAGGGGAAGACGGTTCGCTGGTGATTGAAAAAGTGTCCGAATGCCATAACGTGAAATTCATTCCGCGTGAAGGCAAGCAGTTGGATCTCAGCCAACCGCAGCATATCAACAGCATGCTGTACGAAGCTGAAGTCTTTGCCACGCTGGTGAACGATAACGACATTAACCATGCGGAACTGGCGCGCTCACGCACCGTCGCAGGGCTGCTGACGGAAATTCGCCGCCAAACGGGTGTCGTATTTCCTGCCGACGCTGCGACGCCGGGAAATGCGGAGTAAGACAGCGATAATTATTTGACCAGGATCATCTTTTCACCTATCTTCAGTCAGGCAAAGGGGAGTAACTTTTCCGCCAGCTAATCGTCATTACGATGCGTTTCGCATCCGGTTACTGGGCAACCTTGATGAGACAGTTTCATTAACGTTGTAAGTGAGACCTTGCCGGGAGGCGAGGTGCATTTGCAGCTTTAATAACAAGCGGCCAGCGTCCTTCCGATGTTGGCCGTTTTTGTTTCTATTTAAGGATCTTGCTATGCACACCATCGGCACGCCATGGTTATGGGGCAGCTTCGCTGTCATTGTTATAGTAATGCTGGCCATCGACCTGCTCTATCAAGGGCGCAAAGGGTCGACGGTAATGACGTTCAAACAGGCTGCAGTCTGGTCTATCATCTGGGTCACGCTCTCTCTGCTGTTCAACGCCGGTTTCTGGTGGTATCTGGATGGCTCGATGGGTCGCGAGGTGGCCAACGCCCAGTCGCTGGCCTTCCTGACCGGTTATTTGATCGAGAAAGCGCTTGCTGTCGATAACGTCTTCGTCTGGCTGATGCTATTCGGCTACTTCGCCGTTCCCCCGCAATACCAACGTCGCGTGCTGATTTACGGCGTATTGGGTGCCATCGTTCTCAGAACGCTGATGGTGTTTGGCGGCAGTTGGTTAGTCACGCAGTTCCAGTGGCTGCTCTATGTGTTCGGCGCGTTCCTGCTGTTTACCGGCCTTAAAATGGCGTTGGCTAAAGAAGGTGACGGAGCGATCGGCGACAAACCGCTGGTACGCTGGCTGCGTAGTCGTCTGCGCATGACGGATAGCATCGAGAATGAAAAATTCTTCGTCCGTCGTAACGGCATCCTGTATGCCACGCCGCTGTTTCTGGTGCTGATTATGGTTGAAATCAGTGACGTGATTTTCGCCGTAGACAGTATCCCGGCTATTTTCGCCGTCACGACCGATCCCTTTATCGTACTGACGTCAAACCTGTTCGCGATTCTAGGCCTGCGTGCGATGTACTTCCTGCTGGCTGGCGTGGCTGAACGCTTCTCGCTGTTGAAATATGGTCTGGCCGTCATCCTGATCTTCATTGGTACCAAGATGATGCTCATCGACATTTTCCATATTCCGGTGGCGATTTCTCTGGGCGTCGTTGCCAGCATTCTGGTCATCACCATGCTGATCAACGTCTGGGTGAACAAACGCGCCGAGCGTTAATCCTGCTTTTCACCTCTCCGCACGGTGACGGACAAGGACGTCCGTCATAAAAAAACGTCGGGAGCGTTTTTCAACGTTGCGCAGCAACGGCCCGAAGGGTGACGGACAAGGATGTCCGTCATAAAAAACCACATCATTGCTTTTCTCAAAAATAAATTTTCATATACTGATACACGCAAACACACTTCGTTACGGAAAGAAAAAGCCACCCGGCGCATGCCAGAGGTGTCAGCTCCGTACAGACAACTACTTAGCGGAACGGTTACATCGTCAAAATTATGGAAACTCAACACTCTCGTTTTTTGCAGTACATTACCCACGGCAGCCTGGTTAAACAGATTCTTCTGGGGCTTGCGGCGGGTATTATTCTGGCTTCACTGTCCACGCAGGCCGCGCTGGCGGCTGGCTTACTGGGAACACTGTTCGTCGGCGCATTGAAAGCCGTCGCCCCCATTCTGGTATTAGTGCTGGTCATGGCGTCTATCGCCAACCACCAGCAAGGGCAGAAAACCAATATCCGCCCGGTCCTGTTTCTTTACCTCATCGGCACCTTCTCGGCGGCGCTGATTGCTGTCGTGCTAAGCGTCTTGTTCCCTTCCACGCTGGCGCTCAACGCGCAGGCCGCCGACATTACGCCACCATCAGGGATTGTCGAAGTGCTGGAAGGGCTGTTGATGAGCGTCATCGCCAACCCGATTCACGCGCTGCTGAATGCGAACTACATCGGTATTCTGGTCTGGGCCGTTGGGCTGGGCATTGCATTCCGTCACGGTTCGGACAGCACCAAGAGCATGATTAACGATGCTTCCAACGCGGTCACCATGATTGTGCGCGTCGTGATTCGTTTCGCACCGCTGGGGATTTTCGGTCTGGTCGCCTCAACGCTGGCGGAAACGGGCTTCGGTGCACTGTGGGGCTACGCCCATCTGCTGATGGTGCTGATTGGCGGCATGCTGCTGGTCGCGCTGGTGGTCAACCCGCTGATCGTCTACTGGAAGATTCGCAGCAACCCTTATCCGCTGGTGCTGCGCTGCCTGCGTGAGAGCGGCGTGACCGCCTTCTTTACCCGCAGCTCCGCCGCCAACATTCCGGTAAATATGGAACTGTGCCGCAAGCTGAATCTGGATGAAGACACCTATTCTGTCGCCATCCCGCTAGGTGCAACCATCAATATGGCTGGCGCGGCGATTACCATCACGGTGCTGACGCTGGCCGCCGCCCATACGCTGGGTATTCAGATTGACGTGCCGACTGCGCTGCTGCTCAGCGTCGTGGCTTCACTGTGTGCCTGTGGTGCATCGGGCGTGGCGGGTGGTTCACTGCTGTTGATTCCACTGGCATGCAGCATGTTCGGTATCTCCAACGATATCGCCATGCAGGTGGTTGCGGTTGGTTTTATCATCGGCGTATTGCAGGACTCGGCAGAAACCGCGGTGAACTCCTCAACGGACGTGATGTTCATCGCCGCCGTATGCCACGCGGAAGATGCCAAGCTGGCGGAAAAAGAGCGTTTGAATCTGCTGTAACTGATTAGGGATTGATTATCCCCTTCCCTCTCACGCCGTTCGCTGCAAAACGGACGGCGTTAGATGACGAGAAACACCTGAAATTACGCTTTATTCTCTACGCTGAAAGGATCGATGCCGCGCTGCTGCATGCGCCAGAAGCGGATGATGTTAAAGCCGTTCATCAGCAGGAAACTGCCTTCAATCAACGACCCACCAATCGAGCCCAGCCAGATATTATGCGCGACCCAGCAGGCGGTTGAGCACCACATCACGCAGCGCGTCGTTAACCCAGACGTACGAAACAGCGCCCAGGTACTGGCGACCGTGCCCGCTATCGGCAGCAGTTCCATCGCATGGTTCATGCCCGACAAACCAAAGAGCAGCGTCAGTGAGATAAAGACAAACATCACGAGGATGTTGTGCGTTTTGAGTGAGATTAACGTACGTGCCGAGTTCAACAATGCACTGGCACCTGCCGCATTTGCCCCCATCAGGAAGAAATGCAGGCCAATAACGGCGCTGTATGCCGAGAGCTGTATTTTGAATTTTTGATCGTTACGGTTGAAAAACATGGTGATGCCGACCATAAATGCCAGTACACCAACAGACTGGGCAATCCAATAATGTGTCATGATCCCTGCCTCTAAAAGTTGTAGCGAATAAAAGTTGTGGCGAAAAAAAACGACGTCATTATAAAAATGAAACGCCGTTTTATTTTAATTGGAATGGATGTGATTTACAACGTCACGCCGCTCTTAAATATGGCTAATTCGCGGAAGTCGTTCACTTCATTCTTCGTCCGCTTGCCGTCAGCAATCTCGACAATCAGCTCCACAAACTGGCTCAGCAGTTCATCCATCGGCATGTCGTGAATCAGACGCCCTGCATCGAAATCAATCCAGTGCGGTTTCTTCTTCGCCAGCTCGCTGTTGGTCGCCAGTTTTACGGTAGGCACGAATCCACCGTAAGGTGTGCCGCGTCCAGTACTGAACAGCACCATATGGCAACCGGCACCCGCCAGCGCGCTGGTGGCGACAGCATCATTCCCCGGTGCGCTGAGTAGGTTGAGCCCTGGGGTATGTAAGCGCTCACCATATTTCAGCACGTCCACCACCTTGCTCTGTCCGGCTTTTTGCGTACAGCCCAGTGATTTCTCTTCCAGCGTGGTGATCCCGCCCGCCTTGTTACCCGGCGAGGGGTTCTCGTAAATCGGCTGGTTGTGCGCGATGAAGTACTGTTTGAAATCGTTCACCATGTGCACGGTTTTCTCAAACGTGGCTTCATCACGGCAGCGGCTCATCAGGATACGTTCTGCACCGAACATTTCCGGCACTTCGGTCAGCACGGTAGTGCCGCCGTTGGCGATCAGATAGTCAGAGAAACGGCCTAACAGCGGGTTGGCAGTAATACCAGACAGCCCATCGGAGCCGCCGCATTCCAGACCAAACTTCAGCTCGCTCAGCTTACCCGGTTCGCGTTTGTCATGGCGCATCGCCTCATACAGCGTATGCAACCGTTCCAGACCCGCTTCAACTTCATCATCCTGCTGCTGGCACACCATGAACGTCACGCGATCGGAATCAAAATCGCCCAGCGTCGTGCGGAAGGCGTCAACCTGATTGTTCTCACAGCCCAGACCGATCACCAGTACGGCCCCCGCATTCGGGTGACGCACCATGTTTTGCAGCATCGTACGGGTGTTTTCGTGATCCTGACCGAGCTGTGAACAGCCGAAGGTATGACTGAACAGGTAAACGCCGTCGATCCCTTCCGCATCGTTGGTTTCTTTCAGGAAACGCTGCTGAATTTGGCGAGCAATCCCATTCACACAGCCGACGGTGGGTAAGATCCACAGCTCATTACGGATACCCACATCGCCATTTTTGCGACGATAGAGCTGCACATCCCGATTGCCCATCTGCGGCGGCAGTTCGAGAAATTCAGGTTCATACTGATATTCATCCAGATCGCTCAGATTGGTTTTCGCATTCTGGGAATGGATGTGTTCTCCGGGAGCAATAGACACCAACGCATGGCCGATCGGCAGGCCATACTTGGTAATCATTTCTCCCGGTGCGATGGTTTCCAGCGCGAACTTATGTCCGCGCACGACAGGTTGCTGAAGTGTCACCGTATGGCTATCCACCGACACCGTTTCGCCTTGCTCGACATCACGCAGGGCGACAGCCACATTGTCCAGAGAATGAATTTTTATAATACTTTGCATGGATAACCCTTCTTACTGATTAGCAATAACCTTCCACGGCTGCGCGCATGCCGCGCTCAACGATGGTTTGCAACTGTTCAGTCACCTGCGCAGCCAGGCCAGGAACCAGTGTTAAATCCTGCTCCCAGTGATCGGCATCGCGCAGTACGACATTCACCAATTCAGCCAGGCTGACGGTGTTTTCTTTTACGCCCGCCCACAGCGTGGAATAACGTTCCAGCCAGTGTGCATCGTCCTGCAACGGATAGGTTTGTAACGCATCGCCTTCACCGCTGCGCTCGCCGCGATAGAATGCAATCAAGGCCGCTAGCGCAAACGTCAGGCGGGCAGGCAGCTCACCGTGGCGCTCACGGTAGGTCAGCAACTGCGGCAGAATACGGGTGCGGAATTTGGTCATGCCATTCAGCGAGATAGATAACAGCTGATGCTGAATGAACGGATTACGGAAACGGCTTAGCACAGCCTGAGCAAACGACGTCAGTTCGTCATGCGGCAAATCCAATACCGGCACAATCTCTTCGGCAATGGTCTTTTCCACGAATTTGCCAATCAGCGCATCATTCATCGACTCGCCAACGGTATCCAGGCCTGCCAGGAATGCCACCGGTACCAGCGCAGTATGAGCACCGTTGAGAATCGCGACTTTACGTTCTTTGTACGGCTTGATGTCATCAACGATACGAACGTTCAGATCCAGCTTGTTCAGACGCAATTCTTCCGCCAGCCACTGTGGCCCCTGAATGACGAACAAGTAGAAGTGTTCCGCCGTATCCCAAAAGGTATCCTGATAGCCCATTTCCTGCTGTAACGCTTCCACTTCGGCACGCGGGTAACCTGTCACAATACGGTCCACCAGCGTCGAGCAGAAGGTGTTGTGATCGTTCAGCCAGGCGGTAAACGTTGGCGTCAGTTTCCACTGTGCGGCATAGCGCAGCACCAGTTCTTTCAGCGCCACGCCGTTGTAATCAATCAGCTCGCACGGCAGCAGCACCCAGCCTTTATCCGCCGCGCCGTCAAAATGACAGAAGCGCTCATACAGCAGGCGGGTTAATTTGGCAGGGAAGCTGACAGGCGGCGCATCGTTCAGACGGTCATCTGCGTGATAGCTGATACCCGCTTCCGTGGTATTCGAGAACACGAAACGGATATTCGGATCGTGCGCCAGCGCCAGATATTCATCGAACTGACGGTACACGTTAATTTCACGGTTGACCGAACGGATCAGACGGGGTTCGCGAACCGCCTCGCCCTGCTCGTTCAGACCACGAATAATGGTGGTGTAAAGCCCATCCTGAGTGTCCAGCGCGGGCGGGAAATCGGAATCAATCGGACGAACCACGACAATACCCGCATCCAGATCGGTGTGCTCATTCAGCAAATCCAACTGCCAGTCGACGAAAGCGCGCAGGAAGTTGCCTTCACCAAACTGGATAACACGATCTGGGTGCTGACGACCGGGGAAGTTACGACGATTTAACGTTTGCATTAACAGGCTACCTTAGGACGAATCTCACATTCAGGGCACGACCGATCAATCACCGTCATCCTTGCCCTATATTCATATTCACCCGCACCACATAACTACGCGTGCCGATGACAAAAGACCGAGACACCGGGAGTCGCGGCGTAAGCCCCTTTAGGAATCTTACTGCCGCGTCCCTCGCGCAACTCACACCTACGCGGTGGAATTACAGCTCGATGGCAAAATAGTTTTTAGCGTTATCGAAACTGATGTTTTTCACCATTTCGCCCAGCAACGGCAGGTCGGCTGGCGCTTCGCCATCTTCCACCCAACGGCCAATCATCTGGCACAGGATGCGGCGGAAATATTCATGGCGGGTGTAAGACAGGAAGCTGCGGCTATCGGTCAGCATGCCGACGAAGCGGCTCAGCAGACCAAGCTGTGCTAGCTGAGTCATCTGACGTTGCATGCCGTCCTTCTGATCGTTGAACCACCAGCCGGAACCGAACTGCATCTTGCCCGGCATCCCTTCGCCCTGGAAGTTACCGATCATGGTGCCAAGCACTTCGTTATCACGCGGATTCAGGCAGTAAAGGATGGTTTTCGGCAGCAGATTTTCTTCATTCTGCTTGCTGAGCAGGCGAGACAGTTCCTGAGCCAGCGGACGGTCATTGATGGAATCGAAGCCCACATCCGGCCCCAGCAGCTTGAACTGACGCAGGTTGTTGTTGCGCAGTGCGCCAATGTGATACTGCTGAACCCAGCCACGACGGGCATATTCCGCACCCAGCCAGACCAGAACGCCAGTCTTGAACTGTGCCACTTCATGTTCACTCAGCGTTTCGCCAGCAAGGCGACGCGCCAAAATTTTATCCAGCGCGGCGTCATCGGCTTCGGCAAACATCACCACATCCAGCGCGTGGTCAGACACTTTACAGCCGTGTGCGGCGAAGTGATCCAGACGCTTGGTGAGCGCGGTTTGCAGATCGCTGAAACGACGAATATCGGTGTCAGAGACTTCACCCAGTTTCGCCATGTAGTCGTTGAAGGTTGCCAGCTCAATGTTGAACGCTTTATCCGGGCGCCAGCTCGGCAACACTTTGATAGAGAAGCTTGAATCCTGAGCAACGGTTTTATGGTGGCGCAGATCGTCAATCGGATCGTCTGTCGTCCCAACCATTTTCACGTTCATCTGTTGCATGATGCCGCGCGCGGTAAAGTCATCGCGCTCCAGCATGGCATTACAACGATCCCAAATGTCTTTTGCCGTGCTCGGCGACAGCAGCGTGCCGGTGATGCCGAACGGACGACGCAGTTCCAGATGTGTCCAGTGGTAAAGCGGGTTGCCGATGGTGTGCGGCACGGTAGCAGCCCAGGCTTCAAATTTTTCCCAATCGCTGGCATCACCCGTACACAAACGCTCAGGCACGCCATTGGTGCGCATCGCACGCCACTTGTAGTGATCGCCTTTCAGCCAGATGTCATACAAATTTTTGAAGCGATAGTTTTCCGCGATCTGCTCAGGCGGCAAATGGCAGTGATAGTCAAATATCGGTTGGTCGACGGCATACTCATGATAAAGACGACGGGCAAATTCACTGTCTAACAGAAAATCTTCACTCATAAACTGGGGCATGTTCTCTTCCTTACCGTGCTTCTTGTGCACCAAATTAGTTAACCGTTAAAAGATATCACACCAATTATGCGCGATATCTCACAGTATTTGTGAGGTCATGATCGCAAAAATGTAACAAACAGTACAATAACCCAGCATTTATTGCCGTAAACGGCCTGTCTCTCTCGGTTTAAACGAGGAATTAGCTATTCCACATAAAAATAATGGTTTTGTGATATCACTCAACTTTTAAAGTTGTATGACAAATTATTGTAGCGCTGCCTTAAGCAGGGATTCAATCGCTATCTCACAAAGAGAAGGGGTTTCCTGTTCAGCACAACAACAAAACGTGTCGCACGACATCACAAGACACATCACACCCTGAGGCCACTCAAGAGCCATTACGGTGTTTTTTATTGACTCGGAGAGAAAGTAAATGCGTAAAATCAAAGGATTACGCTGGTATATGATCGGCCTGGTGACCATTGGCACCGTGCTGGGATATCTGACGCGTAATGCAATGTCTGTCGCCGCACCGACGCTACAAGATCAGTTGCACATCACGACACAGCAGTATTCTTACATCGTTGCTGCCTACTCAGCTTGTTATACCATTATGCAGCCCATCGCTGGCTATGTACTGGATTTGCTTGGCACAAAAATCGGCTATGCCATGTTCGCCATTCTGTGGGCCATCTGCTGTATGGGCACCGCGCTGGCAAACAGCTGGGGTGGTTTAGCGATCGCCCGTGGCGCTGTCGGTATGGCAGAAGCGGCCATGATCCCTGCTGGCCTGAAAGCCAGTAGCGAATGGTTTCCGGCAAAAGAGCGCTCTGTTGCGGTGGGTTACTTCAACGTGGGGTCATCCATCGGCGCCATGATCGCGCCACCGCTAGTCGTGTGGGCGATTGTGGCGCACAGCTGGGAAATGGCCTTTATCATTACCGGTGTGCTGAGCCTGATCTGGGCTCTCTGCTGGCTCGTTTTCTATAAGCACCCGAAAGATCAGAAAAAACTCAGCGACGAAGAGCGCGACTACATTCTTAGCGGGCAGGAAGCACAGCACCAAACCAATAACGCGAAAAAAATGTCCGCCTTGCAGATCCTGCGTAACCGCCAATTCTGGGGTATCGCACTGCCGCGTTTTCTGGCTGAACCCGCCTGGGGAACGTTCAACGCGTGGATCCCGCTGTTCATGTTCAAAGCCTACGGCTTTAACCTGAAAGAAATCGCCATGTTCGCCTGGATGCCGATGCTGTTCGCCGATATCGGCTGCATTCTGGGCGGTTACTTGCCAATGCTGTTCCAAAAACACTTCAAAGTGAACCTGATCGTTTCTCGCAAAATGGTCGTCACGATGGGCGCGGTACTGATGATTGCACCGGGCATGATCGGGCTGTTCTCCAGTCCTTATGTCGCTATCGCCCTGCTGTGCGTCGGTGGTTTTGCGCACCAGTCGCTGTCCGGCGCGCTGATTACGCTGTCATCTGACGTATTTGGCCGTAATGAAGTGGCTACCGCGAACGGTTTGACCGGCATGGCAGCCTGGATGGCAAGCACCATGTTTGCTCTGGTTGTGGGCGCACTGGCCGACACGATGGGCTTCAGCCCGCTGTTCGCGGCACTGGCCGTCTTTGACCTGTTGGGTGCCATCGTCATCTGGACGGTGTTGAAAAACCAACCGGCATCAGAAGTCGCCGCCGCAGCTGAAACGTTGAAAGAAGCCAACCAACACTGATAATCCCTGCATTATCCTGGCTCATCCGGTATGATCTGCGACTGGGTGAGCCACCTCCCTCCGATAACACACCGCGATAACTGTGACCACAACATTGGTTGCTGCTATGATTAAGTGGTATAACAAATCATCCCTGAAAGATTAACGAGATAGACACTCAGGCCCTGACGTGGCACATGGACCGTCATCTATCGAGAGTAGACATCATCATGGCACTCACTGAACCCCGACGGCTATACCAGCAGTTAGCCGCAGAATTAAAACAGCGCATTGAAAGCGGTATGTATCAGGTCGGCGAAAAATTACCGGCAGAGCGCTATATTTCTGAAGAAATGAACGTCAGCCGCACTGTGGTGCGCGAAGCCATCATTATGCTGGAAGTCGAAGGGTACGTTGAAGTACGCAAGGGTTCAGGCATTCACGTTATTTCCAACCAGCAGAAGAATCCGTTCATTAATAGCGGCGATATTGAATTTGTCGCGGCGGGCCCATTTGAACTGCTTCAGGCTCGCCAACTCATTGAAAGCAACATTGCCGAATTTGCGGCCACGCAGGTGACTCGTCAGGACATCATCCAACTGATGGAGATTCAGGAATACGCGCGACAAGAAGATCGCTTCCGTGATTCTCAGTGGGATCTCAAATTCCACGTTCAGGTCGCGCTGGCAACACAGAACTCCGCTATGGCGACCATCGTCGAGAAAATGTGGAGCCAACGGATTCATAATCCTTACTGGCGCAAACTGCATGAGCACATTGACGACAAGTCGATTGAAAGCTGGTGCGAGGAACACGACCGCATCCTTAAGGCACTGATTCGCAAAGATCCTTATGCAGCCAAACTGGCAATGTGGCAACATCTGGAAAACACCAAACAGATGCTATTTCGCGCCACAACGGATGATTTCGAGTTTAACGTCGACCGTTATATGTTCGCCGAGAATCCGGTCGTCCACCTCGACCAGATACACACGGGCAAGTCCTAAATGTGCATCCTCCCCTTCGTTTTACGCGAAGGGGAAAAATTTTGAACCAGGGGGAAAAAGTCAGAAAACGTTGATTTCTGTCAGCGAGTGTAAAATATCGCAGAAATCCCCACTCTTCTTCGAAAAATCCCCCTAAACCGCCCCAGTTGTCGTAATATTTTTCTGTCTCAGGAACACCTATTTTGTTACAGTTAACGCGTCTTTCTTACGCTTAATCCGCCGGTTTGGATGCAAAGTCTGCCAAGACCAAACAATCCCCAAGCTGCCTGTTTATCGGGCTCGCAGCGAAAAGCGAGCATCAAGTCAGACGCCAGCTCCACTATCAGGCAGAAAAAACAGAGATCATCAAAAAATCATAATCCTGTGCCCTGATAACACTGTATTCACTCTTATCATGTCCAGAAGCGTGCGTGATTGTCGCCAAGGCTAAAATGCAACAGCAGTATTAGGAATACCGGATGGAATTAATCAAAGAACTGTTAAACGCACTCTGGCATCAGGATTTCGATATTTTAGCCGACCCAAAGTTGGTATGGACCATCTACATATTACTGTTTCTGATTATCTTTCTGGAAAATGGCCTGCTCCCAGCGGCTTTCCTGCCCGGCGATAGCCTGCTCATTTTGGTCGGCGTCCTCGTCGCCAAGGGCACAATGAATTACCCTTTTACGATATTTCTCCTGACGACGGCGGCCAGCCTCGGCTGTTGGGCCAGCTATATTCAGGGGAAATGGCTTGGCAATACGGGAGTGGTTCAGGGCTGGCTATCACATTTGCCCGCGCACTATCACCAACGCGCCCACCAGCTCTTCCATCGTCATGGTCTGTCCGCGCTTTTAGTGGGCCGTTTTCTGGCTTTTGTCAGAACGTTACTCCCAACCATCGCAGGCTTGTCTGGCCTGAATAACGCACGCTTTCAGTTCTTTAACTGGATGAGCGGGTTCCTGTGGGTATTTATTCTGGTTACGCTGGGCTATGCCTTAGGGAAAACAACCGTCTTCCTGAAATATGAAGACGAGCTGATGCTCTGCCTGATGATACTGCCGCTGGCCCTGCTGTTTATCGGCCTGTTTGGATCGCTTTTTGTCTTGTGGCGTAAAAAACGTGACGATAAAACAAATAATGCAGAAAAGGGGAGCTAACCGTGTCAATTCGCGGGTTATTCTCTAGGCTCTTCTCCAGAAAAGCAGGTCGCATACTGCTATTGCTTGCTCTACCGATGATTGCATTGACGCAGTCCCAGTCACTACGCCGTTCCCAGGACGATGCTATGCTACACATCAAGCCTTATGACGGTGCCGCGTTGCCCGATGGCTTTTACGTGTATCAGCGTCTCAACGAAAAAGGGATTGCGATCAAAAGCATTACGCCAGAGCAAGATAGCCTGATCGTCCGTCTTGCCTCGCCGGAACAGAGTATCGCTGCCAGAGATGTCCTGCGTTTGTCTCTACCCAAAGTCACGATTACCGCGCAGCAAGTGACAACCCCGACACCGTTCTGGCAGCAGAAACTGACACAGAAACAATCCAAACTGGGGTGACGACTATGAAATTATCTCCATCGAAACTATCTCCATCCATTATTGCATTATCTGTCCTGCTTTCCGGTCATGCACTGGCGAATACTGCCAATCAGGTAGAGACCTGTCAGCAGAAAGCGCAAGATATTCAGCGCCAAATTGATGAAGCGCGTAAGCATGGCAATCAGAATCGCATCAGCGGGTTAGAGAAGGCATTGGACGGCGTGAAAACCCACTGCACAGATGCCGGATTAGCAGAGAAGCGTCAGGAAGCGATTGCGGAAAAACGCAAAGACGTCGCTGAACGGCAGCAGGAACTGAATGAAAGCCGCCAGAAAGGGGATGACGCCGAGAAGATCCTCAAGCGCGAAAGAAAGCTGGCTGAAGCCGAGCAGGAATTGCGCGCCGCAGAACGTGGCACGTCGCAATAACCCATCACTACATTGTCCCTACAAAACACACGTCAACTGTTCATTTTGTATTCAAAAACCAAATCGCTAAAATTTACAGCGAGTTATCAGAATTGTCCGTACCCGTTTGGGGCGGCATAAATCTCAGCTTCAGCTATAGTTAACGTTCAGGTTTATAACATGAAGGGTTATTAATATGGCTAAAGATCAAAATTCTGAGTACCTACGCGCCGAATTGAAATCACTGGCGGACACGCTGGAAGAAGTATTAAGCACCTCCAGCGATAAATCTAAGGCGGAACTCGACAAGCTGCGCAATAAGGCAGAAAGCGCGCTGAAAGAAACCCGCAATCGCCTGAGCGATACGGGTGAGCGCATCGCTTCCCAAACCAAAGAAGCGGTTGAATCGGCAGACGATTATGTACGCCAGAATCCGTGGACCGGTGTCGGCATTGGCGCAGCAGTCGGTGTCGTGCTTGGCGTCCTGCTGTCTCGTCGCTAATTAGCGGATTGCTATGACGGATAAATCACAACAAGGCCCCGCAAGCGGGGTCATGGCTTCTGCTCAGCGCATCATCTCTATTATTGTCAGTATGGTGGAAAGCCGCGTTCGACTGGCCGTTATTGAATTAGAGGAAGAGAAAGCCAATCTGATTCAATTGCTGATTATGGTCGGCCTGACGCTGCTTTTTGCCGCTTTTGGCATTATGAGCCTGATTGCGCTGATCATCTGGGGCATCGATCCGCAATATCGCCTCTTTGCGCTGGGGTGTATTACCGCCACATTGCTCGGACTCGCGCTGATAGGCGGCATATGGACACTCGTGAAGGTACGTCGTTCCACCTTGCTCAAAGCGACGCGTAAGGAGCTAGCGACCGACAGATCGCTGCTGGAGGACGATCCCAAGTGAACCAGCGTCAGCAGCGAGACAGAGAAAAAGCCCAGTTACTGCGCCAGATACAGCAGCAGCGGCTGGATTTATCGGCAGGTAAGAAGCACTGGTTAGATACCACCGTCCGTTACGATCGCGGCTGGCAAAGCCTGATGCAGTGGCGTAAATACTGGATCGTGGGCTCCAGCCTCGTGGCACTCTATGGCGTGCGCCATCCTAGCCGCATGATTCGCTGGGGACGCCGTCTTGTCGGGCTATGGGGCACAGTCAGACTCGTCCGCAAAACGTTTGAGCCACGTCCGTAATCCTTACTATCGCTTCGGCTATCTGTCTTATCTATACGCTACTACTTTTCATCTGACTTTTACCTAACGCGCTCATGTTATTACAGCGCGTTCTTGCACAGTTCACTGAACATCAATTTTTCTGAAATACAGCAACAATTATACTCGCTGGCAGAGCAAATCATCTCTCTATACTATCTGCCCATAACCTGATGGCGGGCCAGGCTTTCAGACCACACCTGCTACAACAAACAAAACAGGGCAATATAGCCCACAACAAAATTAATTGGAGAGATGATGAAAAATTTAGAAAGTACTGCACTGCTGGTTGCACGTATCTTAATGCCAATTCTGTTTATCGTTGCAGGTTACGGTAAGCTGGGTGATGCCTATGCAGGCACACAACAATACATGCAGGCGATGGGCGTTCCGTCCTTCCTGCTGCCGCTGACCATTCTGCTGGAACTGGGTGGTGGTCTGGCGGTTCTGTTCGGTCTGCTGACGCGTACCGTCGCGCTGTTCACTGCGGGCTTTACGCTGCTGACTGCACTGATTTTCCACTCTAACTTTGCGGAAGGCATGAACCAACTGATGTTCATGAAAAACCTGACCATCGCTGGCGGCTACCTCCTGCTGGCTGTCACTGGCCCAGGCGCATTCAGTATCGACCGCCTGCTGGGCAAAAAGTGGTAAGACGAGCCTCTTCCGGCCTGTACTACACTTAATAGTCGAATAACGAATGAGACGGCAAGCAGATAAGGCTTGCCGTTGTTTTATCATCACTCACTAACGGGAGGATTTATGGGACAACTGGTTGACGGCGTATGGCACGATACCTGGTATGAAACCAAATCTACCGGCGGCCATTTTAAGCGTTCAGAATCCGCATTCCGCAACTGGGTAACGCCCGATGGCGCACCCGGCCTCACCGGCAAAGGTGGCTTTCCTGCCCAGTCCGGCCGTTATCATCTCTACGTTTCACTCGCCTGCCCGTGGGCACACCGCACGCTGCTCATGCGACAGTTGAAAGGGTTAACCGATCACATCGCCGTTTCGGTGGTTCATCCGCTCATGCTCGATCACGGCTGGACGTTCGATACCGATTTTGAAGCCGCAACGGGTGACTCACTCTATCAGCACGAATTCCTCTACCAGCTCTACCTGCACGCTATGCCAGACTACAGCGGTCGGGTGACCGTGCCTGTCCTGTGGGATACCGAGCAGCACACCATCGTCAGTAACGAATCCGCCGATATCATCCGCATGCTGAACAGCGCTTTTGATGGCGTGGGAGCAACGGCGGGAGATTATTACCCAGAAGTGCTACGCGCGCAGATTGACGAATTGAACGGCTGGATTTACGACAAGGTCAACAACGGTGTGTACAAAGCTGGTTTTGCGACAAGCCAGTCAGCCTATGATGAATCCGCCACAACCGTTTTTGCCGCGCTCTCCGATCTGGAAAGCATTCTGGCAAAACAACGCTATCTGACAGGTGAGCAGTTAACCGAAGCCGATCTGCGGCTGTGGACGACGTTGATCCGTTTCGATCCGGTCTATCACACGCATTTTAAATGCGATAAATATCGCCTGAGCGATTACCCAAATCTGTTCGGTTTTCTGCGTGATATTTATCAGATGCCCGGCATCGCCGATACCGTCGACATGGCGCATATTCGTCACCACTACTATCGTAGCCACGGCACGATTAATCCGCATGGCGTGATTTCGCTGGGTCCAGAGCAAGATCTGAATCAGCCTCATCAGCGTGATAAGACATTTGTCGATTTATACTAGAGTTTTGTCGATTCACACGAGCTAGTAGTGAAGTGCAGAGGCAAGGTGTGGAACCACACCTTGCCGCAAAAAGCGCGGGATTTAAGGCTGGTTCAATAGTTTCGGAATCTCACGCAGGAACCAGGATTTCGCCTCGCCCATGCTGTCTCGCCGCCACGCCATAATAATCTGGCTTTCCATCTGATGCTCCGGCCCAATCACCAGCAAACGCCCTTCGGCAATATCTTGCGCAACCATCGGATAAGGCATGGTCGCGACGCCTAATCCCGCCAGCAGCGCACGCCGTTTATCATCCAGCGAACTCACCGTCAGACGTTGCTGTTTATCCAACAGCTGCACGGTCAGTACCGGGCGTTCGCGCGCGGTGTCTGCCATCGCAATCCCACGGTATTTCACCCGTATTGCATCCGACAGCGGTTCAGGTTCCTGATGAATCGGATGTTCCGGGCTGGCGACATAAACGTTATTCATCGTGTACAGCTTACGGGTATTCATTTCGGAAGACGCGCGAAAATGCATGTCTGGCGCAATCACAATATCGGCGCGCCCTTGCTCAAGACGCTCCCACGCCCCGGCCAGCACTTCCGTCAGAATCGATACCTGCGTATTGGCTTTGAGCGCCAGTTTATCGATCAAGGGGAAAATTCGCTGAGTCGGAATTAGCGCTTCCGTCACAATCGTCAGGTGCGTTTCCCAACCGCGTGCCAGTGCTTCTGCGTCCGTCGTGAGCTTATCCGCGGCCTCCAACAGAATGCGTCCGCGTTCCAGCAGCATCCGCCCAACATTCGTGAATTTAGTACGATGCCCGGAACGATCGAACAGCACCACATCTAACTCTTCTTCCAATTTCTGCATGGTATAGCTCAGCGCCGAAGGCACCCTACCCAGCTCGTCTGCCGCAGCGGCAAAGCTGCCACGACGATCGATCGCATCCATCACCCTCAAGGCTTCCAGCGTCAGTGCTCGTTCTCTCGCCATCTTCGTACTCATTCAGGAATTTTGAATATACCCACCAGATTAACTAGCTAACAATCCAACGTCCACACAATTACTATCAGTTCAATAAATAATTCTCTGGGGGATAAAAATTATGATCACACGAAGAGCAGCAGGGCAATGCGGCCAGGCCGACTATGGCTGGTTGCAGGCGCGCTATACCTTTTCTTTTGGTCACTATTTTGACCCACAGCTGCTGGGCTACGCATCTCTGCGCGTGCTCAATCAGGAAGTATTGGCACCGGGGGCATCATTCCAGCCGCGAACCTACCCACGGGTTGATATTCTGAACATTATTCTTCAGGGCGAAGCGGAATATCGCGACAGCAACGGCGGCCACATTCAGGCCAAAGCCGGAGATGTGCTGCTGCTCTCCACGCAGCCAAACGTCAGCTATAGCGAACATAATACCAACGCCAACAAGCCGCTGACGCGGCTGCAATTATGGCTGAATGCCTGCCAAACGCGAGAGAACAGCCCGTTGCAGCGCATGGGGCTGAGTTCAGCAAACCATACGCTGCTTGCCTCACCGGAAGGTGAACACAATAGCTTGCAACTGCGCCAGCAGGTTTGGGTGCATCATGTCGATCTCCAGCAGAATGAGCAAAGCACCATCGCGCTACAGGGAAATCAGGCGTACCTCCAATTGATCCACGGTTCAATGGCGGTAAAGGGTAATCAGAACAGTGAAACACTACACTGCGGCGACGGAGCCTTCATTAAGGAAGAGACGTCGTTGACGCTACAAGCAGAGTCGCCTTTGCGGGCGCTGCTCATCGATCTGGTCGTGTAGCGCGTCTGTCCGTTCTTTTTGTAGGGAGTTGTTTTTGTAGGAAAACGCCGCCAGTTCGGCGTTTTTATTCAGTCGTGGTAAGATATCCGTCTTGTTCCTCAACGCGTCAGGGTGATATGACAATGGATTCAACCAAACAGGACAAACTTCTTGCCCAGGCTGAACAGATTTGTCAGCAGCGCGCTGTGCGTCTCACGCCACAGCGGTTAGAGGTTTTACGCCTTATGGCACAGCAGTCCGGTGCTATCAGCGCTTATGACCTGCTGGACCTGCTGCGTGTTTCCGAACCTCAGGCAAAACCGCCGACCGTCTATCGCGCGCTGGATTTTCTGTTGGAACAAGGCTTCATTCATCGCGTCGAATCAAACAACAGCTACGTGCTGTGCCACCATATCGAAGACCACAGCCACACGTCCGCCCTTTTCATCTGCGACCGCTGCGGGCAAGTCACCGAACGTCAAACCGAAGGTGTGGAAGAAACGCTGCGTAGTCTGGCACAGCAGTCAGGGTTTACGCTGCGTCACAGCGTGGTGGAAGCACACGGCTTGTGTGGAGGCTGTCAGGAAGTTGCATCATGCAAACAGCCGGATCATTGCGATCACGACCATACCGTTCCGATTAAAAAACGATAGCCCAAGGGCTATCGTTTTTTCTGTGGAGAGACATCACTGTTGTTACCAATGATAGCTACCAGTGATATTTGTGGTGATCTTCCCAGTGTTTCACTTCTTTCTCTGCCGCTTCTTTTTCGTACCCGTAACGTTCCTGGATTCTCCCCACCAGTTGGTCACGTTTACCTTCGATGACCGTCAGATCGTCATCCGTTAATTTGCCCCATTGCTCTTTCGCTTTACCTTTAAACTGTTTCCAGTTACCGCTGGCTTGGTCTTTATTCATAAGAATCTCCGTACCTTAGGTGAATTGCGCATAAAAAATCGTGACTACCGACTTATGCGTCAGTTTCAGATAAATAGATTTATTCAGTAAGCAGCATCATAACTCTGTGAACTATGACGACGATGTGAAAGATGACGGTACTCTTCGCCACTGTCTCCCTTGATTACCGGGCTATCTCAATGTGATGGCTAATGATCAATCGACAAGCGATCAACCAAGATAAAAATGCTTACCTTGATAAAAATTATAGTCGAATATTTCACTTAATATTAAAAATCAGGAATCTGTGACTGGATTAAACATTAAGAAAGGGAAAATCACCGCAAAAAGCAGTGAAAAAACAGAAGGGTAATGGGGATCGTAGAAACACGCGCGAAATGTAACTAAATATATATGGTTAGCAGATTAACAGACGAACATGATGCACTGACCCAGACAGACGAGCAGTGCATCTCTGCGAATGGTTAGCTCCAGTCGCTGTTACGAATCACGCCAACCGCTAAGCCTTCTATCGAAAAGCTTTGCTGACGAAGATCGACAACAATCGGGGCAAACTCTTCATTTTCAGCGAGGAGGTGTACTGTATTGCCCTGCTTTTTCAAGCGTTTCACCGTCACTTCATCATCAATACGCGCGACGACAATCTGACCGTTGCGCACATCTTCTGTTTTATGCACGGCCAGTAAATCGCCATCCATAATACCGATATTTTTCATCGACATGCCGCTCACCCGCAGCAAGAAATCAGCGCTAGGTTTGAACATTGCAGGGTCAACCTGATAGCGGCACTCGATGTGTTCCTGTGCCAGCAGAGGTTCACCAGCGGCCACGCGACCAACCAGAGGAATACCCGTCTCTTCTTCCATCAGCAGACGAATACCACGAGAAGCGCCCGATACAATTTCAATCACGCCTTTACGCGCCAGCGCTTTCAGATGTTCTTCAGCCGCATTAGGAGAGCGAAACCCCAGTTGTTGAGCAATTTCCGCACGCGTTGGCGGCATTCCGGTTTGCGCAATATGATCGCGGATCAGGTCATAAACCTGCTGCTGCCTTGCTGTTAATACTTTCATTCCGCCCCCTGGTTGTTTATACAGTCTTGCTGTGAGTATATACAGGTAAGCCACAATTGGGAATGACGATATCGGCAAAGCCCCTGACTTTTACTCATTTATGCGTGCCGTCAGGCAAAATGTTGCCAGAGGATGCTGCCCCAGACGACAGCGGCTAACAGGATGGCAACAAAGACAGCGGCCGACCCGATATCTTTCGCTCGACCGGATAATTCGTGGTGCTCAAGTCCAATGCGATCGACTACCGCTTCAATGGCGCTATTAGCCAGCTCAAACAGCATAATCAGTACCACAGACCCAATCAGCAGCAGTTTTTCGACCAGCGTAACCGGCAGTAAACACGCGATAATCACGCCGACAAGGGTCAGTATCGTTTCCTGACGAAACGCTGCTTCATGCTGCCACGCCTGCTTCAGTCCCTTAAAGGAATAACCGGTCGCCTTAATAATCCGGGTCATCCCCGTTGCTTTATTCATTTATCCTCCATTATTTACGCAAAATAGTTCGCATTTTAACGCGCTTACGTTGTCTCATCACCACAGATCTCCGGCGCAGTTTCTGGTATCCTTGCGGCGCATTGCTAACAAGAGGCTCCATGTTGTTATGTCAGGTTGGCGTAAAATTTACTATAAATTATTGAATCTCCCACTGAAACTGCTGGTGAAGAGCAAAGTTATTCCCGCAGATCCGGTGGTCGAGCTGGGGTTAGATCCCTCACGTCCTATACTCTATGTTCTGCCTTATAACTCTCAGGCGGATCTCTTGACGCTACGTGCGAAATGCCTGGCATTGGGGCTACCCGATCCCTCGCAGTCGTTCGAATTCAATGGCGTCGAACTCCCTAGCCACGTCTTTATTAATGACGGGCCGCGCGTCTTCCGCTATTACGTTCCCAAGCAGAAATCCGTCAAGCTGTTCCACGACTATCTGGATTTGCATCGTGCCAATCCAGATTTAGACGTACAGATGGTGCCGGTTTCCGTGATGTTTGGGCGTTCTCCAGGTCGGGAAGGCCATTCGCAGGCCGCACCACACCTGCGCTTGCTCAACGGCATCGAGAAATTCTTTGCCGTCCTGTGGCTAGGCCGCGACAGCTTTGTCCGCTTCTCCAGCCCGGTATCGCTACGCTATATGGCGACCGAGCACGGCACTGACAAAACCATAGCCCACAAACTGGCGCGTGTCGCACGTATGCACTTCTCTCGCCAGCGTTTGGCGGCAGTTGGGCCGCGCTTGCCGGTGCGTCAGGAGCTATTTAACAAGCTGCTGGATTCCAAAGCGATCAAGAAAGCCGTCGACGATGAAGCGCGCAGTAAGAAGATTTCTACTGAGAAAGCGCAGCAGAATGCCATTGCGCTGATGGAAGAAATCGCCGCTGACTTCTCCTACGAAGCCGTGCGTCTGTCGGATCGCGTATTAAGCTGGACGTGGAACCGCCTTTATCAGGGGATTAACGTCCACAACGCCGAACGCGTTCGCCAACTGGCGCAGGATGGCCACGGCATTGTCTATGTGCCCTGCCACCGCAGCCACATGGATTATCTGCTGCTGTCCTACGTCCTGTACCATCAGGGCTTAGTGCCGCCGCACATCGCCGCTGGCATCAACCTTAATTTCTGGCCAGCAGGACCGATCTTCCGCCGTCTTGGCGCGTTCTTTATTCGCCGTACCTTCAAAGGCAACAAGCTGTATTCCACGATTTTCCGTGAATATCTGGGTGAACTGTTTGCCCGCGGTTATTCGGTTGAATACTTCATGGAAGGCGGACGTTCACGCACAGGCCGTCTGTTAGAACCGAAAACCGGTACGCTGGCGATGACCATTCAGGCCATGCTGAGAGGCGGTACGCGCCCCATCACGCTGGTGCCGATTTATGTCGGCTACGAACATGTGATGGAAGTCGGCACCTATGCGAAAGAGCTGCGCGGTGCGGTGAAGGAAAAAGAAGGCTTTATGCAGATGGTGCGCGGTTTGCGCAAACTGCGTAATTTGGGTCAGGGTTATGTGAACTTCGGCGAACCACTCCCGCTGACAACCTACCTGAACCAGCATGTACCGCAATGGCGTGATGCGATCGATCCTATCGAGGCACAGCGTCCAAGCTGGCTCACGCCGACGGTGCAGGATATTTCTATGGATATCATGGTGCGCATCAACAATTCTGCGGCAGCAAACGCGATGAACCTGTGCTCTACGGCCTTGTTAGCCTCGCGCCAGCGCTCGCTGACGCGTGAACAAATGCACGAACAGCTGGATTGCTACCTCCAGTTGCTGCGCCAGGTTCCTTATCATAAAGATATTACGGCACCGAAGAAGACAGCAGATGAACTGCTGGAACACGCGCTGGGCATGAACAAGTTTGAAGTCGAGAAGGATAGCATTGGCGATATCATCATTCTGCCGCGCGAGCAGGCGGTACTGATGACGTACTACCGCAATAACATCCAGCATCTGTTGGTCTTGCCGTCGCTGATCGCCAGCATCGTAATCCACCATCGCCGGATTACGCTTGCCGAAGTCGTGCGACAGATCGCGCTGATCTATCCGCTGCTGCAAGCTGAACTGTTCCTGCATTATTCCAAAGAGCAGTTGCCGGGTGTGCTGGAAACGTTGGCTAATGAACTGATTCGACAAGAGCTACTGTGCAGCCGTGATGGTCAATTAGCTATCAATCCGCCACGCATCCGTACGCTGCAACTGCTGTCAGCAGGCGTGCGTGAAACGCTGCAACGCTATGCGATTACGCTCTCTTTGCTATGTGCAAACCCAGAGATAAACCGTGGAACGTTGGAGAAAGAAAGCCGGAACATGGCACAGCGTCTGTCCGTCCTGCACGGCATCAACGCGCCGGAATTCTTTGATAAAGCGGTGTTCTCAACGCTGGTCGCAACCTTACGCACAGAAGGGTATATCACCGACAGTGCGGAAGCGGCACAAGGCGATATCCTGGAAATCTACAATATCCTCGGCGATCTGATCACCCCGGAAGTTCGGTTGACTATCGAAAGCGCCAGCTCATCCGCTGAAATGGAAGCCAATAGTCAGATAGAAACCGCCAGTCAGGCAGTAGAAAAAGTGGAAGAGACAAAGCAGGCGTAGCCGGACAGTAACGGGAAAATGGCGGATAACACCCCCGCCATCAAGCCGTGGAGGCGTTTGGCATAACAAACTCGTCTGAGCATTCCACCATAAAAAAAGCAGCGAGAAATCGCTGCTTTTTTTGTTTCCGTCAGTTCAATCTATATGCCAAACAGCACACCAATAAATATCGCCATACCCGCGTATTTATTATTGTGAAAGGCTTTGAAACAGGCATCACGTTCGCGCTCAGCGGTCAGGATTTGCTGATAAACAAACATCCCCGCAGCCACCAGCAGCGAAATATAGTATGGCGTTCCTAATCCGGTGGCGATTCCCAAAGCCAGCAGCAACGCCAGCATACTGAACTGCAGTAACCCGATGATGATATTGTCAAAACGGCCAAATAGGATCGCGGTAGATTTCACGCCGATCTTCAAGTCGTCATCACGATCCACCATCGCATATTGCGTATCGTAGGCGACCGTCCAGCAAATGTACGCCAAAAACATCATCCAGCAGCTTGCTGGCAGGCTTTCACTCACCGCCGCATAAGCCATCGGGATTGACCAGCCAAACGCCGCACCCAGCACAAACTGAGGAAGATGGCTGACCCGTTTCATGAACGGGTAGACCCACGCCAGAACCAGCCCCGCAACGGACAGCCAGATCGTCATCTTATTCAGCGTCAACACCAGTCCAAACGCCAGCAAGACCAGCACGACAAACAGCACTTTGGCAGCTCGCTCGCTCACTTCACCGCTAGGCAATGGGCGAGAAGCAGTACGTTTTACATGGCCGTCAAAATGGCGATCGGCATAATCATTGATGACACAGCCTGCTGCACGCATCAAGAAAACGCCAGCGACAAAAACAAACAGCGTCCACGGTGCAGGCGCTCCCCCACCCGCTAGCCACAGCGCCCATAGCGTTGGCCACAGCAGCAACAGAGAACCTATCGGTTTATCAATTCGCATCAAGCGACAATAAGCCAGCCATTTCCCTGCTGTAACACTTCTTTCCAAGGATTTATCTCCTCAAATTACCTGCCAACCTTCATCACCGGCTGAAATAAATCGGTGATTCCGGTAAGAAAAGCTCAGTCAACAGTAACGGATAGCCAGAGACACACAGGCGGGAACGCCGCGCCCATAAGCCTTCACTGCATCCGGTATGGATATAGTCACGCGTCAGCGCCTTTTGTCCAAACAGGTAGCGGCCTAGCGGCTGATTGCCTATTTTCGTCAGAGCTGAATCCGTGCCATCGAGCGTTTGTTGCGGAACAATGGTACGGCCAAAAAGCCAGGGACGATCGTCACCATACAGCACCACTTCACGCAGCCAGTAACGCTCACTGTAAGGCAGCTGTTCGCGCTCTTCGCCCAGCGCCTGTGGCGTAATGAATTTCTCATTGCACAGGATGGTCTTCAGTTGGGCACAATATTTTTCAAGTCGCCGCGTCATGGAGCCGGTTTCCATCAGCCAGTCACCAATGTGCTCAGGTAATACCGAAGGGGGCTCAGTAAACCAGGAAATAGAGCGCAGAAGCGTAGACGCATCGTCAGACATTGTCCCTACTCCGAACAGGGTTGTTTTGAATAAAAAGGTATTCGTAAATAAAGTAACGCCGCCATTGTAGCGCAGAATGCTTCCCCCGATAACAGGCTATAAACGCATTCATCAACGATACGGCAACATTTCAGCAATGCCGCGCATAAAAAAAGCACCACCCAGTCTCGCGACCAGATAGTGCTCTTTAAAGGACAGAAAGACGTGCTTCTGTAACCTGACTCCCTGTCACCAGAAAATGGCTTCCGGCGACAATGGCGTCATATTACATCATGCCGCCCATACCACCCATGCCGCCCATACCACCAGCGCCACCTAAGTCAGGTGCATCGCCTTTCGGCAGGTCGGTAACCATACATTCGGTAGTAATCATCAGACCAGCAACAGAAGCCGCGAACTGCAGAGCAGAACGTGTGACTTTGGTTGGGTCCAGAATACCGAAGTCGATCATGTTGCCGTATTCTTCAGTTGCTGCGTTGTAACCGTAGTTACCGTCACCAGCTTTAACGTTGTTCGCAACCACAGATGGCTCTTCGCCAGCGTTGGAAACGATCTGACGCAGTGGAGCTTCCATCGCGCGCAGCGCAACTTTGATACCCACGTTCTGGTCTTCGTTTTGAGCAGTCAGAGAAGCCAGTTTGGCTGCAACGCGAACCAGCGCAACACCACCACCAGCAACCACGCCTTCTTCTACCGCAGCGCGAGTCGCAGCCAGGGCATCTTCAACGCGTGCTTTCTTCTCTTTCATTTCAACTTCAGTTGCTGCGCCAACTTTGATAACGGCTACGCCGCCAGCCAGTTTAGCCACACGCTCTTGCAGTTTTTCTTTGTCGTAATCAGACGTTGCTTCTTCAACCTGCTGACGGATCTGAGCAACACGGCCCTGAATCGCAGCTTCTTCACCCGTACCATCGATGATAGTAGTGGTGTCTTTGTTGATCACAACGCGTTTCGCCTGACCCAGATCTTCCAGCGTCGCTTTTTCCAGCTCCAGACCGATCTCTTCAGAGATAACGGTACCGCCAGTCAGCGTCGCGATATCTTGCAGCATCGCTTTACGACGGTCGCCGAAGCCCGGTGCTTTCACCGCAGCAACTTTCACGATGCCACGCATGGTGTTAACCACCAGCGTTGCCAGCGCTTCGCCTTCAACATCTTCAGCAACGATAACCAGCGGTTTGCCGGCTTTCGCTACCGCTTCCAGTACTGGCAGCATTTCGCGGATGTTGGAGATTTTTTTGTCAGCCAGCAGGATGAACGGGCTTTCCAGTTCTACAGCACCGGTTTCCGGCTTGTTGATGAAGTACGGAGACAGGTAGCCACGGTCGAACTGCATACCTTCAACCACGTCCAGTTCATCTTGCAGACCGGTACCTTCTTCAACGGTGATAACACCTTCTTTACCGACTTTGTCCATTGCTTCGGCAATCATTTTGCCTACGGTTTCGTCGGAGTTAGCAGAGATGGTACCAACCTGAGCGATAGCTTTAGAGTCAGAGCACGGTACAGACAGTGCTTTCAGCTCTTCAACAGCAGCGATAACGGCTTTATCGATACCGCGCTTCAGATCCATCGGGTTCATGCCCGCTGCAACAGCTTTCAGGCCTTCAGTGATGATAGCCTGCGCCAATACGGTTGCGGTCGTGGTGCCGTCGCCTGCTGCGTCATTCGCTTTAGAGGCAACTTCTTTCACCATCTGTGCGCCCATGTTCTCGAACTTGTCTTCCAGCTCGATTTCACGCGCAACAGATACGCCGTCTTTAGTAATGGTCGGTGCACCGAAGGATTTATCCAACACGACATTACGGCCTTTCGGGCCCAGGGTAACCTTCACTGCATCAGCCAGTACATTTACGCCGCGCAGCATTTTTACGCGCGCGTCATTACCGAATTTTACGTCTTTAGCTGCCATGGTCTATTTCCCTCAAATTCTTTCAGTTCAGATGATTACGCGCAATTACGCTTCAACAATTGCCAGAATGTCGCTTTCAGACATGATCAACACTTCTTCGTTATCAATCTTCTCTGCTTTCACGCCATAGCCATCATTGAAAATAACGATGTCGCCAACTTTCACATCCAGCGGCTTCACTTCGCCATTTTCCAGGATACGTCCGTGACCTACGGCCAGAACTTCACCGCGGGTAGATTTACCAGCAGCGGAACCAGTCAGTACGATACCGCCAGCAGATTTTGACTCAACTTCTTTGCGCTTGACGATCACGCGGTCATGCAATGGACGAATATTCATTGATAGCTCTCCTTTGAGAAAGTCCATATCGGTTTAGGATAAACGCCGACTATGTCTTCATAACAACTATGTTTCATAACGATTATGCTTTTCATAATCGGCCTTGTGGTGTTCTAAGTGGGGGCGTTTCACCGCCCTTCAAGGGAAAAAATTCATTTTTTTTGCGTTAGGCGTCTGCCTATCGCTGACATCTGATAAAAAATAAGGATTATCAATATGATAATCCTTATCTGCTTTTCAATTCGTCTTGACGTTAACGGTTGTCACTATCGTCACGATGTTCAATATTTCCGCGCCCGCCATCCTTGCGCTGGTATTCACCTTCAAAGGTGTTACCGCCGGAAGACGATGCACCAGGACCAGAACGCCAGACGTGCAGGTGAGGCATCAGTTTGAGCGTCAGCCTTTTCTGCACTGGCGGCAGCAGTAACAGCAGCCCCAGAAAGTCAGTCAGGAAGCCCGGAATCAGGAGCAGGAAGCCCGCCAGCACCAGTGACACGCTTTTTACCATCTCGGCTGCTGGGCTTTCACCTGCCGCCATTTTCTGCTGCATCTGCACCAGCGTTTTCATCCCCTGATTACGCACCAGTGAGACGCCCACGCAGGACGTGAAGACAACCAGCAGCAGGGTCATGGCGACGCCAAGCACCTCAGCCACCTTAATAAACAGCGATATCTCGATGTAAGCCAAAAGAAAAATAAGTAATAACGGTAACCAGCGCACCCGGTACTCCTGTGTGTTTTACGCGTACTGTTCTAATAAAACGTCTGTGAATAAGAACGTGTTAAGCCATCGCTATTGAAAATCCAGTACGCCTTACTACCCATCGACTTTACTACCAATGGATTAGGTAAAATGCGCGCCTGCTCTGCGATCCGGCACATCATGATTTACTAAAATGGGTACGGCTTTGCGCATTTTCAAGCCGCCGCCCTACGATTATTGTTCTAAAATAGTGACTCGTGACTACAGTCACAGTTCATTTACCGTCGTGGTAGAGAACGCCAGTATAGTGATCTAAACACCTGTTTTTCGCTGTCGTAACGACATATCCTCACGGCAATGGATACCTGGTTGGTCAAACATCCCGAGACTATTGCCGAGATAAGACGGTTTATCCAAGGCTGCTCTGTTTTTCTGAAAATAGCTGTTTTTCTGAAATGGCTGTTCTTTTGAAATAACAGTTTCCCAAGATAACGCCGCCCGACACACCAGTCCACAACGTCTAGTTGCATCACTAGTCGCACAACAGGATAGGCACTCTCATGTCAGAAAACATTCGTATTGAAGAAGACCTGTTAGGCACCCGAGAAGTTCCCGCAGACGCGTATTATGGCGTTCATACGCTACGCGCTGTCGAAAATTTCTATATCAGTAACAATAAAATCAGTGATATACCCGAGTTTGTGCGCGGCATGGTTATGGTGAAGAAAGCCGCAGCGCTGGCGAACAAAGAGCTACAAACTATCCCGAAAAAAATCGCCGACGTCATCATCCGCGCCTGCGATGAAGTGCTGAATAACGGCAAATGCATGGATCAGTTCCCGGTAGATGTGTATCAAGGGGGCGCTGGCACGTCGGTCAATATGAATACCAACGAAGTATTAGCCAATATTGGTCTGGAGTTAATGGGCCACCAGAAAGGCGAGTACCAGTATCTGAACCCCAACGATCACCTGAACAAATGCCAGTCCACCAATGACGCCTACCCCACCGGATTTCGTATCGCGGTCTACGCGGCAGTCCTGAAACTGACAGAGGCGATAGCGAAGTTGAGCGATGGCTTCGAGCGTAAAGCCAAAGAATTTGAAGACGTGCTGAAAATGGGTCGCACCCAGTTGCAGGACGCCGTGCCGATGACACTCGGTCAGGAATTTCATGCATTTAACGTGCTGTTGCAGGAAGAAATCAAAAACCTGCTGCGCACGTCGGAACTGCTGCTTGAGGTCAATCTGGGCGCAACCGCAATCGGTACGCGCCTGAACACGCCAGACGGCTATCAGCAACTGGCGGTGCAGCGTCTGGCGGAAGTCAGCGGTCTGCCGTGCGTGCCAGCAGAGGATTTGATCGAAGCCACGTCAGACTGCGGTGCCTATGTGATGGTACACAGTTCGCTGAAGCGGCTGGCCGTGAAGCTATCGAAGATCTGTAATGACCTGCGTCTGCTCTCTTCCGGCCCTCGCGCTGGCCTGAATGAAATCAACCTGCCGGAGCTACAAGCGGGTTCCTCGATCATGCCCGCCAAGGTGAATCCGGTCGTGCCGGAAGTCGTCAATCAGGTGTGCTTCAAGGTCATCGGTAACGACACCTGCGTCACGATGGCGTCAGAGGCCGGGCAATTACAGTTAAACGTGATGGAGCCAGTTATCGGTCAGGCGATGTTTGAATCAACCCACATTCTGACCAACGCCTGCTACAACCTGCTGGAAAAATGCGTCAACGGCATCACCGCCAACAAGAGCGTGTGCGAAGCCTACGTCTTCAACTCCATCGGGATTGTGACGTACCTGAACCCGTTCATCGGCCACCACAACGGCGATATCGTCGGCAGAATCTGCGCGGAAACGGGGAAAAGCGTGCGTGAAGTCGTTCTGGAGCGCGGCCTGCTAACGGAAGCCGAACTGGATGACATTTTCTCCATCCAGAACCTGATGCATCCAGCGTACAAAGCCAAGCGCTACACCGATGAAAACGAGCTTCCTTAACACCAACACCTAATACCCACAGGCACGTCCGTTCACGAAGAACAGCGTGCCTTTATTTTTTGCCGCCTACGTCCATAAGAATAAATTATGAAATTTTTATTATTAATTAAGGAGCATAGTCATGCTTGGTCTTGAGTTACTGATCGTTCTGCTCGCCATCTATTTGGGGGCGCGGCTAGGAGGCATCGGCATTGGTTTCGCCGGTGGCCTGGGGGTGCTTGTTCTTACGCTGGGGTTTCAGATAAAGCCCGGCGTGATCCCTTTTGATGTCATTGAAATTATCATGGCCGTTATCGCCGCCATTGCCGCCATGCAGGTGGCGGGCGGAATGGATTATCTGGTCAGTCTGGCGGAGAAACTGCTGCGTAAGCACCCGAAATACGTCACCTTTCTCGCGCCGCTGGTTACCTACTTCATGACGATTCTGGCTGGAACCGGACACACCGCGTTTTCCACCCTGCCGGTTATCGCCGAAGTCGCCAAAGAGCAGGGGATTCGCCCTTCTCGCCCACTCTCTATCGCCGTTGTCGCCTCGCAAATCGCGATTACCGCCTCGCCGATCTCGGCAGCGGTGGTGTTTGTTGCGGGTATTCTTGAGCCGCACGGCGTCAGCTATCTGCTGCTGTTAGGCATCTGTATTCCTACCACACTCGCCGCGATCATGTTGACGGCAATTGTGACCAACTTCCTGGGTAAGGAGCTGAAAGACGATCCGATTTATCAGGAACGTCTGAAAAAAGGCGAAACCACGCTGCGCGGTAATAGCCAGCATGAGATCAAACCGGGTGCCAAACTTTCCGTGATGTTATTTCTGATCGGCATCGTCGCTGTCGTGCTGTATGCCACAGCGATCAGCGGCACGGTTGGGCTGATTCAGAATCCGGTTCTGCCACGCAACGAAGCGATAGTGGTCTTTATGCTGACGATCGCCACGCTGATTTGCATCACCTGCAAAATCGACACCTCGCGCATCCTCTCTGCCAGCACGTTTAAGTCCGGCATGAGCGCCTGTATCTGTGTGATGGGCGTGGCCTGGCTGGGCGATACCTTTGTTAAAGCACACATTTCCGATATTCAGGATACCGCTGGCGCGCTGCTGCAAAGCTACCCGTGGATGCTGGCCGTCGTGCTGTTCTTCGCCGCCACCCTGCTTTACTCACAGGCGGCAACGGCAAAAGCGCTGATGCCTGCTGCGCTGCTGTTGGGCGTATCTCCGGTCACGGCCGTGGCGTCTTTTGCTGCCGTTTCTGCCCTGTTCGTTCTGCCGACCTACCCGACTCTGTTGGCCGCCGTGGAGATGGACGACACCGGCTCAACGCGCATCGGCAAGTTTGTGTTTAACCACTCCTTCCTGATTCCGGGCGTGATGGCGATTACGCTGTCGGTGATCTTTGGCTTTATCCTCGGCAGCATCCTGATCTAAACATTGCCTGTCAGACAGTCCCTCGCGGATCGGCGTAACTCGTCGATCCGCTTCATTCCCTTCAAACAATAAAGCAAGGTATAGTGTGGCTCTGGTTGTCTGGAATTTGTTCATCTGACACGGAGGATGTGATGTCTGACCGCCCGCTTTGCGATGCTGTCGTCATATTATGTACCGCACCTGACGACGCCTGTGCGCAACGGCTTGCTAACTCGCTACTGGAAACGCGGCTTGCCGCCTGCGTCACCCTGCTGCCCGGCGCACGTTCGCTCTATTACTGGGAAGGCAAGCTCGAACAGCAATCAGAAGTACAAATGCTGATAAAAAGCGATACCTCACATCAGCAAGCCCTGCTGACTCACCTGAAACAACAACACCCTTACGATACGCTGGAGCTGTTAGTTCTGCCGGTATCCGGGGGCGATAGCGATTATCTGACATGGCTCAACGCATCTTTACGCTGATTTTCCTGTTATGGACGGCTTTCGGCACACCCAGTGTGGCCGCCTCTTCTTTCGGTCAGAAACTGTTTGGCAACAGCACGACGTCACGCTTTCTGCCAGTCGATGGCGCTTTCGCCTTTGAGTTTCAGCAGCAAGATAACCAGCTCAACCTGCGCTGGGATATCCATCCCGATTACTACCTGTACCGCGCACAAATCAAGATCGAAGGGAACGGTGCCACGCTTGGCAAGGTGGATCTGCCACAGGGCGAAAGCCATAACGACGAGTTCTTCGGTCAGGTCTTTATCCTGCGGGATCGGCTGGCGCTAGCGGTTCCGATTCAACAGGCCGACAACGGCGCGACGGTTAAAGTCACCTATCAAGGCTGCGCCGATGCGGGTTTCTGCTATCCGCCGGAAACGCGAGTTGTTCCTCTCAGTCAGGTGCTTGCTAACGCAGGCACGGATACCTCGAATTCCGCATCAGCCCAGACGGCACCGCCGCAGACCACGCCGATGCCGTTCTCGCCGTGGTGGGCGCTGTTGATTGGTATCGGCGTCGCCTTCACTCCTTGCGTTCTGCCAATGTACCCGCTGATTGCCAGTCTGGTGCTGGGCAGAAAAGAACAGCTGACGCCGCGCCGCACGCTGCTGCTGTCGATGACCTACGTTCAAGGCATGGCGCTGACCTACACGCTGCTTGGGCTGGTTGTCGCCGCCGCCGGATTACGCTTTCAGGCCGCGCTCCAGCATCCGTATATTCTGATTGGCTTATCGGTGATGTTTGCCGCGCTGGCGCTGTCCATGTTTGGCCTGTATACGCTCCAGCTCCCGTCATCGGTACAGACCCGGCTGACAGAGTGGAGCAACCGTCAGCAGGGCGGCTCCGTCACTGGCGTATTCTGCATGGGCGCGCTGGCTGGGCTGATTTGCTCCCCCTGCACCACCGCCCCGCTCAGCGCCATCCTGCTTTACATCGCCCAGAGCGGCAACATGCTGGCAGGCGGCGGCACGCTTTATCTCTACGCGCTCGGCATGGGCTTACCACTCATTCTGGTTACGCTGTTCGGCAACAAACTGCTGCCGCGCAGCGGCCCGTGGATGCAGTACGTTAAGGAAGCGTTTGGCTTCATCATTCTGGCACTGCCCGTCTTCCTGCTGGAACGCATTCTGGGCGAGACGTGGGGGATACGCCTGTGGAGCGCGCTCGGTATCGCCTTCTTCGGCTGGGCACTCATGCTGACGCTGCGCAGCAGCAAAGGCTGGATGCGCGGCGTACAGCTACTGCTGCTGGCAGGCGTGGTGATCAGCGCCAAACCGCTGCAAGACTGGGTATTTCCTCCGGCTGGCGTGGCGCAAGCCCATACCTCAGCACTGAACTTCGCCCCTGTCACCAATATTGCCGATCTCAACAGTTCGCTGGCAAAGAGCGCTCAGCCTGTTATGCTCGATCTTTACGCTGACTGGTGCGTGGCTTGCAAAGAGTTCGAGAAATACACGTTCAGCGACCCGGCGGTGCAAAACCATCTGTCGCGCATCACGCTGCTACAGGCGGACGTCACCGCTAACCGCGAAGAACAAAACGCGCTGCTGAAAAAGCTACAGGTTTTAGGGCTGCCGACCATCGTATTTTTTGACGCTCAGGGGAAAGAGATCCCCAGCTCGCGCGTCACCGGTTTTATGAACGCTGAACAATTTAAGGCGCATTTGCAGAAATTCAGCCCATAAACAACACGAGATATGTGCTTCTGGAGGAGACCTAATGCAACGGGAAGATGTTCTTGAACATGCGCTTACTCTGCTGGAGCAGCACGGCTTTGCCATGACAACGCTGGATATGCTGGCGGAGAGACTGGGCGTTCCGGTAGAGGAACTGACGCCATTCTGGCCGGATCGGGAGGCGCTGCTGTACGACGGCCTGCGCCACCATAGCCAGCAGGTCGATACCTGGCGACGTCAGCTTCTCTTGGACGACGAGAAAAGCATCGAGCAAAAGCTGCTGGCACGCTATCAGGTGCTGCATGAGTCGGTGAACAAACAGCGTTATCCGGGCTGCTTGTTTATTGCGGCGTGCAGCTTCTTCCCTGATATCAATCACCCTATCCACCAGATTGCGGAACAGCAGAAGCTGGCGTCTTACCAGTACACTCGCGATTTGCTGGAAGAGCTGGAAACCGACGATCCTGAGATGGTGGCACAGCAGATGGAATTGATTCTGGAAGGCTGCCTGAGCAACCTGTTGGTCAAGCATCAGGCCGCCAGCATCGCCACGGCCCAGCGGTTGGCAGAGGATGTCTTACGCTTTGCGCTGTGCCGCAAAAACGGCGCGTTGACCTAAGCGAGCATGCCTGCCCAGGCGGAAACGAACAGACACAGCGCCATCAGGCGCTGAAAGCGCACCATTGCAACGGTGGTGCGAAACACCCTGTTCACGGCCTTCCCCAGCCCTGCCCAGCACACCAGACAGGCCATCGAGATAATCAAAAACCACAGCGCCATTATCGATATTTCCCGCAACGCATGCTCTCCCGCAGGAGCGAACAAGCTCACGACAGCCAATGCCATCATCCACGTTTTCGGGTTAATCACCTGTAACAACGCCGCTGCGCGAGCCGTAAAACGGCTGTGCGATTCGCCAGAGAGATTAGCGGCGGGAGCCTTGAATAACTGCCAGCTCATCCAGCTTAGCCATAGCACACCCGCCCAGCTCATCCCCTGACGAACCACCGGATACTGACGCAGCATCTCTCCCGCACCGGCACCGGAAATAAGGACGATAGCGCTTGCCGCCACACAGGCACCGACCACCGCAGGTAGCGTGTTTCTCACGCCATGGCGCTGGCTGTTGGTTAAAATCAGGATATTTGTTGGCCCCGGCGTTATCGAGGCGACAAATGCAAACAGCAGAAACGGCATCAAACTCACAGGTCACTCCTTTTTTAAGAGCCCTGACTGTGCCGCTATTTTCTGGAAACGTCTGGAAGGTTTGTGCACAACCGACGGTAATGGGCAGGCGAGATCCGATACGCCCGCTGAAACCAACGGCCAAGATGGCTTTGATCGGAGAAACCTAGGGTCGCAGCCACGTCGGCAGGCTGATCGCCGCACGCCAGTAGCTGCCGTGCTTTCGCCAAACGAAGTTGGATAAGCCAGGCGTGCGGAGCAAGATGAAATTCACGTTTAAAGCAACGTGTCAGCGTGAAGCGATCGGTGCCTGTCTCCCGCGCGAGATCAGACAGACCGATATTTTCGCCCAGATGTGCATAAAGATAATCGCGTGCTCGATGCGCCACCGCCGTGCTTTGCAGCTGCGAGGGTAACCTTTTTCGCCAGTGACAATGTGCGGTGATCTGCGAGAGCAGGTTATCCATGGCGCTCTGCTGCACAATTTTCATTTCATCGTTGTGAAGCGTGGCGAACGTGTCGCCAATCGAACGAACCAGCTGTGGATCACGCGTGAGTGTTTGCGCAAAATGAAGCGAGTAACTTCCTGGCGTGGAAGCATATAAGCCGTGCAGCGCATTAGTCAGCCACTGCTCATCGAGGTAAAACGTCAGATAGGTAAACCCACCATCGACCGGCGCGTCACCGTCGTGGATTTCACCCGGCTCCAGCAAAAAGGCATCACCAGGCCGACTATGATGTCGCTCACGGCGACAGTGAAACTGCTGCGTACCGGAAAGCGTCACGCCCACGAGGTAGCTGTCGTGCCAGTGTGGATCATAGGCGTGCCCTTCAAAATGCGCCTTGATCGTTTCAATCCCCGTATCTGCATGCTGACGTAGCTCAAGCCAGTCGTTCGCCATCTCGCTCCCCTCTTTTCGCTCTCAGCATTACCCGTTCATAGGCATCAATTCTGGAAGATTTGTGCAAAATCGACGCCTACCCGATCAGATTGCCGTAAAGTTAAGCAGTTGAACAGCTTTTCCCTAAATAGGGTTGACGATCATACGGGATTAAGGTTTAATGCGCCCCGTTGCCCGGATAGCTCAGTCGGTAGAGCAGAGGATTGAAAATCCTCGTGTCCTTGGTTCGATTCCGAGTCCGGGCACCACCTTTCCTTTTTTATGCCTCCTTATAAATTCCTATGCGTATGTAATTCAATAAGTTGGCGTGAAAATCTTTTCCGATGCGTTTTGATTTATCCCTTCGTATCGGGGAATTTGTGGGTCAGATTGCGGGTCATTCAGTTCGATGAACGGGAGTGACCCTCATATGTTAACTGACAGCAAAGTCCGATCTACGAAACCTCTCGCAAAATCTTACAAGCTCACTGATTCGCAAGGCCTGTACCTCACGGTATCACCCAGCGGCGCTAAGCTATGGTATTTCCGCTATCGCTTCGGCGGTAAAGAAAGCCGTCTGGCCTTTGGTCCCTACCCCCAAACCACACTGGCAGAAGCCCGTGAAAAGCGTGATGCGGCGCGTAAATTGCTGGCATCCGGCATCAGCCCTTCTCAGCTTCGCAAAACGAACAATCCCGCCGTTGATGAATCCCGCACCTTTCAGTCTGTCACAATGGCGTGGCACACCAGCAGCCTCAAGCTCTGGTCGGACGCGCACGCCGATAAAATCCTCACCTGCCTGAAACGCTACGTTTTCCCTGCGATAGGTGCGATGGATATCGCGCAGGTTGAAACCCGCCATCTGGCGCAGTTGGTTAAGGCGATTGACGACAAAGGCGTGCATGACGTCGCCGGACGAGTACGCCAGCATCTGACCAAAATCATGCGCCACGCCGTCCAGCAGGGCGTAATCAAATACAATCCGGCTTACGATTTGGACGGTGTCGTGACCCCGGTTGTGACCCAACATCACCCCGCTCTGCCGCTGAAACGCCTGCCTGAACTGCTGGAGAAGATGGAGAACTACAAGGGCCGGATGCTCACCCGTCTGGCGCTGGAGCTGAATCTACATGTGTTTCTGCGCTCCAGTGAACTCCGTTTTGCCCGCTGGGATGAATTTAACCTGAAAGCACATATCTGGAGCGTACCCGCCCAGCGCGAAGCGGTAAACGGCGTGAGGTTTTCAGAACGCGGGGCAAAGATGAAGGATGAACATCTGGTGCCGCTGTCACGGCAGGCGGTCGCCCTGCTAAAACAGATTCAGGCGCATTCCGGCGAGTCGGTCTTCGTTTTTCCGGGTGCCCATACCCTGAACAAGCCGATGAGTGAAAACACCATCAACAAGGCGCTGCGCGTGATTGGCTACGACACCAAAAGCGAGGTGTGCGGCCACGGCTTCAGAACGATGGCCTGTAGCGCTCTGAACGAGTCCGGGCGCTGGTCAAAGGATGCCATTGAGCGGCAGATGAGCCACAAAGAGCGCAACGGTGTGCGGGCGGCGTATGTGCATAAAGCGGAGCATCTGGAAGCAAGAATCGAAATGATGCAATGGTGGTCGGATTATCTGGACGTAAACCGTGAAGGATATGTCGCACCGTATATTTATGCGCGGAGTCACTCGGCTGGCTAACGCGCTGCGCTTGTTGGCTCCTGACGGGCTTTCTATGTGATAGAAAACCCGTCAGGAGCGTTGTCTTAAAACCATCTGGGCATTCTGCCAAACGTTTCTTACCGTTAGGATTTCACTGGCTTATCGCGTTTTGGCGTTGCCAATTTTTGGCTGCATGCATCCAGAACCCAGGCTGAAAAATTAGCATCGGGATCTTCCGCTTTCTCCTGCGCAACGCTGGCGTTTATTTCTTCGATAAGCTCATGCGGGAAGCGAATTCCCTTTGTGGTCGAACGCTTGTTTTTAGAACCTGTAGGCATGCCATTTTCCTTTCTCGCTGAACGCACACTATACAAGGAAAAATATTTTTAAACACGTTGACGTGTATGTGCACCTAGCGTTAAGGTGTATGGACACCAAGAGCGAATTCATGGTGAAAAACGAAACCCGGCAGTGCGCCAACACTAACCGGGCTTCTGACCACAACATTATGAGGACTAATGCTATGGCTGACACCGATAGTAACACGGGCGCGTCTTATCAATCACTGCCGGATTATGAGAACCGTTACTCCGCCATGAGTGCCGCGCTGGCTCGTCTGGACTTTTCACACATGGACAATGATGAACTCTCGCAGGTCACAGAATATTGCGCCGAAACACAGGCCGGGCTTTGCCATTGCCTGAATTTCATTGGCGATGCGCTGATTACCTTTGCCGATAATGACGTGTGTGAATCGACGCCAGAAAGTTTGTGCCAGTTGGGGCATGGGTTAACCGCAATCAGTTTACTCATCCCTGCCCTTACCGATATGCAAAAACGCGCACATTCACTCACCGCCAGATAGCCATCTGAACATCACCAGCTTGATTAAAGCTCTGCCGTTGTTGACTCACGGTCAGAGCTTTTTTGCTTTCGTGACTCAATAACAATAATTCTTCCTATCCGATATTGAGTTGTTTGCAGGCATCCTTCCTTTTTCCCGATAGCCTTCCCTATCGGCTGATTTCAGCAGGGGGAAGACATGCCAGCACGTTTTATTTTCGCAACGCTGACAGCGCTCAACAGGCTATCTAGGCACGATGCAGGACGCGACGGGTTTAGGCGGGTGAAGGCCTGCGTCTCGCGGGCATTCATCCGTGGCGTGAGGCGAGTAAATTCAATTTCGCAGAAATTGCTAATTTGCGTCGCCCGAACCCACCGGCGAACGTTGCCCCCAAGGGAAACCGAGCAGGCCGGGGGGAGCCGAATAAATTTTGCCGCCCCAGCGAGCAAAAAGACGCGCCCACGCGTCGGTTTATTTGGGGGGCATCAGCCCCGCACACCGTCGCGGCTAAGTCTCCGGCCACAAGCCGGTAGCGAGGCGCGACTACCCGCTTTGAAGGCGTTTTCCCATTTTTTCGCTGACCGGAACGGGCAAAAGAAAAAGTGGGCTAAAAACGGCGTCTCAAAGGGGGTAGTCGCGCGTAGCGCGCGACGGTGTGCCGCTGTTGACGTTGGGGGTTTTGGCGTGGCGTCCAGCCGCGACATTACCCTCATGCGACAGGTAATAAGGGCGTCCAGCCCGCATGAACTGGCGCACACCGTTTTGTGCCGGGAAATGTATTTTCCGGCGCATGACCGCATCGCGGTCACCTCTTTATCCCCACAGGATCGCCTCATGACGTCGACTCATACCAGTGGGCGAAGGTATTCCCCCATGCAATGAGGCGATAAAACCGAAAGAGCGAACACCCCAGTAAAATGCGAAGGAGGAACCATGCTGATTTCTGATTACCGTGAACGCCGGGCGCGTAGTCACGAAAAAATGCGACTTCTGCTCACCTTTCTGAAAGAAGAAACCTACAGCGATTTTAAAACCCTGATGCTGCTTTTTGATTATAAAAATCACAAACCGCTTTATCTATTGCTGGCAAAGGCCATCGACATGGGATTCATTCAAAAGCAGACGTTTTGCACAAGGATGGAGAAAATCTCACTGTGGGGGATCACCAACGACGGATTAGCCGCAGTCGTCACACCAGATGATGACGGTTTTCCTGCTCGCTTTGAGCCAGCTAAAATCACGGGCTGGACGCTGGAACATCACCTTGATAACCAGCTCGCCCGGCTTATTCTGGAGAAGCAAGGCGCTTATGGGTGGCTTCACGGCAACCGCCCAACATTTCGCAGCCATTATCGAACCACACACCGCCCGGATGGGGTGATAACGCTCCCGAACGGAACGGTCATCGCAGTAGAGACTGAGCGCCGTCTGAAAACCAAAGCACGCTACCAGTCGATTATCACCAACCATTTACTGGCGCGTACTCAAAAGCACTGGATGTACGTTTTCTACATCGTGCCAGACTCACAGAAAAAGCTTGCTCTCGAACTGCTGTTCAATAGCATCAAACACGTCATCGTGAATCATCAGCGTATCCCGCTGGAAGCGAAGCACCGTCATGTTTTTCGGGTTTATACGTTTGAGGAGTTGAAAGGGTTGGAGTTAAATTTTGACTAATTGCTGAACAACCACGCGGAGTATATACTCAAAGTATGCACAAGAGAGGAGCACCATCATGAAACACCGTGTCAGCGTTACCGTGGACAAAGACAATTATCAGGTTCTGAGTGCTGCCGGAGTCAATATTTCCGGGCTGGTGAATGACGCCATTGGCAAAGAAGCCCGCCGTATCAAGGCTGAAGAGTGGAAGAAGGAAAACCGCGAAGGGATGGAAGAAGTCGCCCGATTTATCGCGCAGAATGGCTCCTTTGCAGATGAAAACAGGAATTGGTGATCATGCAATTCATTGTTTATCAATACAAACGCGCCAGCCACTACAAAATGTTTGTCGATGTACAAAGCGATATTGTCGACACACCAAAGCGGCGTATGGTCATTCCGCTTATCGAATCACATTACCTGTCTGAGAAAGTGAATAAGACTTTGTTCCCTCTGATCCGAATCGACGGCGAAGATTATCGGCTGATGACGACTGAACAATCTAACGTTCCCGCTGAGGTCATTGGTGAAGCGATTGCAGATCTTGGCGACTACGCCGATGAGATTAAGGATGCGATTAATCTTATGTTTTGGGGGATTTGAGAGGGGTCTAGGCGTTCACATCACATTTTATTCATAGTGATCTCAGTAAATGAGTATGATCAGTAATGGTACGATTTGCTGGGATACTTACAGTAAGACCATCATAGGATTTTCATAACATTATCACTCACCGTGAGTAAATAAATTGCAAACAACCAGTCATCATTAATATACTCAACAGTTCATAAGAATTACTAATCACTTAAAAACACGAGGTCTCTTCAACCCATCGCTAAAAAACATCACTTCAGAGCCCAAATATCTATCTTGAGCACTATACTTTATGCCATAGGACATTTTTTTACATGGTTTATATAAATCATTGATCTGAGGGACATTATCATAACTTACAATCCACGGTACATTAAGTTCAGAGATCACTTTTTTTGAGATTAAAGTGTGATCATCATGCTTATAGTGATTTTCATATAACCCCTGACCTTTGATATAATAAGGCGGATCTAAATAAATAAGGGAATCCCCAGAAAGCCTTACTACAATATAATCTAGAAAATCAACAGCATCCATATTCGTCAAGAATATGCTATCACTTTTTTTATTTATCTTTTGAATTCTATCAATTAAATTGTTTTTATTATATCGTGCATCTAATTTCCAATTACCGTCTTGTTTTTTACCGCCAATAACTCCGCCTTTAAGAATTCCAGAACGATTAGTTCTATTTAGGAAAAATGTTGAGAACCCTAAATCAAGAGGACTTACATCTAATTGTTTAGACATTATATCCTTTTGTCTATGCCACTCATCAATTGTGACACAGGTATCTTCAATCAAAGAGCAAAGCTCATCACAATGATTTAGTACCGAGTACCAAAATGAATAAACGGCATTATTAATATCATTGAGGTGTATAACCTCAGCACTCCCTTTCATCAACAAATTTAGAGCAAGTCCAGCACCACCGGCATAAGGCTCTGCGTAATGAATTGATGTAAACCTATTTAGTCGTAATAATTCTTCGACAAAATTGGTTAATTTTGCCTTACCACCAGGGTATCTTAAAGGGGTATTAAAACGCATAGTAACTCATATAAAAAAATTTTGGCCATTATAACACAAAACATACGGGCATGGCCATCTGGAAATAGCCATGCCTTTCAATAAATTAGCTTTGGATGCGAGGAGTGACAAGTGCCACCTCGAGGCCATAACCGCTAACTAGAACATGTATTAACCCAGAAATAAACCTATCCAAAAATCCCCCTGCGAGGTCAGGATTTTTCTTTGCCCAATACCTATAAGGATTTATTGAAACTTTACCACCTACGACCTCTAGTATTTTTTCTTTTTTCGAGAATTGTTTAAACATTTCTCTAACTTGTCCTTTTTGATACTCAGGCCGTCTTCTAAATTGATCAATATAATTTTGTAAATTTATTTTAATGCCAGGACTCACTGTGATGCTCAATTTCTGATAAATATCAGATGCAGCTCGTTCAAACACCGCCTTTGTGAATCCTGTATCATTCTCCCAATAGGCGTCCTCAGGTTCTAAATTACACAAAAATTCAAAAAGTAATTGATCAGGAGGCAAAGATGAAGGTAGCAGAATTACATTTTTTTGATTTTGTATATCTTTGTAATTTTTATCATCCTTAACATCAGAATCTAGGACAATAATACTCCTTGCGGAAAATTCGGGGATTTTTCTTGTTACCAAACTGATTAGGTCACTACAGCTAATATTAATATCCTTCAATGGATGAATTATTTTCTTTAGAGTAGCCTTTGTAATTATAGCATTATATAAATCAAATCCCTGAAGGTCTTCAAAGTAAACATTAACCTTAGGAAAATAGTCATCTTTAACTTTTACAGTATCAACATGTAGATCGGCATAAATCTGCGGCCATGATAAATCGTTTTTAACTTTTATTTTTCCATATGTATCTGTCAAATATATTGTTCTATAATCTTTAGATACTTTACTTAATTTATATACTTCTTCGATCATTGTAGGAGAGTGAGACGTCATTACAACCTGTAAGTTTAACTCCTTTGTTATCTTCGTTAATAGCTTGATAAATTCTAACTGAGCTGCCGGAAACAATCCAGCATCAGCTTCATCAATTAATAATATCCCGCCATGATAATTTTTGTATTCTTCCTTTAATTTTTTAAATGATAATAATGCTTGTAATATTTGACCAACATTATCCTCACCAACCGATACCGAATCTTGATCATAATAATTTGCATGACCTACTACAGATTTAATGCTACCAGAAGTAGCCGTAATTTGAGTAGACGTTGTTTTTATAAGAATCTTATTATTTAAACCCTTAAAATAATCAGAATTACTCCGAATATATCCTTCATTTCTTACTGAATATTCTCTTCTCGTTGTTATTGGTTGCAAACGAGCAAGACTTAGATATATAACTGGATGAGTAATATTTCGACTAGTATTACTAACCCCTTCTATTTTATTTCCTCTCACCACTGGACGAACTTTATCTCTATCGGCAACATCATAAACACGGAGTTTTAACTCCGATTGAGTTGTATCAGACGCACCGTCATAAACAACAAATCCTATATCCATTGAGCCTGGTTCATCATGTTTAGAAAACCTGAAATGATCAGAAAAAACAGACTCAAAATTAACATCAGTTAATGTCTTAAACTTTAAAATTTCAGGCGGATTTTCTGAATAATCTTTTTTAAAGCTAAAAACCTGAGCAATAATTCCCAATATAGTAGATTTTGAGGTGCCATTTTTACCGCAAACAATTGTAATACGATCAGCTATATCAAGAGATACACCACTTAGTCCTCTAAAATTCTTTATATCAATAGACTTTAATTTTGTTATTTTATTTGCCACGGCTAATAAGTCCTCTAAGGGATAGTCAATTTTAGGTAATTGCTCAGGAAGCTACTAAGTAAACCTAACGCTTCTACAAAACTTTTTCAATAAAAACAGCATTCAAATATAATTAATGAGCAGATTCCACATTAATGATCTACATCACAAAAACATTATTACATCGATATATCTACCCAACATAGGTCGGTAATTCACATAAAGAATACCGACCAATACACATTCACCTACAGATTTCCGATTAGTTGATATCTACACACTATCTAACTTCCCTCACTAAAAAGATCATATCCATCGCATCAGGCACATTGATATAACAGCGTAGCGCGTGCTCATAATCATCCATAGTAAGCCAGCACAGACTGTAAGTATCCCACTAAAACGAACCATTCATTTTTTGATCTTACAGACACAACATCAAGTTCAAATTGATAAACTCCCCACCAAATCCCCCAGCGTCACCATCATCGGATCTATCGGCGAAGGCTCAAATCCCACTCGCAGGTAAAACTCTCGCGCTTCATCAGACAGCGCATGAACCAGCATCCCGCGAATGCCAATAGTATCCGACACCTGAATCACTCTTAGCCCAGCATCACGTACTAGAGCCCGGCCAACGCCCTGACCATGCAATGACGTATCCACCGCTAGACGTCCCAGCACCACGACCGGGATCGGATCGGGCATATTGCGGCGAAAACGTCCGGGGGCGGCACTCGTTGCCACAGCACTGGAAGTCAATGAATAATACGCCAACACTTTTGAATCATCGCAACTGACGAAAGTTCGTGATGCACCAGTAACCTGATTTTTCATCGCCCGTAGTTTTAGCCAGTTGTCCATAGACTCCACGCCGCAACAGAATGAAGATAGTACATGTTCGGCGCGTAGGGGCTCAGGGGCGGAAATCATTTTTTCTGTTCCCATGGTGCAGGCGTTTGCATGGTTTTTCGCAGCGCAGCATTTGGTGCGGGAGCCTGATCCAAACGAGCAAGGAATTCCTGATAAGCATCGGGATCTGCCATGATGATGCGCTGATCGAGCAACGCTTCCTCTGCGGCGGCACGGGCAGCCTCAAGGACAAAATCAGTACGATTTTTTCCTCTGGCCTTCGCAGCACGATCAATCAGATCGCGTTCTGCAGGCTTGATGCGTAAATTCAGTGTTTCGCGTTTAACAGAAACGCTGTTCGCCACTGGCATGATGTTATCCTCCGACCTACTCTCTGGATATTAATCATACAGCGACCGTAACGCTAATGTCATTACGATTTACTAAAACAGAGCTGATCGATAATGATCTTTCCCTATCTGCTGTTGTGATCAGCAAGCATCCTTACCTCACTTAAAAAGTGTCAAATCAAAACTGAACGGAGAATAGCTGCTATTAGCACCTCAGCTTACGATTTTCATCCAGGAAAACATTTCACCAGCCGTAGAAACGCCCGAATCACCAAAATGGATGCGAATATGGTCATGTGAAATACCATTACACGCTGCAGAAAACGGTGTGTTGATGGTACGCAATTCTATACTTTGCCCATAACGAACCTCCAGAGGGCAGAAATAGCCGTTGGGTTCACAATGCAGGGGAAAGTCTCCCTGTTTAGCATGACAGTGCTGACAATGATTCATCCAGTAACGACTGTCCGTCGTTTTACTGTAATCTTTGGACAGATAATGCTTAACCTGTCCGAGTTGCGTTGATACCCCCCGTGGCATGTCATCAATATAAAACACGAAAGCGGGCTTCTCGTGCACCATCCAGTATGTCTGCAATGCCTCTGAATCTGCCGCCTCGTCGTTGACATCATTTTCATCCGCTTCAAGAGTTTCATGCCCCACTGGCAGCAATATTGACGTCAGTAACGTTTCCTCACGACATTTCCAGCATGCACCGAATGTTTGTGCAATGTACCAGTATGGTGCACGAACATTTCTGAAAGGTATCCATTTTTCAAACGGTTCTAGATGTGTACCATCAGGAATATACCAAGTCTTGTTTTCAGGATCCCAACGGCTACCTAGACGTTTAGCTTCGTCTTTCTCATCAAACGGAACATTAAGGTCTATTCTTGCCATTTATCCTCCTTGTATGGTTTTTGGTAATCAGTATCGCCTAAAATTATTTTTATCACAGATAACGGGCAAGGGTATGGAACCGCGTACTGGCCTCGCCAGTTAATTTAACGCTTCACGCTCGAGATAAATATTATCCATCGGCATGATATACCCTTTCGTCCTACTCTCTGGACATTAATCACATAGCAACCGTAACGCTAATGTCATTACGATTTATAGACATCATAGGGAATCGAACCAAAGGAACGAACCAGACATTTCTTTATCGCATACATCCCATCATTCTGATCTATCTATAAAAACACGGGTCAACCTATGGGTCTTGACAACAGCCACGGTTAAAATTTATGCTACATTTCAACTTAATAGAAAGCTGAATGATCCCGAGTCCGGGCACCACTAATTTAAAGAAACCAGCCTAACGGCTGGTTTTTTGCTTTTGGGGATTGGATTCTGAACTGGGTTCAGTTCTCTACGAGCGTGCTATCCCGCCTCCCCTTTCCCCATGATTCGGGTTCATACCTTGATAGCGTGACGGCCAGATCTCTTCCGGCTTCTTTCCCAATGCACCAGCAATTAATCTCTCACCTTTCGGCCAATGTCTTGTCAACGCGTTAGCAAGTGTTGAAGACGCGAGTCCAGATGCCCTTGAAACCGCCGCCAGCGTTGTGCCTTTCTTCCTCAAGCCAGCAATAATGTCTGCCGGATGCCAATCCTTATCAATCATCTCCATGATCCTTATTTTATGGCTTCACATTAAACACGCCTTGTTCAGTAACTCTAAACAACCACGATGTTAAGTAATGCTAAACACTAAGTCAATGTATGATCATTGATGGTGTAATGAATGCTTCCTGCTCGTCTCAAAACGGCGCGACTACGTGCTCATCTAACCCAGGAAAAGCTGGGTGTCCTTGCAGGTATTGAGGAGGAAACTGCGCGTTCCCGCGTGTCTCAGTATGAGGGGGGAATACATCGCCCAACATTTGAGACGATGTGTTCATTCGCAAAGGTTCTAAATGTGCCGGAATGCTACTTTTACACCGTTAACGATGATTTTGCTGAGATGGTTTTGGAGCTTTACTTGAAACATAAAAATAAGACCTAGTTGACATCAATAGTATTAGCTCAGGTTAGAGTTGATACTTTTGTGGATTAGAGCCATGCCTAATCTGACAGACAACTCTGTGCCGTGAGTTCAACCGATAGATGCAACACAGCCAAAAGCGGACGTTAAAAAATACGATGAGTTAATTAGAATAGACTTAACTACTATCATATAAGTTTTATCGATTAATTTAGAAAACATTTCATTTATAACTACAAATCCCTTCTATATCGTAGTAAAAGATCGATTAGAAGGGATCACTATAAAAATGATGATATTTATTCAATATCATTTTCAATTAACGTCACTTCTTTTTTATTAGGAATGTCAGGGAACTTTACCCTACCAATTGTTTTCAAAATTGCATTTCTGCAACGCTTAGCAAAAGCTTTACTCTGATTATCACTCAAATATTTAGCAACCATAAATAGATCGGGTGTGAAAACTAATGCAGTAGAACTTGCTTTGGCAGATGAAACGCATTTAGCTGAAAATGGTTCATCTCTATTCTCTATAGGAAGCATTCTATAAGGGTTGCCAAATAAAACCGACTTAGCTGGTTCAGATATATCATCACGCTTAAGATCTTCATGAATATTCAAAGCAATTTGACGAAGTTTCTCTATATTTATAGGCTTATTATCCTTCCCTTCTGCCTCTCCAATAAAACGACCCTCTTCAGAAATGAAAATCGCATCAAACTCTGATTCGCCATTGTCGAAATGGCTAACTTTAAAACCAATTGCGTTTAATGCTAAATGAATTGCTTGCTCGAGAGGTTTTCCTTTTTCAAACAATAAATTACGCAACTCACTAGCCCCATGAATCTTATCAAGAAGTTCTTCTTTATCCCGTTGAATATCATTAAGTTTCTTCTCAACCTTTATAAGTTTCTCATTAATTACCTTTTCCTTTTTTAACTTGAAGGCAGTCGCTTCCGTCCATTCTGGTGGAGGTGTTATCTCACTTGATGAATTAATTGCTTTTGAAAGCTTTATGATCTCTTGAATGAATCTAGCGGAAAATTGTACGGCATTATCAGTCCATTCCCCTTCATCATTAAGAAAATCTTCTTCATAAAAATCAATGTCAGGTAACAGAAGTATAGCGCCATTACCTTGTTCACCCTGAACCAATGAGCCTACCTCCATATCACCAATTTTTGTAAAAATAATTGGAGTGGATCTCTCAAGATTCAATGTAACATTGAATCTTGATTTGTTAGAAAACTCATTCCAATATGAAAGTATTATCTCGGATTTTTTATTTGATAACTTCATCTCCTTTCCTTTACCGCTAGTAGGGTTAAGCGATAGTGGAATGCATTTTTAATTATCATATTCATCGACAATTCTAGTGACTTTTTGATTTCGTCCAGTACCTGAAGTTTTTTTATTTCCAGTTGCAATATATAACTTCTTCAAATCGCATAAAAAAACAATCACCAGTTTACCATGCTGAACAGCTGCTTTTATTTCTCTTCGCCAATGTTCAGATTGGGATTTTAATTTGAAAGAGTCGTAGTCTGAAAGACATGGACTACCTTGAAAAGATGATTGCTGTCGAGATAGATATTCGTTAATATCAGGCTTTAAAAGGATTACATCCCAATCCAATAGAGATATGTCGTTATCAAAAGAACTATATTCTGAATCCGTGTCACATAATTCAAATCCAATAGTTAATATCTTTTTTTTTGCCATCATTCTCACCTCGATAACTAGTTGTAATTTGCATTTTCTCAGCGGGTTATATTTTTGTCTATCTACACCAATACATTAATGTGTAGTTGATCACTAATTACATCTGAGCACATTAATAAACATACAAAATATTAGTTATGCCTTCCTGTTCTGTTGCCAATTATCAGGCCTAGTTATGCTCTGACACAGAACATTGCCAGATAAAGCCCGAACGAATGCACAGAGATATATAATCCACAGTCATTGTTTAGCAACTCTAAGCAACATCGCTGTAAAGTAATGCTAAACATGCCATCAATATCATTATTGATGGCACATCTATGTTACCTATTCGCCTTAAAACCGCTCGCCTACGGGCAAATCTTACGCAAGAAAAATTAGGCGTACTCGCTGGCATTGAGGAAGCTACGGCGCGTTCTCGCATATCACAATATGAAAGCGGTATACATCGCCCAACATTTGAGATGATGTGCGCATTTGCTAAGATGCTTAATGTACCAGAGTGTTATTTTTATACGGTTGATGATGAATTTGCTGAAATCATACTGAAAAACTATAAAAAGTGGTCAAGTAACCTTTAATTCATTGAAATATAAATCATCAGAATGTGTGAACCTTCATTTAACTGTATTCACGCAGAAAATCGCGGCGTCCTCGTCTTAAATCTCAGCTTCTAAAAACGCAATAAATGCTCTTACCTTCGAATTCAGTGCCGAACGTTCATTAACACAGGCATAAATATTCATCGGTAAAGACTCTACGTGGTTACCGTTACTGTGGTCTGAGCAGAACAAAGGAGTGAGTTGACCACTGTCTATCAACGGCTGGGCAACAAAGCTTGCCAGACGGGTAACGCCGCCTCCGTTTGCTGCTATCTTTGCAATGATATCAATATCATCACTGATGAATTTAGGGTTGAGCTTCACGTTAACAGGTTGCCCATTAACCATAAATGTCCAGGGAAGAAAACGTCCATCAGTGGGATAGCGGAAAACCAGGCAGGCGTGCTGGCTGAGTTCTTCGGGAGTCTGAGGGGTGCCCGCGCGATCCAGATAGGCCTGGGCTGCGCAGAATATAAATGGCATCGATGCGATTTTTCTGGCAATCAGTTGATCGTTCAGCTGTGCCTCGATGCGGATACTGACGTCTACGCCTTCCAACCGATGGTTGACGTTGCGATCGGTACTAATCAGTTCGATATCAATATCGGGGAAAGACGCTTTGAAAGCAGGCATCAGTGGAGCGATAACGTACCGACCAAACGCAGCAGTCGTCGCGATGCAAAGCGGACCTTGCAGTTTGGTTTCACTCGCAGCAGCCTGCGAGGCGAGCTCGATATCATGTGGAATATGACGTACTTTCTCGAAATAACGTTTACCGTTTTCGGTTAATGTCATGCTACGAGTGGTGCGCGATATCAGGCGCACACCCAAATGTGTCTCAAGCCGTGAAAGGCTCTGGCTTACCGCCGCCGGACTCATACCTTTAGCTCGTGCCGCCGCGGCGATACTGCCGTTCTCCACCACGCGGATAAAATTGCTAATCAGCCCTAACACATCCATATTATCCCCAACGCTTGATTCGTTACTTTTATTTAATAATGATTAAAGCATAGCTGCTCTACTACCATCCTAGTTAGCTTGATAGGTTAGCAACCGTTTCACTAACCATTGTTAACCAGGATAACTTGATGACTAATGCTGTTGCTAAAAATACCCCGCGATTCCGCTTCCCTAAGCACACGTCACCCTACGTATTTGCTCTTTATATGGCGACCATCATGGCATTTCTGATGTGTCTGGTCATCATTCTGGCCGAATTTGGAATGGGGCCACATTACATGGAAAATGTGATGAATGCCTATCAGGTTGCCATGCCAGCCGCTTTTGTTTGCATACTAATTGTCCGTCCTATTGTTACCCGGTTGGTAAGATTGACTGTTCACGGTCACTGAGTCATTCAATACGTTATTTCGCCGCTCGCCGACGATCCCTACAACCCCAACACCAGCCCGTCATACGCCGCATGGACGTTCTCAGGCAGCAGCGTCTGCGTTTGGAGCCAGCGATCCAGTTCGTGGCCGATGTGGGTCAGGTACAGTTGTTTGGGGTTTAGTTGAGTGAAGATTTCCAGCGCACGGGTGACGTCATTGTGGTTTCGCGGTGGCGTCGTCTGGGGAGGGTGGCTGCAATCGACCACCGCATAGTCCAGCGAATGTGATGCAAGAAACTGAACGGTTTCAGGCGGCAGGCCGATGGTGTCGGTCAGGTAGGCCAGCGTATACGTCGGCGTCTGGATGAGGTAACCGTAGGTTAATTTGGAATGGATTAAGGGAACGGGTGTGATGCTTATGCCGTCCAGTTCGAAGGGCTGGAAAGGCACCAGAGGCGGCTGAAAATGCAGAATGCCTGGGTGTTTAAAGAGATCGTCGCAGCCCGCTTCATCCGGTGGCCCAAAAACAGGAATGGGATCGCCGTAACCCCAGCGTAGGGGAAATAATCCCTGAACGTGATCCATGTGATAGTGGGTCAGCAAAATATACCGAGTCGGATAGGGAAGCAGATATGGCGCTAGCTCGGGTAATCCGGCATCAATCAGGATGATCCGGTCTTGTGTTGTGATGGCCGCACAGCAGGCACGACGCCGTTTTTTTTCATCGCGTTGCGCCTGCTGGCAAATCTCACATTCACAGCCAAAGGCGGGAACCTGCTGTGCGCCGCCGGTTCCCAGAAAGTGAAAAACGATCCCGTCACTATTTGCTGCCATCGGTTTTCTCCTGCTCTCCGGTGCGTTTGCCACTCAGTCTATCGTTCGCTGCGCGTCTTACAGGCGCTGTCGAACGGCAGCAGCGACCGAAAGGTGGATAAGGTGCGTTGCAGATCGCCGTCGTTATTCAACAAAACACAGTCGTTTGCCAAGCGGCTTTGCTCTTCTTCGGCACGTTGCAAACGCGTGGCAATTTGCTGTTCGCTCTCCCGCCCTCTGGCGCGTAGCCGCTCTCGCAGTGCCGATTCAGAGACAGTCAGGCATATCGGAAACAGCGTGTTGCCATAACGTTCACGCGCCTGAGTCAGGTAAGCCCGCGAGCCATTCACGATGACGTCATTCCCCCGCTGTAGCCAGTCATCAATCTCTATCCCGATGCCATAGTGGCACTGATGCGCCTGCCAATGGAGCGCGAAGAGGCCAAGCTGCTGACGGTTCACGAACTCCTCCGGGGTCAGCGCAATGTGATTCTCTCCTTGTATTTCAGCGGGACGAGTAATGTACCGATGCGCCACCAGCAGGCGTGGCGGCGATAGCTGACGAATCGCCCGCAGCAGGCTGTCTTTGCCTGCGCCGGAAGGGCCAATGAGGTAGATGAGTTTCGTCATGATCAGAATACCCGGACGCCCTGACGCCACACGCGCAGCAGCTTCATTTGTGGCGCGTGCCGTTTGACGAGCAGCAGGTCGGCTCGCCGCCCTTCTTCAATGCAGCCGCGATCGTCAAATTGCAGCGCCTGAGCGGGGTTGTGGCTGACCAGCGCCATCGCTCGCGGCAAGTCGTAATCATTGCGCTCATCCTCTGCGATCATAAACGCCGCCTCCAGCAGGCTGGCTGGATAATAGTCCGAAGACAGGATGTGAAGCACGCCAAGCGTCGCCAGATGATGTGCCGACACATTGCCAGAATGCGAGCCACCGCAGATGACATTCGGTGCGCCCATGAGTACGTTCATGCCAACGCCGTTCGCCTGCTGCGCCGCAATCTCGGTGGTAGGGAATTCGGCAATAGCGACACGATGCTGATGGGCTTCGCTGATATGTTCCGGCGTCGCATCGTCATGGCTGGCCAGCGTGATGCCTCTATCGTGACAAAGCCGGACAATGGCCTCGCGGTTAGGCTGCGACCAGCGGCGTGAACCCGCCAGTTGCTCCTCCTCAAACGCGGCCATCTGTTCATCATTCAGGTGATACTTGCCTTTGTAATACTGATGATATTTCTCCTGAGAGGAAAATTGCCGCTGCCCCGGAGAGTGATCCATCAATGACGCGAGCGCGACCAGCGGAATATCCGCCAGTTGCTCAAAGAGGGGGAATGTATCCTGATGTGGCAGCTCGCAGCGCAGGTGCAAATGATGATCCGCCCGATTGGTGCCGTGCTGCTGGCTGTGCAAGACCGCATCCGTCATGCGCCGCAGGTTCTCAAGCCGATGCCCGCCATCGCGCACATCCCCCACCGCGACGGCATCCAGCACGGTGGTGATCCCGCTGGCGATAATCAACGCGTCGTGATTGCGCATCGCCGCTTCAGCAGGCCAGTTAACGCCGGGGCGTGGCGTGAAACACTTATCGAGATTATCCGTATGTAGCTCGACAAGCCCCGGCAGGAGCCAGGCCTGTTCGCCATCCAGCGCACCGGGGTGACGGCTGGGCCTGTCGCTGATGTGGTGAATCACGCCGTTGCGCACTTCCAGTGAGCCATGAATGATTTCCCGTGAGAGCACCATATTGACGTTATTAATGATCATTTGCGGTCTCCTGAGCGTTGGAAGCGATCGGCAGCGTGTTCATCGACATCGCGTTCACTGACATCGTGTAGAGGCTATCGGCCACCTCCTGACGCACTTCATCATCATGAAAGATCCCGACGATGGCACACCCTTTGTCTTTCGCATTGTTAATGAGCTGTGTGACAGCCAGTCGGTTTTTAGCATCCAGCGAGGCCGTCGGTTCGTCTAACAGCAGAATCGGGTAATCACCAATAAACCCGCGAGCAATATTGATGCGCTGCTGTTCACCGCCGGAAAAGGTAGCGGGAGCGAGCGACCAAAGCCGTTCAGGGACGTTCAGATGCGTCAGCAGTTCACCGGCGCGAATCTCGCTTTCCTGACGCGACATGCCGCGTTCCAGCAACGGCTGGATGACCACGTTCAGCGTGCTAATACGCGGGATGACGCGCAGAAACTGGCTGACCCAGCCCACGGTTTCACGGCGGATTTCCAGCACATGACGGGCGTCCGCGTTGACGATATCGACCCAGCGTTCACGATGGCGTACCCAAATATGCCCGCCGTCAGGCTGATAGTTGCCGTACAGAGAACGCAGCAGCGTGGATTTTCCACTTCCTGAATGCCCGTGCAACGCCACACACTCACCGCCTTTCACGGACAGGCTGACGTCATGGAAAACCGGCAACCGTGTGCCCTGCTGGTTATATAACACGAACGTTTTATCAACGTTCTCGATGCGTAATTGCGTATCCATCAAGCGTCCTTTTGTCTGGATTTACAGAATGGAAGAAACGAGCAGCTGGGTGTAAGGGTGGCTCGGATCGTCCAGCACCCTGTCCGTCAATCCCTGCTCAACGACCCGCCCACGCTGCATCACCAGCAGACGGTGCGACAGCAGGCGGGCGACGCCGAGATCGTGCGTCACGATGACGACGGAAAGCTGCATCTCCACAACCAGCGTTCTGAGCAGATCGAGCAACCGCGCCTGCACCGATACATCTAATCCGCCGGTGGGTTCATCCATAAAGATCAGCCGCGGTGCCGTCACCAGATTGCGTGCGATCTGGAGGCGTTGCTGCATCCCGCCGGAAAACGTGGTCGGCAAATCATCCAGACGGTTTTCGGGCAGCTCGACGTTTTCCATCCACTGCGCCGCCTTGCTGCGGATATCGCCGTAGTGCCGATTGCCGATTGCCATGAGCCGCTCGCCGATATTGCCGCCCGCAGACACCGTGGGACGTAATCCCGCCAGCGGATGCTGCCAGACAATCCCCCACTCGGTACGCACCAGCGCGCGCCGCTGCCGTTCACTGATGTCATAGATCGAGAGCGCCTGCTGCTCGGCGTTGCGGTAGATAACCTCACCTTCCTGCGGTGCCAACCGTGCGGAGATCGCGTTCAGCAGCGTGGTCTTCCCTGAGCCCGACTCGCCAACAATCCCTAAAACCTCCCCCGGCCACAGCTGAAACGACACGTCTCGGAAGCCTTTTTCCGGTGCATACAGGTGCGTGAGGTGTCGCACATCGAGCAGCGGGCTGTCGGATGCGTGATGTCCTGTCGTCATGACGGTTCTCCTCCCTGGCTTTGGCGCTGCTGGCAATAGTCGGTGTCAGAACAGACGAACATGCGCGTGCCGTCATCGTCCATCACCACTTCATCAAGGAAGCTGTCGCGCGCGCCACACAGCTCACACGGCTTGTCCCACTGCTGTATTGTGAAAGGATGATCGTCAAAATCGAGGCTTTCTACCGAGGTATAGGGCGGAACGGCATAGACCCGCTTCTCACGCCCGGCACCAAAGAGTTGCAGCGCAGGCATCATGTCCATCTTCGGGTTGTCGAATTTCGGGATGGGGGACGGATCCATCACGTAGCGATGATTCACCTTCACCGGATAGGCGTAAGTCGTGGCGATGTGCCCAAAACGCGCGATGTCTTCATAGAGTTTCACCTGCATCACGCCGTATTCTTCCAGCGCATGCATTTTGCACGTCTCGGTTTCGCGCGGTTCAATAAAGCGCAGCGGCTCAGGGATCGGCACCTGAAAGATCAGGATCTGATCCTCTTTAAGCGGCGTTTCAGGAATGCGATGCCGCGTTTGGATCAGCGTCGCTTCACTGGTTTTTTCCGTGGTTGATACCTGTGCTACCTTGCGGAAAAAGGCGCGGATCGACACCGCATTGGTCGTATCGTCAGATCCCTGATCGATCACTTTAAGCGTATCGTCCGGCCCGATAATGCTGGCGGTGATTTGAATACCGCCGGTGCCCCAGCCATAAGGCATGGGCATTTCCCGGCTGCCAAACGGCACCTGATGCCCAGGAATGGCGATCGCTTTCAGGATCGCACGCCGTATCATCCCCTTCGTGCTTTCATCCAGATAGCCATAGTTGTATTCCGTATCTGAACCGCTACATTCCGTTTCTGGCTGGCTGTCTTTCTGGCGGAAGATCGTTGTCTGGCCCATTACGCGTTACTCCTTGGCACAGACGCGAGGTATTCCTCACGTAGTCGTTTTAATAGCTCCAGCTCTGACTGGAAATCGACGTAATGCGGCAGCTTGAGATGCGAGACAAATCCCGCCGCTTCCACATTGTCAGCATGAGAAAGAACAAACTCCTCATCCTGAGCCGGACCGCGAATTTCCTCTTGATAATCGGCGGCCTGAAGGGCGCGATCGGCTAATGCCACCGTGATGGCCTTGCGTTCTGAGCGGCCAAATGCCAGCCCGTAGCCACGGGTAAAGTGCGGCGCATCATTATCGGGTTTCACAAAGCCGTTCACGGTTTCGCATTCGGTTAGCAAGATCTCGCCAATATCGATGGCAAAGCCCACCTCTTCGGCGACGATGCTCACCGTGATATAGCCCGTGCGGATCTCTCCGACAAACGGATGGTTGCGGCCATAGCCGCGCTGGGTGGAATACCCGAGCGAGAGAAGAAACCCTTCGTCACCGCGAAACAGCTGCTGGAGACGCGATGCCCGCGTGCCGGGGTAGCTCGGTGGATCCATCGTGATATCTGGCGGATCGCGATCGTCACCGTTGTCTCGTTCAGGCGCGAAGCCCTGCTGGGAAAGGAACTGAAACGCGTGAGGAATGTGTTCACGCATCGCGTCATCCTCATCAACGGCGTCAGGTTGTGGTGCGACAGGATCCTCACCGTTGGCCAGCAGCGAGAAATCCAGCAGGCGGTGGGTATAGTCATAGGTCGGGCCGAGTAGTTGCCCGCCCGGTAAATCTTTGAAAATGGCCGACACACGGCGTTCAAGACGCATATCCGGCGTATTAAGCGGCTGACTGATTCCCCAGCGTGGCAGCGTGGAACGGTAGGCTCGTAAGAGAAAGATACTCTCCACCAGATCGCCGCTGGCCTGTTTAATGGCGAGCGCGGCGAGTTGGCGGTCGTAAATATTGCCTTCGGTCATGACGCGATCGACGGCTAAGTTAAGCTGCTGTTCTATTTGTGAACAGTCTAATTCTGGTACATCCGTGCACCCGCGGCGGCGGCAGGCTTGTAGCTGGTGGGCGGCCTCAATGGCCTTTTCCCCACCTTTGACGGCAACATACATTAGCATTCCTCCACGTGGGTACTTCTGGGGATCGCAAAGAGCTTTTTCCCAGACGTAAAGAGAAAATCCAGTCCTGTCGGGAAGGCATGGGGGCGGTTGCACAGGTAGTCCCTGACGCTAACGGGCAGACGGGGAGAGATAATGCGATGTGTCTTGATACCCGGCCCGGTCAGTTTCAGGCAAGGCCCGTCATGCATCCCTTCCACTTCGACAATAACGGTGGTGGATTTTTCTGGTTCGACTTCGCTGCCGCAGGAAAGCGCCATCAGGTCATAAGAAAAACGGTTGCCGCTCAACAGCACAAAGTCAGCACCGTCGAGCGTCGTGGCGATCGGCACGTTCGTATGCAGGCAAAGCGTGCGCAGCAGCAGCGGGTTACCGATTTTGGGATCGATAAACAGCGGCGTGGTGTGGCTGGTCAGCGTAAGCAGCGTGGCCGCCGTGGCGGACGACATCGATTCCAGACCAGAGACATTCGGAACCGTGACCAGAGAACCCGGCTCGCTCATGGCCTTCACGATTTTGCGAAAGCAGAGCTGTGTACCAAATACGGGGTGGGCGAAGCCCGTCATCGTTGTCATGACAAATCATTCCCCCCTGACCAAAGTAAAGAAATTCACTCGGCTGGCCGCGACGTCATGCTGTTGCTGTTCACGACGCGCACGCTGCTGGTCTGCTAACGGTGTGATGATGCGTTCCCATATTTCATGGAAATAGGAGCGGGTTTGCAGGAGTGCATCGATCCAGGCGCACAGCTCGGCATGCGGCTTGTTTCTGCCCGCGATATAGCTGTAGCCGCACGTTCCATCTTCCAGTTGCACCGCCGCGCGGGTCACCGTCATGTCACCCACAATAAAGCGCGGGCCATCGACCTCCATTCTCCCTTGCAGCTGGATCAAACCGATCTGCGTCGGGCGTAAGAGCTGGTAGTCCGTTGGAAAATGCAGCGTGTCCCAGTGCGCTTCCAGCGCGGAAGGATCGCTGTGAGCGAGAATAGACATCCAGCGTTGTCGCTGTGTTAGCTCTGACATCTAGTCCCTCCCCGCTGGCAAAGTCCGTGAGAGATAAGCAAAGCAGGCCGTTTGATCCTGAGGCTCGGCCGAAAGATCCGCCGTGTTTTGATAGCACTGTCGCGCCGTATCGAAGAACTCGCTTTGAATCGTCGAGCGCTGGAAAAGCGTCTGTGCCAGATCGAGATCTTTCAGGCGAATGGATAACGGGACAGACACGGCTTCACGCGGGTTCAGATAGCGATCCAGCATCACTTCCATATAGGTCGAGCGTCCGCGCCCCAGCGTCAGCGCGTTTGCCAGCACCTCCGGGGCAATGTCGTGGGCTTCCGCCAGCAATAGCGCTTCCGCCGCCACCAGCAGATGCACCGCCTCGCAATAGTTATTAATCACCTTCATGGTCTGTGCGCTGTGGTTACTCGCCATCAGCACGTAATGATCCGACAGGCTGGTGATGACGTCGTTAACCGCGCTGGCAACGTCATCCGCATAAGGCCCGACCCAGGCAGCAAGCTTGCCCTGCCGCGCGCCCTCCGGCCCGCCCGACACCGGACATTCCACATAATGCGCGCCATGCTGGTGAAAAAAGGCCTCCATCCAGCGGCTCTCTTCCGGCCCTATCGTGCTGATATTGAGCAACACAGGACGATAGCGGGTCAGCTTCTGTATGACCTCTTCAGACTGAAAAACGTCACGTATCGCCTCCGCATCCTTCAGGCAGATGAGCACAATTTGTTTTTCCTGCGTGAACAGCTGGTGCAGTTCGGGGACGGCTTGAGCACCTTCGGCAGCCATCTCGTTCGCTTTGCGGTGAGTCCGGTTGAACACGCTAAGCGAAAAATGCCGCTGTAATAGTCTGAGCGAGATCGCTTTTCCTAATACACCAACACCAACTAAAGAAACAGAATGAGTCATATCGGCAATCCTTGTCGCTAAGGGGTGGGCAATACTCAGGTATTGCCGCTCATCAAGAGATCTGAGGAGGTGTATTAAGAAACTGCATAAATGCATCGCGGTTTTGCGCGGGAGAGGTCGCTGGCCGCCCCAGATCGCTGCGATGACCCACGCGGCATTGCACCTCAATGAATTGACTACGTTGTGCCTGCAACGCCTGTTGCAGCGCAGCCTGTAAGGCCTCTTCTGTCTCGGCGTAGTAGGTCGCGCCATAACCGCTGGCGGCAGCGATAGGTGCCAGCGGTAAGCGGGACGCCGCCGTGGGCTGCCCTCCCACAGAGTCATGGGCACCGTTGTTGATGACGATGTGTATCAGGTTGCTTGCCTGGGCGGTGTTCGTCAGTCCGCCCATGTGCATCAGCAATGCCCCATCGCCATCCAGACACACGACTTTCCGCTGCGGCTGCGCATCACACAGGCCCAGTGCGATCTGGCTGGCCAGGCCCATTCCACCGACAGTCAGAAAATCTCGCTGATGCCCTTCCCCGCGCTGTTCGCGCAGTTCATAGAGTTCACGGGACAACATGCCCGTGGTGCTGACGATAGGGAGATGAGATGGCAGTACGTTCAGGCAGGCCGCGACGATGGCTTCTCGCCGCATCAGCGTCGTCTCAGCCGTTGGGTTGACGGGGGCTTCTGGCGAGGAAAAGGTATTTTTTCTCACCACCAGCGCCACAGGACGGTGTTCATCATGCGCACGCTGGAGCAACGCCTGAATATCATCCCACGGCGGCCTGTTATGGCTATCCAGCACGATATGCGGAATATCTAGCACATTGAGCTGAGGCAACGTGACTCGCCCCTGCATAACATGCTGCGGCTCATCGTGCAGTTGCTTACCGCTCTCATCGACTTCGCCACGCCAGCCAATAATGAGTAACAGCGGAATGCCATAAACATCCGGCGTAGCCAGAGAGCAGAGGGGATTGATCGCATTGCCCAATCCCGAGTTTTGCATATAGACCACGGGCAGCGTTCGCGTCGACAGATAATGCCCCATCGCCATGCCCACCGCGCAACCTTCATTACTCGCGATACGGTGTGCAAGCCCACTATTATTACTTCCAATCGCCAGACAAAATGCTTTTAATAATGAATCAGGGACGCCACTGAAGAAATGCACGCCACGTTGAACAAGAAACTCGATAAGCTTATTCGGGTCAATCACAATAAACCTCCCCTTCGCATCACGCTATATTTAATAGCGATGATAACGCCTTGGCTTTTTCATTATGTGGTGCGGATAACTAGGGGCAATATAATGGCTTTCCCTCAACAACAGAAATAAGCCTACAGCGCTAAATAATAGCGTTATAAAATAATTATACTGACACCCTAATATAGCGCGTTATCGCGTACCGGGTATAAGATCCAGAATGTCTTTTATCGACATGCATTTATCCTCAACTTCCAGCGTTCGACCATGCTTGAGGATTTCTGGCAGAATGGATTTCATGGCAGGATAAGCCGCACGTAACATATGGTTGGCGTAAATAACGATATTGAATCCACCATCAATCAGCTGATCGAAAGTAATATCGTTAAAACTGGTTGGAACACAAACCAACGGTAAATGGGGGTAATGATCGCGGAATTGTCTGGCGAACGTTAAAATCTCAGAAGGGTTCTTATGCCGACTGTGGATCATAATGCCATCGGCACCGGCATCAGCATAATGCAGGGCACGGTTTAGCGCATCCTCCATACCGACGTCCAGAATCAGGCTCTCAATACGCGCGATCAGCATAAACTCAGGTGTCAGCTGTGCCTTTTTGGCCGTCGTAATTTTTTCGCAAAAATCCTCTATAGAAGCCTGCGTTTGCTTTACATCGTTACCAAATAAAGAGTTCTTCTTCAGGCCCGTTTTATCTTCGATAATCATGGCGGAAATACCCAGATTTTCGGCAGCCCGGATGCGGTGGGCCAAATGCTCCGTTTGTCCGCCGGTATCGCCGTCAAAAATTAACGGCCGGGTGGTAACATCAAATATTTCCGTAATGGCATGGAAACGGTGGCTGATATCCACCAGCTCGGTATCGGGTTTCCCCCGCAGAGTCGAATCCGTGAGTGAACTCGACCAAAATGCATCAAATTGATAATGAATATCGCCATCTTCATAAGCGGCTTGTTCGATTAATAAAGCAGAAAGCGGACTGTGAGCCTCCATCACACGAATACCTTTTTGCTGCTGTAATAATTCACGGAGCGCACTGCGGCGTGAACCCGGCGTGCATCCCTTATAGGAATCCGTTGGGGTATGATTAGATAAAATGATAGACATGGTTATCTCCTATGTACCATAGAGTTGGGGGTATACTTTCCCTAGTAAACCAAGTGCAACAATCAAAAGACCACACGCTATATTTATTTCAATTAAATAGACCAACAGCTCGATTCTATTCGTTGAAGACAACTCTTCAATAGGGGTGGAAATTTTTTGTTTATTTTTTAATTTCGCCTACCTTATTGAAATAGCATCAATTTTAAACGAGAAGAAAACATTAGAAACAGGACGTTAATTACAATACACATCGTTATTCATGTTAAAAAACTAAAAAAATAGTTATTTTTGGTTATTTAATTCGATACATATCTACTACGCAATGAGGAAGTACAGAGAGGAAATACGATTGGGATGGATATTCACTACTGAGAATATAATTAGAAGATAAATTATTAGCATGTAAATTCGATAATATTGATAGACTATCATGGTTTTATGACAATTTTATTTATGCCTCATCAATGTGGAAGTATTGAATACCAAAGTATGGCGTTAGCGCGGCAGTTTAAAAATTTTGGCATTTGTCCATCCAGAGTCGACTTTCAGGCAACGATCTAAACCAGCAACGTCCTGCCGTCTCCGCTTCCCCCGCCCTCATTCACACACTTTTAAACGGTTATTTACATTTATGTAAATATCGATGTCTGAAAACCGGTTTGTTGGTATAACTGTAATCATTATCAAGTAGATACAACACAGTCACCCCCGAAATCCTGCCTGCACATGTTGCTGATGAAGCACCGTGTGTCGGCATTATGACTCAACAACAGGCTAAGAATTTACGCTATGACATTAATTTCTGAATCACTCACCGCATTGGTGAAGCGCCGCGCGCAGCTGCGCGAGATGTTCGCGACGCATCAATTCGATGTACTTGATACCCTGCTGGAGCAAGAACATCAGGTTTGGCTGGACGGCCCAAACCTGCCTTATACCTATCTCTGGCACGTCAATTCGCTCTTTGACCCAGCGGTATCTGATGCCGATACCCTGCCGCACTTGCAGGCGTGGGTTGCCGCACGCCCTGAGAGCTATCACGCCACTTATCTGACAGGGCAATATTGGGAGAACGCCGCTGCGCGGATTCGCACCTCAAGTAGCGGAGAATATGTCGAAAACGATCGCTGGATAGGAGCGGAGCTGGCTCGCGATCTGGGCGTCGCGGCATACCTGCGCGCCAGTGCTTTACATCAGCGGCCTGCTCTGACCTTTTCACGCCTGTTTCGTTTGACCTGCTATTTAGGGGAACCACAGTGGCTCGGCGTCTTACTACAAGGCGGTGAGCCACTGACCTACGCACAGCGTCAGGCGCAGATTGAACCCGAGCTTTGGGAAGCCGGTCTACAGCACCTGCGTAATGAAGGTGCACAAGAACTTGTTGAGCTTCCTGTTGCTCTGCCCGCTTCACTGCCGGCCAGAGAGGAACACGAATGGGAAGAGCCTATGCACTACTGGCTGCGTGCCACCTTAGCCGTTCGTCCACAGGACGTAGAAGTGCGCAAAGAGTGCGTTTACTTCCTGTACCCACGCTGGGGCGGCAGCCATGAGGTCATGACACAATTTATTGATGGACCACTGTGTGAAGTGCTGACAGAGCAGGAACGTAACAGCCTGCGTGTGACGCAGTGTTGGGACTACCTTGGCTATGCTGGACTTATTCCAGACATGGGCGATACCGAAAGCATCACGTACTGTCGGGAAACGTTCGACTGGCTGCTTAGTCTGGAACTCTTTCCAGAAACCCGCGCGCGCGTTTTACGCCAGTACGCCTGGTTCCTCAGCCACTATGCACGCATTGAGGATGAAAACGGCATTCGCTGGAATATAGCGGATATGCAACTGGCCTACGATCTGATGGTGGAAGCGTGGCAGGTTGATCCGCCAGAATCCGATCCCGAAAGCGATGCCTTCAGCACATTAATCAGCTGTCTGGATTTCGCCCACATCGAAGATACTTTTGGCCTAATGCCGAAATGGCTTGAACGCAGCCAATACTGGGGCGACACGCACTATGAAACCACCATTGCGGCGCTCGCCAGTAAATTTGGTTTCTACGGTATCTCAAAAGGCCAATTTGATAGCGATGCGCTGCTTGCCCGTTGCCGCGTAATGAAATCAGATACCAACTTTGGTCAAGCGGCCACAAACCTGTTCGAGTTCGTTTCTGAAGAAGCGGGCGTATTCCTGCTGCACGAAGCCGCCAACTGGGGCGAAGCTTCCTCAATGGCCGCGCTGTCGGATCTCTATTCCGGTCATCTTTCCCGCCGTAACGGCCGCGATCCTTCACCTTACGAAGATCAGGAAAAATCAAGCTACTGGCAGGAACGGGCAGCGGATGCAGGCAACGAGATTTGCCAGTACAACATTGCCTATTGCCTGACCAGAGATAATGAAACGCTGTCGCCAGAGCAATACCAGCGCGTGCGCGAACTGATGTTCAGCGTACTGCGTCACCCGAATGTGGGGAAAACGGTGTGGACGCGAGCAGCCAGAGAACTCAGCACGCTGCTGCTGTTTAGCAACATTGCGGAAGATCAGACTGTCTGTGTGGATGTCGTCCTGCCCGAATTATGGAACGACGATGATGATGATAACCGCGACTATGCGGCAGGTTATTACTCGTATGCTTTCCGTAACGGCGCGGGCGTCGCCCAGAATAGCTATCTGGCCAAAGTGTGGATCGACCGCGCGTTGGAAATCAGCCCTGATAGCCAGTACAACCACGATCGTGCGAACGAAATCTATCAACGCAGCGGCATGCTGGGCGGCGTTCGCGCCAAAATGGGCTTTAGCCGCGATAAAGCACAAATGGATGCGCGTGGACGTGCGATCACGTTTGGCGATGACGCGAATCAGGAGCACCAGTAAGCCCCCCTATCATCGTGCTGTTTTATATACAAATAATATAGCGGCGAAACTGGGGTTGACCGTTACCCGGCGTAAGAAATTATGCTGAGGCGGGAACAGGTTTAGGATGAGCCGCATGGACGCGGCGAAAGCTTGCGCCACGTATGGAACGTGTCGCAAGCGGTCCGTTAAACCTGATACCGACGAAGGTATCGCGCAGCGACATAATTTAGCCGGAAGCCAGGGTTCACAGGGCGACGGCAACTGAGCCGCCCTGTGCGGGCGCGTGCTACGGGGTAGCATGAAAATAGCAGTATTGTGGCGCACGAAACCGTCTCCGCATTCGCATAGAATGTGACGAGGATACTGCTCATCGCGGTGAAATGGCTGCACCGCTGCCCCAGAGGCTATCAGACGTCCGTCAAACGCTTGCGATCGACCTTACCGCTGCCGGTTTTGGGCAGCTTGTCGAGCACCACAATGCGTCCCGGCACCATGTATGCTGGTAAGAACTGATGCAGCTGTTTGCGCAGCGCCAGCTTGGTCATCTCCGAGCCGGGTTTATATTCCACGTAACCGACCAGTACCGCCTCATCTCCCTCACCCTGAAGTTTGACGGCCGCATCCTGCACTTGCTCGATCCGCTTCAATTGCGCCTCGATTTCCCCTAACTCGATGCGAAATCCCCGTAATTTTACCTGATCGTCGAAACGCCCCAGATACTGATAACTATCGTCCGCCAGCAGCCTGACTTTATCGCCGGTGCGGTACATTCGCTGCCCGGATTCTACCTGCTGAATAAAACGATCCTGCGTCAGATCGTCACGCTGCCAGTATCCGCTGCTCAGCGCATCACCGAGAATGCACAGTTCGCCGACCATCCCTTCCGCCAGCGGATGACGATCGTCATCGATCACCAGATGCTGATAACCCGACAGCGTGTTGCCCAGCGCGACCGTGTGCTGATTCTCCAACGCCGCGCCATCAATCTGCGCCATCTGCGACCAAATTGTCGCTTCGGTTGGCCCATAGCAGTTCCACAGCGTCCTGCAACGGCTGACCAGACGCTGCGCCAGTCGCAGATCCAGCGCTTCACCGCCGCACAGCGCGACCAAGTCGGGTTTACCCTGCCAGCCCGCCTTGAACATCATGCGCCAAAACGCAGGTGTGGCCTGCAAGACATTGATTTCCGGTCGAGTCTGCAAGTACACCGCGACCGCCTGCGGATCTTTGTATTCCTCATGCGTGGTCAGATGCTGCACGCCGCCAACCCATAGCGGCGCAAACACTTCCAGCATGGAGATATCAAACGCCAGCGTGGTAATCAGCAGCCAGTTGGCTTTATCCGTTAAGGCCAGCCGATCGACGCTGGCATGAATAAAGGTTTGCAGCGCCCGTTGACCAATCACCACGCCTTTTGGTTTCCCCGTCGAACCGGAGGTAAACATCATGTAGGCCGCCGTTTCCGGTCCACCGTCCCGCGCCAGCTGTACGCTCGCCGTGGAATCGCTGGCGGCATACGGCAAATCGCAGAGGTTCAGTATCGGGCAGTCAAACGCCAGCGAGCCGCCGGTATAACCGTCCTGCAAGACCGCTGCCAGCGCCGCTTCCTGCTGAATCGCCTGTAGACGCTCCCCCGGAAAATCCGGCTCCAGCGGCACAAACGTCACCTGAGAAAACAGACAGGCCAACAGTGCCGCCACGGTGTCAGGCTGGCGGCTAAGGTGCAGCCCCACGCGCTGACCAGCCGTCACGCCCTGTGCAACCAGCGCCTGCTGAATCAGCGCCACCCGTTGCAGCAGTTCCCGATAGCGAATTTCGCGTTCCTGAAAGACGATCGCCACGCGATCCTGACGCGCTTCCTGAGCGAGGCGTGCCAGCAGTTCATCATGCAGCTCGAGCGTCGTCGCCCTGTGCGGTAACGGCACCACCTGCGGGCTGAGGCGAATCTGTGCCAGTCGCTCCCAGCGCGGTGCCAGCAGGCCATCAAGTAGCTGCGTAAGATCGCGGGTAATACGCTGTAGCTGCCGATTGTCGAACAGCCCATCAGGTGCCGTCAGAATGACCCGATCGTTCTGAACCTGTACGATCAGCGCCACGTTTTGCGCCGCTTTTTGTACTGCCACAGGTAACGATGCCATCTCCCCCACGATCAGCAGGCTGCTAAACAGCGCATGCTGGGTATCTGCGGCCGGAATCTCTGGCGCAGACTGCGGATCGCACGACGATCCCACGGCAGCGATCCACTCGCTGACGAGGCGATCGCGCTGGTAAAAATGCACGATCAGCGGCCTTACGTTGTCAGGAAGATCGGCCGTGACGAGCGCCGCACACACCTGCTCTTCACCGCTGTATTTGTACAGCAGCCAGCTCCACGCCGCGCTCACCAGCGACGTGGGATAGTGCTTAATCAACTCACTGCTGTGCCGCTGTTCACCGTGCGCGGCACCCACCCGCTGCCCGAAGGCCGTGGGCTGTTGGATATCCGCCAGCGGGTTCCCTACAGCTTCATCGTTCCCTGTCATGACAGCGTTTCCTCATTGGCGGTAACTCTCGATTGTGCCAGATACCCGCTCAGCGCCTGCGGTGACGGGTAGCGTTGTAGTAACGCCACGCTCACCGGCTGTGCTAACGTCCGGCTTAATGCCTGTGCCAGCGCAATACGCTGGAGCGAATCAACACCGCTTTCACACAGCGTCTGCGACCAGAGGCTGGATTCACCGAGGCGGTGTTCACTGAGGCTAGGTTCACTGAGTTTCAGCGTCTGCGCCCACACGCGCAACAGCGACTGGGCAGACGGCGAATCAGGCGAACCAGCGTGATTCTCCAGCGCAGTTTCCTGCGTCGTGCCGCGTGCCGCCACGGCGGCGGTCGCCTTACTATGTCCGATAATCTCGGCTGGCTGCTGTGGTGAACTATTCACCAGCGCCACCACTTCGTCATGCCAGCGCATCAGCACGCGACGCGCCTGCGCGCTGTCCAGCACATCGGCATCAAACTCGAAGCGCAGCAGCATGCAGCCCGCCTGTTCACGCACCACCAGATTTAGCGGCATCTCGACTTTTTCATAGGAGGCTGAAAATTCAGGAGATAACCGATGCGGCTCATCAGCGCGTTGGCTATGTTCTGCTTTCGCGTCTGGCCGGTTTTCATTAACGGGGTAGTTTTCATAAATAAACAGGCTGTTGAACAGACGCGGACGTCCGGCCGTCAGCGCAATCAGCGACTGCGTAGCATGCTGATTCATCGCCATCAGCTCATTCTGCAACTGCACCAGATGCTGTTGCAGCGATACCGGCTGCTGCCAGCTCAGCGCCAACGGCAGGCTGTTGATGTACAGACCCACGCTGCTCGCCACGTCCTCCACCGGACTTTCCCTGCCCGACAGCACATTCCCGACAATACTGACCGCATCGCCGGTCGAGCGCGCCAGCAGCCGGTGCCAGGCGTATTGCGCAATAATACTGTGCGTGACGCCCACCTCGCGGGCAAAGGCGATTAGCGTCGCCTGATCCTGCTCATTCAGACTCACGCCAGTGACCTGCGGTTCAACCTGCGTCAGATGCTGGCTGAGATCGGCGCGTTTCCCCGCCGCCGCAAACAGCATCGCTACATCGTTCGTCTGCGTCAGCAGCGGCTGCCGCTGCTGCCAGAAGGTATCGACAGCGGGCTGCTGCGCCACGGCGTGCAGCGCGTGATCCACATAAGCACGATCCGACTGAATCGCGGATGTTTCGCCGCGCATCAGCAGCAGATAATCACGATGCACCGCGCCCAATAGCTGCGGGCCACTCCAGCCATCAATCACGCTGTGATGACAGCTCAGGAGCACTCGATAGTCACGCTCACCCAAACGGAAACAGGCAATGCGCAACAGCGGCGGCTGCGACAAGTTAAATCCGGTGCGTAAATCCTGCTGGCGATAGCGCTCGATGACCGCGTGCGGATCGGCTTCCTGCGCCACATCCTGATAGTAGAAAGGCAGGTCTGCCAGCGTCACAATCACCTGCACACTGGCACACTCGCTTTCCAGCGCGGCACGCAGCGCCGGGAAACGCTGAATTTGACGCTGCCATGCCTGACGATAACCTTCCACATCCAGCGCCTGCGCATAGCGAATCGGCGTTTGCAGATGGTAAGCATCGTCCTGCGGACAGCGCAGGCGGTGATACAACATCGACTGCTGGAGCGATGACAGCGGCAGCAGAGTGTCGATGTCATAACGCTGCGACAGGCTGTCGAGTTGCGTCTGGCTCAGCGTCACCGCCGGGAAGTCACTGGGGGTAAAGGCGGTGCCGTGGTTCAGTTGGGCCAGACAGGCTTCCGTCAGCGCACGCAGATTTTCCGTCAGCCGCACCATCAGGCGTTCGCTGTCACGCTGGTTGAGGCAACCCACCTGACGCATTGTCAGCCGTCCGCCCGCAATTCCCCCGTGAAGACTGATAACCTCCGCCGGTTTATTCTCCAGTGAGACGCAGCTTCCCGGCGCGACATCCACCGGACGCCACACGCCAGCCGCCTGAACCGACAGCCCGAGATAGTTGAACACAATCGGCGACAGCGTCAGCGAATTGCCCTGCGGGTGATGGTAGCGCAGCGGGTTAAACCCGACGCCTTTATCCGGCACCTGACGCAGCTGTTCTTTGCTGGATTTAATCAGAGAAGCCCAGTCGGAGCGATCTTGGAGACGCACCGGATAGGTGCTGGTAAACCACCCCACCGTGCGGCTGACATCCAGCGTCGGATCAATCGCTTCGCGGCCGTGTCCTTCCAGCATGATGCGTGCTTTGTCGCCCCAGCCGAGATCGTTTAGCGTGCGGGCCAGCGCTGCCAGCAGCAAATCGCTGACTTCGGTATTAAAGGCACGGTTGGCCTCACTCACCAGTTGGCCTGTGGTTTCCGCATCCAGCGTCAGAATCGCGGCGCTGGCCTGGCCCTGCGGATCTTTCGCCGCCAGCAGCGCCGTCTGATCCACGCCATCTTCCTGCGCCTGCCAGTACGTCAGCTGTTCCGCATGCTGTGTAGCATAGTTATTCAGCGCCGTGCCCCACTGGCGATAGCTCGACGTTTTCGGCAGCAGCGGCTCACCGAGGTACAGCCGTTCCAAATCGTCGACCAGAATGCGCCAGGACACGGCATCAATCACCAGATGGTGGAAAGCGAGGAACACAGCCGTGTCCGCCTGCGGATGGTGACGCACCAGTGCGGCGGCCATCGTTCTTCCCTGCGCGGGATCGAATTCACTCTGCAACGCGGTAAACACCTGTTGCAGGCCGTCGTCGCCGAGCTGGCGATAATCCAGCGTCTGCAATGTAGGGCAAGGCACATCCGTCAGATAGCGCTGTCCATCAGCATCACAGGCCAGACGCAGCGCGTCATGCTGCGCCATCAGCGCCTGCAACATCGTCGTCAGGCATTCGGTATCCACGTCCGGCAGTTGAATCATCGCCGCCTGATTCCAGTGTTCAGGACGCGCCATCGGCTGTTCCATAAACCAGCGCTGAATCGGCAGCAATGCAAATTCGCCTTCCAGCGTGCCCTGCTCCGCGACAATCCCTGTGTCGCGGGTATTCTGTGCCAGCACGCGGCACAGACGCCGCACGCTCTTCGCCTCGAAAACGTCTTTCACCGTGCAGATATAGCCCGCGCTGCGCAGACGGGTGGTCAGTTGAATACTGAGAATGGAATCGCCGCCTAAGCGGAAGAAATCATCCTCAACGCCCAGCGGCGTATTCAGCACGCTGCGCCAAATCGCCAGTACGTCCGCTTCCAGAGGATTATCGGCTTCGCCGTCTCCTTCATTGGCCTCAAGCACTGGCGGCAGCTGTTTCGTATCGAGTTTGCCATTCGGCGTCAGCGGCATGTCTTCCAGCAGAATCAGCCGGAAAGGCACCATGTATTCCGGCAGGTGCTTCGCGACATCAATCAGCACGGCCGCAGGTTCCGGCGTGCTGCTGTCGGCTTTCACTGTGCCATAGGCGACCAGCGCCGGACGGTTCCCGACCTGTGCCACGATGACTTTAACCTGCTTCAGCGACGGACAGACCGCCGCCAGCTGTGCCTCAATTTCCCCCGGTTCAATGCGGTAGCCGCGCAGCTTAATCTGCTCATCAATACGGCCACAGTATTCATAGTCGCCGTTGTTCAGCAGTCTGGCCTTATCACCCGTGCGATAAATGCGCAGCGTCGCCGTGCCGTGTTCGACATTATTCACATCACTCAGCGTGATATGTTCAAAGCGGCTGGCCGTCATCTGTGGCTGATTGAGGTAGCCACGCGCCAGCCCAAGCCCCGCAAGGCATAGCTCTCCCGGCACGCCCGCCGGACACAGTTGCCCGGCCGCGTCCAGAATCAGCGCCTGAATATGGGTGATAGGTTTACCGATGGTGACAGGCTGACCTTTACGCAGACGGGTGCTCAACGCGGTGACGGTACACTCCGTCGGCCCGTACATGTTGTACAGCGCGACCCTATCGGCCCAGTTTTCCACCACGGCGTTCGGGCAGGCTTCACCGCCCATGCCAATCGCCTGAATGCCATTAACGTGCTGTGGATCGAGAATCGACATCAGCGCCGTCGGCAGGATCAGGTGCGTCGCGCCCGCCTGTTCAGCCTGCATAATCGCCCGATCGTTAGGCTCGCCAAACGCCAGCGTGCCACCGCTGCTCAGCGGCAGCAGCGTCGTCATGTTGCCGGCGTCAAACGAGAGCGACATACAGTTGAACATGGTGCTTTGCGGCGTGAAATCGATGCGATCGCGATGATCATCCAGCAGATTGATCAACGAACCGTGTTCGATCATGACGCCTTTCGGTTGACCGGTCGATCCCGAGGTGTAGATCACCTGCGCCAGCTGTTGTGCGTGGCGCGGAATGGCTGGCGCTTCATCGCCCGGCAGATCGTACCACTGTGCAGCAACCGTAGGATCGGTCAGATCGATGCACTGTTCGGCAGGCCACTGTGCCAGCTGTTGCCCATCGCCGCCGAGAATGACGGCAAGATTGGCATCGGTAATGATGTGGCGCAGTCGCTCTGGTGGATAGTCGGGATCCAGCGGCACATAGGCGGCACCCGCTTTCCAGACGGCCAGCAGCGCAATGACAAAATAGCGATCGCGTTTAGCCAGCACGCCAACCAGCGACTGTTCACCCAGTCCCTGACGGTGCAGCCAGTGCGCCAGCTGATTCGCCTGCCTGTTCAGTTCAGCGTACGTCAGCGTATCCGTGCGCTGTTCGCCATCAAAGGCGATCGCCAGCTGCTGGGGATCGCGCTGAGCGATGGCTTCAATCACGTCGGTTACCGTCAGCTGCGGCTGCGAATAGCTACGCGGCAGTTGCTGACTCTCTGCCAGCACGGCGGCAAATCGCTCCGCTTCCATCAGCGGCAGATGCCAAACGTCGGTTTCCGGTGCCTCCACCACGGCCTCAATCAGCCGGATAAAGCGGTCAGCGTAATACTGGATCGTCTGGCGCTCAAACAGCGCGGTCGCAAATAGCCAGTCCAGTCGCACCTCGCCCATCAACTCCGTCACCTTGACCGAAATATCGGTCTTGGCAGGCAGCACGGGCGACGTTTCTTCCGCTGCATCACAGCCGGGGATCAGATCGTTGAAATCCACTTTGGCCTGATACACCAGCATCACCTGGAAGATCGGGTTGATCGCAGTGGTACGATCGGAACCGATCGCCTCGCTCAGCGCTTCAAAACGGTAAAGTTGATGATCGAAAGCCGACAGATCCTGCTCGCGGCAATATTGCAGGTAATCGACAAAGCGCTGGCTGTCCTGCAACTGGGTGCGCAGCACGATGGTGTTAACGAAGAAGCCGACGACGTCTTCGATATCCGGCCGCTCGCGGTAGGCCAGCGGCGAACCAATAACGATATCTTTCTCACCGCTGATGCGCGCCAGCATCAGGGAAAACACCGCATGCAGGCCAATGAAGTTAGACGTATTGTAGCGCTGGCACAGGCGTTTGAATTTATCCCACAGATCGTTGTTGATCGCGGAGAAGATCACCTCACCGCCGCTATTCTGGTGCGCCGGACGGGGTTTATCCAGCGGCAGGCTGTGCACCTCAGGGATCCCCGTCAGTCGCTCAACCCAGAACGGCTTGAATTCGTTGTGGTAATCCAGAAATGACGCAGAATTGAACCAGTGTGCGTAATCGATATAGTTAAGCTGAGTCGGTTCGACGGGATGAGGTTGACGGTTTTGACAGGCCAGAAAAGCCGGTTTGAAGTCCGCAAACATATTCTTCACCGACCAGCCATCGGAAATAATATGGTGCTGGGTGATCATCAGCACGTGCACCCGTTCGCTCATCTTCACCAGCCGCACGCGGGTGAGATCGCCTGCGGTGAGCTCGAACGGGCGGCTGATTTCCGCTTTTACCTGCTGTTGCAAGCTCGCTTCCCGTTCAGCTTCTGGCAGCAGCGAGAAGTCATCATGCTGTATCACAAACGGTTGATAGGCATCGATACGCTGTTCACCCTTGCCTTGCTCATTGACCACAAAGCGGGTGCGCAGGCTGGCATGGCGCTGCGCCAGCGCGTCAAAGGCAAACTCCAGCGCGGCCACATCCAGCGTGCCGGTCAGGCGAAAATAGACCGGCATATTGTAGAGGTGTGACTGCTCTTCGTACTGTTCGATAAACCACAGTCCGCTTTGCGATGACGACAGCGGGCCAGACGTCGCATTCTGCGGCGTGATGGGGTGCTCAAACGCCTGCTGCGCCGTCAGGCAGCGCACAATGGCGTCTTTGTTTTCCTTAATCGTGCGCCCAATGTCTGCCGTGATCGCGTCTTTGTTGGACTGCGAAATCAGCTGTCCCTGTGCATTCAACGCCAGACGAACGCCCTGCCGTTCCAGCTGCTTTAACAGCGTTACGATATCTTTCATGACTTGTCACTCTCTCAGCAAATCAGGCCGTCAGCGTTGCCCCGCCATCCACCACCACGTCCTGCATGGTGATGTGGCTGGCCAGATCGGAAGCCAGAAAAACCACGGTATTGGCGATCTCTTCCGGCTGAGCAATCTTGCCCAGCGGAATCCCCAGTTTGTACTGGTCAGGAAAGCCCGCGATAGTGCGCTGTTCGGCATCGGCGCTGTGCCACATGCCGCGCTGCATCGGCGTATCCGTCGAGCCCGGCGACACCAGATTGCAGCGCACGCCGTAAGGCGCCAGTTCCAGACCCGCACAGTGAGACAGGCTGGTGAGCGCCGCTTTTGACGCGCAGTACGCCGCCATCTGTAGACGGGGAACATGCGCGGCATTGGAGCCGACGCAGACAATCGCACCACGGCGCTGCTGCTTGAAATGCGGCAACAGTGCGTTTAGCAGGTAAAACGCACCGGAGGCGTTGACGTTGATGCACTGATGCCAGTCGTCCACGCTCAGCGCGTCGATGTCACCCAGACGCAGAATCCCGGCGGCGTTGACCAGAACGTCGAGTCCCGTTTCCGCCAGCTGCTGGCGACAGACCGCCGCCACGCTGTCCGGCTCGCTGATATCCAGCGTCACGCAGGTAAACGGATGATCCTGATGTCGGAATGCGCGGTCGAAGCCGATCACGTTCGCGCCTAGCGCGACAAACTGGCGGGCAATGCTTTCGCCAATGCCGCTCGCCGCACCGGTGACCCAGACGGTCTGGCCGCTGAAATCAAACTGAAGAGGTTGTGCCTTGTTCATCATTTTCCCTACCACACCATTTCCACGCTGTTTTCATCCTGTGACAGCCTGTCATCCAGATAGCGGCAGAAGTCGCTGAGCTGGGGATGATCGAACACATCAGACACCTTGATGCTGACGGAAAATTCGGCGGCCAGACGGTTAACGATCTGGATGGTCTGCAACGACTGTCCACCCAGTTCGAAGAAGTTATCCCGCGATTGGATCCCCGACACGCCGAGGATCTGCTGCCAGATAGCGCTGACCCGGTTCTCGGTTTCGTTGGCTAATGCCTGCGCCGGTGCTTCGTCGCGGTATTCCGCTAATAGACGCTTGCGATCGACCTTGTTGGAACCAGTTTTCGGCAGCTGGCGGAAGGCGCGATAATCGGTCGGGATCATTGCTGGCGGCAACACGCTGCCCAGACGCTGCTTCAGCGCACGCGCATCAATCTCGCCCGCTTTCGTGGCGACAAATGCCACCAGTCGCCGCACGCCGTTGGGGTAAACAATGCCCTGCACACAGGCTTCATCAACGTCCGGCTGCGCCAGCAGATGGGCTTCAACTTCGCCTGGCTGGATCCGGTAGCCGCTGATTTTAAACTCGTTGTCCATGCGCCCGAGGTACAGCAGCTGTCCTTTCTCTAGCCGCACTCTGTCACCGGTGCGATAAGCCGGAAGCGCCTGATCGCCCACCGCCAACTGAGTAAACGCCGTGTGTTCTGTACCGATGTAACCCGCCGCCAGCGTTGGCCCCAGCAGCACCAGTTCCCCTTCTGCCGCAGGGCGATCGCCCACCGCCAGAATCAGCGCGTTGACACCCGCCAGCGGCAGACCGATAGGAAGCTGAGCCACATCGGCAGACTGCGTTTGCAGATCGCAGCTGGTCGCCACCACCGTGGTTTCGGTTGGGCCATAGGTATTGATTAAGCGCAGCGTGTTCGGCGCATGGCGTTGCCACTGCGCCAGCTGTTCGGGGTACACCGCCTCACCGCCGATGATGATGGCACGCAGTGCGGAAGGCATGGTCAGCGTGCCGGTTTTCAGCCCCACAACCCATTCGTTCCAGAATGCGGTCGGCAGATCGAGCAGCGTAATCGCCTGTTCTTCTACCTGTTCGACAAAGGTCGGAATCGATTCCAACATTTCATCGGTACGCAGCACCAGCGTTGCACCGCTGGTCAGCGTGGCAAAAATTTCTTCAATGCTGGCATCAAAGTTAAATGGAGCAAATTGCAGCACGCGATCCGCTGCACGCAGGCCGTAGCGCTGATGTGCTGCCGCAGTGAAATGATCCAGCGCGCTGGCGCCGATCTCCACGCCCTTCGGCAATCCAGTCGATCCCGAGGTGAACATGACATAGGCAATCTGCCCGTCTCTCGCTTCCACAGGCGGCAGCGCGGCAGCCTGTGCGCTGGATGACAGAAGATGCCCCGCCAGAACGATCTCGCCGGAAAAGACCGACGCCAGCCGATGCTGGTAATCCGCCTGCGTCACAATCGTGCGTAGCCCGGCAATCTGGATGATGTGCTGCTGACGTTCGTGCGGCTGTTCAGGATCGAGCGGCACATATACCGCGCCGCACTGCATCACGGCCAGCAGGCAAATGATAGTTTCCGGGCTGCGGTTCAGCATAATGCCGATTCGCTCGCCGGGCTGAACACCATGCTCATGCAACGCCGCGGCAGCCTGACCGCTCAGATCCAGCAGTTGCTGGTAGCTGTACTGTCGATCGCGCTGCGTCAGCGCCGGATGATGCGGGTTTTTGCGCGCCTGCTTGGCAATCGCCGTCAGAACCGGTTCAACAAAGGGTTCTGGCTCGCGGCTGGTGATCAGCGCCAGTTCGCGTTCCTCACGCAGCCAGTTTCCCAACAGCTCGCCGCTGGTTTGCTGCGGCTGTGCCAGCCAGCGTTGAAGCAGCGTGAACAGCGTTTCTTGCAGGCTGGCAAGCGCTTCCGCGCTGTAACAAGCCGGGTTGGCATCAAAATCCAATACCGGTGTGCCATCGGGTTTGAAATGGATCTCGATCGTCAGATCTTCTACCGGCCCGGCGCTGAGATTCAGCGTGCTGGACGACAGCGATCCGTAGTTGAGCGGGTGATCGAACGGCATGATATTGATCAGCGGGCCGAAGAGCCGCTGTTCACCGCCAACGCGGTTCAGATCGCGCCGTAAATGCTCATAACGATAATGCTGATGACGACGCAGCGTGCGTTTGGTACGGGCAACCTGCTTCGCCAATGTGACAAAGTCCGCCTGTTCATCTACCTGAATGCACAGCGGCACGATATTCATCTGCATGCTCGGCACCGTCAGCGAGGCGGAGCCGATACGGTTCATCACCATCATGCCGAACGTCAGTCTGTCGCTGCCAGACACCAGCTTGAGGTGCGTCGCCAGCATCGCCAGAAACAGATCCGGCCAGCTGATTTTGTTACCTTCACACAGCGCCGTCAGCGGCTGCCAAATATCCGTCGGCAACACGCTGCTCTGGCGCAAAAAACGCGCCGCAATCGGTGCTTTCTTCTCGCTGAAACTGGCCGGTTCCGGCATCGCATTCAGCGTTTCCAGCCAGAAATCACGCGCCTGCGCCGTCTGCCCGCTGGCATCACACTGCTGTTCTTCTTCCAGCACCTCGCTGAACGGGCCGAATTCCGCCACCGCCACGGGTTGCCCCGCCGTCAGCGCGGTATAGATCTGGGCGATGCGTTGAAACAGCATCGTCGTGCCAAAGCCGTCCAGCGCAATGTGGTGAACGCAACTGTAGAGAAAATCACGTTTTTCACCACACAGCAGCGCAAAGCGGCAGGGTAATCCGTTCAACAAATCCAGCGGCTGAGCGATTTCCTCGCGCGCCCACTGGCGTATCGCCTGCTCTTCATCCTTCATCGGCGCAGGTAACAGTTCAATAATCGGCAGCACGCCAATCGGCACTGGCAGTTGTGAAGCTACAAAGCCGATTTCCGGCTGGTCGGCATGTTCACCCGCGACCTCAACAAACTGGCAGTACAGGCACTCGCACTCCATGACCGCCTGACGGATCGCGCTCAGCATGGCTTCAATATCGACCTTGCCATCAAACGCGATGCACTCTGCCGTGTTGAACGTCGCTTTATCATCGTTCAGGGCATGACCTAACCACAGCCCGCGCTGCGCAACGCTCAAGGGCTTCATGATGCGGCTCCCTGCTGTTTTTCGATCAGCGCCCACCAGGCATTCAGGCTAGGGTTACGCGCCAGATCGACAAAGCTCAGCGTGACGCCCTGATTACGCCATTCGGTCAGCAGCGACATCATGCGCACTGAATCCAAACCGTAGTCGATCAGGTTTTCATCTTCATCGAACTGATCGTCTTCTTCGTCGATCAAGGTCAGCAGATGCGCTCTCAGTCCTTGTTTCGTCAGTGCCTGAGCCATTTTTGCTCCTGTGAGTTCTGCCGTGCTAACCACCCGTCCAGCGCGCGTTGCCACATATTTCAGCGCCATCTGGTGTTCCTGAAGTGAGAAATCCGCCACTGCATCGCCGACCATGAACGGCTTGATGTCGCGCATGAAGGCATCCGTCGCAGTAATCATGCAGCCGATATGCCCGTAAACGCCGCAGATAATCAGCTGATCTTTGCCCATCTCTTTCATCATCGGTTCCAGCGGTGAACGGTGGAATGCGCTGTAGCGCCACTTCACCAGCACCGTGTCGTGCTCATCCGGTGCCAGCGCACTCACGACACGTTGTTTTTCAGGATGATTGTTCAGCCCTGCGCCCCACATGTCGTTCAGCAGCGCCCGGTCGGCCGCGCTTTGCTCGTTCGGCTGCGCGGTATACACCACCGGGATCCCCTGTGCTTTGCAGTAGGTTCGCAACGCCACAATGTTCTCGATCAACTGCTGCGCCAGCGGGCTGTCCGCGCCATAGAAATTCACGAAATAGTCCTGCATGTCGTGAATCAGCAGCACCGCGCGCTCAGGCTCAAACGCCCAGGAAACTTTGTTCTCAGGGAAATCCTGTGCGCGCGGCAGGGGATAAGAAGCAATAGAAGGGATTGCCATCACAAAATCCTTATTTATTTTGAGTGCTAAGTTGGGTCTGGATGCGCTGACGGAGTGATTTCTTATCAATCTTGCCGACCGGCGTAACGGGTAAGGTGTCGATCATCTCGAAGCGGTCCGGCAGTTTGAATTCAGCAATACCCTGATTGCGAAGATATTTTCTTAACGTGATGGCTTTCAGCGAGGAATCGCTGACCACCAGAAAAGCGCAGCTCTTTTCGCCCATAATCGGATCGGGCATGGATACCAGCGCGGCATGAAGAATACCGTCATGCTTGAGCAGCAGGTTTTCGATCTCTTCCGCGGCAATCTTTTCACCGCCTCGGTTAATCTGATCTTTTTCCCGCCCGACCACGCGCAAATAGCCATCCTCAGTCATCTGCACCACATCACCCGAGTGATAGAAACCTTCACTGTCGAAGGCGCGGGCATTGTGTTCCGGGCTGCGGTAATAGCCGCGGAAGGTATACGGGCCGCGCGTTGCCAGCAGACCCGCTTCGCCTCTCGGCACCGGATTGCCATCGATATCCAGCACTTTCACTTCATCGTCCGGACTCATCGGATAGCCTTGCGTCGTGAAAGTATGCTCGTCGCTGTCGTCCAGTCGGGTGTAGTTCACCAGCCCTTCCGCCATCCCGAGCACCTGCTGTAGCTGGCAGCCCAACACCGCCGGAATACGGCGTGCGACGGTTTCACTCAGCTTCGCACCGCCCACCTGCAAGATTTTCAGGCTACGCAGTGCATCACCAAACTGTTCGGCCGCCTGGATCCACAGCGCGGCGGCGGGCGGCACCAGCGAGGTAATATCGATCTGATGGCGTTCGATCAGCGGGAAGCAGGTCATCGCCCCCGGATCCGGCGCCAGCACGACGCGTCCACCGGCGTAAAACACGCCGAGCGAACCGGGTGAACTTAACGGGAAGTTATGCGGCGCAGGCAAGGCGCACAGGTAGCGGGTGTGTGGCGTCAGCTCACAAATTTCTACGCTGCGACGCACACTGTAGTAATAATCGTCATGAGTGCGGGGAATCAGCTTCGGCGTGCCAGTGCTGCCGCCAGAAAGCTGGAAGAAAGCCACCTGCCCCGACGCAGAAGGCTGATATTGGTTGGTTGATGCGCGCGGTTGCAACCAGTCAGACAGACTGTGCCCCAGCGGGCTGTCGCCGAGCATCACCACCGTTTGCAGGCGGGGAACCTGCGTCTGTAGCCGATCCAGAAAATCACCGTTGCCGAACAGCGAATGTTCGGCCGAGGCGATCAGTAAGCGCGGTTCGATCTGCGTGGCGTACGACAGCAGCTCCAGCTTGTTATGGCTGAACAGTGCGTTAACCGGCGCGACGCCCATTTTCAGCAGCGCAAAAAATGTCAGATAAAACTCGGCCACGTTCGGCAACTGCACCAGCGCGGTGTCGCCACAGCGCAGGCCGCTTTCCGTCAGGCGCGATGCCAGTGCGGAAGACTGTCGATCCAGTTCCCGATAGCTCCACTGCCGCTCGCCGCACACCACCGCAATGGCGTCGGGCTGCGTCGCCAGATGGCGATCCCAGGCATCCGTTAACGGCAGGCCGACCCAGTATCCCTTGTCGCGATAACGCTGTGCCAGTTCCTCTGGCCAGGGCGTAAATTCAATACTCATAGTCCATCCACACCTGAGTTAAGCCCAAACGCATTCAGCATCGTGTTTAATTTGGCGGCGGTCTCAGCCCATTCATCCTCGGGGACGGATGCCTCAACAATGCCCGCGCCAGCAAACAGACGGACTTTGTTGTGTTTAATGGTGCCGCAGCGAATCGCTATCGCCCATTCACCATCGCCGTTGGCATCACACCAGCCGACGATGCCGCTGAATACGCCGCGATCGTGCGGTTCCAGCTCGGCGATCAGCTGACGCGCTTCCTGCGTGGGGAAGCCGCACAGTGCGGGGGTCGGATGGAGCTGACAGGCGACCTGAAGCGCCGTCATCTCAGGGTTCGCCAGCTCGCCGCGGATAGCGGTAGACAAGTGCCACATGGAGGCGGTGTGCATCAGCGAAGGAACCGATGGAATCGTTAACGACGCGCACAGCGGCATCAGGCGTTGGCGGATGTCGTCCACCACCAGCTTATGTTCGTGCTTGTCTTTACCCGATTTCAGCAGACGCTGGCTGTTGAGGTAATCCAGATGTTCATCGTTCATTCGTCGCGCCGATCCCGCCAGCGGATTAGAGACAATGACGTTCCCCTGCTTACGCAGCAACAGTTCCGGGCTCGCACCCAGCAATACCGAACCATCCGGCAGCGGCAGTGAGAAGTGATAGCCACCCGCGTTCTGCACCATCAGGTTATTGAGGATCGTTTGCGCCTTAACGGGGCTCGCCAGCTCAATGTCCAGAATACGTGACAGCACCGCTTTGCTCAGTTCACCACGGCGGAAGCGCTCAACGGCCTCTGCCACGATGGACTTGAACTGACATTCGTCCGGGATGCTGTTTAACGTTAACGCGGTTGGGCCCGCCGCCGTGTGCTTACGGGCACGGCTGACAAGTTCAGACTTCGTCGTAACGGTATAACTATCAGGGATATAGAGACAAGATGGTTGCGTGGTATCAAAGGGAATCGCCCCCACAACAATAGGCAGCGACTGCCCTGCCTGACGCGCTCGCTGGAATGCCTGCGCGATTGCAGGGCTAAGCCTGTCATCGTGCGAGCCCAGAACACAAACAGGGGAAGGAATACGTTCAAATAAGCCAGAAGTAGAAAGGCTTCGGTGTTCCGATGCATATAAAAAAGCGGTCTGTTCCGAATAGGTTAGCCCGCTAGATGCTTCAGTTTCTGTAATCAGTGTATCCACAAGACAGCTCCTGCGCTCGCAAATTAAATACCAATGATTATTAAAATCATTATCATTTATATTAAGCGCAGTTAAATTACACTGAAGTAACGTGTTCGGTCAATCCTTCCACAGAATGGTTATTCACGCCCATTAATTAGGGGTTAAATTGATGTTAATCAATTTTTTTGTGTATGTTTCAGAACGGATAATGATTAGCAAATGGAATGTATTGATTATAAAACCCACATCACAGATGATAATGAAAATACTTATCATTCATTGTCAGGAAAATTAAGCTGCGCTAGACTGCGCAAATATTTTACTAACTGTGTCTAAATGTGAGCCTGTCATGGATGAAAGCATGTACCGCCCGCACACCCGATCTGTTGTGCATCTGGCGCTGCTAATTAACATGCTTTCCCTCGGTAGCCTGATGATGGTGATGCCGTTAGGCCCCGATTTCATCAGCGCGCTGTCGATGGATGCCAAGAACATCGGCTACATTAGCGGCGGTGCAACGTTTGCCTCTGCCATTGTCGGCTTCCTCGCCGCTCCCTATCTGGACAGATTTAACCGTAAACATGCTCTGATTGTGCTGCTAACGCTACGCTTCGGCCTGACGGCCGCCTGCATGTTTGCCACCAGTCAAACCCATCTTTTACTGCTGTTTATTCTGGCAGGCTGTGTGGCCGGGCCAGCATCTGGCGTCCTGATGGCGGCAGTTGTCGACATTGTGCCTGCCAACGAGCGCGGAAAGCAGTTGGCGTATGTCGGCATGAGCTTTTCGCTCGCGGCGATTGTCATCATGCCGCTGTCGCTGGAGTTGGCGCATCGTATTAACTGGCAGGCGCCGTTTTATACTTTCGGCCTTGGCGGCCTGCTGCTGGTGTTGTTGGTGCTGTGGCGCTTTCCGTCAATGCCGCCGACGCACCGGGTTCAGCAAGGTTCTTCGCCCACGACAGCACCCGCTTCGGTATTACATGACCTGTTAGCATCCCCGCTTTTCCTGTTGGGGCTGACGATCATGTCGCTGCAAATGTTCGGTCATTTCCTGCTGATCCCCCATTTTTCCAACTACTTTCAGTTCAATCTGGCTTTCCCGCGGGATGATATTTCCCTGCTCTATCTCTGCGGCGGACTGGCAAGCATGGTGACCATGCAGCTGTGCGGCAATCTGTTAGATCGAGGATATGCCAACCGGACGATTGTCGTCACGACGCTGCTGCTGGCCGTTGTGATTCTCTGCGGTTTCGTTTTGCCGTTTTCACTTTCCCTGTATCTGGTGTTCACCCTGTTCATGGCGCTCAGCGCAGCCCGCTCCAGCAGCACGCTGGCGATTACCGCAGGTATTCCGCTGCCGCATCAGCGCGCCGCGTTTATGTCCTATCAGGGAACTGCGGCCAACGTAGCGTCGGGGCTTGCCAGCGTCGCGTCTGCCGCTTATCTGAGCACCTCTGCCGAGGGGAAAATTGACGGCTTCTCACAGCTCGCTATCGCCAGCGCCGTATTTGCGCTGGCCGCCATGCTGCTGACCATGCGCCTGATTCCGCAGTTGGCTGAACGCAGCCGAAAGATAGCCGCACGCCAAACGGTACAGGCTACAGGGCAATAAACCGATCGATTCACGCACGAGTGGGTCGGCAATATAGGTAATACAGCACGTTATTTACGGGGATGTTTTTTCCACTCTTTGATGGGGTCTTTGACATGCAGCTAAAACCGGAAAGTCGTTTTTCACATCATCATTTCCCACACAGCAAGGTGTATCGTGCCCTGCTGGTGACCGGATTACTGACGTTACCTGCGCTTGCACAGGCGGAAAACGCAGCAGATGAAAAAATCGTCGTGACAGCAACACAGACGAAACACACCACGTTGAGCGCTCCCGCCAGCGTTTCTGTCATCACTCACACCGAACTGGAAAAGATGTCGGTGAACAACGTTTCCGACGCGGTGAAAAAGCTGCCGGGCATAAACATCAATCCCTCTACCAGCTACGGCCGTAACGAAATCAAAATCCGTGGCATGAAAGCAGACTACACGTTGTTGCTCATCAATGGCCGCCGGGTAAATTCTCGTGACGCGCTTGCGGGCAACATGGGGAACGATTTCGATCTGAGTGCGATTCCTATCTCCGCTATCGATCGTGTCGAAGTCATCCGTGGCCCGATGTCTTCTCTGTACGGTGCTGATGCGTTAGGCGGCGTTGTTAACGTCATCCTGAAACAACCAGGTAACGACCTAAAAGGCGAAATTGGTTATAACTTTGAAGCACCAACAGAAGGGTCTGGCGGCGATCATAACCGTCTGAACGGTTATATCAGCGGCCCACTGATAGAAAATACGCTGCTGGGAAGCCTGCTGGTCGATGGCGGAAAACGTGACGCATGGAAAACGGAACAGTCGATCAATCAGAATACCGATGCGCTGGAAAAACGTGATAATTACAACGTCATGGGAAACCTGACGTGGCTGCTTAATTCCCAACAGAGCTTGGATTTTGACGTAACATATACCAAAGACGACCGTGATGTACGTTGGAATAACTATGGTACCGCAGCGCGTAACATTCAAAAAATGGAGCGACTGGGGCTGGGGTTAACGCACAACGGCAGTTGGGATAACGCCGATACGCGTCTGCGCTACTTCTATGAAAATGTGGAATTGATGGATAATTCCCAGCTCAATAATGGCAAAGCGGATATTACGCAGGACAACCATACCCTTGACGGACAGGTCTCTGGTTACCTGGGCGACCATCTGCTGACCGGTGGCGGAGAATACCGTCTGACCTCACTGAAACACAGCATGAATCTGCCCAACGGTACCATTGACGTGAGTCAGGGAGCACTCTTCCTGCAAGATGAGTTCAAACTCGCCGATCTGGCATTAACCTTCGGCGGACGTGTCGACAAACATGAAACGTACGGTACAGAATTCAGCCCACGCGCTTATGCCACCTATAGCCTCACCGACAACTGGGTGGTAAAAGGCGGCGTCAGCAAAGCGTTTAAAGCGCCTTCCATTGCACAGTCATCTGAATCGTATGCTATCGCGGCCTGCCGTGGCCGTTGCCAGACGGTAGGTAACCCAGACCTGAAGCCTGAAACATCAATCAGCTACGAAATCGGCACCGCTTATGAAGCCGAACGCTTTGGCGCGGGCGTTACGTTATTTAATAACGATATTAAAGACATGATTCAGGTCCAAACCTGGGACAGAGTCGCGACACGTCTCACTTACGAAAACGTCAATAAAGCACGGATTCAGGGGATTGAAACCTCGTTCTGGGTCGATGTGACAGATGATTTAAATTGGACCACCAACTGGACCATCGTCGATGCCGAAGACCGTACGACCAGAATGCGTCTGAAGCAAACGCCGAAAAATACGGTTAACACACAGTTGAGCTGGCAGGCGCTGGATAACTTATCAACCTATATTGCTTACCAGTACACGGGCAATCAGTATCTGTTTGATAAAGAAGTCAGCAAGACACGCGGCTTTAATACCGTGGATATCGGTGCCACCTATACGCCGGTCAAAAACGTAGACCTGAAGCTAGGCCTCACGAACCTGACCAACGAAAAACGGGATTACGTCGCTACCAACAACGACTACTTCCTTTCTGGACGTACGGTGTACGGCGGCGTGAGCTATAAGTTCTGATGAATGACTCTAGCCCGCTAACGCGGGCTTCAGACCGTTGACAAACCTATTTGCCGAATGAAAACGGGTGTAACGGAATAGAAGAGTAAAGCGTTTGCGCCAGGGATGGCGCAATCCGAGCCTACATGGACGTACTTGTAGCGTCTTTACGATCTATCCGTTACTCCCGCTCAACGGTCTTTGTCAGCAACCTCAGCCCGCTAACGCGGGCTTTTTTAGCAACAGAGAAACGTGGTGACGTCGTACTCTCTTAACAGATACGCGCCTTTAAAGCGGCGTCCGGAGTAAAATGTCGGCGTCAGATCGGTCAGCAGTTCCAGCTCGAACTCGCGTTTGGTGATATCCAGCGCCACCAGCCGAGCATCCAGAAAATCAAAATAGTGCCGCACCTGCGGGTAAAGCGCCTTGAACAGACTCTCCTTCGCCGAGAAGCTGATCGTCAGCAAACAGCTAAATGCCTCATCCCGTTCCTGAAACCATTGGAACTCTTCATCGCCAATGATGCCGGGCCACAGCGACTGCGCGCGCTCGTCGGACATAAATCCTTCGATATCCACGCCCACGCACGATAGCGCATCGCACCGTAAATGGGCGGCGCAGAGTACGCTGTCTTTGTTATGGCTCAGCGAACCGGCAATATTGCCCGGCCACTGCGGCGAGCGGTCTTCCCCGCTATGCAGAACAAAGCCAGGGTGTTCCAGCTTGTTCAACACGTGTTTGGCCACACAGCGTCCAGCCAGAAATTCGGCACGTCGTTTCGGTACGGCGCGCTCTAGCGCGTCGGAGAAAGGAATGTTCGCCTCGGCAAAAAGCGCGTCGTCGTAGGCGGACAAATGGAAATGGCAGCGAGCAGTAATACCTGGGTAGGCGGCACCGTCCGTTGCCCGTGGAAAAGTAATCCATTCAACATCATCAATAAAAGCAGAAAGCATGTTGCTCCACTCAGGCAAGCATATCGCACCTGCATTCGGTAAATGCTGCATAGGCCACGCTTAAACCCTAAAAAACGTAGGGATTTAAACGAACAATGGGCGACTTTCGCCGCCCATCATCTCGCTACTGCAAGAATGCCTGGTTACATTTACAGGGCCAGGAAGAACCCTGCGATGCAGGCGCTCATCAGGTTAGAAAGCGTACCTGCCGCAACCGCTTTCAAACCAAAGCGGGCAATATCTTGGCGCCGAGTCGGTGCCATACTGCCCAAACCTCCAATAAGGATAGCAATAGACGAAAGGTTAGCAAAGCCGCACAGCGCGAACGAAATCACAGCTTTGGTATGATCCGACAGAACCTGCAAACCTGCGGCCTGCACCACGTCATCTGCTTTCAGATATTCACTGAAATTCATGTAAGCGACGAACTCATTGACGATCAGCTTCTGCCCAATGAACGAGCCCGCAACGCTTGCTTCACTCCACGGAATACCAATCAGGAACGCAACAGGCGCAAAGCACCAGCCCAGAATCAGTTCCAGTGACAGCTGCGGGTAGTCAAACCAGCCACCGATGCCGCCCAGAATGCCGTTCAACACGGCGATCAACGCGATAAACGCCAGCAGCATCGCGCCCACATTCAGCGCCAGTTGCATACCGGAAGCCGCACCGCTTGCCGCAGCATCAATGACGTTAGCCGGACGATCGTCTTCATCGACAAAGCCAACCATCTCATCGTGGTCGTGCGTTTTTTCCGTTTCCGGCACCATCAGTTTCGCGAACAGTAACCCGCCCGGTGCAGCCATGAAGGATGCCGCAATCAGGTATTCCAACGGCACGCCCATCTGGGCATAGCCCGCCATCACCGCACCTGCAATCGACGCCAACCCGCCACACATCACCGCAAACAGTTCTGACTGCGTCATGTTGGCAATATACGGACGGACCACCAGCGGCGCTTCCGTTTGGCCGACAAAGATATTGGCCGTCGCAGAGAGCGATTCGGTACGGGAGGTTCCCAACAGTTTCTGCAATCCGCCACCAAGTATCTTGATGACTATCTGCATAATGCCCATGTAGTACAACACGGCGATAAGGGAAGAGAAAAAGACGATAATCGGCAATACGCGGAGTGCGAAAACAAATCCGCCACCGCCAAATACTTCGAACATTTTGTCGGATACCAGACCGCCAAACATGAACGAAACGCCTTGATTTCCGTAGGCGATAACGTTTGCTACACCGCCCGTCAAACCTTCCAGAATCTTGCGGCCTACTGGTACATACAGCACCAGCGCACCAATACCGATCTGAAGAATGAAAGCACCGGCTACGGTGCGCAATCTGATAGCTTTACGGTTATTGGACAGCATAACCGCGCACAGTATCAGAACAATCATGCCGACGAGACTCATAACGAGTTGCATGTGCAGTTCCCTATAACGCGTGAAAAAAGTGAGAGCATAATAAAAATCGTTTCGCCAGAACGGTAAGCACGCGCTGGCGAGCCGATTATAAAGACAGGCCCGTAAAGGTCGCTAATTTATGTCACAAATACACACAACATCGAACAGTCCAAAACACTGAAAAGTGATCTTAATCACAATTTTATGGTTGGTATATGAAATCGAAATGGCTGTTCTGTTCGTTATTGCACAGAAATAAGAGAAAAGCGGAAGCAAAGATTCTTCCACTTGGGGGAATGGCAGTGGTGTAACGGGTAGCGTCGTAACACTCTCAGCGTTATGACGGGGTAAGCCGTCCAAACAGCCTGAACGAATTCTGTAACAGCGCCTCGGCAATCTCTTCAGGCGATTCTGTACGTAACTCACACAGCGTTTGAAACGCGCACGAAATACGCTCGGGTCGGTTGGGTTGCCCCTGATAGCCACTCATCGGCATGTCGGGGGCATCAGTTTCCAGCAGTAGCCGATCTAACGGCAGCTGCGCGATCGCCTGACGCGTTTTATTTGCTCTGTCATAGGTAATGGTTCCCCCCACACCGATGTAATAGCCCAGCCGGATAAAGGCCTGCGCCTGCGCCAGGCTGCCTGCAAACCCGTGAACCACGCCGGTACGTGGCACGTCGATACGGCGGAGTAATTGCGCCAGCCTGTCGTGACTGCGTCGCGAGTGCAGGATCGTCGGGAGATCGTATTTTTTCGCCAGCCGAAGCTGAGCCTCAAGGAAGGTAAGCTGCCGCTCAAACTGCGGTTCCGGCATATAGAGATCCAGCCCAATCTCCCCCACCGCCACCAGCTTTACAGGTAGCTGGCGCAGTTCCTCTTCCAGACGGAGCAGGTCGCTTTCCTGATGTTCTGCGATATAAAGCGGGTGAAGGCCCAATGCGGCGTAAAGCGGAGAGTAGGTGCGAGCGAGCGTCAACACGCGCTCAAAATGCTGAGAAGCCACAGCCGGAATAATGATGCGCTCAACGCCAGCGTCTTGCGCCAGCCGCAAGCTTTCCGGTGCATCATCATAGAATAGGGGGAAATCAAAATGACAGTGGGTATCGATAAAGCGGTGTCGTTCAGAAAGCACGTTGCTTCTCTCCGTCAAAATTAGGCCCGTCAAGATGAGGCGACCTAATCTACGCCCAAGAACTATCCTGCCAAAGCCTCATGGCAGAATCGGACTTGTCGTTACGGTGAGGCCTCAGTGTAACGTGGTTTTTTCTGAGGATACCTCTTCGTGCGCTTTTCCGTAACCCTCTTGCAAAACGCCGGACAGGTAATCGTTACTCCCTTCCAGCCAGGCGCAGTCGCTGTCAAACCAGTCGGCCCACAGCGCCAGGAAATTCCCTTTCCACTGTTTCCATTTGCCAACAACGATATCGCTATTCATCATAACCCTCCTGATAAACTGTCGAAATGCAGCAAATACGCGGGTAGTGTCAGTAGAAGATAGTGTGCCGGTAAAATGTGACAGCCGCGTGGCGCGGCTGTGTGCTCTGTATGACATTTCTTTCTATGGAGAAAGAATGAAGGAATGTGCTGTGCTACGGCCGTTTTCGACCCGTAAACAAGCTAACCAGAAACAGAATAATACCGACCACAAAGACGATTTTCGCCGCGCCAGCTGCTGTACCGGCCAATCCGCCGAAACCCAGTGCTGCCGCGATCAGTGCGATGACTAAAAATATAATGCCCCAACGAAACATACGCTCTCCTTACCAGACAAAAATGAAAAATAATCATGGTGGTCATCCTGACGCGCTTCTTGCGTCCTGACTGCGTATCCACAAGTGGTGTTTTATTGTGCGGATTAGGTAGGGTTATCCGCGACTACGGATAACCCTGTACGGTATGGCGATGGTTATTTCACTGCCAGGTCGTTCTTAACGCTTTTCACGCCGTCAACGGCCTTCGCAATACTTTCAGCCCGGTCGGACTGCGCTTTGCTGTCCACCTCGCCGCTCAGCTGCACGACGCCAGCCTGCGTTTCGACTTTCACTTTACGAGACGGAACAATGTCATCTGCCAACAGTTTGGCTTTAATCGTGCTGGTAATCACTGCATCATCGGCATAAGCGCCAACCGATTGTGATTGGGAATCTTTCACCTGCAATTTGTCGCTGACAGACTGCACATCCTCAACCTGCGTAGCGATTTGCACCGCACGGGTACTCAATTCCTGACTACCGACAAAGCCGCTCAGCGTAACGACGCCATTTGATGTTTCAACGGAAATGTCGCTGCTGGTAATCGATTTGTCTTCCAACAACGCACTCTTCACTTTTGCTGTGATAGCGCTGTCACTGACGTAGCCAGAGGCTTTATTAGCGGAGCTATCGATTTTTGCACCAGTTGTGTCCGCGATACGTTCTACTTTCTGCCCTAACGTTTCCTCAGCCATGGCACCGCCGGCCAGAATCGAACCCAGAGCAACTACGATCAGCGATTGTGTCAATTTGGTCTTTTTCATCGATGTCTTCCTTCTTATGCTCTTCTATAAACCCGAAATAACCGATTTGGGTCACGTTAACGCCTGCACCGTCATCAGCAAATCAAGGTGATAATGACGTTATCAACACTCAGATGATTTCCTCTACTTGCATAAAAAAATCAGAGCATTGAATTGCAAAGGCGAAACAAATCAAAATAATGAACCAACTTAAATTGCACTAACAGTTGAACAAGCTAAATCAGTTAACACGCTGTTAACTATAGCCCACAGAATGGAAAATCACAGGGGAACAAAGGAATATGCACAGCAATTCAGATTTGTCTGTTGCACCGAGACGAGAAATTACAGCAGGGTAAAAATCAGACTAATATATTGTTTTTTAATACATTTTAAAATAAAAACACCCGGCACTTTTGGCCTAAAGCCAAGCATAACCGGGTGATGATTATTTTAACAACATGGTCATGATTTAAACGCTACAGTCACGATGATTTTCATGAAACCGTAGCGCAACCAATCCATGTCATTATAAAAATAAAAAATTAATGCTCGCGTGTTTGGTGGAACTTCACTTCTGGATAGCGTTCCCGCGTCAGGTTCAGGTTCACCATCGTCGGTGCGATATAGGCCAGATTATCGCCGCCATCCAGCGCCAGATGCTGTTCGTTCTTACGCTTAAATTCTTCGAATTTCTTCACATCGCTGCATTCAACCCAGCGCGCGGTAGAAACGTTCACCGACTCGTAAATCGCCTCAACGTTGTATTCCGTTTTCAGACGAGCAACCACCACATCAAACTGCAGCACACCGACCGCACCCACGATAAGGTCGTTGTTGGTCAATGGACGGAAGACCTGCACTGCGCCTTCTTCAGACAGCTGTACCAGCCCTTTAAGCAGCTGTTTCTGCTTGAGCGGGTCACGCAGGCGGATACGACGGAACAGTTCCGGCGCAAAGTTGGGGATACCGGTGAATTTCATGTCTTCACCCTGCGTAAACGTATCGCCAATCTGGATAGTGCCGTGGTTGTGTAACCCGATGATATCGCCGGGGTAGGCTTCTTCAATGTGGGAACGGTCGCCCGCCATAAAGGTCAGCGCGTCTGAAATCACCACGTCTTTGCCCGTACGCACCTGACGCAGCTTCATGCTTTTTTCATATCTCCCGGACACGACGCGCATAAACGCCACGCGGTCACGGTGTTTCGGGTCCATATTGGCCTGAATCTTGAACACAAAGCCGGTGAATTTCTCTTCCGCCGCCATCACTTCACGGGTATCCGTTTTACGCGGCATCGGCGCAGGTGCCCAGGCGACTAAGCCGTCCAGCATATGGTCAACGCCGAAGTTACCCAGCGCCGTACCAAAGAAGACCGGCGTCAGTTCACCTGCCAGAAACGCGTCCAGCTCAAATTCGTGCGATGCCCCTTGCACCAGCTCCAGCTCTTCACGCAGTTGCGCAGCCAGCTCTTCGCCAACGGCGGTATCCAATTCCGGGTTATTCAGCCCTTTAACGATGCGCACTTCCTGAATCGTATGGCCTTTACCAGTCTGATACAGGTAGGTTTCGTCTTTATAAAGGTGGTACACGCCTTTGAACAATTTGCCGCAGCCAATCGGCCAGGTAATCGGCGCGCAGGCAATCTTAAGCTCGCTCTCGACTTCATCCAGCACTTCCATCGGATCGCGGATGTCACGGTCAAGCTTGTTCATGAACGTCAGAATCGGGGTGTCACGCAGACGAGTGACTTCCATCAGCTTACGCGTACGATCTTCGACCCCTTTCGCGGCGTCGATCACCATCAGGCAGCAGTCCACCGCCGTCAGCGTACGATAGGTATCTTCGGAGAAGTCTTCGTGCCCTGGGGTATCCAGCAGGTTAACCAGACATTCGCGGTAGGGAAACTGCATCACGGACGTGGTGATGGAGATACCACGCTGCTTTTCCATCTCCATCCAGTCGGATTTCGCATGCTGGTTCGAACCACGCCCTTTTACCGTACCGGCAGTCTGGATCGCCTGTCCGAACAGCAGGACCTTTTCGGTAATCGTGGTTTTACCGGCATCGGGGTGAGAAATGATAGCGAACGTTCTTCTTTTAGAGACTTCGCGGGCGTATTCACTTGGAGACATGATTTTCAGGTTTCTTTTGTTAGCCACCCGGCGTCAGCATCAAGTCAACAACACACCGATGTCAGATCGTCAGGCAAAGCGGAAATAAACTGTAGCCGAGTATTTTCCCTGATTTAACGTGCAGACACAATCGGTGATGGCATAAACAGCGCGGAGACATCATGCCCGCCGTCACCGTTCTGATACCTCCGTCAACAATTACGCCATAAATCATTTATAAAGTTATCATTTATCTTTGCCGATAACATTTTGGCCAATATTTAACCACGTGATCGCACTTAAGGAGAGAGTATGAGCTTGTCTGTAAATAATACGGGTTATGGCAATTCTCAGGCCCAAAGCACCGCGACATCATCGAACACCGCACGATCCACGACAACAGAGCCCACCACGGCCAGCAGCGACATCACACAGATTATCGATCCGATTACCGGAAAAACGGTGCTCACCTTCCCCAACAATATAAAAATCTCTGCGGAAGCGATGGCACGTTTGAAAGAAAATGTCGGCAAGCCCCTACATCCTGACGTGACCAAGATAGATGAAAATGCGCAGCGGACAGAGGCCCAAGCCCAAGATCTCGCACGACAAAGAAACGCCACGGGACCCACCTTGGGCATCAATCTATCTGTTAATGATGTCGAGACCAACAAAATGGCGCTCGAAGACTGGTCAAATAACCTAAAAGCAGACAGCGATATCAGCAAAGAAGACTTTGTCGGTCTGGTGAATCAGGCACTGTCGAGACCGTCCAGCGTGACATTATGGAACTACACCACCGATAGCATGGAAATCACCATAAAAGCGGCAAAGCTGGAAGAACTGAAAAACCGCTATGTGGATAGCAGCGCGCACCAGCAAGCCGATAAGGATATTCAGGACTTCATCCAGTACCAGTCTGATGCGCTGAGTAATGTGGAAAAACATATTCTGCAAGATGAGTATCAGCGCAGCGTCGACGCGGGAGACACCGATAAGGCGAACGCGACTTTCCAGGAACTACAGAAAAACGCGGAAGGCACGTCAGCCACGCAGGTTCAACGCCAGCAAATCTTTTCTCTGGCTGCATCAAGCGACAACGACGCCATGTTCAGCCGTTTTCGTAACTATATTTCCGCTACGGCATCCGATCGCTACACCAAAAGCGAATACACCTCGATACTCAATCAATTCCATAGCCACTGGCTGGAGTTTCAACTCGCGTTGAAATAACTCGCTGCACCCTCCGTACAAACAAAGCGTTTGTACGGGGCGGCCGTTCGTATGTCAGAGGCTTTTCTCTTCCCCGTCTTTTTTCACTACCGCACCGTTCTCCGGCAGCGTTTCACTCTCAACCTCATCCCCTTCTTCTTTCACTGGCGTACTCGCAGTGAGAAGATAAGGCGACTGCTGCCAGCGGGTACGACGATTCTGCAAGAGCGTGCGGGTCAGGATGATGCCGATAGCCAGCGAAAGCAAAATCATCAGACGTAGAATATTGGTGGTGTTATCGACCTGTCTGGCTTCGGTCGCCAGCACATGGGTATCTAAGGTAATCCGCAGGAAGCCGATCGGCCCTTCTTTTCCCTCAATCGGCTGAACCAGTTGATGGTTAAAGTAGCTACCGACCCGATTGCCATCCAGCGCCAGCCGGTCTCTCAGTTGCACTTGCTCACCGATATGCGCCACCAGCGAGCCGTCCTGCTGATATACGCCGGCATCCAGAATGCGGCTGTGATCGGTAAGCTGTTTGAGGATGGTATTAATTTTTTGACTATTATCATCCACGCTGCCCATCAACGGAGAAAGGCTGTAAGCCACCTGTCTGGAGAGCGTACGTGCCAGATCTTCAACCTGTTCAGATCGCGCCATCTGGTGGCTCAAACTGAAATAGGACGCACCTTGCATTAATACCACTAGCAGAGCGAGGCAAATCAGCACAATTGCCGTGCGGTGTAGACGAAATTTCACCCGGGCGCGAACCATGATAATCCTTACACGATTTGGATACTTTCATGTTGCCAGAAGCGCCGACGATAGGATAGCTTGTTGCCCAGTTTTTGGAGGGATATGTTTGGTCGACGCCGCATCCCTCTTTATCGCACGACTTTATCGCACTACTGCCAGCAGAGGATTTACCCCATGTCGAATAGTCTGACCTATCGTGATCTCCCTGATGAGATCAACTGTTGGCCGGGACTGCCACTATCACTGAGCGGTGACGAAGTGATGCCGCTTGACTACCGCGCTGGCGACACCGGCTGGCTGATTTACAGCGACGTCCTCGATAAGAACCTGATTTCCCGCTACCAGCGTAAGCTGGGGAGCGCGATGGTGATCGTGAGCGCCTGGAACGTGGGCGATTATCAGGTCGTGCGTTTAGCGGGCACGTTGACGCCACGCGCGACCAAGCTGGCCCACGAACTGGGTATCGATGTCGCGGCCATGCGTAACGCGCCAACGCTGCGTTCACCGGGTTTACTGGTGATGGACATGGATTCCACTGCAATTCAGATCGAGTGTATTGATGAAATCGCCAAACTGGCGGGTACAGGTGAGTTGGTAGCCGAAGTCACCGAACGCGCGATGCGCGGCGAGCTGGATTTCGCTGCCAGCCTGCGACAGCGCGTAGGAACATTAAAAGGTGCCGACGCCAATATTTTACAGACGGTGCGTAAAACGCTGCCGTTGATGCCGGGCCTGCGTAATATGGTTAGCCAGCTTCAGGAAGCAGGCTGGCACGTCGCGATTGCATCGGGCGGGTTTACCTACTTTGCCGATTATTTGCGTGATGAGTTAGGTCTGGTCGCCGCCGTTGCCAACGAATTAGGCATGCAAGACGGCAAGCTGACCGGCGACGTCATCGGCACGATTGTCGATGCAAAATATAAAGCGACCACGCTGCAACAGCTGGCGGAAAAGCTGGAAATTCCAATGCATCAGACCGTTGCCATCGGTGACGGCGCGAACGATCTGCCGATGATCAAGGTAGCCAGCTTAGGTATTGCCTATCACGCCAAGCCGAAGGTCAATGAGCAGTCTGCGGTAACCATCCGCCATGCCGATCTGACTGGCGTGCTGTGCATCCTTAGCGGCAGTATGAGACACGAAAAGCGTTAATCAGTTGGAGGTGATACGTGGCAAAAGCTGTCAAACGGGCGTTTGTATGTAATGAATGCGGGGCTGACTACCCGCGCTGGCAAGGGCAGTGCAGTGCCTGCCATGCCTGGAACACCATTACCGAAGTCCGCCTGGCCTCGGCGTCAGTATCACGTTCCGACCGTCTCACCGGCTATGCGGGCGAAAGCGCTGGCGTCAGCCGGGTACAGAAGCTCTCGGAAATCAGTCTTGAAGCCCTGCCGCGCTTTTCTACCGGCTTTCAGGAATTTGACCGCGTTCTGGGCGGCGGCGTCGTTCCCGGCAGCGCGATTCTGATCGGCGGTAGCCCCGGCGCGGGTAAAAGTACCCTGCTGTTGCAAACGCTCTGCAAGCTGTCAGAAAACATGAAAACCCTGTACGTCACTGGCGAAGAATCGTTGCAGCAGGTGGCAATGCGGGCACATCGCCTCAATCTGCCGACTCAGAATCTCAACATGCTGTCGGAAACCAGCATCGAACAGATTTGCCTGATTGCCGAGCAGGAACAGCCGAAGCTGATGGTGATCGACTCCATTCAGGTCATGCATCTCGCCGATATTCAGTCGTCTCCCGGCAGCGTGGCGCAGGTACGTGAAACCGCCGCCTACCTGACCCGCTTCGCCAAAACGCGCGGCGTTGCTATCGTGATGGTCGGTCACGTCACCAAAGACGGCTCGCTCGCCGGGCCAAAAGTATTGGAACACTGTATCGACTGCTCCGTGCTGCTGGACGGCGATGCCGATTCACGCTTCCGTACCCTGCGCAGCCATAAAAACCGTTTCGGTGCCGTTAATGAACTGGGCGTGTTCGCGATGACGGAACAGGGTCTACGCGAGATTAGCAATCCGTCAGCAATTTTCCTCAGCCGCGGGGACGAAATCACGTCCGGCAGTTCGGTCATGGTGGTGTGGGAAGGTACGCGTCCGCTGCTGGTCGAGATTCAGGCGCTAGTGGATCAGTCGATGATGGCCAATCCGCGTCGCGTGGCGGTCGGGCTGGAGCAAAACCGCTTGGCGATCCTGCTGGCGGTGCTGCATCGCCACGGCGGCTTGCAGATGTCGGATCAGGATGTATTCGTGAATGTCGTCGGCGGCGTTAAAGTCACCGAAACCAGCGCCGACCTGGCGCTGCTGTTATCGCTGGTCTCCAGTTTCCGCGACCGCCCGTTGCCGCAGGATCTTGTCATCTTCGGTGAAGTCGGTCTGGCGGGCGAAATCCGCCCGGTGCCAAGCGGACAAGAGCGGATTACCGAAGCCGCCAAGCACGGCTTCAAACGCGCCATCGTTCCCCATGCCAATATGCCGAAGAAAGCCCCTGCCAGCATGCAGGTGTTCGGCGTGAAAAAGCTAGCCGACGCGCTGGCGATCCTCGACGATCTCTAAACGGACCACAGAAGGCCATCCGCCCCTTCCATCCTGAGCTAAACAGGGGATGAAAGCGTAGCGGATGTTGTCCTGTTCTGTGGTACTTTGTTTAGTAAGCTAAACAAGAGTGCTGCACCATGTCATCATTTGATTACCTGAAATCCGCCATCCGGCAGAAGGGTTGCACCCTACAGCAGGTTGCCGACGCGACCGATATGACCAAAGGCTATCTCAGTCAATTACTTAATGCCAAAATCAAAAGCCCTAGCGCACAGAAGCTGGAAGCGCTGCATCGCTTTCTTGAACTGGAATTCCCGCGCTACGAAAAGAACATTGGCGTCGTCTTCGGCAAGTTCTATCCGCTACACACAGGCCACATTTATCTGATTCAGCGTGCCTGCAGTCAGATCGATGAACTGCATATCATTTTAGGTTACGACGAACCGCGTGACCGTCTGCTGTTTGAGAACAGCTCGATGTCACAGCAGCCTACCGTCAGCGACCGCCTGCGCTGGCTGCTACAGACCTTTAAGTATCAGAAAAATATTCATATTCACGCCTTCAATGAGCAAGGAATGGAGCCTTACCCGCACGGCTGGGATGTGTGGAGTAAAGGAATTCAGGCGTTTATGCAGGAAAAAAGCATCACGCCGAATTTCGTCTACACCAGCGAAGAGCAGGATGCCGCACAATACCGCGAGCACCTGGGCATTGAGGCTGTCCTGATCGACCCGCAGCGCTCCTTTATGAACATCAGCGGTTCGCAGATTCGCCACGACCCCTTCCGTTACTGGGACTATATCCCGACCGAAGTGAAGCCGTTCTTTGTGCGTACCGTTGCCATTCTTGGCGGCGAGTCCAGCGGTAAATCCACGCTGGTGAATAAGCTGGCGAATATCTTCAACACCACCAGCGCCTGGGAATATGGTCGCGATTACGTGTTCTCCCATCTGGGTGGCGACGAGATGGCGTTGCAGTATTCCGACTACGACAAGATCGCGCTGGGTCAAGCACAGTACATTGATTTTGCAGTGAAATATGCCAATAAAGTGGCCTTTATCGACACCGATTTTGTCACCACTCAGGCGTTCTGCAAGAAATACGAGGGTCGTGAGCACCCGTTCGTTCAGGCGCTGATCGATGAATACCGCTTCGATCTGGTGATTTTGCTGGAAAACAACACGCCGTGGGTCGCCGATGGGTTGCGTAGCTTAGGCAGCACCACCGCCCGTTCGGAGTTCCAGGACCTGCTGAAAACGATGCTGGCTAACAATAATATCCCGTACGTTTACATCAAAGAGTCGGACTACGATTCGCGTTTCCTGCACTGTGTGGAATTGGTACAGCAGATGTTGGGCCACGATCGCTCGCCCGAACCGATCAAAAGCTAGCGCGTGTTCCACTGCCAATGGCGGGAGGGGGTAATGATTTCCGGCAACGGAATATCCCAGCTTTCCACTGGCAGAGTGTCAACCTGCTGACAATCGTGGGCCAGACCGATCGGATAAGGCCCACGCGACATCTGGTTGCGATACTGCAACGTACGATCGTAAAACCCGCCCCCCATACCAAGCCGCTGTCCCAGATGATCAAACGCCACCAGCGGCGTCAGCAGGACGTCCAACTGCGGTAACGGCAGCACCTGACGCACGTCCAGACGCGGCTCCATAATCTTCAGACGATTGCGTACCAACTCGGTGTCTGGCGCATAACGCAGGAACAGCAGATATCCGACGCGAAACGGATGCAGAACCGGCAAATAAACGCGTTTATCCTGCTGCCACAGCTGTTGAATCAACGGGGACGTATCCAACTCGCCATCAAATGATAGAAATACCGCCACACTCTCTGCCCGTATGATTTTCGGGTGCGCTATGACGCGCTCACACGCCTGTAGTGCAAAGTACGTCTGCTGCTCTGGAGTCAGTAAACGCCGACGTTGCCGCACAGCCTGACGAATCTGCTGACGCGATGCTACCGTAGAGGAGAGTGAAGTATCAGGAAGTGCCGAGGAAGATGGATCAGAAAATGACATGGGCTGCATTCGCCACGGGTCAAGAATAATAAAAGAAAGGGAATCTCCGAGATGCCGCCGCAGGCTGTAACCCTTGAACCCTTGGTTCAAGGTGAACATAACGTCGCAGTCTTAAGGCTTCTCGGACGAACCGAGCGTGCTCACCAACCGCAGAGCATTACATTCTGTTGGTATGAAATATCGGCTCAGGGGACTGGCCCGCTGACAAACATCTCAGAGAAATTTTATTCGTTGTTACTTGCGATAAACCTTAGCACGTCTTATCGCGTAAAAACACCGTACTTTTGTCAAAATACGACGTTATTCAAATTGTGCACCCTGACGTTCGGTGATCTTGCCCTGCTCCAGCAACGCCTGTTCGATGGTCTGCTGCAACATACGAATACGCTGTTCCATATTCGACGCATAATCACGCGTCTTACCCCGTTCCTGCGCTAGCTCATGGCACACGTTCAATGCAGCAATAAACACCAGTTGCTCAGTGTTTGTGACTCTAGTGCGAACTTTAAGATCTTGCAACCGCTGGTTAAGATCTTCCGCAGCCTGATTCAACGCATCTTGTTGTTCTGGCGGGCAATTCACTCTTAACGAACGGCCAAAAATTTGAATATCTACTGGTTGTGCAGACATACCACCTTCCTGCCTTTTGTCGTTCTTGCGCCCGCGTGCCGCATAGCATGAGCATTACCCGTTACATCGGGCTCGTTAAAGCGGGCGCAACTATATATAGCCGAGATCTAAGATACAAGCGCTTTCTGGTATCGAAAGGGAGCTTGGTGGTAGCATAGCACGAACCAATCCAGCCAACGATGACGAATCCGCATGTCTATAGAGAATACGTTTCCCGCCTATGAAGGCCTTGACCAACTGCTTCACCAACAGCAAGTCGCGCTGACCGCAGCAGAAATGCACGGTTTGATCAGCGGGATGCTGTGTGGTGGAAACCATGACGACAGTTGGAGAACGCTGGTTTTTGAACTGACTAACGAAGGCATGGCGTTTACCCAGACGCTGTCGCAGCCGCTTCAGGACCTGTATCAGGCCACGCGTGAAGCGCTGGAAGATGATGGCTTTCTGTTCCAGCTTTTCCTGCCGGACGACTCGCTGGATGACGTGAGCGTGTTCGATCGCGCCGACGCGCTGGCAGGCTGGGTCAATCACTTCCTGCTTGGGCTGGGCGTGGCTCAACCGCAGTTGAACAAAGCCAAAGGCGAGCTGAAAGAAGCCATCGAAGATTTACGCAACATCGCACAGCTTGGCTACGACGAAGATGAAGATCAGGAAGAGCTGGAACAATCGCTGGAAGAAGTGATTGAGTATGTTCGCGTTTCTGCCATTTTGTGTCATACCGAATTTACCAACCAGCGCGTTGTGACTGCGCCCGAGCAGCAAAAACCGACGCTGCATTGATTTTCATGCAAGGCGGAAGGGAAAAGTAACCGCACGGACTATTTTCAGGAGCAGGTGATGAATCCACAAGAATTTCTTCGTCGTCGTCAGGGTCTGTTAGAAAAAATGGCACCGGGCAGCGCGGCGATTATTTTTTCTGCGCCGGAAGCGCAGCGCAATGCCGACAGTGACTATCCTTATCGTCAAAATAGCGATTTCTGGTATTTCACCGGCTTCAACGAACCCGAAGCCGTGCTGCTGCTGGTAAAAAGCGATGTAAAACATCATCACAGCGTAATCTTCAACCGCGTGCGCGATCTGACAGCCGAAATCTGGTTTGGTCGTCGTCTCGGTCAGGAAGCGGCACCAGCCAAACTCGGCGTTGACCGTGCACTGCCGTTTGGCGAAATCGGTGCACAGCTGCATCTCTTATTGAATGGGCTGGACGTGGTGTACCACGCGCAAGGGCAGTACGATTATGCCGACAAGCTGGTCTTCGCCGCGCTGGATACCTTGCGCAACGGTACGCGTCAGGGCTTTGCTGCCCCTGCTACGCTGACCGACTGGCGCCCTTGGGTGCATGAAATGCGCCTGTTCAAATCGCCTGCTGAAATCAGCGTGATGCGCCGTGCCTGTGAAATTACCGCACTGGCCCACACCCGCGCGATGCAGAAATGCCGCCCCGGCATGTATGAATATCAGCTTGAAGGCGAAATTCACCACGAATTTACCCGTCACGGCGCGCGCTATCCTTCTTACAACACCATCGTCGGCAGCGGTGAGAATGCCTGCATCTTGCATTACACCGAAAATGAAACGCAAATGCGCGACGGCGATCTGGTGCTGATTGACGCCGGCTGTGAATACAAAAGCTATGCTGGCGACATTACCCGCACTTTCCCCGTCAACGGTAAATTTACCGCACCACAGCGTGCCATTTACGACATCGTGCTGCGCTCACAGCTGCGCGCGCTGGAACTGTTTGGTCCGGGTCGCAGCATCCGTGAAGTGAACGAAGAAGTGGTGCGCATCATGGTCAGCGGGCTTATCAAGCTCGGCGTGCTGAAAGGTGAAGTGGAAGAGTTAATTGCCGAGCAGGCACATCGCCAGTTCTTCATGCACGGACTTAGCCACTGGCTGGGTCTGGACGTGCATGATGTAGGCAATTACGGCACCACCGACCGAGGGCGTCCGCTTGAGCCAGGTATGGTACTGACCATCGAGCCGGGTCTTTACATCGCGCCCGATGCCAAAGTGCCGCAGCAGTACCGGGGAATCGGCGTACGTATCGAAGATAACATCGTGATCACCGAAAACGGCAATGAAAACCTGACGGCTGGCGTGATCAAAGACGCAGATGCCATCGAAGCGCTCATGGCGCAACAGCATGACAAGCAACACTAAGCAGCCCTTTCAAAGGGCAACGGCATAATTGCAAAGGACAACAGCATGGCGGTCATGATTGTCGGTGGCGGGATGGCGGGCGCAACGCTGGCGCTGGCAATATCGCGGCTTTCGCAGGGCGCAATCCCGGTTGACCTGATCGAGGCACACTCGCCACTCGACAAGGAACACCCAGGTTTTGACGCACGCGCCCTCGCGCTGTCTGATGGCACACGTCAGCAGCTCGCCGCGTTGGGCATCTGGCAAGCGCTGTCGGGTAATGCAACGGCGATAACCGACATTCACGTCAGCGAACGCGGGCACGCCAGCGTGGTGAATCTGAAGGCCTCGGACTATCACGTTCAGGCATTAGGCCATGTGGTTGAACTGCACGATGTCGGACAACGCCTGTTTTCCCTGCTGCAACAGGCACCGGGCGTGCGCCTGCACTGCCCGGCCAAAGTGGTTGCCGTCACGCGGACGCAGGATAATGCGACGCTAACGCTGGACGATGGCACCGCGCTAACGGGTCAACTGCTGGTCGCTGCCGATGGCTCGCGATCCATGCTGTCGCAGTCCTGCGGGATTCAATGGCAGCAGCATGATTATGATCAGACCGCGACCATCGCCAATGTGACGACCGCCGAACCCCATCGCGGCCGCGCGTTCGAGCGATTTACCCCGCACGGCCCGCTGGCGCTCTTGCCGATGAGCAACGGTCGCTGTTCGCTCGTCTGGTGCCATGATAAGCACCGTCAACATGCGGTCGATGGATGGAACGAAGCCGAATTTCGCCAACAGCTACAGCAGGCTTTTGGCTGGCGTCTGGGCCAATTCACCCACATCGGCGAACGCCACAGCTATCCACTGCGCTTACTCACGGCCAGCCAGCATATTAGCCATCGGCTGGCGCTGGTGGGTAATGCGGCGCAAACGTTGCACCCGATTGCCGGACAGGGCTTTAATCTGGGGATTCGCGATGTGATGTCGCTGGCGGAAACCCTCGTCGACGCAGCAAAAAATCAACAGGATATCGGCCAGTACACGGTACTCAACCGCTATCAACAGCGGCGCACGCCCGATCAACACACCACGGTGGCGATCACCGATGGACTGGTCAGGCTGTTCGCTAACCGCTATGCCGCGCTGGCCGTCAGCCGCAATCTGGGTCTGATCGCCATGAATAACCTGCCACTGATGCGCGACGCCTTTGCTCGTCGCACGCTGGGCTGGGTAGAACGTTAATTAAGCTCGCCAACAGGAAAAGACGGAAATGCAATCATTCGACGTGGTTATTGCTGGTGGCGGTATGGTCGGTCTGGCGCTAGCCTGCGGCTTACAGGGCAGCGGCCTGCGCATCGCCGTGCTGGAGAAACAGGCGGCTGAACCTCAGCCGCTCGGGAAAGACCATGCCCTGCGCGTCTCCGCTATCAATGCCGCCAGCGAATGCCTCCTGCGCCATATCGGCGTCTGGGAAAGTCTCGTGGCGCAACGCGTCAGCCCTTACAACGATATGCAGGTTTGGGACAAAGACAGCTTCGGTAAAATCAGTTTTAGCGGTGAAGAATTCGGCTTTTCCCACCTTGGACATATCATTGAAAATCCGGTGATTCAGCAGGTACTGTGGCAACGCGCCTCTCAGTTAAGCGACATCACCCTGCTCTCTCCCTCATCATTAAAACAGGTCGCCTGGGGCGAGAACGAAGCCTTCATTACGTTGCAGGACGACAGCATGCTGACTGCCAGGCTGGTAGTCGGTGCGGACGGTGCCCATTCGTGGCTGCGTCAGCATGCGGATATTCCGCTAACCTTTTGGGACTACGGCCATCACGCGCTGGTCGCCAATATTCGTACAGAACACCCTCATCAGTCCGTTGCGCGTCAGACGTTTCACGGCGACGGCATTCTGGCGTTCTTGCCGCTGGACGAGCCTCACCTTTGTTCAATTGTCTGGTCGCTTTCACCGGAACAGGCTCAGGCGATGCAAAGCCTGCCAGCAGAAGAATTCAATCGTCAGGTCGCTATGGCCTTTGATATGCGTTTGGGGTTGTGTGAACTGGAAAGCGAACGTCAGACTTTCCCACTGACCGGACGCTACGCTCGCAGCTTCGCGGCACACCGGCTGGTGCTGGTCGGCGACGCAGCGCACACTATTCATCCGCTGGCGGGGCAAGGCGTCAATCTGGGCTTCATGGATGTCGCCGAACTGATTGCGGAAGTGAAGCGCTTACAGGCGCAGGGCAAAGACATCGGTCAACACCTTTATCTGCGACGCTATGAACGCCGCCGCAAACACAGCGCCGCGGTGATGCTCGCCAGTATGCAGGGATTCCGAGAACTGTTTGACGGCGATAACCCGGCGAAAAAGCTGCTGCGCGATGTCGGTCTGGTGCTGGCGGATAAACTGCCCGGCATTAAACCCACGCTGGTACGTCAGGCAATGGGATTACACGATCTGCCAGACTGGCTTAGCGTCGGGAAATAATAAAACCAGAATAGATAATAAAGCTCGCCGCTTAAGCGGCGAGTTATCAATAACGCATTCTTCTTAATTAAATCGCTAATCTCTTTACCCATCCCCCTAGTTATTTAAACGACTAAGCTGTTTTTATTTATATAATAAACTTATCATCAAAACATAATTAGCAGAGTAATAAAAACACCTACCCTTCACAAATAATTGCCATTAAAAACAATCAATTATAGAGTTTTGAAAAGGATATCTTTCTGACGTAAATCATATTTCTTATTAAAGAGTCGAGTTCTTCTTTTGTTCAATAAAGATTTACGTTATAACTTTCCCAACAAGGATTGTTTAACAGGGAGTTACACGAATGGCTAATTCTATTTTCATGAAGATCACCGGAAAAATTCAGGGACTGATCTCCGAAGGGTGTTTAAGTATCGATTCTGTAGGAAATAAACATATATCTGGTCACGAAGATGAGATTTTTGTTTATGCAACGAATTACGACTTATCAAGAGATCGACACGTCAATCATCACCCCTTTTCCGTGACCAAAGTCGTTGATAAGTCTACACCGTTAGTCCTAACCAGCATCGCTAATAATGAACTGCTGGAAGTTGAGTTGAGATATTACCGCACCTCCGCCAGCNATAACTTTCCCAACAAGGATTGTTTAACAGGGAGTTACACGAATGGCTAATTCTATTTTCATGAAGATCACCGGAAAAATTCAGGGACTGATCTCCGAAGGGTGTTTAAGTATCGATTCTGTAGGAAATAAACATATATCTGGTCACGAGAAATCCGTTTTCATCGTATGAAAACGATCTTATTCATATTTATTTTATTATTTTCCCTATTGTTTTTTTGGGGATGGCTTATCATCGTTCCTTATACCGTTTATACGGAAAAAGACATTTTTAAGTACTATACATTAACCTATAAAGAAATCAGGGACGTACCGAGACTGTCAAAGAATTATTATTTTTCTTATGGGCCGAGTGATGAGGCAAACCCTCAGATAAGTACGATATATTTATGCGATCTAGATAACATTAATGAAGCTTACAATAAGTTGCTCGATTATGTTAACAGTACTGGAGTCCCATTAGTTGATGATTTCTCCTTAGGTAATTATCCATCATTCGATGAGTATTTTCAGATCATTAAAACAAAAGAGCAAGACAGGGTAACAATGAAAGAAATCGAATGTCTAATGTTGGATTTATCCAAGGAGCAACGTTAATTAATACTGTGATTGAGTGAATAACATTGTGGTTTAAAACATGAGCACATTTGCGTTTTATCTGCCCTTGGCTTAGAACCATACCAAAAACATTTATAATTAATAAAAAATAACAGGTTTTATTAGTCTATTACCTCAGCGTTTATGGAATGTGATGAACGAACATGCGTGGAATAATAGCTACTTTGAAAGCATAAGCAGCTTTCGGAATGCAATGTTCAATTTTTTCTCAACCAAGCGCCAGAAATAGCTAACTCACTGACATCCAGAATTCACGATCGCTTTCAGATGCTCAAACCTACATCTTGAGGTTTATTGGGTATAATAAATTTATCATTTAAATATAATTAGCTGACTAATAAATTTCATCCTATATGGTGACTTATCATTAAAAACAATAAATTATAGAATTTTGGAAAGGATATCTTTCTGATAGGAATCATATTTCTTATTAAATAGTCGAGTTCTTCTTTTGTTCAATCAAGATTTACGTTATAACTTTCCCAACAAGGATTGTTTAACAGGGAGTTACACGAATGGCTAATTCTATTTTCATGAAGATCACCGGAAAAATTCAGGGACTGATCTCCGAAGGGTGTTTAAGTATCGATTCTGTAGGAAATAAACATATTCGACACGTCAATCATCACCCCTTTTCCGTGACCAAAGTCGTTGATAAGTCTACACCGTTAGTCCTAACCAGCATCGCTAATAATGAACTGCTGGAAGTTGAGTTGAGATATTACCGCACCTCCGCCAGCGGGACGCAAGAGAACTACATGACAATCACATTAAGGGATGCCTCTATTGTCAATCTCTCTAATCAGAATCCCAACTCATTGACGCATAACGATATGCAGCCATTTGAAACCCTGAGCTTGCGTTATGAAAGCATTACCTGCCAACACAATATTGCAGGTACATCGGGGTACAGCATATTAACTGAAAATATGTACTGATAAGCCATGAATAAACTCAATGAAATTATCAACGAATGCGACCTTAGTTTTTCCGATTGGGGAAAGAACTACCCACGCTGGTCGCCTATTGACTTCGTTTGGTGGAAAACATTTGGCGGTGATGATTATTTAAATAAATACAAGGATAGTTATATTATTTTCCACAAAGAGAAAATAAAAGAGATTGCTCGACAATATAAAATACCAGCAACTCTCCTTGCCTTGGTTGCCCGTTCCGAAGCCGGAGGTATGGTTGATTATGTTAAATTCCCAGTTTTATTTTATAGGCAGTCTAAGCATACCTATAGTGACTGGGCAAACCAAGATACTGTTACGCCACCTCCAGAGAAAACATCAATAGGCATTATCGCGATGCAAATTAGGGTGGTTGCCGAAATTTTTGGCAAGAATCCCAGTGAATTGAAAAATGCTGAAGCAACGTACATCTCCATTTGTCTAAATAAAGATAATTTCAACCTTACTATGGTCGCACGCCATCTTTATGAGTTAATCAATTACGACTACCCTGGTGCTGACACGTTGAACCTAACAGACGAGCAGTTTATTCTTGCTGGTTCACGCTACAATAGAGGCATTGAACGCAGTCACAGTGATTTTATTCGTTCGATAAATGCAGAAAAAAGTTTGGTAGACGTAAGGGACTGGACATCATATGGTAGAAGAATGTTAAGTCATCGCGAAAAAGTAACAAAATTACTTTATAGTAGTACGACTGTTATGCAAAGACCGTAGGATAAACATGCAGCTAAGAGAAATATCAATGTCACGAGCAAAAAAATTCCTCGATCATGTGTACTTTTATGCCTATTCCGCCTTATGCTTTTTTCTAATCAACGCTTTTTCTACCACCAAATATGAATGGATGATAGATGGAGACTCAGTAGCAAATTTCTGTGAAGTGCCGGAAGCCGATGCTGATGGCTTTTTCAGTATCATTATCGTTCCTTTATCTATCCCTTTTTTCCTTTTTAAAAGAAGCCTACCTAGAATCATTACTTATCTTATCATCCTCGGATATCATTCATACCGTTTTTATACACGAATCAGTCTTTGTCCAAATTAGTCTATTTTGAGTAAAATATAAACCAATAAAATTGACGAATTGAATAAAAAAAGACAATAATATGTTGAAATTTAAATACAGTGACTTCATAAAAGCAATATTTTTACTATTTATCTCAATTGGCGTATTTGTTATTTTTGCTGGGTTATTCTACGAAGAAAGCTACCACTACAAAAAAGATGATTATTTTACACACTATGCTTTAACCCTGGATGAAGTAAAAGACATACCTGTTATTTCTGACAACTACGAATTTTACTATTACTCACCAGATGGCACGCAGCGATTAACCAATGGCGTAGTTTTTTATAACTCAATGCCTGAGCATAAAGCTGAATTGGTAAAATATATAGAGACGCTTGGATTTAAAAAAACCAAAAGCATCCCATGGAGTTACGGAAATATAAATGAAGTATGGATAAAAGGACATGATGAGGTTAATCTAGTACAAGATGATAAAAACAGAACGATTAATGTCTCATTTATTAAACAGTAAGATTAATTTTTCATCAAAATTCAAAAAGGAATTTGAAAGCATGTTTAAAAAAAACCACATCGATAACATCTATTTTTATGCTTATTCTGCCTTATGTCTTTTTTTAATCCATGCTTTTTCATCAATCGAATATGAATGGTTATTTGGTGACAGCTCACTTAACAATTTTTGTGAAAACCCGAGAAGCTATGCTGATAGTTTTTCAAATTTCATTATCATCCCTTTGTCTATCCCTTTTCTTTTGGTTAAACGAACACCGCCAAGAATAATTACTTACCTTGTTATTCTCATGTATTACTCAGGCAGTTTCTATACACGTGTGACTATCTGCCCATACTGGTAACATACTCTGTCGAGTGCAAAACTCGCCGCCGCAGCGGCGAGTCTGGTGTATCAGGCGTCGGGTCCGACTCTGACCACTAATTTACCGAAGTTGCGACCGTGCAGCAGGCCGATAAAGGCTTCGGGAGCGTTTTCCAGCCCGTCGACGATCTCTTCGCGATATTTGATCTTACCTTCCTCCACCCACGGCGAAACGTCCTTCCAGAACTCATCGAAGCGATGACCATAATCATCAAAGATAATGAATCCCTGCATCCGAATACGTTTCTTCAGGATCGTCCCCATCAGCAGCGGTAGGCGATCTGGCCCATCCGGTAACCCTGTCGCATTATAGCCAGAAACTAATCCGCACACTGGAATACGCGCCGAGGTATTCAGCAGCGGCAGCACCGCGTCAAAGACTTTCCCGCCGACGTTTTCAAAGTAAATATCGATTCCCTTCGGGCAGGCTTGTTTCAGCTGTTCTGCAAAATCATCCGCCCGGTGGTCGAGGCAAGCATCAAATCCCAGCACTTCAACCGCATAGCGACATTTCTCTGCGCCCCCCGCCACGCCAACAACCCGACAGCCTTTCAATTTACCGAGCTGCCCAACCGTCGCGCCGACCGGGCCGGTCGCGGCGGCCACCACCAGCGTTTCACCCGCTTTAGGCTGGCCGATATCCGTTAGCCCCATATACGCGGTAAAGCCCGGCATACCCAGCACGCCAAGCGCGTAGGAAGGATTCGTCGGCGACTGACCCAGATTCGTTAAGCCTTTCCCGTCGGAAATCGCATAATCCTGCCAGCCGCTGAAGGACAGCACCCAATCACCGGTCTGATAATCTGGGTGTTTTGACTCCACCACGCGGCTGATTGTCCCGCCGACCATCACGTCATTCAGTTCGACGGGTTTAGCATAAGAAGGGGCGTCGCTCATGCGGCCACGCATATAAGGGTCAAGGGAGAGGAAAACCGTACGTAGCAGGATATGTCCTGAATCGACCTGTGGGACAGGCTGCTGTTCCAGACGGAAGGTCTCTTGTGTTGGCGCGCCGTGCGGGCGCTGAGCCAGAACCACACGGCGGTTAATTTGATCGGTTTGCGGCATAATATCCTCCGTTAAACAAAGCGTATTGATAAAATCACTTCGTTAACAATAGGATCTGTTCTTTCATCTGGCTACGCAAACAGTGCGGCGTTCGTTATGCCGTTTTGCTTTTTTCGTAACGCGACATGCGATCCAGATACCCCATGACAAGTGCAGACAGCACAAACGTCAAATGGATAATCACGTACCACATCAGCTTGTTATCCGGGATATTACGGGCATCCATGAACACGCGCAGCAGGTGGATCGACGAGATAGCGACAATCGAGGCGGCAACTTTATTTTTCAGCGAGCCGGAGTCCATCTTACCAAGCCAGCTCAGCTTTTCTCTGCCTTCGGTGATATCCAATGCCGAAACAAAGTTTTCGTAACCGGACAGCATCACCATCACCAGCAATCCACCGACCAGCGTCATATCGATCAGTGACAGCAGCACCAGCACCAAATCGGCTTCAGCGATATCCAGGATATTGGGCAGGACGTGGAACACTTCCTGGAAAAACTTGATCGCCAGCGCCAGTAATCCCAGCGATAGCCCGAGGTAAACAGGGGCAAGCAGCCAGCGTGATGAGTACATCAGATTCTCAATAAAACGTTCCATAACTCACTATATGCAGGTGGAAAAGAGGGAAATAATAGCGAAAAGTCCTGCTGTGGTGTTAATCAATTCTTGAGCAGAACGCACCATTTACAGAATGCTCTGCCCTGACTTGTCCTCTGCGAGGATTTCCGTGTTTTGTGATCGGACCGGCCCTCACCTTCAAACCGATGCCGTCCTCCTACTGCTCGTGGCACGCATCTGAAGGTTCACCCTTTTTCACCTTCCTACACTGTCTAGCGCCAGCATGTCTGGCAACAATCATACACTGCACTCTACATTCAGAGCCGAATACAGGCTTACCACAAAATAAAACAAGGGGTTACGCATGAGCAATCCTATTTTGCTTGGTATTTTCTGGCACTTCATCGGTGCGGCCAGCGCGGCCTGCTTCTATGCGCCGTTTAAGCAGGTCAAAAACTGGTCGTGGGAAACCATGTGGTCACTGGGCGGATTTTTCTCGTGGATTATCCTGCCCTGGAGCATCAGTTGGTGGCTACTTCCTGATTTTTGGCGTTATTACGCTTCGTTCGATATGGCGACCCTACTCCCCGTCTTTCTCTTCGGCGCGATGTGGGGGATCGGCAATATCAACTACGGCCTGACGATGCGCTACCTTGGCATGTCGATGGGCATCGGTATCGCCATCGGCGTGACGCTGATTATCGGCACGCTGATGACACCTGTTCTGCAAGGCAAGTTCTCCATTCTGTTTGGTTCGGCGGGCGGCCAAATGACGCTACTGGGCGTGCTGGTCGCAGTCATTGGCGTCGCCATTGTCAGCTATGCCGGTTTACTGAAAGAACGTGCGCTCGGTATTCGCGCCGAGGAATTCAACCTGAAAAAAGGGCTGATTCTGGCCGTGATGTGCGGCATCTTCTCCGCAGGTATGTCCTTTGCGATGGATGCCGCGAAACCCATGCATACCGCAGCACAAGAGTTGGGGATCAATGCACTGTATGTCGCACTTCCCAGCTACGTGGTGATTATGGGCGGCGGTGCCATCGTCAATCTGGGCTTCTGTTTTATCCGTTTGGCGACCTGCAAGGGCATTTCATTAAAAGCCGATCTGGCACAGGCCAAACCGTTGCTGATTGCCAACGCGCTCTTCGCCATTTTGGGCGGCGTCATGTGGTATTTGCAGTTCTTCTTTTATGCCTGGGGACACGCCAACATTCCGGCGGATTACACCTATATCAGTTGGATGTTGCACATGAGTTTCTACGTCCTGTGTGGCGGCATCGTCGGTCTACTGTTTAAGGAGTGGAAAGCCGTTGGCCAGAAACCGGTGCGTATGCTGATTCTCGGCTGCGTGGTCATTATTCTGGCGGCGAACATTGTCGGGTTAGGCATGGCCGCGTAAGCGCCTTATCATCGCGTTCGGTGTCACCAAAGCGAGTACCGAACGCGATGACAATAGCCTTAATCAATTGACGGAAAAAATACGTTGAGCCGTTGATATTGCTGTATTCCTCCCTATATCCTGCCGTTGTAAAGACGCCATTATTAATCATGGTGTGAATCCAATTTCATCGGTTAAACACTCCCAAAAACAAGGATTAGTAATGGAAAATGTAGAAAAAGGCGCTTTCTTCGTACTATTAAAAGCGTTTGACAGATTGGCCGATGTTCTTCAATCGATGGACATGAATTTACCGAAAGCAGTCGTTTTACTTACGGACGATCTCTGGAACTACCTTGCCTCAGAGACGCAAGACATAAACATCAACCCAGCGCTTGAGGCTATCGATGCTACCGTGGTGGATGAACAGGCTGCGAATAGCGAAGAGATTTTAAAAAATCTGTATCTGTACGCCTTTTCAGATTTTCTGATGTTTTTCTCCGAGGGAAAGGCAAGCTTAGAGGCAGCAGAGTCATCCATTATTGACGCTTATGATTACATGGCAGCTCAACAATTTTTACGCAACGAGAAAGAAGGGAAAGCGGTCATGTTGAGTAATGATGACGAGAAGAAAATAAAAAGCGACCCACGATATGTGGAAGAACTGACTGCGCTAAAAACCGACAGGACTTTCGCTGAAAACATCGTTCTGTGGGACAACGTGGTGGCATTCCGATGAGGATATTATTTAAAGAATGACGAGAGCACACCCTAAAAAAATTGAAAATATTTATCGTTTAGACCCGCAAGAAAGGTGTGATTACTTTATCCGTAAGATTACTGATTTTGAAATTGTCTGGGGATTATTTAATGAGGGGTGGGAAACGGCGACATCCGGTCAGAAAATGGCTATTCCCTTCTGGCCTGAGGAAAATTTTGCCACACTGTGCGCTAATGGTGAATGGGCAGGATTCACAGCAAAAGCGATTGAGCTAAACGCATTCCTATCACATTGGCTTCCTGGAATGCAGAACGACGGTAAAATATGTCAAATTTTCCCCACGCCAAGTGAACACGGTTTTTTCATTCCCCCCACAGCCTTACTGCACGCCATTAAAGAAGAGCTTGAACAATATGAATGACCAAGGGGAAATGAGGATGTCAGACGTTTTTAACAAAATAGCCAGGCTTTCCCCGAGAGAGTTGCAACGCTATGCCTCCGCTTGTTTGCAGGCCTATTGCCACGCAAAATTGATTCAACATCCCGCGATCGATGCATTGATAGCTCACCTTAATCGTTACCCTGAGAGTGGCAGTCTGGTTGAATGGGAAAGAAGCGGCGCATTGCTGCCGTTAAATGGCCGGGGAGACGAGATGCCGCAAGATCTTACCCTGTCAATTTCACCTCAGAATATTGAAGCATTCTCTTATCTTGTTGATACCACGGTAGAGGTCGGAATCGTGGATATGTATGGAACACCAACAACACTTCCGGTTGAGTTTATAGGAAAAATAGCCATGATTCTTTCCCAAAATAATATCGACCTGCCTGAGATTTAGGTAAAAATAAATATCGTATCCAGAGTGGCAAGAATATTGAGACGAATATTGAGGCAGTGCTCTGATGAAGATAGTGAAACCTAGCAGCGGACACCCAGAACATGAGCTATGAGTACCAATTAGTCTTTGATGATGCCTCGACTGCTCAACAGGTCATCAGCACGATTAAACGCAGTGAGGCCTGCATTCGTGCCGAAAACGGTGATATCTATTTGAAAGACAAATCCCTAAACAATCGCGCTGAATATGACGTCCGCCTGATCGATGAAGACGATGGCTCACTGTGGCTACAGGTTAACGTTAAATCTGTCGATTTGTACGCACTCATGCGAGAAACACTAAGCGGGAAACCTTTCAAATGCTTTGAAGATGGGGATACCGAAGACGAAGTAGAACTGAGCGAGGCTTTTCGTTTAAAGCACCGTTAACCTGTTTACTATTTTATACGGTTTCCTCCCCACTTCGAGACATCACTTTTGATTCACACCCTGAATGTAAAAAAAGGCGAGAATCCAACTATAAAAGGATTTCGCCTCAACACATTACTCAATCTGCTCTGACATCGTCAGAAACACGCCAAAATTATCTGCCTGCTGGGTTGCTTCTCCCGTTTCATGTGACCATAAAACAATAATTGGCTCCCCTGCTTTCCCTAATACGGCGTAATCAAAACAGTAATAATCTCCCGTACCACACTCCGCAAAAGGCAGAAGGGTCGAAAAATCCTGTGTTGTATCGGAAAAATTGCTCAGCCACGCCTGCCAGCCTTCCTTAAAATGACGAACGATTGATTCCCATGTTTTTCTCGGGTCGCGAGAATCAAATACCGGGAATATCGTTAATGCTCCAAGCGCTCTTCCATTATTCACCAGAAGCCAGTCCGAATAAGAGAGCGGTAACTTACGGTCTAGCTCACGTTCTGCGGCTTGAATCGCCTCTATCGATGTGCCAATGACACGTATTCTGCCCATCGTTCCTCGCTTATTAAAACGTCTCGTATTTTGGTCAGGGCATTAGCCAAGTTGTAGAAAAAATCGGCCACACACATTTGCTGTTTTATCCCAGAAACGCTCATCTAAAAAGAGATAGCCCATGCCATCCGAGAGTATTCCTTAACAGAGAGTGGCCAGGATATCTCACTAGGCAAATAAACCCCGCCGCCGACATAGGCATCATGAGGCGCATTGGAGTCATGGGTAAAAATCAATTCATCGTACATCAGCATTTCTCGTCTTCATTATCGATAGCCACAGCCCATTTAAAATGGCTTACTTCTTCCGCCAAACGGACGAATCACCTGATGTTATCTCGGCAAGCTGCCCGCCATTATCCTAGTGACATAAAAAGTGAGTATGATAAGTCGGCTATGGAAGAAGCCCCCTTGGATGTCTGGTTCGACGTTCTTAAAAAATATCCAGGTTATGGAAAGTGGGTGGCACATAATAAAACGGTGCCGTTGGAGATCCTCGAGACTTTATGCTCGTTTGATGAAATAACACGGGCATGTGTTGCGAGTAAAAGAAAATTGTCGCCGGCCTTGTTCGAGCGTCTTTCGCGTGATGCAAGTCGTACGGTACGAGTGGCTATCGCGGACAAAACGGTAGGAGAGAATCATGAGCATTAAATTTCCAGCAACCTATTACCATTCATCCTTTGAAGAGGACGTTTTGACAGTTGGATTTGCCGATAGTGAAGATAACCCGCAGAGCTTTCTTATTCTGCAACGGGCTGAAGATCCTGACGAGCAAGATGAAGAACTGGGTCAGGATACCTACTATGTTGAGATAGGCGATTCAGGCATGGCCGGATATGGTGGGATTGATGATGTTTCGATTACGGAAGAAAAAATAATCTTTACCTATTCCGACACCACGAACTGGTGCAAAAAGATAAAAACGCTTGAGATAGACATATCGCCTCAGTTGGCAGCCATTGACGACATTGAAGTATCACTTCGAGAAATATTTACCGGCACGCCAACAAACCTCTCCCGGTCATAGCAGCAGCCTGCGGTACGTAAAAAACCACGGAAAACAAGATACGCCAGCGTATTTTGGGCTAACATCGGGACATCGTTTTACTTCACTGACTCAAATATTGGTAATTACCCAGCCTATGTTAGTTAATGTCTATGTCGCACATGGCAATAAGCCCGTGTTTGAAGAGTTGCCTGTCCGAGAAATCGAGAAGGACACTTACGAATTGCTGTCTTCTCCTGGCCTTGCATTAAACCTGGCGCGTGGAGATATCTTCCGAATTAAAGATAAGCATGCACACCCGGAAGTCTTAAAAAGAGGCGGCAATTTTTGCATTCATATTTATGCCGATGAGCTTCCCTCTGAAGACATCGCCAGTTTAGAAAACGACGTAGCCAAGCAGCTGAATGGAACGTTAGACGGCGTATTTAAGGGAAATTTGACATTGGCCGTTCCAGCCAGGAATGGGATGGATAAAATTGCTGACGTTTTCGACGCCTTTCGCGAAAAAACAGGCGTTCAATGGTACTTCGCGAACATTTATAAGAATATCGATGACGATGAAGACGAAACGCTTTTAAATTGGTGGCTGGATAGCTAGGTGCCCACGGCTAGCCCCCTCAGCTGAAATAACGTATCTCGAGCATCCCGACATGCACGAAAAGCGACAGCGGACTTAACCATGCAAAACGCAGCTCGAACCCTACCCAATGCGCGACAGAAACAGACCTGCGATAAGTACCAATTACCACAGCATCCGCCAGAAGACATGGTCGCAATTGCTTTAGATACCTTACAAAGCTCGCCCATTTACGGAACCCGGATCGCATTGCCAGAAAACGGCACGATAAGCTGGTTTATACACTGTGGCGAACATTCATCCGAGAGCGGATTTTATCAGGCCCTTCACACCAGTCACTTAGAGGACACGTTGCCTGAAGTCGTACCATATCTCTTTTTACCCGAAGGGACGAAATTCATTATCGATCGAGCAGGATATGAGGACGTTTGGACGGACGAAACAGAATAGATGACACTTTATGTTTCTACCTATGCCTCTGCCTGAATCCATCGTTTCCCCGTCGAATATACCTTTCTCGTCGTCATACACTGTGAGAGGCGATTGTTCGTGGGTAAGAGCGGAGGCGTTGATTTATTAATAGTGCGATACTTAAATAATAAGCATCGCACTCTTTCACATTATCTAAAATAAAATCACAGCCTATCGTGAAGCACTCAAAGGAATCTCTGGATCCGGTTCATGAGTCATTCGATTACGTAAATCACGACGAATAATCTCAATAGACCAGAACCAAATGAGGTGGCCTACGATTTCTGATACATGCTCATACCAAGGGAGAACAAACAGAGATGGCGTAAGCCCCATCAATGGGAAGGAAATCATATGAACAAACAGCTGAGCCAGCGCACCAGCAAACAGACCCTGCCATAATTTTATTTTAGGAAATACTTCTGCAACAACGCAGTAACCTAAAGCAAAAACAATAGAGAAAATAATATGCGTTACACCAACCCAATTGAATACGTGGCCGGCAAAGGTATAAACCGCCGCATTAGGGTCAACCACCCCAAGCCAATCGCGTAAAAAGATGTAGGGAGGGTTAAGAAAATTACGAGAGCAATCAATTTGCTCGGCAGCTCTAATCAGTGACTCAGGTGCACAAGCACCGGTAAACATATCAGTAGGGCTACGTGGAGGAAGCGGGTTTTCTGCGCCCCACTTAACGAAAGATGAAACAATACCTGCAATCAAACCAATAAAAGCAGCCAATCCATAGCGTCTCCGAGATGGAGGAGTTTGTTCAAAAAAGTTCATTTTTTTACCAATCTAACCATTAAAGGTTATAGTCTTACATAAACATCATGTACTTATAAAGAGGTTAATTGATATATCGAACAATCTCTCTAGTATATTTTGTTATTAGGAACGCAGTTTTAAATTTTATAAAAATAAAAAGAAGAAATTATTCGTTTATTTTTTGTGAAACTTTTATCCAATAATTGAAAAACCAGATTCTCTAACATGTCTGAAATGTATATCCCCAATGATGAGAAAGAATAATAATTCACCAATAATATTATCAATAAGAAATAGCTTGGTTATTTTTTTGTGAAACGATCACAGTTTAGTCACTCATATTCTCCCTTTGCATCACGCACAAATCCGATCCCGTGTTTTCACTCGCTTCACTGAGCGCTGATATTCAGTTGTAATAGATCGACGGGATAAGACGCTCCATAAAACCTCATCCAATGCTTATTTCTTAATCAGATTTGAACCAATCTGGCCGCTGATGTTCCTCGCGCCAGAATAGCGAGGCCATTCCCCATGACGTCCCATCAGAATGGCGTAACTGCCAGACCACGCCGCCATAAATCGGGAATGTCTGCCCATTTTTCTTGACCCGGATTCCTACGTAATTATTGGCGATCCCTTGCTGAGACACGCTTTCCAGAAACTGCTGCCGTACTGACCGTAAAGATACCTCGACACACAATCGAGAAGGCAACGCCAGCATTTCTGCTTCGCTATACCCGAAGCAGTCGAGCGCAAAGTGATTGGCATAAATAAAGTGAGGATCGTCCCCCACTCCTTGCGCCAACACGCTATACGGTGCCTGTTCATGCAGCCATCTGTTGCGTTCAGCCACGCCAGCAGGCGAAGGCAATACAGCACCGCTCAAGGCCAGATAGCACGCATCAATCTTCTCAAGCAACGCGAGTGACATGGAGCCTCCTTAAAGATTCCGTATACGTGGATTCCTCCCAAGCCGTTGATGCGCATCAACAGGCACTTCAATCAATAGAGAAGGACGCCCAATTTCGCCCGCCCTGACCAGCACATCCTCTAAATTGGCGAGGTCGGGCTGAAGCGTCTTCACATCCCAGCCACAGGCCTTAGCAATGGCGCAGTAGTCGAGAGGGCACACGCCAGCGTGATAATGTTCTGGCGCGACCTCCGGCAGGATTTTGGGCAACCCTTGCGCCACGATAGCCAGGCTCTCATTATTTAACAGGAAGATGACAATACCGAGTTCCCGAACTTCTCCTAACGCGCCAGAAAACTGGCGAAAGCAGCCATCACCGGTGAATAAAAAGACCGCGTGTTCCGGCCGAGCCAGCTTCGCACCCACAGCTGCGCCAAATGCGCCGCCCATCGCCGAACCCCGGTAAAACGAATAGAAACGAATATGGGGATGCGGCCGCTGCGTCACGTACTGACGATCTTTATACGCAAGGCAAATATCATCAAACCCAATCGAATCCGCAGGCCACCAGCTATCCAGACGCTGATATAGCGTCGCCATATTGACGTAACCCTGACGCGGGGAAGCGAAGGCATGCTGATTTAGGTTATGTGGTGCAGGGGCAACCCCCGTGTTAGCAAAGGGGCACACTTCCGTAGCCGCAATCAACCTGAGCAGCGATTGATCGATCGGCCCATGAAGATGGTGATAATGCCCCGAAGTCCGGTGCTGAAAGCCGCCTTCAATCTGGCCGTAGGCCTGCGTAATATTGCTCAGGTAGAACGTTTCGCCGGCGGTAAAAGGCTGTAAATTTACCGAATATTCATCAGGGCTCGCTCCCAGAACCAGCAGAACATCATCGTTATTCAGCGATGCATAAAGCGCTGTCGCACAGTCGTTTCCACCAAAGCCGATATAGCCGTAACCATACGGATTATCTCGGCTGACGGCGTTCGCACCGTTGATCGTCCACACCGTTGCGGCATGCAGTTGCATAGCGAGCTGAGTCGTCAACGCTGGCGCATTGGGATACCGCGCCATCTCCTCTCCAACCAACATCACTACGCGCTTCCCCTGCACCGCCTGACGAAAGCGATCGACAACGCCGCCGAGATCGTCACAGGAAGAAACGGGTCGTGAATCTGGAGGAAGAGCATTCTCACTGGCGGCTTCAGCCAGCGCATGATGCACCAACACCAGCACCACTGGTTTCGCATTTCCCAACTGCACCCTTGCCAATGCTAATGTTTCATTCAGCGTCTGTGGGTTATCGAGCACAAAAACCGAATCAGGCAGCTCGGCCCGCAGCTGTTGCACAATATTGCTACCGTGCTCCCACGTATCCTGTAACGGTAAGAGGCCTTCCGTATGCTTCCCCGATAGCGCGACCAGATAAACCGCAGGAATATCATGCAGCTTGGCATCACTAAGCCCACAGCCTAGCAGCTTCGTTGCCGCTCCCGTGGTAGCCACCGCCGCCGCGTATTTTCCACTGGCGAGATAGTAGCCCAGCGGAACAAAGCCCGCGCTGTACTCACACAGCGTTAAAAAACCGGTTTTATCCTGAACCGACCAGTCAACGGGATGAATGTCTTTAACAAAATGAATCACCCCGCCGCCTGTCACACCCGTGTAGAGCGTCACGCCAACCTCAGAGAGAAAATCAAACAAGCGCGCATATCCATTTGATTTAACGTCACAAACCTCTGGTGTCTCCATGCAGCCCTCCGTCTGGAACCGTAGGTCATGAAATAAGCGTAGTTGCCGTTATGGAGGGAATACATCGCGAACGAATAAAAAGGAGCCTGAATCATAAGGTTGCTGAGACACCTGAATCGTGGCAGCCAGCGTTCGCATATATATTTTTATGGAATTGAAAATCCATTTTTATTCTTTTACATGCATAAGCCCGCCCTCTAGAGTAGCGAAAAACACCGCCGTGTATGGCCTCATGTCATTTGTAAGGGACACAGGGAATGGAAAAAAATCATCCGCAAGTTACGACTCTCGCCGCAGGGTTACTCTCGTTACTTTTCGCATTCAATCCCGGTGCGTATGCTGCGGAAACCGGTGAAAAACCGGTGTCTGGCGGCATTCTGAATGTTGGATTGGGCAGCGATACACCGATTATCGACCCGCACATTACGGCCTATGGCGTTACAGCGCTGATTGCGCGTAACGTGGTGGATTCACTGGTAGGACAGGCGGAAGATAACCGTTTTACGCCTTGGTTGGCGGAAAGCTGGAAAATTAACGACAACAACACCGAGTACACCTTCCACCTGCGCAAGGACGTGACGTTCAGCGACGGCACCAAGCTGGATGCGGAAGCGGTGAAATACAACATTGAGCGTATTCTCGATCCGAAAACCACCTCCAGCTACGCGAAATCGCTGTTAGGTCCTATCGACAAGATCTCAACGCCGGATGACTATACGATTGTGCTCCACTACAGCTCACCGTTTGCGGCGCTGTTACAGGGGCTGAGCCTGCCGTATCTGGGCATTCAATCACCGACGTACCTGAAGAAAACACCAAACACTAGCACCACCGTGGTGGGTTCCGGTCCGTTTATTCTCGATTCCTTTGTGAAAGGCAGCGGCAGCAAGCTGACGAAACGCCCTGATTACAACTGGGGACCGGGCTATGCCAAACACACGGGCCCAGCCTATCTGGACGGTCTGGTGTTCAAATACCTGCCGGAAGCGTCGGTTCGCCTTGGCGCACTGAGCAGCGGCCAGATTCAGGCGATTGACGCCGTGCCGCCTGCCAATTTCCCGACGGTGAAGCGCAATCCGAAGCTGGAAGTGATCACCTATGAGAACCCGGGCGTGAACCGCGTACTCTATCTCAACACCACCAGAGGCCCTTTCCAGGATGTCGCGGTGCGTAAGGCATTCCAGAGCGCGGTGGATACCAACGCGGCAGTGAAAGTCGCCTTCTTCGGTACGCTGAAAGCCGCCGATAACGTTCTCGGCCCGGCCACGCTGTACTACGATCCGAGCGTCGCGTCCCGCTGGGGCTTTGATGCGAAAAAAGCCAACGAACTGTTGGATAACGCAGGCTGGAAACAGAAAGACGGCGAAGGCTTCAGAACCAAAGATGGCCAACGCCTGAGCGTCAGCTTCGTTTACGCCTCAACCAACGTTGAAGCTGCGGATGTCGCGCTGTTCCAGGCGGTGCAATACCAGGTGAAGCAGGCAGGCTTCGAAGTCAAACTGACGCCAGTTGATGCGGGTGAATTCACCACACGCACCAATGCCAACGAGTACGATATCGCCTCTAACTTCTTCGTGCGCGCAGAGCCAGATATTCTGCGTACCGTGTTCGATTCGGCCTATGCGCCACCGAACGGTAACGGCTTTACTCGCATCAGCGCGCTGGACGGTAAACTGAGAAAAGCCATCGGTGCTGGCGAGGCGGAACGTAAACAGCTTTATAGCGAGATACAGCGTGAGGTCATCGATCAGGCGTATGTTGTTCCACTGTACATTCCCGCCTATCAACTCGGCCTGTCCAAACAGGTACAGGGCATAAGCTGGGCCACCAACGCAAAACCGAACTTCTATGATGTCTGGATTAAACGTTAATCTGTACGCGATAGGTAAACGTCTTTTCACCATTCTGGCTGTGCTCTGGGGCGCAGCCACATTGACGTTTATTGCCGTCAAACTGATCCCCGGCGATCCGGTCGCCATTCTTAGCGGCGGCGATAACGTGGTGGATGAAGCCTATCGCGCCGTACTCATCAAACAATTTGGGCTCGATCAGCCGCTGTGGGTGCAATATCTGCGCTACTGCGGGCAGGCGCTACAGGGCGATTTTGGCGTCAGCTATCTCTACCGTCTGCCTGTCGGCAGCGTGATTAGCGATGCGATGCATGAAACCCTGCCGCTGGCGCTCGGCGGCCTGATTCTGGCCTTGCTCCTTGCCATCACCAGCGCGCTGCTGACCGCAGGCCGCTATGGCGTACTGCGTACCGCCGTTTCCTGGCTGGAGCTCACGCTGCTTAGCACACCGGTCTACTGGATTGGTATCGTACTGTTAAGCCTGTTCAGTTTTCGTCTGCAATGGTTTCCGGTCACCGGCAACGACGGCGTCATGTCGCTAGTGCTGCCGGTTATCACGCTAGGCCTGCCGATTGCCGCCATTCTGAGTCAGGTGCTGCGCGACGGTCTGGAAGATGCACTCTCCCAACCGTTCTCGCTCACCGTGCGCACGCGCGGCGTCAGCGAAATCCGACTGCGTTTTCGCCACGGTTTACGCCACGCGGCGCTGGCCGCCTCAACGCTGACCGGCACACTGCTGGCAAGCGTACTTGGCGGCTCCGTACTGACCGAAACCGTCTTTGGTCGCGCGGGTATCGGACAGGTCACGCTAAGCGCAATTGAAAACCGCGACATGCCGCTGGTGCTGGGCGTCGTCATGCTGTCCGCGTTCCTGTTCGTCATCATTAACCTGCTGGTGGATGCGCTGTACCTCATTATCGATCCCCGCTTACGCAAGAAGGCGAGCGCCCATGAGTAGTGAACCTATGCCCTTTGCGCAAACGCCCTCAAGAAAAACCTATCGCAGCCCGTGGCTGAGCACGGCGACGTTGCTGCCTGCCGCTATCGTTTTCCTGCTGGCGCTGGCGGTCTTTTTCCCCTCGCTGTTTACCAGCCGTACCGCCGATGAAATGGATATGGGCGCGGTATTTCAGTCGCCAAATTCGACCTATTGGTTCGGCACCGATCAGCTGGGACGCGACATTTTTTCCCGTATCGTTCACGGCACTTCGCTGTCGCTGGGGATTGGCGTCGGCGCGATGCTGATCGCCTGCGTCGGCGGCGTGCTGTTTGGCACACTGTCGGTGCTCGCGCCGCTGCGCATCCGTCAGGTTCTGGTACGTCTGCTGGACATCATGCTGGCGTTTCCCGATCTGCTGCTGGCGCTGCTGGTTATCGCCGTTCTGGGACGAGGACCGGAAAACACCATGCTGGCCGTTGGTCTGGCGGGGATTGCTGGCTATGCGCGTTTGATTCGTTCTCAGGTGCTGCAAGTCAGGCTATCCGGCTACGTTGAGCATGCGATTGCGCTGGGTGAACACCCGCTGTATATCGTTTTCCGCCACATCATTCCCAATACGCTGCGCCCGTTGCTGATTGTCGCCACTATCGGCGTCGGCCACGCGGTGCTGTCCGCCTCGGCGCTGAGCTTTCTGGGGCTGGGCGTCGTCCCACCGACCGCCGAATGGGGCGCGCTACTGGCTGACGGACGTAACTTCCTTGATATCGCACCGTGGGTCAGCTTGCTGCCCGCCAGCGTCGTCGCGCTGTCGGTGATTTCCATCACGCTGCTGGGGCGTCGTTTACAGGCCATTTTGGCAAAAGGAGAGGCACGATGAGCCTGAACATACATTCTCACCCCTCTCATTCATCTTCAGAAACGTCCGCGAAGACGCCGCTGCTGCGCGTAGACGGACTGAGCGTGACCTTTCCCAGCCCTTTCGGCCCTGTTCGTTCGGTTAAAAACCTTTCTTTTCAGGTGAATGCCGGAGAAATTCTGGCGCTGGTCGGCGAATCGGGTTCAGGGAAATCCGTCACCGCGCGCACGCTGGTGGGTCTATCCGGTGAAAACGTTGACGTACAGGCAAACGCGATTGAGCTCACGCGCCATGATGGCAGCCTGTGTGATTTACGCTATCTGACCGACCGAGACTGGCGGGCGATTCGCGGCCGTGAAATCGGCTTTGTTTTGCAGGATGCACTGGTGTCTCTCGACCCGCTGCGCAAGATCGGGCAGGAGGTCGCCGAACCAATTCTGACCCATCGCCTGTTGCCTCGCCAGCAGGTTTCCGCACGCGTTGCCGAACTCCTGACGAAGGCGGGCATTCCCGATCCAGAGAATCGTGCTGCGCAGTATCCGCATGAACTGTCCGGCGGGCTGCGCCAGCGTGCGCTTATCGCTTCCGCGTTGGCGGCGGGCCCACAGCTGCTGATTGCCGATGAGCCGACCACCGCGCTGGATGCCACGGTGCAAAAGCAGGTGCTGAAAGTCTTTACGGCATTGGCACAGGCAGGGCACGGCGTTTTACTGATCACCCACGATCTTGCCGTTGTCGCAGAGGTGGCAGATCGCGTCATCGTGATGCAGCAAGGATCGCTGGTAGAAGGCGGTGAGGCGCGGCAGATCCTGTCAGCGCCGACGCATCCTTACACCCGCAAGCTGCTGGCAGCGATCCCGACCGCATCTACACGTGGAAAATGGTTGGCTGGTGCTGACCCGTTACAGAGCGGCATTGCGCCGTCACCCGCTTCTTTGGCAGCCGGTCACACCAACACCGACGACGCCATTGCACTCACAGCGGATCGGATTGCGATGTCGTTCAAACGCCCAGACGGTAGCCGGATGCAGGCCGTCAATCAGGTGTCTCTCCAGATCAAACGCGGCGAAACGCTGGGCATCGTCGGGGAATCTGGCTCCGGTAAAACCACGCTGGGTAAAGTCATTCTGGCGCTGCAAAAGCCGGACAGCGGCGAAGTCCGACTCGCAGACAATGCCTGGAGCACATTAACGGAACGCGAGCGCCGACCGCTACGCGCGCGTATTCAGACGATCACACAGGATCCGCTTAGCTCGTTCGATCCGCAATTTACCGTCGCCCAGATTCTGAATCAGCCACTACGTTTGCGCCGCGATTTGAGCGACGATGAGAAACAGCGGCGCATTCTGACGCTGCTCGAGTATGTCGGCTTGACGCCCGACCTGCTGAGTCGCCGCCCAACGGCGCTGTCCGGTGGGCAACGTCAGCGCGTTTCCATCGCACAGGCGCTGGCTTCAGAACCCGAGATTCTGATCTGCGACGAACCGGTATCGGCATTGGACGTCACCACACAGGCACAGGTGTTGGATTTGCTGGTGGCGTTGCAACGCCAGTTGGGGCTGACAATGCTGTTCATCTCCCACGATCTGGGCGTGGTACAGCATATGAGCCACCGCATCGCGGTCATGAAAGACGGGGATATCGTAGAAACAGGGCCGGTCGAGCAGATCTTCAATCAGCCGCAGCACCCTTACACGCGCCTGTTGCTCTCGACGGTGGCGGAATAGCGCTATTGACGTGTAGTGGCCCGCTGAATTTGGCGAATGGGTAATCTCAGAGGACAGTATTAAGGGTTTTGGTAACCGGCTTCTTTTTGATGCTTGACGGTCAGTATCACCACTCTGTCTGTCAGTTCATCATGACGGTAAAGCATCACGTACCCGCTGCTGCCGAATTCGATCACCAGTTCCTGATATTCAAGAGGGAGATGTTCAACTGGTCGCCCGATATTCGGCAGCGCTTCTAACTGACGAATGCCACGAATCAAAACTTCAGCGGCCTTTTTCGCAGCCAGCGCATTTTTGTTTTTTAGAAAATCCTGCAGACGCTGCAAATCACGCCTCGCGCGTTCTGAAACAATCACTTGTGGCATGCAGGCGCATCCTGTTCATGCCCAGAACCCCAGGATTCTAACCAGGTGACAGTCTCATCTGCGGTGATGTGTTCGCCGGTGTTCTGGTATTCCTCCCACGCGGCCAGCGCCTCTTTACGGTACTGACTGCGTTTTTCTTCACGCTCCACGTATTCGGCGATGGCTTCCAGCATTAGCGCATGGGCTGAGCTATGGCGGTCATCGGCCAACGTTTTCAGTCGTTCTTTAATGTCCTGATCGATGCGCAGCGTCGTGGTTTGGCGTGGCGTGTCAGCCATGATGTGCTCCGGTTAATATCACTGGTGTCACCAGTGATATTAACTCTGAACGATGCAGGTGTCACTCCACATTCAGGAAGCGCTGACGATAGGCGCTGGGTGAGACGCCGAACGCCTGATGGAACACCACAGAGAAGTAGTTGCTGTCTTCAAAACCGCACAGTGCGGCAACGTCGCCAATGGTTTGCAGATCATAACGCAGCAGTTCCATCGCTTTGCATAGTCGTAGCTGGCGCAGGTAGTGCGGCACGCTCATGCCGGTTTGTTCTTTAAAGCGCGAACGTAAACTGCGGGCGCTGAAGTGGTGCTGTTCGCAGAAGGCTTCAAAGCGGAACGGGGCCGCGATGCTGGCACGCAGCGCATTCATCAACATATCCAACTGATGCGCATCGGCCAGCTGTGGACTATCCGGCGTGTGACGATAGCGCGCCGCCAGTAGCGCTATCTGTAACAGCAGCGCTTCACTCAGTTGCAGCGACAGTGCATCCGACTTCATGCACTCCTGCGTCAACGCATCCACCTTCTCGCGGAGGGTATCCATGCCCTCCGAGCCTAAACACCAGTGGCGCTGACTTTGTGGAAGCTCCCCGCCCGGCAGCAACGCTTGCCAATCGGCAGATAGCGTCAGGCGATTGCGGATATAGAGAATGTTGTCCAGTTCGAGTCCGTGGACGGATTCATAGCTGTGGTGATCGTTCGCGGAAACATAGAACATATCGCCGCGAGTAATGCGGTAAGGCACATCATTCCAGAGGTGCAGGCCATTGCCACGCCAGACGATGACCAGTTCATCAAAATCATGATGATGCAGCGGAAACACAGGCTGTGGATGCCGTTCGGCAACCATCACGGCATTCTTGTCGGTGAGGAAATAGTCTTCAGTCTGTAATTTCAAACCCCGTATTACTGTCGTCATTCCCTCACCCGCAGTTGCCGTTACCTACTCTTCACGAGAAAACGCCTGATGGCGCAGAGACTTAGGTGCCTGCGAGAATGCCTTGCGGAATTGCGTCGAGAAGTGATTGCTGTCGCTAAATCCACAGGCGTGCGCAATAGTGGTAATGGAATCATCACTCTGCTGCAACCGCCGACGAGCCTCCAGTAATCTTAACCGATTCAGATAGCGTTGTGGCGTCATACCGGTATGTTGTTTGAGCTGACGGTGCAGCGTACGCAGCGGCAGCGAGAACTGATCGGCCAGATTGCCCCAGTTCACCTCTTCGCTGTAGTTATTTTGCAGCCAGCCCAGCAGCGCCTGTACCCCCTGACGCTCGGGGCCGTTGGCCTGCGTCTGGAAACAGTGCTGGCGCAACTGCACCAGAATGTGCAGAAACAGGCTCTCGCTGGCGGCAATCGCTTCTGGCGCATCGCTCTGTGCCAGCTCCGCCAGACTGTTCATCGACTGTTTCAGTTGCTGCATCCCCGCCGCATTCACCTGCCACTGCCCTTGCCACTCACCGTTCGGGCCATACGGCAAAAAGGCAGCGATATCGGAAAGGAAGCGGAATCCGCGCGGCGAGCGGTACAGCATGTTGGTCAGGCACAGCCCTTCCACGTCTTCAAACAGATGCCGATCGTTATCGCGAACGAAGAATACCGAACCGCTGCACAGGGCATAGGGCTGATCGTTAAATACATGGACGCCAGCGCCCTGCTCCACCAGCACAATTTCCCAGAAATCATGATAATGCTCAGGAAACGCCGCTTGTGGGGTGCGCGGCTCCACCGCAACCGTTACGGCACGCGAAGTAAAAAAATCATCACCACGAAGTAACGTCATTTCAGTTCTCCATTCAGCCTCTGGCAAAAGTGCAGCCTTTGAAAAAGGGTAGCCAGAAGCCACAAGACCGGCCTTCAAATACCGTCGCCCACGCGTCATCTGGCTGCTCTTTTTTTAAGATCGCACCGCCTAATTGATTGAAGTGTGGTAAGGATCACACCGCCTTTTCCCTGGTTTTTTCATGGTTATTCCCTAAATAATTTCCCAGATTGTGAGCCCTTTCACGGTCAGCTTTGTCATTTTGCCAACCGCCTGTTGTAGATGGCACTCATAGGAAGGTGGCTTCTGTTACCGCTCCTTACACTGCAACACATCCAACAATGAAGGAGTGCGGCTATGGCGGTGAAGAATATCGTGGCGGTGGATTTAGGTGCATCCAGTGGTCGGGTCATGCTGGCAACCTTGCACACCGCAACGCAGCATCTGACGCTGAAAGAAATTCACCGTTTCAGCAATACGCTGGTGTTTCAGGACAACCATCACCAGTGGGATCTGGCCGCGCTGGAAGGCGACATCCTCACCGGATTACACCAAATCGATGCCATGGGTATCACCCCCGATAGCATCGGGATCGACAGCTGGGGCGTGGACTATGTGCTGCTGGATAAGGACGGGCAGCGTGTTGGCCTGCCGTATTCCTATCGCGACCACCGCACCGACGGCGTGATGGCTACCGTCACTGCCGAACTGGGGCGTGAGGCGATCTATCAGCGTACCGGGATTCAGTTCCTGCCATTTAATACGCTGTACCAGCTTAAAGCGCTGTGTGACACATCATCTGACGATCTGAATCAGGTGGCACACCTGCTGATGATCCCCGACTATTTTCACTATCGCCTTACGGGGAATCGGGTCTGCGAATACACCAATGCCAGCACGACCCAACTGCTTAATCTGGAACAGAAAACCTGGGACAGCGAACTGCTGGACTATCTGGGCATCCCGCGTCGCTGGTTGAGCGATCCGGTGCAGCCGGGGCACGCAGTAGGCAAATGGACAGCGCCGAGCGGACGGCAAATTCCCGTTACCGCGGTCGCCACGCACGATACTGCCAGCGCGGTGGTCGGCGCACCATTGCTAAGCCGTGACAGCGCCTACCTTAGCTCCGGCACCTGGTCGCTAATGGGCATCGAGAGCGACACGCCGTTTAACAGCCCGCTGGCGCTGGCCGCCAATATCACCAACGAAGGCGGCGTGGACGGCACCTATCGGGTACTGAAAAACATCATGGGCCTGTGGCTGTTACAGCGCGTTTGTCAGGAGCGTGACATCAAGGATTTAGGCGCGCTGATTCAGTCCGCCGCCGCTCTGCCCGCTTTCGTCAGCCTGATTAACCCGAATGACGATCGCTTTATCAATCCGCCGTCCATGCATCAGGCGATCCGCGACTATTGCCGTGAGCACGGCCAGCCCGTACCCCAAAGCGATGCCGAACTGGCACGCTGCATCTTCGACAGCCTCGCACTGCTCTACCGGCAGGTAGTACTGGAACTGGGCGAACTGCGCCACGCGCCAATCCGCCAGTTGCATATTGTCGGCGGCGGCAGCCAGAACGCTTTCCTGAACCAGCTGTGCGCCGATGTGTGCCAGATTCCGGTGCTGGCCGGGCCGGTCGAGGCCTCGACGCTTGGCAATATCGGCTGCCAACTGATGGCGCTGGACGCCGTCGCCGACCTTGCTGCATTCCGGCACATGCTGACTCATAACTTCCCTCTGCATCGCTATACCCCGCGTGCGGAGAGTGATTTTGCCGGGCACTGGCGTCGTTTTCAGGCGCTCAGCCAGCCAGAAACCGCCCCACAGGGCAAAAAGGAGACTACGCAATGAGCACACCAATTGAAGCTGCCTGGCAGTTGGCAAAAGCACGTTATGCCAGCCTAAATGTTGACGTAGAGGCCGTGCTGGAACAGCTCGACCAGATTCCGGTGTCAATGCACTGCTGGCAGGGCGACGATGTAGCCGGATTCGAGAACACCGGCGGGCCACTGACTGGCGGCATTCAGGCCACTGGCAACTACCCCGGTAAGGCGAGCACGCCGGATGAACTGCGAGCCGATCTGGAACAGGCCTTTGCGTTGATCCCCGGTCCTAAACGTCTGAACCTGCACGCCATCTATCTGGAATCCGCGCAGCCCGTCGCCCGCAACGAGATTGCCCCCGAGCATTTCAGCACCTGGGTTGAATGGGCCAAGCGCCACCAGCTTGGGCTGGATTTTAACCCGACCTGCTTTTCTCATCCGCTGAGCGCGGACGGCTTTACCCTGTCGCATCCAGACGAAAAAGTACGCCGCTTCTGGATTGAACACTGTCAGGCCAGCCGCCGGATTTCCGCCTACTTCGGGCGCGAACTCGGCACGCCGTCCGTAATGAACATATGGGTGCCAGACGGCATGAAAGATTTGACCATCGATCGTCTGGCGTTCCGCCAGCGGCTGCTGAGCGCGCTGGATGAAGTCATCGCCGAACCGCTCGATCAGGCACACCATATCGACGCGGTGGAAAGTAAACTGTTCGGGATCGGCGCGGAAAGTTTTACCGTCGGCTCCAGCGAATTCTGCCTTGGCTACGCGGCCAGCCGCGGCACCGCGCTCTGTCTGGATGCCGGACACTTCCACCCAACCGAAGTGATTTCCGACAAGATTTCCAGCGCAATTCTTTACGTCCCGCGCCTGCTGCTGCACGTCAGCCGCCCGGTACGCTGGGATAGCGACCATGTGGTGCTGCTGGACGACGAAACACAGGCCATCGCACACGAAATCGTGCGCCATAAACTGCTTAACCGCGTGCATATCGGGCTCGATTTCTTTGATGCCTCGATCAACCGCATCGCCGCCTGGGTCATCGGCACCCGCAATATGAAGAAAGCCCTGCTGCGCGCGCTGCTGGAACCTACGGAAACGCTGCGCACACTAGAACAAAACGGCGATTACACCGCGCGTCTGGCCCTGCTGGAAGAGCAAAAATCGCTACCGTGGCAGGCCGTGTGGGAACACTACTGCCAGCGTCACGACGTCATCCCGGGCAGCGAATGGCTGCAACAGGTGCGTCAGTATGAAGAAACCATCCTCACTCAACGTCAAGGGTAAGACTATGCAAGCAATTCTCTCTTCCTGGTTTGTACAGGGAATGATTAAAGCCACCAGCGACATGTGGCTCAAAGGCTGGGACGAACGTAACGGCGGTAACGTCAGCCTGCGCCTGACGGCTGAGGATGTGACGCCTTATGAAAGCGATTTCTATCCACAGCCGCGCTATGAAGCACTTTCACAACCAATGCCTGCACTGGCAGACTGCTGGTTTATCGTCACCGGCTCCGGCAAATTTTTCCGCAACGTGCAGTTGGATCCAGCTGATTCACTGGTGGTGTTGCAGGTCGATAGCGACGGTAAAGGCTATCGCATTTTCTGGGGGCTCACCAACGGCGGCCTGCCGACTTCTGAACTGGCTTCGCATTTCCAGTCGCACATTGTGCGTATGGGTGTCACCCACGGGCGCGACCGCGTCATCATGCACTGCCACGCGACCAATCTGATCGCCTTGAGCTATGTGCTGGAGCTGGATACCGCTAAGTTCACCCGTGAACTGTGGGAAGGCAGCACGGAGTGTTTGGTCGTCTTCCCGGACGGCGTGGGGATTGTGCCGTGGATGGTGCCGGGCACTGATGCCATTGGCGATGCCACCTCCGAACAAATGAAGCGCCATTCGCTGGTACTGTGGCCTTTCCACGGCATCTTCGGCACCGGACCGACGCTGGATGAAGCCTTCGGCCTGATCGATACCGCAGAGAAATCCGCCGAAGTGATGGTGAAAGTGATATCGATGGGCGGTAAGAAACAGACGATCTCGACCGAAGAGCTGATCGCATTGGGTAAACGTTTCGGCGTCACGCCAATGGAAGCCGCGCTGCGCGTGTAGTGCACATAACGATTAGACCTCAAACCGCCACGGCATTACCGCCGTGGCGTTCTGCCAACGACTACGGGGGATTTCATCCATGTTGCGTAAGGCTTTTGTGATGTCAGTTTTTCCTGACAGCCACGATGAATATCAGCGTCGCCACAATCCTATCTGGCCGGAACTGGCTGAGGTGCTCAAGAACCACGGGGCGCACCACTACAGCATTTTTCTGGATAAGCAGCGCAATCTACTGTTCGGCTATGTCGAGGTCGAATCCGAAGCGCGCTGGGAAGCGATTGCACAAACGGATGTCTGCCAGCGCTGGTGGAAACACATGAGCGACGTCATGCCCGCCAATCCAGATAACAGCCCGGTTAGCGATGCACTGGAACCGGTGTTCTATCTGGACTAAAGCATTCTCTGAACCAGGCATCATCGTGTAGCGGTAATAACATTACCGCTGCGTCATTATTTTGAAGAGATAAAAAAGAAATATCTTGTCATTTAATTAATGAATCCTGTTACATACAAGTATTGTTAACGATATAAATAATTATCGATTATTGATGGCTATCACATTTTATTTTTCCTATTTGTGAAATATAGTTTTCTCACATTAAAAATAAAAACATTTATTAAAACAATATTTAACAACCCGCTTTCACTTAAAATAATCCATTACCAGTTTAAAAATAAACAGAATTTAGTCTCGCCATGATGAGCCTGATTATTATTAAATGCCGTTTATTCACCAACCTCTCTTTATCGAATTACGTATTATAAAGATCTTATTTTATTTGCCGTTATCACTACTACCTTCTCTATAATCAATAAGAATAACGATGAAATTTTCTCAGCTCACAGTGTTCTCCAAATTATTGCTCGGTTTTTCGGTCCTGATAGCGATGATGTTGTTATTAGGTGTGGTTTCACTACTCCAACTTAGCGTTAATAATAGTCGCATTGATGAATTAAGCAGCAGCAGCCTGCCCGGCGTGCGATATAGCCTGGAAATGCGCGGTTCGTTGTCTGAAACGCGTTTGCAGCAAATACAATATATCGATTCCAAAACTCCCGAAGAGCGCGAAGGCCACCGCAAAGAATTACTGCAAAACGCCGATGCCTTCCTTACCGCGTTTAAGAACTACCAAGCCATTGCTAACAGCGAGGATAAAAAAGCGCTGATTAAGGTGATTGGCGAAAACTTCTCCGGCTTTAACTCAGTCAATGCCACGCTGGTTGATACCGTCAATCGGGGCGATCTGGCAGAAGCGAGTAAAATCAGCGGCGCAAGCTCTTCCAAGTATCGTAGTCAGTTGATGAAAGATCTGGCTAAGCTGGTGGATATGGAATTGGCGACGGCAAAAAATATCGTCGTCAGTGCCGATTCAACTTACCGGACCTCTCAGTACTATGTTTGGGGATTGCTGCTGCTCGCCCTGCTGGCCACCGCAATTATCGCGACCGTTATCTCACGTAATATTTCACGCCAGCTCGGCGGCGACCCACATTACGCCCAAGAAATCATGACTGAGATTGCCTCTGGTAATCTGACGGCGCAAATCCAGCTGCGCCAAGGGGACAACAGCAGCCTGCTGGCCTCAATCCACTACATGAACCAGCAGTTGATGAGCATCGTGCATACCATCATGAGCGGCAGTGAATCCATCTCGCTGGCGTCCAACGAGATTGCTCAGGGCAACAGCGACCTGTCGCAGCGTACTGAAGAACAGGCGGCCTCACTGATTCAGGCATCGGCCAATATGCAGCAGCTGACGCACACCGTGCGTCAGAATGCGGATAACGCCAAGGAAGCGAGCCAGTTGGCGCAGCAAACCTCGGAAACGGCCTCTCAGGGCGGGCTTATCGTGGACGATATGCTCAAGCGTATGCATGAGATCTCAGACAGTTCACAGAAGATCGTCGATATTATCGCCGTGATCGAAGGCATTGCCTTCCAGACCAATATCCTTGCACTGAACGCGGCGGTAGAAGCGGCCAGAGCAGGCAGTGAAGGGAAAGGCTTTGCCGTCGTAGCGGGTGAAGTCCGGACGCTGGCACAGAAGAGCGCCAACGCCGCCAAAGAGATCAAAACGCTGATCGAAGGCACCGTCGAGAAGATTACCGACGGCTCCGCGCGGGCAGACAAAGCCAGTCAGGCGATGTCGGAAATTGTGCAGTCGGTGAAAAAGGTCACGGATATCGTGGCGGAGATTTCTCAGGCCTCCAACGAGCAGCATATCGGTATCAAAGAAATCAGCCTGGCGGTAGAACAAATGGATCGGGTCACTCAGCAAAACGCCGCGCTGGTTGAAGAATCCGCCACGGCGGCACACGCCATGACGGAACAGGGTGCGCAGTTGCGTGATGCGGTTCGTTTCTTCAAAGTTAATCAGGACCACACGCTGAGAATTCATTAATGCTCCTCTGCCCCGCCAGCGACTCGGCGGGGCAGCCCCCTATTTCTGATCACGATTGTTTCTGATAACTATCATTTCTGATAACTATTGCTTCTGATAACTGCTGGCTCACCCTGTTTGCTTCATGAACAAACGTTGACGTCTGGTTTAGGCAAACGGGGTTATGGTTGCACCACTACACTACGTGCTGTGTTTTTACGTACCCGTTTTCTACGCAATCTGCTTCGTCAGCTGACGACTATTTTTTACATCTCGCCGCACGGCGATAAGGAGACAACATGGACGAGCACCCTCGATGGCCCGGTAAACCGCATCCGTTAGAATAAGGACCGTCTTCTTCCTCGACCTCTCTGTTCTCTCCGTCTGCGCCGTTTACCTCCCTTAATACCTTCATTTTTTTCCGCTTTACGTCCCTTTATCCGGGATGCGCGCCCGTGCGCGGCGGACAGGCAACATTAAGAGAGCAGCATCATGACCGATATGATCACGCAAACGGGGTATCGCCGCGCCCGTAAGACACCCACGGCCACCTTTGCGATTGCCCGCGAGGCACAAAACAGCCTCGATCAAACACTGGCTAACCTGAATACGCATCTGCACGGCTTAAGCCATGATGACGTCATTGAGCGTCAGCAAACCTATGGCGAAAACCGCGTCGCTCATGAAAAAGCGCCGCACGCGCTGGTGCAGTTGGCCGCCGCGTTTAATAACCCGTTTATTTACGTACTGATGGCGCTGGCCGCGATCAGTTTTTTCACCGACTACTGGCTACCGCTGCGCCATAATGAAGAGACATCGCTCACTGGCGTACTCATCATTCTGGTGATGGTGAGCCTAAGCGGCCTGCTGCGCTTTTGGCAGGAGTTTCGGACCAATAAAGCCGCCGAAGCACTGAAATCGATGGTGCGGACAACGGCCACCGTGCTGCGCCGCCCTCACGCCAGCGCCACCGCCGTCATGCAGGAAATTCCGCTTCAGCAGTTGGTTCCCGGCGATATTCTGACGCTCTCCGCCGGCGATATGGTGCCAGCGGATGTCCGACTGGTGGAATCACGCGATCTGTTCGTCAGTCAGGCCGTCCTGACCGGTGAATCACTGCCGATCGAAAAATATGACGTATTCAGCGATATCAGTGCCAAAGGCTGTCAGCCCGCAGGCTGTGTAGGCGAAAGCGATTTGCTGGCGCTCTCCAACATTTGTCTGATGGGAACCAACATTTCCAGCGGCACGGCAACGGCCATCGTCGTGGCGACCGGTAGCCATACTTACTTTGGCTCGCTGGCAAAATCGATTGTCGGCACCCGTTCCCAAACCGCCTTCGATCGCGGCGTGAACAGCGTAAGCTGGCTGCTGATCCGCTTTATGATCGTGATGGTGCCGGTCGTGCTGCTGATTAACGGCTTCACCAAAGGCGACTGGATGGAGGCTAGCCTGTTTGCACTGGCGGTCGCCGTCGGCCTGACGCCGGAAATGCTGCCGATGATTGTCTCTTCGAATCTGGCAAAAGGCGCGATCGCCATGGCACGGCGTAAAGTGGTGGTCAAACGCCTGAACGCGATTCAGAACTTTGGCGCGATGGACGTCCTGTGCACCGACAAAACCGGCACGCTGACGCAGGATCGCATCATCCTTGAACATCACCTGAATACACAGGGTCAGGTCGATGCGAGCGTACTCCAACTCGCCTGGCTCAACAGCGCGCACCAGAGCGGCATGAAAAACCTCATGGATCAGGCCATCATGCATTTTGGTCGCCATAATCCCGCCATCGCCGCGCTGGGCCGCTATCGCAAAATCGATGAGCTGCCGTTTGATTTTATTCGCCGCCGTCTGTCCATCATCGTTGCCGATGAACACAACCAGCAACGCCTGATTTGCAAAGGCGCGGTAGAAGAAATGCTGGCGGTCGCCACGCACGTGAGTGAAAACGGGCAGCGGTATGAACTGGACGACGAGCGCCGCAGCACGCTAAAAGCGCTGGCGGAAAGCTACAACCAACAAGGATTCCGCGTGCTGATAATCGGCACCCGTGAACTGAGTCCGGTGGGCAGCACGCTGCCGCTCAGCGCCGCGGATGAACGCGACCTGACAATTTGCGGTCTGCTGACGTTCCTCGATCCGCCGAAAGAAAGCGCTTCTGCTGCCATTCGCGCCCTGCATGAAAACGGCGTGACGGTTAAAGTCCTGACGGGCGATAACGCGATTATTACCAGCAAGATCTGCCGCGATGTCGGGCTGGAACCGGGCGAGGTGCTGGAAGGCAACGCTATCGATGCGCTCAGCGATGAACAGCTCGGCGTTCTGGTAGAACAGCGCACCATTTTTGCCCGACTGACCCCGCTACAAAAATCCCGCGTGCTGAAAGCGCTGCAAGGCAATAGTCATACAGTCGGCTTTTTGGGCGACGGTATCAACGATGCCCCCGCCCTGCGCGATGCCGATATCGGGATTTCCGTCGATACGGGTACAGATATCGCCAAAGAGTCGGCCGATATCATTCTGCTGGAAAAGAACCTGATGGTGCTGGAAGAAGGGATCATCAAAGGGCGCGAGACGTTCGGTAATATCATCAAATACCTGAACATGACAGCCAGCTCCAACTTCGGTAACGTGTTTTCCGTGCTGGTCGCTAGCGCCTTTATTCCGTTCCTGCCGATGCTGGCAATCCATCTGCTGATTCAGAACCTGATGTACGACATCTCTCAACTGTCGCTGCCGTGGGACAAAATGGATAAGGAGTTCCTGCGTAAACCGCGTAAATGGGATGCCAAAAATATCGGTCGCTTCATGCTGTGTATCGGGCCGACGTCATCGATTTTTGACATCACCACCTACGCACTGATGTGGTTTGTGTTTGCCGCCAACAGCGTAGAGCATCAGGCCCTGTTTCAGTCAGGCTGGTTCGTTGAGGGGTTGCTGTCACAAACGCTGGTGGTGCACATGCTGCGTACCCAGAAGATCCCGTTCATTCAGAGTACAGCGGCACTGCCAGTGATGCTGATGACCGGGCTGGTGATGGCGCTGGGTATCTATCTGCCGTTCTCCCCGCTGGGGCCGCTGGTCGGTTTGCAGCCGCTGCCGTGGGAATATTTCCCGTGGCTGGCCGCCACGCTGATTGGCTACTGCACTGTCGCTCAACTGGTCAAACGCGCCTATATTCTCCGCTTCGGCCAGTGGTTCTGATCCCTTCTTTACCTCTTCACGGCGGGTGCGCTGTTGCCCGCCAAATCAGGAGCCGCTATGAAACCTTCTCGCCATGCATTCAGGATCGTTGTCTTCTTTCTGACCCTGATTTCACTGATTAACGTCACGATGCTGCTTACCGTAATCTAGACTGTAAAAATACCTATACAGTGGCAAAAATAAATACCACCTTAGATTTAGCATAAGTTAACAATATCATTGCTAAAAAAAGAGAATAAATCACATAATCAATTAAATAATAAGGATTATGTTTCATACCACGTAGTGGTAATCAAAATAGACATAGCTTTTTTAAGGGAATGAGGGGATCAACGCTAAACCATTCCCTTATTAGGCCGAAACTAAAATAAACCCCTGTCTACTTTTGCAAACTGCACATGTCAGGAACGGACTACTTGCAGGCTATGGAGCACACCTATGAAATCCCTTCATCACATCTCGATCCGTAGTAAGTTCATTCTTGCCCTTCTCCCGCCTATCCTCGCACTCCTCTGGTTCAGTTTTTCCGGCGTGATGGAACGCCGCAATACAGAAAATGAAATGATCCGTATGGAGAAACTCATCACGCTGGCGCGCGATGCAGGCGAGTACGCTCACCAGTTACAGCGTGAGCGCGGCTTGAGCGCGGGCTATTTTGGCAGTCAGGGGAAAAATTTTGGCCCAGAGCTCACCACGCAGCGACAAGCCACCGATCGGGCACAGCAGGTGCTTGAGCAAACCGCCGCAAACCTGAGCCGCGCCGAACTTGGGGATGCCGTCAGCGAAGAACTCGGTCGCGTCACGCAGAAAACACAACAGCTTGGGGAACATCGCCGTAGTGTCGATAGCATATCGATACCCGTCGCCCAAGCCATTGGCTACTATTCCGACTCGGTCAGCAATCTGCTGAATATCGTCGGGGATATGGCCCATCTGGTTAGCGACGGCGGTATTGCCCAACGATTGGCGGCCTATTACAACCTACTGAACGTCAAAGAGCAGGCCGGGCTTGAACGCGCCGTGCTTTCCAACGCATTCTCTGCCAATAGCTTTGCTACCGGTATGTTCGAGCGTCTGAACCAGATGGTTGGCCGGGGAGATGCCTACACCACGGCCTATAACATGTTCGCCAATCCCGAGCTGCGCAAGGCTTTTGAACAGGCCCTCAGCAATCCTTCTGCACAGAGCGCACTTCAGATGCGTAATAAGGCCATCACCTCGCCTGGCGGCAATTTTGATATCGATGCTACCCAGTGGTTTAACCAACAAACGGCAAAAATTGATGAGTTGAAAAAGGTTGAACAGCTCGCCACCAACGACCTGACGGCGCAGGTGAATACCTTAGCCGCCAAGGCTCGCCAGTCATGGATTAGCTATCTGGCCGGTGCGCTGGTTTCTCTGCTCATGGCACTCGGCCTTGCTTCCATGGTCATGCGCAGCATCAACGAGCAGCTTCAACAAACACTGACGACCATTCGCGAGATGGGCGGGGATCTTACCCGTCGCCTGCGCGTGCCGGGAACCGACGAACTGTCGCAACTGAATCAGGCGTATAACGCCTCACTGGAAAATATCGCCGATATGGTGGTGAGTATTAAGCGCAGCTCGCAGACGATCGGACAAGCCAGCAGCGAGATCGCCAACGGCAATCAGGATCTGGCGCAGCGTACCGAAGAGCAATCCGCTTCGCTGGTGCAAACCGCCAGCAGCATGGAAGAGATTACCGTTACGGTAAAACAAACCGCTGACTTTGCCGGACAGGCGCGCCAGTTGACGACAGAGGTGGACGATCAGGCTCACCGTGTCGGCACCATTACCGAATCGGCCAGCGGTGCGATGGAAAGAATTCAGGACGCCAGCCAGCGCGTGAACGCGGTGGTTTCCGCCATTGATGCCATTGCCTTTCAGACCAACCTGCTGGCGCTGAACGCGGCAGTTGAAGCCGCACGAGCAGGACAGCATGGCCGCGGGTTCTCTGTCGTCGCAGCAGAAGTGCGTCAGCTGTCGCAGCGCAGTGCAGACGAAGCGGGCAAAATCCGCGCGCTCATCGCCGACAGCATTGCCAGCGTCAGCGAAGGGACGAAGCTGGTGAACCAATCGAACCGGGGAATTAACGATATCGTCACTGGCACCCGTAAAGTGCGCGATTTGGTAAATGAAATCGCGGTCGCCGCCGATGAGCAATCGCTGGGCATCGCGCAAATTAACGAAGCGCTCAGCCAGTTAGAAATGGTCACGCAGCAGAATGCGACGCTGGTTTCTCAGGCTTCCGTTGCCAGCCAGTTACTGGATGAACAGGCGATTGAAATGGAATCGCTGGTCAGCCGCTTCAAGGTTGAGGACAGCGCACCGCAGCAGACTTTGCGACAAGCGCTGTTAGCAAGGTAGCGCATAGACCGGCAGTAATGCTTTCTGCTCTCTTAGCCGGGCGATGTAGCCCGGCTCCATGTCATTATTTAGGCGATATATCCCGTATATCCCTCATCACTTCCCCCTCTATATTTCTTCTATATCTCTTCTATTTATTTCCACACTTTATATTGGGTTAATTTGGATAAAATATATTTTATATTTCCAAACATAATAATAATTGGTACCCTCGTCACTTTAATTAACTAATTAAACTGGATATCGGTAATGCATTACTTTATACAAACAGGCCTGACGATAAGGATATAAATTGCAATATCAATGCAACATTAAATACCTAACCTCAAAGGAGGTCAAGTAAAATAGCTTTTTCTTATCATAAGGATATCAACCATAAATTATTGTTTTAAAAGGAATTAAAAAATAGCTTATTTATATAAATAACAAATGAAAATATAAGAAAAATCTCAATAAGCATCACAATTTAGAAAACACCAGAACTAAATTTAATTATGCCTAACTTAATTAAGTGAAGGCTAATAATTAATGATCCCGTTTCCCTTCCCAACTGGGCGGGAAATACCCCTGTGTTTTCTAAAGAGAGAGTTTAATTTGACGACATTAAAACCCCTATTAGCCAAAAACCGCAGTTGGGCCACGTTGCGTCGCCAGCGCCATCCCCACTATTTCAGAAAGCACACGCAGGGCCAGACGCCCCACTCACTCTGGATCGGCTGTTCAGACAGTCGTGTCCCTGCCGAAGTGCTGACGGGTTCCGCTCCCGGCGAGCTTTTTGTTCACCGCAACATCGCGAATATGGTGGTGGCAGACGACGATAATTTCATGAGTGTGCTGCAATATGCCCTCGAATACCTGCATGTTTCCCGCATCGTGCTCTGCGGCCACTATGGCTGTGGCGGTGTTCAGGCGGCGGTGAACCTACCCGAAATGGGGCTCGCTCAGGAGGATTCCGCCCTTTCCCGCCGCATCACGGATCTTCGTCAGGCGCTTTCACCGCATATTGCCGCCTCGCAAGATAGCGATGCCGATGAAAGCACGCGCCAGAATCAACTGGTGGAAGCCAACGTGCTGGCACAGTTCGCCCACCTGATCGCCTGTGAACCGGTGCAAAAAGCCTGGCGCAATGGCGTCGAGCTTGATGTTTTCGGCTGTGTCTACGACCTGCATAGCGGTCATCTAAAAGAACTCATCCACCGTCACGCCCAGAAACAGGAGGCATCCCCATGAATCTGAGCACACTCCGACATGATATCCCCGCGGGGCTCGTCGTCTTCCTTGTTGCCCTGCCACTGAGCCTCGGTATCGCGCAGGCCAGTGGTCTTCCTCCTTTTGTCGGTCTGCTGACCGGCGTCGTCGGCGGTATCGTTGTCACCCTGTTCAGTCCATCTCGCTACGCCGTCAGCGGCCCTGCCGCCGGTCTGGTTACTATCGTCTCCGGCTCTATCGCCAGCCTGGGATCGTTTTCGGCATTGCTATTGGCGATCATGCTCGCAGGCGTGCTGCAATGCATTATGGGCCTGCTACGCGCCGGGCGTTTCATTACGCTCATCCCCGGCACCGTGATTAAAGGTATGCTGTCTGCTATCGGCATTCTGCTGATTATGCAGCAAATCCCGCTCGCCTTCGGATCGGACGGTGAGGACGATCTGAAATCGCTCTTCGACGCCTCCGAACCTGGATTCTCCGCCAGCGCGCTGACCGTCTGTCTGGTCGGGCTGGCGATTCTTTGGCTCTGGACCACCAAGCCCGTGCAGAAAATCAGCGCCTTTAGCTGGCTTCCCGGCCCGCTGGTCGCCGTGCTCTTTGGCGGACTCTTTACCGTCTACGGCGAGCGCCTGTCTACCGAGATGGTCGATAACCTGCCGCGTATTGTCCTGCCGGAATTTGGCAGTCTGGAACAACTGATGGGGGAAATGACGCGTCCTGACTGGCAGGCGTGGAAGAACCCGGCGGTTTATTTCGTCGCGGTGACCTTAGCGCTGGTGGCGAGCCTGGAAACGTTGTTAAGTCAGGAAGCGCTGAAGAAAATTCGACCGCAGCACCCTGCGCCTTCGCCGGATAAAGAGATGCGTGCGCAAGGTATCGGGAACATGCTCAGCGGTTTTCTGGGCGGATTGCCAATCACTGCCGTGATCGTGCGCAGCTCCGTCAACGTCAACGCCGGCGCGCGTACCAAATTTTCCATCCTGCTGCACGGCGTGCTGCTACTACTCTGCGGCCTGTTTATGACCGATTTGCTCAACGTCATCCCGCTTGCCAGTCTGGCAGCCGTGTTGCTGTACACCGGCTATAAGCTGGCTTCTCCGCAACAGTTCCTGCTGCTGTGGCGTCAGGGTTTACAACAGTTCGTACCTTTCGCCGCGACCGTTGTCGGGATCATCGTGTTTGGGATGCTGGCAGGCATCGGAATTGGTATCGTGACCCAGCTGGCCTTCAGCATTTACAAAAGCCACCGCAACGCGATGCAGCTCACGCGCTACGGCGATCACTTTGTCCTGAGCTTTCAGCAGAACCTGACGTTTGTACACAACCCGCGTCTGCAAGGCTTGCTCAACAAGATCCCCGCCAACAGCGTCGTGATTGTCGAACACGACAACGCCGACTACATCGACCCCGATGTCCGCACGATGCTGGAGGATTTCCGCGAGAACGCGCAAGAACGCGGCATCAAACTCAGCCAGTGGCCGGTTTGACGCACTAATTGCAGCGAATGACAGCAACGCCCTCGGTGGAGGGCGTTGCCTATTTAGCCCTTGCCAAACACCGCTGCCGACGCTCGTCGACCCGATTAGCAAACCACGCCGTGGTGAGTTTACGCGTGATTTTCGGGCTTTCCAGCGTGATTCCCGGCAGGATGGCGCGCGGCGCCTTCGCGCCCGACTTATCTGCCAGCGCAAAGACGCGCTCATACAGGCTGGTGTCTTCAAAATCGAGGCTATTGCCTTTCTCCAGCGCACGACGAATGGCGCTGTCACTCATGTCCAACCGTTTCCCCAATGCGCGAACCGCCAGCTCCGTAGCGCTGGCTTTATCCGAACCGTAGTTGATTAAATCACCGTCCAGCGCCAGCTTGATCCCTGTCAGACGGCTCACGGCACGCTGGAACGCTGCATTTCGGCTGGCATACCACCCTGCGTTAAAATCCGCGAATCGGTATATCGACTGCGGATAATTCGCCGGATAGCCCAGCAGGTGTTTGATGCCAAAGTATATCCCGCCACGACGGCTAAACACCGCCTGACGAATCGTGCCGTCCAAGGTATACGGATAGCCCTTCGCGTTAGCTTCCGCAAACGCGATGCTCACCTGCATCGGCCCGCCGGTATGTACCGGATTCAACCGACCGAACAGCGTCTGCCCCATCGGCACCATGTCGATAAAATCATCAAAGATCGCGCTAAGCTCTTTTTCTGTGCGTACCTTATCAAGCCGCTCGCTGTAGCTTTTTCCGTTAGGGGATTTGATGAGCAGTGCGGTACGCACCAGAAATGCCGGAACATGAACCTGCTCCGCGCGGCGGTCGATCTCCTGCCAGGCGATTTTCGACAAATTCGGCACCTGCGGATCGGCATTAAACGTCGATTCCTGCTCGGTTACGGCCAGTACCGAACACAGGTTTTCATTGCTGGGATCGAGCCCCTGCGTGGTGAACGCCGTGGCGATATCGGTCGCCCAGCCTTGGCGATCTTTCACGTTGTCCGGCAATAGCTTGAGTAGCTGGGCACGAACATCCGCAGGCCGCGATTCCGGCGTCGTCGCAGTCTTGCTGGCACAGCCCGCGAGCACCAGCAGAGCCAAGGCGCACAGGGGACGAAACAAGGGAATGGAAGAACGGGACATAGTCTCTCGCATCATGATAGGAAGGCTGTCAGAACGTTAGCGCAGCCCGCACCAATTATCCAGCCGGAGGCAAGCACATGCATTTTACGAGCTGACCTGGCATAGTTAGCGCTATCACTAACCGAATGCGCTAACGAACGGACGACACACGTATGGCTGCCACCAACCATTGGACGCGAGATCAGTTATTGATCGCCTTCACCCTGTACAGTCAGATACCATTTAGCAAATTCGATAAGCAGAATAAAACCATCATTCGCTACGCCGAGTTGATTAACCGCACGCCTTCCGCACTGGCAATGAAACTGTCTAATTTTGCCAGTCTCGATCCGGTGATTATCGATTCTGGCCGAAAAGGCTTGAGTGGAGCCTCCAACGCTGACCGCGCGCTGTGGCAGGAGATGGACAGCAACCCCGAGTTATTTGAACAGCAGTGCCAACAAGCGATGGTATCGCTCGAAGCAGGAGTGGCGGAAGCGACAACAGCCCCCTCTCCGTTCCAAGCCAACGACAGCGAAATCCCTGATTATCACGGCGGCGAGCGCCTTACACAGGTAAAAACGCGCATTGGGCAGCAGCTGTTCCGCAAACGCGTGCTCAGCAACTACGGCGAACGCTGCTGCGTTACCGGATTGGAAGAACACGCGCTACTGGTCGCCAGCCATATTCAACCGTGGAAAATGGCGGCAGAATATCGCCTCGATCCCAGTAACGGTCTCTGCCTGTCCAACCTGCACGACAAAGCCTTTGATATGGGACTCATCAGCTTCAATGATTCGCTGGAAATGCTGCTTTCTCCACGCATCAAAAAGCTGAAAAGCACCATCAGCGACGTCAACTTCGCCCAGTACGAAGGCAAACAAATCCACGTGCCAGACACCTACCCGCCAAACCTGTCACAGATGGCATACCACCGTGAGCATATTTTTTTGGGACGTGGGTAAAAGCGACAAATCAACTATACAAAAACAGGGCGATATAGGGGCTGTCGCGCGAGATGACGTGCGGATTTTCATCAAGCAGCATCCGCAAACGCGCCTGCTGCCGGGTATTCGGCAGCATGCCCGAACGGTTGAACCGCTGTACCCAGCTCGCCACGCTAGCCTGCGTTAGTGCCGTATTCTCTGGCTTAGCGTTATCCAACAGGAAAATCAGCCAATCCCATTTATTCAGCTTGTGCGCTAGAAAGTAGTACACCTCGGCGTGTTCTCTGGAAGACGCACTTTCCAGACAACGTTGAAGCTCAGGCAGCGACAGATAAATTTTCTGCTGGTAAAACAGCTTCCGCGCAACCTTCGCAATAGCCAGCGAGGGGTGACGCAGAGAGGCCAACAGCTGCTCACGCGCGTCATCACCCGTGCGCAGAATGAGAATGCGCAGAGCACTGTAGTAGAGGCTGGGATAGCGCTCGTCCAGATTGTGATCCGCCAGCGCCGCAATGCCGTCATAGCGATGTTCATCCAGCCCCCAGAGCGTGATTTTGCGCACTGTAACGGTACTCGCCCGATCCAGTGCAGCAAGATAATGCGCAACCGGATCGCCGTTTCGTTCGCGCAGTAGCGCTGAGGCGCGCTGACGCACCAATGCATTCTTATCAAACAGTAAGGCAATCAGTTGAGGATCAGACACGGGGAACGCATTGTCTATCACATACTGCAACGCCACCTGCTTGATGGGTGCGAACGAGTCTTTCAACAGAATGGTCAACACGTCGTGATCGACATCCTTGCCCGCACTGAGCAGATACCGCGCCGCGTTCGCTCTGACTAACGGATCGCGATGCAACATCGCCTGACCAAAGATCTGCTTCAACGGGAATCGCTCACGCTCAGCCAGAATATCCAGTGATAATCGGGCGACGGTTTTGTCTTCCGAACACAACCCCGCGAATAGCGACGGCGCGTGCGCCTCCTCGGCCAGAAAGTTCACGATCTCATCCACCAGCGGCTGATGATCTTCTCGCTGGCACTGCAACAGCCAGAAAATGGCAGGCAAATTGGCGACAAAAGACGCGGTGTTATTCGGCGTTAACAGCAGTCGCACACTCTGTTTAGCCGCGCGGCGTACCGGTTCAGCCCAATCATTCACCCGTTCAATCAGCGCTGGTAATGCCGAGACCTCGTCCATGAAGCCCAGACACAGCACCGCACGCTGCCGAATATGCCCGTTATAGTGACGCGTGAGCGTTATCAGGTGTGACGCCGAACCCAGTGCATCAGCCTGCGCGGGCCGATAATAGTTATCTGGCAAAGCCACCAGCTTTTCCAACTGTTGCAGGAGCAAATTGTACGATGCCATATCCCTCACCTTCTCTTTTTTCGCTTCCATATCAATGCTTACGCCATCACCGTCCGATACAGCAGTGCATCCAGCATCGTATCGTCAACAGACTGACTGTCTGATAACACAACAGGGTTATCAGCATCGTTCAGCATTTTCGTGATGAACGCGTGGATCGCCTCCCGGCGCGGGCCGTATTCCGCCTCACCCGAACGCTGTTTGATCTCCAGCAACTGATGGATTTCAGCCAGCAGATATGGGTCGCCTACCGTTCCTGCAAGCAACTGCGAAAAACGCATGGGCGGCATACCCTTGCCTGCCTCTATCCAGCGTACCGCCAACAGCGGACGCAGGACGTAAAAATACTTTTTGAGGCGCACCGTTTCGTCTTGCAGATAACCGCGAAAGTTCTTGCGCGCCATCGACAGATAGTGCCAGCGCGCCTTGGACGGAGAGAACCACGTCGGCACCGCTGCCCGTAGGTCAGACGTCGTTTCCCGATCCTCCTGATAGACAACGGGCGAATCTAGCCACTCGATCAGCGTCGGGTTAGCCCGCTTGAGCAGGCCAAGCGCTTTACGCCATTCCCAACCGCAAACGTCCAGTTCATCGTCGATGGGCAGCTCTATCACATCGCGCTGCGGCTCAACGCGCAGATACCACTCTGGCCGATGCACGTAGAGAAAACGCACATCATAATCGCTATCTGGGGACGAAAATCCCCAGCCACGGCTACCCGATTCACAGGCATAAAGCACCTTCACCTGATAGCGTTCTTCTACATCCTGCAAGACTAATTTCACCCGCGTTCGCATGGCTGCATCGACGCGATAATCGTGTTCCATCATGATCTTATCCTTTCACACACACCACCTGACGCAGCGTATGCACAATTTCCACCAGCGATGACTGTGCCGCCATCACCTTATCGATATCTTTGTACGCCATCGGAATTTCATCGATAACGTCGCTGTCTTTTCTGCATTCGACGTGTGCAGTCGCGCGAATCTGATCTTCTACCGTGAAGCGTTTTTTCGCGGCGGTACGGCTCATGGTTCTCCCCGCGCCGTGGCTACAGGAACAGAAACTCTCTTCGTTCCCCAATCCGCGCACGATAAAGCTCTTCGCGCCCATCGACCCTGGAATAATCCCCATCTGCCCTTTCTGCGCCGACACCGCCCCTTTACGTGTAATCAGCACCGATTCACCAAAGTGCGTTTCACGCTGCACATAGTTATGGTGGCAGTTCACGCCTTCCTGCTGGGTGGTAAATGGCTTCGTCACAATTCGGGACAGCGCCGCCAGCGTATGCGACATCATCACTTCACGGTTATGACGAGCAAAATCCTGCGCCCACTCCACCGCTTCAATGTAATCGTCAAAGTGCAGGCTACCTTCCTCGAAATACGCCAGATTACGGTCCGGCAGATTCGCAATGTGCTGCTGCATATCTTCCTGCGCCAGCTTGATGAACAGCGACCCAATCGCGTTCCCCACACCACGCGACCCGCTATGCAACATCACCCACACGCGATCCACTTCATCCAGACAGATTTCGATAAAGTGGTTACCCGTCCCTAACGTTCCCAGATGCTGATAGTTGTTGGTTTTCAGCAACTGCGGATATTTATCCGTCAAACGTTTAAAACGCGGTTCCAGCAGTGACCAGTGCGCATCCACCGTCTGCGGCGGATTCTGCCAGGAACCGACATCACGTTTGGAACGCGTTACGCTACGTCCGTGCGGCACCGCTTGTTCAATCGCGCTACGCAGCCCCATCAGGTTATCCGGCAGGTCGCTGGCAACCAGTGACGTACGCACCGCGATCATCCCACAGCCGATATCCACACCGACCGCCGCCGGGATAATTGCGCCACGGGTGGGGATCACGCTACCAATCGTCGATCCTTTTCCCAGATGCACATCCGGCATCACCGCCAGATGTTTAAAAATGAACGGCATTTTGGCCGTATTCAACAGTTGGTCCCGAGCTTCCGGCTCCACAGGCACGCCCTGCGTCCACATTTTTACCGGTGCGCTATTCACTGGCGACATCATGTCGTAATCCTGCGTTTTCATTTCTTCCATTTTTCATTCTCTATGTTTGTCATTGTTCGTTGTAGATATAGCGAAAGACGTGCCAGTTTTCTGAAAACGACAGAATATAATTTTAATTAATTGATAATTAACAAATAAAAAATTTATCACGTGAACTAGCAACGAAATAAAAGAACAGGTAAATTTATCCCATAGGATAATAATTTATAAAAAGGTATAGCATGAAGCGTCGCGTCGTCATTGGTGTGCTGGGCACCACGCTGGACAAACGGGGAAAACGGAAGAATCGCTGGACGAAATGGCGGCCTACCGTCGGCCTGTGCCAGCAGCCAGATTTTCCGGTCGACCGTCTGGAACTGCTGCACCAGTCTCGCAACAAGGGGATGGCACAGCAGGTGGCAGAGGATATCGCCGTAGTGTCACCCGCCACGCAGGTCACGCTTCAGGCCGTTGAACTGCGCGACCCGTGGAATCTGGAAGAGGTCTACAGCGCCTTTCTGGACTTTGCGAGCCGCTACCCGTTCGATACCGAGAACGAAGAGTATTTCGTTCACATCACCACCGGCACCCACGTCGTGCAGATTTGCTGGTTCCTGTTAACCGAAGCTCGCTACCTGCCAGCCAAACTGCTGCAAACTGCACCGGGAGAGAAATCGGATCGTCCGGCACCGCAGGGCATCTACTCTGTCATCGATCTGGATCTCAGCCGCTATGCTACCCTCACCAGCCGATTCCAACATGAGCAGGAGCGCTCTGTCTCGTTCCTGAAATCAGGCATCGAGACGCGTAATGCCACGTTTAATGCACTGATCGACCAGATTGAACGTGTCGCACTACGTTCCACCGCACCGATGCTCTTAACCGGCCCAACGGGTGCGGGGAAATCCTTTCTGGCACAGCGTATCTATCAGCTACGCCAGTCCCGCCACTTGGTCAACGGCCGCTTTGTTGCGGTTAACTGCGCCACGCTGCGCGGCGACAATGCGATGTCGACACTGTTCGGCCACGTAAAAGGCGCGTTTACCGGCGCGTTGCAGGCCAGAACCGGACTCTTACGTGAAGCAGACGGCGGGATGTTATTTCTGGATGAAATTGCCGAACTCGGGCTGGATGAACAGGCCATGCTGCTCAAGGCCATCGAAGAAAAACGCTTTTTACCGTTTGGTTCTGATAAAGAAGTCAGCAGCAATTTCCAGCTCATTGCTGGCACACATCGCAACCTGCGCGAGTGGATCGCACAAGGCAAATTCCGTGAAGATCTCTACGCCCGTATCAACATGTGGACCTTCCCTTTGCCGGGGCTGGCGGAACGTCGGGAAGATATCGAACCGAACATTGAGTATGAACTCCAGCGCTTCACTCGCGATCACCAAACACAGATCCGCTTCGATAAAGACGCACGCCAGCGCTACCTCGCCTTTGTCAGCTCGCCACAGGCAGCATGGCGCGGCAACTTCCGCGAACTCGGTTCCTCCATCGCCCGTATGGCGACGTTGGCGGAACAAGGGCGTATCACCGTGGCACTGGTAGAGGAAGAAATCACTCGCCTGCGGGCCAGTTGGCAGAGCGATGCCCCGACAACCGCATTTTCACCTAGCCTATCGCCTGAACTCGCCAACATCGACCTCTTCGAGCAGCGCCAGCTTGAAACCGTGCTTGATGTCTGCCGCACCGCCAATTCGCTCTCCGAAGCTGGCCGACGACTGTTCGCCGTCTCACGCCAGCAAAAACAGAAGCCCAACGACGCCGATCGGCTGCGTAAATATCTGGCACGTTTTGGGCTGAGCTGGGAGGGGTTGAAGCGGGTATAAATTTATCATAAATTTATACTTTAACACGTAGGCTACGATATCATTACTCTGTTACCCTCGGGCAATAGCAAGATGGAAGTGCTCGCTATACCACATGGCAGGGGTCTATCGCCTATAGCTAAATTCACAATAAGATATTGTTTTAATTAAGGTATGTGATATGAAGACCACAATGTCTCAGAAGTCGGCCCGTGAAGGCCTTGGCAACCCTGAACTGTTTCAGGGGGGGGTTTATGTAACGAAAAACGGCTCCGCAGAACTCTTCGTGCAAACAGCGGCGGAACGGGAAGCAGAACTGCTGGAGAGAGAAAGAGAAAGACAATCTAACGCACTCTTGAAGCTGGTGATGACGGCCAAGAAAGAAATTAAAAACGGTCAGGGAATGTCCGCAGAGGAAGCCCTACAAAAATTACGTGAAGCGAGAACGTAAAACAAGGAGTCAATTTGGCCAGTTCGTACACCATTAAAGTCGCTCCCGCGGCTGTCTGGTCTTTGCAGGATGCTGAGTCTTATAAATCTCACTATATTGGCATTGAACAAGCTGCTACGTGGTCGGAATCCCTGTTCTTATCATCCATACAGGCCATTTCTCAAGATCCTGCCCGCTACAGACACAACGCAATATTATCTGATAAGGGAATCGCACTACGTGAACGCCTCTCGATAGAAGATGATTTTCGCTGTTTATATGATGTTGATGAAGAGCATCGCGTCATCGAGATCCTGCTTTTTGTCAGCATGAAACAGGACCTTGAGAAAATGCTTTATCGCTATCATGTGTTGAGCTGATGGGTTCCATAAAATACCGCTCAATAAACAGAACACGTTTCCGCGCTCACAGGCAACATAGTCGTCTCATTTTAGGGGAAACACAGGGGGAGGTTCCCGCAGGGATGCCTCACCCCTGTGGTCGTCCCGTGTATCGCAGTTTGCCAGCGACAAGCCTTTCAGACATTTCTGCGAGCACCATTCCAAAACGCGCTGTAATTCCACTGTAAATCCATCCACCCTATTTCACGTTTTTCGTCGTTGGAATAGAGTCTCTGTGCTGCGGCAACATCCGCAGCCGGGCTTGGAACCCCGAACCTCTCAAGACTGAAAAACACTTTGTTTTTTCAGGGGCTGCGTGCACACTCTTTACGGTGACGCAGGCAGGGCAACTGCAAGGTTGACCGGTCTTCTTGAGAGCCGGGGTTCCAATCCTGTCTGTGTCACCACCCGAATTTGGAACCTTGTGTGGTGGCGAACTTAATTATCTCAAGGACAAAATGACCATGACGGACACTCACGCCACACCCGCTGACAGCACCATTACCATTTTCCGCGACCTGATCGCCAGCCTGCCTTTCGCGCAGTTAGATGACGTTCAGCTCTGCGATCTCGGCGCAATTGCCGCCGAATCAGTTGAAGGCCTGTGCCACGGCCTGCACTACCTCGGCGACACACTGCAAAATGACGTTGAACTGCCACAAGAAAGCCTCAGCCAGCTCGGCGCGTGCCTCAACGCCACCGCGCACCTGATTCCTGCACTGCTGGAAATGTGTGAACAGGCAGAACGCCACGTTCGAACAGTAACACCAGTAGCGTGACTTGCTTCTCACCACGCAGTAAAAACAATGTGTTAGGTAAAATAAGGTGATGACCTTTACTTCCTAACTTCTTCTTCATAAGGGAAGCGAGCCAGAAGCGGAATCTGTCATCAACTGAACAAAAAAGGCGCTAATGTCATTCATACATTAGCGCCGTTCAGTAGGACAAAAATTACTTCAGATCGACTGTCAACTCAGGGGCACCGAAACTCACCAGCGCAGCTTTCGAAGCCGCGAAATATTGTCGCCAGAAGGCTTCAAGCTGCTGCATGACCTTGCCGGATCGATAATTGTTTTTCGAATCCGTATCGATCAGCCCCGCCCCTGCGATATACACATTCGCCCCAGCAAAATCCGCCACCAGATTTTGCTTCCCAGCACGCGCCATCTCTTTTTCCGGCTCTAACAAACGGATACTGTTGTTGCTGTAAAAGCTGCCAAAATCGCTATTTTCCAGCATGTCGGACACCAACAGAATCGTTTTGCTGGCAGCAGAGGTCTCTTTTAGATCATCACCAATGCGCTTAAGGCTATCCATAATCTCACTTTTGGCGATGTTATCCCCACTTTCGGCGAAACTTTCGGCCATTTTCTTCCCGATGTTTTGTGCAAAAAATTGCCTTTGCTGCACAAGACAACCATCTAGTGATTTCAGGCTGTCCATACCCAGGCTATTACGCACCTTCTGATCGATAAACGGCATTTCCAGCTTGCCGTCAAACACGCGTTTCATGTAGTTATCCTGCAACAACGCCGAGAACTGATACATCACAACATGATCGCCAGGTTGCACATAGCGCACGACCTGATTCCAGACTGACTTTTTTAGGTCAACAGGTACTTTAACTGTCTGGTCAACAATCAGGACCAATTCCCGGCCACTATCCGCAGGTCGATGCTGATCGAGTTTGGCAAAACTGTAACAACTGGGGATATCGTTACGTTCTGCGGCTTGCGCCACACAGGTTATCCCCAGTAGCAGCAGCGAGAGTAGCGTCCTCATACGTTCTCCTTCGGACGCGCCTTATTCAGCAACGCCTGTACGCGCTGACGTTTCTTCAAGGACTCCAGCGACAGTTCCTGATCGTCAGCAATCAGCTGTAGCTCTTCCTCGCTGAACAACGTCAAATCACCCAGTTCATGGATACGTTGTTTCTCATCATCGCTCTCTGGCGTATTTACTGCCGCCGCAGTGACTGGCTGAGCAGCATGAACAGATTCAGCGACCGTTGCTGTCGGCGCTGCGGGCTGGCTAACCACCTCAACGGGCTGAACGGCAACAGATTGAGTAGCAGGCACTGGCTGTACGGGTTCGTTTGTCGCTTGTAAATGCGCATTCAACTCCGCGTTAGAGCGTGCTTTGTCACGCAACTTGCCGCTGATGTAATCATCAAATGTCGGCAGCGTGGTAAGCGGTTCACTCTGGCTATTAGTGCGCTTCATCATCAAACGATTTTGCAACGCGGTTAGCTTTTCTTGCCCATCACGTTCCACGCGTTCACGCCGCATGGCATGCCATGACGCAAATTCCTCAGAACCACTGAAATTACCGATATATTTCGCAGCCGCTTTGGATTCAATCCCGGCAAATGAGCGATAAATACCAATCAAAATACCAATCAGCTGCACACCAACAAAAATGACAGACAGGATGATAAATGTCAGTTTGGAAGCGAATATACGGTTATCCGTGATCTCTTGTGACGCCTGCGTATCCGCTTTGGCATTGTCCTCGACCGCACCCGACGGCAGATCAAACGGAGAAGCTTCACTGGTTTGAACAACCTGTGAGAATGGCGAGCCGTTCACTGCCTGTGTATCCATGGCATTGATAGTCGCCGCACGGACCAGATAAGCACCCACGGAGAAGAAAATAATCAGTGCCAGTGCGACCGCCGTTGCCCAATACTGCGGCTTAACATGAACATTGTGTGTTACGCGGTTCAACATCTGGATATAGTTTGGATCGTTGTCATCCAGACGGGTATTTTCCAGCGAAATTTCGGGGTTCTTGCTCAACCCTTTCGCAGAGCCGCTATGGCGGGCTTCTGAATACCAGTAACGGATCTTTTTCAGCAGCGTATTTTTATGTAATTCGGACCCCATCAGGTGGGTCGCTGGCACTAACACCACACCAATCAGAACAGAAATGACAATCGCCGAGAACTCGGCCTGATTGGCAGAAATGTTGCTGGCGATAAACGGCGAGAGCACCAACGCGAAAATAAAGGCTTCGAGAAGGACTAACACCACACTGCAACCCCACAAGATTACACCTGTCGGTTTGCGGCCCCGCTCATCTACCTTGTTCAGGTAGTTAACGCAGCGCAGGTAAAAATCGGCATCCAGATTAGACGTTTTATAGTACTGCCAGTATTTGGCGCAAATGGCCTCTTCTGCAGGATACCAAGCCAGTTTCCCCGTACCTTGACGACGCGGTTCATTAGCACGGGACAAACGGGATACATGACCGATAAGTGGCATGCTGCTCATCATGTTAAGGAAAAAGTAACTGACCTGATCCCACCAGCGGATGAAGACCAGAACCAACGTCATCAGCACCAATAATGGCCAGAAAATGTAGCGATAAAGCGAAACCGCCTCAGCGATGCTTTGAAATAATTCCATGAATCAATACCTTTTAATTAACTACGCGTCGGAGTGTAGCTCGCGATGTACTCTTTGCTGTGATTGCTGTAGAACAGCTGCCCTTGCTGTGCCTTACTGGCCTTTTTCGGTACCAGTAAATCTACGCAGGAAAGTGCCTGTTGTGTTTCATCTTGCAGATAAACCCGATACAGAATGCTATCTTCACCTTCCCACGCATTCGCCACCGCATTTAATGGTGCATCCGCTTTACGGTTACCTTTGGACTGGTAATCGCGCGTGACATACACCTTCGGATTTTCCACCACCGTGGCGTTATCACTCAGAACCTTAACAGGTGAGAGCGTGACCAGATGGTTATTCACCAACCCAGCCCAAGCCCGACCGTTCATGCCCGGCAGATATTCTCGGGTTTCATGGGTTTCAACCGCTTTCCCGCTAGCCAGATTTTTGGCTTGTCCACTGACGCGCACATTATCTGCTACACAGCTTTTTAGCATGCTGCTGGCGTTTGCTTGTGGAATCAGGCTAAACCCGCTGCTACGTGGCTTAAGACCCGCAGCCAGAACTGGCGTGGAGGAATTGACTGGCTGCCCGCCAAAATCAACAAAGTTCTTGCTATTGGCTGGCTCGGCGGCTTTCTTCGCGGCTGATGGCTGCGGTACTGTTGATGGCGTTACCGCCACAGTCTGTGTTTCTGCTTTACCGATAGGTTCTGCTTTACGATTTGAGGATGATGCCGCTGGTTTCGTCTTGCGATTTGATGCAGGAGAAGAACTGGTTTTAGACGCAGCCTGCTCCACCGTGCCATAACGCAGATAAGCGAGGTTACTGCCCTCCTGCTCAAGTCGCTGCTTTAACAGAGTTTCATTTGCCAGCCCCACAATTTCGACTCGCCGGTTTGACGTTCTCCCAGTTACCGTAGCGTTATCAGCCACAGGACGGGAAGATCCTGCCCCCTGGAAATAAAGTTTTTGTGCACTCAGGCCAGCTTGTTCAAGCACCCGACCGACGTTCTGTGCGCGTTGCTCTGAAAGACGCTGATTCCATTCTGCACTACCGGTAGCATCAGTATGTCCCACTACCAGAATGACACCGCTTTGATCGCCCTCTTTCATCGCTGTAGCAATCTTTTTGACCTGCCGTAAACCGTCTGTAGAAAGCTGCGCACTATTAGTATCGAACATGCCGCTGTCTTGAACCTGAGCCACCAGTCCTACGGTTTCAGTACCGCTTTTTTCCTGAGATTGCAGCGCGCGCGTTGTAATCGCAATATTCTCTTCCTGAGCAATTTTTGCCAGTGCTTCCTCACGGTTCTGCCAAACGTTCCCCAATGCACAGCCTGCGGCACCACCTAACAATCCCCCCGCCACGGCTTTCTTGGCATCCCCCGTCACCAAATAGGTAATGCCACCGCCCAATGCAGCCCCGCCAATACAACCAATCGCTGTTCCATAGCTGCGCCCCGTATCATGCAAGGTCGCACAGCTTGTTGTCAGCGTCACAATGGCAGCAAGCAGGCTAATTCTTCTGACTTGATAATGCTTCACTCCATATCCCTCATCCTTAACCATCCAAAACACGCAAGAACGCCGACAAACGGAATTCTTTTATCCCTTAATTAACATATCGTTATGTCATTTTTTGAGAAAACCTGCCAAGCGTGGTGAAATATCCCGCCATGTCGTTTTCTCAGTAATCAGAACAATTAATTCGGCATAATTTTTCCGCACTTAACCGCCACTCATGTAAATAGAGTGGGCGAAATGCGAAATCAGTTTTTATATTTATCTCATTGAATTAGAGTAAAAAATTAAGAAACACACGCTAGTCGATGTAAATCAGTAAGAGAGTATTTCGTATCGTAACAAAGGTGTCAACACACTGTTAAAGGGAAACATCCTAACTTAGTCCTTTGAAATACAGGCGCATTTTTTACCCTATTGTGGACAGGGTCCCCCTCGTTCCTTTCATCACATGTTGTTCACTCACCGTTTCTCAATAGTGACTATTTATTCGCCGAAAAGGACTGCCCAGCTTTGGTGGGTGCATTCGCCCTTCTCCGGGCTATTTCATGCAGAACAACCTATGAGACTCATATCTTCAGATCCGCTAAAGCTAGAAATAAGAAAAAATTAATCAGTGACGCGACCTGTATTTTTTCTGAAGTTAGCCGACTATTCTGACATCAGTTAGCGAGGTCGTAGTCAGCGAGATGAGATAGACTAACGCTTCATATTTCGACGACATTCACCTTGCAGCGTAGGCAAACTCACATGGTTAAACGCACAGTGTCCGCCAATAAATCGATCGATATGTACGCCGTCTATGTTTTTGTGACGATGGCGGAAGCAGGAAGCATGACGGCAGCCGCCACGCGGTTAGGCCTGACGCCTTCAGCGATTTCGCAAACGATCCGGTTATTGGAAGAAGATTTCGGCGTCAAATTGGTTAACCGGGCTCGTCGCCCTTTTGTCCTGACGCCCTACGGCATTGCGTTGAAAAACCGGGGAGAAATCCTGACGGAGGAGATCGCGAACCTCAAGGCACAGGTGCTAGAAGCAGGAAAAGGGATTAAGCCCGACCTGCGTATCGGCTTGGTGGATTCGTTTGCCATCACCTGCGGTTCGGTGTTTACCAAGAGTTTGATGAAGAGTTCGTCGCAGTTGCTAATTCGTACCGGGCTTAGCCCGCAGCAGGGTGAAGCGTTAATGCGGCGCGAGCTGGATCTGATCGTCACCAGCGACCCGTTGATCGACAGCGATAGCGTGGTGCGTCATCAGCTGTTTTCCGAAGGCTATTTCATTATCACGCCACCGGATTACCGCAAACGCATCAAAACGGTTGAAGACATCCGCGAGCTTTCCTCAGCACTGCCGCTGGTGCGCTTTAACCGAAACTCGCAGATTGGGATGCAGATTGAGCGTTACCTGCGACGCATCGATGTCCGCGTACCGAACATGCTCGAATTTGATAATGCGGATACCTTAACGTCGATGGTGGCGGCTGGTATCGGTTGGGCGGTAACCACTCCGCTTAGTTTCCTGCAATCCGTTGCGCACTCCAGAGAAGTGCTGACGCATATGCCGGAACAGCTGAATATTAAGCGCTCGCTGTATATTGTCGGGCACCGTGATGAATACAGCGCGTTTTTTGAAGAAGCGTGTGATGTCACACATGACATTATCAAAACCGTATTTATTCCGAAGCTAAAAACGCTGAACCGCGGAATAGAAAAGCTGGTTGAGATCAACCCGGATAATACGGAATAACCTATTAACGATTGGGAGACAGAATAATGGAGGAATATATCCACCACTAGCCATTTAACGATGCTAATTCAATGTTCGTCTCCCCGAGAACGCTTTTTAGTCATGATTTGATAAAAATCGTGATGGGTTCGTGTTACCTGAAAATCAAAAAACAGGAAGACAAGCCCTAAAAGATCATAGTCTTAATATTGAAAACGATGCTATGTACATCGAACAAGAAAAAGGAAGAAGAACCATGTCAACGAATATCCGTATTGAAGAAGACCTGTTAGGTACCCGTGAAGTCCCTGCCGATGCCTATTATGGTATCCATACGCTACGTGCGATTGAGAACTTTTATATCAGCAATAGCACCATCAGCGATATTCCAGAATTTGTCCGCGCCATGGTGATGGTAAAAAAAGCGGCCGCGTTGGCGAATAAAGAACTGCAAACCATCCCACGTAAAATTGCCGATACCATTCTGCAAGCCTGTGATGAAGTACTGAATAACGGTAAGTGCCTGGACCAATTCCCTGTCGATGTCTATCAGGGCGGCGCGGGTACGTCAGTCAACATGAACACCAACGAAGTGTTGGCGAATATCGGTCTGGAACTGATGGGTCACCAGAAAGGTGAATACCAATACCTGAACCCGAACGACCACCTGAACAAATGCCAGTCCACCAACGATGCCTACCCGACTGGCTTCCGTATCGCGGTGTACACCTCCATCCTGAAACTGGTCGAAGCGATTACCCAGTTGAGCGATGGCTTTGAGCGCAAAGCGAAAGAGTTCGAAAACATCCTGAAAATGGGCCGTACCCAGTTGCAGGACGCCGTGCCGATGACGCTCGGTCAGGAATTCCACGCGTTCAACGTGCTGCTGAAAGAAGAAAACCGTAACCTGCTGCGCACCGCAGAATTGCTGTTGGAAGTGAACCTTGGCGCAACTGCCATCGGTACGCGCCTGAACACGCCGGATGAGTACCAGAAGCTGGCCGTTCAACATCTGGCAAAAGTCAGCGGCCTGCCTTGCGTACCGGCTGAAGACCTGATCGAAGCGACCTCCGACTGTGGCGCTTACGTGATGATGCACAGCGCCCTGAAACGCGTTGCGGTTAAAATGTCGAAGATCTGTAACGACCTGCGCCTGCTGTCTTCCGGCCCGCGCACTGGCCTGAACGAAATCAATCTGCCGGAACTGCAGGCGGGCTCGTCCATCATGCCAGCCAAAGTTAACCCAGTCGTACCAGAAGTGGTCAATCAGGTGTGCTTCAAAGTCATCGGCAACGATACCTGCGTCACCATGGCGGCAGAAGCCGGTCAGTTGCAGTTGAACGTGATGGAACCAGTTATCGGACAAGCGATGTTCGAGTCCATCCAGATTCTGTCTAACGCCTGCTACAACCTGCTGGAAAAATGCGTCAACGGCATCACCGCCAACAAAGAAGTGTGTGAAGCTTACGTCTTCAACTCTATCGGTATCGTGACCTACCTGAACCCGTTCATCGGCCACCACAACGGCGATATCGTTGGGAAAATCTGTGCCGAAACCGGTAAGAGCGTACGTGAAGTGGTACTGGAGCGCGGCCTGCTGACCGAAGAACAGCTGGACGACATTTTCTCCATCCAGAACCTGATGCACCCGGCCTACAAAGCCAAACGCTATACCGACGAAAACGAAGCCGTTTAATTAATCTTTGCAACAAATATCAGGCACAGGGGAGTTACCCTTGTGCCTGCATTCACAGCCCTTATATGACCAATCAACTTGAAAGAGTAAGTTAGCTACTCATATGAGCCATACCACTGCTTCCGTATCGCACTGAATCAACGCTACATTTTCAAGTAACGTGGATATAAGACTGTTCCACACTTCAGAGGAAACAAGGAGCGTCACCAGACGTCCCTTTGTTGAGAAAAAATATTATCCAACGTTTTCAAACCATTGCAGCTGAATGAACGAGTCGTTGTAGTCATAGTCGGTAGAATCTTCGCTGGCAAAAACATACTTGCCAAAGAACACAGAAGAACCACGAGTAATCACATCTTCAGCCCACAACACCTGGGACCAAGATTGACCACCGTTGGTGCCGATCCAGATTGTGTATTTCCCCACAGCATCAGTTTGAAAAAAACCGCTGCCAATCTGTGTAGGCGTACCGCCTCTTGAACTTGCCCCCTGCACGCTAAAGACCGAACTCGACTGACTGTTTTTCAATTGAATAAACTGGTTAGCAGAGCTTTGCACTAACGCTGACCAGAACACTACCTTACCAGGTGGAATACTGATGGCGATACCACCACCACTGACAGGACCGATCGACATGACTTACTCCTTAACCAATGCTGTTAAACCAAGTTAATGTCAGGCAGGTATCATTAAAGTCTTGATCCGCACCATCTTCAGTAATGAAATTGAAACCGCTGGAATAGATTTTGTTGCCAATATTCAGCGTTATTTCATCCCACATCACCTGTGACCAAGATTGTCCATTGTTAACACCAAGGTAGATGGTATAGGTACCATTCCCAGTCGTCACAAATGTGCCGTTACCAATCTGCGTGGGAGAATGTCCACCTTGGGATGCACCACTGGCCTGGAACACAAGCTGGTTATTGCTGTCACGTACCTGAACAAACTGCTGCCAAGATGCCTGGACGTTCACAGTCCAGAACACTGTTTTTCCTTGCGGTAAGGAAATGGCAATACCATTTCCGGAAACAGGTCCGACACTCATAATCCCCCCTTGCTTTTAACTGTTAGTGGTTGCGAGCTTTTACGGGCTACTTCATTCAATTGCATCCCGGTTTTACACACAAACGAAGGCTGCTGCTGTTTTAAAGCCGCACAAATCTGGTTGCTCATATCGGTTTGTACTTGCTGAGTGAAACTATTCGGAAAAGGTGCCGCAGTAGAGAAAATAGGTCGCAGTTGCTGATAATAACGGTTCCCCGTAATCAGCGGTTGTTGCCAGAACGCCTGATTTGCCACCAGCAATGTACGCCACGGCGTACCCACAGCAAGATCCTGCGATTGCACGATATAATTTTTCGTTGCCACACTGGTCATCATGGTTGTGAAAGCCTGCGCGTCGCTGGCACATCGGCTACCCGGTACACAAGTTGCGGCGCTGGAAACAAACCCATCCTGGAAGAGCAGAGGCTGCGGTTTTTCTCCCCACGGCACTGGCGTAACATACAATGGCGCGTTTTGTGGTGAGCGATAGAGATTCACGAAAAATGACTGCTCAGAGAACCCCATGTCCGTACTGGCCTGCCCACTCGCAAATACCTGTTCGCTGGAACCATTAGGCAAATTGTGGAACTTATTGTTGGTACAGGGGTTAACACCATTTTTTTCACATGTATCCGACAACGAAACTAATTGTTTGATCACTGCATTGTCCGGCGGCATTTGCATTGACTGCGGCAAGGATGACAAACCATAGGTTTGCACATAGGTATTGATATAATCTGAAGGAATGGCCCAGCTACCATTAAAGCTCCCCACCAATTTCGTGATGGCGGAGGGGGTCGAACTCAACCATGCCAACAATTGCGACAGGTTTTTTTGCTGTGCGATAGCTGGGTCAAAAGAATAGAGAAAATTCATACACAGCCAACTCGGGATCGCCCATAACTGGCCTTTATAGGTAGCTCCTTCTTTTGCCACAGGCCAAGGCATATCACCAGCGATCTGTGCTGGATTGATTAGTTTGTTATCAGCCAAATAACCGAGATAAAGTAAGTCCAGTTCAATGACATCAAATCCCTCTTTGCCAAGCAGAGTCTTGAGCGTTGCAAAATCATAAATATTAACTTCCTGGCTCAACACCGCGTTCAGTAATACTTCTGGATGTTGCGACTGCCAGGTTTGTACAACCCAAGCCACCAGAGATTCAAAATTATCAGTGGGTAACGTCGGCAAGTAAGGATAAAGCGACACATTTAGTACCCGTGTTTGCTGACCATTGAGCACCAACGTCTGGTTCGGCCCTGTCGGCGTAATGTTCATCGCCCTCGTCTGCAAAGTATTACATTTTACCCAGTTGATAATGGGTGAATAAGGTCGACTGGTATTCTGCCCAACATAAAAGGACTGACCAGGCTCGACTTTGATAAACCAGTCAAAATTATTTCCGGAAGATATTGTCCAGCCATCCACGGTACAAGTGATCGGATTCGATGAGATATTTTTAAGGATCAACTGCCCCGCCAATACACTCATACTACTTAATGCTAATAGCACAATAACGATCATGCGCACCGTCATCTGACAGAGAGAAACCATAATCATATCCTCTATTACTTTAGTATGTGAAAATTAACAAAAAAATCCTAAACTGCGTTATTTACACTCAAAAAACAAATACAACCCCCAGAAATAAATACATTAACTCAACCTATCAATGTTGATTTAACGATTTGAAAAACATCACTAACACTATTTTTCAGAACCCTACATTTTCTCTGTGTGGATGTACGAATCATAAATAAATCAGGCTCATCATCCCTGCTCTTGAACTTTGGCGTTTCATACCGCCAGATAAATTATCTGCCGTATCTCTGTACCTAATATGTAGGTCGAATACATGATGACTTTTTGTAGATATACCCGCCATACCCCAAGCCGCATGTGCATTGTTCAAACATTACCGTTAGTCCGCAATTCGAATTATTTAGGGTATAAACCTGTGGCAGTAAAACTATCTGCCATACCAAAAAGATTCTGTAGCATTCCTCAGTTGGGGGAGATGATACTGACCTTGGTTATCTATCTCCTTTTAATTCAGTGAATTGAAAAATCCTGAGATGTTCTATTCAACCATCACATTCAGAATATCCATTCAACGTTCATATCGAGCGCATTATCCTTTAGCTGCATGAAATAAAAAACATTCAGCGTTCACTGATTATATTTCCATGAAAAACACTATTAATATCATGACTAATGATATTAATATGATGATTATTATTTATTTTAGTACGAACATACGAAATAATTAGCAACCTAATAAAATGAGAGGCAAGATCATTAACAATTAAATTAGATATAGACTCATTTTAATTAACTTACAACAAATTTATCGATTAATTGTAGTCGTACGGAGGATAGACGTTTTGAACGACGTTAACGCTAGATAAATAGAGCCTGGTTAACCTCTCGCCATTAAATTAATCAACCATAAACAAACAAATAACTTCAAGCATGACAGAAATATTAATTCTCAATAAAAATCCAACACCTTAATTTAATTCACATTAAGCTATTCACACAATATTTTTAACCCTAAAAGTACATAGAAACCGTTATGGCACTACAAGATTTATACCCGTCATACTTCAAACTGCTTGTGCATTGACTGCTCTTACTCAAGCCACTCTATTATTTGAATAATTTAAAATTTAGACCACACTACATTAGTGTAATCAAAACTGGCTTTTAGATAAAAATGAAACTATTCGCTTGGTTATTATTATTACCGAAAACTACTATCATATAAAAACGGACAAGCCTTGTGCTGTTTCCAGCAGGCTGATTCCTATCAATTTGGCAGTATTTGGGTAAAAGGATGATTTCACCTGACATGCCTCAAATAACACACGGCAAAATCCGGCTTCTGACTTATTTCCCCGTCGCGCTGCTGCTGTTGCAGTGCTGGTCGTCCACGGCATTTGGGCAAACCATCTCGTTTAATCAGGCCTGGGCTCGCCTGCTGCAAAGTGATGACAGTATTGCCGCCGAACACGCTGGGGTCGATCGTGCGCAGTTCCTGAAAGAAGCCGCCAAAGGACTCTATTGGCCGCAGGTCAACGTGGGGGCAAGTTATACGCGCCTCGATAAACCTGTCGAACTGGACGCACGCGACTTAAACCCGCTGTCGAATCACCGAGACATCTTTGCTGCGCTAAATCAGCTGATTAATACCAACGGCAACCCCTTCGTCACCCGCTTCACAGAACAAAATGTGGTAACCAGCTCCGTTCAGGTCGTCTGGCCGCTATTTACCGGAGGCCGGATTGATGCGGCACAATCGATTCGTTCTGCGCAGGTCAATGAGGCTGAACAGATGCTGATCGTCCGCACGCTGGCGCAGTTTGAGGCACTGGCACAGACTTATTACGGCGTGGTGATGGCACATCAGGTGATGAAGACGCGTCAGGATATAGAGAAAGGCATGGCGCAGCACTATGACCACGCCCGCAAGCTGGAAGCGCAAGGCCAAATCGCCCGAGTCGAGGTGCTGTCCGCCCAGTCCGCTTATGACATGGCGCGTATCGAAACACAAAAGGCGCGGCGCAGTATGGAGACCACCGAAATGGTCTTCGCAAAGCTGATCAAGACAGAAGGCGCAACGCCCTCCTCTTCGCTGTTCGTCAATAAAACGCTCCCCGAACTGCCTGCGCTGGTGAAACAAACGCTCAACACGCATCCCGGCCTAAAGGTGCTCTCTGCCAAGCGCGAACAGGCTAAGGATCTCATCCGTATTGAACGCGCCAAATACGCTCCTGACGTATTTCTGTTCGGCAACTATCAACTCTATGAGCAGGACACGCTGGCGGCCAGAACCACGCCGGACTGGATGGTCGGCGTCGGCGTTTCCATCCCGCTCATCAGCCGAGAAGGCCGTTCCGACACGATCGCCGCCGCGAAAAGCGCAGAAATGCAGGTTAACTATCTGGAAGCCGATATGCGGCAGAACCTTGAAATAGTCGTCGAGAGTACGTGGCGAGAAGCCCGGCTGGCACTGGAAGAGTTCAATTCCCTGTCTTCAACGGAAAAACTGGCCGAAGAGAACGTCCAGCTACGCAACAAGGCATTTATGCAAGGTATGTCTACCTCGCTGGACGTCGTGGATGCGCTAAACCAACTCGCTGGTGCCAAAACGCAACGCGCCTCTGCGGCCTATCGTTACGTGGTTTCTATCGCAAGATTGATGGCAATTTCCAGCCAGATAAACCGCTTTTCTGACTACCAGACCCAACACGCCATACAGGTGACACCATGACACAACCGCAGCCCTCTTCACGTTCAAAACGAAAATGGCTCCTTCAGGCCGCTCTGCTGATTGTGGTTGTCTGGATAGCCTATCGCTTCTGGCTCGCCTATCAGCCCGAACCGGTTCGGCTACAGGGACAAATCGAAGCACAGCAGTATTCAGTCTCGTCAAAAGTGGCTGGCCGTATTGCAGAGGTGCAGGTACAAAAAGGCCAGCAGCTTGACGTCGGCGATCTCGTTTTTACGCTCCTGACGCCAGAATTGGACGCGAAGCTGGAACAGGCAAAAGCGGGGGAAGCTGCGGCAGGCGCCGTGGCGCTGGAGGCCAAGAAAGGGGCTCGTGAGCAGCAAATCGCCGCCGCCAAAGATCAGTGGCAAAAAGCCAAAGCGGGTTCGGAGCTAAGCCATAAGACCTATCTGCGCGTGCAAAATCTCTATCAGGAAGGTGTGCTGCCACTGCAAAAGCGGGATGAGGCCAAAGCCTCATGGGATGCAGCACGCTATACCGAGGGGATGGCATGGCAAGAATATCAAATGGCACAGGAAGGCACGCGGAAAGAAACACAGGCAGCGGCAGAGGAAAAAGTCCGCATGGCCGCTGGTTCTGTCGCTGAAGTGGAAGCCTATTTGGCAGAGGCGCGCGTCGTCAGCCCGCACACAGGAGAAGTCAGCAATGTGTTACTGCGCAGCGGCGAAATTGCGCCACAGGGCTTTCCTGTGGTCACGTTGCTGGACATGAGCGACATCTGGATTCAGTTGGCGGTGCGCGAGGATCTCCTTGAACGCTTTGCGATGGGCACCGAATTTGAGGCAAGAATTCCGGCGCTGAACAACCAGACATTCCGGTTTAAGGTGTCTTACGTTTCCGTGATGGGCGACTTCGCCACGTGGCGCGCAACGGATACCCAACAAGGATTCGATATGCGGACGTTCGAAGTGGAGGCGCGTCCGATTCAACCCATTAGCGGGCTGCGCGTCGGCATGAGCGCACTGGTAGAAATGTGATGATGCGCGAATGGAGGGCGCTGTGGCGCGACCGTTGGGGGATGGCTTTAGCACTCTGGTTGCCACTAATCACTATGCTGATTGCCTGGTGGACGTTATCCGGGGCGATTGTGCGCGAACTCCCCATCGGCCTGATCGATCTGGATAACAGCACGATGTCGCGCCAGTTTGCCAGAGAGCTGCATGCTTCGCCGTCTTTCAACCTGAACCATCAATTCTCGACAGTCGCAGAAGGCGCAACGTCATTGCGCGGCGGCGAGATCTACGCGCTGGTGGTGATCCCACGCCACTTTGAGCGTGATATTCGCCTGAGAACCTCACCCACCATCACCGCCTGGAATAACGGGCAGTTCGTCCTGATTGCAAAGGTCATCAACAGTTCGCTGGCACTGGTGGCAGGGACGTTCAACGGGCAGATCGCCGTAGTGCAGGCGCTGGCTCAGGGCGCAGCCGTTCCCGAAGCCAAAGGACTGGCAGTACCGATTGGCGGACAGATTACCGCGCTGTTTAATCAAAATGCTAACTACGCCCAATTTTTGCTGAACGCGATGATTCCCTCGATCTGGTCGATTTTGCTCGCACTATACGGCCTGAATACGCTGGCTCGGGAGGATCGGTTCGGGGCACATTGGCTACCAGAGAACCGCGCTGCCATTGGTGCTAAATTCCTGACGCACTGGCTGATAGGCTGGGCATGGGGTGGCATCTGGAGCTATGCGCTGTATAGCCTGCTTAATTACCCGCTCAACGGTTCAGAACTACTGCTATTCGTCTCGATCGGCGTGACGGCGGGTGCCTGCGTCGCATTAGGCATGGCCTTCTATGCACTGATTCGCGACCCTGCACGTGCCGTTTCGATTGTCGGGGCGTTAATGGCCCCCGGACTGGCGTTCATGGGTATCACCTTTCCGGCCGCAGCAATGGAGACATTCGCCACGTTCTGGCGGCAGTTGCTGCCCGTCGCTCACTACGGCGATATCGCGATTGCCATCACCAGCTACGGTGCCGGACTCATTCAGGTCACGCCCGCGCTGGCGGCGCTCGCCCTATTCTGGCTGCTGCTACCGCTCACGCTGTGGCGCTATCGGTCAGGTGACAAGGAGGCAGCATGCTGACCTTCGCCAAACTCATCCGGTTTGAGCTGCGCAGTTTACTGCGCGATCCGACGATCTTGCTCACCCTGTTCGGCGGTATCCTGCTCTATTCCTTTCTCTATCCGCGCCCTTACCTCGCCCAGACGCCACGTGAACTGCCGGTGGTGCTGGTTGATGAAGATGGCACCCAGCTCTCGCGTCGTCTGGCGTTTATGGCCGATTCCACGCCGGAAGTAAGGCTGGTGGCGCAGCGCAATACGCTGGATGACGCAAAAACGTTGCTTCTGGATGGCGAAGCAAAAGGGATCCTCTACATTCCTCGCCACTTCTACCGCGATATCATGCAAGGGAAAAGCGTCACGGTCAGCTACTCGGCAGATGCCAGCTACTTCCTAATCTACGGCGCGATCGCGCAGTCTCTGGCGACCGTTGGCGGCACCGCAGGCGCACAGGTTAAAGTCGCCCGGCTGCTGGCTCAGGGGGAAGGCATACCCGCCGCCAGCTCACAGTGGCAGGCCACCTCTCTGAATGCCGTGCCGGTATTTAACCCGACCATGGGCTATGTCGATTACGTGGTTCCCGGTGTTTTCATGTTGATACTGCACCAGATTTTGCTGATGGGGTGCGGCCTGCTCGGTGCCGGACAAAATCAGCGCACGCAGTCTGGTGAGGTTCGCTACTGGCAATACGCGGCACCGTGGCGTTTGCTGCTGGCTCGTACGCTGGTCGTTGGCGGTGCCTACCTGCTCTCGTTGCTCTACATGCTCGGCTTTTGTCTCGATGCCTACGGCATTGCACGCGAAGCCAGCATGAGCCAACTGCTGCTGTTTGCGCTGCCCTTTATGCTCTCAACGCTGTGGCTCGGTGTAGTGCTGGGAGCCGCTTTTACGCGCAAAGATCTCCCCAGTCAGGCAGTGCTGCTGTCTTCCATCCCCATCGTGTTTCTTTCTGGCTTTATCTGGCCCGTGGAAATGATCCCCGCGCCGCTGAACTGGCTTGCACAGTGGGTGCCCGCTGTCTTCACGATTCAGGGAATATTGCGTCTTAATCAGATGGGCGCTGACTTTGCCCAGATCGGCGCATTTTGGTGGCATTTGTGGATGCTGGCCGCGCTGTACGGCCTGCTAGCGTGGATCACGTTAGCGTATCGGCAGCGGCAATACCGTCGAGAAAGCCAAGCCGCACGCCGATGGCTGGAACATTATTGATGATTAGAAGAATCACCGATAACGGGAAGAATGACGTCCCAGCAGTCATGCCGGGACGTTAGTGTGAAAGCGTCGCTTAATGTTTTTTCGCGTCAGCGTGCAAATTTTTCAGTACGAAAGGAACCGAGTCACGCAGTGAAACATTAACGGTTTCGCTGTGGTTCATCCCCTTATATTCATGCACATCCACCGACGTTCCGGCTTTAGCCACATCACGCGCGAATGCGCGCTGCATGATGGCGGGTACATCAATATCCTGCGTCCCAGTACCAATAAACACCGGATGGGCGATTTTCAAGGTGTTATAGCGCAAACTGGCCGTCTGACTTTCCAGTAATTCCTGTGATGCAGGCTTCAGGCTATTGCCCGCATTCAGGCCATCATCCATCACTTTTTTCGTTAACGCATCGATACACATTTCACGCGCGGCAGACACATCAGCAGCGGCTTTCGGCGTGAAATAATCATCAATATTCAGCCCTTTTTCCGTATCGGCTGCTGACAGATAGATGTACATCGCATAGGGAATTTTGGGATCGCCGCCCTCTTTCACCCCACCGCCCCCGGCGAAAAGTGCCGCCGCAGAGGTCTTATCATCAAAATAAGGCGTGCCAGTCAAGACGGTTGAGACAACATGCAAATCCGGCGCATAGTCAGGCTGGTAGCCCACGCTCGCAAAAGCCGCATGTGCCCCTTGCGACTGCCCCACAATGGTTAATTGATTGCGTAGCGGGAATGCGACAAGCGCGGCTTTCACACCGTCCAACACGCTCCACGCTTCTCCGCGTGCATTGAGGTAGTGATGCAACCCAGAAGATCCGAGCCCCGCATAGTCGGGAGCCACGATGGCAAACCCCAGCGACAGCCATGTATTCAGGTACTGCGCGTCACGCGCTGAGCGCGGGTTAAGAGAAGGCGCGCAGGTTGTCTGCACGCCAACTGTCCCATGCGCCCATACCACGACGGGCCAGCCCCCTTTGGGCGTTTCACCTTTCGGGATGAAAACAGCTCCGGTGTCTTCCCGCGGGCTTTTGCCATCCACGCCGCTCAACGAACGGTATCGAATCAGATACTGTTCTGCTGCTTCCTGTAAGCCATTTTTCGCATCCAGCGTCGTTTTTTCTATCAACGTGCCGGGCGTTGTCACCTCTGCTGAAGAAAGCAGAGGCATCATACCGACCGATATGGCAAAAAATAACGTCAAGAACCTTCGCAGTAGCTGAGATAAAGGGAACATGGTATCTCTCCGGGTGATTGATTTCACATCACCCTAAAAGATAGTTCACTTACCCATTGCCAATTAATTCAATCAATAACTAATTGCTAGCCATAGCGGACCATTCGTAGGCTAAGACGCGGCTTTGAGCCACACCGTGCCGTGTGTTCTCATAAGCCGCCAGCGAGAAGCATGTTATTCGTCGAAGAACCAGTAGCCCTGATTAACCAGTGCGGTTAATTCAGCCACAAAGGCCGGATTCTCCAGCGCTTCACCCAACTCTTTTTTACCGAGAACGGTATAGCGACACAGCGCATCCGCCGCTTTCGGATCAACCGTGTCCAGCGGTTCGCTGTTGATGAAGTAGCTACCGCCGACTTCCAGAACGCGCAGTCCGCTCAGACGTGTCAACACACTGCCGTCCATCAGCGCACCCACAATCTCATCCTGCTCGTAAGGCGGCTCTGCCGGAGCGATATCCAGCTCGTGGCGCGGCGTCGTCACAAAGCGACCGAACCACGCTTTCAGCGCTTCCGGCTGATTAATCACGTCGATCATCATCTCGCGCAGACGGTCAAACTCGTATGCCTCAACCCGCCCCGGATGCTCCCGACAGGTCAAATCAGGGTCGCTATAGTGCTCACCGCCGAGATCGTTCTCAAGCACATAGTCAGCAAAGCTGCTGATTAAATCTCTACCGTTAGGCCCACGGAACCCCACGGAGTAGTTGAGTGCGGTTTCATGCGTGAAACCATCGTGCGGGAAGCCTGGCGGAATATAGAGAATGTCGCCTGGCTCAAGATCCTCATCAATGATCGGCGGGAAAGGATCGACATGCAGCAACGCAGGATGCGAGCAAAACTGACGCATCGGCAGCTTGTCGCCCACGCGCCAACGGCGGCTGCCCATTCCCTGAATGATGAAGACATCATACTGATCGATATGCGGGCCCACGCCACCGCCCGGTACGGAAAAGGAGATCATCAGGTCGTCTAAACGCCAGTCCGGCAACACGCGGAACGGGCTCACGAGTTCAGCAGACGGTGCATGCCAGTGGTTCACCGCCTGAGCCAGCAGCGACCAACCGGTTTCACCCAGATTATCAAAATGCTCAAACGGCCCGTTGCTGGCCTGCCACTGACCATTTTTATGGCTGACCAAACGGCTATCGACCTCCGCCTCCATCGCCAGACCCGCCAACTCATCCGGCGTAATTGGATCAACAAAATTCGGGAAGGCGTTCTTCAATACAACAGGTTGTTTTTGCCAGTATTTTTCTAAGAATTCAGGCCAGTTAAGATTAAGTTGGTAAGCCATGCGTCCACACCAGTGAGAAGAGAAACGGGCCTGATTATAAGGAAGGTGGTGCCAGCACGACTTTGTCATTGGTCAATGGGCGGGTAACTATCATGCAGCCTGCATATTTTTCTTTATTAGATAGTGCCTTAACATGCCTTCCTCAGGAAAATCAGGTAACGACATTTGCAGTTGATAACCTTGCTTTTCATAGAAAGGAAGTGCCTGAAAACTAAACGTATCCACAAGCGAATGACGACATCCAAGACGCACTGCTTCCTGTTCCGCTTCTTTCACTAACGCGCTACCGAGCTTCAGACCTCTGGATTCCTCACCAACCCACAAATAATCAATACACAGCCACAATCCTTTACGGGTTGCGATTAGCCCACCAAGCATAGTCCCGGCACTATTGCGGTGAAAAATACCGATTTGCCCAAAGGACGCAGGATTAATAAACCGATGGTTGTAGCTTCTCAGGCCGACAAAAAGTTCTTCCCGATCGCTATCGGTAATATCGTGCGTCACGATTAATTCCACTCGCCCTCCCCCAGCTACCGTTTATTAAAAGTTCATGACCTGTATGAATAACGTGTAGTCGAAATCTGGTTTCAGAGATCCCCGAACTTCTGCAAGCAACCCAGCACAGGTACTGCGTTTCAGCATAAGCACAATCCCCCTTTCGGTATATGATTCTTTTTCATGGTGATTGTGATTATCTGTGTGGTTGGATGATTTGAGAAAGTTGAGGGAAAAGAGATTAAGGAAAAGGTATAACCATCTGAATTTCAGACATAAAAAAAGCAACCCTAAGGTGACTTGATTTTCATACTATGGTGCGAAGGCCGGACTCGCACATAGCATATAACCTCATGATTTATTATTAATTTAAATAAAGACTAAAGACATTATACCAACACAGATACCAACGCTTGAAATTGTTAAATTTGGGACTCGAAGCCGCGCAGATGTTTTAGAAGGGGAAGATTGGCATCTGACGATACCATTGCAGCAGAGTTGCATGCCTTCAATTTAATATTGCCTACTATAATCCCCACCTTCAGCAGTAGCCCTGCATTGTCGCGGTGATGTAACACTTTGCCAACCTGAGCATAAAGAACACCATAGCCTGAGAGTCAGAATCTGCGTGATTCAATATGCTGGAGAATAACCTCTACGGCTTGCTCTGGCGTTAACACTGAAGTATCTAGGGTGATATCAGTGGATAACCAAACTTCATACTGCCGAGAGATGACTTTCTGCCAGTCGGGCAGTATATGCCCAGCAATATCTGCGCTGCGATGCTCAACCCTCTCCTTATGCTGCGCTTTATCGGAACAGATAATTTCAATTTCCAACGCAGGCGTGGCATTTTCTGAAGCCACATCTCGCCAAGCCTGCCGGGTAATGGCGAGAGGATTTACCGAATCGGCAATGACGCTGTTCCTTAACTTCAGATTGTCCGCAGCGATGGCATACGCGACCAGATACCCGGCAGGCCCCATATCAGACATTGTGATTTTTTCTGAACGAATCAGTGACTGTTCGATAGAGTCGATACGCAGCCAGACCGCGTTCAGTCTGGTTGCCAATAAACGGGCAATGGTTGATTTCCCAGTTCCCGGTAACCCACCAAAAATGATTAACATGAGCGCCCTTATATGACTATAAGCAGGTCTAGATATAACAACAAAATTCAGCGATCTTCTCGTGTATGCCAAAGATCGACGATATAAATAGTATCGTGCTGAATTTCATAGTGAACTTCATAATCATCAAACAAGATCTTTCTCACCTCGCGTGGTTCATATCTTGCCTGAGATACGCCGATTCTCGGGTGGTCAGCAAGCCCCGTGGTGCCGATGATCAAGCGATCTAACACCTCGTCAGCATGTTGCCGACTGTACTGACTGGCAAATCCGTAAATACGTTCCAGGTCATTCTGTGCCTTTTGCGTCCAACGTATTTCCATTGATTATGACTTTTTCAGTTTGTTGGCGAAGTCGATCACATCTGCATGGCTTACTACTCTTCCCGCATCAACATCAGCAAGACCTTTCAAAACCCGCTGATGCCGACGCTCCCTCTCTTCAATCATTGCGGTCAGCGCTTCTTTAATCACCCAACTTTTGGATCTATCCAATTCAATAGCCAGGCTTTCAACCGCAGCAGCAAGCTCGGCGGGTATCTGAGCACTGATCGTCTGTTTCGCTGGTTGCCCCATGAACGCCACCTTTTAATAAAAATTAATAACACTTATTAAAATAGCATAATTTTATTAGCGTCACGACCTGTGGCAAGCACCACATCAGCATCCCTGCTATGTCATACGCTCACTGGGTGATGTGCCACCTGTTATCTATGCAAGGCAAAAACTGGTCGGAGACCCTCATTGGCAGTGGTACTAAAAACCGGAGGGACTACAGAATCACATAACCACACGGCAATCTGGATGCACTTTAATCAGAAAGCGCCCCACGGCCTGAGGTCACGGAATGCAGGTGAAACGAAATGTCAGCGCCGGAATTTTAGCGCTGCATTCTTCCTAGGATTTTGGCTAATCCTTAGTTTTCGGATTGGCTTGCCACTGTAATAGCTCAGTGATATCCCGTTCGCCCTCTGCTTCTTTTATACGGCGCTGTTGCTCGGCAAACTGTTCATATTCAACCTGAGCCTTGTCATCTGCTATTTTCTTGCTGATCGTACCTGCACCTTTTAATATTTCACGATCGTTGAATTGCAAGAATTGATCTAATTTTTCCTGCCAGTCGCGTAGAAATATCTGCTGCCGGCGTCTGGCCTGATCTTCAGCAAAATCCAGCCACATATTGACTACGCGGTTCAGTTCGTCAACTTCACTCTGATTGAGATAATTTTTAGCGACGGTGACATCCCCTTTACGCACTTCATCACCCTTAAAGCTGGTCAGCCCCATATGAGGAAGACTGGCATTGGCGCGTTGGTGAATAAGCTCAGCAGCCGTTTTTCCGGTACAGGCAAAATGCAGCTTATTCTGGATAGTCTGGAAAAAGAGCGTTGTCTCTTTCAGTGAGGGTTGATAATCCGCTGCAAGAGCAAAGATTTCCCGTACCCGTAAATAGACGCGCCTTTCACTGGCACGAATATCGCGGATGCGTTCCAGCATCTCGCCAAAATAATCGGGCACCACTGACGGGCCGACCGGTGGATTTTTCAGTCGCTCATCGTCCATCACAAAGCCTTTAATCAGGTATTCCTGCAAGGTTTGCGTAGCCCACTGGCGGAACTGGATGCCTCGGGTTGAACGGACGCGGTAACCGACGGCCAGTACCAATGACAGATTAAAGTATTGAACCTGATATTTTTTTTCATCGCTGGCAGTTGTTCGGTAAAACCGAACAACTGAATTTTCATCCAATTCACCGTCTTCAAAGATGTTTTTGATATGCTCGCTGATCGTCGATTTGGCTTTGCCATATAGCTCACCGAGCATCGCCTGCGATAACCATAACGTATCGTTTTCGAAACGGCATTCAATACGTATTTTGCCATCCTGACTGGTAAACATGATGAATTCACCGGCTGGGGCTTGAGGTAAGTGTTTATCTGTCATACTGCCTCCGTTTTTATGGTCCATCAGCCGAATGGTGATACCCGCTCAGTGAAAAATCAGGCCCCTTTCAACATATCAAACACCACCCGGGCAAACCCTTTCGCCAGTTCAGGATTAGACAGATATTGCATCATCATGTCCTGCTGAGCGTCATTGCTATCCAGCACCGCATCATCAATGGCTTTAGGGAAATCGCCCAGCATAGCCTGTTCGCGCGTGTTATTCGCAATCTGCGTCATCACCGCCTGATTTTCTGATAACTTGTCGCGCACGCTAAAAGCGTAATTAATCATGTCTTTGTCGGTCAGATTATCCGTAATAAATAGCTCGTTAAGACGTGCCAGAATATGCGAAAGAAACTCTTCTTTCTTATCCTTTGGCTTGGCGGTGCCAATGTCATTGCCCGGCTTTATTTTGTATTCTTCGGCATCTTCCTGAAGTTTCAGATGCTGCTCGTGAATTTTTGACAAGCGGTAATGACTCATTTCCACATTGCTTAAATCAACCTCATCTTCTTCAATATTCTGCTCATGCAGCAATGGTCGTAGATGACGAGCAAACAGGCTGAGCTTCTCCAGTTCCTTATCATCGTACTCAACGATTTGTGACATAAATTCGTAGAAACGGACAAAACTACCGAGATCTTTCTTGAAGATATCCAACTTGTCTTTCTCTTGCTTACAGCTTTTAAAGCTGTTTTCAGCATTGGTAATCAGCACCACATCGTTGGTTTTCTTCGTACGCTCAAAAATTTCTTTTGCCAACACATAGGCATCAATGGCCGAGGTATAGCGCTTTTTCCAGCGCTCAACGGCGGGTTTACAAATATTGCTAATTGCCGCGTTGGATTTATTTTTGGTAAAGAACGCTTCGCAAAATTGCTCAACTTCATTCCATAAGAAAATACCGCTGGCGCGGAGCTTCTCGAATAGCTCGAAGACTAGCTGTGGGTCGCTGACATCGGTCAACTCGGCGGTCTGATAGTAAGGCTGGAAAGCCCCCAGAATATCATCCGGTTCATTGTAGAAATCGAGCACGAAGGTGCCAGAGTGCGCTTTACTCGGGTAGATACGGTTTAGGCGTGAGAGTGTCTGTACACACTCCACCCCACCAAGAGGCTTATCCACATACATGGCACACAGCTTAGGCTGGTCAAACCCCGTCTGGAATTTATTTGCGACCAGCATCACCTGATAATCATCACTGTCAAAGGCTTTGCGCATATCCCGGCCTTTCAACCCTGGATTCATATTGATTTCGGTGAATTTCTTGTTCAACAACGCAAGACTATTTTGATCGCTTTCAACAAATTCCACTTCGCCTGAGAATGCCACCATGGCATTAATTTTCTGGTAGTGATTCTCAGCAATATACTTATCAAACGCCAGCTTGTAGCGCACCGCCGCTTTACGCGAACTGGTCACGACCATGGCCTTCGCCTGTCCGCCGAGTAAATGCATGACGTGTTTTCGGTAGTGCTCGACAATCACTTTTACTTTTTGCGAGACGTTATGTTCATGCAACGTAACCCACTGGTTCAGTTTGATTTTGGCTTTTTTACTGTCTACTTCCCGGTCAGGATCGTCCAGCTTTTGCAACAGCTTATACGCCACTTTGTAGTTGGTGTAATTCTTCAGTACATCAAGAATAAAGCCTTCTTCAATCGCCTGCCGCATCGAATAAACGTGGAATGCTTCCGGCTTATTGGTCTTGGATGCGGGTTCCTGAGGGCTAGGACGGCGGCCAAACAGCTCCAGCGTTTTGGCTTTTGGCGTAGCGGTAAATGCATAGAAGTTAAGATTATTACTGCCTTTTCGCGCGGCAACGGTGGCATCCAAAATATCTTCCGACGACAGCACCACATCGTCATCTGCTTCTTCGGTCATCAGCACTTCTTTTAACTGACGCGCCGTGGAACCACTTTGGGAAGAGTGCGCTTCATCCGCAATTACCGCATATTTGCGTTGCTTAAGGCTGACGCTGTTTTCGATGGCTTTGAGCACAAACGGGAAAGTCTGGATGGTAACGATAATAATCGGCTGTGAGTTTTCCAGCGCACTGGCGAGCTTTTCTGATTTAGAGCCGTCGCCTTCTTTATTATTAATGCGCCCGACCACGCCGTCCTGATGCTCAAACTGGTAAATAGTATCCTGAAGCTGGTCGTCCAATACGGTACGGTCGGTAACAACAATCACCGAGTGGAACTGCTTTTCACCCTTATCATCATAGAGTGTAGAAAGCTGGTGGGCGGTCCAGGCAATCGAATTGGACTTACCGGAACCAGCGCTGTGCTGAATAAGATATTTATTTCCGGTGCCTTCTCGCGTGGCAGCGTGAATCAGTTTATTCACCACATCCCACTGGTGATAACGGGGGAAAATTAAACTCTCTTTTTTAACCTTCAGCCCGTTCCAGTCTTCTTTTTCCTCAATTTGCAAATGCACGAAACGCGCGAGAATATTTAGCAAATTGTCCGGCAGCAGCACCTCATTCCACAGGTAGCTGGTAGCGTACTCGTTTTCATTTTCAGGAATGTCATTCCCTGCACCGCCGTCAGCCGTGCCTTTATTAAAGGGCAGGAAGAAGGTGTCATCACCGGCTAATTTCGTCGCCATAAACACGTCATACTGGCTGACGGCAAAGTGCACCAGCGCTCCGCGTTTAAAGGTCAGCAGCGGTTCAGGTTTATTGATTAACGGATCTTTCGGCAAACGCGTTTTCTTATATTGTTTAATCGCGTTTTGTACCGCCTGCTTAAACTCGGATTTCAATTCCAGCGTCGCCACCGGCAGGCCGTTAACAAACAGCACCAGATCGATACGCCATTTTTTCGCTTTTAAGCCCGTTTCTTCAAACGCCGCTTTTGTGGCATACGGGCTATAAACCAGCTCCGGCACAATACGGCAGATGTTCTGCTGATAACGCGCCAGCGTTTCCGGGTTTAAATTGTGCTCGGGTTTAAACTGGCATAGCGTAAAACGCGCATTGCGGATTTTTAGCGCATTGCGCAATACGCCCAACGTACCGTAGGTGCGCGAGAGTTTATCGGTAGCGTTACTATCGGCTTTCTTAAGCTGTACCACTAGCGCATCGAGGAAATGACGCTCGGTATCGGTAGGGAAAACCTTAACCAGCTTTTCCCACTCCTGCGGCTGAGTCATTTTAACGAAGGTCAGCACATCTTGCGAATACAGCGCACGTTCACGGTCATAGCCATCACCTTTGCCAACAATCCAGCCATGTTCAACCATCTGTGCAATCATTTCATTTTGGAAGATCGCTTCTTTGGTGGAGTCCATGCTCATGCGTTCACCTCCAGTGATTCCTCAATGTCCCGCGTGTCAGGTGCAACCCAATCTCGGACGTCGATTTTTCCGGTGACGGCGGCGGAGATAAGGGCGGTGCGGCGTTCTTGCATTAACTCTATTGCCGATTCGGCTTTCGAAATTAAGAGTTCAAATTTAATCGATAGTTTTTCTATCTCTAAACATATTGAATAAATTTCATTTTTTGGTGGAAGTAAAACAGGAATACCACCAAGATCTTCCATTGATAAATTTGGCTGCGCTGCCTGGACAGCACCCATACCGATTATACGTTGAGTAAATTCAGCCCCCAGCCAATAATAAATCCAATCAGCATGATTAATGTTTTTAGGACGAATAAAACTAACTGCTTGGTTAGTATTTGCAGGTAGCAACTCTTTTTGTAGAACTGAAGCCATGCCAGTAGTCGCACCAGCAATAATTACTAAGATATCCTTATCTTGAAGTCGACTTCTTGAGATCTGTTTATCTACAGCACTGGTAATATAGAATTGTGGATATAAATTTACCTCTTTCGACTTACCAATATTTTCTGCTTTTAAGAACCTAATACCATCATCAACAAAATCACCACCAATTGTGCTTGGTGTTGTACCTTTCGATATCTGCTTTGATAATTGTTTAATACGGCAAACATCCCAATGTTCTGGCACTTCTCCCAACCATTCAACACCAGAATCTTTCATCGGCACATCAGGGTTTAACCCTTTGGTTACAGCATAGCTAATCACTGTCTGACGTTTTTCTTTTAGCAGTTCAATCAGTTGCTGCTGTTTCTCGATCAGGTTATCGATCTTTGCGGTTTCGTGATCGAGGAAACTGTATATGCTCTCCTGTTCACTCTTGTCGGGCAGTAGAAGTTCAATATTTCTGAACTCATCAGGATCCAGATCCCATTGACTGACACGTATACCTTTGGAACGGCTCAAATATTGAGTAACGTAAATCGGGTTGCGAAGTAAATAATGCACATACCTTAGATGCGCTAGTTCAAACAGAACCTTATTTGGTTGATAAACAAAGTATGCAGGACTAACTATCCCTTCATATTCTGAAATTGCGATTGAACCTTGCCAGGCTTTCATTTTATTCATTACCAAATCATTTGGTTCAACCAACTGATAAGGCGACAAATCCTCTGAAGGCTTATTATTGTTATCATCCCGGCTGGATTTAGGTATAACTCCATAATCCCGATAAACGGAAAGCAACTCTTTCCCTGTATATCCGGTGCGTTTATTCCTAGAAAATAATCTGGATATGGATATAGTTCTCCAGTGAATCGGGACATTCCCCAACCACTCAACCCCAGAATCCTTATATTCAGGATATGCCTTATACTTAGCCATCAGGAATGCACCTCCTGCAACAGCTTCATAATCTCGGCGCTGACTGCATCCAGATCGGCATCAATCTCTTCCAGCGGGCGCGGTGGCTGATACACGTAGAAATGGCGGTTAAACGGAATTTCATAGCCGACAATACCAATTTCGCCGTCTTTCTCATCGCGCTTATCGGCATTAATCCAGGCATCGGCCACATGCGGCAGCACTTCCGCTTTAAAGTAGCGCTCAATCAGGTCACTGGTAGACACCGCTGGGTTTAACGACACGTTCTCGTTATCCCGCAGCTCGCCGTCCTGCTCAAACTCCACCACTTTTCCCTGATATTCAAACTCACCGTACAGCGGCCGGGCGGGTTCTTTCAGTACCTTCTTCACCACCGGTTCTGCATCTGGGTTTTTCGTGGTGATCGCGTCAATAAGCTGCTTGTTCTCTTTGGCATCCAGCTTCACGCCTGCGGATTTGATCGCCCCTTTCAGGGTAAGCTGGAACTGGTTAAAGTCGTTACTGACCCGCGTTTTTCCACCGGCTTGTGTGCCTAACGCAGCTTGAATCTGCTGCGCTTTTTCCATTAATTCGCGCTGTGCCAGCCACAGCTTGCTGTCCAGCAAATCTTTAATTTGCTTCTCTTTCAGCTCGGAAAACTCCGCTTTGATGATAGCGCGAGCTTCAACTTCGATGTCTGCAAAACTCCCATAGTTATCGCTTTGCCACTGTGCGGAAAACACCTCAAACAGACGTTCCATCGGTGCATTAAACGGCTTCGGCGCAAAGCGCAACATCGCGATCGCTTCATCCGTCACTTGCGCCGACAAACGCAGCGGGCGCTCAATGGTCAGGCGACGGTAGCCAAAATCCGTGCTATTGAAGATTTTGCTGGCAAAGGTTTTTGGCGCTTCGGTTTTAGCCGTAGCAGACTGGCGACCACGGTTGGATTTTTGCTCCGGTGCTTTTTCAAGACCTAAGGCTTCAAGAGAAATCGTGTCAACTACCTCAAAAGCACCAAACGTGCGGGTGATAAGCTTAATGTCATCCTCACCCATCAGGTTACGCTTGGAACCCAGAGATTTACGCATCTTGCCGCACAGGTTGGTGCCATCAATCAGTTGAACCTTGCCTTTGCGTTCCGTGGCTTTCTTATTCGACAGAATCCAGACATAAGTCGCAATCCCGGTGTTGTAGAACATATCCGTCGGCAGCGCGACAATCCCTTCCAACAAATCAGCTTCCAGAATATAGCGGCGGATTTCGCTCTCACCGCTACCCGCACCACCGGTAAACAGCGGAGAACCATTGAGGATAATGCCGATACGCCCACCATCATTGACTGAACCATCAGGATTATGGGTATCACGCATTTTGCTGATCAGATGTAGAAGGAACAATAGAGAACCATCGGACACACGCGGTAAACCAGGGCCAAAACGGCCATTAAAGCCTTTCAGTTTATGCTCGTCGTTAATCTCACCTTCAATCTTTTTCCAGTCAACACCGAACGGCGGGTTCGACAGCATATAGTCGAACTGGTCTTGCGGTAACTGATCGTTGGAAAGGGTGTTGCCCAGTTTGATGCGGCTAACATCCTGTCCTTTAATCAGCATATCGGCTTTACAAATTGCGTAAGACTCTGGGTTCAGCTCCTGACCAAACGCACGCATCACCGCATTCGGGTTAAGCTCGTGCACGTATTCCATGCCGGAAGAAAGGAAGCCGCCCGTTCCCGCAGTTGGGTCGTAAATGGTACGAATGATGCCGTCTTTAGACAACGCGTCATCATCCTCCATAAACACCAGTGAGGTCGTTAAACGCACGATATCACGTGGAGTAAAGTGTTCCCCGGCAGTCTCATTCGAACTTTCCGCAAAACGACGAATCAGCTCTTCAAACACCAGTCCCATTTCATGGTTGGAAATAGCCTTCGGGCTTAGGTCGTATTTGGCAAATTTTTCCACGACTTTGAACAGCAGGTTGGCATCATCCAGCAGGCCAACGAACTCACTGAATTTGAAGTGTTCAAAGATTTCACGCGCATCCTTTGAGAAACACTGAACGTAATTCTCCAGATTAGCCTTAATGTCGTTCTGCCCCATCTTGCCGAGATCCATCGGAGAAGTATTGAAGAACGACAGACCATTGGTAGCACGTAACAGAAACTTATCTCGCCCTTCTTCTGGCAGCGGACTAGCCTTCAGCTTTTCGACTTCCGCTAACACCGCCTCTTTGCTCGCGACTAACACACACTCAAGCCGACGTAGGAGAGTAAAAGGCAGAATCACGCGCCCATATTGGGATTGTTTGAAATCACCACGAAGCAAATCAGCAACTGACCAGATAAAGGCAGCCGTCTGAGAAAAGTTAGTGTTAGACATGAGGATTACCAAAGAGTGTAACGAATAGAGGTGATTATACATAAGCCAGCTAGCATCGCACGGCATTGATTCCCGTCGTTTTGAAACGGAATTTTGACAATGGCTTTTTTGGTAAACATTTTCAGGCGGGATGGTGCGACAGGTATATGACACATAATAAAGCAGCGATATTACCCGCGATTCATCGCTCGGTAATGGGGAGAAAAAGTCGCTTATCTACTGAATTTCATACATAAAAAAAGCCACCCTAAGGTGACTTGATTTTCATACTATGGTGCCGAAGGCCGGACTCGAACCGGCACATCTTTCGATGGTTGATTTTGAATCAACTGCGTCTACCGATTTCGCCACTTCGGCACAGAAGTAGTATGCGGAAAACGGGTGCATTATACCGTTTGACGGCCCACGCGCAACGTTAATCCACTCCGTGTTCGGTTAAGTGCTGAAAAAATCATCTCTAGCAACGTGTTATGACTTTTTTACCTTCACGATGGTGTGATAATGAGTGTTATTGAGAGCAATAAAAAAGCGCCGAGGGGTTAACCCACTCGCCGCTTTTTCGGGATTGCTGGGTTCTATCGGCGTTTTAGCAGCAGCGCCACGCTGATGAACAGAAATACCGAGCTCGGCAAGATCGCGCCCAGGATTGGTGGGATGCCATAGACCAAGCTGAGTGGACGGAAAATCTCATTCAGCAGGTAGAAGAGGAAGCCGAAGCTGATACCTATCACGATGCGTGAACCCGCCGACACGCTGCGCAGCGGGCCGAAGATGAAAGAGACAGCCATGAGCATCATCACCGCCACTGAGACTGGTGCAAAGATTTTGCTCCACATGTTCAGCTGGTAGCGATTCGACTCTTGCCCACTTTGTTTCAGGTATTTGGAGTAATTATGTAGCCCACGGATCGACAGCGCATCCGGCTCCAGCGCCACCACGCCGAGCTTATCCGGCGTCAGGTTGGTTTTCCATTCTCCGCTGAACGTCTGGCTACCGCCAATCTGCTTACCGTCGCTCAAATCAGATTCATCAACCTGCGAGAGCTTCCAGACATTCCTGTCCTCTTCAAACTCGGCGGAGGCCGCATAGCGCACAGATAGCAGCTTGTTCTTATCGTCGAAGTGATAAATGTTGACGCCAGACAGCTCTTTATCGCCCGTCACTCGTTCGATATAGATAAAGTCATTGCCGTCTTTTGCCCACAGTCCGCCCTGCGTAGAGATCATCGACCCACCGGAGATCATCTGAGAGCGGTAGTTGCGCGCCATCTGTTCCCCTTGCGGAGACACCCATTCGCCAATCGCCATCGTCAGCAGCACCAGCGGGATTGCCGTTTTCATCACAGCCGTCGCAATCTGCAAGCGGGTAAAGCCAGAGGCCTGCATCACCACCAGTTCGCTACGGGTCGCAAGCTGGCCCAGCCCGAGCAACGCACCGAGCAGCGCCGCCATCGGGAAGAAGATCTCAATATCTTTAGGTACGCTGAGCAGCGTATACAGCCCTGCGCCCAGCGCCGAATACTCGCCCTGCCCAACTTTACGCAGTTGGTCGACAAACTTGATGATGCCGGAGAGCGACACCAGCATGAACAGCGTCGTCATGATGGTGGTAAAAATCGTTTTGCCGATATAGCGGTCTAATACACCAAACATCAGGCCGCTCCTTGTGTTCTAAGAGTACTAGGCTTAAAGCGGGCGCGCATCTTGCGCATCGGCACGGTATCCCAGAGGTTAAGCATCACTGCGATACCGAAGTACATCAGGTTAGTCAGCCAGACCCATACCATCGGATCGATTTTTCCTTTACTCGCGTTAGAACGCAGCGAGCTTTGTAGCAGGAAGAAAATCAGGTACAGCAGCATCGCGGGCAGCATGCTCAGCACCCTACCCTGACGCGGATTCACCACACTCAGCGGCACCACCATCAGCGCCATGATCAGCACCGAAACAATCAACGTCAGCCGCCAGTGGAACTCGGCACGCGCATCGTGCGCATCCGAATGCCAGAGGGTCTGCATACCCATTTGCTGCACGTCGCTATTGTTTAGCGTCACGCTCTGGTGACCAATCACGGCCTGATAGTTGGTGAAATCCGTGATACGAAAATCACGCAGCAACGCCGTGCCTTCATAACGAGAACCATTATCCAGCGTCACAACCTGCGCACCATCTTCGTTCTGCGTGATATGACCGCGATCGGCGACGACGACCGAAGGCCGAGCATTCCCGCTGGGGCGCAGTTGCGCCAGAAAGACGTGCTCAAACTCCGATCCTTTGACATTGCCGACAAACAGCACCGCGTTACCGCCCTGTGCAGACTGGAACTGCCCTTCTACCAGCGCGGCCATACTGGGGTTCGCCTTCGCTTCTGCCAGCACTTCTTCCTGATGCCGAGACGACCACGGGCTGAGCCACATGACGTTAACCGTTGCAATAATGGCAGTGAACACCGCCAAGGCCAGCGCAGCTTTCAGCAACACGCGTTTGCCCAGCCCACAGGCGTGCATGACGGTGATCTCGCTTTCCGCATAGAGGCGGCCAAACGTCATCAATACGCCAAGAAACAGGCTCAATGGCAGGATGAGCTGCACCATCTCTGGCACGCCCAATCCCAACAGGGAGATAACCAAATTTGTCGGGATTTCACCATCAACAGCGGCGCCCAGTATCCGCACTAATTTCTGGCAAAAGAAAATCAGTAACAGAATGAAAAGGATGGCCAGTTGACTCTTAAAGGTTTCCCGTACCAGATATCGAATGATGATCACGCTTAATTACGCCTGTGAAAACTTGTCTTTTTGCAGGAAAATCGATAGTTTCTTCGCTAACGCGCCATTTATACTCATTTTTGGCTGCCCTCTTAGCTAAAACTGTATTACAACACACTGCGTTTGAGCTGTTGTATCAGAACCTGCTTATTAGTCACTAAAACAGGTTCGTTACGTCGTTAAGATTAACACAGGTTATGTTAACGCAACGCCGGGAAGTATTACGGAGTGTCACATTCTAGCCGTTGCCCCCGCCGTTGTCTTTAAGATTCAGGAGAGTACATGGAGTTCAGCGTAAAAAGCGGTAGCCCGGAAAAACAACGCAGTGCCTGCATTGTCGTCGGCGTGTTTGAACCGCGTCGTCTGTCCCCTATTGCCGAACAACTCGATAAAATCAGCGACGGCTACATCAGCGCGTTGCTTCGCCGTGGTGAATTAGAAGGCAAAGTGGGGCAATCACTGCTTTTGCACCATGTACCTAACATTCTTTCCGAGCGCATTCTGCTGATTGGTTGCGGTAAAGAGCGCGAACTTGATGAACGCCAGTACAAACAGGTGATTCAGAAGACGATCAACGCGCTGAACGAAACCGGCTCGATGGAAGCGGTCTGCTTCCTGACCGAGCTGCACGTGAAAGGCCGTAACACGTACTGGAAAGTGCGTCAGGCCGTCGAAACCGCAAAAGAAACGCTGTATACCTTCGATCAGCTTAAGAGCAATAAGGTCGAACTGCGCCGTCCGCTGCGCAAAATGGTCTTCAACGTGCCAACACGCCGTGAGCTGACCAGCGGCGAGCGCGCCATTCAGCACGGTCTGGCGATTGCTGCGGGCATCAAAGCTGCGAAAGATCTCGGCAACATGCCGCCGAATATCTGTAATGCCGCGTATCTGGCTTCGCAGGCGCGTCAACTGGCCGATACCTACAGCCAGAACATCATCACACGCGTGATTGGTGAACAGCAGATGAAAGAGCTGGGCATGAATGCCTATCTGGCCGTGGGTCAGGGCTCGCAGAATGAATCGCTGATGTCCGTGATCGAATATAAAGGCGATCCAAACCCAGAAACCCGTCCGATTGTGCTGGTCGGTAAAGGGCTGACGTTCGATTCCGGCGGCATCTCCATCAAACCTGCCGACAGCATGGACGAAATGAAGTATGACATGTGCGGCGCGGCCACGGTCTACGGCGTGATGCGCATGGCAGCCGAACTGGCACTACCGTTGAATATCATCGGCGTGCTGGCGGGCTGTGAAAACATGGTCGATGGGCGCGCCTACCGTCCGGGCGACGTGCTGACCACGATGTCCGGCCAAACGGTAGAAGTGCTGAACACCGATGCGGAAGGCCGTCTGGTCTTGTGTGATACGCTGACCTACGTCGAGCGTTATGAGCCGGACGTGGTGATTGACGTCGCGACTCTTACTGGCGCGTGCGTGATTGCGCTGGGGCACCACATTACAGGGCTGATGGCGAACCACAATCCGCTGGCGCACGAGCTGTTGAGCGCGTCCGAGCAGTCTGGCGACCGCGCATGGCGTCTGCCGCTGACCGACGAATTCCAGGAACAGCTGGAATCCAATTTTGCCGATATGGCGAATATTGGCGGTCGTCCGGGTGGTGCGATTACCGCAGGCTGCTTCCTGTCGCGCTTTACGCGTAAGTACAGCTGGGCGCATCTGGATATCGCGGGCACGGCCTGGCGTTCTGGTAAAGCCAAAGGTGCAACGGGTCGTCCGGTCGCGCTGTTATCACAGTTCCTGCTTAACCGCGCTGGACAGAACGACGTAGAATAAGACTTTCACGTCAACGGCGATGACCAAAGCCAGCGATGACTTTTGTTCTTATACTCTAAATAATTCAAGTTTCAGGAAGGCGGCAAGGGAAGGAGTCCCGATGAGCTTACTCAGGTAAGTGATTCGGGTGAGTGAACGCAGCCAATGCGCATGCAACTTGAAGTATGACGAGTATAATCGGGCCGGATATTCCGGCCCTTATCAATAGTGTAAACAATGAAAAACGCAACGTTCTATCTTCTCGAACACGACAGCAAAAGCGGTGAGCTCAGCGCCCATGAGGCACTGGCATGCGATCTGGCGGCAGAACGTTGGCGAGCAGGAAAGCGTGTGCTGATAGCCTGTGAAGACGAGCAGCAGGCCACCAGACTGGACGAGGCATTGTGGCAGCGCGATCCCAACGCCTTCGTGCCGCATAATCTGGCAGGCGAAGGGCCACGCCACGGTGCGCCGGTCGAACTGGCCTGGCCGCAGCGGCGTGGCAACGCGCCACGGGATCTGCTGATCAGCCTATTGCCGCAGTTCGCAGATTTTGCCACCGCTTTCCATGAAGTGATAGACTTTGTCCCTTACGAAGACTCCTTGAAACAGTTGGCGCGCGACCGCTATAAAACTTATCGCAGCGTCGGCTTCCAATTGACCACGGCTACGCCGCCAACTCACTGAATTTTGAGCATAATGGAAACGAAATATAACCCGCAAGATATCGAGCAGCCGCTCTACGAACACTGGGAAAAGCAAGGCTACTTCAAGCCGCACGGCGACACGAGTAAAGAAAGCTTCAGCATTATGATCCCGCCGCCCAACGTCACCGGCAGCTTGCATATGGGTCACGCTTTCCAGCAAACCATTATGGATACGTTGATCCGCTATCAGCGTATGCAGGGTAAAAATACCCTGTGGCAGGCAGGTACCGACCACGCCGGTATCGCCACGCAAATGGTCGTTGAGCGCAAGATCGCCGCAGAAGAAGGCAAAACTCGCCACGATTACGGCCGCGAAGCATTCATCGACAAAATCTGGCAGTGGAAAGGCGAATCCGGTGGCAACATCACCAATCAGATGCGCCGTCTTGGCAACTCCGTTGACTGGGAACGCGAACGCTTCACCATGGATGAAGGCCTGTCCAACGCGGTGAAAGAAGTTTTTGTCCGTCTGTATAAAGAAGACCTGATTTACCGTGGCAAGCGTCTGGTGAACTGGGATCCAAAACTGCGCACCGCGATTTCCGATCTGGAAGTAGAAAACCGCGAAGTGAAAGGGTCGATGTGGCACCTGCGCTATCCGCTGGCCGATGGCGTGAAAACCGCTGAAGGGAAAGACTATCTGGTCGTCGCGACCACTCGCCCGGAAACCATGCTGGGTGATACTGGTGTTGCCGTTAACCCGGAAGATCCGCGTTATAAAGATCTGATCGGCAAAGAGGTGATCCTGCCGCTGATTGGCCGTCGTATTCCGATCGTTGGCGACGAACATGCCGATATGGAAAAAGGCACCGGCTGCGTGAAGATCACGCCAGCGCACGACTTCAACGACTATGAAGTCGGTAAACGCCACCAGTTGCCGATGGTCAATATCCTGACGTTCGACGGTGATATCCGCCAGAGCGCTGAAATTTTTGATACCAATGGCGAAGCCAGTACCGTTTGCAGCAGCGACATTCCTGAAGCCTTCCAGGGTCTGGAGCGTTTTGCCGCGCGTAAAGCGCTGGTCGCTGCATTCGATGAGCTTGGCCTGCTGGAAGAGATCAAAGCGCACGATCTGACCGTTCCTTACGGTGACCGTGGCGGCGTCGTCATTGAGCCGATGCTGACCGACCAGTGGTACGTGCGTGCTGCCGTGCTGGCTAAACCGGCAGTGGAAGCGGTGGAAGATGGCCGCATCCAGTTCGTACCAAAACAGTACGAAAACATGTACTTCAGCTGGATGCGCGACATTCAGGACTGGTGTATCTCTCGCCAATTGTGGTGGGGCCACCGCATTCCGGCCTGGTACGATGCCAATGGCAAGGTCTATGTCGGTCGCACCGAAGCGGAAGTACGCAGTGAAAACAACCTCGCTGACGATGTCGTTCTGAATCAGGACGAAGACGTACTGGATACCTGGTTCTCATCCGGGCTGTGGACGTTCTCTACGCTGGGTTGGCCAGAGCAAACGCCCGATCTGAAAGCGTTCCACCCGAGTAGCGTGATGGTCAGCGGCTTCGACATCATCTTCTTCTGGATTGCCCGCATGATCATGCTGACCATGCACTTCATCAAAGATGAAGACGGCAAACCACAGGTGCCATTCCATACCGTCTACATGACTGGCCTGATCCGTGATGATGAAGGTCAGAAGATGTCCAAATCCAAAGGGAACGTGATCGACCCGCTGGATATGGTCGACGGCATTTCGCTGGAAGCGCTGCTGGAAAAACGTACCGGCAATATGATGCAGCCGCAGCTGGCGGAAAAAATCCGCAAGCGCACCGAGAAACAGTTCCCGAACGGTATCGAGCCGCACGGTACAGACGCCCTGCGCTTCACGCTGGCGGCGCTGGCCTCTACCGGCCGCGACATCAACTGGGACATGAAGCGTCTGGAAGGTTACCGCAACTTCTGTAACAAGCTGTGGAACGCTAGCCGCTTTGTGCTGATGAACACCGAAGATCAGGATTGTGGTTTTGGCGCAGGCGAGAAAGTGCTGTCACTGGCTGACCGCTGGATTCTGGCAGAATTCAACCGCACGGTGAAAGCCTACCGCGAGGCGCTGGACGGCTATCGCTTTGATATTGCGGCCAACATTCTGTACGAATTCACCTGGAACCAGTTCTGTGACTGGTATCTGGAACTGACGAAGCCTGTGATGAATGGCGGTTCAGAAGCGGAACTGCGCGGTACGCGTCACACGCTGGTTACCGTGCTGGAAGCGTTGCTGCGTCTGGCGCATCCGATTATTCCGTTCATTACCGAAACCATCTGGCTACGCGTTAAAGCGCTGAAAGGCATTAGCGCCGACACGATCATGTTGCAGCCGTTCCCTGAGTTCGATGCCGCGCAGGAAGATACGCTGGCGCTGAACGATCTGGAGTGGATCAAGCAGGCGATTATCGCTGTGCGTAACATTCGTGCGGAAATGAACATCGCACCGGGCAAACCGCTGGAAGTCTTACTGCGTGATGTCACTGCTGAAGCACAGCGTCGCGTGGAAGAGAACCGCAGCTTTATCCAAACGCTGGCGCGTCTGGAAAGCATTACGCTGCTGCCTGCGGGCGATAAAGGTCCGGTTTCCGTCACTAAGCTCATTGAGGGTGCCGAGCTGTTAATTCCGATGGCAGGCCTGATCGATAAAGCGGCAGAGCTGGATCGTCTGACGAAAGAAGTGGCGAAAATCGAAGCCGAGATTGAGCGCATCGAAAGCAAGCTGTCCAACGAAGGCTTTGTGGCACGCGCACCGGAAGCGGTCGTAGCCAAAGAGCGTGAGAAGCTGGACGGCTACGCCGTAGCGAAAGCCAAACTGCTGGAGCAACACGCGGTCATCGCTGCACTGTAACGCTCACCGATTTTCTAGCGGTAGAACGGCAAGTACGAAAGCCTCGTTGCAAAACGAGGCTTTTTATTGTGCCCAGAAAACCCCCAGCTAGGCTGGGGGTTCAGTAAAGCTTTCAGCTTTGAGCCAGTTATAAAAACCCCTTTTGATTTGTTAAAACAGTTTGCGGTCTGGCAACTGCAAACGTTCAACAAGAAATCAAAAGGGGGTCCCAATGAGGGACGAAAAGAGCTTAGCGCACACCCGATGGAACTGTAAATATCACATAGTTTTTGCACCGAAGTATCGAAGGCAGGTGTTCTACGGGGAAAAGCGCAGAGCGATTGGCAGCATTTTAAGAAAGCTGTGCGAATGGAAAAACGTGAATATTCTGGAAGCGGAATGCTGTGTGGATCACATCCACATGCTTCTGGAAATCCCGCCGAAGATGAGTGTCTCGGGATTTATGGGATACCTGAAGGGAAAGAGTAGCCTGATGCTTTATGAGCAGTTTGGCGATTTGAAGTTCAAATACCGTAACAGGGAGTTTTGGCTGGAAATCCCGCCGAAGATGAGTGTCTCGGGATTTATGGGATACCTGAAGGGAAAGAGTAGCCTGATGCTTTATGAGCAGTTTGGCGATTTGAAGTTCAAATACCGTAACAGGGAGTTTTGGTGTCGAGGGTATTATGTTGATACGGTGGGGAAAAACACGGTCAAGATACAAGAATACATAAAGCACCAACTGGATGAGGATAAAATGGGAGAGCAACTGTCGATCCCGTATCCAGGTAGCCCGTTTACGGGCCGTAAGTAATCCATAGATGCAAATGTCAGATCGCGATGCGCCTGTTAGGGCGCGGCTGGTAACAGAGCCTTATAGGCGCATATGAAAAACCTCCGGCTATGCCGGAGGATAGTTTTTTTTTATTCGCTTCACACTTATTCACCTCACAAAATGCATAAATGGAGTAACACAATGAGCGACACGAATCATGCTGAGGTCAGCAAGTTTCTTAGCTACGTTTTACGACACAAGCCCGAAGCCATTGGGCTAACGCTGAGCAGCGAAGGCTGGGCAAACATAGCTGAACTGATTAGTGGTGCGGCAAAAGATGGACGGCTTCTTACCAGAGACGTGATTCACGTCTGTCGTCGATAGCAGCGACAAAAAGCGTTTTTCTATTTCGGCGGATGGGTTATCGATCCGCGCAGCGCAGGGGCACTCGTCATCGCAGGTCGATATGCGTTACGAGCCCAAAGTGCCGCCCGAGTTTCTTTACCACGGCACCGCAACCCGATTTGTCGACTCGATAAATCAGCAGGGTTTGCTTCCTGGTTCACGTCAGTATGTGCACTTGTCTGCCGACGAAGCCACAGCGATAAATGTCGGCCAACGGCACGGCAAGCCCGTGGTATTAACAATAAAGGCGCGGGAAATGCATCAGCAGGGGTTTGTTTTTTATCAGGCGGATAACGGCGTCTGGTTAACGCTGACGGTTCCCGTGCCGTTTATCGCTTCAAAACCATTAATTGATTGATGAATGCGAGCATAAGTCACCTGTCTTCGCTGTCCACATAACAGTAGCGAAAACAGGTGATAAGCTCATTTAACGATTAGCGAGCATCGGCCAGCGCAATGTTCCGGCGCAAACCGGGCAGCACATTGTCCATTTCCATGTTTTCTCTTGCGATCTGGAAACGGGAAACGGACTGTTGCAGATTAATAACCTGCTCCTGAAGTGAATTCGCCGAGGTCGCCACTTCTGATACCAAGGACGCATTCTGCTGAGTCACACCATCCATCTGATTGATGGCGATATTGATCTGCGAAATACCGCGGCTCTGCTCGCTGGAAGCCAGCGTGATCTCATCCATGATATCGACCACTTTTTTCACATCCATCAGCACTTCGTCCATGGTGTTACCCGCGACTTCAACCAGCCCTGCGCCCTTCTCAATGCGGCTGAGAGAATCATCGATCATGGTGCCGATTTCTTTCGCTGCCGTCGCACTGCGCGCAGCCAGCATCCGCACTTCGGAAGCCACCACCGCAAAGCCTTTACCGTATTGACCCGCACGCGCAGATTCCACCGCAGCGTTCAACGCCAGCAGGTTGGTCTGGAAGGCAATACCGTCGATTACACCCACAATATCGGAGATCTTGGCAGAACTCTGCTTGATGGAACGCATGGTATCCACCACTTCGGAGACAACATTCCCGCCGCGAGATGCGGAATTAGAGGCTTTCAGCGCCAGATCGTTGGCTTTACGCGTGTTGTCTTCGTTGTTTTTCACCGTCGACATGATCTCTTCCATGCTTGAAGCGGTTTCATCCAACGAGGCTGCCTGCTGTTCGGTACGGCTGGAGAGATCGATGTTGCCGGAGGCGATTTCCTCGACACCCACGCTGATCGCATCGGTTCCGTTACGCACTACGCGCACCATGTTTTCCAGCCCGTCGCGCATACGTTGAACCGCAGCAAACAGGTGTGCGATTTCATTTTTTCCGCTGCTATCAATCTGCGCCCGCAGGTCGCCTTCGGCGATGCGGTCAAAGACGGAAATCGCCTGATTCAGCGGTTTCACGATCATGTTGGTCATCACGGACCAGGCCAGCGCCGCCAGCAGTAATGCACAGGCGATCGCACCGTACAGGATGGTTTCCATCTGCGCCACACGCCCATTCGAATCCGCGTAGGCTTCATCAATGCTCTTCAGCTTGAAGGCAACCAAGGCTTTAGAGGATTTATCAAACGCGGCATACAGAACCGTCGATTTCCCGGCACGCTGGCGATATTCATCCAGATTCCCTGCGTTAAGCGCAGCAAATGCCGGATCGATAAACTCCTGCATCAGCGTATTGCGTTTCTCGGCCATGTCTGAAGAAATGACTTTTTCCGCTTCGGACTGCGGATATTTCAGGTATTCCTGCCACTTTTCACTGGCACCGTCGACCTTGCCTCTGGCGCGCCCTAGCGCGACTTTAGCGGCTTCGACATCCCCTTTCCCCATTAATGATTCGTACAGACGCAAATCCAACCGACCACGCAACAGCAGTTCTGAGCTGTCATTCAGCGCAACCAGCCCTGGCAGCACTTCCATATCGACACGAGCAAATGATTTATTCCCTGACTGAACGGCAACCAACCCTAACACGCCGACGAAAAGCAGTAATGCCGCTAACGAAAACACCATCATGCTGAGTGCAGTACGGATCTTTATCTTACGAAACATAAATTATCCCTGTGGCCTAAAAATAAGAAAGGATGAGCGCCAGCTCCAGAGCAGAGCCGTTCCGTTATTTACGTAATAGTCGTTATTCAATTTCCAGACGCGTTAATTTCCACGAACTGAAATAAATTCGTTATAAAACCGTAATAAAAATAAAGAAACGTATAAAAAAATAATGACCGACAGAAAATAGGTATTCTATCGGTCAGTAGGATTTATTTTTTATTCTTTTTCTGAGTCTGATTTTTTTCTAAGAAACGTTGTAGCTCATCTTTATAAAACTTCGCTGACATCATGGTGCCATGCCCGCTGGTATCTTTGCTGGCTGGAATAAGGAACAATGTTGCCTGCTTAATTTTCTTAAGCTCATTCTCCAGGATGCCTGTTTCAATAGGATTACGCTCATCATCCGCAGAGTTAATCACCAGAACAGGTGCCTTAATTTTATTCAGTTCCGGTGCCGCGTTATAATTTGCAGACGAGCCCCAGATATAAATAAAGTCATTCGCATCGCTGGTCGACGGTGCCGCAAGGCGATCTTCTACCAGTTTGTCCGCCTGCGCGCGCGTCGGCGCTTTGCTCTGATACGCGAGCGTGCCGCCAGTGGTGGCAATGCTGAACATAATGCTGGCTGTTTTCAGCGTTGGCGGCTGCTGCGTGTAGTCGCCGTTATTCCACGTTGGATCGTTCTTGATGGATTCAATCAAGATGCGGCGCATCATCCAGTTACGACCAGACAGCTCATTTGGCAGCGATGCCATTGGCACCAGCGCATCCATCATGTCTGGGTATTTTTCACCCCAGAGCCAGGTTTGCATGCCGCCCATGGAATATCCCATCACCAGGCTCAGGTGGTTAATGCCCAGCCCTTCTTTGATTAAGCGATATTGTGCCTGCACCATATCGTTATAATCGTACTGCGGGAATTTCATCCGTAAGCCATCTGACGGTTTGGACGATTTTCCAGAACCAATGCTCTCCGGCATGATAATAAAGTATTTGCTGCTATCCAGCGCCTGACCCGGCCCGAACAGCTCTCCGCCAAAGCCATTGGCTAGCAGTGATTTAATCGGCTGGTTCGTTCCATGTAGCAATAAGATAGCGGGCTTGGTTTTATCACCGATCGTGTAGTAGTGAATACGCAGATCTTTTAATTTTTCGCCGCTGTTGAAGGTAAATTCTGGCGCAATCCAGTCGCCTTCTTTGGGCTCTGGGAAATTTGCCTGTGCATGCGTTAATGGTGACAGCATTAACAGAAATGCGCCCACCACCCCTGATAGAATTCGATTAATCATAAATAACTCTTCGGTAATCATGAAGTCGTGAAGCCGCGATTTTAATGTCTATTAGGAAAAATCCCAATAAACATAAGCGAACTAATAATAAAAAGAGATTATTGTCTGGTTTTTTTATTTATCGCGAGAGATTCTACAGATAGTTTTTAATAGGATGATATTTAACGCATTCCTGTTAATCGTCCGGCTACATAGCTCATACTTTTCGCTCGACATTAGCGTTTATAAAAACAGCAAAGCGCGCTTTTTTTGTTCAAATGTCTAATAGGCAGGGGATCGTGCACGGTGATACCGCACACGATCGACATAAGGCAGGGTTAGGTCGGAGTTGAGAATCAAGCGCTGAGGATTAGCGCTTATTCATCTCGCTTTCAATGGCTCTCAGCCGCTCATCCATATCCGGGTGCGTACTCAGCCAGTCCGGTAAATCCAGCGAATCAATTTCATCCTGACTGCGGTCGTTAGCGATCAAGGCCCGATACATTGCCTGCATCGACTGAAGCGAACGCCCTTGCTGCTGCATTTCTGCTATTGCCCATGCGTCGGCTTCCCGTTCCATATCGCGGGAAAACTGCATCTCATTGATAAAAGCGGCAGACTGCAACAAGGTATCCCCGACTCCGCTGACATCTCCCGTCATCCACATGAAGGTCAGCGATACCAGCGATGAACGCACCACCATGCGCATTGGGTGGCGATAAGCGTGATGTCCCATTTCATGCAGCATCACCGCGGCCAGCTCGTTGTCATCTTTCGCCAGCTTCACCAGGTCGTCACTGATAATCAGCGTACCATCTGCCAGCATAAAAGCATTCGGCCCGATAGGCGCAGACATGATCTCCAGGCGCAGTGGCGTTTTGTCTTCCCGCATGTCAGCGGGCATAACCTGTTGAAACAGCGCTTGCATCGCTTGCTGGCGTTCAACAGGCAATTTAGAAGGCTTAAAATCACTGTGTCGTAACAGCTTTAGCGTATTTTGTCCCAGTTGCTGTTCGATAGCGGTTGGCATCCGTAGTGCCAGCGCAGAACTTGCCCACGGCAGTACCACGTAAACGTAGTTTATGACGAGCAAGATTGTGGCGAGTAGCGTGAGAATGACGCCACGCTTATGGCGTTCTAAACGATGGACAAGCCCCGGGCGACGTCGTGCGGAATACCACGCGCGAAAAGTGGGATCGTCGGCAGGAACAAAGCGACCGCCGTCAGGAAATGTGAGCGTTAGAGGAATCGAGCCCAGCGCATCGGAAACCGTGACCTGCTCCAACGCAAATGTCGTATTCGATGACCCGGTGTTCAGCACCATCATCGAACCGTTGTCCGATAAATGAAGAGAAGCGGCCACGCGGGCCGCCAATCCGGGGTATTGATAATGCCCCTTAATATTCATATTCCTGCCTTAGAGACCGACACCCAAATCGAGCGCCTGCACGGCTTCTTCGGCCAGTGCGCTGTTTGCTGTGTCCTGATGAGCCTGAACATGCAGCAGTTCCAGATCGCCTTCAACCGCTGTCGCATTCGCGATATAGCGTGCGTGACGAATCTCTGCCACCGGTGCAGCCCAACCCAAAGAGAAAATAGTAATCAGGCTATTGGTTATCAGCAGCCCCATGTAAGACAGCGTTTGCATGGAAGAGTGCAACTTCACACCACCATTCAGCGACGTCTGGTTAAACAGATAATTACGCTGTGCGACAACCAGATAACTGCTGGAAACCAGCACACCCAGCAGCGCCACAACGAACATCATAATAAAATTAAAGGCATTGCTCAGCAGCATCATGGCAATGGTTTCAGAATCTGCGCCCATCATAATGATCTGATACAGCGTAAAAAAGAACGACCCCATGAATGACAGCGCGGCGATCAAGAAAGGAACAAAAATCAGCAGGCTAATCAGGGCGAATTTAATAAACGCCGCTTTCGTCAACTCCGCTTTAAACGCCGTTTTACCGAAGAACAGGTTATTAACATAGAGATCGAGCTGCATCATTTTCATGATGCCATTGACCGCCGCAAACCCTGGAACCACCAGCGCCAGCACGATGAGTGTAATGATAATCGGGCTATCGCTCTGCATACCAATGAACATCGCCACCGCTAAAACAGCATAAAAAGCCAGCAGCAGCAGAATAGGGCAAAGCAGCAACACCCAATACGCGCGACCAGTCTGGCAATGATAATTAAAGCGAATACCACGATAGCTGGACATAATAGCGTCATAACGCCAGTTGCGGATCACGATAATCGGAATCAATGCCGCAAATGCCAATGCGAGAATAGTTCCCAACGCTGGTGACATCGCCAATACGACATAAAACAGAATCAGACCAGCGATAACCAGCAAACGTCCTTTGAGAATCTGAATCGGGTCCGCATGGTAATCAAAACGGTCACCGTTAATTTCCGTGTTGCCGTAAAAATAACGGCGGCGACGCACTGTCGCCCAAGCAGAATAAATACCCAAAGTGACGATCGTTAATAATGCATTCACCAGCCAAATTGCAAAATATTCCCCAGCCTTACCATGAAACTGCACGCGATGCTGCGTGCTATTTTTTGAAGTATTGATAGTCATAGACCTTTCATCCTAAAAGAAATAAGCCTTATAAACGCTTCATTCGATACGTTATTGGCATACAAAAAGCGGCTTATTTAAGCATGTCCTGTTAATGACAACAATAAAAGTTAACAGCAATTAAACAAGTTCATATACTTATGAATTACAAGGAATAGAGAAAGTCATAGAGAAATCGCCCCCAGACAACGTGAAGTATGACGGGTATAGACGTTGCATCAATGTGGTCTGAAATGGTATTACAATCGGCTAGGATCATTCCCCCCTCGTAAACCGTAAGAACAAGAGTACGTATTATGACAACCGCGACCTCCGCCAATCTTCAGGTACGCCCAATTACCGCGCAGGACGATGCCGCTATCGCTCAGGTCATCCGTCAGGTTTCTGCTGAGTTTGGTTTGACAGCCGATAAAGGCTATACCGTTTCCGATCCGAATTTGGATGCGCTATTTGCCCTGTATAACCAGCCGAACAGCGCCTACTGGGTGGTTGAATATGAAGGCCGCGTGGTTGGCGGTGGCGGCATTGCCCCGCTGGTCGCAGGCGAAGAAGATGTGTGTGAATTACAGAAAATGTATTTCTTACCCGTCGTGCGGGGCAAAGGGCTGGCACGTCAGTTGGCGATACAGGCGCTTGATTTTGCTCGTCAGCACGGCTTTCGCCGCTGCTATCTGGAAACAACCGGACACCTGACCAGCGCGATCCGACTGTATGAATCGCTGGGCTTCGAGTCAATTCCCCACGCAATGGGCAACACGGGCCACACCGACTGTGAAGTGACGATGTTGAAGGCACTGTAATCGGTTTGAGGTGCAGTCACCGCGCGCAGTCATACAGAGTAAAAAAACGCCGCAGGGGGTTCCTGCGGCATTCAGTGAGGCGTGTTCTTCGAGATTAATGACTTAGTGGCGCTTGCCGTCATCATCTTCGTCATAAAAATCTTCATCATCCCCATCTTCTTCGCCTTCACCATCTGGATCTTCGAAGTAGGTACCCCAACCGTCGTAATTCACGCCGTGGCGTTCTGCCAGCGCCAGCAGCTGTTCTACCTGCGTGTCGATCAGTTCCGCCTTCAGCGCAACTTCACTAATGGCATCGCAGCACATCAGCAGCACGCCATCTTCCACTTCCAGTTCTTCCGCATCCGTCACTTCATAACCCAGCTTGAAGGCTTCTACAGCGACTTTTTCCAACACTTCAAACTTCTCAGCAGAGAAATGGTGTTCAATGGTATAGAGCGCGTCAGGATCGCTGCCATCATCCAGCAGTTCTTCAATGATCAGGCGTGTCTCTTCCCGTTGCTCTTCCAGTAATTCGCGGTTTGCCATGCCTCAGTCCTCATTAAACGACGTAATATTACTTATTGTCCCACAGCCCTGCGGCTTGCTCCACCACAAAGTTTGATATCACCACTTGAATTTGAATAATTACACATATAAAGTGAATTTTAATTCAACCAATGGTGTTGAGCCACATGGAGAGGTACATCATGCAACCGTTCTATAAGCGTCACTTTTTAAGGTTAATGGATTTTACACCCGCAGAAATTGCCAATCTTTTAGCCCTGTCAACGAAACTGAAAGCCGATAAAAAAAACGGGACAGAAGTCCGCCGTCTGCAAGGTAAAAACATCGCACTCATCTTCGAAAAAGATTCGACTCGTACTCGCTGCTCTTTCGAAGTTGCTGCATACGATCAGGGCGCGCAAGTGACCTATCTCGGCCCAAGCGGCAGCCAAATCGGCCATAAAGAATCCATTAAGGATACGGCACGCGTGCTGGGAAGAATGTACGACGGCATTCAATATCGCGGCTATGGTCAGCAAATTGTCGAAACGCTGGCGCAATACGCGGGCGTCCCGGTCTGGAACGGACTGACGAACGAATTCCACCCTACGCAGCTGCTGGCGGATCTGCTGACGATGCAGGAACATTTGCCGAGTAAATCGCTGTCAGAAATGACGCTCGTCTATGTCGGTGATGCGCGCAACAACATGGGTAACACCATGCTGGAAGCGGCGGCACTGACCGGGCTGGATTTACGTCTTGTTGCACCAAAAGCCTGCTGGCCGGATGCCGGTCTGGTGGCTGAGTGTCAGGCGGCGGCAGAACAAACCGGTGGCAGCATCACGCTGACGGAAGATATCGCCGCGGGCGTCGCGGGCGCAGATTTCATTTATACCGACGTCTGGGTTTCTATGGGGGAACCGAAAGAGACCTGGAAAGAGCGTATCGCGCTGCTGAAACCGTATCAGGTGAACATGGCGATGATCGCCGCGACGGGTAATCCGCAGGTGAAGTTCCTGCACTGCCTACCCGCGTTCCACGACGATCAGACGACAATGGGCCAACAAATGGCGGAGCAGTATGGTCTGCACGGTGGAATGGAAGTCACGGATGAGGTCTTTGAATCCGCGCACAGCATCGTGTTCGATCAGGCGGAAAATCGCATGCACACCATCAAAGCGGTGATGGTCGCCACGCTGGTACAGGATTAAGATTGACGTCCCTCCCCAGAGCGGGGAGGGAGAGGCTTTCCAGCGGTTTACACCACCAGTGACGCGTCGATTTTCACCACGGCTTTGCGCACGTGCGCAGGTTCACCAACGGCACACAGCGGTTTGTGCACTTCGCCTGGGAAGAAGACGACAAAATCCCCTTCCTGCATCACAAACTGTTTTTCCTGCTCGCCCGCAGGCAGGAAAGCAATGTCTTTATCTGCCAGCCAGTCGGTATCCGGCGTGCCCGCAGGCAGGTTACTGAACGTCATCCCTTCCACACCGGACAGCACAATCTGAATGTCCAGATATTTGGCGTGATACTCGGCGCGGCGTTTTTCCAGCAGATCGGTGCTATCGTTGGAGATCAACACAAACACGCTGTTGCCTTCGATATCATGCTTGCCCAGCGGCGTGTCTGCCGTGATGTTTTGCTTCACGTATTCAATCGCTTCGCGCAGTTTGGCAGGCAGATAAGGAACCAGTTCAAGGTGGTGGACGTTGCCAGTAATCATAAAAACCCTCGTTGATATAAAAATGAAACCCTGTTTTACAATCCTTATACTCTCCAAATGTGACGCCCGCCAGCGTGTTAATACGAAAAAGTGAACTGCCCACCACTCTTCTCTATCTGCCTTCTCCCGCTCACGAGCGTTATGCATACAGCACGCGACCCGCAATCGATTGCGATGCGTAAAAAACCACGCTTTCTGCTTGAAATAGCCTAGTCGGCGCGTATAATTCCCGACAGTTTGCCGGGAGGGGTCATGCACCGTTACACCAAAAAATCTGCTGCTTATGTTGGTTCTCAACCACAACTGCCATCCGGCAGCCAGCTAGCGTTTTCCTTTCCGTTGCTCAATGATTCAATGAAGAAAGCCCCTCAATGAGGGGCTTTTTTTTGGCCCACAATCCGGGCAACCCGATACGACATTTCCTGTGTACACGTTAGGAGAAAGACAACATGGTCAATCCGCTCTATCAAAAACATATTATTTCGATTAACGACCTCAGTCGGGAAGATTTGGAACTGACGCTGCGTGTCGCCGCCAGCCTGAAAGCCAATCCTCAGCCTGAGTTGTTGAAACATAAAGTGATTGCCAGTTGCTTCTTCGAGGCCTCCACTCGGACACGTTTATCCTTTGAAACCGCGATGCATCGCCTCGGCGCCTCCGTCGTCGGTTTCGCTGACAGCAACAACACATCGCTGGGGAAAAAGGGCGAAACGCTGGCCGATACCATCTCCGTCATCAGCCAATACGTGGATGCCATCGTAATGCGTCATCCGCAGGAAGGCGCTTCCCGCCTGGCGACCGAGTTCTCCGGCGGTATTCCGATTCTGAACGCCGGTGACGGTGCGAACCAACACCCGACGCAGACGCTGCTCGATTTGTTCACCATTCAGGAAACGCAGGGCCGACTGAATAACATCAATATCGCGATGGTCGGTGATTTGAAATATGGCCGCACCGTGCATTCACTCACGCAGGCGCTGGCGAAGTTCGAAGGCAACCGCTTCTACTTCATCGCCCCGGACGCGCTGGCGATGCCGGACTACATTCTGAGCATGCTGAAAGAGAAGAATATTGCTTACAGCCTGCACAACAGCATTGATGAGGTCGTCGGCGAGCTGGATATTCTGTACATGACGCGCGTGCAGAAAGAGCGTCTGGATCCGTCCGAATATATCAACATCAAATCCCAGTTTGTCCTGCGCGCCGACGATCTGCAGAGCGCCCGCCCGAATTTGAAAGTACTGCACCCGTTGCCGCGCGTTGATGAGATCACCATTGATGTGGATGCCACGCCTTACGCCTATTATTTCCAACAGGCCGGCAACGGTATTTACGCCCGTCAGGCGCTGCTGGCGCTGGTCCTGAATCGCGAACTGGTTCTGTAAGAGGAAGAAGCCATCATGACACACGATAATAAATTACAGGTTGAAGCGATCAAACGTGGCACGGTGATCGACCACATTCCCGCACAGGTGGGTTTTAAGCTGCTGACGCTATTTAAACTGACCGCGACAGACCAGCGCATCACCATCGGCCTGAATTTGCCGTCCAACCACCTTGGGCGCAAAGATCTGATCAAGATCGAGAACATTTTCCTGACCGAGCAGCAGGCGAATCAGTTAGCGATCTACGCACCGCAGGCGACCGTCAATCAGATTGATGACTATGACGTCGTCCGCAAGCTGGTGCCGACGCTGCCAGACCACATTACTGGCGTGCTCACCTGCCCAAACAGCAACTGCATCAGCCGCAGCGAGCCGGTTTCATCGTCATTCAGCGTGAAGCAGCGTGACGGCGACGTGCACCTGAAATGTAAGTACTGCGAGAAAGAATTTGAGCGTCAGGCTGTACTGCAAGATCGCTAGTTTTCTGCATTGCCCCGCAATGGACATTGCCTGTGGCGGGGCTTTTTTGAATAATGGCGGCGTCCGCGTTCCTTTTACGCCCCCATCAAGGAGATACCATGTCACGCATTATCAGCACTGAGCACGCCCCAGCCGCCATCGGCCCTTATGTTCAGGGCGTCGACCTTGGCAGCATGATCTTCACATCCGGCCAGATCCCCGTGAATCCGAAAAGCGGTCTGGTGGCAGATAACATCACCGCTCAGACGCGTCAGTCACTGGAAAACGTTCAGGCGATCGTGGAAGCTGCTGGCCTGAAAGTTTCCGATATCGTGAAAATGACCGTATTCGTGAAAGACCTGCACGATTTCGCTCTGGTCAACACCACGTATGAAGCCTTCTTCAACGAACATAGCGCACCGTTCCCGGCTCGCTCTTGCGTTGAAGTCGCACGCCTGCCAAAAGACGTGAAGATCGAGATCGAAGCGATCGCCGTTCGTCGCTAAATATCACCGCAATATCCCTAAAAAGCGCACGGTAACCGGTGCGCTTTTTTTCTGTTCTTTCTTTCACCACAACAACATTATTGACATTCCCAGCGCACATCACGGTCAAAAAACAAACAAATTTTCGCCAAGCCGCGCGTAGCAAGCCTTCCCACTCTCATCGCCTTTTTTGACTATTTTTTGTTCAGGCTCAAATTCCCCGCGACATGAGGATTTCTTTGCTCTACATCAATTTTACAGCGATAAAAGCGCAAACACCCCTACGCAATTTCAATATATAGTGCCTATCCTGTAAACATGAACTACATATAGTGTTTATCCACAGTGTCATCCACAGCCCCCTGTAACCCTTGTCAGTTACGGTTTTCGCCTGTGGATAACCTTTCCAGAGGAAGAAAACGTGAAACCAGTAGTGATTAAACGGGACGGTTGCCAGGTGCCTTTTGATGAAGTGCGTATCAAAGAGGCCGTCGAACGCGCGGCACATGCAGCCGGTGTCAATGATGCAGACTACTGCGCAACTGTGGCCTGTGCGGTCGGTCAACAAATGCAGGATAAATCGCGCGTAGATATCCGCGATATTCAGGATGCAGTCGAAAACCTGCTGATGTCCGGCAATTACAAAAAACTGGCGCGTACCTACATCGAATACCGCCATGACCGCGATATTGCACGTGAACGCCACGGTCGTCTGAATCAGGAAATTCGCGGTCTGGTTGAGCAGAGCAACATGGCGCTGCTGAACGAGAACGCCAACAAAGACAGTAAAGTGATTCCCACCCAGCGCGATCTGCTGGCTGGTATTGTCGCCAAGCATTACGCCAAACAGTACATCCTGCCGCGTGATGTAGTGCTGGCGCACGAGCGCGGTGAGATTCACTATCACGACCTCGACTACTCGCCCTTTTTCCCTATGTTTAACTGCATGCTGATCGATCTGGATGGCATGCTGACCAACGGCTTTAAAATGGGTAATGCGGAGATTGAGCCACCAAAATCGATCTCAACCGCTACCGCCGTCACCGCGCAGATTATCGCGCAGGTTGCCAGCCACATTTATGGCGGCACCACGATTAACCGTATTGATGAGATTCTGGCGCCGTTCGTCACCGCCAGCCATGCGAAACATAAATCCGTGGCAGAAGAGTGGCAGATTCCCGATGCAGAAAACTATGCCTTAACCCGCACGCAAAAAGAGTGCTACGACGCTTTCCAGTCACTGGAATACGAAGTCAACACGCTGCACACCGCTAACGGCCAGACCCCGTTCGTGACCTTTGGCTTCGGGCTCGGCATCAGCTGGGAATCGCGTCTGATTCAAGAATCGATCCTGCGCAACCGCATTGCCGGGCTGGGTAAAAACCACAAAACGGCGGTCTTCCCAAAACTGGTTTTTGCTATCCGCGACGGTCTGAACCACAAAGCGGGCGATCCGAATTACGATATCAAACAGCTCGCGCTGGAGTGCGCCAGCAAGCGCATGTACCCAGATATTCTGAACTACGATCAGGTTGTGAAGGTCACCGGTTCGTTTAAAACTCCAATGGGCTGCCGCAGCTTCCTCGGCGTTTATGAAGAGAACGGCCAGCAGATTCACGACGGCCGCAATAATTTGGGCGTAATCAGCCTGAACCTGCCACGCATCGCGCTGGAAGCCGAAGGCAATGAAGACCGCTTCTGGACGCTGCTGGATCAACGTCTGACGCTGGCGAAGAAAGCGCTGATGACGCGCATTGCGCGGCTGGAAAGCGTGAAAGCTCGTGTCGCGCCAATCCTGTATATGGAAGGGGCTTGCGGCGTGCGCTTAAAAGCGGACGACAGTATTGCGGATATCTTCAAAAACGGACGCGCCTCGATTTCACTGGGCTATATCGGCCTGCATGAAACGATTAACGCGCTCTTCGGTAGCCAAACACACGTGTTTGATGACGAGACGCTGCGTGCCAAAGCCGTGGCCGTTATCACTCGCCTGAAAGCCGCCACCGAGCAGTGGAAAGACGAAACGGGTTACGGCTTCAGCCTGTACAGCACGCCGAGCGAAAACCTGTGTGACCGCTTCTGCCGTCTGGATACCGCCGAGTTTGGCGTCGTGCAGGGCGTGACGGACAAAGGGTATTACACCAACAGTTTCCACCTCGATGTGGAGAAGAAGGTGAACCCTTACCAGAAAATAGACTTCGAGCTGCCCTATCCGCCGCTGGCTAACGGCGGGTTCATTTGCTACGGCGAATACCCGAACCTGCAACACAACCTCAAAGCGCTGGAAGACGTGTGGGATTACAGCTACAGCCGCGTGCCTTACTACGGCACCAACACGCCGATCGACGAATGCTATGAGTGTGGCTTCACCGGTGAATTCGAGTGCACCAGCAAAGGCTTCACCTGCCCGAAATGCGGCAACCACGATTCGGCCCGCGTTTCGGTCACGCGCCGCGTGTGCGGTTACCTCGGCAGTCCGGATGCACGCCCATTCAACGCCGGTAAGCAGGAAGAAGTGAAGCGTCGAATCAAGCACTTAGGCAACGGTCAACTGGGGTGATCCCTTCTGGGCCGCAGCAATGCGGCCCACCTTTCGCGGCACCGTCAACACGCGCCCGCTTCATAACATGGGCTCTACAGCATGAATTACCACCAGTATTATCCCGTTGATGTCGTCAACGGCCCCGGCACCCGCTGCACGCTGTTTGTCGCGGGCTGCGTGCATGAATGCGTGGGGTGCTACAACAAAAGCACCTGGCGACTCAACTCTGGTCAACCGTTTACGCAGGAACAGGAAGATCGGATCATCGCCGATCTCCAGGATACGGCGATCCCACGGCAGGGAATTTCGCTGTCTGGCGGCGATCCGCTTCACCCACAGAACGTGCCTGACATCCTGCGGCTGGTCGAACGGATACGCGCGGAATGCCCAGGCAAAGATATCTGGGTCTGGACGGGCTACGTGCTGGCGGAACTGACGCCGGAGCAACAGCGGGTGGTCGATCTCATCAACGTGTTAGTCGATGGAAAATTTGTGCAAGATCTGAAAGATCCCGCACTGATCTGGCGCGGCAGCAGCAATCAGGTTGTCCACCGCCTGCGCTGATCGACAAGCGGCTACTGAAGCGCCTGCTGCTTACCCAGTGAACGTAATTGATCGGATTCCAGCACGGTGACCCGCGCTTTGGGCTCGGGTGAGAACGCCTGATTCAGCAACGCCTGCGCGACCGTTTTCCCTTCAATGGCTCGCCATTTTGCCGGGAACAGACGAAACAGCGGTGCGGCCAGACTTTCTAGCGGACGGCTATCTTCTCTTTCCCCCAGCAGCATCGACGGCTGTGCCAGTGTCAGATGCTGCCAGCCTTGCTGACGCAGCGATTTTTCCGCTTCTCCCTTCACTCGCGAATAGAAGAAAGGCGACGTCGCACTCGCGCTCAGCGAACTGACAACCAGAAGGTGCGTCGCGCCTAGCGCCAGAGCCACCTTTGAACCTTCCACCACCAGCGTGTAATCCACATAGCGGAACGCCTGCTTACTGCCTGCCGTCTTGAGCGTCGATCCCAGACAGCAAAACGCGATATCAACAGGATCGGTCAATTGCGCCAGCGCGGCAGACAGATCGGGATCGTACGGATTGACCACTTTCTCCGACGGTGCCAGCGGCTTACGGGTCGGCGCATAGATCGTCTCTACCCGATTATTGGCTTTCAACAGCTCTAACAACTCGTGCCCCACTAACCCCGTTGCACCTAATAACAGTACTCGGCTCATCGGTTTTCCCCCTTGCTCAGCGTCTTTCACTATCCCAATTTTTTTATGTTTCTGTTGTTAGTTATGACAAATGTTAGTTATGACAAATGCACTCTGTAACGACGGTTATCTCTGAAGAACGCTAGCGCTGCCAGTGGCGTTTCTTACCAAAGCCCAGCGTATTGTCCGTCATTTTGATTTCTGTCAGATCGAGCCGCCAAATCGGTGCTTGCGATGCCCGAGCAATAGGGAAACGCGCGTTATACCGTGCTCTGGCCTGTTGCGCGTCATCACCTTCCAACTGCACCGCCTGCGCCCGAAACTGCACGCCCTTAATCAGCATGACGCTCTTCGGCTGGCCGCTCACCGTACCGGCCACCTGCGGCAGCCTTGCCATTATTTCACCGTGACGCGTCTGCAACTCTGTCATTAGATAGAAGGCTATCTGTTGATCGTCATAAGTATAGAAGCAACTCGCACACCATAATTCCGAATTTTCACCCACGCATAACGTCAGTACGTGCAACTTCTTCAAATAGCGGGAGATTGCCTCAATATCGCTGTCTGTTTTTCTCAGTTCTTTCTGCATTACGCTGCCTCAATCCACTTTCTGAACGAACGTATCCTGCCCGACCACTAACTGCCCTTCCGCAGAGTGCGGCAGCATGGTTTGCAGAGGCTGGCCGGTGTGTTTATCCAATAGCAAGGAGTGAGGTTCTCCCTCCGCAAACAGCTGCTGTTCCCCCCACTGGCGCAGCGCCACAACGAGCGGGAATAGCTGTTCACCTTTTGGCGTCAGGATATATTCCTGATAGGCCGAGCTTTCGGAAACGGGCTGAACGGACAAAATGCCTTCCTCAACCAAGGTGCGCAGACGGTCGGTAAGGATATTTTTGGCAACACCCAAACTGCGCTGAAAATCGCCGAAACGGCGGCGATTGTCGAAGGCATCGCGGATAATCAGCAACGCCCAGCGATCGCCAACCACATCCAGCGCGCGAGCGACGGGACACGCATCCTCTTTCAGACTTTTGCGCTTCACCATGACTACTTCCTCCCCTTTTTCCTGTTCATCCTGCCTGCCTTAGCCACAGGCTGAAAACTGATCGCACGATTTTTGGTTGCAGAATAAAACCAGAGTATTTATGCTTCAAGTGGTTTTATTTTGAAACCAAATTGAGCAATGAAAGCCAATACCATGAAAACAAGCCCTATTCATACCACGCCATCCGTTACCGAAGGCGATCTTTACAGCACTCCTTGCAGCACGCAGACGGCATTACCGCGCGCGTTAGTTTTGCTGTTTGCCTGTGCCAGCGCCCTTAGCGTCGCCAATGTGTATTACGCACAACCGCTGTTGGATGCACTATCGGTAGATTTTCACATCAGTATCGCTGCCGTTGGCGGCGTGATGACCGCAACACAGCTTGGCTGTGCGCTGGCATTAATTCTGCTGGTGCCGCTGGGCGATATCCTCAATCGGCGCTATTTGATGCTCGCCCAGTTAGGTGCGCTCATCGTGGCGCTGATCGCCGTTGGGCTATCCACTACGCCTCTGTCTTTATTGATCGGCATGCTGGCCGTGGGCATGCTCGGCACAGCAATGACACAGGGGCTGATTGCTTATGCCGCGACCGCAGCCGCACCGCAGGAGCGCGGACGCGTTGTGGGTGCCGCACAGGGCGGCGTGGTGATTGGGCTGCTGCTGGCGCGCGTGCTATCCGGCTTCATCGCCGATCTAGCAGGCTGGCGCAGCGTATACTTTTTCTCTGCGCTGCTGATGCTCCTGCTTGCCGTGCTTTTATGGCGCGCGCTGCCGCCTCAGCCGCTTGCACAGCGACGCCCACACTATGCCGCATTGCTGCTTTCTATGCTGACCCTGCTGCGTCAAGAGCGGATATTGCAAATACGCGGCACCATCGCTTTACTGATGTTTGCTGCCCTGAGTATTTTCTGGAGCGCGCTGGTTCTGCCGCTGAGTCGCGAACCGTATTTCTTCTCTCATACGGTGATCGGTGCGTTTGGTCTGGTCGGTATTCTCGGCGCGCTGGCGGCGGTAAAAGCGGGTTCGCTGGCCGATAAAGGCCGTGAACAGTGGGTCAGCGGCATCGCCCTGTTATTGCTGCTGACATCGTGGCTGCCGCTGTGGTTAGCGCCCTATTCTCTCTTCGCGTTGGTAGTCGGCATCATCGTTCTCGATCTGGGCGGGCAAGCCATTCACGTCACCAACCAAAGCATGATTTTCAAGACGCATCCTGATGCGCACAGCCGTCTGGTTGGCTGTTATATGCTGTTTTATAGCATCGGCAGTGGGCTTGGCGCGATGGCAACGACAGCGACATATGACGCTGCGGGCTGGTCAGGCGTATGCATTCTTGGCGCAGCCGTCAGCCTGCTGGCACTGCTTTTCTGGAAAATAACGCTGCACGCCTCAGCGCCGTCACCGGCCGCCTCCACGCCATAGTGATAGCGGAACAACGCTTCTTGATAACAACACAATCCGATTGATAAGGGAAAAAGCATGAGCGAACTGACGTTACTGGCTGATGCCGACGAGCGCGGCCGACGCTATCTGGCTGAGACGGCACAGCGTCGGGTTTTCCCCGATGCCGATGCCCTCGCAGCGCTGGCACGTTTTGATGAAGCGCTACCGCAACAGGGCTTCTCGCCCGAAAGCACGCTGACGCTGCTGGATGAGATCGGCTCACCAGCTACCACCGCCTCCAATGGCCCGAACTATTTCGGCTTTGTTATCGGTGCCTCATTGCCGGTCGCCGCCGCTTCCGAGCGATTAATGATCGCCTGGGATCAGTGCGCGTCCACTTTTGATAATTCACCGGTATCCGCCACGCTGGAACGCCTCGCCAGCCGCTGGGTGCTCGATGCTCTGAACTTACCCAAAGAAAGCGCCGTGGGTTTCGGCACCAGCGCCACCGCCTGCACGCTTTCCTGTCTGGCGGCCGCGCGTCGTGCTCTGCTAGCAAAACAGGGCTGGGATTTTGACAACGATGGATTGAACGGCGCGCCTGAAATTAAGGTCGTGATTTCGGAACTGACGCACATCACCGTGAAGAAAGCGCTGCGCGTACTCGGCTTTGGGCTACGCCATTTACTTATCGCGCCCGTGAATGCGTTTGGGCAGATCGATGTGTCGCAGCTTCCTCCGCTGGACGATCGTACGATTCTTTGTTTGCAAGCGGGCGAGGTCAACACAGGCGAGTTCGATGACTTTGCGCAGATCATTCCCATCGCAAAAGCAGCAGGTGCCTGGGTTCACGTTGATGGCGCATTCGGGCTGTGGGCCAGAGCCTCATCCCACGCTGCGCTCACCGACGGCATTGAGCTGGCCGACAGTTGGACAACCGACGCGCATAAGTGGCTGAACACCCCTTACGATTGCGCGATGGCGATTTGCCGCGATGCGGACGTGCTGGCGGAAGCGATGAACGCGGATGCCGTCTATTCCAGTGCGGCGCGAGATGCACAGAAGAACCTGACGCTCGAATTCTCCCGTCGCCCGCGCGGCATTCCGGTGTGGGCAGCACTGCGTACGCTGGGGCGCGACGGCGTAGCAGAGATGGTCGAACGACACTGCCGACAGGCAACAATCATCGCCGACGGCCTGCGCCATGCAGGATTTGAGATACTGAATCGGGTTGTACTTAATCAGGTTCTGCTGCGGGGGGAAACCGACAGCCAGACGGCAGCAATACGAGAAGCGTTGCAGGCGTCGGGCAAAGCATGGTTTGGCGGCACCGTCTGGCAAGGACGTCCGGCATTACGCATCAGCATGTCATCCTGGCGCACGCAGGACAGCAACGTGCAGGCGCTAATCACGCTGCTGACGGAAATCAAAGCTCAGGCCCAACGCTGAGCGAAACCTAAACAATGAGCGCGATATAAAACAACTCTCCCCGCAAATGCGGGGAGAGACGTCATCAGACTACGGTGCGCTGAAATACGCTAAACGTAAACGCTAATGCTGGAGACCTGCCCCTGAAAGCGGTTTAGCGCCTCTGCGGCACGTTGCAGGCTTTCGGTATTCTGCACTTCGCTACGGGATGATGCACCCGCGACACCTTGCTGAATGGTGTCGAAAACATTAATCGGCTGGAACACATTGGAAGGCGGAATACTCCCCCCTTCGGCTCTCGGCGACGAGACAAAACCCAACAGCGCGGAGCCTTCTTCACGCCCCAACCGCCCACTACTCACAAGGCCTTCAACCGTTTCATACAGCTCGGCTGGGCTAATGCGGGTGAAATCATACCGTGTCGTCTCACCGGCAGGAACAGCACCGCTACCCGCCTGATAAGACTGAAGCTGTTCGGACAGCGCCGCTTTCTCGGCATGCTCTGTGGAACGCTTCGCCATCACCTGCTGGCTGGCAAAAACGGACGACTCTGCGGCTTCAACTTTCATATCACCTCCTTACGGTAACGTATGGAAGACAAAATCATTGGCATAGCGCCTCACCGTGACGGTGGGTGCAAAAATGGCGTGCTTTAATACTGACACGCAATCCCCCATCGCGCCAGCCAGAAGCGGGATTTGACTCGTGCGGGGGATATTTAGACCAACATGCAACAAGGGATATAAGCCCAGCCTATCCCCGCTAGCGCGGGGAACTCGCCGTCCTAAACGTCCTCTGGAATTACATCCTCGGTTTATCCCCGCTGCCGCGGGGAACACGATGACGGCGTTTTTATTAAATAACCCATCACCGGTTTATCCCCGCTGGCGCGGGGAACTCTAACGGTTGATAATTTCCCGCCGCTGCTCGTTCGGTTTATCCCCGCTGGCGCGGGGAACTCGTGCTGAGCGCTAATCGTTTTCTGACTAACAGCGGTTTATCCCCGCTGGCGCGGGGAACTCGCCCTCGTCATCCTGATCGTCAAACAGGAACTCGGTTTATCCCCGCTGGCGCGGGGAACACACCAACTCCCAGCACAATATTGGCTACCGGCGCGGTTTATCCCCGCTGGCGCGGGGAACTCGGCATTCCGGCCAGAACAAGCCCGATCCCCGCCGGTTTATCCCCGCTGCCGCGGGGAACTCCTTGCGCGCTGCTCTTAATGCCTCTTGGCTACCGGTTTATCCCCGCTGGCGCGGGGAACACAATGTGCGCTCAGATGACAGGCTGCAAATCAGCGGTTTATCCCCGCTCGCGCGGGGAACTCGATTGGTGTCAGCAATGCAGATGCCGATCCGTCGGTTTATCCCCGCTGCCGCGGGGAACACTCGGATTTTGGGAGTTTGAGATAATCGCAACGCGGTTTATCCCCGCTAGCGCGGGGAACACGGGCTTCCATGTCAGTTACGGGAAAGCCAAATCGGTTTATCCCCGCTAGCGCGGGGAACACGCAGGCGCAACGGTCTGGTCTGGACTCGCACACCGGTTTATCCCCGCTAGCGCGGGGAACACCATGCGCATGACAGACGTAATCAATACGTTTGCGGTTTATCCCCGCTGGCGCGGTGAACACGTGAACGTCTCAACGTTGTTTCCTGTTGCGGCCGGTTTATCCCCGCTGGCGCGGTGAACACCAGCAAGCTGGCGCGATCAAAAACATCCATTACGGTTTATCCCCGCTGGCGCGGTGAACACGAATTCACCTTTCCACGTGCGGCGGAAGTTTTCGGTTTATCCCCGCTGGCGCGGTGAACACTCTAAAAGTAGAGAGTTGTTTTATAACACTTTTTTCGGCATAAAAAATTCTACCGATTTTTCCATGTTGTTAAGGTTCGCTAACTTATTGATTTTCAATAGGTGAAAAAGAGACTAACCGCAAACCATCCAGATCTACCGGCATTCGGCGGTTTTCGCCCCAGGTTTGGAGCCCAAAACCGAATTCCACATTCGCCGCCCACACCATCACTACGTTTCCCTGATTTGCCAGTTTGATTTCAGACAGCAGGAAAACGCTCAGTCGCTGAATTAAACGCTGTACACTTTTGCAAGAGTTATACCACTATGATTCTATTTCTAGGTAAAGAACTTCTCTGTTAAAAATATTCTTTCTCAACCGAATTTCAATATATCTTGTAAATACCAAGGTTTTTCATCCACTATATCTAATGATTACAAGCATATTGACATAAATTGGAAGCAATCAATGCATATCCGTCGCATTTAAGTAACACAGTAAATAATTAGCAGAGAATGTAAATGAAAAAACAACCCAATTAAATATAAAAATAATAATGAAAATTTTTATACTTGTGTTATAGGTTTAATAGATGCCGTTAAACCCCGGCACTAAGTAGCAAATAAAAGACAACCTAATGTAACAATCGTCTCCCACTCTTCGTCAATATAGATGAATAAAATGAGAGTTATTCTTGTTATATCTATCGCTATGTTGTTATCTGGGTGTATGGTTACAAAAACCATTGATAATAATTCACCAACGCTTGTCAGAAGCAGTTCAAGCCAGAGAGTTGGCATCTTAATGCCAAACAATGCCAATGTTAAATATTGTCCCGATGCTCCAGCAGATACGGCAAAAACTTTTGATGGTACTATGACTGCCGAATTGACTGACAAATTAGGCAATGATGGGAAAATTGATACCAGTTTAAAAACAGCCATAGTGGATCTAGCCAAAAGAAATACCACCACTAATGTATTAGTTTATTCTTTCTATGAATGGAGAACTAAAAGATCCTGAAGTAGCAAAACGATTCGATGCAGTTTTAAAAGTCGTTAGTGATATAGCAAAAGCAGATAAAGATATTGCTGAAAAGGAAAAATCAGAAGCAGAAGAGAAATTAATTCTAAGAAAATTCAATTTAAGTAATAATATTATAAAAAGGTAAACGAATACATTACCTATGTCTTATTAAATCACTAACTCTGTATTCTTTATATCAATACTGACAAGCGTGTCGGCGATTCATTTTAATCGTTTTTTTCTGGTTATTCCGCGCCCCTGCGGGGAATAACCAGCCATAGCACCACAACTCAGTTTATCCCTTATAAAGGCATCAGTTGCCCTTAGCAAGAATCGCTTAACAGTCGTGTCAATCAACAAAAGCACTCACAGGAATATTGAATCGTTTAGCAAGCGCTCTCATGTGATCCAGCGTTAGAGTGCGCTCACCTTTTAGAATGCGGGATACCAGAGACTTTTTACCAATCTCAGCTTCAAAATCACTCTGCGTTAGCTGATGCTGATCCATAAGGACGCGCAGTAAAGCGATACCGGCTGGGAGTGCTTTAACACGTTCGTTGAAGGCTGCAAACTCCGGCGCATCATCTTCGTATTTGTCAATTTTGGCAGTCAGCATATCGATTAGCGGACTGTCAGGTTCACTCTCGATCAGGTATTCGGTTAGTTTCAGCGCATCCTCATAATCCTTACGAGAGGTGCTGCCTCCGAGGAATGGTACGATACTCGTCAGGTTGTTAGCTGCCTTGATGGCGTCTGCGTACATCATTCTTTATTCCTCCGGTAATACTCTGTCAGCCTGTCGTACTCTGCATGGGATGTGATGTGCTTGATGAAGATTTTCCCTCGCTCAAAATCAGCAAAAAACATCACTCGAAGATGCCCGCCACCAATATCAATAACCCACCATTTTTCCCGATATTTCATCCTATCTAGACTAGGGAAGCGTTTTTTCATATCGTCCGGCGTTGCATACATTTCGCGTTTGATAACCCGATATAGGTCATCAAGTGCTGCCGCCTGATTCGGAAACTGAGTGGTTGCAGTGTCGAAAGGTGCCCGCGAAATAACATGCATTCTGATGCCTTCCCTAGTATTTCCAAATTGGAAACACCATGCCATAAACAGAACGAGTTGACAATATGGAAATATGTGTGATTTACATTTCACATCAGTTTATCCCCGCTGGCGCAGGGAACACTGCAACTGTAACGCCAGCCCCGCCTTTTTTCCCCGGTTTATCCCCGCTGGCGCGGGGAACACGTGACTGGCGACGTGAATTCAATACTAAAAATCGGTTTATCCCCGCTGGCGCGGGGAACACGGCGGGTCTGTGATTCAGCAATAGCACCGATACGGTTTATCCCCGCTGGCGCGGGGAACACTAATGTGGAGCTGGATGGTTTACCGTTCCGGCCGGTTTATCCCCGCTGGCGCGGGGAACACCCATTTTACGTGCCACATGCGGGTTACGTCGTCGGTTTATCCCCGCTGGCGCGGGGAACACCAAAGCGTAAGAATCACGCATTATTGACCACTCGGTTTATCCCCGCTGGCGCGGGGAACACGAGCAAGCGCCCAGAAGCAAAGCGGGTAGTAACGGTTTATCCCCGCTGGCGCGGAGAACACATCCGACTCTGGGTAGCGTCGATAGCAACGGTCGGTTTATCCCCGCTGGCGCGGGGAACACATTAGGATTGGCTTTTATCAAATTCGCGGGGTCGGTTTATCCCCGCTGGCGCGGGGAACACACAGGCATGTGAGCGTGTTTTAATGTCCTTCCCGGTTTATCCCCGCTGGCGCGGGGAACACTAGATCCTTTTACGATGGTTACGCGCACTTTGCGGTTTATCCCCGCTGGCGCGGGGAACACAACCCCAGAGATTTGACCACTAAATTTGGCTCCGGTTTATCCCCGCTGGCGCGGGGAACACGTGAACGTCTCAACGTTGTTTCCTGTTGCGGTCGGTTTATCCCCGCTGGCGCGGGGAACACACTGATGGCGGGGACGGAAGTGATGGGATTCTCGGTTTATCCCCGCTGGCGCGGGGAACACAAATGCATGTTGATTACTGTCACATGGAAATGCGGTTTATCCCCGCTGGCGCGGGGAACACGGCATATTGACGCGAACCTGAATGAACATACCCGGTTTATCCCCGCTGGCGCGGGGAACACTATTGTCAGGCTTCGTAATAGTGTTTCGGATTCGGTTTATCCCCGCTGGCGCGGGGAACACATTTTGTAGATGCCAAGTTTCTCATGCAGAGGCGGTTTATCCCCGCTGGCGCGGGGAACACACCTGGCCGACCGCGATAGTACGATCGCTAAACGGTTTATCCCCGCTGGCGCGGGGAACACTACGCGTGTCGGGGTCGCCCTGATTAGCATAGCGGTTTATCCCCGCTGGCGCGGGGAACACGTCCTGGTGCGTGAATAAATGTAAAGGGGAGTCGGTTTATCCCCGCTGGCGCGGGGAACACTCCCGCATGAAAGACGCTATCCAGATCGTGCGCGGTTTATCCCCGCTGGCGCGGGGAACACGTCCACTCCGCTAGCCTTTGCCAGCGCATTAACGGTTTATCCCCGCTGGCGCGGGGAACACTCGCCCAAGCATTATTCTTTTCGAAGAAATTGCGGTTTATCCCCGCTGGCGCGGGGAACACCGGATTCGGGTTCGTATCTGCCGTATTCGCTCCGGTTTATCCCCGCTGGCGCGGGGAACACTTAGATGAACCAAAGCTAAATGAAGTCATTGCCGGTTTATCCCCGCTGGCGCGGGGAACACACCTCTCAGCCTTGGCCCGCCGCCAGCTCTCGCGGTTTATCCCCGCTGGCGCGGGGAACACAGCGCGAAAGGCAAGATCTAAAATCAAAGAGGCGGTTTATCCCCGCTGGCGCGGGGAACACTCCATCGCGTTTGTTAGCACGCCGTAACGAGCCGGTTTATCCCCGCTGGCGCGGGGAACACTCTAAAAGTAGAGAGTTGTTTTATAACACTTTTTTCGGCATAAAAAATTCTACCGATTTTTCCATGTTGTTAAAGATCGCTAACTTATTGATTTTCAATAGGTGAAAAAGAGACTAACCGCAAACCATCCAGATCTACCGGCATTCGGCGGTTTTCGCCCCAGGTTTGGAACTCAAAGCCGGATTCCGTATTCGTCGCCCACGCCATCACCACATTGCCCTGTTCTGCCAGTTCGATAATCTGCTGCCAGACCATCTCCCGCACCCGCTGTGACGTATCACCGACATACACGCCTGCACGGATTTCCAGCAACCATACCGCCAGCCTGCCGCGCAAACGCGGCGGCACATTTTCCGTCACAACCACCAGCATGCTCATTTAACCTTGTCCTCGGTGACCGCTGTCACCAAACGGTTTCGGTTCTGGGATCGCCGGAGGCTGTGCATCGTCCGGCGGTAGCGGCGGCGTAATGCCACCCGCAGACAAGACTTCCTCAATCAAGGGAATCAGTTTGCTCAGCGTTTTCTGGCTGCGGAAAATATCACGACAGGCAAGCCGAACTTCACGATCCGGCTCAGCAGGGTTGCGGGCTGCAATTTCAAAGGCTTTCGCCACCACTCCCTCGAATTTGATGATGTCGGCAATGTCGTAGACAAAAGAAAGTGGTTTGCCGCTGTGGACAAACCCGATTGCTGGCGCATAGCCCGCCGCCAGCACGGCCGCTTCCGTAATGCCATACAAGCAGGAGGTTGCCGCGCTAATGCACTGGTTGACCTTGTCGCCTCGCTCCCAGTCTTTCGGATCGTAACGTCGGCCGTTCCATTTCACGCCATACTGCTGCGCCAACAGCGTATACGTTTGGCGTACGCGAGCACCTTCAATTCCCCTGAGCTGATCGACCGAACGGCGGCTCGGCGCAGGTTCACCAAAGCGTAGCTCAAACATTTTGCGCACCACTTTAAGGCGCAGTTCCTCATCCAATGCCAGCTTGGCCTGATAGAGCAATTTATCTGACCTCGCGCCGCCGGGCTGGCCAGACGCATACAGCCGTACACCCGCTTCGCCGACCCATACCAGCAGCGTCCCGACCGTCGCAGCTAGCCGCACGGCCGCATGAGAAACCCGCGTGCCCGGCTCCAGCATGATGCAGGCAACCGACCCCACGGGAATATGCGTGCGCACGCCGGTTTTATCCACCAGCACAAACGCACCGTCAATGACATCAATCTGCCCGTATTGCAGAAAGATGAGTGAAACCCGATCCTTAAGCGGGATCGGGTTGAGCGGAACATACATCGTCAACTCTCCCTGTAACGGAGCAGGCTACGCCCGTTTCAATAGCAGCAGGCCACACCCCAATGCTTTGCTTTTTCCTAACCCTTGTCGGGCAACCGTCGCAAAGCGTTCAGCATCCGTAATGTGGAGCACCCCGTCATAATCCACGCTGCTGAACATAATCGCCGCAGACTGGCCAGGCTTGTTCAGGCGGTGACGTTGATAGCCATCGACCCGACACGACAACACCGCAAAGCCCGCGTTTTCCCCCTGACGCACCAGCCAGTCATGAGCACGCTGCTGTTGGTGCTGCCACAGTTCTACACCGGATAGCCCAGTTGCTTTTGCCTGATGACGCGCATCCATCAGCACATCGCTACGCTTGCCGTCCCGCGTGACCACCGGGTTAGCACGCAGCGAAAATGCCAGCGTCATGCCGTTATGCCACTGCGGTTGATACGGTTTGGTTTCTACCTGAAATAGATTATGACCCACCTGCGGAGCCTGTTCGGAGAGCAGGTAAAACAGGCTTTTGGTCTCATGCGCTTCTTCGCGGAACAGAAACGACCGCTGTGGCTGTTCGGGGAAAAGTTGCCAGAGCCACTGGTGGCTGGCATAGCCCCCTGCGTGAAGCCGCTTTTCCGCCATCACGCGCGGCAACGCATTGAGTTGCAGTGTTATTCTGGAAAAATACATCATTCCTCTCCCTTTTCACTGCCGACATATTGCACGCGGGAAGTGAATTGCCAGCGCCGTCGATCGGCCGGCTGATCGTTCCGTGAGACGCGGTATTGCGGCGTTAGCCCCGTGTCGTTTTCCTGTTCCCAGTAGCACACACCTTCGGCACGACCGATCGTCTCTAATGCGAGGTCGTTCAGTGCTGGTGTTTGCTTCGCTAATTGCCACACCTCAGCCAGCGTGCCAGCAAACAGGTGTGGTGCCAGCGGCAGCGCAGGCGGACAGCTTTTACGTCCGAAATAGAGCGTAAACATTGGTGATAACAGCGCGTCCCGCAGCGCACTTAACGAGTAAGGCGCATCCGGCGTGGCGCTAATGGCGATGTGGTAATAGGCATCACAGCGGTATTCGCGTGAGGTCAGCATAGTTTCGAGCGATTGTCCCGCCTCTGGCCGCAGTTCATCACGCCTTGTGTAGCGCGGCACTTTGCGGTTTTCTTTCGGCATCTGCACCGTGTGGTAGTCATTCAACCAGGTTTCACGATCGGAAAGCGGCCGCACCGCCACGTGATAATGCTGGTTGAAAACCGTCAGCGCGGCTCGATCGTCACGCCGGATCCCCAGCGCCGCTGCCAACAGCCCCAGTAACGCCGAACGACTGGGCACCGTAGAGGTATGACGCACTTCACCAACCGCGACTTCCCCCCACGACACCAGCGGAGCATAGATCTGGAAGACCAGATAGTTATCCATATCGCGCTCCTACTGGCTGATGAAATCCAGTAACCCTTGCAGTGAACCGCCCTCACTTTCAGCTTCCACGTTCAGCTCATAGGAAGGAACGCTGCCCGCAGAGGCGTACACCCGATCAAATTTGGTTTTTTGTTTACGCAGCAGTTCGATGGCGTTATCGACCTGATCGTCATTGCGGATAGGTTTGAAAAACGCGACCGACAAGGTACGCGGCTGATCGCTTCCCTTCTCTGCCAGCGCATAGGTTGCCAGCGCCCGACTGGCAAAGCTGTTCTGCTTGCCACCCGGCGATACGGTCAGCGCCGTTTCCGTCAGCGCACGCAGGGTACGCGCCACCAGCTCTTCATCGTTATTCAGATTTTCCAGCAGCAGATCGCGGTTAATGCAGACATAGTGATAGAACAGCGCCGAGGCAAAGCTCTGTTCGCCCATATGCGCCGATCCGCTGTCGGCTGACGTATTCAGGTCATCCACCGCCGTGAAGAAATCGTCTTCGATGGTGACGGCACTCACGCCCAGCGCATGTGCTACCTGACAGGCCGCTTCGACATTGAATTCTGGCTCGGCGGCCAGCATCCTGCCAAACAGCGCGATATCAACGCTGGCGGCGTCCTTACGCAGTAGCTTTAGCTCTTCGCTATTCGGCTTACGTGATTCTGCGATCAGGCGAGCAACCAGTTGATTGATCAGCGCCCTTTCCTGCACGCTGAAATGAGCAAGCTGTTCGATATCGTATTTTTCCTGCGGGTCTTTACTGCCTTTTTCTTCTTTTTTCGGTTTACCGAACTGCTCAGCAATGCTCTTCGCCGCCTCATCGGCCAGCTTTTCACTCATACCGCCAGCAATCAGCGCCGCATAGATATCACGCCCTATGCGGCGACTACGAGTGCCGATATGGCCGTCCATTGCGGATTCAAAAACCTCAGAAGTGCGCCATGCACGTTTCAGGCTTTGCGAGGACACCCGCAAACGCTCGACGCCGCCGACGATTGCGGTTTTCGGACGACCCGCATCATCACGGTTCAGGTTGGAAGACGGATAAGCGGTTAAAAAATGAAGCTGGATAAAAGTGGTCATCAGTTATTCCTTGTCTGAAGCTGTCGTTAACATTGCTGTAGTGTCTGACTCATCGGCGGTGAGGTTTTGTGAGGCCTGCGCATACTCGCACGCCCAGCGCACGGCGTTGCGTCGTAAAGGGTGAAGCGTCGGCGCGCGGTTTTCCTGCCGCGCCTGCCACTCGTCCGCCCACAGGAAAATACCGTCCGCCAGCGAAGGGAGGTTCACGCCTGCCTCACCGCGTATTTGTACCGCGCGAAAAAGCTGGCGATACAGTTCTTCCGGCGTTTGCGACCGCTGGAGCCGTTCAAAACGTAAAGGGGAGAGAAACGGACGGTCGCCGCCCTGTTTTTCACCGAGCTGGGCGGCAAAGCTGGTCTTCAACATGTTTTTCGCCGCATGTGCCGCGACAGAAACAAAAATCGCCAGCGCCACAATGTGGTGCTCTTTTTTCAGTCTCGCTGCCAGCTTCCCCGCCAGATCGTGATATCCCGGACAGGTCAGCACACCGTAAGGGGGTTTAGCTCGGCGCAGTTCAGCACGCCGCGCCCGTCCGTTACTGGTGGTGTTATGGCGGTTTTGCAAAGCCTCAAACCAGCGATTAATTTTGTCTTCATCATCTTTGCCGATGACCAAAAGATCAGCCGTGTTAGCCATCCACTGCCTCCTGCATTTGTTTAATGGTTTCTGCCGCTTTTTGCTTATAGAAAAACGCGCTCAGCTTTTTCCGCGTTCCCGCCGCCTTAACCAGATCGCGGTGTTCGTCTGGGTTGCTAAACACGCGGGCATCGTAGTTCTCCAACAGGTAACGATAGAGCGCCTGCCGCCACGTTTTCAGCGCCATAGCGGGAGCGTCACCCTGCGCCAGCGACTGGCACAGCCGCCTAAAATTGGATTCCGTTTCCTGCCAGAACGCGACATCAATGGCGCTGAAATCCCCTTTTGCGTCCTTAGGGCGTGAAAACCAGGCTTCTTTAATCATCTGACGCAGCAGCGTAGCGCTGTCTCGCGCCAGCTCCACCGCCAGTTGCAAATGGTCTTTATATTCACGCAGCGCAAGGAGATCATCACGAAAACGGGCAGAGGCAAACAACTGCGGAACGTGGTGCTCATACCAGCAACGAGCCTTCATGTTGTCCATATCGTAGCCAAAACACCACAGCCCAGACTCTCTACGCAGTTCATCTCGCCGGGCATTGTGGTGCACGACCGTCGCGGGAAAGGTGCTATTGAGCTTATCTTCTCCCTGAATCAGCAGCCCCAGCCAGTCACGATACGCCAGCCCGCCCGGCTGCCCTTTCACCGACAGAAAAGGGGCATCGCCTTTCAGCGCATGACGATAGGGAGTGAGCGGGTGCCGCCAACTGTCGTACTGGATGCCATAGTTTTTGGTGCGATAGTGCGTGAGCAGCGTGGCCGATTCCGTACCGCACAAATCACATTCACCCGCCTGTAGCGTGGTGAAATCCAGCTCAATGCGGCGCGGCATGCCCCAATAGGCTTGCAGCCGATGCGCATTTTCCGGCGTCACGGGCGGGTGAGCGCCATCACTGGTAGGCGTAGCAGCTAACCACGGGAACACCGTGGCATCGGGTTTCCCCTTGGGCATTACCTCTTGCGTCACCACATTCATCCAGAGCTTTTTCCACAGCGGCAGACCGGTTTCTTCCGGCATGAGCAGCGTGGTGATCGGCCCACCGCCGCGCATCCCAGTGCGATGCCCTTGCCCGCCAGATGGCGCATTGGTTTGCAGCGTGAACAGCGCCATTGCCGCACAGTGCGGGCACATCGCACTGACCGTGCCGCGCTTGATGAAGTGATCTTTATTCAGCTTGAGCGTGTTGCCGCCGGGGGCATCGATCAGCAGTCCGGAAATTGGCGTCGGGTCGCTGTCGAGCGTGGCAAAATCCTGCATAAACGCGGGCTTCTGTGCGCCAAACTGCATCGCCGGTGCCAGCGTGGCTAACGCTTGCGGAAAATCGAGGCCAAGCCCGTTCTCCCAAATCTCTCTCCAGTCATCGTCATCGGCGGGGGCATAGGCGGTTTGCAGCAGGCCGATAAGAAGCTGATAGCCCGCGCCCTGCAAATCGGCACGCGGCCAGGCGAGATCGATAATATTGTCGTCGGGGAGCTGTTGCGGGGAAATGTTACCCATCCGACCATCCGCAAAGACGGCGGGCAACCAAGGTTCTTCAATCAATGAAAACATCGTACCTCCTGTGTGTGCCGCATCCCTGCGGCAATCCTGATTAAGGCTGGTTCTACCGTCTCTTTTTTAACGCATTCAGCCCGCGACGCCAGAGAGATGGCTCACGTTTGTGGCTGAGGGTAAATACGGACTCGCATTCGTTTGCTGTATGTCAAAGTAGTGAACATTTCGTGCACCACTATTTCACTATTCTTAAGCCACTTCATCGCACGAAACCAGCATATTCCTTGCAAATAACTAACCGATAAACACCCCAATTACGGCACTGCTCGCAAAAGCTTCAATCAGTATGACAAGGGTGGGAACTCCTGTTTGCCTGCTTCCAACGTCTGGCGATATAGTTGCCTCGCTGCCGCAAGCCCGACTACTGGGCGTGAGAATCCGAATGACTTCAAAGCGATAACGGACACGTTACGCGTGGCATCAGCCAATCGTTAAGCGATTGTCAGATTCACTCAGCAAGCGCTATTTAATTGGCACAAACCACAGGGAATAGCAGAAAAAGATCTTCCGCAAAAAGGGATATTTTGTATGTTAACAGCGCGCTCTGTGGGGTACCGAATACGCCGTATTTTTGCAATTATCGCAATTTGCGATATTATTAGGGAGCAAGAATGAGAGTCATCTCAGCCAAGGCCATCACCGACGCGATGAAAAAGCATGCGAAATGGAAAGTTGGTTTGAAGTTATGGCTGGATGTTTTTGACAAGCCATCACTGCGGTTTGAATCCTACGAACAGTTATGTCATGTATGGCGAAATACATCTTGCTGGAATGTCGATCGCATACCTTTCGCATTGCTAGAAAACGAAAGCCGCAAAGGACCACTTGATATATATGTATTTGATATTAATGGTAAAAGTTGCAGAATCATAGCATGGTTAAACCCTAATACGGGCTCTTTGTATGTGAAAGACGTGTGCTCTCACGCCGAGTACGATAAGTGGTGGAAAGCTCAAACGAAGACAAAAAGGTGAATTATGCGAAATACATCTCTGGGTTCTAACAGTTCTGTAGGAATCAGTGGGCTCATCGAAAATTTACCTCTTCTGCTTCAGGAAGCCTCTGAGCAGCTTAACAGCCTGTCTGTTTTGCTCTCTGCCTGTATGGAACCTATTGAAGACGATAACGATCTTCAGGAAAGAATGGAGTGTATCAATCAACTTTACCTCTATTCTTCTGATGTCAATGATATTCCAGCCACTTTCGCAGAGCTAATCGCAGACAGAGTCTATGAATATGAAAAGAAAAATCGGGATGTGCCCCACGTCAGTCAGGCTGAAGCCTTAGCTTTTTTTATTGAAGAAAGAGGGCTGAAACAGTCAGATTTGAAGCAAATTGCAACGCAAAGCGTCATTTCCGACATTATTAACGGTAAGCGAACCATGACATTGCAGCAAGTTAAGGATTTTTCTCGCTATTTTAATGTGCCTATAGAGACATTTATCGACTGAGCATTAGCCCCACCCGCTCACTATAAAATGCGTGGGTTTCACCCCGATTCAGCAGCAGCACTTCGGCCTGTGGGCGGTGTAACCGCTGCCGAAACTGTTCCAGCATGTCACCTTCCAGTATCAGTAATCCGGTTTTACGCTTCTGCCACCAGCTTAACCGAACCTGCACGCGGCTCTGCTCCCAGGCGAAAGTTTCCGATGTGGCGTAAGGCTGCGGGAGTTCGCCGTCGTTTTCCGCTTTCCACGCCAAATACAGATCCTGTGTCTCTTCTCCCATGCGGGTAGAGATATCCACCGCATCGCTCCAGCCTGCTTCGCTGGATTGAGCACAATAACCGTGTACCAGCGCCAACGATGACTGACCCGCCACTGAACGCTGGCCATATCGTTCTCCCAGAACCTTGTTAGCTATCGCTTCCAAGGCCGGCGGCACCGCGATCTGTTCTTCATACACGCTGTTGATCAGCAGTCGCGCCGCTTCCGGCATTTTTATCGCACCGTGTTCACGTAATATCGCCTGCGTACGCCACAGCGCAGCATGATCGGGATAAACATAGCCGCTATTGTGCAGTTCATCGCCCAGCCAGTCAGCCTCCGCTTCCGGCTGCCAGACCGGTGCCATAATGTACAGCACTGCCGCCGGGCGCTCATCCTTCAGCGGCGCGGTGTCCGTCTCGGTTTTACGTCGCCCATCGAGCAACCGAATATGCCGCTGTAGCCGCCCCGCGCGTTGAATCAACAGATCGATAGGCGCGAGATCGCTAATCATGTTATCAACATCAATATCCAGCGACTGCTCGACAACCTGCGTAGCAATCAGCACCTTGCCAGCACGTTGCTCCGGCGTGCTGTCTTTGCCAAACCACGCCAGCGCCTGTTCCTCAATCGCCATACGATCGCAAAAGGCAAAACGGCTGTGGAACAGCAACATATTTTCCTCAGCAATACCCGCCTCAATGAGTTGACGATACACGGCGATGGCGTCATCCACCGTATTCCTAATCCAACAGATCGATTGCCCCGCTGCCACGGCAGTTTTCACACGTTCAATGCCCTGCAACCGTTCCGTCAACCAGCTAATCTTGACCTCGCGCCGTACTTCTGCCCGCGTTTCGAGCGCCGTTTCCCGTAGTCCTTCACGCGTTAACTGCGTCATCCACGGATAAGTCGCCCCGGGATCGGGCTGTGCGGCTTCACACGCTATCCCCTGCGCGAACGCCCACGCCAGCTTTTCCCGCAAATTAAGCGGCAACGTCGCGGTGAGGATAATCACGCTGCCCCCCTGCTGCGCATGAAAACCAATCAACAGCTCGATCAGCTTGCTCATGTAGGCGTCATACGCATGTACTTCATCCAGAATCAGCAGCTTGTTCTGTAGCCCCAACACCCGTAGCGACTGGTGGCGAAATGGCATCACCGCCATCAGCGCCTGATCGAGCGTACCCACGCCGATATCTGCCAGCAGCGCTTTCTTACGTGAGTCCGCAAACCAGATGTTACAGTCTTTGCTGGCAGCATTTTCTTCCTTGTCATACTGCGCCTGCCCCTGACTGTCGCCTTCCCACAGCGATTGCATAAAAGCTGATGACATATGCCGCGCCCCGTGCGCCAGCATCAGAGAAGGGTTGTGCTCTGGTGAATATAATGTGCGGTAGGCTTCGGCAAGCCGCAGGTACATCGCATTCGCCGTCGCCATTGTCGGCAGGCCGACATAAATACCGCTCGCTTTTTGCTGCGCCATCAGCCGATGCGCCAGTATCATTGCCGCTTCCGTTTTCCCCGCGCCAGTTACGTCTTCCAGAATGAAAAGCTGCGGCCCGTCAGCGGAGATATCAGCTTCCAACGCTTGCTGTTGCAGCGGCGTTGGCCGTTGAATAAACGGAAAGAGCTGTGGGATAGAATGAAAAGGGGCAGGAGACGGGGTTCGTGGCAAGCACGAGACAACCTTTTCTGCCGTCGGTAGCGCGTGTTCGTGCCAGTAGGTTTCAAGCGGCATCGGCGTGCTGCAATAACGGAAATCTTGCTGGCGTGAACCCAGCCAATCCGCCAGTACGGTCAACCCCGCCAGCGCCCAGCTTTGCTGTTTCAGCCTGTTTCGCCAGCCTTTATCAGCGAAACAGGCTGGGAACGTAGACACTTCGGGAAAGCACGTTTCCAGGTCATGCAGGTAATGTTCTACCGCCAGATAATCATCACGATGAAAAGCCAGGCTGCCTTTGCACGCCGCTGCTGGTTTGCCGTGGTGCCCGGTGACGATATTCAGCCAGATCCCCAGCGTATCTTTCACTACCGAAGTGGGCTTTTTCGTCCCGAAAGGAAATAAATTGGGAATGTCATCACGCATCGTCCATAGCCAGAAGCCCAGATCGTCATGCCTGTCCCTCCCAGACTGCCCCGAATGCGGGACTAACGGGGAATCAGGATTAGCATATTTGCCCTGAAAACCACGGGCAAACTTTCCGATATCGTGCCAGGCCAGAAAATACGCAAACCATGCGGCGACATCATCATCGCCAGATGCCAGTTCACGCAGCACATGGTTAGCCTGAAAATAGTTTCCCTTTAATAAGAAATAACCGCAGGCCGCCACATCCAAACCGTGATAAGGCAGAAGATGATAATCATCCCCCTCCAGCGCATCCGCCGATCTTTTTGCTTTTCCCCAATAGTGGAAATAGCGTCGGTCGATGATGTCTTCCTTGTCCATAGGTTTTACCTGTCAGAGTGACCTTTCCCGACGCTATCACGCCGTTGGCGTATTGCTCGCTAGCGCGACGACGTTCTCTTGCTCTGCGGGGGCTTTGCCAGGTTTCTCTTTTTTCTTTTCCACGTAGGTCAGTTTTTCTTGGTTCTGCGCTGGCGGGGTCAGCGGGTGGGATTGGCCAGTGAAGACGCCACCTTTTTCGATGGAGAGTTCATCGGTGAAAATATCGCCGAATACTTTTCCCTGCGCCAGAATGGCTACAACGCTGGCGGCTATACGTCCTTCTACGCGACCGTTGATGACGATCTGTTGCGATTTCATTTCGCCGTTGATCTGACCGGTGTGCTCCACTTTAATCGTGTTATCACACTGCACATCACCCTCTACCCGGCCTTCCACGGTAATGTTGCCATCCACGGCCAGAGAGCCCGTCATACGCGCGCCCTGAGAAATGAAGGTGTCTTTTTTCACGCGCACAGGGTTCACTGAATTAATCAACTCGTTCGATGGACTGATAGCGGGAGAGCTGTTTATTTCACTGCGCTCTTGCGGTTCTTTGGCGTCTTTTTTGTTTTTATCGAATGAAAACATCGTGTTATTCCTTTTAACAGTATAGAAAAATGCGATCGTGGCACTTGTGGCGAGTACAGCAGCCACTCCCTGACCATAATATCGAAGGGGAAATTCGCTATAAATATCAACAAGCCAGGCGATCACCAATAAAGCCCATATCGCCCATATTCCCCAAAGCAGGTTGTAATTACGCACCGGGACAAACCCGGAAAAAGGTGGGGTAATGCATATCCTTCTCCATTCGTCCTTTTTTGCGGCTTGATTTCCGGCTTAATTCAGCCACGCCCCATAGATATCGGATAACAGGCCCGTTTATTTAGTCCGATGACCGTGGCAACGTGATGACTATCGCATGAATTTTCGCCAACGCGATGTGGAAATGTGCGTTTTATTGATGTGGGTGTGTCTCTGTGGTGAAGAGTATTGCTTAGCTAAACCGATTCTTCTATTTTAGCAAACAGTCTAATAATCATTGATAAGAGTAACGTTATGGCAAACAGAATTTGGGTCATGGGCGACGCGGTTGTCGATCTCATCCCGGAAGATACGGAACGCTATCTGAAATGCCCTGGCGGCGCGCCTGCCAATGTTGCGGTCGGTATTGCCAGACTCGGGGGAAACAGCGCCTTTGTGGGTCGCGTCGGCGACGATGTTTTTGGCCATTTTCTAAAAACGGTGCTGGAACAGGAAAGCGTTGATACCCGCTATATGGCACACGACAGGCTCCATCGAACCTCAACCGTGGTCGTGAGCCTCGATGAAACAGGGGAACGCACCTTCACGTTCATGGTTCGCCCAAGCGCCGATCTGTTTTTACAGCCGCAAGACCTGCCAGTGTTCAGCCAGAGAGAGTGGCTGCATCTCTGTTCCATTGCACTTTCGCAGGAGCCCTCACGCAGTACCGCGTTTGCAGCTATGCAGCAGGTGAAAGCCGCACAGGGATGGATCAGCTTCGACCCGAATATCCGTGACGACCTCTGGCAAAGCGAGCAGGAACTGCGCGACTGTCTGACACAGGCGCTGATGCTGGCCGACGTGGTGAAGCTATCGCGTGAAGAACTGGCCTTTCTCTGTTCAACACCGGATGTTGAAGCGGGGATTCAGCAATTTATGCAGCGCTACCCTACCCAACTCTTGCTGGTGACGCTGGGCGGCGAAGGCGTCTGGCTGCACGATCGCCACCAGCTACGGCACTTTGCCGCACCATCGGTGACGCCCGTCGATACCACTGGCGCGGGGGATGCCTTCGTCGCCGGTTTGCTGCACGGCCTGGCGCAGTATGACGATCTGTCACAGCCGCAGAGCTGGGACCCGATTATCGAGCAGGCGCAGCAGTGCGGAGCACTGGCCACCACGGCAAAAGGCGCGATGACCGCACTCCCCTACGCTCAGCAGTTGCACGCACGCCCTTAGCCAAGCGCTAATCCCCTCGTTTGATACGGTTACCGCCCGGTTTTGTAGTCAGGATCACAGTTACAGAATCGGGTAAGTGAAATTTCTTGCTAACCCTTCTTTTGGCTTTTATTTTCCTCATGAAAAACCGGTTTAGCAATTTAGCTAAACACGAGAAATCCAAAAAACAATAAATCTCCTTCACGACGAGAACGAAAAAATGAAGCCAAGCCACCTTGCTGTGACGATAGGATTATTACTTTCCTCCCCGTTTTATGTTTCCGCTGCCAACACCGACAGTATTGAAGCCCGTCTGAACGCCATGGAACAGCGTTTGCAACAGGCAGAAGCCCGCGCTCAGGCCGCCGAAGCCAGAGCCAATGCCGCTGAAAAACAAACCCAGCAGTTAGCGACCCGCACGACCCAAACCGAACAGAAAACCCAGCAGGTGGAACAGCGTACAACGGCGCTGGCCAAGCAGAAGTCGTTCGCTGATGGATTTGAATTCCACGGCTACGCGCGTTCTGGCCTGTCGATCAATGATTCTGCCACCAGTGCCAAAACCGATATCGGGCCGGGCATGTCCCCTGCGGGTCAAACTGGCGGACATATTGGCCGTTTAGGCAATGAAGACGACACCTACGTTGAGATCAAACTGGAGCACAGACAGAAGCTGGATAACGGCGCAACCACCCGCTTCAAGGTGATGATGGCGGACGGTCAGCGCAGCTATAACGATTGGACGGCGGCCACCAGCGACCTGAATATCCGTGAAGCGTTCGTCGAGCTGGGTTCACTGCCAACCTTCACCGGTGCCTTTAAGGACACTACGCTGTGGGCAGGTAAACGTTTCGATCGCGATAACTTCGATATTCACTGGCTGGACAGCGACGTGGTCTTCCTCGCGGGCACCGGCGGCGGGATCTATGACGTGAAATGGGCGGATAGCGCCAAGAGTAACTTCTCGCTGTATGGCCGCAGCCTCGGCGAAATTACCTCGCTGGATAACGACATCAAAAACTACGTCTTCACTGCTAATAACTACGTCGGGCCATTCCAGTTCATGCTGAGTGGATTAAGCGCTAAAAATAACGACGTAGAACAAGCCAGAGCAAGCGACATCCAAAACGCCAATGCACGAAATACATCAACCTGGATCAGTAACCCTAATGCGGGTGACAAAGGCTATCACGCGATGGTGGCTTACCACGGCGACAGCTTCTACGGCTTGCGCGACGGGACATCGAAAACCGCGATCCTTTACGGTCACGGACTGGGCGGCGAAGTGAAGAACATCGGCGCCGATGGCAACCTGACCAACGATGCCAACACCTGGCGCTTTGCGACCTACGGCACAACGGCGCTGAACAAGACCTGGAGCTTCGCGCCGTCCATTCTGGCGCAAACCAGCAAAGACCGTTACGTCAGCGGGGATAGCTACGAATGGGTGACGTTTAATGCGCGCCTGATTCAGGAAATCACCGAAAACTTTGCACTGGCCTATGAAGGCAGCTATCAATACATGGACCTCGATCCGCGCGGTTATCGGAGCCTGAATCAGGTTAGCGGCGGCTTCTACAAGCTGACCTTCGCACCAACGTTCAAGGTCGGCGATATCGGTAACTTCTTTAGCCGCCCTGAACTGCGCGTGTTTGCCAGCTACATGGACTGGGATAAACGACTGGATAACTACTCCAGTGAAGACACGTTTGGCTCCACCGGCTTTAAAGCAGGCGGCGAATGGAACTTCGGTATCCAGATGGAAACCTGGTTCTGATAATTGTCTGACCTTGGCGTCGATTACGCGCTAATCGACGCCAAAGAAACAGCATATCCTATTGAAAGAAGAGGAATAACATGGATATCAACGCTACTGCCGCCGCGCTCATCCCCCTTCTCGGCGGGAAAGAGAACATCGCCAGTGCAGCCCACTGTGCGACTCGCCTGCGTCTGGTGCTGAATGATGACAGTCTGGCCGACAAGAAAGCGATCGAGAACGTCGATGGCGTTAAGGGCTGCTTCCAGAATGCCGGACAAATGCAGATCATTTTCGGCACAGGGTTGGTTAACAAGGTGTACGCCGAATTCATCAAAGCGGCAGGCATCAGTGAATCGAGTAAATCCGAAGCCGCCTCTATTGCCGCGAAAAAGCTGAACCCGCTGCAACGTCTGGCGCGTCTATTATCGAACATCTTCGTCCCTATCATGCCGGCGATTATCGCGTCCGGTCTGCTGATGGGGCTGCTGGGCATGATCAAGACCTACGGCTGGGTCGATTCCAGTAGCGCGATCTTCGTGATGCTGGATATGTTCAGCTCCGCAGCATTTATTATCCTACCTGTTCTGATCGGCTTTACCGCCGCGCGGGAATTCGGCGGCAACCCTTATCTGGGCGCGACACTGGGCGGTATCCTGACGCATCCAGCATTGACCAACGCCTGGGGCGTCGCCAGTGGTTTCCAGACCATGCACTTCTTCGGTATGGACATCGCCATGATCGGCTATCAGGGCACCGTGTTTCCGGTTCTGCTGGCTGTCTGGTTCATGAGCATCGTGGAAAAACGCCTGCGTAAGATCGTACCGGACGCGCTGGACATCATCGTCACACCGTTCCTGACTGTCATCATTTCCGGCTTTGTTGCCATGCTGCTCATCGGCCCGGCCGGACGCGCGCTGGGCGATGGCATTTCTTTGGTTCTCAGCACATTGGTTGCTCATGCTGGCTGGCTGGCCGGTTTGCTGTTCGGCGGCCTCTACTCCGTTATCGTGATCACTGGCGTTCATCACAGCTTCCATGCCATTGAAGCCGGACTGCTTGGCAACCCGAATATCGGCGTCAACTTCCTGCTGCCGATTTGGGCGATGGCGAACGTGGCACAAGGCGGCGCGTGTCTGGCGGTATACTTCAAAACGCGTGATGCCAAAACCCGAGCGATAGCCGTTCCCGCCGGGCTTTCCTGTCTGTTAGGCATCACAGAGGCAGCGATATTTGGTATCAACCTGCGCTTCATTAAACCGTTCCTGGCGGCGCTGGCAGGCGGTGCGCTCGGTGGCGCATGGGTGGTCTTCAATCACGTCAATATGACGGCCGTCGGGCTGACCGGTTTTCCGGGACTGGCGATTGTGCAAGGGGGCTCAATGCTTAACTACCTGATTGGGATGTTAATTGCGTTCGGTGCTGCCTTTACCATTTCCTTACTGCTGAAATATAAAACGGATAGCGAATAATGAAGGAAGTCCACTTACTAAAGCGCATGGCGCACGCCCTGATGTCAGGCCATTCACGGAAACAGGAAGATCCGTATCGCCCGGAATGGCATCTGTCTCCGAACGTTGGTCTGCTCAACGATCCGAACGGATTTATTCATCACAACGGGCGTTACCATCTGTTTTATCAGTGGAATCCTTTAGCCTGTGCCCACGGAGCGAAATTCTGGGGGCACTGGAGTTCCGCCGATCTGGTGAATTGGACGCATGAACCCGTCGCGCTGGTACCGAGCGAAAGCTATGAAAGTCACGGCTGCTACTCTGGTTCTGCCGTGGTGGATCATGGCGCGATCACGCTGATTTACACAGGTAACGTCAAATACGATGACGGCTCACGCACCGCGTTTCAGTGCCTCGCCCGTGAGAATCCTAACGGTGAATATGACAAGCTGGGAGCGGTTCTGACGCTCCCCGACGGCTACACCGGCCACGTTCGCGATCCCAAAGTGTGGCGCCATGACGACCACTGGTACATGGTGCTCGGCGCACAGGATCTCGATCTGCAAGGTAAAGTGCTGCTCTACCGTTCCGCCGATCTGCTGGCATGGGAAAAGATCGGCGAGATCGCCGGTTCCCGTTTGGGCGGGCTAGGTGATTTTGGCTATATGTGGGAGTGCCCAGACCTGTTCCCGTTGGATGGCAAAGACGTACTGATTTGCTGCCCACAGGGCGTTCCCGCCGAAGAAGAACGCTATCTGAATACCTTTCAGGCTGGCTATTTTATTGGCTCACTCAATTACGAAAACGGCGCTTATCCGCATCAGGATTTCCACGAACTGGATCTCGGCTTCGAGTTTTACGCTCCACAAACCACGCTGAGTGAAGACGGGCGACGCCTGCTGTTCGGCTGGATGTCGATTCCTGACGACAATGAATTTTTTGAACCGACGATCGAACACGGCTGGATCCATACCATGACCTGCCCGCGTGAACTCACGCTGCATGACGATCGCGTTTATCAACGTCCCGCGCGCGAGTTGCAGCAACTGCGCGGACTGCATTACACCTGGCAGGGTGCCGCAGACTACGCCTCTCCGCTTGACGCTAGCAGCGCGGAAATCCTCATCACCGTGCAGGGGGAATTCCAGCTCAACCTCGCTTCCCAGTTGGTTCTCTGTTGGGACGGTGAACGCGTCACGCTGAGCCGACGCAACCGTCGCACCGGCGAGCCCGAGCATCGCTACTGGCGCGGCGACCTGAGCCAATTGCAGATCCTGTGCGATCGCTCCAGCGTTGAAATTTTTATCAACGACGGCGAAGCCGTGATGTCTGCACGCCATTTCCCGGAAAGCGAGGCAGTCATCACGTTCAGCGGCTCTGGGCAATTAACGCTACAGCACTGGCTGTTAGCGCCATGCGTGATAGAATAACTTCCCTTTTTTCTGATAGCAGACCTCGCGGTGAAACCGACTAAACGCATAACAATCAGTGACATCGCCGCGCTGGCCGGTGTATCAAAATCCACCGCCAGTCTGGTACTTAACGGGCGCAGCAAAGAGTTTCGCGTTTCTGATGAAACCCGCGATCGCATTTTAGCCGTCGCGCACGAGCAACGTTATCAGCCCAGCATTCACGCACGTTCGCTGCGTTCCTCACGTAGCAACACGCTGGGGCTGGTGGTGCCGGAAATGACCAACTACGGTTTTGCCGTGATTTCCCGCGAGCTGGAAATGTTGTGCCGTGAAGCAGGGCTACAGCTGCTGATTGCCTGCACCGATGAAAATGCCAGTCAGGAGATGATGGCAGTCAACAGTCTGGTGCAGCGTCAGGTCGATGGCCTGATTGTCGCTTCCAGCCTGTTAAGCGATGTCGAATATCAGAAAATTAATCAGCAGTTGCCCGTCGTACAGTTTGACCGAGTGATTGGTGATTCCACGCTGCCGATGGTGATTTCCGAAGCGGTAGAATCCACGGCGGAAATGGTCGAACGTATCGCTCGCCAGCATCGTGATGAATTCTATTTCCTTGGCGGCCAGCCGCGAATCTCCCCAACTCGCCACCGTCTGGAAGGCTTCCAGCTTGGACTGACGCGCGCAGGTATCGACTGCAAGCCAGAGTGGATTATTCACGGCAGCTATCACCCTAGCGCGGGTTATGAAATGTTTGCTCAGCTATGTGCAACGCTGGGTCGTCCGCCAAAAGCGCTGTTTGTTGCCGCCTGTGGCCTGATGGAAGGCGTGCTGCGCTATATGAACCAGCATAACCTGATGGAAAGCGGCATTCGACTGTGCTGCTTTGACGATCACTATCTGTTTGATTGCTTACCGCTGAAGATCGATACCGTGGCGCAGGATTGTGAAAATCTGGCGCGCAGCAGCTTTGAGATGGTGACCAGCCTGATTGCACAACAGCCGCTTGAAGAAGATCGACGCTATATCCCGACGCGTATTCACTGGCGTCATCCTGATTCGCGGGCGTAGGCCAACGCCCAAGCGCTTGCCATCATCCAGACATAAACCTGTAGACGTAAACCTGTAGATATAAAAAAAGGAATGCGGTTTGGATTTTCACCCCGCATTCCTTCTTGAAACACAACCCTCTGCCGTTATTTAGCGGCAGCGGTTTCCGCACCAACCAGGCCGACCTTGAGGTAGCCCGCTTTACGCAGTGAATCCATCACGCTCATGATGGTTTCATAATCGACGCTTTTATCAGCCTGAAAGAAGATGGTCGTTTCTTTGTTGGCACTGGTTTTCGCATCCAGCACCTGCGCTAGCGACTGCTCGCTAACCACCTCTTCACCCAGGAACATTTGCTTATCCGCTTTTACCGTCAGATAGAGCGGTTTTTCCGGTCGCGGCTGAGGTACCGCCGATGAAGCTGGCAGATCGACACGAATGTCTACCGTTGCCAGCGGGGCCGCCACCATGAAGATAATCAGCAGAACCAGCATGACGTCAATGAACGGCGTGACGTTAATGTCATGCATTTCACCGTCATCACTCACGTCCTCCTTCAAATGCATCGCCATGACTTAACCCACCCGCAGTTTATGCGCTGCTGAAGACGCCCGGTTATCGTTGCTGGCAGCCACGTCGAGATCGCGACTTTGCAGCAGCAGCACTTGTGCAGCCACATCGCCGACCATCGCTTTGTAGCCAGCAATCGAACGAGCAAAGACGTTATAGATGACCACCGCAGGAATCGCAGCAACCAGACCGATTGCCGTTGCCAGCAGGGCTTCGGCGATCCCCGGCGCAACGACTGCCAGGTTAGTGGTTTGCGTCTGCGCGATACCGATGAAGCTGTTCATGATGCCCCATACCGTACCGAACAGCCCCACGAACGGAGCAACCGCGCCGACCGTCGCCAGATAGCCGTTACCACGCCCCATGTGACGCCCGGTAGCCGCTACGCGACGTTCCAGACGAAACGCGGTGCGTTCTTTAATTCCGTTGTTGTCATCAGAACGTGCGGAAAGCTCCAGTTCGTTCTGCGCATCGACCAGCAGTTGCTGTGCAACGCTGCCGGCTTTGAACGCCTCTGCGGTTTCCAGCGCGTCGTCCAGCGTTTTCGCCTCTTCCAACGCCAGATACTCACGGCGCAGGCGACGTTTCGCGCCAGACATCTCAACGCTTTTACTAAAGAAGATCGCCCAGGTAATCACGGAGGCCAGCAGCAAACCGATCATCACCGTTTTCACCACGGCATCGGCGTGCTGGTACATACCCCAGACGGACAAATCGGTTTTCATCAGGTTATTGGTGCCCGGTGCCGCACTGGCAGGCAGCGAGAGTGCTGATGCCGGAGCCTGTGCATCGGTCGTCACAGGAGCGGAAGGCGACGCAGCAGCAGGCTGAGCGGCTGGTGCTGCATTCTCTGTCGATAACGGTGCCGTTGCTGGAGCCGCAAACGCATTTCCACTTAGTCCCGCCGTACACAGCAGGATAACCAGCACGCTACGGGAAAATGCGCTGAACGCGCCACGTTTTTTTTGCCAGGTTGATAACACCTGTTGAGTTGTATTACTGACAGCCGTCTTCACGCTGTGCCTCCACCATTCGTTCTGTACAATCATCTGTTCTGTACAATCATCTGTTCTGTACAATATCCGCACATATTCGCAGGTATAATGCCGCAATAACGCAGCCTGAAATGATACCAAACCCTGAACGAATTGATAGTCGTTCTCATTATTATTTACATCAGATAACGCACTTTCCTTGCGTTTTGACAGGATTTCAGAGGGTATTGCTCGCACATCGGCAGGAAAAGCATAAGAACGACAAGAAAAGTAGCATTCAGGAATATATCAGGCAGGGGATCCCCACTAAAAAACGGTGCGATAGCCAAGATTTTTATGATCGGCTTTTGTGATCAACATTAAGTTATCACACCATTTCATGATGGCTGGCGATAAGTTTACCGAAATAAATAGATACATATGCACATAATAAGATAAATAAAAACACCAAGTTACGTATATTCCTATAAGTCAAATAGGAATAAAATCCATATAAAACAGCATTTCATATTAGCTTTTTCTTTTGTGACACGAGTCATTCTACGAAGTTGTATAATAGGTTAGCTTAACTCGCAGAGAATACTGACACACGCCACAATAATACGTAATAGGCGGTCGTCTTCTCATCATTAAACCCACTCTTCATTACGCTATTTTTCATGGGTTTATATTTTTAAATCACCATTTGATTATCGATAATGTCACCCCACCTCTGGAGATAATTCAATGAAGCTGTCGAAAACATTGATCGGCGTTTGTCTGGGTTCTACTGCGCTCCTGATGAGCCAAGCGATTCAGGCACAACAAATTAAAGCCTCTGATGTTCACCCTGAAGGATATCCTAATGTCATCGCCGTTCAGAAAATGGGAGAAAAATTAAAAGCCGCCACAAATGGCAGGCTGGAAATTAAAACCTTCCCCGGCGGGGTATTGGGTGATGAAAAACAAATGATTGAGCAGGCACAGCTCGGCGCGATTGATATTATCCGTGTATCAATGACGCCCGTTGCCGCTATTTTACCGGAAATAGAAGTCTTCACGCTGCCCTATATTTTCCGTGATGAAGATCATCTGCATAAAGTGCTGGATGGAAAAATCGGTCAGGAAATTGGTGACAAGATTACTCATAGCAGTAAATCAAAATTGATTTTTCTGGGCTGGATGGACGCGGGAACGCGTAACTTAATCACCAAACAACCGGTGGTGAAACCAGAAGACCTGAAGGGCATGAAAATTCGCGTGCAGGGTAGCCCGGTCGCGCTGGCAACGCTAAAAGCGATGGGGGCCAACTCGATTGCCATGGGCGTCAGCGAAGTCTTCAGCGGTATGCAAACCGGCGTAATTGACGGCACCGAAAATAACCCACCAACGTTTGTCGCACACAACTACCTGCCTGTCGTGAAAAACTATACCTGGAGCCGCCACTTCATTATTCCTGAGCTGTTCCTGTATTCCAAAACCAAATGGGACAAACTTTCTAAAGAGGATCAGGATCTTATCCTGAAGCTAGCGAAAGAAGCGCAGCAAGAACAGCGCGTGCTGTGGAATGAATATACTCAGCAATCTCTGGATAAAATGAAAGCCGGTGGCGTTCAGTTCCATGAAATTGATACCGAGTACTATTTCAAAGCCACGCAGCCCGTCCGCGATCAGTTTGGTGCCAAATATCAGGATCTGATTAAAGCCGTCGCTGACGTCCAATAATCAGTACCTCATCTCAGCGGATAAATAGCCTGCTATTTATCCGCCACCATTAATAGCCTGATATCAACAATGATCCTTTGCTTATCACCCAGCGAAGTGAGTATAGGTGGACAAATGGCACAGTCTTATCTTTCCAGCATGGATGTACTCTATCGTATTGCCATGTGGGTTTCTGGTCTGGCGTTATTAATTATGACGCTTGTTATTCCTGTCGGCATATTCGCACGCTATGTTTTAAATGCCGCATTATCCTGGCCAGAACCCATTTCTATTATTTGTATGGTGACGTTTACTTTTGTCGGTGCCGCAGTCAGTTACCGTTCCAACTCACATATTTCCGTCAGTATGTTGACCGACAGATTGCCAGAGGCCGGTAAGAAGGTTTGCGTTCATCTTGCGAATCTCCTGATGCTGTTAATCAGCCTGTTTATTCTCTATTACAGCACCGTGCTCTGCATGGAATTATGGGAACAGCCCGTCGCGGAGTTTCCATTATTAACCGCAGGTGAAAGTTATTTGCCGCTGCCTATTGGCTCATTCATCACCGTGCTGTTCATCATCGAAAAAATGTTCTTCGGCCCGCAGGATAAACGCCCTGTGGTAATGCTTGGCAGTGCTTAATTCGGAGCCAATACCATGGATGCATTTATTCTTATTGCCACACTGGCCGTGCTGCTGGCGGTCGGCGTTCCCGTCGCCTACGCGGTAGGGCTGAGCGCGATTGCTGGCGCGTTCTGGATCGATCTGCCGCTTGAGGCCGTCATGATTCAGATTACCAACGGCGTGAACAAATTTTCGCTGCTGGCGATCCCTTTCTTTATTCTGGCTGGGGCGATTATGGCCGAAGGCGGTATCGCTCGTCGGCTGGTCAGCTTCGCGTATATTTTTGTCGGTTTTATTCGCGGCGGCTTATCGCTGGTTAACATCGTCGCCTCGACATTTTTTGGTGCGATATCCGGCTCTTCCGTAGCGGACACGGCTTCTATCGGTTCGGTGATGATCCCAGAAATGGAGAAGAAAGGTTATCCGCGCGACTTCTCCGCCGCCGTCACCGCCAGCGGCTCCGTGCAGGCGATTTTGACACCGCCGAGCCACAACTCCGTGATCTACTCGCTGGCAACCGGCGGTACGGTTTCCATTGCTTCGCTGTTCATTGCGGGGATCCTGCCTGGCCTGCTGCTCAGCCTAACGCTGATGGTGATGTGCGTCGGCTTCGCACATCGTCGGGGCTATCCAAAAGGCGAACGCGTACCGTTCCGTCAGGCGCTGAAAATCTTTGTCGATACCCTGTGGGGATTGATGACGGTGGTCATCATCATGGGCGGGATTCTGTCCGGCATTTTCACCGCAACTGAGTCTGCGGCCATCGCCTGCCTATGGTCCTTCTTCGTGACCATGTTTATCTACAAAGACTATAAGTGGTCAGAACTGCCCAAGCTGATGTACCGCACGGTAAAAACCGTCACGATCGTGATGATCCTGATCGGCTTCGCCGCCGCGTTCGGTGCCATCATGACCTACATGCAGCTGCCGAGCCGCATTACCGAGTTTTTCACCTCCATTTCGGATAACAAGTACGTCATCCTGATGTGGATTAACATCATGCTGCTGCTACTTGGCACGCTGATGGACATGGCACCGCTGATCCTGATCCTGACGCCCGTTCTGCTGCCCGTCGCCCTCTCGCTCGGCATCGATCCGGTGCATTTCGGCATGATCATGCTGGTGAACCTTGGGATCGGCCTGATTACACCGCCGGTGGGGTCGGTGCTTTTCGTCGCCAGTGCGGTGAGTAAGCAGAAAATAGAACAGGTCGTTAAAGCGATGCTGCCCTTCTACTGCGCGCTCTTCTTTGTGCTGATGCTGGTCACCTATATTCCGGCCATCTCGCTCTGGCTGCCTAAGTTCTTTGGCGTCCATACGGGTTAACGCACGCCCAATTGCGCCATGTTGTTCGCAGCAATGCAGAAGAACATGGCGCTTTCCCTGCATTTTCTGACCTGAAATATTTTCACCTACTTCCGACCTTCTCACCACAAAACGGGCAGAAAGCCCGTTCTCCACGGGAATGCCAGCAGTGCGGAGCATTTTTCCGCGGTGACAAAACCCGCCCACACGCCGCCCAAGCCGTGATAACGTAGACCTCATCAATCGAACGCTTATAAATCCAATCATGCCCCGCCCCGCCATTCCCTCCGCGTTCGCCGTGGGGAATCGTCGGCGTAGTGAGTCATCCGGCAGAACTGAACAGAAAAGGTGATAGTGGTTATGACAAGCAAAAAAACGGCAACAGCATTAGTCGCCGCAGGACGCAGCAAGAAATTCACCCACGGCTCCGTCAACCCCGTTATTCAGCGCGCGTCCTCTCTGGTATTCGATACCGTGCAGGACAAAAAAAACGCCACGATTAACCGAGCAAAGGGGGCGCTGTTCTATGGCCGCCGCGGTACGCTGACCCACTTTTCGTTTCAGGAAGCGATGGTTGAACTGGAAGGCGGCGCGGGCTGTGTGTTGTACCCGTGCGGTGCAGCAGCTATCTCTAACGCCATTCTTTCTTTCGTCTCAGCAGGCGATCATGTGCTGGTGACCGGTTCGGCCTATGAACCCACGCAGGGTTTCTGCAATAAAGTCCTCAGCAAAATGAACGTTAGCACCACCTACTTTAACCCGCTGATCGGTGCCGATATTGCCGAGCTGATCCAGCCTAATACCAAAGTGGTCTTTCTCGAATCGCCCGGCTCCATCACGATGGAAGTACACGATGTGCCAGCCATCGTACAAGCTGTGCGCCGTATCAATCCCGATATTATTGTCATGATTGATAATACCTGGGCGGCAGGCATTTTATTCAGAGCATTCGACTTTGATATTGATATCTCCATTCAGTCCGCCACCAAATATATCGTCGGCCATTCCGATGCCATGATAGGCACGGCAGTTGCTAACGAACGCTGCTGGGCACAGCTGCGTGAACACTCTTACCTGATGGGACAAATGGTTGATGCCGATACCGCTTATCTCGCCAGCCGTGGCCTGCGCACATTGGGCGTGAGACTCAAACAGCATCAGGAAAGCAGCATCCGCATTGCGAAATGGCTGTCGGAGCAACCCGAAGTCGCGGTGGTTAACCACCCTGCCTTACCAGAGTGCAAAGGGCATGAATTCTATGTCCGCGACTTTAAGGGCTGCAACGGCTTGTTCTCCTTTGTGTTGAAAGAGAAATTGAGCAAAGAAGCGTTGGCGCACTATCTGGACAACTTTGAGCACTTCAGCATGGCGTACTCCTGGGGCGGCTTTGAATCGCTAATTTTGGCGAATCAGCCGGAAGATCTGGCTGCCATCCGCCCTGCTGGCGGCGTGGATTTTACCGGCACTCTTATTCGGTTACATATTGGACTTGAAGACAGTGACGATCTGATTGACGATCTGGCCGCGGGTTTCAGCAGACTGAGCGCTTAGTCTGGCAAGTCGTCAGTGGGCTCAGTTAGCCAAACGACAGGAAATAAATACAGGTAGGAAACAAAATAGAGAAAGTGTGACGGCCATAAAGCCGCCGCGTCTTGATTTCCCCTGCGGCGCGGTGGGTAATGCGTTATGATAATAATGAGTCAACGCTTACCAAAAACCGCGTTACCTTAACCAAAATTAAGCATTAAGCCCTGTCGCATTCTCATTATGCGGCAAGGCGTTTTGCCCATACCGATTTTAGGGCTTGATAAGCAGTAGATTTCAGGTAGCCCAGCGTCCCACGCCGCAGCCTGAGAGATAGTGAATATCGTCACTGGCGGGAAGTAATATGAGTGTGGTTCACGACATTATTCAGGCGCTCTGGCAGCAGGATTTTAGTGCACTGGCCGATCCCCACGTTGTTTGGGTGGTTTACGGCATTCTGTTCACGACACTGTTTCTGGAGAACGGCCTGCTCCCTGCCTCTTTTCTGCCTGGCGATAGCCTGTTGCTGCTCACGGGTGCCATGATTGCCAAAGGCGTGATGAGCTTTTTCCCTACCATGATTCTGCTCACCATCGCCGCCAGCCTCGGCTGCTGGCTCAGCTACCTTCAAGGGCGCTGGCTGAGTGATACGCGCTTGGTAAAAGGTTGGCTGTTGCAGCTTCCTGCCCATTACCACCAGCGTGCTCATAACTTGTTTCACCGCCACGGCCTGATGGCGCTGCTGGTTGGCCGCTTTTTAGCGTTCATCCGCACGCTGCTGCCAACGATGGCGGGCATTTCCGGGTTAAACAATACACGTTTTCAGATTTTCAACTGGCTCAGCGGGCTGCTGTGGGTCGGGGGGATTGTCACGCTCGGCTATGCGCTCAGCCACATTCCGCTGGTCAAACGCTATGAAGATCAGGTGATGACCGCGCTGATCCTGCTCCCGATTATTTTGCTGGTTAGCGGCCTGATTGGCATGGCTGTCATGGTGTGGCGCAAAAAACGTGCGGTCGCCTAATCGGGCAACGGCACGCTTTCTTCACGTCTTCAGCTTTCCTCAACCGCCAGGTTACTGGCCTTTACTCTCGTGACTTCATCGCTCGGCGTCGCGCCGAAATAGCGCTTAAATTCCCGGCTAAACTGCGACACGCTCTCATACCCGACGCGAGCCGCCGCAACGCCCGCTCTCAGCCCCTCGCTGATCATCAGCACACGCGCTTTATGCAAGCGATAGGATTTCAGGTACTGCAACGGTGATGTGTTGGTGACGGCTTTGAAGTTGTGATGAAACGCCGAGACGCTCATGTTCACTTCAGCCGCCAGCTGTTCCACATTCAGGCTATCGGCATAGTGGTTTTCAATACGTCGCAGAGACTTGGCAATCTGGCTGAAGTGCGTATGCCGATTCACCAGCGCCTGTAACGCCGCACCGCGTTCACCGCAGAGCATATGATAGATAATCTCGCGCACAATCGCCGGGCCCAGCACGCGGGCATCACGCGGGTTATCCATCGCATCCAGCAGCCGTTCAACGGCGCACAGAATCTCATTGGTCAACGGCACGCTGTTCACTCCACACGTGCAGGCACAGGGGCGGATCGCACTGTCGTCATCACCGATGTCGATCAGCAAATCCTGAAGCATCTGGATATCAATACGGATCGCCATCCCCACCAGCGGGTGTTCAACGCTGGCTATCGTTTCACATTCGAACGGCAGCGGCACGGTCATCAACAGGTAGTTTTCCGGGTCATACTGGAACGTTTTCCCGCCCAGATAACCAATCTTTTGGCCCTGAAAAATGATGACGATCGTCGGCTCATACATCACCGGCACACGCGGATGGTGCTGTTCCGTATAAAGAATTCTGACCTGCGGGACGAGCGAAGGCGTAGCCCAGCTTTTGGTTGAACAGCGTATTGCCTGCTGCACAATACGCTGCCGCACCGTCTGTTCTGCTGGCTCCTGAACTATTGTTTTCTGAACAAGCCGCTCGCCTTGGCTTTCCGTCAACATGCATTGGGTTTGCGTCAAAATGGTGTTCTCTCGCTACGGGTTCGCTTTTCCTGTCCGAAGCCCCTCTCCTGACAGAAGAAACAAAATGACATACCTGCGAACTATTATCACCCTTTTCTCCTATATTTTGGAGAAATAGGCAACAACCAGACAGAAATGTGCATTGAACGTCTTACGTAGGTTGATGACAATATTGAGCATACCGCCATCCCCTCATCCCACGGGAAAAGACATGAATAAAACGATTGAGCTGTTCACCTCACACCGCAGTGAACGTAGCTATCTTGATAAAGCGATTCCCGATGACGTGCTGGATGCCATTATTCAGTCCGCGCATCTGGCACCAACCTCCGTGAACTCTCAACAGGTCTCGCTCATCGTCACCCGCGACCCGCAACGCAAAGCGCACATTGCCGAATTGGCTGGCGGCCAGCCGTGGATTGCCCAGGCACCGGTCTTCATTACCGTGGTGCTGGACATGCATAAAACGCAGGTCGGGATTGCCATGAGCGACAAGCAACAGCACGCGCATGAAAGCCTCGAAAGCCTGATTTCCGGCACAACGGATGTCGGCATCGCGCTCGGCACGCTGATGGCCGCCGCACGCTCGTTTGGACTGGGCATCGTCCCAATTGGCGGTATTCGTCGCGACCCACAGGCGATGATCGACTTTCTGGAACTGCCTGAACTGACGTTCCCCGTTGCAGGCGTCGCGATCGGCTACGTGGATACCCCGGCGCATCAGAAACCGCGCCTGCCGCTGAATTCCTTCCGCCATGATGAAACCTATCATCAGGACGTTCTGCCTGCGGCGATTGAGCAATATAACCAAACGCTGGTGGCACACTGGCAGCAAACCAGCCGCACAGACGGCGACAACTGGGGTGATAACACCGCCAGCTACTATCAGCACATTTACTTCCCGAAAGTCTTGCCCGCGATCCTCCAACAGGGCTTTAAACTGGACAAATAACCTATGCTAAATTTCACACTCCATACCCCTACCAAGATTTTGTTTGGCGAAGGCCAGATTGCTGAATTAGGCAAAGAAATTCCTGCCGATGCCCGTATCCTCATCACCTACGGCGGCGGCAGCGTGAAGCACAATGGCGTGCTGGATCAGGTCTATCGCGCCTTACAAGGCCGCAATGTCCGCGAATTTTCCGGCATTGAGCCGAACCCGACTTACGAAACGCTGATGAAAGCCGTCGAGGTCGTTCGGGCGGAGAAGATTGACTTCCTGCTGGCAGTTGGCGGTGGATCTGTCGTCGACGGCACGAAATTTATCGCTGCCGCCGCAGATTATCAGGCCGCGCAAGACCCGTGGCATATTCTGCAAACCGGTGGCGCAGAAATCGATCGCGGCGTTGCGATGGCGGCTGTGCTCACCCTGCCTGCGACCGGTTCGGAATCCAACAATGGTGCGGTCATCACGCGTAAATCGACCAACGATAAGCTCGCTTTCCGCTCACGCCACACGCAGCCGCTGTTCGCCGTGCTCGATCCGGTCGTAACCTACACCCTGCCCGCTCGCCAGATCGCGAACGGCGTAGTCGATGCCTTCGTTCACACCGTTGAGCAATACCTGACGTATTCCGTCGATGCCAAAGTACAGGACCGTTTTGCGGAAGGTTTACTGCTGACGCTGGTTGAAGAAGGCCCGCGCGCACTGGCTGAACCGGAGAACTACAAGGTCAGAGCCAATGTGATGTGGAGCGCCACCATGGCGTTGAACGGCCTGATTGGCGCAGGCGTGCCACAGGACTGGTCAACCCACATGCTGGGACACGAATTAACGGCGCTGCACGGCCTTGACCATGCCCAGACGCTGGCTATCGTTCTGCCCGCCATGCTGGCGGCAAGAAAAGCCCAGAAGCGCGACAAGCTGCTGCAATACGCTGAGCGCGTCTGGAACCTGCGTGACGGTAGCGAAGATCAACGCATCGACGGCGCGATTGCCGCTACGCGTGACTTCTTCGAGACAATGGGCGTGCCGACCCGCCTGTCTGACTATCAGTTGGATGGCAGCTCCATTCCGACAATGGTGGCCAAACTCAGCGAGCACGGCCTGACGGCTCTGGGCGAGCATCGCGACATCACGCTGGAAGAAAGCCAGAAGATTTACGAGGCGGCGCGTTAAGCGCCTCTGACCCAAATCATTCGAGTGACAGGAGAAAACGCTATCGTTTAAACCACGCCTATATCAGATGATATACCCTCAATGCTGTGTCTGTTAAAGGGAGCCAATCGGCTCCCTTTATCATCATGCAATGTATAGCCGACGAATTTTTCTACTAGAATGAAATCATATGCCTGTTCCTGAGAGGGATCACGTTGCCCTATTTTCGTGATATGAACAGGTCGCCCATCCAGTTAACCCTATGATACTTTTATGGATTAACGGATATAAAAGGAGAATGAGATGACGCAACCGAAAGTTAAGCTGGCGGACGGCAATATCATGCCCCAGTTGGGCCTTGGTGTCTGGCGAGCAAGCAGTGAGGACACGGTGATCGCCGTGACTGAAGCATTGTCCATCGGTTATCGGGCGATCGATACCGCCGCGATTTATAAGAACGAGGAGGCCGTTGGTCAGGCACTGAGTTCCGCGAACTTGCCGCGTGAAGAGGTGTTCATCACCACTAAGCTCTGGAATGGCGATCACACCGATCCCCAAAAAGCGCTGGAAGAGAGCCTGAGAAAACTTCGGTTAGATTATATCGATCTCTACCTGATTCACTGGCCGCTCCCGCAACAGAACACCTTCGTGGATGCCTGGCGCGGACTCATCAAACTCCAGGAACAGGGTCTGGCGAAAAGTATCGGCGTCAGTAATTTCCATATTCACCACTTACAGCGGCTAAAAGAAGAAACAGGCGTACTGCCGGTCATCGATCAGGTCGAGCTACACCCTCTTCTTCAGCAAAGACAGCTCCACGCCTGGAATGCTACCCACCATATCCAGACAGAATCCTGGAGCCCGCTGGCGCAGGGCGGCGAAGGCGTCTTCGACCATCCGATTATCCGTAAACTGGCGACAAAATACGGCAAAACGCCGGCACAGATCGTGATCCGCTGGCATCTGGACAGTGGGCTGGTGGTGATTCCTAAATCGGTCACGCCATCGCGTATCAAGGAAAACTTCGAGGTGTTTGATTTCCGCCTGGATAAAGACGAGCTCAGTGAAATTGCCAAGCTGGACTCCGGGAAACGTCTGGGATCAGACCCTGACGAACCGAGAAACGACTAATCTGCCTTCGATGCCAGCCTTCACCGGGCTGGCATTTTTCTTCTTATCCTAATCAGCAAACTGAATCTCATACACATCACTACGGCAATGTGCTTCGCTGTATTCCAGCAGTTCACCCCGTTCGTTATAAACATGCAGTTCGCAATACAGCGCTGGAGCCTCCGCCGCGATACCAAGAAGCGCAGCGATTTCTGCCGTATAGGCAATCGCTTTGAAACGATAGCGTTTTTTGTCCGGCGTGATGCCACGCGTCATCCAATATTGATAGAGAGACTGCTCAAGCGCTTCGGGATCAGGTAGGAATTCTTGCGGTATCCAGGTGGTTTCCAGCGAAACGGGTTCGCCATTGCTGAGCCGGACGCGTCGCAGATAGGTGACGGCCTCGCCTTCCGGCAGAGACATTTTCGCGGCGATGGCGGCGGGTGGAACCTGTATTGCTTTTTCTAACCAGAGGCTGCCAGCGACGCCGCCTTGTTTCAATATCAGCGCGGTGAACCCTTCATCCTCGGCGCTCAACGCGTAGTTAAGCCGTTGAGCCACGCGGGTTCCCACCCCTTGCTGGCGCACAATCAGCCCTTTTTCTTCCAGCAGTGACAGGGAACGGGAAACCGTTACGCGCGATAATCCCAACTGCTGCGCAATCAGTCTTTCGGCGGGTAAGAACTGGCCGGATAACGTCTTACGACGGCTGATTTCTGATTCAAGCAACGACGCGAGCTGCATGTAGCGAGGCGCCGACGGCGCTCCAGCCAGCTGATCTCTGACCCAAAGCAGTAATTCCCGCATAGTGCAGCCCTTTTAGTGACGCAGCGTTCTGGCTACGTACAGGTTAAAACAGAAAGTGAACCTGATTTCATGGCGAAACGAAACGTTCGGACTTTGACATTGTTGTAATAAAAGATGTTCTTTTAGCACGAATCAGACCCGAAACAGCACGCGACGCAAAACGCAATTCACCCTTAATTAATAGCAACATCAATATATAAGGTATCGTCCGCACGGCTTAGCATCTTTAATTTTGGTTTGTCTGAATAGAGGTGGATCACATTAAGAAACAGATAAGTCTCGGAAGCGTTGCCGTCTGACGAGCGAGCGGCGCGTCAGACGCGGCAGCCGTCACATTTGTCACGGCGGAGAGGTCACGCGGAGAAGCTGGCAGGCTATAGGTTGGTTTACATCGCAGACTGTACGATGAGCTGTCCCGTCGAGCCGCGATCGGCCAGTTCCAACGTCTGGCTGTAATACAGGAAAGGGAACGCCAGTGAGGAAGGCTGCGTGAAATAAACCAGCAGCTCGACATCGTTATCCACCCACACCGTATCTTTCCAGCCGCTGTCTTCCACCGCCGGTGGTCTACCATTCGCGCTGCGCACCAGGAACTTGACGCCCTGAATGTGGAAGGCCTGCGCCGTGTCGGCGTGGATAATCCAGCGCTCACAGCGACCAAGCTGGGTTTGTACATCGGCACGCGTCATGTCCCACATCGCGCCGTTGATGCCGGGCAAACTGTCACCCAGACGGAATTCGCGCGTGCGGCTGATGCTGCCTTCAATGATGTTGTCGGCCAGCAAACGCATCGGCAGGTTATCCGTGACTAATGGCAACAGCCCCGTCGGCTTCAGCGTAAGTATTTGAGTCGAAATCAGGATGCTGGAAGGCTCAAACAGCCCGCGCAGACGATCCATAATCCCAGCCGACTCACCTGCCGTTAGCGTAACTTCTTCGCCTTGCGACATGTCGACCAGAATTTCGCGCCGTTCGCCGGGTGCGAGAGAAAGCTGGTTCACCGCCATCGGTGCCGGTAGCAGCCCTTGATCGCTGGCGATCACATGCATCGCTCGCCCATCGCTCAACCGCATCACGTAACGCCGGGAGTTCGAGGCGTTCAACAGTCTCAGGCGAACCCAACCACGGGACACTTCAACAAAGGGATTTTGCACGCCGTTGACGAGCAGCGAGTCCCCCACGAACCCACCGTTAGAAGGCGGGTTATAGAGAGGGACACCAAAGTTATCCAGTCGTTTATCCTGAATAATCAACGGGAAATCATCGACACCGTAGTGATTGGGAAGCGGTAGGGATTTACTGGTGCTGTCTTCCACCAGCCATAGCCCAGCCAGCCCGTTATAGATATGCGGGGCCATGCGGTTCGGCGTATTCGCATGATACCAGCAGGTCGCCGCGGGCTGACGAACGGGCAACACCGGTGACCAGTCGTTTCCTGGAGAAATGATACGAGCCGCGCCACCCATCAGCGGCCCCGGCACCTGCAACCCGCCGATCGTCATCGCGACAGGCTCATTCAGGCGGTTACTGTAAATCAGCTTAACGTCGTCGCCGTCATACACTCGCACCGTCGGCCCTAAATAGCGGCCATTGATTCCCCAAATGGAGGTCTTACGGTCACCGGAGAATGCCCAATGAGCACGCTGCATGGTCAGAAAAAGAGGCTGGCCTCGGCGCGACTCCAGTAATGGCGGTATCGGCAATGCGCCGGGATTCCCACTGGCTTTAGCTGCCAGTGGCGTCATACCCGCACATAATGCAATGCCCGATGCCTGAATAAACTGACGTCGGCTGAGTGACATAATGACTCCGTAAATCCAATAAACCGTAAGCAAAGTTTATCTTCCGATTCGTTCTTGAATAGACAATCGGAAGAAATAATAGAGTAACTCGATGGGATAATTTTATTTTTTGTCTGCTGCTTCGCGCGCCGCGACTTCCGCATCCAGTTCCGCAATCTTGGCAGCCATCACATCATGGCAATGTGCAGCCAGCTCGCGAACCTGCTCTTTGGTATATGCGCGGGTATCGATGGGTGGCAACATTTCTACGATAACGAGTCCGTTATTCCAGCGGTTCAACTTCACCTTATTGCTGGTCGTAGAAACGCAAATCGGCACAACCGGCACGTCTGCGCTAATCGCGGCATGAAAGGCACCGGTTTTGAAGGGCATCAGGCCGCGTCCACGGCTGCGCGTACCTTCGGGGAACATCCAGATAGACGTGTTGCGTTCTTTAATATGCTTCACAACCTGGGCAATGGTGCCATGCGCTTTAGCGCGGTTTTCACGGTCAATCAGCAAGTTACCCGTCAGCCAATACAGTGGCCCGAAGAACGGGATCCACAGCAGGCTTTTCTTGCCTACAGTAACGGTACGAGGCTGAACCGCGCTAGATACCGTGACCATATCGTAGTTGTTCTGATGATTCGCGATATAGATGCAGTTGCCGTAATGCGCAGCTTCTTCCGGTATCCGCATTTCTACTTTCAGGCCAAACACCACGGACAAGCGACCAAAAAGATGGCCGAAGGTCGCGACATGGCGGGGATTTCGAGGGCTGAACAGGCAGTAAAACAAGCCAAAAATACAGATCAAAATCGAAAATATAATGACAATAAAAAAACGCAAAATGGATAACATAGCAACCTCATTAGCCGACAGCCGCCGCTAGTATAGCGATTCCGCGCTAAAACACACGGTGATTCAATTTGCGGCAGGATGGCAACTGGAAACTAAAGAAAGGCGGTATGACACCGCCTTTCTCAACATGCACAAGACAATACGGAGGCGTTATTCTTCGCTGCTGCCGGTGCTAATTTGCTGCGGTGCATCCACCTCAATTCGGTCGATGCGCTGTAGCCCACGCAGCAACGTGCCTTTCCGCCCACGCTCGCCCTGATACTTCTGAAGCTCGTTTGGACGCAGCACCAGCTTACGCTTACCGAAGTACAGCGTGACTGAAGCCTGTGGTGGCAGCAGATACAGCCAGGTCAGGCGGTCTTTACCTTCCGCAAAATCAGCCGAGGAGATGGACACAATCTTGTTGCCCTTGCCTTTCGACAGCTGTGGCAGGTCGGAGACAGGGAACAGTAGCATTCTGCCTGCGGCGGTGATCGCCATCAGCAGGTTGTCGTCGCCGTTAATCTCGATCGGTGCCAGCGCCTTCGCGTTATCCGGCAGCGTAATAATCGCTTTACCCGCGCGGTTACGCGCGACCAGATCGTTGAAGGTACACACGAAGCCGTAGCCTGCATCGGATGCCATCAGCAGCGGCTGATCGTCTGCGGCCATCAGCACCTGTTCAATCGTCGCGCCCGGCGGCGGCGTGAGTTTGCCCGTCAGCGGCTCACCCTGACCGCGTGCAGAAGGCAGCGTGATCGGATCCAGCGCATAGCTGCGGCCAGTGGAGTCAATGAACACCACGGGCTGATTGCTCTTGCCTTTCGCAGCGGCACGGAAGCTATCGCCCGCTTTATAACTCAGTCCGGCAGGATCGATATCATGCCCTTTCGCGCTACGTACCCAGCCCATTTCCGACAGCACAATGGTAACCGGTTCGGACGGCACAAAGTCGTGCTCGCTCATCGCTTTCGCTTCGCCACGCTCACGCAGCGGAGAACGACGATCGTCACCATAGGCTTGCGCATCGGACTGAATTTCTTTCTTAATCAGGTTGCTGAGCTTACGGTCTGACGCCAACAGTGCTTGAAGCTGATCGCGCTCTTTTGCCAAATCACCCTGCTCACCGCGGATTTTCACCTCTTCCAGCTTGGCCAAATGACGTAATTTCAGCTCCAGGATCGCTTCGGCCTGTGTTTCACTCAGGCTGAACTGGCGCATCAGAACGGGCTTCGGCTCATCTTCCGTGCGGATGATATGAATGACTTCATCAATATTCAGGAACGCGATCAGCAAACCTTCAAGGATATGCAGGCGCTTGAGCACTTTTTCCAGACGGTAGTTCAGGCGGCGACACACGGTGTCACGACGGAAGACCAGCCATTCGCTCAGGATCTCGACCAGCCCTTTCACGCTAGGACGACCATCCAGACCGATCATGTTCATGTTAACGCGATAGCTTTTTTCCAGATCGGTCGTGGCGAACAGGTGGTTCATCACCTGATCCATATCGATCCGGTTCGAGCGCGGCACCAGCACCAGACGGGTTGGATTCTCGTGATCGGATTCATCACGCAGGTCTTCGACCATCGGCAGCTTCTTCGCACGCATCTGGCTGGCAATCTGCTCCAGCACTTTGGCACCGGAAACCTGATGTGGCAGCGCGGTAATCACGACATCACCGTCTTCTTTCTTCCACACCGCGCGCATACGCACGGAACCACGGCCATTCTGGTAGAGTTTGCGCACTTCATCGCGTGGCGTGATGATTTCGGCTTCCGTCGGGAAATCCGGCCCTTGAACATGCTGCAATAACTCTTCCAGCGAGGCCTTCGGATTTTCCAGCAGCATCACGGCGGCGGCGGCGACTTCACGCACGTTGTGCGGCGGTATGTCCGTGGCCATGCCGACGGCGATCCCGGTGGTGCCGTTCAGCAGAATATTAGGCAGACGCGCAGGCAGCATCTTCGGCTCTTGCATCGTGCCGTCAAAGTTCGGGGTGTAATCGACCGTGCCCTGCCCGAGTTCGGACAGCAGCAGTTCCGCATATTTAGACAGCCGCGATTCGGTATAACGCATGGCGGCGAAGGATTTCGGATCGTCCGGCGCCCCCCAGTTCCCTTGACCATCCACCAGCGGATAGCGATAAGAGAACGGCTGCGCCATCAGCACCATCGCTTCATAGCAGGCGCTGTCGCCGTGCGGGTGGTATTTACCCAGCACGTCACCCACGGTACGGGCGGATTTTTTAAACTTGGCGCTGGCATTCAATCCCAGCTCGGACATCGCATACACGATGCGACGCTGCACAGGCTTCAGGCCATCGCCAATGAACGGCAATGCCCTGTCCATGATGACGTACATGGAATAATTTAGGTATGCATTTTCGGTAAACGTGCGCAGCGCAAGGCTTTCTGCGCCGTCATGAGTCATCTCACTCATTTATCTCACTTCCCTCACATCGCGGCGCGATGGTTACGCTTTCCGGCACGCCATAGCGGCGGTATGTTTGGCGGGAATAGTACCTTATCTGATGAGGTGATGTCACAGGGAACCATTCGCAGCCAATCACGCTACAGGGAACGCTGTCGTCTCAGAAAATCATCACCCCGGACGATGATCGGTGTGAATCCGACGGCTGCCGGAGAAAGTCGTTAGCGGTAGCGATGAACGCTCGGATGATCGGCGGTAATCGTTTCACCATAGATGGAAATTGACGGCTAGTCTGGCCGCCGCATCTCTTTCCCCCTGCGGCCAAGCAGAATACGTTCAACGGCGACACCGAAAGACGCACCTTCAAACCAGAATGAATCATCTACAAAGCTCATGCCGTAGCAGACTCCCACGTTATCCATCAGCAGAGCACCGTGCGCATGATGGGTTTCGCCGACAAGAATCAACGTTGTGTCCAGAATACGTTGCCATTCCAGCAGCGTTTCATCCTGCTGCAAACCTTCCTTGCCGCCAAAAACGATATCGCTGGTGGCACACTCTTCTCCTGCATCGCACTCCCCAACCGTCAGCCCGCTGAACGTGAGCAGGATGGCAGAGGCCGGATGATTCTCAGGCACAAACGGCGGAATTGATTGCGTTTCGGCACGTGGCCAGCCTGCTGCGTGAAACAATGGAAGTACGGATTTGGGGATTTCAATCGACATCGTTAGTCATCTCGTCATTGTGGTAAAAGAATAAAGTCAGCGTTGATTTTTCAGCCGCTGACGAATAGCGCGTATTGTACTCGTCCTTATCGTTTCATACGGTGAAACCAGATCGCGATGGTTTGACAACCGTTCCAGAGACGATGAATCGCCAACGCCACGGAGCGCACAGAATATCAGGAAGGTCTGGTGTTCCGACGTTGCCAGCGGTAACAGCCGCATCAGGAAAGCGCGCACCGCCGCAGCCTGCTCGTCCGTCGCCACAACGCCGTCTTTGATGCTCAGGAGTAAGTTAAAGGTAGAAGTAAGACGCCATGCCGTTTCGGGCGCTAACTCAGGTGCCTGCATGACGCCAGCAAAGAAAGCCATCAATGCATTCACCGCCGCGTGTGATCGAAGTTCTTCAAGCAGGCCAATCACATACGCGGCATTGTCAGGTTCGGCCGCCAAGACGCCGAGAGCGTCAGTTCCTTCTTCTGCATAAGCACCTGCAATTTCAGCCCATTTCGCTAACGGAACAACATGTGTGCCGTCGGGCAAATAGGGTGAGTGAGACCAGCCAAATTCATCGGACAGCCGATTAAGTTCATCGCGTAACCCTGGCACACGCGCTTTCGCTGCGGCAAGAATATGCTCAACCTCAAGCGTGTTACGCCGAGCCTTCGACCTAAGTGCAGAGATTTTCATCTATATAAATACCCTATCAACCCTCAGAGCAGTCAGTTTCGTAAGTCGGTAATGTCATTACGCCTCATTGATTCATCGCCCGTCGCTTCCGTTTTGATAGCAAACATACCGTTTCATTAAGAATTATTCATCATCGTTGCAACATCAGATGATAATGCTTAGCATATTGATAATAATTATCATTACCACATGATAATTAATGTTATTCGCCGTTTTGCATTTCCCTTGCAGACGTTAGCGACCAGCACGCCATGTTTCCCCAACGCCGCTGGCCAGAACAACCTTATAGCAGAGTATCATTATGTTAATTAACAAGAATTTAAATAAAATTCTTCTCACCGGCATCTTGACTGGCGTCGCGCTGAATAGCATGGCAGCGGATAGCACCACAGGTAACAACGCACTCAACGTGAAGAACCAAGACGATTCGGCGGCGAAAACGGGACAGACTGACGATGTGATGACGGTTCACTCGCCAAAAGTCGAGAAAAAAGCCGGTTCAAGTACGACGCTGACTGCCGCAGATATGCAAAGAGAAGGCGGCAACAATTTCGGCACGATCATGCGTTATCAACCCCTGGTGAGCGCAACCGGGTCCAGCGGCGGCAGTAATACAGGGAAAAGCGGCTTCGACCGCGGCGGTTACACGGGCTACAACATTCGCGGCATTGAAAGTAACCGTGTTGCGATCGATACCGATGGTATCGCCCTGCCCAATGCCACGGGCCGCAGCTACGCCAGCCGTGCCGGATTCAATACCTTCGGGATGGGACGCGACTATATCGACCCTTACCTGTACAGCAGCGTCGATATTGAGTCGGGCGTTACCTCCGCAGAAAATACGGTCAACGCACTCGGAGGCAGCGTCTCCTTTCGCCCCAAATCTGCCGATGACTATCTGAAAGCAGGCAAGCAAGACTACTTCGGTTTTCAGAGCGACTACGACTCCGCCAACCACGGTTGGCACAATGGCATCACGGCAGCAGGCGGTGATGACGAACTGCGCGGTGTGGTCGTATTTAGCCGCCGTGACGGCCAGCAAACACGTAATAACAGCGACGAGATCGCCGCTTACCCCGCCAACTGGCACTCTAACGCCATTTTAGCGTCCGGCATTTGGCAGGCTAACGACGAGCATCAGCTCACCGGTACGCTGGATTATTACCATAAAACCAACCACACCCATTATGACTACTGGGGTAGTCTGCCAAGCGGCAACAACACCATTTACGGCACAGCGCAACAGAGCAGCCAGACACGCCGTTGGACCGCCAGCCTGAAAGATCGCTGGACGCCCGTTAACAACACGTTGGTCGATTTGGTTGATAGCCGCATTTACTTCCAAAACAGCGAATCACACGACAATACCTGGCTGCCCGCAACCACAGGGATGGCGGCGGCAGATAGCCACCGGGTCTATTCCGACTACAATGTCACCACTTATGGATTCGATACCCATATGGTGAAAAGCTGGGATCGCCACGAGTTCAGTTGGGGCCTTAACGCCAGCCAAAGCAAAACAGAGCGTCCGTTCAGGCAGTCGCCTAACCAAACGGGTGCCAACAACATCATGCAGCCGGAAGCCGATAGCAACAGCTATACCGTTGGAGGCTTTGTGCAGGATACCGCTACGTGGGATCTGGCGGGGCACGCCTTCTCGGTTGTGCCTGCCGTGCGCGCCATCCATCAGCGTACCAAACCGGCTAATACGACTCGCCTGAGTGGTGACGGCAGTGTCATCAGTGAATCCGATGTCAACAGACTGTACGGCAAAGCCAACAGTGATACGCAAGTTCTGCCGTCTCTGAGTTTCCTCTACGACATCACGCCGACGCTGACGACCTATGTGCAGTACCGCCGTGGCGCGCAGTTCCCGGATGCCAGCCAGCTTTACGGCAGCACCAACCTGGATTCCAACTTTGCCGGGCCGTTCCAGTATGCCTTTATCGGTAATAGCGACCTCAAAACGGAAACCAGCAACAACGTAGAGTGGGGATTAAAAGGGGAAGCGACAGAGGGAATCACCTTCCGTACGGCGCTGTTCTACAACACGTATAAGAACTTTATCGCCAATACCCGCTACCGCCGTAGCGCTAACCCCGATAAATTTACCAACGTTCCAAGTAATATCAGTACGATATATCAGGCAGAAAACCGTGATAAGGCTTATATCTACGGCGGCGAAATCAGCAGCAAAATACAGCTAGGCACCTGGTTCCCAGCGGTCGATGGGCTCAGCACCACGCTGGCGTTTGGCTACACCAAGGGCCAATCGCAATCGCGCTACCTCGGCGACCGCTATGTCGATCTCGACAGCGTCGCGCCAATGAAAGCCGTGATAGGTATCGCCTACGACGATCCTGCTCAGCGCTACGGTGCTGCCCTGACGTCGACCTTCCAGAAAGGGAAGCAGGCGAAGGATACCAGCCGCGAAAGCTATACCAATGCTGGCAACGCGGTCGCCACCTCAAATACCGAATATATGCGGATTCCCGGCTATGGCATGGTTGATCTGACCGCCTACTATCGCATTAGCAAGAACGTGAAAGTCAACGGTGGCGTGTATAACCTGACTGACCGTAAATATTGGGATTATCTCAGCAGCCGTCAGATTGAAACCAACGATCGGCAGGGGCAGTATGACCGCGCCCTCTCCGTGCAACCTGGCCGTTCCTTCCAGCTGGGTGTGAATGTGGATTTCTAATCCGCATCACTCACGCTGTCATTGAACAGGCGATGCCTCATTCGGTATCGCCACCATTCAGGCAAGAATGCGAACCGCGGCTTTCTTGCCTTTTATTTTCCTCTACACGCTCTTCCCGCCACGGCCCGTTTAATTACGCCAACATCGTTATTTTCACAGCATTAAATAATGAATATGCCGATGAAAATGTCGGACTTAAATAACGTGATCGCGATCTCAATTACTATTCAGTCAACGCCATGTTTTAATTTTGTCCTATTCAGCGGACAGCATTTAGTATTGTCCCTATCGACTATCACGACTAGATTAATCACTACAGCATCCTATTTAAATAAACCAAAAGAGAAAATAAAACAGGAAATTATTTAGAAAAAATTATCAATTCGATAAGCATCAGAAAATCTAAAGACAAATGAGGGTAATATGATGCAGCCACTCACCTCCCGCCAGAACCGTTTATTGAAATATCTGTTACAACACCAGGGATACGTAACGGTTAGAGATATTGCACATTACCTGGATGTGTCGGAAAAAACGGTCTATCGTGATATGCAATTTGTTGAAGCCTTCCTTTCTGTCTGGAATATTTATCCAGACAAAAAGGTCGGTGCGGGCATTATGTTAACAACGGATGACGACCGACACCTCGCGTTGCTGGAACAGCAAATTGTCGTGGACGACGGGGACACCGATGCCCTAATCAACAATGCTCGCCGCGTCAAAATTGCCTCGCAGCTGTTAAGCGATACGCCTCATGAAACATCCATCAGTAAGCTGTCTGAGCGCTATTTTATCAGCAGCGCTTCTATCGTTAACGATCTGAAAATCATCGAAAGCTGGCTACATCCGCTGGGGCTGTCGCTAGTGCGCAGCCAGAGCGGCACGCACATTGAAGGCAGTGAAAATCAGGTGCGTCAGGCGATGGCCTCGCTCATTAATGACGTGATGCACCATAAAGAACCCGGCCCGCTTAGCCATTCTCGTCTCGACCCCGGCAGCTATAAGGCGCTGATTCATTATTTCGGTGAAGAAGACGTGTCCTTCGTCGAATCGCTGTTACAGAGCATGGAGCGGCAGCTTTCTTATCCGCTCGGCGAGCCTTATTACATCAACATTTTCACCCATACCTTAATTATGATGCACCGCATTGCGCAGGGAAAAGCATTAGTGATGGCGGAAGAATCGGTGCATCAGCAGGTTGATAACCGCATCTTCTCCATCGCTCAAAATATGGTGAGCCAAATAGAGCAGCGGGTCGAGAGCACGCTGCCTTCGGATGAAGTCTGGTTCATTTACCAATATATTATTTCATCAGGCATTGTGATGGAGGAGCGGGAAAATAACCAACTGCTGCGTTATCAATTCTCTAACGGTGAATCACGCAGAATCACGCGCGCCTTGACGCAGATATTTTCTGATTTAATTAATGTCGACTTGCGCACAGATAAGTTATTACATGAAGGGCTACTTATTCACATCAAGCCGTTACTGAACCGATTAAAATATCAAATACATATTCGCAACCCGTTACTAGACGATATCAAAAGCGAGTTTATCGATATTTATGAAATGACGCAGCAAGCCATGAGCGAAGTCTGCCAGCGGTTTCAATTAAAACCGGTCGCTGAGGATGAAGTCGGCTATTTGACCATTCATTTTCAAGCCGCGCTGGAACGACAAATTGCCCATAAACGTATTCTGGTGGTGTGTTCCAGCGGCGTAGGAACATCACATCTGTTGAAAAACCGTATTCTGCGCGCGTTTCCTGACTGGATTATTGTTGGCGTAATCTCTGCCAGTAATATGCAGGCATTTTGCCAACAGGAAGAGATTGAGCTGATTATTTCCACGATTCATCTGGAAGAGCAACACATTCCCGTCGTCTATGTTTCCGCCTTTTTTAATGACGATGACATTAAGCGCGTTACCGAAAAAGTTATCGCTAATCAATTGCATCAGGCCGTCCCTCACTGATTATCGGCCTAACGTTAGTTTTTTAATTTTATAGATGAGGTGTGATCAATGGATATCAATAAAATACTGAATGCCAATCGCGTGAAGTTAAACATGTCCGCAACCAGTAAAGACGAAGCCATTAATGAATTAACCGAGTTGCTGTATGCCGATGGGGCCATTACCAATAAACAGGATTTTATTCACGATGTCTGGTTACGCGAAGCGGAAGGATCGACCGGTTTTGAAAACCATATTGCGATCCCTCATGGGAAATCCTCTGCCGTCAAACAGACCACGCTCGCGATTGGCCGCACCCGTCAGGATATTCCCTGGGAGACGCTGGACGGTAGCCAGGTCCGCTGCATTATTCTTTTTGCCGTGCGTCTGGAAGATCAGAACACGACACATATTCGCCTGCTGTCTCAGGTTGCCAGTGCACTGGCCGATGATGAGGTGATTGCCCAACTGCTCGACGAATCCGATCCCCATAAAATTATTCGGCTGTTTAGTCAGTATGCAGAAACAGCTCCCGTCACTCCGACATAAGACGAGGCTCAAAATGAATATTGTTTGTGTTGCCGCCTGCACGGCCGGTATTGCGCATACCTATATCGCACGCGAGAAACTCATTAAGGGTGCGAACGCCTTAAATTACGCCATTAAAGTGGAAACCCAAGGCACCATTGGCACTGAAAATGAATTAACGCCCGAGGAGATAGCCGCAGCCGATGTCGTTATTCTGGCCATCGATATCAAAATAACAGGCGAAGAACGATTTAAGGGTAAACCCGTCGTTCGGGTAAAAACGGAGGTCGTTATTAAATCTCCCATTAAATTTCTGGAAAAAGTCGCTAGTTCTTTAGCGGGTGCCTGAATAGCTAATTTTTCGGGGTAATCATAATGAACACCAGAAAAATCACTGTTGGACAGGAAATAAAACGGCATCTCCTTACCGGTATTTCCTGGATGATTCCGCTGATTGTCGCCGCCGGGATCTGTATTGCACTCGGTCAGGTTATCGGCGGCCCGGATGTCGGCAAGCAAACCGGCAGCATAGCGTGGATGCTCAACCAGATCGGCGGCTGGGGCATGGGGCTGATTGTGCCGCTGATCAGCGCCGCTATCGCTTACTCCATTGCCGACCGACCCGGCTTCGCTCCCGGCCTGATCGTGGGCTTTATCTGCGGCCAGATTCAAACCGGGTTTATCGGCGGTATTCTCGGCGGCTTCTTAGTCGGCTATACCGTGCTGCTGCTGCGCCGCTACATCAAACTGCCCACCTCGATGCAGGGGCTGATGCCCGTCATGATCCTGCCGCTACTCAGCACCATCATCGCCGGGCTACTGATGATGACGTTTATCGGCCAGCCCATCGTCTGGCTGCAAAAAGCGCTGATTCATCTGCTGGAATCCATGCAGGGCGGCTCGAAATTCCTGATGGGGGCGATTTTGGGGGCGATGGCAACCTTCGATTTCGGCGGACCGGTGAACAAAACAATGTCGCTCTTCGCGGACGGCATGCTGGTCGATGGCATCTACGGGCCGGAAGCCGTCAAATTTGTCGGCTCAATGATTCCGCCTTTCGGCATCACGCTGTCCTTCCTACTGACCCGCTACAAATACACCCGCGCTGAAAAAGAGGCGCTGAAAGCCGCCTTCCCGATGGGGATCTGCATGATTACCGAAGGGGTGATTCCGATTGCCGCACGCGACCTGTTCAGAGTCGTCGCCAGCTGCGTTGTCGCCTCGGCCATTGCGGGCGGGCTCATTATGGTCTGGGGCGTGGAGGCGCCCGTGCCACACGGCGGCATGTTTGTGGTTCCGCTGTTTACCAAGCCGCTGATGTTCTGTCTAGCGCTCGGTATCGGTACGGTCATCTGCGGCGTGATGCTGTCGCTGATTAAGAAACGCGTCACACAGGCAGATGAAGAGTTCGACGACGTTGACGACAGCAGCGTGCGTGACGAAGACATTAAATTCACTCTCGAATAACAGGAGCCGCCATGTATGCCGCAATGAAAGCCCTCATTGATGACGCGTATCAACAGCAGTATGCCGTGCTCGCCATCAACTGTTTCAATCTGGAGACCGCCCGTGCGGCGATTGCCGCCGCCGAGAAACAGCGTGCGCCGCTGATTCTTAATGTGTATCAGGGTCACTGCGCACACTTTCCACCGCATCTCGCGGTGCCGCTGGTCAACGCGCTGGCCGAGCAGGCCACTGTTCCTGTAGCGCTCAGTCTGGACCACGGCACAGCTTTCAGCCTGATTGGGCAGGCGTTCCGCGCCGGTTTTACCGGACTGATGATCGATGCCTCCAGCCACCCGCTAGCAGAAAACATCCTGCGCACCCAGCAGGTAGTGACCATCGCCGCGACCGCGGGCGTCTGTGTGGAAGGCGAGCTTGGGCATATCGCCGATGCGCCCGTCTACGACCAAGAGGATGCCGCGGTGAAAATGACGCAGGTGGAAGACGTCGCTCCCTTTATCCACCAAACCGGTATCGACCTGCTTGCCGTGTCGGTCGGCACCGCTCACGGCATTTATCCACCGGGGGTGACGCCACAGATTAATTTTGAGCGTCTCGAAGCCCTGCATCAGGCATCGACCGTGCCGCTGGCGCTGCACGGCGGCAGCGGCACCAAGGCCGACGACATTCGCCGCGTCAGCCGCCACGGCGTCGCCAAAATCAACGTCGGCGCGGCCGTTTTTGAGGCCGGCAAAACCGCATTGCAGCAGGCGCTGCATCAGCACCCGACAACAGAGCTGTCCGACCTGCTGGCGACGATGGAATCTGCCTGCCGCGATGTGGTCGCCGATTACCTCAGTTGGTCAGGTTCCGCCAACCAAGCCTGACCGTTCGCACTTTACCGACTTTCGCCATCAGTGGTTTTCCACTGGTACAGGAACGCTTTGCCCTTTATTCGATACAGGAGAGACATAACATGTTGATTTCAATGACCGACATCCTAAAACCCACGCGTGAGCATCGCTTCGCTATCGGCGCCTTTAACGTGGCCGACAGCTGTTTTATCCGCGCCGTGGTGGAAGAAGCAGAAGCAACGCATACCCCAGCCATTATCTCTATCCACCCGAGCGAGCTGGAATTCGTGACCGATGAATTCTTCGCCTATGTGCGAGAAAGAACGCTGCGCAGCCCGGTGCCGTTTGTCATTCACCTCGATCATGGCGCGTCGATCGCACACGTTCTACGCGCCATTCAGTGCGGGTTTACCTCCGTGATGATCGACGGCTCGCTGCTGCCTTATGAAGAAAACGTGGCGCTCACGACCGAAGTGGTGAAGCTGGCGCATGCCGTTGGCGTTTCCGTGGAGGGGGAATTAGGCACGATTGGCGATACCGGCACCACGATAGAAGGCGGCGTCAGCAAAGTAATCTACACCGATCCCGAGCAGGCGGAAGATTTCGTTAACCGGACCGGCGTTGATACGTTAGCCGTCGCTATCGGCACCGCGCACGGCATCTATCCCAAAGACCTGAAGCCAGAGCTGCAAATGCATATCCTGCGGGATATCTCGCAGCGGGTTTCGATCCCACTCGTCCTGCACGGTGGTTCCGCCAACCCAGACGCCGAAATTGCCGAAGCGGTGACGCTTGGCGTGGGCAAAATCAATATCTCCAGCGACATGAAATTCGCCTATTTCCAGAAAGCGCGGGAAATCCTCAGTCGTGAAACCTGGTGGGATCCTAATGCCATCTATCCGGAACCGATTAACGCGGCAAAAGAGGTGATTCGCTACAAAATGGCGCTCTTCGGCTCAATAGGAAAAGCCGATTTATATTGATTCGCTAAACGCACTGAACAAGGCAAGGGAAGGATTCTCTTGCCTTTTTACTTCACCCACATTATTTCAATATGACATCCGCTTACTTCTGATTGTTGATATTCAGTCAATAGTGTTATGCGCTAGCGCACATTTTTCTGCACTGCTCTCTGCTCTAGACTACGCACAACATCTTCGTTGATAACCGATTCGAGAACAGACCTATGCAGAACATTTTGCTGATTAACGCAGGCAAGTCATTCGCCCACTCCAAGGGAGAGTTGAACCAAACCCTTACCGATGTCGCCGCCAGTTTCCTGCGCGATAAAGGTCACGACGTCCGCGTGACGGTCGTGGACAACGGCTATGATATTGAACAGGAAATTCAGAACTACCTGTGGGCGGACACCATCATTTACCAGATGCCCGGATGGTGGATGGATACGCCGTGGATCCTGAAGAAATACATCGATGAGGTGTTTACCGCCGGTCACGGTTCGCTTTATGCCAGCGATGGTCGCAGCCGTTCAGATGCCAGCAAGAAGTACGGTTCAGGCGGGCTGTTACAAGGCCGCAAGTACATGCTGTCTCTGACGTGGAATGCACCGCTGGAGGCCTTCAACGATCCCGAACAGTTCTTCCACGGTGTGGGCGTGGACGGCGTGTATCTGCCGTTCCATAAAGCGAACCAGTTCATCGGGTTATCCCCACTGCCGACCTTCATCTGCAATGATGTGATGAAAGAACCGGACGTCCCGACTTATCTTGCAAATTACCGCCAGCATCTGGACGAACACTTTGCCTGATCGGCGTTTTCCCCGACTCTCTACCGCTGTGGGTCACGCCTCACAGCGGATTTTCCGTGAGTTGTTCGCTCATAAAATCGAGAAAGCAGGTAATACGCGCCGCTAGCTGACTATTGCGATAATACACCGCGTAAACCGGCAGGCTGGCGTCCACCGTCTCTTCGGTGAGGATCGGCACCAGTCGCCCCGCCGCCAAATCGTCCCGAATCAGGAAGTTGGACATGCGCACAATCCCTTCGCCCCGCAGCGCCAACTGACGCAATATCTCACCGTTTGATGCCGACAGCGTGGGCGTGATGGGATAGAAATCCTGAAGCCCGTGCCGGAGCGGCCAGTGGTTCAGTGACTCCGATTGAGTAAACCCCAGACAACGATGATTGGCCAATGACTCGACCGTCGCAGGTGTTCCATACTGCTCCAGATAGTCAGGGCTGGCGACGATTCGCAGCTTGCTTGCGCCGAGCGATCGGGCATGAATGGTGGAGTCTTTGAGCGTGCCAATGCGAATGGCAATATCGGTATGCTGTTCAAGCAAATCAATAATGAAATCATCGGTATTGAGTTCAAGAACGATCTTGGGATAGCGGCGGCGAAATTCCGGCACCAGCGGCACAATCACATGCTGCATAAATGCCGAACCTGAGTTAATCCGCAGCCGCCCGCTAGGTTGCTCATGGCGCAGCAGCACCTGCTCTTCAGCATGTTCCACCGCGTGAATCACGCCACGGGCGTGCTCAAGAAACATCATGCCCTCTTCAGAAAGCGAGAGGCGTCGCGTGGTGCGATGCAACAGCGTCGTCCCCAGCTTGTCCTCCAGACGCCGCAGCGCCCGACTGATGCCCGACGTGGTTTGCCCAAGCTGTTCCGCTGCCGCCGTGATCGAACCGGTGTCGATCACCACCACAAAAGCCTGAAGTTCCTCAAGCGTGACTTTCATAAGCGCGTACACCTGCCGTCGATTCGGTATTCACCAAATGTTATCGTGTACTCGCATCATACCGCAGCCACCAGTAAATGACTGCCACCGCCTGAACATCGTCCTGCCGACGCGGCTTACCCACCTCGGCAAGATGAAACAGGATAAAGCTCGCGTTAGGCGTTAGATCCGCCATCCACCGTGATCCCGGTTCCCGTAATTTGTCGGGCTGCCGGACTCGCCAGAAACGCGACGGCTGCCGCAATGTCTTCAGGCTTGCCATAATGACCCAGTGCGATCGACGAACGCTGCGCCTCGGAATACTCGCCGTCAGCCGGGTTCATATCGGTATCGGTTGACCCCGGATGCACCAGATTCACGGTGATGCCATTTGGCCCCAGCTCACGCGCCAGCCCGCGGGTGAAAGACAGTAGCGCCGATTTAGACATCGCGTAGACCGACATGCCCGGCATAGGAACACGCTCGGCGACACTCGAACCTATCGAGATAATACGACCGCCCTGGCCTAAATGCGGGATCGCCGCTTGCGATGCCAGCAACACGGCACGCACATTCACGTTCAGCGTGTCATCAATATCCGCCAGGCTCAGCTGAGACAGCATGCCGCCGCGGGCAATCCCCGCGTTATTGACGAGAATATCCAGACCGCCCAGCGCGTCTGCTGCCTCATTCACCGAACGCACAACGGCTTCGGCGTCCGCGCTATCGGCCTTTATCGCGAAGGCGCGACGGCCTTTGGCTTCAATCGCCCGCACTACCTCCAATGCCCGTGCCTCAGAGTTCTGGTAGGTGATCGCCACATCTGCGCCTTTCTCCGCCAGTTCAAGCGCAATGGCCGCACCAATACCGCGAGATGCGCCAGTCACCAGTGCTTTTTTACCTGCAAGTTCGGTCATCGTTTACCCTATTCTGTAGTGATTGATATATAATGTTATAAACGCCCTCTGGGTAACCGTCAATCCATTTATGTAACGAACGATGCAGAATTCATTTACTCCTAAAAACGTAGCAACGGAACGCCCTGCCAAAGGGCGGCCGCGTGCGTTCGATCGCGAAAAAGCACTGGAAAAGGCGACTCACCTTTTCTGGCACAAGGGCTTTTCAGCCACCTCAATGTCCGATCTCACTGCCGCAATGGGGATCGGATCGCCCAGCCTGTATGCCGCGTTTGGGTCGAAAGAGGATCTGTACGCCGAAGCAGTTCGCTATTACGCCGAACACTACGGCCCACGCGTTTGGGCGGGCTTCGATAGCGCCCGGACGGCTCGTGATGCCGTTCAAGCCTACCTGATGGATTCAGCCGCGGCGCTTACCGGGGCGAACGGCTCAGACGATCCTCCCGGCTGTATGCTGGTGCTGTCCGCCGTCGGCGAAGAGGGGAATTCCACCCTTGGCGCTATCGTGCGGGACGCGCGCGCGCAGGCGCTGAAAAAGCTAGAAACACGCTTTGCACAAGCAGTGTCCGAGGGGGAATTGGACGCCGCGCTGAACGTTAACGGACTGGCACGCTATGTTCTCGCGATACAGGGCGGAATGGTGCTGCAATCACGCGATGGCACCAGCCGCACAGAGCTTGAGAATATCGTTCAATACGCCCTGTCAGGATGGGATGCGCAGACCACGAAAGGTTGAAAAGCTGAACAGTGGTGGTTGAAAGTATCACGCCTTAGCCTGTTTCAGGCTAAGGACGATGACACATCAATGCATTACGGAATGAGTACCATGGTTCGTGTGGCAGAACGAGATTCAAGCTGGCGGTGTGCTTCTTCTGCGCTTTCCAGTGGCAGTTCCAACGGGGGCTCTATTTTAACGCCGCCGGATGCCATTACCTCAAACAGCGCGCGGCTCATGGCAATCACATCCTCACGTTCATGTAGGTACTGAGTTAGCCCCGGCCATGTGGCATAAAGTGACCCTTTTTCAGCCAGAATGCGGATATCAAAAGGGGGAATCGCGCCAGATGCCATTCCGTAGCTAACGAAGTATCCAAACGGGCGCAGGCAGTCAAGAGAACCGGGGAAGGTTGCCTTGCCTACGCCGTCGTAGACGACATCACAACCTTTACCACCGGTAATATCCTTCACTCTCTCGACAAAATTCTCTTCGTTATAATTGATAACGTGGTCGCATCCGTTACGTCGGGCGATAGCGGCTTTTTCAGCCGTGCCCACCGTGCCGATGACGGTAGCGCCGAGCTGTTTAACCCACTGGCTCAGTATGGAGCCCACGCCACCCGCTACAGCATGAATCATAACGGTCTGCCCCGGTTTCACCTTGAACGCTCTGTGGCTCAAAAAGTGGGCGGTCAGCCCTTTGAGCATCGACGCCGCCGCCGTGACATAACTCACTGAATCAGGCAGATGAACGACAAAATGCTCAGGAACGATGCTCATCTCTGCGTAGGCACCGAGAGTTTCTACATAGGCAATGCGGTCGCCGGGTTTAAAGCCGGTCACGCCAGCACCGACGTCAACGATTTCACCTGCTGCCTCTTTTCCTGGTACAAAAGGGAATGAGGCTGGTGGGAATACGCCGCTTCGGGAATAGATATCCGTAAAATTGACCCCCACCGCCCTATTTCTGACGAGAATTTCGCCAGCCCCCAGTTTACCCAAACTCATATTCTCTGGAGTAAGAACGTCGGGGCCGCCAGTTTGATGTATGCATATCGCTTTCATTAATTCCTCCTTTTCTCTTTTAGCAAAAGTAATAGGAGCGTGAAGCACGCCCCTTGGTTAGCGAATTAATTAATCCCTTCCCACCAGGCACCGAATTTCTGCTGTGTATTATCAAGCTCAATCGGCTCACCAATTTTTGGCGTCAGAAGCTGATAATTTTTTCCTTTGCTGACCGCAGTAATACGCTTGAAGGGATCGTCCCAAGGGTGACTTGCAAGCGCAAAGCGCCCGACGTGAGCAGGAAGCAGAGATTTCGCATTTAATTCGAGGGCAACGCGCGAGGCTTCTTCTGGGGTCATATGAATATACGGCCACAGTGGATCATATTGCCCCATATCGAGAGCAACCAGATCAAAGTGTTTAAAGCGAGCCGCGATGTCCTGATAGTGAGGACCGTATCCGCTATCGCCACTTAACAGAATGCGCTTGCTGCCGGATTCAATCACATACCCTGTCCAAAGCGTTTTATTGGCTGTCAGCGCTCGACCAGAATAGTGACGAGCTGGGATTGAATAAAATGTCAGTTCAGATTGCGTGTTGAGCGCATCATTCCAGTCCAACTCATAAATTTTTGCCTCTGAATATCCCCAACGAACAAAATCCTGGCCGACGCCCAGCCCAGTAATCACGCAGTCTACCTTGCTTTTAAGCTGGCTGATCGTTGGGTAATCGAGGTGATCATAGTGGTCATGCGTAATGAGCAGATAATCAATATCCGGCATATCCTCGACACTGTAGAGCGTCGTTCCTGTGAATGCCGTACCACCCAATGCAACAGGAGAGGCCCGTTCACTGAAGACCGGATCCACCAGCATGCGCTTGCCGTCTAACTGAATGAAATAAGACGAATGCCCCAACCAGATGACCGTGTCCGTATTTCTATTGAGATTTTTCAGATCCGTTTTCACAACGGGCAACGGTGTTTCTGGAGCAAGCCGAGATGTTTTGGCAAACAGATAGCTAATATTAACGGTAAGGAAATTATTTCCTTCTGAAAACATCGGCGTATTGATCTGATTTCTAAATTCACCATTAACATAATTGGCTGATTTTTCAATTCGCTCAAGGCGAGCACCTTCGGGTTGCTCACCAAAAACCGGCGTTCTGAGGAAGAAGAACACCGATGTCGTAATGATCAGCAGTAACAGAATAATTACGGAAATTAATTTTCTTTTTTTTATAACCATCATATTTACAACCTACAGAGATAAAGGAAAGGCAGTAATAAAATGCCTGACTCGGTAAACAGGCTCACCGATTAACTCACGGTGAGCCTTCGGAAAATCATGAAAAATGGATCGGTTTTATTCCCTTTCGAATGCATAACGAAGCCATACGATGCCCTCATCCAGTATTTCACTGGACAGTAGACGTAAAGAAACGCCTTTTGCTGGCTTTTCACCTTCTTCACCAAGATAGTGAAAAATACTTGGCGCACTCGCCAATCCATCAATCCCCGGATAAATAAGCAGACTCAGTTCATCAATCAGTCCTGCTTTAAGGAAAGTACCATTGGTTATTCCACCGCCTTCAAGCAGGAGGGTCTCAATGCCGAAATCTTTATTCAGCGTTTCCATTGCCTGATGGAGATCCGTCCCATCCTCTCCGGCAAAAAGATAGGAAACGCCTTCTTCACGTAGCTCAGATAGATAAGAGTCAGGGACATAATTGCCGAGCACTGCGACGAAATGCTCATCACCACGATGTGATTTACCGTAATGCAGCTTGCCGTGTGGGTCGATGGCAACGGCGATACTGCGACCATTGCGGTGACCAATGAACGTATGGCGCATATCCGTTGCAGCCGGGTACGTTATTCCGCGTATCCCTTTTGCCATCGGCTCCATACTCTTGCGGCCAACCACCCATCCTTGCGCCTCCAAACGAGAGGCGACAGTTTCATAGGTTGAGCTGACAATATTACGATCTGTCCCTTTTGCGGGAGCTGTCCATCGCTCGACCTGTAATCGGCCATCGACTGAACTGATCATATGGCAAATAATTTTAGGTCTCATACGGGTGTGCATATCTTTAAACTCCTGACGCTAAATCCAGACATTATTTATATTCAACGACCGATATATTCATTTTCACGCTGTTATTTTTTGTCAGCCACGCAAAATAAGCCGAGCCAAGCAATAAAATCAGGCCGAATGCGAAAGGGCTCCACCACCCCACCGAATCGAAAAGCACACCTCCAAGACCGGCACCTAATGTGATGGCAGCCTGAATTACGGCCACCATCAGGCCACCGCCAGCCTCGGCATCATGAGGGAGTGCCTTACTCAACCACAGCCCCCAGACGACAGGCATCGGTGTGGCAATCAACCCCCACAGCGCAAGGAGGATGCCTACAGCCATAAATGAGGTCCCCATTTCGATCAGCAGCCCAGCAATAACGGCCATGAACAACGGGATGGCAATCAGATACGCAAAGAGTCGGCGTTGCAGTAAATGCCCAATAAACCAGGTGCCAATCAGCCCAAATCCGCCGAGTGCTAATAGCAGCAACGATAACTGTGTGACAGAAATATGCGTAATCTCCTCCAGAAACGGTCGAAGATAGGTGAACACCGCAAACTGCCCCATAAAGAAGAACATAATGCCCGTCATGCCCAGCGACACCTGTGGAATACGCAGAAGGCGAAAGGGGTTAACCGATACATTCTTATCTTGATTACCCGGCATAGAGGGAATACTGCGCCACTGCCAGATAAACGCGATTACAGCCAGAGGGACGACAATAAAAAACGACCCACGCCAGCCAATGTACTGACCGAGGAAACTTCCGAGCGGTGCCGCTATCGTCGCAGCCAAGGCATTTCCGCCGTTAATCAACGCGAGCCCCTTTGCCACAGCATGAGTGGGAACAAGGCGCATTACCGTCGCCGTGGACATCGACCAGAATCCCCCAATCGCCACCCCCAGCAACGCTCGTCCCGACATAAACATCACGCCATTCGACGCAAACGTGACAATTAGACCGGAGAGAGTAAGAAGGAAGGTAAAGCCGATCAGCACTTTTTTACGATCCAGATGACCGGTCAACGGGGTATTCAGCAGGCTCGTGATAACGGCAAAGAAACCGGAAACGGAAATAGCCTGACCCGCCTGTCCCTGGCTAATCGCCAGATCCTGAGCGATCGGCGTGAGGAGGCTGACGGGCATAAATTCAGAGGCGATAAGTACAACCACGCCCAGCGCCATTGAAAACACTGCCCCCCATGCTGGGTGATGAGTTGGCCTGCCTGATGTTGTTGTCTTATTTAATGCATTCATTACGTCGTTCCATTTTCAAACTATGTGCAAATAGTAATTGACCAAGCTAGCGTTGATTAGATAAGGCAATTTCCATGTGCTTGTGAAAAAAATTCAGCAATACGAAAAAGCCAGATATCGAGCGAGTAATCACATCACGCACCTGTCGACAGAGCCCATGTTTCCCTCTCTATGGATAACGGATTGCTGCTCGTTGGGGGTGGGATAATTGAGGGGAGAGGAAAATGCAATTCGGATGATTTCTACTCGTAAAAGATAAAAAGTCAGTCCGGTTTTTATTGCCGGACGACTTTTTTAAAATTACGACATAAGTAATGTCATGCATATATTTTTTTCCTTGCCAGGAAAATGGGGCGTATACGTTATATTGCGACTTTTATTTATAAATCTTTGCAGTACCGGTGAGAAAGTCATTACCGCTGATAGAGACGACTTTAAATGACTTCGCTCCCAGTCTTTCCGCTTTTTCCTGTAGTAATTGCGTTACATCATCAACCGATGATCCACCCGCTACGCGGATAAGCGTATGATTTTCATTATGGTTCACAGTAGACACTTCCTGTGCAGCCAGAACGCTGCCAGAGAAAGGCAGGATGAAAAGTGCAGTCAGAATCATTTTCTTAAACATAAAAATTACCTCATAAAGTAGGGAAGGGAATGAACTATATTGCGAGAGGTAATTTATCAAGCACGCTTTCTCTGATAAACAGGGTTTTAATAAATGGGCTTTTGAGAAAATTTCATTAATCGTTATGCCAAAAATCTGAACAGCACAATCTTGAATCCTATCGGCGTAAATTAGGCTTATTTTTGTCAGCATTCCACAATAATGATTAATGAATTGTCAGGAATATAAAGTTATGTAAAGCACCACGATAGATAAAAACCTGAATGATGTAAAGCACGCGGTGATGTAAAAAAAATAGAACCACGCCTAACGTCTTATAATAAAAACCATGCATAAAAAAAGGCCGCATAAGCGGCCAAAGAGACACAGTTGTGGGTATGAATAAGAGGGAAAACGCTTACCATGATGATTGCTCTTGCAAAGCGTGGGCCTTATGAGAAACCCACCGCTTTATTTCAGGCCAGCATGCACAGTAACGGGCACAGTAAAATCATTTCGATCCCCTACAGATACGTACAAGCCACATTGACTATAATCTAGCGATCAAAGATTTTCAGATAACACATTGCTCTGAAATTCTTGCCTGATTGTATGAATTGTTGATGGGTCGAATAGGCTGGTCAATTTGGGCGGAGTATTATGATGGCTGATTAGAGAGAGGAAAATAGGTTATGTCAGAGAAACCCGAAATAATGCGATGCGATGATCTTGCAGAGATCATCAGTAAATATCTGGCCGACGAAGGCGATATCGACACTGGCATCGCGGAACTGTCCTTGTTTCGCCGCAATATCCCTGAACAGCCGTCATTCTGTATGGTAGAACCGAGCATCATACTTGTCGTGCAGGGGACGAAGCAGATTATTGCGGGCGGCGATACCTACCGGTATGACCCTTCGCGCTTCCTTCTGACATCGCTGGATCTTCCCGCCACCTCACAGGCAATAACGGCGAGCCCAGACGTCCCTTGTCTTGGCCTGATGCTCAAACTGGATATGCAGATGATTTCTGAAATTATCCGGATTAATGGCGATCTCATCACCAAAAGAAGTCAGACGCCTAAAGGGATCGAAACGGGCCTGGTAACGCCTCCCCTCCTTGATTCATTCCGCCGCCTGCTTGCGCTGCTTGACGAACCAGAGGCGATTCCTGTTCTCGCCCCTTTGCTGAAAAAGGAAATTCATTACCGGCTGATTAAAAGCGATCAGGCGCAAAGGCTGTGTGAAATAGCGTCTATTGAATCGCATGGGTATCGCATCGCTAAAGCCATTGACTGGATGAAACTGAATTATACCAGCGCAATAAAAATCGATGAGCTTGCCGCCAAAGCCCAGATGAGCCGACCCAGCTTTCACCACCACTTTAAGCAACTGACCTCGATGAGCCCCATTCAGTATCAGAAATGGCTCAGGCTCAATGAAGCGAAGCGTTTGATGTTAAATGAGCGCCTTGATGCCGCCACCACATCCTACCGTGTCGGTTACGAAAGCCCGTCTCAGTTCAGCCGTGAGTACAATCGGTTATTCGGTTCACCTCCCAAAAAGGACATTAATAGCCTCAAGGGTAAATAAGCTAGGGTGAAATGCATCTGTCAGCCCTGATAGTTTTTCTTTAGTAATGGGCTCAAACGTGCTGGCCAACTAAGGGATTTTTATCACTTTGGGTAAGGCTTGTTTATTTGTGAAAAATATTCGGTGATGAGGTTTCATAACCATGAATGACATCCTGGCCTTCCTTGCAGTCGCAAAAGAACAAAGTTTTACCCGTGCTGCCATCCGACTTGGTGTCAGCCCCTCAGCGCTCAGCCATACCATCCGTAATCTGGAAGAGAGGCTTGGGGTACGTTTACTGACCCGCACCACCCGTAATGTTGCCCCGACTGAAGCAGGGGAACGGCTAATGACATCCGTAGGGCCGCTCTTTGACCAAATCGGGGCGGAAATAGAGAAAATTGGCGAACTGAGAGATAAGCCAGCAGGAACGATTAAAATCACCTGTTCTGATGATGCTGCCGAACAAATTCTACGTGCGGCGCTGCCCGCTTTTTTTGAAGAATATCCTGATATCAATGTGGAAATCAGCATTGATTATGGCTTCACAAATATTGTCGAGCAGCGTTTTGATGCGGGGATTCGAATGGGGGAATCCGTCAGCAGGGATATGATTGCAGTAAGGCTGGGCCCAGACTGGCGACTGTCCGTTATCGGTTCGCCCGCCTATTTCAAAAAGAACCCTATCCCCATTCACCCTCACGATTTAACCACACACAAATGCATCAATATACGCCATTCATTTGGCGGCAGTCTTTATGCCTGGGAATTTGAAAAAGAGGGGCGAAGTATGGCCGTCCGGGTAAACGGGCAACTGACCGCTAACAGCAATATTCATATCCTGAACGGTGCGCTTGATGGGATCGGCCTTGCCTATATTCCCGATTTTATGGCTCAGCCTTACATTGAAGATGGCCGCCTCATTGAAGTCCTGACAGACTGGTGCCCTTATTTTTCTGGATTCCATCTCTACTATCCCAATCGGCGCAATGCTTCCCCTGCATTCTCAGCCTTTGTGGCTGCGATAAGATACAAGGGAAAGAAATAAACCATGGTATGTGGCCGATACCATCAGTCAAACGGAACGGTCGGCCATTTCCTCTTTGGCGCCCTGGCACCGAGAGATAGCGAATTAGCGTGCAGGTAAATTCAACATCTTACGCAGCGTCGCTTCATCCGTGTCTGCCTCATCGATAGGCGTGCCATCTTCAAAGACGCGTGAAGATGCCAGATTACCCGTGATGACCGGAGCACTTCCCGCATCGCGTACCAGTTGTGCGGCAACATCCAGTGCTTCGGTATCATCACTCGCAATCGGGATCGCGAGCGTCGTACGGCGACCATTTGCCGAAGCATCAATTGCCGTCGCATTCACCGCACTGAAAGCACGAACTAAACGTACACCGGGAAGCAGCCGTGCAGAGGTCGCCCCCACCCCATCCCGACTCGCCGCCCTCATCAAATCACCATCGCGGAACGCCGTTGGGTTACTGGCATCGAGCACAATTTTACCGCGGAGCTCTTCCTGCAAATCCCGACCAATACCCGGCAGCGCCGAGTAAGGCAGAGCAACCAGAATAACGTCTCCGAAGCTTGCCGCCTCTTTTGGCGTACCGACTGAAGCCCGTGGACCAAGGGCTTCCGCCATGGAGCGCAACTCTTCCGGATGGCGACTGGCGAACATCACTTCATGTCCAGACTTCACCCATGCACGACCGACCGCGCCCCCCAAGCTTCCTGAGCCGATTACGCCGATACGAATTTTTTGCGTTTCTGCAAAAGCGCTAATCGTCGTCAATGATGCGACGACCATCACCGCGGTGCACAACACGGCGCGTATAGAAAATTTCATCGTTTTTTCCTTCTAGAAAAGTATTTCGATTAACTGACGTATGCCATTCATACCGTCATCGGATTACTGCTACGTATTCACCGGAGGCGAACTTTCTGTCATCGAGACGCCTGTGGCAGAGCGTTCCTGCGCTTTTTCCTGTTGAACATGTGCCCGGCCTAACCAAATGCTGATTGCTAACCAGATGATCGACAGCGGTATACCCACTAAAGCGATCTGGCTGATGCCCAGACCAAGCGCCATCAGGCCCGCGTAACTCCAACTCGCGACCTGATCGCCGCCGCGATAGATCACCGTGTCGATGAAGTTCTTAGCCTTATAGCGATCTTCACGTTTGCTCGATGTGAACAAGACTTCTCGCGCAGGGCGAGCAAGAGCGAAGTTAGCAACCCGACGCGCCACCTGTGCCACGACAAACACAATCACGGTTGGATAGGCGGTGAGGCCAGCAAACCCGATAACGCTCACAAGGGGCAAAACGCATAGCGTCAGCAGAACGCCGAATCCAGCCATCAGTCGGCCTGTCAAAAATATTTGAACAAACAGCGTGATGGCGTTTACCCAGAAATCGATGTTGGCAAAGAATGCCGTCCGAGCTTCACGGGTTGGAAAATTGACCTCAGCGATACTCGCCTGCTGAAAATAGAGAAAGGTGGACGTGATGGAATAAATGAGCACAAAGCACGCAATACCCAGCAAATAGGGAGAGCGAAATGTATGTATCATTCCTGTAAAAATACCGCCGCCGACTGGCTTACTTGCCTCATCTTGCGGTGTAGCAATCCGCAATGAACCGCTTGCACGTGACAATTTAGCCGATGCCAATACCGCGACTTCTAACAGGATGATAGAGATAGCAATAAGCCAGGTTCTCCCGATATGCTCAATCAGGCCGCTTGTGATGGCTGAACCTAATAGTCCGCCAAAGGTTGCCCCTGCAGATAAAATGCCAAACAGGCGTTTGCCTTGTCCGCTATTAAAAATATCCTCTATGAACGACCAGAAGACGGAAACCACAAATAAATTGAAAACCGACACCCAAATAAAAAATGCCCGGCCAACCCAAACCTGATGCGCCTCTGAACTACTCGTCATAAGGACGATAAAAATAACTAAATTTGCGGCAAAAAATCGATACGCGATCGCAATGAAGCGTTCTCTCGAATAGCGCCGTACGATATATCCATAAATAGGGCTAACGAGCAGCATAACAATCAAGGTACCAGTGAACAGCCAGGGTAGATTACTGACGCCACCGGTCACCCCCAATTCATCCCGAATAGGCCGCAAGACATAGTAAGCGAGAAATAAAGCAATGATATAAATAAGCGACCAGCCTACTAAAGATGCTTCTTCAGGCCTTATGCCCGTTAGCCGTTGCAAAGGGCCTGGAATAACTTGCCTCTCTTTATACATTTTCTCTTAAACCCTCGTAAATCTTGCGCCTAACTATCGATGGATAATCGTCATGAAAGCCGCAGAAGTACGGCCTGGTGTTTTTATATTGATGGATGAATTGATCTATAACTAGTGGGTGAATTTTTAATGAGTTTGTGAGAAAAACTCAGCAATCTCTCATACAGAAAAAAGGGGCATCCGCGATTAAAAAATTATCCCTTGGTTTGTCTGAAAACTATGCGCGATAAATTTTTAAGGCACTCTTATATACCAAAAAAATATGCTGAATGACGACGTAACATGGGTGGAAAAAAGAAAAGGTCATCTGGCAGATTGCAGAATGTGCATCCAGATGACCTTTATTGGCCTTATTTCAGATTCTTGCTAAAGAAGTCAGTGATCTTATCAAACGGGATTTTGTCCATGCGGTCATAAAGATCGACATGGTTAGCATCCTTGATAATCACAAGCTCTTTCGGCTCAGCTGCGGCTTTATAAGCGTCTTCAGTGAAATAGCGAGAGTGTGCTTTATCACCAACAATAAACAGAATTGGACGCGGCGAAATTTCTTTGATGTACGTGAGCAGAGGCATATTCATGAACGCCATCGGGCTGGTGCCAGTGAATGCGCCCGAAGAGGCCACTGAGTTCTTATGGAAGCCACGCGGCGTGCGGTAGTATTCGAAGAATTCTTCGGTGACCGGATTCGGGTTTGCCGGCAACGTCTCTGGAAGGATTCGTTTGGCGATCTCGACATTGCCGTTCGCATCAACGTAGAAGTCGTGAGCGCCTGGAGCTGGCGTGCCACGCTCGGCGTCCGTCCAGCGCTGCTCGCTCAGGCGGGTCAGGATCTTAGTCCGGTTCTCCAGCGACAGACTGTCTTCAAAACCCTTACCCATCAGGCGCGACATGTCGTACATGGTGGCGGTGACGACCGCTTTAACACGCTTGTCGACAGCCACGGCATTGAGGGCCATACCACCGAAGCCGCAGATACCAATGACGCCGATGCGGTTGCGATCAACCGCAGGGTGCAGGCCAAGGTAGTCCACTGCGGCCATGAAGTCCTCGGTATTGATCTCAGGGGACGCCACGTTGCGAGGTTCACCGCTGCTCTCACCCGTATAGGACGGATCGAATGCGAGGGTAACAAAACCATGCTCCGCCATAGTTTGTGCGTACAGACCAGAAGATTGCTCTTTAACCGCGCCAAAGGGGCCGCTCACGGCAATCGCAGCAAACTTTTTGTTACCACGATTTTTCGGGAGATACAGATCGGCGGCCAGAGTAATGCCGTAGCGATTCTTGAAAGTGACTTTCTGATGGTCGACCTTCGTGCTCTGCGGGAAAGTTTTGTCCCATTCCTGGGTCAGTTGTATGGTTTGCCCCTTGCCATTAGCAGGATTACTTTCTGCCAAAGCGGGATGCGCACTGACAAACATCGCGGTACAGGCCATGATGGCACCGCGAATAAATTGTTTGCGAGAAAGCAGATGGCTCATTGAATCTACTCCTTAATTTATATGTTAAAAATCGAGCAACGACAGTGCGTTTTCCAGCATCAATTTCCCTGCTTCCTGAGGGAAAATATCGCGATGCCAAGAAACGCCTATTGCTTGGTATATTCACAACAGGTATTGACCGAGCGACAATGCTTCGTCTTGGTCGGATTAAAGAAAGTAAAACGTTTCATGCCACGTGCCTTCGTCATTAAATACAAATCACGTAACAGCTATTTCCCTAACGCCCCTTCTTGTAAGAAATAACTGAGGGTATAGAGAAAGTGATTACGGGTAAGATGGAAAAACCCAAATGGATTTACCTTACCCATCGACATTCTTCCCCATCTGTCCTCCGCATCGATATACAAATTATCTCGATTTATTGCCTTATAATCTGAGAGTGTAGATTTTTGGAAGAAAAAATAGCGCGCTTCAGATTTAGACAATCAGGCAAGTATTCAAGGGAATTATGTTATTCCATCGTCGAGTGATGGCCTGATGATAGACAACGTTACCTGTGCCTATCTGCCACCTGTAAGCAGTCACCGTCTTGCTCGGGGGAGAAGAAATCATTCAACTTTTTAGGGGAGTAAATATAGTGATAAAGCGTTCTCTACTTTTATCATTGCTTATGGCTTCAACCGTCGTACATGCTCAGGAATTTCAGGTTAAGAGTAATGATATAAAACAAGGAGAGGAGATAGGGAATACTTTTATTCAAAACGGATCTGGCTGCTTTGGAAAAGATATATCACCTCAACTCTCCTGGTCAGGAGAGCCCGCAGAGACGAAAAGCTTTGCGATTACGGTGTATGATCCTGACGCCCCAACGGGGAGTGGGTGGTGGCATTGGACGATGGTAAACATCCCTAAAAATGTCCACAGCCTTGAAAGAGATGCTGGAAACAGGAATGGAAAAAATATTCCTGCCGGTGCCGTTCAGGGACGTACCGATTTTGGTAGTCCTGGCTATGGTGGTCCTTGCCCTCCAGCAGGAGACAAAACACACCGTTACCACTTCAAAGTCTGGGCGCTTAAGGTCGATAAACTGCCGATTGATGAACAATCCAGTGGTGCATTGGTTGGTTATATGCTGAATACGAACAAGTTGGCCGAAGCAGAATTAGTCGCTCATTCAACGCGATAAGAGAACGGATGACTATGCGCAGCGGATGACATCTACCATACGCTGCGCGTACCGTTATTCAGCGAGTAGAATCAACATCACGTTAAATTCCCTCTCATAAAATATTTATAAATCAAATACATTACCAACCTAGCGATGATTTAATTTTCACTCTCTGAAAAATGATTACTGAATTTAATTCAGTGGCCTTTCAAATGAGGGCCCATTTATCACCATATTATTTTCAGGTAGCATTTCTCTCATAGCATGACTTATCTAAAAGATAGGTAGAGAACCAGAAATATTACTTTTCCCACAGGGAACGTTTTCAATAAATAACCCAATAGCGCAGAGACGCTGACCGGAAAACCGATTGAGATAATCTATCGGGAAACAATAACGGGTAATAAAAAACATCGAAAGTAATTCAATTTCCAGCAGATAGCAGAATGTGGGTTAAGACATGCATTGGAAGGAAGGAGAATTGTTTTCCCACCACTGAATTGCATGGTGGGAAAACGAGAGTTTTTGCTATTAAGCGGCGGTTAGACCTCGATCTCCGCCTTATCGCCCTTCTCTTGCAGCCAGTTGCGGCGATCTTCCGAGCGTTTCTTCGCTAGCAGCATATCCATCATCGCCATCGTCTGATCCATATCTTCTTCACTGATGGTCAACTGCACCAGACGGCGAGTGTTGGGATCCAGCGTGGTTTCACGCAGCTGTAGCGGGTTCATTTCACCCAGACCTTTAAAGCGCTGCACGTTCGGCTTGCCTCTCTTGCGCTTAAGCTGCTCCAGCACGCCCGCTTTTTCCTCTTCGTCCAGCGCGTAGTAAACCTCTTTGCCCAGATCGATACGGTACAGCGGCGGCATGGCGACATAAACGTGCCCGCCCTGAACCAGCGCCCGGAAATGGCGGACAAACAGCGCGCACAGCAGCGTCGCAATGTGCAGACCATCAGAGTCCGCATCCGCCAGGATACAGATCTTGCCGTAACGCAGCTGGCTGAGATCGGTGCTGTCAGGATCGATACCGATCGCGACTGAAATATCGTGTACTTCCTGCGACGCCAAGACCTCATCGGAGGAGACTTCCCAGGTATTCAGGATCTTACCTTTCAGCGGCATGATCGCCTGAAATTCACGCTCGCGCGCCTGCTTCGCCGATCCGCCCGCCGAATCCCCTTCCACCAGGAACAGTTCCGTCCGGTTGAGATCCTGCGAGGTACAATCCGCCAGTTTGCCAGGCAACGCCGGCCCGCTGGTCAGCTTTTTACGCACCACTTTTTTGGCGGCACGCATACGACGCTGAGCGCTGGAAATCGCCAATTCGGCCAGCTGTTCCGCTGCCTGCACGTTCTGGTTCAGCCACAGGCTGAAGGCATCTTTCACGACGCCGGACACAAACGCGGCGCACTGACGAGAAGAGAGACGTTCTTTCGTCTGCCCGGCAAACTGCGGTTCCTGCATTTTGACCGACAGCACGTAAGCACAGCGTTCCCAGATATCGTCTGCACTCAGCTTCACGCCGCGCGGCAGAATATTGCGGAATTCGCAGAACTCACGCATCGCATCCAGCAAGCCCTGACGCAGGCCGTTAACGTGCGTCCCGCCCATTGGCGTAGGGATGAGGTTAACGTAGCTTTCCGTCAGCAGCTCACCGCCTTCCGGCAGCCAGAGCAGCGCCCAATCCACGGCTTCAGTATCGCCAGTAATCGACCCCAGAAACGGTTTTTCCGGCAGCGTGATCAGGCCATTTATCGCCTCGCACAGGTAGTCATTCAGGCCATCCTGATAGCACCAGCGCTGCTCGGTGTTGTTAACTTTATCTTTGAAGATGATTTCCACACCGGGACATAAGACCGCTTTGGCCTTCAGCAGGTGCGTCAAACGAGATACGGAAAAACGAGGGCTGTCGAAGAACTTCTCATCCGGCCAGAAATGCACGCGCGTTCCGGTGTTACGACGTCCACAGGTGCCGGTTACCGTCAGTTCCTGCACTTTATCGCCGTTTTCAAACGCGATGTCATGCACCTGACCATCGCGCTTAACGGTAACTTCAACACGGGTAGACAGGGCGTTCACCACGGAAATCCCGACGCCGTGCAAGCCGCCCGAGAACTGGTAGTTTTTACCGGAAAATTTGCCGCCTGCGTGCAAACGACACAGAATCAGCTCAACGGCGGGTACGCCTTCTTCCGGGTGGATATCCACCGGCATCCCACGACCGTCATCAATCACTTCCAGCGACTGATCGGCGTGCAGAATCACATCAATTCGGCGTGCATGGCCCGCCAGCGCTTCATCAACGCTGTTATCTATGACCTCTTGTCCCAGGTGGTTAGGACGCGTGGTATCGGTGTACATTCCCGGACGACGGCGCACCGGTTCCAGTCCGCTGAGTACTTCAATCGCATCAGCGTTATAACTTGATTGAGCCATAGTTTGCGTTAATTCTTTGAGTTCAGTGAATGGTGTTTAACGAACCGCTTTCGGCGATTCGTTTTTCAATGCCTATGTGTGGCGATTCAGTCTGTCGTGAGCCCTAAAAAATTCACAATCGGTGTGAAAAAGCGCTCAAATCCGACAAAGGCATGATTGCCCTCTGACTCCACAGTTTGACGGCAGGCCGTGTAATACGCGACTGCCTGACGATAGTCCAGAACCTCATCCCCTGTCTGCAACAGCAGCCAGAGCAAATCCGGCGATTCCAGTCGGTCAACCTGCATGACCTTCAGATCGTAAACGTGCCGAGACTCTAGCACATATTGTTCACCGGTGTAGGGGTTCTGATATTCGCCGAGATGGTCCAGCAACAGTTCAAACGGCTTCACCGCTGGGTTCACCACCACGGCTGGCAGCATAAAACACTGGGATAGCCAGGTGGCATAATAACCACCGAGGGAAGAGCCAACAATGCCCACCGGACGACCGGCTCGCTCCATAATCAGCGACTCCATCATCTCAGCCGCCTCCGACGGATACGGTGGGATCTGTGGAATCACCATGTCAATTTCAGGGTGCCGCTCTGCCAGCCACGTTTGCAGAGCCGTCGCTTTCGCCGACTGTGGCGTACTGTTGAAGCCGTGCAGATAAAGAAGCGTTGGCATTAGTAACCGTCCGAATCCATGTCAGGCAGGAATTCGCTGCCTGAGAGACGATAGACCTCGGTTTCCAGACGGCCATCCGGCAGCAGGTCCAGATAGCGCCATCCCGGTGCCACATCATCAATAGTGAAGTTAGTGCAGTGCGGTTTGAACTGTACGCAGGTCGACGGCGTGGCCAGCAAGCGGCGGCCATGCCAGTCAAAATCCATCTCCTGATGAATATGACCACACAGCACGGTGTTCACCTGTGGATAGCGCTCCAGTACCGTAGACAAATTATGCGCGTTACGCAGGCTGTGCTGATCGAGCCAGGTACAGCCGGAAGGATGCGGGTGATGGTGCAGCAACAGCAGCGTAAAACGTTCTGGCTGGCTTTTCAGGCTACGCTCCAGCCATTCAAGCTGGTATTCGCTCAGTTCACCATGTGGGACGCCGAACACCTGGCTGTCCAATAAAATGATCTGCCACTTGTCTCCCAGCAGCACATGCTTGGACGGCGCAATACCGGCGTCAGCCAGCGCATCAACCATCGCCGGTTGGAAATCGTGGTTACCCGGAAGCCATACGCAAGGTGCAGGGATCTGCGCAATTCCGCGCGAGAAATGATGATAGGCTTGCAGCGTGTGGTCCTGTGCCAAATCGCCCGTCGCGACGATCAAATCAAACGCATCCTGCCGAGCCTTGATGGCATTCAGCACAGCGTGATAGCTACGATAGGTGTTGATACCCAGCAAGGTTTCATGCTCGCCCGCAAAAAGATGGGTATCTGTTATTTGTAAAATCCTGACTCTGGCGCCACTCGCCACAGGCAGTGTCAACAGGCTTTCCAAATGGTGTCCTTGGTTACGTAAATCTGTCTCTACCCGTCATCTTTCAAATTGCAGAATACGCTGCTTTCCCTTGTTGGCTCGACTGCCGCCGCCCTGCGTCTTGAAATCTATTGGGTATCAAAAACCGGTATCGACATCGAACCATACGCCAAACAATACTTTAGCCAATCAGCAAGAAACTGATTAATTTGATGCTTTTCGTCACGTTGATGTAACTTCTTATTAGGATAATCATAACGTGCTTTGAAGCGAAAGATCTGCTGGCTGGCACACACTTCCGCAACCAACGCATCATGATACAACCTAACGCTCATCATTGGCAGGCTCCAGTAGCTGACAGTGGGCGCTGTCTGCTTAATTTCGACCAATGAGGTATAGCGAGTAGATTCAAGAATCGTCAGTTGATAGACCGCATTATTGACGTGATAAACCGCGATTTCGCCGACTTCATCATTTTTTGGCAGCAAACGCCGCAATTGCATGAAGTTGGTTTCACATAGCCTCATCATGGCTGGGAAATCCGGAGTATAACGTTTCATAAATTCAATCCACCCACTCACGTTTCAGTTCTTCATGGTGCAATGCCAACCATTGCAAGGCAATGACAGATGCGGCGTTATCAACAATCCCTTCTTCAACCCATTGATAACTTTGTTTACGGCTCACCACATGTACACGGATATCTTCATTCTCTTCCGCCAGGCCGTGAATACCTTTCGCTGTACGAGTATCCACTTCGCCCACCATCACCGCCAGGCGCTCGCTGGTGCCGCCGGGGCTCGCAAGATAGTTGATTATCGGTCGGCAACGGCCAACCCTTAATCCGGCTTCTTCCTCTGCTTCGCGCCGTGCCACCTCTTCATGGCTTTCTCCTGGCTCAATCATGCCAGCCACCAGCTCAAACAGCCAGGGAGACGCACTGGTGTCGTAGGCAGCGATACGAATCTGTTCGATTAATACCACTTCATCACGCACCGGATCGTAAGGCAGCAACACCACAGCATGACCGCGTTCTAAAATCTCGCGGCTAACTTCACCGCTCATACCGCCATTAAACAGGCGATGACGGAAACGGTAACGCTCCAGCGAAAAAAAACCGTCGTACAGCGTTTCGCGTGCAATAATTTCTACATCATCTTTGGTGAAAGTAACCGGACCGGATACGGAAGACGCCATGGCTGTACTCCTGTAACAAGTATTAATGGAATCCGGTATTGTATGGCGGAATCCGCTGTCATTATACTCATCATTGTTTTTGAACGTTTATTCGGCGTGACGTCGGCGAAGTGAGGGAGATTCCCATACATCGCATCACTTTTCGGTGCCTGACTGAACAGCAAAACGCCGCACTGAATCATCCAACAGGTCAATTTACCTGACCCTGTAGGCATATTCCGCTGAAAGATGGCACGTTCAGCTACCTTATCCTATTGGCAGATTCTGATAGAATCGACAATTATTCGTCTACAGACAGCGCTACCATAGCGAGATTGCTGCACAACAAGGAATGCAAATGAAGAAATTGCTCCCTCTTCTTATTGGTCTGAGCCTGGGTGGTTTTAGCGCCATGAGTCAGGCGGAAAACCTGTTACAAGTCTACCAGCAGGCAAAAAACACCAACCCTGATTTACGCAGCTCTGCGGCAACCCGCGACGCCGCGTTTGAAAAAATTAATCAAGCGCGTAGCCCGTTACTGCCTCAGCTCGGTTTAGGCGCTGACTATACCTATAACAGAGGCTACCGTGACAGCAAAGGCGTCGACAGCAACGCCAAGAGTGCCTCACTTCAATTGACCCAGACCTTGTTCGACATGTCCAAATGGCGTGCGCTGACGTTGCAGGAAAAACAAGCGGGCATTGAAGACGTCACCTATCAGACCGCTCAGCAAAACCTGATGCTGAACACGGCAACCGCCTATTTCAACGTCCTGCGTGCTATTGATTCGCTGTCCTACATCAATGCACAGAAGCAGGCGATTTATCGCCAGTTGGATCAAACGACACAGCGCTTCAACGTCGGTCTGGTCGCGATTACCGACGTCCAGAACGCCCGTTCACAGTATGACAGCGTGCTGGCAAACGAAGTGCTGGCTCGTAATACGCTGGATAACGCGCTGGAATCACTGCGTCAGATTACGGGCAACTTCTACCCACAGCTGGCCGGTCTGAACATCGAACGCTTCTCTACCCAGAAACCTGAAGCGGTTAACAACCTGCTGAAAGAAGCCGAAAACCGCAACCTGAACCTGTTGTCCGCACGCTTGAGCCAGGATTTGGCACGTGAGCAGATTCGCTCCGCCGAAACAGGCTATATGCCGACGTTGGATCTCACGGCATCGACGGGCGTGACTGATACCCGCTATTCCGGCTCACGGACGAATAACAGCAACTCGTTTAACGATTCAGACGCTGGGCAACACCGAGTGGGAATCAACTTCACTCTGCCGCTCTACAGCGGTGGTGCCACCAACTCTCAGGTGAAGCAGGCACAGCACAGCTATGTCAGCTCCAGTGAACTGCTGGAAAGTGCACACCGTTCCGTTATCCAGATAGTACGTTCATCGTTTAACAATATTTCTGCCTCCATCAGCAGCATCAACGCTTACAAACAGGCAGAAGTGTCTGCACAAAGCTCTCTGGATGCAATGGAAGCCGGTTATCAGGTAGGAACACGCACCATCGTTGACGTGCTGAATGCCACCACCACGCTGTATAACGCTAAACAGCAGCTCTCCAGCGCTCGTTATGATTACCTGATCAATCAGTTAAACATTAAATCCGCGCAGGGCACGTTGAGCGAAACCGACCTGCAAGCGCTGAATGCGTCACTGGGTCAACCGGTTTCAACCACGCCAGCCGTAACCGACAACACTGCTCCGCAGGCCACTACCGCCTCGGCGCAGCGTTAATCGGTAGCAGCGTTTACAAGCATTAAGATAGAGGGGAACCACGGTTCCCCTTTTTTATACCCGTTCTTTCCCCACAAAATAACGCGATAACACCTGAACACAGGAGCCGTCTTCTTTCGCCATAAAGCGAAACGTTGCACAACAGAATGTATAGCAACGTAAAGACATCTTTCGTTACACCTATTGCCGCTTTAAATTCAAGCAGTGTTCCCCTATCCTTAGGCACACTTATTTGTTATTGGCCGTGATGCTTTGCTCTGGGATAAACACGATGAAACGTACAAAAAATATTAATCAGGAAACGTTCCGCAAGGAATGGCGGACTCACCGTCTGGCACCTGTTGCTTTGGCCGTCAGCGCCGTATTTTTCCTCGCGGGCTGCGAACAAACGGATGAAACCGTCTCCCTCTACCAGAATGCGGATGATTGTTCGTCAGCTAACCCGTCAATGGCTGCACAGTGCACTACTGCATACAATAATGCGTTAAAAGAAGCAGAAAAAACGGCACCAAAATACGCAACGAAAGAAGACTGCGTAGCAGAATTTGGCGAAGCGCAGTGTACTCAAACGCCTGCACCGGCACAGGCCGGTATGGCAGCAGAATCTCAGCAGGGCGGCGGTATGTCCTGGATGCCATTGATGGCGGGTTACATGATGGGCAGAATGATGAGTGGTGGAGCCGGTTTCACACAGCAGCCGCTGTTCAGTTCAAAATCACCGGCCAGTCCGGCTAACGGCAAATTCGTTGATGCCACTGGTAAAAACTACGGCAACGCGACAACAGGCCGTACGATGACCGTGCCTAAAACTGCACTGGCACCGAAGCCTGCAACCACCTCGACCATCACGCGTGGTGGCTTTGGTGAAACCGTCGCGAAGCAAAACAGCATGCAGCGCAGCAGCGCCAGTTCAAGTTCCAGCTCTTCCCGTAGCATGGGCGGCTGAGGACGTATCGAATGAAGCGGATAGATATTACAGCGCGTCCTGACTGGCAGGAAAAAGCCACCGAGTTTGGTTTTCGTTTCCACACTATGTACGGCGAACCCTACTGGAGCGAAGAGGCTTACTACCAGTTCACGCTTGCCCAGATCGAAGAGCTGGAAGAAGCCACAGCAGAGCTGCACCAGATGTGTCTGCAGGTGGTGGAAAAAGTCGTCAACAGCGACGCGCTGCTCGCTAAATTCCGTATTCCCAAACACACCTGGGAATTCGTCAGACATTCATGGCGCACCAATCAGCCTTCGCTGTATTCACGCCTCGATCTGGCGTATGACGGTAAATCCCCAGCCAAGCTGCTGGAAAACAATGCGGATACGCCGACGTCGCTGTACGAAGCAGCCTTTTTCCAATGGCTCTGGCTGGAAGATCAAATCAACGCCGGCAATTTGCCGCAGAATTCAGACCAGTACAACAGCATTCAGGAAAAGCTGATCGAACGCTTTGAAGAGCTAAAGCTCAATCACGGCTTCGGTTTGTTGCATTTCGCCTGCTGTCAGGATACGGAAGAAGATCGCGGTACGGTACAATACCTTCAGGATTGCGCGCTGGAAGCCGGTCTGCCGAGCGAGTTTTTGTACATTGAGGAAATCGGCCTCGGTGAGAAAGGCCAGTTTACCGATCCTGAAAATCAGGTAATTAGTAATCTGTTCAAGCTGTATCCGTGGGAGTTCATGCTGCGCGAAGTGTTTTCCACCAAGCTGGAAGATGCGGGCGTGCGCTGGTTGGAACCAGCCTGGAAAAGCATCATTTCTAATAAAGCACTGCTGCCGATGCTGTGGGAAATGTTCCCAAATCACCCCAACCTGCTTCCTGCCTATTTCGCAGAAGATGAACATCCTGAGCTGGACAGCTACGTCATTAAGCCGCTGTTTTCACGCGAAGGGGCGAACATCCAGATCGTCGAAAATGGCAAAGAGATTGCGTCAGCCGACGGCCCTTACGGCGAAGAAGGCATGATCGTCCAGCAATACCATCAACTGCCGAAATTCGGCGACAGCTACACGCTGATTGGTAGCTGGCTGGTGAACGATCAACCTTGTGGTATCGGCGTACGTGAAGATCGCGCTCTGATCACCCAGGATCTCTCGCGCTTCTATCCGCATACCATTCTGGATTAAGCAGCACATTGAAAGTAATAAGGCACGGCTCTCGCCGTGCCTTATTTCTGCCGCAAAAAACGGATTACCCCACCAGCACCGACAGCATACTCAGCGATCCCATTTCAAGCCCATCGACCGGAATACTGATTGCATCTTTGCCGTCCCAGCTTCCCAGCACATAGAGCAGCGGGAAATAGTGATCGGGCGTCGGGTTGGATAATGCGGCACCTTCGTGTTGCATAAAATTAACCAGCGGATGGTCGTCTCCCTGATAAGTCAGGTTATCACGCACAAATTGATTGAACGAAACAGCCCACGGATACGGCTCCGCATTGCCATCCCATTTCACCATCCGCAGGTTATGCACGACGTTACCACTCGCCACAATCATGAAACCTTCATCACGTAGGGCTGCCAGTTTACGCCCTAATTCGTAGTGATACGCGGCAGGCTGCGTACCGTCCACGCTCAGTTGCACGACGGGAATATCCGCATCGGGATACATCTTGATCAGCACACCCCAAGAACCGTGATCCAAGCCCCATTGGCTTTGATCGGCAGTAACCGGGTACGGCGCCAGCACCTGCTGGATTCTAGCCGCCAGCTCAGGCGAACCGGGTGCCGGATACAGGGTATCAAACAGCGCCTGCGGAAAGCCGCCAAAATCATGGATGGTGCGCGGATTTTCCATCGCCGTCACGGCAGTACCACGGGTATACCAGTGGGCAGAAACCGCGATAATCGCCTTCGGACGCGGCAGCGTCTCACCCAGCGTTTGCCACGCCTGCGTATACACATTGTTTTCCAACACGTTCATCGGGCTACCGTGGCCGAGGAACAGTGCAGGCATCCGGGAAGTGTTGCTCATAGTCATATCCTCTGAAAGATGTCAGCGAGCGTGCAGCCGCACGCGATGGCCTTACTTTACGCGCTTTATGACACAGAAAAAGTCAGAGTTATGTGATGGAGAACATCAATTAATTTGAAAGGTAGTACATGCAAGGCAGAATAAGAAAAAAGCCTCCCGCCGAAGCGAGGTTTCATAATGAAGGGCGTTGACCGTTAAGCCGCGTTCTTTCATAAAAAGCGTCGTGGACAGTCATTCATCTTGCCTGCCCCATAAAGCAAAACCCCGCCGAAGCGGGGTTTTATGATGAAGGGAGTTGACCGTTAAGCCGGGTTCTGTCGTGGACAGTCATTCATCTAGGCCAGCAATCACTCACTGGCTCAAGCAGCCTACCCGGGTTCAGTACGGGCCGTACCATGTGAACCCCTATTTGGCCTTGCTCCGGGTGGAGTTTACCGTGCCACGAACTGTTGCCAGTCGCGCGGTGCGCTCTTACCGCACCCTTTCACCCTTACCTGATCCCACTTGCGTGGGCCATCGGCGGTTTGCTCTCTGTTGCACTAGTCGTAGGCTTGCGCCTCCCAGGCGTTACCTGGCACCCTGCCCTATGGAGCCCGGACTTTCCTCCCCTCCACCTGTCTCCCCCGAAAGGGACGGCAGTGAAGCGGCGACTGTCTGGTCAACTCCGGCGCGGATGATAGGGCAAATCGCCCTACTTGTCATCCTCCGATTCACCGCTATCACCTTCTTGCTCCAGCCCATAGCGGTAAAGCGCGTTTTTCTTCACGCCGTGAATCTCTGCTGCCAGCGCCGCCGCTTTCTTCAACGGTAGCTCGGCACGTAATAGCGTCAGCGTGCGCAGCGCTTCCGCCGACAGCGCGCTGTCATCAACCTGATGCCCTTCCACAATCAGCACCATTTCCCCTTTGCGCCGATTTTCATCTTCTTTCACCCAAGCCAGCAGTTCGCCTACAGGCGCACCGTGAATCGACTCCCAGGTTTTGGTGATTTCGCGCGCTAACACTACATAGCGCTCAGCGCCCAGCACCTCGCTGATATCCTGCAGGCTATCCAAGAGACGATGTGTGGATTCGTAGAAAATTAGCGTGCGGGATTCCTCCCCTAGCTCACGCAGCTTATCTTTGCGCCCTTTGGTTTTGGCGGGCAGAAAACCTTCATAGCAAAAACGGTCAGACGGCAGACCAGACGCGGAGAGCGCCGCTATCGCCGCGCACGCGCCCGGCAGCGGTACCACGCGAACGCCCGCTTCACGGCAGCGTCGAACCAAATGGTAACCGGGGTCGTTAATCAGCGGCGTGCCCGCATCTGAAACCAGCGCGATGCTTTGTCCTGACTGCAATTTAGCCAGCAACACATCCGCTTTTTGTTGTTCGTTGTGATCGTGTAATGCGAACAATCGCGCATTAATCGCAAAATGTTGTAACAGCAGACCGGTATGGCGGGTATCCTCTGCGGCGATCAGATCAACGCTCGCCAATACCGCCAGCGCACGCTGCGTGATGTCGCCCAGATTGCCGATTGGCGTGGGGACAATGTAGAGGGTAGATGCAGAAATGTCTGCTTGTTGGTCTTGATTCATTGTTTCATCCGGGTTGCCGATTTAATATTGAGCATCTTTAAAAAAAATCACTGGATACAGTATGCTTCCCTTTCATTTCGTCCGTACCCAGGCAGGGCGTGTTATCCCTGTTTTGTTAGCGGCACTGTTTCTCGCAGGCTGTCCAAGTCATGCACCGCAGAGCCCACCACCCGAGGTTCAGGGCAAAGCTGACGCATCATCCGATTATTATCTGCAACAGATGCAGCAAAGTAGCGATAATAACAAGGCTGACTGGCAATTACTTGCTATTCGTTCCCTGTTACAGGAAGGGAAAGCCCCTCAGGCAAGCCAGCAGTTCAATGCACTGCCAGAAAAGTTGAGCGCCGCACAAAAGCAAGAACAGCAGTTACTCAGTGCAGAACTGTCCGTCGCCCAAAACAATATGGATGCGGCTAAAGCAGCGCTGAGCCAGCTTGATGTGGGCGCGCTTTCCGATCAGCAGAAGCAGCGTTACTACCAGGCGCAAATCAAAACAGCACAAGGTCGTCCTTCCATTGAGCTGCTGCGGGCCTATATCGCTCAAGAGCCGCTGCTGAAAGGCGACGAGCATCAGATGAACCTCGATCAGACCTGGCTGGCATTGACGCAAATGCAGCCGCAGGAGTCGAACTCGCTGCTGATTAATGCGAATGAAAATGTGCTGCAAGGCTGGGTCGATCTGCTGAATAACTATCAGGATAACCGGACTTCTCCCGATCAGTTAAAAAGCGCAATTCAGGATTGGCAAACCCGCTATCCACATCATCCTGCTGCAAAAACGCTGCCTACGCAGTTGAATCAGGTCATTAACTACCAGCAGTCATCGGTGAACAGCATCGCATTGCTGTTGCCACTCAATGGTCAGGCGCAGGTTTTCGCCAATGCCATCCAGCAAGGCTTTAACGCGGCAAAGAACGGTCAGATAGCCACCGCAGCTGTATCTACCCCTGCTGCACCGTCAGCGGACGCCACGCAAGCCGAACCGGTCACCCTATCGTCCGATGGTCAGAGTGCCCAATCGCCCGCACCGTACAGCGATCAGGCAGTATCCTCCCCAACGCCTGCACAGGCGACAAGCGCTGGGCTGTCCAGCTCGCTCCCGGTCAAAGTGTATGACACGTCTTCACAGCCGCTGGCGAATATTCTCACACAGGCCCAGCAGGATGGCGCCTCGCTGGTCATCGGTCCGCTGCTGAAAAATGAAGTGGATCAGTTGGCGAACAGCCAGTCACCGCTGAATATTTTGGCGTTGAACCAGCCGGAACACGTCGAAAATAGCCCTAACATCTGCTATTTCGCCCTCTCTCCAGAAGATGAAGCCCGAGACGCGGCAAAATTTATCCATCAACAGGGTAAACAGCAGCCGCTGGTCTTAGCCCCTCGTGGTGCACTGGGCGACCGTATCATTAACGCATTCGCTCAGGCCTGGAACCAGCAAAGCGGCACCAGCGCTCTGCAACAGCGCTTTGGCAACACGGCAGAATTAAAACAGGCCATCAATAGCGGCGCGGGCTTAAGCCTGAGCGGTCAGCCTGTTAACGTGTCGCAGCAGCAGGCACAGCCAGGCACCACCATCGGCGGCTTAACCATTCCTTCTCAGGTTCAACCGACGTCCAGTTCGTCCGTCAGCGGTAATATCGACGCGGTCTATATCATCGCAACGCCAGATGAGCTGGCGCTGATTAAGCCGATGATTGATATGCGCACCACGTCACGCGCACGCCCGGCGCTCTACGCCAGCTCACGTAGCTTCCAGGCCGGATTGGGCCCTGACTTCCGCCTCGAAATGGAAGGCTTGCAGTTCAGCGATATTCCGCTGTTAGCCGGTGCGAACCCAGCGCTGATGCAGCAGGTCAGCAGCCAGTTTAAAAACGATTACTCGTTAGTCCGCCTGTATGCGATGGGGATGGATGCCTGGACGCTCGCCAGCCACTTTGGTGAAATGCGCCAGATTCCGGGCCACCAGATTCCTGGGGCGACAGGCATGCTGAGTTCAGGACCAGATTGCACCATCAACCGACAGCTAACCTGGCAGCAATATCGTCAGGGCCAACTGGTACCCGTTCTCTGAATCAGCGAGCGGCTGGTGCAGTTTACGAACAACAGGCCCGGCGTTATCTTGAACGCGCGGGCCTGACCTTCACCGCGGCGAATGTTACGCTACGCGGCGGTGAACTGGATTTGATCATGCGCGATCGCCATATTTGGGTATTTGTCGAAGTGCGCTATCGGCGCAACGCCCATTTTGGTGATGCCGCAGCCAGCGTCACCCGACGCAAACAGCAGCGGTTGTTGCATGCCGCCGCCGTGTGGTTGGCACAGCGAGGTGCCAGCTTTGACACAGTGGATTGCCGTTTTGACGTGCTGGCAATTACAGGTGAACAGTTCGACTGGCTCCCTAACGCCTTTGCCGCACAGGGCTAACATTTTTACCATTCAGAGATATCTTATCCTTAATGGACTTCAATTTACGTAGGTTAATTCAACGTGCTGGATAGAATAAAAGTTTGTTTTACCGAGAGTATTCAAACGCAGATTGCAGCGGCAGAAGCCTTGCCAGACGCCATTTCCCGCGGCGCGATTGCGATGGTGCAGTCTCTGCTAAACGGCAACAAAATTCTGTGCTGCGGTAACGGAACATCAGCAGCCAATTCGCAGCATTTTGCCGCCAGCATGATTAACCGCTTTGAAGCAGAGCGCCCCAGCTTACCGGCTATCGCACTTAATGCGGATAATGTGGTCTTAACTGCGATAGCCAATGACCGCTTGCATGAAGAGATCTATGCCAAACAAGTCAGAGCGTTAGGTCAGGCTGGCGACGTACTGCTGGCAATTTCAACCCGTGGCAACAGCCGCGATATTGTTAAAGCCGTAGAGTCTGCCGTTACCCGCGACATGACGATTGTCGCCCTGACTGGCTACGATGGCGGAGAACTGGCCGGGTTGCTCGGGCCTCAGGATGTGGAAATTCGCATCCCGTCACACCGCAGCGCCCGTATTCAGGAAATGCACATGCTGACAGTCAATTGCCTGTGCGATTTAATTGATAACACACTTTTTCCACATCAGAACGATTGAAGGAGCACTACATGAGGATAAGTTCTGCATTTGCCGTGCTGTCTATCGCCCTGCTGCTACAAGGCTGTGTCGGGGTTGTTGCTGTTGGCAGTGCCGTGGCAACCAAAACGGCCACTGACCCGCGTACTGTAGGCACGCAGGTTGACGATGGCACACTGGAAGTCCGGGTGACGAATGCAATCAGCAAAGACGAGCAGTTGAAAAAGGATGCCCGTATCGTTGCAACGGCTTATCAGGGGAAAGTATTGTTAACAGGGCAAGCACCGAGCACAGAAATGGCAAGCCGGGCTAAGCAAATCGCCCTCGGCGTGGACGGGGCAGCCGAAGTCTACAACGAGATACGCCAAGGCACGCCGGTTTCAATAGGAACCGCCTCCATGGATACCTGGATCACCACCAAAGTGCGCTCACAGATCCTGGCAAGCGACACGGTTAAATCCTCTAACGTCAAAGTCACAACAGAAAACGGTGAAGTCTTCCTGTTAGGTCTGGTGACACAGCGTGAAGGCACCTCTGCCGCAGAGATCGCCAGTAAAGTTGGCGGCGTGAAGCACGTCACGACGGCCTTCACCTACCTGCAATAACGCGATTTTTCTTTAAAAAACAAAAACCGCTGATGTCTTCATCAGCGGTTTTTTTATCTCTGCGCTTTTTTATCCCAGTTCAGGGACGCGTATCTTTGCCCGATGAGATCGGGGCACAAGAAAATTATGGCGTAGCAGGGTTAAGCAACCAGAGTGCACGGCGAGTTTCAACGCTGATGTGGCTCGGTTCTTTATCACGCACGCCAGCCTCACCGGTGAGCAATTCCGCAAAGCCTGCCTGCCTGATTTGCGTCTGGTAACGCGGCGTTTTCAAACCACGATCTGCCTGCAATAACAGCGGGATAAGACGGCTACTTTGTCTGTCTATCGTCTTGTGCGGCCACGCCTTGTTTTCATCCAGATACGGTGCCATAAAATCCAGCGCCTTTATCACACTGCTTCCCTTCGGCGTTTGGTACTGCCAGATATCTTCCCCAATGCGGGAAGCCAACACCGCCATGTCCGTTATCGCCTGAAGGTTGAAGTAGCTGTAATGGAAAGAACGGGTACGTGCCAGCTCTTCCGGCTGAGCCCCATCCGGTTGCAGTTGATGATCCAGTTTTTCCCGCTGTAACTGCGCCATGGATTTCACCACGTCGATTTTCCCCAGATACCAGGCGATCCCCGCCACCTGTACGGTATACCAGCTACCGTGGTTGTTCTGGGCCGTTGCCTCTTTTTTCCCCAGCTTGCTGGTTTGCAGCCAGTGCAGATAATCACTCATCCATGTCTGCATCTGCTGCTCATCCTGCGCCGTCCAGCCCGGAGCGTGACGCAGCATAATCAGCGAATCGACGATGCGGGTGGAAAAATAGCGCCCGTCCAGCACGCCCGAGCCTCTGCCCGGCGCGATACCCGGCACGCCCTGCGCAAAGTCGAGGTTAGGGTTCATGCGCGTAGCGGGGTCGATAAACCAGGTACGGATCATCGACATCGCTTTATCGGCATAAGCCTGTTTGCCAGAGAAGTACCACGCCAGCGTCAACGCCTGCGTTTGAGCGGTGAATTTTGCCAGCCTTACCCCATCGGTCTCCTCATCCTTGCTGGCAGGGTTTACCTGCCCATCACGACGAATCCAAGGCAAACCATCAGCTTTGTCGGGATCGGGCCACCAGTAGGCGCTGAGGCTCAAATAATCATGCTTTGAACCACTGGGTGGCGTGGATTTCTTTTCCGTCACGCTGGGATTATTTATTTTCAGCGCGCGGTCGGCTTCCGAAATAAGCTGCTCGTACGCCATTCGCGTCTGCGGCTTTTCCGTTTTCTGCTGTAGCTGCTGTTTTACCGAGGATAGCTGAGGCTGCTGCAAGAAGGCGTAGGGATTATCGGGGGATGACGCTTTAGGCTCCGCATCCGCACGGGCAACAGAAGCCACACAACACAACGCAACCAGTAAACCTGACCAATAACGTAACCGCATACTTTCTCCTGATGTCGAAAACACGACCGTTAACGCGAAAATTTCTCGGTATAGTAAACGAACAAGGCGACTTAATTCAGATTGTTACCTCACAACAGATCGTTATCTCGCAAAAACGCGTCGCCGCCCATCTGTCTCATTTGGCGCAAAATCCACTGCTGACGTTGAATAACATAGCCGGAGGGCGCATTCGCACGAAAGCGAATGGGATTCGGCAGCACCGCCGCCAGTAGGGCTGATTCGCTTGCCGTCAGCCTGCTAGCGGGCTTGTTGAAATAACGCCTGGCGGCCGCTTCCACGCCAAAAATCCCGGGGCCAAATTCGGCGATATTCAGATACACAGTCAGAATTCGCCGTTTCGTCCAGACCAGCTCAACCCCGGTGGTAATACCCGCCTCAAGCCCTTTGCGCACCCAGCTACGTCCATCCCACAGAAACAGATTTTTCACCATCTGCTGCGACAGCGTAGAGGCACCGCGAATCCGCTGCGTGTTGCGCTCGTTGTGCTTCAGTGCCTGACCAATCGCATCAAGATCGAAACCCCAATGCTGAGGGAATTTTTGATCTTCTGCTGCCATCACCGCCAGCGCCATTTCCGGGGCGATCGCCTCCATTGCCACCCAGTCAGAATGGGCAACATAGGAAAACTCGCCTTTCAGCCATGCGCTAATCTGCCTGTCGACCATCACCGCAGAGAACGGCACGGGCAGGAAGGAAAACAGCAGGATGCCAGCCAACCACGCACCGATGACAACCAACACACTCCGAACAATCAGGCGCTTCAGCCACGTGAATAAGCCTCCACGCCCTCGGTTCCACCTCATTCGGTGAGATCCAATACGCGAGCAACGAGCTTATCAATGCCTTGTGCCGCTTCGCTGATGGAGTTAGCCAGCATATAGGCCGGTGTCGTCACGATTTTATGCTCCTCATCAACCACGATATCATCGACCGGACAAACCACGTGGATACCGCCCATTTCTTCGACGGCCTCAGCGGTATCAATATCGTTACCAATGGTTACGCGAACAGGTACACCCAAAATCGTTGGCAGCAGTGCGGGTGAGATGCAAATAAAACCAATTGGTTTATTTTGCTTATAAATTTCCTGTGTGAGCAATTGCAGCGTTTCATCAATCTGACACGCCGTTCCCTGCGTAGCGAAGTCGCTTAAATTTTTCGCAGCGCCAAAACCACCCGGCACAATCAGCGCATCTAAATCTTGTGCATCTGCTGCAGAAAGCGGTTGGATTTTTCCTCTGGCGATCCGTGCTGATTCTGCTAAAACGTTGCGATTCTCACCAGTTACGTCACCCGTCAGGTGATTAACCACCTGTAATTGTGGTTTATCTGGCGCAAAGCAAACGGCTTGCGCGCCTGCGCGATCCAGCGCAAGTAACGTCAACACGGCTTCATGAATCTCGGAACCGTCATAAACACCACAGCCACTAAGGACAATGCCGACTCGTTTCATCATCTTTTCCTTCATTTCATTACATCAACTAATTGATTTTTTAATTGACAAACACTAATCTACATCACACATTTTAATGATTCTTGTAACAAAGATTTCTACATTTGCTATTTTGTTGCTTGATGAAGATGTACAGTAGCTAGGTTTTAGTCGCTGTTGTAAGTTGTAGTCGTTAAGAACGTTTGCCGTTATGGTAGAGCAGTTCTAGTAGAAACATAGTTAAGACACGAATATCCGCACTTGCGAGTTTACAAACCCTGAGATCTAAATGCAGGTGCATGTTTTCCCTGGTGTTGGCGCATAATTCGCGCACCCCGGCTTCGGCCGGGGTCATTTTTTTCTATCGTATGAAAACGTGCAAAGTCCTCGTATCCCCCAACTATCTTCAATCGTAGCCCCCTCTCAATCTGACGCCGTTTTGCATTTTTTGCATGATATGCGTGAGAAGAGAAAAATTTTCTAACCGTTTTACTCGCCACGTCCTTGTGGCCGCAACAGACCGTATCAGGATTCTTTTTCTGCTTTTGCTACCCAATCACGCAGTACCTGAACGTCATGGCGCCAGTCGTGCTTAAGCTCATCAACCCATTCCTGCACGTTATCCCACCATGCCGGTAGCGATGAGGTCTGAATCTGCTGGGCAACTTGCTGCAAATGTCGTAGCCCAACGGAACCCGCCGCCCCTTTGATTTTGTGCCCTTCTTCCGTAATACCTTTCTCATCGCGCGCCGTCATGTTGGAATCCAGAATCGCCAGATAGCCCGGCATCATCTGTTCAAACATCTCCAGACTCTGGTGAATCAATTTCGGTCCCACTAAATCCAAATACTGTTCCAGCATTGGGATATCCAGCAGATCTTCTTCTGCGTTTGCCATTTCATCCTCCGCCTCAACCACCGGTTCTTCTGTCCACACCGAGTGCGTATCCCAGAATTGTTTGATGACAGCAGTCAGTGCAGGCACCGACAGCGGTTTGCTCAGCACGTCGTCCATACCCGCATCCAGATATTCGCGTTTATCTTTCAGCACGTTCGCCGTCAGCGCCACTAGCGGCGGCATGCTACGTTTGCCATAGCGTGAACGCAGCTGACGCGCCACATCCAGCCCGGTCATATCCGGCAGTTGGATATCGAGCAGTACCAGATCGAACTCATCGGGATCGAACATATCCAGCGCTTCCTGCCCAGTCATGGCGACATCTACGCTGTTCCCCAGTTTTTCCAGTACCGAGCGCGCGACCACCACGTTGAGTTCGATATCTTCCACCAGCAGAACATGCAGCGCCGGTAGCGGCAAATCATCGTCGTCGTCCAGACCGCTTCCCACTTCATCGACACTCGGTGCCGTCACCGTCAGGGTGAAGCAGGAACCCTTGCCTTGCGTGCTGGAAACCTGGATATCGCCCCCCATGTTCTGTGCCAGACGCTTCGACACCGCCAGACCGATTCCCGTGCCCGTTGCGGGCTTCCCGCCGTGCTGGTCTTTGACCTGATAATACATGGCGAAGATTTTTTCCAGCTCATCCGCCGGAATGCCCATCCCGGAATCTTCCACCTCAAAGCGCAGGCGATCGCCCTTTTCATGCCAGACGCGCACCACAATTTCGCCCTTTTTGCCGTTCTCACCCTTCGGCGTGAATTTCACTGCGTTACTAAGCAGGTTCCACAAAATCTGCCGCAGGCGCGTTCCGTCAGTAATGACTTTCTGCGGCAGAGGCTGATGTTGGTCCATAATCAGCTTCAGGCCTTTCGGTTCCGCCAGCAGGCCACCGAGGTTTTCCAGATCCACCAGAAAACCGGTGAAATCAATCGGCTGGTTATCCAGTTGCACCTTGCGGCGCTCCTGTTTGTCCATCTCAATCACGTCGTTAAAGATATTGCCCAGCGTAATCGCGCTGACGTGGATGGTTTTCAGGTATTTTTGCTGTTCAGGGTCAAGTTGCGTATCCAGCAGGATGCGACTTAACCCGACAATGCCATTAAGCGGCGTACGAAGCTCGTGGCTGATTGTTGAGATAAAAGTGGTCTTCTCCCTACTGGCGTTCTCTAACGCGTCCTGGTAACGCTTACGCTCCGTTATATCGCGTCCAAATCCCATCAGCCCGTGACGTTTGCCCATCCGGTCATAAAACGGCACCTTCCGCAGCTCAAAACAGGCTTTACGGCCATCGGGATAAACCAGCCATTGTTCATAGGTCAGAGAAACGTTGTGGCGGAACACTTTTTCGTCCGTCTCCATCACTTTCTCGGCAATATCGGGGGCGTAAACATCCTGTGGCGTCAGGCCGATAAGCTGCTTCTGGCTTTTGCCCACCAGCAGCTCCATCGCACGGTTACAGCCGGAGAATTCTTTATCTTCGTTACGGTAGTAAACCAAATCCGGCGAGGCATCGAGAAACGAGCGCAGCAGCGCAGATTGCTGCTCCAGCTCAATTTGCGCCTGTTCGCGGCGGGACATCTCTTCTTTGAGTCGGCTCATCACCAGCACGCGCGCATCTTCCGCTTTGATACGGTCAGCGATTTCCTGATTGAGCTGCGCGATATTCTCCTGAAGCTGCGCATTCAGCTCCAGATCCCGGTGGCGCATTTCTTCCAGCTTCGCCACCAGCTTCGCCAGCCGCTGGCGCGACTCTTCAAGCTGTTCCACCACCACGGAGAGAAAATAAACGGCCCAGGGCGTAATCAACAGCCCGAAGAAAATGGAGCGGACGACGTCGATATTTTCGACTTCCCCGCTGAGCAACAGGGTGACCGCCATTTGCACCACCATCGCCAGCAACACCAATACCGAGGCCAGCAGCAGTGAAAAACGGACAAGCCCTAGTTTTACCATTAAATCAACATAGTACTGCGCCAACAGACGAATTTGCTTCATAGCGATTTCCCTTAGTCACCCACCCGCGCATCATAACGTAAAATGGCGACGTATACGGTGCCGCCACGCAGATTCACGGCACGAAATATCGGCGTCTACCGCCCATGTATTATGACGCATCAAACCCTATCGTAACGGTAAGGCGTACCCAGCGCGGAACCCTGTACGCCATGCGTTTGCAGATAGCGATCCAGCTCTACCATGCCCGTCCAACGGTTTTCACACCAGAGCGGTGCCAGCAGGGTCGGGCGGCGAGCGCTGGCGGAAATGCGGTGATAAATCACATCCGGCGGCGTATGGCGAATCATCTCTCCCGCTATCTCCACATAGCGATCCAGCGCCAGTTCGGGCAGCCTTCCCGCTCGCCAGGCCTTCGCCATCGTGCTGCCTTCCACGATATGGAGAGGATGAAGCTTAATGCCCTCCACACCGGTTTCAATAACCTGCTCCAGCGTCGATAAACAGCGCTGTGCGTCTTCTCCCGGTAAACCGACAATCAGATGACTACACACTTTCAGACCGCGATCACGCGCGCGGCGGGTGGTTTCTTGATAACAGGCGAAATCATGGCCGCGATTAATACGATGCAGCGTTTTGTCGCATGCGCTTTGCAGCCCCAGTTCCAGCCAGACCTCGTAACCCTGTTCATGATAGCGGGACAGCAAATCCAGCACCGCATCGGGCACGCAGTCGGGGCGAGTGCCCACGCAAATCCCCACCATTTCGGCCTGCTTCAACGCTTCCTGATACATGCTTTCCAGCACCTGAACCTCGGCATAGGTGCTGGTATACGCCTGAAAATACGCCAGATAGCGTTTGGCTCGGTTTACCTTTCCCGCCTGCGCTTCCAACTGCTGCGTGATGCTGCTTTGCTGCATCTGCTCATCGGCAAACGAGGCCACATTACAGAACGTGCAACCGCCGCGCCCCAGCGTGCCATCACGGTTTGGGCAGTTAAACCCACCGTGCAGCGTCAGCTTGTGGATCTTCTCGCCATAGCGACGTTGAAGATTTCCGCCAAACATATTGATTAATTTTTGCAATTGCATATTCTAGCCTGCTCCCTTGAGGAACAGCAGACTACCTTTCTCTCGCTCCCTTCGCGATGACCGCGATCAATCACACACATCCCAATGAAATGAATTTTTATTCGCTTTTAGTGAAAATAAACTCACGTCGGTGCTAATTAATTTTTCTTATCCCGCATGCTCGCTTAATGAAAAGATGAAGCAATACTTAAAAATAGTTTCATAAAATCTAAAAGTAGCCATATACAGCATAATATGCTGCGACGTAGAAAGAACATAGCACGGAGAAGGGTTCTCACGCTTTTGTATAGTGATACAGCTCACACTTCAATTAAACCCCATATTCATTTACCGAGATAGTTTTTCTAAAAAAATCATTATCTTTCATAGGTATAATTAAAAATTATCGCTTATCAGCACATTTTACACTGGTATTTGACCTGAACAGGCTTTCTCGCTAATTTGGGGATCCGCTGGAAGCTTTCCTGACGGGCACACGACTCGTCATATTTATGCAGTAAATGAAGACTCCCTCTAAAAACAAGTCATTTACCACTTGTGAGACCGTCACGAGAGGCCGAAGAAGAGAGCGTAATACTAGCCGCTCAACGCCACGGTGCTTTCTCGCAGTAGGTTGTGAGAGTCACACAGAGCCTGGGGAGGTTCACTAACATGTTGTACGATGCATCCCAAGAGAGAGATAACTGTGGTTTCGGATTAATCGCCCATATAGAAGGTGAGCCGAGCCATAAAGTAGTGCGTACTGCTATTCACGCACTCGCACGCATGCAGCACCGTGGCGCAATCCTTGCTGACGGCAAGACTGGCGACGGCTGCGGTTTATTACTTCAGAAGCCCGATCGTTTCTTTCGTCTAGTGGCGGAAGAGCACGGCTGGCGTTTAGCCAAAAACTACGCCGTTGGCATGATGTTTCTCAATCAGGACGAAGAACTGGCTCGCGCCACACGTCGGATTGTAGAAGAAGAGTTGCAGAACGAAACGCTGTCCGTACTGGGCTGGCGTGAAGTTCCAACCAACCCGGATGTACTGGGGGAAATTGCCCTGTCATCCATGCCGCGTATTGAGCAAATTTTCGTTAACGCCCCGGCTGGCTGGCGTCAACGTGATATGGAACGTCGCCTGTTCATGGCGCGTCGTCGTATCGAAAAGCGCATTGAAGATAAAGAGTTCTACGTTTGTAGCTTCTCCAATCTGGTCACGATCTATAAAGGTCTGTGCATGCCAGCGGATCTGCCGCGCTTCTACCTCGATCTGGCCGATCTGCGTTTGGAATCGGCAATTTGCCTGTTCCACCAACGCTTCTCAACCAACACCGTTCCACGCTGGCCGCTGGCTCAGCCGTTCCGCTATCTGGCGCACAACGGCGAGATCAACACCATTGCGGGTAACCGCCAGTGGGCACGCGCGCGTGCTTACAAGTTCAAAACGCCGCTGATCCCAGATTTGCAGGATGCCGCGCCGTTCGTCAACGAAACAGGCTCTGACTCCAGCTCACTGGATAACATGCTGGAACTGTTCCTGAGCGGCGGGATGGATATCATCCGTGCCATGCGCCTGCTCGTTCCGCCAGCCTGGCAGAACAACCCGGATATGGATCCTGAGCTGCGCGCCTTCTTCGACTTTAACTCCATGCACATGGAGCCGTGGGATGGCCCGGCCGGAATCGTGATGTCCGATGGGCGCTATGCTGCCTGTAACCTGGATCGTAACGGCCTGCGCCCTGCGCGCTACGTCATCACCAAAGACAAGCTGATCACCTGTGCCTCTGAAGTCGGTATCTGGGATTATCAGCCGGATGAAGTGGTTGAAAAAGGCCGCGTCGGTCCGGGCGAACTGATGGTGATCGATACCCGCAGCGGCCGCATCCTGCACTCTGCCGAAACCGATGACGACTTGAAAAGCCGCCACCCTTACAAAGAGTGGATGGAGAAAAACGTTAAGCGTCTGGTGCCGTTTGAAGAGTTGCCAGACGAGCAGGTCGGCAGTCGTGAATTCGACGATGAGCTGTTGGAGACCTTCCAGAAACAGTACGGTTACAGCAGCGAAGAACTGGATCAGGTCATCCGTGTACTGGGCGAGAACGGTCAGGAAGCGACTGGTTCAATGGGCGACGATACGCCGTTTGCCGTGCTGTCCAGCCGTCCACGCATCATTTATGACTACTTCCGTCAGCAGTTCGCGCAGGTGACCAACCCGCCAATCGATCCGCTGCGTGAAGCCCATGTGATGTCGCTGGCGACCAGCATTGGCCGCGAGATGAACGTCTTCTGTGAAGCAGAAGGTCAGGCTCACCGTCTGAGCTTTAAATCTCCGATCCTGCTTTACTCCGACTTCACCCAGTTGACGTCACAGGATGAGCTGCACTATCGCGCCGACACGCTGGATCTGACGTTTGATCCGTCGCAGCAAACGCTGCAACAGACGATCGAGAAACTGTGTGACGAAGCAGAAAGCAAAGTCAGAGACGGTGCTGTTCTGCTGGTGCTTTCCGACCGTGGCATTAGCGAATCACGCTTGCCTGTCCCTGCGCCGATGGCCGTGGGTGCCGTTCAGCGCCGTCTGGTCGAAAAGAGCCTGCGCTGTGATGCCAACATCATTGTCGAAACCGCCAGTGCACGCGATCCGCACCACTTTGCCGTGCTGTTAGGCTTTGGTGCGACGGCTATCTATCCTTACCTCGCCTACGAAACGCTGGCGCGGATGGTCGATAACCACACCATCGACAAACCTTATCGTGCCGTGATGCTGAACTACCGTAACGGCATCAATAAAGGCCTGTACAAGATTATGTCCAAAATGGGCATCTCGACGATTGCGTCTTATCGTTGTTCCAAGCTGTTTGAAGCCGTGGGCCTGCATAAAGATGTGTCGACGCAATGCTTCCTGGGCGTCGTCAGCCGCATCGGCGGTGCAAACTACAGCGACTTCGAACAGGATCTGTTGAACCTGTCCAAGCGTGCCTGGCTGAAACGTAAAACGCTGGAACAGGGCGGTCTGCTGAAATTTGTTCACGGCGGCGAATACCATGCCTACAACCCAGATGTCGTCACCACGCTGCAAACCGCGGTGAAAACTGGGGAGTACAGCGATTACGAGCAATACGCCAAACTGGTTAACGAGCGCCCAGCTGCGACCTTACGCGACCTGCTGGCACTGAAACCACAAGAAGGCGCGGCCATCGCGATCGACAGCGTTGAACCCGCTTCTGAAATGTTCAAACGCTTCGATACCGCAGCCATGTCCATCGGTGCACTCAGCCCCGAAGCCCATGAATCGCTGGCTGAAGCGATGAACGGATTGGGCGGTTTCTCCAACTCCGGTGAAGGCGGCGAAGATCCAGCGCGTTACGGCACCAATAAAGTGTCCCGTATCAAGCAGGTAGCTTCTGGTCGCTTTGGTGTGACGCCAGCCTATCTGGTTAACGCCGATGTGATTCAGATTAAAGTGGCTCAGGGCGCGAAGCCGGGCGAAGGCGGTCAGTTACCGGGTGATAAAGTCACGCCGTACATTGCCCGTCTGCGTTATTCCGTGCCGGGCGTGACGCTGATTTCACCACCGCCGCACCACGATATTTACTCTATCGAAGATCTGGCACAGCTGATTTTCGATCTGAAACAAGTCAACCCGAAAGCGATGATTTCGGTAAAACTGGTATCCGAACCGGGCGTTGGTACTATCGCTACGGGCGTTGCCAAGGCGTACGCCGATTTGATCACCATCGCCGGTTACGACGGTGGTACTGGTGCCAGCCCGCTGTCCTCCGTGAAATACGCAGGTTGCCCGTGGGAACTGGGTCTGGTTGAAACGCAACAGGCTCTGGTCTCCAACGGCCTGCGCCACAAAATCCGCCTTCAGGTGGATGGTGGCTTGAAAACCGGTCTGGATATCGTCAAAGCGGCGATTCTGGGCGCAGAAAGCTTCGGCTTTGGCACCGGACCGATGGTGGCGCTGGGCTGTAAATACCTGCGTATCTGTCACCTGAATAACTGTGCAACAGGCGTTGCAACGCAGGATGAGAAGCTGCGCCGCGATCACTACCACGGCCTGCCTGAGCGTGTAACCAACTACTTCCACTTCATCGCGCATGAAACTCGCGTGCTGATGGCAGAACTGGGCGTCAGCCGTCTGGTAGATCTGATTGGTCGTACCGACTTGCTGGTCGAGCTGGACGGTTTCACTGCGAAACAGAACAAGCTGGATCTGTCGCCGCTGCTGCACGCTGCACAGCCTCAGCCGGGCAAAGCGCTGTACTGCACTGAAAGCAATCTATCGTTCGATAAAGGCTTGTTGAACAAAGAGCTGCTGGCACAGGCACAGCCGCACCTTGATGCGAAACAGGGCAAAGCGCTCTACTTCGATATCCGCAACACCGATCGCTCCGTCGGCGCGACGCTGTCTGGCGCAATTGCTGAGAAACACGGCGATCAAGGGCTGGCTGGCGATCCGATTAGAGCTTACTTCTCCGGTACCGCAGGACAGAGCTTTGGCGTCTGGAACGCAGGCGGCCTGGAACTGAAATTAACCGGCGATGCCAACGACTACGTGGGCAAAGGCATGGCAGGCGGCAGCATATCCGTGCGTCCTCCGGTGGGGTCAGCCTTCCGCAGCCACGAAGCCAGCATCATCGGTAACACCTGCCTCTACGGCGCTACCGGCGGTAAGCTGTTTGCCGCAGGCCGTGCTGGTGAGCGTTTCGCCGTACGTAACTCCGGCTGTATCACCGTGGTAGAAGGCATCGGCGATAACGGCTGTGAATACATGACGGGCGGTATCGTCTGCGTGCTAGGCCGTACTGGCGTGAACTTTGGTGCAGGGATGACCGGTGGATTCGCCTACGTGCTGGATGAAGACGGTGAATTCCGCAAACGCGTTAACCCGGAACTGGTGGAAGTACTGGATGTCGAAGAACTGGCGATTCATGAAGAACATCTTCGTGGCCTGATCACCGAGCACGTGCAGAATACCGGTTCACACCGCGGAGAAGAGATCCTCGCTAACTGGCCGACCTGGGCACCGAAATTTGCTCTGGTGAAACCGAAGTCAAGTGATGTGAAGGCATTGTTGGGTCACCGTAGTCGTTCCGCAGCCGAGCTGCGGGTTCAGGCGCAGTAAGAGGTCATCATGAGTCAGAATGTTTACCAGTTTATCGACTTACAGCGCGTTGATCCGCCCAAGAAGCCGCTGAAGATTCGTAAAATTGAATTTGTTGAGATCTACGAGCCGTTCTCAGAAAGCCAGTCCAAAGCCCAGGCAGACCGCTGCCTGGCGTGCGGCAACCCTTACTGTGAGTGGAAATGTCCGGTACATAACTACATCCCGAACTGGCTGAAGCTGGCGAACGAAGGCCGCATTATCGAAGCGGCTGAGTTATCGCACCAGACCAACAGCCTGCCGGAAGTCTGCGGTCGCGTATGCCCGCAGGATCGTCTGTGTGAAGGGTCTTGTACGCTGAATGATGAATTCGGCGCAGTCACCATCGGCAACATCGAACGCTATATCAATGATAAAGCGATAGAGATGGGCTGGAAGCCAAGCGTTGCCAACGTCAAACCGACCGGCAAACGCGTCGCCATCATTGGCGCGGGTCCGGCAGGGCTGGCGTGTGCCGACGTGCTGGCACGCAGTGGCGTACAGGCTGTCGTGTTCGATCGTCATCCTGAGATCGGTGGCCTGCTGACCTTCGGTATCCCTTCTTTCAAGCTGGAAAAAGAAGTGATGGTGAAACGTCGTGAGATCTTCACCGAGATGGGCATCGAATTCCGTCTGAATACCGAAGTCGGCAAAGACGTGCAGATGAAAGCGCTGCTGGACGAGTACGACGCGGTATTCCTCGGCGTCGGCACCTATCAGTCTATGCGTGGCGGATTGGACAATGAAGACGCTCAGGGTGTCTACGATGCGCTGCCGTTCCTGATCGCTAACACCAAGCAGTTGATGGGCTTCGAAGCCGCAGTAGACGAGCCTTACATCAGTATGCAAGGTAAACGCGTTGTGGTGCTGGGCGGTGGTGACACCGCGATGGACTGCGTGCGTACCTCGATTCGTCAGGGTGCAACGCACGTTACCTGTGCCTATCGTCGTGATGAAGAGAACATGCCGGGTTCTAAACGCGAAGTGAAAAACGCGCGTGAAGAAGGCGTCGAGTTCAAATTCAACCTGCAACCGTTAAGCGTCGAGATCAATGGCGCGGGCAAAGTGTGTGGCGTGAAAATGGCGCGTACCGCACTGGGCGTACCGGATGCCAACGGGCGTCGTCGTCCTGAAATCGTAGAGGGTTCCGAGCACGTTCTGGAAGCCGATGCGGTCATCATGGCGTTTGGCTTCCGTCCGCACAAAATGGCGTGGCTGGCAGAACATGACGTCAAGCTGGACGACCAGGGTCGCATTGTCGCACCGGAAAGCTGCGATAACGCGTTCCAGACCAGCAACCCGAAAATTTTTGCGGGTGGCGATGCAGTACGCGGTTCCGATCTGGTGGTTACCGCTATCGCAGAAGGTCGTAAGGCCGCTGACGGTATCATGAACTATCTGGAAGTGTAGAAACACATCTCGTCTCTTGAGGGCAGCGCTGGCTGCCCTTTTCTTTTTCAGCCTTCACCCGATTCAGTCTTTATTTGAATACTCAATCTTTACCTGAATACAGGTCAATCACATCCTGTTCCGTCAGCATCGGTGTTTTCTCAGCAAGCGAGTAGTAGCTCGGTTTCTTATCAATATAAATCTGCGATACCAACGTTTTATTGGTTTCGTCAGCAAAAAGACCCGCCGGAATATGATAAGTACCACCGCCACGCAGCCGATAGAACAGGTGCGTTCCACATACGCGGCAAAAACCACGTTCGGCCCATTCCGATGACTGCCAGACCGTAATATTTTCCTCACCCTCTATGGCAATCGCCGGATCCGTACATTCAATAGCCATGAGCGGACCACCGCCCCACGTCTGGCACATTCCACAGTGGCAGGCATCTACCTGACTCACCGAATACGCCGTGGAAATCGTCACACCACCACATAAACAACGACCTTGATGCATTGATCCCTCTCCTGAGTTTTCGTTCTGGAATCGCAATACCCCATAAAAAGGATATCACCGCCAGTTTCGGTTATAGCATAGGTTATATACGCGCTTTTTCTTATTCTCAGGAAGTTGGAAAATGTTCAACGTTCAATCGATATTCCCCTAAGGCCGCAGCAAGAAAATGAAATAAGTCGCACCGTAGCAATCGATGCCAACATACCCCACTTATTTCCTCGGAATATCACACCAGACAGGCTAATAAAAACTTCATCTTTCCACTGGGTTCTAAAGAACCTTTCGTAATAAATCCTGCAATATCACGCTAAAGACCTACACTTACCTCCGGCATTAATTTGTCTTTATTGAGATTGGATTTCATTAAGGAGGAAATATGACAGTCGAAGTGGCTCTTGTAACAGGAGCCGGTCAAGGAATTGGCCGCGCTATTGCTCTCAGACTGGCGGCAGACGGTTTTGCCGTCGCCATCGTGGACTATAACCAAGAAACCGCACACAGCGTCGCGCAGGAAATCGAAAAATCCGGCGGACAGGCCATCGCACTACAGGCGGACGTCGCGGATCGTGAGGCAGTTTTCGCTGCGGTTGCCGCAACCAAAAAGCACTTTGGTGACTTTAACGTCATCGTCAATAATGCCGGTGTGGCCCCTTCAACCCTGATTGAAGACATCACGCCAGACGTTGTCGATCGCGTTTATAACATCAACGTCAAAGGCGTTATCTGGGGGATTCAGGCTGCGCTCGATGCCTTCAAATCTCTGGGTCACGGCGGTAAAATTATCAATGCCTGTTCGCAGGCTGGGCATGTAGGCAACCCTGAACTCGCCGTCTACAGCTCAAGTAAATTCGCGGTTCGTGGCTTAACGCAAACGGCTGCGCGCGATTTAGCGCCGCTGGGCATCACGGTCAATGGTTACTGTCCAGGTATCGTAAAAACGCCAATGTGGGATGAAATTGATCGGAAGATCTCCGAATCCGCAGGGAAACCGCGTGGCTATGCGACGGAAGAGTTCGCCAAACGCATCACGCTGGGCCGCCTTTCCGAGCCGGAAGATGTCGCTGCCTGCGTGTCCTATCTGGCCAGCCACGATTCTGACTATATGACGGGACAATCGCTATTGATTGATGGCGGAATGGTGTTCAATTAACCGTATAGTCAGCGAATAACGGGAATAAGAAAGGGCACCACAAGGGTGCCCTTAAACATTACTTCACGACCCGTAGCGACGGTCGGCCACCTTTAGGTGGCTGTGGTGGTTCATCATCAGAACCCGAGCCATCGTCAGGCGCTTCAGAATCAGGTGAACTATCGACAATCGACATGACCGTCCCTGAAGCGGGTGCGCCTTCCTGAAAGTCTTCATATTCACCTGCAGATTCGTAAGCAGGTTCGGACTCAAACATCGTTCCAGCCCCGTTCTCACGTGCATAAATCGCCATGACGGCCGCCATCGGCACATAAACCTGACGTGGTACGCCGCCAAAACGGGCATTGAAACGAACGCTGTCATCAGCTAACTCAAGGCCGCCAACAGCGCGCGGTGCGATATTCAGCACGATCTGGCCGTCACGGGCGAACTCCATCGGCACCATAACATCCGGCAGAGTGACATCTACCACCAGATGAGGCGTTAATTGGTTATCCAGCAACCAATCATAAAAAGCCCGTAATAAATACGGACGACGCGGAGACAGTTGAGACAACGCCATACGGTTTAACCTCGGGTTTGCAAACGCATTTCACGTTCCACTTCCGTCAGGGAAGCCAGGAACGCATCACGCTCAAAGACGCGAGTCATGTAGCCTTTCAGCTCTTTCGCGCCCGAACCACTCAGTTCAATGCCTAACTGCGGCAGACGCCACAGCAGCGGAGCCAGATAGCAATCCACCAGGCTGAACTCTTCGCTCATGAAGTAAGGCGCTTCATTGAACACAGGGGCAATGGCCAACAGTTCTTCACGTAATTGCTTACGTGCTGCGTCCGCTTCCTGAGCGCTGCCGTGCGTAATTTTCTTCAGCAAAGAATACCAGTCGCTCTCAATGCGGTGCATCATCAGGCGGCTGTTACCGCGCGCAACCGGATAGACAGGCATTAACGGCGGATGAGGAAAACGTTCATCCAGATACTCCATGATAATACGGGATTCATAGAGCGTCAGTTCGCGATCGACCAGCGTTGGCACGGAACCGTAAGGATTGAGGTCAATAAGATCCTGAGGCAGATTATCCATGTCTACCTGCTCAATCTCGACACTCACACCCTTTTCCGCCAATACGATGCGGACCTGATGGCTAAAAATGTCGGATGGACCAGAAAACAGCGTCATTACCGAACGTTTGTTGGCAGCGACAGCCATGAAAACCTCCAAGTTTATCGAGAAAATATGGCGAATAACCGCGCAGTCAGTAACCTGCAAACCGCTATTCGAAATGCTGCTTGCCAATGTGTGTAAACGTCACCGGACAAAATCCGGCTGTTTTAAACCGCTACACGATAGCTTACACACAGGCACAAAATCGGCGGATAGCTTATCAGATTTTGTTCGTTTTGTGGGGATATAAGCGGATAATCTTATTTAACAAAATGATAAATAAGAGTTTTTTTATTAAATACAAATTTTTCATCTGCAATAGCGAAGGCCAAACAACACCGCCAGAGAATAATCAATCCCCGGTATTAGCCTGCGTTGAAGCGTCAAGCGCATAGAAGCCGACGAGGGCCGTCGGCTTCTAAGTAATCGAAATTAAAGCAAATTGATGCCGTTAAGCCGATGATTAAGGTCGTGCCGCCGTGCCATCTGGCAAGCGTGCATTCGTCCATGACGGCAATCCACCTTCAACAGGGAATTGCTTCGCTTTTTGCTCATCGATATCAATCCCTAATCCTGGCTTATCGTTCAGGTACGCGTATCCGCCTTCAATATCTGGGCAGCCAGGGAAAACATCCCGTAGAGCCTCATTCATCGGCGTATATTCTTGAATACCCAGATTAGTAATACTCATATCAATGTGCATATTCGCGACTACGCCAATAGGGGAGATATCACCCGGGCCATGCCAGGCGGTTCTCACGCCATGAAACTCGGCGAGTGTCGCCAGTTTTTTGGCGGGTGTAATCCCACCGATCATACTGATATGGCAGCGAATAAAATCAATCAGATGATTGGTTATCAGGTGCTTGTATTCGGCAACATGAACAAACAGTTCGCCCATCGCGATTGGGGTGGATGTTTGTTGGCGCATCACGCTAAGGAAATCAACATTCTCTGGCGCGACGGGGTCTTCAAGATAAAAGAGCTTGTAATCTTCCAGAGACTTCGCCATTTGCAACGCGGTAACCGGCGATACCCGCTCATGAACATCATGAATAAATTCAACATCAAACCCAATTTTATTGCGCAGATGATCGAAAAAGGCCGGAATGCTTCTGGCATAAGCATCAGGATCGAAATAAATACCGGGCGTCTTCGTTCTTGGCGAGCGCTTCGGCGTGATATTGGCTTTATCCAACTGAGTGGCAATCAGTTTGAGGTCTTCCGTCCCCGCTCCACCGTACATGCCCATCTGACAACGAACATACTGGTACCCTTCTTCCATTGCCGCACGGATGTTATCTTCCGCCGCAACCGCATCCGCACCATCGCAATGACGATAAAGCGGAATACCGTCACGGCATTTGCCGCCCAGCAATTCATAGACCGGCAGGTTAGCGACTTTGCCCTTGATATCCCACAGCGCCATATCGATAGCCGAGATCGCATTGTTCATCACCGGCCCATTGCGCCAATAGCCGCTCACGACAGCAGACTGCCAAATATCTTCAATACGAGAAGGATCTTTCCCGATCAGGAAAGGCTTCATGTACTCATTAATGGCCGCTTCAACCGCGAAAATACGTTGGGTAAAGGTCGCACATCCCAGCCCATAAAGCCCCGGCTCGTTGGTTTCGACCTTGACGACCACTAAATCAATGCCACCTGGCGCCGTCAGAATCGTTTTCACGTTGGTGATTTTCAGGTTACTCACTTTCACTCCTCAACTCAGCGAATTTACCGCATGTCATGCTGTTGTGGATAACATGACACATATTTGTAAGTTGTCCTACAACTATGCGCTGTTATATCACGCTTTTTTTACAGAGGATTGTTGCGAGCGCAATTCTGTGACAGCGATCAAATTGCGGTCAATAAAAAATAAACGACTTCCTATAACTAATTGTATTAATTGAATTACAACGATCACCATGCAGAGATGTTTGTGATCCTTGTTGCAAATTTATGGGTGAGATGTTGATTTTATCAAGGCGAAAATCCAACCTTAAATAAGATAGTCGTCATACAAATTAAACGAATGAGGAAACAACATGACCGCTTTATTTGATTTAACCGGGAAAACGGCGCTGGTAACGGGTTCTGCACGTGGACTGGGCTTTGCCTACGCAGAGGGCCTTGCCGCTGCGGGCGCACGGGTCATCCTGAATGATATTCGCGACACGCTGCTGGTCGAATCAGTGGATACGCTAAAAAGCAAGGGCTACGACGCACACGGCGTGGCTTTCGACGTCACCGATGAACAGGCGATTGAGGAGGCGTTTAGCAAACTCGATGCAGAAGGGATCAGTGTTGATATCCTGATCAATAACGCTGGGATTCAGTACCGCAAACCGATGGTCGAACTGGAGCTGGAAAAATGGCAGAAGGTGATCGACACCAACCTGACCAGCGCATTCCTAGTCTCTCGCACTGCGGCGAAACGAATGATTGCGCGCAACAGCGGCGGCAAAATCATTAATATCGGCTCGCTCACCAGCCAGGCGGCCCGCCCGACGGTTGCCCCGTACACGGCGGCAAAAGGCGGCATCAAAATGCTCACCTGCTCGATGGCCGCAGAATGGGCGCAGTTTAATATCCAGACCAACGCCATTGGGCCGGGCTACATTCTGACCGACATGAACACCGCGCTTATCGAAGACAAGGAGTTCGATAGCTGGGTGAAAAGCAGTAACCCTTCTCAGCGCTGGGGTCGTCCTGAAGAGCTCATCGGCACCGCCGTCTTCTTATCATCCAAATCATCAGATTATATCAACGGGCAAATTATTTACGTCGATGGCGGCTGGCTCGCAGTGCTGTAATTAACATCTACTGCCATTCGTTAAGCGAATGGCAGTAATTAAACGGGAAAACATCATGAATCAAAACATACAAAAACGGTTAGCACCGATTCGCTGGCGTAAGTTAATTCCACTGGCGTTTATTACCTATAGTCTTGCCTATCTCGACCGCGCTAATTATGGATTTGGCGCAGCTGCCGGTCTGGCTGAGGATCTCAATATCACACCAGGGATTTCCTCACTACTGGGCGCTCTATTCTTCCTTGGGTATTTTTTCTTTCAGGTGCCCGGTGGTATTTACGCTGAAAAAAGAAGTGCCAAGAAGCTTATTTTTTGGAGTTTAATTCTCTGGGGGATATTAGCAACGGCGACCGGCATGGTCTACGACGTTAAGGTGCTGGCAGTCATTCGCTTCCTGCTTGGCGTGGCTGAAAGCGTTGTTATGCCTGCCATGCTTGTTTTCTTAAGTCATTGGTTTACTAAGAAAGAAAGGTCAAAAGCCAACACGTTTCTTTTTCTTGGCAACCCCATAACCGTACTTTGGATGTCAGTGCTGTCAGGATATCTCGTGGATGCTTTTGGCTGGCGCGGTATGTTTATTATCGAAGGCATCCCCGCCATCATCTGGGCGGCTATCTGGTGGTTTATTTTTGTTGACCGCCCCACGGATGCTAAATGGTTAACAGAGCAAGAAAAAGAAGATATTGAAGCGGCACTGGCAGCAGAACAAACCAATATTAAAGAAATTAAAAACTACAGCGAAGCATTTCGTTCCCGCAAAGTCTTATCACTCTCCTTTATACATTTCTTCTGGAATATTGGGATGTATGGTTTCATTATGTGGCTACCCTCTATTTTGAAGTCAGCATCTGGATTGGGTATCGTAGCAACAGGTTGGCTATCTGCAGCACCCTACTTATTAGCTGTGCCACTTATGCTGAGTGCATCTTGGTATTCAGATAAATTTCTGAACCGTAAAATCATTGTTCTTCTGTTTTTAGGATTGGGCGCAATCTGCTTTATTGGGTCGTTTACCGTTGGAGCATCCAATTTCTGGCTCTCGTATGTCCTGCTGATGGTTGCCGGTGGCGCGATGTATACCCCTTACGGACCATTCTTTGCCGCAATGCCGGAAATGATCCCGCGTAATGTGTTGGCTGGTGCAATGGCATTTATCGTAAGTTTCGGCGCTCTAGGTTCGTTCGTCGGATCATGGATTGTCGGTTATCTGAATGGCTTAACGGGTGGCCCAGGCGCTTCTTATGTCTTCATGGGGCCTCGCTGGTTGTGGCGGTGTTACTCACCTCACTCACCTCGTTTAGCACTGAAAAATCCACGGCAGCAAAAGTACAAACTTGTTAAGATCAGGCGCCCGCTTGGGCGCTTTGATTTTAAAAATGATATATTGTATGACGTTTCTAAACTGACTGCGGATACCTATATTGAGCATAAAATCCATTCAAAAACAGAATGTTGTAAATGAAATTTATGATCAGATAAGCTGCAAATTGCTGGATGGCAGTTGGGCGCCGGGTAGCCGTTTGCCCTCAGAAGCCGAGCTGACCACCTCATTTAACGTCAGCCGGGTCAGCGTTCGCAGCGCGGTGCAGCGTTTTCGTGACCTGGGGATTGTTGTGACGCGACAGGGCAGCGGCAGCTATGTGAGCGAAAACTTCACGCCTCAGATGTTGAGTAACGATCACCGCCCGATCATGCATCTTAGCCGCGAAGAGTTTCACGATATGATGATTTTCCGTCAGACCGTGGAGTTCAAATGCGTGGAGCTCGCAGTCACGCACGCCACCGATGACGACATCCGCCAGCTAGAAGACGCGCTGAACAGTATGCTGATCAACAAGGGCGACTACAAAAAGTATTCGGAAGCGGACTACGAGTTCCATCTGGCGATTGTCAGGGCATCGCACAACAGCGTTTTTTACAACGTGATGAACTCGATTAAAGACATCTATTACTACTACCTTGAAGAGCTTAACCGTGCGCTCGGTATCACCCTCGAGAGCGTGGAGGCCCATATCAAGGTCTACATGTCGATCAAAAATCGTGATGCCAGTACGGCGGTAGAAGTGCTCAATGAAGCAATGTCAGGCAATATTATTGCCATCGAAAAAATCAAATCAACAGATACAGCAGCTATAAAAGATCTGCCAGTTGCAGACTCAACTGGCGAAATGAATCAGTAGGCAGGACCTAACGGATAAAAGGGTTCTGTCGCATTAAGCATCAGCTCAGGTAATATGCTGTTTTTTCACAATGTTGCCTGACCATGTCTCTGATCCAAAAATCCTTTAAACGCCTGCATTACCCCGTCGATGTCATTGCTCAGTGTGTTCGCTTGTATCTGGCTTATGCCCTGAGCCCCCGCGATCTGGAAGAGATGATGGCTGAGCGCGGCATCCTCGTTGACCATTCCACGCTTCATCGTTGGGTTATCACGACTGGACCAGGCCTTTCGCCGTCATAAACGTCCCGTGGGACGCCGCTGGCGAATGGATGAGACCTATATTAAAGTTAGACACCTGTACTAGGCAGTCGGCCAGACGATTGATTTTCTGCTGACGGATAAACGGGATACTGCAGCTGCACTGAGCTTTTTCAGAAAAGCCATACGTCACCATGGCGAACCGGAAGTCGTCACCCTTAATAAAAGTGGCGCTAATACAGCGGATCTGTCCATACTCAATAGCGATAAAGCGGATGAAGAGACCATTACGGTCAGGCAGAGTAAATGCCTGAATAATCGACAACGCCAAGTTTTGCTGACTTGCCCCCGCTAATGCGGCTGAGGCATAAAAAAACCCGGTGACCAGCACCGGGTTTTTTGCATTGATTTCGCTGCAAAGCAGCCAGAAATTAACGCTTGGAGAACTGAGGACGACGACGTGCTTTACGCAGGCCGACTTTCTTACGTTCAACCTGACGAGCATCACGAGTAACGAAACCAGCTTTACGCAGTTCGCTACGCAGAGACTCATCATACTCCATCAGAGCGCGGGTGATACCGTGACGGATCGCACCAGCCTGACCAGAGATACCACCACCTTTAACGGTGATGTACAGATCAAATTTACCAACCATGTCGACCAGTTCAAGCGGCTGACGAACTACCATGCGGGCAGTTTCGCGACCGAAGTACTGTTCCAGACTACGCTGGTTGATAACGATGTTACCGTTGCCCGGTTTGATGAACACGCGAGCGGCGGAGCTTTTGCGGCGACCAGTGCCGTAGTATTGATTTTCAGCCATTGCCTATAATCCCGATTAAATGTCCAGAACTTGCGGTTGCTGTGCCGCGTGATTGTGCTCGGTGCCCGCGTAAACTTTCAGTTTACGGAACATAGCACGACCCAACGGGCCCTTCGGCAGCATGCCTTTAACCGCGATTTCAATCACACGCTCAGGACGGCGGGCAATCATCTCTTCAAAGGTCGCTTGTTTAATACCACCGATGTGACCGGTGTGATGATAATAAATCTTGTCAGTACGCTTGTTGCCAGTTACAGCAACTTTGTCAGCGTTCAGAACGATGATGTAATCACCCGTATCAACGTGCGGGGTATATTCCGCTTTATGCTTGCCGCGCAGACGACGAGCCAGTTCAGTAGCGAGACGGCCTAAAGTTTTACCGTTCGCATCAACAACGTACCAGTCACGTTTTACGGTCTCTGGTTTAGCTGTAAAAGTTTTCATTAAAAGCTTACCCAATAATTAGTTACACGTTGGTGAACACCCGAACGCTCGAAAACAGTTGAGGCTCACACGACCATCAAGTCCAGCAAACCTACCCCTTCGAATAGCCATTGCCGGCACTATAAAGTTTTTGGGAAAAAAACTTTGTTGTAACGTGGGGTCGCAAGATTATAGAGAAGTCATTCTTAAAAATCGACCCTTTTTCGCTCGAAAATGACGAAAAGCCATCGTCTGCGTTACGCCAAATGGGGTTGACGCAAGTACTCTTCGCTTTGCATTTCCTGCAAACGGGATAAACAGCGCTGATATTCAAATTTCAGGTGTTCTCCCTGATAGATATCAAACATCGATGCCTGCGCAGAAATAATCAATTTGATACGGCGATCGTAGCACTCGTCCACCAGCGCCAGAAAACGGCGGGCGGTATTCTCTTCCTTCGTTTCCATCACCGTCACATTGTGCAACAGCATTGTGTGGTAGAGACGTGAAAGTGCGATGTAATCATTCTGGCTGCGTGCTTCGGTACACAGCGTGTGGAAATCGACCGCCAATACGCCGTCACTCACGCCAAGTGTCGATAACGGACGATGATTGATCTCCAGCACCGGCCCCGGCGTCTGCCACTGTTTCCCGGTCAGGCGGGTAAACATCTGCTGCATCGCAGCATCTGTCTCTTCATTCAGCGGCGAGAGATAAAGGTGTGCCTGCGTCAGCGTACGCAGACGATAATCGATACCCGCATCGACATTACGCACTTCACAATACTGCTTAATCAGCTCAATCGCAGGCAGAAAACGCGCGCGTTGCAGCCCATTACGGTAGAGATCGTCTGGCGGAATATTCGACGTCGCCACCAATGCAATGCCACGGGCAAACAGCGCACGCAGCAGTTCAGCCAACAGCATCGCATCGGTAATGTCAGAGACGAAAAACTCATCGAAGCACAGCACATCCGTTTCGGCTTTAAAACCGTCGGCCACTTTCTCCAGCGGATTTTCCTGCCCCTGAAACTGGTTCAGTTCTTCATGCACACGCAGCATAAAACGATGAAAATGCAGGCGCATTTTTCGCTCAGCAGGCAAGCTGTGGAAAAACATATCCATCAGCCAGGTTTTACCACGCCCGACGCCGCCCCACATGTACAGCCCCTGAACTGGCGCAGATTCACGTTTATTACGCCGCCCCAACCAGCTACGCCATTTCCCCACGCGCTCGGATGTCCCCGCATCGCCATCAGCAGCACGTTCACATAACGCCTGATGTATCGCTTCCAGGCGCACAACGGTTTGCCGTTGCACCTCGTCTGGCTGATATTCACCAGCGGAAAGCGCCTGCTGATAAAGCGCCAAGGGTGTTGTTTGCTGCTGTGTTGTCTGTGGAATAACCATAGCCATCGCAATCCCTGAGAAAAAAGTTAGTCGTGTTTTGCTGTGTGTTGTCGTCGATTTAAGCCGTAATCGTCGCAGTTAACAACCTTGATGTCTGCGGTAGGTCAACATTCCTTTCTGTCATCGAGTATCAGGATTCCACTCAGGCAAGGTTAACGGTTATAGTGACTATTATTAAGTGAAAAACCCTACGGGACAACGACGTCAAAATAGGAGCTATTATGACTTGGGAGTATGCGCTGATAGGTTTAGTTGTCGGTATCATTATTGGTGCTGTCGCCATGCGCTTTGGTAACCGTAAGCTGCGGCAACAGCAGGTATTGCAAAATGAGCTGGAGAAAAGCAAAACCGAACTGGAAGATTATCGTCAGGAATTGGTGGGTCACTTCGCCCGCAGTGCGGAGCTGTTGGATAACATGGCGGATGATTATCGTCAGCTTTATCAGCACATGGCGAAAAGCTCCAATAACCTGTTACCTCACGTTCCCGGTCAGGATAATCCGTTTAAATATCGTCTGACCGAATCAGAAGCGGATAACGATCAGGCTCCGGTGAACATGCCGCCGCGCGATTATTCCGACGGTGCATCAGGCCTGCTGCGTGGCGAACGCCCGATTCGCAAGTAATTCAGTTTCCCCTTAAGCGTGAGACTTTCTGTCTCACGCTTTCCCCTCTCTTGTTCTACGCTTAAAACGCTTGTACGTTTAAGACGCGTACCGCAGGCTGTCATCGCCCGATCACGCATTAAAAAAGCGATAGTTACAATCTGCTGACGAAACAGCAGTGAACTTTACACATTGATCGCCAGTCTGACTCTTCACCGTGTCTTTAAGTTTATATATCATCGTTTTATTCATCCGCAGGCCGTGAGAGAGTTAATAACAATGAAAAAAACATCATTACTATTTAGTGCACTGGCAATGAGTATAGGTTTGACCCTGTCCACGCTTCCCGTAGCGAATGCTGCGCTGCCTGCCGTGGTTCAAGGGCAACAGACGCCAAGTCTGGCCCCGATGCTGGAGAAAGTTTTGCCAGCCGTCGTCAGCGTGCATGTTGAAGGTACACAGGTACAGCGTCAGCGCGTACCGGAAGAATTCAAATTCTTCTTTGGTCCTAACTTCCCGACGGACAAACAAAATTCTCGCCCGTTTGAAGGATTGGGCTCTGGCGTCATTATTGATGCTGCAAAAGGTTACGTGCTCACCAACAATCACGTGATCAATAACGCCGACAAAATCCGCGTCCAGCTTAATGATGGACGTGAGTATGAGGCGAAATTGATTGGGCGTGATGAGCAGACCGATATCGCCCTGCTACAGCTGAATGACGCCAAGAATCTGGTCTCTGTAAAAATGGCCGATTCCGATCAACTGCGCGTCGGTGATTTTGCCGTTGCCGTAGGTAACCCGTTTGGCCTTGGCCAGACCGCAACTTCCGGCATTATCTCCGCGCTGGGACGTAGCGGCCTGAATCTTGAAGGGTTAGAAAACTTCATCCAGACTGATGCTTCCATCAACCGCGGTAACTCCGGCGGTGCGCTGGTTAACCTCAACGGTGAGCTGATCGGTATCAACACCGCGATCCTGGCACCGGGCGGCGGAAACATCGGTATCGGTTTCGCTATCCCTAGCAACATGGCCCAGAATCTGGCGCAGCAGCTGGTTGAATTTGGTGAAGTGAAACGCGGACTGCTGGGTATTAAAGGCAGCGAGATGACGTCGGAAATGGCGAAAGCCTTCAACGTCGACGCGCAGCGCGGTGCCTTCGTCAGCGAAGTCTTACCGAAATCTGCCGCATCCAAAGCCGGTATCAAGGCAGGCGACGTGTTGACGACGCTGGATGGTAAACCAATCAGCAGCTTTGCAGAACTGCGGGCCAAAGTCGGCACCACCGCGCCGGGCAAGACCGTAAAAATCGGCCTGCTGCGTGATGGTAAACCGCAGGAAGTTTCCGTCGTGTTGGATAACAGCTCATCGGCATCAACCAGCGCTGAAACACTTTCACCGTCATTGCAGGGAGCTTCTCTGACTAATGGCCAATTGAAAGACGGCAGCAAAGGCGTACAGATCGATAACGTTGCTAAGGACACACCAGCAGCACAGGTCGGTCTGCAAAAAGGCGATGTCATCATCGGCGTGAACCGCGAGCGTATTGAAAACATCACGCAACTGCGCAAACTGCTGGAAGCGAAGCCTTCCGTTCTGGCCTTGAATATCGTCCGGGGCGAAGAAACGATTTATCTGCTGCTACGTTAATCACTTGCCGTCTTTTTCGGCAACTTAACTGGCAAGAACATCGCTAATGTTAAAAAATCGGACACCGAGCCATGCGGTGTCCGAACTTCTCGTGATATCCTCCCTTTATCTCCCTTTTTCCACAGTAAATCACGGCCATGCTTGCTAAGTTATTACGTTCAGCGCTCTTTGGTGCCCTCGTCGCCGGTATTATTCTGGCCGTACTGCCCTTTGTCGGGTCTGGCTCGTCATTTCTGAAAGGCAATGACAGAAATACTGATGGTTCGCCTATAAGCTACCATCAGGGCGTCAGCAATGCAGCGCCTGCCGTGGTGAACGTTTATAACCGGGTTACCAAGCCGGATAACCCCAGCGAAGTCACCATTCATCCTCTCGGATCCGGCGTCATCATGAATGAGAAAGGGTATATTTTAACCAATAAGCATGTGATTAATAACGTGCAGCAAATCCAGATAGAGCTGTCAGACGGCAGGCTGTACGAAGCCCGCGTGATCGGTTCCGATAGCCTGACAGACCTGGCGGTGTTGCAAATTGATGGCGTCAATTTACCCGTTATTTCGATAAATCCAGACCGCATACCGCACGTCGGCGATGTCGTGATGGCGATCGGCAATCCTTACAATCTGGGGCAAACCGTCACGCAGGGCGTCATCAGCGCCACTGGTCGCGTCAGCCTTAGTACGTACGGTCAGCAAAAAAGTCAGGTAGGACGACAAAATTTGCTACAAACCGATGCATCCATCAACCACGGGAATTCCGGTGGTGCGCTGGTCAATACGCTTGGTGAGCTGGTCGGGATTAATACCCTCTCGTTTGATAAAAGCAGCAACGGCGAAACGCCGGAAGGGATTAGCTTCGCCATTCCTGTCGCGCTGGCGACCAAAGTGATGGGCAAGCTCATCCGCGATGGTCGTGTAGTGCGTGGCTATCTTGGCGTCAACGGCGTACAGCTCGAAAACTTTGAGAACAGCACGTCAACCAACAACCGTAATGCACAGGGGCGATTAACCGGTATTCTTGTTCAGACTATCGACTCAGGTGGGCCAGCGGATAAAGCGGGGATTCGTATCGAAGACGTCATCGTGAGCGTAAACAATAAGCCTGCACGTTCGATTATTGAAACCATGGAGCAGGTTTCAGAAATACGCCCCGGCACCGTCATTCCCGTCACCATTGAGCGCGATAATAAGCAAATCACACTACAAATGACGATTCAGGAATTCCCTACCCAATAACGGCATACAAGGTCGTTGATAAAGTCACATCAGTAGGTAAACAAGAAACCGGGTGGGGACCCACCCGGCTGACAAACCTAATTGTGAAGATAAAGCAGCTAAAACACTTACTCGTGCTCTTTAACGCGCTCGATATTCGCACCTAACGCACGCAGCTTATCTTCGATGCGGTCATAGCCGCGATCGATGTGATAAATACGATCGACTATCGTCACACCTTCCGCGATACAACCGGCTAATACCAGACTGGCTGACGCACGTAAGTCGGTCGCCATCACCTGCGCACCAGACAGCTTATCAACACCGTGGCAAATTACCGTATTGCTCTCAATTTCCGCCTGTGCGCCCATACGAATAAGCTCAGGCACGTGCATGAAGCGGTTTTCGAAGATGGTTTCGGTAATCACGCCCGTCCCTTCCGCAACCAGATTCAGCAGGCTGAACTGCGCCTGCATATCGGTCGGGAACCCCGGATGCGGCGACGTGCGAACGGTAACGGCTTTTGGACGCTTGCCGTGCATATCCAGACTGATCCAGTCTTCGCCAATTTCGATCTCCGCGCCCGCTTCGCGCAGCTTCGCCAACACCGCATCCAGCGTATCAGGACGGGTATTACGACAGATAATCTGACCACGGGATACCGCAGCCGCGACCAGGAATGTCCCGGTTTCAATACGGTCAGGCACCACGCGGTAGACACCGCCGCCCAGACGCGCAACACCTTCAATGGTGATTTTATCCGTACCTGCACCGCTAATTTTCGCACCCAGCGTATTCAGGAAGTTTGCCGTATCGACAATCTCTGGTTCACGCGCGGCGTTCTCAATAATCGTGGTGCCTTCCGCCAGCGTTGCCGCACTCATGATGGTGACCGTGGCACCCACGCTCACTTTGTCCATCACGATGTGCGCACCTTTCAGGCGGCCATCAACCGTTGCTTTGACATAGCCTTCTTCCAGTACGATCTGCGCACCGAGCTGCTCAAGGCCGTAAATGTGCAAATCTACCGGGCGCGCACCAATCGCACAGCCGCCGGGCAGCGAGACCTGACCTTGACCAAAACGCGCCACCAGCGGCCCTAAAGCCCAAATAGAGGCGCGCATGGTTTTCACCAGATCGTACGGCGCACAAAACACGTTTACATCGCTGGCATCCACATGGACGGAACCGTTACGCTCAACGCGCGCACCCAGCTGACCAAGCAGCTTCATGGTGGTATCAATATCGCGCAGTTTCGGTACGTTCTGAATTTCTACCGGCTCTTCTGCGAGCAACGCAGCGAACAGGATGGGCAACGCAGCATTCTTGGCGCCGGAAATGGTCACTTCCCCCGCTAAACGGGTTGGGCCCTGAACACGAAATTTATCCATAGTCTTTGTATCTCGATGTCTTAATTCAATATATCGTCACACTGATACCGGCAGTTTATTCCCACTCTCGCAGGGAATACTTAGAAGCCGTTCAGTTTACGGTCGCGTTGCCACTCTTCCGGCGTATAAGCCTTGATCGACAGCGCATGAATACGGTTATCCGCGATGTACTCCATCAGCGGCGCATAAACAGCCTGCTGTTTTTTTACTCGGCTCATTCCAGCAAAAAGTCCGCCCACTGCGATGACCTGAAAATGGCTGCCATCACCAGAAACATGGGCTTCTTCCAGTGCTAATGCGTTCATCAGCACGTCTTTAATTTCGTTATTTTCCATCGCTCTCGATTTCTATGTCAGGGGGAGATGATTTACAGGGAGGTATCTTAGATGAATATGACGCTATCTTAAACAAAGAATGCGCCCCTTCAGACGATGCCTAAAGGGGCGAATCCGATAACCCACGTTACCGTTTAAGACACAGGAATGATTTCATTCAGGTTATAGAGCGCAATGAGCGTTTTTAGCCTATCGCTGGCACCGACAATCGTTATCTCTCCGCCTGAAGACGGCTGCTGATAAACGTGCATCAGCAATGCTAACCCGGCAGAATCAACGCGGTTTAATCCGGACACATCCAGCGTGGTTTTACCCGCCAGCAACGATTCACGCTGCTGCCAGAACGGTAACAGCGTTTCACGATCCAGATCGCCCGTTAACGCCAGCGTGGAGTCCTGTGCCTGCCAGTTCAATGCGTTCGCCATGTTCGTACCCAAATTACTTTTTCTGATCCAACGTGATGGTCTGCTTCGCCGAGGCTTCCAACTGTTTAGTCAGGCCATCCACGCCGTTCTGACGCAATATTGCCGCCCACTCGTTCTGCTTGGTGGTGATCATACTGACACCTTCAGCAATCATGTCGTATGCCTGCCAGTTACCGGTTTTACTGTTCTTACGCCATTGGAAATCCAGACGTATCGGAGGACGGCCGCCGTTATCAGTGATGGTGACGCGAATGGAAACGATATCGGCATTGCCCAGCGGCTGTTCAGGAGCGATCTGATAAGACTGCCCGTTATACATCGCCAACGCCTGTCCGTAAGCCTGCTCCAGATAAGCTTCAAACGCTTTGAAATAGGCATCACGCTGCGCCGGTGTCGAATCTTTGTAGTAACGACCCAGAACCAGCGCACCGGCGTATCTCACCTGAACATACGGCAGCAGCTCTTCACGTACGACCGTACGCAAATAATCAGGGTTTTGTTTGATCTTTGGCTGTTCATTCTTTAAACGATCAAAAGTTTTTTCCGCCGCTTCATTCATTAAACGATAGGGATTCGTTTGATCCGCCGCGTTGGCTAATGGCGCGACCACCAGTAAAGCCACCATCAGTAAACGTTTAAACATGCAGATATCCTCTTATGGATGTGAAGGAACAGGTTCATTGTTGTGTTCAGGGGTTGCCGCAGGATTGGCACCCGGCTCCGTACCCGATTGACCGGTATTATCTTCGCTATTGCTACCGCTCTTATATAGGAATTGGCCGATGAGGTCTTCAAGCACCATCGCTGACTTGGTGTCCTGAATTACACCGCCGTCTTTCAGGATCGCGGTGCCCATTTCCTCATCTTCAAACCCAATGTTCAGTGCCAGATACTGCTCGCCCAGCAAGCCAGAGGTGCGAATGGCCAGAGAGCTGGTATCAGGAATATGATCGTAGCGCTGCTGAATATCCATTGCCACGCGTGGCAGGTACGTTTTCTCGTCCAGCGAAATATCCGCTACGCGGCCAACAACCACGCCGCCAATTCTGATCGGAGAACGCGCCTTCAGCCCGCCAATGTTGTCAAACGTCGCATACAGGCGGTACGTCGGCTCGCTACCAATCGATTTGAGATCGGCGACTTTCAGACATAAAAAGAGGATGGCAGCCAGCGCGATCAACATAAACACACCAACCCAGACTTCAGTTTTCTTTGTTTGCATCGACTCAGTTCCCAAACATCAGTGCTGTCAGCACAAAATCCAATCCCAGTACCGCTAACGACGAGTGCACGACGGTTCGGGTCGTTGCACGGCTGATCCCTTCAGACGTCGGGATCGCGTCATAGCCGTTAAACAGTGCAATCCAGGTTACGGTAATCGCAAATACGATACTTTTAATCACGCAGTTCAAGACATCCTGACGCCAGTCAACCGCGCCCTGCATGGCAGACCAGAAGAACCCGCTGTCGATGCCTTTCCAGTCCACACCGACCAGCGCGCCACCCCAAATGCCCACGGCGACAAAAATCACCGCCAGCAGCGGCATGCTGATTAACCCCGCCCAGAAGCGCGGTGCGACAACGCGGCGCAGCGGATCGACCGCCATCATCTCCATGCTGGAGAGCTGTTCCGTTGCCTTCATCAGGCCAATTTCCGCCGTCAGCGCGGAACCCGCACGTCCGGCGAACAGCAATGCCGTCACCACCGGACCAAGTTCACGCAGCAGTGACAGCGCCACCATCATGCCCAAGCTGGCCTCGGCGCTGTAAGTCGTCAGGATGAGATAGCCCTGTAACCCCAGCACCATGCCGATAAACAGGCCGGAAACCATGATGATAAGCAGCGACTGCACGCCAACGCTGTAAAGCTGTTTTACCAACAGCGGCCACTGTTTTCTGAATTCGGGTTTACCCACCAGTGCATTAAACAGCATCAGCCCGGCGCGCCCAAACGAGGCACTGGTGGAGATTCCCTGGCGCCCCAACGACGCCAACGTCCGTAATAACATGACTGCGTTAACCCCCTGAACCTAGCAGAGACGTTTTATAGTCACTGGCCGGAAAACGGAAAGGCACTGGCCCGTCGGCGATACCATCCAGGAACTGACGAACCTGCGGGTCATTGTTCGCCCTCAGTTGATCCGCTGTTCCTTCCCCCACCACCCGCTTGTCGGCCACGATATACGCATAATCGGCGATACTCATCACCTCCGGCACATCGTGAGAAACCACAATGCAGGTCACGCCCAATGCATGATTCAACTCATCGATGAGTTTCACCAGTATTCCCAGCGTGATCGGGTCTTGCCCGACAAAAGGCTCATCAAACATAATCAGTTCTGGGTCAAGTGCAATCGCTCTCGCCAGCGCCGCGCGCCGCGCCATGCCTCCGGAAAGCTCCGCAGGCATCAGTTCCGCCGCACCGCGTAGCCCTACCGCTTCCAGCTTCATCATGACGATGCTACGCAACAGCGATTCCGGCAGTTGAGTATGTTCACGCAGCGGCCAGGCGACATTATCAAACACGTTCAAATCGGTGAATAACGCCCCGGACTGAAACAACATGCTCATTTTCTTGCGCGCGTTGTACAGCTCACTGCGCGACAGTGTCGGGATATTCTCGCCATCAAACCAAATTTCGCCGCTGTCTGGCGGTAGCTGTCCGCCAATCAGGCGCAACAGCGTGGTTTTACCGATACCGGAAGGCCCCATGATCGCGGTGACCTTGCCTTTAGGCACATTCAGCGTGATGTCCGTAAAAATCTCTCGTTCTCCGCGCCGAAAGCTAAGACCACGGATCTCGACCAGATTAGTTGCCTCATGGTTCATTATTTCCATTCCTTACCCATCAGTACGCTCATAAAGAGGTCTTTCACTCCAGCCTAACGGCTGGCTTTCATCAAGGTGCGAGTTTTACAAAAACTTACCGTAAGTTCTTGTCCAAAATGGCGGCACAAACCGTTACTGGGTTTTACTTATCGCGACAGGTTTTACTTTTTCGCCAAGCACCGTCAGAATTAGCACTCATCACAGAAAAATGCTTTTTGTGCGAAAATCGTCCAGAAATACTGACTTATTCGACAACAGGCCGGTGATTATACACTAAATAATTCGAGTTGCAGGAAGGCGGCGACGCAGCGAATCCCCGGGAGCTTACATCAGTAAGTGACTGGGGTGAGAGAGAAAAGCCAACGCACATGCAGCTTGAAGTATGATGGGTATATATCCTATTAAAGGACGCTGCATGCTTTTTGCAACACTACTCTTGTTCGTTGGTTTGCTATTACTGGTTTACGGTGCCGATCGTCTTGTCTATGGTGCCGCCGTGCTTGCGCGTTCTCTTGGCTTACCTCCTTTCGTCATTGGCATCACTATTGTCGGCTTCGGCACCTCGCTACCGGAGCTCATCGTTTCGGTTACTGCTGCCTTAAACGATCAACGCGACATGGCCGTTGGTAATGTTCTGGGCTCCAATATCACCAATATTTTACTCATTCTCGGCAGCGCAGCGCTCATTCGCCCGCTAACGGTACATTCGGCCATCCTGCGCCGAGAATTACCGCTCATGTTGTCCGTCACTTTATTGTGTGGCGTTTTACTGCATGATAGCTACCTGAGCCGTGCCGACGGCATAATGCTGCTCTTGGCCGCCATTCTGTGTCTGGTGTTGATACTTCGCATGGCACAACAGGCGCAGCAGGAAGGCGGCGATAGCCTGACACGCGAACAGCTGGCGGAACTCCCGCAGGATGACAGCAGCCAGATGGTCGCCGTGCTATGGCTGATTCTCGGTATGATTATTTTACCCATGGCCGCCCGTATGGTGGTGGATAACGCCACCGTCATTGCACGCTACTTCGATGTCAGCGAGTTAACCATCGGGCTGACCATATTGGCGATTGGCACCAGCCTGCCTGAGCTTGCTACCGCCATCGTCGGGACGCTGAAGAAAGAAGATGACATTGCGCTGGGCAACCTGATTGGCTCGAACATTTTTAATATCGCGATTGTTCTGGGCGTGCCTGCTCTGCTCTCGCCAGGCGCACTGAACCCTCAGGCTTTTCAGCGCGACTATTGGGTCATGCTGGCGGCAAGCGTGCTGTTAACCGCACTGTGCCTCAGCAAAAAACGCCGTATAGGACAGGGCGCAGGCGCATTATTATGCTGCGCGTTTATCGCCTACCTGACGGCCCTATTTTGCTTTTCATAAGCAGTTTTGTTTTTCATAAGACGCTCTGTTTTTCATCATAATCAGGACTATTGGTATGTCACAGTTTGAACAAGATGCTCATCTAAAACAGCAGTCTGACCGTGCACTATCCGATCATGCACCACAAGCCGATCACGCACCACAAGCCGATCACACGCGACAAAAGGCTCATGAACTACCAGCAGATTTCGACTTCCAGCAGGCGGGCAAGCAAGTACTGAGTATCGAGCGCGATGGGCTTGCGCAATTAGACCAGTACATTGATGACAATTTTACCCTCGCCTGCAAGAAGATATTCGATTGTCAGGGCAAGGTGGTGGTGATGGGCATGGGCAAATCCGGCCACATCGGCTGCAAGATTGCCGCGACCTTCGCCAGCACCGGTACGCCTGCCTTTTTTGTTCATCCGGGCGAAGCCAGCCACGGTGACCTCGGCATGGTGACGCCGCACGATATCGTGATCGCCATTTCCAACTCAGGCGAGTCCCATGAAATTCTGTCGCTGATTCCCGTTCTGAAACGCCAGAAAGTGTTCCTGATCTGCATGACCAGCGCACCAGAAAGTACGATGGGTAAGGCTGCGGATATTCACCTGTGTGTTCACGTCCCGCAGGAAGCCTGCCCGCTCGGTCTGGCCCCCACCACCAGCACGACTGCAACGCTGGTCATGGGCGATGCATTGGCCGTAGCCTTGTTACAGGCGCGCGGCTTTACCGCCGAAGATTTCGCCCTTTCTCACCCCGGTGGCGCACTCGGCCGCAAACTTTTACTGCGCGTCAGCGATATCATGCATTCGGGTGATGAAATTCCCCATGTCCCACACGATGCCTCGCTGCGTGATGCGCTGGTGGAAATTACGCGCAAAAATCTGGGTATGACGGTAATCTGCGAGGCGGATATGAAAATTCAGGGCATCTTTACCGATGGTGACCTGCGCCGCATCTTCGACATGAATATTGACTTGAACAGCGCGCGCATTGCTGATGTGATGACCGCGGGCGGCATCCGGGTCGCACCGCAAACGCTGGCGGTAGATGCACTTAACCTGATGCAGTCGCGCCACATCACCTCCGTGCTGGTGGCAGAAAACGATCGTCTGGTCGGGATCGTCCATATGCACGATATGCTGCGGGCTGGCGTGGTTTAAAAAGAAAGGATAATAGTGAATGAGTGAAGTCAGGGCGCAAACCGATACCTGCTATGGGCCTGTCGATCAACAGGTACTGGATAAAGCCCGTGAGGTTCGCCTGTTAATTTGCGACGTTGACGGCGTGATGTCCGATGGTCTGATTTATATGGGTAATCACGGCGAAGAACTGAAAGCCTTTAACGTCCGCGACGGCTATGGTATTCGCTGCTTGCTGACGTCCGATATTGAGGTTGCCATCATTACCGGGCGTTCAGCAAAACTGCTGGAAGATCGGTGTAAGACGCTGGGCATTAACCATCTTTATCAGGGGCAATCGGATAAGGTTTTGGCCTTCAACGATCTGTTGGATAAACTGTCAGTAACGGCAAATCAGGTGGCGTATATCGGCGACGATATGATCGACTGGCCAGTGATGGCACAGGTCGGGCTGAGCGTTGCCGTGGCAGACGCCCATCCGCTGCTGCTACCACGCGCAGATTATGTCACCCGCATTGCGGGAGGCCGTGGCGCAGTACGTGAGCTGTGTGATTTGATTCTGTTCTCGCAGGACAAGCTGGAGCATGCCAAAGGGTTGTCAATATGAGTAAAACCAAGCGTTGGCTCACCGCTTTTCTGGCCCTGTTGGTGCTTATCCTCATCGGTTGGAATATTGCGGATGACGACACGGTAGCGGCACCGGATGCAAACGACCCCGCCGTGCCGGTTTATACCAGCGAAAAGACCAACACGCAGGTATACAGCCCCGCGGGTAAGCTGAGCTACAGACTGATTTCGGAAAAAGCGGAATATTTCAACGACGAGCAGTTGAGCTGGTTTACCAAGCCTGTTGCTACGCTGTTCAATGAACAAGGCACGGCAACCTGGTCAGTACGCGCCGATCGCGCCAAGCTGACAAAAGACAAGATGCTCTATCTGTACGGTAACGTCGAGGTGAATAGCCTGACGAAAGACGCACAGCTTCAGCGCATCACAACGAATAATGCCCAGGTGAATCTGGTAACGCAGGACGTTTCTTCCGATGATGAAGTGACCCTGTACGGCACCAGCTTTACCTCAAGCGGAATGAAAATGCGCGGGAATCTGCGTAACAAAACGGCCGAGTTGATCGAAAAGGTAAAAACCTCTTATGAAATCCAAAACCAATAATCTGATGCGTAACACCCTGATCGCCAGCTCGCTGTTCGCCGTCAGCGTTTCCGCCTTTGCCGTCACCGGCGATAGCAATCAACCTATTCACATTGATTCAGCACAGCAATCTCTGGACATGCAGGGCAACACGGTGACGTTCACTGGCAATGTTGTCGTGAAGCAAGGGACGATTGAAGTGAAAGCCGACAAGGTCGTCGTGACGCGTCCACAAGGCGCGCAAGGCAGTGAAGTGGTGGAAGGTTACGGCAATCCCGTGACGTTCTACCAGATGCAGGACAACGGTAAACCGGTAAAAGGTCACGCGCAGAAAATCCGCTACGAGCTGGCCACCGACTTTCTGGTGCTGACAGGCAATGCCTACCTGGAACAGCAGGACAGCAATGTCAAAGGCGATCGCATCACTTATCTGGTGAAACAGCAGCAGATGGAAGCGACCAGCGACAAAGGAAAGCGCGTGACGACGGTGTTGGTCCCTTCTCAGCTTCAGGAGAAAGAGAACAAAAGCCAGCCTTCTCGTTCTCAGCAACCGCAACCACGGGTCACTGAATAAGTTATGGCAACATTAACCGCAGAAAATCTAGCCAAGGCGTACAAAGGCCGTAAGGTCGTGGAAAACGTCAGCCTCACCGTGAATTCCGGTGAAATCGTCGGCCTGCTTGGGCCGAACGGTGCCGGCAAAACGACAACGTTCTACATGGTCGTGGGTATTGTTCCGCGTGATGAAGGACGCATCGTCATTGACGACGATGACATCAGCCTGCTGCCTTTACACGAACGTGCGCTGCGCGGCATCGGCTATCTGCCGCAGGAAGCCTCGATCTTCCGTCGCTTAAGCGTGTATGACAACCTGATGGCGGTGTTACAGATCCGTAAAGATCTGACGACCGAACAGCAGGAAGATCGTGCCAATGAGCTAATGGAAGAATTCCATATTATTCATTTGCGCGATAGTCTGGGACAATCGCTGTCTGGTGGAGAAAGACGCCGCGTAGAGATTGCGCGTGCGCTGGCAGCGAATCCGAAGTTCATCCTGCTGGATGAACCGTTTGCGGGCGTAGACCCGATCTCCGTACTGGATATTAAAAAAATCATTGAGCATCTGCGTGACAGCGGACTTGGCGTGTTGATTACCGATCATAACGTCCGCGAAACGCTTGATGTATGTGAACGAGCCTACATCGTGAGTCAGGGTAACCTGATCGCCCACGGTTCACCGACCGATATTCTGGCCGATGAACAGGTGAAACGCGTCTATCTGGGCGAAGGCTTCCGACTCTGATAGGGTAATATTTTCTCTTTGCAGTACTTATGGGACGTTAGCGCGATTTATGAAGCAAGGTTTGCAACTCAGGCTTAGCCAGCAACTGGCCATGACTCCACAGCTCCAACAGGCGATCCGCCTGTTGCAACTGTCCACGCTTGAATTGCAACAGGAAATTCAACTGGCGCTGGAAAGCAATCCGTTGCTCGAACAAACGGATCAGCACGACGAAATCGAGTCATTCGAAAAGGCAGATAGCGATTCACTGGATACCGGTGAAGCGCTTGAACAAAGAGACATGCCGGAAGAATTGCCGCTCGATGCAACCTGGGATGAAATCTACTCCGCAGGCACGCCGTCGGGCACTGGCACCGACTATCGCGATGAAGAACTGCCAATTTATCAAGGCGAAACCACGCAAACACTTCAGGATTACCTGATGTGGCAGGTTGAGCTAACGCCGTTTTCCGACACCGACGCAGCTATCGCGACCTCTATCGTCGATGCAGTAGACAACACCGGCTACCTGACCGTACCGCTACAGGACATTCTTGAGAGCATCGGTGACGACGACGTAACGCTGGAAGAGGTTGAGGCCGTACTCAAACGCGTGCAGCGCTTCGATCCCGTTGGCGTGGCCGCTCGCGATCTGCGTGATTGTCTGCTGGTGCAGCTTTCCCAGTTTGCCGACGACACACCACGCCTGATCGAAGCGCGTCTGATCGTCAGCGATCATCTCGATCTGTTAGCCAACCATGATTTCCGCAGCCTGATTCGTGTAACGCGTCTGAAAGAAGACGTGCTGAAAGAAGCACTGGCGCTGATCCAATCGCTCGATCCCCGTCCAGGCCAGTCGATCAACACCGGCGAATCCGAATACGTGATTCCTGACGTACTGATACGTAAAGTTCAGGGAGTCTGGGTCGTCGAACTGAACACCGACAGCGTTCCCCGTTTGCAGATTAACCAGCAGTATGCCGCGCTGGGTAACAGCGTACGCAACGACAGCGACGGACAATTTATCCGCAGCAATCTGCAAGAAGCGCGCTGGCTCATCAAAAGCCTGGAAAGTCGCAACGACACGCTGCTGAAAGTGACCCGCAGCATCGTCGAACAGCAACAGGATTTCTTCGAGCAGGGCGAAGAATTCATGAAGCCTATGGTACTGGCAGACATCGCTCAAGCGGTGGATATGCATGAATCCACCATCTCACGCGTGACGACACAGAAGTTCCTGCACAGCCCGCGCGGCATTTTTGAGCTAAAATATTTCTTCTCCAGCCACGTTAATACCGATAGTGGCGGAGAAGCGTCATCAACGGCAATCCGCGCGTTGGTGAAGAAGCTTATTGCGGCGGAAAACCCCGTGAAGCCACTGAGCGATAGCAAGCTTACGGCACTGCTCTCCGATCAGGGCATCATCGTGGCGCGTCGAACCGTTGCAAAATACCGAGAGTCTTTATCTATCCCACCATCGAATCAGCGTAAACAACTGATTTGATCTCAACAGAGAAGGAAGACACTATGCAGCTCAACATTACCGGACACCACATCGAGATCACTGAACCGCTGCGTGATTTTGTTAATGGCAAGTTTGCCAAATTAGAGCAGTATTTTGACCGGATTAATCAGGTCAATGTGGTATTGAGAGTGGAAAAAGTTCAGCAAATTGCCGAGGCCACGCTCCACGTTAATGGCGGCGAGCTGCATGCAACCTCAGAGGCGGCAGATATGTACGCCGCGATAGATTTATTGATTGATAAGCTGGCGAGACAGCTCAATAAGCATAAAGATAAACTCAAGCAGCACTAATTTTCTCCTTTGCCGTTTGGCAAAGGACAAACTCGGCCCATCCATCGGGTGGGTCGGGATCACCAGCAGTGAAAGCGTCGTTAAGTGAAAATAAAATGAACCACGATCCCGTATTGCAGCTCAGCACCGTATTACGTCCTGAGTGCACCCGAAGCACCGTCCACTGCCAGAGTAAGAAACGGGCATTGGAAATTATCAGTGAGCTCGCCGCCAAGCAGCTTAACATTCCTTCGCAGATTATCTTTGATGCCATCCTGACTCGGGAGCGGATGGGCAGCACGGGAATCGGCGGTGGCATTGCCATTCCTCACGGTAAGCTGGAAGACGATAATGCGCTGGGCGCCATCGGTGTTTTCATCCAGTTAGAGCAACCGATCGCTTTCGATGCCATTGATAATCAGGCTGTTGATCTGCTTTTTGCCTTGCTGGTTCCAGCGGAACAATGTAAAACCCATTTGCATACCCTGTCGCTTGTTGCCAAGCGGCTGGCGGATAAAACGGTTTGCCGACGCCTGCGTGCGGCGCAAAGCGATGAAGAGCTGTACCAGATTATGACGGAAGCTGGTTAAGCCGGATGGTTGTCATGTTCACGATGACGGGCGATTCGCGGTGGATTCAGAGAATGCTTGCAATCCATGCGCTAAGCCGTCATTTTTTTAGCTATACATCACTTTATAAAAACAGTGGCAATGAAAATTCGCCATCACATTGCCAGAGGGGAGTCGTCAGATGGTGCTGATGATTGTCAGTGGTCGCTCAGGTTCAGGGAAATCTGTCGCCCTGCGCGCACTGGAAGATATGGGGTTCTACTGCGTAGATAACCTGCCAGTGGTTCTACTGCCAGAACTGGCTAATACGCTTGCGGCACGTAACATTTCCGCAGCAGTCAGCATTGACGTGCGCAATATGCCGGAATCACCAGAGATCTTCGAGCATGCCATGGAGCAACTGCCACCTAGCTTCTCGCCTCAATTGCTGTTTCTGGATGCCGATCGCAATACGCTGATTCGTCGTTACAGCGACACCCGTCGCCTTCACCCGCTCTCCAGCAAGAATCTGTCACTGGAAAGCGCTATTGATGAAGAAAGCGACTTGCTGGAGCCGCTGCGTTCACGCGCCGACCTGATTATCGACACCTCAGAGATGTCGGTACATGAACTGGCCGAAATGTTGCGTACCCGACTGCTCGGCAAGCGGGAACGCGAACTCACGATGGTGTTCGAATCGTTCGGCTTTAAGCACGGTATCCCTATCGATGCGGATTACGTCTTTGACGTGCGCTTCCTGCCGAACCCGCACTGGGATCCGAAACTGCGCCCGATGACCGGTCTGGATAAGCCCGTTGCGTCTTTCCTCGATAGGCATACCGAAGTTCACAACTTCATCTACCAGACTCGCAGCTATCTGGAACTATGGCTGCCGATGCTGGAAACCAATAACCGCAGCTACCTGACTGTCGCCATTGGCTGTACCGGCGGTAAACACCGTTCCGTCTACGTCGCCGAACAGTTGGCAGACTACTTCCGCTCACGCGGTAAGAACGTGCAGTCGCGCCACCGTACGCTGGAAAAACGTAAACCCTCGTAATATTCGGCAAACCAGTACAGCCAGGTAACCTATGACAGTCCGGCAAACGGTTGAAATCAAAAACAAGCTGGGCATGCACGCTCGCCCAGCCATGAAGCTGTTCGAACTGGTGCAGAGCTTTGATGCAGAAGTGATACTGCGTAATGACAGCGGTACCGAAGCCGAAGCCAGCAGCGTGATTGCCATGCTAATGTTGGACTCGGCCAAAGGGCGACTCATCGAGGTAGAAGCGACAGGCCCAGATGAAGAGCAGGCGCTTGCCGCCGTCATCGGGCTGTTTGAAGCCGGGTTCGACGAGGACTAGCATTTCCTTAGCAGGCTATCTGCCCGCCTTCGTAGTAAGGAGCGCTTCACTTTCCCTCCCGAACCCCCTACTATCTACCTCTATAAATCATAATATTTTCTTATACCCCCTGCTCCTTTGGGCGCGGGGGGTTATTTTTATATCATCTGAAAATACCAACTGGAGAGGAGTATGACGAAACCTAACCTGACAATCAGTGAATTGGATGCAGAACGTCTGGATATGTTATTGGAGCAGCCCGCCTTTGCGGACAGCGATATCGCACAGGCGTTGAATGAGGAGCTGGATCGGGCGGAAATTCTGCCTTCGGCATCGATTCCCTCACATGTCGTCACCATGAATAGTCGGGTGCGTTTCCGCGATCTGAATACCAACGAAGAGCATATCCGCACGCTGGTTTATCCAGCCGCGGTGAAGGACAGTCAAGAACCGCTGTCGGTGATGGCTCCGCTGGGCGCGGCACTATTGGGAATGCATGTGGGAAATTCTATCGCCTGGCAGTTGCCAAACGGTGAAGAAACGCGAATTGAAGTACTAGAACTACTCTATCAGCCAGAAGCCGCAGGCGAGTACCACCGCTAAACCAGCAAGGTACAATTCTGATACAAAGTACGTGCTAATAAGACATAGAGTAACAGCCGTCGGACACTGCCGACGGCGACGGTTACTCACACAGAGCAGGCTTATTCCCCTGCGATCTTCATCTCTGGCAGCAGAACGGAACCACACTGGATATTGCTTCGGGTTTCGATATCATTCCCCACAGTCACAATATTACGCAGCATGTCTTTCAGGTTACCCGCGATGGTAATCTCGCTGACCGGATACTGAATTTCGCCGTTTTCGACCCAGAAGCCGGATGCGCCACGGGAATAATCCCCCGTCACACCGCTCACACCTTGCCCCATCAGTTCGGTCACCAGCAGGCCTTTGCCCATCTGTTTCAACATACCGTTGAAATCCAGCCCCTGTCCGGCAATCCGCCAGTTATGAATACCACCTGCATGGCCGGTGCTCTGCATGCCCAACTTACGCGCGGAATAGCTTGTCATAAGCCAAGTCTGCAATACGCCCGCCTTCACAATTTCACGCGCCTGCGTTCGCACACCTTCGCTATCGAACGGCGTAGAGGCCAAACCTCTCAGCAGATGCGGTTGTTCCTCAATCGTCAGCCACTCCGGCAGAATCTGCTGCCCCAGCTTATCCAGCAGGAAAGTGGATTTACGATAAACGCTGCCGCCGCTGATGGCGCCAACCAAATGGCCAAACAGGCCCGTCGCCACTTCCGCAGAAAACATCACCGGTGCCTGCATGGTAGGCAGTTTACGCGGTGACAGGCGGGATAACGTGCGGCGCGCGCACTCTTCGCCCACCCATTCCGGGCTGAGTAAGTCGTCCAGCGCACGGCCAACGGTGTAGGCATAATCTCGCTCCATATCGCCATTCACTTCGGCAATCACACAGCTGGACATGGAGTGACGGCTAGAGCAGTAGCTTTTCAGCAGGCCGTGGCTATTGCCGAACACCTTAACGCCGTAGTGGCTGTTAAAACTGCCGCCTTCGGTGTTGGTGATGCGCTTGTCAGCCTGTAATGCGGCCTGCTCTGCACGAGCGGCTAATTCAATGCCGCGATCTGCATCCAGCTCAGTCGGATGGAACAGATCCAGATCCGGCGCGTCGAACGCCAGAAGATCCCGATCTGCCGGACCAGCAAAAGGATCGACAGAGGTATAACGAGCAATATCCAGCGCGGCCTGTACGGTACGGGCTATCGCATCCGGGCTGAGATCGGTAGACGAAGCGCTGCCTTTACGCTGTTGGTGATAAACCGTAATGCCCAACGCACCATCGCTGTTGAATTCAACATTTTCAACATCACCATAACGGGTACTGACGCTAATGCCCGTCGTTTTTGACACCGCGACTTCTGCCGCATCAGAACCGGCACGCGCCAGTTCCAGCGCCTGAGCAACCGCGAGCTCCAGCGCTTTACGCTGCTCTGCAACCTGAGTAGTTATCGTCATTGTTCTGCCATAATGAGTGGAAGAAAGCTCACCATCATCATCCCCGCAACGAGCACAAAAGGGGCGTATACTCTCTATACTTCGCGCAGCCAACACACAGGTAACGTGAAGTATGAGGAGCATAAAATGGTGTAGCATAATGCTTTCTAGTCTAACAGGATCTACGGACAATTTCGCACAAAGCCCAAACCTGTTAGTATCAGCCTCTTTTTTGCTGGTGGGCACGCTGTTCACCATCCCGGAGCCGCTACACGTAGCGTTACGAATTGCTCCTGGACACTTTTTAGGAGCCAACCATGAAGCAAAAGTACGAAGACTGGCTGAATGACGTCCCAGAGAACCAAGAAGACGACGAAGATGATGAAATTATCTGGGTCAGCAAAAGTGAAATAAAGCGCGATGCCGAAGCGCTGAAAGATCTCGGTGCGGAACTGGTCGAGCTGGGCAAAAACGCTCTGGAAAAGATCCCGTTGGACGACGATCTGCGTGCAGCGGTGGAACTGGCGCAGCGGATCAAGAAAGAAGGCCGCCGCCGTCAGCTACAGCTGATTGGTAAAATGCTGCGCGCCCGCGATCCAGAGCCGATCCAAACCGCACTGGATAAACTGAACAACCGTCATAATCAGCAGGTGGCGTTATTCCACAAACTGGAACAGCTGCGTGACCGTCTGATTGAAGAAGGTGACGATGTGGTTCCTGATATTCTGGCGCTGTATCCTCACGCTGACCGTCAGCAATTGCGCTCTCTGGTACGTAATGCGCAGAAAGAGAAAGCGACGAATAAGCCGCCGAAATCCGCCCGCCAGATCTTCCAGTATCTGCGCGAACTGGCTGAAACCACAGAGTAACGGCAATCGTGGGATGAGGAGTCTGACTCACTCATCCCATGTATTACCTGTATTGTATTGCCTATATTGTCTTACCGGTATTCAATCGGATTCACGATCAATTCCGAGCGCAACATCCATTCAGATCACAACCCGCCCAAATGCCAGGTTTTCACTTCCAGAAACTCGTCCAGCCCCAAAACAGAACCTTCGCGGCCTAATCCTGACTCTTTCACACCGCCGAAGGGAGCTAATTCGGTTGAAACCGCGCACTCATTAATGCCAATCATGCCGCTCTCCAACGCTTCTGCCACGCGGAACACACGCTGCAAATTCTGGCTGTAGAAATAAGCCGCCAGACCAAACGGCGTATTGTTGGCGCGCTGAATCACTTCTTCTTCCGTTTTGAAACGGAAACAGGGAGCAACCGGGCCAAACGTTTCTTCCTGCGCCAGCAGCATCGCTTCGTTGGCATCAATAATCACCGTCGGTTCAAAGAAGCTGTGGCCCAGCTTATGCCGTTTACCACCGACGAGCGCCTTGCCTCCCTTTTCCACCGCGTCATTGACGTGCTTTTCTACCTTCTCAACCGCAGCATCGTCAATCAGCGGGCCGAGCACAACGCCGTCATCCATACCATTACCGACCTTCAGCTTCTTCACTTCTTCCGCGAGCAGAGAGACAAACTCATCGTAGACGCCATCCTGAATATAAAATCGGTTGGCGCTAACACAGACCTGACCCGCATTACGGAAACGGTTAGCTATCGCGCCTTTTACTGCGGCCTGAATATCCGCGTCATCAAACACGATATAAGGCGCATTGCCGCCCAGCTCCATCGACACTTTCTTCATGGTTTCTGCGGCGTTGCGCACCAGCGTTTTCCCTACTTCCGTCGAACCCGTGAAGGAAATTTTGCGCACTTTATCGCTCGCCATGACGGTATCGCTGATTGCCTGTGTGTCGCCCGCCACGCCGTTGAGTACGCCATCCGGCACACCCGCCTGCTGCGCCAGCGCCAACAGCGCAAACGCGGACAGCGGCGTGTTGTTCGCGGGTTTGATGACACCGGTACATCCCGCGGCCAGAGCCGGCCCCAGCTTACGCGTCAGCATCGCCAGCGGGAAATTCCACGGCGTAATGGCGACAACGACCCCAACGGGTTCACGCGTGGCGTAAATCTTCGATCCGGGCTTAGCCGGCGGAATAATCTCACCGTTCGCCCGCTTGCCCTGCTCAGCAAACCACTGAATGAAATTCGCCGCGTAGACGACTTCGCCTTCGGCTTCCTGCACGGGTTTGCCCTGCTCGGCGGTCATCAACTCCGCCAGATAGCGTTTATTTTCCAGAATCAGCTCGTACCAGCGATACAGAATTTCAGAACGCTCCTTCGCGGTTTTACGCTTCCAGGCAGGAAAGGCGGCATAGGCGGCGTCAATCGCCGCCTGCGTCTCTTTCTTTCCCGCTTTCGCCACGCTGGCAATCGACTCGCCCGTCGCCGGATTCACGACCTCGAAGGTCGCGCCGCTCTGCTGCCATTTCCCCGCAGCAAAGTAGCCCGTTTTAAACAGTTCATGATCCTGTAAATTTTGTCCTGACATCGTATTACCTCCTGAAAAGGGTCATATTCCATGACGTTATGAGGGAAGCTACAGATAATTCAGTATAGAAGTGATGGGCGAGGGCTGCGGTACTCTCGGATTAATCGTCAGAGTTACCGCTTCACCTCGCCCACTGAGATTAGTTGCTCAGCGCATGCTGATAATCACGCAGGATCCCGGTCAATCGCCCTACAGGCGCTGTTACGCTCGGGGGAAGCTGCTGTTCTGTTAGCATCTGCTGATAGCGTTCAAGCTCGTCCAACAGCTGCGTGAAATAGCGGCTGCGCGTGCTGTCGCGTCGGGCCGAAATCACCTGCTCCGCCGTTGCACGAATCTGACGATGAAAGGCAGACAGCGCCGCGTTTTGTGGAATATCCAGCGTCCTCAGACGCTGGTGCATGATGATTAGCCACAGTGCGAGACGATACTTGGCAATATCGTCAGGGAAGCGGCTCAGCAGCAGGAACAGTTGTTGATACAGCGCAGGCAGGTGGTTTTCCTTGCGACGCGCCGTGTTGGTCGTCAGCGCCGAGACCGCGCCATACACAAAGCGGTTCAGCAGCGTTCTCCCCGTGTGTGCCTTGGTGTTATCCCGGATCAGCAGGATCACCATCAGCGCCAGAAAACAGCCGATGATCTGGCCGATCGCGCTGTCCAGAAACTGACTGACGTTGAACGTCATCGGGTTATCCAACACCAGAATATTGATCGTACTGGCCAGTGCACCCAGTGAGCCGAGTCGACGTTTTTGTACTTCAAGGCCGAGAAAGAAAGCCATTGCCCCCAGACTCAGGCACAGCAGCAGCATACTTTGCTGCGTTGACGGCATGATAAACATGAACATCACCGCACCCAGCGGCAGCGCGTAGATCGTCCCGAAAAGGAAATCCTTCGCCATCATCTGCGGGTTCGGCAACCGCATGGCAAGCGACGTCACCACCGCAATCATCACCATACACACGCTGCCAGAGGTCCAGCCGGTGCTCAGCCAGAACAGACAGCCCAACGCCGTCGCCACGCCAGTGCGTAACCCATTAATCATGGCGTGATGCGTTTCGGCTGATGGCGCTTTAATTTCCACCTCGCTGTTCAGCACGTCAGCTTCAATCGTATTGATACGCCCGTTGGTCTGCACGCCCTTCGCCAGCAGCAGGTAGCGCGTCGCCGCTCCGACCCAACTGATCAGCATCGGCGGCACATCACGACTGTCCGCCGCAATCAGCTGGCGCAATGCTTTCACACGGCAATGCACATCGCGAAACGACTCAACAGGCTGATCCAACACTTGTTTCAGGCTGCTTTTTACGGGAGTCGGGGCGTCCTGCAAAATCAGGTAGGTTTCACACGCCTGTGTAATCATCGTGAGTGATTGTGTATGCAGCGACGTTAAGCGGCGATTGCTGTTCTGCCAACGCGAGGACTCCAACATCAGGCTGCTGTGCATGCCGTTTAGCGCAGTTGTTTTGCGCACCAGCGCGTGCCATGCCTTGTCTATTGCGTCTTTCTCCGCCCCGCTCATGCAGAGTTGTAGTAACCGATACTGATCCACTAATAGTTCACCGATACTGCGGTCGACATCCTGCTTGATCGAGCGCGGTGAGAACAGCAAATCCGCCAGAATCGCACAGACGATGCCCAGCACAATCTCGCTACAGCGTTCCACGGCAAACTGCGGCGTCAGCAGCGGTGTACTCTGCGTCGAAACAATAATAATCAGTGCGGTATAGCCCGCCAGCCCGAACACATAGGCGTTTTCGACTTTAACCAGCGAGGAAATCCAGGTGCAGAAGCCCGCCCAAATACAACACAGCATCAACATCACGACAGGTGCGCGAACAGTAGCGATAATGATGACAAGTGCGCCGAGACAACCGATAAAGGTGCCGACAACACGTAGCATGCCACGATGGCGAATGGCGCCAGAAAATGGCTCACCACCCGCAGCAAACGCCGGACCAGCGGCGACAATCGCCGCCGTCAGCACCGACCAACGCGGCGTTTCCAACTGGAGATGGAAGCCCAGAAACAAAGACAGCACAATCGCGAAGCTCAGTTTGAAAGCGAAGCGAAGGCGTGCAAACTTTGGCGTCGTAAAGAACATAGCGCCTGTTAGCGACGGAGTTTTCATCATCGCCTCACTTAGCCGAACTCACGCAGGCGATAAAGGAGACGAATGAGCGGCGACGGCGCTTTATCATTGTTGACCTGCTCACCCGTGATCACCACAGTGGCCGTGGTGCCAGCCGGGTAGAGGTAGCCCATTTGGCGATCGAGGCGAATTTTTACCGGCACACGCTGCGCCAGACGCACCCATTCCAGATTGGAATCCACGTTAGCCAAACCTTTACTGTTCGCGCTGTTACTGTTGTTATTCACCCCAGCCGCCACGCTATCGACCGTGCCATAAAATATCTTTTCGCTACCCAGCGGCGTAATCTCCACACGGTAGCCACGACGCACGCCTTCAAGCTTGGTCTCTTCCATGTACGCCAGCAGATAGAACGAATCCTTCTTCACCAGCGCCACCGCCGTGTTACCGCGCTCGATAAACTCACCGCTCTGCACATGCAGGTTGGTCACCCAGCCGTCGGCAGGAGCACGTACCACGGTGCGTTCCAGCTCCAGTTGCGCCAGTGACAACACCGCCTGCGCTTTAGCAAGCTGGTGCGTGGCGGTTTCCAATGCATTACTGGACTGATCGATATTTTCCTGTGACATCGCACTGATGCCCAGTCGCGCCCGGCGTCCTGATTCCCGACGTTTTTCCGTCACCAGCGCCTGATAGTAGGCAACATCGGCTTCCGCCTGCGCCACGGCCTGATGGTAGCGCGGCTGATCGATGACAAACAGCACGTCACCTTTGTTCACCAGCTGATTGTCCGTAACGCGAACGTCGCTCAATAACCCGCTGACGTCCGGCGCAATCGCCACGACATCCGCCGTAAATTTGGCATCACGCGTCCAGGGTGATTCGGTATAGAACGCCCAGACACGGAAAATCGCCACAATCGCACACAGCACAATCACCAGCGTAATGACCACGCGGCTCAGTTTTTTGATCAGTGCGGCCTGCTGTCTAAACAAGGGTAAAAAGAAAGCTTTCACAGACGCCTCACAGACCGTAACGGAACAATAAATAAAACAGACAGCAGAACAGCGCGCTATTAAACAACGCAGGATGCCAGACGAAGTCATAGATCCCCGTCGGTTGCAGCAGGCGATTCACGACAAAAAACAGGGTCAGCGATACCAGTAAGACAAAAAATACCGGGGGAAATGACAGCCCAAACAACACCATAACCGGGAGTGAACTCATCCTCTTTTCCTTTTTCTATTAGAGAGCGGTAACGAGCAGGTGCGCTACCGGGTGGTAAATTATGTCGTCTGGCACGGCCTTTCAGCACCGACAACAGAGCCTCATCCCGCGGGCGGGTAGCCAACGGATGGGATAGCGTTAAACTGATGAATAGCGATGTCAGCAGGGGCTGACTAACGATGGGAAATCAGCGTATTACTCTAATTGGGTAAATAAACACAATCATTGAATGGCTCTGTTCTGCCCAGAACCACCGGATAGGCTATATTATGGATGCTTATTATCACCTTATCTACATAGCGTGATCTAAATCACTTTTAAGCCAGAGTGAATAATGGAAAGACTAAAGAGTATGTCGGTGTTTGCCCGCGTGGTGGAATTTGGTTCTTTTACCGCCGCAGCCCGTCAGTTGCAGATGAGCGTATCCGCCGTCAGCCAGACCGTTACCAAGCTTGAAGATGAGCTACAGATTAAGCTGCTTAATCGCAGTACGCGCAGCATTGGTTTGACGGAAGCGGGGAAAATTTACTACCACGGCTGTCGCCGCATGCTGCATGAGGCGCATGAAGTCCATGAGCAGCTTTACGCCTTCAACAATACGCCGATCGGCACGCTGCGCATCGGCAGTTCTTCCACTATGGCGCAGAATGTGTTGTCCACCATGACTGCCGCGATGCTGAAGGAATATCCCGGTTTATCCGTCAATCTGGTCACCGGGATTCCTGCTCCCGATCTGATTGCAGACGGGTTGGATATCGTTATCCGCGTCGGTGCACTACAGGATTCCAGCCTGTTCTCGAAACGATTAGGCTCGATGCCGATGGTCGTCTGTGCCGCAAAAAGCTATCTGGCACAGCACGGTACGCCGGATAAACCGGCAGATATGGTGAATTTTTCCTGGCTGGAATACAGCGTACGTCCCGACAGCGAATTCGAGCTGATCGCCCCGGAAGGCATTTCGACCCGCGTCACACCACAAGGACGCTTTGTCACTAACGACCCACAAACGCTGGTGCGCTGGCTTAAGACTGGCGCGGGCATCGCGTACATTCCGCTTATGTGGGTTGTGGACGAAATCAATCGCGGCGAAATCGAGATTCTGTTCAACCGCTACCACTCCGACCCGCGCCCGGTCTACGCGCTCTACACCCGCAAAGACAACCTGCCGCTGAAAGTACAAGTCTGCATTAACTACATGACGGAATACTTCAAAAACGTCGCTTTGACGTATCAGGGTTATCGGCAGAATCATAGCGAGGAAAAAAAGTAGGTTTTGCAAAGAGGAAAATGCGAGGCGTTTCCCTCTTTCATACAAAACACATCCCGATCCCACCATCCTTGCGCTATATCTCTTCTTTCGTTCAGGAAAGTAAAATCACATGGATAACGTACGAATAAATTCGTACAATATAGGTGAAAGATGGGATTCAAGGATGCCAAAAAGCAGCTTATTGTCTGTTTGCAGTCAGGTAATGTGCTGCATGAAGCCAGAGGGAATATCAGCACGAAGAATTTTCTGGTAACCGGACAAACATCAATAACAGAACTCATTGATATTATTTATCAATCTGCCGGGCCATCCTACTCCTCTTCACCCCATCATTTTGCAGCGCATATTGATGTTCATATCATCCGTTGCCGCCATCGGGGAATACCATGGTATATCAAATGGTATTTTACCGAGCCGGATTGTGTCTTTATTAGCGTCCACCATTGAGGCGATGACATGAAAATTTTCAAAGTCGGCGATACACAGGCTGCTCTCTGTAACACATGCCAGTCACTTGAAACCGCGACGTTTCAGCTTAAAGACGTCCCGTTCAGCGATAACAGCGGTGTGGTGAGACAAGTTTTGGTTGGCGTTTGCGAACGCTGCGGAAATGTTGCCATCATCCCTCATCAGTCTACGCCCATGATTAAGAAAGCACTGGATGTGCAGCGTAAAGCGCTGGAAAGTCGAGTGCCCGCACACATGATAGATATCCTGAATCTGGCAAGCTGCGAATTAGGTGGGGAGCCCGATTTTATTCCCACGCTGATGAAATATTATCTGCACACACTGGCGGCTGACCACGCAGCGGCAAAAGATATTCCACGTTTTCTACAAAGTGATTTGGCAAAAGGAAAATCCGAGAAACGTCTTTCACTTAAAGGCAGGCATGTCTCGGCAGATATTGATGCACTAAAAACCGCGACAAACATCTCCAGCACAACAGACCTGTTAAAAGGCATTGTTCTCAAGATTAAGGAAGACGTTTTGGTACAGCGGGATGAAATACACATCAAGCAGCTCAAATCGATTATTGCCGCGGTGTCCTGATTTTGTGCTCCGCTACATAACAATCCCAGAAAAAAACCGCGCTCATAAAGCGCGGTCTTAAAGGGAACTCAGGGTATCAGCACGAATTACGCGGTGCCGCCGACGGTTAGGCTTTCCAGCTTCAGCGTAGGCTGACCCACGCCGACTGGCAGGCTTTGCCCTTCTTTGCCGCACACGCCGACACCGTTATCCAGCGCCAGATCGTTGCCGACCATAGAGATCTGCTGCATCGCTTCAATGCCGGAGCCAATCAGCGTGGCACCTTTGACTGGCGTGGTGATACGGCCTTTTTCGATCAGGTATGCTTCGGATGTCGAGAAGACGAACTTGCCAGAGGTAATATCGACCTGACCACCGCCAAAGTTTGGCGCATACAGACCGTATTCGACGCTGGAGATAATCTCTTCCGGCGTGGATTTCCCGGCCAGCATGTAGGTGTTCGTCATACGCGGCATCGGCAAATGCGCATAAGATTCGCGGCGACCATTGCCCGTTGGCGCAACGCCCATCAGACGAGCATTCATCTTGTCCTGCATGTAGCCTTTCAGAATACCGTTTTCGATCAGGACATTGTATTGCCCCGGAACGCCCTCATCATCCATCGAGAGCGAACCACGACGCCCGGTCAACGTGCCGTCGTCCACTACCGTACACAGCTCTGACGCAACGAGTTTCCCCATCTGCCCGCTGAATACTGATGTACCGCGACGGTTAAAATCACCTTCCAGACCATGACCAACCGCTTCATGCAGCAGTACACCCGGCCAGCCAGCCCCCAACACCACAGGCATTGGCCCGGCAGGGGCGGCCACCGCCGACAGGTTAACTAGCGCCATACGCACGGCTTCTTTCGCCCAGGCGTCGACACGTGCTTCGCCGTCAGCCACTTCCCAGAAATAGTCATAGCCGCCACGCATGCCACCGCCGCTGGAACCACGTTCACGTTTGCCCTCAGATTCGACCAGCACGCTGATCGATAGACGAACCAGCGGGCGCACATCTGCCGCCAGCGTACCGTCCGTCGCTGCCACCAGCACCAGCTCATACACGCCGGTCAGGCTGGCTGACACTTCCTGTACGCGCGCATCTGCGGCACGTGCAACCGTGTCGGCACGCTGCAACAGCGCAATTTTATCCTCACGCGTCAGGCTATCCAGCGGGTTCAACGTTGGATAAAGCGCATGATGCGATACCGCTCCCAGCGTGTGCGCAGTCCCTGTACCTTGTTCCCGTACAATGCTGCGTGCAGCCTGCGCGCTCTGATGCAATGCGTTCAGCGTGATCTGATCGGCATAAGCAAACCCGGTCTTTTCACCGTCAATCGCACGGATACCCACGCCCTGATCGATATTGTAAGAACCGTCTTTAATGATGCGATCTTCCAGTACCCAGGACTCATGGTAGCTGGACTGGAAATAGAGATCGGCATAGTCCAGTCGACGCTCATTAAGCGACCCCAGCACAGCGGCAAGGTCGTCAAGATTCAATTTGTTGGCGGTGAGTAACTGCTCACTGACAAACGAAAGGCTCATAGTTTTTCACTCTTTATCAGATAATCGGCTGAGTACGCTGCGCTGCCCTAACGGCATTATTCGCCTTTCTTCTTGTTCGGCTCACGCAGCACTTCCTGAATCTTCGGCTGATCGAGGCTACCGGAAATCTGGTAGCGAATCAGCGAAATCTTGTTCCATAGCGGTGCCAGCACTTTACTGGCAGCAAACACCGCGGCCCCGACAACTGGGTTAACGGCAAATGCAGTCGCCACCCCCACAGTCGCGGAAAGTTCCGGGGCAATAACCGCTTCCATATTGACCTGTCGCTTAGCGAGATCGAGATCGCCTTTTATCGCGATATCGGCCTCCAGACCGTCGACCAACATATCATCAGTATGCAACACGCCGTCTTTAATCCATGCCGTGTTGCGAATCGAGTCGAAGTAAAATCCACGGCCAAACGTATCACTAAAATCGAACCGCAGCTTACGCATCAGCGCATCAAAGCTCAATAAACGCAGCAATTGACCAGCCTGACCCGCGCCGACCTCGGCAATTTCACCTTTACCGATACGCGTGTGCAATATTCCGCTCAGGCTGGCAATATCCGGCGCCCAAGGCGTACCACGCCAGTACAAATCGTAGTCCACATCGAAAGAACCGGCTTTCAGCGGTGAATCAACGCCAAACCAGTTAGCATTCTGCTCCAGGCTATCACCTGTCAGCCGGCCTTTTAGCGCCGTCCGCACGCCTTCCGCGTTTTCCTGCCAGGAACCGTTTACCGTCAGACGGGCTTTGCCCGTATCAATCATACCGTCTGCCAGCGTTAATTTTTCCTTTTCTGGCAGCAGCGTCCCCTGAATGCGTCCCATATTCTGCCCGATAATCCAGCACTGGCGACAGTTAACTGCCAGAGACGGCCAGTCTTCAAAGCTGATGCTCGGGTCATTCAGCGGTGATTTTTTCTCTGCTAATGCCACCGGGTTGGTCGCTTCATTCCCTTTCCACTGAGGATTGTAGTAGAGATAATTGATGTCGCTGCGCCACATGCCACGATTGGGTATCTCAACCGTTCCATCAATTTCGCGTCCTTTTGCCTGCACTTCACTGCCAGCAAGCGTATTTTTACGCGTGATTTCCAGATCGTGCCACTGCTGCCCCAGCAGCTGTAGCTCAGGCGTCCGCAGCGTCACGGCTTCTGGAAAACGAAGCGTACTGTGCGCCTTTTTCCCTTCTGCCGGTGTCGAAGCACGCAGCGCAGGCAGAAGCCCCAGCCAGCTTTCAGCATCCAGTGGCGGAAGATCGAGCACCAGAGAGGAATCTTCTGGCAATGCAGGAGCCACCGTTGCCCCGTTCTGCCAGCTTGCCCGCGCCAGCGTCACCGTGTCGCCTTTCAGCAGCCACTGGCTATTGAAGCGGTTATCCTTGCCCAGCCGTCCCTGCATCGCGAAACCATTCAGGTCACCGCTGGCTTTTACCTCCAGCGGCAGGCTCTCGCCAGCGGGTTTACTTAGCGGGTTAGGTAAGTGACTACTTACTTTATTTAAATCAGCCTGTACATCAACATCATACGTTGTTTTACCGGAATGCGGCAGGTTGACGGCCACCGTACTCTTCCAGCCTGCCGTACCAGACAAGGCTTTGCTTGCCGATGCCGGTAAACCGGGCAAGAGCGCAGGCTGCCAGTCGCCCTGCAAGCCAACATTCACCAGAAAAGCCTTCGCTTGCTCTTCCGTCGTGAAATTGACCGCCATCGGCTGATTCATCCAGTTCGCCTGAAGCGTGTCACTGCGTAAGTTGCCGTTTTCATAGCGGAACTTACCGGTCAGATTCTTAATTGTGGTATCCAGCGGCTTGATATAGAGGCTGTTATTGTTCAGCTCGATATCACCACTGGCGCGGACGTCGTCACCGGCAAGCGGGATATCCAGATGCAGTGTGCCCTTCACCGGCCCGCCAATTTTCAGCTCATCCAACGCCGTACCCAGCGAGGATTTCAGCGGCGTCTGATGAAAATAGTTCCCCACTTCAGGCCCCGGACCGTCCAGTTCGCCATCGACCAGCAGCATCTCTTTTTCATAATCGGGAATGACCGCGCTAATGTTTTTTCCTTCCACCTTGCCCAGCCAGACTTGCGGCGCAAACATCCACAGGCCGTTGTTGGCAAAATCCAGATTGATATCCAGCGGCGTCAGCGCAGGCCAGCCCGGCTGAAATTCGAAGGTGGCTTCTTTAACCGGCACCCAGACTTCAAACTGGCCTTCGTTATGCGTATACGGGAAATGCTGCGGATTGCCAGCAAAGATCAGCGTGGCGTTATCGACACGGCCGCCTTTCAGCGCACCGCTCAGATAGTCCACCAGCTCGGTGCCCATAAACAGTTCAGGATAATAGCGCCAGGCATCCGCCGCATCGGTCAGCCGAATGCCTGCCAGAATATCCAGTTTCGGCTCCTGTTTGGCAGGCTGTTCATAGCGGAAATCACCGTTAGCCCATAGCGACTTCGCCTGCACGTCCAGTCCGTGACTCCAGAGCGCCAGACCCTGTGCATCATTACGCCAGTCAATCGTGCCGCTGGCCTGCTTGATTTCCAGCGGCGCGCGGAACATATCAACATAGGGCAACGTGCTCTGCTTTAACGCGATGCTGACCTGACCACGTTCGGCACTGCCGCGAGCAGAACCGGAGAAATGATCGACCCCCGGCAGCAATTTCCACTGCTTCCAGCTCACATCCTGCCAGTTGGCCTGAAAGCGGCTTCGCTCCGGCTGTTGCAGAGGGATATCGACGGCAACGATATTCAATGTGCCCGTCGGTTGCAGGTCATCCCAGCGCGCTTTCAATTCTGGCGTCGTGCCGGACAGCAGCGGAAGCAGCGTGCTTACTCGCTCCAATGCCACGTTGCTGGCTCGAACGCGCAGCTCTTCCTGCCGATCGGGCCCTAACATGTGTTCATTCTTTGGCAGCCAGAGCGCAGAGAGCCGACCTTTCGGCCAGGCGACGCCGTCCGTTGCCAGATTTAATTCAGGCACATCCACCTGCCAGCCATTTTCCTGACGGCTGACGTGCAGCGTCATGTCATCCACATTCAGGCGATGCGCATCGCTGCCTTCACCCCAGCCTGCCGTTCCGTGATTGAGGAACACATCACCGCTGTGGATGTCGCCGTCACGGACATTCAACCAGGCTGCCAGACTAAAATCGGCACTTTCCAGCCCGGTCGTGTTTTTCATCCAGCGGCTGAGCCAGGGCTTCATATCGATATTGTCAGCCTGCAAGTAGAACGTGCCGTTGCTGAGCAGCCCCTGATCGTCGTGCAAGTCCATACGCATCTGCACGACGCCGTGCTGACCATTAAAACTCGACAGGCTGATTAAGCCTTCCGCCCGGTGACGCTTCTCGGAATTCAGCCAGGTCAGTTGAGGAATGCTCAGTTCCGCACGGGAACCGGCAGGGGTAAGAAAGGTAATCTGGCTATCACGCAGGTCAAAGTGGTCAAACTGGCGCAGGAAAAGATCGCTGACCTTCCCTGACTCCATCAGTTTGCTATCCTGCTGCTGCCCGGTAAATTGGCTATTAATATCCAGTTTTAACTGGTGAAACGTGAGATCGCGAAACTGCCAGCGCCCGTGCAGCAGCGACTGCCACACATCCAGCGCTAGCGTAATGCGTTCAACCTGCCAGTCCGATTCCGGCAGGGACGTGCGAAGCTTTTCAATTTCCAGCGTGGGGCCAAAGGACTCCCAGCGTCCCGTCATCGAGCCGATTTCTAACGGAACACCGGCAGCAGACTGCGCCCAGGCCACCAGCTGTGGCCGGAAGTGATCGAGCTGTGGCAGCACCAGTCTTAAGCCGCTGACTAACAGCGCTACCATCACGACAAGAGTGGCACCCGTGATGATGAGTATTCCGGGCAGTCGCCTCACTAATTTCTCCTTCTTTCGTCGCCGACGACGAGCGCACGAATTTACATCATGACGACGTCAAACTGCTCCTGGCTATACAGGGGTTCGATTTGTACTTTGACCTGTTTGCCGACGAAAATTTCAACCTCAGCTAACGCGTGCGATTCTTCACTTCTCAGCGCTTCCCCGACTGCCGGTGAGGCATAGACCAGGAAACGATCGGTGTCATAAGCGTGGTGGACACGCACGATTTCACGCATGATTTCATAGCAGACGCTTTCTACCGTCTTCACCGTGCCGCGACCATTACACGTCGGACATTCATGACACAGCACGTGTTCGATACTCTCACGCGTGCGTTTGCGCGTCATCTCCACTAATCCTAGTTGAGAGAAGCCGCTAATACTGGTTTTAACCCGATCTTTACTCAGCGCCTGCTCCAGTGAGTGCAGCACGCGCCGACGGTGATCTTCATTATTCATATCGATGAAATCGATAATGATGATGCCGCCGAGGTTACGCAAACGCAGCTGTCGTGCAATCGCCTGCGTCGCTTCCGTGTTGGTATTGAAAATGGTTTCATCCAGGTTACGGTGGCCGACGAATGCCCCCGTATTGATGTCGACAGTCGTCATCGCTTCTGTCTGATCGATAATCAAATAGCCGCCGGATTTCAGTTCAACCTTTCTGTCCAGCGAACGCTGGATTTCATTTTCCACGTCAAACAGGTCAAAAATCGGCTGTTTACCCGCGTAGTGTTCAAGCTTGCGGGTCATCTCTGGAATGTATTCGGCGGTAAATTCCAGCAGCGCTTCATACGTCAGTCGGGAATCAATCCGAATGCGATCCAGCGCCGCGCCAGCAAAATCACGCAAAATTCGCCGAGCGAGCGCCACTTCACCGTAGAGCTTACATTTGGTCTGGTTGCGCTTTTTACGCTCCATCACCTTGACCCACAGACGCTTCAGGAACGCCGCATCCTGCGAGAGTTCTTCTTCACCGACGCCTTCCGCAGCGGTACGAATGATGAAACCACCGTCATCATCGCAATACTCTGCGACCGTTTTCTTTAAGCGCTCGCGTTCCGCTTCGCTCTCAATCCGCTGTGACACACCGACGTGCGATGCGCCGGGCATAAACACCAGATAGCGCGATGGCAGCGTGATATCGGTCGTCAGACGTGCGCCTTTGGTTCCCAGTGGGTCTTTGACTACCTGCACCATGAGATCCTGGCCCTGACGTACCAGTTCGGCGATATCGCGGACGTGAAAATTCTTCTGTTCGTCACCGGCAACGCATTCGGTGTGCGGCATAATATCGGACGCGTGCAGGAATGCCGCTTTATCCAGACCGATATCTACAAACGCCGCCTGCATGCCCGGCAGGACGCGACTCACGCGGCCTTTATAAATGTTGCCGACAATGCCGCGCTTCGCATCACGCTCAATATGAATTTCTTGCAGAATACCGCCGTCGATATAGGCAACGCGCGTTTCTGACGGTGTAACGTTTACCAGTAACTCAGCAGTCATGTTTTCCTCTTGCACTCCGCAACGCAGCAAAATTACTGAATAGCTCATGGGTTTCTACCAGCGGCAGCCCAACCACCGCGTAATAGCTCCCGTTAAGCGACCGGACAAAGCATCCACCCTTGCCCTGAATACCGTAAGCCCCGGCTTTATCCATCGGTTCGCCGCTGGCGATATACCGTTCGATATCCTGCTGCGAAAGCGGGCGAAAGACGACATCGGTTGTCACCAAACAGCTCAAGACATCATCTTTATCTGCCAGCGCAACGGCCGTCATTACCTGATGTGGTTTCCCGGACAGCTGACTCAGCATCTCTGCCGCATGAGCTTCATTCTGTGGTTTTTCCAATACCTGACCGTTCAGTACCACAATGGTGTCTGCACCCAGAACCGGTAAATCAGACGGTGCCGCTACGACACCCGCAGCCGCTTTCTCATGCGCCAGACGTCGGACATAAACTTCCGCCGCTTCTTCCGGTAACCGCTGCTCTTCCACCGCGACATTCAGTACAGAAAAAGGAATATCGAGCTGCGTGAGCAGTTCGCGACGGCGGGGAGAAGCGGAAGCCAGATAAAGCTGAGTCATGAATCACCTTATTGCACAGTAAACTGACGACGAATTTTACGCATCAGCAGGAACAGCCACGGCCAGAGTACGCCATCAACGACACTATTCCAGAGTGTTTCCGGTCGGAAAGAGACATTAATAACTAAAAATTCTGCCCAGAATACCGTGAGGTCCATCACCAGCGACAATAGCATGACAATTAATGCCTGCTGCCATAACGCCATATTTCGGAATAGCTGGAATTTAAAGGCGACCAGATAAGCAACAATGCTCAGCGCGAGCGCCCGTACTCCCAGTGTAGACCCAAGAATCAGGTCCATAATCAGACCTAATATAAATCCTGTGCCGACATTCACCCGATGTGGCAATGCCATCACCCAGTAAATGAGAAACAGCGTCAGCCAGGAAGGGCGAAACATGTAGATTTCATCCGGCCACGGCATAATCTGCAAAACCATAGCGATCAGAAAAGAAAGCCAGATAATCCAGTTGCCATGCCTGCGATAACGGTTCATTGGCGGCCTCTCTGCGGCTCGGCGGTGGGCGCAGCGGTATCAGGAGGAAGCGGCGGACCCATATCGTCAGGCGACGGTAAAACCTGCGGCATCATCTGCATCAGACGCTCATTGGCCACCCGATGTACTTCCGCTGGCGGCAGCGCCGTATTGGAGTTGTTTTCCACGCCCCACAGTAAGAGCAGATAGCGCAGGCGCTGTAGCCCGGCGGTCGGACGAGCCTGAATAATCGTATAGGCTCGCTGTGTATCGGCCTTGACCGATGACACGACACCAACGGGATACCCTTCGGGGAAGCGACCGCCCAGACCCGATGTGACCAGCACGTCACCCACTCGGATATCGGTATTGTTAGGCAAGTGTTCGAGTTGCAGATCGTCGGCGCAGCCATTGCCGGCGGCAATCACGCGGATATCATTGCGTAGCACCTGAATCGGCAACGCGTGGGAAACATCACAAATCAACAAAACCCGGCTGGTAAACTGGCCAACCGCCACAACCTGACCCACCACGCCTTTATCGCTGATGACCGGCTGCCCTTCATACACGCCGTTCGCCTGACCTTTATCAATCACCACCTGATCGCTGTAAGGGTCGGTTCCGGCGGACATCACCTGCGTCACCATTTTCTGCTCATCCTGACGCAGCGGCGAGCCGAGCAGTTCACGTAAGCGCGCATTTTCCTGCTTGAACTGGCCTAGCAGTAACAGGTCACTGTTTTTCATCAACAGTTCCTGACGCAGCGCAGTATTTTCAAGGCCTAATTGCTCACGGGTTGCCAGTGAGGCAGACATATTGTCCAGAACCTGACGAGGCCCATTCGCCAGAAAATAGAATGGACTGACGGTGGTGTCCATGTACGTTCTGATTTTGACGAACGAACCGAGCCGACTGTCCGCAACGATCACGACAATCGCGGTAACGACAGCAAGAAAAAGTCGTAATTGCAGGGAAGGCCCCCTGCTAAAAAGCGGCTTCATAAAATTTGCGTATTCCTCGACAGCAACCTCAAATCGCACCTGGCGATTTTTAACGTCACAAAGCGGCACCCCATAGGGCGAATTTCATTGCTCAGGCAAATAAAAAAGGGGTAACCACGAGAGATGAAAAACGCAGGCGTTCATCCATCCGGTCCCCCCTTTTCCAGACAGGATTACTCCTCGCTGAACAAATCGCCACCGTGCATGTCGATCATTTCCAGCGCCTTGCCGCCGCCACGGGCAACACAGGTCAGCGGATCTTCAGCCACCACAACCGGAATACCGGTTTCTTCCATCAGCAAACGATCCAGGTTACGCAGCAGCGCACCGCCGCCAGTTAACACCATACCGCGCTCGGAAATATCGGAGGCCAGTTCCGGTGGACACTGTTCCAACGCTGCCATGACTGCGCTGACGATACCCGTCAACGGCTCTTGCAGCGCTTCCAGAATTTCGTTGGAGTTCAGCGTGAACCCACGCGGTACACCTTCTGCAAGGTTACGGCCGCGCACTTCAATCTCAAGCACTTCGTCGCCCGGATAAGCGGAGCCGATTTCATGCTTGATACGTTCTGCCGTCGCTTCACCGATCAGTGAACCGTAGTTACGACGAACGTAGTTGATGATCGCTTCATCAAAGCGGTCACCACCAATACGTACAGAAGAGGAGTACACCACGCCGTTCAGCGAGATCACCGCAACTTCGGTAGTACCACCACCGATATCCACAACCATGGAACCGGTCGCTTCGGATACTGGCATGCCAGCACCAATCGCAGCCGCCATCGGCTCTTCGATCAGGAACACTTCACGGGCACCGGCACCCAGCGCGGATTCGCGAATGGCACGACGCTCAACCTGCGTTGCGCCAACCGGCACACACACCAGCACGCGCGGGCTCGGACGCATAAAGCTGTCGCTATGCACTTGCTTGATGAAGTGCTGCAACATTTTTTCTGTGACCTGGAAATCGGCAATCACACCGTCTTTCATCGGGCGAATCGCCACGATATTCCCAGGCGTTCTGCCCAGCATCTGCTTAGCGTCATGGCCGACTGCTGCCACGCTCTTTTGAGAACCCGCACGATCCTGACGAATCGCAACCACAGAGGGTTCATTCAGTATGATGCCCTGCCCTTTAACATAAATCAGGGTATTGGCGGTACCCAGGTCGATGGACAAGTCGTTGGAAAACATGCCACGAAATTTCTTAAACATAACTAAAGGATAATCCTGCAAGCTGGGGGCGAAAAATAAATCCGCCTACTTTACCAACCACACGAAGCAGCGACAAGGCACGAAAAGGCTCTGCTTCGGTGAAAAATGAGTCTGCGTTGCGCACGTCGGCGTCAGGGAGAAGGCACAGCATGCTTTCTCCTCAGGCGGCAAGGCATCTTACCACTGTCCACCCGACAGAATTGCGCTAACACAGGACATAAAATCTAACATTTAATCGGATTGCCGCTAACGTAAGCACACACTAACCGATTTAACAACCGCCTCATTCTACGTCAATTTGAACGGGACGTTTATATTAAACACGATGCCGCGGTGAATATTTTTTCAGCTCATCCGTTATAGGGACTGATGCGGCAAAAAAATCGCCTTGCCCACCATAAACGCCCTTACCCAACAGCATCCGCCACTCCTCTTTGGTTCGCACACCAGCGGCAAACACCCGCGTTTGCGTGCCTTTACAGGCCTCGGTCAGGCTTTGTACAAACAGCTGATTTTCCGGGCGGCGCTCAAGACTGCGGACCAAACCGGGATGAAGCTTGATGATCTCCACGGAGAGTGACTTGATATACGTCGTACTGACCAGCGTTAAACCCGCCTGCGTGACCGCTAGGCGACAGCCTAATCCCAGGATCAAATTGAGAACCGGGCGCAGGCGGCCGATATATTGACAGACATCTGCCTCTGCAAGTTCAAATAAAATGCACTGACGCTGTGTTTTCGGACATTGCAGTAAGACTTCTTTCAACCAACGCAAGAAAGGCTTTTGCAAAAGTGAGTCCACACTTACCGGTAAAGCCAGTGTTTCTCCGGGCCAGTTCGCTGACAAATCAATAATTCGTGCCACAAGCTGCCGATCATAGCTGGCTGCTAGCCCCAGCTGTTGAACCAGCGGCATATACTCCGCCGCAAGCAGTTCCTGTTCTCCGTCATAAATCCGGCTCATCATTTCGCGATGATGTACCACGCCCTCTTTTGTCACCGCAGGCTTCTGATACAGCCGTGGGCCACCGCGTGCCAGCGTCTGTTCCAGCAACGTACGCCATTTCACGCTGCCGCGCCCTTTGTCTGGCACCTGCCTGTCAAACACGCACCAGCTGTTACCGCCCTGCAACACCGCATTGCGCGTCGCGTCCTCCACACTCTCCATCACTTGCTCGGCGCTTTGCCCACCGCGATAGGCACAAATACCCATGTGGAGAACCTCCTCGCGATCGATCAACGGGCAGGCGGGAAGAATATCGATAGACTTCACCAACTGCGTGGCAATTGCAGTGGCTTCCTTTAGCGTACTGTGGGGGAGTAATACGGTGAAATCGCTGCTGAAATAACGCGCCAGCAGCGCAGAGGGATAGCGCATGACAAACGTCGATAGCAGATTGACCAGCGTGAAACGGTATTCCTGAAGCGCATTGGTATAGCCGTGCGTTTCTTGCAAGGTTTCAAAATCAGGTACGCGAATCATCATGACAACGCCGTGCGTCCCCACTTCTTCGCCATCTTCCAGCTGTGTGGTCAATTGATTATCAAAAAACAGACGATTACTCAGCCCGGTTTCGGCATCCTGCGCGGCGAAAGCACGGATTAACGTATCAACCCGCCCACGTTCCTCCCGCGCCTCCACTAAATCAGACAGCAGTTGGTCGAGCGCCCCGCTGGTCTTGACTGGCCATTCACGTACCGACCCCTGCATAACCGATTCTCGCTCGCCCTTGAGAATACGCTGTGCACGTTTTTCCAACTCTTCCTGTCCGGCAGCCTGTCGACGCAGCCAGCGGATGGAGAAATACAGCATCAGGAGCATCAGACCCGCGGCCAGCAATACCGATAACGTCGACACCACGAAACGCGGTAAACCAATCAGCGGGTCGACATATTTTAAGGCGATCGTCATGTTCAAATGATGCATCAGCGGAAATTCGACCTCATGATAGAGGTGCGTGCGTTCCCAACCGGCCTCGGGCAGCTGTATTGAATAGAGGGTCGAATCGTTATCCTGAATATCCAACGCCACAATGCCTGCCGTCTTCATCATTCCCGGCAGCCAATATTGGATATTTTCGGGCGATTGCACTAATAACGCTTGATCGATACTGGCCGTGACCTCGCGTAGCTGCTGCTCAGTTCGCAACTGGCTATAATAACAGAGGCTAAATATGCTACTGAAAAGCATAAGAAAAATAGCGAGAACCGTCAGCAATACTATGAGTATCGAGAACCTGGTCGTAAATCCCATCCCTGCGTCCTATTCCAAATAATTGTCATTTCTGCGAGTTTGTTGTTTTTTATCAGTTCGCATAGGCCAGCTACATAGTACCTTTTTTAACAAACAGTACCTTTTAACAAATAGTACCTGTAATAACTATAGTCGTTAATGACTTCCCCATTTTCATCCTGCTACAGGAGATAGCCCATGCAGGCTTTAGTTCTTGAACAGTCAGACGGACTGACCCACGCTCAGATTCGCGAGATTGACGCGGAGCAGCTTCCCGCCGGGGATGTGACTGTTGATATCAGTTGGTCCGGTATTAATTATAAAGATGCGCTTGCCATTACTGGCAAAGGCAAAATTATTCGTAACTTCCCGATGGTTCCTGGGATCGACTTCGTAGGTACAGTACGCCACAGCGACAGCGATCGGTTTAGCGTCGGCCAACCCGTCATCCTGACCGGTTGGGGCGTGGGTGAAAACCACTGGGGCGGCTTGGCACAACAGGCACGTGTGAAGAGCGATTGGCTGGTTCCGCTACCCGCGTCGCTGGATGAGCGTAAAGCGATGATTCTTGGCACGGCTGGCTTTACTGCGATGCTGTGCGTGATGGCGCTGGAAGACGGTGGCATCACCCCGGACAGCGGCGACATTATTGTGACAGGTGCCAGCGGTGGCGTCGGCAGCACAGCTGTCGCCCTGCTTGCAGAGCTAGGCTATCAGGTTACCGCCGTCAGCGGCCGTGCTGACAACACCGATTATCTGAAAAAACTGGGTGCCAAACAGGTGTTGGATCGCAGCGAATTCAGCGGAAGCCCTCGTCCGCTGGAGAAACAACGTTGGGCTGGCGCGGTGGATACCGTCGGCGATAACGTGCTGGCGACGCTGCTGGCGCAGATGGATTACAACGCGACGGTCGCCGCATGCGGTCTGGCTGGCGGTATTGCGCTGCCAACGACCGTGATGCCATTTATTTTACGCAATGTTCGCCTGCAAGGCGTGGATTCCGTGATGGCACCGCTGGCTCGCCGTCAGCAAGCGTGGGAGCGTCTAGCTGCCATTCTGCCTGAATCGTTCTATCAGCAGGTCACGCAGGAAATCGGGTTGGAAGATGTCCCTGCTGTCGCCGCCGCGCTGCTGGAAAACAAAGTCACTGGCCGCACGCTGGTGAAAATCAGCTAGCGCACTTCGTTGACGCGCTCAGCCACCTTCGGGTGGCTGTTACACCCTGCAAAAAAGTATTTCACCTCTCCTCTCGCGGTTTCTACCGCACTTCATCTATAACTAAGTGAACGGTAACCACTAAGTACGCCACTTTACGTCAACAATAATAATGACTGGCGGGAGTTCACATGCACAAACATCGCAAGCTCACAGAAGCCGACGTTACCCCGGAATCCCTCTTCTATCAGCGTCGGCGTATCTTAAAAGCGTTGGGTATCTCTGCTGCGGCGCTCTCACTGCCGTTCTCTGCACAGGCTGACCTGTTGGCTTGGTTTAAAGGCGGTGATAAACCCAAAGCGCCGCCGGGTAAACCGCTCACGTTTAGCCAACCCGCCGACTGGAAGCTTGATCTGCCGCTCACGCCGGAAGATAAGGTCACGGGGTATAACAACTTCTATGAATTTGGGTTGGATAAAGCCGATCCAGCAGCGAATGCTGGTGGGTTAAAAACCGAAGGCTGGACCGTCAAAATAGACGGTGATGTCGCCAAACCTCTCACGCTGGATATCGACGATTTGCTCAAACGCTTTCCGCTGGAAGAGCGGATCTACCGTTTCCGCTGCGTCGAAGCGTGGTCGATGGTGATTCCGTGGGTCGGCTTTGAGCTAGCCAAGCTGATTAAATTCGCCGAACCTACCAGCAACGCACGCTACGTGGCGTTTCAGACGCTTTACGATCCGGAACAGATGCCGGGGCAAAAAGATCGTTTCATGGGCAGCGGGCTGGACTATCCCTATGTCGAAGGGTTACGGCTCGATGAAGCAATGAATCCTCTGGCGCTGCTGGCCGTCGGGGTTTACGGCAAGACGTTACCGCCGCAGAACGGTGCCCCCATCCGGTTAGTCACACCGTGGAAATACGGCTTCAAGAACATCAAATCTATCGTGCATATCCGGCTCACCCGCGAGCAGCCTCCCTGCACATGGAATCTGGCAGCCTCGGATGAATATGGTTTCTATGCCAACGTTAACCCGCATGTGGATCACCCGCGCTGGTCGCAGGCGACGGAACGCGTCATCGGTTCAGGCGGGCTGCTTAACGTTGAGCGCCAACCCACGCTGTTGTTCAACGGCTATGCCGATCAGGTCGCCTCGCTGTATCGCGGCCTGAATCTGCGCGACAACTTTTAGCTAACTTCTAGCCATCGCCGCCTGTCAGGATAGGAATCCACATCAGCATGAGACTGACGTTACAACACATTACCCGGTTAAAAGTGCTACTCCATCTGGCTGGTTTTCTGCCACTGCTGTGGCTGATATTGTCAGTTGACCAAGGGTGGTTCAGCGCCGACCCGGCCAAAGATATCCAGCACTTTACCGGCAGAATGGCGCTGAAATTGCTGCTGGCGACGCTGCTGGTTACGCCATTAGCGCGCTACGGCAAACAGCCGCTGCTCATTCGCTGCCGACGCCTTCTCGGGCTGTGGTGCTTTTTCTGGGCGACGTTACATCTGGTGAGCTATGCAATGCTGGAGTTGGGTCTGGATCATCTGGCGCTGCTGGGCAAAGAGCTGATATCCCGACCGTATTTAACGCTGGGGATCGTAAGCTGGCTGATTTTGCTGGCGCTGGCGGTGACGTCGCCACAGATAATGATGCGCAAGTTGGGATCGCAATGGCAAAAACTGCATAATTTCGTCTATTTAGTCGCCATCCTTGCGCCTATCCACTATCTTTGGTCAGTTAAAACGCTCTCCCCGCAGCCTATTTTGTATGCGCTCGCGGCGCTGATACTGCTGCTATTTCGTTATAAGAAATTTCGCCAATGGTGGCGCTAAACGCCGCAGCAACACAGGAAAAGCGGGTGATGGGCGACAGTGAGATTCCCGCCTTCTCACGGCTTGGCGCAGGAATATCTCCGCAGATAAGACCAGTATTTAGCTGCGAATTGCCACGATATGGTTATAATGCACGACTTTAATTTCTCGGGCCGGACAATTTGCGTCACGAAAGGTGACAAACGAATAGCTTCGCGCTATTTTGTGCGACACTGTTTTTGCAATCTTGGTCAATCGCGGGAGATAGCAGCACAATGGCAGAAAAGTTTCACATTTTGCTCTTGAATGGTCCAAACCTGAATCTGCTAGGAACCCGAGAGCCCGACAAATACGGTAGTACGACGTTAGCAGACATTGTCAGCGAACTGGAAACACAGGCGCAGGCATTGAACGTGAAGTTTTCCCATCTGCAATCCAATGCGGAACATGTTCTGATCGATACCCTCCATCAGGCCAGAGGAAACACAGACTTCATTCTGATTAACCCAGCGGCATTTACCCACACCAGCGTTGCGCTGCGTGATGCCCTGCTGGCCGTCGCGATTCCGTTTATCGAAATTCATCTGTCCAACGTGCACGCACGTGAGCCTTTTCGTCATCATTCCTATCTTTCTGATGTTGCGGTAGGCGTGATATGTGGCCTGGGGGCAGATGGTTATCAGTATGCTTTACAGACGGCGGTAAAACGCCTGTCAACTTCCAATTAAACAAAAGAGTACGGAACCACATCCATGGATATTCGTAAAATCAAAAAACTGATCGAACTGGTTGAAGAGTCCGGCATCGCCGAACTGGAAATTTCTGAAGGTGAAGAATCAGTACGTATCAGTCGTGCCCCAGCAGCGGTTAACTACCCGATGATGCAACAGGCTTACGCTACGCCAATGATGCAGCCACAGCCTGCTCTGGCTGCCGCCGTTGCACCAGCGCCAGTGGAAGCAGTTGCAGCACCGGCTGCCATCAGTGGACACATCGTTCGTTCTCCAATGGTTGGAACCTTCTACCGCACCCCAAGCCCGGATGCTAAAGCCTTCGTGGAAGTGGGTCAGCACGTCAATGTCGGCGATACCCTGTGCATCGTCGAAGCGATGAAAATGATGAACCAGATCGAAGCCGACAAATCAGGCGTGGTGAAAGCCATCCTGGTCGAAAACGGTCAGCCGGTTGAATTTGACGAGCCACTGGTTGTCATCGAATAACGAGGCTTATCATGCTAGATAAAATCGTTATCGCTAACCGCGGAGAGATTGCGCTGCGTATTTTGCGTGCCTGTAAAGAACTGGGCATCAAAACCGTCGCCGTTCACTCCAGTGCGGATCGCGATTTGAAACACGTATTGCTGGCGGACGAAACCGTGTGTATCGGCCCGGCTCCGTCAACAAAAAGCTATCTGAATATCCCAGCGATTATTTCCGCTGCGGAAATCACGGGTGCCGTCGCGATTCACCCTGGCTACGGTTTCCTGTCCGAAAATGCGGATTTTGCCGAGCAGGTTGAACGCTCCGGCTTTATTTTCATCGGCCCGAAAGCCGACACGATTCGCCTGATGGGCGATAAAGTGTCTGCCATCACCGCAATGAAAAAAGCGGGTGTTCCAACCGTACCAGGCTCTGATGGCCCTCTGACCGACGACATGGACGCTAACCGTGTTCATGCAAAACGCATCGGCTATCCGGTCATCATCAAAGCCTCTGGCGGCGGCGGCGGTCGTGGTATGCGCGTCGTGCGCAGCGACAAAGAGCTGGAACAATCCATCAACATGACCCGTGCGGAAGCCAAAGCGGCTTTCAACAACGACATGGTTTACATGGAAAAATATCTGGAAAACCCACGTCACGTGGAAATTCAGATTCTGGCTGATGGTCAGGGCCACGCCGTCTATCTGGCCGAGCGTGACTGTTCCATGCAGCGCCGCCACCAGAAAGTGGTGGAAGAAGCGCCAGCACCGGGCATTACGGACGAACTGCGTCGCAATATCGGCGATCGCTGCGCCAAAGCCTGTATCGATATCAACTATCGTGGTGCGGGTACGTTTGAGTTCCTGTACGAAAACGGTGAGTTCTACTTCATTGAAATGAACACCCGTATTCAGGTGGAACATCCGGTAACCGAAATGATTACCGGCGTGGATCTGATCAAAGAGCAGCTGCGCATTGCTGCCGGTCAGCCGCTGTCCATCAAGCAGAAAGACGTCAAGGTTCGCGGCCATGCGGTGGAATGCCGTATCAATGCGGAAGACCCGAACACGTTCCTGCCAAGCCCGGGTAAAATCACGCGTTTCCACGCGCCGGGTGGCTTTGGTGTCCGTTGGGAATCGCATATTTACGCCGGTTATACCGTACCGCCGTATTACGATTCCATGATCGGCAAGCTGATCACCTACGGTGAAACGCGCGAAATCGCGATTTCCCGTATGAAGAACGCGCTGGCTGAACTGATTATCGATGGCATCAAAACCAACATCGAACTTCAGATGAAGATCATGAGCGACGAAAACTTCCAGAGAGGTGGTACGAACATCCACTATCTGGAGAAGAAACTCGGCTTGCAGTAAATACTGCCCAATCGAGTCAAAAGGCCAGCTTATGCTGGCCTTTGTTATTTAGGCCTTCGAGTCGTCATGCCGCTCGCAAACACTGACTAGCACAAGCAGCCCGCGAGTAAACGAGGTAGGATATCTCATCTTTTTAGGATGAGAGGACGGTTGCAGAGTGACAAAACAATCCGATTTTGATTTCTCGTGCAGACCATTAATTCCGTACGCACACAACTATACTCACGGGGATTATGAAAGCTGGCACACTCACCGTTGCGCCCAGTTAATTCATACGCTTAGCGGGGTTATTCGGGTTGAAACCCAACAGGGGTTCTGGGTGGTTCCGCCCTCGCGTGGGGTATGGATACCCGCAGATATTCCACATGCCTTACATATTGTGGGTGAAGTTAAGGCCAGAGTGCTTTTTGTCGAACCGCTAGCCAGGGCTGATCTCCCTGTTATCTGTCAGGTCGTGGGGATAACGCCTTTATTACGAGAACTCATCATCGATGTCCTGACACTTCCCGCGAATTATGAACCTGGAAGTCGGACCGAACGTATTTATGAACTTATCCTTGATGAAATACGTTTGATGAATACGCTTCCTTTTTGTCTTCCTGAGCCGATTTCTGAGCGTCTGAAATTATTGTGTCATGCCGTCCGTCAGGCCCCCTATGAAGCCTGGACGGTTGCCAAGGCTGCCGAGCAAGTCAACGTCAGTGTAAGAACGCTCAGCCGACATTTTTATCAGCAAACTGGCATGCAATTCAGTGAGTGGGTTCGTCGCGCGCGTTTGCTGATTGCGCTAACGCGTCTGGCACAGGGCGAACAAGTCACCCGAGTGGCGCTTGATTTAGGCTACGCCAACCCGGGAGCCTTCAGTGCCATGTTTCGCAGAGTCATGGGCGTGACACCCGGCAATTACTTCAACCCCTAATCAAGCGCCCTGCGGCATTCAACATCGCTTGCAAAGAGGCTCGGGTAACATCGCTGTCAATGCTGACACCCCATGCACATTCACCCGCATGGTTCTGACAGCACACATAAGCCACAGAACGGCTGTCACTACGCTGACCTAACGTGTGTTCCTGATAGCTCACAATATTAAGGTCTGCTTTCACCTCTCGGCAGAGTGCCGTCATTCCCGCAGAGAGAAAACCGTTTCCTGCGCCCTTCAAATTCAATTTTTTCTCACGGAAAATGATTTCAGCTGAAAGCGTTGTGTTCTGCCCAAGCTGATTATCGCAGGTATATTTAGTTAACCGAATCGGCGGTAATTCGACTAAACCGTAAGCCTCACGAAAGAGTATCCAGACAGCCATTTGCGACATTTCTTTCCCCTCAGATTCAGACGCGTTCTGTACCAGCAGACTGAATGCCTTCTGAAGTTGACGAGGCAGGATGAGGCCATGGTTTTGCTCAAGCAGCCAGGCAGCACCGCTTTTGCCTGACTGGCTGTTTACGCGGATAACGGCCTCGTAACTGCAACCGATGTCTTCAGGATCGAGCGGAAGATAGGGAATCTCCCATAATGGCGAGGCCGAATGCTGTCGTGCTGCAAACCCTTTTTTAATCGCATCTTGATGCGACCCGGAAAAAGCCGTAAAGGCGAGTTCCCCGGCATAAGGATGACGTGGCGCGACGGGGAGTTGATTACACTCCTCAACCACTTCCACTACCTTCTTCATGTGGCTGAAATCAAGTTCAGGAGAGATTCCCTGCGTGTAAAGATTAAGCGCCAGAGTCACTAAATCGACATTGCCGGTACGCTCTCCATTGCCAAACAGGCAGCCCTCCACTCTTTCAGCACCAGCCAGTAAAGCAAGTTCAGCGCAGGCAATACCTGTGCCACGGTCATTATGCGGATGCACACTGATACAGACCTTATCCCTACGGGAAAAATGTCGGCAAAAATACTCTATCTGATCGGCATACACATTGGGCGTGTTGACCTCAACAGTCGCTGGAAGGTTGATGATCATGGGACGGCACGCATCAGGTTCCCAGACATCGGCGACGGCCTCGCAAATCTGAAGCGCGAAATCAGGCTCGGTAAAGCAGAACGTTTCTGGCGAATATTGAAAGGTCCAGTCCGTCTCCTGCGCCTCAGCACATAACCGACGGATCTGCTTCGTCGCATTGACCGCAAGCTGAATAATTTCATCGCGTGTCTGACGGAACACCACATCCCTGAAAATCGGCGCAGTCGCGTTATATAAGTGAAGGGTTGCGCGATGTACGCCACTCAGCGATTCAAAGGTACGCGCAATCAAATCTTCTCGTGCCTGTGTTAAAACCTGAATTGTCACATTCTGTGGAATACGCTTTTCTTCAATCAATAAGCGAACAAAATTAAAATCAGTTTGTGAAGCAGACGGAAAAGCGACTTCAATCTCTCTGAATCCGCAGGCAATCAGCAGATCCCAAAATTTCAGTTTACGCATTTCATTCATCGGCTCAGCAAGCGCCTGATTACCGTCCCGTAAATCGGTGGAAAGCCAACGTGGAGGTTGGATTAATGTATTGTCAGGCCATTGCCGATCTTTTAGGTCAATCGGTGGATGCGCTTTGTATTTCGATGAAGGGTTATTCAACATGATCGGGCTCCTTTTAATGGAACCCCAGTGTTATCCAGAGAGCCATGAGCACGCTCATCCGGAGGTGACAACTGATGACGCAAAAGTGACAATCATTAAACCGTTCAGCTCCTTTGCTGCATTTTTCCCTCGAAAAAAAACCGTCACACTCACTCCCTGCTGGCGCTCGTGGTAAAACGTTCTCTCGCCAAATAATGAGTACATCGCAACTGGCCTTCGCTGAGAGACAGAGCGTCTCTCATTTCATCCCGATGAGCTTATTTAAATAAGTCATTCTGATGAGTGACGAATCATCTAGATCACATTTCCAACGATACCTGACGTGGGTCATTTGAACAGCAAAATAAGGGATATTCTACGCGGGGATACATCAGGAGGGAGAAAGCATTTACGATAAAAAATAAGCCGATAAACCCGTATAGATCGGTCGTTTATCGGCTGGGAGCGGTATCATTCGCTAAAGAGATCGGCAATTACTTCCGGGTAGCCAGAATAATACTGGATGCTTTAACCAGAGCGATTAATTCGCTGCCCACCTCAATGTTCATCTCTTCCAGACTTTCATTGGTAACAGTTGAGGTCAGCGTCAACCCACCGGCAGTCACCAGTTGAACTGTCGAGTTGACGGCGCCTTTCGTAACGGAACTCACCTTACCGTGAAACTGATTGCGGGCAGAAAAATTCAAACCACATTCGGCGGATGCCAGAATGACCCAAGGGGCTTTCACCAGCGCAATAGCCGGTTTGCCAACGGCAAGGTCCATAGACTGACAGCTGGCTCGTGTAATCACCGTCGTTAACTTATCCCCACTTTCCAGGGTCAATGCGACTTCATTGTTTACCGCACCCTCAACAATGGAAGACACAACACCCGAAAGCTGATTTCTTGCTGAAACTGACATAACGACTCCTTTGGTTCATCTTTAACATAATAGTAACGACTACATAATTCAGGCAGCAGGAAGTTGCGACACGATAATTACCTGATGCAAAATAGCGCCAATATCGTTGGCGCTATTATTACTTTCCTTTCGTACCGCAACTATTCCACGCTGGAATAGCAGACGATAAATAATAGCCCTATAGTAAACGTTCTCCTGAGAAAATTATGCGATGTGACGTCCATCATTCGCCAATTACCTCAAGATCAATAAGTCAAGATACTCATTTAGTATTATTTTGTGGCGAGATAGATTCTATTTCCGTCCTGCTCTGTTGCTCACCAGACCGAAATAGACCCGTCGTACTCCCTTTTTAACACCTATCGCAAAGCAGGCTTTTTCTGCCAGACAATGAGCGCCCCGCGACTGGCTTTTACGCTGATGGCGTAATTCTTACTAGTCAATTGGCCCACATGCCGTAAAATTCCCGCTTTCGTCATCACGACGTTCATAACAATACCCATTCTCCCATTTACGGTGGAGCAGAACATGGATACACGCTTTCCTCAGGCGCACAAAGAGGCCCGCTGGGCTTTTGGCCTGACGCTGGTTTATTTATTGGCCTGGGTGCTTGCCGCCTATTTGCCTGACAACACACAAGGGATCACCGGCCTTCCACACTGGTTTGAGATGGCCTGCCTGCTGCTGCCGCTCGTGTTTACGCTGCTGTGCTGGCTGATGGTGCGCGTCATTTTCCGCGACATCTCACTGGAGAGTGACGATGCAAATTGAAATTTTATTGCCGCTGATTGGCTATCTGTTGCTGGTCTTCGGGCTGTCGGTCTACGCGTACCGTCGCCGTCAGGCGGGTAACTTTCTTAACGAGTATTTCCTCGGCGGCCGCTCAATGGGCGGGTTTGTTCTGGCGATGACGTTGATCGGCACTTACGTCAGCGCCAGCTCTTTTATCGGCGGGCCGGGTGCGGCGTATAAATACGGGCTGGGCTGGGTGCTGCTTTCGATGATCCAGCTTCCCACCATGCTGCTGTCGCTCGGGATTTTGGGGAAAAAGTTCGCCATTTTGGCGCGACGCTACAACGCCATCACGCTGAACGACATGCTGTACGCCCGCTACAACAGTCCGCTGCTGGTGTGGTTTGCCAGTATCAGCCTGCTGGTCGCGTTTATCGGTGCCATGGCCGTGCAGTTCATCGGCGGCGCACGCCTGCTGGAAACTGCGGCGAACATACCTTACGACATCGGCCTGCTGATTTTCGGCGTCACCATCGCGCTGTACACCACGTTTGGCGGCTTCCGCGCCAGTGTGCTCAATGATGCGATGCAGGGCATTGTGATGCTGATCGGCACCGTCATCCTGCTGGTGGGCGTGATTTATGCCGCCGGCGGCCTGCACAGCGCGGTGGATAAGCTGCAACAGATTGACCCGATGCTGGTGTCGCCGCAGGGCAGCAACGGTATTCTGTCGATGCCGTTTATGGCCTCATTCTGGGTGCTGGTCTGCTTCGGCGTCATCGGCCTGCCAAACACCGCCGTCCGCTGTATCTCTTATCGCGACAGCAAGGCGCTGCACCGTGGGATTATCATCGGCACGATCGTCATCGGCATTCTGATGCTCGGCATGCATCTGGCCGGTGCGCTGGGCCGCGCCGTGATGCCAGATCTGACCATTCCCGATCAGGTGTTACCAGCCCTGATGGTCACCGTATTACCGCCGCTGGCCGCTGGGATCTTTCTCGCTGCGCCAATGGCCGCTATCATGTCCAACATTAATGCTCATCTGCTTCAGGCCTCCGCCACGATCGTCAAAGATCTCTATCTCAGCGTACGCCCGCAGCAGATCCATAACGAACGCCGCATCAAGATCCTGTCCAGCATGACCACCCTACTGTTGGGTCTGCTGGTGCTGCTGGCCTCCTTACGGCCACCGGAGATGATCATCTGGCTGAACCTGCTGGCGTTTGGCGGGCTGGAAGCGGTGTTCCTATGGCCGCTGGTGCTGGGTCTATATTGGGAACGCGCGAATGCCGCGGGGGCGCTTAGCGCCATGTTCACCGGGGCGATTTGCTATACCTTACTGGCTAGCTTCAATCTTCAGCTGGCTGGATATCACCCGATTGTGCCATCGCTGTTACTCAGCCTGATGGCGTTTATTATTGGCAACCGCTTTGGTCATAATCCACCAGCGCCGGTTGCCGCTTCATCTTCACTTTAAATGTAATAGAGACTGCTATGCCGTGGATTCAACTAAAAATAAACACCTCAGGAAAGGTTGCTGAACAGCTGGGTGACGTCATGATGGAAAGCGGTGCGGTATCCGTTACGTTTCAGGATACGCACGATACTCCAGTGTTCGAGCCGCTGCCGGGCGAGACCCGCCTGTGGGGCGATACCGACGCGATTGCGCTGTACGATGCCGAAACCGATATGAACGCGGTTATCGCGATGCTGGAGCAAGAACCACTGCTGGGCGTCGGTTTTAAACACAAGATCGAACAGTTGGAAGATAAAGACTGGGAACGCGAGTGGATGGATAACTTCCACCCGATGCAGTTCGGCAAACGTCTGTGGATTTGCCCAAGCTGGCGTGACATTCCTGACCCAACGGCCGTCAACGTCATGCTCGATCCGGGTCTGGCATTTGGCACCGGCACCCATCCAACGACCGCGCTGTGCCTGCAATGGCTTGACGGGCTGGATCTGGAAGGGAAAACCATCATCGATTTCGGCTGCGGCTCCGGCATTCTGGCGATTGCCGCCCTGAAACTGGGTGCAGCACGCGCTATCGGGATTGATATCGATCCGCAGGCAATTCAGGCCAGCCGCGATAACGCACAGCGCAACGGTGTTTCCGAGCGTCTTGAGCTTTATCTGCCGAAAGACCAGCCTACAGATCTGTCTGCCGATGTCGTCGTTGCCAACATCCTTGCTGGCCCGCTGCGCGAACTGGCACCGCTGATTAGCGATTTGCCAAAAGCAGGCGGTCACCTCGGCCTGTCTGGCGTGCTGGCGACACAGGCCGAAGGCGTCGCAGAAGCGTACGCAGACAAGTTCACCCTCGATCCGGTGGCTGAACGCGAAGAGTGGTGCCGCATTACCGGCCAACGCCGCGCATCGTAATAACGTCATCCCGCTAGTCCCGCCCACCGTATGTGCAACGGTGGGCACCTTTCTTCCTGCTATATCTCACGATTGATCCCCATAAACAGGCGTATTATTCGGCTCGGCAAGCGACTGGACGTCACCTGCGCCCGGCGCTCAACGATGCCATATCATTATTTTCAAGGGATGAAAAATGAAAGGTAAACTCTCTATCGTATTGATGCTATCCGCCTGCTCTTCCGCCTTGGCGGCCGCTCCGGTGCACTGGGGCTACGAAGGCAACGGCGATCCGGCACACTGGGGAAAGCTGTCTCCAGACTTCTCGCTATGTGAAACCGGTAAAAACCAATCTCCCATCAATATCCGCCAGGCGCTGGACGCCCAGCACGACCCTCTACAGTTAGCTTTCCAGTCTGGGACACAGCAAATTATCAACAACGGGCATACCGTTCAGGTTAACGTTGGCTCGGGGAATACGCTGGTATTGGATAACGAAACATTCACCTTGCAGCAGTTTCACTTTCACGCACCGAGTGAAAATGAAATAGACGGTAAACAGTTTCCGCTAGAAGGCCACTTTGTCTATAAAGACGCGGCTGGCGCGCTTACCGTTATCGCGTTGATGTTTCAGGAAGGAGAAGCCAATCTGCCGTTAGCCACGACCTGGCAGCAGATTCCGGCTCAGGTTAATCAAGCAGAGGACGTGCGCACGCCGATCGCGATTCAGAGCCTGTTACCGACATCATTAAACTACTATCGGTTTAGCGGGTCGCTCACCACGCCACCGTGTTCAGAAGGCATTCGCTGGCTCGTGCTGGATCACCCCGTCACTGCCTCTGCCGATCAGATAAACCAGTTCCGCTCGGTCATGCATCACGCCAATAACCGCCCCACACAGCCGCTTAATGGCCGCATCATCATCCATTAAGCCATTCCGCGAGGCTGGTCAGACTGTTCTGTCGGCCAGCCTCAGGTCAATCAGCGCCCTTTTTTGCCATATTAACCAACGCATTTCACTGATAAAGCATTGATAGGCTGCTGTATCTTCACCAAAAATGACCGCGCTTGCAGATAAAATTCTGTAAACAGATGATTATTTCCCAGCACAAAAAATCGACATAAAAATATAACTAACTGTTAAATATGAATAATATTTTTATACGGCTTTATGAAGTGCATTTTCATTGATCGATAGCCGTAAATTGGTCAAAGTTTGGCCTTTCATCTGACGTAAAAAATGCGTAATATACGCGCCCTTGCAGGCACAGTATGGTCAATTTTTGTCTATGCACATTGGACAATTTCAGCTTAGTAATCGCTTGATAGCGGCCCCAATGGCTGGTATTAGCGATCGCCCATTTAGAGCACTCTGTCATGCGATGGGCGCTGGAATGACCGTGTCTGAAATGCTTTCTTCCAATCCGGAAGTGTGGCGTTCAGACAAGTCGCGTTTGCGAATGGTCCATAGCGATGAACCGGGTATCAGGGCCGTGCAGATTGCCGGTTGTGACCCCGATGAGATGGCGGCGGCAGCGAGAATTAATGCTGATTTCGGCGCACAGATCATCGACATCAATATGGGCTGCCCGGCGAAGAAGGTGAATCGCAAGATGGCAGGATCTGCATTGTTGCAGTATCCGGATTTGGTCAAACAAATCCTCTCTACGGTAGTGAAAGCGGTAGACGTACCGGTAACACTGAAGATCCGAACCGGTTGGGCACCAGAGCACCGCAACTGTGTAGAAATTGCCAAATTGGCTGAAGACTGTGGCATTCAGGCGTTAACCATTCACGGACGCACCCGTGCGTGCCTGTTCAATGGTTTCGCCGAATACGACAGCATTCGGGCAGTTAAGCAGGCCGTTTCCATTCCTATTATTGCGAATGGCGACATTACAGACCCGCATAAAGCCAGAGCGGTTCTTGACTACACCGGGGCTGACGCCCTGATGATAGGACGAGCCGCTCAGGGAAGACCCTGGATCTTTCGGGAAATCCAGCATTATCTGGACACAGGGGAGTTGCTGGCACCAATGCCGTTGGCAGAGGTTAAGCGCTTGTTGATCGAGCATATACGGGAATTGCACGACTTTTATGGTCCAGGCAAGGGATTTCGTATCGCTCGTAAGCACGTATCCTGGTATCTCCAGGAACATGCCCCAAACGACCAGTTTAGGCGCACATTCAACGCCATTGAGGATGCCAGCGAGCAGCTGGAGGCGTTGAAGGCATATTTTGAAAATCTTGCGTAAACAGAAAAAGAGCTGACAGAACTATGTTCGAACAACGCGTGAATTCTGACGTACTGACCGTTTCCACTGTAAACTCTCAGGCTCAGGTAACCCAAAAACCCCTGCGCGACTCGGTTAAACAGGCACTGAAGAACTATTTTGCTCAATTGAACGGTCAGGATGTAAGTGACCTGTATGAGCTGGTATTGGCTGAAGTTGAACAGCCACTGTTGGACATGGTGATGCAATACACCCGCGGTAACCAAACCCGCGCTGCCCTGATGATGGGCATCAACCGCGGTACTCTGCGTAAGAAATTGAAAAAATACGGCATGAACTGATACTAATCAGTTAAGCATTTAAAAAAAGGCGCTTTACCTTTCCGGTTAAGCGCCTTTTTCTTTGCCCTCTATTTAGGCTTCAGCCTTAGCGTGGGCGTTCTAAGCGGTGACGTCTGCGAGATGAGACGAAAACAAACAGCCCAAAGAAGAATCCAAAGACTGGTTGGTGTTACAGGCAGCGTAAGTGCTGACTTAAACTTACTCTAACGGTCAGTTCAGCCCTCAGAAGCAGACATTACTGTAACTTTATGGCGTGTTGCTTCGCGAGGGATCAGGACAGATGGCAAGAAATAATTAATAAGCATGAATAATCAAAATGCATATGGAAATAAATTTTAACCGTTATAACTCTTGAGGAGCGCCGCAAATTCCTTGTGCTTTCTTGTAGCCCATTCGGGCTTGATGGAAAACATTAAATGATACTGTCTTCGGAGATATACATCCCTGAACGTTCTGTCTGGAGAACTATTCAAAGCCGCATAGCTTGAAGCCATACCGCAGACACCGCAGTCAGTGAACCAATAAAGGATGTCTTCGTCACTAAGAGTCACATGACGCTCCCTTTCTATACCTCTTTCACTGAGGATAAAATGGTATTCCTCCCCATGAATCTCCAGATACGGAGTAGCAAGACCATCAGGTTTGTCAGGGATAAAGAAGTAATAATTTGGCCTTACCCCACCGCAAAGCTGTTGGCCAATTTTAAGGAGTTCCGCCCTCAGTTCTTCGATTGTTTTCATCGGAATATGCTTTTCTTGTATTTCAACCACTCACCCCAGACGTATTCTGCGCCAATATCAGGATAGCCACGATCAACTTGAGGACCTACCTATAAGTCACATCAGTCGCAGAAAGATTAAACTTATCCTTTCTGACCCATTGTTGCGGCATTCAAATCACTCAAGAGATACGTTGTAGTCATCGATAACTCGCATTAAAACCGGTCTTGGTGTGTCTTTTGTACTAATTCTGAAGTTACTTTTCAGTCGCTGCACGATCATTGCTGTGGAAAGTTCGTTACCCAAATATGAGATAGTTAATTCTCTCCCCATGTTCTCATGAGTAATTTCCCCCAATCTATCCCCACATCTATCCGTAAGGTGAATACCCAAGCTATCTGAGCCCGTTTCATCACGTTTCACATACTGAATGGACTTTATACACGGCGAATCAAAAATATGATTTTGGGTTCCAACCGAAAATTCAAATGTCCCTTTTTCTGCATACGACGTAAATGGTATTAACGCAGACAAACACAATAAGCCGATCTTACTAAACATTTTATCCTCCATTATGGGAGGAAAGTGTATCACGAGCTACAAACTCCAACTGAGTCACTACAGTTTTGATAGACATCTAAAAGCCATTATTGTGACTATGAGCTGAAATGGTTAACGTCGGCTCATGCTAGTACCCGACTGTGAAATTTAGCCACACATTCCCATAAAACACAGTCGGGTTTATCAGCAGCTAATCCAGAATCAAAACACCTCGATCAGCTCAAATTCTTCAAACACCAGCAGCATATCTGGGGCGAAAGAGCCTCCTCGTTCGAAAAACGCCTGATGCGCTTGCTGCCAGAAAGCCAGGCTTTTGTCGCCTTCACCCTCTTTCGCCGCCATCTCGGCGGTAACATCGCAGTAGCGCACCAGCGTTAACGAGCGCGTCCGAATCACGCAGGAAGGCTGTCCGGCACCGTCCAGAACAATGTTGTAATCACCGACCTGCGGCGTTTCCTCATTTTTGAACGCGTGATACGAGCTACAGGTTGCCGTTTTATGCCCTTCCTGCACCAGTTGCAGAAGCTCATCCGCCAGCTCGGGGCTGTCGCCAAATGACCAGCGCAGCGCATCTGGGTACTTCTCTAATCCTTGTTTATGGCTCATCATCGCCCTCGGTTTATACGGCTATCACTGCTCTTTTTTCTCACGTAATCATAGCCTTAAAGCGACCATCAGGTAATATCCACTTCCACCCAGAGCGCGGCATGGTCAGACGCGGCGGTGTCCCATGATGTCACTTCGGGCAACGGCGTAACGGGTTCCGCGCCCTCTTTGGCAGCAATCTTGTCGATATTATAAATCCCCCGACGCTCGATTCCCCACTCCACCACCGCCTGATGCAGCGGTGCGGACAGGAAAATATAGTCCAGCTGATTTAACCGCGCGCCCTTCTTTCCCCCAGAGAAATAGTAGGTATAACGCTCTTTCTCCGGGCGTTCAGGGTCGATAACGGGGTGTAAGTCCGACAGAGAAAACAGCGGAGCCAAACTGTGCCAAGGGTTGGACGAATCTTCGTTCAAATCGCCGAGGATGACCACGTAGTCCTTCTTGAGATCGTAAGTCTGTTGGACTATCTCCGCGACGCGTTCGGCCTGATCTCGGCGCTTCTCCGCCCCACGCTGCCGCTCTTCTTCTGTTTGACCGCTCTGACTTTTGAAATGGTTACACAGAATATAAATCGGCTGTTTGAGGCCGGCATCCAGCGTGACCTCAAGGCAATCACGGCTAAAGACCGGATCGAAGCGCTTTCCGGCATCAAAAATATGCGTGCGGAGCTGGGCAATCCGATAACGCGTCAGGCAGGCAACATCAATGCCGCGTGGGTCATTCGGGCTGTCGATCATCACGAACTGGTTAAATTTATGTTCCCCCAGCACCTGATTGTTGAAATCACGCAGGACATCCATGTTTTCGACTTCAACGGCACACAGAATATCGGCGTTAAGCAGGGTGATAATCTTGCCCGTATTCTTACGTTGCTGACTGCTGAACTCCTGTGCCTTAAAGACAATTTCACCGATCCAATCCCCACGACCACGGCAGCTTTTATTGATCCTGAATCCGGTGCCAGCGTCCTCTTTTTTCCATCGCCCCAGCGTGCCCGCGTCAGTACGGATATCAATATAAGGGCGCAGTGCGATAGACAAGCGGAACACCTGATCTTTCAGGGCATCATCGTATTGTGGCTGTTCGAGAAGGTGTTGCAGCTGCCTGACCTGTTGCAGTAAGGCATCGATCTGCTGGGAATCGGGGAGGTTGAGAATCGCGGTACGGTGGAACAGGTTCTCAACGTTATAGCTGGCGATGCGGATTTTCATTGTTGTCTCCTTAACGGATAACGACAGAAGCAATAGTCCTCTTTAAGAGTAGGCTTCTATTGTGACAACCACGCTAGGGTGTTTATCTTTAAACCGTTACATCACAGCATAGAAAGTAAAAATACGTGATGATAAAACCCACCATATAGAACGGTGATAATAGGTAATTGCCCTGGTGAAGGCGCATTGCTCAACGGCCCTATTACCACCGTTTGTATTCAACAAACCCGATGCGACGATCTGATGCTTCTTATCAAATATCAGGTGGGTATCGGCGCATCGGCCGTGATTAACTTCTGTTCCCTGAGCTCATCCCAAAAGCCCTTTGGAATACTCACTTTCATCGACTGGATATTGGCTTCGACCTGCCCAGGAGCACGAGCACCAGGAATAATGGCCGATACGATTGGCGGCGCAGCGGCAAATTGAAGCGCCGCAGTACGAATATCAATACCGTGCCGATCCGCGATAGAAGCTAAACGAGCCCGCTTCTCAACGACGCCGGGAGGAAGATCATTGCTGAAGTGGTAACGATTTCTCCCCCCCAGAAAACCGTCGTTAAGTGGCGTACCAACCGTCACCGTAATGCCTTTTTTCGCCAAAGCCGGAAACGTTTTTGTCAGTGTTTCCTGATGGTCGATAATACTGTACTGGCAGGCAAGTAAAACAATATCCGGTGTTGGCCCCTTGTCCAACGCCGCCGCCATCACGGCAGCGTCAGCACGGTTGATACCGAACCCCCAGGCTTTGATGAGCCCTTCCGAACGCATCCGTTCCAGCTCAGCCATCGCACCGTTACGCGCAATCTCAAATGATGTCGTCCACGGCGTAGGCAATTCGGTATTATCCGAGCTGAGATCGTGGATGTAGACGATATCAATACTGGACAACCCTAACCGTTGCAGACTGTCCTCAACAGAGCGTCGGGCACCTGCCGCGGTATAATCATACTCATAAGAAAAGTTGAGTTTGTCCGCCCATAGTGAGTCAGGCAGCGGCGTCCGACTGGGATGAAAAATACGCCCCACTTTTGTAGAAACAAGGTATTGATCGCGCGGCTTGTCACGCAGGAACCTCCCGAGCCGATGTTCAGAAAGGCCGTGACCGTAGAAAGGTGAAGTATCGTAGTAGCGAACACCGCCGTCCCACGCGGCTTGTAGCGTAGAGTGTGCCTGCTCATCACTGATAGGGGCGAAAATATTGCCAATCTGTGTGCCCCCCATACCGAAGCGGAAAGGTGTCCGATAACGGATATCCTTTGTTGCAGGGGCATTGAGTGGTAATGCCGTACCTGTAACCCTGCCACGCGTCGGCAACACCGTTCCCTGCACCGTCAGAGGTTGAAAAGCTGAAATAACCCCATTCGCATTATCCGTTTGAGCAAACGCACGCCCTGTTGCCACAAGAGCGGCACTTCCAGCAGCCAGCTTCAGAAAATTTCTGCGTTCCATACTGAATACCTCTTCGTCGATGCCTATTGATGATTGATTGCGCGATACCCACGACAGAAAAACTGCGTAAGACTGCCTTTTCATTCAACGTAAATCAGGGGCTTCTCCCAGTAACGCCGGATCCCAATGCTCTACCGCTTTACCGTCTTTAATACGCCACGTGTCATACCATGTTGTGGTATAGGAACCCCCTGCGACTTTCGGGTCACGAACGGTGCGCGGATAAAGCACCGTAACCAGATCGCCTTCCGCTACCACGGCAATGATTTTCATATTTAGCCGTTCAGGGAGCGGCTGAGGCTTAACCTTGAGCACCTTGGTAAAGTAATCAACAACCGCGTCACGGCCGCTCTGTGCATTCGGGTTATGTTGTAAGTACTCAACAGACAGGAGCTCATCGGCTTTCTCCCAATGGCCTGCGTCAAGCAACTCGCGGAGGATACGGTAAACCACCTGCTTGTTTGCGTTTAGTGCTGGGTCTGGACTGGTAAACAACGCCTCAGGGTTACGGGAAACAGACACTGGTGTTTGAGCGTATACGGAGCCGATCGTTAGGCTTAATCCCAATGTTGCCGTCAGGAACAGCGTCTTTATCATAAAAATCACCTTGCTATTTAGTGGTAGGGAATCGGTGGTATCAGGAAATAACATTGGGGATAATTACGGTGTAGTTAACTTTTTTACAAGTACGCACCAAAAAGTTAGTGTGATATGACTGAATCAGGAGAGACACATGACGACAGAATCCTCACCATGTTTTACCTGCGCTGACGTTATGGCGGAAGCGTGCCCATCACGAACCATTCTGCGTGATGTGACGAGCCGCTGGGGGGTATTAGTGCTGTTGGCACTACGTGAGCGCACCTATCGATTCAGTGAACTACGGCGAACAGTGGGCGGCGTTAGCGAAAAGATGCTGGCGCAAACGCTACAAACGCTGGAGCATGACGGTTTTGTTTTGCGCGTATCACATCCCGTTATCCCGCCGCATGTCGATTACTCGTTAACGCCAATGGGCAGAGAAGTGAGCAAACTTGTCGAGGGGCTTGCCCTATGGATAGAGGGCAACCTCCCCTCCATTTTAGATGCCCAAAACACCTCAAATGAGGCAGATAGTCTGTTCACGCAGTAAGGTGAGCAACATCGCCAAAACGACGCAAAGCCACTATATTCACTTCTGATATAAACCATCACACAACGTGATTTATAAACAGATGTTTTGTCGCGTAGATTCTTTATTAACAAAAGTTATAAGCGCATCACTGCACACCACTCACAGGAATTCATAATGAAAAAAATACGTTTTGCTTTACTGACCAGCGCCCTGCTTGCTACCAGCGTATTCGCTCATGCAGATGACCTTAGCGCCATCAAGTCCGCAGGGGTTATCAAGATCGGCACGGAAGGCACCTACGCCCCTTATACCTATCATGATAAATCAGGCCAGCTGGTTGGCTTCGATGTGGATATTGGCCGTGCGGTGGCAGAAAAGCTCGGCGTGAAAGCCGAGTTTATTGAAGGACGTTGGGACGGTTTAATCGCCGGTATTGATGCCAAGCGCTACGATGCGGTCATCAATCAGGTTGGCGTCACCAAAGAGCGTCAGGCCAAGTATGATTTCTCCAAGCCTTATATCGATTCCAAGGCGGTGCTGGTTGTCCGTGGCGATAACACCACCATCAAAGATTTCAGCGATCTGAAAGGCAAAAAATCTGCCCAGAGCCTGACCAGTAATTACTCTAAGCAAGCCACCAGCTACGGTGCGGACATTGTGCCGACGGACGGTTTTAACCAGTCTCTGGATCTGGTGCTCAGCGGCCGTGCCGACGCCACGTTAAACGATAATCTGTCATTCCTGGATTTCAAAAAGCAGAAGCCGGATGCCAACGTGAAGATTGCGGCAACCTCAAAAGACGGTGAGCCTTCCGCGATTCTGGTGCGTAAAAATCAGGAACCACTGGTGGAAGCATTGAATAAAGCTCTGGATGAAATTAAAGCAGACGGCACCTATAAAACGATATCTGTGCGATACTTCGGGGAGGATGTTTCTCAATAATCGCACTGTTATCAGAACGCGCTGTCATCAATATGATGGTCATCAGCGCGCTCTGTGATTAGCGCATACCGTTATCGGAGCTCGTTTTCATGCCGCCTTGGCTACAACTCATGGCAGACTCCTTCTGGAGTCTGCTGTCTGCGGGACTTAAATTTACCGTCCCTCTGGCTATTCTGTCTTTCATCTTTGGCTTAACTCTCGGCATTATCACCGCGCTGGTTCGCCTTTATGGCCCAAAGCCGCTGAAATGGCTGGGGGATTTCTACGTTTGGGTTATCCGTGGCACACCATTGCTGGTGCAGCTTTTCCTGATTTTTTATGGGCTACCCAGCGCGGGTATCACTCTGGATGCCTTCCCTGCCGCACTCATTGGCTTCACCATCAGCGTGGGTGCCTATAGCTCGGAGATCGTGCGCGGAGCCATCTTGTCTGTCCCGAAAGGCCAATGGAATGCCGCCTATTCTCTCGGTATGAATGGCAAGCAGGCGATTCGCTGGGTGATCTTCCCGCAGTCCGTTTTCGTTTCGCTGCCACCGCTCTCCAATACGTTTATTTCCTTAATCAAGGATACGTCGCTGGCCGCCGTGATCACCGTGCCGGAGATGTTCTTGTCCGCTCAGCGCATCGTTTCCGTTACCTATGAACCCTTGATTCTGTACGTCGAGGCTGCGCTGATTTACCTGATGTTTAGTACCGTGCTAAGCCAGCTACAGGTAAAGCTCGAAAAGTATTATCAGCGCCACATCACGCACTAATGCCTCCCGCATCAGCCCACGCCATCCGCTGGGCTGATGACATTACCGCGTTCCCGACCTCTCCCTATTCAACGGGCAATCCCATCGCTGGCAAGCCTGAGATGCCTCACGATCTCCATTTCGACGCACTAAAAGAGGGCGCATCAGCCTCTTTGCATTTGTCACGGTGCGCACATACCCAATTAGAATTACCCACTTAGATCAATAAACATTCCTTTTCGTCTTCATTATCAAGCAAATAGAAAATTGGCATTTTATTTGCTTTGCTCTGCTCACGTCGGCATACCGACAGACAGGTATGGTGCACCTCATTGTGCACCGCAACACAACTGTGTACTGCAACAACAGCAGATAACTCTAGACGCTAGGATGATTATGAAAAGAATAGTGATTTCTACTCTGGTTGCTGGCGCGTCACTCTTTGCCGCAATCAATCAAGCCCATGCGGGTGCAACGCTGGACGCCATTCAGAAGAAAGGATTTGTGCAATGCGGTATCAGTGATGGCTTGCCCGGCTTTTCCTATGCGGACGCCAGCGGAAAATACTCCGGTATTGATGTCGATGTATGCCGCGGCCTTGCCGCCGCCGTATTCGGCGATGCCAATAAAGTTAAATACACACCGCTGACGGCAAAAGAACGCTTCACTGCGCTGCAATCCGCCGAAGTCGATGTGCTATCACGTAACACCACCTGGACGTCTTCCCGTGACAGCGGCATGGGCATGCTCTTTACCGGCGTGACCTACTACGACGGCATCGGCTTCCTGACGCACAACAAAGCGGGCTTAACCAGCGCCAAAGAGCTGGACGGCGCAACCGTCTGCATTCAGGCGGGTACGGATACCGAACTGAACGTCGCTGACTATTTCAAAACCCATAAAATGCAGTACACCCCCGTCACGTTCGACCGCTCTGATGAAAGCGCCAAAGCGCTGGAATCTGGCCGCTGCGATACGCTGGCATCAGACCAGTCACAGCTGTACGCACTGCGTATCAAGCTGAGCAAACCAGCTGAATTCATCGTCCTGCCAGAAGTGATTTCCAAAGAGCCGCTGGGCCCAGTGGTGCGCCGTGGTGATGAAGAGTGGTTCGCGATCGTACGCTGGACGCTGTTCGCCATGCTGAATGCTGAAGAGATGGGTGTAACCTCGAAAAACGTCGACCAGTTGGCAGCAAAACCCACGACGCCAGATATGTCCCATCTGCTGGGTCACGAAGGCAGCTACGGCAAAGATCTCAAATTACCGAATGATTGGGCGTTCAAAATCATCAAACAGGTCGGTAACTACGGCGAAATCTTTGAACGTAATGTCGGTATGGGCAGCGAGTTGAAAATTAAGCGCGGCCTGAACGAGCTGTGGAACAAAGGCGGTCTCCAGTACGCGCCAGCGGTACGTTAATTATCAGAAAACCCCGGGCGCAGTGGATCGCTGCGCCCCTCAGTACCCCCGTTTCGAGGTTCAAGCATGCTACAACGCCCAACCGTAAAAGGTGATTTATCACTGACTAATCCAGCGGTGCGCGCCTGGCTGTATCAAATTGTCGTTGTTATCGCTGTATTGGCTGTCGCAGCCTACCTGTTGCACAACACCGTGACCAATCTGGCACAAAGGGGCATTACCTCTGGCTTCGATTTTCTAAATAAAAGCGCCGGCTTTGGCATCGTCCAGCACCTGATTGACTATCAACAAGGTGACACCTACGCCCGCGTTTTTCTTGTTGGGTTATTCAACACGCTTCTGGTCTCGGCGTTGTGTATCGTGTTTGCGTCGATTCTCGGCTTCACTGTTGGCCTGGCACGACTGTCTGACAACTGGCTGCTACGAAAAATATCCAACATTTACATTGAGATATTCCGTAACATTCCGCCGTTGTTGCAGATCTTTTTTTGGTATTTTGCCGTACTGCGGAATCTACCGGGGCCACGCCAGTCAATCAGCGCGTTTGATGTCGCCTTCCTCAGCAACCGGGGCTTTTATCTGCCATCCCCTGAAATGGGACCGGGCGCCGCAGCATTTTTTCTTTCTCTGCTGATCGTATCGGTCGTGACATGGCGCGTATTTCGACGTAACCAGCGCTATCACGCCTTAACCGGTCAACCGCGCAAAACCTGGCCACTGACGTTAGGCCTGTTACTTGTGCTGTGCGCACTCAGTCACCTGATTTTCGGCCCCGCCTTTCACTGGAATATGCCGGAGTTAAAAGGGTTTAACTTTCGCGGCGGCATGGTGTTGATCCCTGAGCTGGCGGCGTTAACCGTCGCTCTGTCGGTCTACACGTCATCATTTATTGCCGAGATCATTCGTTCAGGCATTCAATCGGTTTCCCACGGTCAACACGAAGCCGCGCGTTCTCTCGGCTTACCGAATCCCGTTACGCTACGCAAAGTGATCCTTCCACAGGCTCTGCGCGTCATCATTCCGCCACTAACCAGCCAATACCTCAATATTGTGAAGAACTCGTCGCTGGCTGCCGCCATTGGCTATCCCGATATGGTGTCGCTGTTCGCAGGAACCGTGCTGAATCAGACCGGTCAGGCTATCGAAACCATCGCCATTACCATGTCGGTTTATCTCATTATCAGCCTGCTGATCTCGCTGCTGATGAACCTGTATAACCGCAAAATCGCGTTAGTCGAACGCTAAGAGGACGTCATGACGATGAACCATTATACGCAAGGCCGTCAGTCCCCTCTGTTCAAAGCGATGCAGTGGGCACGGCGTAATCTCTTCTCAAGTATCGGCAATAGCCTGTTAACACTGTTTTGCCTCTGGCTACTGTGGATTGCCATACCGCCGCTGCTCAACTGGACGATCTTTCAGGCAAACTGGATCGGCACAACTCGTAATGACTGTACGCGTGATGGTGCCTGCTGGGTCTTCATTCACGCCAGATTTGGTCATTTCATGTATGGGTTGTATCCAGCGGCGGAAGTCTGGCGCATCAACTTCGCACTCGCCATCGGGTTACTCAGCATTCTGCCGATGTTCCTGAAAAGCATCCCCTATCGCGGACGCTATCTTGCCGTCTGGGCAGTGACTTATCCGCTTATCGCCTGGTGGTTACTTTACGGCGGCTTTGGCGGGCTAAGTAGAGTAGAAACCTATCAATGGGGCGGCCTAACGCTGACGCTGATCATCGCTGCCGTGGGTATCGCGGGAGCACTACCACTTGGTATCTTGCTCGCATTAGGTCGCCGTTCCACACTGCCAATTGTCCGTATGCTTTCAGTCGTGTTTATCGAATTTTGGCGTGGTGTACCGTTAATCACCGTGCTTTTTATGTCATCCGTGATGCTGCCGCTATTTTTAACGGAAGGCACCACGATCGATAAACTGCTGAGGGCATTAGTCGGCGTTATTTTATTCCAGTCCGCTTATGTCGCAGAAGTGGTTCGCGGCGGCTTACAGGCGCTGCCTAAAGGACAGTATGAAGCCGCAGAATCTCTGGGCTTAGGCTATTGGCGCATGCAGGGGCTGGTCATCCTCCCGCAAGCGCTAAAAATGGTTATCCCAGGTCTGGTGAATACCATTATTTCTCTCTTTAAAGACACCAGTCTGGTGATCATCATCGGCCTTTTCGATCTCTTCAGCAGTATCCAACAGGCAACGGTCGACCCCACCTGGCTAGGCATGTCGACGGAAGGCTATGTCTTTGCCGCAATGGTCTATTGGATTTTCTGTTTCAGCATGTCGCGCTATAGCCAACATCTGGAAAATCGTTTTAACACCGGACACAAGTCACACTGAGGCCATCCATGAATCAGACTGCATCAACTCAATCAACCGATCACATGATTACCTTAGAGAATGTGAATAAGTGGTACGGGCAATTTCATGTGCTTAAAGACATCAATCTGCAGGTCAGGCAAGGGGAACGAATTGTACTGTGCGGCCCTTCCGGCTCGGGGAAATCAACCACCATACGCTGCATTAATCATCTTGAAGAACATCAGGCAGGGCGGATTGTCGTTGATGGTATCGAAGTGAATAATGATTTACGTAACATCGAAAAAATTCGTACTGAAGTCGGCATGGTTTTTCAGCATTTCAATCTTTTCCCGCACTTAACTGTGTTGCAGAACTGCACGCTGGCACCGTCCTGGGTGCGCCATACGCCGAAAAAAGAAGCGGAAGAGTTGGCAATGCACTATCTGGAACGCGTGCGTATCGCCGCACATGCGCATAAATTTCCGGGGCAGCTCTCTGGAGGCCAGCAACAACGTGTGGCCATCGCCCGTTCACTGTGCATGAAGCCCAAGATTATGCTGTTTGACGAGCCGACGTCTGCGCTGGATCCTGAAATGGTAAAAGAGGTGCTAGATACTATGCTTGGGCTAGCTCAGGATGGAATGACGATGCTTTGCGTCACGCATGAAATGGGATTCGCGAGAACCGTCGCTGATCGGGTGATCTTTATGGATCAAGGTGAGATCGTAGAACAAGCTCCACCGGATATCTTCTTCTCCAGCCCTCGTTCAGAGCGTACTCAGGCATTTCTCTCACAAATCCTGCACTAAGCTGAAGCATCCTGCCTGCGTGTCCTACGCAGGCCTTCCCCTTCATAGCCATAATTATGGATCTCACAGCTCGTGTTATCGCATTACTAACGCAAACTGGATCAGGTAGGAAGGTTTCTGCATCCTAAAAAACATCCCCATCTTCCATAGCTGTCATGGTTATCTACCTGATACACCGCAATAAATGCACAGTGAGCAAATCGTTGCAGGTAACCCCAAAATTTCGCATAGCAAAAAGCCCCTGTCTTTCGACAGGGGCTTTCCACTTGTTTGATGCCTGGCAGTTCCCTACTCTCACATGGGGAARCCCCACACTACCATCGGCGCTACGGCGTTTCACTTCTGAGTTCGGCATGGGGTCAGGTGGGACCACCGCGCTATCGCCGCCAGGCAAATTCTGTTTCATTCCAACCGTTATACGTTGCTTACGCGCTCGCACAACCATCAGAACCAATCTTTGAACAAGCTGAGTATTGTTTTTTGAGTCGTCTCAAAACACCTTCGGTGTTGTAAGGTTAAGCCTCTCGGGTCATTAGTACTGGTTAGCTCAACGTATCGNTCGCACAACCATCAGAACCAATCTTTGAACAAGCTGAGTATTGTTTTTTGAGTCGTCTCAAAACACCTTCGGTGTTGTAAGGTTAAGCCTCTCGGGTCATTAGTACTGGTTAGCTCAACGTATCGCTACGCTTACACACCCAGCCTATCTACGTCGTCGTCTTCAACGGCCCTTCAGGGGCATCTAGTGCCCAGGGAAGACTCATCTCGAGGCAAGTTTCCCGCTTAGATGCTTTCAGCGGTTATCTCTTCCGCACTTAGCTACCGGGCAATGCAATTGGCATCACAACCCGAACACCAGTGGTGCGTTCACTCCGGTCCTCTCGTACTAGGAGCAACCCCTCTCAATCTTCCAACGCCCACGGCAGATAGGGACCGAACTGTCTCACGACGTTCTAAACCCAGCTCGCGTACCACTTTAAATGGCGAACAGCCATACCCTTGGGACCTACTTCAGCCCCAGGATGTGATGAGCCGACATCGAGGTGCCAAACACCGCCGTCGATATGAACTCTTGGGCGGTATCAGCCTGTTATCCCCGGAGTACCTTTTATCCGTTGAGCGATGGCCCTTCCATTCAGAACCACCGGATCACTAAGACCTGCTTTCGCACCTGCTCGAGCTGTCACTCTCGCAGTCAAGCTAGCTTATGCCTTTGCACTAACCTCCTGATGTCCGACCAGGATTAGCTAACCTTCGTGCTCCTCCGTTACGCTTTGGGAGGAGACCGCCCCAGTCAAACTACCCACCAGACACTGTCCGCAACCCGGATYACGGGCCCACGTTAGAACATCAAACATTAAAGGGTGGTATTTCAAGGTTGGCTCCACGCAGACTGGCGTCCACGCTTCAAAGCCTCCCACCTATCCTACACATCAAGGCTCAAGGTTCAGTGTCAAGCTATAGTAAAGGTTCACGGGGTCTTTCCGTCTTGCCGCGGGTACACTGCATCTTCACAGCGAGTTCAATTTCACTGAGTCTCGGGTGGAGACAGCCTGGCCATCATTACGCCATTCGTGCAGGTCGGAACTTACCCGACAAGGAATTTCGCTACCTTAGGACCGTTATAGTTACGGCCGCCGTTTACCGGGGCTTCGATCAAGAGCTTCGCCTTGCGGCTGACCCCATCAATTAACCTTCCGGCACCGGGCAGGCGTCACACCGTATACGTCCACTTTCGTGTTTGCACAGTGCTGTGTTTTTATTAAACAGTTGCAGCCAGCTGGTATCTTCGACTGATTTCAGCTCCGTGAGCAAGTCACTTCACCTACCATCAGCGTGCCTTCTCCCGAAGTTACGGCACCATTTTGCCTAGTTCCTTCACCCGAGTTCTCTCAAGCGCCTGAGTATTCTCTACCTGACCACCTGTGTCGGTTTGGGGTACGATTTGATGTTACCTGGAGCTTAGAGGCTTTTCCTGGAAGCGTAGCATCGGTTACTTCATCACCGTAGTGACTCGTCATCACGCCTCAGTGTTAATGACGACCCGGATTTACCAAAGTCATCCACCTTCACGCTTAAACCGGGACAACCGTCGCCCGGATAACCTAGCTTTCTCCGTCCCCCCTTCGCAGTAACACCGAGTACAGGAATATTAACCTGTTTCCCATCGACTACGCTTTTCAGCCTCGCCTTAGGGGTCGACTCACCCTGCCCCGATTAACGTTGGACAGGAACCCTTGGTCTTCCGGCGTGCGGGTTTTTCACCCGCATTATCGTTACTTATGTCAGCATTCGCACTTCTGATACCTCCAGCAGCCCTCACAGGCCACCTTCGACGGCTTACAGAACGCTCCCCTACCCAACAACACCTGAGTGTCGCTGCCGCAGCTTCGGTGCATGGTTTAGCCCCGTTACATCTTCCGCGCAGGCCGACTCGACCAGTGAGCTATTACGCTTTCTTTAAATGATGGCTGCTTCTAAGCCAACATCCTGGCTGTCTGTGCCTTCCCACATCGTTTCCCACTTAACCATGACTTTGGGACCTTAGCTGGCGGTCTGGGTTGTTTCCCTCTTCACGACGAACGTTAGCACCCGCCGTGTGTCTCCCGTGATAACATTCTTCGGTATTCGTAGTTTGCATCGGGTTGGTAAGTCGGGATGACCCCCTAGCCGAAACAGTGCTCTACCCCCGAAGATGAATTCACGAGGCGCTACCTAAATAGCTTTCGGGGAGAACCAGCTATCTCCCGGTTTGATTGGCCTTTCACCCCCAGCCACAAGTCATCCGCTAATTTTTCAACATTAGTCGGTTCGGTCCTCCAGTTAGTGTTACCCAACCTTCAACCTGCCCATGGCTAGATCACCGGGTTTCGGGTCTATACCCTGCAACTTAACGCCCAGTTAAGACTCGGTTTCCCTGCGGCTCCCCTATACGGTTAACCTTGCTACAGAATATAAGTCGCTGACCCATTATACAAAAGGTACGCAGTCACCCTGATTAATCAAGGCTCCCACTGCTTGTACGTACACGGTTTCAGGTTCTATTTCACTCCCCTCGCCGGGGTTCTTTTCGCCTTTCCCTCACGGTACTGGTTCACTATCGGTCAGTCAGGAGTATTTAGCCTTGGAGGATGGTCCCCCCATATTCAGACAGGATGTCACGTGTCCCGCCCTACTCATCGAACTCACAATCTGTGCATTTTTGTGTACGGGACTATCACCCTTTACTGTGCGACTTTCCAGACGCTTCCACTAACACACAAACTGATTCAGGTTCTGGGCTCCTCCCCGTTCGCTCGCCGCTACTAGGGGAATCTCGGTTGATTTCTTTTCCTCGGGGTACTGAGATGTTTCAGTTCCCCCGGTTCGCCTCATTACGCTATGTATTCACATAATGATAGTGTGTCGAAACACACTGGGTTTCCCCATTCGGGTATCGTCGGGTATAACGCTTCATATCAGCTTACCGACGCTTATCGCAGATTAGCACGCCCTTCATCGCCTCTGACTGCCTAGGCATCCACCGTGTACGCTTAGTCGCTTAACCTCACAACCCGAAGGTGTCTTTGATAAATCAAAGTCACTGTCGTGCTGCGATTATTTGAGAGACTCATTGACACACTGATACACCATTCATACCCGCAGGTATCAATGCATGTTCAGCTGTCATGTTTCAATTTTCAGCTTGTTCCAGATTGTTAAAGAGCAAAACTTCGCAGTGCACCCAAACAGGTACACTCTGAAGTTTTCTATATAGCGAGTAGTGATGGTGGAGCTATGCGGGATCGAACCGCAGACCTCCTGCGTGCAAGGCAGGCGCTCTCCCAGCTGAGCTATAACCCCATCGTTGCTTACAGATACCTTAGATACCACTCATGGAAGAGTTGGTAGGCCTGAGTGGACTTGAACCACCGACCTCACCCTTATCAGGGGTGCGCTCTAACCACCTGAGCTACAAGCCTATTAAGGTATTTCTGCTCGTTATTTTCATCAGACAATCTGTGTGAGCACTTCACTTAACACACATCTTTTTGGTAAGGAGGTGATCCAACCGCAGGTTCCCCTACGGTTACCTTGTTACGACTTCACCCCAGTCATGAATCACAAAGTGGTAAGCGCCCTCCCGAAGGTTAAGCTAC